>JAPKHK010000009.1 GCA_026646885.1 Casimicrobiaceae bacterium | reverse complement strand
CGACGTGCGCGTAGTGCCGGTTGGCCGTCTCGTATTCAACGTGTGCCGTGTTGATCGTAATGCCCCGCGCCTTCTCTTCCGGCGCGTTGTCAATCTGGTCGTAGGCCTTGGCTTCACCGCCAAACTTCTTCGACAGCACCGTGGTGATCGCCGCCGTCAGCGTCGTCTTCCCATGGTCAACGTGCCCAATCGTCCCTACGTTCACGTGCGGCTTGGTCCGCTCAAACTTACCCTTTGCCATGATGATGTCCTCAACGATTAGCGTGTGATCCTACAACCCTCAAAGCGCCGCCATGTACAGCGACAGGCGGTCCACGGCACGACTGGTGCCCATGGCGCGGATTGAACGCGCGACCTCTCCCTTACCAAGGGAGTGCTCTACCACTGAGCTACATGGGCTTTTGCAACTGGCCACCGCAAGCTCCTGCGACGCGCCCACCATCCACCAACTGCCACAAGCTCAAAAAACCGGCTAAACCAGAGACTCCCGCAGAATCGATTGGAGCGGGTGAAGGGAATCGAACCCTCGTCATAAGCTTGGAAGGCTTCTGCTCTACCATTGAGCTACACCCGCGCTCGCTCACAGCCCGCACCACGCTTGCCCCCAACCACCGGACCCCTCGCGCAATTGTCTGGTGGAGGGGGAAGGATTCGAACCTTCGAAGGCAGAGCCGTCAGATTTACAGTCTGATCCCTTTGACCGCTCGGGAACCCCTCCGACTGAAACGGCGAATTATGAAGGTTTCCCTAAACCGCGTCAACAAGCTCCCTACTTGCCGCTTCGTGCTATCTTGCCGCAGCCCAACGCCCAAGCGCCAGGAGAGTCGCAGCGAGCAATTGGTGGGCTATTCGCCGGCTGCCGGAGACGCGCCCGGGCCCGGTCGCCGAGGAACGAGGTTCGGATCGAGCAGGCGCTCGATGCGCGCGAATACCTCGAAGCGAGAAAAGGGCTTCTTCATGAAATCGTCGGCGCCGATCCGCTGGGCGTAAAACTGCTCAGTTGCCTGCTCGTTCCCGGAAATCATGATGACCGGCACCAAACGCAGCGTGGGGTCGCGACGAATTTGGCGCAATGCCGCGAATCCATCCATGCCCGGAAGGATGATGTCGAGAAAGATCAGGTCCGGAATCTCCTGCTTGGCAACTTCCACGCCTTTTTCTGCATCTGCGGCTTCGAGGGTCTTATAACCCGCCGATTGCAGCATTTTCTTCAAGGCGGCGACGATCGTGATCGAATCGTCAATGATCAGCACTCGCGTCCCTTCCCGCGCGTCAATACGCTTGCGGGTTCGCCGCTCGGGCGGGACGCTCGCCACTTGGGGCTGAATTGGGCGCGCGGGGGCCCGCGCCGGCGCTTCTGCCGAAGGTGCACCGAAAATGTTCTTCAACCGCCCGAAAAAACTCAAAGTTCTCGCCTCCCTCCGTCTTGGTATAGTTTCCAACGGCGACGCCCTACGCGCAAGTGCGAATTTTACAGTTTTTCGGCGCTTTTCGAATAAACCAGTGGTCAGCCGGGGCGTTCTGCTTTGCTCGCGCCGACGGGCATGGTACGTTTCTTGGTTTGGTGATGCCACAACACGACGGTGCCTGAAAACTCCGCCCACCCTCTCCCACTTTGCGCCGCCTTGCGCCTCAATCAGGCTGATCTGCGTCGGCGCCTTGCATGGCTGGGGCTGGGAGAGCCTGAAGCGCGCTTGCTCGAGTCTTTGGCACCCATACTCGAGCCTGCGCTTCCCGAGATCATCGACGAACTCCACCGCGGCATTGCCGATACTTCGGAAATCGCCGCGCTTTTGCCCGACACGGCAACGATAGATCGAGTCAAGCAGGCCCAACTCCAGTATTTTCGCGGGCTCACGGGGCAGCACGATTTGGCTCACGCCGAGGGTCGCTTGCGGGTGGGGTACACTCATGCCCGTATAGGATTGACGCCGGCCTGGTTTCTCGGGGCCTACCGGCAGTTCAAACGCGCTGCCACCCGCGTGATCGAGGACCATTACCGCGTCCATGGCCAGAACGCGCTGCCCGCGCAAGAGGCGCTGGAAAAAGCGATCTTCTTTGATCTTGGCCTGACGTTGGAAGCCTATTACCACGCCGCCCAGCGAGGTACCGAGGAGTTAGCGCATTACTTTGGGGCGGTGCTCGATCACATTCCTGCCGGCGTGTTGGTCATGGATTCGCGCCAGCGGGCAAAAACCGTAAACTCCACGCTGCGCCGCCTCTTGGAGCTGGATCCCGAGGCTGAGCTAGCCGGCAAGCCGGTGACCGAATGGCTGAGTTTGCCCGGGTTGGAGCGAGTCGGGCGAAGCGAAGCCGGGGCCGAAGCGGCACCCATTCGGTTCGAATTGCAGCGACTCGCCACTGACGGTCAGCGGCACTTTCATGTCTCGGCAACCGCGGTGACTTTGCAGGAGCAGTCCCATACCCTACTCGTGCTCCAGGACATTACCCGCCTGCGGCGTGCCCAGGACGAACTACGTCGTTTTCGCACCGCCATTGATGCCTCCGCCGACGCGATCTTCCTGATCGATCGCAGCACCCAGCGCATCATCGACACTAACGAGACGGCCTGCCGCCTTTATGGTCACCCCCGTCGCGAACTCATCGGCCGCCCGCTTGGTGAAATCCACGTCGAAATCGACGAAGCGCGCCAGGAATCGCTGCTGCACCACCTTGAGTCAGGCGCCGCGACCGTCGAGACCACGGAAGCCCTAGCACGGCGGCGAGACGGCGACATCTTTCCCGTAGAGCTAGACCTTTGCCTGGCCTATTTCGGTAGCGAACGCATCGTAGTGGTCGTGGCACGAGACATCTCCGAACGCCAGGCCGCTGAGCAGCGTTTGCGGCGCTTGCATCGACGATTCCGTGACTTGGTGGAACTGTCCTCGGACTGGTTCTGGGAACAAGACGCCCAATTCCGCTTTGTTTCCCTCTCGCCAAGTGAAGACCGCAAGGCCATCGGCACGGACGACCGCAGCGTATTCGGCAAAGCCCGCTGGGAAATGCCCCACGTGATCGTCGAAAGCGCTAACTGGGCCGATCATCGGCGCGATCTGGCCGAGCACCGCCCGTTTCGCGATTTTACCTACGCCGTGCGCGATCCCCAAGGCCAGGTGCGCTGGGTTTCGGCCAGCGGTGTGCCCCTCTACGATGGGGGTGGCACCTTCAGTGGATACTACGGCACGGCTCAGGACATCACCGAGTTGCGTCGCGCGGAACGCGATCTGGCTTGGAAGAGTGCCGAACTGGAATCGATCCTACACAACGCCCTGGTGGGGATAGTCTTTGTTGCCCAGGGGCGGGTATTGCGCGCCAACCGCAAGGCGGCCGAGCTCTTGTCCACTGACCTCGAATCCCTCCAGGACCAGGCGGCGGAGCGGATCTTCGGCGGCGAGGCGGTCGCCGCATTTGCGGAGCAGATTGCCGATGCGGCTCAGCCAGCAGCCTACCGCGCAGAAATACGTATGACGCGCGGACAAGATCGGCACTTTTGGGCCAATGTCAGCGCCACCCTACTCAATCGCGATGATGCCGCTGCGGGTTCCATCTGGGTATTCGAGGACGTGACCGCGCGCCATGATGCGGAAGAGGCGGTGCAGCGCGCCCAAGCCGTCCTGGAACAAAGGGTCGCCGAGCGTACCCAGCAGCTGCGCGAAATCAACCAGGAACTCGAGTCATTCAGTTACTCGGTGTCGCACGACTTGCGCGCGCCTTTGCGCGCCATCAACGGCTTCTCGGAAATCCTCGGCGCACGGTACGCCGAAAAACTCGACGAAACCGGCCGCGATTACCTGCGGCGCGTGCGCGCAGCGGCGGAGCGCATGGACCAGCAGATCGAGGGGCTATTGCAGCTTTCCCGCGTCAGCCAGACTTCGCTAGACCGGCAGGACATCGATCTTTCGGCGCTGGCGATGGAGATTCTCACCGAACTTGCTCGCGCTGAGCCGCAACGCCAAGTCGAGACGGAAGTTGCGCCGGGATTGCATGGTACTGGCGACCGCGCCCTCTTGCAGCTGGTGATGCAGAACCTGCTGGGAAATGCTTGGAAGTACACTCAGCGCCGGGAGCTGGCCCATATCCGCTTCCGCGCCTTCCCCAATGAAGCGGGAGAAACCGTCTATGAAGTGCGGGACGACGGCGCAGGCTTCGATATGGCTCTCGCCGAGCGCCTCTTCGGTGCCTTTCAGCGCTTGCATCGCCCCGACGATTTTCCCGGCCACGGCATCGGCCTGGCCACGACCAAGAGGATCATCGCGCGCCACGGTGGACGGATCTGGGCGCACAGCGCCTTAAACGAAGGCGCAACCTTTTACTTCACTCTGGGCTGAATCGGCGTCGATCAATCCAGAGGTCGCCACATCCCCCGCACGAAGCCCTCGACCGGCCGAAAATTGCTCTTGTAAGCCATTTTCGGGCTCTCCCGGATCCAGTAGCCAAGGTACAGATAGGGCAGCCGAAGCGCGCGGCAGCGCTCGATCTGCCAGAGGATGCTATAAGTTCCGAGACTTGCGCCCGGCAGGTCCGGATCGAAGAACGTATAGACGGAGGAGAGTCCGTCAACCAGGCGGTCGACCAGGCTCACCATCCTCAGAGTGCCGCCACTTCGAAATTCATTAAGGGTAGTGTCGACATTGCTGTGCAGCAGGAAATGCTGGTACTGCTCGTGGCTATCCTGATCCATTCCGCCGCCGCTATGCCGGCTGCGCTGGTAGTCAAGGTAAAGCTCGTAGTGCTCTGGCACGAAGCTCAGGGGTCGCGGTACAACTTCCAAATCCCGGTGCTTTTCCCACGCACGGCGCTGGCTGCGCGAGGGGTGGAAGGTCGCGAGCGGCACCCGCACCGGAACACAGGCCCGGCAGTTGTCGCAATAGGGGCGGTAGGTGAAGGCCCCGCTGCGCCGAAAACCCAGCCGCACCAGTTCGCTATAGATTGCCGTGTCAATGAGATGGCTGGGCGTAGCAACCTGCGAGCGCGCCGCGCGATCCGGCAAGTAGCTGCACGGATAGGGAGCCGTGGCATAGAACTGCAATGCGGCCAGCGGCATGTCGTTCAGACGGGTCATGGCGCAAAAGTGCCGATCCAGGATTGCGAAGGTTCGGCGCAGTTTACCAACGGGCCAATCTCGCGCGCAAACTCCGCTCGCGGAATCGGCCGCGCCCCGAAACGCGCCAGATGAGCGGTCTCCTGCTGACAATCTATCATGACGAAGCCACGGCGGCGCAATTGCGCCACCAGACTGGCAAGGGCGACTTTCGACGCTTCGCTTTCGCGAGCGAACATCGATTCCCCGAAAAACATTCGACCCAAGGCGATACCATAGAGACCCCCAACGAGGCGTCCGTCTCGCCACGATTCGACCGAGTGCGCATGGCCCAAGTCGTGTAGGCGGCAGTAAGCCTCCAGCATCGGCGGTACGATCCAGGTACCCGCTTGGCCGGCGCGGGGCGCCGCGCAGCCGAGCACTACTTCGCGAAAGGCGGTATCGGCCCGGATTTCGAAGCGGCGCTCCCGCAGCACCTTGGCCACCGACCGCGGGAGGTGAAACTCCTCGAGGCGCAGCACCATACGGGGATCGGGGCTCCACCACAAAATCGGTTGACCCTCCGCGTACCAAGGGAAGATCCCCTGGCGATAGGCGCTCAGCAATCTCTCTGGTGACAGATCGGCCCCGGCCGCCAGCAACCCGCTGGGCTCGCTGAGTGCCTCAGCGACCGGCGGAAACGGGTCTTCGGAATCCAGCCAGGGAATCATGCCCTGGATTGTGGTCGAAGCTGGCACGCGCCCGCAAGTCTCTATTGCGCCAGATCAGGCACGCCTTGACTCCAGTTCCTCCCAGCGGGCGAAGAGCTGCGCTAAGGCGCTCTCGCTTGCCGCCAGCCGCGCTCGTATGGCCGCAAGCTCGTCGCCGCCTGCGCGATAAAGGTTCGGATCGGCAATGCGTTCCTGCAGCGCTTGGATCTCACCCTCCATGGCATCGATGCGCCCCGGCAAAGCCTCCAGTTCCCGCGTCTCCCAGGAACTGAGCCTCCTCTTCGCCGCAAGTGCGGGGCGCGCCGCCGGCCGCGGCTCCTTTGTCACTCTCGTCGCGGGCAACGACTCGAGCACAGTGGGCGCGCGCCGCCGCTGAAATTCAGCCCAGTCGCTGTAGCCGCCAGGATACTCGCGCAAGATACCCTGTCCTTCGAAAGCGATCACCTGGGTAACCACGTTGTCCAAGAAGGCGCGGTCATGGCTCACTAGGAAAATCGTACCCCGATAGTCGCGCAGCAGGTCTTCCAGTAGTTCCAAGGTTTCGATATCGAGATCGTTCGTGGGTTCGTCGAGCACCAGCACGTTGGTCGGGCGGGAAAAAAGCCGTGCCAGCAAGAGCCGCGCCCGCTCTCCCCCGGAGAGCGAGCGCACCGGGGAGCGTGCGCGCTCAGGGGCGAATAAAAAGTCACCCAGATAGCTGATCACGTGCTTGCGTTGAGTTCCGATTTCGATGTACTCGGCGCCCGGATTGATCGTGTCCGCCAGGGTCGCATCGGGATCAAGGCGCTCGCGCAGTTGGTCGAAATGCGCCACCTGAAGGTTGGTCCCGCGGTGCACGATGCCCCGGTCGGGTTCGGTCTCCCCAAGCAGGAGCTTCAAAAACGTCGTCTTGCCGATTCCATTTGGTCCGATCAAACCGACGCGGTCGCCGCGCATGATGCGCGTGCTAAATCCTCTTATCACGATGCGCTCGCCAAAGGCCTTCTCGACGCCCTCCATTTCGGCAACCAGCTGGCCAGAACGCTCGCCCTCGTCCACGGCGAGGCGAACCTCGCCCAGGCGTGCACGCCGCGCAAGGCGCTCCTCGCGCAAACACTCCAGACGCCTGATGCGCGCAGCCGCACGGGTTCGGCGCGCCTCGACACCTTGGCGTATCCATGCCTCTTCCTTTTCCAGAAGGCGATCGGCCTTGGCGGTCACCACCGCCTCATCAGCAAGCTCCCGCGCCTTGCGCTGCTGATAAGCGCCAAAGCTGCCTGGGTAGGAGCGCAGCCTTGCACGATCCAGCTCGATCACGCGCGTGGCGATTGCGTCGAGGAAGCGGCGATCGTGTGTGACGCAGACCACGCTCCCAGCATGGCTTCGCAGTAACGCCTCCAGCCACTCGATCGCTGCCAGATCGAGGTGGTTGGTGGGCTCGTCGAGCAGCAACAAATCTGGAGCATCGACCAAGGCCCGCGCCAGCGCCACCCGTTTCTTCCAACCGCCCGAGAGCCGGTCCACAGAATCCTCGCCCTGGAGTCCAAACCGGTCGAGGACTGCAGTGATGTGCTGATCCAGGGCCCAGCCCTGCCGATGATCAAGAAGGGCGTGCAGGCGCTGCAGCTCTTCTTCCGCCTCGCGTCCACCGCCCGTAGCCAGCGCCTGGGAGGCATGCCGATACGCGGAAAGCCCCTCTCCAAGTTCACCCAAGCCGGCAGCGACCGCATCAAAGACTTGCCACCCGGGCTCAAACACTGGTTCCTGGGGCACGAGCGCGACCCGTCCGCCTGGTGCCCGCCATGCTTCGCCGTCGTCGAGTGGTACCGCGCCGGCGAGCACTCTCAGCAGTGTGGACTTGCCCGTGCCATTGCGGCCGATGAGCGCCACCCGCTCGCCGGCTTCCAGAACCAATTCGACCTGGTGCAAGAGCGGCCAATGGCCATAGGCGAGGGAGGCGTTCTTGAGAGTTGCGAGTGGCATGGTCGGGAACAAAACGTCGGCGCGCATGTTAGCACGGTTGGTCGCGCGCCTTGGCCTCAGGTAGACGTTCACACCACCTCGCCGCGGCAGGCTCCTACGTCAGCACATGTTGCGTGGTCGCCGTAGGCAGAATGCGCCCGCGCGACGCCAATGCGGTTCTTCTGCCACAGGGCGGCGCATTCCCATATGGATAGAGGACTGGAGCAGACGAGCACCATCCCCGGCGAAGCGGCAGCCGGAGCATGTATTCGCTGCCCCTCTGGTATGCCCAAGGACGATTGCCCGCGGCCTGCCGGGCGTAAGTTCCGCGCTGTGAGGAGTGCCGGCTGCAAAGACCTCTTTTCACCCTGGTTCTTCTCTTGCGCCGGGCGGCTAACTCCCTTGGTGCGAGAGTCGAACCACCGCGTCGATCAAATCCTCTACCCACCCGCAGCACAGAATCCGCGGAGTGTTCCCTGAAGCGGCGAAGCGCGCGCGCTTCGCACCGGAGTCTTCTGGAATGCGCTGTAATACACCGCTGACGCAGCATCGAGAACCGGATACAATTCGCGCCTTACGCCCCGGTAGCTCAGTGGATAGAGCAACCCCCTCCTAAGGGGTAGGTCGGACGTTCGATTCGTCTTCGGGGCGCCAGGGATTGAAGTTTTGAGAACTTGTGCCGCAAAACAAATGATCAGTCTGTTGACCCTGGCACCGGCGTCGTCCAACCCGTTAGTGAGGTTGCGTCCCCGACCAAAAAAAGACGGAGCGAGACGGTAAAACTGCGAGGGTCTTTGATACACTGACAACCATTCGCCGACTTGTGCACGAGTTCCGCACTTCGAAAACCGAAAGTTGCGGGAAATCACAGGCCGGACATCGGTTGCCCCGCCCTGGGGCAATCCCGCGACGCCTGCCTCCCTGGGCCGCGGGACACTTCGCCCGGACCTTCGGGTCCGGGCATTTTTTTCTTCATGCTTCTTGTTAGGCAAATTGTGACGCGCTTGCGCCCAGGAAACTAGGGCGTATTCTGCATTTCGAGTGGGGATTTTCCGACAACTGCGCAACGCCCCCACTTTCCCCGAAAAGCCGAATTGACCGCCTTTTCCAAGCGTGCTTGCGGCCTCGGGCCTCCCGCCGCCGGGGCTACACTTCGTATATGGTCGCCCCTTGCGCTTCTGGCGACCCCTCCCGGGAGGACCGAAAATGGATAGCAACCACACCGCACGCGGCAATACCCGACTGAGAGTCGCTTTCTCGGCCAGCGCGGAGGCCGAAGACACGGCCAGCGCCGCCGTGCTCTCACCGGACCGGGCTGATGCGGAGCTACGTGCGATCAAAGAGGCCTTCGCACGCGTCGAGGCCGAGGCCAAAGCAACGCTCGCGGCGGAGAATCGCGCCTATGCGGAAGCCCGTGCGAGGTCCCTGGCAGACGCGCAGGCTGGCGCCGAAAAGGCAGCAGCGAGCGCGGTGCAGGAGCGCATTCGCGCCACCGAAGCCGCCCTGGCGGCGACACGTGCCCGCATTGCCGCAGAAGAGCAGGCCGGCAAGGCGAGCCAAGCCCATACCGAAGCAATGGAACGTGAGGCCGCCGCGCTGGCGGCGCGCGCCGAAGCGGAAGAACAGGCGCAGCGCGCCGCCGAAGAGCGCGTGCGACTCGAAGATGAAGCGCGACAACTTGCCGAGCGTCGCCGCCGCGAGGACGAAGCCTTGGCTGAACTGAGCCGAGCCGCCGCGGCTGAGGCGCGCGAGCTTCTGGAATCGGCCAACGAGTCACGCGAGCGCCAAGCCCAAGCACTCGATCAAGTTCGTTATCAGGTAATGCAGCGCGAAGCGGCCGAGAAAGCGGCGATCACAGAAGCATCCGCCCGAGTCAAATTCGAAGCGCAGATCGAACAGGCCTTGCGCGAGCGCGAGCGCCTCGAGCAACAAGCACGTACACACGCCGAAGAACGTGCCCAGGCCGAGCGCGAAGCCGTCCAGGCTGCCGCCGAGCATCACGCTGCGGCAATCACTGCCGCCGAAGCCGCCATTCAGCGTGCAGCGGCGGAAACACGAGCCGCGCAGGAAGCACGCGCACGTAGCAGCGTCGAGCAGGAACAGGAAGCCATCGCCCGCGCGCGCGCGGAATCCGAACAGGCCGCCGTACGCGCACTGGCCATCCGGCTCGAAACCGACGCCGAACTCGCACGCCATGCGCAGGCACGGGCTCAAGCCGAAAAACAGGCAGCACAACAGGCTCAAGCCCGGCGGAACGCTGAAGAGCGGCTCGAAGAAATAGCCCGTACGCGACACGAGGTAGAAGCGAAGATGCTGCAGAGGGCTCTCGATCGCACCCGGGCCGAACACGCCGCAAGCGAGGCGGCGGCTGCCCGGGTCGCTGCCGAAGAAGACGCCGCAGCGGCTGCGGCGGCCCGAGCCGAGGCTGATGCCAGCGCAACGCAAGCGGCGCGCACGCGCGCCGCCACGGAACGCGAATCCACCCAAATGGCCCAGACCTGCGAGGCGGTCGAGCGAGCCGCGTGCCTCGCCGAGGAGGCTAGGCACGCGGCGCTGCGCGAAGCGGCCACCCAAGCCGAAGCCCGCGCCGCCGCGGAAGAGGCGCAACGCCGTGCCGCCGAAGCTCTGACCCAAGCGGAGGCTGAGCATACCCGTGTCGCCATCGAACGCGAGCAATCCGAGCGCCTGGCCGCCCAAGCTGCCTTGGGGCGCGTAGCCAGCGAGCGGGCGAGCGCCGAAGCGGCCCGGAGTCGGGCGGCCGCCGAAGAGGTGGCGCGCGCGGCGGAGGTGGCGCGAATCGCTCTGGACCGGGCTCTCACCGATGCCGCCGAAGAAGCACGCGCACGGGCCGCGCAAGCAGCCCAACAGCTCGATAAGCGCCTCGAGGCAGAACGGCAGGCGCTGGCCGCGTCGGTAGCTCGCGCTCAAGCGGAAAGCGCCGCATTGGAGAGCGCCAACGCCCGGTTGGCGGCCGAAACCGCGGCGCGCGTCGCAGCCGAGGAGCGACGTGCCGAGGAGGAGTCCGCTCTCGCCGCTGCTCAGGAGCATACGGTAGCGCAAATGCGGCTCGCCGACGAAGAAAGGGCGCGCGCGGCGATGGACAAGCACTGCGCCATACTGCTCATGGCCAAGGAGAAGGTAGAGCGCGAAGCGCGCGAAGCTGCGCAGAGCACTGCTCGCGACACGGCGGAGGCTTTCGCCAAAGCGCGCGAGCGCGCCGCGGCGCATGCCGAAGCGGCGCGTCTGTCCGCGGCCAGTGCACAACGTCAATGCGAACTCGCGGCTCACGAAACGGCCCGATCTCACGCCGAGGCGGAGGTTCTGGCGCAAACCGAGGAGAGGATCGCAGCGGAGAGTCGAGCTCGTGAGGAAGCGCAAGCTCGCCTCGTGTCCGAAGCCCAGGCTCGGGAATTGGCGCTAGCGCGCGAGCAAGCTGAACGAGAAATCAGAGTGCAAGCTGAGCGTCGCGCCGCCGCAGAACGCGCGACGCAGACCGCTCTTGCTGCGCAGGCGAAAGCGGAAGCGGCCGCCCTGGAAAAGGCGCGCGAAGGCGAGCAGGCCGCCCGCACCGCAGCGCGCTTCGCCTTGGAAAGAGTGCGCGGCGCGATGACCGCGACCCAAGCCGCAAGGGCACGCGCCGAGGCGGAAGCACGGGCGCTCGACGAACTGAACACACGATTGGCCGCCGAAGCGGCGGCCAAAGCGGCGGCCACCGAGCGCGCCAAAGCGGAGTCGGAAGCGGCCGATCTGGCTCGGCGCCGCGAAGCAATCGACCGTGACGCGGCCGCGGCACGGTCGGCGGAGGTGACGGCACAGCGACATGGTGTGGCCAAGGCCCAAGAGCTCTTGGCACAGCGTCGGCTCCTGGCGGCGGCCACCCTCGCGCAGACGCGCGAGCAAATCGAGTTGACGCGGGCCGAGCGAGAACGTGTTGCTGCGGTCGAAGCCCAGGTGCAAGCCGCGCAGGATCAGCGGACCAGCACTGAAGAGGCACTGAAGGAGACGCTGGCCCGCGTGGATATCGAGCGGGCCGCTGCGCACGCAGCCAAAGTGCGCCAGGATGCCGAACAAGCACTGCGCCAAGCTCAGCAGGCGCGCCTGGAAGCGGAGCGCAATGCCTTGAGCGCGGCGCGCGAGCGCACGCTTGCGGAGAATCGCGACCGTGAAGCTCAAGTGCAAGCAGCGGCCGCCGCACGCGCGGTCGTCGCGAGGCTTGCCACCGCGAATCGTGAGCACCTGGCTTGGCTGGGGGCCGCTCGCGCCTTGTTGGCGCGAGCGGACGCACCAGCGGTCGCCGCGACGCGTCCAGCCGCGCCTCAACTCTGGTTCTGGCGGCTTGGCGCGGCGGGCTGCGCGCTGACGGCGATAGGCGTATGGTTCGCTGCCCAACAGCCCGTCAACCCGGAACGACAAGTCTCCGTGCCCGAGGTTTCGGCGGTCGCGAACTCGGAGGTCGCGCCGCGGCTTCGCCTGGCATACGAAATGCCACTGTTGCCGGCACATCAGCAAGGCGATTAGCGAACGGCGGGTACAATCCGGCCTTTTGCTCGCGCCGGATTGCCGCCATGTCTACGCCCACCCCTGCCCCTTTGATTTGCGTGCAAATCGGTACACCGCGCCCCTTGGGTTGCGAGGGACAGATGAGCGCCATTTGGAAGTTCCCGGTCTTCGGCAAAGTCGAGGTCGGCAGAGAGGGTCTTGCGGGAGATGCACAGGCCGACCGCCGTGTGCACGGAGGCCCCGAGAAGGCCGTGCATCAGTACGCTTTTCATCACTACGAAGCCTGGCGAAAGCGCTTTCCGCAGGCTGCGCCACAGCTGCTGCGGGGCAGTTTCGGGGAGAATCTTTCGACCGACGAGCATGACGAAACCAATGTGTTCATCGGCGATTGCTTCGCCATCGGCACCGCAGTCTTGCAGGTTTGTCAGCCCCGTCGCCCTTGCTGGAAGCTCGACCACCGCTTTGTCGCGCCAGGTCTGGCGTCCGCCATGCAGGAAACAGGCTGGAGCGGATGGTACTTTCGGGTCGTCGAGCCCGGCACAATTGAGGTTGGAAACGCGATGACGCTGGTTGAACGCTTGCCAGGTGCCATCAGTCTTGCCGATTTCTGGCGTCTCTTCCATGCCCCCGGTGTCGATGCCGACGCGCTCTCCTCGCTGCGTGGCTTGCCCGGCCTCGCCAGCAACTGGGTGAAAAAGATCACCGACCGTCTGTCAGGTGCTGCCGCCAACGACGATCTCGGGCGCCTGCACCGCGCAACTCCATGATCGCCCAGAAAAAAGCATAAGACAGCAGTAAGAGAGCTCTTCTTTACGTACCACTGCGCAAGAACTGTGCCAGAAACTTTTTGCCCCGAACATCTTTACTGGGCGCGGCTTATCACAATTGCATTTCATTTTTACGCCTCCGTCATATTGCGCGGTTGTATGGCTTCTCCTAGAGTGATTTCCGCCCCTCGCCCTCTGGAGTTAATCTCATGCCGCCTGCCTTGCCACACATCCGCAATCTTCCCTACATCGCCGTCTTCAGCTTGCTGTCAATGTTTGCCGCAGCTCCCGCGGCGGCGGCTCCGCCTTCGAACGGGACGTGGCTTGCCGTGGCCAGCGTCTCGGACGAGTTCAATGCCGGAGCCCTGGACCTGGCCAAATGGACCAATTACAACGCAAGTTTCTTGGGCAATCCCCCAGGAATCTACGTTGCTGACAACGTAGACGTGAATAATGGCAAGTTGGAGCTTTGGGCCACCGCTGGCAACATTCCCGGTGCACCTAGCCAATATTGGGACTATCAGACGTCCTACGTCGCTAGTAAGCAGACTGTTCTTTACGGTTATTTTGAAGCCCGCGCAAAACCGATGCGGTTGGCCATCGATTCCGGTTTTTGGCTCTATCGCTGGACTCCCACCGGGACGTACGAAATCGATATTTTCGAGGTTGGCGGCGGCGCGGCTGGCCACGAAAAATATATTCACACCAGTACCTGGGCCTACCTGGGCGACCCCACCCAGCAGACCAACGAAAACACCCTGAGCGAGCCGAAGTCTTGGCGGGCACCCGTTCGTCTGGCGAACGCCTTTCACGTCTACGGTTTGGAGTGGACGCCGACCCAGCTCAATTTCTTCTTCGATGGGCAACTCATCCGTAGCAGCGTAAACACGCACTTCCACACGCCAATGCAGGTGCGCTTCTCCACTGAAACCTTCCCCGATTGGATGGGGCTACCTGAGACCTCCGATTTGCCCAGCGTGTTCAAGGTCGATTACGTCCGCGTGTGGCAACGCGCTGACTAAACAACACAGGGATACACAACCGCCCGCCTTCCCGCGGGCGCTGCCACACCCCCGCTCGCCACGCGCGGCGAATCATTTCCGGTCACCCTGGTCCTGGGCAATTGCTTCGCCCGCGCCAAGCCGGTATCGTTGCGCCCAGGTTGACGCAACCGCCAGCAGTGGCTGCTTGTCAGCCTAAGCGCGCGGTTACACAATGACCGCGTCAATCGTTCCCGAACCACACCCGCAGGAGTTCGATATGCCTCGCCCTTGGCCGCGATCTCTACGCCTGTCCGCCCCTTTCCCCGGGTACGGAGCACTCGCTCGACATAAGCATCATTGCGGAGGTCGTTATGGCGCTCGCTAGTGTATCCCTGGACGACAAGTGGGAGTTGGAAAGCGGTCGCGTGTTCCTCACCGGTTCGCAGGCACTGGTGAGGCTACTGATTCTGCAGACACAGCGCGATCGCGCCGCGGGCCTTAATACTGCGGGCTTCGTCTCCGGATATCGTGGTTCACCCCTGGGTGGAGTCGACCAAGCGCTGTGGAAGGCCGAGAAGTTCCTCAAGCGTGCCGGCATTCACTTTCAACCCGGCTTGAATGAGGATCTGGCGGCGACCTCGGTTTGGGGCACGCAGCAGGTCAACATGTTTCCGGGTGCCAAGCACGATGGAGTGTTTGCAATGTGGTACGCCAAAGGACCGGGCGTGGACCGCAGCGGCGACGTGTTCAAGCACGCAAACTACGCCGGAACCTCCAAGTATGGCGGTGTGCTGCTCATTGCCGGTGACGATCACGCCGCCAAGTCCTCGACCCTGCCGCACCAATCCGACCACATGTTCTCGGCGGCGCTGATTCCAGTGCTCAACCCCGCCGGCGTGCAGGAGTTCTTGGACCTCGGCATTCACGCCTGGGCGATGTCCCGCTATTGCGGCTGCTATGTCGCGATGAAAGCGATTTCGGACACCGTGGAAACATCCGCATCCGTGTATATCGATCCCGAACGGGTCCAGATCGAATTGCCCACGCAGGACGAATTCCCTTTGCCCCCGGACGGAGTCAGCATCCGCTGGCCGGACCCGCCGCTAGTGCAGGAACGGCGCATCCAGGACTATAAGGTCTACGCTGCGCTGGCCTATTGTCGCAAGAACCATCTCAACCGCGTGGTCATCGATGCCCCCGAACCGCGGCTGGGCATCATCACTTCAGGCAAATCCTATCTCGATGTACTGCAGGCGCTCGACGATCTGGGCATCGACGAGAAGCACGCCGCCGAAATCGGCATCCGCCTCTTCAAGGTCGGCATGAGCTGGCCGCTCGAGCCCGAGGGCGTGCGGCATTTCGCCGAAGGCCTGGATGAAATCCTGGTGGTGGAAGAAAAGCGCCACATCATCGAGTACCAATTGAAGGAGCAGCTCTA
This sequence comes from Casimicrobiaceae bacterium, assembly GCA_026646885.1. Lineage (GTDB taxonomy): Bacteria > Pseudomonadota > Gammaproteobacteria > Burkholderiales > Casimicrobiaceae > JACPUX01. The sequence continues at coordinate 167,621 of JAPKHK010000009.1, read as the reverse complement.
CAACTGGCGCGAAGACGTGCGCCCTCGAGTGATCGGCAAGTTCGACGAAATAGGGGAATGGGCGCTGCCCCACGGGGATTGGCTGCTGCCGGCGCACGGAGAACTAACCCCGGCGATGGTTGCCCGCGTGATCGCGGCGCGCATCGGTCGCTTCTACACCAGCGAAATCATCGTCAAGCGCCTCGCCTTCCTCGAAACCAAGGAGAAGGCGCTCACCAGGCCCCGCAGCAAGTTGCAGCGTATCCCCTACTTCTGCTCTGGATGCCCGCACAACACTTCCACCAACGTTCCCGAGGGCAGCCGAGCCATCGCTGGCATCGGCTGCCACTACATGGTCACCTGGATGCCGGACCGGCGCACCCAAACAGCCTCGCAAATGGGCGGCGAGGGTGCCGCGTGGATCGGCCAGGCACCATTCACCAGCGAGAAGCATGTTTTCGCCAATCTGGGCGACGGCACGTATTACCACTCCGGGATTCTGGCCGTGCGCGCCGCCGTGGCGGCGCGAGTCAACATTACTTACAAAGTGCTCTATAACGACGCAGTGGCGATGACCGGCGGGCAGCCCGTCGACGGGCCGCTCTCGCCTCGCATGATCGCCGACCAGCTCCTCGCCGAAGGAGTCCAGCGCATGGTCGTGGTGAGCGACGACCCCGCGCAGTTCGCCGCCGCACCCTTCCCCGCCGCAGTTGCGGTAAGGCACCGCGATGATCTCGATGCGGTACAGCGCGAATTGCGCGAAGTTGAAGGGGTGACAGTGCTGCTGTACGTACAAACTTGCGCGGCGGAGAAACGCCGGCGCAGAAAGCGCGGTGCCTATCCCGATCCGCCCAAGCGGGTTTTTATCAACGAGCTGGTATGCGAAGGTTGCGGCGACTGCGGCGTGAAATCCAATTGTGTGTCGGTCTTGCCCGTGGAAACTGAATTTGGCAGGAAGCGCATGATCGACCAAAGCTCCTGCAACAAGGACTATTCCTGCGTCAAAGGCTTCTGCCCGAGCTTCGTGACGGTCGAGGGCGGGAAGCTCAAGAGACCTCCCGGAGCCGGCGCGGTGGAATTCCCGATCCTCCCCGAGCCTCAGCGACCCGAAACCGGCCGGCCCTTCAACATCATGATCACCGGGATCGGCGGCACCGGAGTGGTCACCATCGGCGCCTTGCTTGGCATGGCCGCGCACCTCGAAGGCAAAGGCGTTTCGGTGCTCGACATGACCGGGCTCGCGCAGAAGAACGGCGCCGTGCTCTGTCATGTGCGGATCGCCGATCGACCAGAAAGCATCCATGCTACGCGCATCGCTGCCGGCGATGCCGATGCCGTGATCGCCTGCGATGTTCTCGTGGCGGTGTCCGATGAAGCGCTGGCCAAAATGCAGATGGGCGTCACGCGCGCCGCGGTGAACGCCTCGGTGACCATGCCCGCCACGTTCACCCACGAGTCGGATTTGCAGTTGCCAGTCGATTCGATGGAGCGTGAAATCATCGACGCCGTCGGCCGCGAGAGCGTCTCCTTCATCGATGCTTCGCGCCTGGCAACCGGGTTGCTGGGGGATTCGATCGCCACTAACCCCTTCATGTTGGGGTACGCCTATCAGAGGGGCCTGGTGCCGCTTACCGAAGAAGCGCTGATGCGTGCCATCGAGATCAACGGCGCCGCCGTGGAGATGAACAAGAGGAGCTTCCTCTGGGGACGCTGGGCGGCCGTGGATATAGCCAAAGTGAAAGCGCACGCGCGCCCCCGCGAAGCATTGGCGGAAAGCCAGCGCCTATCGCAATCACTCGAGGAAATCGTCGCCCGGCGCGTGAGTCATCTCACCGCTTACCAGAACACCGCGTACGCGGCCCGCTACACAGCATTGGTCGAGCGCACGCGTGGCGCCGAGCGGGCGGTCGCCCGTGGCACGCAGCTTACCGAGGCAGTGGCGCGTTGTTATTTCAAACTTCTGGCGATCAAAGACGAGTACGAGGTGGCCCGCCTCTATACCGACGGCGAATTCGACCGCCGCGTGAACGCGGTCTTTGAGGGAGACTTCAGACTCCAGTTCCATTTGGCACCGCCGCTGTGGGGTAAACCGAATCCGGCAACCGGCGCGATCGAGAAGCGCGCGTTTGGCCCCTGGATGAAAAGCGCGTTCAAACTCCTCGCCCGACTGAGGTTCCTGCGCGGTAGCGTGCTCGATGTCTTCGGCCGAAGCGCCGAGCGCAAGATGGAAAGACAGCTCGTCAAAGACTATGAGGTATTGATCGAGCACCTGCTGAGCCGCATTACCGCAGATCGCCTCCCGTTGGCCGTGGAGATCGCTTCGTTGCCGGAGCAGATTCGCGGTTACGGCGAAGTCAAGAACTTCCACCTGCGCGCCGCCAAGCTGCGTGAACAAGAGCTACTTGCACGCTTCGACGCCATGGGGCCAAAAGCGCAGGTGCAGGAGGGCGACGAGAAGGCAGCGGCGTAGTGAACCGTAGTACCGTTAGCGGTCTGGCGAAGCGCGCCGGGTGAAGGGCCGTTTCAGGGTGTCAGTGCGAAGCCCTGGAGAAACTGCCAGCTGCGCTCGAGATAGCCTTCATTGACGATGTGCCCACCGCCCTGGTGTATGATGCGCACGGTTCGAGCAACGGAATCTGGCAAGGCGGCGGCCAGATTGCAGCTATGGGCGTAGGGCACGGAGGTGTCGTCGTCGTTCGCCTCGATGAATGCCGCCGGGAGGCGTCCGTCCACCGGCACCGCCAGCGGCCGTGCCATGGCATCGCTGGCCACGCAGGTCGTCGGCGTCCACCCGCTCGCCGCACAGGTGCGGGCCGTGCCATTGCCGCCGGGCAGCACCGTGGGAAGACAGGCGCTCGGCTCGCCAAAGGTTGTATGCGAGCGCACCAGACCGCCGCCGGTCTGACCAAAACCGGCTATTCGATCCCGCAGGACATTGGCCACGAAATAGGCAAAGAAGGCGCCATTGGAGAAACCGTTGGAGTAGATCCGGCGCGTGTCGACGCCCCATGCCCGCGCCGCTTCGGCAAGGAGCGCGCGAACGAATCTCAGATCTGGATTGACGTTCATGTCGCTCGAGGGCAAGGCGGCAATGCCTTCCGCGACCGCCGTTTCCCAGTAGGGCGTGCCCGCATCGTGGTTGTCCCAGTCACCCCTATCCATACGTCGCGGAAGCGGAAAGATCATCGCCAGACCATGTTGATTGGCAAAAGCCTCGACCGTCGCGCGCCCGAGTTCGTCGAGCGCACTGAATTGGAGGGTCCCGCCGGTCCCGGTAAAAAAGAGCATCAAGGGTGGATTTGCAGCCGCTGGCGGGCGATAGACCCATGCGGAACGCACTTGCCCATCCAACGCGAGATCCGCTTGCATGAAGCCTCCCGCGGTTTCTGGAAATGTGCCGGTGTAAGCCACCTCATCGACGGGTGAGGTCGCAGCCTTGGGCACACACATCACTACGCCCTCACCGACCCAGCCGGCGGTAATCATGCTCTGGTAGACGTTCGGATCAGTAGAGTAACGATGGTTGGCGTCATTCTGCCCCCACCGGTCGTTGTAATTGCGCCAAACTGGCTGCAAGTCGGCGGCGCAGGACCCATCGGCGGCAGGCAGCGCATGAAACGCAATGCCTTCGTAAGTCCACTCGGGGAGCGTGCGCACCCAGGCGCACTCGGCGGCAGCGGCGGTATAGAAGTGTGAGTTGGGGCCGACGTTGGGCGTGCCGTAGAAGCGGCATACTGCGGCCGCCGCGGCCGGGGCATTCGCCGCATCCGGCCAGGCGAGGAAGTCGCGCGCAGTGCGCACCCACCCCGGCCCGGCACCACCATTGTCAATGAATTCGGCCTCTGCGCGCGATGCGGTGCGGAAATAATGTGCCAGGCCAGCATGATGGAACTCCACCACGGGTACCGTCGCGGCAACGGCTGCGGCGCAGTGCAGCGTGAGGAACCAGAGCAGCAGACGCGGCATGGTAAGACTCCAATACGCCGTTTGAGCGAAGCGCCAAGTGACGCCCAGAGTCTAAACGCAACACAGGGGGCTTGCCATGGCCGCATTCATCCCCTACCATTTGGGCTATCCGTGCCTGAAAACCACAATCACTTGGGTCAGGGTGCGGAACACATCCTCGCCGGCAGCGTGCCGAGACGTGCCCAAACCAGCGAGGACGGCGCGAACAACGACCTGACAGGAGACGCATGGAACCTCTGGTCACGCTCCCGCAACGTACGGGTAATGCGATCAGGGGTTTTTTCTTTTTTCCGCCGCGTCCCCCGAACCCCATCCGCCGTTGCACCCCAACCAGGAGGAGATCATGACGCGCCAGTCTCGCTATATTACCGAAGCCCGACACCTGGGTGATTATCGCGTATGGTTACGTTTCGACGACGGGCGCCAGGGCATCGTCGATCTCGCTGATGAGCTCTGGGGAGACGATCTAGAGAGGTTGCGCGATCGGGAGATCTTCTCCAACTGGCACCTCGACCCTGGTCTGGCCACCCTAACTTGGGACCACGGCATCGCCTTCGCGCCGGATGATCTTTACGAACGAACACTATCCTGCCATTAGCCACTGGGGCCTTGAGTCTTCACAATTACGGAGAGGATCCGAGCCGGACAGATGCCTTGGAAGGATTGACTAGCGGGCCCACCCCCTCTTCCTGTGGGAGGATATACAAAAGGCTTCCCCTTGTTTGCAAATGGGTTTGTTCGCTATCTGCCGCCACCCGCGCCGCCTGGCGATTGTCTTTGGTCCCGGCTTGGGGAAGGCGGGAAGAAGTATCGTGAGTGGGCCCAGCATAGGGGATAGGCACGGCGAAGCCCGGGCCAGCTCCAAGCCTCCCCCACAGGACAGCCTTGACCGCTTGCCGAAGACCAGCGTCCGGCACGCCTGACCCCCACGCTTTCCTACCTTACCTTTCGGGCGGCGCGTTGCCACACCACCCCGGTCAGCGCATAATGTCCTGATGACATTGGCATTGATCCGGCGTAGACAGCCGTCCGTGCGATGGCCCTGCTCGATCCACGCTTCATTGGGTGCAGCGACACTGCTTGTGGTCGGTTGCGCGCATGTGCCCGAGCCGGCTCCGGCTTCCATGGATGTCCCCGTGCTCATCGCGCCGGCCCCAGCCCCCCCCACCGCCCCCGACCAGTCGGTGCAGGCTCCGACCCTAAGCGCCGCCTCTGCCCCTAACGCCGCTCTTGCCCCAAGCGCCGCTCCTGCCCCGAACGCCGTCGAAGGTGGAGCGACAGCAAGCACGGAGGCGCGACACCTCTATCGCTGCCGCGTGCTCAAACAAGGCCAGGAAATTTGGTCCGCCATTACGTTCCCTCCCAAAGTAGCGGCGCTTTGCCAGCGTCACCCCGAAATGGGGCCCTGCCAATATGAACGGGAAAGCTGTCGCCGTGTCGGCGGACGGGTATTCGACGCCGATGGTGTCGAAATCACTCGCAAGACCGAAGCCGAATACGACAAGCGCGTGCTGCGCTTACGATTCAGGTCCTGAAGCGCCGAGGCGGCCTTCATCTGGAGGTGAGGTGGCACAGTCCGTTCAAGGCATTGGCGCAGCGTGCCGTTATGACCATAATGGCGTCGTCACGCGAGGGTACCGACCCGCAAGCGGGGACAACACCCATCGGGAGAAAGCAAGATGAGTGCGCTGGACCGGTTCTTCCATCAGATTTCGACGCTGCCGCCCGCGCCTCGCGTCGTCGGCGATCTACTTGCTCGCCTGGAAGACGCAGATGTCGATTTGCGAGACATCGCCGAGCTAGTCAGCCGCGATCCAGTGCTGGTGGCGAAGATGCTGCGCATGGCCAACTCCAGCTATTACGGCCTATCCGGAACGATCGGCAGCGTCGACGATGCGATCAAGCTCCTCGGGCTCAATCAAGTGCAAGTCATCGTTATCACTTGCAGTGTCTCCAGCGCGTTCGCGCAGATCAAGGGCTTCTCTCTCACGGAATTTTGGCGCAAGAGTTTCCTGGTCGCCCTAATCGCTCGCTCCCTCGCCCCACGCGCTGGGCAGAAACCTGGCCTTGCCTTCACCGCAGGCCTGATGCACGCGATCGGCCAGCTGCTGATACATACTGGCTTTCCCCATGCCGGAGCGGAGCTCGAGGTCGTCGCAGCCGAGGGCGATTTCCGTGCTCGACGCGCCGCGGAGGAGGAGGTCCTCGGCACGGACCATTGTCAGATTGGCGCGGAACTGGCGCGGCGCTGGAACTTTCCCGCGCCGATCGTAGACGCCATCGAGTATTACGCCCAGCCCTCCGCCACCGGCGCGGGAGCCTTGGCGCGCCTGATCTACGTCGCTGCCGTGATCACCACCGCCATGGAGCGCAAGGAGGACATCACCCAGGCGATCAGCAGCGTGCCACTCGAAGTCGCGGGTCCCTTTGCGCTCGACCCCGAAAAGCTCGAGCAACAGATCGAAGGCTTCAAGGCGCTGGTGTCCGAAGTAGCTCAAGTTCTGGGATAATTCGCCTAGCCCAAACACTCTGCCGCGGGGCTGCTGCCTCCGCGGCTTTTTTTTGCCCACACTATCATGCCGCCCCAATCCGCGCCTTGGCTCAATCGCCTGCTCTTCACCTTGTTCTTCGTGTCCGGTTTTTGCGGCCTGCTCTACCAGGTCGTTTGGGTTAGGCTCGCCTTTGCCTCGTTTGGCATCGTTACCCATGTCCTCTCGGTTGTCATTTCGGTATTCATGCTCGGCCTCGCGCTGGGTTCCTGGGCGGGAGGCCGGGTGGTGGCAGCAACCACACGCCGCACTGGATTATCGGCCATCCAGCTCTATGCGATCGCCGAATTTGGTATCGCTATCGGCGCTCTGACAGTGCCAATCTTGTTCCAGTTCTTCGAGGCGCGGCTCTTGAGCTTCGGCGCGGCTGATTCCGGCGCCTATCTGGGTGGTTCCGCCTTGGCCATCGCCGTGTCCATCTTTCCCTGGTGCGTCTTCATGGGGGCCACTTTTCCGCTGATGATGGGCTATGTCAAGGAACGAGATGCCAGCCAAGGAGAGGGCTTCAGCCTTCTTTACTTCGCCAACGTGCTGGGGGCGACACTGGGCGCTCTGCTCACTGCGACGGTCTTTGTCGAATTGCTTGGGTTCCGCCGCACGCTGCTGATTGCCGGATGCGCGAACTTGGGTATTGCGTTAACCAGCTGGTGGCTGGCAAAGGCCGCACCCGGCAGCTTTCGCATCGACTCTGCAATCGATGCGACGTCGACCCGCTTGGGAACCGCCCCACCCTGGGGCAGGACCATCCTGTTCACGACCGGCTTCGTGTCGATCGCCATGGAGGTCATCTGGGCGAGGAGCTTCACTCCGATCGTCGGCGCGCAAGTCTATTCCTTCGCTGCCTTGCTGGTAATCTACCTGGTCGCCACCTGGGTCGGCTCACAGCGCTACCGGCGCGACTTGGCGCGAGGGCAAGTCAGGAGCATTGCGTTTTTGGTGGGTGTGCTGGCTCTCGTCTCCTTGCTGCCCGTGATCATCAACGACCCGCGGGTGTTCTATGGCGGTCGCCGCGGCTTCATCGCCATGACCATTTCGCTCTTTCCCCTTTGCGCCGTGCTGGGCTACCTCACGCCGAGGCTCATCGACCTCATGAGCGGCGGCAACCCGCGCATCGCCGGGCGCGCGTATGCGCTCAACACCCTCGGCTGCATCCTCGGGCCCCTAGCTGCTTCCTATCTCTTGCTTCCGGCGCTGGGCGCGAAGTATTCCCTGGTGCTCCTGGCGCTACCGCTAATCGCGTTTGCCTGGATGTACCGCCGCGACCTTGAGGGCAAACTTCGTGCGGCCGCGGTGCCGGGCTCCTTGGCGCTCGCCACGTTCGGCGTCTTGGTGAGCGTGAGTCATGAAGACCCATGTAGCATCGGCGCCAAGAACTGTGAAATCCGGCGCGATCACACTGCGACGGTGGTATCGCTCGGTGAAGGCATGCAACGCCGCCTGCTGGTCAACGGCATCGGTATCACGGAGCTCACGCCCGTTACCAAGCACATCGCCCACCTACCGCTCGCTTTTTTGCCTCATCCGCCTCAATCAGGGTTAGTGATCTGCTTTGGCATGGGCACCACCTATCGCTCCCTCCTCTCCTGGGATATCCCCACCACCGCAGTGGAGCTCGTGCCCAGCGTGCGAGAGGCTTTCCCCTTCTATCACGACGATGCCCGGCAACTTCTGGCGAGCCCGCTCGGGCGGGTGGTGATCGACGATGGCCGGCGCTTCCTCAACCGCAGCACCGAGCAGTTCGACGTGATCGTGATCGACCCCCCGCCGCCAGTGGAAGCGGCCGGCTCCAGCCTGCTCTATTCTCGCGAATTCCATCAAGCCGTAAAGCGTCATCTCACGCCCGGGGGTATCTTTCAATCTTGGTTCCCCGGGGGCGAAAAACGCATCGAACAGGCCATCGCTCGATCCTTGGCCGAAGAATTTCCCTATGTTCGTGTATTCGGGTCCATCGAGGGGTGGGGGGTTCACTACCTCGCCTCGATGTCGCCGCTGCCCGATCTCACCGCAGAGGCGCTTTTCGCCAAACTCCCAGCCAAAGCTCGGCGAGACCTCGAGGAGTGGGCAAAAAAAGACGCGCGAAGCGACTGGGCCACCATGCTCGCGCGCGAGGTTCCGCTGCGCGAGCTGCTCCCTCAGGACCGAAGTATCACCATCACCGACGACCACCCCTACAACGAGTACTACCTGCTGCGCCGCCGGTTCGGCCCCAAATCCTGAACTTCGCTCTCGCGCTAAAGTCCCGCTCGGCCGCGCCGTAATTCGGACATGCCGGTGTGGGCCCGGTGAACGGTGCCTCATGCCCTGGTCGGCTTGTCCGCCGGCCTTACGCCGGCCGGAGCTTGAAGGGAGCACAATGCTTAACGTATTGGTGGTGGATGATTCCCGAACGTTGCGCATGGGTATCGCCAAGATGCTGCAACAAATGGGCCACGCGGTCGTTTTAGCAGAGAATGGCGAGCAAGGCATCGAGGCCTTCATGGCCCAGCGCCCCGGGCTGGTGCTCATGGACGTGAGCATGCCCGTGCTCGACGGGTATGAGACCGCTAAACGTTTGCGCGCTGCCTTCAGCGACGATTGGGTGCCCATCATATTTCTCTCCGGCAGCGAAGACGACCAAGACCTGGAGCGTGCGATCGCCGCCGGCGGCGACGATTACCTGGTCAAGCCGGTGAGCTATGTCGTGCTTTCGGCGAAGATTCAGGCGATGTCTCGCATCGAGCAAATGCGCCAGCGCCTGCTGGCGCTGACCCGCCAACTCGCTTCGGCAAACAGCGAGCTTGAACGCCTCTCGCGCCAAGACGCGCTGACCGGTCTCGCCAACCGGCGCTTTTTCGACTACTCCCTGTCTGCGGAACTGGCCCGGGCACGGCGCTCGCAGCACCCCCTGGCATTGCTGATGTGCGACGTCGATCACTTCAAGGCCTTCAACGACACCTACGGGCACCTTGCGGGTGACGAGTGCTTGCAGCGCGTGGCCCGAGCGCTCAAAGAAAGTTGCCGGCGTACAACGGACCTCGCGGCGCGGTATGGCGGAGAGGAATTCGCTCTAGTACTGCCCGCAACGCCCGTGGACGGTGCCGCGATCATCGGCGAGAGTCTGCGTTGCGCGGTCCGCGATCTGCGCATTGCGCACGAACGCTCCACTACCGCGCCTCACGTCACGATCAGCATCGGCATCGCGGAGTACCTGCCGCCCCACGAAACAACTGCGGAGAACTTGCTATTTCGCGCCGACCAAGCGCTCTATCAGGCCAAGCAGTTGGGACGCGATCGAATGATCATCGCGGGCGCACCCCTGCCGCTGGGCATCGAGCGCATGACCGCACCGCAAGTTCAAGCCACCGGGGAATCATGCCAAGGCCCCTGAGCTCGGCCTGTTTGTTTACAATGCCGGGGGACGATTTTCATCAATTGCCTGCGATCACGCGGAGGAGAACGGATGAAGACCAGTAGCTCGAGCGAGATCGGAAACAGCGCAGCCGGGATCCAATCCGCGCCACAGGCTGTGTCCGGGGCTGCCGCGCAACAGCGCCTGTTGCTGTTGCTGCTGCTTCTGGCGCTTGCATGCGGCGCTGCCCTGCTGCTGTCGGAGTTCGCGCTGCGAGGTTTGGATTCCCCCGCTCGGGTGCTGCTCGGCCTTGCCCTGTTCTTGCTCCTGGCCGCCCCAGCGGCCTGGTACTTGGTGCTGCTCCCACTCGCCGGCACTTTCGAACGGCACCTCGCCGAGCAGGTGGGTAAGACCCGCCACGCCGAAGAACGGTTGCGCGCCCACGAGAATGACGCTCGCCTGCAGCACGCCCTGGAAATCGCCGAAGATGAAGCCGCCGTGCTGCGTATTGCCGAGCAAGCACTCAAGGTCATGGCGAACGACAGTGGCGCGCAGCTTCTGCTGGCTACCGACCCGGACGGAGAAATCAATCAGAGCATCACTGTAGGGGATATGAGCCCTGCGGCGCGTTGCACGATCCGTCGGCCGCGCGAATGCCCGACGGTGCGCCGCGGGCAGGGTTTGGTCTACGAGGACAGCATGGCTCTGAGTGCCTGTCCCGGTTTGGGCGGGCAAATTGACGCCAGCTGCGCGGCTGCCTGCACGCCGGTGTTCGTGGGGGGGCGAGGCTCGGGTATGATGCGAGCACTGGGGACGACGGGCGACGCGGCGCTCTATCGCCAACTGCAGTCGCTGACCTTCAATGCGCATCAGATTGGCACGCGGCTGGCGGTGATCCGCTCTGTGGCGGCTTCGGAACTCAAGGCGACTACCGATCCGCTCACCGGTCTGTACAATCGCCGGGCCCTCGATGCGCGCCTCGCCCTGCTGCTCGATCGGCAGACGCCGTTTGCACTGGCGATCGCGGATATCGATCACTTCAAGAAGGTCAACGACAATCACGGCCATGAGGTCGGCGATGCCGCGCTCAAAGTCTTGGCAGCGACGCTTAAGCAGGCGGTGCGCCGCGAGGATCTCGTCTGCCGCTTTGGAGGTGAGGAGTTTGTGATGCTCTTGACCGATCTGGACGTCGCCCGCGGGGTGGATCTGGTAGAACGGATTCGCGCGGAACTGCCGCGCGCCGTGGCGCGGGCCGGCGTTCCTGCCTTCACCATAAGCGCCGGCGTGGTGGACCACCAGCATGCCAATGAAGGCGAGACCTTGTTGCGCATCGCCGATGGACTCCTGTACGAGGCCAAAACGCTCGGTCGCGACCGAGTGCTGGCGGCGCCACCGCTCAACCCGGCTGAGTCGAACGGCGTCGAGCCTGGGCCTGTTCCAACTCGCTAGTCGCGCACCCAGTCGGCCGCGTCGGTAGCCACACGATAGGTGTCGCGGCCTTCTCTCTTGGCCTGGTAGAGCGCCTGATCGGCGCGGCGAATCAGCGCTTCGAGGGTATCGCGCTCACCTAGGGGTTCGGCTGCACCCATGCTGAAAGTGAGCCGGTATCCCTGCGGCAGGCCGGGCACCTCGATGCGGGCGACATTCATGCGCAAGCGCTCGAAGACCAGGGGCAGAATGGTGGCGTCGGACCCCGGCATGATCAGCATGAATTCCTCGCCTCCGTAACGACCGAGCCGATCGTTGCTGCGCAGGCCCTCTAGCGCGGCGAGGTAAAATGCCTTCAGCACCTCGTCGCCGACTTCGTGCCCATAGTTATCATTGACCGCCTTGAAATGATCCAGGTCGATGAGGGCCAGGCATGGATCGCGGCCAAACAATCGATGGGCCTCGAATTCGAGACGTGCGAATTCGAGAATGGCGCGGCGGTTTGGCCCCTCGGTCAACTCATCACGCAAGGCGAGCGCCGCGAAACGCATTTTGTGCCGGGATTGGCGCCAGATGAGAAAACCCAGTAGCCCGAAAACGACGAAGCTCAGCGCCAGTGCCAGGAGCAGCGTGAGACGCCGTGCATCCGCCTCCTTGAGCCGGGCTTCGGCCAGTTCACCCTGGGAACGAAGCAAAGCGTTCTCGGCTTCTTTGACGCGCACGTCAAAGCGCGTCTTCAACTCTTCGGCACGGGCTCTGTCCGAAGCTTGCGCCTTGCGCTTTTCGGCCTCGCGCAGCGCCAGAATCTCGCGGTAGGCCTTATCCCAGTCGCGCAGGCGCTCGAAAATCTCCGCCGCGGTTTCGTGCAGTTCCACGTCGCGCTCCGGCGAAGCGAGCTTTCTCGCCAGGGCACGCGCCTCATTCAGTGAGGCGAGGGCCTCTCGCCTGTGTTCCAAATAGGACAAAACCTCCGCTCGCGCAAGCACGGCGACGAAGTGCATGATGGCATTCTGGTTCGCGGCGAATACCGGCGCAGCGAGATCGAGGTAGGTCAGAGCTTGCGCATGGGACCCTTCCTTGGTCGCCAAGCGGGCAAGGCGGTAATTGAAGAAAGCGACCCCGACGTCGTCCTGCAACTCGCGCGTGATTGCCATGCCCTGCAGGAAGTAGCGCCTTGCCTGGGCAAAGTCCTTGACTTGAAAATGCTTGAGACCCTGATCGTGGTAGAGCGCGGCAACATCGTAGCGATGCTGCTTGGGATCAAGCAGCGCCAGGGCGCGCTCGCCGTACTCGATTGCGCGTGCATAGTCGTTGAGCGGTCCGGAGCTGTCGAGATACTGGTCTCCGATCGCCCCCAAGGCCGAGGCCATCCCGATGGCGTCCTTCTGCTGCTCAAAGTAGGCATATGCCTCGGCAAAATGCTCGATTGCATCGGAAGCAAAGCCCCCGTAGGAACGCGCCGCGCCTTTGCCCATCAAGGCGCGCGCTCGCGCGTCAGCCAGGCCATGGGCGAGGGCAAGTCGTAGCGCCTCATCATAGATTTTTTCCGCCGGTGCGTAATGCCCTGCCGCCCCCTGGGCGTCCCCTTCGAGAATCAATAGATCGCACTGCGCCGAGCGGTCGGCCAACCGCTCGGCCAATGGCTTGGCAAGCTTCAGCGTCGCAATGAGCGCCGGATAGTGCTCGAGCTTGCCTTCGGCCATTGCCCGCAGCCGCAAGGCGCGCAAGCGCGCTGCCGGGTCACCTGAACTTTCTGCCTCGTGCAAGGCGATCTCCGCGCCCGCCAGCACTTCACGCGGGGCGTTGGAAAGCGCTTGCTCCACCTGGCGCCAGTCTTCGGCCATGGGTTCTGCCAAAGCAGCGGGGACACAGACGATCAACAACAATAGGGCGCCAGGGCGCAGGTACCAGACCAAAATCCGCTCCAAAACAAATCAGCGGCAAGTATGGCGCAAGGCGGGCGGCTTTGCATCCGCCCGCGCCAAGTGGTCGATTACTACTGCGGTGCGCACATCACAACACCCTCCGCACTCCAGCCCCGCGCCTGCATGTCCTGATAGGCGCCAGCACTGCTGGTCAAGCGGTGGTTGCTGGTGATGCCGCGGCTTGCGCCATTGTTGTAGGCGCGATAAACCGGCGTCGTGCCGCTGCCGCAGTTGCCGCCATCTGGCGGCGTGGTCAGAAAATCGTTGCCTTCGAACATCCAACCTGGAGCATTCGGATCGAAGATGCTCAGGAGGTAGGCGCATTCTGCGGCGTCAGCAGTGAAAAAGTGCGAGTTGGGGCCAAAAGGCTGGCCGGTCACTGGATCGATCGCCGTGTTCCCGTAGAAGCGGCAGACCGCCGTCGTTCCGCCGCTCTTGAAGCCCAAGCCGGTGCGCTGCCAGTCGCCTGCGCCGCCGGCATCGATGTAGGCTTGTTCCGCTGCGGAACCGCTCACAAAGTAGTGATCGAGCGAGGCACTGTAATATTCCACCACGCCGTCGGCGTCGAGCAGCGTGCCCGAGCCATGGTTGTCCTTGCGATACCGCGGCCAATAGGCGCTGCCATACCCCGTGAAGCCGGTGTCGCCAATGATGTTGAGCGTGCCATCAGCCTGCAGGACATAAAGCTTGCCTTGATGCAGCAACGGCGAAGCATTGACCTCGACCGTCGAACCCAACGTCCATTCGCGCACAACCGCCCCGTCGAGCGTGAGCTGGCGCAGTTTGCCGTCGTAGGCGAAGAGCACCCACTGGTCGTCGATCAAGGTGGGCGAGGCATTGGCGCGCGCATTGACCACCGAGGCCAGCGTGCTCGCCTGGCATTGCGGCGTCACCTTGATCAGGGTGGCGGCCTGTCCGAGATTGACTTCACGAAAGGGCAAGGTGATCGGAAAATACGCGTTGCCGTCCTTGTCCACGGTGGCGGCACCATAGAACGCGCCGGGCTTGGTCTTGGTGGTCAACAGGGGAATCTTGCACTGCTCTTCGAGATCACGGTTGAGTCGCACGAGGTGGGTGTAGAGCTCGGCGTCGTTGGCGCTGTGATATTGCACCCAGACGCTGCCGGGACCCAGCACGGTTTCGCCTGCGACAGCGTCTTCGTCATCGTTGCCGGCGCCCGAGCGCTGGCAACCCTTGGTGCCGATGTCGTAGCTCTTGAGGATGTTGAGGTTTTCGTCGAATTTCACCACCGCGCAGCCATAGAGGTTGTCGGGCTCGGTGCTGCCGTAGTGGGACGGCGACCCGCCCACGTAAAGCGCGTTGCCGTCGGTGGTAAGACCCGCACCAATCCAGCTGCGGAACCCCTGGTCGATGTCGATGCGTTTGACGACATTGCCGTTGTCGTCCGCGGCCGCCACCATGCCGCAGGACTTATCGATAGGATCCTGGCAATTCGCTTCGGGGGTGTTGATGGTGCCGAAGTAGAAAGCGTTCTCCCAGTAAACTCCGGCGGAATCCGATGAGGCGCCCGCGTCGACCCTGGCAAGCACCTCAAGCGTAGTCCCATCGAGAATGCGGGCGGTGCTGCCCCAGGTGGTGTTCCAATAGATGCGATTGTTTTCGGGCCGGTAGTGCGGCGTGGTTTCACTACCCACGCTGCTCTGGATTTGGTACATCCGATTCTCGGAGATCTTGTAGCCCAACAGACTGTGGCCATATTTGCTGGTCGGCGTGCAGCCATGACCGCGATCGTGCCCCGGTATCAAGAGCCAATCGCCAACGATCGCAGGCGTGGCGGTAAAGTTGGTGCAGGAAGATGAGGGCAGACTAAACCAGGACTGGCTGCCTTGAATGGTGAGCACGGCGTCGGTGAGAGCCACCGGCGTGGCGTGCGCCGCAGTAAATGCCCCCAGCAGCAGCGTGGAAACGATGAATTGGCGGGTCGGACGAAGCAGCGACTTTCTTGGCATGATCATGGCAATCTCCTGAGGATCTCTTCGCATGGTCCTCCCATGCCTCCGAGTGTCGCAGGCGAGTGTTGCGAATCTTTGCCAAGGTCCAGGTCATTGGTAAGCAAACGTAACGCGATCAGAAGGCCATGGTCAAGGCGACCACCAGCGCCACGACGATCAAGAGCACACCCTCGAAAGCGCAGACCAGGGCGATGAGGGCAAAAGCCGGGTTGGCGATCAGCGCCGCGCTGCGCAGCACCACGAACACCTCCGCCACCTCGCCGCCAAAACTGCGTAGTTCCAGCGCCACTCGGGCGAATTCCTTGAGGGCGGCCCATTTGCTCTTGGGCAGCGCCGCGGCAGGGTCGTGCATGGCCGTCTGGAAACTCTGTGCTCCGCCTTTTAGCTTGGCGACCACCACCTGCAAGCGCGGTGGCACCGCGATGAGTTCCCGCAGGGCGAAGCAGAGCACGCCCAGCATAAGAGCGGGCAACAGCAGAAGGATGCCGATCACGCCCGCCGCGAGGTACGCGAGATCGAGGCTCTTGATGAGCGCATAGACCAGCCAGACCGCCGCTAGCCCGGAGAGCAGTGCCAGGCTACCCAGACCACGAACGAGTCCCTGCGCGGCCGCCGCCGCCGCCCGGGTGGCCGGCAGCAACTTGGCCAGCAAAGCCGTACGGGCTGAACGGCCCGTGTTTTCGGATTCTTGAGCCATATCACGATCCTCCACAATTCAGGCTGAACCGGGCCACCTGGAGCCGCCACATAGCACTAAGGTCGCTGGCACGGGTTGTAATCGCCGTCAGCGGGGATTATGCTCAATTTGCTGCACCCTGTGTCCAATTACCGGGAAACCGCGGCAAACCGGGGTTTCCGCAAGAAGATGGGAGGTATTACATGATTCGCCAGCTGTCGATTGCGGCCTTGGCCGCTCTGGGGCTCGCCGCTTGTGTCAGTGTACAACTGCCCAGCATCGCTCATGTCCATGTCGGCCACGCCGTGACCGCCTGGCCGGATACCCCGGGCAAAAAGGGTTTGTTCGAGATTGCCCAGCAAGAAGCAAAAATCGTCGCCGAGCACGCCGGTTATGCCGTCGCCGGCGCCCGCGACATGAAAGAAGTCAAGCTCCACCTCGGTCATGTCCTGCATGCGCTCAATCCGGCCTTGGAGAAGCAGGGTCCGGGCTTGGGCTACGGACTGATGAAATCACTCGATAGTTCGGCGGACCACCTCGGTTTCGCCGCCGAAGTCAAGGACGTCAGCGCCAACCTCAAGGCGGGGCTCCCCACAGTCATTGCGGCGCTGAAACCCTTGCGCCAGGAAGCACAGGTGCTGGCCATACTTTCGCGTGATGCCCGGCAGTCGAAGGATCTGGCGCAAGTCGTCGCTTACGCCGAAGAAGTTCGCCAGCGCGCCGACAAACTGGCGAGTCAGCTGGGCGCGGCACGCACGCAGCTCGATGGACTCCTGGCTGCCGAGTCGCCGCCCTATCAACCCATCGCCCAGCGTTACCTCTTTGGCATTATTCGCCTCCCCTCGGGTGAATGGGCCTACAACCCGGACCTGCAAAGTTCGCGCCGGGGAGGCAATTACTGAGGAAGCCTTCTGGAGGACTGTATCATGAACACTTCGCGCCTCGCCTGCTTGCTCGCTGCCTTGGGTCTTGCCCTGGGCGAAGCGGCGGCCGCTCCTCTCGATGTTTGCCAGCCCGAAGGTGCGCCGGAACTGGAACCCGCTTGCCGCAACGCAATTGCGACGGCTAGCGCGCGCGAAGTTTTGCAGCTCGTAGATCCTTGGATCAGCGCCAAGCACTATGAACGCGCCAAGGCCGCACTGGAAGCGGCTTTGGCGCGAAGCCCCAAGGACGCCGGTCTTCTGCAGCGGCGGCACGAAGTCGAGAGCATGGCCGAGGAAGCCGCCTGGCTCGCGCGCAAGGAGCGTAGCGCCGGCGCCTCGGAGATCGACGTCGCCTTGGCCGAAACGCGCTGCACTCGTCTCACCGGCGAGTCCGCACTTTTGGGTTGTGAGCAGGCGTTGCGGGTGAAACCCGACGATCCCAAGCTGCTCGCCGCGAAGGGCGATTTGCTTTTGGCCATGGGCCGCAGCGCGGAAGCGGTGGCCGCCTTCCGCGCCTCCCTGTCGCGCCTGCCCAATGCCGCCGTGGAGCAGAAGATCGCCCTGGCGGAAGGGGCTGGCAAGCCGCAAGCCGCAACACTCGACCAGCAGCTCGCGGCCTTGGAAAGCGCGAAGAAGAAGAAGCTCATCACCAAGGCGGAATACGACAAGCAGCGCTCCGCCTTGCTCACGCCGCCCGCAATTGTGGCGGCTGCCACGCCGCAAGCGGGCTCGCGTTCCGCGGCGGTTCCCGGCATCGATTTCGGCCGCTATCATGCCCTGGTGATCGGCAACAATGCCTACCGTCATCTGCCCAAACTCGACACCGCCATCAACGACGCCAAAGCGGTCGCCGACATGCTCAAATCGGCTTACAACTTCGACGTCAAATTGATGACCGATGCCACCCGCGCCGACATCGTCGAAATCCTCGATGACTATCGCGCCAAGCTCAAGGACCAGGACAATCTCTTGATCTACTACGCCGGCCACGGCTGGCTCGACAAAGAGGCCGACAAAGGCTTTTGGTTGCCAGTGGACGCCAAGGAAGACAAGCGCACGCAATGGGTGTCCAACGACACCCTGCGCGACGCCCTGCGCGCGCTGAGAGCAAAACACGTCATGATCATCGCCGATAGCTGCTTCTCCGGCACCCTGACCCGCGGCATTCCCGAAAAAGCCACCAAGGACCAGGACTACATCAAGCGCATGACCACGCGCAAGGCACGCCAAATCATCGCCTCGGGCGGCCTCGAGCCGGTGGCCGATTCCGCCGGCGGCGGGCACTCCCCCTTCGCCGCGGCGCTGATCGAGGCGCTAAAGACCAACTCCGGCGTGCTCGACGGCACTTCGCTTTTCGCCGATCTCCGGCGCCCCGTGGCGGTCAATTCCGAACAAGTGCCGCAGTTCGCCGACATCCGCCAGGCCGGGCATCAGGGCGGGGACTTCATGTTTGTGCGTAAGAGATGAACGAGGGTTAGGGCTGCGAGGCTTACACGGAAGCCGGATTTCTCCGCATATCGCTGCGAGGCGGCACGTGCTATCCGGCATCACGCAGAAAGAGTCGAGCCGTAGTTTCGAGGTCAGAAACCTCCCCGCAGCAACAGGTTCCCAGTACGGCACTCCATGAGCCTTCGAACCTTGGTTCTACGGTGCGCCCTTCCGATAGCCATTGCCCAAGTATGCGGCCTGCCTCACGGCGGTCAGTCTCATCGTAGTGCGTCGCACTGACGATTTCGCCACAAGGACATCTTGCCACAAACCCGATCGGTTTCTTTTTCATCCATACTCCTTCTTTGACAAACCCTCCGCAGAATGCGGATTTATCGCCCCCCCGAGGTGCCATTGAGCTTTGCAATACATCGCGGTTTCGCGCTTCCCAGTTGAGCACGAATCTATCGGTTCGATGCACCCGGCGACACCCCACTGCGGTGGGGCGTTACCCCTACTATTACCTAAGCGGTTCGGTTCGATGCACCCGGCGACACCCCACTGCGGTGGGGGTGCCAAGCAGAAAGAGGCAACCCCAGGCAAACTTGCATACCACGCAAAACAATAGCGGGCCTAATCGTCCCCCCGACCTAACGTCGCGCAATCCACAGCTTTATGAAGTACTTTTTGTAGAACTTCCCGCATTTGCAGATCGACCCCGCCTTCAGCTCCGAGCGCGAGTGGCTCGATCACCTGCGCGGGCTGACGGAGCTGCCTTACCCGAGCTTGGCCTTGATGCCGAGCGTTCTGCCCATCGGGCGGCAGCGCGTGCAATGCAAGTTCGGCGGTTTTGGCTGGACCGACGCGCAATTGCAGCCGCTCGCTTTCATGAGCGAGCAAACTAATCTGCCTGCCTACCGCTGGTGGGCGTCGAACCTGGAGGCCGTGTTTCGCATTTTTCCGCTTCGCGAGCAATGGGAAGACCGTGGCGAAGGCCTGCGCGAACGCATCGCCGGACCCGACTCTGAAGCCCTGGATTTTTGCGAGGAAGTCTTTGCCTCGCAAGGCGTGCGCTGGCTGGCGATGGCCCCGGTCGCTATAGCCGATGGCGAGCGCCGAGGATTTCTCAGCGCCTACCGGCAGAAAGCCGCCGGCCCTTTCACTGACAACGAGCAAGCGAGTTTGCAGCATGCGGCCGACGCGCTGGCCACGCTCGACAGCAAGAACAACTCCTTGTCCGCTTTGCCCACGAGCGACATGAATGCCGTAGCCGAAACCAATCTGCTCATTTAGGCCCATGGTTCGATGTCCGCGCGCAGTCAGGAGGGTGCACGCCTGATCTATCTGCTGGGCGGCGCCAACATGCACTCCCTGGAATGGGCACGCCCGGATTGGTTGGCACTGCCCGACACGGTGCGCGAGGCGGCGCGTCGACTTTTCGAACACGACGCGGGAGAGATGCGGCAGCGTCTGCCAATCGACCAGCCCTGGGGGCGCTTCGATTTCTTTCTCGAAAAGCTGCCGCATCACAGCGACGCCGCAGGATCGGGGGTAGCCGTCAGCTTGCGCTATTTCGAGGCCGTGGACATCACCGTCGCCCGGCGTCTTGCCGGCTGGCCGCTCAGCCCGCGAGAAAAGCGCATTGCCGTGGCCGGCGCGCGCAACCCCAACATCGCGCAGCTTGCCCAAGTGCTGGGCATCACCATCAACACGCTCAAGAGCGACAACAAAGAGATGGTCGATCGCCTCGGAATTGGCTCCCGCCAAGAACTCATCGAAGCCCTGTTATCCGACGATGCCGCGCAATACGACCTCTGCTACGCCCGCCACAGCGCCTGACCGCACTCAACCCCGCAAGGCCTGCCCCAGTGCTTCGCACACCCACTGATTGACGGTCCTGCGCGCGGCTTGGGCGGCGAGGAAGTCCACCCCGCAGCGGCGGACACAGTTCTCGCCGCCGGAACAGCATCAGCGGGATATTGTCGACTGACTATTCTGCATTCCAAATGCCGATTTTCGTCGCGCCATTTATTGACCTCCACTACGGACTATCATGTATCATGCCTTTGGCATGCAATTGCGTGCGACAACCACGGATCAATCAGCGGAGGCATTGATGTTCACCCCCCCCCCACCCCCGCACTTCCCGGTTCAACCACCACACTTTCTTGATTGGCCTCGCGGCAAGCGTTGTCACCTTCGCAGCCGGGGCCCAGGAGCCGATTGACTACCGCGCAACAGCCAGCGCTCCCGTCCATTTGATGCGCGCAAGCAATGGCGCAGCGTTTACGGCTGTGATCGATAAGCATCCCGTCACCGGCGAACTTCGCGTTAAGAAACGGCCAGTCGCACCTCCCGAGATTGCTGAACTCCAAGCCAAGGGAGTTACCCTTGCGTTTCTCCCCGATCCGGACGAGGCCGAGGCGCCAAAGAGCCAAGCGCTCGCGGACGACACGAAGCAGGGTGGCCCGCTCCCCTCGGTGCCGAGCAACTTCACCATCATGCGGTTCAATGGTTACACCTATGGCGGCTTCTGGACCACGGGAAATCGCCCGCAGGGGAAGACAACTCATTGGTCCAACTTCAATCTCTGGTCTACCGGATTCAGCGGCACGGTTGAGCACGTCGCACATTCGCTGATCTTTGATGGCACGGATCCCATGCACCAGGGACTAAAAGGGAACGGAATGCTACTGGGCAAGTCGTCTCTGCCGGGTGCCGGCTGCGGTCCAGTTAGTAACCCCGCCTATTTTGGAGAGATCGAATCTTTTTATCATCCCAGCAATTCACTCTACCCGACAAGCTGCACTCCAGCCGGGTTGCTTGTCGATAGCCTGACCACCAATTACACGTTGCACGCCAATACCAACCAGTGGGTCGCCTACTGGATCACGCGCAACGGGCAGACGATATTCACCTCCCCAGCAATAGATACCTCAGCGCAACGTCCCTATTGGGATCCTAACCAGGGAGGCGTTCTTTTCGGAATCACGGGAGGAGATGGGCAGTTGAGCTATCCAGACTACCGGCTGCAATTTTTTAATGTCACGACCGGATGGTTCTGATCATGCCTACTCACGAGAAAACCCATTTCCTCAAGGCCGCGACATCTTGCCTGGCGTTCTTGCTTGCCGCTCACGCCGGTATTGCCAGCGCGCTATTCATAAACCCGGAGCAAATCGTCGAGTTCCATAATACCCAGCTCGACCACTACTTTTTCGCCGGCCAAGACGAGGCTCACTTCATCGATCAAGGCGGAGCGGGGCCCGGTTGGGTAAGAACCGGGCAGACTTTTTGGGAGGAAAGCCAGCTATCCTTCCTGTTCATTGGCGTTTGTCGCTTCTACGGCTCCGTATCTCCAGGCCCGAACAGCCACTTCTTTACGAGCAGCGGAGCCGAATGCGAATGGCTCAAGAGCCTGGCCGCAACGCTGCCTCCGGGCGCACCGAAGTTGAATTACGAAGGGATCGGTTTCGGCGTGATTCCTGCCGGTAGCGATGGTACCTGCCCACGCACGGAAAGGGACACCGCCACCGCCGCGGTCTATCGGCTCTACAACCGCGGCTTTGAACGCGGCATCGACAGCAATCACCGCTACACCACGTCCCGCCAAACGGTGGAGGAAATGAAGGCGCAAGGTTGGATCGAAGAAGGTGTTGCTTGGTGCACACGACCGAACGGGCCTTGGAGTTGACCAAAACAAACCAGTCATTTGCCAATCCATTGACACGTGCAGCGCGGCGAGGCTTGCCTGCGAAGTGCTGCATCGCTACCCCCGCAAAACCTGCCCCAGTGCGTCGCTCACCCACTGATTGACGGTCTTGCGCGCGGTTTGGGCGGCGACCCGCACCGCGCCGTGCATTTCCGGCGCAAGGCGGAGTTGCAAGCGTCCCGAGACCGGCTCCTCAGGCCGTATGCCGCGGTCGAGGCAGGTTTGTAAATAACTGTCGATCGCGGCGTGAAATTGCACGCGCAGACCTTCGACGGTTTGCGCATAAAAAGCGATGGGCTGACGCAGACCCAACACTCGCCCGACGAAAATGTGACCGCGCTCATCGTAGGCAAGACGCGCGGTGTAGCCGCGGTAATTCATGCTGTTCATGGTAAGACTCCAAGTAGGGTTGGGGAAGGACATCGCTCAAAGCGCCTGCTTTTCGCTCAACGCCAGCGCCGGCGCGGGCGTCTGGGAATGAAACTGAAGGGACCGCGGCGTCTCTCGGCCAGTCGATTGCCGCGAAAGAACCAGGGTTCGAACAGTGCGCGCAACGTCACCTGGCTAAGCTGTCGCGCCGGCCGCACGAAGGCCTCGGACCAGGCGAATCGAGTGGGGCGGCCGCGGCCGCGGACGCGGACGCGGGCAAAGCCTTGCGCATTCATTGCTGCTCTTCTGAGGCGGTGACATGGCATGGCCGGCACTCAGCGCAAAGCCACGGTGCGCGACTTCCAGTTCGCGCTTTGGCCCCGATAGAACTCGGAAAGCGCATCGGGCGTTTGGGCCTCGCGCACCGTGCCGAGGGTTCTGAGGCTCAACACTTCGAAGCTTCTTTTGTAACGGGCGCCGAGCTTCACTTCACGGGCCGCGAGCAGATGTTCCTTGTGCTTGCTCCAGCCCGCAAATTCGACGTAGCCCAGGCCCGGATCGCGTGCCGCGGGGGGAAGCACGTCCACCGTCCAGCCGCCAGGCTTGAGGCGAAACATCCACAACTCGCGCCACGTATCGAGTGGCTGCACCGCCAGCGCCAGCGCGCTGCCGCGGGCGTTGGCCTCGGCCGACGCGGGCCACACCACGCCGTAGGTGCAGCGCTTGAGCAGTGGGGCCTGCACATCGTGCTTGGCATCGACCAGCAGCACGCAGGTTTCCCCTGGTTTGCCAGGCGCCAGACGCAGCGCGAGCCGGTTGGGCGGCAGCTTGCCCACAGGTTCGGCTCCGGCCTCCACCGCCCAGCGCGAAGCGCCTACCCGCAGCGCGGCCTCGCTGTAGCTGGAGAGATCGGCCTCCGCCAAAGCTTCACGGTCCACAGCCGCCAAGGCCTCCACCGCGCGCGTTCCGGCTAAAGCGACGGTTTCGGTCTTGGTCTGCGGACGCCGCGCCAATTGATGCGCCAGGCTCGCCCACACGCCGGCGCGCCGCAGGTTCAGACGATGACGCCAAAGCGGCGTGAGGCTTTGGGTTTCCATCCGGTCGAGCACCTCCACGCGCCATAAATCATGCTGCAAGCGTTCTTCGGGCGTGAGCAAGAGGGAGACGCATTCGTGCCGAGTGAGTGCCAGCGCAGCCTGCGCCTTGTGCTGCGCGGTGCCCGGCACCGCCAGCACACGTCGAAAGGCCTCGCCTTCGTAACACAGGCGCACTTGCCCATCCTGCTCCACGCTGCGCATGGCGACGCCGTAGGCGGCGGCAACTTCCAATTGCGCCGCCACCTGCGCGCCGTTTTTTCCCGCGAGACCGGAGCCGCGCTGGGCCAAACGCTCGGCCATCGCCCCGAGGGCGGCGAAAACTTCGCCGTCGATCGAGGCGGCGGGTGCGGCACGCAGATAGGCTGCGGCATAAGCGATGCCAAGAGCCTCGCTGCCCGGCGTGTCTTTGAGAAAGCGCAATACCGCCAACAATTCCGCGGCCCGCTCGGGCTCGAGCGAAATGCGCCGCAAGGTGCTGGCACGAACGTAGCCGCCGCGTTCACGGCGATGATCCCAGACTTGCAGGTAATCGCCCTTTTCGGCGCGCACTTCCAGGCTGTCGCCAGCCCACAGCGCCACCTGTTGCGCCGCGTTTTCGCGCGGCGCGGCACGCAAGGCGATTTGGTCCTGGGCGACTATGGCCAAGGCCAACAGAGTCGAAGCCAACATGATTGCCTCCTTAAGGCGGATGAGCCGGAATTCGGGCTCAAGTCACTATTTGCCGGATTTCAGTTGGCCGATGAGATGGCTGCCGATGAAACCGCCGTCGGTGGGCGCTGGCGCGATGATCACCGAAATTTTGTCGGAGAGTTTGTCGGCCAGCGTCTTCTGAATCAGCAACGGATTCCTGGAAATCACTTCGCCGTCGCGCGCCAGTTGCGCGCTGGCAATCTGCCCCAAGCGTTCCTGGCGATAGGCTTCGGCGTCCGCGAGTTTGCGGCGCGACTCGGCTTCGCCCGTAGCTTCGATCTGCCGCGCCTGCGACGCGGCTTCGGCGTGTTTCACCCGAGTGATCTTTTCCGCCTCGGCTTCGAGCTGGCGCTGTTCGATTTGCTTCTGCTTGAAGGGCAGCACGTGCTTCATCGCTTCGGCCTGAGCTTGAGCGGCAATCACCTGCTCCAAGGCGGATGCTTCGGCGCGTTTTTCGCGGCGCACTTTCTCTGCCTGGGCTTCGAGCTCGGTCTGTTTGACTTGTTTGTCTTTCAGCTCCAGGGTGTAACGCATCTTTTCCGAGGCCAATTCCTCGGCCAGCAACTGCTCCATGCCGGCTTTGTAGTCCGGCGGCAAATCGATCTTGCCGATCAGTACCTCGACCAACTTGATGCCGTCCGGAGTGAAGCGGCGGCGCAGTTCCTCTTCGACGCTTTGCCGTATGGCCTCACGTTTGCTGGAGTAGATTTCCCGCACCGTGTGTTGTGCCATGGTCTGATAGAGCACGCCGCGCACGGTTGGGGCGATGAGTTCGGCATCGAGATCCCGCGGCAGGTTCTGCGCAATGTGCAAGAGCTCGTTGCGCTCCAGGGCATAACGCACCGCCACTTCCAAACCAATGGATAACCCTTCCACGGTCTGAAAGGGCGCGGCACCTTGCGCGCTTTCGCCCTCCTCGGCGCGAAAAACGCGCTCCCGCAGCGACAGGCGCCGTAGGTCGTGAATGCCCGGCAGATGCCAGTGCGTACCCTCATAAAGCTCTTCGATGCGGCCGGTCCAGCGATTGATGCGCAGCCCGATCTCGCCGCGCTCGATGGCGGCGAGGGGCGGATGAGTGTAGGTGTAGTAGGCGCCGGCACCAAGAAGCCCCAGCACCAGCGCGCCACCCAACCAGGCGCGGGGCGCAGCCGGCCACCCCTTGGCGGCCGTGGCGGCTACCGGACCGTCGCCATCGCCCCCCCCTGCGGGCGCGCGATTGCGGCGATGACGGAGTTTGGCGAAGAGCGATTGCAATCTGGCGTTCATGATGGACCTTCCCTGGCAAGCCGCAATGCCCCGGCGCTGTCCTCCGGCGGCGGGGGCATCGCGGGGTCGCCGGCCGGTGTATGCATCCTCGCGCCAGGGCCGCGGAACATGCCATGCCGTCGCCGGGTGACTTTGGTCGCGCTCGCGTAGCCGCGCTCCGGCCTGTGAAGAAACCTTCACGCCGCGCTGCTGCACGGGCTGACAAAACCGGCCATACTTCACGCATGCACACAGTGGCCATCATCGAGGACGACCTGCCCACCAGCAATCAGTTGCGGGGCTGGATTCTTGCCGCCAAGCCAGGCATCACGGTGGAACAGTTTTTCAGCCGCGACGAAGCCGAAGCCGCGGTCGCCCGCGAGGATTACGACGCCGTGGTGCTGGATATCGAATTAGGGCGCGAGCGCCACGCCGGCGTGGCGATCATCAACGCCATCAACAAAACCGGGCGCGGTACGCCAGTGCTGGTCGTGTCGGCCATGCCGGCGGCGATTTACCGCAGCATCATGAAAGCCCTGGACGCCTGGGACTATCTGCAAAAGACCAGCTTCGAAGAAAGTGACTTCATCGACACTTTCCTCGAAATCCTGCGCGCCTCGGCGGCGCGGCGCAAAGCTGCCGCCCCTGCCGCCAGCGACCACGAATTGTGCCTCGATCCCTTGCGCCAGGCGGCGCCGATGTGGCGCGGCCAAAGAGTGAATCTGCCGCTCACCGCGCAGCGCATCCTCGCCGCGCTCTACGCTCGACGCGGCGACGTGGTGTCGTATGAGGAACTTTTCCGAGTCGTGAAAAGCGGCCGCAACCGCGACAACATCCGGAAGCACATCAGCACCATCCGCGAAGCCTTCCGGGAGATCGACGAGCACTTCGAAGGCATCGAGAACATTCCCATGCGCGGGTTTCGCTGGGCTGAAAAGTCGTGACCCGGGCTTTCGACTGGCTCGCCTCCTTCCGCCTGCGCCTACTCTTTCGCGCTTCGTTTCTGCTACTGGGGGTCGCCGTGCTGGCGCTAGCCATCACCGTGCTGCAAGAGGAAAAGCAGCGCAGCGCCGATCATTATCAGGAGCGTCTGGCCAAAACCAGGGCGCAGATCGTGGCCCAATTGCGCCACCCTTCGGGGCAACTGGCGCTCCTTAACCCTCACCGCCGCGAGCAAGTGACCCCACTCTCGCCCGTGCTGCTGCCCTACTCCGCGCTCGATTTCGACGACCAGACCAAGGTGCGCAACGCCGTGGAAATGGCGGGCTGCCTGGTGCGCTACCCGAACGAAGGCAGCGTCTGCGTGGCCATCGGCAACAACCCTTGGGCCGGCGGCTTCATTTACGCCGCGGGCACCTTTGTGAGTGGCGCGTTGGTGGCGCACCGCATCGGCGATGTGTTTCTCGACGGCGCCCACCGCCTGCGCGCCACCGTGGACTTGCGGGGCCGGTTATACCGCTGGGTCGCACCCTTCGAAACCGTGCCCGCCCCTGCCGCCTCGCGCGCCGAGGGCCAACGCGGGCGCTTCACGGCGTATGTCGAACGCGAAGAACGCGATTACACCGGAGCCCGCCCGGTGAAAGATTTTCGCGGCTGGGTGTGGCAAGAAGGCCAATGCCTCGAAGCGAGCGCGCCTCGCAACGAAGACTGCGCGCGGCGTTCCTTCTTCTCTTTGCGCCTGCCCGTAGAGGTGTTGCGCGACGCGCTGTTCCAACCCGACAAACCGGTTTGGCCGCCACCGGATTTATCCGAGATCACGGTGCGCATCGAAGTGCTGCCGCCCGAGGATGAGGCACCGCTCTTCGACAGCAACGCCGCCGGCGCGATGCCCCCTTTCGCCTTGAGCGACCTGGCGCGTCTGCTGCTGCCTGGCGAAACCTTGGTGCTCACCCGGCGGGTGTCCGGTCGCTCGCAGGAAGTGGCACGCCTCGTCGGACAAGACGACGAGAGCGAGCCCGCTTCGCCGCTGCTTACACGACTGATACGGCAATTGCCCATCGAGCAGGTGGCCGACCCGGTCACGCTGAGCGATGAAATCGGCACCCCGGCGGGGCGTTTTGGTCTCGAACTCCATGGTGACGCGCGCGGCGTCAATCGCGCTCTGGCGGTGGTCGCCACACGCCTCGCCTGGTTCGTCGTGGCGATGCTGCTGGCGCTGGGCCTGGCCTGGGCAGTCATGGAGCTGGGCATCATGCATCGCATCGCCAAACTCACGCGCCGCTCGCAAGCGCTCTCGGGCACGGTCAAACGCACCGAAGGCCTGGAGCACTTCGATTTGTCCGACCTCAAGGGCCGCGACGAACTGGGCATCCTGGCCACCTGTCTCAACGATCTCTTGCGCCGAGTGAAAGAAGACGCCGAGCGCGAGCGCTTGCGCGCAGAACAGGAAAAAGACCAATGGCACGCCGTGGGCCACGAAATCATGTCGCCACTGCAAGCGCTCCTGGCGCTCCACGCCACACCCGAAGACACGAGCCATCGCTATTTGAAGCGCATGCAGCAGGCCGTGCGCACGCTCTATGGCAGCGCCTCAGTGAGCGAAGCTTTTCAAGCCTCGCGTCTTGAACTCGATACCCTCGACTTAACCGCCTTCATGCGTCACATCACCGACAATGCAGGCATCGAGCATCTGCATTGCGACCTGCCTTCTGGCGAGGTGAAGGTACGCGCCGATGAATACCATCTCGAAGATGTCTTCACCCATATCCTGCGCAATGCCGAGCGCTACCGCGAACCCGGCAGCGCTATCACCATGCGCCTGGAAACCACTGACACGCAAGCGCAAATCACCATCCACAACCAAGGCCCCGCCATATCAGCGGACCTGCTGCCGCGAATTTTCGAGTACGGCGTTTCCGACACCAGCGATCCCGTCAATTCCTCCAGCCGCGGCCAAGGCCTTTTCGTCGCGAAGACTTATCTCGCCAAAATGGGCGGCAGTATCACCGCGCGCAATGAAGCGGATGGGGTGAGTTTCTTGGTGATATTGGGGCTCGGGTGAGTCTCGCTTCGGACGGGCCACCTGCCGCCGTAAGCCACGGGCGGTTTTTCCCCGGGTCGCAAGGATCATTGATCGCGCTTGCTCCACCATAGGCTCCACCGGCCACGTAGCCCGCTTCGCGGCCGCATAGGCCGATATCGCCGGCGGGCGCCGCTGTGCCCAGCCTCGGCCACGGTAATAGCTGACACCACATTCAGAAAGCTTCGACCTCTACTCGCTTGCCCCATAGGCATGAGATCAGAGGTTCGGCCACTTGCCGCGGCGCGCTGGAGAAGAACTGCTCGCGCCCGCCTGGGTGCAGGAGTTCCGTCTTGTTCGCGGCGTCGATGCGGCGCAGGAGTTCCTTGACCACGGCCGGCGCAGGATCGAGCAGCATCACCTGTGGGCCGGTGAGTTCCTCGATCAGCGGGCGCAGAAAAGAATAGTGCGTGCAGCCCAGCACCACGACGTCCGCGCCGCGGTCGATTGCGGGCTGCAGGTATTGGGCGATCAGTGCGCGAGTTTGCGGCGCGTGCATCTCACCGCGCTCGACACGCTCTACGAGGCCCGGGCAGGCGATAAGTTCAATCACGCACCCTGATCCGTGATCCGCAACGAGCCGGGCGACGCTGGCGCTAGCGACGGTTTGGCGCGTAGCCAGCACCGCGATGCGGCCACTGCGCGATGGCCGCGGCCGGCTTGATGGCCGGCTCCATGGCCACCACCGGCACCGGACACCAAGCGCGCAAGGCACGCACTGCCACCACCGTCGCCGTGTTGCAGGCGACGAGCAGTGCGCTGGCGCCTCGTGCGAGCAAGAACCGGGCGATGACTGCCGCACGGTCAGCAATGAATTCATCCTCGCGCTCACCATAAGGCGCGTGCGCCGAGTCGGCGACATAAAGCAGGTCGGCGCCAGGTAACGCCTCGCGCAAGGCGCGCAGAACCGCCAGGCCGCCGAGGCCAGAGTCGAAGACGCCTATGGGCGCCGGCCGCGCGCTCATCCCAATGGTCGCGGAGTTTGCATGGGCCAAAGATAGCCGCTTGGCCAGATCAGCGTCAACGCGGCCGTGCGCGTCATACCCAAGGTCCGGGGATAGGGTTGCCACCCTTCTCGAATGCCAGCAAGGCTGCCTTGCGGGCGAGTCCGCCATCATACCCGGTGAGCGCGCCGCTAGCGGCTAGCAAGCGGTGGCAGGGAACGATGATGGACAGCGGATTGCACCCGGTCGCCGCACCCACCGCGCGGCAGGCCTGCGGCGCACCCAAGGCATGGGCAATGGCGCCATAAGTTGCCGTCCGGCCAAACGGCAGCCTGGCGATTTCTCGCCACACCGCTTGCTGAAAAACCGTGCCTAATGGTGCGAGAGGCAGCTCGAAGACCCGGCGACGCCCGGCGAACCACTCCTCCAATTGGCGCGTGGCCGCCTCGAGCAAGGCATCTTCGGGTGACTCCCGCCAACTGGCGCGGCCTTTCGGAAAATGCCGCTGGTCGAGAAACCACACGCCGATCAGCGCCCCTTCACGGGCAGCGAGCATGAGGGTGCCCAAGGGGCTCGGGCGAAGACAGTAGATCGTGGCTTGGGACATGTTCCCGCTCCTTTAGCGAATGCGTTCGGTGGTCTGCGCAAGGCGGCGCCACAAATGCACCGTGGCGTAGCCGCGCCAGGGCCGCCAGGCTTCGGCCAGGGCATCGGCGGCGGGGGTGCTGAGGCCGCCCAGCACTTTCTTCAAAGCCACATCACCGCTGGGCCAAGCGTCTGGCCAAGCCAAAGCCCTCAACGCAATGTATTGGGCGGTCCAGCGGCCGATGCCGGGCAAGTCCTGGAGACTTGCCAGGGCGCTGCGCAGATCGGCACCCGGCGCCAGGTCGAGCCTACCTGTTGCAGCGGCCTCGGCCAAAGCAACGATGGCTCGCGCGCGCTGCCGCACAATGCCCAGAGCCGCGATTTCCCCAGGCGGCAAAGCGGCGAGATCCTCGGCGCGCGGAAAGAGCCGGCCAATTTCGGGCCACGGTGTGCCGAGCGGTGCTCCAAGTTGCGCAACCAAGCGCCCGGCCAGCGTATGCGCGGCACGCACCGTGATTTGCTGGCCCAGCACAGCGCGCACGCTCATCTCGAAGGCATCGAAAGCGCCGGGAATTCGCAGGCCCGGCGCATCGGCCGCCAAGTCGCCCAAAACGCCATTCACCGCCGCTGGCTCGCAGTCGAGATCGCACAAATGCCGCACACCGGCGAGTACTTGCGGCAACACCGGCAACAGTTCCCGCGACACACGTGCCACCACCACGTTACGGTCTTGCGCCGCGGTCACTTCCAGCCAGCCAGACACTATCGCGTCGCCACGCACCAGGCGCACGCTGCGCCGATAACACCCGTCACCCACCATCTCCACACCCGGTATGGCGCGCGCCGCCAGGAATGCGAGCAAGCGCGGCCAATCGAAGGGCGGACGATAGGCCAGGGCGAAGCGCAATCCGGTGTGCGCCCCAGCGGCCGGCCCGGCTAGCGCCGCGTTGTCCCCTTCCTTGCGCCAAGCGCTGGGCGCGACGCCATATTGCGCGCGAAAGACCTCGTTGAAGCGCCGCAAACTGCCGAAACCCGCAGCCAAGGCAAGCTCGGTGATGGGCAATGTCGTATCGGTCAGTAGCCGTTTTGCAAGCAACAAGCGCTGGGTCTGCTGATAGGCGACGGGAGTGACGCCATAAGCCTCGCGAAAGACTCGCCGTAAATGCCTTTCGGAAATCCCCAAACGAGCTGCCAGCGCCGGCAGCCCCCTCTCGTCCACCAAGCCCGCTTCGATGCGCGCCGCCGCGGCGCCCGCCAATCCTGCCCCACTGGCGAGTGTCACCTGAGGCGGCGCCAACTCGGGTCGGCAGCGACGGCAGGGGCGAAAACCCGCGGCCTCCGCGGCGGCGGCATTGCCGAAAAAGCGGCAGTTGGCGCGCCGGGGATGGCGCACGCGACACACCGGGCGGCAATAGACGCCCGTCGACGTGACGCCCACAAAAAAGCGCCCGTCGAAGCGCGCATCTCGAGCGAGCAGCGCAGCATAGAGGGCATCATCCGTTTCCATGAGCACCATTATCCTCGCCCCAAGCCGCCGGACTCGCGGTTTTCGGACGACAATTTCGCGAACTCGCGGTTTGGCGCCGAGACCGAGAGCGCGGACCGAACGCCCGCTCAGCGGCCGAAGACGATGCGCTCGCGGCGAAGCAAGCGCGCGGCGGCGGCCAGAAAAATGGCCGTTAGCGCCAGGGCGCTACCGGCAGCCACGGCAAAATACTGCCACGGGACCGGTTCTCCTCGCGTGATCGCCGTGAGCAGAAGATTCTGGCCATAGACCGGCAAAGGCATGTACTTGAGCGCCGCTTTGGCGGGGTTGATTACTTGGAGCACCGGCACCGCCACGACCGCCAGCATGAGGAAACTGGCGCTGATCTGCGCTTCTTTGTGGGTCTTGGCCAAAAGGCCGATGAGC
The DNA here is from genome assembly GCA_026646885.1 of Casimicrobiaceae bacterium. Lineage (GTDB taxonomy): Bacteria > Pseudomonadota > Gammaproteobacteria > Burkholderiales > Casimicrobiaceae > JACPUX01. Next base: position 135,873 of record JAPKHK010000009.1, on the reverse strand, counting down.
AGGACCGCGGCGGCTGCGGCACAGGCCAGCGGCGCCAGGATCAGCAGCGTGATGGCGATTTCCCGCCAACCAAAGACGATTTGCAGATCGATCTGGTGCAAAGGCATGAAGCGTATCGGCAAGTAATAGCCCAGCAGATAACCCAGTGTGGCCATGAGGCTGAAGAACAAAGCAGCGAACCATTTTCCGGCAAGCAACTGCCAGCCGGGAAGCGGATTGAGCAAAAGCGGCTCCAGAGAACCCCTCTCTCGCTCGCCCGCGGTCATGTCGATGCCGACATGCATGCAGCCGATGAGCAAGGTCATTACCGCATAGATGCCGAGGAACATCATCAACGGTGCACCCTTTTGTTGGACACTGGCAATGTCGCTGTCCACCGGGCGGAGCACTTCGAGCAGGTCGGGCGCGATGCCGCGCATCATCAGGCGCAAGGTACCCACTTGCAGCGAGTAGGCGCGCAGGAGACGTTCCGTTCTGCGCACGCTGGGTTGGGCGCGATCGCGTGAACTGTCGTATATGAGTTCCACTTCCGCGGGGCGCGCGGCGCGGAGCGCGGAAGCGTAAGCCTGGGGAATGGCCAGCACGATATCGAGTTTTCCGTCGCGCAGCTTCTCAAGATAGTCCTCGGGTGCGGGAAGCACGCGAACATTCTGGTTACCCAGAAAGGTCATCAGAGCGGGGGCGCGCTCGGCATTCAGAACGGGAAGCTCGAAGCGCTCGGCCTTCTTCTGAACTTCGCTGACCACCATGAAAAGAATTAGGAACACCAGCGGTCCAGTCAATAGCACGGGAAGCAGGCTGCCCAAAAGCGCACGGCGATCGCGCAACTGATCGCGCATTTCCTTCAAGAAGACCGTGAGGATCATCCGAATAGTCCTTCTTCGCTGCCAATGATGGCGATGAAGGCCTCTTCCAGATCGTTCTTGCCGGTATGCGACAGCAACTGGGCGGGTGCCCCTTCCGCCAGTACCCGGCCGCGGGCGATGATGACGACGCGATCGCACAGCGCCGCCACCTCCTGCATGATGTGGCTGGAAAACAGCACGCAGCGGCCCTCCTCGCGCAGACCACGAATCAATCCGCGCACTGCGCGCGTGGAAATTATGTCCAGGCCGTTGGTGGGTTCATCGAGCATGACATTGCGCGGCTGATGAATGAGCATGCGCGCCAACGCCGTCTTCATACGCTCGCCCTGGGAGTAGCCCGCCGCCGGGCGATCCAGCAGCTCGGCGAGGCCCAGGGTGCCCGCGAGACGTTCGATCGCCGCGTCGATCTCACCTCGCGCCATGCCTTGCAGCTCACCGTAAAAGCGAATGTTCTCGCGCGCCGTGAGCCGCGGGTAGAGACCGCGCGAATCGGACAACACGCCCATGCTCCTGCGCGCGGCCAGCGCATCCTGCGTGGCATCGATGCCATCGATGCGCGCGCTACCGGCATCGGGCTCGACCAGCCCGCAGAGCATACGCAGGGTTGTGGTTTTGCCCGCGCCATTGGGGCCCAAGAGTCCGGTGACGCAGCCATCTTCGGCGCGGAAGCTCACCTCTTCCACGGCGCAGATTTTGCCGAAATGCTTTTTGAGGCAGCTGGCTTCGATCATGCGCCCGGCCCCGCGAAGTCGAGGAAAAAATGCGGCCGCTGGATCTTGTCCACACAACTCGCGTCAAGCTTGCCGGCGTCGGCCTCGCGCACGAACTGAGTCAAGAGTTCCGGTACACAGCCTACGAAAGAAACGTTGTGCCCCGCCCTGGCAACTATATGGCGCGCCTTGGGTAGGTGCACGGCAACCGCCGCCCCCCATTGCGGCGGAGTGACCGGATCGTACTGGCCAGAGAGAATCAGCACCGGCAGATCGCTCTTCACCGGCTCGAAATACGCCTCGGGCACTTCGCCGCGGGGCCATAGCGCGCACGCCTTGGCGATGGTTTCGTGCAGTGCCTGACCGAGAAGTCGAAAGCGCGCCTGCGCCGCCAAATCCTCGGACGTGATGCGCGGCATGTCTTCGCTGCACACTACGGAGAGGAACAACCCCAGGGCGACTTCGCGCTCATTGCGGTCGCTCATGGCATAGCCCTGAGTGACCAATGGGCCGAAGCTGCCGCGCAGGGCCTCGCGCAAAGTGAGCGGGATGAGGCTCGCCGTTTCGGGCGAATAGAGCATGGCCCGCAGCGTGCCTTGCACGGTATCTCGGCTGAGGCTGACCTCCCGGGTGCGGCCGGTCCGCGGATGGACGACGGTGGCTTTCACATCACCGCGCGCAAACCGAGCCAAGAGCGCATCATAGTCGGCCGCTAAGTCGGGAAACACCTCGCGGCAGCCGGTGTCTTCGGCGCAGTCCTTGAAAGCGCTTTGGAGCGCCGCTTCGCCATCGCGTGCAAAGTATAGTGGCAAGCGAATGCTCGGCGGCGCGACACCATCGAGCACAACAGTGCGCACCCGCCGTGGAAACTGGCGCACGTATTCCAGGGCCGCGCGCGTGCCATAGGACGCGCCCCACAGATTGATCCGCTCATACCCCAGTGCAGCGCGCACGCGGTCCAGGTCGGCCATGGCGATGGATGTGGTGTAAAAGCGCGTATCCGCCGCCAAGCCGGCGAGGCATTCGCGCAAAGCTCCGGGGGGAAACTCCGGGGTGGCCAGATGATCGAGCGAGTCGCGGCCTTTATTCAGGTCACAAAACAGAGGATTGGATTTCCCGGTGCCGCGCTGATCGACGAAAACCAGATCGCGCTCGCGCCGCAGGCGGGAGAGAAAGCCCATACTGCGTCCAGCAATCCGGCTAGCCGCCTGACCCGGACCGCCCGCGAAAATAAAGACCGGATCAGGTGCCGGGCGCTCGGCCAGCGCCGGCAATACCGCCACATGCAGCTTGATCTTACGGCCCGGCGGCGCGGCGGGATTTTCCGGCACTTCGAGTTCGGCGCAGCGCGCCTCGCGCCCGAGGCCTTCGAGCTTGCACTCCACCAGCTGCCCGCGCAGCGGGCCGGCGGCTATCGTGGACGGCGGCGCCCCTTCACCGCAGGCGCCCAACAGCAACGCGACGCCGGCGAGGATCGAGATGCACTTCTTTACTCCGCCCATTGAAAGCGCCGCCACGCGATGAGCCCGAACAGGAGACTGAAACCCAGCATCACCGCCATGGGCGCAAGGCTTTCGGAAAAGGGCAAGCCGCGCCAGCTCATGGCGTCGAATCCGTCCACCGCCCAGCGGGTGGGCACGACCAAGGAAATGGTCTGCAACCACTCCGGAAACACGAAACTCGGCACCCAGGCGCCGCCCAGCATGACCATCAGCAAGGTAGCCACGATGGCGAGCCCGCGCGTTGCCTCGGGGCTGCGGCCGATGGCGGCGATCAGAAGCCCGAAAGTGGCGGTAAGCAAACCAAAAGTGAGGGCAAGACCGAGAAAGCCCAGCAGGCTGCCTTCGATACGCACACCAAAAAGCAGCATGCCTGCGACGAAGACGGCCAGCATGAGCGCCGCGGCGATGACGGTGCTGCTCAGGGTGCGGCTGCCCAATAGCGTTGCGCGGGAAAGCGGCGCGGCACGCAGGCGCTGCCATAATCCCATGCGGCGCATCATGAGCAACCCAACGCCCAACTCCACGCCCAGCATGAGGATGAACTGCACTCCCATTCCGGCGAAGGAGTGCGCGTAACTGTTGTATTTGCTGTTACTGCCCGAAGTTACGGCCATCTCCCGGGTAACGAAGGGCTGACCAAGGCTCGGCGCGAGGCCCGACTCCGCGCCTGATGTCGCGGTTCGCTGCTGCACCCGCTCCACGGCTTCGAAAAGCCCTATCAAATCGCTCCTGGCGTCGGCGGGTACGCTGGGGTCCATGGCCAGCGCCTCGCGCACAGCGCGCACGGCTTTGAGACCACTGGCGCCGCCGAAGGCCTCGGCACTCACCGCCTGCATGATGTGCTGAGTCAGCACCCCCCTCAGCAAGGGCAGTACCATCGCCTGGGAAGGATCAAAGCGCAGTTCCACTACCGGCTTCGCGCCCGGGCTGAAGAAAGCGCCCACCGCCTGATCGCCGAAAGCTTGAGGCAAAACCGCCAGCGCACGGATCTTGCCAGCGCGCAACTGTGCCAGGGCGTCGGCTTCATTCAGGGGACGCAGTTCCAGCGTTTCTTCTTTGGTCATGGCGGCGACGATCTTTTTGCTCAGGGCGCTTTGATCAGCGTCGATCAGGACCATCGGCAACCGGGCCGCTTTGCTCGACGAGCCGGTATTAAACAAGAAACCGAAAAACGAGGCAATCAATATCGGCGCCACGAGACTCATGATCAGGGCGCGGCGATTGGAGAAATAGAGTCGCAGATCCGACACTACCAGGGCAGCAAAGGCTTCGTTCATGATCAGTCTCGCAGTTGATGCCCAGTGAGGGCGAGGAATACATCCTCCAGCGTGGCACGCGCCGAGCGGACACCGCGCAGGCGATGTCCTCGCTCGCCGAGCCAGGCCAGTATCCGCGGCAGATCAGCATGTAGATCGCTCACCGCCAGGCGCAAACAGCCGTCGTTTTGCGTCGCTTCGGCGACGCCCGGCACGAGGGTGAGGGCATCGGGGGCGATGTTCTCGCCCACATCGAGTTCCACGATATTGCTCGCCGGCAAGCGACGCAGGAGTCCGGTGACGCTGTCTTCGGCGATGATGCGCCCATGGTCCATGACCAGGATGCGGTCGCACAGGCGCTCCGCCTCTTCCATATAGTGCGTCGTGTAGATCACGGCCTTACCTTGCGCCTTGAGGGTTTCGAGATTTTCGAAAATGGCTTTGCGGCTTTGCGGATCGACCCCCACCGTCGGTTCGTCGAGTATGAGCAGCTCTGGATCGTGCACCAGAGCGCAGGCGATGTTGAGGCGGCGCTTCATGCCACCGCTAAAATGCGCTGGCTGGTCCCGGGCGCGATCGGCCAAGCCCACCAACTCCAGAACTTCGGCACACCGGCGACGCAGGACGGCGCCCCTCATGCCATACAGGCTGCCAAAGAGTTCGAGATTGGCACGCGCGGACAGGTTATCGAACAGGGCGAGATCTTGCGGCGCCAAGCCGATACGGCGCTTGGCTCGCGCGGTGTCTCCCAGCAGAGGTTCGCCGCAGATGCGCGCCACGCCCGCATCCGCCGGCACCAGGCCGCAGATCAGCGATACGGTCGTGGTCTTTCCGGCGCCGTTGGGGCCAAGCAATCCGAGCGTCTCGCCAGCCGCCACCCTCAAATCAACCTTGTCCACCACGCGCCGACCGTCGTAGTTCTTGCAAAAACCGGCCACTTCAAGCATGTCAACCTCTCCTCGTGCGAACACGGCGCCGAGAATACGCGGGTCTTGCCGGATTAGAAGTCCAGGTTTGACGAATCGACCATTCGCAGGCGTGAATTGCACCGGGGCGGCGCGTATTCCTCGAACCGCGCCCTCACCCGCACGCTCGGTTTGTTGGCGCCGCCAGTACGGCTTACTTGCGGTCCCAGTACTCCGTCTGTTTGCCGCCGGGCATGCCCGATGTGCCGGCGAATTCGTTCTGCACCGTCATCAGTTTCCCGTCGGCAGACAGTTCAGCGCGCGAGTTCGCCAGCAGTTGGCCGTTCAGTTTGATGACGGTGTGACTGTGCCGGGTATCGAGCCGTTTGATGGCCATGGTCTGGCCGCTCGGCCTGCCGCGCTCCAGGAGCGGCGCATCCTGGCCATCGAGCTTGGTAACCAGGACCTGTTCGTAGTTCGGATCCAAGCGGCCATCGGCGAGTCGCAGGCGGTAGGTTAGCTTGCGCGCGCTTCCCGCTGCTTCGATGGTGAGCACCAGCGGCGCCTTTCCGCTGCCGCGCTTGACCCAGGTGCCCACCTCGAGAATTCCCTCCGCGACAACCGGGGCTGCAAACGCGATCAGGCACAAGCCCGCCAGGAAACGTTTCATGTTCGGCCTCCAAGTCGACGTGCGCGCTTGATGATGCGCGCCATGAGGCGCATTGGTCAATGATGCCGTAGGCGGAACTGTGATCGCTATGGTCTGGTGCTCGGAAGTCCCCTTTGGGTGCGCCAATTTGACGAGCGTCAATAGTGCGGGTGTGCTTTCAGCATTAAATCCCCGTACATCCCGAAACCTTGGTGAATCACGCCCATGTTGCTCGCCAGGCGTCTGTTCCTTCGCGGCGAACGGGCTGGCCGAAGCGTCCCCTTTCGCCCTCCCTGGGCTTTGGCCGAGGCCGCCTTCGAGCACAGCTGCACGCGCTGCGACGCCTGTCTCGAGGCGTGCCCCACTGGGCTCTTGGTGAGTGGCGTTGGCGGGTTTCCCGAAGCAGATTTTGCCCAAGGCGAATGCACTTTCTGTGGCGAATGCCTAGCTGCTTGCATGCCAGGCGCGCTGACCCGCGCCAACCCTGACGCCGCGCCCTGGGCCCATATTGCTGCCATAGGCGCGAGCTGCCTCGCGCAGCGGGGTGTGGCTTGCACAAGCTGCGCCGACACCTGCCCGCCGCACGCCATTCGCTTCTCCTTGCGCCGCGGCGGCGTGCCACTGCCTCTACTCGATACCGCCCTGTGCAGCGGCTGCGGCGCCTGCTTGCGCGTCTGCCCCGAAGGGGCTATCCATTTGACGCGCCAGGGCTGATGGCCTGGACTTGCGCCGCCCCCATGGCCGTCCATCGATGAACTCACAACGACGCGCCTGGTTGAAGGCCAGTGCCGCCGCGGCGGCCTGGCATGCCGGCGCAACGCTCGGCGCGCCCAAGGGCGCCGCTGCCATGCCCTCCGGCGGGCTCAACTGGGTCAAGTCCCTCTGCCGCTATTGCTCCACGGGTTGCGGCGTTCTGGCCGGCGTACAGGACGGCCGGATCGTCGGCATCCAGGGTGACCCCGATCACCCTGTGAACCGTGGCCTGCTATGCGTGAAAGGTTATTACTTGGCGCCTTCACTCTATGGCGCGGATCGACTCACCCGTCCGTTATTACGCCAAACCAAGGGCAAGTACGACAAGCACGGGGAGTTCGCGACGGTTTCTTGGTCGCAGGCCCTGGCGATCATGGCGCAGAAGTGGCGCGAGAGCCTAACGCACCTTGGACCTACAGGGGTAGCCCTGCTCGGTTCGGGTCAATGGACGCTGTGGGAAGCCTTCGCGGCCAGCAAGCTCTGGCACGCCGGACTGCGCTCCAATCAGATCGACAGCAGCGCGCGCAATGGCGCCGCCAGCATCGCCGCAAGCGAGTTGCGGACATTTGGCACGCTGGGACCGATCGGCAGCTTCGATGACATCGAACATGCCGACACCCTGGTTCTTTGGGGCGTCAACCTCGCCGAGACCTTTCCGGTGCTTTGGTCGCGGATTACCGACCACCGCCTGTCTCGGCGGGAAACCCAGGTGCTGGTGCTGTCCACGGTTGGACAAAGAACCTTCGACCTTGCCGATCAAGCCATGCTCATCGCGCCGCAGAGCGAACTCGCCATCTTGAACTATCTCTGCCAGGAATTGTTTCGCCGCGGCCTGATCGATCCGGCCTTCGCGGCTCGTCATTTCACCTTCCGCAAAGGTGTGGCCGACATTGGCCAAGGGTTGCGTTCCGCGCACCCGCTCGAGCGCCACGCACTCCACAATGGCCTGGTCGGCCTGGATGGTCGCCGCCACGGCGATCCGGGCGAGGCCGAACCTATCAGCTTGGAGGAATTCGCCCGTTTCGTGAGTGAGTATACGTTGGAGCACACGGCGCGGATTTGCGGCCTCGGCCACGAGATGCTACAGACGCTGGCGAATGTCTTCATCGATCCCGGCAAGCGCGTGCTCTCCCTCTGGGGTATGGGCGTGAGCCAGCATGCCCGCGGCACATGGGCGAATCACTTGCTGCTGAATCTGCACCTGCTCAGTGGCAAGTTCGGCGAACCGGGGAGCGGTGCCCTGGCATTGCCTGGGCAACCTTCGGCCCGCGGCAGCATTCACGAGGTCGGCATCGCCCCGCTGCACTTGCCCGCAGGGATGTCTCTCGCACTCCCAGAGCACAGGGCACGCGCCGAAAAGCTCTGGCGCTTGCCTTCAGGGACACTGCACGACACCCCTGGGCTCACCTCGATCGAGCTTGCTCGCGCCTTGAAGGATGGCGCGATCGGCTGCCTCTGGGTGATGGGCAGCAACGCCTTGCAATCTGGGCCCAATCTCCTCGACGAAGCCTTTCCCGGCTGGCGGCACCCACGGTCGTTTGTGGTGGTCTCCGAGGCCTACCCGACGGTATCCGCCTTGGCTGCCGATCTCATCCTGCCCAGCGCGATGTGGGTGGAAAAGGAAGGCGCCTACGGCAATGCGGACCGCCGTACCCAGTTCTGGGGGCAGCTGGTGTCGCCTCCCGGCGAGGCTCGCTCCGATCTGTGGCAGCTCATCGAGTTCGCCAAGCGTTTGCGGGCCCAAGACGCTTGGCCTGAAGCCTTGCGTCGGCGCGCTGGTCGAGGACCCGGGACCAGACTTTTCGACCTGCTGTTTCGCGATGGGGTGATCGATGGCTTCCCCACGCCGCGCTACCGCAACGACGAAGCGCGGGCCTGCGGCTTCCACGTGCAGCGGGGCTTGTTCGAGGAGTACGCCGCCTTCGGCCGGGGGCGCGGCTACGATCTGGCCCCATTTGCCTTTTACGCGCAGGGCCAGTCTGCCCGCTGGCCGGCGGTAGACGAACGAGAATCCGCCCCGCGCCATCGTGTAGGCGACCCTCATCATCGCGCGGGCGGGACCATTCGCTTCCATGGCTGGGAAGACGGCCGAGCACGCATCTACGCGTTGCCCTATCAGCCGCCTGCCGAAACCGTAGACAAGGATTTCGACCTCAACCTTTGTACCGGGCGCCTGCTCGAACACTGGCATACCGGCAGCTTGACTCGCCGAGTGCCACAGTTGCACCGCGCGCTTCCCGAGGCGCTGCTCTATATGCACCCCGAAGACGCCCGGACGCGCGGGCTGCAGCCCGGCATGTTGGCTCGCATCATGTCGCGCCGCGGGGCCATCGAGGCGCGCGTCGAGACCCGCGGGCGCATCAAACCGCCTCGCGGGCAAGTATTCCTGCCCTACTTCGACGAGCGTCGGTTGGTCAACAAACTCACCCTGGACGCCAACTGTCCGATCTCGAGAGCGGCGGATTTCAAGAAATGTGCCGTCCGCGTCACGCGCGCATGATCTCCGCAGACCGACGCCTTGGCGTGCTCGTCCTCGCCGTCGGCTTGGCTTGGGCACAGCCGCTCCTAGCCAGCGAGAAGCCTGTGAGCTTGAGGGGTGCCGAGATCACCGCCAGCGAGCCCGCCGTCGAACACTATCGCTACGATCGCGACCGCGCTCCCTGGTCGCGCGACTATCCGCAGCAAGTACCGCGCATTCCACACGGCATCAAGGGCTACGCGCTCACCCGCCATTTCAACAAATGCCTCGACTGCCACGCCTGGCAACGGCACGCCGATTCTGGCGCGCCCAGGGTTGCGCTTTCGCATTATCTCGACCGCGAAGGCAGGCGGCTCCCCGGTCTCGCGGCGCGCTATTACTTCTGCGTTCAGTGTCACGTCCCGCAAACGGATGCGCGCGACCTCGTGCCCAATCTTTACCGCCCCCCGGAAGCCGACGCCCTAAACCAATCAAGTATCCCACTCAAGGAAACCAAGCCCACACTCCGCCGGGCGCCGGCGGCTGCGAGAGACCACACGCGCTGGGAAGGCAGGCCATGAAACGGGGCGGGCGCCACTCGCCAAGGATAGTCGGCCTGCATGCGCGTACACGGGCCGCCGGGCCAGTAATGTTGGTCGGGGTATTCTTGAGCGGCGTCGTATTCTGGGGCGCACTAACCTGGGCGATGGAGGTCACTAACACCGAGAGTTTCTGCATCTCCTGCCACGAAATGCGCGAAAACGTGTTCAAGGAATACCGCGAAAGCGTGCACTATGCCAACCGCACGGGCGTGCGCGCGACTTGCGCCGATTGTCACGTGCCGCGGGAGTGGCACCACAAAGTTTGGCGCAAGCTCACCAGCACGGGAGAGCTCTATCACAAGCTCGTCGGCAGCGTCGACACACCCGAGAAGTTCGACGCCAAGCGCCTGCAACTCGCCCAGGCGGAGTGGGCGCGTTTGCAAGCCAGTAATTCGCGTGAGTGCCGCAACTGCCACCAGCTTGATTCCTTCGATTACACCGAGCAAGGCCGCCGCGCGGCGCGCCAGCACCAAAGCGCCTATACTCAGGGAAAGACCTGCATCGATTGCCACAAGGGTATTGCCCATTCCCTGCCGCTAATGAAACAGGAGCTCGGAACCTATTCCGTCTCGCCAGCTCGGGGTCCAACACAAGCGCCATGACGCTTCGAGGAAGGCACTCGGGGTGCGGCGCCATTGCCTCGCACTCCACCGCTTGGGGCAGCGGCGAATCACTCCTGGCGCGGGGGCGGCCCCGAACCTCGCGCCGCACGCAGACAGGCAAGTGCGTCAGCATCGCTCACTTGCTCGAAAACGCCAAAGAAGCGGCCAACCGCGCCGAAGGGTTCGGGAGTGGCAAGGCACACCACTTCGTCGGCGCGTCCCTGCACCCGTTCGACTGCTTCGCGCGAAGCGACGGGCGCCGCGCAAACCAGCTTTTGGGGGTGTTGCGCACGCACTGCCTGCAAGGCCACGGCCATGGTCGAACCCGTGGCCATGCCGTCGTCAAGCACAACCACCACCCGTCCGGCAGGAGCAATGGGCTCGATGCCCTTCCAGAGTGCCCGCCGTTGCCTGAGAAGATCGAGTTGCTGCGCCGTCTCGCGCGTGAGATAGGCTTCGTCCGCGCCCACCCCGGCGGCATAGGGTTCGATACGCCGTCAACCCGTTTCGGCTACCGCGCCCACTGCAAATTCCGGGTTGCCGGGAGCGCCGAGCTTGCGCACCAACACTACGTCCAATTCTCCCTCGAGGGCGCGCGCCAGCGTCGCTCCCATGGGCACTGCCCCGCGCGGAATGGCTAGGATCAGAGGCCGCGATCCACGATAGGAAGCAAGGGCTTGGGCGAGCCTCTGCGCGGCCTCGCGGCGATCGGCAAAATACACGGACGCTCAGCGTGACCACTCCGCCCGCACCAGATTCTCGTCCGGCCCGTACTTAAAATCGATTTCGCCTTGAAAGCTTGATCTGATCGCTTCGCCCAGGCGTCGGACGAGGTGGTGATCGGTCGTGGTAATGAGCATTTCCCCGGGCCGAGTTCTTTCGATCGCCATGATTCGCTGCAAGGGGTGCTCCTTGCGTTCAGCCACCTCGATATTGTGCACGAGCGCCACAAATTCCGACTCGTGTTCCTCGAGAAAGCTACCCGTGAGCCGCAGATAACCCGCCGGCTGGTGATCGTGAAGACGCTGACAAGCCGGGCAGCGTTGTTCGTGGACCGGATTGGCTTTGGGCAGCCAGCACCAGCGACCTGCCTGGTAGACCGCCCCACATTCGGGACAGCGCGTCGCGCCACCAGCTTTGCTGCTGGCTCGATAGCTGTCGGTGCTGCGGGGCGTGAGGGGATCTTTACGGACGACTCTCGATCGCACGGGCGTCGCCGTCGGCGTGGTCTCGTTGGCCATGCTCGCCTCCTTCTCGGGGGGAAATCAACCTCTCTGGTGCATTTTCCGCAGATGAGCGCGCAGGGCGTTGACGCCGATCAAACGCACCCTATGAAAATGCCTCAGGCGGGGAACGTTGACGCAATGCGCTACTCTGTCAGGCTCAGCCCTTGCGGACCTTCTTCAAGCCGAAGGGGGCATAACGTTCCGTGCGTGACCACCATGGTGGCCAAGTCGCCCCCCATCCGGCCGCGCGCCTTGGCGAGACAGAGGCGTATCACTCCACCGTGGGTTACCACCAAGCCGCGCCCAGGAAGATCCTGTCGCGCCAGATCGGCAAGCGCGGCAAACACCCGCTCCGCAAAGACGAGGAGGCTCTCCCCGCCCGTGGGCGCGTATCTCCACGGATCAGCCCAAAAGGCCTGTAGCGCCACGGCGTCTTCGCGTAGCAGTTGCTCGTTGGTGCGCCCTTCCCAGGCACCAAAGTCGAGTTCCTGGAGGCGCGCATCGACGGTGCAAGGCAGCTGCCGTTCCGCGGCGAACGCCCGGGCAAAATCCGCGCAGCGGCGCAGCGGGGAGCTCAATACGTAGCTCCACGATCCCGAACCTGCAACCGCCGCACCCATTTGGTCGAAGCCCAACGCTGTGAGCGCGTCGTCGCTGCGCCCACGAAACCCTCGTGCGCCGGTCTCGCCATGGCGCAACAAGGCGATGGCGACGCTCACGATTTATTGGACACGGCCGCTTCGGCAAAAGTCGCCATGCCACCATGCAGGGCGCAGGCGAGGCGCAGGATGGGCAGCGCCGCCGCCGCTCCGCTGCCTTCACCCAGGTGCATGCCGAGGCTTAGGATCGGCCCTTGGCGGAAGGCTTGCAAGAGCCGTGCGTGCCCCGGCTCGGCCGACGCATGACCGAACACGAAATATTCGCTCGATCCGGGGCAGAGTCGTTCGGCGGCGAGGGCTGCACTACTGGCGATGAAGCCGTCCACCAGAACCGGCAGGCCCTCCTGGGCGCAAGCCACGAACGCGCCGGCCAAGGCGGCGATTTCGAAGCCGGAGAGGCAGCGCAGCGCCTCGTGCGGGTCGCTGGATGCAAGCGCATGCCGGGCGAGCGCATGCTCGATCACTTGGCACTTTCTGGCCACCCCCGCGGCGTCGAGCCCGGCACCGGGGCCGGCCAGCTGGGCCGCACTTGCGCCCAGTAGCGCACAGGATAGCGCTGCCGCCGCCGTGGTATTGGCGATGCCCATTTCGCCGCCGATGAAAATCTCCGCGCCAGCAGCGAGCGCCCGCAACACCGCCGCGCGTCCCTCGGCGAGAGCGGCGGCGATCTGGGCTTCATTCATCGCCGGTTCGCGCGCGAGATTGGCGGTGCCGCGCCCCAGGTGAAGGTGGCGCACCCCAGGCACCGGGTCGAGACCGCCGACCGTGCCGAGGTCGATCACTTCCAGGGTGGCTCCCAGGTGTCTCGCCAATACACTGATCGCGGCGCCACCTTGGGCGAAGTTCTTGATCATTTCCGCAGTGACGGCTTGCGGAAACGCCGATACGCCTTCGGCGGCCACCCCGTGGTCCCCGGCGAAAACGCTGATCCAGGCGCTGGTCACTTGCGGGCGCGTGCGCCCCTGCAGGCCCGCCAAGCGAATGGCAAGTCGCTCCAGTTCGCCCAGCGCTCCAGGCGGCTTGGTCAACTCCGCTTGGCGCAGGCGTGCGGCCTCAGCCGCGTGATGGTTGATTGGGCGCGGCGGCGACTTTATCCAAGCGCTGGCCATGGTTCTCCTTTCAGGTAATGAGGCAAGCCGGCGACCACCAGCAGCACGCGCTCGCACTGCTGGGCCAGGCGCTGATGCAGCGTTCCGGCGACATCGAGATAGCGTCGGGACAATTCTCCGGCGGGAATCACGCCCCAGCCGCTCTCGTTGCCGACCAGCAGTATCTCTCCCGGCAATTGCGGCAAGATTTCGAGCATGGCAGCGCACTCGATCTCCTGTCGCTCCCCGGGAGCGAGCAGCAGGTTGGTGAGCCACAGCGTCAAACACTCCACCAAGAGCAGGCGCTGTGGCAAGGCTTCGCGCGCGAGCACCGTGGCCAAAGCGAGAGGCTCTTCCACGGTACGCCAGGTCGCTGGGCGATGGCTGCGATGCGTCGCGATACGCGCGCCGATCGCTTCATCCAAGCCCTGCGCCGTGGCGACGTAAACCACCTCGCGCCCGCTCGCCCGCGCGCGCGCTTCGGCAAGGCGGCTCTTGCCCGAGCGCACGCCGCCCAATATCAGCGTGCGCACCTCAGGCGTTCGGCGCTTTGCCCGGGGCCGGCTGGCGCAAAATGGCCAGCACGCCGTGTAATCCGGCGATAAGGCCGAGATAGCGCGAAAAATTGAGGAACGATAGCGGAAAATAGCGCACCAGGGTCTGCCCGAATCCCAACCATGAGGGATCGGCGACGACGCCGCTCAGAACATAGAAGCTGCCGCTGGCAATCAGTTCGGCGACAAACGCCGCCACTGCCGCCGCGCCCCCCAGCAACGCCAAAGAACACCAGGACAACGCCGCGCGCCGGCTGAACCAGCGCCCGCCCCACCATAGCGCGGCATATGCGGGAATAAGCAAGGGGTAGGACCAGCTCACACAGAAGCCCGACACGCCAACCACGCCGATCGCCACCGCGTCGGCAAGCGCAGCGACAGTCAGCAGCAGCGGCAGCGCAAGCACGCTGCGCGCATAGAATCCAGCGGCGAAGAAGGCAGCCCAACTGGCATCGGGCAGGAAATTGAGTGTGGCGAAGTGGTGGCTTCGGGTCACTGCCATCAGCAGGGCGAGAGTGGTCAGAATCAGCCATTGCTGGCGCGCATCGAGGCGAATCATGTGCTGTGTTCCTCCGATTCAGGCGCTCGGCACAGCCATCGCGCCCTTCGCCCGCGCGCGCACCCGCGCACGAGCCCATTGCCGGCTGCGCGCGGCCATGCAGGAGTAGGCACCCGGACAAGGCGACTGCTCACGCATTGCCCGCCGCAATGCCGACACCATGCCGCAGGCCGGTCTCCGGGCTGGCGAGCGAAGCTCGAGGGCTTCCGAGCCGGCGCCTTCCCGCGCTCAGGGCGCAGTGGCGTGTCGCCGTCTCGTTCTCGCTTACCGTTGCGGGGGCAGCACCGGAATTGTCGCGAGCAATGATTCGCGGCACGCACCGGTTTCCCGTTTCATCCCTCGAGCGAATGCTCTCGGGACACCTGAAGCTTGGCGGATGTTAGCACGAGTCCAAAGAGCGCGGGTAGCCTCGCGCCCCACACCCGCCGCGTAGATTCAAGCCTTCTTTGCTTTGGCGCCCTTGCTACTGCCCCCGTCCGGCGTTGGCGTGTGAGCAGCACGCAGCGCTTCAAGTGAGACTTTCTGCAATTCGAGTGTTTTGATGGTGGTCTGCAAAAGTGTGACGTTCATGGCCAGCCAGTTCTCCACGACCTTTAGCTCCTGAATCTTGCGCTCGATTTCGGCCGGGTCGAGCGTCGGCATCATGCCCGCCGGCCCGCTCAGGTTGGGCATCCCAGGCATCCCAGACAGCACCGCGGCAGGGTTCATTCCCGCCATTCCGAAGGCAAGCGGGTTCCACATCTTTTGCAGAAAATCGAAGGCCTCTTCGGGCGTGAACTGCTGGGTCATGGCCTCATCCTCGAAACGAATTAAAGTATTATGCCCCAATGAATGTGTGTTCAAAGGCCTTTCTGGACGGCATCGCCGAAATCGTCGGCGCTGCCCATGTTCTGATTGACGAAGCCACCGCGCCATATTGCCAGGATTGGCGTGGTCGCTACCAGGGCAGAGCGCTTGCCGTCGCGCGTCCGTCGAATACCGAAGAGGTCGCCGCACTGGTCGCCTTGTGCGCGCGCGAGCAGGTCGCGGTGGTACCGCAGGGCGGCAACACAGGATTGTGCGGGGGTGCCACGCCACGGGGGGAACAGCCCGAACTGGTGATTTGCCTGGCTCGTCTCGATCGCGTGCGGTCGATCGACGTGGCCAACGCCACGCTCACCGTGGAGGCCGGGGCGACTCTGCACGCGGTGCAAGAAGCCGCCACCGCCGCCGGACTGCGCTTCCCTTTGTCGCTCGCCGCCGAAGGCAGTGCGCAAATCGGCGGAAACCTTTCCACTAACGCCGGTGGCACAGCCGTGCTGCGCTACGGTAACGCCCGCCAGCTCGCGCTTGGTCTCGAAGTCGTGCTGCCGGACGGGCGAGTCTGGAATGGTCTACGTGCCTTGCGCAAGGACAATACTGGCTATGACCTGAAACACTTGTTCATCGGCGCCGAAGGCACCCTAGGGGTGATCACGGCAGCGGTCCTGCAGCTCTACCCGCAGCCGCGCGCGAGCGCCACCGCGTGGGCCGCGCTGCCAACCACGGCCGCCGCCTTGCAGCTTCTCGGGCGGCTGCGCGGAGCTTTGGGAGACCGGCTCTGCGGCTTTGAACTGGTCGCTCGCGTCTGTGTGGAACTGGTCACCCGACAGGTGCCGCAGCGGCGTGATCCTTTGCCCGGCCATCCCTGGTATGTGCTGATCCAGGTTGAAGATAGCCTCGCTGACGCGGATCTGGTGGCCAAACTGGAGACTGCTCTGGCCGAAGCGGCCGATGTCGGCGAGATCGCGGACGCGCTGATCGCCCAGTCGCAGGCACAAGCCGAAGCGTTCTGGCAGCTGCGTGAATCGATCTCGGAGGCGCAAAAACGCGAAGGCTTCAGCATCAAACACGACGTGGCGCTGCCGATTTCCCGCATCCCGGAATTTCTCGCGCTGGCAGGCTTGGCCTTGACCCAGGACTACCCGGGCGTGCGCATCGTGGTCTTTGGCCATCTGGGCGATGGTAATCTGCACTACAACCTCTCCATGCCGGCAGGCACGGACAACACCGCCCTGCTCGCGGCCACTCCCGCGGTAAATCGGGTGGTGCACGACCTCGTCGCCCGCCTGGGTGGCAGCATCAGCGCCGAGCACGGCCTCGGACAACTCAAACGCGACGAAATCAAGCGCTACAAGAGTGCGCTCGAGATGGAGCTGATGGGACGCATCAAGCAGGCGCTGGACCCCCATGGGCTCATGAACCCAGGCAAACTGCTGTAAACTGCGGCGGATCCCACTTTCGCACCTGGGCGCAGACCAGTCATGGGTAAGATCATCCTCTTGATCATCGGTATATTTGCGGTACTGTTCGCGGTGCGGCTGCTGAGCGCCAAGACCGCCGGGCAGCGGCAGCAGGCACCCCGTTCCGAGCCCCCGGCGGACGAAAAGATGGTGCGGTGCACGCATTGCGGCGTATACCTGCCGCGCAGCGAAGCCCAACTGCTGGCTGGCAAGCCTTATTGCCGCGATCCGGCCTGCAATCCAGACCCCCACTGAGCGGCCAAGCGCACGGAGGCACAGGCGATGGCCACCATCGTGCTTCGGGGCGACACCGCTTCCGGCGAGTTTCCGGATCGAGCGCAGCGTGTTCTTGCGCTGCTCAATCTCTACCGCCTCGGCTGTGGCGGGTTGTTCCTGATCATCGCCTCGGCGGCTGACCTCGGCCTGTTCCCGCTCAAGTACTTCGCCGCCTTTGCCGGATTGGCGCTCGTCTACCTCGCCATGGGTATCGGCATCTATTGGCGGCTGAGGCAGACCAAGGAGATCGCGCCGCGCGGCCTCGCCGGCATGGTGGGCGCCGATGCAGTGCTCATTGCCCTCTTGATGGAGGCTAGCGGCGGCATTACACATTCACTGGGTATCGTTCTCTATCCCACCCTCGCCGGATATGGCTGGTTGGTGCGAGATCGCCTCGCCTTGCTCTTCGCCGCCGTACCGAGTGTCGTGCTGCTTGGCGGCGATGCCTTCCACGTCTGGCAGGGCCGCGGTGACTCGTCGGTAATTTTTCAGACTGGACTAATCGGCCTCGGCTTCTTTGCCACGTCGGTTCTGGGCATATTGCTCGGGCGCTACACTCAGGCCAGCGAACAGCTCGCCGCACAGCGGGGCGTGGACCTGGCAAGCTTGGAACAAGTGAACCAGCTCATCATCCAAGACATGCAGGACGGCGTGCTGGTGGTGGATGGCAATTCAGTCGTGCGTAGTCACAATGCCCAGGCGGAGCGGCTCCTCGGCATTTTCGGCAAAGCCGCCGACGGCGTCCCCCTGACGCGCTTTTCGGCGACGCTCGCGAGCTACTGGGCAGATTGGCTCCACCACGCCTGGGAGGAAGGGAAGCCGCTGACAGTGCAAGGTACGCAACGCCTATTGCGCGTGCGTATCATGCCGGTGGGGAAGAAACGCGAATTCGGCGCAATCATCTTTCTTGAGGATTTGGGTCGCGCCCAAGCGCAGGCGCAGCAGCTGAAGCTGGCGGCACTTGGCCGCTTGACCGCGAACATCGCGCACGAAGTGCGCAATCCTCTCTCGGCAATCAATCACGCCGCCGAGCTTCTGCAAGAGAATTCAGAATTTCCGGAGACCGAGAATCGCCTGGTCGGGATCATTCACACCAACGCCACGCGTATCAACCGCATCGTGAGTGACGTGCTGGAGCTCAATCGCCGTGACCGAGTGCAGGCAGAGAATTTCGACCTGAGCCCCTTTTTGACCAGCGTGGCCGACGAAGTCGCACAGGTGGAAGGCATCGCCGCAGGCAAGCTGATGGTTGTGGTGAATGGCTCGCCGTGTATCCGGTTCGACCGCGGGCATCTCAATCAAATTCTCTGGAACCTGTTGCGCAACGCCTGGCAACACAGCAAGCAGGCAGAGGGGAGCGTGCGTGTTTCAGCGCGCCCCGGTTACAGTCCGGGTCATGTAATATTGGAAGTCCAGGACGACGGCGAGGGCGTGCCCATCGGGAATCGCGCGCAGCTTTTCGAGCCGTTCTTCACCACTCGCCCCGGCGGTACCGGACTGGGTCTTTATGTCGCGAGACAGCTAGCCGAGGCGAACGGCGCCTCGCTGGAACTGGTGGAGCGCGGTGGCCCGGGCGCGCTGTTTAGGATCGTTGCTCAGGCGGGAGAAAACAAATGAGGTCCTATGAGTAAGCTACGGAGTCGGCGCGTATTGCTGGTCGATGACGAGGCCGACATCCTCGAACTCTTGGAGCTAACGCTCCTGCGCATGGGGCTCGAGGTATCCCGGTCCCAGACTGTGGCGGCGGCGCTCGCGGCGCTCGATAGCGCGCACTTCGATCTGTGCTTGACCGACATGCGCCTGCCGGACGGCGAGGGTCTGCGCATCGTGGAGCACATCGGCCAAAAAGGTCTGGATGTCCCCGTGGCGGTGATCACCGCGCACGGCAACACCGCCAACGCCGTTGCCGCCCTGAAGGCTGGCGCTTTCGACTACCTGGCCAAGCCCGTCGGCCTTGAGCAACTCCGAGCGCTGGTCAAGACCGCGCTCAAGCTTCCACAGCCTCACGCGCCGGCCGGCACCTCCGCGGAGCCCGGATTGCTCGGACAGTCGCCGGCCATCCGCGAAGCGCGCCGCTTGATCGAAAAGTTAGCGCGTAGCCAGGCACCAGTCTACATCACCGGGGAATCCGGCAGCGGCAAGGAGCTTGCCGCGCGCCTCATTCACGAAAAAGGTCCCCGCGCCACGCATCCCTTCGTGCCGGTCAATTGCGGCGCGATTCCGGAAACACTGATGGAATCGGAGTTCTTCGGCTACAAGAAGGGGGCCTTCACCGGAGCGGACGCCGAGCGCAACGGCTTCTTCCAGGCAGCAACCGGGGGCACGCTTTTTCTCGACGAAGTCGCCGATCTCCCCCTTAACATGCAAGTCAAGCTTCTGCGCGCCATCCAGGAAAAGCGGGTGCGCAAGGTCGGTGCTACCCAGGAAGAACCGGTGGATGTCCGCATTATCAGCGCCACGCACCAAAGGCTCGATGCGCTGGTGGAGGCAGGAAAGTTTAGGCAGGATTTGTACTACCGCCTCAACGTGATTCAATTGGCGATGCCCAGCCTGCGCGAAATGGCCGAGGACATCCCGGAAATCGCCCGCGCGATCCTGCGCCGGTTGGCCGCCAGCGATCAGGCAGACTTTCAGCCCGAAGCTCTTGAAGCGCTGCAGCACTATGCCTTTCCAGGTAACGTCCGCGAACTGGAAAACGTGTTGGAGCGCGCGCTGGCGCTAGCCGGCAACCCCCAGCTCATTACCGCGGACGATCTGCATCTGTCACCCGCGCCGGGCGAAGCCGCTCAGGAGCCGCTGGCGCCAAGCTCGAAATGGCCCCTGCAGGATTACCTCGACCGAGTGGAGAAGGAAGCCATCCTGGAAGCGCTGGAAAAGACCCGCTTCAACCGCACTGCCGCGGCCAAGCTCTTGGGCATCACGTTTCGCGCGATGCGTTACCGCATGGAGCGGCTTGGCATCAATTGAAACGGTATTCGCTCACCTCTGCGGGTCTAGTGCCGAAGGCGCGGCAGATCCCCTCGCCGAATTGGGATGAGCGTCCGGCGGATGCCTCGATCGATCTCTTGGTTATCCATAGCATTAGCCTGCCGCCCGGAGAATTCGGCGGCGAGGGCATCATCGCACTGTTCACCAATTGTCTCGATCCAAAGGCGCACCCCTATTACGAAAGCATCGCCCATTTGCGGGTCGCCGCCCATTTCCTGGTTCGTCGCAATGGTGAGCTAATCCAGTTCGTGCCCTGTGGCAAGCGTGCCTGGCATGCCGGCAAGTCCACCTGGCGCGGGCGTAGCGGGTGCAACGATTTTTCCATCGGCATCGAACTGGAAGGGACCGATGAATCGGCCTTCACCTGCGCGCAATACGCAACGCTGGCAGCGCTCGCGCGCGTGCTCTATCGCCGCTATCCGATCCGGGAGGCGTGCGGCCACAGCGACATCGCGCCTGGGCGCAAGACCGACCCAGGGTCGCGGTTTGACTGGTCGCGGCTGCCGCTTCCCGGTGCAGTGACGCCAAGCCGTTCACGTTCGATTGGACAGAAAAAGCAATCCGGCGGATAATAAAAAGTTATGTTCGACAAGCACCCTCGCTCAGCCTCGGGCACCCTGGCGCCTGCCCGCAATACGAGCGCCCGCCCCCCTCGCGCCATCTGACCCCTGCAGGCGCGACCTGCCCTGGCATGAAGCTATTCATCGATTTTTTGCCGCTGATTCTTTTCTTTGCCGCGTTCAAACTGGCGGATATTTATGTCGCCACCGCTGTCGCCATCGCCGCCTCCGTCATTCAGATCGGGGGGTTCAAGCTTCGCGGTCATCCGGTGGGAACGAGCCAGTGGCTGAGCCTCGCGGTCATCGTCGTCTTTGGCGGCGCCACCTTGCTTCTGCATGATGAAACCTTCATCAAGTGGAAACCTACCGTGCTTTATTGGATTTTCGGCGGCATTCTCGCGGCCGGAAAGCTCTTTTGGAGGCGCGACCTTCTGCGCCAGCTGATCGATGAAAAGGAAATCGCGTTGCCCGATGTCGTGTGGGGCATGCTCACCTGGTCGTGGGTGGCTTTTTTCTTGGCCATGGGTCTGTTGAATATCTATGTCGCCTTCACCTGGCCGCTGGAGGTGTGGGTGAATTTCAAAGTCTGGGGCGGAATCGGGTTGATGTTGGCCTTCGTCCTGGTGCAGGGCGTAGTGCTCTCGCGCTATGTTCCAGAAGAAGAACAATGAGCACTGCGATGACCGTTCAATTGATTCGCGATCGGCTGGCCGAGTTGCGGCCTGGGGCCCTGGAAATTGTCGATGAGTCCGCGGGCCACGTGGGTCACCGCGGCGCAAGCGCGGGTGGAGGGCACTTTGGCGTGTATATCGTGTCCGAAGCTTTCGATCAACTCTCGCCACTGGCCCGCCACCGGCGTGTCTATTCCCTTTTGGGCGACCTCATGCCGAGGCAGATCCATGCATTGAGTCTCAAGGCGCTCGCGCCTGGAGAGCTTTGAGTTTCTTTTGTTTTCAATTGGAAGGAAATTTCGTGAACACCAACAAACCCGCTTTTGTCCTCGCCACCGCCCTGCTGCTCGCCACCCCGGCGGTGCTGGCGCAGGAAGCCAAATCCAAGACACCGGCCAAGACGGAGAAAGCCGCCGAGACGAAGCCGATGTACCAGCAGTCGCATTTCGACTTCATGCTCAAAGAGGCACTCAAGTTCGGGCAGCAGGACACGCCACAGGTACGCGCTCGCATTGCGGAAGAGCTGACGCACCGTGAGCTGATGCTGCGCGAAGCAAAGAAAAAAGGGATGGACAAGGATGCCGGCATGAGAGTGCAGATGGAGCTTGCTTCCCAGAACGTGCTCCTGCGCAGCTTCGTGGGGGACTACATGAAGGCGCACCCCGTTTCGGACGACGATCTGAAGAAGGAATACGAGGCGATCAAGTCACAGCTTGGAGATAAGGAATACAAGGCGCGGCACGTCCTGGTCGAAAGGGAAGACGAGGCCAAGGAAATCATTGCCCAACTGCAAAAAGGCGAGAAGTTCGAGAAACTTGCCGAGCGCTCCCGGGACGAGGGCTCCAAGGCCAAGGGCGGCGATCTTGATTGGAACAGCCCGGCAAACTTCGTGAAGCCCTTCTCGGACGCCATGGTGAAGCTAGAAAAAGGCAAATTCACGCCACTGCCTGTGCAGTCGCCCTTCGGTTGGCATGTGATCCAACTCGAGGACGTTCGCGCCGCCAAGATTCCGAGCTTTGATGAAGTGAAGCAGAATCTGCAGCAACAGGCGCAGGCCAAGCTCATGGACAAGCTAATCCGCGAACTCCGCGAAAAGGCTGGCCTCAAGTAAGAATGGCACGGGAGCGGGTTGCGGCACCCGCTCCCGGCAGCGATCATGGCCCACCGCCTCTCCAAGATCTATACACGCACTGGCGACCAGGGCACCACCGGGCTGGGTGACGGTTCGCGGGTCGCCAAAGACCATTTGCGTATCGAAGCCCTGGGCGCGATCGATGAGCTCAACGCCGCCATCGGAGTGCTACTGGCCGAAGCGAACATCCCACCGAAGTTGGCGCTGGCCATGCAGGATGTACAACACGATCTCTTTGATCTGGGTGGCGAGTTGGCGGTGCCTGGCACGGCCGCGATTGGCGATGAACAGGTGCTGCGCCTCGAACGACTGCTCGACGAAGCCAATGCCGAGCTGGGCCCACTCAAGGAGTTCATCCTCCCGGGTGGAAGCCGCGCCGCTGCCCTCGCCCATGTTTGCCGAACGGTCTGCCGGCGAGCAGAGCGCCGCGTGGTGAGTCTCGGCGCGGTTGCTGCGGTGAACGACCCGGCACGTCGTTATCTCAATCGCCTCTCCGATTGGCTGTTCGTTTTGGCACGTTTGCTCAACCGGGCCGAGCAACGACCGGACGTGCTCTGGAAAAAGGGTCTCCGTCGGGGCGTCTGAAGCGCCCTCGGCCGCCAGCGCGCCGCCGGCCTCCGCAGCTCGAACTAGGACAACATCACCGCACTGTCGAATCCCGCACGCACATTGCCCCAGTGTCTGCCCTTAACGTAAATCGGCATGGCCATGTCGCAGAGTAGCTCGCCGGTATCCCGCAAGTAGGTTTGCAGAAGGAAGGGCTGAGTATTCTTGGCCGCGCGAATTTCCGTGGGCGCCTTGAAGAAGCGTCGCGTGCGGTTCCCCCAAAGATCCGTTTCCTTGTTTCCAGTCAGCGGCTTGGAGAACTTGGCGTGGTGCACGGCCAAGTAGCCGTTCACGTCCACCGGAACGCAATACGCGCCCCCCTTGATTCGGGTGAGCGCCTCGTCGCAATCGCGCTGGAGATCGCGCTCGAAAATATCGGCGTAGCTCACATTGAACTTAGGCGGATCGCAATCGCCAAAGGGGCGGTAGTTCTGGTCGAAGACATCGGCGCCACGCTCGGCCATGGCTTCGATCTTGCCTTGGATGAGATCGCGGTAAGCACGCACCGCGTTGAGCGCATCCTCGAAGGCACCATAGCCAATCTTGAAGCGACAGGCCAGATCCTGTATGCGTTCGGTTGCCGAAAAAAGTGTCTCGGTAGACTTCTGCGACATCTGCATCTGCTCGGCCACCGCTGCGGACAGCTTGTGAATCTCATGCACATTGTCATTGACTTGGGCGTTGGTGGTGGTCAGCTCTTCGATCGCCGCAGCCACATCTAATAGCTGGGTGCTGGTGTGCTCGAAATCGCCGACCATGACTTCGAAGCGTTGCGCCGAATTGGCGATTGCTGTGTTGGTCGTACTGATATCGCCGACAATTTGCTGCGTTTCCTGCTGCGTGCTGTCCACTAGCTTCAGCATCACCGCGATGTTGGAGCTGATTTCGTCGCTAGCGGTGCGCGCCCGCTCGGCGAGATGGCGAACCTCGTCGGCCACTACCGCGAAGCCGCGGCCCGCTTCGCCGGCCCGCGCCGCCTCGATCGCGGCATTGAGGGCAAGCATGTTGGTCTGCTCGGAGAGAGCCTTGATCAGCTCCACGACTTCGCGAATGCTCACCGAACGCTTGGTGAGGGTGTCGACCGTGCCGGTGAAACCATTGAGCTTGGCGGTCACCCCTTCAATACGCGAGCGCACATCGTGCAACTCAACGAGCGACTGCCGCGCGGCATCCAAGTTGGCATTGGTAGAATCGGAAATCTGATGTGTGTGAGTCGAAATCTGGTTGATTGCCTTGGTTGCTTCCTCGCTGGCCGTAAAGACGGTCTCGGTCAGTTGTCCCTGGCGCACCGCGCTCGCCGTGGTGTCGGTGACGCGCTTCTTCACCGCTGCGGCCTCGCGCGCGATGGAAACACTCATTCTCCGTACTTCATCGAGCACCTTCCTGAGCTTGCCCAAGAACGTGTTATAGCTCGCGGCAAGTGTGTCGGCCCTTCCGGGCACTACCGCGATGTCGCGCGATAAGTCTGCGTCGTTTTTGCTCGCGTCAGCCAGAGCATTGAGCAGTTCGTTCCGCGCGGCCGCCCCACCGCCGTGCCGCAGTGCCGCAGCGCCTGCAACCCCGCCAACGACCAACATCAGCAGTGCCACCGCCCACAGATAGGCGGCAGCGCCGTCACCACCGACTGGCAGGCTGAACCATGCGCCCGCCAGGAGCATCAGCGCGACTAGGGCAATTCCCACCAGCAGCCAATGCACATTGATGGTTCGGTCGCGGCGCGGCGCCCCATCACCGTGCCGCGCCACATTGAGCGGCGCCCCTGGTGGCGCCATGTCCATGGAATTCATCGATCCGGTCCCCACATGATTAGACGCACCGCCCCGACGGTGCTCTATGTAAGGTTTATTACGGCCGGATGTACGCAGGCTTGAGCTCCGGATCCGCCGCGCCCGACCCAGCATCGCGCGGCATACCGGAATTACATTTCTGAAAGCATCGCTCGGAAAATAAAATTCTCGAGGAGCAGGCGGTCCTTCTCAAGTATCTCCAGGAACTGCACGCCGTGGTGCATGACCGGGGCTCCGCCGTCCGGGCCGGGAGCTTCCCGCAGGTTCCGAAGAATGCAGGGCAAGACGATGTAAACGCTGGCATTGTTGACCGTAGCGCGCAAAGTCAGTTTGAACTTCTGCCCAACTCCGGCGACCGGGCGAGCGGCATCGATCATTGCCCCAGAGAGGCTGAGGTCAGCAACCCTGCATGCAGTCGGATCGGTTTGCGCCACCCCCTCGACTTCGGGAACGGCACCAATCAGGTTGACCCTGATGCGCTGCTCGCTGCGCACTGGGAGGCCCTGCACGCTCTTAGGATAGCTGAGGTGAAGATACGGATAGGGCGCCCCGCAGCTCTTCAAGACGCTGGCATCAAAGGCATAGGCGTTGCGGCCGGAAAACGCCCGCAGCACGAAGGGCTGCCCCTCGCGAATGAGCTGCACATGCCCCTCGATCACCGGCGCGGTGACCAAGACGCTGCGCTTTTCAACGTAGCCGATGAGCGAAACGTAGTAGCGCAAGTGGCTCTCCGCGACGGGTTGCATTTGCAGCGGATCCCCAACGCCCAGATGAATCGACGCGAAACTGATGGTTTCGGCCGCCGGTCCAGCATCTTGACTCGCCTCGTGCGGCGGTGCGGCCGGCACCTTGGCGGGATCGCGCTTGCGGATTTGGGTCCAGGCAGGGCTCATGGCTCGGAATGGGTGTGGAATCGGGTCCGGTAATTCCTGGCAAACCGTTAATCTGCCAGGTTTGGGCGTGCCCGCGCAAGCGCGCATCCAAGAACCGGCTCCAGACACCTTCTTCGGCCTGCGGTGACAAAGCTTGACCCGATAAGCAAAAGCCCCGCCGCGGCGGGGCTTTTTGCTTTGCCGCACTGCCACGAACGTGACAGTGGAGTAACGGCTTACATGTCCATGCCGCCCATACCACCCATGCCACCCATACCGCCGCCGGGCATCGGGGCGTCTTCCTTGGGTAGCTCGGCCACCATGCAGTCGGTGGTGAGCATGAGCCCCGCCACGGATGCGGCGTTTTGCAGCGCAAAGCGAGTGACCTTGGTGGGGTCGAGCACGCCCATTTCCACCAGATCACCATACTCGCCGGTCGCGGCGTTGAAGCCGAAATTGCCTTTGCCTTCGACTACTTTGTTGACCACCACCGAGGGTTCGTCACCGGCGTTAGCAACGATTTCGCGCAGGGGTTGCTCCAGAGCACGCAGCACGATCTTCACACCAGCATCCTGGTCGTGGTTTTCGCCCTTGAGGGTGCCCAGAGAGGCACGGGCACGCAACAGCGCCACGCCGCCGCCGGCGACGATGCCCTCTTCCACCGCAGCGCGAGTGGCGTGCAGGGCGTCTTCGACGCGAGCCTTCTTTTCCTTCATTTCCACTTCAGTGGCGGCACCGACGCGGATCACGGCAACACCCCCGGCGAGCTTGGCAACACGCTCTTGCAGCTTTTCGCGGTCGTAGTCGGAAGTGGCCTCTTCGATCTGCGCGCGAATCTGCTTGACACGGCCTTCGATGGCGGTCTTCTCGCCGGCGCCGTCGATGATGGTGGTGTCTTCCTTGCCCACCTCGATGCGCTTGGCGCGGCCCAGATCCTTCAGGGTGGCGTTTTCGAGCTTCAGGCCCACCTCCTCGGCGATGACCGTCCCGCCAGTGAGAATGGCGATGTCCTCGAGCATGGCCTTGCGGCGATCACCGAAGCCCGGCGCCTTGACCGCACAGGTCTTGAGGATGCCGCGAATGTTGTTGACCACCAGAGTGGCCAGCGCCTCACCTTCGATGTCTTCGGCGATGATCAGGAGCGGGCGGCCCGCCTTGGCGACTTGTTCCAGCACCGGCAACAGATCCCGGATGTTGGAGACTTTCTTGTCGTGCAACAGGACGAAGGGGTCATCCAGCACCGCGACTTGTTTGTCGGGGTTGTTGATGAAATAGGGCGAGAGGTAGCCGCGGTCAAACTGCATGCCTTCCACAACTTCGAGCTCGTTTTGCAGGCTCTTGCCGTCTTCGACGGTGATCACACCTTCCTTGCCTACCTTGTCCATCGCATCGGCGATGATCTTGCCCACATCGGTGTCGGCGTTGGCCGAAATCGAGCCCACTTGGGCGATTTCTTTGCTGGTGGTGCAAGGCTTGGAGATCTTCTTCAGCTCTTCGACGACGCCGATCACGGCCTTGTCGATACCGCGCTTCAAGTCCATCGGGTTCATGCCCGCGGCCACGAATTTCATGCCTTCAGTGACGATAGACTGGGCCAGCACGGTGGCGGTGGTGGTGCCGTCACCGGCCACATCAGAGGTCTTGGAAGCGACCTCCTTAACCATTTGCGCGCCCATGTTCTCGAACTTGTCCTTCAGTTCGATTTCTTTGGCCACGGACACGCCGTCCTTGGTGATGGTCGGGGCGCCGAAAGAACGCTCCAGCACGACGTTGCGACCCTTGGGGCCCAGCGTCACTTTCACTGCGTTGGCGAGAACGTTGACCCCAGCGATCATGCGATTGCGGGCCGACTCGCCGAACTTGACTTCTTTTGCTGCCATTTAATTTCTCCTGGATTCGTTGAAATGCGTGCGCGAATCGGGGGGACTCAGCCCTCGATCACACCCATGATGTCTTCTTCGCGCATGACCAGCAGCTCTTCGCCCTCGACCTTGACGGACTGGCCGGAGTACTTGCCAAAGAGCACGCGGTCGCCGACCTTGACCGCCAGTTGGCGGACCTTGCCGTCTTCCAGAATCTTGCCATTGCCCACGGCCAGCACTTCGCCCTGATCGGGTTTCTCGGCGGCGGTATCGGGAATGACGATGCCCGAGGCCGTCTTGCGTTCCTCTTCCAGGCGCTTGACGATCACACGATCGTGCAAAGGACGGATTTTCATGGTGAGTTACTCTCCTAGGTTGGTCGGATAAGCCCCGGCGACAGGCCGCCGCCATGGGACGGATACGAAATGGGCGCCAGATCGCGCTGTTGGCACTCGGCACCAACGAGTGCTAATAATAGAGGCGAAACGGGAAAGAATCAAGAGTTTGGCGTCACCAGCGCAGCCTGCTGGCGGGTCTTTTTATGTTCGCCTCGCCCGGCACCACTACCGGCGCAGGGCTTTCCACACTCTCCGGCTCACACCGACCGACCCCAGGGCGACCACGCCACCGACCACACCCACGAGGAGGTCCGCCAGCATCGGCAGGAATGAGCCCACCCACCCCCCTGCGGCGGTAGCCACCCCCTGGACGACCTGGTTCAGGGGATGTATACCGTGCGCCAGGATACTGCCACCGACCAGAAACATCGCCAAGGTGCCAATGACGGTCAGCGATTTCAAGAAGCGCGGCGCGGCAGCCAGTAGGAAACGGCCCGCCACTCGGAGGACAGCGCTACCTTTTTGGGAAAGATAGAGGCCCAGATCGTCGGCCTTAACGATGGCCGCCACCAGACCGTACACTCCGAAAGTCATCGCCACACCAATGGCCGACAGCACGGCCACCTGCGTGAGAAAGGGCTTGGCGGCGACGGTGCCCAGGGCGATGATGATGATTTCCGCAGAGAGTACGAAATCGGTGCGAATCGCACCCTGGATCTTTTCGCGCTCGAAGGCGACCAAATCGACCTCGGGATCGGCGACCGCAGCCAGCTCTCGCTGATGTTCGGCCTCGTCGTTCTGGGGCTTGTGCAGCCAGTGATGAGCAATTTTCTCCACGCCTTCGAGGCAAAGATAAAACCCGCCCAGCATCAGCAAGGGCAGCACCGCCCAGGGTGCCACGACATTGAGCAGCAGTGCCGCTGGCACGAGGATGAGCTTATTCTTGAACGAGCCCACGCCCACCGCCCAGACCACCGGCAGCTCGCGCTCGGCGCGCACGCCGCTGACCTGATCGGCGTTGACTGCGAGGTCGTCACCGACTACCCCGGCGGTTTTTTTCGCCGCGACCTTGGTCATCATCGCCACGTCGTCGAGAATAGAGGCGATGTCGTCGAGCAGAGCGAGCAAGCTGGCGCCGGCCATGGGAATTCCTGGTGTCGAAAAAGGGGGCCATTGTAACGAGAGTGGCGGACATTGAGCGAGGATTTCCCATCAAGGCGATTTGCCGAGGTCCACGGATTGGGGTATCGGTGGCTGCAGCGCTTCTTGTAGGAGCGGCGGCAGCCGCGAGGGTTTGTGTTTGGGCTGGTTTGCGACGGCGCAACGAAAGCGCTAGCGCCTGCCGGCGTTCCTACAGGGCTTTCGGGCGTGGTGGCACCACGGTGCACGGCGCTCCGGCCTCTAAGGTCGTGGGTTTTGGGGCGACAGATTTCGGTTCAACGGTTGGCCGGATCGCGGGGGGCGTTGACGGCGGTGAAGTCCCCAGCCGCTTGGCGTCTTTTGAAGTACCAAAACGAATACGCAGGGTTCAGCATCGAGAAGAGAATCACGACCCATGCCAACCACATGACGGGGCCATCCACTAACGCCAAAATGAGGCAAATCAGACCGGCGACCCTGCCGCTCTTGGCCGCAAAGCGGTGGGTGGCGTACCAGTTCACCGCGTCGCTCAGGGTCCACGCGTTGGAAATCCCCAGAAAGTGGTTGCGCCGCGGCTTGCCGAACATGCTGGCAACGTAGAGCTGGAAGAAGACGATGAAAAACGGCAAGGCGCGCCGCAACGGAAAGTCTCCCGCCCAAAGGACCTACACCAAACCCGGCACCGATATGGCAAACATAAGCGCCAAGCCCAAAGCGAACTTGTAGGGAACCCTACCCATTGCTTCGATTTCCGCGCGATTCGGGGCAAGCCATGGCAAACCGACCAGGCGAAGGATGAGCCATGCCCCGATCGCCCAGAAGAAGGCGGGAATTAGCACCATAGTGGCATCACCCCGGTGCCAGTGATCTTCGGGCAGGCCGAGCCAAACCCACAGGATTGCCAAGCCGCTGACACCTAACAGCGTCAACGACGTGCCGATTTGGATCTTCCTCATCCTTGCCTCCGCGCGTTGCTTGCGTTGGTCTCGGCATGCATACGCTCCTGCCGCTTGCAGTACCAAAGCGAATAGCCCACCGGAATCAAGCTCGCTGCCAGCATGGCGATGACGTTCAGCCACCAAGGCAGACCCAAAAGCGCGAACACCAGAACCAGAACGCCGCCCGCTACCATGGTCTTGCCGGCCAGGCGATGCGTGGCGTACCAGTTGGCTTCGTCGGCGAGGGTCCAGGGCGTACGGATGCCGATGTAGAAATTGCGTCGCACTTTGCCCAGCAAATTACCCAGCAAAGCGAGGAAGAGCCCCAAGCCGCCGAACACCGCGGCCAGCATGTCGAATTGTTTGCCCAGGCCGGCCCAGAGCAGCACCACGTGGAAGTAAGCAAACATGGCCACGACGATCAGCATGAAGCGCAAATAGGTGGCGCCGGAATCCTCGACCTTGAAGCGGCGCGGCGATAGCCAGGGCAAGAGCGCGAAGAGTATCAATGAGCCCAGCATCATTCCTGGACCGAAGAGCACGAGTTCCCAACGCGAACCGTAGCGATCGATTTCTCCCGCGGCATTCCAATGCACGGGGACTCGCTCGGGCAGTTCGCCCCAGAAAAAAGCAGTGAGACCGAGCGCCAGGGCCAGCAATGCCAGGCCGGTCGAAAAGTAGCGTGTTTTCATGGTCGCTTCCTTTGTGGTTTGCGGTCGGTGAGGTCCATGGCCCAGGCCAGGATGTCTTCGACCACCGTGGTATTGAGCCCATACCAAATGGTCTGCCCCTCGCGCCGGCCGGTGATGAGGTCGGCCGCTTTCAGCACGGCGAAGTGGTGGGACATCGTCGGCTTGGTCATGTCGAAGCGCTCGGCCAGCTCCCCCGCGGTCATCTCGCGCCGGCGCAGCAGACGCAAGATTTCTCGCCGGGTGGGATCGGCAATGGCTTTGAAG
Organism: Casimicrobiaceae bacterium; assembly: GCA_026646885.1. GTDB lineage: Bacteria > Pseudomonadota > Gammaproteobacteria > Burkholderiales > Casimicrobiaceae > JACPUX01. The sequence goes on along the minus strand of JAPKHK010000009.1, from coordinate 105,097 downwards.
GCGCTGTCTTGTTCTTTCGCCATTATTTAGATGAATATGTAATTCGATGATGGTCGCAGTATCGACGATTGCGGGGAAAGGTGTCAAGCGCACCGGCTCCTGTGAGCTTGCTATGAGCCGGCGCGCCTCATTGACAGCGGACGAACACCAAGGGCACCATGGAGCGCGACTCAGGGTCCATCGATTAGCGGCATTTTCATGTGAAAAAGCAGACGGGAGTTTCGCCACACCAGACTTTGCCGCGTGACCAATCGGCCGCTGAGACCAGCCGGAGGCTAAAGATGTCGGGCGAACCCGAGGTCGTGGAGTCAGTCGATGCAATCCCCACCGCGCTCATTCGCGCCGAATTGGAGCGCATTGTCAACGGACAGAGTTTTCGCCAGTGTTTGCAGCAACAACGTCTGCTGCGCTTTTTGGTGGAAAATGCCCTAAACCACCGAGCGGCGCCGCTCAAGGAGACCACGCTGGCGATCGACGGCCTCGGCCGCGACGCCGGGCGTTTCGATCCTCGCAAAGATCCCATCGTACGCGTTACCGCGCGGCGAATCAGAGAACGCCTGGCGCATTACTACCAAGACGAGGGGGCGGGCGCGTATCTGGAATTTTCCATTCCCATCGGCAGCTACGCGCCGCGCATTGTTTGGCGCGAACCCGGCGAGCCGCGGCGGGCGAACCTTGGATTCGTGGCGGTGTTGCCGGTGTTCAACGCAACCGGCGATCCCGGTGCCGAACCCTTCTGCCAGGCCTTGGGCGACGCTGTGATTGCAGCACTCGCGGGCGCGCCAGGGTGCAAGGTGGTGGCGAGGAATTCGGCGGATCGCTTCAAGGACCACGCGGCGAACAACCGCGTGATCGGCGCCAGCCTCGGCGTAGGATCTGTTTTTCGCGGCACGGTGACCCGCGAGGCGGGTCAGATGCGGATCAGCGCTCGGCTCGATGCAGTGCGAGACGGCGCGCTGGTCTGGTCGGGAAGCTACACGGAAATCCCTAGCGCGCCATTTGGCATGCAAGAGAGACTCGTCAGTGATCTCGTTCAATTCCTCGCCAGACGGTCGGCCACAGCCGAAGCATCGCCGCCTTCGCTGGAACATCTCGCGCCGCGAGGTGCGACCAACAGTGCCGAGGCCAAGGACTACCACGACCGAGCGCGATTCGCCTTGCGCCAGCAATCCATCGAGGGCTACCGCAAGGCGATCGAGCTTTTTTCTCTCGCGCTGCGCATCGATCCCGCCTACGCGGCAGCGCATTCCGGGCTGGCTTTGGCGCATCTGGGGGTGATCGCCTGGACCGCGGCCTCGTCGGAAACCATCGGCGTCGTCAAACAAGCCGCGCTGCGCGCCCTGGAAATCGCGCCGCAGATGAGCGAAGCGTGCTCGGCGCTGGCCAGTATCCTGTTTCGCTTCGAGTACGACTGGAGCGCCGCCGAGCCGATGTATCGCAGGGCGATACAACTCGCGCCCGGTGCTCGCTATGCCCATCAGTCCTATGCCTACGCACTGATGTTTCGCCGCGCCTTCGATCTTGCGGAACGCGAATTCCTCGTCGCCAGGGAGCTCGATCCGCTCGACCAGTCTCTGCGCTGCCATTTGGCCCTGCTCACGCTCTATACCGGCCGCTACCAAGCCGCCGAGGCTGAGTTTCTCGCCATTACCGATGTCGATCCGCGGAATCTGCTGGCGCGAACCCTGCTCGGCTTCACCTACCTGTGTCTGCAACGGCCGGACGAGGCGCTCGTGCATTACCAGTGGGCCTCGGAGTTTGCCCCGGAGCTCTCGATCGGATGGTGCGGACGCGCGCAGGCACTCGCCATGCAACGAAGACATGACGACGCCAAAACACTCCTCGATGCCATGCTCAAAGCTTTTGCCGGGAAATACGTGTCGCCCTACCAAGTGGCGATGGTGTATGCCCGACTCGACTATCAAGCTGCTGCGTTTCATTGGCTGGAGCGCGCGGCAAAGGAGCGCGACGCCAATTTGATCTGCGCGCCCGTCGATCCGACCTTCTTGCGCTTGCGCGCCATGCCACAATGGCGGGCCTTGGGAGAGCGTTCCGGCGCCTTTCGCTGAGCGCCTGGCGAGGATGGTCGGAAGCGGCCGCGAGACGCTTCTTAGCGGCCCAGGGAAGCTCTCCCGTCTGCTGAGGACAAGTTGGTAAACCCGTCGCCGCCTGTGTCGCCGAAACGAAGGCCTGTGCCAACGCCGCCTGGTGGGTTCGGCAAAACGACTCCGCCGCGCCGAATCTGCGCTAAGTTGATTGGCGTGACTTGCCATTGAATCTAGCGGCGTGATCCGCCCAGACGCCGTGATCGTGGCATTTCCACGCTCAAATCTTGCTCAACGGCGTGATCGTGCCCGAACTCGATCCGGAGGTGTTGTCCGTAGCCGCGTTGTCTCCGGTGGAGACCACCGCGCTCCCGCCGGTCTGAACAAGTCCCCAGCTGTTCTGGCTGAGCGTGTTGCCGATGGCGACAATTTTGGCGCCGCTTCCCTCGGCATATAGACCGGCGCCACTATTACCGCTGATCAGGTTTGCGGTATAGGTGGATAGAACTGTCCCGCCAGTGCTCGTGGTACGGCCGCCGACGCCACTGTTTTTCGCGAGCACGGAATCCTTGACGTTCAGTTTCACGGTGCCGCCGGCAAGTGCCCGAGCATGGAAGCCGGTCAAGTTCTGGCCTGCTTCCGAGGCGCTTACCTCCGTGGTCGTCTCATCCGCTGCGCCGGCAAGGACATCGAGACCCAAGGCGTTGCCAAAAAAACGTGTGCGTGAAATCACCGCCGTTGCTCCGTTCCCGATCGCCACCCCAGTCGCGTTTTCCAGGAGCACCGTGTCGAACACCCGAGCCAGACCAGGAGCGTCGACGCTAATGCCCACCCCACCGTCAAGACTGAAGTTCCGAACCAGGCAGTTGAGCACGGTCAGACGTATGCCATCGCTCATGGAAATGCCGATATAGCCGCCCAAGCCGTTGAGCGTCAAACCCTTGAGGAGGACATCGACGCCCGGTGTCGCGATTTCGATACCTGTACCGGAAAAAACGCTGATCCCGGCATAGACACCATCGTTGGCGATGATGGAGACCGACTTCGTGATGATGACCGGGCCGTACCCGCCCGAGTCTTTGACCACGATTTCACCACCCGCATCGGTCACGCCAAGTGCGGCTGTGAACCCCCGACAGGGCAGGGAGTTAGAACAGTTGTAGGTGATATTGGCGTCGCTGCCCAGAACGGAAACAAAGGTCCGCTGCGCGGCGAAGCCGGCACCCGAGAATGTAAGCGCCGCAGATATCCCAAGGACCCACCAGGAAAAACGTATCATTTTGAACTCCTCGTCGGTAGAAGACACAAGCCCACGCGCGGAAGTTGAGCCTTCCTTGACGCGGAATCGAATCAGGTTCGGCGAACTCAGCACATTTCCACGATCATCGTTCGGCGTCATGCCCAAAAGGAAAGTGCTCCATCAGGATCAAGCCATACTTGCAAAGTCGCCTGGCCCGCTTGATCGGGGTGACCAGTCGCTCAAGAAAATCGGCGTCCTGTTTCCTCGCCTCGCCCAAACCGCCCGCGCAAGGCGCTAAGGCCTCCCGTTGCCAGCAGGCCCGCCAAGCCGACCAAAAGCCACCCGGAGAGGGTAGGAATGGGCGTGCCAGGCGCCAAGTCCAACAAGGCCAGGTTCAACTGAATACGTGGTTTGGTGATGCCGTTGCGGGTGTCGAGCACCGGGCGGCCGGTGCGGACCAGGGCATTGAGAATTTCGCTCACGGTGGCGGTGGGTTTCTTCTGCTTCAAGATCGCCCAGGCGCCTGCCACGTGCGGGGGTGGCGTAAGAGGTCCCCCAACCGTTCACGGAGAATCCCCCGCCAGGCAGCGAGGTCGTTATCTCTTCGCCAGGTGCCAGCAGAGACAGGAACGAGGCGGAGTTTGAGAATGCGGAAACGGAATCGACCATGGTCGTGGAGCCCACGCTCGCGGCGCTGGAGATACATGCTGGCCACGTCAAGGCGTCCGGGAATCCGTTATTACCGGAAGCGGCGACTGTGACGATACCCGCAAGACGCAGGTTTTCGGTTACCGCGGTCATGGCCGCCAGGGCACTGTCGCATGGGGAGACCCAACCCGAGCCGCCCGTGGTCAAACTCCCGATACTCAGATTGACCGCGGCGAAATTGTGGACCGCCCTCAGCAGATAAACCCGCTCCATGCCTGCGACCGTATCCGAGGTGAGAGCCAGAGCGCATGGATCGGCACCCCACCCAGTGCATGGACTTCCAGTTTGCTGCGAGAATACCTGCACCGACATCAGCCGTGCACCTTTGGCGACTCCGGAAAAACTGAGGCCCGCTCCAGCGGCAACACCCGCGACGGCCGTGCCGTGCCGACAGCCCAGCGCATAGGTGCACGGCTCCCCCGACCCTGGCCCGGTCTGGGTGGTCAGCCCGTTCGGACAATTGGCGTTGGCGGAAAAGCAGGCTTCCTCAATCACCTTTCCGGCCAGAAAGGGGTGGCCGCTCTCAATGCCGCTATCGAGAACGGCCATGACAAAGCCGCTGCCATCGTAGCCGGCCGCCCAGGCCTGATCGGCGCCGATAAGCGGCACACTGTCGTTGAGCGCCGGCCCGAGCAAAATGTCCTCCACCACGCCCGCCACGTCAGTCGATGTCGCTAACGCGGCTAAGGCGTCTGGCGCCACTTCCAGCGCCACGAAGGGAATGGTGGTGTACTCGCGCATGAGTCGATGGCCAGTGCCGGCGAGGCGCTTCAAGACGGCCGCGCGCGCCGCGGCAATGTCCTTTCTTTGCGCGGCGACCGCTTGATCGCTGGCGATCTTTGCATCGGGAACGGTGGCGACGCGAAGCTCCACGATCACTCGCACCGTGCCGCTGTGCGCCGCTTTGTCGTAAAGCGATTGCGGAACCTCACCCGCGGTGGCGATGGGTGTGCCGATGGCCAGCAGAAACGCGAAGGCCAGCGTTCGGCAGAGTGGTAATTGCTGCTTCATGCTTCTCCCTTATCGACGACGGGTGGATTGGCCGGCAACACGGGGCAGTCAGCTCATTCGCCCGGTGGGGGCGATGGTTCGCCGCCAGCCGCCTGCGAGCGGGCTGGCGCCTGACAACGGCGCGCTGGTCTAGCCCTTTGAGCGCGCTGGCTCCCATCGAGCCCATGTCCGCTTGCCGGCGACTTTCCTGACCTGCCGGCAGCATGGCATTCGCGCGCAGCGAATGCCAAGGGGAGATGGGTTACTTGGGGGTTACACCCAGGTCGTGCCGAAGTGGAAACCGATGTCGCCGAGCCCCTGCGCTCGCAGCGCCGCGATTCTTCGTTTCATGCCGCCGCTGGGACGATGATGCGGCGGTGTTTTCTTGTGCCCTGGGCAAACGCTTTTGCACCGGCATTCGGGCTCAGCCTGAGTGGCACCGGGCGGTGAGACGTCTGCCTCAATGTCTCGCCGCAAGCGGCACTTTGATTAGCACCGGCGCGCGCAGCCGGTCCGCCCCGGCGATGCTGCCGTTCGGGCGACGACGCGCGATGTGCGAATTGGCGATGACCATCAAGTGTTCGCCGACGATGGCGCCGGTGGTGGGTTCGTCGAACTCGGGGTGGTGATGCGACTGCAACACCTTGAATGCGGTGATGCTCCGGCCGTCGGCACTCAGTTCGAGGCGAATCACGCGCCCCGGATTGGGGCCATTTTGCACGCCGATCAACGCGCCGCGGTGGTAGTAGAGCCCGTCGATGCCGCCGGTTACCCAATCGTCGCGCTGCGCCATGCGCTGCCAAGCGCCGCTGCTGGTGTCGACGCGGGCGATGCCGGTGGAAATGGCGACATAAAGTTCCCCTTTGGGGCCGAGGGTCAGCCCGTTGGCGCCTCGCAGTTCGCCGGGTTTGCCCAGCGCGACCGCGGTCACCGCGCCGGGGCTTAGCACCCAAATCGTGCTGCCGAAGGAATCGCTGGCGTAAAGCGTGCCGTCGGCGGCGGTAGTGAGATCATTCAAGTGTTGGGCCTGGGGTAGCTCGACGCGGCGCACCAGGCGACGGGTTGCGAGATCCCAAGCGATGAGGGCGTTGCGCCGCGCCTTTTCGGCTTCGTCGTCGGAAGCGTTGGTGCTAACCGCCCACAGCAGACGGCGCGGCACGTCCACGCACAAGCCGAGGATGGCATCGAGGCGATCCTCAGCGCGCGACCAGTCCTCCTGCCGGCCCCACGCATCGAGCGTGACGATCTTTCGTCTATGGATACTGCCGACGAAGAGGCGCCGTGTTTTAGGGTCGTAGGCGATGCCTTCGGGAAGGAGCGACCTGCCCGTGAGCCGGGCGAACACCGCGGCCGCGGGTTGGGTCTTCGGTTCATCGGCGCTCAATTGCGCCCGCAGGCGCTGGAATTCCTCGTCCTCCCATAAACGGTCGAAACCCGCCCCCGGCGCAGGAATCAAGCCGCGGCGTCGCCCGACCAAACTGCGCAGGTCGGCGAGTGCCGCTTCGCGGGCGCCGAGTTGGGCCTGAGTCATGGCGCGGTAGAAGACCAGCAAGTCGTCCTTGGGTCGCTCGCCGCGCAGGGTTTCGATACGTTCGAGTTGCGCACGAAGGGCAGCTTGCGTAGCGGTTTGTGCCTGGGAAAAGCTTGCCGCTAGGAGCAAGGAAACCCCTAAGGCAATACACATTGGAACGCTCATTCCCCACCCCTTTCGTCAGTCGAGTCGGCTGCGACATCATCCGGCCCCCCCACAGGGAAGGCAAGAGTGGTTCTCCCGTTCTGTCGCCACCGGCGGTAGCCGGTCCCCTAACAGCGCAATCACTGAATAAAAAGGGGTCGCGTGCGGCGACCCCTAGTTACAAATTGCGACCGGCGCTGCGATCAGTTCGCTTCTTTCAACTGATCGAGAATGCCCGGGTTTTCCAGGGTCGTGGTGTCTTGCGTGATCGCTTCCCCCTTCGCCAGCGAACGTAGCAGCCGGCGCATGATTTTGCCGGAGCGCGTCTTGGGAAGATTGTCGCCGAAGCGGATTTCCTCGGGCTTGGCGATGGAGCCGATTTCTTGCGCCACCCAGGCTTTCAACTGGTTGGAGATTTCTTTGGCTTTTTCGCCCGTGGGGCGGGATTGCTTCAAGACCACGAAAGCCACCACCGCCTCGCCCTTGATGTCATGCGGACGTCCGACCACGGCCGCCTCGGCCACTAGTGGATTGGCTACCAAAGCCGACTCGATTTCCATGGTGCCCAGGCGGTGGCCCGAAACGTTGAGCACATCGTCGATCCGACCGACGATCCAGAAGTAGCCGTCCATATCGCGGTTGGCGCCATCGCCCGCGAGGTACATGCCTTTGAATTCTTCCGGGAAGTAAGACTTCTTGTAGCGCTCGGGATCGCCCCAGATGGTGCGAATCATCGACGGCCAGGGTTTGCGAATGACCAGAAAACCACCCTTGCCGAGTTCGACTTCGTGCGCCGCTTCATCGACCACGGCGGCATCGACGCCTGGCAGCGGCAAAGTGCAGGAACCGGGCTTCAGCGGCATGGCGCCGGGTAGGGGTGTAATCATGTGGCCGCCAGTTTCGGTTTGCCACCAGGTATCGACGATCGGACAACGCGCGCCGCCCACGGTGTTGTAGTACCACATCCAGGCCTCGGGGTTGATCGGTTCGCCGACCGTGCCCAGGATACGCAAGGAAGACAAATCGTAATTCTTGGGCAAATCGCCGCCGGCTTTGATGAGCGAACGAATCGCCGTGGGCGCGGTATAGAAGATGGTGACTTTGTGATCCTGGATCATCTTCCAGAAGCGCCCGGCGTCGGGATAAGTCGGCACACCTTCGAAAATCACTTCGGTCGCGCCCAAGGCAAGCGGGCCGTAGGTGACGTAGGTGTGCCCCGTGACCCAGCCCACGTCGGCGGTGCACCAGAAAACGTCGTTCGATTTGATGTCGAACACCCATTTCATACTCATGACCGCGCCCAACAAATAGCCGCCGGTCGAGTGCTGCACGCCCTTGGGCTTGCCCGTGGAACCCGAGGTGTAGAGAATGAACAGCGGGTGTTCGGCAGAAACGTAGGTGGGCTCGCACTCGTCGGGCAGGCCCTCGGTGAGGTCGTGCCACCAGAGGTCGCGGCTGGCGTTCCAGAGCACTTCACCGCCGGTGCGCTTATACACCACCACTTTGTTGATCGTCTCGCAGCCACCCATGGAAAGCGCTTCATCGACCGCCGGCTTCAAGGGGATTTCGCGGCCGCCGCGATATTGTCCGTCGGCCGTGACAACGAGCTTGGCTTGCGCGTCCATGATGCGCTCTTGCACGCTCTTGGCGGAGAAGCCGCCGAACACCACCGAGTGGATGGCGCCGATACGCGCACAGGCCTGCATGGCAACGACGGCTTCGACGCTCATGGGCAAGTAGATGAGGACGCGGTCACCCTTGGTGATGCCGAGCTTCTTGAGACCGTTGGCGAACTGGCAAACCTTGTGGTAGAGCTCCTTGTAGCTCACCTTGGTCACTTGCCCATTGTCGGCTTCGAAGATCAGCGCCGTTTTGTGCGGCTTGGATTCGAGATGGCGGTCCAGGCAGTTGTAGGAAACATTGAGTTCACCATCCTCGAACCACTTGTAGAAAGGCGCGTTGGAGTCGTCCAGGGTCTTGGTGAACTGCTTCTTCCAGAGGATGTTGTCATGCGCAAGTTTGCCCCAAAACCCCGCATAGTCCTTCTCCGCCTTCGCGCACAACTCCCGGTAGGCCGCCATGCCCGGAACATGCGCCTGTGCGACAAATGCTTCCGGGGGCGGAAAAACGCGGTTTTCGTGTAGGACTGATTCGATATCGGACATGATCTGCCTCCTGGACGAGGAAAAAGGAAGAAAAGTGGCACCTCATTCGACCCTTATATCTTATATAAGACATAAGAGTTAGGGCTAAATTGCATTGTAGCATCAGCGGTCAGCGCCGCAAAACGCGCAAAACAAGGCTGGGCGCGGAGCGCTCTAAAACAAACGCTCGATTGAATCCCTCTTGGCAGCTAGAAAGACGCCTCTGCCCGTCCGCTTATCGAGGATTCGAAGCAAGCGAATGCTAAAATTCGGCAGTTACCCTTCTGCCATCCACCATGACGCCCTCCGCCTCTCCACGTCTGAACCCCATTTCGGCCCTCATTTTCACCAGCCGCTGGTTGCAGTTGCCGCTCTACATCGGGCTGATTCTCGCCCAGGCAGTCTACGTCTATATGTTCGCGCGCGAGTGCTGGCATCTGGTGAGCCATGCCAATGCGCTCAAGGAACAAGAGATCATGCTCATCGTGCTGGGCCTCATCGACGTGGTGATGATCTCCAACCTCTTGATCATGGTGATCATCGGCGGCTATGAAACCTTCGTCTCGCGGCTCAATCTCCGGGGCCACCCCGACGAGCCGGAGTGGCTCTCACACGTCAATGCCTCGGTGCTGAAGTTGAAGCTCGCCACCGCCATCATCGCGATTTCCTCGATTCACCTTCTGCGTACCTTCATCGATGCGCCGCAACTATCGACCCATCAAATCATGTGGCAGACCATCATTCACACCGTATTCCTCTTTTCGGCATTGTCCATGGCCTTGGTCGAGCGCATCATGCCAGTACGCCCCGAGGCCCACTGATTTAGGCAGTATGCCTAGCGTTCGACTCCAGCACGGGAATTCATCATGTGTGTTATCCGCCAGGACCATTTTGTCCAGAGCATTGCCGACGCCCTGCAGTTTATCTCCTACTACCACCCGGCCGATTACATCAAGGCACTCGCCCGCGCCTATGAATTGGAACAGTCGCCCGCGGCCAAAGACGCCATGGCGCAGATACTCGTCAACTCGCGGCTGTGCGCCGAAGGGCATCGGCCGATCTGTCAGGACACCGGCATCGTCACCGTATTTCTCAAAGTGGGGATGAAGGTGCAGTGGGACGCTACCCTCAGCGTGGAGGACATGGTCAACGAGGGCGTGCGACGCGCCTATCTTCACCCGGACAACAAGCTGCGCGCCTCGGTGCTGGCCGATCCGGCGGGTGCGCGCAAGAACACGAAGGACAACACTCCCGCGGTAATCAACTATGAGATCGTGCCCGGCGACCGGGTGGATGTGCACGTCGCCGCGAAAGGCGGCGGCTCCGAGGCGAAGTCCAAGTTCGTGATGCTCAACCCTTCGGATTCCGTGGTCGACTGGGTGTTGAAGACCGTGCCCACCATGGGCGCCGGCTGGTGCCCGCCGGGCATGCTGGGCATCGGCATCGGCGGCACCGCGGAAAAGGCCATGGTGATGGCCAAAGAGGCCCTGATGGAGCCCATCGACATGCCGGAGCTTATCGCCCGCGGCCCCAGGAATCGTGCCGAGGAACTGCGCATCGAACTCTACGAAAAGGTCAACGCTTTGGGCATCGGCGCCCAAGGATTGGGCGGCCTCACCACGGTACTCGACGTGAAGATACTCGATTACCCGACCCACGCGGCGAATCTGCCGGTGGCGATGATTCCCAATTGCGCGGCAACGCGGCACGTCCATTTCGTGCTGGATGGCTCGGGCCCGGCGAACCTCGAACCGCCCTCGCTCGAAGATTGGCCGCGAATCACCTACGACGCCTCCAAGGGGCGCCGTGTCAATCTGGACACCGTAACGCGCGAGGAAGTGGCGAGTTGGAAGCCCGGCGAAGTGCTGCTCTTGAACGGTAGGCTCTTGACCGGGCGCGATGCCGCGCACAAGCGCATGACCGACATGCTTTCCCGCGGTGAGACACTGCCGGTGGATTTCCAGAACCGCTTCATCTATTACGTCGGTCCGGTCGATCCGGTGCGCGACGAAGTGGTGGGTCCTGCAGGCCCCACCACCGCCACGCGCATGGACAAATTCACCCGCCAGATGCTCGCCGAAACCGGGCTTCTCGGTATGGTAGGCAAAGCCGAGCGCGGACCGGCCGCGATCGAAGCCATACGCGAACACCGAGCGGTTTACCTTATGGCGGTTGGCGGCGCGGCCTATCTCGTCTCCAAGGCGATCCGCGCGGCGCGGGTGGTCGCTTTTGCCGATCTTGGCATGGAAGCGATCTACGAATTTGAGGTCAAGGACATGCCAGTCACCGTCGCGGTCGATGCCCGCGGCGAGGCGGTGCACATCACCGGCCCGCGGGAGTGGCAAGCAAGAATCGGCAAGATACCCGTGGTCCAAATTCGCTGACCAAGAAACACAAGCGGAGATGGGCGCGGTATGATCGCGGCTGCCCCTGCATTGCTCCGGGGGGTGATACGGAGGGGGCTGGGGCTCTAGCACACGCTGCGAGAAGTTGCCGGCAGCTCCTTGAGGCCGCGCCAGACCTTCTGGCGGCCATCATCGGAAATAGACATGCCCTCTTGCCGCAACCAAGGAGACTCGGCCCTGCTTGCAAAGGTAGACTCGAATCGCGCCGCCGGAACGCCCGGTGCGCCCCGCATTTGCGCGTTCGGCCCAAGCGCGGGGTGTCGCACTGTTTTTCGCCTGGTGTTTGTCGCCGCGTTGCTGTTCTGTCCGCGAGCGGGTGCAGCGCCTCGAACTGCCAAGATCTTGGTGGTAGCGCCCGACGCAGACGCTCGCATCGAGCAGGCCCTTGGGGGTGTCAAAATTGCGCTCGCGGATCAGCCCGTGACGACGCGGTTTCTGTCGCTGGTAAGGGATGATGCGCTGGACGTGCTCCGGACCGCGTCGCCCGAGACCGTGTTTCTTGGCATCGGCCAGCGCGCCGCCGATGAGGTTCTGCGCTGGCACAACCAAGCCTCGCTCATTGCCTGCTTGGCCCAGGAAGGCGCCAAGCAGCCGCGTGGCGACGCCGTCATCGCCATTCCCGCCGAGGTGTCACCGGAGCTCCAGGCGACGTGGATCCGACGTTTGCATACGCAGGCGCGGCGCGTGGGCCTGCTCTACGATCCGGACTTTAATGCCAGGCCGATCGCTCGCCTCGCCGAAGCGCTGCAGCGAGTCGGACTGCAGCCCTTGTTCGAACCGGTACGCGCGCCCCGCCAATTGCCGGAAGCCTTGCAGCGTTTAGGTAAGCGCGCAGATGTAATCCTCGGGGTGAACGATCGCACGGTGTTCACGCCGCAGACCGCCAAGGCAATCTTGCTGCACTCCTTTCGAGCCCGAATTCCGTTGATCGGGCTCTCCGATGCGTGGGTAAAGGCCGGCGCGCTCTACGCCCTGGAACCCGACTATGCGGACCTGGGGAAGCATTGCGGCCTCGCCGCGCTGCGGCGCACCGGACTGTCACGGGAGTTTCCACAACAACCCGCAAGGCTGGTACTCTCCGTCAACCTACGCACCGCCAAGCACATGCGCATCGATTGGCCCTCGGACATCCTGCATATGGCCAGGAAAACCCATGAATGAGCAGACGCAAACCCGCTCGGGCCTGGGCCTGCTCGCCAAGCTGAACCTACTTTCGATAGGCGGAATCGTCGTAACGGCGCTGGGCGTCACTGGTTTCTTGGTGCACCAGGAAGCTCGCGACGCACAGACCAAACTCGAAGCCCAAGCACGCGCTACGCTCGAAGTCCTAGCGGAGGTGAGCGAATACACCGCTTATACCGCCAATCGGGACGACGCCGCGCACATTCTCGACATACTCAAGTTCGATTCCGACATCGCGTACGCCGAAATGCTGGATGCACGTCGCGAATCGATTGCCGCCAGGGGTTTTCAACAAGGTACCCTGCCTCCCCTCGCGGACCGATCCGGACGCATTGAAGGCGAGACGGTGATTGCCGAAATCCGCCACGACGGACGGCAGATCCTCGAACTCATTACCCCGATACGCACGCGAGCCGCGGATCAGGCACTCCGCGGAGTCGGCACTAGCGCCGACCCGGGCTCGCCGATCGGCTATATCCGCATTGGCATGCACTACGAGCGCGTGGCTGCGCGACAGTGGGCCTATGTGTTCGGCGCACTGAAAATCGCCCTGGGAGCCATCTTGCTGAGCGTGTTGATCGTTGTCCTTCTCACGCGCAGGTTGGTGATGCCGATCAACCGCCTCACGCGAGCCGCCAAGGCCGTTGCGGCGGGGCGCTTCGATGTGCACGTGCCGGTAACCACCAGTGACGAGCTCGCGCACCTCACCGAAGCGTTCAACGACATGGCGGGCAAGCTCGCGACCAGCCGCAGCGAAATCGTGAGCTACCAGCGCCGCCTCGAGGAAAACAAGGCGGCGTTGGAGGGTAACCAGCGCACTCTCGAAGAGCAAGTTGCCCTGCGCACGCAGGAACTCAAGGTAGCCACCGCGAATGCTTATCGGCTGGCACAGCACGATATCCTCACCGGCTTGCCCAATCGCGCCCTGCTCAACACGCGCCTTCGGCAAATGCTGGCTGATGCGGAGCGCCAGCAGGCCGAAGTGGCGGTGCTGTTCATCGATTTCGATCACTTCAAACGCATCAATGACACACTGGGCCACGACGCCGGGGACCAGCTCCTCCGTGACGCGGCGCAGCGCTTGCAGCAGGCTGTTCGGGAGAACGATACGGTAGCGCGGCTAGGCGGAGACGAGTTCTTGATCGTCGTCCCGGGTTTGCAGCCAGCGCACAGTACCCATCACGTCATGGACCTGCTCGGCCGAGTGCAACGCGCCTTCGCCGCGCCTTTTTCGCTCGCCGGCCAAGATCTGACCGTCACGGTGAGCATCGGCATCGCGCTCTATCCGGAAGACGCCGCCGATCCCGTGGGCTTGGTGAAACAGGCCGATACCGCCATGTACGCGGCCAAGGAGCACGGGCGCGACGCCTATCGCTTTTACACGCCGGAGATGAATGCCCGCGTACAAGCGCGCCTCAAGTTGGAGAATGATTTGCGCCGGGCACTTGCCAACAACGAGTTCGAGTTGGTTTTTCAGCCGCAAATCGACATCGCCTCGGGCTGGCCGGCAGGTGTTGAGGCGCTGCTGCGCTGGCGCGATCCTGAGCGCGGTCTCATATCTCCCGGAGAATTCATCCCCGTTGCCGAGGAATCGGGACTCATCCATCCCATGGGAACATGGGCGCTGCGTGCGGCCTGCCTACAGGCTCGGACCTGGCATGATCAGGATCTGCCGATGCGCCTCTCCGTGAACCTATCGGTACAGCAGCTCGAACAGGAAAACTGGGTGAGCGTGGTCGAACACGCGCTCGCGGACAGCGGCCTCTTGCCGCGCTTCCTGGATCTGGAAATCACCGAATCGGTGATCATTTCCAATCCCGAAAAGGCGGTGGCCACGCTGATGCGCCTCAAATCCATGGGAGTGACCATCACCATGGACGATTTCGGCACAGGCTATTCAAGTTTGAATTACCTCACGCGACTCCCTCTACATAGCGTAAAGATCGACCAGAAGTTCGTACGCGGGCTCGACCACGATCACAACGACGAGGCCATCACTTTGGCCATTCTGGCTCTGGCCAAAGGTCTTGGGCTGCGCGTGATTGCTGAGGGTGTGGAAAGCCCGGCGCAATATCGCTTTCTGCAAAGAAACGGCTGTGAGGAGGCGCAGGGCTTTTACATCAGCGCGCCGCTCGATGCGCTTTCACTCGAAATATGGTGGCGCAATCGCATCGAAATGGCCGAAGCGATTCATCCAGAGCGGCCAACGGTGTAGAGCCGAAGAATCGCCCTGCGGCAGGGCGCGGTCCACACCACGGGTGCGTATCGCTACTCCGAAAAAAACTCTCGCACCTTTTCCATCCAGGACTTGGCGCGCGGATTGTGCACGGTGCTGTCTTTTTGCCCCAATGCCTCGAATTCGCGCAGCAGCTCGCGCTGCTTTTCGCTGAGCTTAACCGGTGTTTCCACGACAACGTGGCAATAGAGGTCGCCGTGACCCGAGCTGCGCACTCCGCGTATGCCCTTGCCGCGCAAGCGAAACACTTGGCCCGATTGGGTTTCATGTGGGATCTTGATCTTGGCGCTGCCATCGAGCGTGGGAATCTCGATCTCGCCCCCCAGCGCAGCGGTGGCAAAGCTGATCGGCATTTCACAATGCAGGTCGTTCTGCTCCCTCTGGAAGACCGAATGCGGCTTGAGACTCACCACGACGTAGAGGTCTCCGGGCGGCCCGCCATTGAGACCGGGTTCGCCTTCGCCCGCCAGGCGAATTCGATCGTCCTGGTCGACTCCCGCGGGGATCTTCACTGACAAGGTCTTGTGCTTCTTGGTTCGCCCCGCACCGCCACAATCACGACACGGATCGGCGACGTAGCGTCCACTGCCGTGGCAATGCGGGCAGGTCTGCTGGATGGAGAAGAAGCCCTGTGAGATGCGAATCTGGCCCGAACCATTGCAATGCGGGCAAGTCTTGGGTTGAGTGCCTGGCTTGGCACCACTGCCGTGACAAGTTCCACACTCCTCCATCGTGGGAATGCGGATCTTTGCCTCGGTGCCGCGCGCCGCTTCTTCCAAGCTGATCTCGAGGTTGTAGCGCAAATCCGCGCCGCGATACATGCCGCTGCCGCGGCCACGCGGACCGCCGCCGCCAAAGATTTCACTGAAGATATCGCCAAATGCGTCGCCAAAGCCGCCAAATCCGCCCTGCGCACCGCCCATGCCCGCCGCGGGGTCCACTCCGGCGTGGCCGAACTGGTCGTAGGCAGCTCGCTTCTTCGCGTCGGAAAGGACTTCATAAGCCTCCTTGCCCTCCTTGAAGGCTTCCTCCGATTTAGGATTGTCCGGATTGCGATCGGGATGATGCTTCATCGCCAGCTTGCGATAGGCCTTCTTGATATCCTCGTCGCTGGCATCACGGTTGACGCCGAGGACGGTGTAGTAGTCGCGTTTGGACATAAATGAGGGGCTAGGGGCTAGGGGCTAGGGGCTAGGGGCTGGCACGGTAGAGAATCACGTGCGGCGGGAATGTTCGGATTGATGTGAGCAGAGGCGATGGTTCGGGTGTCAAGCAACCGCAAAGGGCGGGGGAGAGACCGACCCACGACGATGAATCCCTCGCACCCGCCCCTCTTCCCTGTTTCCTTACTTCTTGTCCTTGACCTCGGTGAACTCGGCATCGACCACCTTCTCGTCGCCCGCCCCAGCTCCCGCACCACCACCGCCTTCGGACCCGGCCGCGCCCTGTGGCTGCGCCTGCGACTGAGCATACATTTTCTCGCCCAGCTTCTGCGCCGCGGTCATCAGGGCCTGAGTCTTTGCCTGAATGGCGTCCTTGTCGGAGCCCTTGATCGCTTCCTCGGCTTCTTTGATCGCCGCCTCGATCTTGTCTTTCTCGGCCGCCTCCAGCTCCTTGCCATATTCGCTGAGCGCCTTCTTGACCGAATGGATGGCAGCATCGCACTGGTTGCGCGAGTCGACCAGCTCGTGGGTGCGATGATCTTCCTCGGCATGCGCCTCAGCATCTTTGACCATGCGCTGGATCTCGTCTTCGGTCAGGCCGCTGGAAGCCTGGATCTTGATCTTGTTTTCCTTGCCCGTGGCCTTGTCCTTGGCCGAAACGTGCAAAATGCCGTTGGCGTCGATGTCGAAGGTGACCTCGATCTGCGGAAGCCCTCGCGGCGCGGGCGGAATGTCGGTGAGATTAAACTGCCCCAGGCTTTTGTTGCCCGCGGACATCTCCCGCTCACCCTGCAAGACGTGGATAGTGACCGCGGTCTGGTTGTCTTCCGCGGTGGAAAACACCTGGGTCGCCTTGGTGGGGATGGTGGTGTTCTTCTGAATGAGCTTGGTCATCACTCCACCCAAGGTTTCGATACCCAGGCTCAAAGGCGTCACGTCGAGCAGCAATACGTCCTTGCGTTCTCCAGACAGCACCGAGGCCTGGATGGCTGCCCCCACGGCCACCGCTTCGTCGGGGTTGACGTCCTTGCGTGGATCGCGCAGGAAATACTCGCGCACCTTGTCCTGCACCTTGGGCATACGCGTCATGCCGCCAACCAGAATGACGTCGCTGATGTCGGAGAGCTTAACGCCGGCGTCCTTCACGGCGATGCGGCAGGGCTCTATGGTGCGCTCGATCAGTTCCTCGACCAGACTCTCGAATTTGGCGCGGGTGATCTTCAGCGATAGATGCTTCGGGCCCGAGGCATCCGCGGTTATGTAGGGCAGGTTGATCTCGGTCTGCTGCGAGGAGGACAGCTCGATCTTAGCTTTTTCTGCCGCATCTTTCAGGCGTTGCAGGGCAAGCACGTCCTTGGAGAGGTCTACGCCCTGCTCCTTCTTGAACTCGGTAACTAGATAGTCGATGACACGCTGATCGAAATCCTCACCGCCGAGAAAAGTATCGCCATTGGTGGAGAGCACCTCGAACTGCATCTCGCCTTCGACATCGGCGATTTCGATGATAGAAATGTCGAAGGTGCCGCCGCCCAGGTCGTACACCGCAATCTTGCGGTCACCGCCTTTCTTGTCCAGACCAAATGCCAGCGCCGCCGCAGTGGGCTCATTGATGATGCGCTTGACGTCCAGGCCGGCGATACGGCCAGCGTCCTTGGTCGCCTGGCGCTGCGAATCGTTGAAGTAGGCGGGAACCGTGATCACCGCTTCGGTGACCGGTTCGCCGAGGTAATCTTCGGCGGTTTTCTTCATTTTGCGCAGAACTTCGCTGGACACCTGGGGCGGCGCCACCGCCTTGCCTCGCACCTCTACCCAAGCGTCGCCATTGTCGGCCTTGGTAATGCGATAGGGCATGAGGTCGATGTCCTTTTGCACTTCCTTTTCCTCGAAGCGCCGCCCAATGAGCCGCTTCACCGCATACAAGGTGTTCTTGGGATTGGTGACCGCCTGGCGCTTGGCTGAGGCACCCACCAGAATCTCGCCATCATCCTGGTAAGCGACGATGGAAGGTGTGGTGCGAGCGCCTTCTGAGTTTTCGATGACTCTCGGTTGCCCGCCCTCCATGATGGCGACACAGGAGTTGGTCGTCCCAAGGTCGATGCCGATGATCTTGCCCATTTTGCTTTCCCCTCATTTCGAGTCGGTGAGGAGCCCGTCGAAATTCCGTCGAACGGACCCGCTAATGTTACGAAGATGGCGTCGTCGCCCTTGTTTTTCAAGCACCTTTGGTCCTAGCCACGACGACCATAGCCGGCCGCAGCACCCGGTCATGCACCAAATAGCCCTTCTGGTAGACCTGTACCACGGTATTGGCCGGTTGATCGCTATCGACCGTGGCCATGGCCTGGTGGTGATGGGGGTCGAATCTCTCTCCCTGGGGATCGACGGTGAAAATGCCCCCTTTTTCGAAGGCCGCGGCTAACTGCTTTAGCGTCAGTTCCACTCCGGCACGCAGCGATTCCACAGTCGCCTGTGGCGCACCTAGTGCGGCTTGGAGGCTGTCCATCACCGGTACCAGGGCTTCCGCGAAATTCTCGAGCGCGTATTTATGGGCCGCGGCCACATCCGCTTGAGCACGCTTGCGGATATTGTCGCCCTCGGCTTTGGCGCGCAGCCACGATTCACGCAGTTGCTCGACCTCGGTTCTGAGTTTGGCCAAGTGCGCCTCCATTTCTGGCGCGGCGGGCGGTGTTTCAGGTTGCGCTTCACTCTCGATCGAAGGCAGATTGGAAGGCGCAGCGTAATCCGAGGGTTCGGTACCCATGGGTGCGGGACGGTCCTGCATGGTCTGACTCGGTTTTCCGGTAAATATCGAACGGAAGCGAGTTTGGGGCAAATCGCAGAAATTCAATCCCTAAGAGCAACAAATAATTTCTAGCACCCCACCGCCCCAGAGATTCTCCTAGAATCGCCCAGTACCTATGGAGACTCCGCCATGCTCCAATCGCGCCTCTGCTCAGGGCTGGTCTTAGCGCTCGCCTTCGCCTCGTGCTTTCCTGCTCGCGCCGCTGCGGCACAGCGCCCGGGTGAATATAGTCAGGCTGGCCCAGAGGCGGTCGAGCTGAGTCAGACGACGTGGCTCGACTCCGCGCGCCAGCGCGAGGTGCCGGTGCGCGTCTACCGGCCCAAGGGCGCCGGCGCCACCCAAGGCCCGCGACCCCTGATTCTCTTCTCCCACGGTCTGGGTGGATCGAACCGTGCTGGCGAGCTTTGGGGGCGCCACTGGGCGAGCCACGGATTCATCAGCCTGCATCTACAACACCCCGGCAGCGACGTCGGGCTTCTCAAAGAAGCACGCAGCAGCGGCGAACGTCCGCGCGAAGCGCTGAGCCGCGGCGCCAACGCAGCGCAGTTCCGGGCACGGATCGACGATGTGCGCTTCGTCCTCGACGAACTGGCACGTCGCCAAGCCAAAGGCGAGTGGCTGGATATCGACCTCAGTCGAGTGGGCATGAGCGGTCACTCTTTTGGCGCGCGCACGACTATGGCGCTGGCTGGGGAACGCATTCCCAGAATTGGCAGCCTGGCCGACCCGCGCATCCGGGCAGGGATGGCCCTGAGCCCGGCGGCACCAGGGCCGCCGGTACAATGGCCAGCGCGTTTTGGGGCTATCCGCCTGCCTTTCTTGAGCATTACCGGCAGCCGTGACGAGGACGTGCTCGGCACCGGCGCAACGCCGCAGAACCGGCGTGAGCCCTTCCGCCATATGCCCGCACCCGACAAGTATCTGCTGGTGATCGACGGCGCCGAGCATAGCCAATTTGGCGGGCGGTCGAACCAGGCCAACGACACAACCGCCCTGTCCGTGCTCGCCTTCAGCACGGCCTTCTGGCGTGCCTACCTACACGGCGACTCACAGGCTCAGCACTGGCTGCGTGAGGACGCGCGGCGCTGGCTGGCTACGCGAGGCAGCTACGAATTCAAATGAACCCGCTCTCAGTCGCCATAACCGACTAGCCCCGCCCAATATGCAGGGTGGGCATGGGCTGCGCCCAGTGCCAAGCGCCTTTTTGCTTCTGCCAGCGCGAAAGCGAGCGGTTGCCCCGCTTGTAAGCCAGCAAACAAGGGGTCGATCAGTTCCGGACTGGCGGCATCAGAGACGGGCCACAAAGCGACCACGGCGTGTCTGCTGCCCGCCAGATGCAGTGCAAAGGGCAGGCTGGTGACCGCCTCGCCGTTCTCGAAATGGCCACGGCCACTGTCGCAGGCGGGAAGCACCACCGCATCGCTGGCCAGGCGGTAAGACAAAAGCTCGGTGGCGGTGAGATAGCCGTCCTCACCGCCGTTGGCGGCGTCCGGTGCCAAGACCAAGGCCGAGCGCCCTGGCGCCGCGGGGTCGTAGCGGCCATGCGAAGAAATCAGCAGGTAGCGATAGTGGCTCAGCTCGCCGCTGCGGCTCAACCCCAGCAACCGGGATTCGCTGGCGCCGACGCCCTCAAAAAGAGTTGCGTCCGGTGCAAAGCGGCGCGACGCCCGCCGCGCCTCTATGCTTGCCCCAGGCAGCTGCCGCCATGCTCTGCCATCGGCGCGCATCGGCCAGGGCTCTGGTGCCGCCATCGCCAGCAGGGTCTGGCCCTTGGAACTGAGGCGCACACTCTGGCGCAATAGCACAAATATCGACCAAGATTCGGCGTAAGTCACCAATTTTCCGTGTAGCAGAGGCCGGCCATCGAGTAGCAGAGTTTCGTAAGGCAGCCCTGCCAAGGGGCCGTCCGGCGAGATGACGATGCGTGCGTATTGTCGGACACGCTTGGCGAGGGGCTTGAGAAGCCGGGCCGACAACAACCGACTCGCTTCGCGCCAGTCGCCGATTTGCCGAACGGCCTGAGTGGGCCGCACCTGGTCCGCTTTGAGGCTGCCGTCGCGCAACAGCCAAACAAGAGGCCTCAGCCCAGCGCGCACGGGGGCCGAGAGTAGTTCTTGATACGCGGCCAATGTGGCAGCCGGGCGGGGAATCCGTGGCAGCGAGTGGACCCCGAGCAGGCCGCTTTGGTCGAGGGCCGCGACCCAGACGCGGCCGTCCGCCGCAATGAGGTAGTTCAGCAAAAGCTCGCCGGACCGCAGGTGAGGATGTGCCAACTCCGCTTGAAAGATGCGGGGCTCGGAGAGTTCGGCGTATTTGGGGTGGCGCACCCGCAACACTGCCCGCAGCGCCTCGGACTGCCGCCGCACTTCGTCGCGATCATGACGCAGCGCGATGCGCCCCTCCCCTCCTGGCGCCAATTCAACCAGCGCTTTGTCGAGACTTGCCGCGCGGGCGTCCAGTCGCTCCAATTCCTCGCGCTCTGCCGGTGTCAGGCTGCTGGAGGCATCGGCGTGCCGGTAAGTGAGCGCTTCCAGTAGACCACGTGCCTTGGCGCGCTCGATCAGGGAAAAGGCCGCGGCGAATTCGCCTTGGGCCACGTGCCCAGCGACCTGATCTCGGTATACCGCCAGCCAATGCGCCACCATCGCGCGGCGATCATCAGCGGAAAATACGCCCTCCCGCCAAATACGCTCTGCTCGCTCGATGATCGTGCTGCGCCACGCCCTCGCTTTCTCATGCTGCCCGATGGCATCGAGCACACCTGCCAGCTCCGCCGCCACGGTCGTCGCCTCGGCTGACTCGCCGAGCCCCAGCTCACGGTAGACCTCTAGGCTGGCAAGCAGCGAGCGTTCCGCGCCCGCGAGATCGCCACTGAGTCGCATGATCCGGGCCATCTCCAAGCTTGCCGCCATCGAGCGCCGATGCGCGCGGCCATAGTAACCAACCAGAATTCGGTGTGCCGCCTCGATCGCGACTCGCGCTTGGGCGACTCTGCCGAGCTCGCGCATCGCCATCCCGACCAGAAGCCTGCTATAGGCCGTGATCGGATGATCGTCGGGCAAATGCGCTCGGCGCGACGCCAAGGCTCGTTCGAACTGGGCGAGCGCCTCGGCCACCCTGCCCGCTTCGAGTTCGGTGAGGCCTAGCAGCACTACCGTCGTCGCAGTCAACTCGTTGTCTGCACCTAACACACGGGTCTGCTGGCTAACCAATTCATTCAAGATCGCCCGCGCTTCGTCGAAACGCCCGAGCCTCCAGTAGTACTCGCCAAGGAGTTCGAGGCTGCGCTGGTAAGTGATGCCGCTTTCTATGCCGCGCCGGCGCAATTGCCGATGGGCCTCCTGGGCAAGCGTCAGGCCCCGATCGATTTGCCCCAGAGGTAAGAGCACCGCCGCCTCCACCCGCTTGGCTCGGGCGGTGCCGACATGGTCCGCGCCCAAGTAGGTCTCGGCCAGGCGAGTCGACTCGCGGGCGAGGGTCAGGGCACGTTCAAAATTTCCGGCGTGTCGATGCCAATTGGCAAGGTTGATGCCGCCCCAAATGGTGAACAAATGGCCTTCGCCGAGCACGCGACGGCGGTGAGCATAGGACGCCTCCGCCATCGGCAAGGCAGCATGCATATCGCCGGTCTCGGCGATAGACTCGATCAAATTGTTTTCGGCGCGTAGGGTCTCGGGATCGTCCTCACCCAGGGCGTTGCGGTGATGCTCTAAGCTCTCGCGTTGCCAGTTCACCGCTTCGCCATAGCGCCCCTCGGCATTGAGCAGCGTGCCGTGCAACTGAGCCGCCTGCAAGGTATCAGGATCCTTCCAGCCGAGGCGGCGCAGAAGGCTTGGCAGCACCGCCTCGATGACGGCGCGCGCTTCGGCGAGTTTTCCCCGGCTTCGCGAGGCCCGCGCCCGCATGACCTCCACCACAAGCGTTGCGCTGTGTCCTGGCGGACGAAGCGCCTCGAGCAGAGCCAAGGCCGCCAGCGCCGCTTCTTCGGCTTGCCGCGGATGACCGATGACATCTGCGTCGGCCTTCGCGAGCAACCTCTGGACCTTGCCAAAAGTCGCTAATTCGCGCTGAAGCGCCTCGCCACCATGCCGCACGACGCGAGCCCGAAGCGCCAACCCCGCGCAAGTCTTGGCCCTCGCGGCGAACTCGATGGCGAATACGGCGCCCTTGTCCACCCCCTGCTCGAAGCGCAGGTCGCCAATTCGCGCCGCTGGCGTGCCGCTGTCCAATACCTCCCAGGACTGGGTGTCGAGCTGGTGCAAGCGCCACTGATTTCGGTCATGCAGGCGCAGCCACCCTTGCTTTGGGTCATCGGGTTCACCCAAGCTCAGCAGGATCATTCCCTCACCCTCGGGGTAACTCCAGCACGAGGGCGCGAGCAAGGCACTCGCTTCAGTCTTGGCTTCGAACGCCCAGTCGGACGCCATAGCCGCGCTTGACCAGGCAAACGTCGCCGCGAGCAGCCGCAATACCCTCGTGACGCCCACAGGCACGAGTAAACCCCTTCCTCTCATGCGCATATAATAAGCGATGTGGGCGCGAGGCGCGGCGATTGCGCGCGATAACCCCATCAAACGCAAAATTACCTCAACAAGCAAAACGGGAGCAATGCCATGAGTCTGGAAGAAAAAATCAATGCGATGGAAACCGAACTGCAGAATCTGCGAGCAAGGGTCAACGATCTAGAGCGCCGTGCGCAGAAGGCACGGAAGGCGCGCGTTCGCGCGCTGATGGCTGCCTTGGGTTGGCAGATCGATTACGTCGTGCTGGACAACGGCGGCGATGGCTCACTTGGATACAACGCGCAGCAACTGAGCGCGAAGCTCAAGGAGGCGATCGACAGCGGCGCCCTCTGATCCGCGCCACCCCGCGCAGCGCAGCGCGGCGCCGTGGGCGCCGCGTGAGCGCCTGTTGTGGTTACCGATGTGTTCGTCTCTGGCGGCCAAGCTCAGACGTTGAGGTCGATCTGCTGTACCGCACCCGCGCCGCCTCCCTCCCGCAGATACACGCTACTTGCGCGCACCGCACCCAGGGAATCGTTGTTGGACGTTCGCAACTCGAAAGGCGTCACTACGGCAGTCACCGCCAACGCACCGATATCCAAGTCACGCAGAGGGCGCAGCGCGCCATCTCCCGCGACACCTGGCTCCCAAACGTAGAGCTGTTTCAGCGCAGCATCGCCTTCGTCGATCCAGCCGTTGCCATCGTCGTCGAGTGCGGCGAGCTCGGAAAACCCATCCCCCGACTGCGGGCCAAAAAGCTCGTGCCCATCATCGGCTTTTCCGTTGGCATTGCGATCAAAAACCAGAAAGCCGCTGCCGGCGCCGAGCCCCGGAAGGTCTTCGGTTTGCCCGTCGGCGTCGAGGTCGAAGGCAAAACGGGTCTCGGTCAGTTGTGCAGCCGAGCCCGAGAAGTTGATCACCAAGGGGTCTTTGCGTCGGGCATCTCCCAAGCGCAAGCTGACGTTGCTTTCTTCGCGGTAGCGGCGGGACATTGCCAGCGACACCTGAAATTCGATCTCCTGACCATCCGCGGTACGAACCACGCCGCTGGCGGCAAAGGCTGTGGCTTCACGTTCTTCGCGCACTTCGTGGTAATCGTATTCGACGCCAAACCCGGCTGGGCCTCGCGCCGTTGGATTGGTGGCGGCTTCCTTGGGGTCGCGCAGCTCGGGGGGCGCCTCGACCTGAGACAAGTCGTCGGCACGAAACACTTTAATGCGGATGCCCGTCATTGCCTCGATCATGGTTCGCAAGAGGCTGAGCATGGGATCGGCGTCCGCTGCCTCGACAGCCTGGTCGATCGCCGTTGTGTCTGCCGCTTTGGTGCCTTTTGCCGACGCGAGGAGCGGGGGTGGCGGTGGAGAAGAAGCCGCCACGCGACCGGGCTCGCGGCCCTCGAAATCGGGACGACGCGGGCCCACCCAGGCGCGCAGGCTCTCCGTGACCTCACGCCGCGCGCTCAGCGCATGGCTTGAGGCCAGGGTCATTTCGCTACCGACGATGCGCATGGCCGCTCCGGGGGAATGCTCGTGTCCCGGTAACGGCAAAAATTGCCGCGGGTTTAGTCCTTGCCCTTTTTGTCGGCAAAAACCGCATTCAAGACCCAGGATATGAGGCTATACAACAGCGCCCCGCCCACCGCGGACCAAAAACCGCCCACTGAGAAGCCCGGCACCATGTTGGCCACCGCCCAAAACAGAAGCCCGTTGAGTACGAAAATAAACAGGCCCAAGGTGAAAACCGTGATCGGCAAGGTGAGCAGAAACAACAGCGGGCGCACCAAGGCGTTGATTAGACCCAGCACCAGCGCCACCAGCAGCGCGGTCCAGAAGTCCTCGATGCGAATCGAGGTGAAGAGAAATGGCAGCGCCATCAGCGCCAGCGCATTGAGGCCCCAACGTAAAAGTAATTGCACCATGTCGCCGATTCCTGGTCAGAGTGAGCGGTGCGGCAAGCATACTCCCAGTTCTTGTCCGCGCCCAGAATTCCGTCCTTGGGGCCGTATTTTTTGGAGCTAGGCATGCTGTCAGTGTGGCGATTTTCAGTGTTCTTTCTTGTGGCAATGTTGGTTTTGCCCCATGCCCGGGGCAAGGAGGTGCTTCCGCTATTCGATGCCCATTTGCATTACAACGTCGAAGCGCGGGAACCCTATCCTTTGCCGCGCGTGCTGGATCTCTTCAGGGAACACAGGATCAGCGGCATTTTGGCCAACAGCCGACCCAACGAAGGCTCGCGCGCGCTGTTCGAGGCGGCACCGGCCGATCTCTGGGTGGTGCCTTTCATCCGCCCTTATGTCGTGCGTGCAGACCGTTACACTTGGTTCTCCGATCCAGCGATTGATGCGCTGATCGAGAAGGAATTCGCCCGCGGCGGCTATCAGGGCATCGGCGAATTTCACCTGTTCGGCCAGGACGCCACTTCGCCAGGGGTGAAGAAGATGGTCGAGTTCGCCGTGAAGCGCGATCTCTATTTGCACGCCCATTCCGATGCCGAGGCCGTGGATCTTCTCTTCGCCCACAACGCGCGAGCGAAAATCATCTGGGCGCACAGCGGCTTCACCGCCGCTCCCGAAGTTATCGCCCGCTATTTCGAGAAATACCCCACGCTTTGGGGCGAACTGTCTTATCGCGACGAAGTTGCTGCCGGCGGCCGTCTACGCCCGGAGTGGAAAGAACTCTTCGAGCGCTATCCCGATCGTTTTCTCTTGGGCTCAGATACCTGGGTCAACGAGCGCTGGGAAGACTATGGCCGTATCGTGAGCGGCTATCGGGAATGGTTGGCCGATTTGCCGCGAGAAGTGGCAAGCCAAATCGCCTTTGGCAACGCCGCGCGTTTGTTTCGCAATGATCGGCGTTGATTAACGCCCGGGCTGAAGTAGCAAGCAATAGTGTCAGTCTAATGCGCCCGCCGCGTGGCTGCGGCAAGATATCGGCCTCGCGATGAGTAAGTCCGAGATCATGAACCTGAGGACGCCGGCTTTTTCTTTTCACGACATCCCCGTCCGCGCCCGAGGACTCCAGGAGCGGGTCGCTCAATCCCGCAACCGCTTGGTTTTGGCCGGTGCGCTGCTGCATGCCACTGCCGGTTGGGCGCAGACCGCGGTGGAGTTCTACCACCCGCAATTGAAGCACTACTTCCTCACCGCGCTTAGCGCGGAAGTGGTGGCCATCGAGCAGGGAGCCGCAGGCGCCGGCTGGATTCGTACCGGCGAGACCTTCCTGACCGCGGGCACGGCAAGCGGCGCCACGCCGGTTTGCCGCTTCTATGCCAGCGGCCCCAGCTCCCACTTCTATACCGCCGATGCGGCCGAATGTGCCTGGCTGCGCCAACTCGAAAGCGAAGGTCGCGCCGTTTCGGGCGCGGCATTCTCCGGCTGGGCCTACGAGGGAGTAGCCTCCACCATGCGCCGGCCGCAAAACGGCGCCTGTGCCGAAGGTAATCCGCCGGTATTTCGCTACTACAACCAGCGCGCGGCGCAAAACGATTCGAATCACCGCTTCAGCACCAACCCGGTGGCCGACGAAGCGATGCGTGCCCGCGACTGGGCCGACGAGGGCACGGCTTTTTGCGCCGAGATCGGCTCGGTGCTCACCGCCGCCTCGCGCGATTGCGGCAGTGGCATGAATGCCTGTCCTTTGATCAGCCCGCTGGGTGATCCGCCCGACCGGTTCGCCAACGGCCAACCGAGCAATTTCTCGGGTTATGCGGATCCCACGGTGCGCAAGGATCCCAGCAGTAATCGTTTGTGGATGGCCTATTCCTGGCCGCGGGTGCATACCGTGAGCGCCAGCGAACACCCGCCGGGAGTGGACATTCACTTGGCCGCCAGCGACGATGGCGGGGCAAGCTGGGTTTTTCAGCAAACCTTGTGGGCCTCCTCTCCGGTAACCGAACCCTGGCCCGGGGGTCGTGTCGGGTGGGAGGACCATGAAGTCGCCAACTTGCTGCCCGTCGACCATGCCGGACAGAAATTCTGGGTGGGCGCACGACTCGATTATTTCGTTCCCAACAGCAACGGCGTTGCGGGCCGCGGTGTGGGCAGTTTTCGCATTCGCATCGGCCGTGCGGCGAGCCCGCCAGATCTGGCCGCAGCCAGTTTGGTGAGCCTCGGGGGCAGCGCCACGCAATCCGCCTGGGGTGTCGATCTGAATCTCTCGACGCTCGCGTCGGGCTTGGCCAAGTGTTATTTCTACAACGAACCCGCTTTGCACTATCGCCAGGGTCAACTCTATTTGGCCTTGCGCTGCCACGCCTTCACCGCGTCGGGCGTGCCCGATGTCGCCGCGAGCGAGGTGGTGATGTTCTCCTCCACACCGGAGGGGGCCGTGAGCAATTGGCGCTGGCGTTTCGTCGGCCGATTGGCCGGCGATACCGAAGGTGAGGAACTCGGCGGCAAAGGGGTGACGCAAATCGACTTGGCGACCGGCGCCAGCGGCAAACTGCTGGCGGTGCTGAGTCCCGAAGACTGGAGCAGTGCGCTGAAAGAATTCGTGCACTACGGCTGCCGCCTGATCGAAGTCGCAAGCCTCGACCCGCCCACTTTGGCACGGCATGCCGATGGCACGCTGAAGGTTCTTGCGCGGGCCACGGCCTCGGATCTTGCCACCTATGGCCCGGCGCCTGTGCCTACGAAGCCGCTTCCAGCACTGGCCTCATCCTGGTGCGGCGCTATTTGAGACCTGGTACCTTCACCGCCGATTTGCGCGCCACGGGGTTACATGCGCCTTGAGGGGCGAACCCCCTTGGGAATCCCCCGAATTCATCGTTCCGACGCAATTCTTGTTCGGAATTGTGGGCGCTTCAGTCCTCGGGACTAACGCAACGGGCTCGTTCCAAGCACTGCTAAAATGCCCCCTCCATGGCCCGCCGCAAGGAATTCGTCGATTACAGCGCCGAGGTGCGCCGGCACGATTCGCCGACCCTGCGGCTGCTGTACATCCTCGCCGGCATCGGCTTCGTGCTGCTGGGCATCGCTGGCGCATTCCTGCCTGTGTTGCCGACCACGCCTTTCATGCTGCTGGCGGCGGCGTGTTTCGCGCGAGCTTCGCCGCGCTTTTATAACTGGCTGCTCAACAACCCCCTTTTTGGTCCGACGGTGCTGGAGTGGCGCCGCCACCGCAGTATTCCCTGGCGCATCAAAATCACCGCCATCATGCTCATGTCGGTTACGCTGGGCATTTCGATCGTGTTCTTCGTGCCGCGTTTGGAACTACAGCTTGCTCTGGCGCTGGGCGGGGTGGTCTTGGGCATTTACCTCTACCGCATTCCTTCGCGCGATCGGCCTCGCTGAAGACTATTGCTTGGCCCCAAGGCTCAGAGCGCGCGCGCGACTCG
Organism: Casimicrobiaceae bacterium; assembly: GCA_026646885.1. GTDB lineage: Bacteria > Pseudomonadota > Gammaproteobacteria > Burkholderiales > Casimicrobiaceae > JACPUX01. The sequence continues at coordinate 76,670 of JAPKHK010000009.1, read as the reverse complement.
CTTCGCGTTCGCTCTGCGGCATCGGCTTGTCCAGCCAGCCGGCTAGCTCGCGCCAAGCGATACCGCCGAGGGCGGCAATCCACTCTGGCAAGTCGTTGAGCGCCGGGATGTAATGGAACTCCCCGCCGCCGGCATCAAGAAAGGTTTGCCGTCCCTCCATGGCGATTTCTTCCAGGGTCTCGAGGCAATCGGCGACGAAGCCGGGGCAGAAAACGTCAAGACGTTTCAAGCGCTTTTTGCCGAGATCGCGCAACACTTCAGCGGTGTAAGGCTGCAACCACTCGGCGCGGCCAAAGCGCGACTGAAAGGTGAGAGTCCATTGCCCGTCTTTTAGCCCCAGTTCGCGCGTGAGAAGGCGCGCCGTTTTGTGGCAGTGGCAATGATAGGGATCGCCGCGATCGAGCGAGAACTTGGGCAATCCATGGAAGGACAACAGCAGGTGCTCTGGCTGGCCGTGGCGCTCCCAATAGGCGTTTACGCGCCGCGCCAGCGCCAGAATATACCCGGCATCGTCGTGAAAGGGCCGCGCCATACGCCAGGCGGGAACGAAACGATGTCGCCGCAAGGCTTCACCGACCGCGTCGCTGACACTCCCGGTGGTGCTGGCGGCGTACTGGGGATAGAGCGGCAACACCAACAGCCTATCGCAGCCCCCGGCACGCAACCCGGCAAGACCCTCGGCAATGCTGGGCTCACCATAACGCATGGCAACGCGGGTCAGAACCAAATCCGCCGGCAGACCCTCGCGCTTCAAGCGCTCGCCCAAGAGGCCGGTGAACAGTAGCGCCTGGCGCTGGCTCTGGACAATTAGGGGCGCGCCTGCTGGGGTCCAGACCGTGGCATACTTTTGCGCCGACTTGGTCGGCCGCACGCGCAGGATGAGGCCATGCAGGATGAGCCACCACCAGGGCTGCGGAATCTCGATCACGCGCGGGTCGGATAGGAACTGCGCGAGATACCGGCGCAAGGCCGCGGCCGTTGGGGCGGATGGTGAGCCGAGATTGACGAGCAGCACGCCGATGCGGTTCAGTTCGCCATGCCGATACTGCTGTTCCGCGAGGTAAGACAAGACAGTCTCCCTTTCCAGATGCCGCGTCCAGACGCTCTTCACTCCTGCGAGAGCGCGCTGGACAGAAGCTTGGCGGTGATGTCGACGATCGGGATAACGCGTTCGTAGGCCATGCGCGTCGGTCCGATGACACCGAGCGTGCCTACGACCTGTCCATTCACCTCGTAGGGGGCAGTAACTACACTGCACTCATCCAAGGGGACCATACCCGATTCGCCTCCAATGTAGATCTGCACGCCCTGACCGCTCTGCCCGGCTTCGAGTAGATGCAATATGGCCGTCTTTTGCTCCAAGGCGTCAAATAGCCTTCGCAGCTTGTTGACATCGGCGGAGAGATCCTCGGCGCGCAAGAGATTGCGTTCCCCGGAGATCACGAGATCTTCCGAGGACTCGGTCAGCGCCTCCTTGCCCGCGTCGACCGCCGCAGTCATCAGCGCCAGCATATCGCCACGCAGGCGCCGCAGTTCCTCCGAAATCCTGACCCGTACGGAGGTCAAAGCGAGACCAGCGAAATTCTGGTTGAGCAGATTCGCGGCTTCGGTCAACTCCGACTGGGAGAACGGTCTCTGCACGTGGAGTATGCGGTTTTGCACTTCGCCTTCGGGAGTGACGATGATCAGCAATACTCGATGCTCGGAGAGCCGCAAAAACTCCACCTGCCGAAACGTTGCCTCGCGGCGTGGCGTAGCGATCAAACCGGCAAAATGGGTGAGGCTGGAGAGCAGGTTTGCGGCCTGACTGATAAGGCGCTGAGGATGATCGACTTGGAACTGCCCCTCCAGTTTGCCGATCTGCGCCGTATCCAACGGCTGGATGACCATGAGGCTGTCAACAAAGACGCGGTAGCCCTTGGGCGTGGGCACACGCCCAGCCGAGGTATGCGGACTGGCGATATACCCCATGTCCTCCAGGTCGGCCATGACGTTGCGAATAGTCGCAGCAGAGAGATCCAGCCCGGAGTTGCGCGACAGCACCCGCGAGCCAACCGGCTGTCCTTCGGCAATGTAGCGCTCGATCAGATTCTTGAGCAGGAATTTGGCGCGATCGTCCAGCATGGTGCGATTCTAACAAATGCTGGACCACAAGGGCGCCCACCCGAGGCTTGCGCCCAGCGAAACGAGCGGCTAATCTCGCCGGCAGGAGGATGTAACGTGCGCGTTCTGCTAGTGGAAGACGACGCCATATTGGGCGACGCCGTGGTGGCAACCTTGCGCGCCGCGGGATATGCCGTCGATTGGGTCAAGGATGGCAGCGCCGCCGACACCAGCCTCAGAAGCGAGACCTTTGACCTGGTGCTTCTCGATTTGGGGCTGCCAAGGCTGCCGGGAATGGCCGTGTTGCGCGGCCTGCGGGAACGCAAGACCAAAGTGCCGGTGCTGATTCTCACCGCTCAGGGTTCGGTGCAGGAACGCGTCGCCGGCCTCGACGCTGGCGCGGACGATTACCTCGCCAAGCCTTTCGAGCTCGCCGAACTCGAGGCGCGCGTGCGCGCGCTGATTCGACGCAGCCATGGCGGCGACAGTAACCGCTTGCGCTGTGGCGCACTGGAGTACGACGTGGCTGCGCGCAAAGCCACGCTGGACGGCGTGCCAGTCGAAATCTCCGCGCGCGAACTGTCAGTACTGGAACTGCTGATGCTGCACACCGGCAAGCTCGTCAACAAGGAACAAATGGTCGAACATCTCTACGGCTGGGGCGAGGAGGTCGGCACCAATGCCATCGAAGTTTATGTGCATCGCCTACGCAAGAAGCTCGAACCCGCCGGAGTCAACATCCTCACCGTGCGCGGCCTGGGTTACTGGCTGGAAAAACCCCAGGGGGAATGAGCGGCCATGTCCTTCGCCGCCAAGCTTCTCGATTGGCTGCTGGCGCCGCTGCTCTTTCTCTGGTTTGCCAGCGTGGCAATCACCAATTTCATGGCCATCGACGCCGTGAACGAACCTTATGACCAGCGCCTAGACGAAACCGCGCGCGCCCTGGCCCAACTCGTCAGGGTCACCGAGGAAGAACTGGTCTTCGATCTCCCGCGCGAGGCAGGCATTTTCCTGCGTGCGGACCGCCGTGACGATCTCTATTTCGCAATTCGTCGACCCTGGGGCGATCTCATTGCCGGCAACCCCGATCTGCCGCCCCTGCCAGGCCAGCTCGAAATTGGTCAAACGAGCTTTCATGGTGGGTTTCTGCAAGGCGAGGAGGTGCGCGTCGCCACCCTTGCGATGGCCCGAGAGGGACTCGCCGAGGATCAACCGGTCATTGTCCAAGTTGCCGAGACGCTGCGCAAGCGGCATCGGCTCTCAGCGGACATCCATACTCAGGTCATTCTGCCGCAGCTGTTCGTGCTAGTTGGGGCCTTGCTTCTGGTGTGGTATGGCCTGACCTACGTGATCTCGCCGCTCAAAAGGCTCAAGGAGGCCATGGATCGGCGCCATCATCGCGATCTCACTCCATTAGATCTTGCCGATATCCCGCAAGAGCTGCGCCCGCTTATCACCAGCATCAACGAACTGATGGCGCGGCTCGCTGCCAATTTCCAGGCGCAGCAACGCTTCATCGCCGATGCCGCGCATCAGCTGCGTACCCCCTTGGCAGGATTGAAATCGCAGACCGAGCTGCTTTTGCGGCAGGAGGATCCGGGGGCGATGAAGCACGCGCTGACGCAGCTGGCCACCAGTGTGCAAAGAACCAGCCGGCTCGCCAACCAGCTCCTTTCGCTGGCGCGCGCCGAAACGACTGGCAGAACCGTTCGGCACGATGCCGTGGACCTCAACGACCTCGCCCGCAAGATCACAGCGCAGTGGCTACCCAAGGCAATTGACAAAGGCATCGATCTCGGAGTCGACGTCTGCACTGATCCGCTGGTGGTGACCGGCGATGCGGTTCTGCTGGGCGAGGCCCTGAATAATCTGCTGGACAACGCTCTGCAATATACGCCGAGCAGGGGACAGGTCACGGTGCGCACGCGCCAAGGCACTGGGCCGGTATTGATTGTCGAAGATACTGGTATCGGCATTCCGCGCGAAGAGCGCGAGCTCGTCTTCCAACCGTTCTATCGCGTGATGGACAGTGATCCGGGCGGAACCGGCCTTGGCCTACCGATCGTGCGGAGCATCCTCGACGCTCACGGTGCCAGAGTGCTTCTGCACGATCCCGCAGAGGGTCGCGGCACGGTCTTTGAGCTGCACTTTCCGAGGCCGGGCCCGTTCGTACGCGAATTCGCCAGTTGAAGAAACGGCGGCCGCAGCCGCCGTCTCTGTGCCCACTCGCAGGCCGATCAGCCGCGTTCGTAATTCTCTTCGGCAAACCGCCAATTGAGGAGATTGTCGATCAGCGCGTTGGCATAATCAGCTCGCCGATTCTGGTAGTCCAAGTAGTAGGCGTGCTCCCATACATCGATGGTAAGTAGTGGCTTTTGCCCCTTGGTAAACGGAACCTCGGCGTTGGGCGTCTTGACGACCTTGAGCGCGCCACCTTCGGACACCAGCCAAGCCCAGCCGCTGCCGAACTGTGTGAGCGCCGCCTGGGCAAATTCCTTCTTGAAGCCGTCGAACGAACCGAAGGCCTCGTCAATGCGTTGCGCCAGTCTGCCCACCGGCTTCCCGCCCCCGCTGGGGGCAAGGCAGTTCCAATAAAATGTGTGGTTCCAGATCTGCGCAGCATTGTTGAATAGGCCTGCGCGGTCGGCTTTGCCTGCACATTCGCGAATGATGGCTTCGAGTGCTTGGCCGGCGAATTCATGGCCCTCGAGCAGCTTATTGAGGTTGTCGACGTAGGCCTTGTGGTGTTTGCCGTAATGGAAGCCGATGGTTTGCGCTGAGATGACGGGCGCAAGCGCGCTGTCATCGTAGGGCAAAGGCGGCAGAACGATAGGATCAGCCATGCGATACTCCTTTCTGGTTGGTGATTGCCGGAGCCACACCGGAATTGCATATTCCCCGGTTGACTGCCAACGCGCCCTTCCGGACCCCCCCGGGGAGACGCTCAAGGCAACGCGGCGAGTACCCGCGTTGCCCAACTGCCTACTGCGCTACACTCAATCGCCGTAGAGCTTTTGCATCCGCTCGCGCCGCTCCTGCGCTTCAAGCGACAAGGTCGCAGTGGGGCGGGCCAGCAAGCGGGGAATGCCTATGGGCTCGCCAGTTTCCTCGCAGTAGCCGTAGCTCCCGTCTTCAATCATCTTGAGCGATTTTTCGACCTTCTTGAGCAGCTTTCGTTCCCGGTCCCGAGTACGCAACTCGAGCGTGTACTCCTCTTCCAGCGTCGCGCGATCGGACGGGTCGGTCGTGACCTCGTTCTCGCGCAAATGCTGTCCAGTATCGTCGGCGTTGTGGAGAATCTGCTCGCGCAGTTCGTTCAGGCGCTTTCGAAAGAACTCGAGCTGCGCCACGTTCATGTATTCGTCCTCGCTCGCCTTGAGCAGAGCCTCTTCCGTGAGTTCCTTGAGCTTCTTTGCCACGATTACACCCTGGGTTTCTGCGGCAAGTACCGCATGCAGCGAAGCCGGCCGCAAGGGCAGTCGACTTCCATAAACATATAATTATACCCCGACTCGAGGTCACGCTGCCAAGCGCTGCATGCCGCGCCCGAAGCAAGCGTGCCGGTCCTCCCCCGGCAACCCGTGGGCACGCGGCTCCCCCTGGGGTCACTGGGCGACGGGGCTGAACGGTCGCGCCCCAACCGGTGGATTTCCTGGATAATCCCCACCAGAGTAGAAAGGTTCAGGAATATGCCACCCGCCCCCACGGAACTCGTGCTCCACCGCCCGGACGATATGCACTTGCACCTGCGCGACGGGCCCGCCCTCGCCGCCGTGCTTCCCGCGACCACGCGGGCTTTTGGTCGCGCCATCATCATGCCTAATCTCAAGCCCCCCGTCACGACCGTGGCTTCCGCCCGAGCCTACCACCAGCGCATTCTCTCTGCGCTGCCCCCGGGTAGCGATTTTACCCCGCTGATGACCCTGTACCTCACGGACGCCACACCTCCAAAAGAAGTTCGGGAAGCCCGGGCAAGCGGTTTGATCCATGGAATCAAGCTCTATCCAGCCGGAGCGACCACACACTCCGAGGCCGGGGTGAGCAGCCTCAAGGCCATCTACGCTGCACTCGAGGAAATGCAGGCGGTGGACTTGCCGCTGTTGGTACACGGCGAAATCACTGACCCCGACGTCGACATATTTGATCGGGAACAGGTATTCATCGATCGGATCATGACCCCTGTGCTTCGGGATTTCCCTGAATTGCGCGTGGTTTTCGAACACATCACCACCATCGACGCTGCCGACTTCGTGGCGCTGGGGCCTCCCCAACTCGCTGCCACCATCACGCCGCAGCATTTGCTCTACAACCGCAACGCGCTTTTCAAGGGCGGCTTGAGACCACACAACTACTCCCTCCCGGTGTTGAAGCGCGAGGTCCATCGTCGCGCCTTGGTTCGGGCCGCCACTTCCGGATCGCCGAAGTTTTTTCTCGGCACCGACAGCGCACCCCACGCCGCGCAACTCAAGGAATCGGACTGCGGATGCGCGGGTTGTTATACCGCGCCACTGGCGCTGGAGCTCTACGCCGAGGCTTTCGCTGCGGCCGGAGCACTAGACCGGCTGGACGACTTCGCCAGCCGTTTTGGGGCGGAGTTCTACCGCCTGCCGCGCGCCACTGGACGCGTGAGGCTGCTGGCACGGGAATGGCGCGTACCAGAGGCAATGCCCTTCGGTGATGAGCGGATCGTTCCGTTCCGAGCGGGAGAGGCGCTGCGCTGGCAGCTGGCTTAGTGTGCCAGTCGGCGGATCGCCGAAGCGAATGCCCCCGCGATCCCTTCCTCGTGAGGGTGCCGGCCGCCTTGGATCACGGCGCGCCCGGCGAGGTAGACCTCCAACACAGGGGGTTTGCCGACGCTGGAAAAGACCAGCGCATCAAGCCAGTAAACCGAATCGAGACCGAGCAGCGCGGGATGGGCAGGATCGAGAACTAGAAAATCCGCGCGCTTGCCCAGCTGCAAAGATCCCGTGGGCTGTCCCGAGGCCCGCGCTCCGCCCTCCAGCGCAGCCCGCACCAAGGCCTCGCCGGTCGATCGCCCCGGCGCCGCGGCAGCAATGTTGCGCTTCTCATGCAGTAGGCGCTGGCCATACTCCAACCAGCGGAGCTCTTCGAAAGCGCTGGCGCAGAGGTTGCTATCCGTGCCCATACCGAAGCGGCCACCCGCTTGCAGGAAATCTCGCAGAGGAAAGAACCCATCGCCAAGGTCGCCCTCTGTGCTGGGGCACAGGCCCGCGACAGCGCCACTTCGCGCCAGGGCCGCGCATTCTTCGCGCAAAAGATGTGTCGCGTGCACTAGACACCACCGCTCATCGACAGGCGCATGGTCCAGAAGCCAAGCAACCGGTCGCTGCCGCAGGGCAGCCAGACAGGCTTCCACCTCCGCGCGCTGTTCGGCGACATGCATGTGGATAGGCGCATCGGCGTCGAGCGCCCGCAGCCCTTGAACCAATGCCGCCAGGGCCGCAGGAGGCACGGCGCGGAGGGAGTGGGCCGCGGCGCCGACTCGCAAAAGTTCATCGCCGCGGCCGAGCGCGCACAGGTCTTCGACCAGACGCAAGATCGACTCGACGTCGCTGCGGAATCTCTCCTGCCGGGCAGACAGCCGCTCGCCGCCGAAGCCGGAATCCTGATAAAGCGCCGGCAACAGGGTCAGAGCAATTCCCGCCTCCCGCGCCGCAGCCAGGATGGCTTGAGCGTTGCGCGGCGGGGACGAAGTTGCCTCGCCGCTTGCGCCGTCATGCAGGTAGTGAAATTCGCAAACCGTGGTAAAGCCGCCCTTGAGCTGCTCGACATAGGCCTGCGCCGCAATCGCTGCCAGATCTTCCTCGCGCAGCTTCGCGACGAGGTCGTACAGCGCTTCGCGCCACGTCCAAAAACTGTCCTCCCGCGGTCCGGCAACATGGGTGCGGCCAACCAGCGCTCGCTGAAAAGCATGGCAATGAACGTTGGCGAAACCTGGCAGTACCGGCCCAGGAAGTCTCTTAGCGCCATCTGGCCTGGCCTCGGGCTCGATGTGCGTGAACCGCCCGCCGGAGTCAATTGTGAAGGCGACCTCGCGCCGCCAACCTTCCGGCAGCAGAGCCTCGGGCGCTACGAAAATCAATCGCTTGGCCCGCCGGCGATCAGTTGCCGCCGCCCACCGTCCCGACGTTGAGAGACTGCCGGTTGTTGAGACCGGATTGATTCTGTCGGGCGTCGGTGTTCACTGCATTGATCTGCTGCAGGTTATGCCCCCCGCTTTGCGCCTGGTTGATCCGCGAGCCGGCCGCGATGGCGCTCTGGCGGTTGTGGGTACCCGCCTGATCTTGGGTCGCAACGCTGTCCGCCCCATCGAGTTCCTGCGTATTGCCAAGCCCACGCTGCGTCTGCAAGGAACGCGTGTTGAAACTTCTCACTGCCTGGGTGTTGTTCATCCCTGATTGAGTTTGCACCGCCCGACTTCCCGTGGTGTTTGCGACCTGGCGACTCTTGTTGGGAAGGATGCTGCTGGAGGATGTCGCCCCCTTGTTCTTGCCATCTTCCTTGCGGACTTCAACCCCGGCGAAAGCCGTTGCGGCCAACAACGCGACCAGCGCGCAACACCAAGCCATTTTCATGATTTGCCCCTTCTCAAGCTCTGGATTGATCATACTCCGCTTTTGCCACTACGCGCGTCCATCTTACTGGGTGGCCGCCGGCCTGCCTTTGGTTCAAAGAAAGCTCGCCTGCGCCTCCATCACGAGATCGCCCCCAGCGGCGACCGCCCACAAGCGTGCCGACCTGCCGTCCGGTTCCAACCGGCCCTCGGTGCGCAGCGCACCGCCTGAATAGACGGGGCGTACCGCCCTGAAATCGAAGCGCGCCAGGGCGCGGTCCGGTGCATGGCGGTGCAGCAGGTCGCCCAGAAGCGTCGCGCACAGCGGCGCGTGCACGACCAGTCCCGGGTACGACTCGACCTGCGTCACGTAGTACTGGTCGTAATGAATGCGATGGCTGTTGAAGGTCAATGCCGAAAATCGGAACAGCAGCACCGAATCAAGCTCCACTTCTCGGCTCCACGCCGCATCGGACGGCGGCGCGCTTGCCGGCAGCGCCGCCGCGCTCGCTTCCGGTATGGCACGATAGACGATGTCGTGATCTTCCGTGAGGGCGAGCCCCGCGGCGTTGCGTACTTCATGCCGGACGGTTACAAACACCAGTTCCCCACTCCGCCCTTGTTTTCTTTGCAGGTCGGCGATGATCGAGGTGCGCTGCACCGGCTCGCCCACCCACAGGGGGTGAAAGAAGCGCACCCGGCCGCCCGCCCACATACGCCGCGGCAGAGGAACGGGAGGAAGAAACCCGCCGCGCCTCGCGTGGCCGTCCGGCCCCAAATCGGATTGCAGGGCCCGCGGCAGGAAATACAGCCAGTGCGCCAGCGGCGGCAAGGCGGTGCCGACTGGCGGAACCGGCTCGTCGCGATCGAGCATGGCCGCCAGCGCGGCAACTGGCCACCCGGTAAGGACATCGGTAACCACGTCGGTCTTTCCCAGCCAGGTTCGCCAGTACGCTTCGTCGGTGCTCATGGATTCCCCTCAATTTCCCGCCAACATGGCGCGCAGGGCGGCCAACTTGGCCTTGCCGTCGGCCTTCTCTCGCGCCGGGTCGGCCGGGTCTTTGCTTGCACCAATGAATTGCACATCCTCCCCTGCGAGTTCTTCAATGAAGCGGCTAGGCGCACAATCGAACCATTCGCGTGCGCGCCGCCGGCGCACGCAGTGAGTAATCCACAGATTGCGCTGAGCCCGAGTGAGTCCCACGTACATGAGCCGCCGCTCCTCCTCGACCTGCCCGGCTGCAATCGATTCGCGATGTGGAAGCAGGCCTTCCTCGACTCCAGCTAGAAAGACGCAAGGAAACTCCAGCCCCTTGGCGGCATGCAAGGTGGAAAGCCGCACCGCGTCCACACTGTCATCGGTGTCATCCTCCAGCATGTTGAGGAGTGTGACGGTTTGGGTGAGCTCGAGGAGCGTTCGCCCCTCGGACTTTCCTTTCAAATCGAGCCAGTCGGCAAAATCGCGCACGTTTTTCCAGCGCGCCGCTGCCACTGGGGCGTCGAAGCTGGCCTGTAGGTGATCCTGGTAGCCGATCGCGCAGAGCAGTTCGTCGAACACACTACCGGCGGGCTCGCGCGCGGCACGCTCGGCGAGCCGCGTGCGGAAGGCGTCGAACTGCCTGAGCGCCGCGGCTGGGCGCTCTCCGATCTGCGCCGCGAGATCCCATTCACCAAGTGCACCGACGAGGCTCTTGTGACGCGCGGTCGCGAGTTGCCCGAGGCGCTCCAGCGTCTGCGCGCCGATACCGCGCTTGGGCGTGGTGATGGCGCGAATGAAGGCCGGATTGTCGTCTGCATTCACAAGCAGGCGCAGGTAGGCGATGCTGTCCTTGATCTCGGCGCGGTCGAAGAACGAGCTTCCTCCGCTCACTCGATAGGGAATATTGTGGGCTCGCAACGCCGTTTCGAAGGCTCGAGATTGATGATTGCCGCGATAGAGAATCGCGTAGTCGGCATAGCGGCTGCGGTGCTCGAACTTGTGCGCCAGCAGCGCGAGTGCAATCTTTTCCGCCTCCGCTTCGTCGTCGGGGCAGGCTAACACCACGATCCGTTCACCCAACCCCAGTTCGCTCCACAAGCGCTTTTCGAAGAGCTTGGGGTTATGGCTGATCAGTGCATTGGCCGAGTGCAAAATCCGCAGGCTCGAGCGGTAGTTCTGCTCCAGCTTGATGACCTTGAGCGCGGGATAATCCTGCGGCAGGCGTGCCAGGTTCTCGGCGCTTGCGCCTCGCCAAGCGTAGATCGCCTGGTCGTCATCTCCCACCACGGTAAAACGCGCCAGTGGCCCGGTCAGCTGCCGCATCAGGCGATACTGCGCGGTATTAGTATCCTGGTACTCATCGACCAGCAGATACTTGAGTCTGCTGCACCAGCGGCGCTGCGCCTCGTCGCTACGCTCCAACAGTTCCGTCGGGTAGCGGATGAGGTCGTCGAAGTCGACGGCTTGATAAGCACGCAATGTATGGTCATAGGAATGGTAGGCGCGCGCGGCGACTTGGGTCACTTCGTCGTCAGCCAGATTCTCGGCGGCCGCCGGCGCCACCAGAGCGTTCTTCCAGAGACCAATTTGAGCCTGGACGGCACGGATTTTGGAGCGGTCAGTCGTCACCAGAAGATCAGCGAGTATACTCTCGGCGTCGTCCGGATCGATGATGGAGAAACCGCCACGCAGGCCCACCGCTGCCGCCTCGGCACGAAGGATCTTCAACCCCAGCGCGTGAAATGTGCAGACCGTCACCGCCTCGGCCGCTTCGCGGCTCACCGCCTTGGCGACGCGCTCGTGCATCTCGCGCGCAGCCTTGTTGGTGAAGGTAATCGCGGCCAGGTGCCTCGCCTGGAAACCACTTCCCAAAAGATGCGCAATCTTGGCGGCGATGACACGGGTCTTGCCGCTGCCGGCACCAGCCAGCACCAGTAGAGGACCATCGAGATAGCGCACGGCCGCGCGCTGTTCGGAATTGAGGCTCATAGGCTAGAATGCCCTGAGATTCTACCATTCGCGCCCCCAGGTGCACGACCACAAACGCCGGCTGCCACCTGGGACGAAAGCCGGCTAATTGAGTTCGACGAGACCAATGGGCACCTACGCCATCGGGGACATCCAAGGCTGCTTCTTGGAGTACCAGCAGCTCCTCGAGTTGATCGACTTTGCGCCAGGGCGCGATCGCCTCTGGCTCGTCGGCGATTTGGTGAATCGCGGTCCGGGCTCGCTGGAGACTCTCCGGCACGTGAAGTCCCTTGGCGACGCAGCAGTCACGGTCCTCGGTAACCACGATTTGCACCTGCTGACGGTTGCCGCCGGCCACACTCGGCAGCACCGACGTGATACGCTGCGTCCGATACTCGAAGCGCCAGACCGCGAAGAACTGCTTGGCTGGCTGCGTACGCGCCCGCTGGTTCACGTGGAGGGATCGTTCGCCTTGATTCACGCCGGCCTGATTCCCGCTTGGTCGATCACCCAGGCGCAGGAGTTGGCCCAGGAAGTCGAGGCGGCACTGGCCGGCCCTGATCACGACGTGCTACTGCGTGTGCTCTACGGCAACGAACCCGATTGGCGGGATGATCTGCGCGGCTGGGACCGCCTTCGCGCCATCGTGAACGTGTGCACTCGGTTGCGGTTTTGCACCGCGGACGGCCGACTAGACTATGACGAAAAGCGTGGTGCCGAACACGCACCCGAGGGCTACGCGCCCTGGTTCCAGATTCCCGCGCGGCGGTCGGCGACACACACGCTGGTGTGTGGACATTGGTCGACACTGGAATTGCGCCTTGAGCCGCGCGTCTGGATGCTCGATTCCGGCTGCCTTTGGGGTGGCACGCTGACCGCGATCAGGTTGGAGGACGGCGCGGTTTTTCAGGTGCCAAGCCGGCAGAAGCTTGATCCCAGGCCTGAATGATGGCCGCGCGCGCGGCATGCGCAAGCGCCCGACGATCGGCGTTTCGTGCGTCCAGCAAGGGCCACAGCCACACCTCCACGACTTGTCCCTTGGCGCGGAGGATACGGCGCAAACTCGTGGCAAAGCTCATCGTTCCGACGTAAGCCGCAGCATCCGAAGTGCTGCGGTCGGGGTTGCGATAGCGCAGAGCGATGGGCTGTACATGACCGCCGGCATCGATCACCGGCTGCAAGAGCGAAGCGTGAAAGCGCGCCACACCTCGGCCTTCACTGGTCGTACCCTCCGGGAATATGCCAATGCAGTCACCTCCCGCCAAGGCATCGCCGATCTTGCGGTTGACGCGAGCAGTATCTTGGCGCTTGGAGCGCTCGACGAAAATCGTTCCGGAGCGCCGAATCAAGAAACCAAATACCGGCCAGTACGCCAGCTCCGCCTTGGCCACGAAGCGCGTGGGATGAATCGCGTGCAGGACGAAGATGTCCAGCCAAGAAATGTGGTTGGCCACCACCAACAGGTTGTGATGCTGCGCTTCAGGCAAATGGCCGTGCACGACCAGGCGCAGGCCCAGCGCACGCAGCAGCCTGCGCGACCAGGCTCGCACATAGCGCCGTTGGCGGGATGGTGGCCAAAAGGAATAGCGAAAGGCACCCGTCGCCAGGGCACAAGCCAGGAGCCACAAGGCTGCGGCGATACGTAGTGCAGGCATTGAACCAAGAAACCTCGTCTGACCGCTTGCTTCTTCCCTTCCGATCTGGCGGAGCAAGGCTTACGGGAGGATCTAGCGCATCACATGATGGGCGCGCCCAACTGAGGCTTCCAAGCGGAAGCGGGAGAGCGCCTTGCGTGCGCCTGTTTGCAAAGGGAAACCGCTGGCCGCGCATCAAGGCGCGGCCAGACTGCAATGGCTACTTGCGCTTCTTCTCAGGCACCGGGCCGGCTGGTCCCATGGCGCGGAACTGCGGTACCAACTTGTTGATGGCATCCATCATCGCTGCTGCCACCACCTTGCCCTCGTTGGTGCGACCCCAGCCGCCGGCAACGGCACCGCCAAGCGAGCCGAGTATGCCGCCGCCGAGCCCGAAATCGGTGGCGCGCGCGCTGCCCTCAGCCGCCGCGATCTGCTCCGTGGTATTGTTATCGGTAAGCGTCAATACCACCTGTGCCTCGCGGAATTTCATGCTGCCGGCGATCGCTCCCACGGCTGGCGCCTTGGGAAAGAACGCCCCCAGCGCCGCGCCCATGCCGCCCGCGTTGTCCTCGGCGAAGACCACGTCGGGAATCAGTGTGTAGTGAGCCTCGACGACGTTGCCCTTCTTCACGTTGTTCTGCCTGCGGGTAAGCCCTTCCCGCTGCAATTCGATCTCCTGGCGTGTCGCGCGCAGGCCAGCACCGCGATCGACCACGCGGAAGCAGCCGCTTTGCTGCAGCATGAGCTTCAAGAGCGGCATGGGCGACTTGGGCAGGGAACCGTAATAGACCACGTAGCCATATCCGTGCGGATTCTCCGAAACCGCGACGGTGCCGACTGGCGCGTCGCAGCGCACCAACTGCGCGGAAGCGCCTCGGGCACCAGCGTCGCCAGCCGAACCGCTGACGATTGAGCCACCACTACCCATTTCCATTTGCGAGGTACATCCGGCCAGTGCCAAAGCCGCTCCGGCCAGCATGCTCAGCTTGATCGCTTTCATTAGAACCACTCCTTCACTCGATTTCCACCGCAATTGGGTCCGGGAACCGGACCGGCACATACTTAGCGCTACCAGAGCGGTTCCTGGAAACGCTGAAAGTATAACGTAGAGAGTTCGTCGCGACTAACCTGGTGGTTCTGCGCACCACGGCTCGCCACTTTGATGGCACCCAGCAACGAGGCGAGCCGCCCAGTGCGCTTCCAATCCCAGCCCTGGGCGATGCCGTAGAGCAGACCCGCGCGGTAGGCATCCCCGCAGCCGGTCGGATCGACTACGGCCCGCGGGTGCACCGCAGGAATCTTCAAAAGGCCGTCCGCGCTGTAAATGCGCGAGCCATGTGCGCCCAAAGTGACAACCAGCGCCCCGCCGCGTCTAATCAGGCGTTCGGCCAGTCGTTCCAGCCCCAAGCCGGTCTTTTGCTGCAAGAGTTGGCCCTCATAATCGTTGACGGTCAAATAACTCGCCCGGTCCACGATTTCCAACAACTCCGCCCCGCTGAATAGCGGCAGGCCCTGTCCCGGATCAAACACAAACGGAATGCCAGCGGTCGCGAACTGCCTTGCATGGGCAATCATCCCTTCGCGCCCATCCGGGGCAACGATGCCCAAGGCGATGTCCGCCATGTCGCCGACCGCGTTGAGATGCGAGTGATTCATCGCGCCGGGATGGAAGGCAGTGATCTGGTTGTCATCCAGATCGGTGATGATGTAGGCCTGCGCAGTATAGGTGCCGTCCACCACGCGCACACCTTCTATGCTGAGTCCCTGGACTTCGAGGCGCTGGCGGTAACTGTCGCCGTCCATGCCGAGCGTCGCCATGATTACCGGCTCGCCGCCCATACCCTTGAGGTTGTACGCGATATTGGCCGCCGTGCCGCCGAATTCGCGCCGCATCTCGGTCACCTGAAACGAGACATTGAGGATATGGGTCTGATCGGGAAGGATGTGTTCACGGAAGCGGTCGCCAAACACCATAATGGTGTCGTAAGCGATCGAACCGCAGATCAGGATTCTCTTGCTGGCCATGGTGCCTCGCTTCCCCTCATTCTCAACCGCGCATGCCGCCGAGTTCGCGCACCACATGCTGCTGGCGGCGGCTCACAGGCAGGCTTTCGTTCACACCGTCGAGCACCGTTTCCCAGCGCGTTTCGCCCTCGGGCCCCGTGCGGCGCTCGAACCCACGGACAAAGGCACGCGCGACCAGGCAGTTGCGATGGATGCGGATCAGGCGCTCGCCAAACTCCCGCTCCAGGCGCGTCAGGCTTTCTTCGATCAAGTATTCCCTGGCCGCCGTTCGCACTGTCACATATTTCAGCTCCGCTTTGAGGTAGATGACCTCATCCACCGGCACCAGGATGACGCGGCTGCGTTCGGTAACGCTCAAAAAGCGCCGCGCTACGTCGGCGAGCCGGTCCAGGGTGGCTTCCGGAAGTGGCCGCCGCCGCGGGGTTTTCTGCAGGGCCGCAAGGAGCCGCTGCGCTTTCACCGGCTTGGTCAAATAATCGATGGCGTTGACCTCGAATGCCTCCAAAGCATGTTCCGAATGCGCCGTGGTAAATACCACCGCCGGGGGCTGAGGGAGTTTCAGGGAGTGGCGGGCAAGTTCCAAGCCGTCCATGTCCGGCATGTGAATGTCTGCCAGAACCAGGTCGGCGGCAACATTGCCAAGCAATTCCAGGGCTTGAACGCCGTTTTCCGCCTCGCCAACCACCGTGAGCGGAAGCGACTCGGCGCAATCGCCCAGGATTTCCCGCAGGCGGCGCCGCGCTGGCGCTTCGTCATCGACCACCAGGATGCGCAAGGGCTGTGCTTCGGTCATGCGAGGTTCCTCGTCTCCCGTTCCGCCGGACGGTACGGCAGGACGATATGAACTTGATAGGCATCCCCAACGATCTGGGTGTTCAAGCTTGCTTCGGCGTCGAAATGCAAAGCCAGGCGCTCGCGAATGTTCTCCAAGGCCATCTTGTTGCCGGCGTGATGGCTCCCCTCCCTGCGGTAGGGGTTCCGCAGAATGGCGTGGACTTCTCCACGTCGGTCGAAGATGTTGATCTCCACTACGCCTGGCTCGCTCGAAGGCTCAATGCCGTGATATACGGCATTTTCCAGCAAAGGTTGAAGCAGTAGCTGCGGCACCAGGGCATCACCAGGCATCTTTTCGATATGCCAATCTACCCTCAGGCGTTCGCCCAAGCGAAGTTCCTCCAGCCCGAGGTATTCCCGGCATAGCTCGATTTCGGCGGCCAGGGTGGTCAGCTCGCGGTTATCGCGCATAAGAACGCGGAAAAGGTCCGCCATATCCTCCAGGGCAGTTTCTGCCCGACGCGGATCAGTTCGAATGAGCGACAACACGGCGTTGAGGCTGTTGAACAGGAAATGCGGCCGGATGCGCGCCTGTAGGGCTTGTAAGCGCGCTTCGGCGATGGCCGGGGAGAGCGCCTTGGCGCGCAGGACCAGGTAGGCTAGCGCCGCAGCCGCGCCCATGGCGGCCAGCAGGGCCCGGCGCAGGCCCGTGCCAGGGGGATCGAGCAGGTAGCCCGGATCGATCCGGTGCAACCCGAGCGCAACCACCATGGACAAGCCAACCACGCTGAGAACCCCTGCCCGCCAGGAGAGCTGCGCAAGCCAAGGTGAGGCTGCGAAGAGCAGCAAAAGGGTGGCGATCAGCTGCGGTACCACAGTGGCGCCCAAACCTGCCATTACAGGCAGGACGTCCGGCCATTGACGCACCAGCAACAGTACGGCGGCCAGCGAGCAAAGCCCGGCCAGCCCCAGCAGGCGCAGAATGATCCCCAGATTGCGAAAGTCCGGCAAACCGAGGTTGGAAACGTTTTGCTTTATAATCCCTGCCATGATTTTTCGCGGCCCGAACGGCGGCGCGTCCATATTCCCCGCTACGGCGCTCTTGGCACGCTGGCCTGGATCCCGCTACGAGGCCCCTACCTCCCTGTTCAGGCAGCTATTCTTATTGAAGCACTCCCCGCATGCAAGACGATTCGATTTCCTCTCCGACCGGCGGCTGGTCCGGACGGTTCAGCGAGCCGGTGGCGGAGCTGGTGAAACGCTACACCGCCTCGGTCGGTTTTGATTACCGCCTGGCCGAATTCGACATCGCAGGCTCGCTCGGGCACGCCCGGATGCTTGCCGCCTGCGGGGTGATTTCCGAGTCTGATCTGGCTTCCATCGAGAGTGGCTTTGCGCAGATCCGCAAAGAGATCACCGCGGGTGAATTCCAATGGTCTCTTGACCTCGAAGATGTCCATTTCAACCTGGAAAAGCGCCTTACCGCGCTTGTTGGCGAAGCCGGCAAACGCTTGCATACGGCGCGCTCCCGCAATGATCAGGTCGCGACCGACGTCCGCCTTTGGCTGCGCACGGCCTGCGACGACATTGTCGCCCTGATTGTACAGTTTCAGCGAGCGCTACTCGATCTGGCCGAGCGTCACACTGAGACCGTCATGCCCGGGTTCACGCATATGCAGGTGGCTCAGCCAGTCACCTTCGGCCACCATCTGCTCGCCTACTTCGAAATGAGCCTGCGCGACCGCGAGCGCTTTGTGGATTGCCGTCGGCGCATGAACCGCCTGCCCCTTGGGGCGGCCGCCCTGGCGGGCACCAGCTTCCCGATCGACCGCGAACGAGTTGCACGGGACCTGGGCTTCGAAGGCATTTGCGCCAATTCGCTAGATGCCGTGTCCGATCGGGACTTCGCCATCGAGTTCGTCGCTGCCGGCGCGCTGCTGATGACGCACCTTTCTCGGCTTTCCGAAGAACTCATTGTCTGGATGAGCCCCCGCTTTGGCTTCATCCGTCTCGCCGACCGCTTCTGCACAGGCTCCAGTATCATGCCCCAAAAGAAAAACCCCGACGTTCCAGAGCTGGTGCGCGGCAAGACTGGGCGGGTGAACGGCCACCTCGTCGCGCTGCTCACTCTGATGAAGGGCCAGCCCCTGGCCTACAACAAGGACAATCAGGAAGACAAGGAGCCGCTCTTCGACACCGTCGAGACGCTGACTCAGACCCTGCGGATCTATGCCGATTTGGTCGGCGGCATCGAAGTCAATGCCGAGCGCATGCGCGCCGCTGCGCGAGAAGGTTATGCCACGGCTACCGATTTGGCCGACTACCTGGTGAAGCGAGGCGTACCCTTCCGCGACGCCCACGAGATCGTTGCGCGCGCCGTGCGCCATGCCGAAGCCAAGGATTGCGAGCTGGCTGATTTGCCTTTGGCCGATCTCCACGGGTTTTCCGAGCGCATCGGCGAGGATGTTTACGCCGTACTGTCGCTGGAAGGCTCGGTCGCCAGCCGCAATCATCCCGGTGGCACCGCGCCCGCGCAAGTGTGCGCAGCCATAGCTGCGGCGCGGCGCGCGCTGGAAACGCGAGGCAAGACATGATGGACTGGCTCGGCGCTATCGCCGGCACCCTGACCACCCTCGCTTTCGTGCCGCAGGTCTGGCGTATCCATCGACGCCGCAGCGCCGAAGATATATCCTGGAGCATGTTCAGCATCTTTAGTCTAGGGGTTGCCCTTTGGCTCGTCTACGGCCTCAGCATCGGCGCAACGCCGATCGTCTTGGCCAATGGCGCTACTTTGGCTCTGGCGCTCTGGGTCTTGAGTCTGAAATGGCGGTTCTCCAGGACTTCACGCAGCAAGGAGATGACCCCACCATGAACACGGCACGCAGGTGCGCTTTCATCGGCCTGGGGGTGATGGGTGGGCCCATGGCGGGGCACCTGGCCGCCCAAGGGCACGACGTAGCGGTGTACAACCGCAGCTCCGCTCGGGCGCAAGAGTGGATAGCCACGCACCACGGTCAACGCGCGCACTCCCCGTCCGAAGCCGCGGTCCACGCCGAGTTCGTGATGACCTGCGTGGGCAATGACCAGGACTTGCGCGAAGTCGTACTCGGACCCAGCGGTGCGCTCAGTGGCATGAAGCCGGGCAGCATCCTGATCGATCACACCACGGCTTCTGCGGAAGTGGCCCGAGAACTCGATGCGGCTGCCCGCGCACGCGGGGTCGGCTTCCTGGATGCGCCGGTTTCCGGCGGCCAAGCCGGTGCCGAGAAAGGTCAACTCACCATCATGGTCGGCGGTGAAGACGGCGTTTTTGCTCGGGCAGAACCGGTGCTCCGGGGATATGCCAAGGCGGTCACGCTCATGGGCCCCTGTGGCGCGGGGCAGCTTACCAAGATGGTCAACCAAATCTGTATCGCTGGCCTGCTGCAAGGCTTGGCCGAAGCGCTCAACTTTGGACAGCGGGCTGGGCTCGACGTAAGCAAGGCCTTGGAGGTCATCGGCAAAGGCGCAGCGCAGAGTTGGCAGATGGACAACCGCGGCGGCACCATGATCGCTGACCGTTTTGATTTCGGTTTCGCGGTCGATTGGATGCGCAAGGATTTGGCCATCTGCCTCGCGGAGGCGCGGACCAATGGGGCCGCCTTGCCGGTCACGGCGATCGTGGATCAGTTCTATGCACGGCTGCAGGCGCGGGGAGGCGGGCGCTGGGATACGTCCAGCCTCATCCGCCTGCTGCGTGAATAGCCGCCCTTGCACCAGCGCGACACTGGCTCGCCGGCGGTGCGTTACACTTTTTTTTCTGGAGACAACATGCGTAAGACCGCAATCCTCGCCTTCGCCCTCTGCCTTCAAGCATTACCCGCATTGGCCCAGCTTGCTATAGACACGCCCTGGGTGCGCGGCACGGTCGAGGGACAGAAAGCCACCGGCGCGTTCATGGACCTCAAGGCGGAGAAGGATCTCAAGCTCGTTGCCGCAACATCACCCGCGGCGAAAATCGTCGAACTGCATGCCATGGAAATGAAAGACGGAGTAATGAAGATGTATGCCGTCCCAGAGCTGTCGCTCCCCCAAGGCAAGACCGTGCGGCTCGCACCGGGGGGCTACCATATCATGCTCATCGACCTCAAGGTGCCGCTCAAGAACGGCGACGTCGTGCCGATCACGCTGACCCTCGAAGACGATGCCAAGAAGAAAACGACCTTGGAGGTACAGGCACCGGTGCGAGGGCTGGGCATGGGTATGCAGCAAGGGCATGGCCACAAGCACTAGCCCGCCCGTGGAGTAGCCACGGGGACACGTCGCTTGCCGAGCGCCTCAGCGACGTTCAAAACTCAAACTCGGCGGCGGAAACACTCGCCGCCGCTAGATCTCGATGACTTCGACGGCGGTTTCGATGGCGGCGGTCTTGCCCAGCATCACCGAGGCCGAACAATATTTCTCCTTGGACAAAGCGACCGCGCGTTCCACGTGGGATCGGCTCAGGGCGCGACCGCTCACCCGGTAGCGGAAGACGAGGCGAGTAAACACCTTGGGATCGGACTCGGCGCGCTCGGCTTCGATCTCGACCACGCAATCGACGACGTCCTGGCGAGCCTTCTTGAGAATCAGCATCACATCGATGCCACTGCAACCGCCGGCGCCCATGAGCAGGAGTTCCATCGGCCGCGGGCCCAGGTTGCGTCCGCCGATATCCGGCGCGGCGTCCAGGACCAGGGCATGTCCGCTCCCGGATTCAGCAACAAAACTCATTCCCTCTATCCATTTCAGCCTGGCTTTCATCATTTTCCACCTCCGTGAGCCGCCTCAGCAGACAATCATTTCACCTTCACTGCACCGCAACATTGCACTTGCATTGTGCAGTGCAATATGCCAGAATTATCTCACGGTCCGCTTGTTCAGAGCCTCCTCCTTCTCTCTAGCGGGCCAAATTCCTCCATCCTCCTCCTATGGCGGAATATTGGCGCAACCTTGATGGTTGCGCTTTTTTTTGCCTAGAACCTGCGCGTCGATTGTTGGCCAGCAGAACTGCCCCCATATAGAATTAGGATGCTTTTCCAAGGCGGGGTATGACGCAATTTCGCGTTGCGACCTATAACATTCACAAGGGCTTCTCGCACCTCAATCGCCATATGGTGATCCATGAGCTGCGCGAGCGGCTCCAAGGCTTGCACGCTGACGTGGTGTTCTTGCAGGAAGTCGTTGGCGCCAACGCCCGCCACGCTGATCGCTACCTCGATTGGCCAGTCAAGCCACAGCACGAGTTTCTAGCCGACAGCGTGTGGAGCGAAGTTGCTTACGGCAAGAACGCGGTCTATGAACATGGCCACCACGGCAACGCCGTGTTGACTCGTTTCCCTATCACTTCGATCGATAACGAGGACATTTCAGCGCACGCCTTTGAAAACAGAGGGTTGCTGCACTGCGAGTTGCAAATCCCTCGCTCGCCGGAATTGCTGCATTGCATTAACGTTCATCTGGGCCTTTTTGAACAAGGCCGGCAGTGGCAGATTCTCGCCCTATGTGAGCGCATCGAGGCGCTCGTGCCCGCGCACGCTCCGCTGATCATTGCCGGGGATTTCAACGATTGGCGTCACAAAGCCAATCGCATGCTCAAGGAACGTCTGGGAGTGGTCGAGGTGTTCGAAACCGTCAAGGGGCGCCCTGCGCGCACCTTTCCGGCAGTGCTCCCGGTGTTTCGCCTAGACCGCATTTACGCCCGCGGACTCTTGCCTCGCGGCGTGGGGGTGCACTATGCCAACCCGCGCTCGCGGCTGTCAGATCATGCCGCGCTGACCGCGGATTTCGAATTGGCATGAAACGTTTTGTCGGCGGCCATCGACTGACGCTGCTGCGCAACGGGGCTGAGTATTTCCCAGCGCTGATCGCCGGGATCGACGGCGCCACCCAAGAGGTCTTCCTGGAAACGTATATTTTCGCCGACGACGCTGCCGGACAGGCAGTTACCGCGGCGCTGCTTCGCGCCGCCCAGCGTGGAGTGGCCACACACGTGCTGGTCGACGGCTGGGGCTCGCACGACTATCTGCCGGAAGACCTCATCGAGGAACTCACGGCGGGCGGCGTGCGCTTCGCCTTTTATCGCCCGGAAATCGCGCCCTGGCATTTTCGCCTGCACCGTTTGCGGCGACTGCATCGCAAACTGTGCCAAATCGACGGGCGCTTGGCTTTTGTCGGCGGCATCAACATCATTGCCGACGAGAACACTCCGCGGCACGTGCCGCCACGCGTGGACTTCGCCGTGGCCATCGAGGGCCCAGCCCTGGGCACAATCGTCGAGACCATGAAGCGCCTGTGGAGCATCGTCGAAATCGTTACCCTCAAGCAGGCCAGTTATCCGCTCTTCGGCGAGCGCCCATCCGCCGCGCGAGTCGGCAACCAGGAAGCCAAATTCCTCATTCGCGACAACCTGCGCAATCGTCGCAGCATCGAGAGCGCATACCTCGCCGCCATTCGCCTGGCCAAACAGGAAATCATCATTGCGAACGCTTATTTCCTGCCGGGCCTCAGGTTCCGCCACGCGCTTCTGGCGGCTGCGGAGCGAGGCGTGCGCGTGGTGTTGATACTCCAAGGGCGGGTCGAGTACCTGTTGCTACACTTCGCCACCCGCGCTCTGTACGGGAGTTTCCTGCAGGCCGGCATCGAAATCCACGAACATCACTACAGCTTTATGCATGCCAAGGTGGCAGTGATCGACCAGCGCTGGGCAACCGTGGGTTCGAGCAACATCGATCCTTTCAGCTTGCTGCTTTCGCGCGAAGCCAATGTGGTTGCTCGTGATGCGAAGTTCGCCGATGAGCTGCGCGCGGCGATTCGAGACATGCAGGAACGAGGCACCCGGCGCGTCGCTCCCTCGGATTGGGCCAGCCGGGGCCGCGCCTACAAAGCGGTGGCATGGCTGGCTTACGGGATGGTGCGCATCTTGACCGGGCTGGTCGGCTACGGCCCGCAATGGCAGGTCACCGGTCGGCGGCGCCGCGCAGGTCGGACCAAGCGCTCTGGTAAAATTTCGTCGTGATTCGCCATCAGCACGCCCCACCCGAAGCCGCGCCCTCCAAGCGCCCTCGCAACGATTGGTCCACCCTGCGCACACTGTGGCCCTACCTCTGGGCCTACCGTGGACGTATTGGTATCGCCCTTAATTTCCTGGTCATTGCCAAACTCGCCAACGTGGCGGTACCGCTGGTGCTCAAGGACATCGTCGATGGCCTAGCGCAGCCCCAGCAGATGCTGGCCGTACCGCTGGCACTCCTGGCCGCCTATGGCTTTTTGAGGCTCTCGACCACTCTGTTCACCGAATTGCGCGAACTGGTCTTCGCCAAGGTCACGCAAGGCGCGATGCGACGCATTGCCCTGGAGGTGTTCCGTCACCTACACGCGCTTTCCCTGAGGTTTCATTTGCAGCGCCAGACCGGCGGCCTCACCCGCGATGTCGAGCGCGGCACCCGCGGCATCAACTCGCTACTGTCCTACACGCTGTTCAGCATCTTGCCTACGCTGCTCGAGATCACGCTGGTGAGCATCGTGCTGATCGCCAAGTACGACCCCAGCTTTATTCTCATCACCTTCGGCGTTCTGGTTGCCTACATCATTTACACCATCACCATCACGGAATGGCGTACCCACTTCCGGCGCGCCATGAACGAACTCGATTCCCGCGCCAACACCCGCGCGGTGGACAGCCTGCTCAATTACGAAACGGTAAAGTATTTCGGCAACGAAGACTACGAAGCGCGGCGCTACGACGAAAGTCTGCAACGTTGGGAGCACGCCGCGCTGAAGAGCCAAAGCTCGCTGTCTGCGCTCAACGTAGGGCAGAGCGCCATCATCGCCATTGGCGTCACGCTGGTGATGTGGCGCGCCACCGTTGGCGTGGTCGATGGCAGCATGACGCTGGGAGACCTGGTGCTGGTCAATGCTTTCATGATCCAGCTCTACATTCCGCTCAATTTCCTGGGCGTGGTCTATCGCGAAATCAAGCAATCGCTGGCCGACATGGAACGCATGTTCGAACTCTCCCGCGAAAACGCCGAGGTGCGCGATGCCCCCGGCGCTCTGCCGCTAGCGGTGAGGATGGGCGAGCTGCGCTTCGAACAGGTAGATTTTTTTTACGAAGCCAACCGCCAGATTCTGCACGGCGTCGATTTCACCATTCCTCCCGGGCAGAATTACGCCGTTGTGGGGCCCAGCGGATCGGGGAAATCGACGCTCGCACGGCTGCTCTTTCGCTTTTACGACGTAAGCGGTGGAGCGATCACTATCGACGGCCAGGACTTGCGCGAAGTGCGCCAGGACAGCTTACGCTCCGCCATCGGCATTGTGCCCCAGGACACCGTACTCTTCAACGACAGTATCGAATACAACATTGCCTATGGCCGACCGGGCGCAAGCCGGGAGGAAATCGAGGAGGCCGCGCGCTTGGCACATATACACGACTTCATTGCGAGCCTGCCCGAAGGCTACGCGACCACCGTGGGCGAGCGCGGACTCAAACTCTCCGGCGGCGAAAAGCAGCGCGTCGCCATTGCCCGCGCCATTCTGAAGAACCCGCGTTTCCTGATTTTCGATGAAGCCACCTCGGCGCTCGATTCAAAAGCGGAGAAGGCTATCCAAGCGGAACTCAAAAAGATCGCGGAGAACCGCACCACGCTGACCATCGCCCACCGGCTTTCGACCATCGTCGATGCCGATTGCATACTGGTGCTGGAGCATGGCCGCATCACCGAGCGCGGCACCCACTCCGAACTTCTGGCCCGCGAAGGCACTTATGCGCGCATGTGGGCTCTACAAAAGGACGAAGCGCGCCATACCCCAGATCTCGCCGTTGCTTGACTCGGCAACGCACGGGTCGATTGGGCGGCGACGGCCAGCACCACTGGATGTCGGTTCGACCGACTCGGGTATCGAGCGCCTCGGTTCACCATTGCCGCCCTACTGGCCGCCGATCGGCTGGCCGCTTGGCGATAACCACCTAAATATGCTATATAAAAGCTGTCTTGCCGATATCATTTATCATGAATCGCGCTTATCTATATGTTTTTTTGATCATTGTTGGCTATTGCCTGGCCCTCGCTCCGGCCTGGGGAACTGATCTGGTTGCAGCGCGCCTGAAGCTGCGCTCAGCAAGCGCATTGGTGCTGGATACCGAGCAAGATCGGCCCATTTACGCCAAGAACCCCAATAGCATCACGCCGATCGCCTCGATTACCAAACTGATGACGGCGATGGTGGTGCTCGATGCAGGGCTGCCGCTGGATGAACGCCTCATGATCGATGAAGCGGATATCGACACCATCAAAGGCAGCCACTCGCGCTTGCGCCCCGGCAGCGAATTGTCGCGCCGTGAGCTTCTGCGCCTCGCGTTGATGTCCTCGGAAAACCGAGCCGCGGCGGCTCTTGGCCGCAACTACCCAGGTGGAACCGCGGCCTTCGTACAGGCGATGAACGCTAAGGCGCTGCTAGTTGGCATGAGCCACGCGCGTTTCGCCGACCCCACCGGGCTTTCCAGCGACAATGTCGCGACGGCGGAGGACCTGGCGCGCCTCGTGATCGCCGCCGCCGACTATCCGCTGATCCGTGAATACTCCACCTCGCTAAGCTACGCCGTCGAGGTGTCTCCCTATCGGCGCCCGCTCGATTACCGCAATACCAACGGTCTGGTGAAGAACGTTCATTGGGACATCAGCCTCTCCAAAACCGGCTTCATCCGCGAAGCCGGCCGTTGTCTGGTGATGATGGCGACCATCGCCAGTCGCCCGGTGGTAATCGTCCTGCTCGATTCCATAGGCAAAAACAGCCGCATCGGCGACGCCAACCGCATCAAGAAGTGGATGGAGGCAAGCGGCCAGTCGGTCCAGACCAAGGCCAGAACCCGGCCATTGCCTGCGCGCAGCGCGCGCTACAGCGAGGCGCGCAGTAACGCTCGCCGCGCCTGATCGAGCAAGCGTCACGCCGCCGCTCACGCACGGCGCGCAATACCGGCGAAGTGCCCTTGCCTGCGGGCCTTTCTGGCTCCAGAATGCGCCGAGGAGGAGACCATGGATTCTTGCGACGCTCTTGTCGTCGGCGGCGGCATTGCTGGCATCTGTGCAGCCATCGAACTGATCGACGCCGGACGCTCGGTGCTGCTGCTCGACCGTGACGCAGAAGAGCACTTTGGTGGGCTGGCCAAGGAAAGCTTCGGCGGCATTTTTCTGGTCGATAGCCCGGAACAAAGACGCCAGGGCATCAAGGACAGCCCCGAATTGGCGTTGGCCGACTGGCTCGCCTTTGGCGAGATTGCCGATCGAGATCGCTGGCCCCGTGCATGGGCGAGCGCATATGTAGAACGCTGCGGCGCCGAGGTCGGCGATTGGCTGCGAGGCGGCGGCATCAAGTTCTTTCCAGTTCCGAACTGGGTCGAGCGCGGGCTCGCCACCCGCGGCAACTCGGTGCCGCGCTTCCACCTGGTTTGGGGCACCGGTCATGTACTGGCCTTGCGCCTCATCGAGCGCCTGCGCAGACACCCCCGGGCCAACAAGCTCACATTGCGCTTTGGTGCGCGCGTCGAGCACTTGCTCACAGAACGCGGCCGCGTCGTGGGCGTCGCGGGGAAAGGCGAGGACGGCGAGCGGCCGTTCGAATATCGCGCCGGCGCGGTGATCCTCGCCGCCGGCGGCATCAACGGCGATCTCGATCGCGTGCGCCGGCATTGGCACAGCGATTGGAGCGAGCCGCCGCATGCTCTGCTCAATGGCTCGCACCGCTATGCCGACGGGCGTTTGCACGACGCCGCCGCAGCCGTTGGCGCCGAACTCACCCACCTCGACAAGATGTGGAACTACGCCGCGGGCGTGCATCATCCAAACCCACGCAAGCCGCAGCATGGGCTCTCGCTCGTGCCGCCACGCTCGGCATTGTGGCTCGACTGGCGCGGCGAGCGGTTCCAGCCACCTCTGGTCACAGG
Organism: Casimicrobiaceae bacterium; assembly: GCA_026646885.1. Classification (GTDB taxonomy): domain Bacteria; phylum Pseudomonadota; class Gammaproteobacteria; order Burkholderiales; family Casimicrobiaceae; genus JACPUX01. The sequence goes on along the minus strand of JAPKHK010000009.1, from coordinate 49,647 downwards.
CTTCGACACCCGCGAACTGGTCACCCGAATTTGTCGCCAAGAGCGTGCGTATTCCTGGCAGCTCATGAACCGCAAAATCGCTTTGAAAGAACTGGCCGTCTCTGGAGCCGAGTTCAATCCCTCGATCCGCGAGCGGCGCCTCTTCGCTTTTTTGCGCGATTTGCTGTTCGGCAACCGCTGGCTCTATCGCAACATGGTCGAGACTTGCACGGACTTCGTCGTTGCCGACACCCTGCCCGAGTTGGTGGATCGCATGAATGCCTTGAACGGCGATCAGGCGGTTCAGCTCCAGTCAGTGCAACGCGCCGTGGCCAATTACGACGCCGATATCGCGCGGGGGGAGGGGAGGTTTACCGACGAGCAGCTACAGCGTCTGGCTCACCTGCGCGCTTGGAAGGGCGATCGCATCCGTACCTGCAAGTTTCAGAGGATAGCCGAGCCTGCGGCGCGACCGTTCATCGCCGTGCGCGAATTCATCATCAGCCGCAAGAGCCTGGGAGGGGTGGCTACGGACCTCGCCAGCCGCGCGCTCGATCGCGCCGGCGAACCTGTCGCCGGGCTTTATGTCGCCGGTGAAGCCGCAGGTTTTGGAGGTGGCGGCATGCACGGCCTGCGCGCCCTGGAAGGCAGTTTTCTCGGTGGGTGCATTTTGTCAGGAAGAATCGCCGGTCGCGAAGCGGCCCGGGTCATTTGAGGAGTAGCGATGAGACTCACTGGCGCCCAACTTGCGGTGCACGCTCTGGAAGCCCTGGGTGTACGGTTCACCTTCGGTATTCCCGGGGTCCACAACACCGAGCTCTACGACGAACTGAACAGCTCCAAGTCGATCACCCCGATCCTGGTTACCCATGAAGGTGGCGCCTCGTTCATGGCCGATGCCGTCAGCCGCAGCTCGGACACCACTGGCACGCTGGCGATCGTACCCGCTGCCGGAGCTACCCATGCCGCCAGCGGCATCGGCGAGGCTTTTCTGGGCGGTATTCCCATGCTCATCATCAGCGGCGGCATCCGCGGCGACCTCGGTCGCCGCTATCAGCTGCACGAGATCGATCAGCTCGCCTTCATGCGCCCTTTGACCAAGGCCTGCTTCAAGGTAGAAGAACATGCCGATATCGTGCCGACGATCTACGAAGCGTTCACCATCGCCCACTCCGGCGAACCCGGGCCGGTATTCATTGAACTACCGGTCAACCTGCAACTTTTTCCCGGCGAGGCAGGCGAACTGCCGCCGCCTCCGCCGCGTCCCGTGGCCCCGCTGCCCGCGCCGGCGCTGGTGAGTGAGGCGGCACGCCTGCTTTGCGCCGCAAAGCACCCGGGCCTATTCGTCGGCTGGGGGGCACGCGACGCGGAGCGCAGCACGCGCGCCATCGCCGAGTTTCTGCAGGCGCCGGTAGCGACAACCTTGCAAGGGCTTTCCTCGTTTTGCGCGGCCCATCCGCTGCACGTGGGTTTTGGTTTCGGCCCCGCCGCGGTGCCCGCCGCTCAGCATGCTTTCGCCGACTGCGATGCGCTGCTGGCCGTGGGCACCCGCTTTGGCGAGATCGCCACCGGCAGCTTCGGCGTCACGGTGCCCAAAACGCTAGTGCATCTCGACATCAATCCCAAAGTGTTCGACGCCAACTACCCTGCCACGGTGCGGCTCGAGGGCGACGCCCAAGCAGTGCTGCCGATGCTGCTCGCTGAAATGCACAAACTCGGGGCCGGGCGGCCAGCGAACACCGCCCTGCAGGCACGAATCCTCGAAGACAAGAATGCCTACCTCGATGCCTGGTTCAAGCACGACGGCGGCGGCCGAGTTAACCCGGCGCGCTTCTTTGCGGCGCTGCGCGCCGCCGTGCCCGACGATGCGCTGATCGCGGTCGATGACGGCAACCACACCTATCTGACCGCCGAGCTTTTCGCGGTGCGCCAAGCGAAGACCTTGATCGTGCCGACCGACTTCAACGCCATGGGTTACGCGGTGCCAGCCGCGATCGGCGCCAAGATCGCCAACCCGCGACGCGAAGTATGTGCCATCGTGGGCGACGGCGCCTTCCTCATGACCGGCATGGAAATCGTCACCGCGACCCGCCTCGGCCTGGGCCTGATGTTCTTCGTCTTTCACGATGGCGAGTTGTCGCAAATCGCCCAGGCTCAGGAAATTCCCTACAACCGCAAACCCTGCACCGCGATCGGGGCCATCGACCTCGAAGGCGTGGCCATCGCTACCGGCGCCGAATACGTGGGTATCGCCAGCGACACCGATCTGGACGCCGGCATCGACGCCGCGCGCCACGCTGCGCTGCATCGTCCGGTGATCGTGGACGTGCAAATCGACTACAGCAAGCGCACCGCCTTCACCCAAGGCGCGGTAAAGACCAACTTCAAGCGCTTTCCCCTCGCTCAGCGCCTCAGGATGGTATCGCGAGCACTCAAACGGCGCCTGACCGGCTGAGACGGGAGCGCGCAGCTAGCGGCGGCGATGACTGTCGAAAAGCTCCCGGGCGTGCGCGCGGGTCTTTGCGGTGATCTGCGCGCCGCCCAGCATGCGCGCCAGTTCCTCCACGCGGGCGCCCTCCGTGAGGCGCGCGAGCTCGGTCTGCACCCCGACGCCATCGGCAGACTTGGCTACCCGCCACTGCTCATCGGCGCAGGCGGCCACCTGCGCGAGGTGCGTCACACATAACACTTGGCGCTTGGCGCCGAGTCGCTGCAGGAGCCTCCCCACGGTTTCGGCCACACGTCCGCCTATGCCGGCATCGACTTCATCGAAGATCAGCGTCGGCACCTGCGCCACTTCGCTGGTCACGACTTGAATGGCAAGGCTCAAACGTGAAAGCTCGCCCCCAGAGGCAATGCGCGCAAGCGCCCCCGCCGGTTGCTGGGGGTGGGCGCGAAAACGAAACTCGATTTCTTCGAGACCCGAGCTAGTGCCCTCGGTGCGCGGCGTGAGTGCGACTTCCAAACTTCCCCCGGCCATCGCCAGGGATTGCATGGCGTCGCTCACCTGAGTTGCCAGAGTCTGGGCCGCCCGCGCCCGGCCACGGCTGAGCGTGGCGGCTGCGGCCTCATACGCTTGCTCGGCGAGGCTGACGCGACCTTCCAGCGCTGGCACATCCACCGCTTCGGCGATCGCCGCCAAGCGTTCCTCGGTTTGCGCTTGCAGCTCACGCAGTTCCTCAGGTCGCACGCGGTACTTGCGCGCCACCTCATGAATGGCGGACAGGCGCGCTTCCACCCGCGCGAGCTCCGCAGGATCGAGTTCGAGCCTTTCACGATAATGGCGCAGCGCATGTCCAGCCTCTTCGATTTGGATGCGCCCGCTCTCCATCAACTCGATGATCGGGCCGAGGCCAGGGTCGTGGTCCAGCTGTCCGCGGAGGCGCGCGAGGATATGGCTGATCGAACGCAGGAGACTCCGCTCGCCCTCGGCCACCAAGGCTTGCGCAGTGGCAGCACAATCGATGAGGCCCGCGGCGTGCGCCAAGCGCGTTTGCGCCGCTGACAGCACCACCCATTCATCCGGGTCGGCTTTGAGCGCCGCCAGGTCGGCCTGGCGTTGGGCGAGCAGTGCGCGCTCGGATTCGAGGCGGGAGGTTTCTTGACGCGCACGTTCGAGGCGCTCGCGCGCATCCCGGCGCGCCCGCCACGCTTCGGCGACCGCACGCGCTTCATTGGTCAGGCAACCGAACCGGTCGAGCAGGTCGCGCTGCGCTTCAGCGCGCGAGAGTGACTGGTGGGCGTGCTGTCCATGAATATCCACCAGCATCTCCCCCACCTCTCGCAGCTGCTGCAGAGTCGCCGGCCGCCCGTTGATCCAGGCGCGGCTGCGACCTTGGGCGTCGAGCAGGCGGCGCAGCACCAGCTCGCCGTCGGCCGCCAATTCGCGCTCGGCGATCCAAGCGGCGGCACGCGGCGCATCCGCCAGGTCGAACACGGCTGAGAGTTCGGCGCGCGCGGCGCCCGTTCGAATCAGGCCGGCTTCGCCCCGCTCTCCCAGCAGAAGCCCCAGGGCATCGAGCAGTATCGACTTGCCCGCGCCGGTCTCCCCGGTGAGTGCACAGAAGCCTGGCGCAAACTCCAGCTCTTCCGCGGAGACGATCACGAAGTCACTTATGGAGAGCTGGCGCAGCATTAGCGGGCGCGGAGTTTTTCTGGAGTTTCGGTCCAGTGGAGTTTCTCGCGCAGCATGGCGTAGTAGTCATAACCGCGTGGATGAAGCAAATGCACGCGCTCGGCGGCGCAGGTGATACGCACTTCGTCACCCTCCTGCAGACGGAAATGGGCCTGACCGTCACAATGCAGACCGCAATCGCGCCCTTTGAGCACGGTGATCAATAGCACGCTGGCATCGCTGACCACGATCGGGCGATGGGTAAGCGCGTGCGGCGCCACGGGTACCAGCGCGAAGGCGGGCACTGCGGGGTGGACGATCGGACCTTGCGAGGACAAGGCGTAGGCGGTTGAACCAGTGGGCGTCGCCACGATCAAGCCGTCGGCCCGCAAACTGGAAACGAACCGACCGTCGATGTGAATGGCGCATTCGATCATGCTGCCGGTGACGCCGCGGTTTACTACCACATCGTTCAGGGCTAGGCCACGCTGCATTTGCCCATCCTCCTGGCGATGTTCGCAGGCCAGCAGACGTCGCTCTTCTTGCTGGAATTCTCCCTCAAGCATGGCGCCGAGCACACTCTCCACGTCTGAGAGTGCGATGTCGGTAAGAAACCCTAGCCGCCCCTGGTTGATTCCAATCAATGGCACCCCGAACGGCGCCAAGAGGCGGGCGATGGACAACATAGTGCCGTCGCCGCCCAATACGATCACCAAATCGACTTCGGCCCCCAGACGCTCGGCCGGCACGGCCGGATAGCCCGGCAGCGGCGTCAGCGCGGCGGTTTCCGCCTCTATGGTCACCGCCCGGCCTCGCCCGGATAGGCAGCGCGCCAACCGCTCCAGCGGTTCGGCTATGCCGGGACTATTGTACCGGCCGACGAGACCCACGCGGGGGAAACGCATGGCAGGATCAGTTGAGATGCGCTGCGCCATGGGGTGTCTTCAGTCGACAAGCATACCGCGACTCGTCCCCGTAGGCGCACTGCCGGAGGTGATTGAGGACGGCAACTCAGCTGGAGGACAGGACTCGGAGCAAGGCGGCATTGGGCAAAAACCTCAGGAAGATCTCCGCTGATTATACCCAAGCGCGGCGCAACGACCGCAGTCCACAACAGGTCACGGCACCGGAGCGCTTCGGTCTTCGCGGGACACACACGGCGACGACCCTGAAGCAGGAAGCCGCATCCGCTCGGCATCCGCTTCGGCGGCACAAAAACACCCGCCTCATGCGTTCCGCGCTGAATTTGCCCCGAGTGGCCCGGCATGCGCCGGGTCAGTGTTAGCGCAAGGTTTTCAGCAAGCCGTTGTTGAGCAAGGCGACAAGCTCCGCTTGGCGTCGCACGCCGGTCTTTTCGAAAATGGCGCGCAATTGGCTGCGCGCAGTATGCAAGGAAATTTCGTGGTGCTGGGCCAGCTCCTTAATGCTCAGGCCTTCAGCCAGGCCTTGCGCCAGGCGGGTTTCTGCAGGGGTGAGGCGATAGTCCGCGGCAAGACGCTGCCACGGCGCATTGCCGCCACAACGTTCGGAAATGAACACTGCGGCACAGGCGGCGGGGGCGGCCAACTCGGGCGTGACGCGCTCGCGCGCCAAGGGAGCCACCCAGACGCGCAGCGCATCCGGCTCGGTGCCAAAGCGCGCGTCGCCTTCGCCATCGAGCCCGTCGCCAATGGCTGTGAGCGCGGCGGCGGCGATCATGCCCCGCAAGCGCCCTGTGTCTTCGGGCTTGGCGAGTTCCAGAGCGCCCGGCCCGAGCTTCAGTCCACAACGTCCCTGCAAGGCCTCGGCGGCGCGATTGACGAAGAACGGGCGTGCGGCGCGGTCAGCGAGTATCACGCCCAGGCGCAGGCGGTCGAGCGCGGCGCAGACCAAGGTCTCGTATTGCTTGGCCTCGGCCAGGCGCAGATGCATTTGCACCGCACGCGCGACGTGCGGGAGGACGCGTTCGAGGAGCTCAAGGCTATCGCCGTCAAAGGGCCCCACTCGCGCGCCACGGTGAAAACCGGCTTGAATGGCGACGCCGCTGTCGCGGGCCAGCGTGGACCCGACGACGTGGATTTTGTCTTGTGGGCGCTCGTAATCGTTGAAGTATTCGCCGCGTTGATGCCGCACTATGTCGAGATAGTACTCGGCACGGCCGAGCACGCCCGGTGGCGTTGCCGCAAGAAAGCCCTGATAGGGGTCAAGATGAATGTAGTGTTCGCGATAGGCCTTGACGTAGGTACTGTCGTAACCCGCGGCATGAAAGAAGCTTGCGCTGGAGTTGGTGCGATCGAGACGCCGCAGCATCGCGCCAGTGGCGCCGACGGCGGCGGCGATTCGTTCCATGATTTGCGGCCAGCGCTGTGCATCCAGCGCGACATCGTATAGGTCGCCCACCAGACCCAAAGCTTTCGACTCGACGTCGCCCACCCCGCCCCCTGATTGTTTATTTTTCCTCGCCGCCGCAGTGGGCGGCGAGTTGTAATTTTGGCAAGGAAAGCCAACCGGCGTATAGCGATTCAGATCAAGATTTCGCGATGATGCAGCGCATCATCTGAACGACACCGCCGCCTCCGTATCCGGGTGTCGGAAATTGCCCTCCGAACCCTTGAATGAAGCGCACGCGTGATCAGAGCGGCGGAATGCGCAGCACCTGACCAGGGTAGATCTTGTCCGGGTGGGTCAGCATGGGCCGGTTGGCCTCAAAAATTGCAGGGTATTTGTTGGCGTCGCCATAGTGCTGCTTGGCGATGCGCGACAAGGTGTCGCCTTTGACGACGGTGTAAAACACGGCCTCGGGCGCGCTTTGATCGACACTCATCTTGTTGTTCACCGAGGCCACACCTTGTACGTTGCCGCAGCAGAGCACGATTTTTTCTAGGGTAGGCTGGTCGGGCGCGATGCCGAAAACCGTAGCGACAGAGCTAGCGCCGTCGAAGGTGACGGTAAGCCCGGTGGCACCGAGCCCCTGCTTGGCAACATAGGCTTCGATGGCGTCCCCCATGGCGCGATTGGCGCGATCGATGTCGGCTTTTGCTGCGGCATCGTCCGGCGCAGCGTCGCCGGCGTTCTGGACGATCTCGACGTCCTTTTTGCCAAAGAGCTTTTCGCCGGCTTCTTTGATGAAACTGAATAGACCCATGCTTGTTTCTCCTCAGGTTAATCGCACAGACGGTCAAGGTTTGGCAGCCAGTGTGCGACGGGCTCCGTGGGCGGCTAACGCTTTGCGATCAGGAACACATGCCCATCATGCCACAGTGCTTCTTGGTGCGTCGATCGTGTCGCCGCTCGCCCCGAGCTGCTTGATCTGGGCCAGCTGCAGGCGCCCAAACAGCAAGAGGCCAGCAATGGAACCCAACAAGGCAAGGAACATGTCGGATTGGGTGTCCCAGACATCGCCCTGGGTGCCGAGAAATTCGTCCGCACCCTGCCCTAAGGAGAGCGCCGCGGCCCACTCAATCAGCTCATAGACGGCGCTGACTGCCAGCGCCACGCAAATCGACAGAAACGCGGCCATGGCAAGGCTTCTAAGGTAACCGAACCGCAGCAAGATCTCGCGCGCCGCCAGGGCGGGCACCAGACCTTGCATGAAGTGGCCGAGTTTGTCGTAGGGGTTGCGCGCCAGGCCGAGCCATTCCTTGACCCAGAAGCCCGCCGGCACATTGGCGTAGGTGTAAGCGCCGCCGATAATCAGCACCACGGCATGGAAAGCGATCAGCCAATAGAGCACCGCAGTCAGCGGAAATCGCCGGTAGGTCGCGCCGAGTACGGGCAAGGCGATGAAAACGGGAAGCGTTTCCATGAACCAAGTGAGGCGGTCGAATGGTGCAATAGCCGACCAGGCCAGAACGGTCAGAACCGCCAAGCTGAGACTCAGGGGCAGGTACGCATGCATGTGCGATGAAAGGGGGAGGACTGGCGGAGAGGGTGGGATTCGAACCCACGGTAGACGTATGCCTACGCCTGATTTCGAGTCAGGTACATTCGACCACTCTGCCACCTCTCCGAAGCGGCGCATTATACCTGCATCCCACAAGGCAGAGAATCGGCACAGAGAGGGTGTGGACGCTGCCCTTGGGTGAACGCCTTTGATAAGCTACCTCTTGCGCCGGCCGCGTCTGGTGTGAGGGAGCGCTGGAAATGAAAGCGGGGGCCTTGCCCCCGCGAGTGCTGACAGGTGATCCCTTCATCAGCCAAGCCACCGCTTTTTGCATCCACCCGCCTGGCCGGCAGGCAACGCAATCGGTTTCTTTTTCCCCTTCGCCACCACAAGGGCCGGCCCTGTTCGGCCAACGCCTTTTTCGCGCTTGCCGCCATTTTGCGCTTTCGGGCCGCCGCAGAGCAACTGGGTGCGCCGAAAACCGTGCGCGACCGAGCCTTTTGACCCCGCAGTGTGGCGAAATTGGAACAACTGCGAGAAACCCCACGCCTGACGGGGCCTGCAAGCCTCTGCTATGATCTTCCTCACTGCACTCCCACCCTCTTGCCGCTTGGCTGTGAACGCTTTGGATTCGCCCTCACCCCTCCTCGCCACTTCTCCGGTCGCCGACACCCGCGGCCGAGCCCTGCGCGATTTGCGCGTATCGGTCACGGACCGCTGCAATTTCCGCTGCGTCTATTGCATGCCGCGGGAAGTGTTTGGGCCCGATCATGCGTTTCTCCCTCGCCCAGCCTTGCTGAGTTTCGAGGAAATCACCCGTCTTGCTGCCTTGGTCAAGCGTCTGGGCGTGCGCAAGATCCGCCTCACTGGCGGCGAACCTTTGCTGCGCAAGAACATTGAACGCCTAGTGGCAATGCTCGCATCCTTGGGCGGACTGGAGATCACCCTTACCACGAATGGGACGCTGCTGACACGCATGGCGCGAAGCTTGCGCGAGGCGGGTCTCGATCGGGTAACCGTTAGCCTGGATGCCTTGGATGACAGCACGTTTCGGCGCATGAACGACGTGGATTTTCCGGTGGCAAAGGTACTTGAGGGCATCGAAGCAGCGGCAGATGCTGGACTGCGCCCGGTCAAGGTCAACATGGTGGTCAAGCGCGGCGTCAACGATGGCACCATCCTCGACATGGCCCGCCATTTCCGTCACAGCGGGCATGTTCTGCGCTTCATCGAGTACATGGACGTTGGAAGCAGCAACGGCTGGCGACTCGATGAAGTGGTACCGTCCACGGAGGTGCTGCGCCGCATTGCCGGCACCTTTCCGCTGGAAGCGATCGCCGCGGGCTATTCGGGGGAAGTGGCCGAACGCTGGCGCTACGTGGATGGCGCCGGTGAAATTGGCGTCATTTCTTCGGTGAGCCACGCGTTCTGCGGTAGCTGTACCCGCTTGCGGCTTTCCACCGAAGGCCGGCTTTTTACCTGCCTCTTCGCAACTCAAGGTACTGATGTCCGGCAGCTGCTGCGAGGCCGTGCAAGCGATGAGGAGATTCTTGGCGCGTTGCGCACGCTATGGTCGCGTCGTGGCGACCGCTATTCGGAGATCCGCAGCGAGGCCACAGCAGGATTGCGCAAGATCGAGATGTCATACATCGGTGGGTAGGCCGCAGCAGCATTGGTGCCTAAAGCACATCCAATCCGTTTCCCAAGATCAATTCGCCGCCCGTGACGCCCCATCCTCCTCCCGTAACCGGTCTGGTGCTTGCCGGTGGTCGCGGCGCACGCATGGGCGAACAAGACAAGGGCCTGATTGGGTATCGCGGCAAACCCTTGGCGCAATGGGTGATCGAACGCCTGGCGCCCCAAGTGGACGAACTGCTCGTCAGTGCCAACCGCAACCAGGATGCCTATGCGCGCTTTGGCTACCCCGTGCTTGCCGATCAGCTGCCTGGTTTCGCTGGACCGCTCGCCGGAATTCACGCCGGATTCAGTCGTGCACGCCACCCCTGGCTGCTCGCCGTGCCCTGTGACTCTCCGCTGCTGCCCCTGGATCTTGCTGTGCGCATTTTGGCCGCCGCAACGGCAGCCGGCGCCCCCGCTGCATTTGTTCGCTGCGGTGAACGACGTCACCCAGTCTTCTGCTTGTGCCGAACCGACAAGTGTGGCGATCTGCACGCCTATCTGAGCGAGGGCGAGCGCCAAGTGGCAGCCTGGCTTGTCAAAGTAGGGGCAGTCGAGGTGGACTTCTCCGACCAAGCGAGCGCCTTCATCAATATCAACACGCTAGACGATCTCGCGGCCTCGGCAGATCGTTGAACGAAAGCAGGCACCATGACGACTCCAGGAATACTGCACCTCGCTACCCAAAGTGACGATTATGACCCGAACTCCTTGCCCGTCCCCAAGGCGCGCGAGTTGATTCGGCGCTTTCTGCAACCGATAAGCGGCAGCGAGAGGCTGCCGCTGCGCAATGCCTTGGGGCGAATTCTGGCCGAGCATGTGATGTCACCTGTCGACGTGCCCGCTCACGACAATTCCGCCATGGACGGATACGCGTTGCGCCATATGGACCTCGCGGCCGCAGGCGGGACGACTCTGCGACGCGTCGGAGAGAGTTACGCCGGCCGGCCCTACCTAGGCGCCTTGGGACCCGGCGAGTGCGTGCGAATTTTCACCGGGGCGGTGCTACCGGCGGGCACCGATACGGTCGTGATGCAAGAGCAGGTCAGCGTCGATGCGGCCGGTGTACACGTCCCCGCAGGGGTGCGTCTCGGCCAGAACCGGCGCTTTGCCGGGGACGATATTCGCGCTGGCGCGCGCGTATTCGGCGCAGGTCAGCTCATCCGGCCCGCAGAACTGGGCATGCTGGCATCGCTGGGGCTTACCGAGGTCGCGGTGCGCCGGCGGCTGCGCGCCGCCTGCTTTTCCACCGGCGACGAACTGCGGCCGGCGGGCAGTCCGCTGCAAGTGGGCGAGATTTTTGATAGCAACCGTTACACGCTCTACGGCATGCTCACGCGCTTGGGCTGTGAGGTGCTTGATCTGGGCTCGATTCCTGATCGCCCCGAACTCCTGGAAGCGGCGCTCCTCGAATCTTCGCGCTGTGCGGATGTGGTCATTACCAGCGGCGGCGTCTCGGTGGGCGAGGCCGACTACATCAAGTCGCTCCTCGATCGACTTGGCGAGGTACTTTTCTGGAAGATCGCCATGAAGCCCGGCCGACCCCTGGCCTATGGCCGCATCGGCGAAGCGCACTTTTTCGGGTTGCCCGGCAATCCGGTGGCAGTCATGGTGAGTTTCTATGAATTCGTGCGCGAAGCCCTCCTGGTCTTGATGGGCCAGGATCCCGTGCCGGCGCTACCGACCTTTCGCGTGATCTGTACGACCGCCATCAAAAAGATCCGCGGCCGCACCGAATTTCAGCGCGGCGTTCTGGAGCCCGCCGCTGACGGAGCCTGGACCGTGCGGGTAACGGGCGACCAGAGTTCCGGCATCTTGTCCTCGATGTCGCTCGCCAACTGCTTCATCGTGCTGCCGGCGGATCAGGGCAATGTGGCGCCCGGAGAAGTCGTGACGGTCAAGGCCCTGGACGGGCTGATCTGACCGCTGTCGAGGCCGACCCGGTGCTCGGCGCCTCACCTTAGCTTGCGCAAAAAAAAGCCCGCTGGGAGGAGGTAGCGGGCGAAGGGGGATTCGAGGGAGAGATTGCAACGGCGACCGGTGAGGCAATCGCCGAGGGAAAAATGGTGGTAAGCGGGTAAGCCTAGCTCCTCTGTCTGGTGATCGGATTCGGCACGGTGTCTTCAGGCAACAAACCGGGCCGCGCTCACGCGTTCGCACAACTGTGCGTAGTCGGATTGGGCGTGCACTTTGGTCTCGGCAGTCGGCTGTTCTTCGCCCCGCGGGACGTCCGCCCGTTGAGCACTGGTCTCGCTTCCAAACCAAAACCGGCTGAGATCCGGCATGAACACGTCCATGATTCACTCCAGAAGAACTTCACCAGACAACTCACTTCACCTCGTATGTAGCAATGGGCGTGCCAACAGTTCAACATTTTTTCTTTGCTTCTGATTATTAAGGTTTTAATTTCCCGCTAAAGGGAACAGGCAGCTCCTCCAAACACCGCAGCCGACTGAAATCACCCAGCGTCGTGCTGCGAATGTCGCTCGGACCCGACGCCGATCGGAAGGAGTCGTCCAATATATTGATTATGAGCATATTTTTCTGTCGCTCCGGCCCGACAGCAAAAAGGCGGCGGATAGGGGCCATCGCAGACCTCAGGCACTGGCTTCGCCTGCCCCGTTTTTGAACATCGCGGGCTCGAGGCGATGACGCTGCAAGAGCTTGTAGAACTCGGTGCGATTGCGCTTGGCGAGGGCCGCCGCCTGGGTGACGTTGCCGCCGGTGATCTTGAGTAGCCTCACCAGGTAGTCACGCTCGAATTGCCGGCGGGCGTCTTCCAAAGGCATCAGTACGCCGCTGTCGTCGCGCAGCGCGGTCTGGATGAGGCTGGCAGGTATGACTGACGTGGTGGCCAAGGCAACCGCCTGCTCCAGAGTGTTCAAGAGCTGACGCACATTGCCCGGCCAGGGCGCTGCGACGAGCAATGCCATGGCGTCGGGCGCAATGGTAGGTACCCCTTTCTTGTACCGTTCCGCCAACTTGCGCAAGAAGTGCGTGGCCAGGAGGGGGATGTCTTCGCGCCGCTCCGACAGGGTCGGCAGTTTGAGCGAGACAACATTTAGACGGTAGTACAGGTCCTCACGAAATTGGCCGGTCGCCTTCTGGGCGTCGAGGTCACGATGCGTGGCCGATATCACCCGCACGTCCACCGGCACCGCTTGCGTGGCTCCGACCGGGCGCACTTCACCTTCCTGCAACACGCGCAGGAGTTTGACCTGCAGCGCCAGTGGCATGTCGCCGATTTCGTCCAAAAAGATCGTACCGTGGTCCGCGGTCTGAAACAGCCCCTTGTGCGCGCTGACTGCACCGGTGAACGCGCCTTTCGCGTGCCCAAACAACTCCGACTCCAGCAGCGGCTCGGGCATGGCGCCGCAATTGACCGCCACAAAGGGTTTCTCGGCACGCCTGCTGGCGCGATGGATCGCTTTGGCCAGCAACTCTTTGCCCGTACCGGACTCGCCATGCAACAATACCGAGGCATCGGACTCAGCCACGAGCTTGGCGCGGCGCAAAAGGTCGTCCATGCGCTGGCTACGCGTAATGATGCCGGCGCGCCATTCGTTGCTGGCCGGTCCGTTGCCGGCATTCTCGGTCGCACCAACCCGGGCCGCTTCGGCTACCTTTTGCAGGAGCTCCTGGCTGTCGAAGGGCTTGGTAAGAAAGCCGAACACACCTCGCTGCGTCGCGGCCACGGCGTCTGGGATAGTTCCGTGGGCTGTCAGGATGATTACCGGCAAGGCCGGGTGGACCCGGTGGATCTCCTGAAACAAGGCCATGCCGTCGATACCCGGCATCCTCAAGTCGCTGATCACCACGGCGGGGCGCGCCACCGCCAAGGCGGCCAAGGCCGCCTCGCCGGATTCTGCAGCGCGCACGGCATAACCCGCCGACGACAAGCGCAAACTGATTAGTTTCAGAAGATCGGGATCGTCATCGACGAGTAGAACTTCGGCCGCCATCTCACTTTGCTCCGGAAGGGGCCGCCGGGCGCGCCTTGCGGTCCCGTTCGCGGTCAAGCAGGCTGCGTTCGATCGCCTTCAAATTGTCGAGCTTCTGCTGGATTGAGTCCGCACGCCTTTGCTCCTCGCGCACTTGCCGCTGACGTTCGAGAAGCTGCGCGTATAGAAATGCGGCCAAATCGCGCGCCGGGCTCGCAATCTTGGCGTTCACGCCTTCGAGCACGCCCTGCGCCTTGGCGTCATCCTGAAACGAGGTATTCGGCAGCATCAGCAATGCGGCCAAGCGCACTCGATTCACGTCGGACTTGCTTTTCTGAAACTGCTGGCTTGCGTTCTGAAACTCGCGTTTTTGGTCTTCCATTGGGGCGCTCGTGATCTGACCAAGAAACGAAAGCAAAGACAATGCCTGCTGCTCTTCCTCGGTGAGCGGCTGGGTGACCACAACCACTGGCGGCGGTTCAGGCAGTGGTGCGACGACAACCGGCGCAGGTGCGATCACCTTGAGCGGCTCGGGAAGAGGCTCGGCCGGTTTGGGCGGGGGTGGCGATGCACAGCCACCCGCAACCAGAATTGCCGACAGCCCGAAGACTCTGCCCAATGTTCTCACAGACACTCCCCAATAGATGCGGTTCATGTGCTTGTCGCCGGCTCAGTCTGTTTGGCGGTCCTATCGTCCATGGGCAAAACGACCCGAAACTGCGCTCCCTTGCGTCCGGCATCCTTGCTCAGTACCACTCCGATCTTGCCGCCGTGCGCCAGCACGTATTCTCGGGCAATCGCCAGCCCTAACCCAGAACCTTTTATTTTACCCTCGGCGGGAGCCTTGCCTTGGTAGAAGGATTCGAAGATCCGTTCGGCCTCCTCTGCGCGCACCCCCGGGCCCTGATCAATCACGTCGAGCACCAGTTCCTTGCCATTCACGCCCAGTTCGACGCGCACCACGCCGCCACGGGGAGAATGCTTGATGGCGTTGCTGAGTAGGTTATCCGCAACGACACGCAGCTTCTCGGCATCACCAGCCATCTCCACCGGCCGCAGGCGTGCCTCCAGTGTCACCCCTCGGGCAAACGCGGAGAGCTTGTGCTCGCGCAGCACCCCGCGAATCACGTCGCCCAGCGCAACCGGACCAAGCGTGTGCGGTTCCATCGCGCGGGTCTGATGGTAATGCAGCAGATCCTCGATAAGTTTCTGCAACTGCAGCGAATTCTCCCGCACGATTCTCACCACCTCATCCTGTTCTCGCGATAGCTCGCCTCCGACACGATCGCGCAAGAGCTCGGCGCCTTCGCGAATCGCGGTGAGCGGCGTCTTCAGCTCGTGGGAAATGTGCCGAAGAAAGCGATTCTGCTGTTCTTCCAGGTCGGCTAGACGCACGCGCAACCACTCCAGGCGCTGGCCGAGGTAGCGCATGTCTTCCGGCCCCTCGACAATGACCGGATGGGTGAAATCCGCGCGCCCGAGCTGGCGTATGCCCTGGTCGAGCTGGCGAATCGGCCGGGCGATCAGGAATGAGAAGACCAGCGCCACCAGCAGCGCGACGACACCCGCGGCGAGGATCAGCAACAGCGACTTCTCGCCGCCCTGTGAGGCTGTCTTCTGCAGGCTGCTGATTTCCCGCTCCGCCAGTGAATTCGAAGCAACAAGGATGGCACGAGCAAGATCGGTCAATGCGGCGTAGCGCTCGATGAACTGCGCGACGGCGTTGGGATCTTGTGCGAGGGTGACGCTAAGCTCACCATAGAGCGCGGACTCCTTGGTCACCATGCTCTGGATTTCCTTGCGTGCCACCGCGTCAAACCCCAGCGTAGCAAGCTGCTTCGTGGTATTGAGGAATTCCTGCCGAACCCGGGCATAGTCCTCGAGCAGGCCGGGATCCTCGAGAACCATGTACTGCCGCACAAGGCGCTCCAGAGCAGTCATTTGCTCGAGCAGTTGCCGGCTCGCCTGGCTGGCGTGGGCGGAATTGAGCACAGCAGCACGGCTGCCGTCGGCTAACCGATCCAAGGCCGTGGCCATTTCCCAGAGGGCGTAGGCGAGCGGAACACTGGCCAGCACAAAGCCCAGAAGAATCAGTTTCAAAAAGGAGCGCGGGTAGTACATCGAGACCACGTGAATTTGGGGGATAATACCGCTCTTGATACGGCGCAGACTCGGAAGAACGTGGACAATACACCAGGCGCCTTGCCCTCGCAAAGCCCAAACCTGGCGCTGATCGCCGCGGTGGCCGCGGATCGTGGCATCGGCTACCAGAATCGCCTGCCTTGGCGCCTGCCCGAAGATCTTCGGCATTTCAAGACGCTCACCATGGGCCATCGCATCCTCATGGGGCGCAAGACCTGGGAGTCGATCGGGCATCCGCTGCCGGGCCGGGAAAACATCGTGATCAGCCGTCAAGCGGGTTTCGAGGCGCCTGGCGCGCGAGTGGTTCAGAGCGTCGTCGCGGCGCTGGCCTTGCCCGGTGCGGCTGGAGAAATCTTCTGTATCGGCGGTGCCGAGATCTATCTGGCGGCGCTGCCCTTGGCGCGACGCCTCTACCTCACCGAAATCGAGCAGACTTTTCCGGCAGATGCGTACTTCCCCAATTTCGATAGCAAACACTGGCGCGAGCTCTCGCGTGAAACGCGTCTAAGTGTTGGAGCAGAGCCACTGCGCTACCATTTCGTCGTTTATGAGCGCGCGTCTGCCCACTGATGAATCTCGCTCAAAAACCAATTCGTGCTGAAGAAGACGGAAGCCTGGAACCAATGGAATTAACACCAGGCTAAGAGCAGCAAGCAAAACGTCGCCGAATTGACGCTGGCGCTCGCCGCTACCAAGGAGAAGGGGGAGTTCTCTCTCCGAAGAATCCAATGCCTAGAGCGGGAGGCTCGTCCACCCGCATCAGCGTCGAAAATTGGCGATGACCACATTCCAAACTGCGGTCTCGCTGGCTTCGTTCACCATCCTCATGCGCAAGCGCTGGCTGTTCATCACCTCCGGCCCGGGTGGTTTGGTAGGCCTTAGGCTCGGCGTAGCCGCCCTATTGCACTGATGAGCCGCGAGTGCACAGTTTTGCGCGTCAAATGCGCGGCAAGGTGACGCCGCGCTGACCCTGGTATTTGCCTCCCCGGTCTTTGTACGAAGTTTCGCAGTCTTCGTCGGACTCGAAGAAGATCACTTGGGCCACGCCTTCGTTGGCGTAGATTTTTGCCGGCAGAGGCGTCGTGTTGGAGAATTCCAGCGTTACGTAACCCTCCCACTCGGGTTCAAAGGGTGTGACGTTGACGATGATGCCGCAGCGCGCGTAGGTGGATTTCCCCAAACAAATGGTGAGCACCTTGCGGGGGATGCGGAAGTACTCCACGGTGCGCGCGAGGGCGAAGGAATTGGGCGGAATGATACACACCGGCCCCTTCACGTCCACGAAGGAATTGGCGTCGAAATTTTTGGGGTCGACGATGGTGCTGTTGAGGTTGGTGAAAAGCTTGAATTCGTCCGAGCAGCGTATGTCGTAGCCGTAGCTCGAGGTGCCGTACGAGACGATGCGCTGGCCGTTCACCTCGCGCACTTGGCCGGCCTCGAAAGGTTCGATCATGCGGTGCTCGGCCGCCATGCGGCGGATCCAGCGGTCGGATTTGATGCTCATCGCCCTGCTCCCTGCGTCAACCGGCGCGCAGTATAACAGACCCCACGCGCCGGCTCGGGCCTCAGGTGTTTTGAATGACGATCTTGGGAAACTTCGCGGTGTGGTCCTCAGCTTTCAGGGCCACGCTCACCGCGGCTTTGCGAGCGATGGTGCGATAAATTTCCGCGGCCTTGCTGTTGGGCTGCGCCACCACCGTGGGGCGCCCGGAATCGGCTTCTTCGCGAATGTGGATGTCCAGCGGCAGGGCGCCGAGGAAAGGCACTTTGTAGTCGGCGCACATCTTCTCGCCGCCACCGCTGCCGAAAATCGATTCGGTATGGCCGCAGTTGGAGCAGATGTGCACGCTCATGTTTTCGACGATGCCGATGATGGGCACGCCGACCTTTTCGAACATCTTGAGACCCTTGCGGGCGTCGAGCAGCGCGATGTCCTGCGGCGTGGTGACGATGATGGCGCCGGTGACCGGTACTTTCTGCGCCAGGGTGAGCTGCACGTCCCCCGTGCCGGGCGGCAGATCGATTACCAAATAATCGAGGTCGTGCCAGTTGGTGTCGCGCAAGAGTTGCTCCAGCGCCTGCGTGACCATGGGGCCGCGCCACACCATGGGTTGTTCGGCGTCGATGAGAAAGCCGATGGACATGACTTGCACGCCGTAATTGACCAAAGGCTCGATGGTTTTGCCGTCTTTGGATTCGGGCTGGCCGGAAAGTCCAAACATCATCGGCTGCGACGGGCCATAGATGTCGGCGTCGAGTACGCCCACGGTGGCGCCTTCGGCGGCCAGTGCCAGCGCCAGATTGGCGGCGGTGGTGGATTTGCCTACGCCGCCCTTGCCGCTGGCCACGGCGATGATGTTCTTCACTCCCGGTAGCAACTTGACGCCACGCTGCACGGCGTGCGACACGATTTTGTGCGCGACGCTTACCTTGACCTTTTCGACGCCGGGCAGGTCGGAGAGCAGCTCGGCGATCTTCTGGCGAAACCACTCGTACTGGCTGCGTGCCGGGTAGGCAAGCAGGACATCGACGGCGATTTCACCGCCGCCGATTTGCACATTCTTGATCGCTTTTTCGAAAACCAAGTCCTTCCCCGTGTTGGGGTCAATCAGCTCCTGCAAGCGATGCAGGATTTCGGCATTGGTGATGGACATGCGTGGATCTCCAGGGGGGAACATAAAGTTTAACCAAATTCGTCGGAAACGCCTACTCGGCACTGAGATGATTTGCTAGAATCCGGCAATTCCCTGCGTTTGATGAGGTTTTCCGCCATGCCCCGGCGCCTGATGGTCACCACGGCCTTGCCGTACGCCAATGGCTCGTTCCATATCGGGCACATCATGGAGTATATCCAGGCCGACGTTTGGGTGCGCTTTCAGCGCCTCTTGGGCAACGAAGTGCACTTCGTCTGCGCCGACGACGCGCACGGCGCGCCGATCATGCTCAAGGCCGAAGCGGAAGGCGTCACGCCCCAGCAATTGGTAGCGCGCATCGCCGCCGAGCGACCCCAGTATTTGCAGGGCTTTCACATTTCCTTCGATCATTGGCATTCCACCGACACGCCGGAGAATGTCGAACTCTCACAAGACATCTACCGCAAGCTCAGGGCCTGCGGGCTCACTTACACCAAGCCTGTCGAGCAATTCTTCGACCCGGTGAAGGGCATGTTTTTGCCGGATCGCTTCATCAAGGGCGAATGCCCAAAATGCGGAGCCAAGGATCAATATGGCGATTCCTGCGAGGTCTGCGGCGCGGTCTACTCGCCCACCGAGCTGAAGTCTCCCTATTCGGTGATTTCCGGCGCCAGGCCGGAATTGCGCTCATCAGACCACTACTTCTTCAGGCTCTCCGATCCCCGCTGCGTCGAATTCTTGAAGAGCTGGACGCAAGACGGCCGTCTCCAGCCCGAAGTGGCCAACAAGGCCCTAGAGTGGCTCAGCGGAGAAAACGGGCTCGCCGACTGGGACGTTTCGCGCGATGCGCCTTATTTCGGCATCCCCATTCCGGATGCGCCGGGCAAGTACTTCTATGTCTGGCTCGATGCCCCGATCGGCTACCTGGCTAGTCTGAAGAGTTACTTCGATGCCGGCAAAGGCAAAAACCAGACCGCCCAGGGCTTCGCGGAGATGCTCGCGGACCCGGGAGTGGAACAGGTTCACTTCATCGGCAAGGACATCGTCTATTTTCACACGCTGTTCTGGCCGGCAATGCTCGAATTCGCCAATCGCGGACAGGACGCCGGTTCCCAGGATGTGGAACTGCGCCCATGGCGCTATAAAGTTCCCAAGGCGGTTTATGTGCACGGTTTCATCACCGTTTCCGGCGCGAAGATGTCCAAGTCGCGCGGCACCGGTATTTCCCCGCTGAAGTATCTCGAACTGGGCATGAATCCGGAGTGGCTGCGCTATTACCTCAGCGCCAAGCTTTCCGACCGCGTCGAAGACATCGACTTCAATCCCGAGGATTTCGTCGCAAGGGTCAATAGCGATTTGGTCGGCAAGTACGTCAACATCGCCAGCCGGGCCGCGGGCTTCATCACCAAGCGCTTCGGCGGCAAGCTGTCCGCCCGCGCTTGGCCGGCTGATCTCAGCGGTGGTTTCGCAGCTGCGGCTGAAGAAATCGGCGGCTATTATGAGCGGAGGGAATTCGGCAAGGCCATGCGGCGCATCATGGAACTGGCTGATCTCGTCAACCAATATTTCGACTCTTCTCGCCCTTGGGAACTCGCCAAGAGCGATTTGCAGGCCGGCCAATTGCAAGCGGTGTGCTCCAACGCGCTCAACGCCTTCAAGGAACTCACGCTGTTTCTGAAACCGGTGTTGCCCGCCCTGGCCGCGGAGGCGGAGACGCTGCTGGCGGTATCACCGCTTGCCTGGGCGCAGGCCGGGGAGGCTCTGGCGGCGGGCCACACAATTCGTCCGTATCGCCACTTGATGGGCCGAGTGGAGCAAGCAAGCGTCGACGCCTTGCTCGGTATTGCACCCGAAACGGCTAGTGCAAAGGCCCAGAACGCGGCAACGGCGGTGCAACCGCCCGCCCCCGCCCCAGCGGTTGCGGAAGGGACGATCGGCATCGAAGACTTCGCCAAGATTGACCTGCGCATCGCCTGCATCATCGGGGCGGAGCAGGTGGAAGGTGCCGAGAAGCTACTGCGCCTCAAGCTCGATTTGGGCGCCATGGGGCAGCGCCAAGTCTTCGCCGGAATCAAGTCCGCCTATGATCCGGCCGCCTTGTTGGGGCGACTCACCGTCGTGGTCGCCAACCTCGCGCCCCGCAAGATGAAATTCGGGGTCTCCGAAGGCATGGTGCTGGCGGCCTCTGGCGACGGTTCAGGCATCTATCTGCTCGCTCCGGATAACGGCGCCGAGCCGGGCATGAAGGTGAAATGATACGGGAGTTGACTCGCTGAAGTGGCTTCCCTCGCCGACCTGTCTCTAAGTGTCAGCCTTGCACTGATCGGCGCCTGGCTTGCCATCGCCATTGTGGGTGCCCTGTTCAGTTCCAGCCTCGATCTGGTGCGGCGTCTCTTCCCCCTTGGCGCAGCGGTGAGCATGGGCCTCGCCATCGCCGGTGCTCTGGCGATGCAGGGACCCGCCTATACGCTGGTTCTGCCCTTGGGGCTTCCCGATTTGCCCTTTCATTTGCGCATCGACGCCCTCAGCGCGTTTTTTCTGGCGCTGCTAGGTTTGAGTAGTGCGGGTATCTCGGTGTTTGCCGCGGGCTATTTCCGCGCTGGCCAGGGCACCGCCCCGGGGCTTCTGTGCCTGCAATACCATGTCTTCCTCGCAAGTATGGCGCTGGTGCTTCTCGCCGATGATGCGTATGCATTCATGGTTGCCTGGGAAACCATGGCTCTATCATCTTTTTTCTTGGTCACTACGGAGCACCGAATAGCGGAAATCCGCCGCGCGGGTTTCTTGTATCTCCTCATCGCGCACATTGGCGCCATCGCCATCCTGTTGTGCTTCGGTGTGCTCCAGGGCGGAACGGGCGATTACACTTTCGATGCCATGCGCGCGGCCAAGCTACAGGGTACCTGGCCGACCGTGGCTTTCTTCCTGGCGCTTTTTGGCTTCGGCGCAAAAGCGGGGATGCTCCCGCTGCACGTCTGGCTGCCGGAAGCACACCCCGCGGCGCCCTCGCCGGTCTCCGCATTGATGAGCGGCGTGATGCTCAAGACAGCGATCTATGGCTTACTGCGGGTCTGCTTCGATTTGCTGCACGTCGAGGTGTGGTGGTGGGGTGTGGCCACGCTGGGTTTCGGACTCCTCACGGCATTGTACGGGGTGGTTTTTGCCACCGTGCAGACGGACATGAAGCGGCTTTTGGCCTACTCCTCGATCGAGAACATCGGCATCATTCTGGCCGGTTTTGGTCTCGCCCTGGTGTTCCGGTCTTTCCAGATGCCGCAGCTCGCGGCTCTTGCCCTGGCAGCAACCTTGTATCATTGCCTGAACCACGCCATGTTCAAGAGCCTGCTTTTTCTTGCCACCGGCTCGGTGCTCCATGCGACGAAGGAAAGAAGCCTTGGCAAGCTCGGAGGACTCATTCATCGCATGCCCTGGGTGGCGTGGCTTGCCTTGATCGGCACTCTCGCGATAGCGGGGGTACCACCGCTCAACGGCTTCGCTTCCGAGTGGTTGCTCCTGCAGGCGTTCCTTTTCACCTCCGAGTTGCCGCAGGGATTCATCAACATGCTGATTCCCATTGCCGCGGCTTCGCTTGCCCTGACTACCGCCCTGGCCGGTTACACGATGGTCAAATTCTACGGCGTGATCTTCCTTGGGCAAGCGCGCGAGCCGGCACTGGGAAGCGCTCACGATGCGGGTATGCGTGAGCGAGTCGGCTTGGTATGGCTCGCCACCTGGTGTGCCTTGCTTGGGCTATTCCCAGTGCCAGTGCTGCAGTTTCTTGACCCGATCAACGAGATGCTGCTGGGTCGTGCACTCGGCGCCGCGGCAGAAAATTGGCTCTTTCTCGCACCTATCGACGCCGACCGCGCCTCCTTCAGCCCGGTGATTATGTTGGCCGGCATTGCCATCACGGTCTTGGGTACGATCTACCTGGTTCACCGCTTGTACCACCAACACGTGCGCCGAGGCGCCCCCTGGGATTGCGGCTATCCGCTGCAAACCCCGCGCATGCAGGATAGCGCCGAAGGATTCGGCCAGCCCATACGGCAGATCTTCGAGGTCTTCTTCCGCATCACACGCAGTCTACCGACACCTTTCGACAAGGCGCCCCGCTATCAAGTGCAAGCCGAAGATCATTTGTGGTATTGGCTCTACCGCCCGATGATCAAGGCGGCCGAATTTCTCACCTGGCTCGTCGGGTTCTTACAGCAAGGCCGGATTTCGATTTATCTGCTCTATAGTTTCCTTACCCTGCTTGCCCTGCTCTTATTCGTGCGATGACTTGGACCGGCGTCCTTTCCCAGTTTCTGCAACTCGCCGCGGCGGTGATTCTGGCCCCGCTCCTGCTCGGCTGGGTGAACATGTGTCGAGCCTGGCTGCAGAACAAGTCGGCGCCGAGCCCGCTGCAACCCTATCGCATGCTGGGCAAGCTTTTCATCAAGGAGCCAGTGATCGCCCTCAACGCCTCCCCGCTCTTCCGCCTCACGCCCTACATCGTCTTTGGCGCCATGGCACTGGCCGCAGCCATCATCCCCTCCCTTGCCACCGATCTCGCCTTCGCCACAGCCGCCGACGCAATCGCTCTGGTGGGCATTTTTGCCCTGGCGCGCGTTTTCATTGCTCTGGCGGCCATGGACATCGGGACGGCTTTCGGCAGCTTGGGGGCGCGGCGAGAGATGCTGATCGGTTTCCTCGCCGAACCGGCGCTCCTAATGGTTTTTTTCACCGCCTCGATGATCAGCCACAGCACTTCCTTGGTAACCATCGTCGAAACGCTCGCTCACCGCGAATTCGTCATCTACCCCAGTCTGGCCTTCGCGGGCATCGCCTTCACCATGGTCTCTCTCGCGGAGAACGCCCGCGTGCCAGTCGACAACCCGGCCACGCATCTCGAACTCACCATGATCCACGAGGCAATGATCCTCGAGTACTCTGGGCGCCACTTGGCCCTGATCGAGTGGGCGGCAAGCCTCAAGCTCTTCAACTACTCCTGCCTGGGACTCGCCCTGTTCCTGCCCTGGGGCATCGTCGAGGGTGCCCACAACGTCGTTGGTATACTCATGGCCGTGCCGGTGCTGGTAGGAAAACTTCTGGTGGGCGGGTCCTTGCTCGCCCTCATTGAGATGCTCTCGGCCAAAATGCGGATCTTCCGCGCCCCGGAATTCCTCGGTACCGCGTTCCTGCTCGCGGTCTTGGGCATGCTGGTGCACCAGTTGTTGGGAGCCTAGGATGACTCTGCCTTTTCCCGCGCAAGTGCTCAACCTGCTCGCAGCGGTGCTGCTATTGCTTTCCTTCGCGATGCTGGCGCAGCGCCGGCTTTGGTCACTGGTAGTGCTCTTCGCACTGCAGGGTTTCGCCTTGTGCCTGGCCACGCTCATCGTAGCCCACACCAGCGGACAGGCCCACCTTTACTACTCCGCGACGCTCACCCTGTTGCTTAAGGTGGCGTTGCTACCTTATTTGCTCTACCGCATGATTCATAAACTCGACGTGCTCTGGGACGTGGAAACCTTGCTCAACATCCCAACCATCATGCTGCTGGGAATCGTTCTAGTAGTGATTTCCTTCAACCTCGCCGTACCCATCTCCCAACTCTCCAGCACGATTACGCGAAGCATGCTGGGCATTGCCCTCGCTTCGGTGATGCTTTCCTTCCTCATGATGATTACGCGGCGCAAGGCCATTCCCCAGGTGCTAGGCTTTCTCGCCATGGAAAACGGCCTGTTCTTCGCCGCGATCAGCGCCACCTATGGCATGCCCATGATCATCGAACTGGGGATTGCCCTGGACGTGTTGGTGGGCGTGCTTATTCTGGGGGTGTTTTTCTTCCAGATTCGCGAACAGTTCGATAGTCTCGATCTTAAGCACCTGGAAAAGCTGCGGGAAGAGTGACCGTGATCGAAATCATTCTGGTTCTCGCGCTGCCCTTTGCCGCCGGTCTGCTGCTGGCGTTCTGGGGACACCGCCGCTGGGCACCCGAACTCAATACCGGCGCGAGCTTCGGTACGCTGGTCGCCGCCGCAGCGCTCACCGCCAGAGTAATCGGTGAAGGGCCGATCCTCGCCCTGGATCGGCAGTTCTTTGTCGATACCTTCAATGTCTTTCTGGTGGCCTTGACGGCATTTGTCGGTTTCACCACCGCGGTATTCTCCCGCCCGTACATGCGTATCGAGGAAGCGCACGGCCGACTCAGCCCAGCGCGATTGCGCCTCTACCATTCGATGTATCAAGTTTTCGTCGGCGCCATGCTGGTGGCCTTGCTCACCAACAACATGGGCATCCTTTGGGTGGCCATGGAAGCGGCTACCCTCGCCACGGTGCTGCTCGTTTCGCTTTACCGAACCCCCGCGAGCCTGGAAGCGGCGTGGAAGTATTTCATCCTCTGTGGCGTAGGGATCGCCCAGGCGCTTTTCGGCACAATCTTGCTCTATTTCGCGGCCGAGCGGGTGCTGGGCGCGGAAGGCGGCGCGTTGCTCTGGACCGAGCTCAACCAGGTCAAGACACACTTGGAGCCGACGGTGCTCTCTTTGTCTTTCGTGTTCCTGCTGGTCGGCTACGGCACCAAGGTCGGGCTGGTGCCCTTGCACAATTGGCTGCCCGACGCGCACGCCGAAGGCCCCACTCCCGTGTCGGCTGTGCTCTCCGGTCTTCTGCTCAATGTCGCGCTCTACGCCGTAGTACGTTGCAAGGTGCTGGTCGATGGGTCGCTCGAAACGGCCTTCGCAGGCATGCTGATGATGGGCTTCGGCCTGCTTTCAGTGGTATTGGCGGCCTTTTTCCTGATGCGCCAGAAGGACGTGAAGAGGCTTTTCGCCTACTCCTCGATCGAGCACATGGGCATCATCACCTTCGCCTTCGGCATGGGCGGCGCAATCGCTACTTTTGCCGGGTTGCTGCACATGACCGTACACTCCCTCACGAAGTCTGCGATCTTCTTCACCGTCGGGCACGCGGCGCAGAAGACCGGAACGCAACTCATCGCCAACATTCGTGGCCTCATTCAGGTCAGCCCGACCATAGGCTGGGGGCTGGCACTAGGCTCGCTGGCCATTCTTGGCATGCCGCCATTCGGCGTTTTCGCGAGCGAGTTCCTCATTCTCACCACCGCGATGCGCGATCAGCCCTGGGCCACGCCCTTTCTGCTCGGCGCCCTGGGGGTCGCCTTCGCGGCGGTCTTCTCCAAAGTGCAACCCATGATCTTCGGAGACACCAACGCCAAGCGCCTGCCCCACACGCCTTCGATGTTTCCGGTGTTCGTGCATCTCCTGCTGGTGCTCCTGCTGGGGCTGTGGATTCCACCCTATCTCGCCGACTGGTACCGCCAGGCTGCACAGATGATCGGTTGAGCCAAGTATGGATCTACAATCCCTTGGCCTCGAGCCCCAAGCCCTCGCCAGCCCCTTCGGACTACGCCGCTGTCGCGTCGATGTCGAAGATCTCGTCACGGTCGCCTTGGGGGTGCGCGAGGAACGGGGGCGACTCGTGGCGCTATGGGGGAGCGACCAGCGCGACCAGGAACGATGCCTCTTTCTGCACGTCGCTTTCGCGGATGCCGCCGGACTGGTGATCCTGGATGTCCCGCTCGCGGCCGACATGCCGAGCTACCCGGATCTGAGCGAGCTTTTTCCATCGGCCACCCGCATGCAGCGTGCGGCATATGATCTCTTCGGCTTCTGGGCGATTGGCCCGGATCAGCGCTTCTGGGTGCGACATGCGGGTTGGCCCGACACCGAGTTCCCACTGCGGCGCGACTTCGATGGACGGCGTCAATGGCCCGCCGAAGCGGAGGAATACCCTTTTGTCCGGGTTGCCGGCGAAGGCGTCCATGAAATACCGGTGGGCCCGGTTCACGCAGGAATCATCGAGCCAGGGCATTTTCGCTTTCAAGTCGTGGGCGAGAAAGTCCTACGCTTGGAAGAGCGCTTCGGATACGTGCACAAGGGCATCGAGAAGCGCTTCGAATCCTTGCCGAGCCACGAAGCACATCGCTTGGCGGGGCGCATCTCGGGCGATTCCACCGTAGCCTATGCCTGGGCCTATGCCATGGCCTATGAGCAGGCCGCCGGCGTCACTCCCCCTCCGCGCGCGCGATGGCTGCGCGCCCTCCTGCTGGAGCGCGAGCGCCTCGCCAACCACCTCGGCGACCTAGGCTACCTTGGCAATGACGGGGGCTTCGCTTTCGGCCTCGCGCAGTTCACGCGCCTGAAAGAGGACGTGCTTCGCGCCAACGCCCAGGCCTTTGGCCACCGCCTGCTCATGGATCAGGTAGTGCCCGGGGGAGTCGCCAGCGATCTGGCCCCCGAGGTCGGCCCACTCCTTGTCGAACAAATCCCAGCGATCGAGCGCGAGGTGCAGGAACTGCGCGTGATCTATGACGAGCATGCCGGCCTGCAAGACCGCTTCCTTGCCACCGGCCGAGTGGCGCCGGAACTTGCCGAAAAGCTAGGGCTCTGTGGACTCGCCGGGCGTGCAAGCGGACAGGGGCGCGATCTGCGGATCGACTATCGCCCCGCGCCCTACGATCTGGTCGAAGCCCGACTCTGCCTGCGCAGCGAGGGCGACGTGGCGGCGCGGGTTGCCGTGCGCTTCGAGGAAATCTTCGAGGCGCTGCGCCTCCTCCGCCGGCTGCTAAGCGAGCTGCCGGAAGGTGATTGGCGCGCGGAGGCGCCGCCACCTCCCGAAGGTACCTGGGGCGTGGGCTGGGTGGAGGGCTGGCGCGGTCCGGTTTTTGTCGCGCTCGAAGCAGGACCGCGCGGTAGCCTGCGTCGCGTGCATCCGCACGATCCCTCGTGGGAAAACTGGCCGGTGCTCGAGCATGCCATCATCGGCAACATCGTTCCGGATTTCCCCTTGATCAACAAGTCGTTCAACTTGAGCTACAGCGGCGAGGACTTGTAGATACGATGTGGCGCGTGCTCAGACAGATCGTCCGTGCCGGTTGCCCGAGCGAAAAACCGCTGGCGCCCGAGGACTCCTTGCGGGTTCAGCAACGCCTGCAGGCGGAAATTCTCGCCGTTCTTGGCCGTGCCCTCACGATCCGCCAAGTCGACGCCGGATCGTGCAATGGCTGCGAGCTGGAAATCCATGCCTTGGGCAATCCCTACTACAACATCGAGGGACTGGGCATCAAGTTCGTGGCGAGCCCTCGCCACGCTGACCTGCTTCTCGTCACCGGACCGGTGGCAAAGAACATGCAGATTGCGCTCAAGCGCACCTACGAAGCCACGCCGGACCCCAAGCTGGTGGTCGCCGTGGGCGACTGTGGAGCAACCGGCGGCATTTTCGGGGAAAGCTACGCCAGTTGTGGCAAGGTTAGCAACGTCATCCCCGTCGACGTGACGGTACCTGGCTGTCCACCCAATCCCGCGGCGATCTTGCAGGGCATACTCACGGCGATCAGCGCGCGGCGTTCGTGAAGCGGCATTTGACCGAGGCCAACGCAGCAGATGCCGCGCTTTTGCGCGAACTGACGCTCGCCTGCTGGTCCGGTCGTGTCGACAGAAGCTCCTCGGCATTCCGGGAGACCGAGCACGACATCCGCCGCGAACTCGCCACTGGAGGCGCGTTCATTCTTTGGCTCGGCAATGAAGCGATAGCCTCGGTACGCTGGCGCAACTTTGGACCAGCCTGGGAAATGGCGCGCCTTGGCGTCCTACCGGTTTTTCGCCAGCAAGGGCACGCGCAGATACTCTGCGCGGCCGTCGCCGATCGCGCGGTTCGCGAAGGGGCGCGCGAGCTGCGCATCGGAATCCGACGGGATCAGCCGCGGCTAGTCGACTTCTACGCGGATATGGGTTTTGAACTTGCCGACGATTTCACCTACAGCCACGCCAATCCGCTGGAACCGCCACCTTTCTTGATGCGCCGCAGGCTCACCTAAGATCGAAGTCGGTACTCCGCCGACAGGGCGTGCGCCGCCAGCCCCTCGCCCCTCGCCAGCACGGAAGCCACGCGCCCCAAGGTTTTCGCCCCCGCTGCGGAGATCTCTATCAGGCTGGTGCGCTTTTGGAAATCATAGACTCCCAGGGGAGAGGAGAAACGCGCGCTTCGCGAGGTCGGCAGCACGTGGTTGGGTCCGGCGCAATAGTCACCCAGCGCTTCGGAACTGAAGTGGCCAAGGAAAATGGCGCCGGCATGGCGGATCTGCGGCAGCAGCACTTCGGGCTCCGCGACGGCGAGTTCCAAGTGCTCGGGGGCAATGCGATTGGCAATGGCGCAAGCTTCGGCCAGATCGCGCACTTTCACCAAGGCGCCGCGTCGGGCAAGGGACGAGGCAATGGTGGCGCGACGCGGCATCGCCGGCAACTGCCGCTCGATGCTCTCGGCCACCCGGCCGATCAGCGCGGCTTCCGGCGTGAGCAGGATGCTCTGAGCCAATTCGTCGTGCTCTGCCTGCGAGAAGAGGTCCATGGCCACCCAGTCCGGATTAGCGCTAGCGTCGGCGATCACCAGGATCTCGGAAGGCCCCGCCACCATATCGATGCCCACCACACCAAAAACGCGTCGCTTCGCCGCCGCTACGTATGCGTTGCCGGGCCCGACGATTTTATCCACCTGAGCAATCGTCTGCGTACCGTAGGCCAGGGCACCCACAGCCTGCGCCCCACCAATGGCGTAAACCGCATCGACCCCTGCGAGATGGGCCGCGGCGAGCACCAGGGGATTGCGCTGCCCTTGCGGCGTGGGAACCACCATGACCACCTCGCGCACGCCGGCGACTTTGGCCGGCAGGGCATTCATCAGCACCGATGAGGGATAGGCTGCCTTGCCGCCCGGCACATAAAGACCGACACGATCGAGTGGGGTGACTTGCTGTCCAAGGCGGGTGCCGTCGGCTTCGGTGTAGCTCCAGGATTGAACGAGCTGTCTTTCATGATAGACGCGAATACGCTCAGCAGCCCGCTGCAGCGCTTGACGCTGGTCCTCGGAAAGAGTCGCTAGCGCTTGGGCAAGCTCCGCGGAACCGATACGCAAGTTCGCCATGGCGGGCGCCGCGACACCGTCGAAGCGGCGGGTGTATTCCAGCACCGCGGCATCGCCGCGGCTCTTGACCGCGCTGAGAATATCCGCGACGGCGACTTCGACGCCCGCATCAAGGGCACTCTCGAACGACGTCAGGCGCTCGATCTGCGCGCCGAAATTGGCGTCCTGCGAGTCGAGGTGAAGAAGCTCAGGCATGTTCCCTCCTCGCCAACACCGCCTTGGAGAGAGTGTCGAGCAGCGGTGCCAAACGCTGTCGCTTCAGTTTCATGGATGCCTGGTTGACGATGAGCCGCGCGCTGATCGGCAGGATTTCTTCCACCGCCACCAGGTTGTTGGCTTTTAGGGTTCCGCCAGTGCTCACGAGATCCACAATCGCGTCTGCAAGGCCCACCAGCGGCGCGAGTTCCATGGAACCATACAGCTTGATGAGATCAACGTGCATGCCCTTGGCCGCAAAATGCTCGCGCGCGGTGTGAACGTATTTGGTCGCCACCCTTAGGCGCGCGCCACGCTGCACCGTGCCTTGATAATCGAAGCCCGCAGGCACGGCTACCATCATGCGGCAGCGACCAATTTCGAGGTCGAGCGGCTGATAGAGACCCTCGCCCCCATGTTCGATGAGCACGTCCTTTCCCGCGACCCCCAAGTCGGCAGCGCCGTGTTGCACGTAGGTGGGGACGTCCGTCGCGCGCACGATGATGAAACGCACCGAAGGTTGGTTGCTTCCCAGGATCAGCTTCCTCGAAGTTTCCGGGTCTTCCGCCGGAATGACCTTGGCCGCCGCCAGCAGCGGCAGCGTTTCGTCGAAAATGCGCCCTTTGGACAGGGCGATGGTCAGCGTCTCTTCCATGGCAGGCTCAAATGATTCGTCGAATGTTTGCGCCGAGGCCGGCTAGCTTCTGCTCAATGGCTTCGTAGCCTCGATCAAGATGATAGATCCTGTCGATCATGGTTTCGCCTTCGGCGACCAGACCGGCGACCACCAAGGAGGCCGAAGCGCGCAGATCGGTGGCCATGACAGTGGCTCCAGTGAGGCGCGCCACCCCCTTCACGATGGCGGTATTGCCTTCGACCTCGATATCGGCACCCAGGCGGCGAAGTTCCTGTACATGCATCAGGCGGTTTTCGAAGATGGTCTCGGTCATCACCGCGGTGCCCGAAGCGGTGGCGTTGAGCGCCATGAACTGTGCCTGCATGTCCGTGGGAAAAGCCGGAAACGGCGCAGTGCGCACATTTACCGCGCGCGGCGGCGCGGCGGCGTCGATGTGAATACGCTGCCCCGCCACGGCGATATGCGCACCGGTTTCGCGCAGCTTTTCCAGCACGGCGTCGAGCGCCGCGGGACAGGTCTCGGTAATGGTGATCGCGCCGCGCGTCGCGGCAGCCGCACAGAGAAACGTGCCGCTCTCGATCCGATCGGGCATCACGCGATGGCGCGCCCCGTGCAGGGCAGGTACGCCGTCGATGATGACGGTGTCACTACCGGCACCGTGAATTCGCGCGCCCATCGCCTTGAGGCATTCGGCAAGATCGATGACCTCAGGCTCGCGCGCGGCATTTTCCAACACCGTTTGCCCGTCCGCGAGGGTGGCCGCCATCATCAGGTTTTCTGTCCCGGTGACGGTGACCATATCGAAGACGATGCGCGCGCCGCGCAGCTTGCTCGCGCGGGCATGGATGTAGCCATGCTCGATGCGAACGTCGGCGCCCATCGCTTCGAGGCCTTTGATGTGTTGATCCACCGGGCGCAAGCCGATGGCACAGCCCCCCGGCAGCGACACCCGCGCCTCGCCGCAGCGCGCCAGCAGTGGTCCGAGCACGAGAATGGAAGCGCGCATGGTCTTGACCAGCTCATACGGCGCAATTGGATTCGTGATCGTCGTTGCTTGCAGGGCCAGGACCGAGCCATCCTGATCGGCGCGCATTCCCATTTGCCGCAGCAGGCCGATCATGGTGGTAACGTCCTTGAGGCAAGGGACGTTGCTCATTATCAGAGTCTCGGCGGAAAGCAGGCCGGCGCAGAGGATGGGCAATGCCGCGTTCTTCGCGCCGGAGGCGGGGATTTCCCCGCGCAGCGGGCCGTTGCCGGTGATGAGGAGCTTATCCACTTGCGCTCGTCCAGTCTTCTGGCGTGAGCGTCTGCAGCGATAGCGCGTGAATCTCCTCGCGCATGCGCTCGCCCAGCGCGGCGTAGACGAGCTGGTGCTGGCGCACACGGCTAAGCCCGCGGAAGCGCTCGCTCACGATCAGCGCCTGGAAGTGGCGGCCGTCGCCCGCGACTTCGATCAAGTCGCAGGGCAGCGCCGCGGCAATCCATTCCTGAATGTTTTCGGGGTGAAGCAACAGTTTCTCCTCAATTGCGAAGTTTGTATCCAGTCTTGAGCAGATGCAAGGTCAGCGCGGTAAGGGCAAGGCAAGTCGCCAGGCCGACCCCGGCACTCAGAAACGGCGAAACATCGGACACACCAAAGAAGCCGTGACGGAAGCCGTCGATCAGGTAGAAGACAGGATTGAACTGGGAGATCCCATACCAGAACGGCGGCAAGGAATGGATGGAGTAGAAAACTCCAGACAGAAAGGTGAGCGGCAGAATCACGAAGTTCTGGAAAGCAGCGAGCTGGTCGAACTTCTCCGCCCAGATGCCGGCGATCAGACCGAGCATGCCAAACGCCCCCGCGCCCAGCGCGGCGAAAGCGATGATCCATTGTGGCGCCGCCATGCGAAAATCGACAAAGGGCAGCGTGACCAGGTAAACCCCAAGGCCTACCGCAATACCCCGTGCGATTGCAGCAAGGACGTAGGCGAAAAAGAACTCGACCGGGGAGAACGGGGGAAGGAGGACGAACACTAAATTGCCGGTGATCTTCGATTGGATGAGGCTGGAGGAGCTGTTGGCAAAGGCGTTTTGCAGCACTGACATCATTACCAAGCCTGGCATAAGAAAGTCGGTGTATCCGACCTGACCGCCATAGACCCGAACGGAATTGCCCAATACGTGCGCAAAAATGAGCAGGAAGAGCAGTGCGGAAACTACCGGAGCGAGTATGGTCTGAAAGCTCACCTTCCAGAAACGCAGGACTTCCTTGCGAAGAAGGGTTAGCCAGCCGTCCGCCACAGTCAGTGCGTCTCCATGATACGCAAGAAGATATCTTCGAGGTCGGCCGCCTCGAGCGCGAGTTCGCTTATGGCAATGCCGGCCGCGCGACAGTCGGCCAAGAGGCGTTCGAGGTCGCCATAGTCGCGCAGGGGCACTATCCAGTCGCCAGCAACACGCACGGTCGCGACCGCCCCCCAGGGCGCTGGAAGCTTCGCGGCGCGCAAACATGCCTTGAGGGCGCGAAACTGCTCCAAGAGGCGCGGCACGGTGTCCAGAGCGACGATCCGGCCGGCTTTGAGCATGGCGATGCGCCCGCAGAGCGCCTGTGCTTCCTCGAGGTAGTGAGTCGTGAGGATAATCGTATGGCCCGCCGCGTTGAGCTTCTGGATAAATGCCCAGAGAGTCTGGCGAAGCTCGACATCCACTCCGGCCGTGGGCTCGTCGAGCACGATCACGGGAGGCTTGTGGACCAGCGCCTGCGCCACGAGCACGCGCCGCTTCATACCCCCCGAGAGTGCCCGCATGTTGATGTCTGCCTTGTCTCGAAGGTCGAGGCGCGTCAGGAGTTCGTCGATCCAATCGTCGTTGCGGCGGATACCGAAGTAGCCGGACTGGAAGCGCAGGGTTTCCCGTACGGTGAAAAAGGGGTCGAACACCAGTTCCTGCGGCACCACGCCCAAAAGTCTCCTGGCCTCGCGGAAGTCACGGACGACATCGCGCCCATGAATGAGCGCCTGGCCGCGATCGGCGCGCGCGAGGCCTGCCAGGACGCTGATCAGCGTGGTCTTGCCGGCACCATTGGGGCCCAATAGTCCGAAAAATTCCCCCGCCTCGACGCATAGATCCACGGCGTCGAGGGCCTTGAGTTTGCCGAAGGATTTCTCGAGGCCATGTATGGCGACGGCGGCAGTCATCGCAGAAAGAGAAGATCGGAAACGATCACGGAACGCACAGCGAATCGACGACATCGATCGCTTGGCCAAGGTGGCGGATCATAACACGCTGAAATTTGCCGCTTTCGAGCAATTGCCGCCCTACAAAAAAAGAAACCCCGCCTAAGCGGGGTCGGCAACAATTGCCTGACAGGAGACCCCCCAATCTTAAGCCTCGGAGCCTCTCCGGGCAAGCAAAAAATTTTTCCTGAAGGCAATTTGCGCGAGCCCCCAGCGGTCCAAATATTGGTAGTATCAAGCACAAGTCTGTCCAGTAAATACTATACAAGTCAATTGATTACCTGTTTGCACATGTACTACCGCTGGTTATCGCCAGGCCCAAGAAAACGATACAGGCTACCGCAAGCCACTTGCTTGTAAGCACACGCTATCGCGTTTTGGGAGCGCCCTCGCCGCGTTGCCAAAATGCCACGAATCGACCCCGATCGGGCTATTATTTCCGCACAGGATACTCAAGTTTATTTCCGACGTGGACGATCGGAAATGCGAATGCCCACCACTTGAGCGGGCCGGCCCTCATATGTCCATGATCTTGTTGAAAGCGACTGGCGCAAACGCCGTCACTGCTCGGGGAAAAGCAACGGAGAAACGTCGTACAGCGTTGCAAGTGAACGCACACTTTCAGTCGCGTTCAGGAAGTCAATTTTCTTCCCCAACTGCTTCGCCCTGCGGCGCCAGGCCAGAAGAACGGCTACCGCGGCGGAGTCGGCGTCACTAACACCGGCGAGGTCGACGCGCACACCCTCGGCCTGCCAGATTACCTCGGCTTCGAGCAGCAGGGCGCTGGCCGTGTCCATGGTCACCGCACCATGGATCTGCCACACGCCTTCGTGTTCTTCGATCATTTCTTCTGTCCGCTGGCCCGATTCTTGTCAGCGAGTGCCTTGATCAAACCGTCCACACCAACGTCACGAACCATATTGTTGAATTCATCCCGGTAGTTCGTAACCAGGCTGACTCCCCCGACAACGACGTCGTAGGCCTTCCAGGTATCGCCGTTTTTCGCCATGCTGTAGTCAATGGCAATGGGCTGCCCTCCCGGTTGGACCACCGCCGTGCGCACAGTCACATCGGTATCCGAAGGCTGCATGCGCAGCGGTTTGACCTCGATGCGGTGATCCTGGTAGTTAGCCAACGCGCCTGCATAGGTGCGCACCAGTAGGGTCCGAAATTCAGCCGTGAGCTGCTGCTGCTGCGCCGCGCTGGCCTTGTTCCAGCTTCGACCCATCGCCAGCGCCGTCATGCGCGCGAAGTCAAAATGAGGCAAAAGCTTGGCATCGAGCGCCTCGTTGAGTCTTTTCTGGTTGCCCCCTTGGATTTCTTTGTCCGCCTTGATGACGTTCAGCACTACAGCGGCCACATCTTTGACCAGCGCGTCCGGCGCCGTTTGCGCCAGCGCCGTACCGCAAGCCAGGAGCGCTACACAGAGCCCCAGCAGCCAGTCCCGTACCGTGGTCTTCCCTTCCTTCATCTTCTCGCTCCTCACTCGTCGCTGTCCTTGGGCGGCTTGCCGTCATACACCAAGCTCTGGCGCCTCTGCAAGTAAGCGCCACGCAGGAAAGTGTATTTGTCCAGCGCCGCCTGTTCGAGCAGTTTCTCCGTCGAAAGCAAGTTAGCGCGCGCATTGAGCAGGCGAAGCGCGCTCGCGGTGTTGCGCTCAGCAACGCTCTCGACCTGGCCGTTCGGATGGGTCAAGGTATCGACCGCCAGGCCTATGCCGTCGCGCACGTCGCTCGGGCCAAAGAAGGGCAACACCAGGTAAGGTCCAGGCCCGACACCCCAAGCGCCCAAGGTTTGTCCGAAATCCTCCTCGCCGCGTTCGATGCCGGCCTCGCTGGCAATGTCCAGCAGCCCCAGGAGACCGAAGGTGGAATTGAGCGCCACGCGCGTGAAATCGTTGGCCGCCTTGGCGCCCTTGCCCTGCAGCAGGTCATTGACGAAACTGACCATGTCCTGGAGATTGCCAAAGAAGTTGTTGATGCCCTTGCGCACTGGCACCGGCGTGACCGCCACATAAGCCTCAGCGGCAGGCTTCATGACCACCCGGTCAGTCGCCTCATTGAAATCGAACATGACCCGGTTCAAGGGCTCCAGGGGATCCGCCCGGTGTTGCCCGGTGGCGCAACCGCCAAGCAGCAACGAAAACGCCAATGCCGCGCATTTCGCCTTCATTTGCCGCCTCCACCCTCGGCCGCTTTGCTAAACAGGAACTGGCCGATCAGTTTCTCCATCACGAACGCATCCTGCGTCTTGCCGATCCGGTCACCCGCTTTGAGCATCTGTGGATCACCGCCGGCGTCCAAGCCGACATACTGTTCGCCCAGGAGTCCGGAGGTGAGTATCGAGGCGATGGTATCTCGGGTGAAGCTAAACTTTTCGTCGACGCGCAACGTGACCACCGCCTCGAAGTTCTCGTTGTCCAAAGCGATCGACTCCACACGCCCGACGCGAACCCCAGCGCTTTTCACCGGAGCGCGGGCCTTGAGTCCGCCGATGTTGTGGAAGCGCGCCTCCAACAGGTAACCGGGCGCGGAGTTGAAAGATGCGAGATTGCCGACCTTGAGTGCCATGAAGAAGATCGCCGCGATCCCCATGGTCACGAAGATGCCCACCCAGAGGTCGATGGTGGAGCGATTCATACGCCAATCCCCCGAAACATGAAAACCGTCAAAATGAAGTCCAGACCCAGAATGGCCAGCGAGGATGCCACCACGGTACGCGTGGTCGCTCCAGAGACGCCCTCCGCAGTCGGTGGCGCATCATACCCCTCGAAGACCGCGATCAGCGACACCGCCGCCCCAAACACCAGGCTCTTGATCACGCCGTTGAGGATGTCGCGCTGGAAATCCACGGCCGACTGCATCTGGCCCCAGAACGCCCCAGCGTCGATCCCGATCAATTTCACACCAACCAGGTACCCACCAAAAATACCCATGGTGCTGAACAGTAACCCGAGTATCGGCATGGAAATGACGCCTCCCCAGAAACGAGGCGCCACGACACGCGCAATCGGATCGACTGCCATCATCTCCATCGCGGAAAGCTGCTCTGTTGCCTTCATCAGTCCAATCTCGGCGGTGATGGCCGAACCGGCGCGACTGGCAAAAAGCAGCGCAGCCACCACGGGTCCGAGTTCGCGGACCAGAGAAAGCGCCACCAGAACGCCGAGCGCCTCCGAGGAACCATACCGTTCCAAGATGTCATAACCCTGCAAACCCAGCACCATGCCCACGAACATCCCGGACACGCCGATGATCACGAGCGAAAGCACGCCGGCGAAATAAATCTCCCGCAAAGTCAGAGGAAAACGGCGAAAAGCGCTGTCTGAATGAGCGACTACCGCCACCGCGAAGCGTGCCGCGAACCCCAGGCGCACAATGGCGTCGACGACCACGCCGCCGATGCGCCGCAGCCACTGGGCCAGTGCCGGTTCTCCGCTAGCCGACATTCATCAGCTCCTCGGCCATGGGGGCAGCAGGGTAGTGGAAAGGTACCGGGCCATCCGGTTCACCGTTCACGAATTGATGCACGAATGGCAGGATCGAACTGCGCACCTCGCTGGGAGCACCGCTCGCCACCACCCTGCCATCGGAAATAAAGTAGATGTAGTCGACGATCTTGAGTGACTCGTAGATATCATGTGTCACCACCACCGAGGTAATTCCCAACGCGTCGTTCAAACGGCGAATCAGCTGTCCAACCACACCCAGGGAGATCGGGTCGAGTCCGGCGAACGGTTCGTCATACATCACCAGCATGGGATCAAGGGCAATCGCCCGCGCCAACGCCACGCGCCGCGCCATTCCACCGGAAAGCTCGGAAGGACGCAACTGCGCCGCACCGCGTAAGCCAACAGCATGCAGCTTGAGCAGGACCAAGTCCCGGATGATCTCCTCCGGTAGTTCGGTGTGCTCGCGCATGGGGAAGGCGACGTTGTCGAATACCGACATGTCGGTGAACAAAGCGCCGAACTGGAACAGCATGCCGATCTTGCGGCGCAACGCGTAGAGGCCGTCTCGGTCAAGTTCGGCAACGACCCGGCCCGCCACTTGCAGCTCTCCCTGAGATGGACGCAACTGCCCGCCGATAAGCCGCAGAATGGTGGTCTTGCCGCAACCACTCCCCCCCATTATGGCGACCACCTTCCCGCGCGGGATGCGCAGGTTGATATCGTGCAGAACCTGCCGTTCTCCGTAGGCGAAGGCAAGCTCCCGCAGCACGACCAAGTCGTCGGTGGATTCACTCACGTCTTGAGCTTGTTCTGAGACAGGGGCGAGAAGGATGAATTTTAGCGGGTCGGCCGGGTTCAGACAATCGCGCCGGCCATGGAAGATTCTGCAACTTGCCACTCCCGGCCGCGGCCGGGGCGACTCAGTCTGCCGCCTCCAGCAGCCGCCTTTCAGCCAGCAGCAGATCCTCCGGGCGCCCCAACAGCACGACGAGATCGCCCGGCTCGAACAGGAAATCGGCGTCAGGCCGCCCCAATCGTGCGTTGCGCCGCCGCACCCCGGTCACTTCGACCAGGCCCTCGAGCTGCAATTCGGCAAGCCTTCGATCAACGGCGTAGGCTCCTTCGGGCAGCAGCACCGAATGTAGCCTTGGCTGCAGATTCTCTGCGGCATCCGCGCCGTCGCTGCTGCCGTGAAAAAAGCCGCGAAAAAGACCGTATCGTTCCTCGCGCACGGCGCGTATGAGCTTGAGCACGCGATTCAGGGGCACGCCAAGCAATAGCAGCGAATGCGAGGCGAGCATCAAGGAACCCTCCAGGACTTCCGGCACCACCTCGGCCGCACCCGCCTTGAGCAGGCGATCGAGATCGACGTCGTCACGCGTGCGCACGATGACTGGCAGATCCGGACGAACGGCGTGCACGTGATGAATGACCTTGAGCGCGGACGGCACGTCGGCGTAGGTCACCGACACCGCGCGTGCTTTCGTGAGCCCTGCCGCCATCAAGGCTTCGCGACGGCCGGCGTCGCCATAAACCACGCTGCCGCCCTCGGCAGCAGCTTCGCGCACCCGCTGCGGATCTGAATCCAGCGCGATGTAGCGGATCGATTGCTGTTCGAGGAGCCGTGCCAAGTTCTGCCCTGAACGGCCAAAGCCGCAGATGATCACGTGGTCCTGGCGGGCCATGGTCTGGACGGCGATCTGGTGCAATTCCGCCGCACGGGCCAGCCAATCGTTAGCGGTGAGGCGCCGGGCCAGCGGGTCGGCATATTGGATGACCAGCGGCGCCGTCAGCATTGAAAGCAGCATGGCGGCAAGCACGATTTGCGTGACCTGCGGATCGACGATTTGCAGGCTGCTCGCCTGAGCCAGCAACACGAAAGCGAACTCACCGGCCTGCGCCAAATAGAATCCCGTGCGCATTGCGGCACCCAAATTGGCGCCAAACGCGCGCGCCAGCGCGACCACCAAGGCGAGCTTGAACGCCACCGGCAGCACGAGGCCTAGCAGCACCCAGCCCCAATTCGAGAACACTGCCCCTAGATCGAGCAGCATCCCCATGGTGACGAAGAAGAGGCCAAGCAACACGTCGCGAAACGGCTTGATGTCCTCCTCGACCTGATATCGGTATTCTGTCTCGGCAATCAGCATGCCCGCGACAAAAGCGCCCAAAGCCAAGGACAAACCGGCCAATTCGGTCAATGCTGCCAGCCCCAAAGTGATCAGCAGCACGTTGAGCATGAACAGCTCGCTGGAGCGCTGCCGAGCGACCAGATGAAACCAGTCGCGCACCAGGCGCTGTCCGAACACCAAGATCAAGGCCAACGCCACGGTAGCCTTGATGGCAGCGGTCAGCAGATTCATTGCCAAGGTCTCGACCGGTGCGGCGAGCGCCGGCACGACGATGAGCAGCGGTACCACCGCCAAATCCTGGAACAGAAGCACGCCCATAGCGTCGCGCCCGTGGGCCGTGTTGATCTCCATGCGCTCGGCGAGCATCTTGCTAACGATCGCCGTGGAAGACATGGCCAGCGCACCGCCCAGTGCCACTCCCATGCGCCAGTCGTAGCCGGCCACCCCGCACAGCGCCAGAGTCACGCCCACGGTGACCAGTACCTGCGCCGCACCCAGACCAAACACACTGCGCCGCATGGCCTTGAGCTGCGGCAACGAGAACTCCAGCCCGATGCTGAACATGAGGAAGACTACACCGAACTCGGCGAGGTACCTTGTTTGGTGCGTATCCGGGACCCAAGCCAAGGCATGCGGGCCAACCGCGATACCGACCACCAAGTAACCCAACACCGGCGGCAGCTTGAGTTGCCGGCAAAGGACCACGACCACAACTGCCGTGGCAAGCAGAATCAGGATGATTTGCAGCGTTTGAGGCATGACGGTACCGGCAGGGGTGCTTCTTGCGAATGTACCATGCGGGCGTGCGGCCGCAAGCTGCGCCCCGGCCCCGGCACACGGTATACTTTCAACATGTCCACTCCGCTCGATTCGGAGCGCCTACTCAGACTGGCGCGTGAAGTGCTGCTCACCGAAGCGGCCGGGATCCGCGCGCTGGTGGAGCGGTTAGATGGATCGTTCCTCGCGGCGGTGCAACTGGTGCTCCAATGCCCAGGGCGGGTGGTGGTGAGCGGCATGGGGAAATCGGGCCATATTTCCCGGAAGATTGCCTCCACGCTGGCGAGCACTGGTACGCCAGCCTTCTTTGTCCATCCCGCGGAGGCGAGCCACGGCGACCTGGGGATGATTACCGCGCAGGACGTTTTCATCGCCCTTTCAAACTCCGGGGAAGTGGCCGAAATCCTTGAGATCGTTCCGCACGTACGGCGCCAGGGAGCGCGCATCATCGCCCTGACGGGCAGACCCGAATCGTCCCTGGCGCAAGCGGCCGACGTTCATCTCAACACCGCGGTCGATGCCGAGGCCTGCCCCTTGGGGCTGGCGCCCACCGCAAGCACGACCGCGGCCCTGGCCATGGGCGATGCGCTGGCCCTGGCACTGCTTGATGCACGCGGCTTCTCAGCCGAGGATTTTGCTCGCTCGCATCCTGGCGGCGCACTGGGTCGGCGGCTATTGACCCACGTACGCGACGTAATGCGTAGCGGCGTGGCGCTACCCGTGGTTTCCTTCGAGGCGAGCCTCGCCGATGCGATCATGGAAATCACTGGCAAAGGCATGGGCATGACCGCGGTGCTCGATGCTCGCGGCCAGGTCGCGGGCATCTTCACCGACGGTGACTTGCGCCGCTGTCTGGGCAAAGTCAGCGATTTCGCCGGAAGCAAGGTCAGCGACTACATGACTCACCGCCCGCGCACCATAGGTCCGGACCAGCTAGCAGTCGATGCGGTATCGCTGATGGAGAACCATCGCGTCACGCAGCTCCTGGTAATCGATTCCGAGCGGCGCCTCGTCGGCGCGCTTAATACCCACGACCTGCTGCGCGCGAAGGTCGTGTAGGGACAAGGGTGATGCTCACGCTCGCGACGCTCCTGACGATCTCGCTATGAAACCGATTTGGCGGCAGCGGCAAGACCGCTTGGTCAACTGGTTCCCGGCCGTCGCGCTCGGTCTTCTGGCGCTACTTACCTATTGGCTCGATCAGCAAGTCGAGGCAGGTCTACTTTTTGGCCGAAAAACGCCGCTCAAACATGAGCCGGATTATTTCCTGGAGCGCTTCCTGGCCACGCGCTTGGATGAAGATGGCCGCCCCTACCAAAACTTGCGCGCGAAGCGCCTAGAACACTACCCGGACGACCGTTCGCTCCTGGTATTCGAACCGGAGCTGCGCACGCGTGACGTTCGCGGGTACACTATCGCAGCTCGCGCCAACACCGGTGTTGTCCGAGAATATGGAAACAGCGCCCTGTTGCGCGGCTCCGTTCGCGTGGTACGCACGCCCCCGGAAGGGGCCAAGGATCCCCGCGGCGAGGTGACCCTGGCCACGGAGTCACTCACAGTGGTCCCGGATCGCCAGTGGCTGGAAACAGACCAAGCGGTGACGATCACCGACCGTCGTGCGATAATTCAAGGCGTCGGCATGCGCTTCGATGGCAAGCAGGAGACCCTCAAAATCCTCGCCAAAGTACGCGCCGAAATCAAACCCGGCCCTTGATACAAACACTTGAAAGACGCCCTAGCATACCTACTCGGAGCCGCTCTCGTGCTGGGAGCAGCGCAGGCGTTCGCGGAAAAGGCTGATCGCAACAAGCCGATCCTGGTGGAAGCCGACACCATGAGCGCGGACGACCAGAAACAGCTCACGACTTGGGAGCGCAATGTCGTCGTCACACAGGGCACCATGCAGATACGTGCCGACCGTGTCGTCGTGCAGCAGAATCCGGACGGCAGCCAGAACGCGACTGCTTGGGGTAAGCCGGTGAGTTTCCGCCAAAAGCGCGAGGGCGTGGAGGAGTACGTCGAAGGCTACGGCGAGCGGGTGGAGTACCGGGGGAAAGACGAGCAGGTGAGTTTCTACAACAAAGCTCGGGTCAAGCGCGGCCAGGACGAACTGCGGGGAAACTTCATCTCCTACAACGCCGGCACCGAGTACTTCGAAGCCAAGGGCGGCGATGCCGGAAGCGGCGGCCGGGTTCGCGGTATGTTTCAGCCCAGCGGCAAGCCTCCTTCGGGCACCACCCAGGCACCGGCCGGCCCGCCTCTTCAGCCCAGCAGCAACCTCACGCCGCCGAGCGACTGATGTCGGAACTCGCGGCGCTGTCGCTCAAGAAGCGCTATCGGTCGCGCACCGTGGTGGAAGACGTATCCCTAAAGGTGCAAAGCGGCGAAGTGGTCGGACTCCTCGGGCCCAATGGCGCGGGCAAGACCACCTGTTTCTACATGATCGTCGGCCTCGTCCCGGTAGACGGCGGCGCTATACACCTCGACGGACGGGAGCTTTCGCGGATGCCCATCCATTTGCGAGCGCGGCTGGGTCTTTCCTATCTGCCGCAAGAAGCTTCTATTTTCCGCAAACTCACCGTGGCGGAGAATGTCCGTGCGATTCTCGAACTCCAGGGCTTGAGCGGGAGTGAACTCGAGAACCGCCTCGACGCGCTGCTCGAGGACCTTTCCATCGAGCACCTGCGTGATAGCCCGGCGGCCAGCCTCTCTGGAGGCGAGCGGCGACGGACGGAAATCGCGCGGGCGCTGGCGACACGGCCACGCTTCATTCTGCTAGACGAGCCCTTTGCCGGCGTGGATCCGATCGCCGTGCTGGATATCCAGGAAATCATCGGCTTTCTGAAAGAGCGCGACATCGGCGTGCTGATCACCGATCATAATGTCCGGGAAACGCTGGGAATCTGCGACCGCGCCTACATCATCAATGAGGGGCATGTTTTGGCTTCCGGTAAGCCCGAGGAAATTGTTTATAATGAAAGCGTCAGGAAGGTCTATCTAGGAGAGCATTTCCGCCTCTAGTCCGAATAGCGGCAGCGGA
Organism: Casimicrobiaceae bacterium; assembly: GCA_026646885.1. Taxonomy (GTDB): domain Bacteria; phylum Pseudomonadota; class Gammaproteobacteria; order Burkholderiales; family Casimicrobiaceae; genus JACPUX01. Next base: position 6,866 of record JAPKHK010000009.1, on the reverse strand, counting down.
AATCCGGAACTGCGGCCAAGAACGCAGCACGTTTGGCAAGCCCAAGTATGAAGCCCAGTCTCCAGCTCAAGCTCACGCAGCACCTTACCCTCACACCACAGCTGCAGCAGTCCATAAAGCTCCTGCAGCTCTCGACGGTGGAGCTCAACCAGGAGGTCGAGCGTTTCCTTCAAGACAATCCCCTGCTTGAACGTGTCGATCTCGACGACGAGCCCGCGGGCGGTTTTGGACGCGACGCGAGCCCGCAGAGCGCGCCAACCGAGGCGCCCGCCGAACCGGTGAGCGATAGTCCGCCCACGGAGGGGGGGGCGTACGAGGCCGAGACCAGCCTCGAGTCCTGGGCCGAGTACCGAGCCTCGCGGGGCAGCAACAACCAGGATGATGACGAGAGCTTCGCGCCGCAACAGGCCGCGAACCCGACGCTGCGGGAACACTTGTTGCAGCAGCTTTCACTTCTTCCCCTTTCTGCGCGCGACCGAGGCCTGGTTACACTGCTCATCGACAATCTCAGTGACGACGGCTACCTGGAGATCGGCCCGGACGAGCTAGCCGCGCTCTGTCCACAAGAGCTGGAAGTCGAGCCCGAGGAGCTGGCCATCGCCTTGCAGCATCTCCAGCATCTCGATCCCTGCGGGGTGGGTGCACGCAGTCCGGCGGAGTGTCTGTCCATTCAGCTGCGCGCGCTCCCCGTCGACACACCGCGCCGGGCGCTGGCGCTCAAGCTGGTCATGGAGCATCTTGAACTCCTGGCCCAGCGGGATTTCGCGCGCTTGAAGCGCGTGCTGCGCTGCGACGATCAAGCCCTTAGGGAAACTCAGCAGCTGATCCAATCGCTCAACCCTCGGCCCGGCGCAAGCTTTGGCCAGGCGGAAACGCGTTACGTGGTGCCCGACGTCGTCGTGCGCAAGGTCAAGGGGCGCTGGAGCGCGGTGCTCAATGAGGGCGCCGTGCCACGGCTCAAGCTCAACCGCATCTACGCCGATATTCTAGGCAAGCAGCGTGAGACAGCCGGTTCCCCGCTTGCCGGGCAGTTGCAGGAAGCCAAGTGGCTCATTCGCAACGTCCAGCAGCGCTGCGAGACGATCTTGCGAGTGTCTCAAGCCATCGTGGAAAGACAAAGGCATTTCCTGGATCATGGCGAAGTCGCCATGCGCCCCCTGGTGCTGCGCGAAATTGCGGACGAACTCGGCTTGCACGAATCGACGATCTCGCGTGTGACGACCCAGAAGTACATGCTCACACCGCGCGGAACATTCGAATTGAAGTACTTCTTTGGCAGCCATGTCGCAACGGACACTGGTGGCGCATGCTCGGCCACGGCCATCCGCGCCCTGATCAAGCAACTGGTTGCCAACGAGAACCCGCGACAGCCCCTGACCGACAGCAAGATCGCCGAGATCCTTGGCGGCCAAGGCATCGTCGTGGCCCGGCGAACCATCGCCAAATACCGGGAATCGTTGCAAATCGCCCCGGTCAACCTCCGCAAGACCCTGTAGCGGAAACACCTCAACCACAAGGAGGCCTCAATGAACCTAAACCTCTCCGGACATCACCTCGAGATAACCCCGGCGCTGCGCGATTACGTGATTGCAAAGCTCGAACGGGTCGCACGTCATTTCGATCATGTCATCGACGTGAACGTGATTCTCTCGGTGGACAAGCTGAGGCAGAAGGTGGAAGCCAACGTCCACGTCAGCGGACGCGACCTGCACGCCGAGGCCATTGACGAGGATATGTACGCAGCGATCGACCTCCTGGCCGACAAGCTCGATCGACAGGTCTTGAAGCACAAGGAGAAACGCAACGGCCAGCGTCACGAGGGCACTGCCGCCAAGCGGCAATCGCTAGACGAGGGGTGATTGCGCTAGAATTTAGTGTTTTTTGCTCGCCGCCCCGGCCGCAGCCCGGCCCCGGGGGCGGTTTTTCTCCAGGGTCGCCCGCGGTGGCCTCTTCGTAAGCCGAGATGAACATGAATCGCATTGCCCCGCTTCTGCCCGCTGAACACGTCCTGGTCGATCTGGATGTGGCGAGCAAGAAGCGGGTTTTCGAGCAAGTTGGCTTGCTCTTCGAAAACCACCGTGGCCTGAGCCGGGCACTAATCTACGACAGTCTCTTCGCCCGCGAACGCCTCGGCTCCACCGGCCTGGGGCAAGGTGTAGCAATTCCGCACGGTCGCATCAAGGGGTTGCGCGACGCGGTTGGCGCCTTCGTTCGCACCAGAGATCCTATTCCGTTCGAGGCGCCGGACGGCCGCCCGGTGTCGCAGATCTTCGTTCTGCTGGTGCCCGAGGATGCCACCGAAGTTCATCTGGAAATTCTCTCCGAACTGGCCCAGATGTTCAGTGACAAGGGATTTCGCGACCGCCTGGCCACTGCCCCCGATGCGGCCACGCTTCATGCCCTCTTCGTCGCCTGGCCCGATCTTCCGAAATGAGGCGATGATGCGCCAGGTCAGTGTCGAGAAGCTCTTTCACGACAACCGGCAGAAACTGGGCCTGACCTGGCTTGCGGGACATCAGGGCGGGCATCGTAAATTGGCCGGCGATGCCGCTCTCAAGCCCACCATCGGCCAGGTGGGGCACATGAATTTCATCCATCCCTTCCGCATGCAGATTCTAGGCGCCGCGGAGTTGGGATACTTGCGCGCGCTCGAAGAACGCGCGGTCAGGGAGCACGTCGACCGGCTTTTTACCGCAGATCTGGTCACCATCGCGGTGGCCAACGGCGAGGCGGCGCCAGACTATTTGATCGAGCAATGTGATCGCTACAACGTCGCGCTGTTCACCTCCCCCCAGCCCAGTCCGCATCTGGTGGATGTCTTTCGGCTCTACCTCTCGCGCATGCTGGCAGAAACCGCGACCATGCACGGCGTGTTTCTCGATGTGCTGGAGCTGGGGGTGTTGATCGCTGGAGCCTCCGCGATAGGCAAGAGCGAACTGGCTCTGGAGCTGATCAGTCGCGGGCACGGGCTGATCGCCGATGACATCGTCGAGCTCTATCGCATTTCTCCCGATACGCTGGAAGGGCGGTGCCCAGCCGTGCTCAAGGATTTTTTGGAGGTGCGTGGCATCGGCATCCTGAATATTCGCACGATCTTCGGCGAAACCGCGGTAAGGCCCCGCAAGACTCTGAAGCTGATCGTTCAACTCGAGGATCACAGCGACGAGCGCTTCAGTGACCTCGACCGCCTCCAAGTAAACGCCACCTATCAGGAAATCCTGGGCGTCAACATCCGCAAAGTCACAATACCGGTGGCGGCGGGCCGCAACCTCGCGGTGCTCGTTGAAGCCGCCGTACGCAACTACGTGCTCCAGCTTCGCGGCATAGACAGCACCAAAGACTTCATTGACCGGCAGCAGAAGTTGCTGGAAGAAGGCGGCTGAACGGCCCGAATCGCGCTCCATGCGCGGCACCCCAAATCGTCCAGGCACGATCACTCATGGATCTCTTGTTGATTGGTGGCGTTTCCGGATCGGGTAAGAGCGTCGCCCTAGGTGCCCTTGAGGACAGCGGATATTATGCCGTAGGCAACCTGCCCGCCCCGCTCGTTGCGCCGCTCGCAGCATACCTGCAGGGCGATCGTTGCGATCGCGTGGCCATCAGCCTCGAGGTCAAGTCCGCGGACAGCCTTGGCAACTTCCCCCAGTTCCTGGACGAATTGCGGACTCAAGGCTGGAGCGTGCGATTCCTCTACCTCGATGCCAAAACCGAAACCCTGGTCAAGCGCTTTTCGGAAACGCGGCGCCGGCATCCGCTTTCTCGCGACGACCGAACTCTGCATGAAGCCATCCTACTCGAACGGCAAATGCTCGCCGATCTGGCAAACTTGGGCTATCACGTCGATACCAGCGACTTGTCGGCCCATGCGCTACGCGGCTGGATCAAAGACTTCATCAGCATCGACGCGGCGCGCATGACTTTGCTGTTCCAGAGCTTCGGCTTCAAGCACGGTGTGCCGCTGGATGCCGATCTGGTGTTCGATGTTCGCTGCCTTCCTAACCCTCACTATGAGCCGCAGCTTGCCGCGCTCACCGGCAAAGACACGGCTGTGGTCGCTTTCCTCGAGGCCCATGGCGAGGTCGAGAATATGTACGCAGACATCCGGAACTACCTGAGCAAGTGGCTCCCCGCTTATGCGCTGGACAACCGCAATTACCTCACCGTCGCCATCGGCTGCACCGGCGGCAGGCACCGCTCGGTGTACCTCGTCGAACGTCTCGGAGCAGCGTTTTGCGCGCAGTACCAGACGCTGCGCCGCCATCGCGAGCTAGGCTGAGCGAGTTCCCGTGGGCATACCGAGCGGCCTCGCCGGTCAAATGCGCCGCCTCCGGGCGGGCGACTGGTTTGTCTCAGTGCTGGGTTTGACCGCCTTCGGCTTCGCCCTGATTTGGCAGCCCACCGCCGGCCTGCCAGAAAAAGCGCTCCTGCGTGCCAGTGGCAAATTGGTCGCCGAGCTCGATCTACGGCGTGATCGCAAGCTGGCGATGCAGGGTCCGCTGGGAATCACGCTGGTGGAAATTAGGGGCGGAAAGGCACGGGTTGCACAGGACCCAAGTCCCCGGCAGCTCTGCGTTCAGCGCGGCTGGCTGACAGATGCCGGCGATCTCGCCTTGTGCCTGCCGAACCAAACCAGCGTCGAACTGGCGGGCCGGGAGCGGCGCTTTGACTCGGTCGTCTACTGAACTCGAAGTGCGCGGCGATGATTGGGCCATCGCACGACTGGCGGCTGCGGCAACTGCCTTGGCGCTTGCCGAAGCCGCACTGCCCTCCCCCATCCCCGGCGTGAAGCCGGGGATCGCCAACATCGTCACCCTGCTGGTGCTCCTGCGCCATGGATGGCGGGCGGCGGGCTGGGTCAGCCTCTTGCGCGTGACCGTGGCCAGCTTGGTTCTGGGCAATTTTCTTTCCCCAGGATTCATACTTAGCCTCGGCGGCGCGTTGGCAAGCTTGCTGGTCTTGGCAGTTTCGGTGCGTCTGCCGAAAGCAATCTTCGGCGCCGTAACCCACAGCGTCCTCGCAGCCTTCGCGCACCTTGGTGCGCAACTCGCGGTGGTTTATTTCTGGTTCATTCCCAGTCCCGCTCTGTGGCGCCTGCTGCCGATCTTCGCAGGAGCGGCGCTGGTGTTCGGCTTCGTCAATGGCCTCGCCACTCAGGCGCTTATGGAACCAGAACGTGGGGCAGGCTAGAATGCACCAATGCTGCCTTTCTTCCACCGCGCATTCGCCCCTGCGGCGCTGAGTCGACCTTGAAGATGCTCTCCTGGCTGCGCCTGCCGCGCGCCCAAGGCACGATGACCCTACCGCTGTTTCCCTTGAAGACGGTGCTCTTTCCGGGCGGAATGCTGCCGCTCAAGGTGTACGAACAACGCTACCTCGACATGGCAGCGGAGCGCTTCAAGGCCGACCAGCCATTTGGCATCTGCTTGCTCACCGAGGGTGAGGAAGTCGCCACGCCGAATCAGCCGCCGGTCGCTTTTGCCCCTATAGGCACGCTGGCCCACACTCGCACTTGGGACATGCCGCAGTTGGGCATCCTGCACCTGGCGGTACAGGGCGGGCAGCGCTTCATGGTGAAGACGCACCACGTAGAAGCGGATGGATTGATCATTGCGGACGTGCAGCTTCTCGCCACCGAGCCTCGACCGCGCATTGCCGACGCGCAGCTACCCATGGCAAAACTCCTGGAATTGCTGATGAGCCGAATTGGGGAAGAACGCTTCGGCACAGAGCGCTCCTTCGATGATGCCTCTTGGGTGAGCTATCGCCTGGCGGAGATCCTTCCGCTGCGGGCGTCGATCAAGCAAAACATGCTCGAAGTCAACGACTGCGTCGTGCGCCTGCAGGTCCTGGAGCAATACCTCAAGCGCGAGGGTCTACTGTGAGATCCGCCGCCGCAACCTTTGCAAATCGGTTCACGCCCTTTCCGGCGCCCGCGCCGGCTTGCGCCGAGGCGTTCCCAAACCACCATCAAGCGCGAAGCCTATGCAAACCTACCTCGATTTGATGCGCCTCTTGCTCCAAGGAGGCACGCGCAAGGAAGACCGCACCGGCACGGGAACCCTCTCCCGTTTCGGACACCAGATGCGCTTCGACCTCGCGGCCGGTTTTCCTCTGGTCACTACCAAGAAAGTGCACCTCAAATCGATCATTCACGAGTTGCTGTGGTTCTTGCGCGGCGAAACCAACGTGCGTTCACTGCAGGCCGCCGGAGTGACGATCTGGGATGAGTGGGCGAAGGCCGATGGGGAACTCGGCCCCATTTACGGCTATCAGTGGCGCAGTTGGCCGGCGCCGGACGGACGGCATGTCGACCAGTTGGGGCAAGTGCTCGCCGACATCAAGCGCAACCCCGATTCACGCCGGCTCGTCGTTTCTGCGTGGAATGTGGCCGACATTCCGCTCATGGCGCTGCCGCCCTGCCACGCCTTCTTTCAGTTCTACGTCGCCGAGGACCGTCTTTCCTGCCAGCTCTACCAGCGCAGTGCCGACGTCTTTCTAGGGGTGCCTTTCAATATCGCCAGCTATGCGCTTTTGACGCACATGGTTGCCCAGCAGTGTGATCTCGGCGTCGGCGAATTCATCTGGACGGGAGGCGACTGCCACCTTTACCTCAACCACCTCGAGCAAGTCGAGGCCCAGCTCTCGCGCACCCCCCTGCCATTGCCGCGGCTGCGGATCAGGCGGCGGCCGCCATCACTGTTCGAGTACACGTTCGAGGACTTCGAGATACTTGATTACCAGTGCCACCCGGCGATCAAGGCGCCGGTGGCGGTCTAGTCCGTTCAAGAGAAAAGGCGCCCCGCGCAGACTGTGTAAAGACATCTGCGGGACAGTCTGAAGTAAGCCACAATGCCCGTCATCGCGAG
>JAPKHK010000083.1 GCA_026646885.1 Casimicrobiaceae bacterium | reverse complement strand
TGATCAATATCGCCCGCTTTGTGCTGAGCTGGTTCGGCGGCGACTGCTGCACCGGCGAGTACGACACCTGCGCCGAGACCGACGATCGCTCGGACGTCTTCCACCACAATCCGCGCTTCCGCGGCGGCGACGATGGCCTGTGCTGCGTGCCGATGCCGATCAAGTTCCGCTGGAGCGGCTCGAACGTCCATCCGCACTACATGACCGGCGGCAAGGCTGGCCCGCTCGACAGCCGCCCGCTGCACAACCGCGACGACCAGGCCGGGAGCCAAGCCGCGCGCAAGACCTGGCGCGGCATCAACATGCTCTACACCGACGACCTGCACTTCGACAACCCGTATTACGGCGGCGGGTACTCGTGGGGCACGGCGCCGGGCACGTTCGTGCTGATGTACAAGCCGAACTGGGACGAGAACGCGAGGGTGTGGGCCAAGTACCCATCGTGGGGCCTGCGCCCGGGCGACGTGATCGAGGCGGTCCACATCCAGGAGATCATCGAC
>JAPKHK010000082.1 GCA_026646885.1 Casimicrobiaceae bacterium | reverse complement strand
AGCGTCGGCAGCTCGTTCATCATCCGGTAGCCGCGCCCCGAACGACGGTTCGTGCCGGCCGCGAAGGCCGCCCTGCACCGGCCGAGCCAGAGGTGAAAGCCGCTCATCGCCAGCACGGCCACGGCCTTCAGCCAGGGCCAGGCCGCCGCCCAGTCGACCACCCCGGGCGTCGCCACGAGCGCCAGGCCGAAGACCCAGGCCGCCACCATCGCAGGGGTCATGATCACGCGGTAAAGCTTGCCCTCCATCGTCTGGAACAGCCAATCCGTCGCGCTGCCCGCCGTCACGCGCTCGACGTGGTAGACGAACAGCCGCGGCAGATAGAAAAGCCCCGCCATCCAGGCAATCACCGCGATCACATGCCCGGCCTTCACCCAGGGGTAGACCGCCGCCAGCGTCTCGCCCATCGCTGCCCCCCACGCCGCGCCCCCGCCTCCTAACAACAACGAGAAGAGTCTTGAAGATGATTGATGATGTAGGGGTGCCACGGGGCTGGGGAAT
>JAPKHK010000081.1 GCA_026646885.1 Casimicrobiaceae bacterium | reverse complement strand
ATGACGAGCACTTCCAGGCGGTCCGCCTGGGCGCTGCCCTCGGGCGCGTCCCACAGGCGCTCGACCTCGGCCAGTGCGTCGGCATGCTCGGCATCGGTGCGGATAGGCTTCAGTTCCATGGCGGGCGTTCTCCTAGATGGTTTCAGCGTCGATCTTGTCGTACTCGGCATGGGTGCCAACGAAGCGGATGAACATCGTGGTTGACGTGTATCTCACTACCACCACCAGACGGTAGTCATTGCCTTTGATGTTGAAGACCACCCGATTGTTCGCCAGAAAGCTGGCATTTCGGTGTGCGGCCTTGATGTCTGCCGGGGTACGCCAGGTAGCGCTGGACGACTACCGCGCGCGCATCGCTTCTTCTGCCGCGCGTGCCAGGAAACCCGACCGCGTCTGGTGGTGGGCTTTCGCGTAGTTGTCGATCTGGCGCACGAGGTATTCCGGCAGGGAGATGTTGAGCCGCACCGGCGCGTTGCGGATTCTGGCCAGGTCGATGTCGACC
>JAPKHK010000080.1 GCA_026646885.1 Casimicrobiaceae bacterium | reverse complement strand
CTGCTGGGCAGCGACACCACGACGGGAAATGGCGCGTTGTCGAGCAGGCGGCGGAAGCGCTCCTCGCTGCGCGCCAGCGCCAGCTCCATCTGCCGGCGCTCGGTGATGTCGCGCAGCACCAGCGCCGTGCCGATCACCCGCCCGGTGCGGGCCGTGAGCACCGTTGAGCGGATGTCGAGGATCTGCGGCGGCTCCCGCTTCGACACGATGTTGCCCTGGACCGCGGCATTGGCCTGGAGGCCCGCCAGCAGTTCCGGCGGCAAGTCGAAGAGGTCGGCGAAGGCGACGCCGTAGACATCCCCGGCAGTGGCGAGCAGCCGCCGCGCCGCGCGGTTGAGGTCGCGCACCCGCAGCGTCGGGCCGAGAACGAACAGCCCGTCGCCGATTTCGTCGAACAGGACGCTGCGCGCCACCGGCACCAGGGCAAGCAGCCCCAGCCGCGCCAGTGCCAGAAAGAGGAGCAGCCCGGTCACCGCAAAGGCGATCGGCGTCCAGTCAATGCC
>JAPKHK010000008.1 GCA_026646885.1 Casimicrobiaceae bacterium | reverse complement strand
GGGATATCGCCAGCAACGAGGCGAACTTCTTCGTGCGCGACGTGACCAGCGGAAGCCGTCTACCTTTGCGTATCCGCCCGGGCGCGCCGACGAGCAGCCTGGATATTTCCGCAAGCGGCAATGTGGGTCTGGGGACGGGTTCGCCCAGCGCCAATTTGCACATCAACAAGACGTCTCCGGCCGGGTCGCAGGTCTTTATTCGCCTTACCAACTCTTTGGCGAGCTGGGATCTCAAGAACAACATTTCGGGCCGTCTCAATGTATCGGACGATCTGACAGGCAACCGAGTCCCGTTTAAGATTGCGACTGGCGCGGACAACAACCTGTTGCGTGTTGGCGTGGCAAGCGTCAGCACCGTTGACGTGAACGGCACCCTCACCGTCAACGGCACCTTCAACAACTTGTCCAGTCGCACGCAGAAGCATCTCTTGCCAGGCATGGGCCTCGATGCCGTGCTCGATGCGGTGTCGCGCCTGCCGCTTTATACCTGGGCCTACAAGCATGAAAATGGCGTGCGCCATTACGGCCCCCTGGCCGAGGACTTTCACGCGCGCTTCGGCCTGGGTACCGACGAGCGCCATATCTCGCCCAGCGATGTGGCGGGTGTGGCGCTGGCGGCAACACAGGCGCTCAACGAAGTGGTAGCCAACAAGGAGCGCGAAATCAGTGACCTCAAGGCGCGCCTGGGGCGCTTGGAGAGCCTTTTGGGCAAGCTGCTGAAAGACAGCCAGGCGCGTTAGCTAACATTGCGCCCGAGGCACAGCCAGCTTGACTGGACTGCCCGGGCGCAAGCCTGCGCCGAAGAAGTCAGGCGGCCGGCCGCGGCTTTGTCCCTCCCGCGAAGAGGATTTTTGCGCCGCAGTTTCGGTTCCGCCGGCACTTGTACAATAGGCGCATGCGCCTCCCACCCGACACCAAGCTGCTCACCGCCTACCGCAAGCACTGGGCTCATCGCTTCGGCGTTGCACCGTTTTTGCCGCTTTCCCACGCCGAAGTGGAGGCGCGCGGCTGGGGCGAGTGTGACGTCGTGCTGGTCACGGGCGACGCCTACATCGACCACCCCAGCTTCGGTATGGCGCTGATCGGGCGGCTGCTCGAAGCCCAAGGTTTTCGCGTGGGCATCATCAGCCAGCCCGATTGGCATTCCGCCGAAGCCTTCCGCGCTTTGGGCCGACCCAAGCTCTTTTTCGGCGTGACCGCGGGGAACATGGATTCCATGGTCAACCGCTATACGTCCGACCGCAAAATCCGCTCCGACGACGCCTATACACCCAACGCGGAACCGGGCAAACGCCCCGATCGCGCCGTGGTGGTGTATGCGCAGCGCTGCCGCGAGGCTTTTCCCGGTGTGCCGGTGGTGATCGGCAGCATCGAAGCGAGCTTGCGGCGCATCGCCCATTACGACTACTGGTCGGACACCGTGCGCCGCTCGGTACTGGCCGATGCCAAGGCAGACTTGCTGCTCTTCGGGAATGCCGAGCGCGCCATCGTCGAACTGGCGCATCGTCTCGCCAAGGGTGTATCCATCGAGAGCATTCGCGATCTGCGCGGCAGCGCCTTCTTGGTGCCGCGCGGCTGGCGGGCGGGAGACGATTGGCAAGAGATCGACTCCAGCGTGGTGGACACGCCCGGCGCGGTGCATCCGCACCCCGACCCCTATTCGCCCATGCCCGCCCGCCCCCCGCTGCCGACCGCGCCGGCGGGTAGCGAGGCTATGGCGAACGCGGCAGCCTTGCCCGATTCGGCGGAGCGCCGTCAGATTCGCCGCGCCGAGCGTGCCCGCAGCGTCATACGCCTGCCCGCGTATGAGCAGGTCAAGAGTGATCCGGTGCTCTACGCCCACGCCTCGCGCACCTTCCATCTCGAATCTAATCCCGGCAACGCGCGCGCGCTGGTGCAAGCGCACGGTGATCGCGACGTTTGGCTCAATCCGCCGCCGGTGCCGCTGACTACACCGGAAATGGATTACCTCTACGGCCTGCCCTATGCGCGTGCGCCGCATCCTTCGTATGGCAAGGCGAAAATTCCCGCTTGGGAGATGATTCGTTTCTCGGTGAACATCATGCGCGGCTGCTTCGGCGGCTGCACTTTTTGCTCCATCACCGAACACGAAGGGCGCATCATCCAGAGCCGCTCCGAGGCGTCCGTCCTGCGCGAGATCGAAGACATCCGCGACAAGACGTCGGGCTTCACCGGCATCGTGTCCGACCTGGGCGGACCGACCGCCAATATGTATCGCTTGCAGTGCAAAGACCCGGCCATCGAGGAAGCCTGCCGACGCCTGTCCTGTGTTTATCCCGACATCTGCCCCAACATGGGCACCGACCACGGGCCGCTGGTGCAGCTTTATCGCAAGGCGCGGCAATTGCCCGGGGTGAAGAAGGTGCTGATCGGTTCCGGCCTGCGTTACGACCTGGCGGTGCGCTCGCCGGAGTATGTGAAGGAGCTGGTCACGCATCACGTCGGGGGCTACCTGAAAATCGCGCCGGAACACACCGAAGCCGGGCCGCTGTCCAAGATGATGAAGCCCGGCATCGGCACTTACGACCAATTCAAGGGCATGTTCGAGCAGTTCTCGAAAGAGGCGGGCAAGGAGCAATACCTCATTCCTTATTTCATCGCCGCGCACCCCGGCACCACCGACGAAGACATGCTCGCCCTCGCGCTGTGGTTGAAGCGCAACGGCTTTCGCCTCGACCAGGTGCAGAATTTCCTGCCCACGCCTTTATCCATCGCCACCGCGATGTGGCACACCGAAAAGAACCCGCTGCGCAAAGTGAGCGCGGCTTCGGAGCGGGTGAGCGTGGTGCGCGGTGAACGGCGGCGCAAGCTGCACAAAGCGTTCTTGCGCTATCACGACCCAGTGAATTGGCCCATGCTGCGCGAAGCCCTGAGGGCCATGGGCCGCGCGGATTTGATCGGCAACGGCAAGCGGCATTTGGTGCCGGCATTTCAGCCCTTGTTGTCGAGCGCGGCGAAAGGCAAGCCTAAGGCCGCCCCGACCAGGCGGCCGGCTGCGCGAGGCTGAGGCGCGTCGTCCGAACTCCCTCGATTCGCCGGTGGGCGCCCCAACCGCAACCTCGCTGTGGCGAGAGTAAGCGAAGCGGCCGCTGGCTTTCCTTCCGTCGGGGGATTAGAGGCGGTTGGCCTTTAGTGTGTTTGCTCTAAATCCCCCCGCTAAAATTCGCCTCAATGGTGCATCGGACCTCGGGCCGCCGGATGCGGCAAGACGCGGGAAAGGATGACGCCACGTGGGGAGACGGCGCGATTTGGCGCGGGTTTCCCAAGGATCGAAACGCAATCCTCATGGGAGTTGAAATCATGTTGAAGCAAGCCAAAGCCAAGTTGGGCGCCAAGCAAGTCGAACAAGTGAAAGATTTTTCCAAACAGGTGATGGACTCGTCCCACCAGATCTGGCTCGCCGGTCTGGGTGCTTTTTCTCGCGCTCAGGCGGAAGGCATGAAAGTGTTCGAGAGTCTGGTCAAGCAGGGTGAAGAAATCGAAGCGCGGACCAAGAGCGCCGCCACGGCGAAGGCCGAGGAGATTCGGGCGCGCACCGAAGAAATCAAGGCCAAGGCCGTGGGCAATTGGGACAAGCTGGAACAGGTGTTTGAAGAGCGTGTCGCCCGTGCCCTGAACCGTCTGGGCGTCTATACCGCCAAAGACGTGCAAGCCCTCGCCGACCGCGTGGCCGAACTTTCGGAGGCGGTGAATACGCTGCTCACCGAGAAAAAAGGGGCCAAGGCCACTCCCGGCAAGACCACCGCCGGTAAGGCCGCCGCGCCCGGGGCCGCCAAGCCGCGGACCGCCAAAACGACTCGCCGCAGTGCCGCGCACTGAGCCTCGGTAATAAGTTCCGCGGGCCCTTTCGGGAGACCGAAGGGCCCGTTTGCTTCACGCGAGCGGCTTAACTCTCGTCGCGCTGCAAGCGCTCGATCAGTTTGGCGTACTGTGTCATGGCCTCCTCCGCCGAAGTACCCTTGATCTTGGCCCACGCGTCGTATTTGGCGCCCCCAACGAAATCCATGAATCCCGGGCGTTCCCCGCTGACATCCCCTTCCGTGGCCTGCTTGAAGTAGGCGTATAACTTCAGCAGCATCTCGTTGCTGGGTTTCTTGGTGAGCTTCTTGCTAGCCGCCACCGCTGCGTCGAATTTTGCCTTGAGATCGCTCATCTCGCCTCCTTGGTTGTAGTTTCGTGGTCCAACCATTATTCTACGCGCAGATTGGCTGGGCGGGAGCGCAGAGGGAGGCGAGGGGAATGCTGACGGATTTGCTGAATATGAACAGGTTGGAGCGCATGTCGAGTGTCGACACCGCGTGGCTGCGCATGGATCGCCGCAGCAACCTGATGATGATCTGCGGAGTGTTGATTCTCAGCGAGCCGCTGGAATATCAGCGCCTCAAGAAGACCCTGGCAGAGCGATTCTGCAGTTTCCGCCGTTTTCGACAGCGCCCGGTGCAACAGGCCGGAATCCCATTCTGGGAGGACGACCCCGACTTCGACCTCGATTGCCACTTGCACCGCGTCGCCCTACCCGGCCAGGCCGACACTGCCGAGCTACAGCGATATGCCAGCGATCTCATGGGTACGCCGCTGGATCCGATGAAACCGCTGTGGGAATACAACTTGGTGGAGAATTTCCAGGGCGGCAGCGCGTTGGTGGTGCGCATTCACCATTGCTACGCCGACGGCATTGCGCTCATCCACGTCATGCTTTCCATGGCTGACGCCACTCGCGACGGTAGGCGGCAAGACCTACCCCGAGAGTTCGACGAAAATGTCGACGATCCCCTGACCAAAGCGATGAAGCCTTTGGCGAACGTGATGCAGACGGCGACGCAATTTGGCCGGGCGGCCATGGAAAAAGGCATGGAAATCTGGGCCGACCCCAACAAGCTCGCCGAATACGGCTTGCAAGGCGCGGGGCTAGCCCAGGAAGCCGCTATCCTGCTCACCATGGATCAGGATTCGCCCACGCGCTTCAAGGGCAAGCCAGGGCCACTCAAGCGGGTCGCTTGGGCCGACCCGATTCCGCTCGAGGAGGTGAAAGCCGTAGGCAAGGCCCTGGGCTGTTCGGTCAACGACGTGCTGCTGTCCTGTGTCGCGGGTGCCCTGCGGCGCTATCTGGTCGCCAATGGCGACGAGGTCGAGGGCGTGATGATTCGCGCCCTGGTGCCGGTCAATTTGCGGCCGCTCGCCCAAGCCGAGAAACTCGGCAACCATTTCGGGTTGGTCTTCCTGCCGCTGGCCGCGGGCATCGAGAATCCACTCGAGCGCCTCTACGCGGTTCGAGCCGCCATGCAAGGGCTCAAGGGTTCACAGCAACCGATTCTCGCCTTGGGGATTCTCGCTGCCGTGGGCATGGCCCCAAAGATCTTGCAGAATCAGGTGCTGGACATGCTTTCCAAGAACGCCAGCGCGGTCATGACCAACGTGCCCGGGCCACAGCAGCCGCTTTATCTCGCCGGTGCGAAGATCGACCGGCTGATGTTTTGGGTGCCCCAGTCCGGAAACATCGGCATGGGGGTGAGCATCCTCTCCTACAACCAGCATGTGCATTTTGGTCTGGTTACCGACCGCAAGTTGGTGCCTGATCCAGAAAACATCATCGCCTTTTTTGCCCCAGAGTTCGCGCAGCTGCTTTACGCCACCCTGCTCGCGCCTTGGGACGGAGAGCTTGCGCCGGACGATTTGCAGCAGCTCATCGGAGTCTGAAGGGGTGGCTCTTTTGATTGCGCAGCTCAGCGATGCGCATATCGGCGCGCCCGGCGCGGTCTTGGCCAAAGGATTGGACACCGCACCGTTTCTGCGACGCGCGGTGGAAACGGTGCAGCGACTCGACCCCCGCCCGGATCTCGTGCTTTTTACTGGTGATTTGGTCGAGGGGGGGCGAGCTGAAGAGTACGCCCATTTTCAACTGTTGCTCGCGCCGTTGGCCATCCCCTGGTTCGCACTCCCCGGCAACCACGACAACCCGCAGGTGATGCGCGCGGCCTTTGACGCGCTGGGCTACCTGCCTGCGGGGCCGAAGCTCGATTATGCGATCGAGCGCTGGCCGCTACGCATTTTCATGCTCGACACCGTAGTGCCCGGCGCCCCCTATGGAGCGCTCTCCGAGGCGCAGCTCGCTTGGTTGGATGAGCGCCTCGCGGAGCAGCCTGAACGCGAAGCAATCATTGGCCTGCACCACCCTCCTTTTGCGAGCGGCGTCGTGCACATGGACGAAATGGCGCTGCGGCAACCGCAGCGGCTCGAAGCCGTGCTTGCCCGCCACCGCCAGGTGGTGGGCGTGGTTTGCGGCCACATGCACCGTGCCATGAGCGCGCGGTTTGGCGGAACGCTGGCGGTTTCGGCACCCAGCGTAGCCCACCAAATTGCCCTCGATCTCGCCAACGCGCCCGAGCCCCGCTACATCATGGAGCCGCCGGGCATGCTTCTGCATCGCTGGGACGGAGCGCGGCTAGTCTCCCACCTCGTGGTGACCGGGGACTATGGCCGCGGGCAACCGTTCTGATTTGCCGGCGCTCGGCCGTACTCAGTCAAGACAGCTCTTCCTTTGCCTTTTCGACGTCAAGCCGCTCCATGGCCTCGGCGGGGGCGCAGGCGGCTGCCTCCTCATAGAGCTTGGTTGCCTCGTCGATCTTGGAATTGCCGAACAGAAGCAAGAGGCCGTTGGCGTATTCGATACGCGCGATCGCCGCGTGTGGCGCAAGCCTTAGCGCCTCTTTGAAGTGTTCCAGGGCGGAGTCCTTCTTGGCGCCATAAGTGAGCCCGGCGACCATGCCGCCGACCTTGTTGATCACTTCGGCCTGATACGAGCCATAGGCAGTATGCGCTTCCGCGTGTTTAGGCGCGAGCTTGAGCGCAGTCAGTAGCGCGTCCTTGATCTTGCCGCCGAGCCCTTGGGCCAGTGCAGCGCCGACGGAAATGCTCTGGCTGTAGCGGCCCATGGCATACGCGTACAGGTAATGCGAGTTGGCGTGCTTGGGCAGCGCCGCGCGTGCCTCTTCACAGCGCGTGCCCACTTCTTGAAAAATCTTCTGCTTGGCCGCTTCATCGGCTTCGAGGTAATTGGCGTAGATCGCCGCCGCTTTGTTGGCTGCGGCGTAACCATCGACTCCCGCTTCGAGGCCGGCCGCCACCGCCGCAGCGAAGTCGCCCGCGTGATAGAGCCGCCAGGCTTCTTGCACCGCCTGATCCTTGGGGAACGGTTCCTGGTCCCCGGCGTGCAGGCGCGCCCAGTTGTCCTTGAGGCGGGTGCCGTCGTAGCGGTAAGCCGGGTCGGTGTAAGGAAAGGTCTTCCACTTCTTAGCCATGGGTCCTCCTTCGGGTTTGTCAGCGCGATGCCGCGCCAGTTGTGGGTGCAAGGTAGTCTTTGCCCAGCTGGTCCAGCAACTCCCGCGCCGTGCCCACGAGATACGGCGCGATCAGGGCCAGAACTTGGTAGGCACCACGGTCGAGCTCGTCGCCCGTGGGGATCTCGCCGCCGCGGCGCAGGGCATGGGCGCTTTGGCGCACGCTCTGAAAGCTGATCCAATAGGTGGTCAGCAGTGCCACGTTCTGCCCGATTGCCTCGATCTCGCGCGGCGACGCGCGCATCGTGCCCTGCGCCACCATAGCGGCACACAGCGCTTTCACCACCTGCGTGCCGCGGTCCACTATGCGCCCAAAATGCGCCGCGAGTTTGCGGTCGTGCGAAACGATCTGCTCCAGGTCGCGGTAGAGGAAGCGAAACTGCGCCATGGTCTCGAACACCAAGTGCAGCATGAACCAGAGGTCCTCGACATCGGGCGCGCGCCCTTCGGGAGCAAGCAGCTGGCTGTCCATGCGCTTTTCGAAAGATCCGAACAGGGCGTGAATGATCTCGTCCTTGTTGCGGAAGTGATAGTAGAGATTGCCGGGACTTATCTCTAACTCGTCGGCGATATGCGCGGTCGTGACATTGGGCGCGCCCTTGTCGTTGAATAGGCGCAGCGCGGCTTCGAGTATGCGCTCGCGCGTGCGCCGCTTCGGTTTGGGGTCCGCCATGATCTCCTCTCGCCCGCAGTCTAGCTGCGCCACGGGCGGGCGGCAAGGCCGTCATGCCAGCGCCGTCAAGCCGTCTGGTGGCGACACTGGCTCAGGTAGCCTTGGAGTCGATCCAAGGTGGCGCCCAAATCGCGCACGCTATTGCGCACGGAGGCTGGACGCATGGGCGGCGGTGCGGCGGCGGTCACGGCCTGTCCGATGTGGCGGGAACTATCGGCGAGGATGTCTTCGCGCAGCCGCACTCCATGCCGCGCTAAGACCGGACGCAAGCTCTCGGCACGACGCCGCAAATCCGCGCGAGTGCGTCGGTAGGCGTTGTCGCAGAGCTGGCGGCGATGCGCATAGCTGAAAATATTGGTGAAGAACATACGTGCATCCTCGCGCTGCGGTTCGAACAGCAACACATCGGCATGCGCATACTGCGTGACATATTTGGCCATGCCCACTTCCATGCGCGAATGGATGATGGCACGGAATGTTTGGGCGAGCACCAGCGGCAGGCCGCCCTCCGCGAGCTGCTTGACGCTCATCGCACTGCGCGCCGCAGTGCTCGAGGCATCGAACGGAACCAGGGGATTCACGCAGAGCACGAGTTCGGCGCCAGCGTCCAGGGCCACCGAGGCGTGCAAGGTTTTTTTGAGAGCGCCATCGACGTAGTGCCGTCCGTCGATCTCCACGGGAGGAAACAGACCCGGCAGCGCGGAGCTGGCTTCGATGGCGCGCGAGATCGGCACGCCGTCGTGTCCCTTGGCGCCGAATTTCACTGAGGCGCCGGTGTCTAGGTCGGTGGCGATGAGATAGAGCTCGTGTTCCAGGCGCCGAAAGTCATTGGTTCGGCCGTCGGTGGTGAAAAGGCGCGTGAGATAGCTGTCGATCGCGCCGTTATCAAAAATTCCCGTGGGTATGGCACGCCCTAGAGCGGCGAAGGACTCCCAAACGTTGCGCGAAAACGGGTTCCGGAGATAGCGCAAAAAGGCACCTCCGAGCAAACGTGGCACGCCGATGGCGCGCCGCCAGTATTCGCCGAAGGCCGGGCGCAGGAAGATCTCTGGATTGAGTTCGGCGCCGGTCCCGCCGCGCCCCGGGGTATCCGCGATGAACATATGGTACATCTGGGCCGGACTGATGCCGTTGGCGAGCCCCGCTGCGACGAAACCGCCGGAGCTGACGCCAACATAGACATCGAGATCGTTGAAGTCGAGCCCTTCTATGGCTTCCGCCAGAGCGATGAGAGCCCCGACTTCATAGATGCCGCCCAGCGGGCCGCCGCCCGCCAATGCGAGCCCGATATTACCTCGTTTCGCGTGGCCCCGTTCTTGGCGCACGCACTCAGTCTTGGCCATGTCATCCCCCACCGATGTCCTTGGCGCTCGCGTTTCACTTCGCGGCGCGCTGCGCAGATTCTACTACGCCGGCGCGCCGCGGAAAGCGTCCAACCGTGTTCGCTTCGGGGGCCGCGCATCGCGGCAGGGCGTGGCCTCCGGCACTTCCTAAATTGGGGCGAATTGCGTAGCGCGCAAGCCCCATGGTTCGGGAGCCATACCGCGCTGATCACGCCCTCGCGGTTGCTCTGGCCTAGGCGCGCAAGGCGCGCACTTGCGCGGAAAGCTCTTCGACCCGGCGCGTGAGCGCGACGATGTCCTGCCGCGCCGGCAGACCCAGGGTCGCGGCACCCAAGCCAAGACGCTGGCGCACCGGTTCAACGATGCGCGTTTGATAAGCGCCGCGCACCTTGGCGGCGACCTCGGTGGTCGTGGCAATGGCCTTTTCGATGCCGTCATTGGCGAATCTGAGACCTTTGGCTTCGACACTGGCGCCTTCCTTGGTCAGGTCGTTGAGCACCTTGCTGCCCTCGGCCTGCACAGTGGCGAACGCGCCCAGGCCAGCGAGCCAGATGCGGTGCGTCGCGTGCAAAACGTTCTGGGCGACGGTGTTGTTGGCGGCGGTCGATTTGATCTTGCTGATCATGGTGTGCTCCATCGGTGATTGGGAAACTTCTGATATCCACTGCTATATAAAAAGTTTAGCGCAGCGGTTTAGAGCAATCACCCTAATCGGCGGAGCGGTCTTTGTGACCCACGAGGCCAACGGCGAGCTTGGCTGCCAGGGCGTAGATGGAGAGCTGCGGATTCGCGCCAATGCTGGTGGGAAAAAGCGAGCCGTCCATGACGAAAACGTTCTCCAACTGATGGTGCTGTCCGGAGAGGTTGACCACCGAGTGTTTGGGCGATTCTCCCAGTGCGCAACCACCCATGACATGCGCGCTCACCACTCGAATGCGCAGAGGGTCGGTGGACAGCTTGGCGATCAGGCGGCGCGCGGATTCCGCATGGCGATGAACACTGCCGTCCTGGTGCATGGGCATGACGATCTTCGCGCCGGCCGCGAACTGAATTTCCGCCATGACGCCGAGAGCGCGGCGAAGACCCTCGCGTAGATAGGGGGTGAACGGGTAATCAAGTACGGGTGTGCCGTCTGAGCGCAACAGCACCCGCCCGCCGGGACTGCCGGGATGGAAGCCGTCGCGCAGCAGCGCAATGAGCACGTGCATGCGCGGCAGCGCCTTCATCCACCTTGCGTGCTCCGAACCTTCGCCAGGCAGCGTAATGGCGGCCAATACCGGGTGCACTGGTGGTGCTTCGAGCTTGAAACCGATCGGTCCGTCGAGAGGCAGGCGATCGAGGTAATGGTCACTGTAAACGGTCTGAGGTGCACCGTTGTAAGGGTCTACCGGGTGTTCCAGCAAGGCGGCGGAGACGACCGTGGGGTGCAGGAAAGTACGCCGCCCAAGCACGCCGTGCGGATCGGGCGCATCGCTGCGCAGCAGGATTGCTGGTGAGCCGATGGCGCCGGCAGCGAGCACGTAGTGCTTGGCGCGCAAGGTAATACGGCGCGAGCCGGGACGGATTCCCTGCGCGTCAAGACTCTGGCATTGCAGGTGGCTGACCCGCCCGCGTTCGAGCACCAGCCGCTGCGCCCGGGTCCGCGTCAGGAGCGTTGCCCCGGCCGATAACGCTGCCGGAATGGCTGTGAGAAGCATCGACTGCTTGGCATTAGTGGGGCAGCCCACGCCGCAGTAGCCGAGATTCCAGCAGTTGCGGACATTGCGCCGAATCAGGGCGGTGGGGATGCCCAGGGCTTGTGCCCCGCGGCGCAGCAAGTCGTTGTTCTCGTTTGGAGGAACCGTCCAGGGTGAGACATTCAGGCGCTGCTCCATGCGCTCGAACCAAGGTGCCATTTCGCTCTCGCTCATGCCCTTGACTCCGTGCGCATGCGCCCAGTAGCGCAGCGTTGCCGGCGGAGTGCGAAAAGAGCTGGTCCAGTTGACCGTGGTGCCGCCGCCGACGCAGCGGCCTTGCAGAATGCCGATGGCTTTGTCGGCACTCTTTCTCGCGGCCGATTCCTGATAAAGATCAGGGTAAGCTTCACGTTCGAGCATCCGAAAGTCGCGCGAACTCCGCAGCGGGCCTTCTTCGACCAGCAAGACCCGCCAGCCCGCTTCGCTGAACAGCTCCGCCGCAGTGCCGCCGCCTGCGCCAGTGCCGATCACGACCACGTCTGCTTCAAGCTCGAGGTCGGTGTGGTCCTGGCTTGCGTCGACGATCTTCCAGCCGGCGCGCGCGCCAGCTTCGTAAGGGTCGGGGAACTTCGTGTTGGACATGCCTATTCCAATCGCGGCGGTCCGGGATAGCCGATATCGGCCCAAGATCCGGTTTGGCCGTACCAAGCGGCGAAGATGAGCTGATGCAAAGCCTGATAAGCGCTCTGGGGCAGCGCCCAGAAACTGTGCCGCCAACGTTGCAGAAAACGCGCCACCTGCGCCGGCGACGCGGTGGACCAGGGCTCGCCCACACCGGTGAGCAGCCAACGCGCTGGGGCGATACTCAGAAGGGCGAAGAGCTCCCCCAGTTCCTTCTGTGCCATGGGGTCGAGCCCCGCGATCGCTTGGTCGACTCCCGCAAGTGTGGCGCCGATAGACTCTTTTCTAGCCTCTGCGACGGCAGGAAGCGCGTCGGCGAGCATCACCGGCGCAAGCGCGGCCAGAATATCCGCGCGCGCGTCCGCGGCGAAGGCCGAGGGCTGGGCCGCCACGGGATACCAGCGGCCAGCCATGCTCAGGGTGAGCGTGCCGAGAATGCCGGCTTTGAGAAACTGTCTGCGGGTAGTCATCGGCGCACTCTAGCCCAGTGAATTAGACTAAACATCCTAGAGCACCAGGCTAAGATTTTTCCGTGATGAGACATGCGGCCGCCCTCGACCTTCACGACCAACTCGCGCGCATGCGCGCCTTTTATGCCGGCAGGCCAGATCCGCGGCCAGCACTCGAGCGTTCGCTGGCGCATTGGCAGGTGGAGCGCTTGCGCTGTAGCTACGCTGATCTTCTCGCCCAGGCGCGTTATGCGCAGGCGGTCGATTTCTTTCTTTCCGATCTCTATGGCGCCGAGGATTTTTCGAAGCGTGACGCCAATGTCGAGCGAATCTACCCGGTGATGATCAAGACCTTGCCGGCGACGGTCATCGACACGGTGGCGCGGGCCATGGAGGTCAACGTTCTGTCCCAGGAACTCGATCGAGAGCTGGCCGGTCGCCTGCCGGCGGAGTGCGCGAGAACCGGACATATCGAGGTGCAACAATACGCCCAGGCCTACCGCGCCTGCGCGAACAGGCCAGTGCGTGAGCGGCAGATCGCGCTGATCGAACGTGTGGGCAGGGATCTCGATGCCATCGTCAGGAAGCCCTTGATCTATGCCACTCTGAAGCTGTTGCGCAGCCCGGCCAAACTGGCCGGGCTCGGAGAAATGCAGCTTTTCCTGGAGCGGGGTTTCGCCTCGTTTCGCTCGATGGGCGGAGCAGACGAGTTCCTGGCGACGATCATCGGGCGAGAGACCCGGTTTCTCGAGCAGCTCTTTGCCGGAGTGGCGGACCCTTTCGCTCTCACGCATCCTTGAACAATTCGTCGAGATAACGATTGATCTCTGCTTCAATGGTGGGTCTGAGCGCGGAGAGCAAAAAACCGAGGCTCACTTCGAGGCGCAACTCGTCCTTGCCAACTTGCATGACGCCCTGCACGCCCGGGCGCTGAAAGTGCAAGTGGCTGCCCTCCCATTCTGACTGCAGTCCGAACCGCTGTTCGAGCTGTGTCGCGACCTCCTCGGCGGCGAGCCGTGCCTTCTTCAGGCTGAGATTGTGCGAACGATGGATGTGGATGGCGGCCA
Organism: Casimicrobiaceae bacterium; assembly: GCA_026646885.1. GTDB lineage: Bacteria > Pseudomonadota > Gammaproteobacteria > Burkholderiales > Casimicrobiaceae > JACPUX01. The sequence continues at coordinate 215,889 of JAPKHK010000008.1, read as the reverse complement.
TGGTCTCGGTCGGTTCACTGCGTCGGCGGCCAGTATACCGGCTCGAACTTGCGCGCGCATCTGCTCGGTTGATATGCTGGCAACCCGAATTCGGACGAGGTTCTGGCATGGTAAGCAGGTTGCTCCCCGTGCAATTGATTTGGCCCAGTCGCGAGGCTCTGCCGCTTTATCGGGCCGCGCTGGAGAGCGGCTGGTCGCCGGACAACGTCCGTGGCGAGCAGGCCGCGCGCGAGGAGCTGTTGAGAATCGCCAAGGACCCCGATGAGTTCATCGCCGCGCAGGTCGATCGCGAAGCGCGAGGGGCACCGGTGATGCTCCCAGACGGGTCGTCGGTGCCGCGGCTGCCGAGCTATCGCCGCTGGATCTGGGATGGAGAGTTTTGCGGTTGCATTGGCCTGCGCTGGCAACCCGGCACCACTGCCCTGCCCCCGCATTGTCTTGGCCACATCGGCTATTCCGTGGTGCCATGGAAGCGCCGCCGCGGATACGCGACAGCCGCGCTAGCTCTCTTGCTCGAGGAGGCGCGCGATCTGGGGCTGGCCTTCGTCACCTTGACCACGCAGCCCGGAAACGTGGCCTCGCAAAAAGTCATCCTCGCCAACGGCGGAGAACTGATCGAGAGATTTCCGTTACCCAAATGTTATGGGGAGGGCGAGGAACTGCGCTTCAGGATCGCGCTGGGAGGCACTCGAGCAAACCCGGGATGAATCCATCACGACCACAGGCGACTCGGTGAAAGCTTCCTTAGTCGCCGGCATTTGGGAAGAACCGTGCCGCGAGTTCCCCACAGTGTGTCTGCATGGCCGCGGCAAGCCGCTCGGCGTCGATCTGCGCGAGCACCTCGTGTTTTTCCTTGGCCGGGAAGGATACCGAGCGCTCCTCGCGCAGGGTCTCTGGGGAAACCCCGGCGAAAGTGGCGATTTCCGCGGCACGCGGCCCGATTTCACTCGTTCGCAGGATCAGCAGACGCTCTTGCGGAACCGCTTCCAGCACCCTGCGCTGATGGCGCGCCCAGTAGGAAAAATAACCGTCCAGACTGTAGAGCCCTTTCGCGGCGAGTACCTCCTCGCCCTTGCCATGCGGATAACGCTCCGGCTGAAAACGCAGGTCACGCAGCTTTTGCCAGCGCTCGCCTGTGGGGTAGGAGAGTTGGTGGTTGATGAAAGAGTCGAGCCAACTCAAGGGTTCGCGAATCGTCAGCACGAAGCGGGCCAGAGGGAATAGCTCAGCCAGTTCGGCGACAAAAAAGACATTCACGTGCGAAGCTTCGACGTCGAGGCGTAGTCGGCGGTCTCGTGCCAAAAGGTAGTCGCGCACCTGCTCTTGGCTGAGTTGCCCGGCCTCCTTGGCGAGAACGAAGTCGATGGTACGTTCGACTTCGGGCTCGTGGAATGAGCGTAACGGCGGTCCGAACAATTCAGCGATGGAATGCGTGCCTGATTTGGCGGAGCCGACGCCATACAACTGGGCGAGGCGAGGCTTCGGCGGGGCGGGGGTGATAGTGAAGCGGGGGGATTGAAATTGCATTGGCCAGAGTTCCGCGCACGAGATCGCGATGAGTCAAGGTACGGGATTTTCGGGCAAACCGCCTTGGGCCGCAAACCCCTGCGTCGGGCGCCGCGAGGTCAGAGGGTGCCCGCCGGCGCGCGCTTCGGTCAGCAGCCATGCGCGAAAGGCTTCAACCACCGGACGTTCGGCCAAGGCTTCGTGGTACACCAGCCAGTACGCCTGGCCGGAATCGAGTGCCAAGTCGAAGGGGAGGCAGAGCCGCCCGGCGGCAATTTCGGCTTCGGCGAGCGGCTTGGGTACCAGGGCGACACCGAGCCCGTCGATCGCCGCTTCCATGGCCAGCCCGGAGTTGCTGAAATGAGGGCCGGGAGCCGGGTCGATGTTCTGCACCCCCGCGAGGCCCAGCCATTGCGCCCAAGTGGGTCGCAGCGCGGCATCGGGAATGGTGTCATCGTGAATGAGCACCCGATGCTTGAGGTCTGCCGGCTGGCGCAGTGGTTGCAGTCCCTCGACCTGGCCTGGAGCGCAAACCGGAACGTAGGTGACAGCGAAGACCCGGTCAGCCCGCAGGCCAGGGTAGCGCCCATTGCCAAAGCGGATCTCAACTTGCGCCGCGGCGCGCGGGTCCACGGCCTTTCGGTCTGGCCCCAGACCTTCGTGACTGTCGATGGTCCCCAGACTGGTCGAGAGGCGGAGCTCGACCTCCGGGTGGGCGGCAGCGAAGCGCGGCAAGCGGGGCATTAGCCAGCGCTGCGCAAATGCCGGCGGTGTCGCCACTACAAGCACGCCTTCCGCGCGTTGCGGGCGCGAGCGAGCAACGGCGGTGGCCAGGCAGTCGAAGCCCTCGCGCAGTTTTGGCAGCATCGCCTCGCCTTCCAAGGTCAACGTCAGTCGGCGCGGCAGACGGCGAAAGAGTGCAAAGCCCAAATAGGCTTCCAGGCCTTTGATCTGTTGGCTGACTGCGCCGGGGGTGACATGCAATTCGTCAGCCGCGTGCTTGAAGCTCAAATGCCGCGCCGCGGCTTCAAACGCGCGAAGGGAATTGAGCGGCGGGAGGCGATAGGGCATAGGTGATAACGCAGATTTTCTAATGCCTTTTGCGACAAAAAATCGTTTGTTGCAGCGCAATAACGCCGCTAGATTATCCCACGTACAGGCGCCTTCCACGGGTGTGAAAGGCGCGAATTGATCGGGAGATTGCCATGCAAGACGCCGCCTTTTACGAAACCAAGATCGCAGAAGCAAGAGCCCTGCGTGATGAAGCCATCGGCCGCATGATGGGTGCTCTGGGTCGGAGTTTGTCCTCTCGCTTGCGGGCCCTCGGCTCGCTCCTGCCACACGCAGCCAAGAAGCTTCCAGATTTGCGTGCCCATCGGGCCGGTCTCGATCCCTATCGCAACATCAGCCGCAGCAGTCTCTCCACCATTTTGCCGTAAGGCGGGCGCAGCAGCGGCAAGGTGTTCCAGCGCGCCTGCAGGAATACGCCTTTGGCCTTGGAGAAAGCATCGAAGCCTGCCCGGCCGTGGTACTGACCCATGCCCGAGGGCCCGACGCCACCAAAGGGCAACTCATCCTGGGCGATATGCAGGATGACGTCGTTTAGCGTCACACCGCCGGATATCGTCTCGCGGAGCACTTTTTCGCGGCGTGCGACATCGTCGTCGAAGGCATAGAGGGCCAGAGGCCGCGGGTGGTCGTTGACGTAGGCAAGCGCATCCTCGAAGCGTTCGTAGGGGCGCAAGGGTAACAAGGGGCCGAAAATCTCCTCGCGCATGATCTGCGCGTTCTCGCCGGCGCGCAGCACCAGCGTGGGTGGCAGGCGCCGCGTTGCCGGCGGCGGCGGCACGCCATCAGGGTTCAGGGGCACGGCCTCGGCTCCTTTCGCCCGTGCGTCATCGAGCAGCCCCAACAGTCTACTGAAATGGCGCTCGTTGATGATCGCCGAGTAATCAGCGTTGCCTGCCAGGCGCGGGTACATGGCAAACACCGCGCGCCGAGCCGCCTCGACAAAGGCCGGCTCTTTTCCCGCCGGGATCAGTACGTAATCGGGCGCGACGCAGGTTTGCCCGGCGTTGAGGCACTTGCCCAGCATGATGCGTTGCGCGGCCACCTCGAGATCGAAGTCTGGGCCAATGATCGCCGGCGACTTGCCCCCCAACTCCAGAGTCACCGGAGTGAGGTTTGCTGCCGCTGCCGCCATCACCTTGTGGCCCACTGCCGTGCTGCCAGTGAAGAGTAGATGGTCAAGAGGCAAGGAAGAGAGCGCTTGCGCCACTTCCGGTCCGCCGTTGACGACCGCGACCTGGTCCGGGCAAAAGGCGTCGGCAAGCATTCGCTCTATGGCCTCGCCGGTGCGGGGGGTGAACTCGGACATTTTGATCAGCACTCGATTGCCCGCAGCGAGCGCCGACACCAAGGGCCCCAGAGTGAGATAGATGGGGTAGTTCCAGGGCACGATGACACCGACCACTCCAAGGGGCTGCTTGATCAAGCGGGCACGCCCGGGCTGAAACCAGAAGGAAACCGCCCGACGCTCCGGGCGCATCCACGAACCCAGCTTGTGGCGTGCGTGGCGTATTGCCTCCAGGCTTGGGAAGAACTCCAAGACGCGGGTCTCGGTCGGCGAGCGTCCGCCAAAATCGTCGTACACCGCATCAGTCAAGGAGTAAGCATGAGCCTTGAGCGCTCGCTCCAAGCGCTCGAGATCTCCTCGCCGCTGATCCTCGCTGCGCCAGGGCTCGGCGCGAAAGGCTTCGCGCTGCCCGTGGAAGAGCACCTGCAATGGGTCGGGGGAGGTCGCGGCAAGGGCGGAGTTCATGGCATCGACATCGGTGGCTCTGGAGGTGTTGACAGTATCGCAGAAATAAACATATGATTCAAACATACGTTTGAAACAGCGCCTGCGGAACTCACTGCCTGGGGAGCCGAGGTGCTGAGGTTGACCCCAAGTCGTTCGTTCGCCACCTTGCCGAAGCGCTTTGCCCATGAGCCGACTCGCCCCTAAACCGTCCACCAATCTTGAGCCGCGCGATCAGCGCGACACCAAAGAGCGCATTCTCGATGCCGGCGAGGCGCTATTCATGGAGCACGGTTTCGAAGCCACTTCCCTGCGGCAAATCACTGCGGCGGCGGGCGTCAACCTTGCGGCGGTGAATTATCACTTCGGCAGCAAAGAGGAGTTGTTCCAGGCCGTTCTGACAAGACGCCTGGACCCGATGAACGCCGAGCGGGTTCGACTATTGGAGCAATACGAGCGTGACATGGATGAGGGCGCCCTCTCCTGCGAACGCATCCTGAACGCCATGTTCATTCCCGCGCTGCGCTTGGCGCGCGACAATCAGCGTGGCGGCAAGAACTTCCTGCGCCTTCTGGGCCGCGCTTATGCTGATCCGGCGCCGTTCATACGGCATTTCCTGTCCGAGCAGTACGCGCCCATGATCGGGCGCTTCAAAAGCGCCTTCTCTCGTGCCCTGCCGCATCTCCCCAAGAAGGAGCTGGTCTGGCGACTGCATTTTTTGATGGGCGCGATGTCCTATACCCTTGCCGGAACCGATGCCTTGAAGCTCATCGCGGAACTCAACCCCTTGGAAAGCGGCAACGACGAACTTCTCTTGCAGCGGCTTGCCCCATTCTTGGTGGCGGGTCTGCAGGCACCTCTGCCCGATCTAACCGAACCCAAAGCCGACTCGTCGCGTGCGCGCGCGTAGGCTCGGGCGAACTCCGAAGGAACATGATGATCACCGCACTCTGGGTCCTTGCTCTCCTCACCGCTTCGTCGACGCTTGCCTACGTGCGTGCCGGCAGGCTCGCCTGGGGCGTGGCACTCGGCCTCGCCCTTGCCGTGGGAATCTACGTCAAGGCGTTGCCCGCGCCATTGATGCTGGTATTGACCATACTCTTCGCGGTGCTGGCTCTACCGCTATTGTTGCCGGCGCTCCGCCGCAGCTTAGTCAGCGAAGGTTTGCTGCGCATCTACCGGCGCATCTTGCCGCCGATGTCCCAAACCGAGCAAGAAGCGCTCGATGCCGGCACGGTGTGGTGGGATGGAGAATTGTTCTCGGGCAAGCCGAACTGGCAGAAACTGCTCTCGTTTGCACCCCCCCGGCTCACTCCGGAAGAACAGCGCTTCCTAGACGTCGAAACGCAAGCGCTGTGCGACATGGTCAGCGATTGGGAGACTACGAGCCGGCATCAGGATTTGTCGCCCGAGGCCTGGCAGTTTGCCAAGGAAAAAGGTTTCCTCGGGATGATCATCCCCAAGAAGTATGGCGGCCTGGAATTTTCCGCCTATGCGCATTCGCAGGTGGTGACCAAACTGTCCACGCGTTCAAGTGCCGCGGCCGTGACGGTCATGGTGCCCAACTCCCTTGGCCCAGCGGAGCTGTTGCTGCACTACGGTACCGAGGAGCAGAAGAACTACTACCTGCCGCGCCTGGCCAAGGGCCAGGAAATCCCCTGCTTCGCCCTCACCAGTCCCTGGGCGGGCTCGGATGCCGCGTCGATCCCGGACACCGGCATCGTCTGCAAAGGCATGCACCAGGGCAAAGAGGTGCTGGGACTCCGAGTGACTTGGAACAAGCGCTACATTACCCTCGGGCCGGTTGCCACGCTGTTGGGTTTGGCATTTCGCGTCTACGATCCGCAGAAATTTCTGGGCGGCACCGAGGACCTGGGCATTACCTGCGCCTTGGTGCCGACGCATCACCCTGGGGTCGACATCGGCCGGCGCCACTTTCCGCTCAATGCGGTGTTCCAGAATGGTCCGACCAGCGGCAAGGACGTATTCATCCCCTTGGATTGGGTCATTGGTGGCCGCGAACGGGTGGGCCAGGGCTGGATGATGCTGATGAATTGCCTCGCCGCAGGGCGCTCGATCTCCCTGCCTTCCTCCAATACCGGCATGGCCAAGCTGGCGGTGCGCACGGTCGGCGGATATGCCCGGGTGCGCCAGCAATTCAAGCTGCCCATCGGGCGCTTCGAAGGCATCGAGGAACCGCTGGCGCGTATGGGCGGCAACCTCTATCTCATGGATGCCGCGCGCACCATGACCGCTGGCGCGGTCGATCTGGGTGAAAAGCCGGCGGTGATTTCGGCCATCGTCAAGTATCACGTCACCGAACGTGCCCGCCAGGTGGTCAATGACGGCATGGACATCATCGGCGGCAAGGGCATTTGCCTCGGACCCAACAATTTCCTGGGACGCGCCTATCAGCAGATTCCCGTGGCCATCACCGTCGAGGGGGCCAACATCCTCACCCGCAGCTTGATCATCTTCGGACAGGGGGCGATCCGCTGCCATCCCTATGTGCTAAAGGAAATGGCCGCTACCCGCGAAACCGATCCCCAGAAAGCGGTGCGTGAATTCGACACCGCCCTTTTCGGCCATATCGGTTTCACCGTGAGCAATGCCGCGCGTGCGCTGGTGATGGGTCTCACCGGCTCGCATTTCGTGCGCCTGCCGACCGACATCGCGCCTGAAACTCGACGCTATTATCAGCAGCTGACGCGCTTTTCCGCGGCGTTCGCGTTCCTCGCCGATGTGTCCATGTTCGTCATGGGCGGCGCACTGAAGCGGCGGGAGAAGCTCTCCGCAAGGCTGGGTGACATTCTTTCGCTGTTGTACCTTTGTTCAGCCACGCTCAAGCGCTACGAAGACGAGGGGCGGCAGGCGGCCGACGCGCCGCTCCTGCATTGGGCGATTTGGGACGCCATGTTCAAGGCGCAAAACGCCTTCGAAGGCGTCATTTCGAATTACTCCAGCCGCGTCGTCGCCTGGGTCCTGCGCCGCTTGATTTTTCCCTTGGGGCGGCCTTACGTCGTGCCTTCCGATGCCTTGGGGCACGAAGTCGCCAAGCTGCTGATCGAGCCCTCGGCGACGCGCGACCGCCTCACTGCGGGCATGCATCTCCCGCGCGTCGAGAACGAACCCGTCGGTGCGATCGAATTGGCGGTGGAGGCCACGCTGGCGGCCGAACCGGTGGAAGCGAAGCTCAAAGCCGCCCAGAAAGCCGGCCGCATCGCCGCGGGCAAACCCGAGGAGCAATTGGCTGCCGCCCTTGCCGCCGGCGAAATCAGCGAACAGGAAGCCCTACTGGTGAAGCGGGCCAAGCGGCTGACGGATCTGGTCATCCATGTCGATGATTTCCCGCAGGACCTGGGCGTGTCGGCCCTGTTGCAGCGCCCCCAACACAAGGCCGCGGCCTGAACAGGAATCGCTCATGTCTAGCGCACTCAAGGCCCCCGTTTACGTCGTCGACGGCGCGCGCACGCCCTTTCTCAAGGCGCGTAACAAACCCGGTCCCTTTGCCGCTTCCGATCTGGCGGTCGCGGCGGGGCGCTCCTTGCTTTTGCGCCAACCGTTTCCGCCCGAGGCGCTGGACGAAGTCATTCTCGGCTGTGCCGGGCCCAGCCCCGATGAAGTGAACATCGGCCGCGTGGCGGCATTGCGCCTGGGTTGTGGACTCAAGGTGCCGGCCTGGACGGTGATGAGAAACTGCGCCTCGGGCATGCAGGCCATCGATTCAGGCGTCGCCAACATCGTCTCCGGCCGTTCCGAGCTCGTTCTGGCGGGCGGCGTCGACGCCCTGTCGCGCGCCCCGCTTTTGTTTTCCGATGCCATGGTGCATTGGCTGGCGGGCTGGTACGCCGCGAAAAGCGCGGGGCAAAGGGCGGCAGCGCTGGCCCAATTCAAACTCTCTTTCCTCGCGCCGGTGATTGGGCTCATGAAGGGTCTTACCGATCCCATGGTGGGCCTTTTGATGGGTCAAACCGCCGAAAACCTGGCCTATCGCTTCGGCATTACCCGCCGGGACATGGATGAGTACAGCGCACGCAGTCACGCCAAGGTGTTGGCGGCACAAAAGGCCGGCTCTTTTGCCGCCGAGCTGGCGCCCCTCTTTGATGCTCATGGCAAGCTCTATCCCGCCGACGACGGTGTGCGCGAAGATTCGACGGTGGAGAACCTCGCCAAGCTGCGGCCCTTCTTCGACAAGAAATACGGCAATGTCACCGCCGGCAACAGCTCGCAGGTGACCGACGGCGCCGCCTGGGTGCTGCTGGCCTCGGAAAGCGCGCTCTCGCGGCATAAGCTTGAACCCTTGGGCCGCATCGTCGATACCGAGTGGGCCGGGCTCGATCCGGCGCAAATGGGGCTCGGCCCCGTACATGCCAGCACCCCTATTCTGAAGCGTCAAGGTCTTGCCTTGAGCGATATCGATTATTGGGAACTCAATGAGGCGTTCGCGGCGCAAGTGATAGCCTGCTTGCGCGCATGGAAGGACGACGATTACTGCCGGCAAGAGCTGGGGCTTGACGGCGCTCTGGGGGAGCTTGACACATCGCGGCTCAACGTCGATGGCGGAGCGATTGCGCTCGGGCATCCGGTAGGGGCAAGCGGTGCGCGCATTGTGTTGCATCTGCTGCAAGTGCTCAGGCGTACGAGCAGCAAACGGGGGATCGCAACGATCTGCATTGGCGGCGGCCTGGGTGGCGCCGTGCTGATCGAGGCGATTTAAGCGATCGACGCCAACAGTAGGAGGCTGTATGCGTCTGGGGATAGTGGTCGATTCAACTTGTGATCTGCCGCCGGAGTATATCAAGCAGCATAAGATCACCATCTTGCCGATTTCCATTCGGGTCGGCGATCAATTGCTTGAAGACTATCGCGATCTCGCCAAGACGCGGGAGTTCTATACGCGCTATCTGGGCAAGGGCAGCAATCACGACTTCGAATCCGTGCCGTATTCCGCGGAAGAACTAGAGCATCTTTTCCTCACGCGGCTCGTGCTCGAATACGATTATGTGATCTGTCTTTGCGTCATGAGCGCACGCTCCAAGGTCTATGAGTTCGCCAACCGCGCCTCTTTCCAGATTCTCACGAAATACCGCCCCATCCGCGAAGCGGCGGGCATTCCCGGGCCGTTTCGTCTGCGCGTCTTCGACAGCAAAAACCTCTTTGCCGGGCAGGGCGTGCAGGTCTGGGAGTTGCTGCGCCTGGTCGAGGAAAAGGTGCCGATGACGGCACTGCTGGCGCGGCTGGAGAGCATCATCGCTTCAACATACGCTTACCTGGTCCCCAACGAGCTCTATTACATGTTCACCCGGGCACGGGCGCGCGGCGACAAGAGCGTGGGTTGGGCTGCCTATACCGTGGGTAATGCGCTCGACGTAAAACCCATCGCCCGGTGCTGGAACGGCGAAACCGGCCCGGTGGCCAAGGTGCGCCACTTCGAAACAGCGGCGACTAAGGTTTTCGCCAATGTCACTCGCGAGATCGAGCGCGGCCTTCTGTCGCCCTACGTGAATGTGAGTTACGGCGGCGACGCCAAGGATCTTACTCACCTGCCGGGCTATTCCGAAATGGTTGCCGCCGCGGAGGCGCGTGGCGTGGAAGTCGGCGTTAGCCACATGAGCATGACCGGCGGCGTCAACGTCGGGCCGAATACGGTCACCGTCGGCATCATCGCGCAACCGCACGAATTCACCTGAAACTCAATCACAGACATTTGCCCACCCATGAACAATTATCGCCACTGGCGCTGCGAACTCGATGCGGAAAGCTTGGCCTGGCTCACGCTCGATCGCGCCCAAAGCAACACCAACAGCCTTTCCGCCGCGGTGCTGGAGGAACTGGGGCAGTTGCTGGACGATTTGACGGCCGCCCCGCCCCAAGGCCTGGTCGTTTTGTCTGGCAAGGCCAACGGCTTCATTGCTGGGGCGGACATCGACGAATTCGGCCTGATCCAGAGTGCCGACGATGCTCTGGCGCTGGTGCGGCGCGGGTGGGATACCTTCAATCGCCTGGCCGCGCTGCCCTTCCCGACACTCGCCCTGGTAAAGGGTTTCTGCTTGGGGGGCGGCCTGGAGCTCGCGCTGGCCTGCCGCTATCGTGTGGTCGTCGACGAGCCGGGGACTCGGCTAGGGCTGCCGGAGGTAATGCTCGGTATCGTGCCTGGCTGGGGCGGCATGCTGCGCCTGCCGCAACTCGTTGGTGCCGCCGCCGGGCTTGATCTCTTGTTGACCGGCAAGACTGTCGATGCGCGGAAGGCCAAGCGCCTCGGCCTTGCCGATGAGTGTGTGCCGGCTCGGGTGATGATGAACACGGCGCGGGGCGTATTGCGTGCGGCGCCGCCGAGGCGAACCTTGGCGTTCACGCAAAGGTTGCTGCTGCGCGCGCCTCTCAAAGCTTACGTCGCCAGGCAAGCCGCCGCCAAAGTGGCACAAAAGGCGCGCCGCGAGCATTACCCCGCACCCTATGCCATTCTCGACATCTGGTCGCGTTTCGCCGGCAACGCGCTGGCGGTTCCGGCTGGTGATCCTTCATCGATCGGACACATCTTCGAAACGCCCACGGCCAAGAACCTCATCCGTGTTTTCAAGTTGCAGGAGCGTATGAAGGGGCTGGGGAAAGAGGGTGGCCGCGAATTCAAGCGTGTGCATGTGGTCGGTGCCGGCGTGATGGGTGGAGACATCGCCGCCTGGTGTGCCTTGCGTGGGCTCACGGTGAGCCTACAAGATCAGAGCGCTGAGCGCCTGGCGCCGGCGATTGGCCGCGCGGCCAGACTCTTCAAGGAACGACTCCGAGATTCGCGGCGCGTGCGCGACGCCCTGGACCGTTTGATTCCCGATCCTCAAGGGCAGGGTGCGGCGCACGCCGATGTGATCATCGAAGCGATCTTCGAGGACCTTTCTGCAAAGCGAGCACTGTTTGCCGAACTGGAAAAGAGTGCCAGGCCAGACGCCTTGCTTGCCACCAATACTTCGAGCATCCCTCTCGAACAAATTGCTATCGCGATGCAAGACCCGGGGCGGCTTTTGGGGCTGCACTTCTTCAACCCGGTGGCGCGGATGATGCTCGTCGAGATCGTCGTTGGCCAAGCCACGCGCGCCGAATGGGTTGCCCCCGCTGCGGCATTTGCACGAAAAATCGATCGCCTGCCGTTGCCAGTCAAATCTGCCCCGGGCTTCTTGGTGAATCGCATCCTCGCGCCTTACCTAGACGCGGCGATGCGCGCTGTGGAAGACGGCATCAGCCCCGAGGCGGTCGATGAAGCAGCGCTTCGTTTCGGCATGCCCATGGGGCCCATAGAACTCGCCGACACCGTCGGCCTGGACATCTGCCTGGCGGTCGGAAAGATGCTGGGTGGTGAGAGCCGCGTCGCGCCGGCCCGCCTGATGGCAGCGGTGAGCGCGGGCCATCTGGGCAAGAAGACCGGACAAGGCTACTACAACTGGGGCGCAGGCAAACCGGCGAAGAAGGCCCCAGGCACCGTGCCGGAGGGGCTGGCCGAGACGATCATCGCACCGATGCTTGCCGAGAGCGAGGCTTGCCTTGCCGCCGGCATTGTCGAGGACGCCGATCTTTTGGACGCGGGCGCCATCTTTGGCACCGGCTTCGCGCCTTTCCGCGGCGGGCCGATGAATCATTTGCGCCAGCACGCGGCATGAAGGAATTGGGGGCGTGGGCTATCATGTCCATTGCCACGAGGTGCGGTATTCGGGGTGTTAACGACAACAGAGGAGCGGAGCAATGGAAAAAATTTGGCTGAGGAGCTATCCCAAGGGCGTACCGGCAGAAATCGACGTCAACGAATACAAGTCGCTGATGCAGATCTTCGAAGAGGCCGTGCAGAAACACAAGGGGCGTCCGGCATTCACATGCATGGGCAAATCCCTCACTTTCGGCGAACTGGATGAAATGACCAGCGCCTTTGGCGCTTTCCTTCAAGGCAAGGGCCTCAACAAGGGCGATCGGGTGGCGCTGATGATGCCCAACATCCTACAATACCCAGTGGCGCTCTTTGGCGCGATGCGTGGCGGTGCCACCATCGTCAACGTCAATCCGCTCTATACCGCGCGTGAGCTCGAGCATCAACTCAACGACAGCGGTGCCGAAACCATCGTGGTGCTGGAGAATTTCGCCAGTACGCTCGAGCAGGTCATCGCCCGCACCTCGGTCAAGCATGTGATCGTCACCAGCATGGGCGAGCTGATGGGCCTAAAAGGCCTGATCGTCAATCTGGTCGTGCGGCACGTCAAGAAGATGGTACCCGCCTGGTCTCTGCCGGGGTCGATCTCGATGCAGGACGCGCTCGCTGAAGGGCGGCGTCGCAGCCTGCGGCCGGTGGCTTTCGGGCACGACGACATCGCCTTCCTGCAATATACCGGGGGCACCACTGGCGTAGCCAAGGGGGCGATGCTTTTGCACCGGAACATCGTCGCCAACGTCTTGCAGGCGCGTACATGGCTCAGGCCCTTCCTCGGGCCGGACCGGCAAATCATCATCACGCCGCTGCCGCTCTACCATATCTTCTCGCTTACCGCGAACTGCCTCGTCTTCATGACGCTGGGAGCGGAGAACATCCTTATCCCCAATCCCCGGGACATACCTGGGTTCATCGAAGAACTGAAGAAGCACAAGTTCACCGCCATGACCGGGGTGAACACCCTGTTCAATGCGCTAGTGAACAACCCCGAATTCGCCAAGGTCGACTTCTCCGCCCTGCGCTTCGCCCTGGGCGGCGGCATGGCGGTGCAAGGAGCGGTCGCGGAGAAGTGGAAGAAGATCACCGGCAAAGTGCTGCTCGAAGCTTATGGCCTCACAGAAACCTCGCCCGCGGCGACGATCAACCCGCTCGATCTGCCGGATTACAACGGCAGCATCGGACTGCCAATCTCCTCGACGGATATCGAACTGCGCGACGATGCTGGCAAGGGCGTGCCTTTGGGGCAGCCGGGGGAGATTTGCATCCGCGGCCCACAGGTGATGGCAGGGTACTGGCAGAGAAAGGATGAAACAGCCAAGGTCATGGACGCCAATGGCTGGTTCGCCACCGGTGACATCGGCGTGATGGACGATCAGGGTTTCGTGCGCATCGTCGATCGCAAGAAGGACATGATTCTGGTGTCTGGCTTCAACGTGTACCCGAACGAGATCGAAGCCGTAGTCGCCATGCATCCTGGCGTGCTGGAAGTCGCTGCGGTGGGCGTACCAGACCAGAAGTCCGGCGAGGCAGTAAAGATCTTCGTCGTCAAGAAAGATGCCGAACTCACCGCCGACGTTCTGATCGCGCATTGCCGCCAGCAGCTCACCGGCTACAAAGTGCCCTCACAGGTGGAATTCCGCAACGATCTGCCCAAGACCAACGTCGGCAAAATCTTGCGTCGTGAGTTACGCGACGAAGAGCGCAAAAAAGTGGCGGCCTGAGAAGGAACATGAGTGCCGACCGCTGAAAGCATGGAGAGAAGGGCATGACCTCAAATCTGGGCTCGTCGAGCGGGAGCATTCATACTCCGCTACCCGACCAACACCCAACCCTGCGGGTGGTGCCCATGCCTTCGGACGTCAACTACCACGGCGATGTGTTCGGCGGCTGGATCATGTCGCAAGTGGATATCGCCGGAGCCATCCTTGCTGTGCAACGCGCGCGCGGCAAAGTGGCCACGGTGGCGGTCAACTCCTTCGTTTTCAAGCATCCGGTCTATCAGGGCGATGTGGTGAGCTTCTATGCATCGATCGCTCGCGTGGGACGCACTTCGGTGACCGTGAACGTGGAGGTCTACGCCCAGCGCAAGCTGGGAGATGAACCCGCGGTCAAAGTCACCGAGGCGAACCTCACTTACGTTGCGGTGGGAGAAGACCGCCGCCCGCGCCCACTGCCCGAGTGAGACGCATCGCCGCCGGCGTGTTTCCGGCGCATCTTTTATCCCCTACGGAATCACTGACTTCATGAGCACTTCCAATTTCCTCATTCGCAAAGTCGCGGTGCTGGGCGCTGGGGTGATGGGCGCGCAAATCGCCGCGCATCTCGCCAACGCCAATGTCGCCACTGTGCTCTTCGACTTGCCCGCCAAGGAAGGCGACCCCAACGGCATCGTCAACAAGGCCATCGCCGGACTCGCCAAGTTGGAGCCTTCTCCCCTGGGCACCAAGGATCGCGCGCAATACATCGACGCCGCCAACTACGAACAGCATCTCGCCCAGCTCGCTGAGTGCGATCTGGTGATCGAGGCCATTTCCGAGCGCCTCGACTGGAAAAAGGCGCTCTACGAAAAGGTGGCGCCGCACATTCCCGCGCAGGCGATTTTTGCCAGCAATACCTCGGGTCTGTCCATCAACGCACTGGCCGATGCCTGCCCGGAGACGCTGCGCGAACGCTTTTGCGGCGTACATTTCTTCAATCCGCCGCGCTACATGCACCTGGTGGAGCTGATTCCAGGCCGTGGCACGCAAGCGCAGGTGCTCGATCAGCTGGAAACCTTCCTCGTGACCACTTTGGGCAAGGGCGTCATCCGTGCCAAGGATACGCCCAACTTCGTTGCCAACCGCGTGGGGATCTTCTCCATGCTGGCGACCATGCACCATACCACCGCCTTCGGCCTGGGTTTCGATGTCGTCGACGCTTTGACCGGCCCGGCCATCGGCCGCGCCAAGAGCGCCACTTATCGTACCGCCGACGTGGTGGGCCTGGACACCATGGCCCATGTGATCAAGACCATGCAGGACAACCTCGCGGCCGATCCTTGGCATCGCTATTACCAGGCGCCCGCTTGGCTTGCGGCGCTGATCGAAAAAGGTGCATTGGGCCAGAAAACCAAGGCCGGCATCTTCAGAAAGATGGGCAAAGAGATCCAGGTTCTCGATCTCGCCGCCCGCGATTACCGTCCTTCCGAGGGCAAGATCGACGCGGCAGTGGCCGAGTTGCTCAAACTCAAGAACCCGGCGGAGAAGTTCGGCAAGCTGCGCGCCCATGCTCATCCCCAGGCGCAGTTCCTGTGGGCGATTTTCCGTGATCTTTTCCATTACTGCGCCGTGCATCTGGGCGACATCGCGCACAATGCGCGCGACTTGGATCTGGCCATACGCTGGGGTTTCGGCTGGGCCATGGGGCCGTTCGAGACTTGGCAGGCGGCGGGCTGGCAACAGGTGGCCGCCTGGATTCAGGAAGACATCGCGGCCGGCAAAGCGATGAGCGACGCGCCGCTGCCCCCTTGGGTTACCGACGGACGCCCCGGAGTCCATACGCCCCAAGGCGCGTATTCTGCCAGCGTCAACGCCTACCAAGGCCGCTCCACGCTGTTGGTGTACGGGCGCCAGTATTTCCCCGACCCGGTGCTCGGCGAGCAGTGGGATAGCGGCAAGACCATATTCGAGAACGATGCCGTGCGCCTATGGCACACCGGTGACGATATCGCCATCTTGTCTTTCCGGAGCAAGATGAACGCAGTGGGCGACGACGTACTCGATGGCATCCTCGCCGCCATTGACGAAGCTGAGAAGAACTGGGCCGCCCTGGTACTGTGGCAAACCAAGGAGCCCTTTTCGGCGGGCGCCAACCTTGCCGCGCTGCGACCGGTGCTCGAAGCGGGACGCTTCGACCTACTCGAAGGCGTGGTGGCCAAGTTCCAGCATACTTCGCAGCGCCTGAAGTATTCCTTGGTGCCCACCGTGGCGGCGATACGCGGCCTGGCGCTGGGTGGCGGCTGCGAATTCCAGATGCATTGCGATCGCACCGTGGCCGCGCTGGAGTCCTACATCGGCTTGGTGGAAGTGGGTGTCGGCCTGTTGCCCGCGGGCGGCGGCTGCAAAGAGTTCGCCGTGCGCAGCATGTTGGAAGCACGGGGTGGCGATAGCTTCTCGGGCATCCGCAACGCTTTCCAAGCCATTGCCATGGCGCGCGTTTCCAAGAGCGCGCTGGAGGCCAAAGAAATCGGTTATCTGCGCCCCTCCGACGTGGTGGTGTTCAATAGCCACGAACTCTTGCACGTCGCCAAGGCGCAAGCGCGGGCCTTGGCCGAGACCGGCTATCGGCCGCCGCTGCCGGTGCGCAATATTCCAGTGGCTGGCAAGTCGGGCCTGGCACGTCTGCAAATGATGCTGGTGAATATGCGCGACGGCGGCTTCATTTCGCCCTACGACTTCATCATCGGCAACAAGGTGGCGCGGGTGCTTTGCGGCGGAGAAGTAGAAAGCGGCAGCACCGTAGACGAGCGCTGGTTCATCGAACTCGAGCGGGCCGATTTCATCGAACTCTTGAAAGAAGGCAAGACGCAGGCGCGCATCGCCCACATGCTGGAAACCGGCAAGCCGCTGCGCAACTGACCCAGGAATTTATCGCGGCGGGCAAGCAGCCACCGCGATCAAGGAGAAAACATGAGTAAACAACTGCAAGACGCTTACATCGTCGCCGCCACCCGCACTCCCGTGGGCAAGGCGCCGCGCGGCGTTTTCAAGAATACCCGCCCGGACACGCTGCTGACCTTCGCCCTCAAAAGCGTGCTGGCGCAAGTGCCGCAACTCGACCCCCAGCGCATCGAGGACGTCGTGGTGGGTTGCGCCCTGCCCGAAGGCGAGCAGGGCATGAACGTGGCGCGCATCGGCGTGTTGCTGGCGGGCCTGCCGAACACCGTGGCGGGCCTCACCATCAACCGCTTCTGTTCCTCGGGCGTCAATGCCGTTTCCATCGCCGCCGATCGCATACGCACCGGCGAGGCCGACATCATGATCGCCGCGGGCACCGAGAGCATGAGCATGATTCCCATGCTCGACAACTTGAAGCCCAACCCCGAAGTGTTCGCCAAAGAAGAAAACTACGGTATTGCCTATGGCATGGGCCTCACCGCCGAGAAAGTGGCGGCGCAATGGCAAGTCTCGCGCGAAGACCAAGATGCCTTCGCGGTCGAATCGCATCGTCGCGCCGTGGCGGCCATCGCCAGCGGCGAATTCAAGGACGAAATTTCTCCGTACCCGGTGCGCGAGAGCTTTCCCGACCTCGTTTCCCGTAGCATCAAGCAAAAGGAAAAGCGGGTCGCGGACGATGAAGGCCCCCGGCCCGACACCACACTCGAAGGTCTGTCCAAGCTGAAACCGGTGTTCGCCGCGAAGGGCTCGGTGACCGCCGGCAACAGTTCGCAAATGTCCGATGGCGCCGCGGCAGTCGTGCTGGTTTCCGAACGGGTACTCAAGGAACTGTCGCTCTCGCCTCTGGCGCGCTGGCTCGGATTCGCGGTGGCCGGCGTGCCGCCCGAGGTGATGGGCATCGGGCCGATTGCCGCCATTCCCAAAGTGTTGAAGCAGGCGGGCCTCAGCGCGCAGCAAATCGACTGGATCGAGTTGAATGAAGCCTTTGCGGCGCAGAGCCTGGCGGTGCTGCGCGAACTCCAGCTCGACCCCGCCAAGGTCAATCCCTTGGGGGGCGCCATCGCCCTGGGCCACCCCTTGGGTGCGACCGGCGCAATCCGCACCGCGACCATTGTGCACGGCCTGCGGCGGCGGCGGCAGAAGTACGGCATGATCACCATGTGCATCGGCACGGGCATGGGCGCCGCGGGTTTACTGGAAGCAGTCTGAGCGCGGCCGCCGGTGCGATACGGCGGCCCATTATTTCACTTCGGAGGAATCATGAAGAAACTGGCAGTCCTTGTTCTCGCTTTGCTTTTGCCCGCTTTGGCCGGGGCCATGGAAGTCGAAGGCGTCAAACTCGCCGACAAAGTTTCGGTCGGAGGCGCCGAGCTCATGCTCAATGGTGCGGGAGTGCGCAAGAAGGCGTTTTTCAAGGTGTACGTCGGTGCGCTTTATCTCACGCAGAAACAAACCAGCCTCAACGGTGTGCTCGGACTCAAGGCCGCGCGCCGCGTGCAGATGACGCTCCTGCGCGACCTCACTGCCGATCAATTGGTGGACGCCTTCAGCGACGGCTTGGGCGACAATCACACCAAGGCCGAGCTCGACGGCATGAAAGCCCAGATCGATCAGCTCAACACCCTGATGCGCAGCATGAAAGAAGTGAAGACGGGGCAGACCGTGACGATCGACTTGGTGCCCGGCACGGGCACCGTGCTCTCGCTCAACGGCGCGGCCAAGGGCACGGTTGCAGGGGATGCGTTCAATGGCGCGCTGATGAAGATCTGGCTGGGCGAAAATCCCGTGAGCGAGCCGCTCAAGAAAGGCATGCTGGGCGGTTGATTCTTGCGCCAGCTCAGCCGGGGCGGCAACACCTCGCTGGGGCGGCGCGCAGTCGTTGGCGCAAAGTTAGTTGATATTGGGTTTCTTCGGCAGCGCTTTGGCTGCTGCCGGGGGAGCCTTTTTCGGCTTGCGCGTGGTGTTGGCTTCGTCGCTGGCGAAACGCACCTTGCCGTGGAGCACGCAACCGCGCATGCCGGGGTCGCATTTGGCGCCAAATACCAGCTGACAGACGCCATTCAGTTCATTTGGACAACCCCAAGTGCTCATTTTCGATAGCGTCGAAAAATAGAATTGCGCTGTGCGTGCAATTCCCCACGGCGCAGCGATATTCTTCCCTGCCCGAGCCGATTTGCCAAGAGCTGCCACGGAGAACGGATTTCCGGTCGAATGCCGCTACAATGATGACGACAAAGAAGGGGAGCAACATATGGATCGTCTCGGCGGGTCGTCCAACAACACGCTCGGCCGCGTCTTGGGCGGCTCAGGCGGCCGGAACCTAACGCAGGCCGAGTGGAATCGCGAGCGGCGTGGCGACGACCCGCCGAGTATTCCGGAGCGCTTTAACGAGGCGGACATGGGCGCTAGCGCCTTCTCCTTTGTGAGTGGCGCCAATCAGAGCAACCGCATCGGCGATCGGCGG
The DNA here is from genome assembly GCA_026646885.1 of Casimicrobiaceae bacterium. Lineage (GTDB taxonomy): Bacteria > Pseudomonadota > Gammaproteobacteria > Burkholderiales > Casimicrobiaceae > JACPUX01. Next base: position 196,777 of record JAPKHK010000008.1, on the reverse strand, counting down.
CGCGCATCGGGCGCGGGCGCGCCGGCTGGAATGGCATGGACCCCCTTTTTTTGCTGAAAGCTCTGGTCCTCGGCATCGTCGAGGGACTGACGGAGTTTCTTCCGGTATCGTCCACCGGTCATTTGATTCTGGTTGGCGATCTGCTCGACTTCAACGACGAATTCGGGAAGATCTTCGAGATTGTCATTCAGTTCGGCGCCATCCTGGCAGTGTGCTGGGAGTATCGCGCCCGGCTTGCCCGCGTCGCACTCGGCCTTCCGAGCGACCCGGTGGCCCAGCGTTTCGTGCTCAACCTGAGCATCGCTTTTTTCCCCCTTGCCGCTCTGGGGCTCCTCTTGCACCAGGCAATCAAGGCGGCGCTTTTCAAACCTGTTCCCGTGGCGCTGGCCTTCATCATCGGTGGTGTAGTTATCCTCTGGGCAGAGCGGCGCCGCCATGTGATACGCATCGAGGAGGTCGACGACATTCGCCCGCTCGATGCCTTTAAGTTGGGGCTGGCACAAGCATTTGCCCTTATTCCCGGGACTTCCCGCTCCGGCGCGACCATCATCGGCGGGCTGTTTTTTGGCCTTTCCCGTCGGGCGGCCACGGAGTTCTCGTTCTTTCTCGCCATCCCGACGCTGTTCGCCGCTTGCCTCTATGAAGTGGCGAAGAACTGGCAGCTGTTCACAGAGGCCAACTTGGGTGCCTTCGCCGTCGGCTTCGCCGCCGCTTTTGTCAGCGCCTTCGTCGCGGTGCGCGGGTTGCTGCGGTACATCAGCAGCCACGATTTCAGTGTATTTGCCTGGTATCGCATCTTCTTCGGCGGGCTCGTGCTCCTGACCGCCTGGGGCGGTTGGGTGAACTGGACGGCAAGCTGAGCGCGGTGAGACCGAGGCGCGCCTTTGGGCCTTTGGCCTGTTTTCGCTAGAATGGGGGGAGACAAAAAGCGGGAATTCGTTGATGAGCAGCTTTGCAACCTGCAAAAGCCGTGTCGAGGGCAAGGCGTTGCCACGCCATTTGATCGTCAAGCGTACGAACACGATTGGCCGCATTCTTGCTCCGGTCGCCGCGCGGTCGCCTGGTCTTCGCGATGGCCTTGAAGCTATGCACGGGCGCGTTATCATGAGCCCCTGGCTGGATTCTGCCGGGGCGCCCGCTTGGGCCGCTGCGGTACCGCAAGAGAGGCCGACTTGCCGCAGGGGACGTGGCGTCGGTAGCGCCCAAGGAGGCTCAGAACAATGAGGAGGAGCAGTATGCACCTGACCACGACGGCCTTCACAGAAATGGGGCCGATCCCGGAAGAACACGCCTTTTGCGCCGTCGATACCGCACGTCGTGTTCGCCTGGCGGACAACCTCAACCCGGATCTTCGCTGGCGGGCCGTGCCCAAGCACACCCGCTCCTTTGCCCTGCTCTGCCACGACCCCGATGTGCCCAGCCGCGGGGACGATGTGAACAAGGAGGGCCGCAGCGTCCCGGCTTCTCTGGCGCGGGTCGACTTTTTTCACTGGGTACTGATCGACCTGCCAGCCGACACCCAGACCATCGCCTGCGGCGAGTTTTCCCGCGGCGTTACCGCGAAAGGCAAGGCCGGCCCGCAAGCCGCGCACGGCGCACGCCAGGGTATCAACGACTACACCGGCTGGTTTGCCTCGGATCCGGCGATGGCCGGCGACTATTACGGCTATGATGGCCCCTGCCCCCCTTGGAATGACGAGATCCCGCATCGCTATGTGTTCACGTTGTACGCGCTGGATGTTCCTCGCCTCGCGGTCGAGGGTCGCTTTACCGGACAGGACGTGCGCCGCGCCATGGAAGGCCATATCTTGGCGCAGGCCTCGGTGACCGGACAGTACACCCTCAATCCCGCGGTCAAGCTCTAGCCTAAGCCCCGCCCCGGGGATCGACTGGCTGTATTCTGACCGCCAACACGGCCTATAATTGGCCACGGATGCCGCCGGCAAGGCTTGCGCGATCCGGCCCGCGTCCCCATGTAGGTCTCAGTAGGAGGCCCATGATGCAAAGCGTCCGACCCGCCGCCGTTGCGGGCATGTTCTATCCCGATGACCCCACGGCCCTCGCCGCCGCGGTGCATGCCTACCTGCGCGCCGCGGCACCCGGGCAGGCCGAAGTACCCAAGGCGCTGATCGTCCCGCACGCAGGGTACATCTACTCCGGGCCGGTCGCAGCGCAAGCGTATGCGCAGTTGGGACCGGCCGCATCCAGTATCCGGCGCGTCGTTCTACTCGGACCGGCCCATCGCGTCGCCCTGCGGGGCCTGGGGCTGCCCGCGGCGAATACTTTTGGCACGCCGCTGGGCATGGTGCCCTTGGACGAGGTCGGCGTTGCCATCGCTGCCTCCCTCCCGCAGGTTCAGGTGAACGCCGAGGCGCATGCCTTCGAACACTCGCTTGAGGTGCAGCTGCCTTTTCTGCAAACCGTACTGGAGCGTTTCGCCTTGGTGCCGCTCGTCGTCGGTAGCGCCTCTGCCTCTGAGGTCGGGGAGGTGCTCGATCAACTCTGGGGCGGACCGGAAACACTGATCGTGATCAGTTCCGATTTGTCCCATTACCACGCCTACCGCGAAGCGCAGCGGATGGACGGCGCCACAGCCGAGGCCATTGTGGCGTTGCGCGCGGGCCTGGATCACGAACAGGCTTGCGGGGCAACTCCGGTAGCGGGCCTGCTGGCTTGCGCGCGCGAGCGCAGGATGCGCGCCGAACTGCTCGATCTGCGCAATTCCGGCGACACTGCGGGCGACCGCAGTCGTGTCGTGGGCTACGGCGCCTTTGCCTTCTATGAGGCGGCAGGCCATGGACCCAATTGAGCCGCTGGGGCCCGCACTCCTCACCTTGGCGCGCAACGCCATAGGCCGCGAATTCGGAGAGGCGGCGCGCGCCGTGCCGAACCTGCCGGCGCTGGCCCTGCCCGGCGCGACTTTCGTGACGCTCACGCAACTAGGCCGATTGCGCGGGTGCATCGGCGCCCTTGAAGCGGCCCGCCCCCTGGCCGAAGACGTCGCGCACAACGCGCGCGCAGCCGCTTTCCGTGATCCGCGCTTTGCTCCCTTGAGCCGGGACGAATGGGGCGAAACGCGCGTCGAAGTGTCGCTGCTTGGCCCTGCGGAAGAGCTAGCCTTTGCTGGAGAAGCCGAACTCCTCGCACAGCTCCACCCCGGCGAGGACGGCTTGATCGTGCAATGGGGCCATCATCGCGCCACCTTCCTGCCGCAAGTCTGGGAAACCCTGCCGGAACCGGCGCGCTTTCTGATGGAGCTCAAGCGCAAAGCTGGGTTGCCGCTCGATTTCTGGGAGCCCGGACTGAGAGTCTGGCGCTATCAGGTGACCAAATGGAAAGAAGCCGAGTCCCCGGCGCATTCTTGATTTTAAAGATACCCTCATGAGCTATGCCGCGAAATACTGGCACACGCTACCCGACGGGCGCATTCAATGCGACCTCTGCCCGCGCGACTGCAAGCTGCACGATGGCCAGCGCGGCGCTTGTTTCGTGCGGCAGAACGAGGGCAATGCCATGGTGCTCACCACCTACGGCCGCTCCTCGGGCTTCTGCATCGACCCCATCGAGAAGAAACCGCTCAACCATTTCTACCCCGGATCGAGTGTATTTTCCTTCGGCACCGCGGGCTGCAACCTCGCCTGTAAGTTCTGCCAGAACTGGGACATTTCCAAGTCGCGCGACATGGACCGACTGATGGACGCGGCCAGCCCCGAAGCCATCGCCCAGTCCGCGGCGGCGCATGGGTGCAAGAGCGTGGCTTTCACCTACAACGACCCGGTGATTTTTGCCGAATATGCCATGGACACGGCCGAGGCTTGTCATGCGCTGGGCATCCAGACCGTGGCGGTGACGGCCGGTTACATGCACGACGCGGCACGGCGGGACTTCTACGCCAAGATGGATGCCGCCAACGTCGATCTGAAGTCCTTCAGCGAGGACTTCTATTACCACCTTACCGGCGCGCACTTGCAACCGGTGCTGGATACTTTGGTCTACCTCGTTCGCGAAACCTCGGTCTGGCTCGAAATCACCACCTTGCTCATTCCGGGCAAGAACGATTCCGAGGCCGAGATCAGCGCCTTGTCGCAATGGGTGGCCAAGGAGTTAGGTCCAGATGTACCGCTGCATTTCTCCGCCTTTCATCCGGATTACAAGCTCGACGACCTGCCGCCCACGCCGCCCGAAACGCTTGCCCGCGCCCGCGAAATCGCCCGCGCGGCTGGGTTGCGTTACGTTTACACTGGCAATGTGCATGACCGGTCCGGCGACACGACCTACTGCCCGGGTTGCGGCAAAGCCGTGATCGAGCGCGACTGGTATGACATCTTGCGCTACACCCTGGATGACACCGGGCATTGCCAAGCTTGCGGCGCCGCCATCGCTGGCCGCTTCGAGGCTTATCACGGCGCTTTCGGGCGGCGGCGCGTGCCGGTGTTCATGCAGCACGCGCCGCGGCTTTAGTCGCGAAGGCGAGAGCTCCTCAGAATGGCCCGCTCACTCGCCGCCGCCATCCCCGCCGCCATCGCCGCCGGGGCCTTCACTGGCGCCGAATTGCGTGACCGTGAAAATCGCGGTTCCCACCTGTATGCTGCCCACGCGAGGGGTATCGCCGGAATTGGCATCGGCCCGATAGGCCAGCGTGCCATTGCCTTGTCCCGAGCCGCCAGAAACGATGGTGACCCAGGGTGTTTGGCTGGTGGCTTGCCAGATGCAGCTCGTATCGACGATCACCTCCAGCAGGATGGCGGTGGTCACCCAGCCGGCGGCAACCTGATCGCCAGTGCGCGAGAAGCGCAGCTCGCCGCAGCGGGGCGCGGGGGTGGGTGCAATCGCGGCTTGGCGGATCAGCACCGCTTGTCCGGCAACTTCGAGGCTGCCGGTGCGTTCGGTGCTCGCGGTGTTGGCGGCAACGTTGACGCTCAGGCTGCCCGCGCCGCTGCCGCCCGCGCCCAGGGTGATCCAGGGCGCGCTGCTCGTGGCCGACCAGGCGCAGCCAGGGCTGACGTTGATCGCCAAATGCGGCGTTTGCGCCGCCGCGCTCAAGGAGAGGTAACTCGGGCTCACCACGAAATTGCAGACATTGCCGGCCCCGACCACCGTTTGTCCTAATGGCGGCGTGTTGTTGGCGAGGTTCGCATCGGCCCAGCCGCTTGCCGGCAAAACGCTGGCGGCAAAATTCAGCGTGACATCGGAACCCGAGCTTGCCGCCGGCGCGGTGCCGCTTGCCGTTAAGGTGAGGCCGCCGCCTGCGGGCCAGGAAGCGAGGCTGATGCCGCTCCGGAGCGTTGCCGGATCCAAGTTGCCGGCGCTTGGGCAAGCGGCTCCCTGGCGCGCGGTGCAAGTGACGACCCAGTTGTTCACCTCGCTGGGCAGCACTGCGAAGAGGGTGCCGCCATCGGCCGCGCCCGGTCCGTTGTTGCTGAACAAGAACTCGGCGCTCAGACTGCTGTTGGCTTGGGCCGCGGCTCCCGGGTAGGTGAAACTCGCCTGGAGGTCGCCCCCGGGGTAGGGGCTGGCGGGCGAACAAAAAGCGATGCCTTCGTCCGAATAGCCTAAGAAGCGGATGCCCCGACGATGATCGTTGTAGCTGGGCGTGAGGCGGTGATTGGCGTCATTGGTGGCCGGCGGCCCGTAGCGGTTGTTGTAGGTACGGTAGACCGGGAAATAGCTGCCCGTGCAGCCGGCGCTCCCGGGCAGGGCGGTGTAGAAAGCGATGCCCTCGTAAGCCCAAGCGAGAGCCGGATTGTTGCTGGGGTTGGCCGCTTTCAAGGCATCGCATTCTCCGGCGCCTGCGGTGTAGAAATGACTGTTGGGCTCCAAGTAATAGAAGCGGCACACGCCCACTGCGCCGCTCGGTGCGCCCGTGCTGCTCTCCCAGGCGCGGAAGCTGCGTCCGGTGTCGGTCCATCCGGGGCCTGCGGCTCCCGCGGCGATCGCGGCGCGCTCTGCCGCACCGGCGGTGACGAAGTAATGGCCTATACCCTGGTGACCAACGCCGTTGCGGATGCTGGGGTTAAAGTGTTCACTCACCAAAACCGCTCCGGAATAGGGTGCCAGCGGGTCCTGCACCCGCGTTGGCGTGGCGCGGCTGGTGGCCCCGAGTTTGGCGCCCCAGGCTGCGATACGGCCATCGGGCATAAGTCCCATGGCATGGTGCCAGCCCGCGCCGAGTGCCTGGAGCGGACGCAAGAAATGGTTTTGCCGAGGTCGCAGTTCTACGTCAGCGGCGCCCGTTCCTAGAGCCTGATACGCGTTGGAGCCCCAGGTCCAGATCGTGCCGTCGCTTTTTTGCGCCAGCGCAAAGCGGTTGCCCGCGGCCATTGCGGCAACGCCGGTCAATATGGGGGCGGGACTCGAACGGGTGACTAGACTTCCATCGCCCAGTTGCCCTTGGTAGTTCGCGCCCCAACTCCACAGGCTGCCATCGGACTTGAGGGCCAAGGAAAAGTTCTCCCCGGCCGCGATGGCGAGTACATCGCCGAGCACCTGCACGGGCTCGTGCCGGTCGATGTTGCTGCCGTCGCCCAGTTGGCCGTTGTTGTTGGCACCCCAGGCCCAAAGGCTGCCGTCAGTCTTCACTGCCAGGCTGTGCGCCGAACCGGCCGCCACGGCGCGGATTGCGGTCAGTACCTGCACCGGCGTGGCGCGGTTGGTCGTCGAGCCGTCGCCCACTTGCCCCCAGGTATTTTCACCCCAGACCCAGAGGCTGCCGTCGCTCTTGATCGCCAGTCCATGCGCATAACCCGCAGTCATGTCGCTGATGCCGGTAGCCACTTGCGTCGGCGTAATGCGCGAGGTCGTGGTGCCATCCCCCAGTTGTCCGCTGGCGTTTTCACCCCAGCCCCAGAGACTACCGTCGGCTTTGCGCGCCAGGGAAAAATTCATCCCGGCGGCGGCGGTGCGTACACCAGTGAGCACTTGGGTCGGATTCTCGCGGGCGGTTTGGGTACCATCGCCCAATTGTCCGAAGGCATTGTCGCCCCAGGCCCAAAGATCGCCATCCGCCTTCACCGCCAGCGCATGCAGGGCGCCCGCGGCCAGCGCCTGGGCACCGTTCAGCGGATACACCGGAAGGCCGCGGCTGATGGTGCTGCCGTCACCCAACTGGCCAAAGGCGTTATTGCCCCAGGACCAAGTCTGGCCGTCGCTACGCAGAGCCAAAGCGTGCCCTAACCCGGCCGCTGCACGCACCACCCCGCTCAATACCTGCGCGGGGCTCGCGCGGTTGCCGCCGCTATCGCCCAGCTGGCCCCAATCGTTGGCGCCCCAGCTCCAAAGCGTATCGTCGGTTTTAACCGCGTAACTGGCCGAGCCGCCGGCCGCCACACCCTTCACCGCGGTCATCACTTGGACGGGCGTGTTGCGGCTCGCGCTGTCGCCATTACCAAGTTGTCCCCAGTCGTTGTTGCCCCAGGCCCACAGTGTGCCGTCGGTCTTTAGTGCAAAAGTGCTGAGACCGGAAGTGGCCGCGCTCGCCACCCCGCTCATCACCGACACGGGAGTGCTCTGTGCGCTGCGGTTGCCGTTGCCCAGTTGGCCCTGGCTGTTGTCTCCCCAGGCCCAGAGGGAGTTGTCGCTTTTGATGGCGAAGGTGGAATCTCCTGCGGCAAAGACTGCGCGCACGCCGCTCAGCACTTGCACGGGCGAGCTGCGGTTGGTCGAAGTGCCATCGCCCAGTTGTCCGGCCTCGTTATTGCCCCAGGCCCACAAGCTGCCGTCGGTCTTGATGGCGAAACTGGCCAGTCGCGATACCGCCATCGCGCTGACACTGGTGAGCACCTGAGCGGGCAGGGTTTGATCCGTCGTGTCGCCGCTGCCCAGTTGTCCCGCGCCATTGAAACCCCAGCTCCACAAGCTGCCGTCGCCCTTCAGCGCCAGGCTGTGGTAGGGTCCGGTGGCGACCGCACTGGCGCCGAACAATATCTTGGTTGGCACGGCGCGGGCCAAAGTGCTGCCATCGCCCAGTTGGGCGAATTCATTGGCGCCCCACGCCCAGAGCGTGCCATCGTCGCGCACGAAGAAACTGTGATCGCCAGCGGCAGCGACTTCCGCGGCGTGCAGAGGGCAATGCTGCGTGATGGCCAGCGCAAAACACGCAAGCAAGGTGCAACGCGAGATCCAGATTGAGGGGTTGGAATTTCGCCCCGCGGCAAAGAGTTGGCGGGAGCGCGGAGAGATCGTGTCCATGGTGGGATACCTCCCGAGCTGCGGCTGCGTGCGCCTTTATTGATTGGTGATCGGCACGCAGTCTGGGTAACAAGTGAATTCGTCTTGGGTCGAAACGTCTCCTGTCAGGCCATGCCCGATCATCCTAGCACCCCAGGCGCAACGGGTTCAACGGCTTTTTCTGACTTTCGTGAAGGTCGGTGCGGGGTTTAGAAATTGGGCCAGGCGCCTCGTCCCAAGCCGTAATCGAGCACCACCCCCATAAAAACCGCGAAGCCTAGCCAGTTGTTGTGCCTGAAGGCTTTGAAGCAGGCCATGCGGTCGCGGTGGCGGATCAGCCGGTAATGGTATAAGGCAATCCCGCCCGCGACCAGCAAGCCGGCGTAATAGATGAGCCCCAGGCCGATGCCGGCGCCGATGCCGCCCATGATGGCCAGGAAGAGGGCGTAGAAGAACATCACCGCGGCGACATCGTATTGGCCGAAGGTGAGCGCCGAGGTGCGGATGCCGATCCTGATGTCATCATCGCGATCCACCATGGCGTATTCGGTGTCGTAAGCCAGCGTCCAGCAGATATTGGCGGCAAGCAAGAGCCAAGCCAAAACCGGCAGGCTGTGCACTTGCGCGGCAAAGGCCATGGGAATGCCGAAGCCGAAAGCGATGCCGAGGTAGGCCTGGGGCAGGGCAAAGAAGCGTTTGGTGAAGGGGTAACTGATGGCAATCAGGAGAGCGGGAACAGAAAGCGCAATCGCCAGCGGATGCAGCGGCAGTATGAGCAAGAACGCGCATAGCGCCAGTGCTGCGGCCACCGCCAGCGCCTCCCAAGGCTCGATTTCGCCTTGGGCCAGGGGGCGCGCTTCGGTGCGCTTAACGTAGCCGTCGTAGTGTCGATCGGCCCAATCGTTGACGGCGCAGCCCGAGGAGCGCATCAAGGCCGTGCCGAGCACGAATATCCAGATCATGGCGCCACCCGGTCGTCCGTCTGCCGCAATCCACAGCGCCCAGAGCGTAGGCCAGAGCAAAAGCAGAATGCCGATCGGCTTGTCGAGTCGCACCAGGCGCTCATAAGCGTCGAGGCGCCGGGTGATGGTGTGCCAGCTCATCGCAACAACGCTCCTTGGCGGGGCAAGGTTTTTGCGGCGCAGCGCACGAGCAGCGTGTCGGGCGTGGGATAGTCCAGATGCAAGCGCAATTCCCGTTTGATGCGGCTATTGGTCAATCGTCGCGATTCACTCAGGAAGGACCATTGTATCGCGGTTAATTGCGCTTGAGCTGTGGCACGGCTCACGCGTGGCGGTCGGGGTAGATCGAAGGCGTCGGCGAGACGGTCGAACCATTCGCCCATGCGCCAGGAGGCATCGTCGGTGACGTTGTAGACCCGCCCGCCGCGCGCTAGGCGCAAGGCAGCGACGGCAGCGCGCGCCAGGTCGTCGGCATGCACGTGATTGGTGTAGCTGTCTTCGTCTGCGAAAAGCACGGGCGTGTGGGCGCGCAAGCGTTCCAGAGGCAGACGATCGGCGGCGTAGATGCCGGGAGCCCGAAGAATGGCAAGCCGCGAACGCTGTCTCAGGCAGGTCGCGCGAAGACGGATTTCCGCGGCGACCCGGCGGCGGGCTCGCGGCGATTGTGGCCGTTTGGCGTCGGCTTCCGAGACCCAAGCGCCCTGCCGGTCGCCATAGACCCCCGTGGTGCTGATATACACCAGGCGCGGCGGGAAGGTGCCGCTTTGCCCTAGCGCGGCAAGCAACCGGCGAGTACGCGGATCGTCCTCTCCCTGTGCGGGTGGTGGGGCGAAATGCATGACCGCCATCGGCGCGAGACGCAGCCGCGAAAGCGTACGCAGATGATCGAGGTCGCCGGGCACGGGCCGGATGCCGGCCTTGCGCAGCGCCAGTTGCTGCGCCTGCGATCGGGCCAAGCCAAAGAGTGCAAAGCGGCCGCCGAGCTGCCGGGCAACGCGCAGGGCGATGTCACCGCAGCCGATCAACAGGATGCGCGCGCGCCTATCCATCCTCAGGCAAAACCCATGCGTACCGGTGACCGCGTCTTCTCGAGGTAGGCAAGGGCCAGCTGCTCGGCATAATTCACCACACAGGCAAGAGGCTCGCGTTGGCGCAGGCCGGCGTAGCGAATTTCGAAATCAGCCGGCAAGGGGTCTTCGATCAGGTCACTCAATTGGAAACTCGCCTTTTCGTCGTCGTCGGCCATGCAATCATTGAGGTAATAGCGGGCGACTTCGTCGATTTCTTCGCGGCTGAGCGTGCCGCGATCTCGTACACGCTCATAGAACCCGCGCCAGTGGGCCGAACGCTCGATCTGGTGCTCGCCGATGACGATATGGGCAAGCCAGCCGATCAGGGTCTTGATGAGAATCTGCTCGCTGCTGCGCACGGGGTAGTGGGAAAGCAGCGCTTCTTGCACCTGCAACTGCTTGCCGAGCTCTTTGTCCTTGACCGGATCAGCAGAGGCCAGCGCGTGATTGCCATGGCAGATTACTAGCGAAGCGTCGTCGGCAAAGGACTTGTCGATGATCAGTTTGCGGAAGCGCCCCGGGCTGGTGTCGTGCGGATGGCGGTGCCGGAGCCGCTTCACTGGTTCGGCCTCGTTGGCGTCGTCGCGCGGATCGGGCGCATAGGTGTAGCAGGAGGTAACGCAGTGCTGTCCGGGCGGCTGCGCCGCGAGTAGCTCATGCAGCGCGCCGCGCGAGCGGGCGCGCAGAAACTCGTCGGCATCGAGCGCAAAAAGAAAATCGGGCCGATGGCGGGCGAACAGGCTGCGTGCCGCCTGGGTCATGCGTTGACCCTGATAGAACCCCAGCTCGTCGAGGGGCATCAACTCGAGCGGCAGACCTTCGCGCCCGAGCGCATCGAGAATCTCGCGCGTGCCGTCGCTGGGGCGGTGGACGATGATGGTCAGACCATCCAGCAGCGTGAGGTTGTGGCGCACGAAGCTCTCGACGATGTCGGCCTCATTGCGAATCATGGCTAGGCCGTGAAGGCGCATGCAAAATCCTATTCGGCTGGTGTTGCCGGACCGTTTTTTAGCTGTTCGAGCGCTAGGCGCATCGCTGCTGCGAGATGGGCGCTGGCTTTGTCGTTCTTGTGCAGTTGCGCATGCAGTTCGGCCAGCGCAAGGTGTGCCGCGTAGTTGTCGGCCAAGGCCACGCTTGCTTCGAGGTAGGTCTGCGCCTTGCCCCAGAGCTTTTCGGCGAGGCACAGCCGCCCCAACACCAGCAGTAAGCCGGCGTCGTCGTGATGTCCGGCGAGCCAGCGCTCGGCCTGCTCGATCAAGGCGACGTTGTCTTCACCCATGCAGTCCCCAAAGCGCGGCAAGAGGTCGCTGTGCCACTCTTGTTCGAGGCTGGCGGCGATGATTTCGGCGGCCTGCTGCTTCTCCCCCGCTTCCAGTCGCGCCTTGGCCGCGGCGGCGGCGACGCGGGGGTGCCGCCTGTCGGCCTCGGGCAAGCGCTGCCAATAGTCGTTCAGCGCGGCGCTGTTGCCGGCAAGTGCGGCGAGGTGCTCGGCCTGAGCGTGCCAGCGCAGCTGGTCGCTTTGGACTTTGTCGAGCACGTCGCGGCGTTTGAGCTGCTCGAGCAAGGCGGGGACCTCGGCCCAGCGCTTGGCCGCTTGAAGTGCACGCAACTCCAGGCGCAAGGCCGCAGTGTGCATGCCGGCGTCACTACGCAATTTCTGCAGGAGGTTCAGGGCCCCTTGCGGACGGTGCCTTGCCAGTTCGATTTCGGCGTCCATCATCAGCCGCGCCGCAGTGAGCTGCGGCGCCATGGCGGCGATTCGCCCCAGCAGGTCGTCGGCGGTATCGAAGTCGCGCACTTCGATGGCAGCGCGGGCGGCGAGCAAGGCCGCGAGAGGACCCTCACCCAGGGCAAGCGCCTTTTCGGCGTGCCGCCGGGCCTTGCCATAGCGGCCCTCGAGCAAAGCCAGCAATGCTGCGTCGATGGCCGCGTGGGCGCGTTCGCGCTTGCGCCGAACGCGGTACTCCGACACCTCTGTGGGCAGCGCTAGCCCACGAAGAACCAGCCTCGCCAGGACATAGAGCATGAGCCAGCCCACGGCGATCACCACAAGCAAGAAGTTCAGCGTCAGTTCGTAGCGGTAGGGCGGAGCCACGACCAGCACATAACCGGTATTCGCCCTGCCGGCCAAGGCCAGAGCGACCGCGGCAACCGCCAGAGCCAACAACCAGCCGAGAAATTTCAACGGGCACCCCGATCGCGCGCGAGCCTCTGGCCGCGCAGCGCGGCGAGGCTGCCCGATAGATCGGGCATCTCGATGGCGAGTTCGCTTGCCTGGAATTGCTTGATCGTCGCCAAGGCGATCTGCGTATTCTTGGCCTTGGGATCGAAATAGCGGCGCAGCCACTCGTCGGCCGCCTTGAGGTCGGCTCGAAAGCTGGCGGCGTCCCTGGCCAACAAGGCGAGGCGCGCTGAAAGAAGGCGCAGTTTGAGGTTTTCGCGAAGAAAATAGCTCTGGCGCGGCGCAAGTAGGGGCGGTTCGCTGCGCTCGAGCGATTCGATGCGCACCAATTGCCGCAGGTCGTCCGTGAAGGTTCGCAGAATCCGGCGCCAGGCGGGCAGGCCGGGGTCGGGGGGTGTTGCGGAGCGAGGATCGGGGCGCTCTTCGAAGGCCAGCGGCAGCCGATCGACGCTTTGAATGATCTGGTCCAGGCGCAGGCTCATACCGGTGAGGTCCACATAGGGAAGCGATTTCACGCGGTCCATGTCACGGGTAATGGCGCGGCGCAAGGCGATGAACTGCGGCCGGTCGTTGCGCTGCAAGCGCGCGTCGGCGGTTTGCAGCGCGGCGAGCGCAGTCTGCACGTTGCCCGCAAGCTGCAGCTGCTGGCTCGCCAGCAACAGGATCTGCTCGATTTCGTTGAGCGTGAAATCGTCCCTACTGGGTGTGAGGTCCCGGTAGAGCGCTTCGAGCGCGGCCTGTTGGGTCTGGCTTTCGGCGAGGCGCGCTTCCAGCAGGGCGATCTTGGCCCCGACGTCCTGTAACGCCTCCTGGGCATTGGCGGCGAAGGCCCGGGTTTCCGTGTTGCGCTGTGCAGCTTCGCTCAGAGCCTTGGCCATGTCTTCGCGCAGCGCCTGAATCTCGCGGTATTCGAACAGAGCCAAGGCAAGCGCGAGCGCAAGCAGGAGGCCCCAGCCCAGCCGCCGTGCCGCCGGTGTGCGCCAGCGCGGCGGCTCCTGGGCGGACAATGTCGGCTCGGTGGCACCCGCGGGTGCGGGGTCGGGCGTCAGGAGGGCGGGTTGGGGATCGGTCATGGTGGCTTCGCGCCGGGGTTTCGCCCCAGATTGTATCAACAACCCGGAACAGGCGTAGGCAGGGGCTCTCCGGCGAAGTGCGCGCGCAAGTTGGCGAGCACGCCCCGGGACATGGCCATTCGGGTTTCACGCGTCGCGCTACCGACGTGCGGAAGCAGAATGACGTTGGCGAGTGCACGCAACTGCGGAGGCACGTGAGGTTCGTCGGCATAGACATCCAGCCCGGCCCCGCGCAGGGTGCCGGCTTGAAGCGCGGCGAGGAGCGCGGCCTCATCGACTACCGAACCTCTGGCGATGTTGATGAGCCAGCCTTTGGGGCCCAGCGCCGTTAGGACTTCGGCGTTGACCAAATGCCGGGTGGCGCCGCCGCCCGGGCAAGCGACAACCAGGAAATCGCTCTCGCCAGCCAGTTCGCGAAGATCGGGGCAAAAGCGGTAGGGGACGGCCTGCGCCATGCGGCCGTGATAGGCAATGGCGCAGCCAAAGGCTTCGAGCCGGCGCGCGATGGCCTTGCCGATGCGCCCCAGGCCGAGGATTCCTACGCGCTGGCCGGCCAGCGCCGTTGTCAGAGGCGCCGGAGCATGCTCCCACTGGCCGCTGACGACGTGTTGATGGGCATTGACCAGATCGCGACAGCACATCAGCACCAGCGCCACGGCGATATCGGCAGTATCCTCCGTGAGTACGTCCGGGGTATTGGAAACGCGCAGACCGCGGCGCCGGCAATAGTCGAGCGGCACACCGTCATAGCCCACGCCGAAGCATGCGACGATTTCAAGCTGCGGCAGCCGTGCCAGAAGGTCTTCGGCGACTGAACCGGCGGCGTGCACCACGACACCGCGCACGCGCGGCGCCAGCGCCTGCACCAGTACTTCGCGATCGGCGGCGTGCGCCCAATCATGAACAGCGAACGCGCTGGTCCAGGGCGCGCGCAGCCATTCGGGCAAGTCCGCGACCACGAGGATCTCCGGGCGGTCTTCAGTCCTTGGGTTCATGGGTGGCGAAGTAGCTAAGAAGTCCCCGCGTCAGGCCGGCGTCCGCGCCGCCGGTGGTGATTACCCGTCGACAGCCCTGTGCCTCGGCGCGCGCGGCGATGCGGGGGTGAGGAACAAACAGCGGCAGGTCGCGCAACGCCGCCGCGGCCAAGGGTGGCAGGTCGCGCATAAGATTGAGCAGGCCCTCGCTGCTGGTGATGACCGCCGCATCGAGCCCGCCCGACAGCAAAGCGCTGGCTAGAGCGGGGAGTTCCTTGCGGGGAGGAAGGCGGCGGTAGCAGGTGAGCAGTTCCACTTCCGCGCCGCGCGTTCGCAAAGCCTCGGCGAGCAGCTCGCGTCCGCCTTCGCCGCGAAAGATCAGTACGCGGCGGCCCGTCAATTCCTGGAGTTCGGGAAGTGCGAGCATCCCTTCACTGTCGAAGCGCTCCGCGGGCGAGAGCACGCGCACCGCGCCGTGTTCGCGCAACGATTGGGCGGTTCCGGGACCGGGGGCCAGAGCGACGAGTTGCGGCGGCCAACTGGCGAGCCCCTGGAGTCCCAGGCGCACGGCGTTGGCGCTGACGAAGGCGGCATAGTCGAAGCAGCTCAGGCGCGCATGGGCGGCTTGGAGCGCACCTGTATCGGGCAGGGGCGCGATTACCATGGCGGGAATGAGCAGAACCGTTGCGCCCTGCTTGCGCAAGTCCTCGGCCAGCGCGTCAGCGGTCTCCCGCGGGCGGGTGACGAGGATGATCTTGCCGGTGAGGGGGCCGCGCATCGATATTGGCGGAGTGTTTGTCTCTGGGCTTAGCCCAGGGCCGCCAGAAGGGCGGCGGCACCGCGGCGGCGCAGGTCTTCGCCCAGGGCCAAGCCCAAGGCTTCGGCCTCCTCCGGTGGGCCGCGGCGCTCCCCGCGCAGCACATTGCGACCATCGCGGCTGGCGAGCAGTCCGCGCAGCCAGAGCTGGCCGTCTTGCAATTCGGCGTAGCCGGCGAGCGGCGTGTGGCAGCTGCCGGCGAGCGAGCGGCTAAAGGCGCGCTCGGCAAGCACGCAGACCGCAGTCGCCGGGTCGTGCAGCGGCGCGAGCCAGGCAAGCAGATCGTGCCGGTCGCTGCGGCACTCGATGCCTAGCGCACCCTGGCCCACCGCGGGGAGGCTCTCCTCTGGTTCGAGGCGCGCTGTGATGCGTTCGCTCAGCCCGAGGCGCGAGAGTCCGGCAGACGCAAGAATGATGGCCGCATACTGACCTTCATCAAGCTTGCGCAGCCGTGTGCCGACATTGCCGCGCAGGGCAGTTGTGAGTAGCTGCGGAAAACGCTCCCGCAGTTGTGCTTCCCGCCGTAGGCTCGACGTGCCCACCACGGCGCCGGCGGGCAACTCGGCCAGGCTCGCGTAATGATTGGAAACGAATGCGTCGCGGGGGTCTTCGCGCGCGCCGATGGCGGCAAGGCAGAAACCTTCCGGCAAATCCATGGGCACGTCCTTGAGGGAATGGACCGCGAGATCGGCGCGACCTTCCAGCATGGCAGTCTCCAGTTCCTTGATGAACAACCCCTTGCCGCCGATGGCGGCAAGGGGGCGGTCAAGAATCTGGTCGCCCTGGGTGGTCATGCCCAAGAGATCGACCTTGCATTCCGGGTAAAGCGCGCGCAGTCGCATTTGGACATGTTCGGCTTGCCAGAGCGCGAGCGCGGACTCGCGAGTGGCGATGACGAGGCCTTGGGGGGTGGCTGCGGTGCGCATCGTTAGCATTGGCGAATGTCAGCTAGGCATTTTAGCAGCTAGACGCGAACCCTCTGTCGCGGAGAACTCGGCGCCGATTCCCGGGCGAGGGTTGAGAAGCTGTCCGGCGGTGCGGCGGCAGCCTTAGCCCCTATCTATCTACTTGATATGTCTTGGACCGCGCGGTGCCGGTGCGGCTTTCCGCTGCAGCCTGCTACAGACGATGGATCTTGTTGCCCGCCTGGAAACCCAAAGGCAGCCGATCGATGCCTTTGGTCCAGGCGATCGCCTTGACCATCTCGCCCATTTCGGCCGGATGCAAGAGCCGGTTGAGTGCGTTGGCGGCTTGCAGGTAAGTGCTGCTGCCGGGTTCGCCAGTGGCTTGCAACGCGTCGAGTATGCCGCAGTTGATGAGGAACTGCGCCTGGCTGGTAAAACCCGCCAATTCAAGACTGGCTTCGTCGCCAGCGAGGGCCAGCGCGGTGAAATCGACATGCGCGGTGATGTCCTGCAGGCCTGGCCAGAGGAACGGGTCGTCGTGAACCCGGTGGCGATAGAAGCAGCGCAGGGTGCCACCAGCGCGTTGCGGGTGATAGAGCTGCGTAGCGGGGTCGCCGTAATCGAGTATGAGTAACATGCCGGCCTGCAACATGCCTCCGATGCTGGCGATGAGCGCTTCCGCCCGCACATTGATCTCGCCGATGTGGTTCCCTTCGGGCAGACGCGCCCGGGCCGCACGCCAGAGCTCGCCCTCGGACAACTCGCGATCGGCCCAGCCGATCCGACCACCGGCCTGGATCCCCGCACCGCGCCGCCACAAACGCTCACCTTCTCGGCGCACGACTTCGACGGGCAGGGCGTCGATCACCTCGTTGCCGAAAACCACGCCGGTGAATCGCTCCGGCAAAGTGTCGAGCCAAAGGCAGCGGGAAGCGAGCGTTTCGGGCAGAGCGGCCAGCGTGTGCTGCTGGCGCTGGCGCAAATCTGGGCTGGTTTCCAGCAGGGCGTAGCGTGCCGGTAGGGCGTCCCGCTCGGCGAGCAGCGGAAGCAGATGGGCTGCCAGCCGCCCACTGCCCGGGCCCAACTCCAGCACTGCGCCCTCGGTGCTACGCAGCACCGGGCTGATCGCCTCGGCCAGGGCGAAGGCGAAAAGCGGCGATATCTCCGGCGCGGTGATGAAGTCTCCTGCCGCGCCGAGTTTGTGGGCGCCCGCGGCGTAGTAGCCTAGCCCGGGGGCGTATAGGGCGAGCTGCATGTATTCGGCGAAGGAGATCCAGCCGCCGGCGTCAGCGATCTCATTGGTGATGTGGGTGTACAGGCGCTGGCTATGCAGCCGCGCGGTGGCATCGGGTTCGGGTAGAGGCATAGATTCGCTTGTGGTAGATTGACCCATTCGTCATCCGAGACAGCAAAACGCCAACCAGGGAGCACGTGCGCGTGGACGAAAAAGTCATTCTGGTCACCGGCGGCGCACGGCGCGTGGGGGCGGCGATCTGCCGGCGCCTGCACCGCGCCGGGGCGCGCCTGATGTTGCATTATCGCAGTTCCGGCGGCGAAGCGCGCCTGCTGCAGGCGGAACTGAACGGACTGCGCGCCGAGTCGGTGGCGCTGATCGCGGCCGATCTCCTTGAAACCGCCAAGCTGCCCAATCTCGTACAGCAGACCTTGCTGCATTTCGGGCGACTCGATGCCTTGGTGAACAACGCCTCGACTTTCTACCCGACGCCCCTGGGGACCATTGACGAGGAATCCTGGACGGAGCTGATCGATGCCAACCTGCGGGCGCCGCTTTTCTTGGCCCAAGCGGCCGCACCGGCGCTGCGCAAGACCCGCGGTGCGATCGTCAACATCACCGATATCCACGCCGAGAGGCCCCTCAAAAGCTATCTGGTTTACAACGTCGCCAAGGCGGGCTTGGCTGGGCTCACGCGGGCGCTGGCGAGAGAACTGGCGCCCGAAGTGCGGGTCAACGCCGTTGCGCCGGGCCCTATCCTCTGGCCGGAAGATGATCAATTCGACGAACTGGCACGCCAGCGCGTGATCTCCCATACGCTTCTCAAACGCGTGGGTGAACCCGAGGAAATCGCTTCCGCGGTCCACTACCTCATTTACGAAGCGGGGTATGTCACGGGGGACACCATTAACGTCGACGGCGGGCGGCACATCGCCATTTAGAGCGACGGCTCCGCGCTGAAACAGACTTGCGCCTCCGCCCAGAGCGCCGCGGCCAGCAAGCCGCCATCCTGACCGCGCCGCCCACCAAGCTGCAAGCCTAGGGGCAAACCGCTGGAGTCGAGGCGATACGGTAGGGTTAGCGCCGGCATGCCGGTGAGGCTCCACAGCGTGCAAAAAGCGGGGTCCCCAGTGCTCGTCAAACCACGCGGCGCTGCTCCGCACGCTGGTGGCATCAGCACCGCGTCGGCATCGGCAATGAAGGCGTCGAAGGTGGCGACCACTTCCTCGCGCCGCTCCATGGCTTCGATGTACTCCTGTTCTCCAATCTGTCGCCCAGCATCGAGCGTGGCGTTCATCTGGTCAGAGAAGCGCGGGCGATCGCGCAGTTGCAGTTCGCCCAGTTCCTTCACCGCCTCGAACAGCAGGATGCGGCGGTGCACCTCGGCCGTATCAGCGAGCGCTTGAGGCAGTGCCGTCATCACCACGCGCGCGCCCCGCTGGCGCAGGAGGAGGGTCGCGCTTTCGATGGCCTCGTGCATCGCTGGATCGGCTGCCATCCAAGGCAGATCGACGATGCCCAGCAGTAGCGGCGGCGTTGCACTGGGCTCGGGCAGGCCGGGAAGCGCGTCGGGGTATTCGGCCAGAGCCGCGGCCAGGCAAGCAGTGTCGGCGACACTCCGAGCAAAGACACCGAGCTGATCGAGGCTGGGGCTTAAATAGGCGACACCGCGATAGGGCAGAAGGTCTTTCGTGGGCTTGAACCCCACCACGCCGCAATAGGCGGCCGGGCGAATCACCGAGCCATTGGTCTGGGTGCCCAGAGCCGCGGGAACGTGCCGGGCCGCCACGGCCGCGGCGGAACCAGCGGAAGACCCGCCGGGCGTGTGCGCGACGTCCCAGGGATTGCGGGTCTTCGAAGGAGTGAGATAGGCGAACTCGGTGGTGACGGTCTTGCCTAGGACGTAGGCTCCCGTCGCTTCCAGGTGCTCGACGCATTCGGCGCCATAGCGCGGCTGGTGCCCCGCGAAAATCGGCGAGCCCATCTGCGTGGGCATGTCTACCGTGGCGATGATGTCCTTGACGCCGATCGGCACGCCAGCCAGATCACCAACAACCACGCCGGCGCGGCTTCGATCGTCGGCGGCCTTGGCGCGGCGCACGGCGGATTGTGGATCGAGAAAAGCCCAAGCTTGGACTTGGGGCTCGCTGGCGGCGATCGCGGCGAGGCACACGCGCAGATAATCCTCGGCGCGGAACCGCCCCTCGCGTAGACCGGCAGCCAGTCGCGCCAGGCTCAGGCGGGCAAGTTCGCGCCGCATTTCGACCTCTGCTTGGAGGGCAGAAACAGGCTAACCAAGTCATCGAGGAAGCGCTGGCCCAAGGCGGTCGCCTGCAAACGCCTCGGGTCTTCGGTGAGCAGCCCGCGCCGCCGCGCAGCCTCAATGGGCGGGAGCCACACGGTGAGCGCAGTACCGGTGCGCTCGGGCAGCCAAGCACTAGGCACCCCATCCTTGAGGCGCAGAGCGCTGAGCATGAACTCGAAGCCCAGCTCGGGTACGGGCACTTCGCGCCGGGATTCCCACGCTTGGCCGGCGGCGACCGCGGCAAGATAGTCCTTGGGCAGGCGCGCCCGGGTGTCGCGCACGATGCGGTCTGGGAATGAGATCTTACCGTGCGCTCCGGCGCCGAGCCCGAGGTAATCGCCGAATTGCCAATAGTTGAGGTTGTGCCGGCAGCGCGCGCCCGGGCGGGCGTGTGCGGACACTTCGTAATGCTCGAAGCCCGCCTCCGCAGCGCGCTCGCGTACCGCGCATTCGATGTCCACAGCGGTGTCTTCGTCAGGAAGCTTGGGTCGCGAGTGTGCGAAGGCGGTGTGCGGCTCCACGGTCAGATGGTAGAGCGAGAGGTGGTTCGGCGCCAAGGCGATCGCGGTGTCGACGTCGGCAAGCGCCGCTGCGACGCTCTGCCCGGGAAGGGCAAACATCAGATCGAAATTGACTTCCGAGAAGTGAGCGCGCGCCGACTCGGCGGCCACACGCGCTTCCTGGCCGTGGTGTATGCGGCCCAGGGCAGTCAGAGCGCGGTCATCGAAACTCTGAATGCCCAGCGACAAGCGGGTCACCCCCGCGTCTCGATACGCCTTGAACTTGGCCGCCTCGAAGGTCCCTGGATTGGCTTCAAGGGTGATTTCTACCCCGGGCAGCAGAGGAAGGAGTGCACGTACTCCAGCGAGCAGGGTTTCGAGGGCCGCGCCGCTCATCAGGCTGGGCGTGCCGCCGCCAATGAAGACGCTGTGGACCGGCCGTCCCCAAATCGTCGGCAGAGCCAATTCCAGGTCCCGCAAAAGCGCCGACACGTAGTCCTTCTCGGGCAGTTCGCCGGCAAGGGCGTGGGAGTTGAAGTCGCAGTAAGGACATTTCCTCACGCACCAGGGAAAATGCAGATAGAGTGACAGCGGCGGCAGAGCCTCGAGCCGAGGCTGCGGATCAGGGGGCGGGAAACTCACGGACATCAGTCGCGATCGATCAGTGTCCGCGCGCCCTGCCGGCGCAACACGTCCAAGAGCGCGGTCATGGCTTTGCCGCGATGACTGACGCGATTTTTTCGCTCGAGATCCAGCTCGGCGGCGGTCAGACCGAACTGAGTATCGAGGAACAGAGGATCGTAACCGAAGCCCCCGCTTCCTCGGGGCGCGCCGAGGATTTCGCCCCACCATTCGCCGCTGGCAATGAGCGGCTCGGGGTCCGCTGCATGCCGGCACAGGACCAACACGCAGGCGTAATGCGCGCGCCGGTCGGTCTGGCCGTTCAAGGCGGCAACAAGGCGCTCGTTGTTGCGCGCATCAGACTTGGGTTCTCCTGCGAAGCGCGCAGAATGCACGCCCGGCGCTCCGCCCAGGGTTTCGACGCACAGACCAGAATCGTCGGCCAGGGCCGGCAATCCGGTACAGCGCGCCGCGTGGCGCGCCTTGGCGAGGGCGTTTTCTATGAAAGTGTCATGGGGCTCCTCGGCCTCGGGCACGGCCAGTTCAGCCTGGGGAATCACTTCCAGGCCAAGCGGTTCGAGCAGGCGGCGAAACTCTCGCAATTTCCCCGCGTTGCCGCTGGCCAAGACCAATTTGCGCATGGACGCCTCGACGACATATCTTTGACAAAAGCAGACACAGAGCTTACATTGAACCCCCGCTTCGAATCCAAGCTCATGAACTTGCTGCGCTTCTTGTTGGTGCTGCCGGTCTTTCTGTGCCTGTCGGCCCAGGCCCAGACGGGGCCCTATTACTATCGCCTGACCGGGCTGTCCGCAGGCACGTGCAGCGGCGCGGCCGGAGCGGTGCAGCTCGCCGGAGCGAGCATCACGCGCTCGGCTTACTTGCCCGCGGGCGATGTGCAAACAGCCACCATGGTATCCTCAACGGGGGGCTTCACCATCGGCACCCCAAACAGCAGTTTTTCTATCGGTCCGGTCGGGCCAGGTGCCACTGGAATTTTCCAAAGCGGCGTGACGACCACACCCGGTCCCGAGCCGGTGGTGGTGACCATCACGATCAACTCCAACGTTGCCGGCGGATTTGAGGCCCGAATCACGTGCCCCGCGGCGCTTGCGGCCCCACAGTTCGAAGTGGTCTACGATGACTCACTCATGGCCAGAATCCCTGCGCTGGGTCCGGAGGGTCTTGCGCTGCTGGGCATTTTGCTGGTGGCCGCAGCGGCGTGGGAAAAGCGGCGACGGTTCGTTCGGCGCTGATGTTTTAGTTTTGGCGCAGCGCGGCGCGCTGCGCGGCGATAATCTCGCGCAAGGCGGCGTCGGCGAGATCGAGGAGCGCAGTCATTTCCGCCCGCGAGAACGCCCTACCCTCGGCGGTGCCTTGAACCTCTACATAGCGACCGCTTTCGGTCATGACTACGTTCATGTCGGTCGTGCAGGCGGAGTCTTCGGCATAGTCGAGATCCAGCACCGGCTGACCTTCGAATATGCCCACCGACACCGCGGCGACCATTTCGTGCAGCGGAAAGGTTTCGATCGTGCCCTCGGCTAGGAGCCGGCCCAGCGCATCGTGCAGCGCCACGCACGCGCCGGTAATGCTGGCGCAGCGGGTGCCGCCGTCGGCCTGGATGACATCACAATCGAGGTGAATCGTGCGCTCTCCCAGTGCGGCGAGATCCGTCACCGCGCGCAGGCTGCGACCGATGAGGCGCTGAATTTCCTGGGTGCGCCCCTGCTGCTTGCCGGCCGCCGCTTCGCGCTTGCCGCGGGTGTGCGTGGCTCTCGGCAGCATGCCATACTCGGCGGTGAGCCAGCCCTGCCCTTTGCCGCGCAGGAAGGAAGGTACGCCCTCTTCTATGCTGGCGGTGCAAATGACTTTGGTCTCGCCGATCGCGACCAATACGGAGCCCTCGGCGTAGCGCGTGTAATTGCGGGTCAGGGTGAGCGGCCGCAAAGTGTCGCGGGCGCGTTGGCTGGGACGGACCATGGATCGTTCTCGCAAATGAGTTCGCGAGATTATACGCCGCGGCGGCACGGCGCCTGTCCGAAAGGGCACCGCCATGCGGCCGTCACGCGCGTCGCGCGCGGCGGTTGAACCACCTCGCCGTTTCGATCAAACCTTGCTCGCGCGTGTAGGGCGGCGACCAGTCGAAGTCGCGCAGAAAAGGGCTGGCATCGACTTCAAGAGAGCCGTTGAGCCGCGCCCAAGACGCCTCGCGGCCTAGCAGGGCGGCAGCGCCCGCGAGCAAGAACCCCGGCACCCGCCAGACATGCGCGCGCACGCCCAAGGCGGCGGCGATCTCCCGGGCGAGCGCGGGGGTACTGAGGACCCCCGGATCCGCCAAGAGCCAGCAGCCACTCGGTGCTTTGCTACGCCCGCCGAGCATGGCGAGCGCTGCGCAGAGGTTACCCAGATAAAGCAGGTTGCGCCGATTCTCGATCGCACCGAGCGGTAGTGGCAGGCCGCGTGCGATCCAGCGCAACATCGATAGGAAATTACCCTTGACGCCTGGGCCGTAAACCAGGGGCACACGCAGAATCAACACTTCCATACCGGTAGCCCGACCGATGGCGCCCAAGAGGTCTTCGGCTTCCTGTTTGCTGCGGGCATAGTCATCCTGAGGTGCTACTGGATCGAGGTCGGAGTAGGGCCGAGCGGTGGTGCCCTCGCCCAGTACTTTCACCGTGGACAGGAAAACAAAGCGCCGCACGCCCGCCGCGGCAGCCTGCTCGGCCAGCCGCGCGCTGACCTCGACGTTGGCGCGGCGGTAATCGGCCAAGGGATGGGGTGAGCGCTCACGCATCACATGTGCTCGGGCGGCCAAATGAAAAACGCAGTCCACGCCTGCGAGCACGCCGCGCCAGTCGGCTTGGGCGAAGTCCCCGAGCACGGTTTCCCCGTCGCGCGCCGCGCGCTTGTTGCGCACTACGGCGCAGTGGGCGATGCCTCGCTCACGCAGGAGATCACAGAAAGCACGGCCAACGAAACCGTTGGCTCCGGTGACCAGCCAGCGCTTGGCCGCTTTAGAAGAGTTTCCAGCCATGCTTGCCGAAGAACACGCAGCCGCTCTGCGCAAACATGCGCACGTGCTCCCAGCCCTTGCGCGCGGCGTGCCCGCCGAAATGGACGATGGAAACGCGGGGCACGTAGGCAACGAGGCCCGTTTGCGCCAGGCGCCAGGACAGATCGAAGTCTTCGAAATAAAGAAAATAGGCCGGATCGAAACCGCCGCTTGCCGCGATCGCGGACCGGCGCAGAAACATGAAGCAGCCGCTGGCGATGTCGATCGGCGCGACCACTCTGTCGCCCGTTTCGGCGCGCATTTCATAGCGCGTGAGGCGCCGGTCGAAGATTCGCTTGAGCCAGTTGGGAGCGAAACCCCGCAGCAGGAAATCGAATACGCTCGGGTAGTGCTTGCACAGATAGAGGCGCTCGCCGTTGCGGTCGCGCGCTGCTGGTGTGAGCAGTAGCACTCGCGGCTCGACCTGCATGAACGCGAGCGCCGCGTCCAACGCGTCTGGCGCGAGCAGCACATCCGGGTTGAGCACTAAATGAAAATCGGTCTGTGTGACCAAAAGGGCGAGATTGTGGCCGCGGCCGTAACCGATGTTGCCGTGGCCCGTCTGGATCTTCACATCGATGTCTTGATCGCGCAGCACCTTGGCGGCGTCGCCAACCACCGCAGCGGCGCTTGCCGGCCCATTGTCGATCAGCCAGACCTCGGCTTCGTCCAGCCTGCCACTGCCCCGCGCCAAGGCGATGGCGGCGGCGAGGCTCGCGGTGGTTTGCTCGAGCGCGGCGCGGTCAGGTGCAAAGACCACGATGCTCACGCTGAGTGAGGCCGGCTCGGTGGACATGAGTCAGTGCGCGCCTTGCGGCGAGCCCAAGACGATGTCCCCATACCACGCCAGGGCCCGCTGGCCGGTGTTGTCGGCATCGGACATCAGGGCAATGGAGACGATGTTTCCAGGATCTTCGTCAAAAGCGCGACGATAATCGGCATAGAGATTGCGCTGAACTTCCGTCCAGGCGCCTGGCGGCGCACCCGCGCCCAAGGCGAGGGTGCGGATGCGCCGCGTATGCGGGCTCATGACGATCGAACCGGCGGGCAGTTCGCTGGTCCAGGCGTAGATGAGGGTTGCGTAGGGAAGCTCCTGTCCGGTGAAGGCCTTCACCTTGGCACTAAAGAGGCGGTCCTCGAAATCGAGGCGCCGGCGATCACCGTCGAAGACCACGATCACCCGTGCCGGCGCGTCGTCGGTGCTCGCGCGGCGGGGATCGGCCTGTTTGATGGGCGCTTCGATCTTCCAGCGCCAGGTCAGCTCCTGGCACGTCGCGGTCGGAACACCGAGCTTGTAGACCAAACCCGAAGCCGAATGGTCGGCGGCGGCTTCCAGCACCACGGTCTCTCCCGCGCGCACGAGGCGGTACTGGGTGGGTCGCTTGTATTGGGTGAGAAACCAGGGCTCCCAGCCTAGCGGGACCTTTTCTCCGGCCGGAGACTGTGAAAAAAGGGGCAAGTCGCAACCCGTGTGCGTGCTCGGGCGCGGCGGCGCATGCCCACAAGCCGCGAGTAGTCCAGCGGTCAGGGAGAGCGCCCGAAGCCCCAGCCAAGCGCGCTGCCGGCTCATGCTTCGACGAACCGCAAGCAATCCGCGCGGATCGCCCGCACCGCCTCCTCGATCACCCTAAGCGCCGCGGGTCGCGTGAAACTCTTGCGCCACGCCAGTACCACCCGTCGGTGCGGCACCGGGGGCGCGAAGGGCACCACCTTGACGAGCTTGTTATCGAGGCGCCTGGTGAGCGCGCTGGCAGGGAAAACGGAAATACCGAAACCGGCTGCCACCATCTGGCGCATGGTCTCGATCGAATAGCCGACCTCGTGGGCGTTGGGCCGAATCACTTCGCCGCAGCTCGACAGCACCTGATCGCTGAGGCAGTGCCCCGCGCGCAGCAACAGCACTTTCTCGTTGGCGAGGTCGGCGGAGCGAAGCTGCTTGCGCTTGGCCAGCGGATGGGCGGCCGGCAGGATCACGCTGAAGGCCTCATCATAGAGGGGCCGCAGTTCGACGCCCGGTGGCTCGAAAGGCAAGGCCAGCAGCAGCACGTCCAGTCGTCCCGAAAGCAGCGCGCTTTGCAGCTCGCTGGTGAGGTTTTCCTCGATCTCCAAAGGCATTTCCGGAGCGCGCTTCTGCAGGCGCGGAATGAGGTCCGGCAGCAGGTAAGGAGCGATCGTGGGTATGACCCCGAGACGCAAGGTCTCGTTGAGCTGATCGCGCCCGCCCTTGGCGATTTGCTTGACCTTTTCCGCCTCGTCGAGGGTGCGCTGCGCCTGCTGAATCACCCTCTCGCCAATCTCGGTGATGGCGATTTCTCCGCGCAAGCGCTCGAACAGGGTCACACCCAGCTCGTCTTCGAGTTTCTGAATGGCGACTGACAGCGTCGGCTGGCTCACGAAGCACTTGGTCGCGGCGCGGCCGAAGTGGCGTTCTTGCGCGAGTGCGATGATGTAGCGCAGTTCGGTGAGGGTCACGAGTGCTCATGCGCGGGTGCGTTGCGATAGTGTATTGCTATTGCCCACGCGAGTCGAGGGCAGGGATCATGGTTCGGCCACGCGCTTAGCGGCCGATAAGCTGCCCGCGCCCGGCCGGGCCAGGGTGACCCGTTCGATGCCCGCCAGATCGCGTTCGGTCTGTGGTGCAGCGAAACCGGCGTCGACAAAGAGTGAACGCACTGCGGTGCCTTGATCCCAGCCATGCTCGACGATGAGCCAGCCGCCCGGTTTCAAACGGGCCGCGGCGCCGGCCACGATGCGGCGCAGGGCGGCGAGTCCGTCGCCTTCAGGCGTTAGCGCGACGCGCGGTTCGTAGCGCAGGTCGCCGCGTTCAAGATGCCGATCGCTGCCGGCGATGTAGGGTGGGTTGGCAACGATCAAATCCCAAGCCTGCGGCGCCAGCGCGGCGTACCAATCGCTCACTACGAAGTCGACATTGTGGAGCCCCAGCTCGCTGGCGTTGGCCCGGGCCAAGGCCAGCGCCTCGGGCGATATGTCGGTAGCGGTGCAAGTGGCAAGGGGGCGGGCATCTGCGAGCGCCAAGGCAATGGCGCCTGTACCGGTGCCCAAATCGAGGACTGTGCCCGGCGCATCTTGCGGCAAGCGGGCCAGCGCGAGTTCCACCAGGATCTCGGTTTCAGGGCGCGGAATCAGCGCCGACGGGTTGACGCGCAAGCGCAGACCATAAAATTCCCGTTCCCCGAGCAGATAGGCAATCGGTTCACCCTGTTCCCGGCGGGAGCACAGCGCTGCGAAAGCCTGCGCCTGTGCCGACGTGACCGGGGCTTCGGGGTGCGCGCTCAGCCAGGCGCGGTTGCGCTGGAGCACGCGGGCGAGCAGCAGACGCGCTTCCAGCGCAGGCAAGGCGGATGCTTGACGTAGCAGTTCGACGACGGACATAGTGACGATTATCGGCGAATTGCCCCGCGGTGAGGTGACCGAGTGAGGCGCGGGAGCAGAACGGATGTTGCGTTGCGGTAAAATGCCCGGCATGAACTCCCCGGCCGATCTGCCCGCCGACCTCTTGGAGCCCTCCGCTGCGGGTCCGCGCCTGCGCGAGATCCCCTACAACTACACCTCATTTTCCGACCGGGAAATCGTCATCCGCCTTCTCGGTGCCTCGATGTGGCAGTTGCTCGACGAGTTGCGTGGAGAGCGTCGCACGGGCCGCTCGGCCCGCATGCTCTTCGAAGTCCTGGGCGATATCTGGGTGGTGGAGCGCAACCCTTATCTGGTCGACGACCTCCTGGACAATCCGCGGCGGCAAGGCCTGCTGGTCGAAGCTCTGCGGCATCGCTTGCGTGAGATCGACAGGCGGCGCGATGGCGAAGATGCCCAGCGCTCGGAAAAGGTGCTGCACTTGCTGCAAGCGGCCCGGGCGGCG
Organism: Casimicrobiaceae bacterium; assembly: GCA_026646885.1. Taxonomy (GTDB): domain Bacteria; phylum Pseudomonadota; class Gammaproteobacteria; order Burkholderiales; family Casimicrobiaceae; genus JACPUX01. Next base: position 169,030 of record JAPKHK010000008.1, on the reverse strand, counting down.
GTCGAGCGCTTTGCCGCCGGTTTCGCGACCACCGCCCAGTTGCGCCGACGGGCGCGCCGGGCGCTGAGCCAGCACACCCACGAAGACAACATCCGCTTTGACGGCTTGGCGCGGGTTTCGCACGTCACCGATGCCACGGACTGGCGGGTCGAATATCCCTTCGTCGTGCTCTGCCCAGATAGCGAAGAGGAAGTCGGCGGGCTGGTGAACGCGTGCATCGAACTGGGGCTGACCATCATCCCGCGCGGGGGGGGCACCGGTTACACCGGCGGTGCCGTGCCGCTTACGCCCCTTGCCGCGGTGATCAATACGGAGAAGTTGGAGCGCCTGAGCGCCGTCGAATGGCAGGTTCTGCCCGGGCACGCCGAGCCGACGGCCACCATCGCCTGCGGCGCGGGCGTGGTGACTCGGCGGGTCATGGATGCCGCGGAGCGCGCGGGTTTGGTTTTTGCGGTCGATCCGACATCGGCCGATGCTTCCTGCATCGGTGGCAACGTGGCGATGAATGCCGGGGGCAAGAAGGCCGTGCTCTGGGGAACGGCCCTCGACAACCTAGTGAGTTGGCGCATGGTCACGCCGCGGGGCGAGTGGCTGGAGGTTACGCGGCTGGACCACAACCTGGGCAAAATTCATGACCAGGCGATGGTGCGTTTCGATCTGGCCTATGCCGCTTCGGCAGGCGGCCCGCCTTTGCGCAGGGAGAGGCTCGACATCCCCGGCGCCACATTTCGCAAGAGCGGGCTGGGCAAGGATGTCACGGACAAGTTCTTGGCGGGCCTGCCCGGCGTGCAGAAGGAAGGTTGTGACGGCATCATCGTCGCGGCGCGCTTCGTGCTGCACCGGCTGCCGCCCTTTGGTCGCACGGTCTGCCTTGAATTTTTCGGCCTAGTGCGTGAATCCGTGCCGGCGATCGTCGAGATAAAACACTATCTCGATCAACGAGCCGCCCTTGCCGGCGCGCCGCGCGTCCTGCTGGCGGGTTTGGAACACCTCGACGAGCGCTACGTCAAAGCCGTGGGCTACGCGACCAAGGCCAAACGCCATGGCCGCCCTAAGATGGTGCTGATCGGGGACATCGTCGGCGACGAGGAAAACGCCGTCGCGGCCGCCGCCAGCGAAGTGGTGCGCCTCGCCAACGCACGCGGCGCCGAGGGTTTCGTCGCCGTGAGCGAGCAGACCCGCAAGAAGTTCTGGCTCGATCGCGCCCGCACCGCCGCCATCGCCAAACACACCAACGCTTTCAAGATCAACGAAGACGTCGTCATTCCTCTCGATAAGCTCGGCGCGTATTCCGACGGCATAGAGCGAATCAACATCGAGTTTTCGATCGGCAACAAGCTCGAGCTGTGCGCCGCGCTGGCCCGTTTTTTCGGCGGACCGATGCCCTACGGACCCGATGACGAGGTCCGGCCCGCGGCGGAGATTCTCGAAGCCAAGCTCGCGGCGGCTCGTGAACTCGTGGAGGCGACACGCCTGCGCTGGCAGGAACTGCTCGACCGATTGGACGCGACGTTTCCCGCGCTGCAAGACCATTCCCTTGTGGCTTCCTGGAAGCGGGAGCTGAAGGAGCCGTTGGAGGAGATCTTCGCCGGTCTCGCCTTTGCCCCGGTGCTGGCGTGCATCCGGGAAATCCACGCGCAAGTGCGGCGCGGCCGCGTATTCGTGGCGCTGCACATGCACGCGGGCGATGGCAACGTGCACACCAACATCCCGGTGAACTCGGACGACTACCGAATGCTCGCCCGCGCCAACGCCGCCGTGGCGCGCATTATGAATTTGGCGCGCGCTCTTGGCGGAGTGGTTTCGGGTGAGCACGGCATCGGCATCACCAAACTTGAGTATCTCACCCCGGAGGAACTGGCGCCCTTCATCGCCTACAAACAGCGCGTCGACCCGGAGGGGAGGTTCAACAGCGGCAAACTCCTGCCCGGCGCCGATCTGAGCCGCGCTTATACCCCCTCGTTCAGCCTCATCGGCCATGAAAGCCTGATTCTCGAACAGTCGGAGATCGGCGGTATTTCCGACATGGTCAAGGATTGCCTGCGCTGCGGCAAATGCAAGCCAGTCTGTTCGACGCACGTGCCGCGGGCCAACCTGCTCTATAGCCCGCGCAACAAGATCCTGGGTACCTCGCTGCTCATCGAAGCGTTTCTGTACGAGGAGCAGACAAGGCGTGGCGTTTCGCTCAAGCACTGGGATGAGTTTTCAGACGTCGCCGACCACTGCACGATCTGCCACAAGTGTCTGACGCCGTGCCCGGTCGACATCGATTTCGGCGACGTCTCCGTGGCCATGCGCAACCTCCTCAGAAAGCAGGGCAAGAAGCGCTTCAACCTCGGCACCGCGGCCACCATGGCATACCTCTGCGCCAGCGACCCGGCGAGCATCAAGCTCATGAAGGCGCTGATCATCGACTGGGGCTATCGAGCCCAGCGCCTCGGGCATGGGCTGGCCAAACGCCTGGGCTTGACGGAGACGCTCACAAGGCGACCGCCGGCGACCGTGGGGCGGCCGGCGTTCAAGGCGCAGGTGATCCACTTGCTCAATAAGCCCATGCCGGGCAATCTGCCCAAGCGCACTGCGCGGGCGCTGTTGGATCTGGAGGACGACAAGGTCATCCCAATCATTCGCAATCCCGCCCGCAGCGCGGAGGAAGGCGAAGCGGTGTTCTACTTTCCGGGTTGCGGCTCGGAGCGCCTCTTTTCACAGGTTGGACTGGCGACTCAGGCGATGCTCTATCACCTTGGTGCGCAATGTGTGCTGCCTCCGGGTTATCTGTGCTGCGGCTATCCGCAGTCCGCTTCGGGCAACCACGATCAGGGCGAAGCCATCAGTATTGCCAATCGGGTGCTCTTCCACCGCGTCGCCAACACGCTCAACTATCTCGACATCAAGACCGTGATCGTCTCTTGTGGCACCTGCATGGATCAGCTGCAAAAGTACGAGTTCGAACGCATTTTCCCGGGCTGCCGCCTGCTCGACATCCACGAATACTTGCTGGAAAAGGGTCTGGCCCTGGACGGCTGTGACGGCGTGCGCTACCTGTACCACGAGCCTTGCCACAACCCGATGAAGACGCATTCCGGCTTACGCGTTGCGCGCCAGCTGATGGGCCAGCGTGTCGATCTCAGTGACCGCTGCTGCGGCGAGTCCGGCAGCCTCGCGGTGTCGCGGCCGGATATCGCCACCCAAGTGCGCTTTCGCAAAGAGCTTGAGCTACGCGAGGGCACGGCTCGACTGCGCGGGGACGGTTTTGACGGCCCAGTGCAGATTCTCACCTCTTGCCCCTCGTGCCTCCAGGGCTTGCAGCGCTATCGTGAGGACGTGGCCAGCAGCGCCGACTATCTGGTGATTGCAGTGGCCCGGCGAATCCTTGGCGAGAATTGGCTGCCGAATTATGTGGCGGCGGTTAGCCAGGGCGGAATCGAGCGCGTGCTCCTTTAGCGCGGAATTGCTGGAGGCATTGCGGCGGCAAGCCAGGCGGGTAGAATCTTGCCAGATGAAGGATAAGCGCGAACAATATGCCATGTGAATACTGCGAGCAGGCCGGCGGTGAGATATTGTGGCAAGACCCGCACTGCCGCGTCGTGCTTGCACCTGAACCCGCTTTCCCAGGATTCTGCCGCGTGATCTGGCAGCGGCATGTCAAGGAGATGAGTGATTTGGCACCAGCTGAGCGCAACCGAATGATGGCCGTGGTCTGCGCGGTGGAGAAGAGTCTGCGCGATTTGCTGTCGCCAGTGAAAGTCAATCTCGCGAGCCTGGGCAACTTGACGCCGCACTTGCATTGGCATGTGATTCCGCGATTTGCGGACGACAGCCATTTCCCGGCCCCGGTTTGGGGGGCCGCGCAGCGCCCCGCGGGGCAAAGAACTCTACCCGAGGCATTTGTGCGGCGCCTGCGCGCCGATCTGGCAGAGCGCCTGGCCCAAGGGGCGCGTTAGGTGCTCTTGCTCCTCGCCCCCTTGCCATTGACCAAGTCGGTTGCGACCGGATTGCGGATTCGCCGTCGCGCCCGCTCCGGCCGCTTTGTGCGTGGCTTGGGCGGATCCGTGTGAGGTGCGCGTGAACCAAGGACCCGTTAGCCCCAGGGTTGGACCGCCAGCCTTTTTCGACAGCAAAGGCTGTCGCAAGTGGTTGATGGAGGTGCCGCTCACCAACGTCCAGCGCGCGGCGGAGATGCTGCAAGCGCAACTGCGGTCATTGGCCGAAGTGCCCCTTGACGGCGTGGAGCGAGCGAAGATCGCGGAGACGCTGCGCGAGCCGGTGCAGTTCCTGCACGAGGATTTATGCAAGCGTTTCATGCACAAGCCGCTGCCCTTCGCCAGCGGTGAGCTGGCGCATTTTGCACTGGCGCGCGACCTCTGGCATAGGCTCTGGGGGCAGTTCTCCCTTTGCATCAAGCCGCTGCTCGAAGGTGAACCGAGCATCCAGCCGTACGCACCCAACATCCTCCAGCGCGGGCTCTATGTCGGCAAGCAACTCGCCTTGGTGTACGGGCTGGCGCGGCAGAACCCGCCCAAGGATTATTGGCCGGAATTGCATGCCTACTTCCGCTTCGCTGAGATGCTGCAATGCGCCGACAATATGGTGAAGGACAAGCTCATCTCTGTCGCCGGCACTGTCTCTTGCTATTCGACCTACGCTCACGCCCTGCTGATCGGTGGCGCTGACCCATTCGGCCTCACACCGCGGCAACTCGAGCTTACCGACCGGTGGCTGGAGCGCTGGGCGCGCAAACTACGACCTGTGGCGCAGGAGCCTCCGGCGGGGGAGGTGGTCTTCATGGTCGATCTCAAAGCGGCACACGGGCTGACTCAGCCGATCCCGGGGGCGGCCAGCGATCCGCAGGCTGTTCGCTACGCCACTACGGACAAACTCAACGCCAGCATCGACAAGCGGCTGCGCCGCCTCAAGAGCGGGGCAGTGCCTGCCGAGTTGGGGCTGGGGGCGGACTGCTCGGTCGAGACCTGCATCGCGCTGCTGGAGCATTTGCAGCGGCATTGGTGCACTTATCGGGGGCGTGGCGTGGCAGGTCTGACTGAAGTGTCCCTGGCGGTGTCGACCGGGGGGCTGCCCGGCGCATACTTTCGCATCGGTGGCCAGACCTTTGCCACGGTCGAGGCGCAGTCCCGCGCCAGTTACCGCAATGCTCAGCAGCTGGCCACCTTCACCGTGGTCACGGGCTATGATCGAGAGCGCGAGCATGCCGACCGCGCCTGGCCCTGGACGCCGTGGCGCGGGAACATCGGACCCGAGGGTTGCGTCCTGCATGCCAAGCCACATCCGGAAATCGCCTGGCAAATCGACCAGTTGGCGGTCTGGCGGGATGAACGCGGACATCGCAGCCCAGGGTGGGTCAAGCGCCTGGGTCTGAATGAGCGAGGCGAACTCGAAATTGTCATCATGAGCTGGCCGGGTGAGCCAAAGGCACTGGACCTCATCCCCGTGGGCTCGCTACTCAAGCAGGAAACCAACTTGCCGGCGATCCTACTGCCCAAGACCGCGGCGGAACCCCTGTCGCTGATTCTCCCTCTGCGAGTGTTCAACCCCGGTCGTCGCCTGCAAACGCGCGGTGGCACTACGGGGGCGGTGTACCGCCTGACACGGCCGCTACAGCGTGGTGCCGACTTCGAACGGGTGGCCTGCGACCTCGAGTGAACTTCGCGCACGCCGGAGCACCCAAGGAGCATGAACAAGAACCGCCTGGCCAATGCAAGTAGCCCCTATTTGCGCCAGCACGCACGCAATCCGGTTGATTGGTATGCCTGGAGTCCCGAAGCATTCACGATAGCGCGGCGCGAAGGCAAGCCGATCCTGCTGTCCATCGGCTATGCGGCCTGCCACTGGTGCCACGTCATGGCCAAGGAGTCTTTCGAGGACGAAGCGACGGCCGCTCAGTTGAATCAGAGTTTCGTCAGCATCAAGGTCGATCGCGAAGAGCGGCCGGATCTGGACCAAATCTATCAAGCGGCACATCAATTGCTGACCCGACAGCCAGGCGGCTGGCCGCTTACGATCTTCCTTTCGCCCGATCAGGCGCCATTCTTCAGCGGCACCTATTTCCCGAGCGAACCACGCTTGGGAATGCCGAGCTTTCGCCAGGTCTTGACCCGGGTTTCCGAAGCCTATGCCGGGCGCACCGCGGACCTGCGCGCGACAGGAGAAGCGGTGCGCCATGCTTTGGCCCAACTCGCCGAGCACCGCGGCGAGGGCGAATTGCCGGACGCCATGGTGAGCGCTGCCCGAGCGAAGTTCTTTGCCGCCTTTGATCTGAAGCACGGCGGACTGGGTCACGCGCCGAAATTCCCCCGGGTTCCGGAGTTGGAGTTCTGCCTGCGCGCGGCGGTGCTTGCCGGTGACGACAAGCTGCGCGAGGCGGTGTGCTTTTCGCTGCGCCGCATGGCCGAAGGTGGTCTTTGTGACCACCTTGGTGGTGGGTTCTTCCGCTATTGCGTGGACGGATTTTGGGAGATCCCGCACTTCGAGAAGATGCTCTACGACAACGCGCTGCTGCTGCGGTTATATGCTGATGCCTTTGCGCTCGACGGGGACCGAGTCTTTCGCGAGGCTGCCGAAGGAGTCGTCCACTGGCTCCAGGCCGAGATGCGCTCTGCGCAGGGGCTGTTTTATTCCAGCCTGGACGCCGATTCGGAGCACGAGGAAGGCCGGTACTACGTCTGGGCTCCAGAGGAGTTGCATTCGGCGCTGGATGCGCCGTCCTACGCCCTAGCCGCCCAACATTGGGGGTGGGAGGGGTCGCCGAATTTCGAAGGGTGCGCCTGGCATCTGCGGAGCAGGCAAAGCGCGCAAACTCTGGCTGAGCGATCCGGGAAGAGTCCCGGCGAGGTACTGGCCGCGCTTGCTTCGATCAAGCACCGGCTCAAGGCGTTGCGCGATCGGCGTGTCCGACCGGGACTGGACGAGAAGCTGCTCACCGCATGGAACGCGCTGACCATCACCGGCTTGACTCGGGCCGCGCGGGTTTTCGGGCGCTCAGACTGGTTGGCTCTGGCGCGGCAGGCCTACGCGGCGCTGCGGCAGCAGGCTTGGTGCAACGGCAGACTCCTGGCCACGGCACAGCCGACGGGCGAACGCGTCACCGCCTATCTCGATGACTACGCCTTTTTGCTTGAAGCCAGCCTGGAGTTGATGGAGACCGATTTCCGGCAGGACGATCTGGACTTTGCCCTGGAAGTGACGGGGGTTTTGCTGGCGCAGTTTCGTGGCGACGATGGGGGGGGCTTCTTCTTTACCGCCGCCGAGCATGAGACCCTCCTTGCCCGCATGCGCACCGGCTTCGATCAGGCCACCCCTTCTGGCAACGGGGTGCTCGCGCGTGCACTGCTGCGACTTGGGCAGCTCACCGGAACGAGGCAGTACGCAGATGCGGCGCAGGAGATCCTCCAAGCCCTGGCGCCACGCCAGGAAGAGCACTTCGAGGGACAAGGCGCGCTGTTGTCCGCGATGCTGGAATGGCGCGAGCCGGTTACCCTGGCCTGGCTGCGGGGCCCTCGCGACGAGGTTGCGTCCTGGTTGCGCGCCCTGCCGCTCTACCGGCCGGGGATTGTGGCGATCGCTTTGAGTGACCAGCCCGGACCAGGGCCCGCCCCGCGCGGGCCTACCCCGCCCTGCGCCACGGCCTGGGTTTGCCGCGAAGGCGTCTGCGCGCCACCGGTCGTTAACCTTTCCGGGTTCTTGGACGTTATGGGCTTGAGCGCGAACGCAGCTTGACGCCATTGCCAGGAATTGGCCCGCATCACAACCTGGGCATAAGTTCTGGCGCTGGAAGGTTTTTTCAGCTATGATCACGCGCGGTTTTTTCTTCGAAACATCCTCTCGGGAGTCTCAAATGAAGTTGTCTCTGGTCGCTCTGGTTGCGGGTGCGCTGGTTGCCGGCGGTGCCGCTGCCGCCACGCCGCAAGAATTGCTCACCAAATCCGGCTGCATGGCCTGCCATCAGGTCGACAAGAAAGTCGTCGGCCCGTCCTACAAAGACGTTGCCAAGAAATACAAGGGTGACGCGGCTGCTGCCGACAAGCTGGCCGGCAAAGTCAAGAAAGGGGGTTCGGGTGTTTGGGGTCAAGTGCCTATGCCGCCGAACGCCGCGGTGAAGGACGACGACATCAAGACGATGGTCAAGCACATCTTGTCCCTGTGATCTGACTCGCTTCGCCAAAAAGCCGGCCCCTGCGCCGGCTTTTTTTCGGGTGTTGGTAGGCACGACCACGCGCGTGCTAGACCAGGACGATGTCGTACTGCTCCTGGTTGTAGAGGGTTTCGACTTGCAGTGAAATGGGTTTCTCGATGAAGTCCGAGAGTTGTGCGAGGCTTTGCGATTCCTCGTCGAGAAAGAGATCGATTACGGCTTGCGAGGCCAGAATGCGAAATTCCTTGGCATTGAACTGCCGCGCTTCGCGCAGAATCTCCCGCAGAATTTCGTAGCAAACCGTTTGCGGAGTCTTGAGTTCGCCCCGCCCGTGGCACACTGGGCAGGGCTCGCACAGCACGTGCGCGAGGCTTTCGCGCGTGCGCTTGCGAGTCATTTCCACCAAGCCCAATGCGGTGAAGCCGTTCACGGTGAGGCGCGTGCGGTCGAGCTCCAGTGCCTTCCTGAACTCGTCCAGCACCGACTGGCGATGCTCGCCGTTTTCCATGTCGATGAAATCGATGATGATGATGCCGCCAAGGTTCCTCAGGCGCAGCTGGCGGGCGATGACTTGAGCCGCTTCCAGATTGGTCTTGAAGATGGTGTCATCGAAATTGCGGCCGCCGACAAAGGCACCGGTGTTGACGTCGATGGTGGTCATCGCCTCGGTCTGATCCATGATCAGGTAGCCGCCGGACTTGAGTTCCACGCGCCGGGTCAGCGCTTTTTCGATTTCGTCTTCTACGCCATAGAGGTCGAACAGCGGGCGTTCCCCCGAATAGTGCTGAATGAGCTCGAGTACGTCGTGCGTGTAAAGCGTCGCAAACTCCAGCATCTTCTGATGCGTCTCACGTGAATCGACCAGAATCCGGGTGGTTTCTTCGGTGACGAAGTCGCGCAGCACCCGCTGCGGCAGCAACAGATCCTGGTAAATCAGGGTGAGGGGAGGCGAACTCCTTGCTTTCTGGGTCAGGTCGCTCCAAAGCTTCGTGAGATATTCGATGTCGGCCCTGAGTTCATGGTCGGTGGCGGTTTCGGCCATGGTGCGGATGATGAAGCCGCCGACCAAGCCTTCAGGCAAGATCTGCTGCATGCGCTCGCGCAGCGCCTGGCGCTCGGTTTCGTCCTCGATACGCTGTGAGATTCCGATGTGCGAGTCCTGTGGAAGATACACCAGCAGGCGCCCGGCCAGGCTGATCTGCGTCGAAAGCCGAGCGCCCTTGGAGCCGATCGGATCCTTGATGACTTGCACCAGAAGCGACTGACCCTCGTATAGAATCTTCTCGATGGGCCGTGCTTCGGCGTGCTGCCGGTTTTCCCAGATATCGGCGATGTGCAGGAAAGCGGCTCGTTCCAGGCCGATTTCCACGAAGGCGGATTGCATGCCGGGCAGAACTCGGCAAACTCGCCCAAGATATATATTGCCGACCAGACCGCGAGCGCTGGCTCGCTCGATATGCAGTTCTTGCACTACACCTTGCTGGAGCACGGTGACGCGTGTCTCCTGTGGCGTGACATTGATGAGGATTTCGGTGCTCACGATAACCTTCGCTAGATGACAGGAATTCCGGCTCGGGCGAGAAGCGCCCCAGTTTCGAATAGGGGTAGGCCCATCACTCCCGTATAGCTGCCTTCCAGGTGGCTCACGAACACCGCCGCCCGGCCTTGGATTCCGTACGCTCCGGCTTTGTCGAAGGGGTCGCCGGTGGCGATATAGCGGTCGATTTCGTCAGCAGTGATCGGGCGAAAGCTGACCATGCTCCTCGAACTGGCGACTTCGAGCGAGGAGATTGTGCGCAGCGCGACTGCCGTGTGCACCTCGTGCTGCGTGCCCGAGAGCGCCGCAAGCATGCGCCGGGCGTCGGCAGCGTCTACGGGCTTGCCAAGAATCTGCTCCCCCACAGCGACCGCAGTGTCAGCGGCGAGCACCGGCCGCAGGGGGAGACCGCGCTTGGTCAGCCGGTGCCAAGCGAGCGCCGCCTTGGTTCGCGCCAGGCGGCGGACGTACTCTGCCGGCGCTTCTCCGCTGCGCGGAGTTTCATCGGCCTCGCGCGCGTCTTGCAGCAGCGACAGATCGGGCATTACTCCGATCTGCGTCAGGAGCTCCGCCCTTCGGGGGCTGCGCGATGCGAGGTAGACGACGGGGTTATCCATGGCGCTAGGCGCGGTGGTAGGGGTGGCCGTGCAGCAGGCTCACTGCTCGATAGAGCTGTTCCGCGAGCACGACCCGTACGAGCCCGTGCGGCAAGGTGCCGGCTGCAAGGGACCAAAGCGCCGCCGCACGCGACTTGATTTCCGGGGCTAGGCCGTCAGCGCTGCCAATCACGAAATCGGCTCGCTGCCCGGCGCCATCCCAGGCGGCGAGCTGCTGGGCCAACGCCGCCGTGCTCCAAAGGGCGCCCGTCTCATCGAGGACCACGCGAAGGTTCTGGCTGCCGCAGGCCGACTCGATCCGGGCCGCCTCGGCGGCGAGGACTTGACCCTTGCTGCGCGCAGCGCCGCGATTCTCGGGACGTAGTTCGATGAGTTCCAGAGGCCAATTTCGCGGGAAACGGCGCGCGTAGTCGGCGTAGCCTTCGTTCATCCATCCCGGCAGCCGCGTGCCTAGGGCAATGATGCGCAGCCTCATTTGGCCGCACTCGGTTCAGGCAGCGGCTTTGCTGCCGCGCCGCGTCGCGGGCGCGGTCCACAACTCTTCGAGGTTGTAGTAGCTGCGCACCGCGGGTTGCATGACATGCACCACGATGTCCCCGGCGTCCACGAGTATCCATTCGGCGGTCTGCTCGCCTTCGACGCCGATGATCGAAACTCCGGCTTCCTTGAACTTTTCGACCACATGGTCGGCAAGCGCTTTTACTTGGCGGGTGGAATCGGCACTGGCGATGACCAGCGTGTCGTAGAGCGAAGTCAGCCTGCGCACGTCGAGAACGGTGATGTCTTTCGCCTTGATATCCTCGAGCGCCGCAATCGCGATGCTCTCAAGCTTCCGTGCTGCCATCCGCCTGCCGCTGGTAGAGTTGATGCGCCCGAATATAAGCTAGAACGGAGGCGGGAAGCAAATCGGTCACGGTTTCGCCGCGCTCCAGCCGCGCCCGGACGTTGCTTGCCGTGATGGGGTGGGGGGGGACGTTGAGGAAGAACACCTGGCCTGCCGGGGCCTTTGCTGGCAGATCGCCACGCCGCTGGGTGAGCCAACTGCGCAGTGCCTCGGGAAGCTCGGGCAGATCGGTCCCCGGGCGGTCGATCACCACCAGGTGGGCGAACGCGGTGAGTTCGCGCCAGCGATGCCAGCCAGTCAGTCCAGCGAATGCGTCCGTGCCCAGGATCAGGTAGATCGGGCAATGAGGCAGTTCCTGACGCAACTCGTGAAGGGTATCGATGGTGAAGCTCTTGCCGGGGCGGTGCAGTTCGCGTGCGTCCGAGACGAGCCCGGGGAAGTCGCGCACCGCCAGCGCGACCATCGTCGCGCGGTCTTGGTCGCTGGCTCTTGGTGGCGCGCGATGCGGCGGCGTCGCTGCCGGGATCAGCCGCACCTCGGTTAGACCCAGGGCTGCGCGCACCGCGGCAGCGGCGTGCAGATGACCCAGATGCACGGGATCGAAAGTGCCACCGAGAACGCCTATGCCTCGATCGCAGTTTGTCCGCTCCTTGGGCATCATGGTGGGTGTTCCGGGCAGTTTTGAGACGGGACGCAGCCGACCAGGCGATTGCGGCCCGCGGCCTTGGCTTGATACATGCGCCGGTCGGCCAGCTCGACGAGCCGCAAGGCGCGACCGAGGGAATCGGCCGCGCGCTCGGCTATGCCGATGCTGGCGGTTTGGGCTTGGCCATCGGGTCGGTGCCCAAAGCCTGCCAAGCGGAGGCGGTCTAGACCCACCATGGCCTGCGAACACGCGGTGCCGGGTAGAATCACCAGGAACTCCTCGCCTCCCCAGCGCACCAGCACATCGGTGGTGCGCAGCACGCCGGTGATGGCTCGCGCCGCTTGGGCGAGAATCCGGTCGCCGGCATCATGCCCAAAACGGTCGTTCACCGCCTTGAAGTGATCGAGATCAATGAACGCGACGCTGATGGGTCTTCCGCCGCGCGCGGCTATACCGAACTCCAATTCCAGCAGCTCTTCGCCCGCTGCGCGTGAGAAGGCTCCGGTGAGCGGGTCGCGAATCGATTTGCGCAACAAAACCACAAAGTAGCTGAGTTGGCTTGCGGCGGCGAGGATGCCCACGCCAGCGATCAAGCTCAAAAACCACAGGGCACCCAGCAGCGCGTAGAGGTCGCCAGGGTTTTCCACTCGCCACATCACCACGGTTCGAGCGAGCAAGATGGGGATGGCCAGCCCCAAGGATTCCTTCACGGTCAAGGGAAACAAGCTGATGCCCGCGACGAGCAGTAGCGGAAAGAAGGTGTGGGTCGCGACCACGGCCTGGGCGAGCCCAGACCAGTCTTGTCGGCCCAGGAGTAAAGCGGCTGCAAGATAAAACGCGGTCGGAACCAGAAAGAGCCCTGCCAAGGCAAGGGCACTGGGCCAAGGGCGGTCGCCCTCGGTACGCAAGGCCAGCAGCAGGCCCATGAAGGCGACCACCACGGCCAGCCGTGCCGCACTCAGGCCCAGCCACAGATCAACGGGAAGAGCGAAATACTCTACGAGCACCCATGCTGGGGTAAGTGCGAGAAATAGCCAGGCCAGCAGCCTCACCCTCGTGGCCACGACGCGCGCGCGCTTTGCTCTCAGCAGGGCATGGTCTTCTTGCGCGCGCGGCAACCACCCGCGCTCCTCCACATGCAAGACGTCCTGGGGAAGCTTGTTAGCTATGGATCGAAGCACCCGATCGAGCATTTTGGTCGGCTGTCCGTGGGCCGCCCTGAGCAATTGGTAGACGTGAAGGTTAATTCTCGCGGCTCTCACTGGGTATTGTCCGAGCCCAAAGCAGCCGCGAGATCTCTATCGGCCAGCCGCGGCCGCTTCTGCCGCATCCAAGGTGTTGGCGAGCAGCATGGCGATGGTCATTGGTCCCACGCCACCGGGCACGGGCGTGATGTGGGCGGCTACGGCGCGTGCGGCCTCGAAATCGACGTCGCCCACGAGCTTGCCGTCGGTACCGCGGTTGATTCCGACATCGATGACCACGGCCCCTGGCTTGACCATATCTCCGGTGATGTACTTAGGTTTGCCAACCGCGGCTACCAGGATGTCGGCGTGGCGCGTGTGGTGACCGAGATCGCGGGTCTTGGAGTTGCAGATCGTCACCGTGGCCCCCGCCTTGAGCAGGAGGAGCGCCAATGGCTTGCCGACCAAGTTGCTGGCGCCGATGATCACCGCGTGCTGCGCCCAGGGGTTGATTCCTGCAACTTGCAGCATGCGCATCACGCCCGCCGGCGTGCAGGGCACGAGGCGCGGACTGCCTTGGGCGAGCAGGCCGGCGTTTTCGCTATGCAGACCATCGACATCCTTGCGCGGGTCGATGGCTTCGAGGATGCGATGGCTATCGATGTGCTTGGGCAAGGGCAGTTGCATCAAGATGCCGTGAACCTGGGGCGAGGCATTGAGTTCGGCGACCACTGCCAAGAGCTCGCCCTCGGTAGTGCTCGCCGGCAGGGCGCGATGCTTGGAGTGAAAACCGGCGGCTTCGCAGGCGCGAATCTTGTTGCGCACATAGACTTGCGAAGCGGGATCTTCGCCGACGATGATGACCGCCAGACCGGGATGAAGCTTGCGTGCCTTGAGGGCAGCGGCGCGGGCCGCGCATTCGGATTGAACAACGGCGGCGATGGCTTTGCCGTCGATGATTTGTGCACTCATGGGGAGCTTTCCAGATGGGGGTGGGCAAAAATGGTTCGCGATTCGGTAACGATGCGGTCGACGGGAAGGTCATGTTTGCCTCGCGGCACCTGGTCGACCAGTTGCAGGCTGAAGGCAGCGGCTACCCGAGATACCTGCGGCCGCAAGAGCGGCAACAGGCGATCGTAGAAGCCACCACCATAACCGAGGCGCCCCCCCTGAGTGTCGAAGGCAACGCCAGGTACCAGAACCCACTCGGCCTCTTCGGCGGCTGCTTGCGCGCAATGTTCCGGTCGCGGCTCCGGAATGTTCCACTGCCCTGGGGCGATGTCTTGGGCAAGATTGGTGATGCGGCGAAGTTCCAACATGCGGGCTGGGCGGTCAACACGGGGCAGCAGCACCCGCTTGCCTGCCTGCAGCGCATGCTCCACCAGCGGGCGTGTGTCGGTTTCGCTGCCAAAGGGCAGAGTGAGCAAGACACAATGCGCCTGTCGGAAATCCGGAAGCTCTGCCAGTGTCGCGCAAATCACGCTGCTCGCCGCCGCCCGCTCGATGGCTGGCAGCGCGTCGCGCTTGGCGAGAACGCGCGAGCGCAGTGCCCGCTTTTCCAAGCGCAAGGGGGACGAGGTGCGGAGGCGACCGAGCTGCGTCATTTCGTAATCTTAGCCCAGCGGGCCAGGAAGCCCAAGAATTGACCGCGGTCGCGTCCGCGGGGGAAGCCAGCAAGCCGAGCATCCAGCGGCAGGGGACGGCGGCCTGGCGCCGCGTTTATAATGTGCGCATCTCCGACGGCAGTTCCCCGGGGGAATGCTTGGGAAACGGCGTCGGATGGCCACGCACAGAAGCACTGCTCGGCGGATGAGGCCGGCCGCATTACTTTCTTCATTGACCCCGGTGAGAATTCATGACTGCATCGCTACCCGCCGTACGCACTGGAACCCACGCTTCTCGCCGCGCCCGCCTGATGGCCGCCATGGGGGCCGGTATCGCGGTCATTCCCACGGCACGGGAAACCGTGCGTAACCGCGACTCGCATTTTCCCTATCGCTACGACAGCTATTTCCACTATCTCTCCGGGTTCGGCGAGCCCGAGGCGGTGTTGGTGATGATCGCGGGGGAGGTGCCGCGGTCGATCCTGTTCTGCAGGGAAAAGAACGCTGAGCGCGAAGTCTGGGACGGGTTTCGCCATGGCCCAGAAGCGGCCCGGGAGGTTTTCGGTTTCGACGAGGCGCAGGCCATCGGCGCGCTCGACGAGTCGCTCCCCAAGCTGATGGCCGATCAGCCGAGAGTGTTTACGCCGCTCGGGCTCGATGCGGGCTGGGACGCGCGCATCATCGCTGCCCTCAACGGCGTGCGTGCTCAAGCGCGCACGGGTATCAGCGCGCCTGCCGTGGTGCACGACGTCCGGGATTTGCTCGATCGCATGCGTCTCTTGAAGGACGAGGAGGAAATCGCGCTGATGCAGCGCGCCGCGGAAATATCCGTGGGCGCGCATCGCCGTGCCATGGCGCGCACCCGCTTGGGCTGGCACGAGTATCAAGTGGAAGCGGAGCTTGCTCACGAGTTTCTGCGTCATGGCGCCCTGGCGCCCGCCTATCCTTCAATCGTTGCCAGCGGGCCCAATGCCTGCGTTCTGCATTATCGCGCCAACGATCGCCTGATGTCCGAGGGCGACCTCCTGCTCATCGACGCGGGCTGTGAGCTCCATGGCTATGCTTCGGACATCACGCGCACGTTTCCTGTGGGCAGAGCCTTCACAGGCCCGCAGCGTGCCGTATATGAGCTGGTGCTTGCCGCCCAGGAGTCCTGCATCGCGGCGCTCGGCCCGGGTAAGCCTTTCCACGATTACCACGCGGTTGCCGAAAGAGTGATTGCCCAGGGCTTGATCGATCTGGGCTTGTGTTCGGGCACGCTCGAGGGCGTCATGGAAGCCGGCGATTTCAAGCGCTTCTATATGCACCGCGCCGGACATTGGCTGGGTCTGGACGTGCATGATGCCGGCGCGTACCGCGAAGGTGGCAAATCCGTTACGCTCGCCCCGGGCATGGTGCTGACCGTCGAGCCCGGCTGCTACATCCGGCCGGCTGAGAATGTCGATGAGCGCTTCTGGAACATCGGCGTGCGCATTGAAGACGACATCCTAATCACCGCCGCCGGTACGCATAACCTCACCGCCGACGCCCCCAAGAGCGTCGCGGAGGTCGAGGCCATTCGCCGGGATGCCGCTCGCTGAGCACCAGCTCGCGCGCGCACGCTGTTTGTGTCTTGCGGCGGCCGCCCATCCGAGACGTGGGCGCGGCCCGCGCCGATGGCGACGCATGATCCGCTCGGGCAAATGTGACGCTAAGCATCCGGTTGCGCGGCGGAGCTAGAGCCTTGGCCTGCGCGATGGCCTCGAACGGGGGCGGTATCTTGCGTGACGGCGGGCCTCGCGTGCCGGGCAGTGAGCACCTGCTTCGATGTTTGCAAAGCCGTCACGGCGCGGTCGCTGGGGTGCGGCGTTGACGACATTCGGCTTCAGCGGTTGTTTGGGCTTGGCCACACCGTCGCGACCAGGCTTCGAGACAAAGGCGTGGAGTTGTTCGGCGTTTCGCGGCGCCTGCACCGGCTTGCCAGCCCTGCAGCAAACCACGGGTGGTGATCGCCCGCGCGCATCGCCAAGATCATGCAATTCGCATAATGCGCGCGCCGAAGTGGGCGAGTCGCGCTATAATTCGCTCCCTTTCCTCGGCAGTCTTCTTGCATGCGCATCGGACCCTACACGCTCCGCAACAACTTGGTTGTCGCGCCCATGGCAGGTGTGACCGACCGGCCGTTTCGCCAGCTGTGCAAGCGGCTCGGGGCGGGGCTCGCGGTGTCGGAGATGGTCGCCTCGAACTCTTTGCTCTGGGGCTCCGAGAAGACCCTGCGCCGGGGCAACCATGACGGTGAAGTGGAGCCCAAGGTGGTACAAATCGCCGGCGCTGATCCGGCAATGATGGCCGATGCGGCGAGCTACAACATTGCCAAGGGTGCCCAGATCGTCGACATCAACATGGGCTGCCCGGCGAAGAAGATTTGCAATGTTCAGGCCGGCTCGGCTCTGCTCAAGGACGAGGACTTGGTTGCGCGCATACTCGCGGCAGTGGTCGGGGCTGCGAGTCCTGCAGGTGTTCCCGTGACGCTCAAGATTCGAACCGGCTGGGATCGCAGTCATCGCAACGCGCTGCGTGTGGCGCGCATTGCCGAAGAACTGGGCATCGCAGCGCTGGCCATCCACGGGCGCACGCGCGCCGACCAATACCAAGGCCAAGCCGAATACGACACCATCGGCGAAGTCAAGCGCAGTGTGTCGATTCCGGTGATCGCCAATGGCGACATCGACTCGCCAGCGAAAGCGCGGGCGGTTCTCGAATACACGGGCGCCGATGGT
The DNA here is from genome assembly GCA_026646885.1 of Casimicrobiaceae bacterium. Taxonomy (GTDB): domain Bacteria; phylum Pseudomonadota; class Gammaproteobacteria; order Burkholderiales; family Casimicrobiaceae; genus JACPUX01. The sequence continues at coordinate 151,690 of JAPKHK010000008.1, read as the reverse complement.
CTGATGGTGGGACGGGCGGCGCAGGGCCGCCCTTGGATCTTCCGAGAGATCGACCACTATCTGCGCACCGGCGAGAAGCTCGCGCCGCCGACTCTTGGCGAAATCGCGGCACTCTTGGTGGAGCACTTGGACGATCACTATCGTTTTTATGGCGAGGCGACCGGCGTGAAGGTGGCGCGCAAGCACATCGGCTGGTATGTCAAAGGTATCAGCGGCGCGGCCGCGTTTCGGCGCGCGATCAACGAACTGACTAGCAGTGCCGCGCAGATGGCGGCGATCCGGCAGTTCTTCGAGCGCCTGCAGGATGCCGCGGCGCCGGTTTGGGAAAAAGATTTGGAGGCAAGGGAGGGCCTGGCAGCGTGAACAATAGAATCGCCAATCACGGTCAAAGTGAGATCGCCAAGTGCGTCGAGCGTTCTCTGGACGACTATTTTCGCCGCCTCGACGGCGAGGTTCCCAGCGGGCTTTATGAACTGGTCATCGGTCACGCCGAACGGGCGCTGATCAGCGATGTCATGAAGCGTGCCGAAGGTAACCAGACGCATGCCGCGGCGATGCTGGGCATGAACCGCAACACCTTGCGTTCCAAGATCCGGCTCTACGACATCAAGTGAAGCTCATGAGCGCGAACGTTTCCCAGGCGCTGTTGAGCGTCTCCGACAAAACCGGGCTGGTGGAATTCGCCCAGAGCCTCGCCGCTTTGGGCATCAGGCTCTTGTCCACCGGGGGCACGGCCAAACTCCTCGCGCAAGCCGGTTTGCCGGTAACCGAGATCGGCGATTACACCGGCTTTCCAGAAATGCTCGACGGCCGCGTGAAGACCCTACATCCTAAGGTGCATGGGGGCATCCTGGCGCGGCGAGACTCGGCAGAGCATCGTGCGCAACTCGAAGCGCACGGCATACCCCCGATCGATCTCGTTGTGGTGAATCTGTACCCCTTTCGCCAGACCGTGGCGCACGCGGAGTGTTCGCTCGAGGACGCCATCGAGAACATCGACATCGGCGGCCCGGCCATGCTGCGCGCGGCGGCCAAGAATTACCGGCATGTCGGCGTCGTCGTCGACCCAGCCGATTACCCCACGCTCCTCGACGAGTTGCGCGCCTCGGGGAAATGTCTGTCGGAAGCGACCCGCTTCAAACTCGCACGCAAGGCCTTCACGCACACCGCGGCCTACGACGGCGCCATCAGCAACTGGCTCACGGCGCGCGACGAGAATGGCGGCAAGACCGCCGCCTTTCCCGATTGCTTCAATCTGCAGGTGGCGAAAGTGCAAGACCTTCGCTATGGCGAGAATCCCCATCAGCGGGCCGCCTTCTATCGCGATGAGTCGCCGGTCGCGGGCGGCATCGCCAACTACCGCCAGCATCAAGGCAAGGAGCTCTCCTACAACAACATCGCGGACGCCGATGCAGCCTGGGAATGCGTCAAGACATTCGATGCGCCGGCTTGTGTGATCGTCAAGCACGCCAATCCCTGCGGGGTGGCGATCGACCGCGACCTCGCCGGAGCCTACCGCAAGGCCTTCGCGACCGACCCCACTTCGGCCTTCGGCGGCATCATCGCCTTCAATCAACCGGTCGACCGCGCTACTGCGGAAGCCGTGTCGGGGCAGTTCATGGAAGTTCTGATCGCCACCGGTTATACGGCCGATGCGCTCGACCATCTCGCCAAGAAGGCCAACGTGCGCGTCCTCGAGGTGCCCCTGGCGCGAATCGGCAACCCCTATGATCTGAAGCGCGTGGGTGGGGGACTTCTGGTGCAGTCACCCGACGAGCGCAATGTCGCGGCCGCGGAGCTTAAGGTCGTTACCCGCCTCGCTCCCACGCGGGAGCAACTTGCCGATCTGCTGTTCGTGTGGCGAGTGGCGAAGTATGTGAAATCAAACGCCATCGTATTTGCCAAGGGCGGGCAAACGGTTGGTGTCGGCGCCGGGCAGATGAGTCGCGTCGACTCGGCGCGCATTGCGGCGATCAAGGCGCAGAATGCCGGCCTCAGCCTGGCCAACTCGGTGGTTGCTTCGGATGCGTTCTTTCCGTTCCGCGACGGCCTGGATGTCGTCATCGATGCCGGGGCTCGCGCGGTGATTCAGCCAGGTGGCAGCATGCGGGACGAAGAGGTGATTGCGGCCGCCGATGAGCGCGGCATCGCCATGGTGTTCACCGGCGCGCGGCATTTTCGCCATTGAGGAACCGAGAATTCCTGCCGATTTCCGCAGGCGCCGGGGTTTCACTCAACACACAACACTTGGGAGTGGCAATTGAAGTTGCGCATGTTTGGCGGGCTGCTGCTGGCCGCGTTTGTGGGCACGGCGCAGGCCTTTGAATGCGGCGATCTGTGGTCGCTGCTCGATCGCGCTTGCCGACGGGTGGCCGACACCTACCAGAATGGCGACGACGAACTCCTGGTGAGCGGCTATGCCTATCACCTGCGCAGCACCTACACCGAGGAGAAACTCCGGGATCTCAACGAGCAAGCCTTCGGCCTGGGCTGGAGCAAGTGGGTGGACGACCAGGACGGCGACAATCACAGCGTCTTTTTCCTGGCCTTTCACGAATCCCACAGAAAGGTGCAGCTCAATCTGGGCTATGCCTACCAGACCTATTGGGGGCCGCGGGACGGATTGCAGGCCGGCCTGGGCTACACGGCCATGATCGTGCAGCGCCCCGACATTGCCGGCGGTGTTCCCATCCCCGCGCTCTTGCCAGTTGCCTCGCTGCGCTACGGCAACGCCAGCCTGATGGCGAGCTTCATACCCACACTCAACGGCGGGATCAATAACGGCAGCGTGCTGTTCGTTTTCGGACGGTATGCCTTCAAGTAGGGAGGCGAGCATGAAGGTACTGGTTGTCGGTAGCGGTGGGCGCGAACATGCGTTGGCCTGGAAGCTCGCGCAATCGCCGCGCGTCAGCAAGGTACTGGTGGCGCCGGGCAATGCCGGAACGGCGGGCGAAGCCGGGGTTGTCAACGCCCTCGCTAGCAATGTCACTGAGTGGCTGGAACTGGCCAAGAAAGAACAGGTCGCCCTCACCGTGGTGGGCCCCGAGGCGCCGCTAGCGGCGGGCATTGTCGACGCGTTTCGCGCCGAGGGCTTGCGGATTTTCGGCCCCACCCAAGCCGCAGCCCGCTTGGAAAGCTCGAAGGACTTCGCCAAGGCATTCATGACGCGGCATGGCATACCCACCGCGACTTATCGCAGTTTCGCCGATGCCGCCGCGGCGCGCGCGTACGTGCGGGAACAGGGCACGCCGATCGTGATCAAAGCCGACGGCTTGGCCGCAGGCAAGGGGGTCGTGGTAGCAAGGAGCCTCGCCGAGGCGGAGGCGGCGATCGATGCCATGTTAATCGGCAACCGCATGGGGGATGCTGGCGCGCGGGTCGTCGTCGAGGAGTGCCTAGTGGGGGAGGAGGCGAGCTTCATCGTTTTGGTCGATGGCAGAACCGTCTTGCCGCTGGCCACCAGCCAGGATCACAAGCGCCTGCGCGACGGGGACGAAGGCCCCAATACCGGCGGCATGGGCGCCTACTCGCCTGCTCCCGTGGTCACGCCGGCCGTACATGCGCGCATCATGCGCGAAATCATTCAGCCCACGGTGGCGGGAATGGCCGGCGAGGGCACGCCGTTCTCGGGTTTCTTGTATGCGGGCGTGATGATCGACGGTGGGGGCAATCCGCGCACGCTCGAATTCAACTGTCGTATGGGGGATCCGGAAGCGCAGCCCATCCTCATGCGCCTGAAGAGTGATCTCTTGGAGTTGCTCAGTGCCGCGGCGGACGGTTGTCTGGATCGGGTCGAAGCGGAATGGGACCGTCGCACGAGCCTGGGAGTGGTTCTAGCGGCCGCTGGCTATCCGGAGGATCCAAAAAAGGGCGACCTCATCACTGGGCTGCCGGTTGCCGCCGAGGATTGCCATGTTTTTCACGCCGGCACGCGCCTGGCCGAGAGCCAAGTTTTCACCCATGGCGGGCGCGTACTGTGTGTGACCGCGCTGGGCGACACGCTGCGGGCAGCCCAACGCCGCGCGTACGGGGCGGTCGCGGAGATTCACTTCGCCGGCATGCAGTTTCGGCGCGACATCGGTCATCGGGCGCTGCGCGGGCGCGGCTGAGAGGGCGAATCGCCATGGAGACCGCCGTTGCCGCGGTTGCGGCGTACCTTCAGGGGCTTCAAACCAGGTTCGTGGGGGCGCTCGAGCAAATCGATGGCCGAGCTTTTCTGCGCGATCCCTGGCAGCGCGAGCAAGGCGGCGGAGGGGTGACCTGCATCATCGAGGAAGGTGGCCTTTTCGAGCGTGGCGGCGTGGCCTACTCCAACGTGTATGGGTCCGCGCTGCCGCCGACGGCGACGGCCCGCCGGCCGGAACTTGCCGGCCGGGGCTTTCGGGCAGCCGGAATATCGTTGGTGCTGCACCCCTGGAATCCCTACGTGCCGACGGTTCATTTCAACTTGCGTTATTTCTGCGCCGACAAGCCAGGCGAGGAGTCGGTGTGGTGGTTTGGCGGCGGCACGGACCTCACGCCGGTCTACGGCTTCGAAGAAGATGCCCGCCACTTCCATCGCGCGTGCCACGAGGCACTGGCTCCGTTTGGAAGCACGCTATACCGTCATTTCAAGGAAGCCTGCGATCGCTACTTCTACCTTCCACATCGGCGCGAGCCGCGGGGCGTAGGGGGCGTGTTCTTCGATGATTTTAATGAAGGCGGTTTTGCGCATTGCTTCGAGCTGGCGCAAAGCCTGGGCGATGCTTTCCTCGGCGCCTATCTTCCCATCGTCGAGCGGCGTAGAAACTTGGCTTTTGGCGAACGCGAACGGGAATTCCAGCTCTATCGCCGCGGGCGCTACGTCGAATTCAACCTTGCACTTGATCGCGGTACGCTCTTCGGGCTGCAATCGGGCGGTCGCACCGAGGCCATTCTCATGTCTTTGCCGCGCGAAGTGCGCTGGCGCTATGACTGGCAGCCGCAGGCGGGCACGCCCGAGGCCCGCTTACTCACCGATTTTTTGGTCGCCAAGGACTGGCTGGCATGAACACCGATGATAGCAAACTGACTGAAACACGCGTGTCTGGGCGCGACGTCTTTCACGGCAAGCTCCTCGACGTGAAGCAGGACACCGTGCGCCTGCCCGACGGGGCCGAAGGGCTGCGCGAATACATTGTCCATCCGGGTGCGGTGATGGTCATCCCCGTGCTCCCCGATGGGCGCCTGCTCTTGGAACGGCAGTTCCGCTATCCCTTGGCGCGCGTGTTGATCGAGTTTCCCGCGGGCAAGCTCGACCCGGGAGAAGACCCACTGACCGCTGCGCGGCGCGAGTTGCTCGAAGAAACGGGTTATCGCGCCCTGCGCTGGCGGCATTTGCTCGACATGCATCCGGTGGTGTCCTACTCGAACGAGCAGATCGCGATTTACTTGGCCGAAGACCTGGAAAAGGTGGCCGAAGCTGCGCCTGACCACGGCGAGTTCCTGGAAACCTTGGTCGCTACCCGCGCCGAGGCTCTCGCCTGGATGCGGGAAGGTAGCATCACCGACGCCAAAACGATGCTTGGCCTGCTGCTCTTGGAGCAACGCTGGTGAGCAGTGCCACTGACGCGAAGCGCCTGCTGATCCGCGGCCGCGTGCAGGGCGTCGGCTTTCGCGAAAGCATGCGCTACAAAGCCGAGGAACTTGGCGTGGTCGGATGGGTGCGCAACTGTGGCGACGGGACCGTGGAAGCGTTGGTGGGCGGCGAGGCGGCTGCGGTGCAAAGGCTCATCGCCTGGGCGCAGCATGGCCCGCCGCTGGCCCGCGTGGAGCGTGTCGACGTGATCGATGCTTCCCCCGCTGCGCTTGGCGGCGCTCGGGATTTCCGTCGCGCTCCTAGCCTCTTGGAACGCCGAGGCGGCTAGGCCGCCTGCTCACCCAAGTAGGCTTCACGCACCTTGGGGTCGTTCAAGAGCTGCTTGGCCTCGCCGGAGACGGTGATGCTGCCACTCTCCATCACGTAACCACGATTGCTGATTTGCAAGGCCACCTTGGCATTTTGCTCGATGAGCAAGATCGTCACGCCTTGCGCTGAAATGGCGCACACGGTCTCGAACACCTTCTTCACCATCATGGGGGCCAAGCCCATCGAAGGCTCGTCGAGCAGCAAGAGCGTGGGCTTGGAGAGGATTGCCCGGCCCATCGCCAGCATCTGCTGCTCGCCTCCGGAGAGCGTTCCCGCCGGTTGCTTGCGCCGCTCTCGCAAACGCGGAAAAAGCTCGAATACCTTCTCGGTGTCGGCTTTGACCGCGTCACGGTCGCTGCGTGTATAGGCCCCCATCGCGAGATTCTCTTCGATGGTGAGCTGGCCAAAAATGCCGCGCCCTTCCGGGACCATGGCCAAGCCTCGCCGAACCAGTTGGAACGAGCGCGTGCCGCTGATGTTGTTGCCTTGGTATAGCACATGTCCGTCGGCGACCTTGATCAAGCCGCAGATAGCTTTGAGGGTGGTGGTTTTGCCCGCGCCGTTGGCACCGATAAGGCAAACCAATTCCCCCTCGTTGACGACCAAGTCGATACCCTTGACGGCTTTGATGCCACCGTAGGATACCTTCAGATCTTTGAGTTCCAGCAGGGGCTTCATGCGGCCGCCTCCTCGTCTAGCGAGCCGCCCAGATAGGCCTCGACGACGCGTGAATCGTTTTGCACTTCGCTGGGCGGTCCCTCGGCGATGCGCTTGCCGTAGTCGAGCACTAGCACACGATCGCACAGGCCCATGACCAAGCTCATGTCGTGTTCGATTAGAAGAATGGTGGTGCCGTCGGCGCGAATTGACTCCAAGAGGCTCCGCAGCGCGTGCTTTTCCGTGGCGTTCATGCCCGCCGCCGGTTCATCCAATGCCAGGAGCAAAGGCTCAGTGGCGAGCGCTCGGGCAATTTCTAGCCGCCGTTGGTCGCCATAGGAAAGGTGTCTGGCGAGACTGTTGGCGCGTTCGGCAATCCCGACGTATTTTAGGAGGCTATGTGCGCGTTTGATGATCGCTTCTTCCTCGGCGAGCGTGCCGCGATCCCGGAAAATGGCGCCGAACACGCCCGCTTTGGTGCGCACATGGCGGCCAATCATTACGTTTTCCAGCGCCGAAAGATTGCCGAATAGACGGATGTTCTGGAAAGTCCGCGCGATGCCCTGCTCGGCGACCTGGTTGGGTTTGAGGCCGACGAGGGAGCGGCCGTTAAACTCAAAACCGCCCTGGTCCGGGATGTAAATGCCAGTAAGAACGTTGAAGAGGGTGGTCTTGCCCGCGCCATTAGGGCCGATCAATCCGTAGATCTCCCCACGGCGGATGGTAAAGGAAACCTCCGAGAGCGCTTGCAGGCCGCCAAAGCGCTTACCCACTCCCTTGGCGTGCAATAGGATTTCACTCATCACTGCGCTCCCGAGAGTTCACGCTTTCGCACCGCGGAAGGCCATAAGCCGGCGGGGCGGAACAACATCACCAAAATCAGCGCCAAGCCAAAGATCAGCATCCGAATGGTTTCCGGGTCCACGATCTTCCTGCCGAAAACGGCCATTTGCAGTGGCTCGACGGTAAACCGCAAGGCTTCGGGCAGCATGGTGAGGAGGATCGCACCCAAGACTACGCCACCGATGTTGCCCATGCCGCCCAGAACTACCATGGCCAGCACCATGACGGATTCAAGTAGGCCAAAACTCTCGGGACTCACAAAGCCCTGGATTGCCGAAAACAAGCCCCCAGCGACGCCGCCGAAACTCGCGCCCATGGCAAAGGCCAAGAGCTTGATGTTGCGGGTATTTATGCCCATGGCGCGCGCCGCGATTTCATCCTCGCGAATGGCTTCCCAGGCCCGCCCGATGCGGGAGTTCTGCAGGCGGAGGTTGAGACCGATGATCAGGACGGTGAGAATGACCAGCAGGTAGTAGTACTTCTGCGGTCCGGACAAATCGATGCCTAGGACGGTCTCCCTCGTTCCGAAAGAAAAACCAGGAACGCTGAGTGGATCGATCAGTGTTATGCCCTGTGGGCCGTTGGTGATGTTGACCGGCGTGTTCAGGTTGTTGAGAAAGATGCGGACAATCTCACCGAACCCGAGCGTAACGATGGCCAGGTAGTCGCCTCGCAGCTTCAGGGTCGGTGCTCCGAGGAGCACGCCGAAGACGCAAGCGACGCCTGCTCCAATCGGCAGAATCACCCAGAAGGGCAGGTGCAATCCGAAATGGGGCGAGGCGAGGAACGCGTACACGTAGGCGCCGACCGCGTAAAAGGCGATATAGCCCAAGTCGAGCAGGCCAGCGAAGCCCACCACGATGTTGAGCCCTAGTGCGAGCATGATGTAGAGCAGAGCGAAGTTCACCACTCGCACCCACGCGGTTCCGCCAAGGGCCGCCACAAATGGCACCAGTGCGAGAACGATGCCGATGACGGCGACAGCCGCCCAGAGCACGGCGGGGTTCTGGGTCTTCTTGAAATAGGAGCGCATGTTCTTTCCCCTCAGGCCCGATCACCGACCCGTTCGCCCAGAAGGCCGGAGGGTCGGAACACCAGCACGATGATCAGGACGGCGAAGGCGAACACGTCTTGATAGTGGCTGCCAAGGAAGCCGCCGGTCAAATCGCCAATATAGCCCGCCCCCAACGCCTCGATCACGCCCAGCAGCACGCCGCCCAGCATCGCGCCGCCCAGATTGCCAATGCCACCCAGCACCGCGGCGGTAAAGGCCTTGAGGCCGAGGATGAAACCCATGTGATAGTGGGCGATGCCGTAATAGAGCATGACCAGCACGCCGGCGACCGCCGCCAATGCTGCACCAATTAGAAAAGCGGCAGAAATCACGGTGTTTATATCGATGCCCATCAAGCCCGCCACCTGCTGATTTTGCGCCGTGGCACGCATGGCCATACCCAGCCGGGTCTTGTGCACTACGAGCAAGAGACCGGCCATGATTAGCGCGGCCACGCCAATGATCAGAATCTGTATGTCGGTGATGAACGCGCCGCCGAATTCAAAAGGCGTGGGTTTGACGATGTCGGGGAAAGTGAGGTAATTGCGGCCCCAAATCATCATGGCCACGTTTTGGAGGACGATCGACACGCCAATGGCGGTGATGAGTGGTGCCAAGCGCGGCGCTGAGCGCAGTGGACGATAGGCGACGCGCTCCGCGGTGTAGGCGATGGCCATGCATACCGGAATGGCGACTGCTAAGCCAAGCAAAATGACCATGCCCGGCGGCAGCCCGAGTTGGGCGCCGAGCAGAGCCTGTACCACGGTCAGGGCAATCATCGCGCCGACCATGACTACCTCGCCGTGGGCGAAGTTGATGAGGCCGATGATCCCATAGACCATGGTGTAGCCGAGGGCGACCAGTGCATAGACGCTGCCCAAGGTCAGACCGTTGATGATCTGCTGGAGAAATATCTCCATTACGCCTCCTCCACAACCAAGTCGCGCAATTCTCTGTTTGAATGAACCGTTGGCCGCAGAGCATCGACGAACGGATGGCGACAGGATAACAAAAACGGCGCTCAAGGCGCCGTTTTTGCTACATTTTTGTTGCGGAGCCGCCGATACTTCTTTGCGGCTTGCGCAACCGACCGTTATTTCTTCGGTTCTGCTTTGGGGGCAGCGGCAGGCGCCGCAGCTGCTGCCGCGCCGCCTACGATGGAAAGGGCGTTGAGCTTGCCTTCCTTGACGTCGTAGATGGTGATCAGGCCGTGCTTGGTGTCGCCCTTCTCGTCGAACTCGACCTTGGCCGTCACGCCGTCGTGCGACAGCGAGGCCAGCGCGGGCAGGTACTTGGCCGGGTCGGTCGAGTTGGCCTTCTTCATCGCTGCGATGAGCGCCATGGTGGCGTCATAGGCGTAAGGCGCGTAAACCTGAATCTGCCCGTACTTCTTGTTGAAGCGGTCCTGGAAGTCCTTGGCGTTGGGCATCTTGTCGATGGGCAAACCCGCTTGGGAGCAGTAGTGACCCTCGTTGGCGCCGGCGGAAAGCTTGGTCCACTCAGCGGTACAAGCGCCGTCGCCGGAGATGAACTTGGCCTTGATGCCCAGTTCCTTCATCTGCTTGACCATCGGGCCGGCCTGGGCGTCCATGCCGCCGTACATGATGACGTCGGGCTGCTTGCCTTTGATCTTGGTGAGGATGGCTTTGAAGTCGGTCGCTTTGTCGGTGGTGTACTCACGCGCCACGACTTTTGCGCCCAGGGCTTCCGCGGCCTTCTGGGTTTCGTTGGCCAGGCCTTCGCCGTAGGCAGTCTTGTCGTCGATGATGGCGATCTTCTTGGCCTTCAGTTCTTTGACCGAAAACTCGCCCAGCGCGCTACCCTGCTGAACGTCGTTGGCGATCACACGGAACGCGGTCTTGAAGCCCTGCTGCGTGTACTTCGGGTTGGTCGCCGACGGCGAAATCTGCGGAATGCCGGCGTCACTGTAGATCTTCGAGGCGGGGATGGTGGTGCCCGAGTTCAAGTGACCCACCACGCCGACCACTTTGGCGTCCACCAGTTTCTGCGCGACCACGGTGCCTGTTTTCGGATCCGCCTGGTCATCTTCGCCCAGAAATTCGAACTTGATCTTCTTGCCGTCGATTTCGATGCCCTTGGCGTTGGCATCTTCCACCGCCATACGAGCACCGTTCTCGTTGTCCTTGCCCAGGTGGGCGATTGGGCCGGTCAGGGGGCCGACGTGGCCCAGCTTGACGACAACTTCGGGCTTGGCGGGCGCTTCGGCCTTGGGAGCCGGGGCGGGCTTGGGTTCCTCTTTTTTGCCACAGCCATAGACGCCAACCAGGGCGGCGGCGACTAGGGTCAGACCCAGCGTGCGGACGTGCTTCATTGGTGGTTCTCCTCTCCGAGTTTGTAGGACTAGTACGAGCGTAGGTGTACTAGGGGAAATCTCGGCTCAGCCCTCGCGTTGGTGATTTGCGGGCGAAACCGGGCTTCCCTACGCAAAAAACAAGGCAGGGATTATCTGCTTGCCCCCCGGCTTTGTCAAACGCCGATGCCGCCCTGATGCCATTGGGGGATTGGCCGCGGCTGGTCCCCGGGAACGGGCAATCAGTCCGCGAAATCTGCAATTCGTCGCATCCGCCTTTCTGCCTCGAGTCATCGCGCTTAATCTGCGCCATCCAAATCAGCGGGCCGCCGCATCCAAGCACGCGACGGTCCGGACGGCGAGCCAACTGGGCGGCTGGCCGGCAACGACATGGAGGGAGTTGACGATGGCGATCTTAACTAAGAAGCGCATGATCTGGGCACTCAGCGGTGTGGTTCTGGCGGGTCTCGTGGGGGGCGGTCTGGTTGCCCGGGCAAGCAAGAAGGCTCCGGGGTCGGAGGCGAAAAATGCTCCGGTCACCCTGGAATTCGCGGCTGCTGACCTCACGCGCGTCGAATTCGTGGCCTTACGGCCACAACTCAGGGTGTCCGGGTCCCTCCAGCCCCTGCGCCAGACGATAATCAAGGCCAAGGTTCCCGGCGAAATCAGAATGCTCGGCCCCCGCGAAGGGGACGCCGTGAGAGCCGGCCAGGTACTGGCGCGTTTGGACACCGCCGAACTGGAAACCCGCCTCGCCGAAAAGGTGGGCAACCTAGAATCGGGGCGGGCCCAGCTGGCCCTGGCAGAAAAGACCCGCGCCAACACTGAAGCTCTGCTGGCGCAAGGGTTCATCTCCCAGAGCGCCTACGACAACGCTGTAACAGCCTTTGATGCCAATCGCGGGACGCAGCAGGTGTGGGAGGCACAGGTGCAACTTGCCCGCAACGCCGTTCGCGACGCCACTATCGTCGCGCCTCTAGGAGGAGTCGTCGCCCGGCGCCATGTGCAAGCAGGGGAGCGGGTCAACATCGATGCGCCGGTTTATACCGTCGTGGATCTAGCCGAGTTGGAAATGCAGGCCCCAGTGCCGACTGTGGACGTGCCCTTGCTCAAGCCGGGGATGAGTGTCGACCTGCGCATCGATGGGTTTGGCAGCGAGGGCTTCAGGGGGCGCATCAGCCGAATCAATCCCGCAACGGAATTGGGCACGCGCTCGATTCTGGTTCACATCGCGCTTGCCAATCCCGGCGGCCGACTCAAAGGCGGCATGTTCGCCAGCGGCGCCATCGAACTGGCCGCAACTCAGCCGGTGCCGACACTGCCGACCGCGGCTGTCCGCACAGAAGCGGGAGAGGCTTACGCTTGGACGCTGCAGGACGGTAGGCTCGTGCGGCGGGCGCTTGTCCTAGGACAGCGCGATCACAATCAGGGGCGTGTAGAGGTTACCTCTGGAGTGACGCCGGAAATCTGGGTGCTCGCCGGGAAAATCGATCTCATCAAAGAGGGTCAAGCGGCGCGGATCAAGGGCGCAACTTCCATGGCCACCGCAACGCATGAACCGGGCGCAGCTCAGGCGCCTGCTGCCAAGACGCTCTAACGAGGGTGCCGGCAGTTCTCTGCCGGGGCCAGGGGAACAACCGAAAAAAGGCAAGCTGCCATGTGGATCACACGCATTAGTATCAGGAACCCGGTCTTTGCCACCATGATGATGGTTGCCCTTCTCGTGCTCGGCTTGGTTTCCTACAAACGGCTGGCGATCGACCAGATGCCCGATGTGGCCATACCCATCGCGGTAGTGTGGGTGGGCTATCCGGGGGCATCGCCTGAGGCGGTCGAGACCGATCTCACCAAGAAGATCGAAGATGCTCTCAACCCGGTCAACGGCGTGCGCCACATTCGTTCTCGGTCACGCGAAGGCAGCAGTCTGGTGATCGTCGAGTTCGATCTCAAGACCGATATCAATGTAGCCATGCAAGAGGTGCGGGACCGACTCTCGCAGATCCGGCCAAGTTTTCCCCGCGACGCCAAGGACCCTTACATCTCCAAGGCCAACAGCGATGACGATGAGCCGGTGGTCAGCGTGGCGCTCAGTTCCGATCGACGCAGCCTCCGCGAGTTGACGATGGTGGCTGACCAGTTGGCGCGCAAGCGCATGGAGAACGTTCGCGGGGTTGGCACCGTGACCATGAGCGGGGGCGTCAAGCGCGAAGTGCAAGTGCAGCTCAAGCCCGAGGCGATGCGCGCCCTCGGTGTGGGTGTAGAGCAGGTGATCGCGGCGCTGCGCACCGAAAATCAAGACATGCCCGCGGGCTCAGTCTCGCTTGGTCGCGAAGAGCGGCTGATTCGGGTGGAGGGCCGTTTGCCGAGCCCAGAAGCTTTTGGACGCATCATCGTGGCGCGGCGGGGGGGAGTGCCGATCTACCTCGATCAAGTGGCGGCCGTAGCCGACGCACAGGCCGAGGAAACTTCGATCGCCCGTGTCGACGGCCAGCGCGCGATCAGTCTCGAGATGGTCAAGATCCGCGGCAGTAACACCGTCGAGGTGGGTAGCGGCGTCCTCGATGCGGTCGCGCAACTGAAAAAAGAACTGCCGCCCGACATCAAGGTCCAGGTGCTCTCCAACAACGCGCGTTTCATCAAGGCCGCCGTTGACAACGTCCAGAGCACCATCGTCGAGGGTGCCTTGCTCACCGTGTTAATCGTTTTCTTGTTCTTGCACTCTTGGCGCAGCACGGTCATCACAGGCTTGACGCTGCCGATCGCAGTGATCGCCACTTTCACGGCGCTTCTTGCCTTTGGCTTCACCTTGAATTTTCTTACACTTATGGCGCTCTCTCTTTGCATCGGTTTGCTGATCGACGACGCTATCGTAGTGCGTGAGAACATCGTCCGCCATTTGGCCATGGGCAAGGATCATTACACCGCGGCATGCGAAGGCACGGACGAGATCGGCCTGGCGGTGATGGCAACGACCTTCGCGATCGTTGCGGTTTTCCTGCCGGTGGCGTTCATGGGGGGCATCATCGGACGATTCTTCTATCAGTTCGGCATTACCGTGACGGTGGCCGTGCTGGTGTCCCTCTTCGTGAGCTTTACCCTCGACCCGATGCTCTCGAGCGTTTGGGCAGATCCGTCAGAGAACCGTTTCAAGCGCCTGCCCTGGCTGCGCCGCCTCATGGATGCCTTTGAGGCCCTCTTAGTCGCCGCCCATGATGCCTACGGACGCGCCTTGGCTTGGTCGCTGCGCCACCGTGGAAAGATCCTGCTCATCGCTCTGGCGAGCTTCTTCGGCAGCTTCCTACTCGTGCCGCTGATCGGCAGCGAGTTCATCCCAGCATCGGATGAATCGGAGCTGACCTTGCGGCTTGCCACACCCGTTGGATCGAGCTTGGCCTACACTGAGAGCAAGGTGGCGCAGGTAGAGGACGCGATTCGCGAGTTCGCCGAAGTGCGCGTGGTGTACTCCCGAGTGGGCACCAATAACGGCAAGAATACCGCCTTCATCAATGTACAGCTCAAGGCGCGCGGGGAGCGCCAACGTAGCCAAAAAGAGCTCGAACAGGCACTTCGCCAGCGGATTCGACCCATAGCTGGCGTGGAGCTGTCCATGGGGTGGAACAAACCGATCCAGATTGCCGTGCTCGGACCGGATTCGAGCGAGCTCGCGCGTCTTGCCAAGGCGATCGAGCAACAGATTGCACAAGTGCATGGAGTGACCGATATCGAAAGCAGCGAGAAGGCCGCAAACCCCACCTTGGCAATCCGGGTGAAGCGCGATCTCGCCAGTGATCTTGGGCTTTCCGTCGGACAAGTGGCCGCCACGGCGCGACCACTCGTTGCCGGTGACGCGGTAACGAGTTGGCTGGCACCGGACGGACAGAATTATGACGTCACCGTGCGCCTGGCCGAAAGCGACCGGCGCAGTCCCGCTGACCTTGGCGAGTTGCCCCTCGTGGTGGCGGTTCCGGCGGGTAGTGGCGTGCCGCAAGTGCTGCCGCTTCGGCAAGTGGCGGATATCGTGCCGACCACTTCGCCCAAAGCCATCGAACGGCTCGATTTGCAGCGCATGGCAACGATTTCGGCGAACGTCGAGGGGCGTCCAGCGGGAGATGCCGGCAAGGAAGTGGCTGCTATGACCAAGAAGATGGAGCTTCCCGCAGGCTATCGCTTTCACGTCGGCGGTTCGACCCAGGACATGGAGGAGTCGTTCTCTCATGCGATGATCGCCCTGGGGATGGCCGTGATCTTCATCTATCTGATTCTCGCGTCGCAGTTCGGCAGCTTCCTGCAGCCGCTGGCAATCATGGCGTCGCTGCCCCTGTCCTTGATCGGCGTGTTTCTGGCGCTGCTCTTGACCGACAGCACGCTCAACATCTTCTCCATCATCGGTTTCATCATGTTGATGGGGCTGGTCACAAAGAACGCCATTCTGCTGGTCGATTTCGCCAATCAGGGGCGGCGGGAAGGCCTGGCGCTCGATGTGGCCATCGCCGCCGCCGGCCAGGTGCGTTTGCGCCCTATCCTCATGACTACGGCGGCGATGATCTTCGGCATGCTGCCCCTGGCCCTCGGGCTTGGCGAGGGCGGGGAGGGTAATGCCGCGATGGGACGCGCCATCATCGGCGGCGTGATCACCTCCACCCTGCTGACCCTGGTCGTGGTTCCGGTCATTTATTCCTATCTTGATCGCTGGTCGGCGCGCAACCGGCGGCAAAGTGCCGGCGGAGGTCCTGTGCCAGCGCGGGCGGCTTCGGACAAGCTGGTATAATTGCTCCCCACGCGTGAGATTTCCAGGGACAGAAAGCTTTCGATGAGCATGGATTTTGAACTCGCCCGCAACAACATGATCGAGCAACAGATTCGCACCTGGGAAGTGCTTGATCCCGAAGTACTGGCACTGCTCCGGCGCATCAAGCGCGAGGAGTTCGTTCTGCCGATCTATCAGTCCCTTGCCTTTGCGGATCTGGAGCTTCCCCTGGGGCAGGGCAAGAAGATGTGGCAACCAAAGCTCGAGGCGCGGGTGATCCAGGAGCTAGCGGTGAAACCGGGCGAGCGTGTCTTGGAGATCGGCACAGGCAGCGGTTATCTCACTGCGCTGCTCGCCGAGCGTGCTTTGCAGGTGGTGAGCGTGGAAATTGAGGCAGAACTCTCGGCCGCTGCACAGCGACGGCTCACCCAGCATGGCGTCAACAACGCCCTGTTGGTGGTTGCTGACGGCGCACAGGGCTGGAACGATAAGGGGCCTTACGACGTCGTCGTGTTAACGGCGTCGACTCCCGTGTTGCCGCATGCGGCGCTAACCAGCCTGCGCCCCGGGGGCCGGCTCTTCGCCGTTGTCGGTCAGGCGCCGGTCATGACCGCCCACTTGCTGTACAAGCGCGCAGACGGAAGTGTGCGCTGCCGGGTCTTGTTTGAAACGTGTCTCGACCCCTTGGTGAACGCCCTGGTGCCTGAGCGCTTCGTGTTTTGACGCTAGGGCCGCGGGTCGATCATCCAACTTTGTCGGCACTCACAGAGGAAACGGGTAACCAGATGAAATTTCGCCTCATCACCCTCGCTTTTGCCCTCGGGACTGCGCCGTGCGCGCAGGCCGAGGATCTGCTACAAATCTATCGCGAAGCGGTTGGTCAGGACGCGAGCCTCGCTGCCGCCCGCGCCACCTGGCGCGCAACGCAGGAGAAGGCGATACAGGGACGATCGGGGCTACTGCCCAGCGTTAGCCTTTCGGCAAATCTCGCGCAGACCAATTACGACTCGCGCGTCAAGTCGGACCCACCTCTGGACACCGAGCGGAGCTACCACAGTCACGGCTTCACGCTGTCGGCGGCGCAACCACTATATCGTTTGCAGAATGTCGTCTCCTACAATCAGGCGAAGCAGCAAGTCAGTCAGGCCGATTTCATACTCGGCGCCGCCGAGCAGGACCTGGTGCTGCGGGTCGCCCAAGCCTACTTCGATGCATTGCTAGCAGGCGACAGCGTGAGCCTGGCGGCTGCCCAGAAAGCGGCAGTGAGCCAGCAGCTCGCGCAAGCCAAGCGCAATTTCGAAGTGGGAACGGCGACAATCACCGATACCAACGAGGCGCAGGCCAAGTACGACCAGATCGTCGCCCAGGAGATTGCCGCCCAAAACGATCTGGAGATCAAATTCCGCGCCCTGCAAGCCATCGTCGGCCGCTTTCCCAAGACGCTCAATCCCCTAGGCCCTAGCCTCGATCTGCGTTCACCCGAGCCGGCAGCGATGGAACCTTGGGTCGAGCGTGCGGAGAAGTCGGGTTACGCCGTGCGCATCGCCGAGCTGACTCATGAGATCGCCAAGCTCGAAATCGACAGAAACCGTGCCGCACATCATCCCACCCTTGATCTGGTCGCCAGCTACAACGATACGCGCTCAAGCGCCTCGTCTATGAGCACATTCGGGAGTAACACCCAATCTGGACAAATCAGCCTGCAGTTGGCGATCCCTCTGTACGCAGGCGGAGCACTGAGCTCCAAGGTGCGCGAGGCTGCTGCCAACCAGGAAAAAGCCCGCCAGGATCTCGAAGCGTCTCGTCGCACGGCCTCGTTGGCGGCACGCCAGGCCTTTCTTGGTGTCACCAACGGCATTGCGCAAGTTAAGGCACTGCAGCAGGCGCTGGTGTCTGCGGAGACCGCGCTATCATCCTCGAAGGTGGGCATGGAGGTGGGCGTGCGCACTAACGTCGATGTTTTGAATGCGCAGCAGCAGGTTTATCAGGTGCGGCGCGACCTCGCCGCGGCGACATACAATTATTTGATGAACCTCCTGCGTCTCAAGGCTGCGGCGGGCGAACTGCGCGAGAGCCACCTCGAAGAATTCAATCGCTTCTTGGTCGCTCGTTGAGGCGAACTTCGAGGGCCGGCTGCAGCCAGGACAGGAGCCGATTGACGGCACCGCGGTGTGACGCGCAAAAGGCCAGCGCGGCGGTGCCCATACGCAGCCGCAGTGGGCCATCCGCCGCCAACTCCTGCCCCGCGCGAACTAGTGCTCGGGCGTCGCTTACTTGACGCGCTGCGCCTGCCTCAATGGCGAGGGCTGCCGCCTGTGCGAAATTGAACACCGAGGGACCAAACAGCACCGGCTTGCCCGCCGCGCAGGCTTCGATCAGGTTTTGGCATCCGAAGGGCAGGAGGCTTCCGCCGACGAAAACGAAATCGGCGGCGACGTAATACGCGAACATCTCCCCCATGCTGTCCCCCAGGACGATCTGCACATCGGGCGCCAGCGGGCGTGCTTCCGAGCGGCGCGCATAGCGCCAGCCGCCGCGCTGCAACAGCGCTTCGACTGCGGCGAAGCGCTGGGGGTGTCTGGGGACGATGACCAACAGCGGTCCCTCTGGCGGCCGCTCGGCGCGCAAGGCCTCAAGCAGCAGTTCTTCTTCTCCTTCCCGGGTGCTTCCCGCAACCCAGATGGTGCGCTCTTCGCCCCAAAGGCCGCGTAGCCTGCTGCCGAGCACCGCGTCCCCGAGGGGAACGGCACAGTCGAATTTGAGATTGCCGGTAATCACCGGAGCGGGTGCACCCAGAGCGGATAGGCGCGCGGCGTCGGTCGACGCCTGGGCGGCAACGCCGGCGAGTCCGGCGAAAGCTTCGCGAGCGAAGCTGCCGAGTCGCGCATAGCCGCGGGCACTGCGCTCGGAAAGGCGAGCGTTGGCAAGAAAGACCGGTATCCCGCGCCGCCTCGCCTCGCGCAGCAACTGCGGCCAGATCTCGGTTTCTATGAGTATGCCGACGGTGGGCTGGACGCGCTGGTAGAAACGCCGCACTGCGCTGGGGGTGTCCCAGGGTAGCCACGCTTGCATGACGCGTTCGCTGCAGAGGGCGCGGCCAGCCGCGCGCCCAGTGGCGGTGCTATGGGTGAGGAGAAACTGGGCCCGCGGGTAGGCCGAGAGCAAAGCGGCCAGCAACGGTTGAGCGGCCCGCGTTTCGCCCAGCGAGACCGCATGAATCCAGATCAGTGGATGCTCCCGCGCGGGTGCGAAGGCATAGTAGCCCAGGCGTTCTCGCCAGTTCTGACGATAGCCTGGCTCGCGCCGCCCGCGCCACCACAGGCGCAATAACAGCACTGGCACCAGGGCATAGCTGACCAGAGCGTAAAGTGAGCGCAAGATGTCCTTCTATCAATGCGGCATGGCAACTGGTCAGACGGGCATGCCGCGCAGTCCATGCAGTGCCGCCAGCACATCCCCGACGCTGGGCACTTGGCCCATGCCGCCTAGGTTGATGGCGGGAGCTCGGCCCGCGTGGGCTCCGGTGAGCCCGGGATCACTAGCGAGGTAAAGGGCGATCACTGGACAGTCCACCGCCGCGGCCAGATGCACAAGCCCGGTATCGACGCCGATGGTCGCGGTGGCGCCCGCAAGTACTTCGGCCAAATCACCTAAACCCGAAGCCGGAAGTACTTCAGCCCCAGGAATGGTGTCGGCGATCAACTCGGCGCGACGGCGCTCCGCTGGGGTACCCCAGGGCAAGAGGGAATGCAGGCCACACCGGTGCAGCTCTTTGATGAGCCCTCGCCAGGACTGCACGGGCCACAGTTTGTCTGCACGGCTCGTAGCGTGCAAGCAGACGAGGTAGGGCGCGCTGGCCGGCCTCGGGGAAACGCTCAAGCCATAATCCGGAGGGCCGCTCAGTGTGTAACCGAAGGCGGCGGCGGTCAAACGGCGGTTGCGCTCCACGGCGTGCAGGTGTCGGGGCACGGCATGTCGGTGGGAGTAGGCGAGGCCGGCCAACGGCTCGCGCACGCTGGGGCGGTCATAACCGTGAACCGGCACTTTGGCGAGCGAGGCGAGCCAGGCGCTCTTGAGCAGACCCTGCAGATCGAGTACGGCGGCGTAGCCAGCTGCGCGCACGGTGCGCTTCAAGGCGCCGATCTCGCGGCGGGTGCTTGGCGCCAGCAGATTGCGGCGCCAGCGACGCACCGCGCAGGGCAAGATGGCGCCGATCGCCGGATGCAAGCGGGGAAGATCGCGGAAAGGCTCTTCCACAAGCCAATCGAGTGTGAACTCCGGGCGCGCCCGAGCAAGATCGGTCACTGCAGGCAGCGCGTGCACGATATCGCCGAGCGAAGAGGTCTTGACGATGAGGACGCGCCGAGGCGCGGCGAAGCGGTTGAGGGGTCGTGTTAAACTATGCACTTTTGTTCAAGCCGGCCCTGCATGGCTGCCGATTCTCCTGAGCGGCAACGGTTTTCCCTGGTGCTGATCACGCTCAACGCGGGCTCTCAGCTGGAGGCTTGCCTGGCGAGCGTGGCTGGCGCCGACGAAATCGTGATTCTCGATTCGGGGAGCAGCGATCATACCGCAGAAATCGCCCAGCGTTTTGGCGCACGCTTCTTGCATCATGCCTGGGTGGGTTTCGGCGCACAGAAGAACGCCGCGGTCGCCGCTGCCCGCAACGATTGGGTTCTGTGCCTCGATGCCGACGAGCGGCTCAGCCCGGAGCTGGCGAAGGCGATCGAGGGCGTTCTCGCCGCGCCCAAACACGCGGCCTACCGCATGGCACGCTGCAACCGATTCATGGGGCGCTGGCTTCGGCACGGCGAAGGCTATCCGGATAGGAGCCTGCGCCTTTTCGACCGTCGGCGCGCACAGTGGAGCGAGGACACGGTGCACGAGCGAGTGATTTGCCACGGTTCCATTGGCTCTTTGAGCGGCGACCTTCTGCACGAATCGGCCGAGTCGCTGGAAAGCTATCTCGACAAGCAGAACCGCTACACTAGCCTTCAGGCCGAGGCCCTCTTCGAACTCGGGCGAGAGGTCAGCACCGCCAAATTGGTGCTCAGCCCAGTCACGCGCTTCATCAAACTCTACGTACTGCGCCGAGGCTTTCTCGATGGAGTGCCAGGCCTGGTTCACATCGCCATCGCGAGTTTCGGTAGCTTTCT
The DNA here is from genome assembly GCA_026646885.1 of Casimicrobiaceae bacterium. Classification (GTDB taxonomy): domain Bacteria; phylum Pseudomonadota; class Gammaproteobacteria; order Burkholderiales; family Casimicrobiaceae; genus JACPUX01. The sequence continues at coordinate 130,996 of JAPKHK010000008.1, read as the reverse complement.
GAAATACGCCAAACTCTGCGCCCGACATCGGCAAGCGAGGGGTCGCTCGTGAGCGCGGTTTTGGTCACCGGGGTCGCCGGCTTCATCGGCATGCACGTGGCGCGGCGCTTGCTTGAAAACGGCCGCGCCGTTGTCGGTGTGGACAATCTCGACCCTTACTACGATGTCCGCCTGAAAGAAAGTCGCCTGGCGCAACTCCAGGATTTTGCCGCGTTTCGCTTCGAGCGCGTCGATCTCGCCGACGCCGACGCCAGCAAGCGGGTGTTTGCGCGCGGAGGAATCGAGGATGTGATCCATCTCGCCGCGCAGGCCGGTGTGCGCTACTCTTTGGTCAACCCGCAGGCCTACGCCAGGGCCAATCTCGTCGGCTTCCTGAACGTGCTCGAGGGCTGCAGAGAGCAGCGCGTGAAGCACCTGGTCTATGCCAGCAGCTCAAGCGTCTACGGTGCCAATGCCCGCCTGCCTTTTTCCGAGAGCGATCTGACGGATCAACCGGTAAGCTTCTACGCGGCGACCAAGAAAGCCAACGAACTCATGGCCCACAGTTACAGCCACCTCTTTGCGCTGCCGACGACGGGACTGCGGTTCTTCACCGTCTATGGACCTTGGGGGCGACCAGACATGGCGCCCATGCTGTTTACCAAAGCCATCCTCTCCGGGGAGCCGATACGGGTATTCAGCAACGGTGAGCTCGAACGCGATTTTACGTACATCGATGACATCGTCGAAGGTGTGGTCCGCGTCCTGCCGGTTCTTCCCAAAGGACAAGCGGACAGCCCCGCCCCTTGTGCGATTTACAATATCGGCAACCACTGCGCGGTGAAGGTCAAGGACTTCATTGCCGAACTCGAGCGCGCCCTGGGTGTGAAAGCAATCTGCAAATACGAACCGATGCAGCCCGGAGACGTACCCGCCACCTTCGCGAACATCGAGCGGCTCAACCGCGCGGTCGGATTCGCGCCGCATACTAGCCTCGCCGCCGGCCTGGCACAGTTCGTTGCCTGGTACCGCGAGTATTATGGCGGCGGACTGCCTGCCAGCACGTGATAGAATGCGCGCCACTTTTTGGAAACTCCAATGATACTGGTCACCGGAGGCGCAGGTTTCATCGGCGCCAACTTCGTGCTCGATTGGCTCGCCGCAGGAGGCGAGCCAGTGCTCAATCTTGACAAGCTCACCTACGCTGGAAATCTTGGCAATCTCGCCGAAGTCGCCGGCGATTCGCGGCACCGCTTCGTGCGGGGAGACATCGGCGATCGCGAACTCGTGCGCAGCCTACTCACTGATCATCGGCCGCGTGCGGTGGTGAATTTTGCCGCTGAGAGCCATGTCGACCGGTCGATTCATGGACCGGGAGAGTTTATCCAGACCAACGTGCTTGGCACCTTCCACTTGCTCGAGGAAGTGCGCGCATATTGGGGAGCGTTGGTTGATGCTCAGAAGGGCAGCTTCCGCTTTTTGCACGTCTCCACCGACGAGGTTTACGGATCGCTGGGTCCCGCGGATGCCGCTTTTTCGGAGACCACGGCCTACGCGCCCAATAGCCCCTACTCTGCATCGAAGGCCGCATCGGACCACTTGGTGCGGGCCTACCACCATACCTATGGATTGCCCACGCTGACCACCAATTGCTCGAACAATTACGGACCTCGCCAGTTTCCCGAAAAGCTCATTCCGCTGATGTTTCATCATGCTCTGATGGGCAAGCCCCTGCCGATCTACGGAGACGGCCAGAACGTTCGCGATTGGCTCTATGTCGGCGACCATTGCAGCGCGATTCGCGCGGTGCTTGAGCGCGGCCGAGTGGGCGAGACCTACAACATCGGCGGCAAGAGCGAAAAGACCAACCTTGAAGTGGTGCGCACGCTCTGCGCCGTCCTCACCAGGCTCCGCCCGGGTAGGGACTATGCCCAGCAAATCAGCTTCGTCAAGGATCGACCTGGCCACGATCGGCGCTATGCCATCGACTCACGCAAGATCGAAGCTGAGCTGGGGTGGCAGCCGCGGGAGACCTTCGATAGCGGCTTGGAGCGCACCCTGCGCTGGTATCTTGACCACGAAGAGTGGATTCGAGGCGTTACCAACGGCACTTACCAACAATGGGTGGATCTCAATTACGCCAGCAAAGGGGCGGTGGCATGAGCAAACGCAAGGGCATCATCCTAGCAGGCGGATCGGGCACGCGCTTGTATCCGGTGACGCAAGTCGTCTCCAAGCAATTGCTGCCCATATACGACAAACCCATGATCTACTACCCGCTCTCGACGCTGATGCTGGCGGGAATCCGCGACATTCTGCTGATTTCGACGCCGCAAGACACGCCGCGTTTCGAGCAGTTGCTGGGTGATGGCAGCCAGTGGGGGCTCAATTTGCGGTATGCAGTCCAGCCTTCGCCAGATGGCTTGGCCCAGGCCTTCATCATCGGCCGGGATTTCGTGGGCGCCGATCTTGCCGCGTTGGTGCTCGGAGACAACATCTTTTACGGCAACGACTTCCACACCCAACTGGTGAGGGCGGATGCCTGCCACCATGGCGCCACGGTCTTCGCGTATCCGGTAGCCGACCCTGAGCGCTATGGCGTCGCCGAGTTCGACGCTCAGGGCAAAGTGATTAGCTTGGAAGAGAAGCCCAAGCAGCCCAAGTCGCGCTATGCGGTTACGGGTCTCTATTTCTATGACAATCGCGTGCTTGACGTCGCGCGCGACCTGAAGCCTTCATCTCGCGGCGAACTCGAAATTACCGATGTCAACCGTGAGTACCTTGCCTGGGGAGATCTAGCTGTAGAGGTCATGGGCCGCGGCATGGCATGGCTCGACACTGGCACGCACGAGTCACTTCTCGAGGCGTCGCATTTCATCGAGACCATTGAACTCCGGCAGGGCCTGAAGATCGCTTGCCCCGAGGAAATTGCCTACCGCCAAGGATATATTGGCGCCGCGCAACTCGAGCGACTTGGCGAGGCGCTGGCCAAGAACGGCTACGGCAAGTACTTGTTGAGTCTTTTGCAGGAAAGGGTCTATCGGTGAACGCCACGCCCACTGCTCTGCCCGAGGTTCTCGTCATCGAGCCGCGGGTCTTTGGCGATGAGCGAGGCTACTTCTTCGAGAGCTACAATCGTCGCACGCTCCAAAATCTCGGGATTGAGCAAGAGTTCGTGCAAGACAATCACTCGCGTTCTGTGCGCCATGTGCTCCGCGGTCTGCATTATCAGATTCAGCAGCCGCAAGGGAAGCTGGTCCGAGTGGTGGCCGGCGAGGTTTTCGACGTGGCCGTGGACTTGCGCCGCAGTTCTCCGAATTTCGGGCGCTGGGCGGGGCTGAATCTTTCGGCCGAGAACAAACGCATGCTGTGGGTGCCGCCGGGCTTCGCGCATGGCTTTTTGGTGCTTTCCGAGGTTGCCGAGTTTCTCTATAAAACCACCGACTATTGGGCGAAAGAGCACGAGCGCACCCTGCTCTGGAACGATCCCGAACTGGGCATCGCCTGGCCCACAGATGCACCGCCGATCCTTTCGGGAAAAGACGCGGCGGGGCTACCGCTGTCGCGCGCGGAACACTACGCCTGAGGCATCGATGCGCATCCTGATCACCGGAGCGCAGGGACAGCTAGGCTGGGAGCTTGCGCAGGTCCTCGCCGGCTTGCCCGAAGTAGTGGCGCTTGACCGGCAAGGCCTCGACTTGTCGAAACCCGAGGACATACAGAGGCGCATGCGGGAGTGGGTCCCCGAAATCATTCTCAATGCCGGCGCCTATACCGCGGTGGACAAAGCTGAGGGCGAGCGCGATCTCGCCTTTGCGGTCAATGCACGGGCTCCCGGCGTCATTGCCCAAGAAGCCAAGCGCAGTGGGGCACTGCTTGTGCACTATTCCACCGACTATGTTTTCGATGGCACAAAGCACTCTCCCTATGTCGAAACCGATGCTACGGCACCGGTCAATGTCTATGGCGCAAGCAAGCTCGCCGGAGAGCAGGCCGTGGCGGCAAGCGGCGCGGCGGCGTTGATTCTGCGCACAAGCTGGGTGTACGGACGCCGCGGCAAGAACTTCCTCCTGACGATGCAGCGCCTGGCCAAAGAGCGCGAGGAGGTGCGCGTCGTTGCTGATCAGTACGGCGTGCCGAATTGGGCGCATAGGCTGGCACTGGCGACACGGGACCTCATTGGGCTGGGCCCAGGTCGCCTGGCCGAGCAACGCGGCTTGTATCATTTGAGCGCCTCGGGGATCGCGAGCTGGTATGACTTCGCTCGGGCCATCATCGGCGAGGTCGAGCAGCCGCGGGTGCTGCCCATCAGCACAGCCGAGTATCCCTTGCCGGCGCGCCGGCCCGCGTATGGTGTACTCGGAAACGCGCGGTTCGAGGCCGCTTTTGGCGTGCAGCTGCCCGACTGGCGAGACGATCTGAGCGCCTGTCTGGCTCGAACCTGAAGCAGCGGAGGGCGCAAAGCATTGCCGAGGCTTGTCCTCGGGGCGGTTCTTGGCGCTATAATCCAAGCGGTTCCCGCGCCATGCCATTTGCATGGACGGTCTCGCGGCACACAAGGAGGCTTGGCGATGAGCGGCACGAACAAGAAATCATGGGTGAGCGGATTGCTGATCGGATCTTTCCTGCTGGGACCGGCTGCCGCCGCCGAAGTCGTCGGGCTGCGCGTGATGCTTCGGCCCGATGCCCCGGTTGTCCCGGCCCTGAGAGTAGAAAAAGTGACCGGCACCGGAGCGCTGGAAACGCGCCTTCCGGCAGGCCTCGCCGAATATGACGTCCGCGCCGCGATATCGGCCTTGCGCAAAGACCCCGCCGTGCTTTGGGTGCAACCAATACTTGCCGCGCAGGCGACCGACAAGCATGACCAACCGGTGCTTGGCCGGCGCCTTGTGATTCGACTCAAATCCGATGCAGCCAAGATCGCGACGATCGACGCCGAGGCAGTGCTTCTGGCGAGCTGGGAGAAGGCTGGCGGTCAACCGCTACGGATCTTGCGGCGCGGCGGTGCCGACAGCTTGATCGTGGAAACAGCCGCGGCCACCGATTTGCAGCGGCTCGCCGCGGCGATCGAAGCCGACCCCGCGGTGCTCTACGCCGATCCGATGATGCGCATGTTTCCTCTGCGCGCACCCAGCGACCCGCTCTTTGCATTGCAGTGGAACTACAGCGATGCTGTCAGTGGCATCAACGCGCCGGCGGCGTGGGACATCACGACTGGCGGAGCAGTGACGGTGGCGGTGGTCGACACCGGGCTCTTGCCGCATCCGGACTTGGTGAACAAGGCGCTGCCAGGCTACGACATGATTTCCGATCCGGAGATCGCGCTCGACAACGACGGCCGCGACGATGATGCCTTCGACTCCGGCGACTGGATCGAGGGCCCGCAATGCGGTTCGGAAGACCCCATTTGGGAGGCGAGCAGCTGGCACGGCACGCACGTCGCGGGCATCATCGGGGCGCAGGCCAACAATGGACAAGGCATCGCCGGGGTGAGCTGGGGTGCGCGCATCCTGCCGGTGCGGGTGTTGGGACGCTGCGGCGGTGAGTTCGCCGACGTGATGGATGGCGTATTGTGGGCGGCCGGAGTGCCGGTGGCCGGCGCCCCGGTCAATCCCTACCCTGCGAAGGTGATCAATCTGAGCCTGGGCGGCAAGGGCGCCTGCCCGCGCGCGATGCAGCAGGCTATCGACGCGGCGCTTCTGCGCGGTGTCAGCGTCGTCGTGGCGGCAGGCAATGCCAATCGCGACACGGCAGGGTATGCACCGGCCAACTGTGGGGGCGTCATCACCGTCGCGGCGCATAATGTTCGCGGCGACAAGGCTTATTACAGCAATTTCGGCCCGCTCGTGGAGATTTCCGCTCCGGGCGGCGAATTTTGGTCCTTTGAGGGCGTTCTCTCGACGATTAGCGACGGCCCACGCAGCGCACTGGCTTTCACCTATGGCGAATACCAGGGAACAAGCATGGCCGCGCCTCACGTTGCCGGGGCCATTGCACTAGCCCTAACCCTCAACCCGCAACTGAGGCCTTCCGAATTCGCTGAGCTTCTCGCGAGTACAGCGCGCAGGCATCCGGAAGGCAGCAGCTGCGCCAGCGATACACCTTGTGGTAGCGGAATGCTAGACGTCGCTGCATTTCTTGTTGCGGTGCCGTCCCCCACGCCCGTCGAAGCCTCGCTGGAGACTGTGCAAGTACGCGAGTTTCACAACAGCGTGTCCGGGCGCTATCTGATCACGGCGAACGCGGAAGAGGCAGCGGCGCTCCTTGCGGGGGTTTTTGGGTCGGGTTGGCAAGCGACCGGGTTCGGCTTTAACGCATTCCCCAGCGGCGCCTACGCGCCAAGTTCATCGTGGCCTGTGTGTCGCCTCTACGGGGAGACCATGAGCGATGGGGGGGCGCACTTCTTTACCGCGAGCCCGTTCGAATGTGCGGTGATCAGCCGGACGGAGGGCTGGCAATATGAAGGCCTGGTCTTCCGTGTCGGTCTTCCCACCCTTGGTCTCTGTGATCGGGGGTTCACTCCGGTCTTTCGGCTGTACGACCCAAGTGGAAGGTTCGGGCATCGCTACGTTGCTGAGGCGAACGAATATGCACGCACCATTGAATCGGGGTGGTCGGGAGAGGGTATTTCGATGTGCGCGCCCCTCGCCCCGACCGTAGGCGAAAACGCAACAGACTAGCTGTGCGGCACATTCATCCTAGAGACGACAGTCTGGATGTAGCGCAGAGTGCTTGCCGGCGACGCTGAGGCAAGGCGCAAACCGGAGCAAGGTGGAACACCTCGCGAGGATTTGCAACGCTTCGCCAAGACGGGGGCGTACCATGCGCTGCGACGCGAACCACCCAGAGGATGAGCGCCAAGAAATATTTCTTCATACTCACGAGGTTGCCAGTCTTCTGATCGCCCGAAACGGCCGACTGTCGTTTCTAGATTTACAGGCCGAAGGGTGCAAGCAGATGCGGACAGCCGATGCGGGACGCTTCGCGGTGGCGCATGGCCGTGATTGCTGCGGCGGGCCGAAAGCCCACCGAACCGCCAATTGATCCGGTGCGCACACGGTTTTGCTGTTGCTGCCACCCGGATCCTGATCTGGTCTTATGGCACTCGAAGTGGATGGATCAGGGAAAGGTCGCCACAGTCATGGACAGGGCCCGACGCCAAGGCGTCTCGACGGCAGAGCGACACCGCTGCAAATGTCGATGATCAGTCCAAGCAGCATGTCTCTTCGATAAGACGCGGCTCATCTCATTGCGGCAATGTAATCCGCAATGGCCAGCATCTCTGCTTCGCTCATCCGCGAGGCGATGGTGGCCATCATTCTGCCGTTCGCATCCTTTTCATTCTTGCCGCGCTCGCCACTCTTGAAAGCTTTCAGTTGGGCCACCGTGTATTCCTGAAACTGACCTGCAAGACGCGGGTATTGCGCCGGCATACCGGCACCGGTGGGGGCGTGACAAGCGGAGCAGGCGGGTACACCCGTTGCAGTGTTGCCATAGCGATAGAGCTTCTGCCCCAAGGCGCTACGACGGGCGTCTTTGCTTCCCGCGGGCGTGGCGATCTGTTCGGCATAGAATCGCCCCAGCGCCCTCATGTCCTCGGGCGCGAGCATACTTGCCATCCCGAGCATGATGGCGTTGGCGCGCACACCGCTCTTGAAGTTTGCCAGTTGCGTGGTGATATACTGGGCCTGTTGAGCGGCGAGATGCGGATTGGCGGGACTCGGACTCTGGCCGCTGGCGCCGTGGCAGGCGGCGCAGACCGTGGTTGCCAATTCCTTTGCCCTGGAGCTGTCCGCGTGCGCGGCCGTCGCGTATACAGCAAGCAAGGCAATTGTCAGCGCAGCCTCGAGCGAAACCCGTTTCATCGAACCAACTCCTGGAAAGCCGCGGCAGAATGGGGGTGAGAGCGGTGCACGATTATACCGCAGCTTGCGCCACGTTCGTCTGGCTGCATCACTCTCACGAGCAAGAGCTATGTCGGTTTTTCACAACGCGCGCTACGCAATGACCGCGGCCCGCTGGGATCAGTTGCCAATAGATGGGCAGCCCGAGATCGCTTTCGTCGGCCGCTCCAATGCCGGGAAATCCAGTGCCATCAACGCGCTTGCGAACCACGCTCGGCTTGCGTTCGTGAGCAAGACACCCGGGCGCACGCAGCAGATCAACTTCTTCACCTTGCGTGGCGGAGGGTTTCTTGTCGACCTTCCGGGCTACGGCTTCGCCAAAGTTCCCGCGCCAATCAAGCAGGATTGGGAGGGTTTTCTGGGAAGGTATCTCATGGAACGCGCGGCACTTGCCGGGTTGGTGGTTGTGATGGATGCTCGACGCCCGTTCACGTCGCTCGACCTGCAGTTGCTCGAATGGTTTTCCGCAACCGGCAAGCCAGTGCACGTTCTGCTTACGAAAGCGGACAAGCTGAGTCAGAGCGAGCGGTCGCGCAGCCTGAAAGAGGCGCGCAGCGCACTTGCCGACCCCCGATTACACATGCCCGCCGAACTCACGGTGCAGTTCTTTTCCTCGACTCGCCGGCAGGGGTTGGATGAGATGGAGGCCGCGGTGGCGCCCTGGCTCGGATTAATGCCCGAACAAAACAAAGGCCCCTGACTGAAGGGGAGCCAGTCAAGGGCCGAAATGCCTTAAATGGTTTAAGGCACCCGCTCAGGGAGGAAAGCGGGAGACGAGCTAAGCGTCCACAATCACTGACCGCGATCAAGAAAAAAGGTTCCGAGCGGCATTCTTGCGGAACGAGTTTGCGTTGCTCGATCTGCGGCCCTGACTCTACAATGGCCGATTCGATACATTCCACATCAACCAAGGCACAGAGGCTCCCATGCAGTTCACTGGCGGCTTTCCCGCGAAGCGCCCGCGCCGGATGCGGCGCGACGCCTTTTCCCGCAGCTTGATGCGTGAGTGTGCGCTTACACCCTCGCACTTCATCTACCCGGTGTTTGTGCTTGATGGCGCCGGGCGAGAGGAGCCGGTCGCCTCCCTCCCAGGAGTGGTGCGCAAGTCACTCGACCGACTGTTCGGGGACGCCGAGCGCTGCCTGCGCTTGGGCGTTCCGGCACTGGCGCTTTTCCCGGTGATTCCGGGGGAGGGCAAGACCGAGGATGCGGCCGAAGCTTGGAATCCAGAGGGTCTGGTGCCGCGGACCGTAGCTGCGCTCAAGTCCCGATTCCCGGAACTGGGTGTGATCACCGACGTTGCCCTCGATCCCTACACCAGCCACGGGCAGGATGGGCTCATTGATGCCAACGGCTATGTCCTCAACGACGAGACGGTTTCCGCCCTGGTTCGCCAGGCGAGCTGCCACGCAGCCGCCGGCGCCGATTTCGTCGCGCCTTCCGACATGATGGATGGCCGCGTCGGCGCGCTGCGCAGCGCCCTCGACGCCATGGGAGGGCAAAGAACGCGCATCCTCGCCTATTCGGCGAAATATGCTTCCGCCTTCTATGGGCCGTTTCGCGAAGCCGTTGGCTCCGCAGGGAGTTTGGGAACGGGCAACAAGTACACCTATCAGATGGACCCTGCCAACAGTGACGAGGCGCTTTGGGAGGTTTACTTGGATCTACAGGAAGGCGCCGACATGGTGATGGTGAAGCCTGGCTTGCCTTACCTGGACATCGTCCGCCGCGTCAAGGACACTTTTGGGGTGCCCACGGCGGTATATCAAGTGAGCGGCGAATACGCCATGCTCAAGGCAGCGGCCGCGCAGGGCTGGATCGACGAGCGCGCCTGCGTCCTGGAAGCGCTGCTGGCGATGCGCCGGGCCGGCGCCGACGCAATCCTCAGTTACTACTCCCTACAAGCGGCAGAGTGGCTCAGCGCATGAGGCTGATTTGTGTACATGCGGCTCCGGTTTGGAGTATGCGCCCCTTGGGGCGGCCCGGCGGGGGGCGTGGAACCCTTCCCCCGGCCCCCTCCCCTGCGGGAGGGGGTGAGGGCGGTTCGCCGCTTCCCGCGGCTCCGGTTTGGAGTATGCGCCCCTTGGGGCGGCCCGGCGGGGCGCTTATTCGTCGCTGAGCAGTGCTTCGAGGTCGCACGCGTCCAGGCGTGTATTGCCGGGTCCGGCGGGGGCCGTTCGTCTTTGCCCAATGGGGCGAACAACCAAACGGAGCAGCCCGCTGTGCCCCGTGATGCCAAACTCGGCGCAGGGGCGGTGGGAATCCTCGCTAAGCGGCTGGTAGTTAACGCCCGCATTGAGCAGGGCGAATTCGACCTCCTTGGCGCTGTCCGCCGTCAGCTCGATCCGCGTTTCGCCGTGCTCTGTGCCCCAGCCTTCGGCGACCCCGCCGACTAGTGCCGGCGCGAATTGCGCAAGCTGGCGCATCCACTCCAGCGCTTCGGTGCGCTTGGCCCGCAGCTGCGCGGGGTGGCGGTCCGCGTGGAAAAGCTCCTGCAGGGTATATAGGGCGGTGGTGATCTCGTCATGATCGGGGAGTGCTCGGGCATCGGTCAGGCCGAGTTGCCGGGCGGCCTTGCGCTTGGCCAGAGACCAGTCGCTGAGTCCCCCATCGATGATCAGGCGCGCGGCGCGTTCGGCAATGAGGCGCCGCGCATCCGAGCGCGGTCGGCGAAAGTCAGAAGAGCTGGTTGCGGATTTCCTGGCCATCGTGGGGCGTGGTCTTGGCCATCGGCGCGGCAGTGTCGGGAGACGGAGCCGGCATGTACTCGGCAAAAAAATACTCGAAGACGCCAGGTCCAGAGTCTGCGGCCTGGAGACCCGTGGTTGGGTTGATACGAGTCGTCACGACACCTTCGGGTGGTTCAGGCAGGTCCTCGGAGACAGACTTGAGCGCATGGCTCATGTATTGAATCCAGATGGGCAGGGCTGCGGCGCCGCCGGTTTCACCCGCGCCCAGGGACTTGGGCTGATCGAAGCCGATCCAGGCCACCCCTACTCGGCTGAGGTTGAAACCGCAGAACCAGGCGTCGATGTGGTCATTGGTGGTGCCCGTCTTTCCAGCAACATCTTGTCGTTTGAGGCTCTGTGCGCGGGTCGCCGTGCCGCTGCGCACCACTTCGCGCATCAGGCTACTCATCAAAAAGGCGTTGCGGCCATCGATGACCTGCTCGGCATTCTCGCCAACGCGCGACAGCACCGGCTCCGACAGGACTTCGCCTTTGGCGTCTTCGACTCGGGCCACCAGTTGCGGGGTGACTCGGTAGCCGCCGTTGGCAAATACCGCATAGGCGGCCGCCATCTGCAGCGGTGTCGCCGAGCCGGCGCCCAGAGCCATGGTGAGGTAGGGAGGGTGCTGTTTGGCATCGAAGCCAAAACGGGTCAAGTAGTCCTGGGCATAGTGTGTGCCGATGGCCTGGAGTATCCGGATCGATACCATGTTCTTTGACTTGGCCAGGGCAGTTCGCAGGAGCATCGGCCCTTCAAATTTGCCATCGTAATTGCGTGGTTCCCAGGGCTCGCTACCCGTCTGTGAGGCATCGAAATAGAGGGGCGCATCATTGATTACGGTCGCCGGGGTAAAACCCTTTTCCAGGGCCGCAGAATAAATGAACGGCTTGATGCTCGACCCGGGTTGCCGCTGCGCTTGGGTGACGTGGTTATATTTGTTGCGAAAGAAGTCGAACCCACCGACCAGGGAAAGGATGGCTCCATTGCGCGGATCGAGTGCGATGAACGCGGCCTCGACTTGAGGTAACTGGGTGATCTGCCAACCTGTTTTTTCCTCCTTGAGCACCCGGATCACCGCGCCACGGCGCAAACGCAAGTTCGGCGGGGCCTTGTCGGACAGGGCGCGCTGCGCGAATTTTAAGCCATCGGCTGAGATCTGGACAATTTCGCCATCCGGGCGAACCGCGCGCACAAGCTTGGGGCTCGCTTCCAATACCACGGCTGCTAGTAAGTCCTCGCTATCGCCCGCGTCCTGAAATGCCGAATCGAGCACTTCTTCAAGCCCGGTCTGGTCAGTGGGGAGGCGAATAAACGCTTCGGGCCCGCGGTACCCGTGCCGACGGTCGTAGTCGAGAACGCCCTTGCGCACCGCGCGATAAGCGGCTTCCTGGTCCGCTTTGCGGATTGTGGTTGTGACGCGTATCCCCCTGCGGTAGGCGTCCTCACCGTAGGCCTCGAAGACCACCTGCCGTGCCATTTCTGCAACATAGTCGGCATGCGTGCCGGGGTCCCGGAGCTCTTTGCGGACATGCAGCACCGCCCGCTCGGCTGCCTCGAACTGATCTTGGCTGATGAAACCAAGTTCCCGCATGCGCCTCAGTACGTATTGTTGCCGCAATTTCGCCCGTTTGGGGTTGGCGACCGGGTTATAGGCTGAAGGGGCCTTGGGCAGACCCGCTAGCATCGCCACTTCAGCGAGGTGCAGTTCGGGCAGTGGCTTGCCGAAATAGATTTGCGCCGCGGCCCCAAACCCATAGGCGCGCTGGCCGAGATTGATCTGGTTGAGGTAGATCTCGAGAATTTCGTCTTTGCTGAGGTTTGCTTCGATCTTATAGGCCAGCAGCACTTCATTGAGCTTACGGTGGAGCGTTTGCTCGCGGGTGAGGAAGAAATTGCGAGCGACTTGCATGGTAATCGTGCTGGCGCCCTGCTTGCGGCCGCTGAAAAGTGTTGCATAAACGGCACGCAAACCGCCGAGATAATCGACGCCTCCGTGCTGGTAGAACCGCTCGTCCTCGGCCGCCAGGATCGCCTGTTTGAGCGGTTCGGGTACCTCTTTGATGCTCAAGACTATCCTTCGCTCAACCCCGAACTCCCCGATCAGCTCGCCTTCTACGCTCAGAATCCGCAGTGGCAGCTGCGGCCGGTAATCGGTAAGTGCTTCCAAACTTGGAAGTTTTGGGTAGAGCAAAATGACCACCAGCCCGGCGACGGTGCAGCCTACAAGCAGCACGCCCGCGGCCAGCGAGGCGAGATAGACGAGCCAGCGTCTTAGCATGAATGAATAAAACTTGCGGCGGTGGGGGGGTATTGGGCGAGATTATATGCAGCGCGCCCCTGGAAAAGAAACTTGCATAAAACAAATTTACATGGTTTATACTTCCTGCTAGGATTTAATGTAAATTATACGTATCGCACCTAAGCCTGCCATGCTCAAGGAAAAATTCCAGTTGAACTTCGATTTTCTGCAAGCGAAGTCACCCCCATTGATCGGGCTGGACATCAGTTCCTCGGCCGTGAAAATGGTGGAACTTGCCGACGGTGGCAAGGGGCTGTACCGGTTGGAGCGGTACGTTATTGAAACGCTGCCGAAGGATGCCGTCAGTGACGGCAATATTAACAACCTAGAAGCGGTTGCCGAGACCGTCAAGCGCGCCTGGCGCAAAATGGGCACACGGGTACGAAACGTCGCCCTTGCCCTGCCCATGGCCATGGTAATCACCAAGAAGATCATCGTCCCCGCCGGGCAGCGCGAGGCGGAACTGGAAATGCAGGTCGAGGCCGAGGCCAATCAGTACATTCCCTTCGCTCTAGATGAGGTGAACCTCGATTTCCAGGTGCTCGGGCCGGCGGCCAACCAGCGCGAAGAGGTCGAGGTCCTCATCGCCGCGTCGCGCAAGGAGAAGGTGGAGGATCGGGTTTCGGTTGCCGAATCCGCAGGTCTCAAGGCGCTGGTCATGGATGTAGACAGCTTCGCCACGCAAGCGGCGTTTCGCTTGATCGCGCCTCAACTGCCGGCCAACGGCCGTGACCAGAACGTCGCTGTGGTGGATATCGGCTCCCACCTCATGCATTTCTATGTCCTGCGCAACGAGGAAGTCCTTTTTTCGCGGGAACAGGCCTTTGGCGGCAACCAGCTCACTCACGACATTCAGCGTGCATTCAACCTCTCTTCGGACGAGGCCGAGGCGGCCAAGAAGAACGGTGGGCTGCCGGAAAATTACGAAACCGACGTACTCCAACCCTTCATCGAGACGGTGGCCTTGGAAGTTGCGCGGGCGCTACAGTTCTTCTTTACTTCGACCAGCTTCAGCCAGGTCGACCATGTACTCCTGGCCGGCGGCTGCGCCACCATTCCTGGTCTTGACGAGGTTGTGGCGAAGCGCACCAGCGTGGCGACCATGATCGCCAACCCGTTTGCCGCCATGGCGCACTCCAGCCGCTTCAAGCCCAAGCAGCTCGCCGAGGACGCCCCCCGGCTCCTGGTGGCCTGTGGCCTGGCGATGAGGAGGTTCGAGGAATGATCCGGATCAACCTCCTCCCTCACCGGGAGATGAAGAGGGCGGCGCGCCAGCGCGAGTTCGTGTTTCTCGCGGTCGGCGCAGTTGTGCTTGGCGCCGGGATAGTGGTTCTGACGCACACTTATATCGCAGCTCAGATCGACAACCAGAAGAGTCGCAATGAGCTTCTACGCGCCGAGAACGCCAAGCTCGACAAGCAAATCGAAGAGATCCGCACCCTCAGGGAGCAGACCCAAGCTTTGCTCGCGCGCAAGCAGGTGGTTGAGACGCTGCAAAGCAACCGTGCCGAGGTGGTCGCATTACTCGATCAGCTTGCCCGGCAAATGCCTGACGGCGTCTACCTTAAAGACGTTAGGCAGACCGGCGCAAAAGTAATCCTCGTGGGTTATGCGCAGTCCAGCGCTCGCGTATCGACCCTTATGCGTAATCTCGAGTCGACGGCCCTGCTTGGCACCGCCGAGTTGATCGAGATTAAGGCCGTCAACCTCAACAACCAGCGTGTCAACGAGTTCAGCCTGAGCATCGGGATCGAACGACCCAAACCTGGGGACGCGAAGCTAGCCCAGGCCGCGCCCAAGCCGGAGACGAAGCCATGAGCGCTCTCGACGACCTGCGCCGACTCGACATCAAGGAAGTTGGTAGCTGGCCGGCCCTGGCCAAGGGGCTTGCGCTCGCCGCGATAGCCGGCGCGATCGTGGCGTTTGGTGCCTTCTTCGATTGGAAGGACCAATGGGCCCAGTTGGAGACCGAGGAGCAAGAAGAGGTCAAGCTTCGGGAAGCGTTCGTTGCCAAGAAGCGCCAGGCGATAAATCTTGATCTCTATGTCCAGCAGCTCAAAGACATCGAAGACTCCTTTGGCGCGCTGCTCAAGCAGCTGCCGAACAAGTCGGAGATGGATGCTTTGATCATCGACATCAATCAGGCAGGGCTTGGCAGGGGGTTACAGTTCGAGTTGTTCAAGCCCGCACCCCAGGAGGCGATGCACGATTTCTACGCGGAACTTCCGATCAGCATCAAACTGGGTGGCACTTATCATGACATTGGCGCGTTCGCAAGCGACGTTTCGCAGTTGCCGCGGATCGTAACCCTGAACGACATTCACTTGCTTGCGGCAAGAGAGGGGCTTGTCCTCGAAGCGGTTGCCAAGACTTTCCGCTATCTCGATGAAGAGGAAATCGCGCGACAGCGTAAAGCGGCCAAGGACAAGGCCGCCAAGGGGAGATAGAGGCAATGTTGAAGACCCGCACAATAGTGTTTCTTTCGGTCATTGCGCTCTCGGGTTGTGGCGGTGAGTCTCATCAGGATTTGCGCGAGTGGATGAAGCAACAGGGTGAAAGCGCACGGGGCCGGATCGAGCCTTTGCCCCAGGTCCAGCCCTACCAGCCATTTGCGTATAACGCCTTCGATATTCCGGATCCATTCAGACCGCGCAAGATCGAACCGAAAGGCCCAGGCGGCAAGCTTCAACCGGACCTCAATCGGCGGCGCGAAGCGCTGGAGGCGCATCCCCTCGAGACTGTCCGCATGGTGGGCACTCTGCAGAAGGGTCGCGCAGTTTACGCGCTACTGAGAACCACCGATCGGACCGTGCACCAAGTCCGCGAAGGTAACTACGTCGGGCAGAACTTTGGGGTCATCATGGCAATCAGCGAATCCGAACTTAAGGTAAAAGAACTCGTTCAGGACAGCGCGGGCGATTGGACAGAGCGCACCAGCACGCTATTCCTGGAGGACGCTGATTCGAAACAGGAGCAGAAGAAATGATCGCGTTTTCAATCCTTCGACACGCCTCACCGGAAAGAGCAAGGGAGGGCGGCTCGCTTCTGCTGCGCGCGGTGCTGGTCCTTGGCCTGCTGTTTGCGGCAAGCGCAAGCGCGGAAAATGCCATCGAAAGCGTCTCGATCGTCAAGGGCACCGCCGGGCGAACGGTCATCAAGCTGGGCTTGCAGAACGAACTTGCCAACGCACCGGGTTCGTTCGTGGTCGATAACCCCCCGCGCATCGCCTTCGACTTCGCGGCGACCAAGAATACCAGCGGCAAGAATCTGCACGACGTTGGCGAAAAGGGGCTGCGCAACATCAATGTCATTCAGGCCGGCGGGCGAACCCGCGTTGTGCTCAATTTGAATAAGCCGCAGCGTCATGAATTCGAGACCCAGGGCAAAGCCTTCCTCATCACCGTCTTCGATCCACCCGAGGGCGAAGCGGCCGGCGGAAAACTCGCCTCGCGATTCTCGACGGAGGTCAAAGGTGGCCAGCCTCACGCGATCACCGACATCGATTTTCGGCGCGGCAAGAACGGCGAGGCGCGGATCATCGTCGACCTGTCGGACAATAACGTCGGCATCGACATTCGCCAGCAGGGAAAGGGCCTAATCGTTGACATGCCCAAGGCCATGTTGCCGCGTAACCTCGAACGCCGGCTCGACGTGGGTGATTTCGGTACTCCGGTGGTGCTGGTCGATGCCTTTGCCTTGGGAGGCGGAGCGCGAATTACCGTTGAACCAACGGGGCTTTGGGAGCACGCTGCGTATCAGACCGAGAATCGCTTCATTCTCGAAATCAAGCCCGTTGTCGAAGATCCGACCAAATTGATTCAGGGTACGCGGGCTGGATATAAGGGTGAGAAGCTCACCCTGAACTTCCAGAATGTTGAGGTTCGATCCGTGCTGCAAGTTATCGCCGACTTCACGGGAATGAACATCGTTACCAGCGATACCGTTACGGGCAGCCTTACCTTGCGGCTGAAGGACATTCCATGGGATCAGGCCTTAGACATAATTCTGCAGACCAAGGGCCTCGACATGCGCAAGAACGGCAACGTGGTCTTGATCGCTCCCCGGGAAGAGCTGGCGGTGAAGGAAGAGCAAGAACTCAAGGTCAAGCAACAAATCACCGATCTTGAACCTCTGATCACGGAGACCTTCCAGCTCAACTATCAGCGCGCTGAATCGGTTCAGAAGATCCTCTCGGAAAAGGACCAGAAGTTTCTCTCCAAGCGTGGCAGCGCGGTTGTGGACTCGCGGACCAACACGCTTTTTGTTTCGGATACGGCTGCCCGGATCGAGGAAGTCAGGAAGCTGATCAATCGCATCGACATCGCCATCCGCCAAGTTCTTGTCGAAGCCCGCATCGTGATCGCGGACGACCGCTTCAGTCGACAGCTTGGCGCGCGGTTCGGAACCCAGGGCGCCTATACGATAGGCGGCAACCTCTCCACGGGCGTTTCCGGAAACATCATGGGGCGGTCGAATTGGTTTACGTCCAACATCGTGGCGCAGGGCAAGCCGCCGTCGGTGGTTACTCCCTACGGAATCGGACTCGACGACACCTACCCGCTGAGCGTCAACTTGCCTCTGGAGAACCCTGCGGGATCTTTGGCGCTGTCCTTTCTCAACCTCGGTAGCGGCAACTTGGTCAACTTGGAACTGCAGGCGCTCGAGGCAACCAACCGCGGCAAAGTCATTTCCAACCCGCGCGTGATTACCTCCAATAACCAAAAGGCGGTCATCGAGCAGGGCACCGAGATTGGCTACTACGTTGCCGGAACCGCCACTACCGGACCGACTATTCAGTTCAAGAAGGCCGTGCTCAGCCTTGCGGTCACGCCCCAGATCACCCCCGACGGTCGGATCGTGATGACTCTGGAAGTTCGCAAGGACACCGTTGGGGCAAGTTACTCCGGGGTGCCCTCCATCGACACCAAGAACGTGGTGACGCAGATCGGCGTGAACAACGGTGAAACGGCCGTACTTGGCGGCATCTACGAGGAAGTCAGCCGGAACGACTCGGACAAGGTTCCTCTCCTTGGCGACATTCCGATCATCGGAAATGTCTTCAAGAAGACCGCGAAGACCGAAAACAAGAGCGAGCTTCTGATCTTCATTACGCCGCGCATCATTTCCGAGGCGGTAGGTAGCGTTCGCTGACATCGCTTCGGGTCGCCGCCTTCCATGCCCCGCAGCCGGGAGGAGCGCTTGTTCCTCGTCGGCATGATGGGGTGCGGCAAGTCGACCCTGGGCAAGCAACTCGCCAAGCGCCTGCGCCGCCCGTTCATTGACTCAGACACCGAACTCGAAGCGCGAACCGGCGCGTCCATACCGACGATATTCGACCTTGAGGGCGAGTCCGGTTTTCGCGAGCGGGAGGCTGCGGTGCTTGCTGAGCTCACACTTCGCCCGGGTGTAGTTTTGGCAACCGGCGGAGGAGTGGTCATGCGCCCGGAGAACAGGGCGCTCCTGCGTGAACGCGGAACGGTGATCTATCTGCATGCGGAGGTGCCCATCCTCGTCGAGAGAACGCGCTCCTCGAGGAACCGGCCGCTGCTGTTCGTCGCCGACCCAGAGCAGCGAATGAAGCAACTGTACGCACAGCGAGATCCCCTCTACCGCGCGACGGCCCATGTCGTGGTCGAGTCGGATCATGGGAAGCTGACGACTCTTATTCAGCGGGTCTTGCAGGGCCTGGCCGAGTTCAGGCGAACCGCGCACGGCGCACAAAAGGACGAGCATTGATTCAACTGCGGGTGGATTTAGGCCCACGAAGCTATCCGATCCTGATCGGCTCCGGCCTGCTGAGCCGCGCCGCAGAACTACTCGAGCCCTATCTGCGAGGACGTCTGGTCGTTGTCACCAACCCAACGGTGGCGCGGTTCTGCCTGGGTCAGCTCGATCATTCGTTGCACGTGGCGGGAAAAGCGACCGAGGTCATCTTCGTCCCGGACGGTGAGCGGTTCAAGACCATTGAGACCTTGGCGCTGATCCACACCCGGCTGCTCGAGTTGCGAGCGGATCGGCAAACCACCTTGATCGCGCTTGGCGGTGGCGTAGTGGGAGACCTTGCCGGCTTTGCTGCGGCGACCTATCAGAGGGGCATCGACTTCGCGCAGATTCCGACTACCCTGTTGGCGCAGGTCGATTCATCCGTCGGGGGCAAGACGGGCATCAATCACCCCTTGGGCAAGAACATGATCGGGGCCTTCCATCAGCCTCAGGCCGTGCTCATCGACACGGAGATACTCCGCACTCTGCCAGGCCGTGAGCTGCGGGCGGGATTGGCTGAAGTCATCAAATATGGCTTGATTCGCGATGTTGCTTTCCTGCAGTGGCTGGAAGCGAACTTGCTGGGAATCCTTGATCTGGACCCGGCTCACCTCGCCCATGCAATTAGCAGAAGCTGCGAAATCAAGGCCGAAATCGTAGGTGCTGACGAGAGGGAGTCAGGCGACCGGGCGCTCTTGAATTTAGGGCACACTTTCGGGCACGCTATTGAAGCCGGACTCGGCTATGGTGCGTGGCTACATGGTGAAGCCATCGCCGCGGGCATGGTGCTCGCTGCAGAGCTGTCGCGACGCATCGGATGGTTGAGTTCTGTGCAAGCGAGCCGAGCGACCGAGCTATTGGGCAGAGCCTCGCTCCCCACCGTCGCCCCCGCTTTGGGAGCAGCGCGCTATCTTTCGCTCATGGAGCACGACAAGAAGAATTTGCAAGGCGACCTACGGCTGATCTTGCTGCGCGATCTGGGCCGCGCCGAGGTATGCACTGCGCCGCCCGCGCCGGTATTACACGACCTCCTCGAAGACCCTGCTTTCTGTCAATCCTCAACTCGGCAACACGGTTCAGAATAGAGTCGACTGACTCTTGCGCTGTTGTCCCTGGGTGGGGCGTTCGACCCTAACGCCGTCGGCCGTCCTTGCCAGTCGAGATGCTCACACGCCCCGGTGCATGCTAAGCGCACCGGGGCGAAGCTGAGAGCCCTCGTCGGTTCAGGGGCAAGTGGCCGGGTTGGAGATTGGCAAGGTAACCGTCTGGCTTCCGTCGGACACGAGAACCGTGATGTTTGCCGGCGCGCCCGCGGCGATGGTTACGCTGAGGCTGCGCCCATTGACCAGGACGGTTACACCTGGATTAGTTGTTGCGGCGACGAAGGTCGCATCACTGGCCGCCCCAGAGATAATGAAGGTAATCGTATACGGGATTGTCGGCTGGTCGACGCAATAGTCGTAGCTGCCGGGGACGATGGTGAGCGGCGGAATCGGCACAGGAATCGCCGGGCGATCCTCCTCGCCGGGAACGTTGCGTAGCAGCGCGGTAAGGGTCCTGCCGGTAGCGTCGGTCACGATCAAGTCACCTGGATCGAAACAACCGCCACGCGTTGTCGCAACGAATCCTCCGCCGTTGGTCTGCACCGGGGTACCTTCAATGGCAATCAGGTCCGCGAAGCTCGTAACCACGCGATAGGGCGGTGTGCCGCCAAAAATGTAATAGGACGTCGAAACGCCGATGCTACATTCGTCGTTGTAATACATCGAAATCTTGACGTCGGCCGGAATGATCGAGAGAGTGCCAAGCCCACTGGTGTACTGCGCGATCACGAAGCTGCCATTGACCTGATTGCCCGTGGTGAGGTCCGTGGCCCGAATCAGCGCGGCACCCGTGACCGCGTTGACGTTTGCATGCAGTCGCACGATCGCGAGTCCGTTCTGATCACTCGTCACCGTCAGCGAATTGACCAAAGGCTGGGCCGGATCGTCTGTACGGAAAAGATATTCTCCCTGAACGACATCGAACCGAACCTGCCGACCCGGCAGCGGGCCGCCTTCGAATCCGCGCAAGGAGACTGACGCGGTAGCGTCTTGGCCGGAGCAAACAGCGGTTCCGCAACCCACTCCTGGAGCCGCGGGAACAGGCGTAATCGTGAGGACATTCAACAACGGTGCCGGCTTCACCTTTACCTTGATCTCCGCAGATTGGCCGGTCGAATCCTGCAGGGTGAGGGCCATTTCGATGTCGGCCGCAACGTTTCTCGCGAGCACGAGGAAATCGCCGTAATCCGACCAGCCCGAGGTCGGGATGATGGCGGGGTTGCTCGAGAGCAGACGGTAAGGCGGGCGGCCGCCGCTGGCGGTGACCAGCGCGGGGGAATTGAAATACGTCGTGAGCGTGGCAGGCAATGCCGACAGGGGGCTCACCGTTCCGGAACTGATGGTGACACTGGCGCTGACGGCTCGCCCCTGGGAGTCGAAAAACGTCACTGCGACCGTTGCTGTGCCATTGGGATCGCGCGATCGCGCCTGGACCGAAAACTCGTTCAGCGCCAAGGTTTCCTTGTCCAACACCACCAAGGAGCTGCTGCTTTGCGCGCGGTAAGGCCGCGTTCCGCCAGTCAGCGTGAAGGTCCAAACGGTGTTGGGCCCCGTGACCACCTCGGCCGGGCTGACCCGAAACTCCGCAAACGAGTTGGTGTCCCCGTTCGTTCCGCCACCGCCTCCACCACAAGCTGCGAGCAGCGTCGTCAGCCCGAAGGCGACGAGCAGGCCTATCCAGCGGCGACCGAACTCCATCCATGGCTTGATCATCATTTCTATTCCTTTGTTGCTTGCGTCCATGCCGGCGTCCTAAATCAGGCCAGTAAATGGGGTCGCGCAGTAGTGAATTTGGAAGGTTTTACAAGTAGCTAGATAGACTTCTTAAGATTAAAGCGCAAGTTCGGCGCGCGCGCAAGCAATTTCTCAGAGAATCCACCGCGGAAATCGGCTACCGTGACAAAAAACCGAAAACCGCGCGGCGCCATTCTTGCCGCAGCGCAGCATTGCGGGTAGGATTGGAAGGTTTCGCCTTGCCGCCGTGCATTGCCGCCGGGCAGGCGGCGCAGGAATTGTAATCCCCTCGAGGTCACCGTGGAAACTCAGCATCGCTCGCCGCTCTTTCGCCAAGGGCTCTACGATCCGGTCAACGAACACGACGCTTGCGGCTTAGGCTTCATCGCCCACATTAAGGGTCAGAAAAGCCACACGGTCATCGAGCAGGCGCTCAAAGTTCTGAAGAATCTCACGCACCGCGGCGCCACTGGTGCTGACCCCTTGCAGGGCGATGGCGCAGGCATACTCATCCAGTTGCCCGATGCGTTTTTGCGGCGCGCCTGCGGACGCCAGGGCCTGACCCTTCCGGCAGTCGGCCAGTATGGCGTAGGGATGGTCTTCTTGCCGCGCGAACCGGCGTCGCGCATGGCCTGCGAGCAGGAAATCGAGCGCGCCGTAGCCTCCGAGGGCCAGATTCTGCTGGGCTGGCGCGACGTGCCCACTGACAACTCGGGTCTCGGCGTGGGGGTCAAGGCCGTGGAACCGGTCATCCGCCAGGTGTTCATCGCGCGAGGTTCCAATGACGTCGATCAGGATGCCCTGGAGCGCAAGCTCTACATCATTCGCAAGAAGTCGGGGCACGCCATTCAGGCGCTTAACCTCGCGCATGGCAAGGAGTTTTACGTGCCATCGATGTCCTCGCGCACCCTGGTCTACAAAGGCATGCTCCTGGCACATCAGGTGGGTGAATACTACCTTGATCTCAAGGATGACCACATGGTTTCGGCCCTGGCCATGGTGCATCAGCGCTTTTCCACCAATACTTTTCCCACCTGGGATCTCGCTCATCCGTTCCGCCTGATCTGCCACAACGGCGAAATCAACACGCTGCGCGGCAACGTCAACTGGATTCGCGCGCGCCAACAGGCGATCTCATCCTCGGTGCTGAAAGAAGATCTCGACAAGATCTGGCCGCTCATCTATGACGGGCAGTCCGATTCGGCTTCGTTCGACAACGCCATCGAATTGTTGGTCATGGGTGGCTACCCGCTGGCTCAGGCGATGATGATGATGATTCCCGAGGCTTGGGCCGGCAACCCTCTCATGGACGAGGATCGCCGCGCATTCTACGAGTATCACGCGGCGCTGATGGAGCCCTGGGACGGCCCGGCGGCTATCGCCTTCACCGACGGGCGCCAAATCGGCGCCACGCTTGATCGCAATGGCTTGCGCCCGGCTCGCTACGTCGTCACCGATGACGATTACATCATCATGGCTTCGGAAGTGGGAGTACTCGATATTCCCGAGCACAAGATCGTGCGCAAATGGCGCCTGCAGCCGGGGAAAATGCTTCTGGTCGACTTGGACGAGGGGCGCATCATCGACGATGCACAGCTCAAGGCCCAGCTTGCCTCCGCCAAGCCTTACCGCGCTTGGATCGATCAGACTCGAATCGCTCTGCAAGAGCTGCCCGAGCCCGCGCCAGCATTGGCGAGCGAGGTGCCGCTCCTCGATCGCCAGCAGGCTTTTGGCTACACTCAGGAAGACCTCAAGCTCATCCTCGCACCGATGGCGCAAACCGGCGAAGAGCCGATCGGCTCGATGGGCAACGACTCGGCGCTGCCGGTGCTCTCCGAAAACCCGAAGCTCCTCTATAACTATTTCAAGCAGCTCTTCGCGCAGGTGACCAACCCGCCCATCGATCCGATCCGCGAAGAGCTAGTGATGTCGCTGGTGACCTTCATCGGACCGCGCCCGAATCTGCTGGGTTTCGACGAGACCGAGCCGCCGATTCGTTTGGAGGCGCAGCAGCCGATACTCACCTCTGAAGACATGGAGCGCATTCGCCACATCGCGCTATTCACCGGGGGCGTGTTCAAATCCAAGGAACTGGATATCTGCTATCCGGCCGCGTGGGGCGCAGCCGGCATGGAAGCGGCGCTGGCGAGCTTGTGCGCGCACGCGGAAGACGCTCTGAGTCTGGGCTTCAACGTGCTGATCATTTCCGACCGCAAGGTGAGCGCAGAGGAAGTCGCAATCCCGGCGCTGCTCGCCACGGCCGCGGTGCATCAGCATTTGGTCAGGAAAGGCTTGCGAACCAGTACCGGGCTGGTGGTGGAAACCGGCTCGGCGCGCGAGGTCCACCATTTCGCGCTGTTGGGCGGTTACGGCGCCGAGGCGATCCACCCATATCTTGCCCTCGAGAGCATTCACGCCCTGCCGCAACTCGCCGGCGAGCACAAACCGAAGGATGCCGAGAAGCGCTACATCAAGGCAATCTGCAAGGGTATGTGCAAAGTAATGTCCAAGATGGGTATTTCCACGTACCAATCCTATTGCGGCGCGCAGATTTTCGAAGCTGTCGGGCTCAATAGCGCGCTGGTGCGGAAGTACTTTACCGGAACTGCCTCGAACATCGAAGGGGTGGGTCTTTTCGAGGTTGCCGAGGAGGCGGTGCGCTTGCACCAGCAGGCCTTTGGCGAAAGCCCGCTGCTGCGCAACGCTCTCGAAGTGGGCGGCGAGTACGCTTGGCGAGCGCGTGGCGAAGAGCACATGTGGACGCCAGACGCCATCGCCAAGCTACAACACGCAACGCGCTCGGGAAATTCCGAGACCTACCGAGAATATGCGCGCATCATCAACGATCAATCTAAACGACAGATGACCCTGCGCGGCCTATTCGAGATGATGCCGCTCGGCCCGCCAGTGCCGTTGGAAGATGTCGAACCGGCTAAAGATATCGTCAAACGCTTCGCCACCGGTGCGATGTCGCTGGGATCGATTTCTACTGAGGCCCATGCCACGCTTGCCATCGCCATGAATCGCATCGGCGGAAAATCCAACACCGGTGAAGGGGGCGAAGACGCCGCGCGTTATCGACCGGTGAAGAAAGGCGAGACGCTGGCCTCGCATATCGGTGCCAGCCGCATCGAACGCGATATCCCGCTGCAGGAGGGCGACAGTCTGCGCTCCAAAATCAAGCAGGTCGCCTCCGGGCGCTTCGGTGTGACCGCCGAGTACCTGGCCAATGCCGATCAGATTCAGATCAAGATGGCCCAGGGTGCCAAACCCGGCGAGGGTGGACAGCTGCCCGGTCACAAGGTCTCGGAGTACATCGGTTACTTGCGCCACTCGGTTCCCGGCGTCGGGCTCATTTCGCCGCCGCCGCATCACGACATCTACTCCATCGAGGATCTGGCGCAGCTCATTCATGATCTCAAGAATGCCAATCCGCGCGCTTCTATCAGCGTAAAGCTGGTTTCGGAGGTCGGTGTCGGCACGGTGGCCGCAGGCGTAGCGAAGGCCAAGGCGGACCATGTCACTATTTCCGGTCATGATGGCGGCACGGGAGCTTCGCCGATCTCTTCCATCAAGCATGCCGGCACGCCGTGGGAGTTGGGCTTGGCGGAGACGCAGCAAACCCTGGTGCTCAACCGCTTGCGCGGCCGTATTGCCGTGCAGGTCGACGGACAGATGAAGACCGGACGCGATGTCATCATCGGCGCCATGCTTGGGGCGGACGAGTTCGGATTCGCGACCGCGCCTCTGGTGGTCGAGGGCTGCATCATGATGCGCAAATGCCACCTCAACACTTGCCCCGTGGGGGTGGCGACGCAGGATCCGGTTCTGCGCAGCAAGTTTACCGGCCAGCCCGAACACGTCATCAATTACTTCTTTTTTGTCGCCGAGGAGGCCCGCGAGCTGATGGCCAGCCTCGGCGTGCGCAAACTCGAAGACCTGATCGGCCGCTCGGATCGACTCGATATGCGCCGCGGTCTTGCCCATTGGAAGGCCAGGGGCCTGGACTACAGCCGCATTTTCCACCAGCCCCGGGTGCCCGTGGAAGTGGCGAAACGTGTATGCGAGCACCAGGACCACGGCTTGCGAAACGCGCTGGACCACGAGCTGATCACGGCGGCGGAGCCGGCGCTTCGGCGCCGGGAGAAGACCAGCCTGGAATTTCGGATTCGCAACGCCAATCGCTCGGTTGGCGCCATGCTCTCCGGGGAAATCGCGCGTTTGCATGGTCATGCAGGCTTGCCCGACGATACCCTGCGCGTTGTTTTCAACGGTGTCGCCGGGCAGAGCTTCGGCGCCTTTCTGGCGCGCGGCGTCACCTTCGAACTGCGAGGCGCGACCAACGACTACGTTGGTAAGGGCCTTTCTGGAGGGCGCATCGTCGTCTATCCCGATCCGGCCTGCCCGGCGCGTCCAGAGGAGAACATCGTCATCGGCAATACGGTGATGTATGGCGCTATTTGCGGCGAGGCGTATTTTCGAGGCGTGGCAGGTGAGCGGTTCGCGGTGCGCAATTCGGGCGCCAGCGCTGTGGTGGAAGGCACTGGCGACCACGGTTGCGAGTACATGACCGGAGGCACGGTGGTCGTGCTGGGCGAGACCGGCCGCAACTTTGCTGCGGGGATGAGCGGTGGCGTGGCCTTCGTCTATGATCCTGTGGGCATGTTTGCGCGCCGTTGCAACACCACCATGGTGGCGCTGGAGGCCGTGCTCACCGACACCGAACAGGCCCGCGCCGAAGCGGAGCAGGTAGCCGCCGGGAGAGGACAGGCGCGGCACGCCGGCAAAGGCGATGACACGCTCTTGCGCGAACTGGTCGAGCGGCACGCGGCCTTCACCGGCAGCGCCGTCGCCAAGGAACTGCTGGGCAACTGGGAAGCGGCCAGAGCACGCTTCGTGAAAGTGATGCCGCACGAATACCGGCGCGCGCTCACCGAACAATACGCACTGGGACTGACGCAAAAGGCGCAGGCGCAGAACAAGCAGGCGGAGAAGGTGTAATGGGCAAAATTACGGGTTTCCTCGAACTGCAGCGCCTCAAAGAAGCGAGCCTCCCGGTCTCGGAGCGGCTGAAGAATTACCGCGAGTTCGTTTCCACCCTCAAGCCGGAGGACGCATCGCAGCAAGGTGCGCGCTGCATGGATTGCGGCACACCGTTCTGTCATACCGGATGCCCGGTCAACAACATCATTCCGGACTGGAACGACCTCGTCTATCGCAAGGAGTGGCGCCGCGCGCTGGAGGTGCTGCTTTCCACCAACAACTTTCCCGAGTTCACTGGGCGAATCTGCCCCGCTCCCTGCGAAGCGGCATGCACGCTAAACATTAACAGCGACCCTGTCGGCATCAAGTCGATCGAGCGTTTCATTATCGACAAGGGCTGGGAGGAGGGCTGGGTTGTGCCGCAACCGCCGGGCCGCAAGACCGGCAAGAAGGTGGCGGTGATCGGTTCCGGCCCTGCGGGATTGGCTGCGGCACAGCAGCTCGCGCGTGTCGGGCATGCCGTGGTGGTGTTCGAAAAGAACGACCGCGTCGGCGGGCTACTGCGTTACGGGATTCCCGACTTCAAGCTCGAGAAGCACCATATCGATCGGCGCGTCGAACAGATGGAAGCGGAGGGTGTCGTTTTCCGGGTCAATCAGCATATCGGGGGCAATGTGCCAGCCAGCAGGATTCTCGGCGAGTACGATGCCATCGTTCTTGCCGGAGGAGCGGAGCAGCCGCGCGACCTGCCGGTTCCTGGGCGCGAACTCGCTGGGGTGCATTTCGCCATGGATTTCCTGCGCCAGCAGAACAAAGCTCTGGCGGGCGACATTCTCTCCGACGCCGTTCGGGCTACCGGCAAGCACGTGGTCGTGATCGGCGGTGGCGACACCGGCTCGGACTGCGTCGGCACTTCCAATCGTCATGGAGCACTCTCGGTGACGCAGTTCGAACTGCTGCCTAAGCCGCCGGAAACAGAGAACAAGCCGCTTGTTTGGCCCTACTGGCCCATGAAACTGCGGACCTCATCGTCGCACGAGGAGGGGTGCAAGCGCGATTGGGCGGTCGCCACCAAGGCGTTTCTCGGCAAGGATGGGCGCGTCACCGGCCTCAAGGCGGTTCGTCTCGAATGGTCGGGGGGCAGGATGAGCGAACAGCCTGGTTCGGAGTTCGAGATTCCCGCGGATCTGGTTTTGCTCGCCATGGGTTTTGTCGCACCCGTGCGCCAGGGGCTTCTTGAGCAACTCGGGGTCGCTCTGGACGAGCGGCAGAATGCCAAAGCGGCGACCGAAGGCGACGAGGCTTACCGGACCTCGGTGGCCAAAGTCTTTGCCGCGGGCGATATGCGTCGTGGGCAATCGCTGATTGTCTGGGCCATACGTGAAGGTCGCCAGTGCGCGCGTGCAGTGGACGAGTTCCTGATGGGCCGTTCGGACCTGCCGCGTTGAGCACCATAACCGCCCCCCTGCGCAACGATCGGCTATTGCGCGCCTTGCTGCGCCAGCCGGTCGATTACACGCCGGTGTGGTTGATGCGTCAAGCCGGCCGCTATCTTCCAGAATACAATGCTACGCGCGCGCGCGCGGGCAGCTTCATGGCATTGTGCAAGAACCCGGAACTGGCGACGGAGGTGACCCTACAGCCGTTGGCGCGATTCGCGCTCGACGCAGCCATCCTCTTCTCCGACATCCTCACCGTTCCAGACGCGATGGGCCTCGGGCTCTCTTTTGCCGAAGGCGAAGGTCCGCGATTCGCAAGGCCCCTGCGCGAAGAAGGCGCGATACGCGCGCTGCGGGTCCCTGACCAGGCCGAGCTGCGCTACGTCTTCGACGCGGTCACGAGCATACGCAGGGCGCTGGATGGCCGCGTCCCCTTGATTGGTTTTGCCGGCAGCCCGTTTACGCTTGCCTGCTACATGGTCGAAGGTGGAGGTAGTGCCGATTTCCGCACCCTAAGGCGGCTCCTTTATTTACGCCCGGAGCTTCTGCATCACATTCTTGCAGTCAACGCGCAAGCGCTCATTGCGTACCTCAATGAGCAAATCGCCGCTGGAGCCCAGGCGGTCATGTTGTTCGATACCTGGGGCGGCCTGCTCACGACCTCGGCGTACCGAGAGTTCTCTTTGGCCTACCTCGCCCGCGTGCTGGATGGACTGACCCGAGAAGCCGAGGGGCGCGTCGTGCCGCGTGTCATCTTCACCAAGGGCGGCGGTCAATGGCTGGAGCACATGGCCGGTATTTCCGCCGATGGTCTTGGTATCGACTGGACGACCGACATCACCTCGGCGCGGCAGCGTGTCGGCGCGCGCGTGGCCTTGCAAGGCAACCTCGACCCCTTGGTGTTGCTCGCTGGACCGGAAGTCGCCGCACGAGAGGCGGAACGTGTCGTGCATGATTTTGGGCCGCACCCGGGACACATCTTCAACCTGGGCCACGGCATCGTCCCGGAGACCCCCCCAGAAGCCGTGGCTGCCGTAGTCGAGGCAGTCCATGGCGCGAGCCGCGGACGCTGAGAGGCTGCTTGCCGACATAGCGGTTCGTCGTCTATTGTGGGGCTTGACAAAGTGCGAATTAGGGTCATGCCAGGGCGGCTTATACACAAGAAAGCCGTCCAGCCGGGATTTTTCGCGGCGCAGCAAAACCGAACCCGGGCGCGAGGCGTAACACATTGATTTATCATAGCTATAGGCGTTGCCCAAGTTTCAATCAGGGCCAAGGAAGACCAGAAGCCTCGGCCCACTGCGATCGGTCCGAAGTCTTTACCCACAAAGTTATCCACAAAATTTGTGAGTAAGCCCGATTTGATCGGAAAAAGAGTGTGTTGCAGCCGAAATTTATGGTCACGAATGAAAAACCGTCGCCAACGCACTCAGACCTGAACACCGTGGGTGCGGCGCCCACTCCGGCGCATTGGGTGCCGCGGCAGGTAGCCCTGCCACTACCGCTCGATCAGGTTTTTGACTACCTAGCACCGACCGACGCTAGGCCGGGCGCGATCGTAAGCGTCAACTTTGGGCGTCAGCGACTAACTGGCGTCTTGCTCGGGCCGGCCGGCGAGCGCCAAGGCACATACCAGATTCTGCCGGTCGGCGAAGTTTGGGGCGAGCCCTGGGTGCTTCCTGAACCGTTACTTCGGCTCGCCGACCGAGTTGCTCGATATTATCAGGCATCTCTTGGCATGGTCCTTGGGCAAATGCTGCCGCCAAAGCTCCAGGCTGGAGATCGGGCACGCGGACCCGTGCTGTGGCGCTTGTCCGCCAGCGGCCAGCAGATGCCGGACGGGCTACCGGCGCGCGCCACGCGGCGGCGCCAGCTGGCCGAGCGTCTGCGGCAGGGCCCGCTGCCCGATCAAGAGTTGCGTGCAATGGGCGCAGGCGCGCGGCAGGCCCTGCGCGCATGGACACAAGCAGGCTGGGTCGAAGCCGTGCCGCCCGAGGCGGTGCCCGTGGTACCGGCATATTGCCTGACGCCAGCCCAGGAGGGGGTCTGTGTTGCGTTGGAGCGAACGCCCGCCGATCGGCCGGTCCTGCTGCACGGCATCACCGGCAGTGGCAAGACCGAGGTCTACCTCGCCTTGGCTCTTGCGCTGGCCCAACAAGGCCGGCAGACGCTACTACTCGTTCCTGAGATCAACCTCACGCCGCAGCTCGAGCAGCGCCTGCGCGAACGAGCGCCCGGATTGCGTTTGGTTGTTCTGCACAGTGCCTTGGCGGTCGGTGAACGAGCGCGCGCCTGGGCGGCCGCCGCGCGCGGTGAGCCCGATCTGCTCTTGGGTACACGATTGGCCGTATTTGCCCCGGCCCCCAGATTGGGAGCCATCATACTTGACGAGGAACAGGACGCGTCTTACAAGCAGGGCGAAGGCGTTCGTTACCACGCCCGCGAAGTGGCGCTCTTTCGCGGCGAGGTCCAGAACGCGAGAGTGGTACTTGGCTCGGCGACACCTTCGCTCGAATCCTATGCTCGAGCCCAGGCAGGACGCTACCTTCACCTCGCCCTGAACGAGCGTGCCGTGGCGGGAGCGTCTTTGCCGGCGGTGCGACTGGTTCCACTGCCCTCGGTGCCGATCGGCGAACCGCTACTCGAAGCCATCAGAGCCCGCCTCGCCCGCGGTGAACAGAGCTTGCTCTTCGTCAACCGGCGCGGCTACGCCCCCGTGCTGCTCTGTCGTGCCTGCGGCTGGGAAGCACCCTGCCCGCACTGTGCGGCGCGTTTGGTCGTGCACCTGGCGGACGCGAAGGTGCGCTGCCATCATTGCGGGCATCAGCGTTCCATACCACGGGCCTGTCCAGAATGCGGGAACCTTGATCTGCTGCCCCGTGGTTTCGGCACCCAGCGCCTCGAAGAACACCTGCATCAGATCTTGCCCGAAGCACGTCTGCTGCGTATCGACCGGGATTCCACTCGTCGCCGCGATGCCTGGTTGGACATGCTTGCACAAATCCGCCGCGGCGACGCGGAAGTCCTGATCGGCACGCAAATGCTGACCAAGGGGCATGACTTCCCGGAAGTCACCCTGGTCGGCGTGCTGGGCGCGGACAACGCCTTTTTCAGCGCTGACTTTCGAGCCAGCGAGCGTTTGTTCGCTCAGTTGCTGCAAGTGGCCGGGCGTGCCGGGCGAGCGGGCAAGGCCGGGGAAGTGCTCATTCAGACCGCATTCGCCGGTCATCCTCTACTACGGGCTCTGCTGGCACACGATTATGCCGCCGGGGCGCAGCTGTTGCTCGAAGAGCGCCGCAGCGCGGCTTTGCCCCCCTATTCGCATCTCGCGCTGCTGCACGCCGAGGGGCCGCGGCGAGACGGCGTTGATGGGTTTCTGGAGCGTGCGCACGCCTTGGCGCGAGAGCTTGCGGCGATGCTAGGCGGAGAGATCGAAGTCTATACCCCGGTGCCCAGTGCGCTCGCTCGGAGGGCGGGGATCGAGCGTGGGCAGCTGCTGATTCAAGGTGTTTCGCGGCGCGCGCTCAACGCCTTCCTTGAGCGCTGGCATGGCCCCCTGCGTGAAGAGAGCACGAGGGTGCGTTGGTTTCTGGATGTGGACCCGATCGACTTCAGCTGAAGCCACGTATAATTCATCCCTTTCCCCAGACCAAGTCCTTACGCCAGGGCCGGCTGCGCGGCGGAGGAGCCGCTGCCGGCCGGCAAGACCGAGCAAACGATGACGATGAATGATCTGCCCCATTCCGACCTGAAAAGCGAACTTACGGACTGGCTGCGGGCAGGGGTAGCGGCGCTGGGGTCGGAGCATGTCCCCGACAATCTTCTGCTGGAACGCCCCAGGCAGCCCGGACACGGGGACTACGCCACTAACGTGGCAATGCAGCTGGCGCGAACTTTGCGCCGCAATCCGCGCGAAGTGGCGCAAGCGATCGTGGCCGCTCTGCCGCCCTCGCGCTGGGTGGAGAGCGTGGCGATCGCCGGGGCGGGGTTCATCAATTTTCGCCTTGCGCCCGCGGCGCATCAACGTGTGGTGCGGCTCATCGGCGAGCAGGGCCCGAGGTTCGGCCGCTGCGCGAGCGGCACGAGCCAGCCGGTGATGATCGAATTCGTCTCGGCCAATCCCACCGGCCCACTGCACGTGGGGCACGGTCGGGGTGCGGCGGTGGGCGACGCGCTCGCCACGATCCTGGAATGGCAAGGCTGGCGCGTTCATCGCGAGTTCTATTACAACGATGCGGGAGCGCAGATCAACAACCTCGCACGCTCAGTGCAGGCCCGAATTCGCGAGGCGCAGGAACCGAAGGCGGCGTTTCCCGAGGACGGATATCACGGCGACTATATACGCGAAATTGCGGCAGGCTATCTGGAGGCTTTTCCGGACGATCTGCGCGGGAACGACCTCGAGGAGATTACTCGGTTCGCGGTTAAAGTGCTGCGCGCCGAGCAGGATCGCGATCTTGCCGCCTTTGGCGTGCGCTTCGATTGCTACTATCTGGAGAGTTCGCTCTACACGGACGGCCGCGTCGATGAGACTGTTGCGCGCCTGGTCGCGCAGGGACAAACCTATCGCCAGGACGACGCCCTATGGCTGCGCACCACCGCCTACGGCGACGACAAAGACCGCGTGATGCGAAAGAGCGATGGCAGCTACACTTACTTCGTTCCCGATGTCGCCTACCACGTCACCAAGTGGGAACGCGGTTTTACGCGGGTGATCAACGAGCAGGGCGCCGACCACCACTCTACGGTGACGCGCGTGCGCGCCGGGCTCCAAGCGCTCGACCTGGGTATCCCGGAGGGCTATCCAGAGTATGTGCTGCATCAGATGGTGACGGTGATGCGCGGCGGCGAAGAGGTAAAGATCTCCAAGCGCGCAGGTAGCTATGTCACAGTGCGGGATTTGCTCGACGAAGTCGGTCGGGACGCCGTCCGGTTCTTTTTCCTGATGCGCAAGCATGACTCGCAGCTGACCTTCGACATTGATCTCGCCCGTTCGCAAACCGAAGAGAATCCAGTTTATTACGTGCAGTATGCGCATGCGCGCATCGCCAGCGTGCTGCGCCAAGCCGGCGTGCACGAGGGCGACCTGCGCGGTGCCGAACTCGGCCTACTCGAAAGCCCGTATGAGTATGCGGTACTCAAGAAGCTCGCCGATTTCCCGGAGACCTTGGCGAACGCGGGTAGAGAGCTGGCTCCGCACCTGATTCCCTTTTACCTGCGGGAACTGGCCGCGGAATTTCACACCTACTATAATGCGTGCCACTTTTTGGTGCCGGAGAAGGCTCTTCGCGAGGCGCGCCTTGCATTGGTGGCTGCGACTGGGCAAGTGTTGCGCAATGGTCTGACGGTGCTGGGCGTAAGCGCACCAGAATCAATGTAAACGGCGGCGCGCCACGCGCGTTGCTAGGGTCGTAGATCGGCGCATGAGGCCGAGTGTTGAGACGGAAGGGCGATGATGGGCCGCGATCACCGAGCAAAGAGGACAAGGCGCGAGCAGGGCCGCAGGCGCTCTGGCGGAGGGACGATCCTCGGGATCTTTATCGGACTGATTCTTGGGTTGGGGATTGCCGCGGCGGTTTTCTATTACATTTCGCGCAGCCCCAACCCGTTCCAGGGGCAATCGGCGGTGGCGCCCAAGAATGATACGGCGACCCTCCCCGCAGCGCCCGGGCCTGCGGCCAACGCGCCGCCCGACAAGCCACGCTTCGACTTCTATAAGATTTTGCCAGGCGCCGAAGACAAGACCGGGGGCGAACGCAAGCCGGTCAGCGGCAAGGCCGCTGAGGCCGCCAAGCCACCGGAGAGCAAAGCGGGCAAGCCGGCGGAGGCAAGAGTCGCCGAGTCCAGGAGCGGCGACGCCAAACCCGCCGATCAGTTCTTCCTGCAGGTGGGGTCCTTTGCCAACGCCGCCGACGCGGAAAACGAAAAAGCGCGCCTGGCACTGCTCGGTTTCGAAGCGGTTATTCAGGTGGCGACTTTGGCCGACAAGGGCCAACGTCACCGGGTTCGTCTAGGGCCTTATGCATCGGTCGAAGAAATGAACCGAAGCAAGATCGAGTTATCCAAGCGAGGCGTGGAAGCGACCGTGATCAAGAATCCCTGATGTTTTGCTCCCTAACCCGAGGATCGCGGCGCCCGCGCCGACCATTGTCTTTCACCTGATACCTTACGAGGTCGAAATGCCTTCCAAACCCACTGTCTTCAGCGGCCTGCTCGGCGCCCTTCTGCTGCTTTTCGCTACCCTGGCAAGCGCGCAGGATTTGCAAGAGGGCCGTCACTACCTCCAATACAAGAATGCCTTCCCTGTGGAGACCGGCAAGAAAATCGAGGTGATCGAGTTTTTTTCCTACGGTTGCATCCATTGCGCGCACCTTGAGCCTTTCCTCGGTCCTTGGTCGAAGAAACTGCCCGCGGACGTCCAGTTCCGCCGAGTTCCGGTGCTGTTCCAGAACGCATGGATCAACCTGGGAAAGGTCTTCTTCACCCTCGAGACACTCGGCGTCGAAGAGCAGCACGGCCAAGCGGTGTTTGACGCGTATCATCGCGATAGAATCGCGTTGCACCAGGACGCCGCCTTCTTCGACTGGGCCGCTAAGCGCGGGCTAGATCGGAACAAAGTCGCGAGCGTCTTCAATTCATTTTCGGTAAACAGCAGTGTTTCTCGCGCTCGCGCTCTCGGTGCGACTTACAATGTCCAGAGCACACCACTACTGGTGGTTGATGGCAAGTATGTGAGCGATGTCGAGAAAGCCGGCGGCAACGAGCAGTTATTGCGCGTGCTCGATGCCCTGATCGCGAAGGCGAGAGCCGAGCGCGGCAAGAAGTGAGATTAAGGGGCGGGTCTCGCCCGCCCCGGGTGTTCATCACCGGTGCGAGCAGCGGCATTGGTGCGGCGCTAGCCGGCTACTACGCCGCCCAGGGTGCGAAACTCGGGTTGCTTGCCCGCCGAGTCGAACGCCTGCATGCGCTGGCTGCGCAATGGCATTCCGCCGAGGCAGCCATCTATGGCGCGGACGTCCGCGATGCTGCTGCGCTGTCCCTCGCGGCCGAGGATTTTCTGCGTCGCTTCGGAACTCCCGATATCGTCATCGGCAACGCCGGTATCAGTCGGGGCACTCTGACGGAGTGCCCGGAGGACAACAGTGCATTCGAGGAGATCTTTGCCGTTAACGTGCGGGGGTTGATGCTCAGTTTTCAGCCGTTTCTTGCTGCCATGCGCGAGGCGGGCGGCGGTCGCCTCGTCGGGATCGCCAGCGTCGCGGGCCTTCGGGGTCTTCCCGGGGCCGGCGCCTACAGCGCCTCGAAAGCGGCGGCCATCGTCTATCTCGAAAGCCTGCGCGTCGAGCTGCACGGTACCGGCGTGCGCGTGATCACCATTTGTCCAGGGTACGTC
The DNA here is from genome assembly GCA_026646885.1 of Casimicrobiaceae bacterium. GTDB lineage: Bacteria > Pseudomonadota > Gammaproteobacteria > Burkholderiales > Casimicrobiaceae > JACPUX01. Next base: position 95,670 of record JAPKHK010000008.1, on the reverse strand, counting down.
GACACGCCGATGACGCAAAGCAACCCCTACGCGATGCCCTTCCTGCTCTCGGCGAACGAGGCGGCACGGCGCATCGCGCGGGTGATCGAGCGCGGCGGCAGGTCTTATGTCGTGCCCTGGCCAATGGCCCTCGTAGGCGCAGTGCTGCGCCGCTTGCCCAATGCGGCGTATGATCGGGTCTTCGCGCGTGCGCCGCGCAAGCCGCGCACGAATGGGTAGAATTTACTGGGCCCCGCTTAAGCCTTGCACCGATTACCAAAAAGAATGGCCGCGGGTTGCGCGGCCATTTCCTGCGATTGAGTGGATCGCCAATCACATCGGGATTTGCACGCCCAGGGTAATGGCCTGTTGGCTGCCAGCGCCACTATTGAGCGTCGCCGTGTAGCCGGCAAAAGCGGTGATACCCTTGCCGAACTGTGCGCTTAGACCAAGCTGGATGCGCCCGGTGTCGGGATCGGGGCGGTAGACCGGCATGCTGAAACCGCCGGCCATCGTGACCAGATTGGCGCGCACTTGCCGCTCGTCATCGTCGAACTCGTGCTCGTAACTCACGCGCGCGTAAGGCCGGAGCACCGTGCCGCCGGCGTTCACTTGGGCGAGCAGGGTGTAGCCCAGGCTTCCGACCAAGGACTCCCGGTTCTGCTGTCCAAATTGCATGGTGGTGCTGTTGGTGCCGCTCTCGGAATAACCTCTGACCCGCACTTTCTGGTACGCGAGGCCAAGGCCGGGGCCATGCTTGAACGTATCATTGCCCATCCAATAGCCGCCAAAGACGTCGACCGCGCGGTGCGAGCCTTCGGTGTCACCGGATTCCCCGCGCACGCCCGCACCCAATGCGATATTGCGCTGCACATCCTTGAAATCGAGGTCGCCGTAGGTCAGCGCTGCGCCGAGGTACGCCGCACCCCATCCGGCCACACCGTACGCCGAGAGCATGGTTTCTTCGAGCTTGAAGCTCCCACCGTCAGCGGCAAAGTTCACTTTGTTGCCAGAGTAGCCGAAGGCCAGACCGCCGGTGACGCTATCGGTAAACTTGAGATCTCCGCCCACCAGGACCGAATTGACCGTGCTATTGGCGCCGCCAGTCCGAGGGCCGCGGTCGATGTCTCCCGTGCCATAGTCATAGCTGCCATAGAAGGCTGAACTGCCTCTGGCGCGGGCACTCCCGGCAGTGGCCATCATACGGCTGCCGATACCTCGCTTCTGCGCCGCCACTGCCTGCATGGGCGCTTCCGCGAGCAAGCCGATTTTTTCAGGTGCCTCTACCACCGAGACCGCGTAATCGGCAGCCACGCGGTGCATTCCGGTGGTTGGATGAACCCCGTCGGCAAACACCCAGGTAGTGGCGCCGGTGGGGTCGCGCAAAGTCGCGGGTGTGCAGGTCAGCGAGCTCTCGGTCGTGCAGACCGGGAGAGTGGCATTGACGAAGCCGTAGGCAGCCGGGTCTGCCACTACTTCTCGAAGCAAGTTGTAGAGATCCAGAGAAATCACATCGAACCCGAGTTGCGACAGGCCCGCGGAGAGCGTGCCGTTAAAGAGCTGGGTGACTGCCCCAAAAGGCGCGGTCGGTTGGGCGCCTTGCAGCGGGGTCTTGGAAATGTCCGGTACGTTTGCCACCATGATGTAGCGCGCGCCGGCGGCGTGCAGCCGTGCCACTTGGGCAAGCAGATCGGTTGCCGCGGTCGCGACGTTGGCCTGCATCTGTTCGGGCGTGATCAGGCCGGCACCCACCAATCCGACCTGATAGAAGATGTCGTTGGGGCCGCCGGCAACGTAATAAAGCGCATTGGCATCCACCGACTGGCCACCCAGGTAAGTGCTGAGCTGTGTCGTCACAGGCAACGCCTGGGGTGAGTAGGTCTCTTGCGTGGTCACCCGCGCGCCGCCCATGGCGTAATTGGTGCCGCCTTGATTGAAGGGATTCGCCGTCGTGCCAAAATAGCTCGCAAGATACTGGGCCCAGACGTTGCCTGGGTTCGTGGTGAAGCGCGCACCGTAGGCTCCAGAATCGGTGAGGCTATCGCCGAAGAAGTAGGTTGCACTGAACTGCGCCGCATGGACCCCGCCGGCGGCGCCCAATGCCATCGCCGATGCCACCAAGGTGAGACGAGCGGCACGTTTGATCATCGACATTGTGATTCTCCTGGTTGGAATAAAACGATCGTTCAAAACGCTTGTTCATCGCCTCTGCTATTTTATTTCAATTCGCCACCGTCATGGCAGATTTGTGGCTGAAAGCCGCCTGTCCCAGGCATCGCCATGACCATATTGTGGGCATGCGTCAACCGACTGGTCTGCGCGGCGTTAGCATAGGAAACTGTGCTCTGCGCGTGTGAAGCGTTCTTAGGAGGTGTCCCATGATTGATTCCGCATTCCTGAAAGCGCGGCTACCATTGGTTGCGATCTGCGCGCTTGCCCTGCTGTTCGCGCTGCCCGCTCGCGGAGACGACGATCCGCCCGCCCGCATCGGACGGCTCAGCGACATCGCTGGACAGGTCTATCTCAGTAATGCTGCCACACAGTCTTCGTGGGCGGAGGTAGGCATGAACTATCCGGTAACCAGTGCCGACGACCTCTGGGTGGGCCGGGAGGGCCGTGCCGAAATCGACTTTGGCGACGGTTACCTGCGCTTGGCTGAGGACACCAATGTGCATATCAACCGCCTGGATGACCGCCAGGTCGATGTGTACCTCGCCAGCGGGCGGATCATACTGAGCCTGCGCAACATGGACGCTGGCGAACTGGTCGAGGTCTTCACAGGCAACGCGCGTGTGCGCATGCTTCGCCGCGGAGTCTATCGGCTAGACGTCAACGAGGACCGCACGGTGACTGTGCTGGTTGTGCGCGAAGGTGAGGCCGCCCTTGAGCGAACGGGGGAAAGCAACCTGGTGCGGCGGGGTGAAACCGCCACCGTGAGCGGCGACGGTTATTCCTCACTCGATCTGCGGATCGGCGTCTATACCGATGCTTTCGACGGCTGGAGCGAAGCCCGCGACCGGCGCCTCGACAACGCGGTGGGCGCCCGTTACGTCTCGACCCAGATGATCGGTTGGCGTGATCTTGACGACCATGGCAGCTGGCATACGCACGTGACTTATGGATCGGTCTGGTACCCGCGACACGTCGTCGCCGGGTGGGCGCCATACCGCCACGGACGCTGGGTCTGGGTAACGCCGTGGGGCTGGACCTGGGTGGACGAGGCGCCTTGGGGCTTCGCCCCCTTTCATTACGGACGCTGGGTCCATATCTCCGGGCGCTGGGGATGGGTTCCTGGGCGCTATACGGCGCGCCCGGTGTATTCGCCTGCGCTGGTCACTTTTATTGGAGGGAATTCCTGGTCGTTCAGCATTACTGCCCCCCTGTTCGCTTGGGTTCCGCTTGGCTGGCGGGATCCCTACCGTCCCTATTACCATTGTTCGACCAACTATGTGCGCACGGTGAACCGACCCTATATCGTCAATTACACCGAGATAGCCCACAAACCGCCTCGACCGGTGACGGCGATGGCCAATTACCGCGTTCCTGGAGCGGTGAGCTCGGTCCCGGGGGCGGCGTTCAGCAGCGGCCGCCCGGTGCGCGAGAATCTGGTCAACATTCCGCGGCGTGAACTTGGAAGTGCTCCGGTGCTTGCCAGCGCGCCAACGGTCAAGCCCATTGCGGTGGCAAGGACGTCGAGTGGTGTCAACGTCGTTCCCGCCAGCCGAGTACTCAAACCGGTGGCGCCTGGGGCGGTGCGCGAACTCACTGGGGCGCCCGCGGGCGGTACTGGTGCCGCCCCGGTGGTTGTTCGTCCCGGCGCGCCGCCGGCGAGGTTGCCGGTGCCCTCGGCCGCGCCCAGCACCTTGCGCGAGGGCAAGCCCGCAGCGGGGGGTAGCGGTGTTGCCGAAGCAGGTGTTCCCTCGGGGCGCCTTGCGCCACCGAGCGTGCCCGATACCGCGGGACCGAGGCGCGAGCTGCGTCCCCTGGCACCGAGAGAAGCGGCTCCGGGCAGCGGCGTGGCGCCCGCGCCGTTGCTTCGGGAAGCGCCGGCAAGTGCCGCCCGCCTGCCCCGCGAGGAACGCTGGGCGACGCCTCCCGTGCCGTCCGCCAACAAGCCGATGAGCATCCCGGAGTCTCGTCCGGCTGGCGGTAGCGGGCGAGCGACCACGCCTCGCGTACAAGAGATACGTGTTGCACCGCCCGCGGGGCACGCGCGCCCCGCTCCTTTGCAGAACGCCGCGCCCATGGTGCCGGACAAGCCCGTGAGCGCAAAACCCGCACCCCTCGTGGAGCGGCGTGCGGAACCGCGCGCGCCGCACCAAGCCGAGCCGGGCCGGATCCTGGAAGGGGCGCGGCTCAAGTAGCGGCGGTGGTGCCGTCGACCCGCAGCTTGGCGTAACTGCCGGGTGCGGGTTCGACGACCTTGAGCTTGCCCTTGCCCGGAACGCGCGCGGGCACTTGCTCGCCCAAGTGCGGGCCCAGCCATTCGAGCCAGTTGGTCCACCAGGAGCCCTCGTGCTGACGCGCTCCGGCGAGCCACTCATCGGGCGAGTCCGGTAGCGCTTCATTGGTCCAGTAGCCGTATTTGTTGGCGCTGGGGGGGTTGATCATGCCAGCGATGTGCCCCGACCCGCCCAGAACGAAGCGCGATTTGCCGCCCAGAATGTGCGGGCCGTGGTAAGTGGTTTTCCAGGGAGCGATGTGATCTTCAATGGCGGAAACGAAATAGCTGGGAACCTTGACGGCGCGCAAGTCGATGGGTTGGCCCGCGAGCGTGATTCCGCCGGGAACGCGCAGCAGGTTCTTCAGGTACATGTTGCGCAGATAGAAGCTGTGCATGGCTGCCGGCATGCGCGTTGAGTCCTGGTTCCAATGCAGCAGATCGAAGGGAAAGGGATCGCGGCCCAAGAGGTAATTATTGACGACGAAGGACCACATCAGGTCATTGGACCGAAGCATGTTGAAAGTGTTGGCCATCTCCGAGCCCTCAAGGTAGCCCCGCTCGCTCATGCGCTTCTCCAGTGCGGCCACCTGTTCTTCGTCGATGAAGACTTCAAGTTCCCCTGGCTCGGAAAAATCGATCAAGGACGTCATGAATCCTGCACTCCTGATGCGCGGCCTCCTGATGGCCGCTAGATAGCCCAGCGTTGCGGCGAGCAGGGTTCCCCCGAGGCAATAGCCCAGAGCATTCACCTCATCCTCTCCTGTGGCTTCCTCGATGGCGTTGAGTGCCGCGACTGGGCCATCGAGCAGGTAGTCGGTGAAATCTTTCTGCGCGAAGCGGGCATCCGGATTGACCCAGGAAATGACGAACACCGTTAGACCTTGGTCAACGGCCCATTTGACCAGCGAGTTCTTCTCGCGCAGGTCGAGAATATAGTATTTGTTGATCCAGGGCGGCACGATCAGAAGCGGTCTCTGATGAACTTTCTTGGTGCTGGGCTCATACTGGATAAGCTGCATGAGGTCGTTTTGAAACACGACCTTGCCTGGTGTCGTGGCGATGTTGACGCCAAGCTGAAAGGCCTTGGTGTCGGTCATGGAAATCTTCAACTGGCCCTGGCCACGCTCGATGTCGGCGAGCAGGTTGTTCAAACCTTTGACCAGATTCTGGCCGCCGCTGGAGATGGTCTCTTTGAAGACCTCGGGATTGGTCAGCGCGAAATTCGAAGGAGCCAGGGCATCGACGTACTGCCGGGTAAAGAAGTTCACGCGCTTCGCGGTCTCGTCGTCCAGGCCCTCAACGTTCGCCACGCTGTTGTGTAGCCAACGCGCGGCGATGAGGTAGGACTGCTTGACGTAATCGAACAGGAAATGCTCCTGCCAATCGTCGTGCTTGAATCGCTTGTCGTTCTTGGCGGGTTCGACCACTGGTTTCGCCGGCTGGCCCATCATGCGCAGCATGGAGTTCTGCCAGAGCGACATGTAGTCCCACCACAGATTCATCTGGGACTCAGCAAGCTTGTAAGGGTTGGACATCATCTTGGCGGCGAGCTCCATGAATGCCTTGGCGATGCCGAACTCGTCGGTGGCCAGCGACTTTCCCGTCTGGGACTGCTTGGCAAGAAAGTCCCCGAGGAGTTTCGCTCCGCGGTCGGCGGCGTCGGCAAAGGAATGCGCAAGGGCCGCGGGATCGGGTAGGGCGGAGTTTTCGGGGGTCGTGCTGGTCATGGCTTCCTCTTCTTAGTTCAGGTGTGGGTGGTGATGCGGGCAAAGCGCACGAGTGTTCCATCATCTCCCCGTATGATGCGGCGCATTGTGGTCAAGTGATTTAGATGGGCGATGGTTTCGCCCATGGCAAAAAAGAGTTGTTGCAAGTCGAGTTCGCGGGGAAAGAGAACCCCTAGCAGCGCGGCTGCGGGCAGGGGACGGTCGCTGAGTGCCCCGAGCAGCTCGGCCAGGCGGGCCTCGTGGTGGGCGCGCAGCTGCTGCAACCGGGTGCCGATGCCGCGGAAGGGCAGACCATGCGAGGGCAGAACCAAGGTGCCGGCGGGCAATTCGGCAAAACGTTCGATGGAGCACAGAAAGCGCCCCAGCGGGTCGGCTTCGGCCTCGGTCGGCCAGACACTGACGTTGGTCGTGATCTTGGGCAGCAGCATGTCGCCAGAGATCAGCACCCCCAGCTCTTCGCAGTGGAGCGAAACATGCTCGGGAGAGTGCCCCAGGCCGACGATGACTCGCCACTCACGGCGATCGATGCGCAGGAAGTCGCCATCGACTAGCCGATGGTACTGGCGTGGTACCGTGGGAACACCCAACCGGTAGCGATTGCCACGAGCCCGCAGCTGGTCGAGGTTCTGCGCAGGCATGCCGTGGCGTGCGAAGAGATCGAGCAGCGGCCCAACGCCGAAGCCCGCGGCTTCATCGTGCATGGCATGTGCGCTGAGATATTCGCCCTGGCTAATCCAAACCGGGGCGCCAAAGCGCTTGGCTAGTACCTCGGCTTGACCCAGATGGTCAGGGTGGCAGTGCGTAACCACGATGCGCTTGAGCGGCAGGCCCTTCAACCACCCATCACCATGCTCCTGCCACAAGCTGCTGGCCAGAGCGTCGCCGTAACCGCAGTCGACCAAGGTCCAACCGGAGCCATCGCGCAGCAGCCAGAGGTTGATGTGGTCGAGGGCGAAGGGCAGGGGCAAACGCAGCCAGAAAACGCCTGGGGCAACGTCCTGGAGAACTCCGGCGGCGGGAACTTGGGGCTGGGGGAAGGTGAGCGCGGGCACGGGCGCCGAAGCGTGGGGAAACACAGAACATTCAGGCGCATGCCTGGTTGATTGCTGCAAAGCAGCATCGTCCGACAAGGGCGCAGCAGTGTCAAGGGGCGTCCGCCCGCCTCCCGCCCAAGCGCAGGGGTTGCGCCACAGGCCGTGAAGGCGGCGGGCGAGGTGTGCTATCTTGGCCGCCAGTTGCTTGTCCGATTATTGGCCATGACCCCTGTCCAAGCTCCACAGACCTATACCATTTCCGATCTGGCGCGCGAGTTTGCATTGACCACCCGTGCGATCCGGTTCTATGAGGATCAGGGGCTGCTGGCCCCCAGTCGGGTCGGCAAACACCGCGTTTATGGCAATCGGGAGCGCGTTCGCATCCGGCTGATCCTACGCGGCAAGCGTCTCGGGTTTTCCCTGGCCGAGATCAAGGAATACCTGGATCTGTACGAGGCAACCGAGGGAGAAAAGCGCCAGCTCGAACGATTCCTTGCGGGCTTGGCCGAGCGCCGTCGCAGCCTTGCCCAGCAGCGCGAGGACATCGACGTGGTGCTCCAAGAAATCAACAACCTCGAAGCGCAGTGCCGGTCCCGGCTCGCCAAACAGGCCTAGCAATGAATAGGGACGCCGGTTTAGGATATTCATACGCTGCTGGCGCTCCGGGAGAGGGCGTTGGGCGGCGTCGCGCGGGAATGGGAGTCGGTTTGCTGGCGCCGCCACGTGCGCGGCGGAACCCTTGGGCGGAGTGAGTTGACGTTAACGTAAACGTCAAGTACGATTCGCGCACTCGCCCCGTTGAGGAGTGTGTCTGTGCGCGAACTGAATTTTGAGCCCCGCGACCCCGATTTCGATACGAGGGTGCGCCGCAGTTTCGGCCGTCAAGGCGCCATGGCCTTCTTGGGTGTGGAGATCGGGGACTTGTCCCCGGGCCGCTGCCAGCTGCGTGTTTCCTACCGACCCGAGCTTGGCCAGCAGCATGGGTTTTTCCACGGGGGCATCGTCGGCATGCTGGCGGACACCTCAGGCGGGTACGCTGCGTATACGCTCATGGCAGCCGAAGCAAGTATCCTTACTGCTGAATACAAGATCAACCTGCTTGCGCCCGCCGAGGGCGAACTCCTTGTGGCGGAGGGGCGCGTGGTCAAACCTGGACGCACCCTGAGCATCAGCACGGCTGAGGTCTACGTCGAAAAGGGCGGGCGGCGTACACTATGCGCTTTGATGCAGCAGACCCTGATCGCCATTCACGGGCGTCATGACCCTGCCTGATCGACACCGGAGAAGAACATGATCAGCTACCCCAGCCTCAACTTCGCCCTGGGCGAAACGCTCGATATGCTGCGCGAAGCCGTTCAGGACTTCGCGCAAAAAGAAATCGCGCCCCGCGCCGACGAAACTGATCGCAGCGACCAGTTCCCCATGGATCTCTGGCGCAAAATGGGCGACCTGGGTCTCTTGGGTATCACCGTCGAGGAAGAATATGGCGGCACCGCCCTGGGGTACCTCGCGCATATCGTCGCCATGCAAGAAATCAGCCGCGCCTCTGCCTCCGTGGGCTTGTCCTACGGCGCTCACTCCAATCTTTGCGTCAATCAGATTCGGCGCAACGGCAGCGAAGCGCAGAAGCGCCGCTATTTGCCCAAGCTCATTTCCGGCGAGCATGTCGGGGCTTTGGCGATGAGCGAACCCAACGCCGGTTCCGATGTGGTGAGCATGAAGCTCAGAGCGGAGAAGCGAGGCGACCGCTACGTCTTGAACGGCACCAAAATGTGGATCACCAATGGCCCCGACGCCGACACGCTGGTGGTCTATGCCAAAACCGATGTCAGCGCTGGCACCCGCGGCATCACCGCCTTTCTGATCGAAAAAGGCATGAAGGGGTTTTCCGTGGCGCAAAAGCTCGACAAGTTGGGCATGCGCGGCTCGCACACCGGTGAACTCGTCTTTCAGGATTGCGAAGTGCCCGAAGAAAACGTTCTGGGCGCGGTTGGTCGCGGCGTCAACGTGCTGATGAGCGGCCTCGATTACGAGCGTGCGGTTCTGGCCGCTGGTCCTTTGGGCATCATGGACGCCTGCATGGATGTGGTGCTCCCCTATGTCCACGAGCGCAAACAGTTCGGGCAAGCCATCGGCGAATTTCAGCTCATGCAAGGCAAGATCGCCGACATGTACACCACCCTCAACGCCTGCAAAGCCTATGTCTACGCGGTCGGCGCGGCCTGCGACCGCGGCGAAACCACTCGTAAAGACGCCGCCGGCGCCATTCTCTACGCCGCCGAGAAAGCAACGTGGATGGCCGGCGAAGCCATTCAGTGCTTGGGCGGCAACGGCTACATCAACGAATACCCCACCGGCCGTCTCTGGCGCGACGCCAAACTCTATGAAATCGGCGCAGGCACATCAGAGATCCGACGCATGCTGATCGGCCGCGAGTTATTCGGAGAGACAGCGTGAGGGAGCCCAAAGCCGATTCGTCGCAGGCTCACCTGAGCGCAGCGACGGTTAAGGCGCGCAGCGCCGGCCGTAGACAAATCGGCGCAGGCACATCAGAGATCCGACGCATGCTGATCGGGCGGGAGCTTTTCGGAGAAACGGCCTAAACCCGTCCATTGGGGTGATCCGTTCAAGAAAACACCATGATCGAAACCTACCGCGGCACGGTGTACCCCTGGCACTGCGATCATATGGGCCACATGAATGTGATGTGGTATGTGGGGAAATTCGACGAGGGCACCTGGCATTTTTTTGCCCACTTGGGTCTCACGCCGGCCTGGTTGCGTACCCAGCGGCGCGGCATGGCCGCCCTGGACCAACGCATCGCCTATCGCCGCGAGCTGCACGCCGGGGACACCGTGGCCATACGCACCGGCGCCATCGAGGTGCGGGAAAAGACCCTGCGTTTCGTACACGAAATGATCAACACCAGCACGCAGGAAATCTCGGCGATCACGCTGCTGACCGGCGTCTTCCTCGACACCGAGGCGAGAAAATCCTGTCCCCTGCCCGAAGCGCAGCGGCAGCGTGCCGAAGCGGCGCTGGTGCAGTACGATTTGCCCTGGGCCTTGTAGCCCGCTTGTCCCTATCGCTTGTTGGAGTAGCTCATGAATGATCCCGTCGTCATCGTTTCCGCCGCCCGCACGCCCATGGGCGGTCTGCTCGGCGACTTCGCCAACGTCTCGGCAGCCGAGCTGGGGGCCGCCGCCATCCGCGCCGCGGTCGAGCGCGCGGGCGTCAAGCCCGAAGCGATCGACGAAGTGATCATGGGCTGCGTGTTGCCTGCTGGTCAGGGCCAGGCGCCGGCGCGCCAAGCTGCTCTGGGGGCCGGTTTGCCGCTCGCCGCCGGGTGCACCACGGTGAACAAGATGTGCGGTTCGGCCATGAAGGCGGCCATGTTCGGGCACGACCTCATCCTCGCCGGCAGTGCCGAGCGGGTGGTCGCCGGCGGCATGGAAAGCATGAGCAATGCCCCCTACCTTTTGCCCAAAGCGCGTGCCGGCATGCGCATGGGGCATGGCACGGTCATCGATCACATGTTCTTCGACGGCCTGGAAGACGCCTACGACAAGGGCAAGCTGATGGGCAGTTTTGCCGAGCTGTGCGCGAGCCAATACACTTTCACCCGCGAGGAGCAGGATGCCTTCGCCCTGGCCTCGCTGTCGCGTGCCTTGGAAGCCCAGAAGAGCGGCGCCTTCGCTTGGGAAATCGCTCCGGTCAAAGTGCCTTCGCGCAAGGGCGAAATCGAAATCGCCAGCGACGAGCAGCCGCCCAAGGCGAGCCCGGACAAGATTCCCACCCTCAAGCCGGCGTTCAAAAAGGACGGCACAGTCACCGCCGCCAACGCCAGCTCGATTTCCGACGGGGCCGCGGCGCTCGTGTTGATGCGCCGCTCCACGGCGGAGCGGCAAGGATTGCAGCCCCTTGCGGTCATCATGGGGCACGCCACGCATGCACAAGAGCCGGCCTGGTTCACTACTGCCCCGGTGGGCGCCATGAAGAAGCTGTTTGCCAAAACCGGCTGGACGCCCAAAGAGGTCGATCTCTTCGAAATCAACGAAGCCTTTGCCGTAGTGACCCTGGCGGCCATGCGCGAACTCGACCTACCTCACGCCAAGGTCAACGTCAACGGCGGCGCCTGTGCGCTTGGACACCCCATCGGCGCTAGCGGTGCGCGCATTCTGGTCACGCTGCTGGGCGCCCTGCGCGCGCGCGGCGGCAAGCGGGGGGTGGCCTCCTTGTGCATCGGCGGCGGCGAAGCAACCGCCATGGCCATCGAATTGGTTTAGGCGAAGACGGGGCGGACCATGGTTCTCAACGAACAGCAGCGCATGATCCGCGACACGCTGCGCGCTTTCTCCCGCGAGCAACTCGCGCCCCATGCCGCGGCCTGGGACCGCGAGCACCGCTTTCCGCGGGAAGCGCTGCGTGAACTGGGCAGCCTGGGCGCACTGGGCATGGCGGTGCCGGAGCAATATGGCGGCGCTGGGCTCGACTACCTCTCGCTCGCCTTGGCGCTGGAGGAAATCGCCGCAGGTGATGGGGCCACGTCCACCATCGTCAGCGTGCAAAATTCCGTGGTCTGCGGGCCGCTCACGTCTTTTGGCAGTGAAGCGCAAAAGCGCGAATTCCTTCGCCCCTTGGCCAGCGGTGAAAAGCTGGGCTGCTTCTGTCTCACCGAGCCCCATGTCGGTTCCGATGCCGGCGCGATCGGCACGCGCGCCGAACGCGTGGGCGAGGACTTCGTGCTCAACGGCGTGAAACAGTTCATCACCACCGGCAAACATGCCGACACTGCCATCGTTTTTGCGGTGACCGACCAAGCGGCGGGCAAGAAGGGCATCTCGGCGTTTATCGTGCCGACCGCAACGGCCGGTTATGTTGTCGCGCGCGTGGAAGAGAAGCTCGGGCAGAGGGCTTCCGACACGGCGCAGATCATTTTCGAAAACTGTCGCATTCCTGCGGCCAACCTGCTCGGCCGAGAAGGCGAAGGTTATCGCATCGCGCTGGCCAACCTCGAAGCGGGACGCATCGGCATTGCCGCGCAAGCGGTGGGCATGGCGCGCAGCGCCTTCGAGGCGGCACTGAATTACGCCAACGAACGCGAATCCTTTGGCAAGGTGATACGCGAACACCAGGCGGTGAGTTTTCGCCTCGCCGACATGGCCACCCAGATCGAAGCGGCACGTCAACTCGTTTGGCATGCCGCGAGCTTGCGCGATGTTGGCGAGCCCTGCTTACGCGAAGCTTCCATGGCCAAACTTTTTGCCTCGGAAATGGCGGAAAAGGTCTGTTCTGCGGCCATCCAGATTCACGGCGGCTACGGCTACGTCACTGACTTTCCGGTCGAGCGCATTTATCGCGATGTGCGCGTGTGTCAGATCTATGAGGGCACCAGCGACATCCAGCGTTTGGTCATCGGCCGTAACCTCGCCGCCTGATATGGACGTCAAGGCACGCTTCTCCGATCGCGTGGCCGACTATCTGCGTGCACGGCCCGGTTATCCGGACCCGGTTTACCAGGGCCTCGCCGCGGCGGGCGCCGTACGAGCGGGTGACCGTATCGCCGACGTCGGCGCTGGCACCGGCCTGTCCGCCGAACTATTCCTGCGCCATGGCCATGCGGTGATTGGTATTGAGCCCAATGCCGCAATGCGCGAAGCGGGGCTCCAGCAAATGGCGCGTTATGGAGGCGCGTACGCGGCGCAAGCGGGCAGCGCCGAAGCCACCGGACTGGCTGAGGCCAGCATCGATCTGGCGGTGGCCGCGCAAGCCTTCCATTGGTTCGAACCGCAGGCCGCGCGCGCGGAGTTTCGCCGGTTCCTGAAACCACGAGGCTCGGTCGCGCTGATTTGGAACGACCGCCAAACCGACACCAGCCCGTTTCTCATCGCCTACGAAGAACTGCTGCTCGCACACGGAACCGATTACCGCGAGGTCAACCATCGTCACATCGACGCCGCGAAAATCGCCGCTTTTTTTGGTGCCACGTCTTACCGGCAGTTCGTCTGCCCCTACGTGCAGCATTTCGACTACGAGGGCCTGGAGGCGCGCCTCTTATCCTCGTCCTACACCCCACCGGCCGGTGACCCGCGGCGCGCGCCCATGCTCCAGGCCTTGTGCGATCTCTTCGCGCGCCATGCCGTCAACGGCGAGGTGGCCATGGTGTACGATACCCGCGTCTATTTTGGCCCTCTCGCCCGCGAGCCCTGAATGACCTCAAGCATCGAGTTCTTTTTCGATTTCTCCTCCCCCTACGCTTACCTCGCCGCCATGCGCATCGAGGACTTGGCGCGGCGTCATGGCCGTGAGCTGGCGTGGCGCCCAATCTTGCTGGGGGTCGTCTTCAAGGCGGTGGGGAGCGCACCGCTCACCGAATACGGGGTCAAGGGGCCGTATTCGGTGCGGGATTTCGCCCGTTCCGCGCGGTTCGTCGGCCTGCCTTACCGCATGCCCGAGGCTTTTCCCATCGCCACGCACAATGCCGCGCGTTTGGTGCTGGCAGTGCAAGAGCAATCGCCGCAGCGGGTCGGCGAGCTGGTGCGGGCCGTTTTTTCGGCCTACTTCGTCGACGATCGCCATATCAACGACCCGGCTGTGCTCGGCGCCATTTGCCAGACCCTGGGGCTCGATCACGAGGGCTTGCTGAATACCATCGAAGCGCCCGCGATCAAGAACGCGCTGCGCGCCAATTGCGACGAAGCCTTGCGCCGTGGCGTTTTCGGAGCGCCTTTTATGTTTGTCGGCGATGAGCCTTTTTGGGGCCACGACCGCCTACCCCAACTCGAACACTGGCTGAGGACCGGGGGCTTCTAAACCACCGGTCAGCGCAATGCAGGGAAAAGTACCATGAGCATACTGTCCAGCAATCTCAACCCGCGGGATGAAACGTTCCAGCAAAACGCCGCCGCCATGCGGGAACTGGTGGGCGATTTGCGCGCCAAGGTCGCCGAGGTCATGTCCGGCGGCGGCGCGGCGGCCTGCGCCAAACACACCGCCCGCGGCAAGCTGTTGCCGCGCGATCGTATTCGCAGCTTGCTTGATCCGGGTTCGCCTTTCCTGGAGTTTTCGCAACTGGCCGCCCATGGCATGTATGGCGAGATGATCGCCGCCGCAGGCATCATCACCGGCATCGGCCGGGTGGCCGGACGCGAATGCGTGATCGTCGCCAATGATGCCACGGTAAAAGGCGGTTCTTACCTGCCCATGACCGTGAAGAAACATCTGCGCGCCCAAGAGATCGCCCAACAGAACCACTTGCCTTGCATTTATCTGGTGGACTCTGGCGGCGCCAACCTGCCGACCCAGGATGAAGTATTTCCCGATCGCGATCACTTCGGCCGCATTTTCTACAACCAGGCCAACATGTCGGCCCTGGGCATCCCCCAGGTCTCGGTGGTGATGGGTTCCTGCACTGCCGGCGGCGCCTACATTCCGGCCATGTCCGACGAATCGATCATCGTCAAGGAGCAAGGCACCATTTTTCTGGGCGGCCCGCCCCTGGTGCGCGCGGCAACCGGTGAGGTGGTGACCGCGGAAGAACTGGGCGGCGCCGACGTGCACACGCGGGTGTCAGGCGTGGCCGACCACTTTGCCCTGAACGACGCGCATGCCCTCGCCTTGGCCCGTCGTGCGGTGGCCAATCTGAATCGCGGCAAACGGGTCTCGATCGAATTGCACCCAGCGCGCGAGCCTCGCTATCCGCCGGAAGAAATCTATGGCGTGGTACCCAGCGACAGCAAAAAGCAGTATGACGTGCGGGAAATCATCGCGCGCCTGGTCGACGGCAGCGAATTCGATGAGTTCAAGAGCCGCTACGGCACCACTTTGGTTTGCGGTTTTGCCCATCTGTGGGGCTATCCGGTGGGCATCGTCGCCAACAACGGCATTCTGTTTTCCGAGTCGGCGCTCAAAGGCGCACATTTCATCGAGTTGTGCAGCCAACGCAATATTCCGCTCATCTTCTTGCAAAACGTCACCGGTTTCATGGTCGGGCAGAAATACGAAGCGGGCGGCATCGCCAAGGACGGCGCCAAGATGGTGACGGCCGTGTCCTGCGCCAAAGTACCCAAGTTTACGGTGATCACCGGCGGCAGCTATGGGGCTGGCAATTACGGCATGTGCGGGCGCGCCTTCAACCCGCGCTTTTTATGGATGTGGCCCAACGCGCGCATTTCCGTGATGGGCGGCGAACAGGCGGCGCTGGTTTTGGCGCGCGTCAAGCGCGATGCCACGGAGGCCAAGGGAGGAAGCTGGTCGGCCGAAGAAGAGGAAACCTTCAAAGCACCCATTCGCGCCAAATATGAGCGTGAAGGCCACCCCTATTACGCCAGCGCGAGGTTATGGGACGACGGCATCATCGACCCCGCGGACACCCGCCGAGTGCTCGCCCTGGCCCTTTCCGCCTCGCTCAACAAACCCATGGAAGAAACCCGCTTCGGGGTCTTCAGGATGTAATCATGAGCGCTTTCACTTCCCAATTCAGCACCCTCAAGGTCAACATCAATCACGGCATCGGCGTCATCGCGCTCAATCGACCGGAGCTGCACAATGCCTTCAATGAAACCTTGATCGGGGAACTCACCGAGGCGCTCAAGGAGCTCGAGCCGCGAGCGGAAGTGCGCGCGGTGGTGCTGATGGGCGAAGGCAAGAGTTTTTGCGCCGGCGCGGACCTCAACTGGATGAAGAAGATGGCGGGTTACAGTTGGGAGGAAAACTACGCCGACGCCATGAATCTCGCCAACATGCTCGCCACTCTGAATCGTCTGAAGAAGCCCACCATCGCGCGCGTGCACGGACCGGCTTTCGGCGGAGGGGTTGGCTTGGTGGCCTGTTGCGACATCGCCATCGCCAGCACCGACGCGAGTTTCGCCCTGACCGAGACCAAACTGGGCATCATTCCCGCGGCCATCAGCCCCTATGTGGTCGAGGCGATGGGCGCACGACAAGCGCGCCGCTATTTCCTGACCGCGGAGCGCCTGAGTGCCGCCGAGGCGTTTCGCATCGGCCTGGTGCACGACTTGGTGCCACCCGAGAGACTAGACGAGCGCGTGATCGAAATCTATGCCCGGCTGCATGAATGCGGGCCCATGGCCCAGGCCGCGGCCAAGGATCTGCTGCGCGCCGTGGCGCACCGCCAAGTGCGCGACGATCTCATCGCCGACACGGCGCGGCGCATCGCCGACCAGCGCGCGTCCGACGAAGGCCGGGAAGGGGTCGCTGCCTTTCTCGCCAAGCGCAAGCCCGGCTGGGCGAGCAGCAAGGAATAGGGAGCCAGGGGAAAAAGATGTTCGACAAAATCCTTATCGCCAACCGCGGCGAGATTGCCGTACGCGTCGCACGAACCGCAAGACAAATGGGTCTGCGCACCGTGGCGGTCTATTCCGAAGCCGACCGGGGGGCATTGCACGTAGACGTCTGCGACGAGGCCTACCTTTTGGGTGCCGCACCGCCGCGCGAGAGTTATCTGCGCGGTGAGCGCATCATCGACATCGCCCGCAAATGCGGCGCCCAGGCGATCCACCCGGGGTATGGCTTTCTTTCCGAAAACGAAGAATTCGCTTCGGCCTGTGCCGCGGCCGGCCTGGTCTTCATCGGTCCGCCCCCGGCGGCGATACGCGCCATGGGTTCGAAGAGCGAATCCAAGCGTCTCATGGCAGCGGCCTCGGTGCCGCTGGTGCCGGGCTATCACGGCGAAGACCAAGACGGTGCTTTGTTGCAGGCTGAGGCCGAGGCCATCGGCTATCCGGTTCTGATCAAGGCATCTGCGGGCGGCGGCGGCAAAGGCATGCGGGTCGTGGAACGGCGCGAAGATTTCGCCGCCGCGCTGGCTTCGGCGCGGCGCGAGGCGCAATCCTCTTTTGCCGATGATCGGGTGCTGATCGAGAAATACCTCACCGAACCGCGGCACATTGAAATCCAGGTCTTCGCCGACACCTTGGGCAACGCCGTGTATCTGTTCGAGCGCGATTGTTCGATTCAGCGCCGGCATCAAAAAGTGCTCGAAGAAGCGCCCGCCCCCGGCATGACCGCGGAGCGCCGCGCCCAGATGGGTAGCGCGGCGGTCGCGGCGGCGCAGGCGATCGGCTACGTCGGTGCCGGCACCGTGGAGTTCATCGCCGAGCAGAGCGGCACCTTTTATTTCATGGAAATGAACACCCGCCTGCAAGTGGAACATCCGGTCACGGAAATGATTACCGGTCTCGACCTGGTGGAATGGCAACTGCGGGTCGCCGCAGGGGAGCGACTGCCGCTCTCGCAAGAAGATCTGCGTATTGGCGGGCACGCCCTGGAAGCGCGCGTCTATGCTGAAGATCCAGACCGAAATTTCCTGCCGTCGATTGGTCACATCAGCCATCTGCGCAGCCCGCAAACCAGTAGCGTGGTTCGGGTCGACACCGGCGTGCGTCAAGGCGACGACATCAGCCCTTATTATGATCCGATGATTGCCAAGCTCATTGTGCGTGGCGAAGATCGCGCCCAAGCCCTGCGACGCATGGCCGATGCTTTGGCGCAGTATCAGGTGGTGGGGGTGAGCACCAACTTGGAATTCTTGCATCGCTTGGTCACCCACCCGGCATTTGCCGCGGCCAAGTTCGACACCGGGTTCATCGCCCGCCATGCAGAGACGTTACTGCCTCGTGAGCGTGCGCCCAGCAGCGACATCCTCGCCGCGCTCGTGCTGGCGGAAATTTTTGCCGCCCATCGCGCGGCGCAGGCGGCGGCGGAATGCGCCACCGAGCCCAATTCACCCTGGTTCGACGCCGATGGTTGGTGGCTCAACAGCGACAATCATCGCAGCTTCAATTTCGAGCATCAGGGCAAGCCGTTGTCGCTCACCGTACATTTTCGCGGCGGCGGCTATCTGCTCGACTTGCCGCAGGCTTCGCTCTTGGCCACTGTCGCGGCCGAGGGCGAAGCCTTGCGCATCAATCTCGCGGGCGATGAATTTCGCTGCGCCTGGGTGGCTCAGGGCGAAGAGCGCATCATCTATCGCGATGGGTGTGCCTGGCGCTTCCGGCATCTCGATGCCCTGGCCCACGCGGGCGAGGCTGGGGGCGGCGGTGGCCACCTCACCGCGCCGATGTCCGGCACGGTCATCAGCGTGCTGGTCAAGGAAGGCGCGCTCGTCGCGCCGGGTCAGGCGCTTCTGGTCATGGAAGCCATGAAAATGGAGCACACCATCGTCGCGCCCGGCGCTGGCAAGGTGGTGCGCATCGCTTTTCGTGCCGGCGAGCAAGTGAAGGACGGCGCCGAACTCCTGGAACTGGCCGCCGAGGAAAAGGCGTGAATATTTCCTGGCCCGCTTCGGTCACCATCACGGAAGTGGGGCCACGCGACGGCCTGCAGAACGAAAAGGCGCTAGTGCCGGCGGCCACCAAAATCAGCTTGATCGAGCGCCTGGTCGCCGCGGGCTGCCGCGAGATCGAAGCGACCAGTTTCGTCTCGCCCAAATGGGTGCCGCAGATGGGCGACGCCGCGGCAGTGATGGCCGGCGTGCCGCGCCTGGCCGGTGTGCGCTACACCGCGCTCGCACCCAACCTCAAGGGCTGCGAGGCGGCGCTGGCCGCGAAAGTGGACGAGGTGGCCGTTTTCGTCGCGGCCTCGGAGTCTTTCTCGCAAAAGAACATCAACTGTTCCATCGCCGAAAGTTTGCAACGCGCCGCGCCGATTCTGGCCGTAGCAAACGCAGCCGGGGTGCCCGTGCGTGGCTACGTCTCCTGCGTTTTTGCCTGCCCCTACGAAGGGCGCATCGCGCCGGCGCAAGTCCGCCCGGTGGTGCAGGCTTTGCTGGACCTCGGCTGCCACGAGGTTTCTTTGGGCGACACCATCGGCGCGGGCACCGCGGCCGATGTGTGGCACCTGCTCGAGGCCTTGGTCCCGAATATCCCGACAACGAAGCTCGGCGGACATTTCCATGATACCTACGGGC
This sequence comes from Casimicrobiaceae bacterium, assembly GCA_026646885.1. Classification (GTDB taxonomy): domain Bacteria; phylum Pseudomonadota; class Gammaproteobacteria; order Burkholderiales; family Casimicrobiaceae; genus JACPUX01. The sequence continues at coordinate 76,557 of JAPKHK010000008.1, read as the reverse complement.
AGGCCTTGGTCAACGTCATGGCGGCGCTCCAGGCCGGCATCCGCCACTTCGACAGTTCGGTGGGGGGCTTGGGGGGATGTCCCTACGCCCAGGGGGCGACCGGCAATCTCGCGACCGAAGATCTGGTCTATTTTCTGCACGGCTTGGGCATCGAGACCGGCATTGACCTCGCGCGCCTGGTCGCAGCCGGGCAGTTCATCGCGGACGCACTCGGCCGGCCCAGCCAATCGCGGGTGGCGCGCGCCTTGGCCGCTCGCCGCCCCGCGCTGCCATGAGCGCAGCGACGGCTTCTCCGTGTATCGGCGTGTGTGTCGTCGAGGCTGAGACCGGTTGGTGCGCGGGCTGCCAAAGAACCCTGAGCGAAATTGCGGCCTGGGCAGCGCTTAGCGAAGCGGGTCGCCAAGAGGTGCTGGAGCGTGTGGCGCGGCGGCGCGCGCGAATGCAGCTCCGCGATCCCGCGTCAAACCGCGCCGCTGGCGCGTAAGGCGAGGATCTCATCCGGGCTGAACCCAGCCTCCCGCAAGATCTCTTCGCTCTGCTCGCCTTGCTGCGGAGCGCGGCGCGGTGCCGCCGGAGTGAAGTCGGAAAAACGCAGTGCCGGGCCGAATTGGCGTTCCTGGGGCGTGTTGCCCAGGATCATGTCGCGCGATGTGAACTGGGGTTCGCGCATCGCCTCTTCCAGCGTCAGCACCGGCGTGACGCAACAATCGACGCCACGCAGCTGCCGCACCCATTCCGCCTGGGTCCGGGTCGCAAACAAGGCGCTGAGCTGCGCCTGGGTGGCGGCACCGCCCTCGCCGCTGGCAAACTGCTGCTGGACCAGTTCAGGGCATTCTAGCGCCTCGCATAGAGCGCGCCAGAACTTGGGCTCGAGGGCGCCCACCGCCAGATAGCGCCCGTCTTGGGTTGCGTAGACCTGGTAACAGGGCACCCCGCCGGTCAAGAGGTCGGTGCCGCGCGCCGGCAGGTGTCCCCAGGCGGCCAGGGCGTGCAGGGCGAAGTACTGATGCGCGAAGCTGGCATCGGCCATGGCCACGTCAAGGTAGCGCCCCTGCCCGGTGGTGCGCGCCTCGACCAGCGCCGCGAGGATGCCCATGGCCGCAGTGAGCGCCCCGCCCAGTAGGTCCGCGATTTGCAGGTTGGAGAGCGCCGGCGGGCCCCCGGCGTTGCCGATTTGATCGAGCACCCCGGCGAGCGCGAGATAGTTGAGGTCGTGCCCGGCGAGGTCGCGGTTGGGTCCGGTCTGGCCGTAGCCGGAAATGCTGCAATACACCACCGCCGGGTTGATCGCGCGCACTGCGGCATAACCGACGCCGAGGCGGTCGACTACACCGGGTCGAAAGCTCTCCACCACCACTTGTGCAGTGCGCGTCAGACGCAGGAAAGCCGCGCGTCCGGCGGCCGCTTTGAGATCGAGGGTGAGGCTGCGTTTGTTGCGGTTGATGGCGCGAAAGTACACCGAGGTTTCCCCCGGCTTCACCCCCAAATTGCGGGCGTAGTCGCCTTCGCCGGTGTCTTCGATTTTGACGACATCGGCACCGAAATCCGCCAGATGCAAAGTACACACCGGCCCAGGCAAGAGCCTCGTGAGATCGAGCACTCGGACGCCGCTCAGAGGGCCGGGTCGCATGGCATGTCCAAGATCTCGCGCAGGGTGCGAGCGCTGACCAACGCCTCTTCCAGCGATGCGCCCAGACAGGTGAGGTGGCCCATCTTGCGCCCGGAGCGCGCTTCGCGCTTGCCGTAGAGATGCAACTTGGCCTGAGGATGAGCTAGCACCCGCGTCCAGTCGGGCTCTCCGGCCTGCCACAGATCACCCAGGAGATTGATCATCACGGCGGGGGTGTGCTGGCGCGCGTCGCCCAGCGGCAGTGCGGCCATGATGCGGGCTTGCTGCTCGAACTGCGAGGTGATGCAGGCATCGATCGTGTAGTGGCCGCTGTTGTGCGGGCGCGGGGCAATTTCGTTGACCAGCACTTCGCCGTCTTCCAGCACGAACAACTCCACGCACAATACGCCGACATAATCGAGTCCGACCGCCACCCGCAGTGCCAGTTCTTCCGCCTCGGCAAGCCGTGGGGGCGAGGCCCGTGCGGGCACGATGCTGAGGTCGAGTATGCCCTGGCGATGGCGGTTCTCCGCCACCGGGAAACAGCGGCTTGTCCCGTCGCTTGCGCGGGCAACCACCACCGAGAGTTCCTGCGCCAGGGCGACGCGCTTCTCCAACACGCAGGTGGCGCGCCCCAGCGCTTGCCAGGCGCCGGCAAGTTCGGCGGGGCTCGCCACGCCCACTTGGCCCTTACCGTCATAACCCAGCCGCGCGCTCTTGAGGATGCCGGGGAAAAGCGCCGCGCTTGCGGCGGCGAAGTCGGCGGCAGTTTCGATCACGTGATAAGGCGCGACAGCGCAGCCGGCGGCCGCCAGGAAACGCTTTTCGCGGACTCTGTCCTGAGCGATCCCCACGGCCTCGGCCCCGGGCGTGACCCGGCAATGGTCGGCGAGATAAGCCAGGGCGGCGGCGGGAACATTCTCGAATTCAGTGGTGGCGGCGCGACAACAGCCGGCGAGTTCTTCGAGCCCGGCGGGGTCGAGGTAGTCCCTTCGCAGATGCCGGTCGGCCACTGCCCCGGCCGGGCTATCCGCGGATGGATCGAGCACCAGCACGCGATAGCCCAAACTCTGCGCCGCCATGCAGAACATACGGCCCAGCTGGCCGCCTCCCAGCAGGCCCAGCCACGCGCCGGGAGGGGTCATGTCTGGGGTTGGGAGGGCAGGGTGGCGCCGCGCACCGCGGCCGTCTGCTCGGCGCGAAATGCGGCGAGCCTGCTGGCCAGAGCGTCGTCCCCGCCTGCCAGACACGCCGCGGCGAAGAGTGCTGCGTTGGCGGCACCGGCCTCGCCGATGGCGAAGGTGGCCACGGGCACCCCCCTGGGCATTTGCACGATCGACAGCAGTGAGTCTTCGCCGCGCAGATACTTCGAAGGCACCGGCACCCCCAGCACCGGCAGGAGCGTCTTGGACGCCAGCATTCCGGGCAGATGCGCGGCGCCACCGGCGCCGGCGATGAGGACTCGCAAGCCGCGCTCGGCTGCGGTCTCGGCGTAGCGAAACATGTCGTCGGGCGTACGATGTGCAGAGACCACCCTTGCCTCATAAGCAATGCCCAGGGCGGCGAGCTGAGCGCAGGCATGTTGCATGATCTCCCAGTCGCTTTGACTGCCCATGACCACCCCGACCAGGGCCTGTGACGCAGACTTTGAACTCAATTGTGCTCCTCGCATCGAAACCGATGCCAAAGCGCAATTTTACGGCGCTTTGGCGCTTGCCCCAAGCGCCATGCTTGGGGACAATGCGCATCATGACAATCCGCCGACTACTCTGCGCCGCCGGCATGGTGGCTGTGTTCTGCGCCGCCAACGTTTCGGGCGCAGGCGCCGTGCCGTCCAAAACCGATCAGTGGTTTCTCGACGCACGCGAGGCTTTTCGCATTGGTGACAAGAAGCGGCTTGATCGGGCGGCCGCCCAGTTGCAGGGCCACCCCCTTCAACCCTATGTCGAGTTCTACCAGCTGTACCTGCGCCTGGAGGAACTCGGGCCGGACGACGTGTCACGCTACCAGAAGCGCTACCCAGCCAGCCTGCCCGGCGAGAAATTGCAAGCCGAATGGCTGCGGAGCCTAGGAAAGAGGCAGCGCTGGGATCTCTTTGGCCCCGCCTACGCAGGGCTGGACCATGACGACTTGGAGCTCACCTGTTACGGGTTGCAGCATCGCGCGCGCAGCGATAGCGAGGCATTTGCCGAAGCGCGCGCCCTTTGGTTCACCGGGCAGGACCTGCCCGAGGCATGCAACCCGCTTTTCAATGTCCTGTTCGAAAAACGCCGCCTGGTCTCGGCAGACATACACGCTCGCCAGCGTCTAGCCGTGGCCGCGGGCAATCTCGATTTGGTGAAAAAGCTCAACGGGTTCCTCCCCGTGGTGGAACGGATCGCCGGCAAACGTTTGGAGTCGGCCCTGCGGCGCCCGGAGAAGTTGCTCGCCAAAGGCGACTTCAAGTGGGCGCACGGCGCCGAGCGGCAGCTGGCGGTGCTTGCACTATGGCGGCTCGCGCGTACCTCGCCCACCGCGGCCCACGAGTTTCTACGCCGTTACATGGAGCGTCTGCCGGTTCCAGACGTCAACGCGACCTTGGCCCACATCGCTCATCAGGGGGCACGGCACCTCGAGCCGGAATCGCTGGAATGGTTCGAAGGGGCCGCGAATGCGCCGCTGACCGACGAGGGACTCGCTTGGAAGGCGCGCATGGCCTTGCGTTTTGGGCACTGGGCAACACTCCTGGCCGCAGTGCAGGCAATGCCGGCGCGAATGGCCCAAGATGCGGCCTGGCGTTATTGGAAAGGCCGCTCGTTGCGGGAACTCGGGCGAGCGAGCGAGGCGCTGGCGCTTTGGCAACCACTGGCCGCGGAGTATAGCTTTTACGGCCTGCTTGCGCGCGAGGAACTCGGCCTGCCGCTGCAGCTTCGCAGTGAACCCCTCGATCCCACGCCAGCAGCTTTGGCGCGGATAGAGAATCTCCCAGCCGTGCGGCGGATGCTCAAATTCTATGAATTGGAGTTGCGCTTCGAGGGGACGCGGGAGTGGATCTGGGCGGTTCGGGACATGAACGATGAGGAACTGCTCGCCGCTGCCGAGTTCGCGCGCCGGAAAGAGATCTATGACCGGGCGATCAACACCGCGGACAGGACGGCGGTGCGCCACGATTTCAACCTGCGCTTCATGACGCCGTTTCACCAACACCTCACGGCGGCCGCGCGCGAGCATGGGCTCGATGAGGCCCTGGTGTTCGCCTTGGTGCGGCAAGAGAGCCGCTTTGTGCCCGAAGCGCGGTCACGCGCGGGCGCGGTGGGGCTCATGCAGCTCATGCCACCAACTGCAAAGTGGGTTGCCCGCCAGACCGGTGACCGCCAGTACCGGCCGTCGCACATCGGCATCGTCGATGTGAACGTGAAGTTCGGCGCATATTATCTGCGCCATGTCCTCGATCGGTTGGGCGGTCTTCCGGTGCTTGCGGCCGCTGCTTATAACGCGGGCCCCGGCAGAGCGCTGAATTGGCGAGGACCCCTACCAATGGAAGGCGCGGCCTATGTTGAATCCATCCCCTTCCGAGAGACGCGCGAGTACGTCAAAAAGGTGCTCGCCAACGCCACCTTTTATGCCCAGCAATTGGGGCTCGAAACCGTGCCACTGAAGACGCGCTTGGGCATGATTCCCCCGCGCGACGCCAGTCTGATCGGTGTTTACCCCGCGCCAAGCGAGCCATTTGGGCAAGGCCATGAGCACCAATAGCATCGTCGTTTTCGGGGGCAGTGGTTTTTTGGGCAGCCGCCTGGTTGCCGCCCTGGCCAGACAGGGCTACCGCATCGTCGTGCCGACGCGGCAACGCGACCAGGCACGCCATCTGGCTCTGCTGCCTGGCGTAGAGGTCGTGGAAGTTGCGCAGACCAGCGAAGATGACTTGGCGGTGTTGCTCACCGGCGCCAGTGCGGTTTACTTCTTGGTGGGCATTCTCCATGAGCGCCGACCCGGGGATTTCGAGCGTACGCACGTCGCTTTGCTGCGCCGGGTGGTGCATGCGGCCAGACGTGCTCAGGTGACGCGGTTTCTGCACGTGAGCGCGCTGCAGGCGAGCCCGAACGGGCCGAGCGAGTATCTGCGCAGCAAAGCCGCTGGCGAGAAGGAGGTGCGCTCCTCCGGCCTGCAATGGACAATCTTTGAACCGTCGGTGATCTTCGGCCCCGGGGATAACTTCTTGGAGCTCTTCGCGAGGCTTCTGCGCTGGTCGTGGATAGTGCCTCTTGCCGCCCCCGAGGCGCGTTTCCAGCCGATTTTTGTGGGGGATGTCGTGCAGTGCCTGATGCGGGCTCTGCACGATCCGCGCACGCTTGGGCAGAGCTATCCGCTTTGTGGCCCGAGGGTGTACACGCTGCGCGAAATAGTCAGCTACGTTGCATGCGTAACAGGGTTGAGGCGCTACATTTGGGGTTTGGGGCCGAGCCTGTCGGCGATCCAGGCGGCAGTCCTGGAAGTACTCCCGGGGCCGTTGTTGACTCGGGACAATCTGCGCTCCATGCAGAAGGATAACGTTTGTGGCTGTTCCTTTCCCGCGGTCTTCGCCCTGCACCCCACTGCACTGGAAGAAGTGGTGCCGGATTATCTGGGCACGCTGGGGGTGACCGATCGCTACGCAACGGCGCGACAAAAGCGCGCGCCCTGACAACCCGCACCCAGCGGATCACGGGCGTGAAGATCTATCGCGTGGGAGGCTCAGTTCGGGACGAACTCCTCGGTCGCGCCGTCGCCGATGAGGACTACGTGGTCGTTGGGGCAACACCGGAGGATCTCTTGGCGCGGGGGTATATCCCGGTGGGGAGGGATTTCCCGGTCTTCCTGCATCCTCAGACCAAGGCGGAGTATGCCTTGGCTCGCACCGAACGCAAGGCCGGTCGCGGCTATCGCGGTTTCACCGTGTTTGCCGCTCCGGAGGTGACGCTGGAGGAGGACCTCGGTCGGCGCGATTTGACCATCAACGCCATGGCGCGAGATGAAACAGGTGTTCTGATCGACCCCTTCGGCGGGCAGCGCGACTTGCAAATGGGTGTGCTGCGTCATGTGGGACCGGCATTTGTTGAAGATCCGCTGCGGGTGCTGCGCGTGGCGCGCTTTGCCGCGCGATATGACTTCGTTGTGGCAGCCGAAACCGAGGCGCTGCTGCGGGTCGTGGCCCAGACCGGCGAGCTCGCCGAGCTGACGGCCGAGAGGGTTTGGCAAGAAGTGTCACGCGCTCTCATGGAGCCGCATCCATCGCGCTTCTTCTCGCTTTTGCGCCGCTGCGGCGCACTGGGCGTGGTGTTGCCCGAGATCGACGCCCTCTTCGGGATCGCGCAGCCGCCGCGCTTTCACCCGGAAATCGATGCTGGCATTCACGTTCTGCAAGCCCTCGATTTCGCGGCCGGAGAGAATCAACCCCTAAGCGTGCGCTGGGCACTACTCGCCCATGACCTGGGCAAGGCCGACACTCCCGCGGAGGTGCTGCCAAGCCATACCCGGCATGAAGAGCGTGGCGTGCAGCGGCTTGTCCGACTTCAGGAGCGCTTGCGAGTACCTCGGGAATGTGCCGAATTGGGCGAACAGGTCACGCGCCACCATGGCGCGGTTCACCGGGCGCTAGAGTGGCGGACCGAAACGCTGTTGGAGCGGTTGTTGGCCATGGATGCGCTGCGGCGCCCGGAGCGCTTTCGCCATTTGCTCGCAGCCTGCCGAATCGACGTGCAAAGCCGCTTGGGGCGCACCGAGTATGCTCCCGAGCCGTATTTGTGGTCGGCGCGGCAGTCGCTTGCCGGCCTCGATGCGGGCGCGCTGGTCGCGGGCCTTGCCGAGGGGGAACGGTCGGGGGCGGTACACCGGGCGCGCCTGGCGTTACTCGATCGCTGGCGGCGTACTCCAAGCGGCCTTCGCTAGGCCGTTGAAAACGATAGGCCGGGCGTCGGCCCTTGCGCAGGCGGGAAGAAAAAACGGGCACCCCGAAGGGTGCCCGCATGATCACTTCAAACCCGTTGAGAAAAAATTCTCGTTGGATTAGAACTTGTGACGAACACCGACCGTGAAGGCGGTGGGATCGTAGCCGAGGGGGTTGGCGGGAGCGCCGTTGGAGCTGTCGCCCAAGCCCAAACCAGCCGCCGACTTGTTGTTCATGCGCGCCGCCGAGGCGTAAACATTGGTGCGCTTGGACAGGTTGTAGTCGTAGCCGACTGCGAACAAGGTCGAATCCGCGTCAGACGAGCCACGCACGTCCTTTTGGCCCAGGCTGGCGTAGAGCGCGCCATTGCCCAGAGGCATGGTGGCACCAAGCAGCCAGTAGCGATCGTCGATGGTGAAACCGCCGCAACCGGAGTGCGTGCACTTGGCGGACATCACCGCGGCGGCCAGCTTGGCCACGCCCAGGTTAAACGTGCCGGTCAGGGTGAAGTGGCGGCGGTTGGCCGGGCCGACATCGAGGGTTTCGAAGCTGCCGCCCACCGACAGCGGACCGCCGGCGTAGTTCACGCGCAGACCCATGTTGCGGCCGACGTCTTTGGGGTTGGTCGTGGCTTCGTTCGCGCTGGTATTGCCCGTGTACTGGGCCTGGACGACCAGGCCGCCCATGGCGGGGGTGGTGTACTCGATCGCGTTGTTTTTGCGGACAAAGATTCCGTTCGCGGTGAAGATGTCAAGAATCGGCACCTGACCGTAGCCGAACGGATCGACCGGGGCGAGCTGGTTAAATTCGGTCGCGTACATGCGGCCCATTTTCACCGAGCCAAAGCCGCCCGACAGGCCGACCCAGCTCTGACGACCCCAGGGCAGGTTACCCTGAGTGAAACCGCCGATGTCAGCCTGAATGCCGGTTTCGAGCAGGAAGTCGGCTTTCAGCCCGCCTCCCAGGTCTTCCGAACCCTTTAGACCGATACGCGTGCCGGACTGCATGCCGTCTTCGAAGCGGAACAAGGTGCCGGCGTTCTTCGTGCGGTCCACGCGAACGCCCATGTCGACGATGCCGTACAGCGTGACATTGGTCGACTGCGCTTGGGCAGCCAGCGGCAGGCCGAAAACGCCGGCCACCGCCAAGGCTACGAGTTTTTTATTCATGGTGGAGTCTCTCCTCTAACAAGAAAATTGGCAAGTAAACAATTTGTGCGCCTGCCATCGGAACCTTCTCAAGAATAACGAGAAGTTGCCTCAATTCTGCCAAACGGGGCAAGGCCTTGGCAAGCGAATTCCCGCCCGCGGGTGGAGGCGGGAGTCGCTTGTTGTGTTCTTGCAACAGCCCCGCGAAGTGGCTTGTGGCAAGGCAAAAGAGAGAATTGGCGAGGTCGGCCACAGTGTACCATGCGCTTGCCTCGTTGCCTCGCGCGGGACCGCACTTTCGACCGGGTTCAGAGCAGCGTATTTTCGACTGGGCCGGACATCCAGGCGAGCCGCAGGATTCGACAAAGAGGGCACCTGGAAGAGCCGAATCCTGGAATAATCCCCCTTTCCGCCTGGCGTATGGATAATCAGGGTGAATTATCTATTTCCGCTCACTTATCTCACCAATGGCTTGGCCACCACTTTTCTGCTCCTCGGGCTCGGGCTTGCGGGTGAGTCCCTACTTGCGGCGGACGTAGGGCTGGTGCAAGGCGCCACCCTGGCAACCTTCTACGCATTTTCGGGAAATGCGCGCAACCTCATTTTGCATGCCGCAGGGGCGAAATATCTACCTGGAATACTCTCCGCCCGGCTCCTGCTCGCTTTGCCTCTGAGCGCCTTGGCGCTCCTGCTCTGCGTGTCCGTGGGCGGAGTCGCGCCGGGCGTGGCCTTGGCATTGGTGTTGCGGCGCTGCGGCGAATCTTTCAGCGAAGTCCATCTTTCGGTGCTCGAGCGCGAGGACAAGGCCGGCGCCGCGCGGCGCTATCTGCTGGTTCAAGTGCTGACACTGACGCTGGCCTTGAGTTGGGCGCTGGCGCGATGGGACGGGTGGCTGTGGGTTTGGCTGGCATGGGCGCTGGTGCCTTTGCTGTCCGCCGCTCCCGATTTGCGCCGCTTCGATTGGCTGGACCAGGCAAGCCTGCGCCGAGCGCTGCCCGAGTTGTTTCCCCATCTCGGCTCGACCGCCATCATTGGGGTGTCGATTTATGCCTTTCGCTTGTTGATCCTGTTGCTTGGGGGAAAAGCCCTCGCCGGTGACTTGTTTACGGCCTTTGCCTTGGGCAGTTTCGCGGGTTCGGTTTTTGCCAACGTGCTTGGCCCCAGCCTGGCTTGGCACCACACGCGCACCGGGGAACGTCATGGAGGATGGCTCGACCGCTTGGTCCTGCCGGGTTTGCTCTTGTCTGGCGGGCTGGCTCTGGTCATCGTCTGGCTGACCGAGGGCGACACGCTACTCGGCCGTGCGGTGCTCTTCTGGGAAGCGGTGGGCTGGTCGCTGGTCGGCGGAGCGGCCATGCTGATCGCTCAGCGGCTCCGGCTGGGGCTGCTGCAGGGCAGTTCCGGAGTGAGCGTTTTCGGGGCGGACATGATGATCAATTTCCTCCTCCTCATCGCCATTCCCCTCGTTTTCACGCTCCTCGGGGGCCGCGGATTGGTCGTCCTCTACGCGGTCAATGCCGCCCTCTGCCTCATCTTCTACGCCAGTGCCCAGTGGCGCTACCAGGCGCTGTTGCGGCGCGCCAACCTGCACGGCGCGACCTTGGTCGCCCTGCTGAGCGCGTTGCTGCTTGCACCGATTTTCCTGCAGATCGGACATGGCCTGTACCGCGGCTCGCCCATGGGTGACCTCCCCACCGGGAACTTGCTCTCCATGCCCATGCCCATGGCTGTTCCCGTGGTCATCCTGGGGATAATTCTCCTTGGGCGATTCCGGCGCGCACAAGTGGCGCTGTCCTTGCTCTTCGTATTGTTCATGGGAATGCTCCTTGCCACGGTCCTGTCGACTGGGGGGCAGCTGGGAGCGGAAAAACAGAAACTGGTGCTGCTTCTGCAGTTCCTTTTGCCGGTGTTAGGTCTGGTCTTGGGCCAAATGCTCGGCGCGGCAAGCTGGCGGCCCATCGCCGCGGGCTTCCTGATCTGCTTGATGGTGGTCGTACCCTGGCAACTTCTGGCCTCTTGGATGCAGGGGCAGGTGCTGCTCAGCCACGATTTGGGCTTCGTCTCGGTCCATCATCACCGGCAGTATGTGCCGGTGATGATGGTCATTGCCTACCTCGGCGCTTTGTTTTCATTGTCAGGAGCGTCGCCCTGGCGGTCGCTGGCCCATGCCTTGGCGCCGCTGGTTGCCCTTTACGTGGTGGGCTCCACCTCGGTCTTGGCCACGCTGGCGCTGCTCGCTGGCGCGTCGCTTTATGGCTGGCGCTTGCCTGCGGGCGATCCGGGGAGGAGCATGGTTGCGTTGCTGTTGCTGCTTGCCCTGGGGTATTTCGCGCTGGCCATTCAAGCGCCGGAGTACTCCGCCAAATTCTCTTTCCGCTCGGACGGCGGGGCGCGCCTGTTGCCCGATTCGTTTCAGGATCGGCTGCAGGTCTGGCTGATCTATCTCGGCGCCATTGCTGGCGACATCTCCACGATCGCGTTTGGGCACCCACGCCCGCCGGCAGGGTGGGCTCAGGCGGGAGCCCATAACTATTACTTGGATTTTGTCTATCATTTCGGCGTCTTCGCGCTGCTGCCGCTCTTGTATCTTGCTTGGTTCACCTGCGCGAGATTGTGGCGCGCGCGTGCGCAGCTCGGGGAGCGCCCGGAAGTGCTCGCCATGGCGGTGCTGGTTGGTTTTCTGCTGGTGGCGGACAACGGCTGGAAGCTGGCGCTGCGCCAACCCTACTCGGGTGTGTTGACCTTTTTCTTCTGGGGGCTTCTGTTGGCCCGGATCGAGCGTTTGCGTGCGCCCATGACTCAGCCTGCGCCAGCGAACGCGGCGGTGGTTTCTCATGCGCACTGAGTGGGCTCTTCCTCTGCTGGCCTTGGCGGTCAGCGCCGTGAGCGTTCTCGCCTTGTTGCGCTGGCGAGCTCTGCCCGCCGATATTCCCAACCAGCGCTCATCGCATCAGCGACCGGTGCCGCGTGGGGGCGGTCTAGCGATTTGGGCCGGCTGGGGTGCGGCGCTGGCGGTAGCGGGCAGCGCCGCGCCCTGGCTGGTGTCCGCGGCGATTTTGGCCAGCGTCTCCTACGTGGATGATCGTCGCGGGCTTTCCGTCGCTGTGCGGCTGCCGGTTCACGTCCTGGCTGCGGCCGCATTTGTGCTCAATTCGATCACCGGTGCCACCTGGCCGGTGCAACTCGGGCTCATCGTCGCCACGGTCTGGATGCTGAATCTCTTCAACTTCATGGATGGGGCGGACGGCCTCGCCGGCGCAATGGCCGTCAGCGGCTTTTCCACGCTCGCAATCGCGGCGCTGGCCGCCCGGGAGGTCGCCTTCGGCTGGCAGCTTGCGAGCTTGGCTGCCGCCTGCCTCGCCTTTTTGTGGGTGAATTGGAGTCCGGCAAGGGTATTTCTTGGCGATGTCGGCTCGGTGCCGCTGGGCTTTCTTGCCGCGGCCATGGCGATCGACGGTTGGGTGCGCGGGCTCTGGGCCGGGTGGTTTCCGGTTCTCGTATTTCTTCCTTTCATTGCCGATGCGAGCTTCACCCTCATCAAGCGCGGTTGTCGGGGCGAGCGCATCTGGAAGGCGCACCGCGAGCACGCATACCAGAAGCTCATCCTGATGGGCTGGAGTCACGCGCGCGTGGCCTGGCTCTACTTCGGGCTGATGGTGGCGTGCGGACTGACCGCTCTTGGCACCAGTTGGCTGGTGCCAGCACATGGACCGTGGGCGCTCGCGGTCTGGGCGTCGGCGCTTCTACTGACCTATGTTTGGGTAATGCGGCTCGGGGGCACCGGTCGACGGGGAGTGCGTCATGCCCCATAAGATGGACGCGCGTGCCTTGCTTGCTTTCCTTCATGACCTTTTGGCCGTCGCCGCGGCCTGGTGCGCGACCTATTGGCTGCGGTTCAACCTCGAGATCCCCACGCCCTTTGTCGACGACATGTTGGCTACGCTGGTCTGGGTGTTACCCTTGAAAGGCGCAATTTTCCTCACTTTTGGCCTCTATCGGGGGCTGTGGCGATTCGCTAGTCTCAACGACTTGCGACGCATTGTGCTGGCTGTGGCCGTTGCCGCGATGCTCGTGCCGCTGATCTTGGTGATGTTCCGCATCCAATCCATAGTCCCACGTTCGGTTTTGCTTTTCGATCCAGTACTGCTGGTTCTTCTGATGGGCGGCAGCCGCTTTGCCTATCGCTCCTGGAAAGAACATCGCCTCTATGGCCTGACGGCCGCCATGGGTGAGCCGGTCATCGTGCTTGGCGCGGGCGCCTGCGGCACTCGCCTCGCCAAGGACCTTGCCCAGAGCCGCGAATGGCGGGTGGTTGCGTATCTCGACGACGACCCGGTTAAGCATGGAAGGCTCATCCATGACGTGCGGGTTTTCGGGCCGCTGGCGCAGGTGAAGGAATGTGCCGAGGTCTACAGCGCACGGGATGCCATCATTGCCATGCCGTCCGCCAGTCGCGAGGCGCGGCGCCGTGCGGCGAAAGCGTGTGCTGAGGCAGGATTGCGCGCGCTCACCGTTCCTTCCTATGAGGACTTGATCAGCGGGCGTGCGTCGGCGACCAAAGTCCGGCAATTCGAAGTTGACGACCTGCTTGGCCGCGAACCCGTTGTTCTCGACAGCGGCGGTCTGCGGGAATGGCTGGGAGGACATGTGGTCATGGTGACGGGAGCCGGGGGATCCATAGGCTCCGAACTGTGCCGCCAGCTGGCGCAGTTTGCGCCTGCGCGCCTGCTACTTTTCGAGCTGTCCGAGTTTGCGCTCTACCAACTCGAACAGGAGCTTGCGGCCAGTTATCCGGATCTGGAACTGGTCTGCCTGGTGGGCGATGTCAAGAACCGAGTGCGCGTGGCCGAGGCATTGCGCTTCCACCGCCCCTCGCTGGTGTTCCATGCCGCTGCCTACAAGCACGTCCCCCTCATGGAGGTGGCGAACGCTTGGGAAGCAGTCCGCAACAACGCGTTCGGCACAGCGGTGCTGGCTACTGAAGCAGTGGCGGCAAAGGTGGAGAAGTTCGTCTTGATCTCCACGGACAAGGCGGTGAACCCGAGTTCGGTGATGGGCGCCAGCAAGCGCCTGGCGGAAATCGTGTGTCAAGGGCTACAGGGGCAAGGCACAGAATTTGTCATGGTCCGCTTCGGCAATGTGCTGGGCTCGACCGGCAGTGTCATTCCCAAGTTCCGGGAGCAGATCGCCCGAGGCGGCCCGATCACCGTGACCCACCCGGAGATCACAAGGTATTTCATGTCCATTCCGGAAGCGGCGCAGCTCGTGTTGCAGGCTGGACTCATGGGGGCGGGCGGGCAGATTCTCGTGCTGGACATGGGCGAGCCGGTGCGCATCGCCGACCTTGCCCGCGACATGATCCGGCTCTCGGGCGCCGATCCGGACCAAATCGCCATCGAGTACGTGGGCTTGCGCCCGGGTGAAAAGCTCTACGAAGAACTGCTGGCCGACACCGAGGCGACGCTACCCACGCCGCATCCCAAGCTGCGGGTCGCCCTGGCGCGGATCGCGGATACGGTGCAGCACCCGATGTTGCTGGCCTGGCTGGAGCAGCGTGGCCCCCTCGACGATGCTGGGGTGCGCAGCGGCCTGTGTCGGTGGCTTCCTGAGTATCAGCCTGAAGGGGGTGCTGCGATGGACGCAGCCGACACCCCGGCGGCGCAGATCGTGCCGCTGCCGGCGCGCATGTCGAACTGACGCCGCCGCTGGCGCTGAGCGCCGCACGGGGGAATGTGGCGTTCCGCGAGGTTGCGTGGCGCCTGAGTCGGCCATCGACGGTCTGAGGAATGCGGCGAGCCGGCCGTAAACGGCGGTGGAAGCAACAAAGATGCGGACGACATGAGCAACGAGACGTATCCCCAAGCGGATGGCGGCAAGGGTACATTGCCGGGCGGCACCGGGGGCGGCGCGCTCTCGCCCGCGGAACGTGGCGCGGGGCTCGCCAGCGCGCACTTCAAGGACTTGGCCGATCTCGCGCCCGATGGCATCGCTTTTCACGAAGATGGCATCGTGCTCTACGCCAACCCGGCGCTGCTGCGCTTGTTGGGGGCGACAAGCTCCGAAGAGGTGGTCGGGCGCGCGACCAGTGATTTCGTGCATCCGTCGAGCCGGGCGGTGGTGGGACAACGCATTCGCGAGATGCTGGCTACCGGAGAGCCCGTTGCGCCGCAAGAGGAGGTCTTCCAGCGCTTGGACGGCGAGGCGATCGATGTCGAGGTGGTCGCCGCGCCCTGCGGTGGCCGCGCCATCATGGTGCATGTGCGCGACATCTCGGCGCGCAAGGAGGCCGAGCGACAGCTCGAGACGGTGCGGCGCTTCCTGCAAGATGTGGTCGATCGCTGCCCCAATGTCATTTTCGTGAAGGACGACGCGGGTCGCTTCGTGCTCGTCAACGAAGCAATGGCGCGTGCCCACGGAACCAGCCATGAAGGACTCCTGGGTCTCACTAACGAGCAGGTGCACCCTTTGCCGCAGTACGCCGTGCAGCATCTCGCGGAGGATCTGGAGGCGCTTCGCTCCGGCGGACCCGTCGTTTCCGATGAACCTTTCGTGCTGCCGGATGGCAGCGCGGTGATCTACCAGACCATCAAGAGGGCGATTCTCTTGCCCGACGGGTCGTGGGGTGTGCTGGGTGTATCTAACGACATCACGGCGATCAAAGAGACCGAGGCCGCTGCAAGACGGCTCAGCCAGGAACTCGAACAGCGCGTCGCCCAGCGAACCGCCGCTCTGAGCGCGGCCAATCAAACGCTCGAACAGCGCGTGCGTTTCGAGCGATTGATCGCGGAATTCGCCAGTGAACTCACGCGCACGCAGCCATTGGGCTGGGCGGAGTCGCTCGACGGCCTGTTCACCCAGCTGGGGCCGCTACTGCGCGCGGACCACCTTTTCCTCCTGCCGCTTGCTCAGTACGGGGAGCGCTCGGATCTCGGCAGGGAATGGAACCGCCAAGGGGCGCGCGAAATTCCTGGGCGGTTTGACTGGCTGCGAGATGAGGGTCTTCCTTGGATGGCGGAGTCGCTGCAGACCAGGCATAGCCTGTGTATCGACCGCGCCCACTTGCCCCCGCCAGCCGTCGCGGAAGCGATTGGAACCCTCGGGGTGGATACTTGGGCGGTGGTGCCGCTGCGTCTTGCCGGCCGCGTGGGCGCCTGTCTTGGCGCCGATCGCAGTGGCTGGGAGGAGGCCTGGTCGGATGCCGAGGTGCTGATGCTCAACACGGTCGCCAGCGTGGTCGCTGCGGCTATGGAACGGCAACGTACCGAAGCCGCGTTGCGCCGGTCCGAGCAGCGTCTGGCCAACATCGTCGCGGCAAGTCCAGATGCGATTTCGATTTCCTCCGTGCGCACCGGCCGCTATGTCGAAGCGAGTCCGTCCTTTGCCGAGGTCTTCGGGTGGCAGCCGGAAGAAGTGCTGAACCGGCCGGCCGTGGACATCGGCCTGTGGATTTCCCCTGACGAGCGCGACCAATTGGTGGCCAAAGTGCAAAGCGATGGGCGGGTGCACAACTACGAACAGCGTTTTCGGCATCGCTCCGGCCGCGTCTTCAACGCGCTGCTCTCCGCCACCATGATCGAACTCGACGGCGAGCTTTGCATGCTTGCGATTACTCGCGACATCAGCAGGCTGAAGGCCACGGAAGAGCAGCTGAGCCGCCAGAACGCATTGCTGGGCGCCCTGGCGAGAGCACAGGCGGACTTCATTCTCGATGCCGAGCCCAAGGCCACCTTCAGCCGATTGCTGGAGCACTTGCTGGCCGCTTGTGAGAGCGAATACGGATTCATCGGCGAAGTGCTGCGCGACCCCGACGGGGCACCGTATCTGCGCGCGTTTGCCATCACCGACATCTCCTGGGACGACGCTTCCCGCGCGCTCTATCAGCGCTATGTGGACGGAAGTTTCGAGTTCCGCAATCTCAAGACCCTCTTTGGGCGAGTGCTCGCCACCGGCGAGACGGTGATTGCCAACGACCCCGCGCACGACCCGCGGCGCGGCGGTCTGCCCGAGGGTCACCGGCCCCTGGATTGCTTCCTGGGGCTGCCGCTCTGGCGGGGCACGACACTGGTTGGCATGGTCGGCGTGGCCAATCGGCAGGGCGGGTACGACGAATCGGTGGCGGAGCAACTCGACCCCCTGCTCAAGACCTGCGCACTGCTGATCGAGGCGTTCCGCAGCGCCCAAGCCCGCCGCAACGCCGAGGACGCTTTGCGCCGCCTCGCCGGGGAGTTGGAACAGCGCGTGCGCGAGCGGACCGAGGAATTGCAGGTTTCGCTGCGTGAGCTGGAGAGCTTCAGCTATTCCGTTTCGCACGACCTGCGCAGCCCTCTGCGCAGCATCAACGGGTTTGCTCAGGCACTGGCGGTGCTGCACGCCGATACACTCGGCGAGCGAGGCCGCGACTTCCTGCGGCGCATCAACCAGGCCACCGTGCGCATGGGGCAACTCATCGACGATCTGCTCAAGCTCGCGCAGCTCACACGGGCACCGCTCAAGCGCGAGCACCTGAATCTCGGACAACTGGCCAGGCACATACTCGGGGAATTCCAGGCCGCCGAACCGCAGCGTCGGGTGACGGTCGCAGTCGACGAGGATCTCGTCGCCTCGGCGGACCCGACGCTCGCGCGCGCGGTGCTCGAGAACCTGCTGGGTAACGCCTGGAAATTTACACGGCGCAGCGCCGAAGCCCGCATCGAATTCCGACGCACCGTATACCGCGAGCACACTTGCTTCGTGGTGCGGGACAACGGCGTAGGTTTTGACATGGCCTACGTGGACAAGATCTTCGAGGTGTTCCAGCGCTTGCACGAGCCCGAGGAGTTCCCTGGCACCGGCATCGGCTTGGCTACGGTACAGCGCATCGTCAACAGGCATGGAGGCAGGTGCTGGGCGGAAGGCAAGCCCGGGCAGGGGGCGGCCTTCTATTTCACGCTTGCTTCGACTCCGAGCAAAGGGCAAGCGGCTCCGACCGCGCCTGCGTAGCGCAGGGGAGCGCGGGCGCGGGGTGCTACAATTTCACGGCTTGATTCGCTCACTCACCTAGGGCTGCCATCCCGCGTGGCTTCCTTGCCAACAACGAATCGTCCGCCAAATCGAAGTGGGGCGCTGAAGAACTCATGAGCTTGCTTTTCGGTTCGCTTGTCCCATTCCGGGGTTCCATTCGACGCCCCGTTGAGCTGACCGCTCTGCTCTTGCTGGTACTGACCCTTCCCAATCTCGAGGCTCCCAAGAACCTCGCTTGGCTGGGCTGGGTTGCCACCTGGGTGTACAACCGCTGGCGCTCGCGGGATTTTGGCGGCCCATGGCGCGCCTGGGACAGCGTATTCGCGCTCTGGCTGGCCTCGCCGTTGCTCGTTCACTTCGGCGCGGCTTTTCCGAGCAGCCTGCGCGAGAGTGCCGACGTCTTTCGCTACGTCTTACTGGGTTGGCTGCTCATGCGTTCCGGCTATGGCACGGCAGAGTGGCGGGCTCTTGGCACAGCTACGGCGATATCGCTGATCCTTGGCATTTCCTGGGCTCTGTGGGATTGGACCCGCCCACACAGCTACGAAGGTATTCAGCTCGCCTCGGTCGGCCATGTCAATCACAGTGCGATTTACCTGGTGATCGCCTTTGGCGCCCTTGCGGGAGCCGCCTGCGCCCTTTGGAGCAGCCTGGGTCTTGCGGCGAGACTGTTCTTGGCGAGCACGGTGGTTCTGATCGTGGCGGCGCTGCTCCTTTCTGGAAGTCGCGCCGCCGCCGGCTTCATGCTCGCACTGGCTGTTTTCATCGGCTTGGTGTGGTGGCGACGCTCGCGTTGGCCGCTGCTGGTCATGGCGGGGCTGGCGCTGATTTCGGTCTCCTTGCTTTACGGTTTCGATCAGGACATGCGCCGCAAATTCGCGGTGGCCAATCAGAGCGAGACGGGCATGCTCTACGCGCGCGCCGAAATCTGGCGGCAGGCGAGCGAGGCCGCCCGCGCGCACCCGTGGTTTGGCGTGGGGATGGAGAACTTCAAGAAAATCGATCCGCCCACGGTGCAGCGCTGGGTCGAAGCGCGTGGGGCGCAATATGTTCCTGAGCACTATCGCGCCAATCCGCACGCCCATAGCTTGTACCTGAATTTGCTGGCGGAGAGAGGTTTGGTTGGAGCCGCCCTGGCGCTTCTACCCATGTTCGCCGGCTTGGCCCTCTTGCTCATGCGTTGGCCGCGTGCGCGGGAGCCTGAAGAAGAATGGGGCCGGTGGATCGGTGCGTTCAGCGCTATCGGCGCGACCCTGGGCATAGGCTTTTTGAACACTACGCTACACCATGAACACGCGCTGCTCACCATGCTGCTGGTGGGGCTCTGGCTCAATGCGCAGCGCATCGCCTGCTTGGCGAAGAAGCCAGTAGGGGCGCCAGTGCCCGAGATGATTGCCGGCGCCTGAACCGACGAGTGGCGCGACGCCGTTGCGTCCCGCGGCTGTTGGACTGCCGGAGCGCGAGTGTGAGCGCCGCGCCGAGACGCGATCAGGCGCGGGCGGCCAGCGAGAACACCACCTCCATGCGATCCAGCATGGCCTCCAGACTGTGCCTGGTCAGCACAGACTGGCGCGCGGTTTCGCCCAGGCGTTGGCGCAGCGCCGGATCGTCCAACAGCCGCAACAGCGCTCTGGCGAGGCTGCCCGCATCCTGCATGGGCACGATCAGAGCGGTCAACTCGTTCTGAGCCACTTCGCTGATCGCCCCAGCGGCAGTGGTGACGCAGGGTAGCCCAGTCATCATCGCCTGCAATAGGGCTTGGGGCACACCTTCATTGGCGTAAGACGGTAGCGCAAAGACGTCGAGGGCTCGCAGCCAGGGGGCGACGTCGTTTTGATTGCCGGCGAACACCACCCGGTCGAGGATATCGAGATCGGCGGCGAGGCGGAACAATGGGCTGCGCTGGGGCCCGTCGCCCACTACGACCAGACGCGCGTTGGGCCGATTGGCGCGCTTGACCGCGTCGAAGAGAAAACGGTGCCCTTTCCAGCTGCGCAGGGTGGCGACGATGCCGATCAGCTCGGCATCCGCGGGCAGGTTGAGCAAGCGGCGCGCAAGCAGGCGATCGCCCGGCTGGAAATGGCTGGGGTCGATGCCCGTGGGTACCGATATGACTCGCGCCGGGTCGAGGTGATTGTCGCGCAGGAGCTGGGTACGCAGCGCCTCACCGGTGGTTACGACGCGCGAGCTGGCATGGCGGTATAGCCATGAGGTCATGAGGTTGCGCGGCACCGGCGCGGAGATGTGGCGGGTGCGCACCAGCGGTGGAGGTGCATGCAGGAAAAGCCGCGCCAGAGCCACCAGCCAGGTATCCGTGGAGCTGTGCGTGTTGATCACGTCGAAGCGCTGGTCGGCCAGCCAGCGCCGCAGTTCGAACGCCGCGGAGAGCCTCTTGCGAGCCAGGGGCAGTTCCACCGCCGGCACCTGAAAGCGGGTCGCTTCGCGGTAGATGCGTGCGTCGCCGGGGCAGGCGAGCAACACCCGATGGCCGCGCGCGATCATGCCGGCGGCTTCGGTGAGAATGCGGATTTCCTGCCCGCCCCAGCCGCGCGAAGCCTCTGTGTGAAGGATAGAGAGTGCGCGCGCGGTGGTCATGGCCGTTTGCTCATACCAGGGTGGAGAACTGCAAGCGATGTAGCCGCGCGTAGACGCCCTCGCGGGCGAGAAGCTCAGCGTGCGTGCCGACCTCGGCCACCCGGCCACGGTCCAATACGGCGATGCGGTCGGCATGCTCGATGGTGGACAGGCGGTGGGCAATGACGATGGTGGTGCGGCCGCGCATCAAGGTCTCCAAGGCCGCTTGCACTTGCCGCTCCGATTCAGAGTCCAAGGCCGAGGTTGCCTCGTCGAGTATGAGGATCGGCGCGTCCTTGAGAATGGCACGGGCGATGGCGATGCGCTGCCGCTGCCCGCCCGACAGGCGCACGCCGTTTTCGCCGACCAGGGTGTCAAAACCTCCGGGCAAGGCTTCGATGAAATCCAAGGCATGTGCCGCGCGCGCTGCCTTGGCCACGGCCTCGCGAGCATAGCCGGCCATGGCGCCATAGGCGATGTTGTCGGCAACACTGCCGTTGAACAGCACCACGTCCTGGCTAACCATGGCGATATTGTCCCTGAGGCTCGCGAGCTGGATTTCTTGCAGATCATGTCCGTCGAGCAGCACTCTTCCCTCGGTGGGATGATAGAAGCGCGCGATCAAGTTGACCAGTGTGGTCTTGCCGCCGCCTGAAGGGCCGACCAGCGCCAGGGTTTCCCCGGCGCGAATGTCGAGGTCGATGCCCTCGAGCGCC
Source organism: Casimicrobiaceae bacterium (assembly GCA_026646885.1). GTDB lineage: Bacteria > Pseudomonadota > Gammaproteobacteria > Burkholderiales > Casimicrobiaceae > JACPUX01. Next base: position 55,605 of record JAPKHK010000008.1, on the reverse strand, counting down.
CAACGTGCGGGTTCGGCGCCGCCATAGCGCATGCGCACGTTCTGAAATGCGAGCTCGCCGCGAGCCCGACCAAGGTGCAGGGTGCCACAGTCAGGTTCAGGAACCTCGTCGAGGAGCTTGAAGATGCTCTCTGCCGCGGCCAGGGCCCGCTGCAGCGTGGCGTTGACACCGGTGAGCATCTTGAGCTGATCGAGTAGGCGCAGCATGGCGAAGATGTACGCGGTGAAGCCACCGACGGTGATGGTGCCGCTGGCGCTTTGCTTGAGGGCGACGAACAGTACCAGCGCTACGACCAGCGCGGCCAAGAGCTGGGTGATCGGTGTGCTGGCCGCGGCGGCCGAGGATTGGCGCGTCATGGCGTGCCGCAGCTCCTCGGAGGCGCCGCCGCTGCGGCGCGTTTCGTAATCCTCGCCGCGGAAGACCTTGACCACGCGGTGGCCGCCCACCAGCTCTTCGAGGATGTGGGTGAGGCGCCCGACGGCGTCCTGCACATCGCGGCTGCTGCGGCGCAGGCGCTTGGTGAAATAGCGAATCACCACCGCCACCAGGGGCACCACTACAATCATCAAAAGCGTCAAATGCCAGTTCTCGTAGAGCAAAAACAGCATCAGTCCGAAGATGGTGAGCGAGCCCCGAATCAGCGCGGTGATGGCGCTGGACGTTGCCGAAGCGACCTGCATGGCGTCCCAGGTGAGCTTGGAAACCAGAGTGCCGCGCGATTGATGATCGTAAAAGGGCGTGGGCAAGCGCAGCAGGTGCGCAGTCATTTCTCGGCGCAGATCGGCGACGACGCGGTTGCCAACCCAGGCCATGCCGAAGTCGGAGACGTAAGAGCCCAAACCACGGAAAAGGAAGATGCCAAGTACCGCCACCGGTGCCCAAGTGACCCACAAGGGGTCGGGGCTCACGAAATTGTTGATCAGAGGCGCCGTGAACCAGGCGAGCAGCGCGTCCGAAGCCGCCACCAGGGCCATGCCGAGAATGGCCGCGGCAAAAACCCAGCGATAGGGGCGGACATAGGCGAGCAGGCGACGGTAGAGTTGGGCGCTGGTCATGAGGCGGTCGGCGTCAGTTGGGACGGGAATGGGCAGGAGGTCAACTGAATTTCCCAGGATTATGCCCCGTCGGCGGGTCGTTCCGGTCATCTTCGTCGAGCAAGCGATGGTAGAGCGCGAGAAGCTGCGCGCCCATAGTCGCGGCATTGAGGGGCTGTACCGCTGCGCGCGCTTGGCGGCCCAACGCCGCGCGTCGGTCGGCATCGCCCAGGCTGGCGAGTGCGGCGCGCAACGCCGGCACATCGCGCGCATCGGCAACGAGCCCGCCGCCATGTTCCTGCAAGAGTTCCGCGGCGCCGCATTGTCTGCTAGTGACTACTGGCAAACCACAGGCCATGGCCTCCAGCACGGCATTGGGGCAGGGGTCGTAGAGGGTCGGCAGCACCAGGGCGTCGGCGGCACCTAGAGCTGGCCGCGGATCTTCCAAGCCGCCCTGGAAGAACACCCTATCGGCCACCCCCAGTCTTGCCGCCAGCGCCTTCCAGGGAGTCAGGTGTCGCTCACGGCCCACGACCAGCAAATGAAAGCGAGCCTCGAGACCGGCCAGCGCCTCGATCGCTGCCGCCAGCCCTTTGCGGGCGTAACCCGAGCCCAGCAGGAGGCAGACGACGGCCTCGCTCCCAAGCCCGAGGCCGCGGCGCAGAGGCTCGCCCAGCGCGCGCAGCGCGGGTGAATAACGCGCGCTGTCGACGGCGTTGTAAATCAGATGCAAGCGCTGGCGTGGCACGGGAAAGCGGCGGGCGATGTCCTCCAAGACCATTCGCGAATTGCAGATCACCGCCCGCAGACGGGGGTCGGAAAACAGCGCCGCTTCCGCGGCGAGGACGTAGCGATGGTAGGGGTTGATGGCGATAGCCAGACGCTTCACCGTGTTCATGCCGCGCTGGCGCTGTTCCAGCCAGGTGGCATGAACGCCGTCGCCGGCGCGGTAGATGGCGCAGCCGGGGATACGCTCGTGACTCTGCACCAGCGCCGGGCGATCGCGCTGCAGCGCAAGATGCAGGGCGCGAGCAAAGGACCAATCGCGCCAGAGGCTCCCCAAGTAGGGCGGGTCGAGGCGGGTGACTTCGAAGGGTAGCGGCTGCGTGGGCCAAGCGCGGGTATAGAGGCGCAGCGCGACGCCTTCTCGCGCGAGAGTTTCCAGAGTCGCCGCGAGGAAGCGCTCGGCGCCGCCAAACGCGGTATAGCGTTGCCGCACCAGGGCGAGGGTGGGCGCCATCAGCTCGCGCTTGCGCCCAGCAACTCGTTCACGGCGGCGCGCACTTCCTCGACCGTGATCGCATCCAGACATTCGGCGCGCTTGCCGCCACCGCAACCGTCGAGTGCGCAGGGGCGGCAAGGGTGCTGGCGGGAAGCGAGGACGCGATGGTCCACCATCCAGGGCCCCCATTCGAGTTCGCGACTGGGTCCGAACAGCGCCACCGTGGGCGTACCCACCGCGGCAGCGATGTGCATGGGGGCGGAATCGACGCCGACGAAGAGCCGGGCGCGCTGGGTGAGGGCCGCAAGCTCGTCGAGTTGCAAGCGGCCGGCAAGATCGAAATGTGCGGCGGTGCCGACTAGGACGCGCAGGGCTTCGATCAGTGCCGCCTCGCGCGGGTCGGGTGCGGCCGTAACGACCAGTGCCCAGCCACTGGCGGAAAGGCTCTGCAAAAGCGAGGCGAAGTTCTCGATCGGCCAGCATTTGAATAGCCAGCGCGAGCCCGGATGCACGTGCAAGAAGGGGCGCTCGGTCAGCCCAGCCGCAGCCAGTGCCCGAGCCGCGCGCTGCTCGGCCAGGGCGCTAGGTCGCAGTACCAGGCGCTTGTCTTCGGAGCGCGGATAAATGCCCAGGCGGCGCAGTGCGTCGAGATGCGCCTCGACCGTGTGCCGAGGAGTGCTTTTGGGCAGACGGTAGAGGTGAGTGAAGCTACCCGCCCACCAGCCGGAACGATCGCCTTGTTGGCATGCCACCGAAAAGCGTGGTCGCAAGAGTCGTGTGAGCCAGGCGCCGCGTGGATGCTCGGTGAGATGGATGATGAGATCGTAGCCCGCGGCGCGCAGACGCGACAAGAGCCGCCACTCCGCGCGAGCCTGGCCGATCGGGCCAGCGTGTTTCCATTGGCGATCGATGCCCAGCACCTCATTGATCGCTGGGTGGTGCCGCAGCAGCGGCGCCGTGTCGGCATAGACCAGAGCGTCGATCTCGATCTGCGGCGCATAGGCCTTGAGCACGGTAAACACCGGGGAGGTGAGCAGCACGTCGCCGTGGTGCCGCAGTTTGATGACCAGGGCGCGGCGCAGCGCGGAGAAGTCGATTCGGTCCGGAGGCATCGGGCAACGATAACAAAAAGCCGGGAGGCCGCGCAAACGATGCTAGAATTGGCGACTTGCAGGTGCTCGTGCCGCCGCCCCTTGGCGCACGGGTGAAACGGGAAACAGGTGAGAGGCCTGTGCTGCCCCCGCAACGGTAACGGAGAAACAGCCACGCCAGACGCCACTGCGCAGCAATGCGCGGGAAGGCGGCGCGGCAGAATCGCTCCGCAGCCCGGAGACCGGCCCGCAAGACGCCGAAGCGCGTGAAGTGCGCGGCGATTTTCCTGGAACGGTCGCGGGTTGGCGAAATCCAGGCGCAGGTTTTTGCGCCTTCGTCCCACGTTCAGAACCCGTCTTCGTTCCTTTCCACTAATCCCGCGCGGGGATGCGCGGAGGATCGGAGTCTGGTCGTGAACAAAACAATCTCAAGGAAGTTGCTAGTCCTGGGCCCGCTGGCTGCCCTATTGCTCGCTTCTTCGGCCCTGGCCGAAGAAGCGCCGCCGAAGGTCGGCACAATGGTCGTCACCGCGGCGCGGGGGCCGCAGCCTCACGAAGAGGTCTTGGCCGACCTCAGCGTGCTCGAGCGCGAGGATATCGAGCTCTCCGGGGCGGCCAGCTTGGCCGATCTGCTGCGCGGCCAAGCTGGCGTCGAGATCACCAACAATGGCGGGCCGGGAACCGCCTCAGGGATTTTTCTGCGCGGCGCCAACGCCGGGCACACGCTGGTGCTGGTCGACGGGGTGCGAGTCGATTCCTCGACGCTGGGCGCGACTGCGCTCGAAGCCTTGCCGCTGGCGGGGATCGAGCGCATCGAAATCCTGCGCGGACCCGCAAGCAGCCTCTACGGTGCCGATGCCCTGGGTGGCGTGATCCAACTCTTCACCCGGCGCGGCGATGCGACCACGCAGGGGCAAGTCCGCTTCGCGGCGGGTGACGAGCGTCGTCGCGAGGTGCAGGGTAGCGTGAGCGGTAGCACCGGTGCTTGGAGCTATTCCCTCGCGCTAGGCCGCGAGGAAGAGGACGGGTTTTCGGCCATCCGCGCCCCCGGCAACTACAACTACAATCCGGACCGGGATGGTTACCGGCGCGAGCAAGCCAGCGGTCAACTCGCCTACCGCTTCGGCGCGGCGTACGAGCTTGCCGCGCGTGCCTGGCAGAGCCGGCTGCAGAGTCAGTTCGACGCGGGATTGAACTTCGATGACCGCACGCGCAGCGTGCTGCAAGGCACCGCCGTCGATTTGCGCGGTACGTTTGCCACCAATTGGCGCCAACTGCTGCGCGTCGCCCAGAGCCAGGACGACAGCACCACCGAGTCGGCCTGGGGGCGATTCCGGGTGCGCACGCGCCAGCAAGCGTATCTGTGGCAAAACGACTTGCGGCTGCCGCTGGGCGAGTTGCAAGTGGCCCTGGAGCGGCGCGAGGAGCGAGTCGATTCGAACAGCGGCTACGCGCTGGATCGGCGCGACACCGATTCGCTGACCATGACCTACCGGCTGCAAGCAGGCAGCCACGGGGTGCAGGCGGGCTTGCGCCACGACGACAGTTCGCAGTACGGCGGCGAGGGCACGGGCAGTCTGAGCTACGCTTGGCGGTTCACTCCGGCCTGGCGCCTGAGCGCGGGCGCAGGGACAGCGTTCAAGGCGCCTGGTTTCAATGACCTCTACTATCCCGGTTTCGGCAATCCGCAGCTGCGTCCGGAGGTTGGGCGCAATGTCGAAGTGGGCCTCGGCTTTGCGTCGGGCGCTTGGGAGGCCAAGGCGCTGGCCTACCGCAACCGTGTCGAGGACCTTATCGTGGTTCAATGTGATCTCGATTTCAACTGCGCGCCGTTCAATGTCGCCCGCGCCACGCTAAGCGGCCTTGGCCTGCGCGGCGCCTGGCAGGGAGAACAGACACGCCTGGCGGCGCATCTCGACTTGCAGCGGGCCGAAGACGCGGATTCGGGGCTCTGGCTGCCCAGGCGGGCGCGGCAGCATGGCGGCATCAGCATCACTCAGCAACGGGGGCCGTGGCGCTGGGGTGCACAGTGGCTCGCCTCTGGCCCGCGCTTCGAAGACACCGCCAATCGTCGTTCCATGGCGGGCTACGGCCTGCTCAATTTGTCGGCGAGTTATAAATTGGGCAAACGCTGGCGTCTGTTGGCAAGGTTGAACAACGCGCTCGACCGGGATTACGAACTGGCCAAGGATTACGCCACCGCCGGGCGTCACTTCTTTCTGGCTGTGCAGTACCGTTCGTCGTGATGCCAGGTTGGTGCAGTCACATGCTCCAGCGCGCCATGCCGCTGCTCGCGGCGGCCGCATTGGCGGCTTCTGCGGCTGGCGCCGCCGATCTCGTGGTGGTCGATGACGCGGGCCAGACACTACGCCTGGCGCGACCGGCGCAGCGCGTGGTGAGCTTGGCTCCCGATCTGGCCGAAATCATGTTCGCCGCTGGTGCCGGCGAGCGGCTGGTTGGTGTGGCCGAGCACAGCGATTTTCCGCAAGCGGCCCAAAGGCTGCCGCGCGTGGGAGATGCGCACGGTCTGGACTTCGAGCGCATCCTCGCGCTGCGGCCCGACCTCGTTCTCGGCTGGGCGGGCGGCAACGCGCCGCAACACTTGGCGCGCCTGCGGGCGCTGGGACTCACGGTGTATCTGAGTGATATCCGGGAGCCTGCTGGCATCGCCAGCACCATAGAGCGCTTGGGAGAGTTGACGGCGGCGCCGCTTGCGCAGTCGCGGGGGCGGGAGTTGCGCGCGCGCCTGCGCGAACTCGAGTTGCGCTACCGCGGAAAGGCAACCTTGTCCGTCTTCTACCAGGTCTGGGGGCAACCGCTCTACACCCTGGGCGGCTCGCATCTGCTGAGCAGCGCTCTTCGGCTATGCGGGGCGCGCAATGTGTTTGCCGATTTGCAGGCACTAGCCGCAGTGATCGAAATCGAAACCGTCTTGCGCCGCGACCCGGATGTCATCGTCGCGGCCGCCGAGGGCAGGCAACGGCCCGCCTGGCTGGAATTTTGGAGGCGCTGGCCGCAGTTGCGGGCCGCGCGGCAAGATGCGCTGCTCTTGGTGGACGCCGATCTCTTGAATCGCCATAGTCCCCGTTTCATCGAGGGCCTCGCCGGGTTGTGCGCCGCTCTCGAACAAGAGCGCGGCAAAGCGCTAAAATGATTGGCCAATTCCGTGTCATCCGCCATGAACAAGGCCTTCACCCGCGAAACCGTCGCCCCACCCGAGGACGACGATGCGGCGGACTTGCCGCCACTGCCAGCAGGTAGCAAGAACTACCTCACTCCGGGGGGGTTTTCGCGCCTCAAGGCCGAACTTGCCCAGCTTGTGGAAAAGGAGCGCCCCGAGGTGGTCAGCGTGGTGGCTTGGGCGGCAGGCAACGGTGATCGATCGGAAAACGGCGACTACATCTACGGCAAGAAGCGTCTCCGCGAGATCGACCGGCGCATCCGCCACCTGGTCAAGCGGCTGGATATTGCCGAAGTGGTCGATCCCCTGACCCGCGCCCAGGCGGAAAACGCCGATCAGGTTTTTTTCGGTGCAACCGTGACCGTCGCGGACCGCCAGGGCCGTGAGCGAACCGTCGCCATCGTCGGATTGGATGAAACCGACGCGGCCAAGGGCTATATCAGCTGGGTGTCGCCGATGGCCCGGGCGCTGATGAAGGCTCGGGTAGGCGAGTTTGTGGTATTCCGTACCCCTGGGGGCGACGAGGAACTGGAAATCATCGACGTGCGCTATCAGGACCTGGCCACAGGCTGAAGCAGGGCGCCACGCGGCCTCGATCTGGCCGCGCAAGGAGTTCAAGCGGTTTCTCGGCTTCGCTAGCTTATTTGTTGACGGATCGAGATTTCTGCCCCTATAGTTGCCGCATGGACGCGGAACTGGGGGCGCTGGAACGCAAACTCGAAGATTTGCTTCGGCATTACGCGCAGCTGCGTGCGGAGAATGCCGATCTGCGCGCCCAGCTCAACAGCCTGCGCAAGGAACATGACCGAATTACCCTACGCATGAACGAAGCCGCGCAACGCCTTGATACGCTGCTCGAAAACCTGCCGGAGGAAAACGCGTGAGTGCCTCTCCTGTCACGCTGACGGTCAATCTCCTGGGGCGCGAATATCGCGTTGGCTGCGCCGAGAACGAGCGAGAAGACTTGCTTGCCGCGGTGGAATTGCTGCAAGCGCGCATGCGCGAGGTGCGTGATGGGAGCAGGGCTTCGACGGCTGAAAGGGTGGCGGTGCTGACTGCGCTCAACCTCGCCAACGAACTGCTCAAAGGGCGCAGCGATAGCGATGTCACCAACTTTGACAGCACTGAATTTCGGCGTAGAATCGATGCCATGCAGGACGCTATCGAGGCATCGATGGCGGGCCAGGAAAAGCTCTTCTGACCTGGCTTAGCCTGCGCCGGTTGTCCCCTGCGGTGTTGGTGCTTGGCCAGATACTCTTCGAACCAATATCGTATGCCCAGGTTGCCGGGCCAATGACGATTCCGGTGTGCGCGTCCCTCGTCGGAAGCGCCTAATGGATCGGGCAGGCGACCGCCTTGAACCTTCGGTTCAAGATGAGGGCCACACCTCTCCGGCGGGGGACTCGCAACACGGAACGCGGCTTTATGCCGCGTTCTTTTTTGGTGATTCGAAATGCGCCATTGGCTGATGAAGTCCGAACCCAGCGAGGTGTCGATCGATGATCTCGCCGCGGCGCCAGGCGCCACGCTGCCTTGGTTCGGGGTGCGCAATTACCAGGCGCGCAATTTCATGCGCGATGACATGCGGGTGGGGGACCTCGCCTTTTTCTATCACTCGAGTTGCGCCGAGCCCGGCATCGTCGGGGTCGTCAAAGTGAGTCGCGAAGCTTTTCCCGACGCAACGCAGTTCGATCGCCGGAGCCCCTATTACGACGCCAAATCCGACCGCAGGAATCCACGCTGGCAAAACGTCGAAGTCACTCTGGTGAAAAAGACGCGCCTCGTGCCGCTCGCCGAGCTGCGCCAGCACGCGGCGCTTGCCGGCATGCGACTCTTGCAGAAAGGGAATCGTTTGTCGATCACGCCGGTCGAGCCGGCCGAATGGGATTACCTCATGGGACTTCTCGTCTAGCATGGACTGGTCGCTGCTGCCGGTTTTTCTTTTGTTGGGCTGCGTGGTGGGTTTTCTCGCCGGGCTACTGGGCATCGGCGGCGGCATGACCATCGTGCCGGTGCTCACCTATCTGTACATGCGCGAAGGCTTTCCCGTCGCACACGTGGTGCATTTGGCCATCGGCACATCGATGGCCACCATCATGTTCACCTCCATCTCTAGCGTGCGCGCCCATCATGCCCATGGCGCCGTGTTGTGGCCGGTTTTCCGGGCCATCGCGCCAGGAATTCTACTGGCCTCGGTGCTCGGGCCGCAGGTGGTGGGCGCCATGAAGACACCTTGGGTGGCGGGCTTCTTCGGCCTATTCGCCTCGTTTTCCGCGGTGCAAATGCTGCTCGACAAAAAGCCCAAACCCACCCGGCAATTACCGGGGCGCTGGGGGCTATTCGCCGCCGGCAACGGCATCGGTTTCATTTCGAGCATGGTGGGCGCGGGCGGCGGCTTCATCTCCGTCCCGTTCATGGCCTGGTGTAATGTGAAAGTGCACAACGCGGTGGCGACCTCGGCGGCTCTCGGGCTGCCTATTGCCGTGGCCGGTACCGTGGGTTACGTCATCGCAGGTCTGCGCGCCGATGGTCTGCCGTCGCATACTCTGGGTTACGTACATTGGCCCGCGCTATTGGGCATCGTCTGTGCCAGCGTGCTTTTTGCTCCCATGGGGGCGCGCGTGGCGCATGCCTGGCCGGTGAAGAAGTTGAAAAAGGCTTTTGCCTACATGCTCTTCGTGCTTTCCGCCTACATGCTCTGGAAAGCGGTGCAAACCGGGTGACCGGTGCTACCTTGGCTATGAAGTTCGCGCCCAACGCCAGCGCCCGCATCCTCGAACTTTGCGATGCGCAGAGTTTTGTCCCCCAGCCCTCCGCTGCGCTGAGCCCGCATCTCAAACGCTGGGGGATTTCGCCGCTGCCGGGTGATGGTGTGGTGCTGGGGCGAGCGCGCCTCGCCGGACGCAAGATTTTCGTCGCCGCTCAGGAACCGAGCTTTTTGGGCGGTGCGGTTGGCGCCGTGCAGGCGCAGCGACTCGCGAAGCATCTGCGCGAGGCTTTGCACGCATTCCGCCTTGGCGAAATATCCGGCGTGCTGTTGCTTATCGAATCGGGCGGCGTGCGACTGCACGAAGCCAACCCGGCGCTTCTGGGTCTGGCCGAGGTCTTGCGGACTGTGACCGATTTACGCGCCGCCGCGGTGCCCGTGGTCGCGGTGATACCCGGTAGCGGCGGGGCTTTCGGCGGCATGAGCGTCATCGCCTGCGCGTGTAGCGCGCTCTTCTTTGGAGCCAACGCGCGCCTAGGCGTCTCCGGGCCCAAGGTGCTGGAAACCTTGCGCGGCCAAGCGGCTTTCGATGCCGACCCTGAGCCGAGCGTCGAGGGCGTTTTCGGTGCAACGGCCCGTGCAGCGCAGGGCATGGGTCGGCAACTGCCCGCCGCGCCGGAAGCGGCTAAAGCGGCAATCGCCGCAGCATTTGGCGCCGCAGCACCCCTGTCGCTGGCGCTGGAGGTGCTGGAAAACCAACTTTTGTCGCGTTTGCACGAAACTGGCAAAGAGCCCGCAGGCCCGCTCAGCCCAGGTCTCTTTGCGCCCGGACGTTCGCTGGATCAGCAAGGCTGGATTACCTCCAGCGGTGCCGGCGACATCGGCGCCTTGCATGAAGTCGCACCCGCCCCCTTAGGGCCGGCACAGGCGCTGGCCATGGGCCTTGCCCTGCGGCAATGGACGCGCGAGGCAGCGCCGCATTCAACATTGTTTGTGCTGGAGGATGCTCCCGGCCACGAAGTCTCACGCGAGGCGGAGGCCTTGGGCCTGTCGCAATACCTCGCGTTTCTCGCTCTGTGCCACGCCGAGGCGCGCGCTGCGGGGCGTAAGGAGATCGGGATTCTCACCGGCACCGGGGTTTCGGCGGCATTTTTTTCCAACGCGCTGCAAGCGCCTGCGCTTTATGCCACGGCAAACGGCCGCGTGCGTCTGATGGACTTGCGGGCGATGGAGCGCGTCACCGGTTTGCCGCGCAGCGAAGTGGAAAAACTCCTTGCCGACGATCCGGTGTTCGGCCAGGAGGCGCGCCACCTGCAAAGCTGGGGCGCTCTGGCGGGAAGGCTTCAGTCTTGGTCGGTCGCCGAACTGGAGCGACTGGCCGCAAGAAACTGAGCCAGCTGCCGCGCAGTGTCTTGGAGCAGGGGCCGAGCTTGCGCGATTGCCTCGGCCAAACTCAGCGGGCCAAAGGGCAGCGCGAAACACCCGGCGAAATGTTGCTCCAGCTGCGGCAGGGCCGCCCGATCGATACTGCCCGATACGAGCGTTGCCGGCACGCCAAGGCGTGCGGCCCGCTGCGCGGCGACCCAGGGTGTTTTGCCCAGGAGTGTCTGCGCGTCGCTGCGGCCTTCTCCGGTGATGAGCCAGTCCGCGTCGGCGAGCGCCGCATCGAGATCGACCAGATCGGCGACGACTTCGGCGCCGCTACGCAAGCGCGCGCCGAGTAGTTGCAGGGCAAAGCCCAATCCTCCCGCCGCGCCGGAGCCCGGCAGCGATTGCACCGACCGGCCCAACGCGGTTTCGCAGCCCTGCGCAAAGCGTTCGAGGTGCCGGTCCAGGAGGTTGACTTCCGCCGCCTGCACACCCTTTTGCGGGCCAAAAATCGCCGTGGCGCCATGTTCACCGCAGAGCGGATTGTTGACATCGGATAGCACCGTGATTTGGCATTCAGCGAGGCGGGCGTCGAGCCCCGAGGCGTCGACTGAATGCAATTGCGCGAGGCCTTCCGGCGTGGGCGCCAGGGTCCGCCCCTGCGCGTCGACGAGTTGCAGCCCCAGCGCGCTCAACAAGCCCGCGCCGCCGTCGTTGGTCGATGTGCCGCCCAGGGCAAACAAGAGGTGTCTATGGCCCGCGTCGAGCGCACAGCGCGCCAGCTGTCCTAAACCCAGCGTGCTGCGCTCCGTGACCGGGGTTCGCAGCGCCGTGGCGTCGGTGATGGGCACGACTTGGGCTGCTTCCAGGAGTGCGGCGGATGGGCCTTGCCAAGGCACGCTCGCCCATAGCGCCTCGCGCGGTGCACCGGCGGCACCGGTCACCGTGGCGCTATGGCAGCTGCCGCCCCGCGCCAGCACCGCGTCCAGCGTACCTTCACCGCCATCGGCCAGCGGCCGCTGCAATACTTCCGCTTGCGGCCAGACGGCGAGCAAACCCTGCGCCAAGGCTTGGGCCGCTTCGGAAGCGCTCAGCGAGCCTTTGAAGGAATCGGGCGCCAAAACGATGCGCGGTGCTTTCATCGACTGCTGGCGCGCCGCAGGCGGTCGTTCACCGCAGCCCATTCCGGGCCGTGTGGGGGCGCTTCGACCAAAATGCGCGCAACGCCCGCGGCATCCATCAGGCGCAAAGCGGCATAGAGCTGCGCGGCGTAGGCCTCGGCGCCTTCCGGTGCTCGAAGCCAGAGGCCGGAGAAGTGCGCGGGTGCCTCGCGACGCGCGAGCACGGCAAGCGATGCACTCAACTCGGCAGCACGAGCATCCAGCGCACTGGATTGCACGAGATCGGTGGGGGTGTGCGGTGCATAATGCTGCGCCAACGTGCCGGACGCGCGCGGGCTTGCGTGCGTCGGCGCGCCCGGACGATAACCCAGTACCGCAGCGAGCGCGTCGAGGGCAATGCCGCCCGGGCGCAGCAGCACGGCGCGCCCGCTGGTGAAATCGACGATGGTCGATTCGATGCCGACCTGGCAGGGGCCGCCATCGAGAATCAGCGGCAGACCGTCAGGAAACTCCTGCGCCACATGCGCCGCGGTGGTGGGGCTGATGCGCCCGAAACGATTGGCCGAGGGCGCGGCAATGCCGCCGCCGAAGGCCTCAAGCAAAGCCAAGGCCACCGGATGCGAAGGCACGCGCAGACCCACGCTGTTTTGTCCGCCGCTCACCGCAGCGGGCACTTCCGGGCGCTTCTGCAAGATCAGCGTCAAGGGGCCGGGCCAAAATCGTTCGGCAAGTTTTTGCGCATCTCCGGGGGTTTGAGCCGCCCAATTCGGCAAGGCGGAGAGGTCGGCCAGGTGGACGATCAGCGGATGATCGGCGGGTCGGCCTTTGGCCGCGAAAATGCGCGCCACCGCCAGCGGTTGGCTGGCATCCGCGCCCAGGCCATAGACCGTTTCGGTGGGGAAGGCCACCAGTTGGCCGGCACGCAAAAGCGCCGCCGCCTGGTTGACCGCCGCCGTGTCGGCCGGGCGAATCACGCGTAGAACCTCGCCTCGCCGGGCGGGCGCGTCTTGAAGCGTTTGTGCAGCCAGAAATATTGCTCGGGCATTTCGCGCACCCGCTCTTCGATGAAGGCATTCATGCGGCGCGCATCGGCCACTTCGTCGCCGCTGGGAAAATTCTCCCACGCCGGATAAAGGCGCACCACATAGCCGCCACCCTGCGGCAGTTGGCGGGTGACGCAGGGAACCACCCGCGCGCGCCCCACGGCGGCCAGGCGCGACAACCCGGTGATCGTTGCGGCAGGCACGCCGAAAAAGGGCACGAAAACCGCGTCGCGCGGGCCGTAGTCGAGATCCGGCAAATAGTAGAGCATCTTGACTTCGCGCAGCGCGCGGATGACCGGGCGTATGCCATCTTGCCGTGAAAACAGCGTGGCATTGCCGAAGCGTTCCCGGCCCTTGCGCATCTGCCCGTCGAGCGCTCGGTTCTTCTGCATGGAATAGATCGACGCGCCGGGAAATTCACACACGATACGCGTGCCCGCAGCATCGAGGCCGACGAAGTGCGGTGCGAAGAGGATCGTTGGTCGATCAGCGGTGTCGCGCCAATGATGCAAATCTTCGAAGCGAATTTTTTGCATCAGCTCCTCTCGGCTCGCCCACCACAAAAAGCCGCGTTCCAAGGCAGCCTGGGTGAAGGCGCGAAAGTGCGCTTTTAGAAGGTCTTGGCGCTCCTTTTCCGACAGTGCCGGAAAACACTGCCGCAGGTTGATGCTGCCCACCCGCCGCCGCTCACGGGCGAGGTGATAGAGCAGGCTGCCCAGGGCGCGGCTGAAGCCCGCCTGCCAGCGGTAGGGCAGGCGACTCAACAGCCACAGCAAGCCGATGGTGAGCCGCGCTGCCACGTCACCGGGCCGGCGGCGGCGTTACTCCGGCCGGCACTTTGTAGCGGTTGTAGGACCAGAGGTATTGCTCGGGCTGGCGGCGGACTGCCTCCTCGATGGCCGCGTTCATGCTGCGCGCGGCCTGAGCCAGTGAGCCTTGCAGGTCGCCGTCCAGGGGTTTCATGCGCACGATGAAGCCTTCGCCGCGCGGCAGGCGTTCGGCATAACCGAGCGCAATCGCGCAACCGGTCGATTGCTGCAGCTTGATCGCCAGGGTCATGGTGTAGGCCAACTTGCCGAAGAACTCCGCCCAAATGCCTTCGCCGCGGCTCGGCGCCTGATCGGGCAGTATGCCCACCGCCTCGCCTTTTTTGAGGGCACGCAAAAGCGCGCGCACGCCGCGCACGTCGGCATTGACGAGCTTGCAGCCGTCGCGCTCACGGCCGGCGCGCATCAAAGGATCGAGCGCGCGCAGCTTCGGCTCGCGGTACATCGTGGTCATGGGGAAGTTATGGGAAAAGAACTGGCCGCAGATCTCCCAGGAGCCCAGATGAGGCACGAGCAAAATGAGCCCCCGACCCTCGCGGTATTGCGCTTCCACCGCCGGCCAATGCTCGTCGGGGCGGGTCCAGGATTGCACCGTCGCGACCGGCTGTAGCCAGATGGCGATCGCCTCCAGCGCCGCTTTGCCGGTCTCCTCGGCGACGCGCAGTGCCAACCCCTCCAAATCGTCACCGCCGAGCCCACTGATAACGAGGTTATCGCGGATGCGTCGGGCAAACTTGCCGCCGCGCCGATAACCCAGACGGCCGAAGAAACCGCCCAAGGCGTGGATCCAGGCCAGAGGCAGCCAAGCCAGCGGAAGCAGCAAAAGGCGCGTCATGACGCTCCGGCCTGGCGCTGCGGCATATGCACGTGAAAACGCGGTCTAAGGGCAAAGCGGCGGGGCGAAGCGGGATTTGGTAACATTACGGGGTTTCGCGCCCGCATTGGCGCGATTTTTTCAGAGGCGATGATGAGTGAGTTTTTGTTTACGTCGGAATCAGTTTCGGAAGGCCATCCCGACAAAGTCGCGGACCAAATCTCGGATGCCATTCTGGATGCGATTCTAACGCATGACAAATACGGCCGGGTAGCCGCGGAGACGCTGGTGACCACCGGTTTGGTGGTGCTGGCGGGCGAAATTACCACAACGGCCAAAGATATCGACTACGCCCAGGTGGCGCGATCTACCATCAAGCGCATCGGTTACGACAACTCTGAATTCGGTATCGATTACCGCGGTTGCGGGGTGCTGGTCACCTACGACAAGCAGTCACCGGATATCGCTCAGGGTGTCGATCACGCCTCCGACGATAACCTCGACCAGGGCGCGGGCGACCAGGGCCTGATGTTCGGTTACGCCTGCGACGAAACCCCGACCCTGATGCCTTTTCCGATTTACTACGCCCATCGGCTGATGCAGCGCCAGTCCGAGGTCCGGAAAGACGGGCGCCTGCCCTGGCTCAGACCCGACGCCAAGTCGCAAATCACCGTGCGCTACGTCGGCGGCCGGCCGGCCAGCATCGAAACCGTGGTGCTTTCCACCCAACACGAGCCCGACGTCACCCACAAACAAATCGAAGAAGGCGTGATCGAAGAAATCATCAAACCGGTGTTGCCCCAGGAGCTGATTTCCAAGGACGTGCGTTACCTCATCAACCCCACCGGGCGTTTCGTCATCGGCGGGCCGATGGGCGACTGCGGCCTCACCGGGCGCAAGATCATCGTCGACACCTACGGCGGCGCCGCACCGCATGGCGGTGGTGCCTTTTCCGGTAAAGACCCCTCCAAGGTCGACCGCTCCGCCGCCTATGCCGCGCGGTATGCCGCCAAGAACGTGGTGGCGGCGGGCATCGCGCGCCAGTGCGAAATCCAGGTCTCGTATGCGATCGGCGTGGCTCACCCGGTGAGCGTCACGGTGTACACCTATGGCACCGGCAAAATCGCTGACGACAAAATCGCCGCGCTCATCCAGAAGCACTTCGACCTGCGGCCCAAGGGCATCATCCAAACGCTCGACCTCTTGCGGCCCATCTACGGCAAGACCGCGGCTTATGGCCACTTCGGCCGCGACGAACCGGAGTTCTCCTGGGAAGATACCGACAAGGCGGCCTTGTTGCGCTCGGAAGCGGGTTTGTAATTCGCGCTACGCCCTGCGTGCGCGGCGGCTGGTATTAAGACTCCGCCCGCCGCAACGCGACGAGCAGCAGCGCCGCGGCGCTAAAACACGCTCCCGCCACGAAAGTGGCGCGGGCGCCGTAACCGTCCCATAGCAATCCCGCCACCACGCTTGCCAAAAGCATGGCCAGGCCGCTGGTCAAATAAAAAAACCCGTAAGCCGTGCCGCGCAGATCGGCGGGTGCGGTGTGCGCAATCATGGCGGCCAGCAAGCCTTGCGTCATGGCTAGATGCAGACCCCAAAGCACCACGCCGAACCAGGCCACGCTCCAATGCCCGTCGCATGCCAAGGCCGCATCGGCGGCAATTAGGAGCAATAGGCCCCAAGCGAGCAGCCTGCGGTGGCTCATGGCGTCCGCGAGTTTGCCGCAAGGATAGGCTGCCAGAGCGTAGACCCCATTCATCACGATCAGCACCAGCGGCACCAAGGCCAGCGGCAAACCGCCCGACTGGACGCGCAGCACGAGGAAGGCTTCGGAAAAACGCGCCAAGGTGAAAACGGCGCCGATGCCCACCACCCACCAGTAAGCCGCCGGCAGCCGACGCAGGTTGTCCCGCTTGATCGGATTGACGCGTTTGCCATCGCCTTGGCGCTCGGGTTCGTCAACGCCGAAGAACAGCAGGGCCACGGCCAGAAGTGCGGGGATGACCGCCACCCAAAAAACGGCCCGAAAATCGTCGGCCCACCACAGCATGAGGCCCATGGCCAGCAAGGGGCCGAGAAAAGCACCGACGGTGTCGAGCGCTTGGCGCAGGCCGAAGGCGGCGCCGCGAATTTCCGGCGGCGTCAGGTCGGCGACCAGCGCATCGCGCGGCGCACCGCGTATACCTTTGCCGACGCGATCGATCAAGCGCGCGGCGACGATCAGCCCCGCCCCGCCGGCGATGGCGAAAAGCGGCTTGGACAGCGCGCCCAAACCATAACCCAGCACCGCCAGCGGTTTGCGTTTGCCCCACCAGTCGGAGAGCGCCCCGGAAAACACCTTGACGATCAGCGCCGTCGCCTCCGCCGCGCCTTCGATGAAACCGATGGCCGTGGCCGAGATGCCCAGCGCGGTGAACATGAACACCGGCAGCAGGCTATGGATGAGCTCCGAGGAAACATCCATCAGCAAACTGACGAAACCGAGCGCCCAGATGGCGCGGGGAATGGGCGGCGGCGTGGCGTTCTTTGAGTTCATTTTCGAGGCTGCCTTGGTCGTGGACAATGAGCGGGGCGCACTCAACGCTCAAGACAAGGTCAATCGTGAACCGACCGGTTCTGTCTTCGCTCCAGCGTGTTGCGGGCAATGGTATAGCAATGCAGGCTGCTGGGCATGAACTCGACAGTCACCCCATTCACTTCTTTGACCCCACTGGTGGCGAGCGTGGTTACTAGCGGTGTACGGATCAATGCGTGGATGCGGGCGAATTCCAGCAGGCCCTTGATCGCCTTAGGGTCATCGATAGGTCGATCCGACCATTTCACTTCAACGGCAAAGCGTGGACGCTGCTGCGGGTCGAGGCTGACCAGGTCGACTTCCCCGCTGCGCCAGCGCGAGTAATAGAGCGAGTCGACGAAGGCCGCATTGTGCAACCACTGGCTGAACACCGCCGACTCGACCAATTGGCCCATGGCCTCGTGGTGCTCGTCGACTGGTCCGAAGAGAGCCGCGCGCATGGTCGGGTTGGTGAGATAGACCTTAAACGTGGTCATGCGCTTGAAATGCGTAGCGTCCTGGTCCACACGGCGTACGCGGCGAATGAGGAAAGCCGCTTCGAGGTACTCCAAATATTTGTTGAGCGTGTTCTTGGCGACATGCGAGGTTTTTGAAAGGCCCTCGATGCTTAGCTCCTGCCCGGTGTTGTAGGCCAGCGTGTTGAACAGACTGTTCAGCTCCTGGATGTCGGTGATGCCATAGAGGATGGGCAGATCGCGCAGCAGCACCTTGTCGATGATGTCGCTCTTGATGAAGCGGCGCGGGTTGCGGCGCACCGCTCCGGAAAACACCGCCTCCGGATAACCGCCGAAATTTAGGTAATCGACGAAAGCGTCGTTCAGTCCGTGGATGTCCTCGGTGACGTAGCGCGGCGCGCCGTGCTCTTCGCCGGCGGCGCGAATCAGGGTCGATTCGCGGTCGACGAAGTACAGGTATTCGGCAAAGGTCAGGGGCGGCAGGACGAACTCGGTGAAGCGCCCCGCACCGGATTCCGCGCTTTTCGTCTTCAGCGCCGCGGCGGCCGAGCCGGTCGCCACGAAGCGGATGCCACGGTAGGAATCGACGAGCGACTTCAGATGCACTTCCCAGCCCTTCAGATACTGGATTTCATCGAAGAACACATAGAGGCGCGGTTCCTCCGGGCGATGGAACAGGCGCCGGAAGCGATCCACCAGGGCGCCCAGAGCCAGGCCGGTATAAAGCGGCGTTTCCAAGGACACATACAGGATGTCCCGCCCGCTCACCCCGCCCCGATCCATCATCTCCTGGATCGTGTGATAGACGAGAATCGTCTTGCCCACCCGCCTCGGGCCGAGCAGCACGACGGCCCGATTGACTTCCGTGCCGTGCACGAGATGCAGGAAGTCGTCCAAATAGGCGCGCCGGGGAAAAGCCTGGAAGTCGGCATCGATGCCGCTCCCGGCCTGCCACCAGGGGTTGTCCAGGCGCAAGCGGCCTTCTATTTCTTTTTCAGAGACTTGCAGCATTCTTGCGGACAGGATCAGAGAATGGATGCAAGAATACAGCAAATAAGAGCAGTATTGTGAGCTTATTTGAATATTGCGTGTTTTGTGTCTATTTTCAGTGTGTTGCGTGTGTCGCCACGAAGTAGTCTGGGCAAAGTGCACCCCCTGACCCTCCAGCCGCTCACCCCGCCAGCGGCAGCCTCAACTCGAATTCCGCCCCGCCCTGCGGATGGTTGGCGACACTCAGGCTGCCGCCGTGGCGCTCGACGATGCCGTAGCTGATTGACAGGCCAAGCCCGGTGCCTTTGCCTATGGGTTTGGTGGTGAAGAAGGGATCGAAAATTTTGCTCAAGGTCTCGGGCGGAATGCCGGGGCCGTTGTCGTGAAAGCTCAGATGCAGCATTTCGCCTTCGATCCTGCCCTTCACCACCAGGGCGGGGGCGACTTGTTTGGCGGTAGCATCGGCGGCGTTTTGCACCAGGTTGATAAACACTTGCTGCAATTGGCCCGGCGAACCTTTGACCGGCAAACGTTCGGGCAGCTCGACGCTCACTTGGAAGCGATGCGAAGCGGCTTTGCTCACCCAATGCACGGCGCGCTGCACCACTTCGGCGAGATCGAACACCAACTCTTCGCCGCGGTCGGCGGCGGAAAAACGCTTCAAGGCATCGACGATGTCGCGCGAGCGTTCGGCGCCTTCGATGGTGCCGTCGAGCAGCGACGGCAAGTCTTTGAGAATGTGGTCGATGCGCAAGCGCAGGCGCGCTTCCGCCAGCGCATCGGACGGTGCGCCTTCATGCACCAGTTCGAGATAGCTCTCGACTCTTTGCAAATAGCGTTGCAGCGAAAATACATTGCCCAAAATGAAGCTGATCGGGTTGTTGAGCTCGTGCGCCACGCCGGCCACCAATTGGCCGAGGCTCGCCATTTTTTCGGTTTGCACCAATTGCTGTTGCGTGCGTTTCAGCGTTTCGTGCGCTTCGGTGAGCTGCTGATAGGCGCGTCGCAGCTCACCCGTGGGGCGGCCAATCAGCACCATGCCTTGCAGATGATGGCTGGCGTCGCGCAACTCCGAGCCGTTCACCGCCACGGCGATGGCTTTGCCGTCGGCCGCAAGAAAACGTAGTTCGCAGTCGGTCAAGGGCCCTGGCGCCGCGCCCAAAGGCAACACCTTTTCCCGCGAGGCCTCATCGGCAAACAGGCTGGCGAGATCGGCGCCCACCAGCTCCGCTTCGCCGCGCCCGACCAACTTCAAGAAGGCGCGGTTCACTTCCTGCACCTTGCCGCGCCGGTCGCAGACCACGAGTACGTCAGACATCGCCTCCAGCACGCTGTAGACGAAACGGTGCGAGCGTTCGAGTTCGGCGTTTTTTTCTTCGAGCTCGATTTCGTTGTGTACCAGTTCGCTGTACACCTCGTCCATCTTGCGAATGACGTCAAGCCAGGTTTCTTCATTGATACTGGCGGCCAGGCTTTCTCGCCCGGCATCGAGATGCAGCCCGCGCAGCATCGACGCCATGGGCGCGACGCGGCGGCGGGGATGCGGAGGGCGGTTTTTGCGGGTCGGGGTCATGGGCAGCTCACTGAACTAGCCGAGATCGCACTGCCGCCACAACAAGGGCGACACCGAAGCAGTATACGTCTGCACCGGAATCCGGCCCGCGCCAAGTCGATCGTAAAGGGTCTCAAGGCAATTTCTCGCGCTTTTTACCGGCGTCGCGGCGCGCCCGCTTCCAGGCAGCAAACTCCAAAGGTCTGAGCCCGAAACGGATGGCGTTGTCTTCATGCAGGTTCTTGAACTCTTCCTCAACTACGGCGAGGAACCGCTCCCGATCGTCCTCGGCCACCTTGACCGGCGTGGCTGCCCGAATGGTTGCCGCACTTGCGTCGAGACCACGGCGCACGATCGCTCGCACCGTTTCGGTGAGCTCTGCCCGGTAACGCAAGCGGAAAGTATCGGGTGGCATCAATTGTTGTCGCACCGCCACGTATTGCTGACAGGACCGTGCGTAGGCCGAGACGAACACGTCGCGCAGCAATTCGATTCGGTTCAGCTCATAAACGCCTAACATGGCATCGATGTAGGCCTGCTCGGGAACGTCGATGAAGGACAGCGGGCAAAGGTTGCGGCGAATCAGCGGAATGTTTGCCGCCAGGCGTGCCACGCGTTTGTTCACGTCCACGAAGGGCTGCAGGTAAGGCAGATGCACCATGAGAAAGAATGCTTGCTCGAAGGGATCGCTGATTTCCGCTGCCATGCTAAGGACAACGCCGAACAGCTCCTCCAGGCGCTGCGGCACTGCCACGGGCAAATAGACACTGCTCCCGATTTCCACGGCCCGATTGCGCACCCGCCCGCCGGCCTGAGCCTCGTGCAAAAGACCATCGGAAAGCAAGGCATGGAGGGCGCGCATGGTTGCGGTGTCCACACCGACTCGATCCACCTCGCGCACCAAGTATTCGATGGCGGCCTTGTGATTGAGGATCATCTGGGTTTCCAGGGCATCCTTGCCCTCGGCGGCTTGGCCGTATTCGATCAGGCGCTCGGTGTCGAGCCGGGTGTAGGTATTGCCCTCCAGCCGCGACGAAGCCCACGAGAGGTCGATCAGCAGCCGGTTCAAGATGTCGCGAGCAAAGGTGCCGGCGGCGGTTTGCTCAGCCGGCGAACGCCCCAAGGAATGCAGTTGCACGCGCAAGACCTCGGGCAGGTAGTGCGTTTCGTTGGGACGATAAGCTTCGAGAAATTTCGGGACATAGCCCACCGGCTCGCGAAGCTGGACGGGCTGGCGAACGTAGGCTTTGATCTGCTCGCCTTCGGGCGAGGTCGGCACGTAGACTTCGCCGATCGCCCAAGATGAAAGTGCGAGCTTCAAGGAGGCGCTCGCGGTGGCATGGATCACCGAAACGCGATACTTGGTCGCTCGCCCAACGCCCTCTGTCCGAACCTGTTGCCGCGCCAAAAGCTCGGCCAGCCGGCGTTGCAAGCTGCGGCGGCTGACGATGGGGCCTAGAGCGGCATGCAGCTCATCCATGCCGGCCCCCTCGGAATACCGGGCAAGCGCGGCGATGATTTGTGCTGACAAATCTCCAGGCAGCTTTTTTGGCACGATTCAGCCTTTTATTGGCGCGTAAAACGCTTACGCGCCAATACACTACTCGGATTGGCGCGATTTGTCCATAAACGCGCCATCGATTGGGCACGATACAGGGTCCGTGTGCTCATCGCCATTGAACACATGCGCCGCGCTGGAAGCCGGTGCCGCCAGCCAGTGCTTCGAGCGCCTTACGATTGATGAGCGTGGTCAGCACCGCAAATACCCCTTTCTACACTCTTGCACGCCAATTACCTCTTTTGCCAGAGCGCGCCATAGTCGTGGCCAATGCGGTCGACCGGCCGCCCCATCTGCGCATTGAACACGCGCCGCATCATGCCGCCGCCCCCGGCAGAGTGGCGAGCAAGGCACGTCCTTTTTCGGTTAACTTCTTTGTCAATGCACCGTACACACCATACACGGATCAAACGACCGCACGACGTGTTGCACCGCGACCGGCGTGTCTTCGCCCGCCTGCACCGGCGCGCCTTGCAGCGCCAGCTCGGCGGCGCCGGGCTGGCCGTTGCGGTCGCGCGGGGAAAAATTCCAAGTGGTGGGCGAGATGATTTGGTAATGTGCCAAGCGCCCGTCGTCAATGGTTATCCAGTGCCCGAGGCTGCCGCGCGCCGCTTCCACCAGCCCCATGCCCTCGGCGTGGCGGGGCATTTCCAGCGGCGCGAAATAAGGCGCGCCGGCTTCCAGTTCTTGCAGCCAGCCCTCGATCAGCGGAACCAAGCGCGCCACTTCCAAAAGGCGCGCGAGCACGCGATTGCGCACATTGCCGCCGCTTTCTTCGACCAAAGCGCGCGCCAACGGATGGCCGTCGATCAACTGCCTCGCCAGGGCGCCGGTTTCCACCACCGCACCATAGAGCCGCGGCGCTTTGCACCAGGTGTAGGCATCGGGCTTGTCCAATACCGGCTGGGTCACTCCTTGAGCGGGCGCGAGCGGTGCTTCGGTGGCGGTTAGCCAGGCGTGGCTATGGTCCTCGGTGATGCCGGCCGGGTCCAAGGCATGCACCACATGCTGATACCAATGCCCGCGCGCGAACACCGGGCTGTCGCCCTTGCGATAAGCACCAAAGGAAAGGAAGTGGTCGGTCGCGCGACCCAGGTCTTGAAGTGCGCAGTCGCGGGCGATTTCCAGGAACAGCCGAAAATCGCTGCTTGCGGGTGCCCTGGTGTCGCGCCAATTCGTGAGCGCTTCGACGCTATCGATCGCGGCGATATGCTCCAGCGCATCGCCGAAGGTGCGGGTTTCGAGATAGCTGCGCAATTCGCGCACCAGTGCCAGAAGGCGCACTCTTTCCGCCGCTTTGACCGCCCGCGAGGAGCCCCCGGGCTGAATCGAAAGGCTGTGCGGCCACTTCCCCGCCAGATAACCCATGACGTGCAGAAAGTCGGCTCGTACCGCCGGCACTTCGCGCGCGGCACTGCCGCGCATGGCTTTGAAGCGCTGCTCGGCGGCGGCAAACCAAGTTCGGCCGGAATAGACTTCGCGGGCGAAATCCGGCATGAAGAAGAGATAGAAATGGGTGAAGTGGTCGGCGAGATTTTCCGCCGCATGCATCAAATTGAGCGCGCGTTCGCCATTGGGTGGCGGTACCGCGCCGCAGGCGTTGGCGATGGCCGAGGCCGCGGCGATGGATTGAGAAACCGAACAAATGCCGCAGATGCGCGGCACGATCACCAGCGCATCGAGCGCCGGTCGTCCAACCAGCAGGCTTTCGAAGCCGCGGAAAAGCGGCGCGTTGATGCGCGCTTCGCGTACTTGGCCAGCAACGATGTCAAGCGCGATTTCGAGGTCACCCTCGACGCGATTGAAGGGCCCGACAACCCGACGGCTCATCGCAAGCCCGTTTTCTTCTGTGTCGGCGAAACCACCAAGTGGTCGGCGACGGCGTTTTCGCGCACGCGTTTGGGCGTTGCCGATTTCGACAATGCCGCCAGCGCCACGAACCAGGCCTTGGGCATGTCGGTGGGCAGGCCCACTGGAATGCCGGCGACCTTAGGGGTTTGC
The DNA here is from genome assembly GCA_026646885.1 of Casimicrobiaceae bacterium. Lineage (GTDB taxonomy): Bacteria > Pseudomonadota > Gammaproteobacteria > Burkholderiales > Casimicrobiaceae > JACPUX01. The sequence goes on along the minus strand of JAPKHK010000008.1, from coordinate 32,063 downwards.
TGGAAAGGGTGGCCGGGGTTTTCGAATCCGGGCTCGGTGCAACTGACGCAGGCGTAACCCCCGCGTGTGCAAGAGCCTTCGCCGTTCCACAGCCTCGTGTTGCAATCGGCGTGCGCTTGCGTGCCTTTGCAGCCCAAATGCTCCATGAGGCAACCCAAGTTCGAGGGTTTCTCGGCACTGGCCTTGAATTCGTAATATTCGTTGCGAGCGCAGCCGTGATGAACCAACTGATCGGCGTAATGGCGCGGCCGGCCCAAAGCGTCCAGCGCATTGGCATTGACTTCTTCCAGGGCCAGGGCATAGAGCGTTTCCAGTACCCAATTGGGGTGTACCGGGCAGCCCGAGACGTTGATGACCGGCAAACCGCCGCGTGACACCCAGTCCGCACCCAGGAGACCGCCGGGTTGCTCGCCTTCATATTGCAGACCGCAGGCATCGGTGATGGAACCCGGCCCGGCGGGCAAACCTCCGAAAGCGGCGCAACTGCCGACGGCGATCACATGCTGTGCCGCGGCGGCGAGCTTGGTGATCCAAGCCATCATCGGTTCGCCCGAACCGGCCATCAAATGAAAGCGCCCGGTGTTCGCCGGGCCGCGCATCACCGCCCCTTCGAGGCAGAGCACATCGAGCCTTAGGCGGCCGGCGAAGCAATCGGCAAGAATGCCTTGCATCTCGGCGCCGTTTTCTTCGGCGAGCGCAGGGTGCCACAGAAGGCGTATGCCGGCGCTTGCCAGATTGCTGAAGAAGTCGCGGCCATCGGCACACAACCAAGACATCGAGCAGCCGCCGCAGCCGCCGGATTGGAGCCAGAGAACGTTCAGCTCCCGGTTCACTGACGCTCCGTTTTTTCCATGCCGTAACGCAGGAGTTTGCCGCGCAAGCCCACGCGCGAGAGCCCCAGCTCCTCTGCGGCTTTGGTCTTGTTCCAGCGATGGCGCACCATCACTTCGCGAATCAGGCGGCTTTCCAAGGTCTCCAACCGATCCTTGAGACTGCCATTCAAGCGCGCGAGGTGCTCGAGCTCGGGTTCGTCGTCGAGGTCGGCGCCGCGCACGATGGCGGCCGAAAGCAAATCGGCTCCCAAGGTTTGGTTCTCGGTCAGCGCCACCATGCGATAGATCTCGTTTTGCAGTTGGCGCACATTGCCGGGCCAATGGTAGCGACACAGGAAATCCATGGCTTCACGGCTGAAGCCCGACACCGGTTTGCCCAGCGCTTTGCCGACATCGGCCAAGAGCTGAGTGGCAATCAGCGGAATGTCCATGGGGCGCTCGCGCAAACTCGGCAGCACCAGTGAGAAAGCCGAAAGGCGATAATAAAGGTCGGCGCGGAAGCGCCCAGTGCGCACCGCCTCTTGCAAATCGGCATTGGTGGCGGAAATCACCCGGACGTTGATCTTCAAGGGCCGGGCGCCCCCCACCGGACGAATTTCGCCCTCCTGTAGAACGCGCAACATCTTGACTTGAAAGCCGGGCGAGGTGTCGCCGATTTCATCCAGAAAAATTGTGCCGCCATCGGCCTGCTGAAAAAGTCCGATGCGGTCTTCATAGGCGCCGGTAAATGAGCCGCGCTTGTGCCCGAAGAGTTCGCTTTCCAGCAACTGCTCGGGCAGGGCGGCGCAGTTCTCCACCACGAAAGCGCGGCCCGCGCGCGTGCTGTGGTAATGGATGGCGCGGGCCAGAAGCTCCTTGCCGGTGCCGGATTCGCCGGTCAACAAAACGGGAATGTCGTAACGCGCGACTTTGTGCGCAATGGCACAGAGCGCATTCATGGGGCTGTCCTTGGCGCGGGCGATGCCGTCATGGGCGTTCTTCTTGAGCAAGGCTTCGCGCTTGGCCTCCACTCGCCCGCGCAACACCGGCTCGGTGGCGCGCAGTTCGACGTTGAGCAGTTGGTTCTCGCGCTGCAACTGGTAGAGCTGGGCCGCGCCGCGCACCGACAGCAGCAGTGAATCGGGCAGCCACGGCTTGTGGATGAACTGATAGATGCCGGCATCGTTGACCGCGGCGATGATATCGGCGGGGTCGGTGTAGCCCGAGATGATCACGCGAATGACGTCCGGCCACTGTGCGCGCACCTGGCGCAGAAACTCCACACCGCTCATATTGGGCATGCGCTGATCGGAGAGCACCACTTGCACGAATTCCGACTCCAGCACGCGCAAGGCGTCTTCGGCGCTGGCTGCCATGACGACGCGAAACTCTTCTTCGAGCGTTCGGCGCAAAGCCTCGAGGGAGCGCTGTTCGTCATCGACGACCAGCACCAGAGGCAGTTCTTCGGCGTTCATAGGGCGATCCTCTCGCGTTGCGCTTCGCTTACCCGCCATGCACCGCCGCAGCACCCGGCATGCGCCAGTCGAGCCGCCGGTGCTTGGCTAAATGCAGGGGAGTGCGCGAATACGGCACGTTGTAGACGAAATTGTAGCGGGCAACGTGATAACTCGGGTCGAAGCCGTAGAAATTCAGCCGCATGCGTTCCAGTTCCTCGGCACGATAAGCGGCCAAGGGTTTGGCCGCCTCGTCCGCGGCCCGGTTCTCGCGCTTCACCGCCAGACGTCCGTCGAGCGTGATGGAGGCGGCCAGCCCCGCCGCATAGGCCGCTATGCGCTGCGCGAAATCGGCGCGGTCGCGCCCCAGGACGCCATCGATCAAACCCAAATTCGCGGCCTCGGTCGCGCCCATGGGCAGGCGGTGCGACATGATGCGGCGCGCCTTCTCCCAACCGATGCGGCGGGGCAAGAGGTAAGTCCAGTACTCCGAACCATACAAATTGCCCATGCTCTTGTAGTGCGGATTCAAGACTACGCCGGGCGCGGCATAAACCTGGTCGGCGGCCAGCGCCAGAAACACGCCGCCGGCCCCGGCATTACCGCGCATCGCCGCAATGGTCCATTGCCGATGGGCGGTGAGAATTTCCAAGGCCAGATCATCCATGGCATTGATGTTCTCCCAGGATTCGTCGGCCCCGTAACCCGACGCCTCGATGGTGTTGAGATGAATGCCGTTGGACCAGAAATCTCCGCCGCCCAACAGCAGCAACACGCGGGTGGGTCGCTCCTTGGCGGCACGTACCGCTGCGGCAAGGCGCTGACATTGGCGGGTGGACATGGCGCCGTTGTAGAACTCGAAAGACAACAAGCCTACACCGTCCGTTTCGCGATAAACGATGTCGCGATAGGTCTCGTGCGCGGCGTCCGCATCCGGAAGTTGCAGTTCCGGCAAAGCCAGCGCGGCCTCGCCCAAGGCCAGGGTGGCCGGCAGCTTGAGCGCCAAGCCGTCCTCGCGCTTTTCCTTGAGATGCCCCAGCCACACCGCACCATCGCGCGTGGCGCGCAGCACGGCTTCTTCGCGGCGACCCAGCAGCGCGCCAGGCAGGCCACGATGCTGCGATTCCGGGTGCGCGTCGAAGAGATACCACTCCTTGCCCATCAGCCGGTCGAGCACCCCTGGCGTGCCATCGGCGGCACGCAGACGCGCCAACACTTCCCGCGTGTCGTGGTTCGCCCAGTCGATGCGCCTATCCTCTTGTTTCATCAGCGGCCGCAGACGCCCGCGCACCTGCGGGCGGGCGTAATCGAGCGGGCGCGGTTGGAAGTTGCCCTGCCCCAATTGGGGCAAGGCTTCGAGCACGCAGGCCAGTGCCGCCTCGGTCACCTCCTGGCGATAGATGCTGCTTTTGCGCGCCGGGCGCAGGGCAAAGGTGGCGGTGGCCCAAATGTCGCCGGCGTCCATTTCGGCATTGGCTTGCAACAAGGTCACACCCCATTCCTTTTCGCCCTCCTGGATGGCCCAGTCGAGCGACGAGGGGCCGCGGTCCCCTTCGATGCCCGGATGCACGATCCAAGTGAGGACTTTGCCCCAGATCGCCTCTGGAATGGCGCGTTTGAGGAAGGGAGCGATGATGAGGTCGGGTTGAAACAAGGCCACCGCCTCGCAACTGACGGCGTCGTTGACATCGAACTCGATCGACACTTCGTGGCCCCGCGCCGAAAGCTCGACAGCAAGGCGCTGCGTGAGGCTGTTGAAACTGTGAGTCAGAAGCAGAATGCGCATGATCAGCAAATGCGTGGCAGTTGTTCGCCGGTGAGCCAATCCACCACGCGCCGGCCGCCGAAGGCGGTTTCCATTTGCACGAAGTGTTGCGCGTCTTCGATCACCCGGCCGACGAGAGCGGCGTTGCGCCCCAGGGGGTGGGCGCGCAAGGCGGCCAACAGGGTGTGTGCGTCTTCTACCGGACAGATGGCGACGAGTTTGCCTTCATTGGCGACGTACAAGGGATCGAGCCCCAGCAACTCGCAGGCGGCCGCCACCTCTTCCCGCACCGGCAAGGCGCGCTCGTCGAGCACCATGCCCACGCCCGATTGCTGCGCGATTTCATTGAGCGTGGTGGCGAGCCCGCCCCGAGTTGGATCGCGCAGGCAGCGAATGCCCGGCACCGCGACCAGCATCGCGGCCACCAGACCATGCAAGGCCGCGGTGTCGGAAACGATGCTGGTCTCGAATTGCAGGTTCTCGCGCAGCGACAGGATGGCCATGCCGTGGTCGCCCAGAAAGCCGCTGACCAGAATGGCGTCTCCGGGCCGCGCACGATCGCCGGAGATTTCCACCCCTTCCGGCACCACGCCGATACCCGTGGTGGTGATGAAAACGCCGTCGCCTTTGCCGCGCTCCACCACCTTGGTGTCGCCAGTGACGATAGGCACACCGGCTTCGCGCGCCGCTTGCGCCATGGACAACACGATGCGCCGCAAATCCGACAGCGGAAAACCCTCTTCCAAAATGAAACCGGCCGCCAGTGCCACCGGTCGCGCGCCGCACATCGCCACGTCGTTGACCGTGCCGTGCACCGATAGGCAACCGATGTCGCCACCGGGAAAGAACAGCGGACTCACCACATGGCTGTCGGTGGCCATGACCACGCGCCCTGACAAGGCCGCGAGCCGCGCCTGATCGTTGGCCTGGCGCAGGAATTCGTTGTCGAATTCGGCCAGAAACAACTCTTCGATCAATTGCGCCATGGCGCGTCCGCCGGCGCCGTGCGACATATCGACCAGCCCATGCTTGAAATCGACCGGGCGAAGGTAATCGCGCTTGCGGCTCATGCCGGTGCTCCCGAGGTCTGCACGGCGTCGCGATAGCGGCCGTAACTGTAATACGCCGCACAGGCGCCTTCGTTGGACACCATGCAGGAGCCGATAGGTGTTTGCGGCGTGCAGACCGTGCCGAAGGCCTGGCAGTCCTTGGGGGTCTTGACGCCGCGCAGAATGGCGCCGCACTCGCAGGCCTTGTTGTCGGGCACCGAGCGGTAGCGAATGCCAAAGCGCGGCTCGGCGTCGAAAGCGGCGTAGCGGCGGTGAATGCGCAGCGCGCCGTAAGGCACTTCACCCAGGCCGCGCCATTCGAAGCTGGGTCGCAGTTCGAAGACTTCGGCCACGAGCTTCTGCGCCTTGCGATTGCCCTCGCGGGTGACCGCGCGGGAGAATTCATTCTCGACCTCGCAACGCCCCGCATTGATCTGGCGCACCAGCATCAGCGTGGCCTGCAAGACGTCGAGGGGTTCGAAGCCGGCAATCACCACCGGCTTTTGATACTCCTCGGCGAAAAATTCATAAGGCTGGCTGCCGATGATGGTGGAAACGTGCGACGGCCCGATGAAGGCATCGAGCGGCACGGTCTCGAGGCGGCGCACCTGCGGCGCATCGAGAATGTTTTGGATGGCCGCCGGGGTGAGCACGTGATTGCAAAACACGCTGAAATTGGCGAGCCCGTCGCGCGAGGCCGCCTGGATAGCCACCGCGGTGGGGGGGGTGGTGGTCTCGAAGCCGATGGCGAAAAACACCACCTCGCGCTGGGGATTCTCCCGCGCGATTCTCAGCGCGTCGGCCGAGGAGTAGACCATACGAATGTCCGCGCCTTGCGCCTTCGCCTTCAAGAGACTCATGCCCTTGGAGGCGGGCACGCGCAAGGTGTCGCCGTAAGTGCAGAGGATCACCCCTTGCTGCGTTGCCAAGGCGATCGCGTTGTCGATGCGCCCGATCGGCAGCACGCAGACCGGACAGCCGGGCCCGTGGATGAAGCGGATCGCCTCGGGCAGCAGTTCGGCGATGCCATAGCGCGAAATCGCGTGGGTGTGGCCGCCGCAGAACTCCATGATGCGATAGTCGCGTCCGGGCTCGATTTCGGTGGCGATGGTGCGCGCCAGCGCTCGCGCCGTTTCGCCGTCGCGGAACTCGTCGACGAACTTCACGAAGCCTCCGCCGACAATTCGCCCATCTGCTTGAACAAGGCCAAAGTGCGCTGAGCCTCTTCGGGGTCGAGCTTGGAAATGGCATAACCGACGTGCACGATGACATAGTCGCCGACTGCCACGCCCTCCACCAGGGCGAGGGAGATTTCCTTCTTCACGCCGCCGAGGTCGGCGACGGCTTGATCACCGTCAGTCAACGCGATGACGCGCACGGGTATGGCCAGACACATATCACTCTCTCACTGTAGTTCTCTGCGCAACCCAGGCTTGGCCCAGGGCGATACCACCGTCGTTGGGTGGCGCGGCGCGCGCCTCGAGCACCCTCATCCCGGCCGCGCGCAGACGGCGCCCCAGTTCGCGGGAGAGCACCTGATTCAAGAAGCAACCCCCGCCCAGCGCGATGGTTTGAGATTTGCCGGTGGCCGCAAGCACCCATTGCGCAAGGCCTTCTGCGAGTGTCGCGTGGAAGGTGGCGGCGGCCTCTTGCGGATCTCCGGCTTCAGCCAGATAAGCAAGCAGGGGTAGGAAATCGAGTTCCTCTTGGCGCAAGACGAATCCCTCGGCCAGCGCGCGAAACCGACCGTGCCGCTCCGCCAGGCCTTCGAGGCGCATTGCCGCTTGCCCCTCGAAGCTCGCGACGTCCTGCAGGCCCAGCAAACCCGCCGCGGCATCGAACAGCCGGCCGGCGCTGCTGGTCGGAGGGCAATGCCGGCCGCTTGCGAGCAGCCCCGCCAGAGCCGCGGCTGGGCGTTGCGGAAAGCGTCCGGCGATGTTGGCATTGCGGCCCAAGCGATGCAGCGCCGCAGCCGCCATGCGCCATGGTTCGCGCGCGGCGCGCTCCCCGCCGGGCAGTGGCAGGGGCGCGAGATGGCCGATGCGCTCCATGCGCGCCCCATCGATGCCCAGCAGCTCGCCGCCCCAAATGCCGCCGTCCGCGCCATAACCCGTGCCGTCTAGCGCCAGACCCAGAAGCGGCCCGGCGTGCCGATGCTCGGCGGCAATGGCGGCCAGGTGCGCATGATGATGTTGCACCGTGACCAGGGGCACCCGCCAAGCTTGAGCGACACCCTGAGCAAGCCGCGTGCTGGCGTAGTCCGGGTGCTGGTCGCAGGCGATGAGCGCCGGTTCGACCTCCAACACCGCGAGCAGATGCTCGGCGGCCGCTCGCTGGGCGTCGCGCGCCTTGGGGTGATCGAGGTCGCCGATGTGTTGTGACAAATAGGCCGCGGCGCCGCGCGTGACGCATACCGTGTTCTTGAGGTGCGCTCCCAGGGCGAGCACGGCGGGGCCTTCGCAGGCAAGGTCGATGGCTTCCGGGGTATAACCGCGGGCGCGGCGCACGAAGGCGGGCGCGCCGTCGGGCGAAGCGCGCAGCACTGAATCGTCGGCGCGCACGGCGATGCCCCGGTCGTGCGCGAGGTAAGCGTCGGCGATGCCATCGAGGCGCGCGAACGCTTCGACCACATCGGTGACCAGCGGCTCATCCAGCGGATTGGCGCTGGTCATCACCAAAGCAAGGGCTTGCGGTGCACCCTGCCATGCTTCCTGCCGAGGCCGCCCGGCCGCCTCGAAAAAGAGCAGCCAATGCAAAGGGGCGTAGGGCCGCATCACGCCCAGCCAGGCGATGCCGGGCGCCACCGCGGGAAAGACCGCATCCGCCGCTTCGCGCTTCCTGAGCAACACGATGGGCGCCTCGGGGCTGTGCAATAGCGCTTGCGCGGCGGCATCGACTTCGGCGAACTCGGCGGCGCTCGCACTGTTGGCGAGCATCAGCGCAAACGGCTTTTCCTCGCGCCGCTTGCGTGCGCGCAAGCGCGCCACGGCCTGTGGGTTGCGCGCGTCGCAGGCGAGGTGAAAGCCGCCCAAGCCTTTGATGGCAACGATTTCGCCCTGCTGCAAGCGCCGCAGCGTCGCCGCGATCCGGTCGACTTCGGCCAGTTCCCGTCCGCTGGCGTCGTAAAGCGCCAACCGCGGCCCGCAATCCGGACAGCAATTGGCCTGGGCATGGAAGCGCCGGTCGGCGGGGTCGGCATATTCCGCGGCACAGCGCGCGCACAAGGCAAACCCGGCCATAGTGGTTTGCGGGCGATCATAGGGCAGGCCGCGCGTGAGCGTGTAGCGCGGGCCGCAGTAAGTGCAGTTGATGAAGGCATGGCGATAGCGCCGGTTCCTCGAATCGAATAACTCGGCGAGGCAGGCCGGGCAGGTTGCCCGATCCGGGCCGATCTCGGTCCGGTTCGGCCCGCCGCGGCTATCCAGAATCGCGAAACCGCTGGGCAGGGGCGCCGCACTTACCGGCAGGTCGTCGATCGCGTCGATACGCGCGCCAGGCGGCGCGTCTTCGCGCAAGCTGCGCGCGAAGGTGGCGAGCGCCGCCGCCTCGCCGCTCACCAGTATTTCCACCCCGGCGGCGGCATTGCGCACCCACCCGGCGAGCGCGCGATCGCGGGCGAGGCGATAGACGAAAGGCCGGAACCCCACGCCCTGCACGCGCCCGCGCACCAAGAGTCGACGCATGGCGGGGTTTCTCGCCGGCGCCGGCGGTGTCGAGGCGTCAGAACAATTTCGTGAGAGGTGCATGGGCGCAGGCGCGGTCTCGGGCCGGTTCAATCCAGCGATATGCTCGGATTGCGTTCAATGATCGTGGGGTACCGCGCCTGAGCGGGCCCTGGCGACGCCGGCCCGAAGCCAGTTCACCCACTCTGGCAAGCCCTCGCCCGTGGTCGAAGACACCTGCAAAATCTGCATGCGCGGATTGACGCGTCGCGCATTGGCGAGACAGGCGGCGAGATCGAAGCACAGAAAGGGCAACAGATCGGTCTTGGTGACGATCATCAGATCGGCCGCCCGAAACATGTTGGGGTATTTGAGCGGCTTGTCTTCGCCCTCGGTGACCGAAAGGATCACGACCTTGTGCGCTTCGCCCAAATCGAAGTCCGCGGGGCAAACGAGATTGCCGACGTTTTCGATGAGCAGCAAACCGCCCGCGGCCAGCGGCAGGCGCTCGAAGGCTTGGCCGACCATGTGCGCGTCGAGATGACAGCCCTTCCCAGTATTCACTTGGATCGCCGGCGCACCGGTGGCGCGGATGCGCTCGGCGTCTACCGAGGTCTGCTGATCGCCTTCGATCACCGCCGCCGGGATCTCGCCGCGCAGGGTCTCGAGGGTCTTTACCAGCAGTGTCGTCTTGCCCGATCCAGGGCTTGAGACGAGGTTTACGGCAAAGACGCCATGGGCGGCGAAATGACTTCGGTTGGTTTCGGCCAAGGCATCATTCTTGGAGAGAATGTCGGTTTCGATTTGCACCATGCGCTGCTGCGACAACCCAGGGGCGTGCGCGCCCGCTGGGCCCAGACCATAGTGCAGGTCCGCCCGTCCGGGGGCCTCCACCGGCGCATGCGCGTGGCCGTGTTCGCCCAGATGCACATGCGGGTGCTGGTGACTCGTGCCGTCGGCGTGAGTGTGCGTGTGGGCATGAAAGCGCCCGATCACCGGCGCCTGGGCATGGTCGTGGCTCGCCCCCGCGTCGTGGACGTGAGTGTAGACCGTGCCATCGGCGGCAACGTGGGCGTGCTCGCCGCCTTCGATCTTGGTTTCGCCTTCGCCACAACCGCAAACCGTACACATGATGTTTCCTCTTTCAATCGACCAGGAGATCCTTGATCCGCATTTCGTTCCCGCCCTGTACTTGCAGTTCCACGCCGCCGCAGCGCGGGCACGCGGCGATGTCCTCGGCAATCTCGACTGCCTGGGCGCAGGCGAAACACCATGCCCGCCCGGGGGCAAGCAGAATCTCCAAATCCGCGCCTTCGGCGAGGCTCCCGCGAGTGACCGCGTCGAAACAAAAGCGCAGCGACTCGGGTTCGACACCGGAAAGCCGGCCGATTTCGAGGCGCACTTGAGTGACTCGGGAAAAGCCCTCGCGGCGGGCATGATCCTCGATCACTTGCAGCATGCCTTCAGCCAGCGACATCTCATGCATGGTGCACCGCAAGCTCCCACGCCACACAGGGGTCGAGCGCGTGCGCCAGAAGTGCCGCCTTTTGGTGCGCGCTTGCCGGGTCGGGTGCCGGCTCGCCGAGCAAGCCCCGCACCCACGCGCCTTGCGGATGAAAATTCCACTCGGTGGGTGCGACGATTCTCAGCTGGGCGAGCTCGTCGCCGTTCAAGCGCACATAGTGCATCAAGACACCGCGCGCTGTCTCCACCAGGGCGGCTCCGCCTTCTCCGATGGTGACGGCTTGCATGCGTGCCGGGTCCAGCGTTCCCGCCGCGAGGTGGCGCAGCCGCGCTGGCGCTTGCGCCAGTTCGACGAGCCGAGCCAATAAGCGGGCCGCCGGTCCGCGCCCATGCTGGGCGAGCCAGCCACGCAGCAGCGGCGCATCACGCTGCCGTGCCAGCGCTCCGGTTTCCGCGGGCTCGCCCCGGGAACTGGGTGTCTTGGCAAAGGTGCGATCGCGCGCCAAGTCCGGCACTGCCGACAAGGCTTCGGGCAGCGCCAATAGCGAAACGGCGCAATCACCGAAGTCGCGCCGCAGCACTTCGGTCAGGTTGCGCGCCAGTTGCGCGGGTGCTTGCGCGAGCCAAGCCTCAAACCCGCCGCTGTCGCGGTCGTTCGACCACCGCGCCGGGGGTTCGCCAAAAACCGCCTCTGCTAGAAATGCATCCAGCGCATCGGCAAGTTCCTGCCACGCGCTTGCCCGTGACGTAGTCAATGCGAGATCCCACCAGGCTTCGCTTGGCCCCCCGGCAGCCGCGACTTGATCGAACAAGCGGCGCAGCGCGGTCAGCTTGCCGGGCTGCGGGGCCGTTCCGAGGTGCCGAGGCACATCCACGGCGAGCCGCCATAAATGCTCTCGCGCCGCTTCGGCCTCGACCAGCAGCTGCCGCTGAGAGCGCACCGCCGGGTCTGCTTCCCGCCTGCTCGCGGCATCCAGCGCTTCCGCCAGGGCCACCGTTTGCGCCTTGCCACAGAGGCTGAAGAGCAGCGCGATGGTCGCCAGAGCCCAGGCCGGAGGGCGCCCTTCCAAGACGCGTCCGGCGTAGACCGGCCGCTCGGAGAGGACGCTTGCCGCGACGATCTTTCCGGCGTCGAGCTGGATCGACAGCCGCAATCGACCTTCGAGATTCACGCTGCCGCCGCTTTCCCGGCAAAGCTGCGCCAGCGTCGCCGCAAAGCGGCAACACTCGCCGCGAGGTCCTCCGGCAAGCGGGTGAAGCACTCGGGCAGGGCACCGATCTCCAGGGTATCCAGCAGCAGGTGTCCGGCGGCGCTCAGATATTGCACGCGCCAGACCCGGGGCAAAGAGGTGCTTCGCACCCGAGTCAGATGCAGCCCATCCAGGCTGCCCGAGACCGGCCCCTGGCCCAAGGCGAGGTCCAAGGCGTTTCGATCCGCCGCGTCCAAGTCGATTTGGCTGAGGTTGTATGCCCTCCAGGGTGTGCGGCGCCCCGGCGCCGCCGAGCCCTGGTGCAGTTGCCGCCACATCCCGGTCAGCCCCGGTGCCGGAGCGTCGAGGGCGGCGACTCGCGCCGAGCTGGCCGCCGCGGCACTTGACGCCACCCGCTGTGGGCAAGGGCCCAGATAGAGCGCTTGCCGGATGATGGTGCCGCCCTCTTTGTGTTCCTGCGCGATCCAGAGGCCCCCTAGGCGCGCCTCGCGCAGTGTCCACGTTCCCTCACGAGTCGCGCCCCGAGGGTCGACGCGAATCTGCAGGCTGGTCGCGGGAAAAAGCTCCGCGACCGGCGCGGCCAGTTCGACCTCGGCCGGCAGTTCGACGCAGGCGCCGTGCGTGGCCGCCGCGCAGGCGTCCCAGGTATGCAGTAACTGGGGCAGGATCTCCTCCGCAGAGAAAAAAACCGGCTTCGTTTTGCCGCTGCGAGACTTGGCGGTGGCCGCCGTCGTTTTGGGGCGGGTGAGGAGGGTGACGGGGCTCATGGGGGTCAAACTGTAACCTGCGGCGTAACAGTACAAGAACCATACCAGCCGCTTTGCGAAGCTAACTCCATAAATGTTAAACACAAAAGCGCTTTGTCACGGGATCTCCTGCAAACCAGGCTTGCATAGTGGAAACACAGTTGCCAGTGCCGCTTGCAATTCCGCCAGTCATTCCACGGCGACTTTCAGCGCGGTGGCCGGCCGGACTACAATGCGAATTCCTAGGGAGCAAGCCATGTTTGAAGGGATACAAAACTACCCGGTATTTGTCGTCGCCGCTCTCGGTTTGGCGCTGATGCCCGGCCCCGATACGCTGTATGCCTTGGGGCGCACCTTGGCTGGGGGCCGGCGCGCGGGTCTATGGTCGGTGGCGGGAATCGGCACCGGTTGCATGGTGCACATTGCCCTTTCGGCACTCGGCCTGTCGGCCTTGCTGGCAAACTCTCCCGTGGCTTTCCAGGCAGTGAAGTGGCTGGGTGCGGCGTACCTCGCCTGGCTGGGCGTCGAGCTGCTGCGTCACGCGGCGGCACCGGCGAGCGAAGTGCCAAGCGAGGGCCCGGTCGACGGAAGGCGAATCTTCCGCCAAGGTTTCATCACCAACGTGCTCAACCCCAAGGTGGGGCTATTCTTCATCTCTTTCCTGCCGCAGTTTGTCAGCCATCAGGCCAGCGGGCCCTGGCCCTTCGCCTTTCTCGGAGTGACCTTCGTGGGCATCGGCTTGGTTTGGATCACGGTAGTCGTGCTGGCGGCGGATCAATTCACGGTGCGCCTGCGCCGCAGCCAGGCGGTAGGGGCGTGGTTGAAGCGTGCCACCGGCGCGCTCTTTGTCGGGCTCGCGGCAAAGCTTGCGCTAGAACGCTGAAAGCGATGGAATCGGTCATGACGCAAGATGAGTTGAAGCAGGCGGTCGCTCGCGAGGCGATCCGGTATGTGGTGGACGACGCCGTTGTCGGTGTAGGCACCGGCTCGACGGTCAATTTCTTCATCGACGAGCTGGCCAAGATCAAGGGGCGCATCGCTGGCGCGGTATCGAGTTCGACGGCCAGCACCGAGCGCTTGAAGCGCCATGGCATCGCCGTGCTCGACTTGAACGGCGTCAACGAGCTGCCGGTGTATATCGACGGGGCCGACGAAGCGACCCGCCATCTCATGCTCATCAAGGGGGGCGGTGGTGCGCTCACCCGGGAAAAAATCGTCGCGGCGGTGGCCAAGAAATTCGTTTGTATCGCCGACGCCAGCAAACTCGTCGACGTGCTGGGGCGCTTTCCGTTGCCAGTGGAGGTGCTACCCATGGCGCGAAGCCATGTCGCGCGGCAGCTCGTGAAACTTGGCGGCAGGCCGCAGCTGCGCGAGGGCTTCACTACCGACAACGGCAATGTGATCCTGGATGTGCATGGGCTGGAAATCATCAATCCGGTTGAACTAGAGAGCCAGTTAAACAATATCGTCGGTATCGTCGAGAACGGCCTGTTTGCCCGGCGCTGCGCGGACGTGCTGCTCTTGGGCGGCGCCGATGGCGTGCGCACACTGCAGTGGCCTTGAGGAGAATCGGATGAATGCTCCCGGCGCCCAGGGCGTGCTCGAATACATGCAAGAGCTGGGCCGTTGGGCGCGCGCCGCGGCGGCTCGATTGGCGCGCGCCGACACCAGCCAGAAGAACGCGGCACTCCTTGCCGTGGCGGCAGCGATCGAGCGTGATGCCGACCAGCTCATCGCCGCCAATACCGCCGATCTCTCCGCGGCCAAGGTCGCGGGGCTCGATGCGGCCATGCTCGATCGTTTGAGCTTGAGCGCCAAAGGCGTCGCCGCCATGGCAGAAGGCGTGCGGCAAGTGGCGGCGTTGCCCGACCCGATCGGTGAAATCACCGATCTGAAATTCCGCCCTTCGGGAATTCAAGTGGGCAAGATGCGCGTGCCGCTGGGCGTGATCGGCATCGTCTATGAAGCCCGGCCAAACGTCACCGCGGACGCCGCGGCGCTATGCCTAAAAGCGGGCAACGCGGCCATTCTGCGTGGCGGTTCGGAAGCCCTGCACTGCAACCAAGCGATTGCCGCCTGCGTGCGCGAGGGTCTGCGCTGTGCCGGCTTGCCCGAGGCGGGCGTGCAAGTGGTGGAAACACCCGATCGCGCTGCCGTGGGCGCACTGATCAGCATGCCGGAGTATGTGGATGTGATCGTGCCGCGCGGCGGCAAGGGCCTGATCGAGCGCATTTCGCGCGAGGCGAAAGTGCCGGTGATCAAGCATCTCGACGGCATTTGCCACGTGTATGTCGACGACCGCGCCGATCTCGAAATGGCGCTGGCGATCTGCGACAACGCCAAGACGCAACGCTACGGCACCTGCAACACCATGGAATCGCTGCTGGTGGCGCAGGGTATCGCCGGGCTCTTCCTGCCGCATCTGGGCGAGGTCTATGCCAAGAAGGGCGTGGAAATGCGCTGCTGTCCCGAGTCCAAGGTGATTCTCGAAGCGGCGCACATTCCCAAAGTGGTTGCGGCTACGGAAGCGGATTTCCGCACCGAGTTTCTCGCGCCCATCGTCGCCATCGGCACGGTGCCGGGTGTGGAAGAAGCGATTGCGCACATCAACGTTTTCGGTTCTCACCACACCGACAGCATCGTCACCCAGGATTACGCGCGGGCACGACAGTTTTTGCGCGAAGTCGATTCTGCCTCGGTGATGGTCAATGCCTCGACGCGTTTTGCCGACGGCTTCGAATACGGCTTGGGTGCCGAGATCGGCATCTCTACCGACAAAATCCACGCCCGCGGCCCGGTGGGCCTCGAAGGCCTCACCAGTCAGAAGTGGGTGGTGCTGGGAAATGGGGAAATCAGGGGCTGAGCGCCGGGAATCGGGCGCGTCCTAGCCCAGCTTCTTCTTCAAGATCTCATTCACCTGCGCCGGGTTGGCCTTGCCGCGCGAGGCTTTCATGACCTGCCCGACGAGCGCGTTGAAAGCCTTTTCCTTGCCGGCACGGAATTCTTCCACGGATTTGGCGTTGGCTTTGAGCACTTCCTCGACGATGCCTTCGATGGCACCGCTGTCGGAGATCTGCTTCAAACCGCGCGCCGCTATGATGGCATCGGCATCGCCGCCTTGCTCCCCGGACCACATGGCTTCAAAGACGTCCTTGGCGATTTTGCCGGAAATGGTGTTGTCTAGAACGCGCGCCAAGAGCTTGGCGAGCTGCGCCGGCACTATGGGTGAGGCAGAGAGGTCGATTTCGCTGCGGTTCAGCGCAGCCGAGAGTTCACCCATCACCCAATTGGCGGCGAGCTTGGGCTCCTGTTGCAATGCTGCGGCAGCGGCCTCAAAGTAATCGGCGATTTCGCGGCTGGCGGTGAGCGTGTGCGCGTCGTAGGCGGTCAGGCCGTATTGGCTCATGAAGCGCGCTCTCTTCGCCGCCGGCAGCTCCGGCAATTCGCCGCGCACGCGCTCGATCCAGGCCGCGTCCACGGCCAGCGGCGGCAGATCGGGGTCGGGGAAATAGCGGTAATCCTGCGCATCTTCCTTCGAGCGCATGGAGCGCGTCTCGTTTTTGTCGGGATCAAAAAGGCGCGTTTCCTGTACAACTTTTCCGCCGTCCTGTATCAATTCAATCTGGCGACGTGCTTCGTATTCGATTGCCCTCTCCAGAAAGCGGAAAGAGTTGAGGTTCTTGATTTCGCAGCGCGTGCCCAGAGTGGTGTCACCCTTGCGGCGTACCGAAACGTTAGCGTCGCAACGGAAAGAGCCTTCCTGCATGTTGCCGTCGCAAATGCCGATCCAGCGCACCAAGGCGTGCAAGGTCTTGGCATAGGAGACGGCTTCCTGCGCGCCGCGCAAGTCGGGTTCGGAGACGATTTCCAGGAGCGGCGTGCCGGCACGGTTGAGGTCTATGCCCGACATGCCGTGGAAATCTTCATGCAGTGATTTGCCGGCGTCTTCTTCGAGATGCGCGCGAGTGAGGCGAATAGTCTTCTCGCCGTCCGCAGTGACGATGCCGATGGTGCCGCCCACCACGATGGGCAGTTCGTATTGACTGATCTGGTAGCCCTTGGGGAGATCGGGGTAGAAATAGTTCTTGCGCGCGAACACCGATCGTGGGGAAATTTGCGCGCCGACGGCCAGGCCGAAGCGGATGGCGCGCTCGACGGCGCCGCGATTGAGCGTGGGCAGCACACCTGGCAAGGCGAGGTCGATCGCCGAAGCTTGGCTATTGGGAGCGGCTCCGAACGCGGTGCTGGAGCCGGAAAAGATCTTCGAGCGCGTCGAGAGCTGGGCATGGGTTTCGATGCCGACGATGATTTCCCAGTTCATGCTAGAAACCCTCCGGCCCGCGCGTGTGCCAATCTGTGGCGCGTTGATATTGATGCGCTACATTGAGGAGCTTGGCTTCGGCAAAATAATTTCCCACCAGGTGCAAGCCGACCGGAAGCTCGCCCTCGCCCAAGCCGCAGGGAATGGACATTGCCGGCAGTCCCGCCAAAGGCGCGGCGATGGTAAAAATATCGTTCAAATACATCTGCACCGGGTCGTCGGTCTTGTCGCCCAGCCGGAAAGCGGTGGAAGGGGCAGTGGCGCCGAGGATCACGTCGACCTCGCGGAAGGCGCGGGCGTGGTCCTCGGCAATGAGGCGCCGCACTTTCAGAGCTTGCAGGTAATACGCGTCGTAGTAGCCGTGAGAGAGAACATAGGTGCCGATCAGGATGCGCCGCTTCACTTCGGCCCCGAAACCTTGCGCGCGGCTCTTACAGTACATGTCGAGGAGATCGGCGTAGTCGGCGCTGCGATGGCCATAGCGCACGCCATCGAAGCGCGAGAGGTTGGACGACGCTTCGGCCGGAGCAATCACGTAATAGACTGGAACCGAAAGCTTGACGTTGGGCAGAGAAATTGCGACGGTTGCAGCCCCCAGGCGCTTGAGTTCCGCGATGGCGCCTTCGACAGCTTGGGCAACGTCCGCGGCGATGCCCGCACCAAAGTATTCCTCGGGTAGGCCGACGCGCAAGCCGCTCAAGGGCTTGTCGAGGTCGCGGGTGTAATCCTCGGCGGGGCGGGCGACGCTGGTGGAATCTCGGGTGTCGTGCCCCGCCATGACGTTGAGCAGCAGGGCGCAGTCTTCGGCGGTTCTGGCCAGCGGCCCGGCCTGGTCGAGGCTCGAGGCGAAGGCGATCATGCCCCAGCGCGAGCACACGCCGTAGGTGGGTTTCAAACCGCAGATGCCGGTCAGGGCGGCCGGTTGCCGAATCGAGCCGCCGGTATCGGTGCCGGTGGCGCCGGGCGCCAGCCTCGCCGCCACCGCGGCAGCGGAGCCGCCAGAACTGCCGCCGGGCACCCGAGTTTCGTCCCAGGGGTTCTTCACCGGCCCGAAGTGTGAGGTCTCGTTGGAAGAACCCATGGCGAATTCGTCCATGTTGGTCTTGCCCAAGTTCACCGCCCCGGCCTGGTTGAAGCGCTCGATCACCCCGGCGTCGTAGGGGGCGACGAAGTTCTCCAGCATGCGCGAGCCGCAGGTAGTGCGCCAGCCGTCGGCGAGGAAGATATCCTTGTGCGCTATAGGCATGCCGGTCAAGGCCGTGCCCTCGCCTCGGGCCAGGCGCGCGTCGGCGGCCCGGGCCGCCGCCAGGGTTTTCTCCTCATCCAAAGTGATGAAGGCGTTGAGCCGCGGATTGTGCGCCTTGGCGCGAGCCAGGAAGTGCCGGGTCAATTCCTGGCTTGAGATCTTGCGCTCGCGCAGCAGGCGCGAAAGCTCGGCGAGGGTGTGCTGATGCATGGAGTATTTCGCGGCAAGAGGGCGGCTATTCGATCACTTTGGGAACGAGGTAGAGCCCGTTTTCGACCTGGGGCGCAATGGACTGGAATTTCTGGTGCAGATCGACTTCCGTGACCCTGTCGTCACGCAGCGACAGAGTCACGTCCTGGGCGTGCGCCATAGGCGCCACGCCTTGTGTGTCAACCGCCTGCATTTCTTCGATCAGGGCAAAAATGCCGGCGAGTTTGGCCCGAACCTGCTCGCTTTCGGAGGGGGTTACGCTGATCCGGGCGAGATGGGCGATTTTCTGCACGTCGGCGTGGGTCAATTCCATTTTTTCAAGGGCGAGGGCGCTTATCCAGCAAAGCGCAATAGAGTATCATATCGGTCAGTCTTGTTCATGGGCCCCGCACCCGGCCGGCCGCGCCATCCCACGGCGCGCG
The DNA here is from genome assembly GCA_026646885.1 of Casimicrobiaceae bacterium. Lineage (GTDB taxonomy): Bacteria > Pseudomonadota > Gammaproteobacteria > Burkholderiales > Casimicrobiaceae > JACPUX01. Next base: position 13,701 of record JAPKHK010000008.1, on the reverse strand, counting down.
GCCCCTCCAGCGAAAGAGCATATGTTCGGTTTTCTCAAAGGTTATTTCTCCAACGATCTGGCCATCGATCTAGGCACCGCCAATACCCTCATCTACGTGCGCGGCAAAGGCATCGTGCTCGATGAGCCCTCGGTGGTCTCCATTCGCCAAGAAGGCGGGCCCAACGGCAAGCGCGTCATTCAGGAAGTGGGCACCGCCGCCAAGCAGATGCTAGGCCGCACACCAGGCAACATCACCGCCATCCGACCGATGAAAGACGGCGTCATCGCCGACTTCACCGTCACCGAGCAGATGTTGAAGCAGTTCATCAAGAAGGTGCTCGATTCCAAGCTCTTCTCGCCTTCACCCCGCATCATCATCTGCGTGCCTTGCGGTTCCACCCAGGTCGAGCGGCGCGCCATCCGCGAATCGGCGCTGGGGGCGGGCGCTTCCAAGGTCTACCTCATCGAAGAGCCCATGGCGGCGGCCATCGGCGCGGACTTGCCGATTTCCGAAGCCACCGGCTCCATGGTCGTCGATATCGGTGGGGGCACCACCGAAGTGGGGGTCATTTCGCTCGGGGGCATGGTTTATTCCGGCTCGGTGCGGGTCGGGGGCGACAAGTTCGACGAAGCCATCATCAACTACATACGTCGCAATTACGGCATGCTGATCGGCGAGACCACCGCGGAACAAATCAAAAAGACCATCGGCTCCGCTTTCCCTGGCTCCGAAGTGCGCGAGATGGAGGTCAAGGGCCGCAACCTTGCCGAGGGCATTCCGAGGAGCTTCACGGTTTCTTCCAACGAGATCCTCGAAGCCCTCACCGATCCCTTGAACAGCATCGTCAGCGCCGTGAAGTCGGCGCTGGAACGAACCCCCCCGGAACTCGGCGCCGACATCGCCGAGAAAGGGATGGTGCTCACCGGGGGCGGAGCGCTCCTGCGCGATCTCGATCGCCTGCTGCAAGAAGAAACCGGGCTACCGGTGATCGTGGCCGACGATCCGCTCACCTGCGTAGTGCGTGGCTGTGGCAAGGCGCTGGAGAATATGGAGAAGCTCTCCACCATTTTTGCGACCGACTGAGCGGCGGGCGCGTATTCGCCAGCCGGTCCTGAATAAGCCACGTGCCCGCATACGCCCACGAGCCGCCACCTTTCTTTCGGCGCGGGCCTAGCCCGCTGGCTCGATTTGCCTTCTTCGGCCTGCTTTCGCTTGCGCTCTTGGTCGCGGACAGCCGCTGGGCCTATCTGGAGAGTGCGCGCGAATGGATCGGCGCCACCTTGCAGCCACTCCAGCAGGTGGCCACCTGGCCCGGAGCGGTGATGGACAGAATCGCCGACTACTTTGCCTCGCAGAAGAGCCTGGAGGAGGACAACCGGGTCTTGCGCGACCGGTTGATGGGGCAAGCCAAGGCAGTACAGGGTTATGAAGAGCTGGTCCGCGAAAACGCGCGGTTGCGCGCGCTCCTGCAAGTGCGCGATCGCTATGTTGGCAGCAGCGTCGCCGGCGACGTGCTCTTCGGCGGCCGAGATCCGTTTCGACAAAAACTGGTGATCGGATTTCCGGGCAGCGCGGAGGTTAAGCCCGGCCAAGCGGTGATCGACGAGATTGGCGTCATTGGGCAGGTCACGCGCAGTTTCACCGGCATGGCTGAAGTCACGCTTCTGACCGACAAGGACCACGCCGTGCCGGTACGCGTGCGGCGCAGCGGGCTGCGCTCGGTGCTCTACGGAGGCGGAGCCGGGCGAGCGCCGGAGCTGCGCTTCATCGCCGCCAATGCGGACATACAACCCGGCGACGTGCTCGTGACCTCGGGCATCGATGGGGTCTATCCGCCGGACTTGGCCGTGGCCACCGTCGCCAGCGTGGAGCGGGAAACTGGGCAGATGTTTGCACGCATCGTTTGCCTGCCGGTGGCCGGAGTAGACCGAAGCCGCCATGTGCTGGTGCTCGCGCCGGTGGCGGCGCTGCCGGCGCGCCCGGAGACCGAATCGCCAGCCGAGCAGCGGGCCAAAGGCGCGCGCGGTCGGAGACGCTGATGCCTGCGCTGCCGCGCTTCACACCCGCACGCGCCGAGGAAATCTTGCTTCCGGTGAGGCTGTGGTTCGTAGCGGGTACGCTGATCGGCGCCCTGCTTCTAAATCTGCTTCCGATCAGCGGGGTGTGGCTGGCGCTGCGCCCGGATTTCTTGGCCCTCACTTTGCTTTACTGGTGCATTCAGCAGCCACGCCTCATGGGTGTGGGCGCGGCGTGGATCCTCGGCTTGGTGATGGATGTGGGTGATGGAACGCTCTTCGGACAACACGCCTTGGCCTATTCGGCGCTGGCGTATGCCGCCGAGTACTTCCGTCGGCGGGTGCTGCGCTTTGCGCTTTGGCACCAAGCGGCACATGTCGCCGCGCTGCTTTTCCTGTGCAGTGCCTTGGTCCTGATCGTGCGCTTGATGGGCGGGTCCGCCGGAGTGTCATGGACCTACTTCCTGCCCGCCGCGAGCGGCGCCCTGCTCTGGCCGGTAATCTCGGTCTTGTATCAGTTGCCACAGCGACCACCCCGGTCTCCCGGGGAACTTTGAAGGCCGGCAAAAGCTTGGGGAAGCTGCCGTGAAATTCACAGAAATAAAAAATCCAGAGCGCGAGCTCTTTTTGTTTCGCCGCCGTCTAGTGGTCGCGGCGGTGCTCGTGGTGGTCGCCTTTCTCGGGCTGCTGGCGCGTTTTGTCTACCTGCAGGTGATCAAGCACGAAGAGTTCCGCACCCTGGCCGAGAGCAACCGCATCTCCGTCGTTCCGGTGACGCCCAACCGTGGCATCATCACCGATCGCAATGGCATCGTATTGGCAAGCAACTATTCCGCCTACACCATTGAAATCACGCCATCGCGAATCAAGGATGTCGAGGCCACCCTCGATGAGCTTGGCACCGTGATCGAAATCACCGTGCGGGACCGCAAGCGTTTCAAGAAGCTCCTCGAAGAATCGAAGAACTTCGAAAGCCTGCCAATCCGTACGCGGTTGACCGACGAAGAGGTAGCCCGCTTCGCCGCCAACCGCTTTCGCTTTCCCGGCGTCGAAATCAAGGCCCGCCTCTTTCGGCAATATCCCTTTGGCGAGGTGGCCTCGCACGTTCTGGGCTACATTGGACGGGTCAATGACAAGGACTTGGAGCGCATCGCTCGCGCCGAGCAAACCGCCAACTATAAGGGCACGGATTACATCGGCAAGGTGGGAATCGAGCTCTCCTATGAGCACGAGTTGCACGGCCAAACCGGGGTCGAGGAAGTGGAGATCGACGCCGGCGGGCGCGCGGTACGTACGCTCTCGCGCAGCGCCCCCACGTCGGGCAACAACCTCAAGCTCTCCTTGGACATCAGACTACAGCAATACGTCGAGGACCTCTTTGGCGAGAGGCGCGGTGCCCTGGTGGCCGTCGATCCAACCAGCGGCGACATCATCGCCTATGTGAGCAAGCCCGGTTACGACCCGAACCTGTTCGTCGAGGGCATCGACGCGCAGAATTGGGAGGCACTCAATACCTCGCCGGACAAGCCGCTCTTGAACCGTCCGATGCGCGGCGCCTATCCGCCGGGGTCCACTTACAAGCCCTTCATGGCGCTTTGGGCTCTCGAAGCCGGGAAGCGCACACCCTCGCAGGGTATCGCCGACCCTGGCTATTTTACCCTTGGCAACCATACCTGGCGCGATGACAAGAAGGGCGGGCACGGCTGGGTGGACATGTACGCCTCGATCGTTCATTCCTGTGACACCTACTACTACAAGCTCGGCTCCGAGACGGAGATCGACGACATCCACGCCTTCATGCAACAGTTCAGTTTTGGACAGCAGACCGGCGTCGACATCGAGGGCGAACTGACTGGCGTGCTCCCTTCGCGCGAATGGAAGCGGCAGCGTTTCAAGCGTGAGCCCAAGTGGCAGGCAGGCGATAGCGTATCCGCGGCCATCGGGCAAGGCTTCAACACTTTCACGCCCCTGCAACTCGCCACCGCAACGGCGATACTGGCTAACGATGGCGTCGCCTTTCGTCCGCACTTGGTGAAGGCGATCGAGAATATCCGCACCGGCGAAGTGCGGGCGGTTGCCCCTGCCCCCACGCACACGGTACCGCTCAAGGAAGCGAACTTACAGGTTGTCAAGCGCGCGCTGGTCGGTGTCAACAAGGAGGGTACCGGCGCGCGTGCCTTTGCCGGCGCGCCTTACGAAAGTGGTGGGAAGACCGGAACCGCGCAGGTCGTGGCGATGAAGGAAGGGCCCTACGACGCGAGCAAGGTGGAGGAGCGGTTTCGCGACCACGCCTGGTTCATCGCCTTCGCACCCGCAGTGAAGCCACGCATTGCTTTGGCGGTACTGGTGGAAAACGCCGGGTTCGGCGCGCAGCACGCCGCTCCGCTGGCGCGCGCCGTGCTGGACTATTTTTTGCTGGGCAAAGTGAGCACACGGCCAGCCACCTCGCTTGAGGAGGCGGTGCATCATGATTGAACGCCTCTGGCTGCTGGCCTCTCGGCACATCGATGGTTTCTTGCTTGGTGTGGCGCTCTGCATTGCCGGTCTGGGTTTGGGCGTCCTTTACAGCGCGTCGAGCCAGAGTTTCGCGCGCTTCTTGGCGCAACTCATGAACCTGGGCGTCGCCTTGGCGGCGATGTGGATGGTGGCAAACGTCTCACCGCAGAACCTCAAGCGCTTCGCCGTGCCATTGTATCTCGCTGGCATCTTCTTGCTGATCGCGGTGGCGCTGTTTGGTGATGTCGTCAACGGCGCGCGACGCTGGCTACACATCGGGGTCACGCGCATTCAGCCCTCGGAGCTGATGAAGATTGCCCTGCCGCTGATGCTTGCCTGGTATTTTGAAAAGCGCGAAGCAAGTCTCAGGTTGCGCGATTTCGCGGTAGCGGCGCTGCTGATCGGACTCCCCATGTTCCTGATTGTTCGCCAGCCCGATCTGGGCACCGCGTTGCTGATTGCGGCGGCCGGGGCATATGTGTTGTTCCTGGCGGGTCTTTCCTGGAAAGTCATCGCCGTGCTTGGAACTGCCGCTTGCGCGACTTTGCCCCTGTTATGGCCGCTGCTCCATGGCTACCAACGCGAGCGCATCCTCACGCTGTTCGACCCCACTCGCGACGCTTTGGGGGCGGGCTACCACATCATCCAGTCCACCATTGCCATCGGCTCCGGCGGCGTGCTGGGCAAAGGCTGGCTACAAGGCACGCAGGCGCATCTCGACTTTCTTCCCGAGCGCCACACCGATTTCATTTTTGCGGTCTACGGCGAAGAGTTCGGTCTCTTGGGCAATATCGTGCTGCTCGCGCTCTACACGTTGCTCATTGGCCGCGGTCTGCTGATCACCGCCAACGCCTCGACCCTGTTTGGGCGGCTGCTTGCCGGCTCGATCAGCCTGATGTTCTTCACCTACGCCTTCGTGAACATGGGCATGGTCAGCGGCATTCTGCCCGTGGTGGGGGTACCCCTGCCGCTGGTGAGCTATGGAGGTACGGCGCTGGTGACGCTGTTTCTTGGCATCGGCATCCTCATGAGCGTGCAGACCCATCGCAAGCTGGTGAAATCTTGATGGTACGCTGGCTTGCCGTGTATGCCCTGTTGTTGACCGCCTGTGCCGGGCCGAGCCCGCGCGAGTCGGCCAGTGCCGCGGCACCCGGAGCAGCCCATCGCGGTGCCTATTATCAAAACGACGGCCCGGGTTCAAACCCGCCGGCAAACCTGGACGCCATACCCGACCTCCAGCCGCGCTACGAGCCCTTGCATCGTTTCGCCAACCGGCCCTACACCGTGTTCGGACGCGAGTACGTGCCGGCGACGGCGCACCGGCCCTACCAAGAACGCGGCATCGCTTCGTGGTACGGGCGGCAATTTCACGGCCAAAAGACCGCCATTGGCGAAACCTACGACATGTATGCCATGAGCGCCGCCCACCCCACGCTGCCCCTGCCCAGCTACGCGCGCGTGACCAATCCCGCCAATGGCCGCAGCGTGGTGCTGCGGGTGAACGATCGGGGACCGTTTCACGCCGGGCGCGTCATCGACCTCTCGTACGCCGCGGCGCACAAGCTGGGCATTGCCCAGAAAGGTAGCGGCGAAGTGCTGGTGGAGGCGATTCTTCCCGGTGAAAAGAGCGAGCCGGTTACGGCGGCGGCAGCGACACCGCGCTTGCCGCCACCAGCGCCAATTTCGCCGCCGCTTGCCGCGACTCGTCCAGTGGCCCTTCCCGTGGCCGAGGAGCGCGCCGGCTACTACCTGCAATTGGGCGCCTTCGGCAACTTCGCCAATGCCGAAACCTTTTTGAAACACGTGCAGTCGCACGTGGTTTGGCTGGGCGAGAATGCGCACATCGTGCAAGGACAAGGTTTGTTCAGGGTGCAGATGGGGCCCTACACGGAAGCAGGCGAAGCGCGCCGTGTGGGCGATTTGGTGCGCGAGGCGATGGACCTCGAGCCGACTCTGCGCGAGGCGCAATGATCGCGATTTGCCAACAAGCCATGTTCCCCATGGCTTCCCCTGAGGACATGTGCGGTATCGGGCCGTGGACCTGGCCCGGCGATCGTGCATGAAGCTCGGTCGCCTGCCGACTGCCCTGCCCTTACCCTTGTCGCTCGACCTGCAATTGTGACATTGCAACGCGACGCGCCGTATTGTCGTTGAGGAAATCGGGCAGCCGCCGCGGAGCGTGCCCTATCGACGGGAATCGCACTCGCAGAGGCGCGGCACACTAGCTAGCACGGAAAGCAAGGGGCCTCGCTGGTGAGAGCAAAAGAGGCCGATGAGACTAGGCGCTCAAGAAAGGAAGTCGATCTAGTTCGAGTGTGGTGCAAATATGCCTACTTGCGAAACAATGTTGACATATGATAGGCTGACAACCAGCTACTGAGCGGCAAGGATTCCGACAGCAGCGACAACCAGAAACAAATCGGCAACGGTCAATCGAATACCGGCAGGGAGGTTTGGCATGAACACGGCACGGGTTTACACATCGCGGAACCGTCTCGACCTTTCCGACGCCCAAGCCACAAGCCACAAGCCACAAGCCGCAAGCCGCAAGCCGCAAGCCGCAAGCCGCAAGCCGCAAGCCGCAAGCCGCAAGCCGCAAGCCGCAAGCCGCAAGCCGCAAGCCGCAAGCCGCAAGCGCCGCGTCGCGCGTTGCTGAGCGTCTCCTCCAGCGCTTAGCGACCGCCGTGTCGTGCCGGCTCTCCCGGCTGGCGCTGCTGTTTTTGGTGGCTGTTCCGGCGGCCGGGGTATTGGCCGGCCCGCCGCAAGTCACTTCCTTCCAAGCCAACTGCGTCGCCCCTTGCCTCGACCCCGCCACCATACGCCTGGGGGCCACGGTTCGTGCCACAGCCCCGGCCACGCTGGCCAAGGTCGAGTTCTTCCGCGCCGGCGAACCCGTGCCCTTGGCGAGCTTCGCGAGCAGCGCGCCCAACTACCACTGGACGCACGTGCCGCCGGGCAGTTACGAGCTTGCCGTGGTGGTCACCGACAGCTTGGGCCAGCAAGCCCGCGCCGACGCCCCGGCGATCACCGTGCGGCACACGCCGCGCATCCGCGTGATATCGCCGAGCGCCGGCAGCACTGTCGCCAAGGGTGTGCCCACCCCCTTGAGCGCCGTGGTCAGCGACCCCGATGGCATCGGCATCGACAATGTCGTCTTCAAGAACGCCGCCGGGAGCTGGATCGGCGGCGCCAGCGCCCCGAGCAACGGCGCCTATACCGCCAGCTACTCCTTCCCGAGCCTCGGTGCGGCCAGTGTCACCGCCATCGCCTACAACCGCCTGGGCACCAACGCCAGCTCCGCCACCGCACACCTGCAAGTGGCCGCCGCCGCGGCACCCCCGCCCGCGCCCGGACCGCTGGCCTACCTCAGCAACGCGGGCGGCAAAACCTTGAGCGTCATCGACACCGGCGCCGATGCCCTGCGCGCCACCGTGCCCACCGGCCCCGTCCCCAAGGGCCTGGCGGTGAGCCCCGACGCCCGGCGGGTTTATGTCGCCCTGAGCGGCGCCAACAGCCTGGCGGTGTACGATGCCGAAACGCTCACCGTCCTCGATACCCTGGCGCTGCCCTACCGGCCCTTGGGGGTCGCCGTTTCCCCCAACGGCACCCGTGTTTATGTCAGCGCCGACGCCGCCGATCACCTGCTGGTGATCGACACCGTAAGCTTGAGCCTCACCGCCCGAGTGCCGGTCGGCACTGAGCCCCAAGGCGTGGCGGTGAGCCGCGACGGCGCGCGCATCTTCGTCGCTACCGGCGCCGGCGTCAGCGTCATCGATGCCGCCACCTTCGCCCACACCGTCTGGCCCTTGCCGCCCGGCAGCCAAGCGGCCGCGGTGGCGGTCAAGCGCGACGGCAGCCGGGTGTACGTCGGCGGCCGCGGTAGCAACGCCGTTTATGTGCTCGATGGGGCCAGCGGCCAAGTGCTGCAAACCCTGGCGGTAGGCACCCAGCCCGCGGGCCTTGCGCTCGACCCCGAAGAAACCGCGCTCTATGTCGCCAACTTCACCGGCAGCGGTGCCGGCAGCATCGCCCGGGTGGATCTGGCCAGCGGCGCATTCACCCCCACGCTGCTGCCTGCCGGCGCCTATCCGCTGGGCCTGGGCGTGCACCCCGAAGGCAGCCGGGTGTATGCCGCCGGGCACTCCAGCGGCAAAGTCTATGTACTCGACATCACCAGCGGCGCCATCAACAAAACCCTCAATGTCGGCAGCAACCCCTACGCCCTGGGCATCGGCCTGCCCCAGGCCAACCTGGTGCTGGTCCAGCCCGCGGCCGGCGCCTTATTGAACCAGGCCACTCCGGCCTTGCAATTCACCTACCAGACCCGCTGCCAAGGGCTGCCCTGCCAACTGGCGGCGAACTACGACCCCGGCTACCGCCTGCTGGGCCTCATCAACGGCGCAGCCTTCGAAGGCAGCGCCGGCGCCGGGCAAGCCCGCTGGCAAACCGTCAGCCCGCTGCCCGAGGGGCTGAACCAATTCTCCGCCTGGCTCACTGACCGCGACGGCGCTACCTCCAACACCGTGAGCGCGAGCTTTACCATCGACACCATCGCGCCGCGCTTCACCACCATCAGCCCGCCTTCGGGCAGCGTGCTCTTTCGCCCGAACACTAATCTCACCGGCAGCGTCGATGAGGCCAACGCCACCATCACCCTGGGGGGTGCCACGCCGCAAGCCGGGCCGAATTTCAACTTCCCGCTGACGCTCAACGCCGGGCTCAATACCCAAAGCCTGGTCGCTACCGACCCCGCTGCCAATAGCACCACGGCGGTGGTGAACCTCACCTATGCCGCCTTCGCCCTCACCCTTAGCGCGCCGGAGGACCACGCCACCGTGAGCACCGCCACCGTGATGGTGCGCGGCAGCTTCAGCAACGCCACGAGTGCGAGTGTCAGCGTCAACGGCATTGCGGCGAGCATCACCGGTCAAGATTTCAGCGTCGAAGTGCCGCTCGCTCTGGGGCCCAACACACTGACTATCACCGCCACGCGTGCGGATGATGGGCAGGTGCAAACGCAAACGCGCCAGGTGCATCGCACTTCGGGCAATCAGGCCCCGACGCTGAGTCTTTCGCCCTCGCAAAACATCGTCTTGCCCAGCGTGGCAACGCTCCAGGCCACGGCCAATGATGATGGCCTGCCCGGGCCGCTCAGCTACGCCTGGGTGCAGGAGTCCGGTCCCGCGGCGGCGTGGATTGCCCGTCGCAATGAGGCGAGGACCACCGCCCATTTCGTGCAGGCCGGCGTGTATGTGTTTCGGGTCACGGTGTCCGATGGCGAGCTTTCCGCCACCGCAACGACCGAAGTGCGAGTGACGGAGCCCCCGTTACCGCCCGATCCGGCCACCATCGCCCCGCCCATCGACCCCACCCTGCCCGCGGTACCGGGCATCACCGCCAAGTTTCTCTACACCGGCGCCAACCCCGTTCAAACCGGGGTAAACCCCGACACCATCGACGCCAAGCGCGCGGCGGTGATGCGCGGCAAACTCCTCTCCCGCGACAATCAGCCGCTCTCCGGCGCCACCGTCACCATTCTCGGGCACCCGGAGTTCGGGCAAACGCGCTCGCGCGCCGATGGCATGTTCGACATGGTGGTCAACGGCGGCGGCACGCTGACGCTGAACTTCGAGAAGCCAGGCTATTTGCCCGCGCAGCGGCAATTGCAAGTGCCATGGCAGGACTATGCCATCGCCCCCGAGGTGGTGCTGATTCCGCTGGACCACAACGTCACCCCCATTACGCTTTCTTCAAACGTGCCGCAGCTGGCCCGTGGCGGTGTGGTGAGCGACGAGCGGGGAACGCGCTCGGCCACCGTCTTCTTCCCCGCCGGCACCACGGCGGCAATGGTGCTCCCGGATGGTAGCCAGGTGCCGCTCGACACCCTGCATTTCCGCGCCACCGAATACACCGTCCGCCCCAACGGCCCGCAAGCCATGCCTGGCGAACTGCCGCCGGCCAGCGCCTACACCTACGCCGTCGAGTTGTCGGCCGACGAAGCCTTCTACGCGGGCGCCAAGAGCGTGCAGTTCAGCCAGCCGGTGGCGGTGTATGTGGACAACTTTATCGGCTTCCCGGTTGGCGGGCCAGTCCCGGTCGGGTGGTATGACCGGGAGCGTCCCGCTTGGATACCGACTACAGATGGCCGGGTGATCGCACTGCTCGGGGTCCAGAACGGCAAGGCAGAACTCGATGTTGACGGTTCTGGTTCGGCAGCAACGCCGCAGTTACTTATAGAAGTCGGAATAGATTCAAACGAACTAACACGAATCGCCGAGCATTTTGCCATCGGTGACTCCTTCTGGCGCTTTCAGACAGATCATTTCTCGCCCTTCGACTGCAATTGGCCTCATGACGTACCCCCTGACGCTGAACCTCCGAAGGAACCGCCCCCGTCTGATGAAGATCCGAAGGAGGATTGTGACGACTGTCCGGGGTCAATAGTAACTGTTCAGAATAGGGTATTGGGCGAACGTGTCGCAGTTCTCGGCACGGCATATACACTGAATTACCGAAGCGACAGAGTTCCTGGGCGTGGAAAGGGGCTCAGTATCCAACTCAGTGGCGATCGAGTTCCAGCTAGCCTTAAGCAGATCGTTCTAACCCTGGAAATCGCGGGAAAGCAACTCGTACATCACTTCCCACCACAACCCAACCAGCGTTACTACTTCGAGTGGGACGGGCTTGACGCGTTCGGGCGCCAACCCTATGGCGGACAATACTTAGACGTTCTGGTTGAATACGTCTATCCGTCGTTCTTCTGCTGGCCTCGTTTCTACCGAAGGCCCACCGTCAGTGCGGGCTCGGCGGTCCCAACGGATACAAGAGGGGACAAAGCCATATTCAGCCGCTTCGTATCATCGTTTCGAGAGTTCTGCGTTGAGCCGATCATCCCCTACCTATGGACCGTCGATGCGGCTCTAGGAAAATATTCCGGTGCGTCTTTCGAAAAGACTCGACCAATTCCACATCTTGACTCGCGGCCCCTGGGGTTCGGTGGTTGGAGCCTGGACGCCCACAAGGTGTTCGACCCGGTTGCTAGAAGCCTTCGCGATGGTGACGGCATCACGCGGGGCATCTCGGATCCCAAGAATCGCGCCGTTGTTCGCACACATGCCGGCACTGGGGATCATCTGTCCTCGATTGCCGATGACGGCAGATTGGCGCGCGAGGCGGCTGCAACGCCATCGGCGATTGCTGTTGCCGCGGACGGTACCGTCTACTTCGTCGATGCTTTCACCGACACTGTCCGTTCGGTAGACCCGCATGGCATTCTCCGAACGGTTGCTGGGAAACCCCGGAGTTCAGGAGGCGAGGATGCGAAAGCGCCTTCCGCCGAGCCGGTAGGAGCGGCATCAGGCGGCAAGCGGGCGCGCAAAGCGACCTTGAAGAATGAGGAGGGGGTTCCGGCCACGCAGGTGGATCTCAAGCCAACAGCGCTCGCGGTAGGGGGTGACGGCGTCTTGTACATTGCGGATCGCGGGACCCACAGCGTTCGTCGCGTCGGCGGCGACGGCAGCATTCGAACAATCGCCGGCAATGGACTTCAGGGTTTCAGCGGTGACGGAGGTCCTGCTACAGAGGCGAGCCTTAATGGTGACTACTTGCGCTCACTTGCGGTCACGCGCGATGGGAGTCTCCTCATATTGGACTATCGCCGCGTTCGGCGTGTGGGGACGGATGGCAACATAGTTACTATCGTCGGAAGTGGCGAGGAGCCGGCGACGGGCGATTACGGCGAGCCGGGCGTCGACAATGGTGATGGTGGGCCCGCAGCTCTCGCTGGTTTGTCACTTGCCGCCAGCGCCATCGGTGTAGGTCCGGATGATGACATCTACATTGCGGACTGGCAGCGCGTTCGGAGAGTCAATGCATTCGGAAGAATTCGAACCGTCGCCGGAAAGTGGGGTTATCAGGAACCGGGCAGCGGGGATGGTGGCCCGGCGGTAGATGCAACGCTTCTGGCCAGCAGCCTCGCGGTGGCCCGGGACGGAACCCTTTTCATTGGTGATAGCTCAGCAAAGACGCTGAGGCGAGTTACACCGGACGGAAGGATCTCGGCGCTCGCGCATAGCTCGCAGGGCTGGGGACCATTTGTCGAGGGAGCAACAGGTGCGAAGCAGAGCCTTCAACCCTCCTGCATCGCGGTAGGGCCCGAAGGAGTCCTTTACGTTGCCGACGACGCCCACCACCGCCTTGTTCGTGTTGAACCAGCGCTCCCCGGGTTTAATGCGGGGGACTTCGACGTTTCATCTAAGGACGGAACAGAGCTCTATCGATTCGACGGTATGGGGAGGCATACGGAGACGCTGAACGCCAGAATCGGCACGGTTCTACAGAGTTTCAGCTACACCAACGGCCTGCTAACCGGAATTCAAGACGGCGACGGCAACTCGACCCGCATCGAACGCGATGCTGTCGGGAACCCCCTAGCCATAGTGGCGCCCGACGGACAGCGCACGACCTTGAGCCTGGACCAGAACGGCTGGCTGGCCTCAATCGTCAACCCGGCGGGGGAAACGCATCGCATGGCCTACACTGCCAGCGGGTTGCTGACACGATTCGAGAGTCCGCGCGGGCAAGCCTCGACCATGAGCTACGATGCTTCCGGCCGCCTCATCAAAGACGAAAATGCTGCCGGAGGCTTTTGGAGTCTCGCGGAAACCGCCGAATCGAATGGCCGGGTCGTCGCCTTGAGCTCCGCCGAAGGCCGCGCCCGAACCTACCGCATCGAAAACCTCCCCACCGGCGACGAACGCCGCACCAACACCGCGGCCGATGGCACGGTCAGCATCGCCGAAATCGGCATCGACGGTGTCACCCGCAGCACCGCGGCCGACGGCACCGTCACCACCGTCACCAAAGGCCCCGACCCGCGCTTTGGTTTGCAGTCGCCCATCAACACCGAAACGCGCGTTGCCCTCCCGAGCGGGCTCACCTCCGTCACCCAAACCAGCGTCACCGCCAACCTCGCCGACGCCAACAACCCCCTGAGTCTCATCGACGAAACCACCACGCGCAGCATCAACGGCCGCAGCTTCAGCAGCGTGTTCGATGCCGCCGCGCGGCGCTTCACGAACACCAGCGCCGCCGGCCGGGTGAGCACGCTGAGTGTGGATGTCCAAGGCCGACCCACCCGCTCAGAAATCCCCGGCATCGCCCCCGTGAACTACAGCTACGACCCGCGTGGCCGCCTCACCACCATCAC
>JAPKHK010000079.1 GCA_026646885.1 Casimicrobiaceae bacterium | reverse complement strand
GACATCGGGAATGTCGAGCACCGCCCATGGAGGGGGGGCAGTCGAGCAAGACCTCATCGAAATCCGCCCCGATGGTGTCCAGCGCAGCACGGACCCTCTCGCGCCCCTCCTTCCTCGACAGAAGCCCCTCGGCCTCGACGAGGTCAGGGCAGGAGGCCAGCACCTGGAGTTTCTCGACGGGGGTGGGGGACAGGACCCCGTCGACGACTCCCCTCACGGCCGCCATCGTCCCCCGGGCGGGGTCCTTCGGAAGCCCGAGCCCGGTCGTGGCATTCCCCTGGGGGTCGAAGTCGATGAGGAGGGTCCTGCGCCCTCCAATGGCAAGGACGGCGGCGAGGTTCATTGCCGTCGTGGTCTTACCGACGCCGCCCTTCTGGTTGGCGATGGCCGTACGTAGTGGCAAGGGAGACCTCGGGGGACAGGGGCGCTGTTTCACGTGAAACAGCGCCTGGAACCTTCATCGTCGGGAGGAGGATACTCCCGCAGGCAGACGGGTACCGGTT
>JAPKHK010000078.1 GCA_026646885.1 Casimicrobiaceae bacterium | reverse complement strand
GCCCTCGAACACGCAGTTGACGTCGATCTCGACGTCGCGGCCGACGAGGAGCGATCCGCGCACGTCGATACGCGCGGGGTCGATCAGGGTGACGCCCTCTTCCATCAGGCGGCGGGCGATGTTGCCCTGGTGGATGCGCTCGAGCTCGGCGAGCTGCATCTTGTTATTGACGCCGAGCGTCTCGGCGAAGGCGTCGGGCTGCACGGTGGTCACCTCGACGCCGTCGGCCACGGCCAGCCCGATGATGTCGGTGAGGTAGTACTCGCCCTGGGCGTTGTCGTTGCCGATGCGGCCGAGCCAGGCGCGCAGGTGGCGGACCGGGGCGACCAGGATGCCGGTGTTTACCTCGCGCACGCGGCGCTCGTCGTCGGAAGCGTCCTTCTCCTCGACGATGCGCACCACCTTGCCGGCGGCGTCGCGCGGGATGCGGCCATAGCCGGTGGGATTGTCCATCTCGACGGTGAGCAGCGCCAGGCGCGCGTCGCCGGCGGCGGCGACCAGGCG
>JAPKHK010000077.1 GCA_026646885.1 Casimicrobiaceae bacterium | reverse complement strand
ATAGATCTCAGAACACCAGCACCGGTTCATCCACCGGAAAGAACGGCAAGCCGCGTTTGCGTGAAATCGGCGGCAGCGCGAATGTCTGCGCGCGTTGGTAGCCCACCTCGGCGCCGCGCATGGCCGTCAGGCCGCTGTAGTATTGTAGATAGTCGAAACGGGCGACTTCGCCGCGGAAGAGGGCATGCTCGCGCAGGGCCGCCATCCATTGATCGTACACCTCGCTGATGTCGATCCACAAATCCGGCTGATAGTCGTATGGGTCTTCCCAATTCTCCGCGTAATACAGCGCGGTGATGCAATGCGGCGGCAGCGCACGCACGATTCCCGGCAGCGCCGCCCAAAACACGCCTTCCATCGCATTGACGTGGCAATTGCGGTGATCGCGATGAAAGCTGCCCTGCCAATGCGTAATGACGAGGTCAGGCTGCAACTGGCGGACGGCATCACAGATTCTCAGTTTCACTTCGTCGTTGACCGGCAGCTCGCCGTCGGGATAATCGAAG
>JAPKHK010000076.1 GCA_026646885.1 Casimicrobiaceae bacterium | reverse complement strand
TGATCGAAAAGCCCATCGCGAACATCACGAGGAAGGTGCCGATCAGCGAGATCGGCAGCGTGAGGCCGGTGATCACCGTCGAGCGCCACGACGAGAGGAACAGGAACACGATCGTCACGGTGAGCAGCGCCCCTTCGACGATGTTGCGCTGCACGCTCGACACCGAGTTGCGGATCGCGGTCGAGGCGTCGCGCACCACCGAGATGGTGACGTCCGGCGGCAGTTCCGCGGCGAGACTGCGGACGGTGCGGTGCACGCTGTCGACCACGGCGATCGTGTTCTCGCCCTGCGCGCGCACCACGTCGAGCGCGATCGCGCGCTCGCCGTCGACCAGCGCGCTGGTTTCGGGCTCTTCCTCGCCGTCGATCACGTCGGCCACCTGCGACAGGTAGACCGGATGGCCGCCGCGGCGCGCCACGATGATGCGACCGAACTCGGCGACGCTGGCCATGTACTGAACGCCGATGATCTTATGATCGACGCTCCAGCGCAGGTACTCGGCCAGC
>JAPKHK010000075.1 GCA_026646885.1 Casimicrobiaceae bacterium | reverse complement strand
GGTGAAGAAGATCGAGGCGCACTGCAAGGCCCACCCCAATATCTGCATCGCGCGAGACCATCCCTTGCTGGCCGAGCTCGACGCCGAACTCGAAGCCCTGGCCGGCGAAGTCGCAGCGCAGCTCGAGGCGCTGCGGCAGTAAGGCATACCGAGAGCGGAGGAGCGGCGGACGGCGGAGGGGCGACGGCAGGGAGAGCAGCGCACAAAAAGCGCTTTCTTATCCCCACCCTTGCGGCTATAATGCCGCGCTTCACCGGACAGGTGGATGAGTGGTTTAAGTCGCACGCCTGGAAAGCGTGTTTGGGATAATATCCCAACGCGGGTTCGAATCCCGCCCTGTCCGCCAGAACACCAGCGATCAAGCGCCCTCCGGGGCGCTTTTTTGTTGCGCCTCGCAACGCCCGCGACCGTCGGGTGCCCGGCCAGCCTCACCCACCGCCCAGCGCCCGATAGAGCTGCACCACCGCCTGCTGCGCGCCGCGCGTGACCTGCGCGAGGCCGAGCTC
>JAPKHK010000074.1 GCA_026646885.1 Casimicrobiaceae bacterium | reverse complement strand
TCGCGCTCCACGAGTCGATCTTCATCATGTCGCTGGTCATCCTGGGCGGCAGCGAGCGCCTGGCCGGCCCGCTGGTCGGCGCGCTGATCCTGCTCGCCGTCGCAGGGCTGCGCGGCGAGCGCTTCGGCCTTCCGGCCGCCGTTCACCTGCGCCTCGCGGTCATGGGCGCGACGCTGTTCTCGTTCAACTTCGCGCTGTTCTACTATGCGGCGATGTACGTCGGCACCGGCCTGCTCGCGGTGCTGTTCTCGCTCGCGGCGGTGATCAATGTCGCGCTCGAGGCCGCCGTCCTGCGCGCGCGCGTGAGCGGCCGCGTGGTGCTGGGCGGGGCCCTCGGCGCGCTCGGCGTCGCGCTCTCGGGCGTGCTCTCGAGGGTCGAGGCGAGCAAGAGCGCCGAGATCGCGGGCAAAGTGCGCGCAGCCCTGAAGACCGCGCCCGACGTGGCGCGCGACGCGCTCGTCGAGGGGCTCGGCAGGCTCGGCACGCGCGAGGCGGTGGCCGCGCTCGAAG
>JAPKHK010000073.1:238-510 GCA_026646885.1 Casimicrobiaceae bacterium | reverse complement strand
CAAGGGAGTGCTCTACCACTGAGCTACATGGGCCCCGAAACCTCGCGCAAACCGCAGCGAACCTGGAGCGGGTGAAGGGAATCGAACCCTCGTCATAAGCTTGGAAGGCTTCTGCTCTACCATTGAGCTACACCCGCACACGCCTGCAACTGTGTTCTCTTGCCTGCGCGCAACTCCGCGCCTATCACAACTCGCAGCCATACACTGCATTTGCCACGCCGACCGTGACGAGCACGGCACGACTGAAACTTGGTGGAGGGAGAAGGATTCGA
>JAPKHK010000073.1:0-229 GCA_026646885.1 Casimicrobiaceae bacterium | reverse complement strand
GATTTACAGTCTGATCCCGTTGACCGCTTGGGTATCCCTCCATCCGGGAAGCCCCGCACTATAGAGGCCTTCCCCGGAGAAGTCAAAGCCTTTTGAAAAAAACTTTCGAGCCTCGATGTGCGAGCTGCGCCGCCTGCGCTTCGCCGGAGGCGCGGCTGGCGCGAATCCGGCGTCGACAACCCAC
Organism: Casimicrobiaceae bacterium; assembly: GCA_026646885.1. Taxonomy (GTDB): domain Bacteria; phylum Pseudomonadota; class Gammaproteobacteria; order Burkholderiales; family Casimicrobiaceae; genus JACPUX01. The sequence goes on along the minus strand of JAPKHK010000073.1, from coordinate 45 downwards.
GCGGCTCGGCGACGGATCATCGAACTGGAGCGGTATGATCCCCCC
>JAPKHK010000072.1 GCA_026646885.1 Casimicrobiaceae bacterium | reverse complement strand
TGTCGAGGTCGAAGCCGTGGTGGGCGTGCTTGATCACCGACACGCGCAGGCCGCGCGCGGTGAGCTCGGGGATCAGCTTTTCGACCAGGGTGGTCTTGCCGGAACCGGACCAGCCGGCGAAACCGAAGACTTTCATCGAGACATCGCCCCACGGCGTGAATTGAGCAGTCCCGAAGGATACAACAGAGCGCCGCCCGCCACCCTTGACCCAGCTCAGCCGCCCTGGCGCGGCGGCGGCAGGCTCTCGAGGAAGGCCACCGCGTCGGCCTCGGCGCGCGTGCGGCGCATCGGCGGCAGGCTGCGCCACACCACCTTGCCGTAGGACTTGTCGATCATGCGCGGGTCGCAGATGCACAGCACGCCGCGGTCGCGCTCGCTGCGGATGAGCCGCCCGGCGCCCTGCTTCATGTTGATCACGGTCTTGGGCAGCTGGTGGTGCACGAAGGGGCTCAGGCCCTGCTTCTGCATGTGCTCGACGCGCGCCGCCAGCACCGGGTCGTCGGGCGGGGC
>JAPKHK010000071.1 GCA_026646885.1 Casimicrobiaceae bacterium | reverse complement strand
ACGATGAAGGCGTGGCTCGAGCCGCGTTCCGCCGCAAAAAAGCCGAAACGGGCCCGCGGTCTTGGGGCACTCCAACGGTGCGGGTCGACACTCCGCGCAACGGCCAGCGCGCGTTCGGCGGTTGGACAAGCCAGCGCTTCAGCCTCACCGGCGAACACCGGGCGCTTCTGCAGATCAGCGGAGTCTCCGCTTGTGCCCGCCCACCGACTGCGCGTTCCAGCACTTGGTCGTCGAGCGACTGAAAGTCGCCAGGCGCCGGGGACAGCGCCGCGAGGGTACTCCGCAGGACGGGGCTCCCTGAACTGCACAACCAACGCTTGCGTTGCTCAGACCACCTCGCCGACGATGAGGCTGCCGATGCAACCTGAGGCCCAACGAGGCGCACTGGGCCGTGCAACGAAATCAGTTCCGCTTTGATGACGCGACGCGCGATCAGGCCTGGGCGACGAAGGCGCGCGCGAGTCAGGCGGGGACGAGGTCGCACAGGAGGACCTCGCGGGGACAGCGGAAGC
>JAPKHK010000070.1 GCA_026646885.1 Casimicrobiaceae bacterium | reverse complement strand
GGTCGCGATCGTCGCCGGCTCCGTCAACACCGCGAGCACGGGAGTGGCGCGGAAGAATACGCCGGAGCCGTCGCCCAACTGGCCCTTGTCGTTGAGACCCCAGGCCCAGAGCGTGCCGTCGCTCTTCCGGGCCAGGCTTCGACAATTGCCTCCCACGATGGCGGCCGCCTGCGACAGACCCGGGACCACGGCCGGCGAAAGCCGAATCTCCGGAAGTGTACCATCGCCCAACGCGCCGAATCGATTGTCTCCCCACGCCCACACGGTGCCGTCGTCCTTCCGGGCCAGGGTGTGCAGCGAATAGGAGGAAATTCCAGGCTCCACGACCCCGCTCAGGGAGCCCACCGCCACCGGCGTAGTGCGCTGGGTCGTGGTGCCGTCGCCCAATTGTCCGCGCGAATTGTTGCCCATCGTCCAGAGCGTGGCGTCCTCCTTGACGAATAGCGTGTGGTTACTGCCTGCCGCCACCCGAACCACCCGGTCGGTCACTTCGGCCGGCAGCAGGTTGTTCGACC
>JAPKHK010000007.1 GCA_026646885.1 Casimicrobiaceae bacterium | reverse complement strand
CGTCACCCAGGCCGCACTCCCCGGCGCGCGCACCCTGAACCTTGCCTACGACCCCAACGGCAACGTCACCGGCATCAGCCCGCCGGGCCGGCCGGAGCATGCCTTCCAATACACCCCGGTCGATCTGCAAGCCGAGTACCAACCGCCCGCCGCCGGCCTGCCGCTCGCCAAGACGCAATACACCTACAACCGCGACCAACAGCTCATCGCCACCCACCGCCCCGACGGCAGCGGAGTGAGCTTGGCCTACGACACCGCCGGCCGGTTGAAGGCCATTACCTCCAGCCCCGGCAGTGGTGAGGCCATCCACTACGGCTACCAAACCACCACCGGGCTCCTGGCAAGCATCGAAACCGGCGGTCTCAATCTGGCCTTCGTGCACGACGGCAGGCTCAAGAAACAAGAAACCCTGACCGGCCCCGTTGCCGGCAGCATTGCCTTCACCCATGACGAGAACTTCCGCATCACCGTCATCAGCGTCAACGGCCAAAGCGTCCTCCTCGCCCACGACCCCGATGGCCTCCTGACCCAAGCGGGCGACCTCACCCTTACCCGCGACACGGCGAGCGGCCTCGTTACTGGCACGAGCCTACAGAACCTCACCACCACCCAGGCCTACAACCCCTTCGGCGAACTGGCGAGCTTCCAGGCCAGCCACAACGCGAGCCCGCTGCTGCATTACACCCTGAGCTATGACCCCCTAGGCCGCATCACCGCCAAGGATGAAACCGTCGGTGGCGTCGCCACGGCATTCCAGTACCAATACGACCCAGCCGGGCGCCTCTCCACCGTCACGCAAAACGGCAGCCTCACCCGCAGCTACGGCTATGACGTCAACGGCAACCGGGTCGAACTCAATGGCAGCCCCATCGCCACCTATGACGACCAAGACCGCCTGCTCACTTACGCCGGCACGTCCTACAGCTACACCGCAAACGGCACGCTCACCCAGAAAACCGAAGGCAGCCAAATCACGCAGTACGTCTATGACGCCTTTGGCAACCTGCGCTCAGTCACGCTGCCCGACAGCACGCAGATCGACTACCTGATCGATGGCAAAAACCGCCGGGTGGGCAAGAAGGTCAACGGTGTCCTCACCCAAGGCTGGCTCTACCAAGACCAACTCAAAATCGCCGCCGAGTTCGACGGCAGCGGCAGCCTGGTGAGCCGCTTCGTCTACGGCACCAAAGTGAACGTGCCCGAGCACATGCAAAAGGGCGGCAAGACCTATCGGCTCATCACCGACCACCTGGGCAGCGTGCGCATGGTCGTGGATGCCGCGAGCGGCGAGATCGCGCAGCGCATCGACTATGACGAGTTTGGCAAGGTGCTCACCGACACCCACCCCGGCTTCCAGCCATTCGGCTTTGCCGGCGGACTCTACGACCCGCAAACGAAACTTGTGCGCTTCGGCGCGCGGGATTACGATGCCCAGACGGGACGGTGGACGGCAAAGGATCCGATTGGGTTTCAAGGCGGAGAGTGGAATCTGTACATGTATAGTGACGGCAACCCCGTCTCTCGCAAAGACTATTCAGGACTTAGCCCGGGCGCCGCCGATGCGGAGTGCAACGAGGACAGTCGGTGCCGCAAATGTAAATTGGACTGGCTCCGAGAGAATTATGGGGAATTCGTCGGGTCGGCGGCGGACCTTAGTAGCCTATTCGGGTTCATATCGAAGACGCGCGCGGCGGGTCAATGGCGAACCCTGCGTGACATATCGATCGAGAAGATACTCGCAACGTACGGAATTGGCTTTCTCGATGCGCTTATTATGGAGGAACTCCTGTACGCCAGCGTGACCGGCGCCGCCGGGTACGTCAGTCTCGCCGCTTTCTTGGCCGGCGAGTTCTTTACCATCTTCGGTACGTCCGCAGATGCCCTGGCTGCTGCCAACTGCGGGTGTTCGATATTTGACTAAGATGCATCTCACCGCTACTGCGCTGGGATTGGCGTGCGTCGGGACCGGCAGCTATCTCCTTCTGTGGTCAGCGGGCGTTGACGAGAACTTCGCTGGGCCCTACGCGGTAATTGCTTGCGCATTGGTAGCCGTTTCCTCAACCCACTTCATTCAGAAGGGTTCCGCCTTCATGAACAATCCCATTGCGGCAGCAAAAGGGTTGGCCGTGGGAATTCCGGTGACCCTGGTCAATTTCATGGCAGATGCGATACTTGGGGGCCATCGAGCATCGGTGGCGGGATGGCTGGCGAGTGCTCAAGGCGCAGGCATTGCTTTCCTGATCACGCTCGCAGTTGGCTGGGTATGGATCGGGACATGCTTTGTAGGTCTCGTGCGGTCTCTACTTCTGCGGTTCTTTGGCAGAAGAACCAGTGGGATCAAACCCGAACAAGGGACGCCTCCCGAATAGCAATGGAAGCGGCGCGGACCGATTGCAGGCAACTTCCGCCGAAGGTTGCAGCCGCAGCTACCAAACAGAACAGCAGTTCCGTCGCCACCTATGACGACCAAGATAAGGCATGAAAGGGGCCACGCATGAAAGGGGCCAGGCTCGAATATTTCTGCTAACATGCCGCAATCATGCCCCGCCGCCCGCGAGTTCACCTCGACAACGTCCCGCTGCACATCGTACAGCGGGGTCACAATCGCGAGCCGTGCTTTTTTGGCGAAGAGGACTATCGAACCTACCTTCACTGGCTGGGCGAAGCACTCAAAAGAGAGGGCGGTGTGCTTCATGCCTATGCCCTCATGACCAATCACGTACACTTGCTGCTGAGCCCGGCCCAGGCCGAGGCGGTGCCCCGTATCATCATCGCCTTGGGTCGGCGTTACGTGCAATACATCAACACCAGCTACCGGCGCACGGGCACGCTGTGGGACAGCCGCTACAAGTCCTCCCTGATTCAAGCCGAAACCCACCTTCTCAACTGCCAGCGCTACATCGAGCTCAATCCGCTGCGGGCGGGACTGGTGGAGGACCCGGCTCATTACCGCTGGACGAGCTACCGGCATTACGGGCTCGGGCAGCCCAACGCCCAGCTCACGCCGCATGCGGTCTATCTGGCTTTGGGTCGAAACGACAAGGAAAGGCAAACGGCCTACTGTGGACTAATCCGGGCGCAATTGGACCAAGAGGCGATCGACGATATTCGCTTGGCCTTGAACCAGAATCAGCCGCTGGGGAACAAGCGCTTCTATGCCAAGATCGAGGCCATGGTGGGCGAGCGTCGTCAAGCAAGACCCCGTGGCAGGCCGCGGCTTGGGAGGTTCGCTGCCGACGGGGCCGCGGCGGGGCAGGGCGAATTGCCGATATGACGAGGCAAGGAAAGGGCAAAGAAAAGTGAGCCTGGCCCCTTTCGATGCCGGGCGCGTCACCCAGGCCGCACTCCCCGGCGCGCGCACCCTGAACCTCGCCTACGACCCCAACGGCAACGTCACCGGCATCACCCCGCCAGGAAGACTGGAGCATGGCTTCCAATACACCCCGGTCGATCGGCAAGCCGAGTACCAACCGCCCCCCGCCGGGCGAGCGTGAGATTAGCGATATGCTTCGATCGGAATACAGGCGCAGAACACGTTGCGGTCGCCGTAGACATTATCGGCGCGCGCCACCGGCGGCCAGTATTTGTTCGCTTTGACTTCCGGCAAAGGAAACGCCGCCTCGCTGCGGGTGTAGGCGTGTTGCCACTGGTCGGCCATGACCATGGCGGCGGTGTGCGGCGCGTTTTTCAGCGGATTGTCGGCCCGGTCGAAGCGCCCGCTTGCCACCGCCTGGATTTCGGCGTGAATGGCGACCATGGCGGCGATGAAGCGGTCGAGCTCGGCCTTGGATTCGCTTTCCGTCGGCTCGACCATCAGCGTGCCCGGCACCGGAAAGCTCATGGTCGGCGCGTGGAAGCCATAGTCCATGAGGCGCTTGGCCACGTCTTCGGCGGAAACCTCGGTGGCGTCTTTCAAAGGCCGCAGGTCGAGGATGCACTCGTGCGCCACGAACCCGCCTTCGCCGCTGTAGAGCACGGGGTAGTAGGGCGCCAAGCGCTTGGCTACGTAATTGGCGTTGAGGATGGCGATCTCGGTGGCGGCGGTGAGCCCTGCACGGCCCAGCATGGCCACATACATCCAGGAGATCGGCAGCACCATGGCTGAACCGTAAGGCGCCGCGGAGATCGCGCCGATGCGCGCGTCGCCCGCCAATTCCGGCGCGCTGCGATGTCCGGGCAGGTAAGGCGCCAAGTGGGCGCGGCAAGCCACCGGGCCCACGCCCGGTCCGCCGCCGCCATGAGGTATGGCGAAGGTTTTGTGCAAGTTGAGGTGGGAGACGTCGGCGCCGAATTCTCCGGGGGCGGCCAAGCCCACCAGGGCGTTGAGATTGGCGCCATCGACATACACCTGGCCGCCATGCGCATGCACGATTTCGCACAGCTCGCGGATGCCCGATTCGAACACACCGTGCGTGGACGGATAAGTGACCATGATCGCGGCCAAGTCCCGCGCATGTTGCGCCGCTTTGGCGCGTAAGTCTTCCAGATCGACGTTGCCCGCAGCGTCGCAGGCCACCACCACCACGTCCATGCCGGCCATTTGCGCCGAGGCGGGGTTGGTGCCGTGCGCTGAAGCGGGAATGAGGCAAACTTGGCGGTGGCCTTCGCCGCGAGCGCGGTGATAAGCCGCGATCATCAGCAAACCCGCGTATTCGCCTTGCGAACCCGCATTGGGCTGCAGGCTCACCGCGTCATAGCCGGTGGCGGCGGCGAGCCAGCGCTCCAACTCGTGGATCATCTCCAGCGAACCTTGCACTTGGTCGCGTGGCGCAAACGGATGGAGCGCGGCGAATTCGGGCCAAGTCACCGGCACCATCTCGCTGGTGGCATTGAGCTTCATGGTGCAGGAGCCCAGCGGAATCATCGAGCGGTCGAGCGCGATGTCCTTGTCGGCGAGCCGCCGCAAGTAGCGCAGCATCTCGGTTTCCGAGTGGTAGCGGTGGAAATTCGGATGCTTCAAGAAATCCGAACCGCGGCGCACAGCGGGCGCGAAGCCCCAGTCCACCTGCGCTTCGATGGCGGCAAAGGAGGGCAGCGCCCGGTCACCCGCGAATACCGCCCAGAGCGCTTCGACATCTTCGCGGGTCGTGGTTTCGTCGAGCGTGATGCCCAGCCGCTCGGCGTCGATGTGCCGCAGGTTCATGCCGGCGGCTACCGCCTGGGCATGCAGGGCGGCGGTGTTTGCGCCGGTTGCCAAAGTCAGGGTGTCGAAATGCTCGGCATTGAGGGTGGCGTAGCCCAACTGCGCGAGGCCGTGGCGCAGCACCCCGGTGAGGCGATGCACGCGCTGGGCGATGCGTTGCAAGCCGGCTGGGCCGTGATAGACGGCATACATGCTGGCCATCACCGCCAGCAGCACTTGCGCGGTGCAGATGTTGGAAGTGGCCTTCTCGCGGCGGATGTGCTGTTCGCGAGTTTGCAGTGCCAAGCGATAGGCGGGTGTGCCTTGCGCGTCGACGGTGACGCCGATCAGCCGGCCCGGCATGGAGCGCTTGAACTCGTCGCGCGTCGCCAGGTAACCCGCATGCGGGCCGCCAAAGCCCATGGGCACGCCGAAGCGTTGCGCCGAGCCGACCACCACATCGGCGCCCCATTCGCCCGGCGCTTTGAGCAAAGTGAGCGCCAAGAGATCGGCGGCGACGATGAGCAGAGTTTTCTTGGCCTTCATGTCGGCGGCAAACGCTGCGTAATCGCGCACTTCGCCATCGACTCCGGGGTATTGCAGGAGCACCGCGAAACAGTCGTTTTCGCGCGCTTCATCGCCCGTGCAGGTGCGCACCTCGATGCCCAGGGGCGCGGCGCGCGTTTCGATCACTTCGCGGGTTTGCGGCAGCACGTCGTCGGCGACGTAGAACACTCGGCTTTTGTTTTTGGCTACCCGCAGGGCCAGCGTCATGGCTTCGGCGGCGGCGGTGGCTTCATCCAGCATCGAGGCATTGGCGATGTCCATGGCGGTGAGTTCCGCGATCATGGTTTGGAAATTCGCCAGCGCTTCCATGCGGCCTTGCGAAATCTCCGCTTGATAAGGCGTGTACGCGGTGTACCAGGCGGGGTTCTCGACGATGTTGCGCAGAATTACGCCGGGCGTGAAGGTTCCGTGGTAGCCCTGGCCGATGAAAGATTTCAGCACCCGGTTCTTCGCCGCCTTGGCGCGCAGCGCCGCCAGCGCCGCCTCTTCGCTGGCGCCTTCGGGCAAGTCCATGGGGCGCTGGCGCTTCAACTGCGCCGGCACCACGGCCTCGATCAGCGCGCGGCGGCTGGGCAAGCCCAGGGTAGCCAGCATGGCGGCTTCGTCGTCGGCGCTCGGTCCCAAATGCCGCGCCCGAAAGTCGGTGTCGGCGGCGAGTTCATCCCAGCGCGGCCGAGCGCGCTCCTGCACTTCATTCATCGCTCTACTCGTCGGCTACGGCCGTGTATGCGGCGGCGTCGAGCAGCGCGTCATATTCGGCGGGGTTGGCGGGGCGCAGTTTGAACATCCAGGCGCCGTAGGCGTCTTCGTTGATTTTTTCCGGTTCGGTCTCCAAGAGCGCGTTGCGGTCGATCACTTCGCCGGAAACCGGGGCATAGACGTCGGAGGCGGCTTTCACCGATTCGACCACGGCGCATTCTTCGCCCTGCTTCAATTTGCGGCCCACTTCCGGGCACTCCACAAACACCATGTCGCCCAGGAGTTCCTGAGCGTGATCGGTAATGCCCACGGTGATCGTGCCGTCGGCTTCGCGCCGCGCCCACTCATGGCTCTTGGTGTATTTCAAATCGGCTGGAACGTTCATGTCGGCTCCTCAAGGATTAAACGAGAATTTTGCCCTGGCGCACGAAGGGCAGCTTGACCACTCGCGCCGCGAGCGGTTTGTCGCGCACGGTGACGCTTACCGTGTCGCCGGGTTTCACGCCGCGCGGCAGGCGGGCGAAAGCGATCGATTGGTTGAGCGTGGGGCCGAAACCCCCGCTGGTGATTTCACCTTCGCCCAAGGCGGTGCTCACTTTCTGGTGCGCGCGCAGCACGCCGCGGTCCACCAGCACCAAGCCCAGCATTTGCTGCGCCGGGTCGGCATCAAGCGCGTTGCGGCCGACGAAATCGCGGGAAGCGGAAAGGTCGATGGTCCAACCCAAGCCTGCGGCATAAGGATTGGTGGTTTCGTCCATGTCCTGGCCGTAGAGGTTCATGCCGGCTTCGAGCCGCAGGGTGTCGCGCGCACCCAGGCCGGCGGGTTGGATTCCGGCAGCGGCGAGGTCTTGCCACAGCGCCGGCGCTTCGCTCGCGGGCAGGGTGATCTCGAAGCCATCTTCACCGGTGTAGCCGGTGCGCGCCAGCATCACGTCGCCAGGAGCCATGGCGGCAAAAAAAGGCTTGAGCGCTTCACTGGCCGCGCGCCAGGCGGGGCGCGCCTGCCACACCCGCGCGCACGCTTGCGGGCCTTGCGCGGCGATCATGGCCAGATCGCGTCGCGGCGTGAGCGTGATTTGCGCGCTTTGGCGCTGCGCATCCATCCAGGCCAAGTCTTTATCGGCCGTTCCGGCATTGACCACGATGCGATAGTGCGTCGGCGAGAAGCAATAGACGATCAAATCGTCGATCACCCCGCCGGCTGCATTGAGCATGCAGGAATAAAGCGCCTTGCCCGGATCTTTGAGCTTCTCGACGCTGTTGGCGAGTAGCCGCAGCAGATAAGGCTTGGCATCGGGGCCGGCAAGGTCCACCGCCAGCATGTGGGACACGTCGAACATGCCCGCAGCGCGACGCACCGCGTGGTGCTCTTCGAGTTGCGAACCGTAGTGCAGCGGCATGTCCCAGCCGCCGAAATCGACCATGCGCGCGCCCGCGGCGATGTGGACGGCGTGGAGAGGGGTAACTTTGCTCATGGAGGCACCGTGTTGGGTTGAACGCAAAAGCGCGCTTCACCCCTCTGTCCGGGTACCTGAGAGATTGCCGCGCGGTGGCGCGGAGTGCCCCTTCGGTGGATGCTGGCGGCGCATCGCTCTCCAGAGTTGCCGCAGGCGGCACGCTGCTTATTCAGCAGCGGCGCCTCGCCCCACGCGGTCCTGGTGCCTGAGCGTTTTCGGGTGATACGCCTTCGGCGGCGGCCCCGGCAAGGGGGCCGCGCTCTCCCGGCGGGGGCATGACGGCAGCGCCGACTATACCCCAAGGCCCCCAAAGCTGACAAACGGCCGCGCCAGGCAAGGGATTGACGCCAGAGGTGCAGGTTTTCCCCAATCCTGCCGTTAATTGCCCGGTGTTATGTTGCACTGATCGCAGTGAGAGGGAAGAAACGATGGCGCGATGGCTGGCATTACTGATGGCGACGGCCCTGGCCGGCGCGGCTTGGGGTAAAGACCTGGTGGTGGTGCAGGTGGCGGATTTTTCCGCTTCCCGCGCGGTGTTGGGCAAGGCCATGAACGCCGGCGCCAAGGCTTGGTTCGAACAAGTTAATGCTCAGGGTGGCATCAACGGCAACAAGATCAAGTTCATCGCCTATGACGACCAATACAAAGTCGAGGAAACCTTGCGCCTGGTGCGCGAAGCGCTGCAGAAAGATCGGCCGATCGCTTTTCTCGGCATTCTGGGCACCGCCAACACCGGCGAGCTCTTGAAACACGGCGTGCTCACTGACGCCGCGGTGCCGCTCATCGCACCCTACACCGGCGCCGACCATTTGCGCACGCCTTTCAATGCTTATGTGTTTCACATTCGAGCAAGCTATGGCGATGAGATCGAGAAAATGGTCGACCAATTTGCTCGCACCGGCTTCAAGCGGCTGGCGGTGTTCTATGAAAACGACGCCTTCGGCCAGGCGGGTCTTGCCGCCTTCGATGCTTCGACCAAGAAACGCAATCTCGACAGCAGCATCCGCGCGGTGGCGGAGCGGGGCGCCAAGAATCTCGATGCCGCTATCGGCGTGCTCAAGGCCAGGCAGCCCGAGGGCATCGTCATGGCCAGCGCCGGCAGCGTGAGCGCCAACTTTCTGCGCGACTTGCGTGCCGCCGGCATTCACGTGCCGGTGATGGGTTATTCGGTGAACGACTACGCCAACATCGTCAAAGTGGCCGGCGTGGACAATGCGCGTGGCACGGGCTTCACTCAGGTCATGCCCGATCCGGCGTATTGCTACCGACCCGTCTGCCGCGACTTCAAGCGCGTCTATGCCCAGTACGGCCCCAAAAACCTGCCCGCCAACCCGAACACCGTGGAAGGCTTCATCGCCGCCCGTGTACTCACCGAAGGGTTGCGTCGCGCGGGTTCCGGCGCCTCCGGCCAGACGCTGATGAAGACTCTCGAAGGGATGCGCGACTTCGACCTGGGGGACTTCATCATCGGCTACTCCCAGAACACCCGCTCCGGCTCGAAATACATCGACATCGGGGTGCTGTCGAAGGAAGGAACGCTGCGCTATTGAGGGCGGTGGCGCAGGCAGGGCCGCAAGGATCCGGTGGGCGCGATGGTGGGTCGTGAGTGGCTCGAACACTCGACCTACGGATTAAGAGTCCGCTGCTCTACCAACTGAGCTAACGACCCACGCGCAGAGCATAGCGCAAATGCGCGAAATGGTGATAGGTGCCATTGGCGCTGGGTGGACGAAAGAACTCTCTTTGCGGTCCACCTCGACCCGCGGAGCAAAATTCGCGAACGTCCATCATGCGACTGGCCGCTCAGGCGATAAAGCGCCGCGTGGGGAACAAATGATGGTGCCAATGGGGCCAGCGCAGCCTGCAATTTGGCGCGAGATTGGTGCCAGCCGATTGCCTTTTTCATGGCGCGATGCACCACTGGCGCTGCCGAGAGACCGGGCGCTTTTGCCTCTGTGGTTTCTTCTATTTTGATTGGTAGGCCGTGCTGGATTCGAACCAGCGACCAACGGATTAAAAGTCCGCTGCTCTACCGACTGAGCTAACGACCCACGGCACAAATGCGAGCCCGCAATTATATGCGAGCCTGGCCGTGCTCGTCAAAAAGAAGTATTTCCCCGTATGGCGCCGGGACCAGGCCCTCGACCGCGGCTTCACGTTTGAGCTGCGCGACCTTCGCCTTCGGGGGGCGGTGCCGCTGATGACGTGGATGCCGGTCGCGGCGAGATGTCCGTCAATCGTGCCCGTCAATTGCAGGGAATCGGGGCGTGCGCGCGCTGGGAAATTTAGTACGAGCCTGCCCGTCTGATTTGCCGGCTCGATTGATTCCAGAGAAACCCACCACGGACCTTTGACGCGATCGACGCGCGGGGATCGAATGTCGCAGACAGCATTCCCAGAGCATGCGATCCGGGAAGCTCTCAACCCACTCAGGCTGGTGCTTCGAGGCGCCGCCCGCGGCCTGGAAGCCACAAGGCGCTGCGACCGCTAATCACGTCCTCGGGCGGGGCCCGCGCCTCGCGCGTAAGAACCCGCAGCGCGGCCCCAGACGCCAAGCCTACGCGTGGCGCGACCCGCCAGTCGGACAGCGGCCGAAAGCGCCGCGCGGCGTCTAGGCCGCGGGCTCTGGGCCGGCGTGCGCAGGGTGAAGGGTAAACCCCCAGCGCTGATTGGTCGCCAGCGCGCGTCTTGCTGGAGCGCTTGAGCGACGAAATCGATTGCGGCATCATGGGCGGCAACGCTTTCGTCGAGGAACTGGCGGGTCAAGCGTCAGGGAGTTAATGAGGCGACGAGACACAAATCGCATACCGGGAGCGGCGGGGCCGAAGATTTTCTGGCGATGTTCGCGAGATGGCCGGGCCTGGGCCGACTAATTTCTCATCCATTACAGTTCTTCAGCACCCGAAACCTCCATGACCATCCCAACACACGAAGATGCGATGCTTCCGGTGCTTAATGTCCTGCGCGATGGCCAGGAGCACCACCGCCGCGCACTTTCCGATGCCATGGCTGAGCATTTCCAGCTTACTCCGGAGGAGCGGCTGGCGATGTTGCCCAGTGGCAAGAGCCCAGTCATTCGTTCCCGGACGGGTTGGGCATTGTCTTACATGAAGCAGGCGCGCCTGGTTGAGTCCCCCAGACGCGGCTGGTATCAGATCACTGACCTGGGGCAGCAGACACTCGCCGCGAAGAATGCGCGCATCGACAACGAATATCTTCTGCGCTTCGATGGTTTTCGCGACTTTCGCGCCCGATCAAAGGCCGCTGGGGTGGAGGGTGATGATGCCGCGGAGCCAAATTTACCAACCGCCCCGCCGGTGTCCGCTGGTCATCCCCCGGACGAAGCACTTGAAGAGGCGTACGCTCGGCTGCGGTCGTCCGTTGAGGCAGAACTTCTCGACGCGGTGAAGCAAGCGGCTCCGAGCTTCTTTGAGGAGCTTGTCGTCGATCTCCTGGTCAAGATGGGCTATGGAGGAAGTCGTGCCGAAGCGGCTCGCGCCATTGGGCGATCAGGCGACGGCGGCATCGATGGTGTAATCGACGAGGATCGGCTCGGCCTCGACGTGATCTACATTCAGGCCAAACGTTGGGAGGGCAGCGTCGGCCGCCCGGAGATTCAGAAATTCGCAGGCGCTCTGCAAGGCCAGCGGGCTTCGAAGGGTATCTTTCTCACCACTTCATCGTACACGCGAGAGGCCGAGGAATACGCCCAACGTATTGGCACGCGGATTGTCTTGGTTGACGGCAGGCGTTTGGCTAGTCTGATGTTTGAATTCGACGTTGGGGTGTCGGCGCGAAACACCTACACCGTCAAGACGGTTGATGGCGACTACTTCGAGGAGTCTTGAACTGGGCGAAGGAAACGGGATCTGGCTGACAGTGCGAAATGGTCGAGCCTGGAACCTTTAACCTCCGCGGCGGATTTCCAGTTTGAACCAGAAATTGCGCAAGGTGCTCTTGAGCTTGACCCGCGATTCTGCCGAATCGGCGGCGCGCACTGTTTCCACCAGGGCTTTGGCGTCGCGATCGATTTCCGCGTCGGCGATATGATTGGCGGCGATGGCCGATTCCAAGGTGGAGGCCCAGAAGTTCGCGGATCGCTTCGACTTGATCGGTAATGAGCGGCGGCCCCGCCGTCTTTGTTGGCGCTGGCGCCGGTGCCGCGGCGGACTCTTCGGGTTTCCTTAAGGCTTGATCGGCCCAATTTCGCGCCAGCGCTTCCAGTCTCGGTCGGCCGCGGCGCGGTCGAGCTGCGCGGCCACCTTCGATTGCTCCCCGCCGTGCCGGGGGAAAGCCTCGGCGATCTTGGCCAGCACGCTCTCGGCGCTGACTGCACTGGGGGCGGCGGTGCCCGAAATCTCCCCATAAATCTTCTGGTAATTCTCCGGCGTCGGCTGCAGCCGGCGGCTCGCCAGCACCTTTAGCGTTTCGCGCGCGATTTCGGAGGGGTTGTTGAATTGCGGAGGGGCACGGTGGAGTTGAGAGGGGAGAGTCGAGAGTCGAGAGCCGAGACCAAAGAGTCGAGAGTTCGAAGTCGAGTGCGCGGGCGGAAAGAGTCCTCACCGCGCCGACGCGTCAACGGCAATTAACGGCCAAGAATCGATCGGCTTGAGTTTGCCCATGCCCATGCCCAGCCATGAAAGATGGCCTTTGGGAATTTCCCGAGACCTCGTTCGCGGCCCGCGATCTTGCGCGAGGTGCGGCGATTGCAGACTCCAGCGACCAATCCGGCCAAAGGATCAAGCAGGTGCCTATCGATCGGTCGCGGAATCGTGTTGCCGGAACGGATCATTTCAGCAAACATCCTCGATTGCTTGCCAGCGCTCAGACCGGCGAATGATTTCTGTCGCCCAATTATCGGTGCGGCATCCGGGAGAGACACCGTGCCAGTTACCACGCTCGCACCCGTTTGTCAATCGATCATGTGATCGATTGCGCGCGCCTAGAAACCCCTTATCCTGAACTCGTTTCCACCAACAACAGGAGAAATGCATGCTCAACCCGGATTTGGCAAGGCGTGTTAATGTTGCGACGGCCCTTCGTGGCGCCGTACGCAAGTATGCGGCGCTTGGAGTCTTTTCGCTGGGCCTGGGTATCAGCCTGCCTGCTGTTGCATACTGGTGCTTCGCCGGTGGTTTATACAGCGGATCGGAGAACACAGGAAGGGCCATCGCTGTAGAACGGAGAACGGTGTTCGACAATGGATGTGTTTCTGTCTCGCAGATAACTGTGTACTCGTGCGTTGGCGTTCTGGTCTCGTCCTCACCGAATACGTCGACTTCCTATGTCATGTACCGTAGCCCGGAGTGCGCTGTTGCGTGAGGTCCAGCGCAACAGTCGGATAACCTTCCACCATGAACAAGCTTCTCGGCGCAGTAACAATAGCCGGCGCACTGCTGATGGCCGGAGCGACTTTTTGGCTTTGGCAGCGCTCGCCCACGCCTTCGACTGCGGCGCCTCTTTCTTCGGTAGCGGCGAACGCTCCGGCGCACCCACCGGCGCCGAGCCGGGCAGAGTCGGGTTCGACTTTCGCCACCCAGGCGCCCGAAGCGGCTGCCCCTACTCCGTCGCTGCGCTCGCTTCCGCGATCGCCGCCCCAAGCGGCCGCGCCTGCGGGCTTGGCAACCTCGAAACGCATCGTTTCGCGATTAGACTTCGGCAAGCAATTTCAAGAAATCCTCGCCAAGGGCGAACCGCTGTCCAACGCCGACCTCGCGTCGCTGCAGGAGTTGGTGCTGGCCTGCGGCAGGGCGCAAGCGATCGTCAACACCTTCCAAAGTGAGCGCGTATTGCGCCAGGAAACCCAGCCGCCGGTCACGCCCGATCAAGCCCGAGCTTTGGGCAAATTGGAGTCCGCCTGTCAAGGCATTCCCGCGGAGGACCGAGCCAACGGGGGAGCGCGCTTCGAGCAGGAACTCTATGCGCGCGACGCCGATGACCCCAGATTTCAGGTGCGGCGAATCGAGACGCTGATTCGCAGCGGCCAGGGCACAAGGGCGGTAGACCACATGGAGCAGTTGCTCGCCAACCCCGACCCCCTCGTGATGCGCTACCTCGCCGATGTTTTGCAGGAGCGTCTGGGCGAATCCGGCATCGGCGCGGAGCTCCAACCCCAGGGTCTCCCTCTCGATCGCCTTCGCGTGGCTTGGAATTTAGTCAGTTGCGACATGTCGGGTGGCTGCGGTCCGGATTCTTTCAACGCTCAGGTGGACTGCCTCATGCTCAATCAATGCGATTTCGAGAGCCAGGATCAGTCTATTCGACGCTTCCTTCATCCCGATGCCCTTCGCGCCATTCAGAATTGGCGCGAGCGCATCCATGAATCTTATCGCACCGGAGACTGGGGCTGGCTGGGCCTGGAGCGCTTGCGCCGGCGCTACGGCGCCTGAATTCGATGCGCGGCAATCCGGCCGCCAAGCGGTCCAAAGCCGCCCGCGTGCTGCGTGCCAGAACTCCTGCGCCAGCAGGGTGCGGACACTGCGCAGGGCCGATGTTGCCCACTTTTCGTTCCGAGAAAGATCAAAAGAGGTGGACGAAACACAAGCGGTAACGAAACGGATCGGGCAAGGCATCGGCTCCCACTTGCGGAAGCCACGCCGCGCGAAGTGGGCTCCTCAATCTCGCAGTCAATCGGGGCAACGTCCCGGATGCGAGCCGGACTCGTCGCGCGAGCCGCGTTACCGCACCCAGCAACGTTCGTCAATTGATCAAGTGATCGATTGCCCCGAGCGAAAGCCGGTAGGATCATTTAGCACACGAAGACGGTGACCCGATCGTCGTTTGCCGACACAAAGAGGAGCGACGCAATGCGAAGTTTAGGCGCGCATCGCGCTGTCACCGCACTCCCTGGGCCAAGATGAAGCACCGTATGCCGCGCTACCGCATCTTGTGGCTATGCGCGCTCGGAGTGGTGAGTGTCGGAGCGCTCGTTGCCTGGTTCGAACTGCGGCAGTCTTCAGGTGCCGTGACCCCCGTGACGCCGCAACTGTCCGGTCCTTCGCGGCCGGACGCGGGATCACTCCGATCCCTCGGTCCTGGGGCACCAGTGCCCCAGCCGGCAAGGACGCGGGAGGCTCCATTATCTTCCGCGGCGAGGCCTACAACGGCCGGAGTAGCTAAACCCGGGGTTCGACCATTCGGACCCACTGATCATGCCCAAGATGGCCAGCTTCTCTCAGGAGCGCCTACTTGACGCGGGTTTTGGGCCGGCGTTCCAGCAGCGGGGCCTCCCCCTTGACCAGCTGCCGCTCTCTTGGTCCCTGGTTGCCTGCGACATTGCCGGGGGCTGCGGTTCGGAGTCTCTCTCGGTTCAAGGAACTTGCTTACTCACTAACCACTGCGATCTGCAAAGTTGGGCCGACTATTATTCGCGATATGCTCGCCCCGAAACCTGGCGGGCATTGCATCGGTGGCGCGAATTGCTCGCCGACTCCTACCGCACGGGGGATTGGAGTTGGCTGCCGCTCGATCGTTTACGCCAGCGATACTCGCGCTAGCCATGGTGCCCTCACCGTGGAGGAGAACCAAGGGCCTCAGGTACGCGGCATGTACAGCGGCAGTCGCCCCATTCTCGTGTTAGCTCGCTTCTTTGCTCACGTACCGCACCGCCAACTCCGTGCGATTGCGGGCGCCGGTCTTCTCCAAGAGCAAGTGGATTTGCGCGCGGACCGTCGCGGCGCTCTTGCCCAGCGCAAGGGCGATCTGCTTATTCGTTTTCCCCTGGCCCAGCAGATGGAGCAGTTCTTTCTCCGTCGCAGAAAAACGCCCTTCGCCATCGGCAATGAGCATGGCAAATTCTCGCCGCCAAAAATCCAACACGGGCAGGGTGCAGAAACTGCGCATCGCGCGCGTCGCTTGGGCGCCCTGGTCTCGAAGATCGAAGAGGCTGGCGAAGCAAAAGCGGCCGATCAGCGGATCGGTCAGGACATCGACCAGGCAGTCGTGAAAACCATGAGTGGCAAAGTTGGCTCGCCAAGGAGTTCCGGCAAACGACTCGGCATCTTCGATGCGGATCAAGACGGGCCGCCTCAGTGCCGAAGCGCGCTGCAGCAGGGGACCGGTCAGCTCCCCTTCGGCGCCCAGCAATCCGGCGAGGTAACTGGCAGGAACATCGTGGCCCAGAACATGATCAACCACATAGCGATCATAGAGAGCGCTTCCAAAACCGATCAAAGCCGCGCGGTGGGGTAGGCGTTGCTGAATCCGAGCGAACAAAGCGTCACCCGCGGTCTCGACCTGCCGCGTCGTGTCCTGCCGGGGGAGCGGCGTCGGGAGTATCCGAGCCCAGATATCGGACAGGTGGTTGGCCAGCGCATTTTGCGAGTGACGCTCTTGCAATTGCCTCATAAGCGCCTCCGCGCAACGGAGAAAGTGCGGCTAGGGTAACTGACACTCAGTTCCTCGTCAATCTGTATTATTTTCCAACGAGGTATGAGCCTGGAGTGGTGGGCGGCTGAATTGGCCTGGGGGTGAGGCGAACGAAAGCCGGGCGGGTCGATCATCAAGGACATGGTGATCGACATGAACGAAGCGCAAGTTCGCTGCATCGCGCAGGTGCGGCAGGTGCTCGAAGGCACACAGGCCATCGAGTTCAAGGTCGCGGCAGATCCAGCCGCGCGGTATGCCTGGATCGCCGGGGTGCAGCGGCGCTTGGGCTACCGCTGCCTGGGGCGTAAAGATCGGGGGGCGGTGCTGGCCTACCTGCTAAGGTTCAGCGGCTACTGCCGCGCCCAAGTCAAGCGCTTGGTTTCGCGCTGGATGGCAGGCAAGCCGCTGGTGAGGGGCTACAAGGCACCGGTGCATGCCTTTGCCCGCCGCTTTACCCCGGAGGACGTTGCCTTGCTGGCTCGCGTGGATCGACAGATGGGCGATCTGTCGGGGCCGGCCATCGCCTGCGTGCTGCGTCGCCAGTTCGAACTCTTTGGCGACGCCCGCTTCGAGCGCCTGGCGAGCATTTCGCCCGCGCACATCTACAACCTGCGCAAGAACCGGCGCTATGTCGAGCTGCGGCGCAAACACACCAAAACCCGCAGCACCCGCGCGGCCACCATCGGCGTGCGCAAAGCGCCTGCTCCCGAGGGGCGCCCCGGCTTCATTCGCATCGATTCGGTACACCAGGGCGACCAGGATGGCCACAAGGGGCTCTACCCCATCAACGCGGTAGACTGCGTCACCCAATGGCAGGTGGTGGCCACCGTACAAAACCTCTCCGAAGCGTTCCTGCTGCCCGTGCTCCGACAAATGCTCGAACAGTTCCCCTTCGTGCTCTTGGGGTTCCATGCCGACAACGGCAGCGAATTTGTCAACCACCAGGTCGCTGGCTTGCTGGAGAAACTACGCATCGAGTTCACCCGCAGCCGCCCCCGCCACAGCAACGACAATGGTTTGGCGGAAACCAAAAATGGCGCCGTGGTGCGCAAACTCTTCGGCTACGGGCACATCCCGCAGCATCATGCGGCGCCCTTTAACGCCTTCTGCCAGGACTATCTCAACCCTTTCCTGAATCTGCACCGCCCCTGTTTGTTCGCGACCACCCTGCCCGATCCCACCAAGCCTGGTCGGATCAAACGCGTCTATCGTCCCAAGGAGGTGATGACGCCCTTGGAACGGCTCTGCCGCTTGCCCACCGCCTCCCCGCGGCGCCCGCCTCCGGCCTGGCGCGCCGCTTCGCGGCTTGCCCCAGGGTGTAAAACTCACCCTCAAACCCCTCCGCTATACTCTCGCCTTCTTCAACCAATCGACTCAACCGGCCCTTCCTCTTCAACCCGATTTCAGGCTCATACCTGAATTGGAAAAGACTAAGGAGCGATCGGCTAAGCGCGTTCTGCCCGCCAGGCAAGGTAACGCAGGGCGGTGAAGGCGCCGGCGATGATGGCGGCAAGCGACAGCACGCTGCCGATGGCCAGGGTGGAAATCCCGGTGAGCCCTTGGCCGATGGTGCAACCCATGGCGGTGACACCGCCGAAGCCCATCAGCAGTCCGCCAAGCAGGTGATGGGCGAGATCTTCGCGGGTGGTAAAACCTTCCCAGCGAAACTCCCGCGTCACGAGGCTCATGACCGTGGCTCCAGCGAGCATGCCCAGCACCCCGGCGATGCCCAGGGTCACCACCCGGCTTTTGTCGCTCCAGAACATCAGGAGCTCGAGGGTGTAAGCGAGCGGGGCAGAAAAGCTCAGGCTTTCGAGGCGGCCGGTATTGGTGGCGACGAAGGCCTCCTCCAGCGTTTCCGGGTGCTCGGCGAGGTAGCCGATGTGCCCCGAGACGTACCACACCCCGGCGATCGTGGCGCCGATCACCACACTGCCGATCAGACCGTCTTTCTGGCTGCGGAAATTCTCCGAAACCAGCGCCCAGGCGGCAAGCGCCAGAGCCACCAGATAAGGCAGCCAGCCGGCGACGCTACCCTTGGATGCGCCGCTCAGGGCGGCGACCAACGAGGAGAGGTCGGACTGGGCCGCGCCGACGTTCCATCGCCAGGGGTCGAGGGCGGTCACGCGCCACACTCCGAAGAGTCCCTTGAGGGTCATGTAAGCGGAGATCGCGAAAACCAGCAACACCACCCACGATTTCATGTTGCCGCCACCGGCACGCACGATGCTCTTGGCGCCGCAGCCCGAACCCAGGGCCATGCCCAGGCCGAAGACGAAGCCGCCCACGAGATGGGAAACCCAGGGCACCGCGGCCGGGGTATAGAAACTCTTGCCCAGGTCGATGAGGCCGGCCTGCTGCAAACCGTGCGCTCCGGCGATGGCCACGGCGATGGCCATGGCCCACATGCGCATGCGGCGCCAGTCGCCGAAGGCGGCGATGTCCGCGACTGCCCCCAAGGTGCAGAAGTGCGAGCGCTGTGTCGCCGCCCCGAAGGCGAAAGCGAGGGCGAAAGTCGCCAACGGCACGAGCGTAGTCAGGGGGAGTCCGGAAGGCATGGGCCAAGACTCTAGCGCAGGCAAGTCCCACCGCCAATACTCCCCTAGGGTACCCCCTTCGAGTGCGAGCCGAGCAAAAAATTTTGCGGCCGAGTCACCCCGATTAGGTGTTACCAACGTTAAAGGAAGCGCAGGCCGCGGTTGCGGCGCTTGAACCAAGGAGCGAAATCATGTGGAAGTATCTGCTTGCCGCGTTTTTTTCCATCGCCGTTTCCAGTGGCGCCTGGGCAGTCGGGCGCTGGATCGACGTGGAGGTCTACGACCGCAGTGATGGGCGTTATCTGCAAGTGCATCCGTATCAAGGCCGTTTCTATATCGCCGGCCGCCCCGGCGCGGAGTACGAAATCGTGCTGCGTAACCGCACCGGTCAGCGAATCCTGGCGGTGACCAGCGTCGACGGCATCAACGTCATCTCCGGCGAAACGGCCTCGCCCGCCCAGACCGGCTATGTGCTCGAACCGTTTGCATCCATGGGGGTCAAGGGCTGGCGCAAGAACATGGGGGAAACGGCCTCGTTCTACTTCACCACGCCGCAGCACTCCTATGCCGCACGCACCGACCGGCCCTTCGATGTCGGGGTGATCGGCGTCGCGGTATTTCGCGAGCGCTCTCGCCCGGTCCCTTATGCGCCGGGGCCGTATCGCCACAAGGATGCACCGGCCGCCAGCGGCATGCAAAGGGAGGAGAAGTTGGGCACCGGGCATGGCCGGCGCGAGGAATCTCATGCCGACTACACGCGATTCGAGCGCGCCTCCAGCACGCCCGACGAAATCGTCGCCGTCTATTACGATTCGTGGGCTAACCTCGCCGCCCGCGGCATCGTGCCTGAGCACCGCTATTACCGCGACCGTCGCGAACCTCGGCCATTCCCGGAACGCTTCGCGCCCGACCCCTGGCGTTAGCTGGAGCGTGCTTGCCGCCTCGCGAGGGGCGCTCCATACTTGCGGGCATGGTGCACGAGGAAGAAACGAGCGATGAAGACTTGATGCTTCGCTATGCCGCGGGCGAGGCCGGCGCCTTCGATCGGCTCTACGCCCGGCACCGCGGCGGCGTGTTTCGTTATCTCCTGCACCATTGCGGCAAGCGCCCGGCGGCGGAAGAAATGTTTCAGGATGTCTGGCTCAATCTCGTCAAAGCGCGCGCGAGCTACGCGCCGAGCGCCCGCTTTGCGAGTTTTCTGTATCGCTGCGCGCACAACCGCCTGATCGACTACTACCGTGCGCAAGGGGGAGCAGTCGATGTGTCGGTGGACGACGATGCCGCCTTCGCGGAGTCCTTGGCGGAGTTGTCCACCGGGCCGACCGACGATCCGGCTGAAAAAGCGCAGAGCAGCGAAACCGGCGCGCAGGTACGCGCAGCGGTGCGGCGTTTGCCGCCAGCGCAGCGCGAGGCGTTTTTGTTGCAGCAGGAGGCCGGGTTTTCGCTGGCGGACATTGCCCTGCTCACCGGGGTGCCGCAGGAAACCGTGAAGAGTCGCCTGCGCTATGCGCTGGCGAAGTTGCGTGAAGAGCTGGCGGAGCTGGCCACATGATGAACGAAATGCGCGATCCGCAGCTGGAAGCATGGTACCGCGGTGGGGCTGGCGAAGAGCCCCCGCCTGCGCTCGATGCGGCCATACTCGCGGCCGCGCATCGGGCGGTCGGGGCCGGGCCGACGCCGCTCGCCCGCCGCACGTCGCGCAGCTGGATGATGCCGGTGGCCGCTGCCGCGGTGCTGGTGCTGAGCGTCACTCTGATCCGATTCACGCCCCAGGAAGAGGTCCTGCCGGAGGTCAGCGCTCCGCCAGCCGCTCCACCGCCGCCGGCGGGCGCGCCCGGGCGCGGTCTCGAAGCGACGGGGGGTGTACGGCCTGCCGAGGCGCCAGTGATTGCGGCAACGACCGCCGCGCCACCGTCGGCAACCGCGGCCGCTGGTGCCAAAGCGAAGACCGAAGCGCCGAAGATCGAAGCGCGGGTTGCCGCAGCGCCAACTGCGGCGGTGTCGTCGCCAGCTCGGCCTCTTAGTCCACCCGCCGCCGTCGTGCCTTCCGAGGAAGTCGTGAAAGCAGCGCCAATTGACGCCGGAACCGTTGCTGCACAGCGCAAGGGTGCGCGCCTGGCACAGGCAGAGCAGAAGGACCTGCCCCGGTCGCTTGCGTTCGATTCGGCGCCGTCCCCAAGAAGCCTGCCCCTGGCCGCGCCGCCCGCGCTCGCGGCGACGGAAGCGAGGTCCGCGGTACCGGCACCGACCATGCCGCCGCTGCGCGCACGCCAGGATAAGCAAAGCGCCGCCGAACCGAACCGCCTTGCCGCCGCCGGTGCCGGCGTGGCTCCGCAAAGCGGGCCTGATCCGGGGCTGCGCGAGTCGCCCCCGGACAAGGAGAAGGTGAGCTTGGCGCCCGAAGCGTGGATCGCCAAACTCCTCAGCTTGCAGGCGGCTGGTCCGGACAGCGAGTTCCTGAAGGAGCTCGCCGCTTTTCGGCAGGTGTATCCGCGGCATCCGCTACCGGCAAGCCTGCAGGCGGCGCTATCCCGCTTGCCGGGTCCGCCGCCGCGCCCCTTTCCTGGCCAAGCACCGCGCTGAGCGACATGGAGCGCGTCCCGCTGCCGGAGGCAAAGCCCTCTTTGCGCGCTCTCTCCGGGAGTGCCTGGTTAAGAACTTTTCGGATTTCGTAGTACGCTGTTCAACCACCTGCCGCCCCAGACGCCTTCCTCCAAAAAAAAGAGGCGAAAAAGCAGTTAGTTGAGTGTGCTCTCCGCATGGCACTCTTCTTGTTATGAAGAATGCGAAATGATTCATACCAGGCCCTGCCGAAAGCAATCCGACGCGGATTCTCGTCCCAGCCGAGCCCACTTGCTCGCCTGGGGCTTCATGATGTTGCTGGCGGGCGTCGCCAGTGTCCGAGCGCATGAGCTATGGCTGGACCGCGAAGGTGAGTCCTTTGTCCTGCACCAAGGACATTTGAGCGGTGCACACGCCGGTGCTGATCGCGTGCCTTACGCGGCAGGCTTCGTCCAATCCGTGACCTGCATCGACCAAAGGGGCACAACGCGGTCGTTGACCTGGACGCCGGCTTACCCGACCCGAATCCAAGCCGACTGCGCGGTTCTGCTGGTCGGCGCCTCCTCGGGATACTGGACCAAAACGGCTTGGCAAACGCACAACGTGCCCAAGAACGAGGCGAGCGGTGCGCTGCAGAGTTGGCGTTCGGAAGATACGGTGAAACGCATAGATCACTGGACGCCAGCCCTGACCAAACCTCTGGGCCTAGGCCTGGAGCTTTCCTTGCTGGAAAATCCCGCCGCGCTCGCCACCGGCGACAAATTGCGCCTCCTGGTCAGTTACGAAGGAAAACCACGCGCGGGAGTGCCGGTGGCCTATGACGGCGCGACACGCGGTGCCAGCGCGGACGATGGCTCGATCGTGCTCAAGTTGCGGCGCGCCGGCTTGCAGATCATCTCGGCCAGTATCGAATTGCCCCTCGCCGATGATCGCGCCGATCGCTTGATACTCGCCACTACACTCAATTTTGTCGTGGCCCGCCCATGAAGAAGGCACTGGTCAGCTTCTTGCTCGTGTCGCTCGTGGCCGGCGTGAAAGCGCACGAGGTGGTGTCGCACACGAGCATTTCCAGGGCCATGGTGGTGCAATTGCAATATGCCGATAGCAAGCCCTTCGCCTTTGAGGCCTACGAGGTCTATGCCTCCGGCAGTGACCGACCCTTTCACGTCGGGCGCACCGATCACGAAGGCCGCGCGGTGTTTCTGCCCTTGGGTTCCGGCGAACTGCG
Source organism: Casimicrobiaceae bacterium (assembly GCA_026646885.1). Lineage (GTDB taxonomy): Bacteria > Pseudomonadota > Gammaproteobacteria > Burkholderiales > Casimicrobiaceae > JACPUX01. Next base: position 265,527 of record JAPKHK010000007.1, on the reverse strand, counting down.
GCTGCGCGCTTTCTCCGCCGATGGTCACGGCTTGGATTTGCGGTTTCAGCCCGATGGCTTGGCTCCCAGTGGGGCCGACCGGGCCGACGAAGATCGATTTACCCGCATCCTGCTGGGCATCGGCGTGGTGTTGGCGCTCTTCGGTGCGGTGCAACTTTTTTTTCGCAAGAGGGGGTGAGAATGAGAAACCTATGCGCCACGCTCGTCCTGGGTGCCGCTTGGGCCATCCCGGCTGCGGCCCATCACGGCGTGGCCGGAGTCGGTGCGGCGGCACTCGAAGGCCCGGGCGCACCGGTCGAGTCGGCGACTTCCGCGGTGCTGCCCGAAGAGCGCACGCTGGTGGCGCTGAAAGTGGATCACGCCCGGTTTCGCACTTTCGATCCCGAAGCGGTCGAGGCGGACTACTCCCGCTTCGTGATGCTGGGGCTGGGACACGGCTTCACGCCTTGGTTCTCGGGTTACGTCTTCCTACCGCAGCACACCAAGGTCGATGAACCCGGCGGATTCTCCACGCGTGGTTTCGCGGATGTTTCCGTCTTGGGGCAAATCGGATTTCGGTTTGACGGCAAGTCGTTCTCTCTTGTACCCAAGACCGAAAGCCTGGACGAGCTCGAAGATTGGCATTTCACTGTTTTCGGCGGCGCCACTTTGCCGACGGGCAAGGCGAATCTGCGGCTGCCCGACGGCAGCATCGATCCCGGCATGTCCACCGGTTTCGGCAAGCCTTCCTATTCGCTTGGACTTACCGCGACCCGAATGCTCAGTGCCAAGCTGAGCTTCAACGCCGAACTTTCGGCGTTATGGTTCCGCAGCTATCGATATGGCGCTGATCCCGATACAAGGGATGGATTCACCACACGATTTGGTGCCGAACAGCGCCTTAACGCCGGCCTTACCTATCGGTTTTGGACTCGCCCAGAAGCCAAGCTGCGCGCCGATTTGAGTTTTGAAGTGCAGCACCTCAAGCTCGGTCGTGACGTCGTCGACGGCGTGGGCGAACAGGCTACCGGCGGACGCATGATCTATGCGCTTCCGGGCCTGCGGGTTTATTGGGATCGTTGGAGTTTCGCCCTCGGCGTGAAACGACCGATCTGGAAAAGGCTCAATGAGCAATCCGAGCAACAAGGCGCCGAGGGGCTTGAACGTGATCGGCTAATATTTAGCGCTTCGGTCCTTTTCTAGTATGCACCTGCCTGACGGTTTTTTGTCGCCCCAAACTTATCTCCCGGCCTATGGTCTGGCCGCATTGGCCTGGGCCTGGGCGGCACGGGGCTTGGCGCGGCGGCTGGACGAACAGACCTTGCCGCGCCTCGCGGCGATGACCGCCCTGGCCTATGGCTTGGGGCTCTTGATGGTGCCGATACCCGGCGGCAGCTCGGGGCACGCTTTGGGTGTGGCCATGCTGGCACTGCTGTTCGGCCTGCGACTCGCTTTTCTGGCTTACAGCCTGGTGCTGGTCTTGCAGTCGCTGCTGTTTGGTGCGGGCGGCATCACCGCGCTGGCGGTGAATGCCCTGGCGCTGGGCTTGGTGGGTGCGGCCGCCGCCTTGGGCGTCTTTCACGCGCTTCGCCGCTGGCAAGAAACGCTGGCGGTGGCCTTGGCGGGTTGGATCTCGGTGGTACTGCCGGCAGCTCTGATCGCTTTGGTTCTCGGCGCGCAACCGCTGCTGGCCAGCCGGGCCGATGGCACGCCGCTCTATTTTCCCTTCGACTGGCGCATTACCTTGCCTGCCGTGCTTCTGCCGCATCTCCTCATCGGCGTGGGCGAAGCGGTTTTGACCGTGCTGGTCTGGCGCTTCGCGCAGGCGCGAGCATGGACTCCTACCCAAACTGCGCCTGCGGGCGCGAGCCAAGCGTCTGGGCGCCGGCTGCTAGGCACACCGGGCCAGGCCGTGGCGCAGGGCGAGAAGCGGGTGGGCCGATGAACAAGCTCAGACACTCTTCCAGCGGCGCGCTGTTCGTCTATTTGGTCGCGGTGCTCGGGCTCAGCATGGTCACCCAACCGATACTGCTCGCGGTCGCTTTGAGCCTGGCGCTGCTGGGTGCCGGCGACTCGCGCTGGCGGTACTTGAAGCGCAGCCTCTTGGCCATGCTGGCATTCAATTTGTGCGTCTCTTTGGGTTATGTGGTGGTGGCGCTCTGGCAGGCGCGCTTTCAGGCCGAATATTTGCTGCTCATCAACTTGCGCGTCTTGTTGCTGGTTTACCTGGGTTTTTGGTTTGTGGACCGCGTCGATTTGCTGCGGGCCACCGCCTTTTCTCCGACGCTGCGCTTGGTGCTCAGCCTGGCGCTGGGGCAGATCATGGTTTTGCGGCGTCTGCTCGATGATTATCGCCTGGCCTTTGCCAGTCGCAACTTGGGTGCACCACGCTTCCTCGACCGCGCGCGCCATGCTGCGGCACAGGGGCAAAACCTGCTCGACAAATCTTTGGCGATGGCCCAGGAGTCGAGTCTGGCCATGCGCTCACGGGGCGCTTTCACGCTGCTCGAGCCAGGAGAGAAAGTCAGCCCAGCACCCCAGCCAATGGTTTGGCGGCCGGCGAAAACGCAGCCCGGCGCACCGCCTTGGGCGCGGCGAAGCCGATGATAACTTTTGAGCGCCTGGGCTTCGCTTGGCCGGACGGTCCCTCGATCATCGAGGAGTTTTCCGCGACCGTCGCCGCCGGCGAAAAAGTGATTCTATTGGGAGCCAATGGCTGCGGCAAATCGACGCTGCTCAAGATCGCCAACGGACTCCTGGCTCCCTCCGCGGGGCGCTATTCCTACCGCGGCGAAGAAGTCACTCCGGCGACGCTCGCAGCAAACGCCTTCGCACGTCGCTTTCGCAGCGAAGTGGTGCTGCTTTTCCAGCATCCCGAAGCGATGCTATTTAATCCGACGGTGCGCGAGGAAATCGCTTATGCGCCGCGCCAGCTCGGATGGCCAGATGCGCTGGAAAGAGCCGAACACTGGGCGGCCGCGCTGGGCATCGAAGCCTTGCTCGAACTGGCGCCCTATCAGCTCTCCGGAGGCCAAAAGCAGAAAGTGGCGCTCGCCGCTATTATGGTGCTCGAACCCCAAGTGCTGCTGCTCGACGAACCGACTGCGAGCCTCGATCCGCAAGCGGCGGGCTGGCTGGTGGATTATCTGATCGATTGCGGCAAGACGGTGATCGCCAGTACGCACAATCTTTCCATGGCCAGCGAACTGGGCGATCGGGCATTGGTGCTCGGTGAAGGCGGACGCTTGCTGCACGACGGCCCGGTGAGTGCGGTCTTGCAGGATCGGCCCTTGCTCGAAGCGGCCAAGCTCATGCATCGCCACCGTCATCGGCACGACGGGATGCTGCATGCCCATAGTCATAGCCACGACTGGGAATCGAGCCGCTGAGCGCGTTGTTTAGACCAGATCGCGCAGCAACCGTGCCACCGGTGCGGGCAGACCCAAGGTGCCGAGCTCGGCAGGGCGAAACCATTGCCCGCCTAGCGCCTGCGCATGCAAGGACAGGTGGGTGACCTGGCAAAGCGTGGGCTGCAGTAGCAAATGAAAATGGGTGAAGCTGTGCTTGCAAGCCGCCAGCGCCTGCGGTGCCCGCCATAACGCGCCGGGCAGCACAGTGTGGAGTACCTCATGGGCGGACTGCTCCGCTGCGCATTCCGGCAGCGACCAAAGCCCGCCCCAAATGCCTTGCGGCGGGCGCCGCTTGAGCAGCACCGCGCCTTGATGCACACACACCAGCATTTGCACGGCGCGCGTCGGAAGCGTCTTTTTCGGGCGCGGGGTGGGCAGATCGGCAACGCGTCGCTCGCGCCTAGCCACACAACGGTCGGTCAGCGGGCAGTCGGCGCAGCGCGGGTTTTTCGGTAGACAAATGGTCGCCCCGAGATCCATCGAAGCCTGGTGGTAACGGGCGACTTCGTCCTCCGGCAGCAGGGCTTCGGCAAGTTCCCACAGCCGGCGCGTCACGGCGGCTTGGCCGGGGTAGCCTTCGATGGCGAAGCAACGTGCCAGCACGCGTTTGACGTTGCCGTCGAGGATGGCACGCCGTTCGCCCGCGGCGGCGGCGGCGATGGCCGCCGCGGTCGATCGCCCCACACCGGGCAGCGTGCACAGCGTTGCGAAATCGCGCGGAAAATAGCCGCCCGCTTCGGCCAGTACCTTTTGCGCGGCGCGATGCAGGTTACGTGCCCGGGTGTAGTAACCCAGGCCCGCCCAGCGCGCGAGCACCTGATCGAGCGGCGCCGCGGCCAGTGCGGCAACCTGCGGGAAAGCCGCCAGAAAGCGCTCGTAATAGGGCAGGACAGTGGCGACCTGGGTCTGTTGCAGCATGATCTCCGCGATCCAGAGACGATAGGCGTCGCGGGTGTGCTGCCAAGGCAGGTTCTGGCGCCCATGCTGCTTTTGCCAAGCGATGAGGCATTCGGCGAAAGACGGAGCGGTCAACGCCAGCGCGTTGCCCTTGCGCTCGTCGCAAGTCGCCAGGCAGTCACCCGAAGTTTCTTGGCTCAAATCGCGTAGCGCGTCGGATCGGGCAGGCCGGCCGCGGCAAAACCTTCGCGCCGCAGACGGCAGGCGTCGCAGCGGCCGCAGGCGGCGCCATCGGCATCGGCCTGATAACAGGAGACCGTGAGCGAATAATCGACGCCCAGCGTCGTCCCATAAGCGATGATCTGCGCCTTGCTCAAGTGCTGCAGCGGCGCGTGCAAATGTGGGGCGCGGCCTTCTACCCCGGCCTTGGTGGCGAGCTTGGCCAAGGATTCGAAAGCGGCGATGTACTCGGGCCGGCAATCGGGATAACCAGAATAGTCCACGGCGTTGACGCCGATGAACAAATCGCTGGCGCCCAAAACCTCCGCCAGGGCCAGCCCGAAGGAGAGCATCACGGTGTTGCGTGCCGGAACGTAGGTGAGCGGAATGCCGGTGCTCGGCGTTTCCGGGACGGCAATGCGTTGATCGGTGAGCGCCGATCCGCCCAATTGCGCGAGATCGATTCGAACGGTGCGGTGGCTCGCCGCCCCCAGGGTTGCCGCGACCTTTGCCGCCGCATCGAGTTCGGCGCGATGCCGCTGGCCGTAATCGAAGGTCAAGGCATGAGTGGCAAAACCTTGGGCACACGCTGCGGCCAGTACGGTGGCGGAGTCGAGCCCGCCGGAGAGCAACACCACGGCGGGCGGTTGGTGTGCAACCCTCCCCCCAGCCCCCTCCCGCGGGGAGGGGGTGATGGCGGTTCGCCGCTGCGCGGCTCCGGTTTCTTGAACGCGCCCCTTGGGGCGGCCCGGCGGCGGGGGTGCGGCCCTCCCCCCAGCCCCCTCCCGCGGGGAGGGGGTGATGGCGGTTCGCCGCTGCGCGGCTCCGGTTTCTTGAACGCGCCCCTTGGGGCGGCCCGGCGGGGCGCTGTTACCCATGCCTTTAATGAACCTGGGTGGGCAGTCAGTGGGCGGCGGCGAGGCGCTTCTTCGCCTTCTCCGCAGCTTCGGACTGCGGGTATCGGGCAACCAAGTCCTCGAGGCTCTTCTTTGCGCCTGATATGTCGCCCTGTTCGGCCTGCGCACTGGCAATGTTGAGCCAAGCGTCGGGCACCTTCTGGCTGTCGGGGTAATTGCGGATCAAGAGCCGCTGCGCCGCGATGGCAGCGGGGAATTCGCGCAAGGCGAAATGGGCGTTGCCGATCCAATATTGGGCGCTGGGCGCCAAGGGGCTCTTGGGAAAAGCCTTCAAAAAGGCCTGAAACAAGGCCAGCGCTTCTTGGTATTTTCCCGCCTGAAACTGATCCATGGCGGTGGCGTAAGCTTGCTGTTCGGGAGTGACGCCGGCTTCGGGCGCGGTGCGCGTGGGCGGTAGCTTGGGTATTGGGGTGGGCGCCACGCTGGGCAAGTTGCTCGCCGGCAGCGGCGGCGGGGTGTTGGCTTCGACAGGCGCCCCCGCAGTTTCGGTAACCGCGGGTGCGGGTGTCTCGATCTTGCGCAAGCGGGTGTCGAGATCAACGTAAAGATCGCGCTGACGTTTGTGCGCCTGCTCGAGTTCGTGCGCGAGGACCTCGATCTGGCCGTGGAGCTTCGCGAGGTCCCCTTTCATCGCCTCGACTTGATTCAGGAGATCCAGCAGGCCCTGCGCCTGCAGGGCCGTTTCCAGGGAGACCACGCGCGCTTCCAGCGCCTTGTGCATTTCGCCGACCTGTTTCTTCAAGTCGGCGACCTGCGCCCGTGCTTCCTCATCGTCGAAGAGCCCCGCCGTCACCGGGCTCGCGACCAGCAACAGCAGGACAACGGCGAAGCGGTGCAGATGGGCGCGGCGCAAGGTCACTCACCCTGATAGACGATGTCGTCGCGGCGGTTCTCGGCCCAGGCGGTCTCGTCGTGCCCGGGATTGCGCGGCTTCTCTTTCCCGAAACTCACCGTCTCGATTTGCGCATCGCCCGCGCCGAGGAGGACCATCATCTTCTTGACCGCATCGGCGCGGCGCTGGCCCAGGGCGAGGTTGTATTCATGAGTGCCACGTTCGTCGGCGTTGCCTTGCACGACCATCTTGGCCGTGCGATTGGCCCCGAGGTATTGAGCGTGCGCCGTGACCAGCGGCTTGAATTCGTCCTTGACGACATAGGAATCGAAGTCGAAATAGACGCTGCGCTTGGAGAGAATGTTCTTCGGGTCTTTGAGCGGATTGACACGCAAGCCGCTGCCGTCCGCGGCTGGCGTGGTGGCTGTGCCGCTGGGTGTCGTCGCCGTGGTGGATGCGGTCTTGCGCTCGTCGACCGGCGCGGTCGTGGTGGGCGTGCTTTGACAGGCAGCCAGCAACAAGGTGACGAGTAATGCGGGCAGCAACTTCATCATGGTCTCTCCTCACTTTCGGTTCAGGGGTTCTTTGGCAGCGGTCCCCAAGCGGGTTGGCGCACGTCGCTTCCGGCGGCAACGAGGCGCTGCTTGACTCGGCCATCGCTGGAGACAGCGGCTAATATACCACGCCCGCCCGAATCGGCTTCGTACAGGATGATCTTACCGTTGGGCGCGAAGCTTGGGTATTCGTCGGCGTTGCCCGAGGTCAGAACCTGCACCTGCTTGCTTGCCAGATCCTGGACCGCGATGTTGAGGCGACCGCCCTCGCGCCGCACGAAGACGATGCTCTTGCCACCGGGCGCGATGCGCGCCGAGGTGTTGTAGCTGCCTTCGAAAGTGATGCGCTCCACCGCCCTTGTCGCCAAATCGAAGCGATAGATCTGGGGGCCGCCGCCGCGATCCGAGGTGAACAGGAGCGACTGCCCGTCCGGCGCGAAGTGCGCCTCGGTGTCGATGCTGCCGGAGCTCATCAGCCGCTCCGGATTGCTGCCATCGGCGTTGATCATGAAGAGCTGCGAGCCCCCGTCCTTGGAAAGTGTCACGGCGAGTTTCTGACCATCTGGGCTCCACGAGGGAGCGCTGTTGCTGCCGCGAAAGCTGGCAATCAGGTTGCGCTTGCCGGTGGTGAGGTGTTGCACGTAGACCACGGGCTTGCGGCTCTCGAAGGAAACGTAGGCGATGCGCTGACCCTCGGGGGACCAGGCCGGCGACATCAGCGGTTCGTTGGAGCTGACCACGGTTTCGGCGTTGTAACCATCGGCATCGGCCACTTGCAGGCCGAAGCGCCGCCCCGCTTTGGTGATGTAGGCGATCTTGGTGCTGAAGACGCCTCGATCCCCGGTGAGCGCCTCATAGACGATGTCCGCGATCTTGTGCGCGGTCGCGCGAAACTGCTTCGGAGTCACCGCGAAACTGTAGCCGGCGAGCTGGCTCTGCTTGACCACGTCGAGCAGCCGGAAGCGCATCTCGATTTCGCCGCTGGCGAGCGGTGTGATCTGTCCGATCAGGAGCGCTTCGGCACCGCGACTTTGCCAATCGCCGTAGCGCACCTCCGGGGCGTCGGTGGGGCGCGGAGAGACTCCCGCTACGTCGACCAAGCGAAACAGTCCGCTCCTCTGCAAGTCGGATCCGATCACACCGGTCACTCCGAGGGGATAGTTAATTTCGTTGCCGAACGGCACGATGGCGATGGGTATCTGGTTGGCGCCACCGCCGATGATTTCGATGGTGAGTTGAGCGAAGCTCGGGCGGGCGAAAACCAGTCCGAGGAGGAAAAGCACGAGCTGTGCGTAGCGGGCCATGGCGGTTTCCCAGAAAAGGCGGCAAATACCGCTAAATCACTTGAATAGAACTATCTAACAAATTGACTCTTAAAGATTATAACCGAAATAGGCGAAACCCTTATCTTTGCCTAGGCAGAGCTTCGGATGCTTCCCCGACGTCGTGCAACCGAGCAGATGCGTTGATCGGCGTTGGTGTCCCGACGAGCGGAGATGGAGCGGGAGTAGTTTGCGCCGATGATCCGTAATGTGGTGGGGCGAAGGCGTGATCGGGCGGCAACATTTCCTTACCGCTCGATGCTGCCAAAACGGCATCGTCAGGAGTAAAGTGCGGTTGTGCCTGTGGCGAACCCAACTGGCGCCCCTCGCGTGCGTTCCATGCGACCAAGGGGCAGACGGCAGACGCCGTTTCGCAGCGCACATAGAGAAGGGAAAGATGAGCATGCGCGTGTTCCAAATCAATCTCTGTGAAGGCTTCGGCGGGAGTGAAGTCTACACGCGCTTCTTTTCGCTTGCGCTCCAGAAGCTGGGCTGCGAGTCCAGTGTCATTGTCAATGGCAAAGCCGATCATTGGAAGAACCTGGACCTCGGCAAGGCAAGCTTGGTTCCGGCCTCTAATGGTCGGGACGTTTTGCGTGCTCTGCCCAACCGGGACGCCCTGGTGTTCAGCCACACTGCCATCGACGGCTTTTTGGGTGACGCGCTGGCGAAACGTCATCGCTACGTCGGCTTCGTCCATCAGCCGCTCTACCTCAAGGCGCTTTCTCCCTTCCGACGCTTTCGTCTCGCGCTGGGTGTATCCGAGTACGTGCTCGCCAGCGTTCGCGCGGCTGGGCTCGCTTGCTACGCCCGGCCGCTCTACGGGGTAGCGGATGTCGATCGGGTGGAACGCCGCCCGCTTCAGCCGCTCTATCGCACCAGTGAAATCGCACACGATCGTAGCTCTCTCAGAGGGCGCGCCCTGGGAGTGCTGGAACCGATGACCAGCGCATTGCGCAGCCCCGAGGAGTATCACCGGCGGCGTGGCCTCACCTTGGGGATCGTTTCTCCCATCGTGGAAATGAAACAGTTTCCCAAACTTTTTTCCATCATCGCGCCGATCATCGCCCGGTACCCCGATGTGAACCTGGAAATTTTCGGCAGCGGTGGCCTGAGCGCGGTGCAGACCCTCAGGCGTGCCCTGGAACCCATCGCCGACCGGGTGCGCTTCTGGGGTCAGCAGAGCGACATGCGATCGGTCTATGGCGGAATCGATTTTCTGCTTACCGGGCTTCCCGAGCGTGAGGGCTTGGGTAGGAACGTGGTGGAAGCGCAGATGTGCGGTGCCGCGGTTTTGGCGATCCATTCACCGCCCTTCACCGAGACGGTCTTGCCGGGAAAGACCGGGTACCTTTATCGCGACCCGCGCGAAGACAATGGCGCCGATTTCGAGCGCTATCTGGCTAGCCTCAAGGAAGGCGTCGACCTTCCCGATCCTTTAGCGCATCGGGAGCATCTCGCGCGATTTACGCTCCCAGCCTTCACCGCCGAGGTTTCGCGCCTATTGAACAACCTCGATCACCTCGTGCCCGCTGGCCGGCATGAGTACACCCCTTGGTACAAGGCGCCGCAGACGATTTCACAAACGCTGCAAGGTATCTGAGCGCCTGCCGGCTCTCCTGGATCGATGGGGCAAGCCCGGAGCGGTGCTCCCCGCCGGCTACCGCGGCGTTCGGCCTCCCTCAACCCTCGGCGATCCAAACTCGGGCCCCGTTGCCTTTGGTGCGGGAGAGCCGCACTTCGTATTGATATCGGTCAGGCCGGTAAAGTCCTCGCAGCAATTGCACGGGATGGCGATGCGAATCGAATGCCACGCGCATGATCGAGAGCAAGGGCGAGCCAACGTCCACCCCGAGCACTGGGGCCACCGCCGCGTCGGCAAGCTTGGCTCCAATCCACTGGGTGGCAGAGGTGACCGCTACGCCCGCCTCTTCCAGCAGCGCCAGCATCGGTTTGTCCTCGAGTTCATCGCGGCCGAAGAGCTTGCCGATTTCCTTTGGAACATAGGTGGTCAAGTGCGAAAAGGGCTCGCCGCGGCGGCTACGCACCCTCACTGCCTTTTGCACCTCGGCGCCAAAGGGGACGCGCAAAGCTTCGGCGACATCCTGGGCAGCCTGAACGAGTTCGCAGTCGATGACACGGACCACGACCCTCGAGTCCGCGCTCGGCGGATTGGCGAGAAGGTTCGACAGGTCCGCGCGCCGCGTATCGCCGCGCCGTTCGCCGAGGGCGAAGGTCCCGCGCCCGCGTTGCCGTGATATCAGGCCGTCCTTTTCCAATCGATCCAGTGCGCCGCGCAAAGTCACGCGCGAGACGCCAAAGTGGGCGGACAAGTGATGTTCGCTCGGCAAGGGCTGCTTCGGGTCGAAACGCCCCTCCATGATCTGCTCGCGCAAGACCAGGTAGATCTGATGGTACATCGGTACCGGCAAGATCTGGTTCGCGTCGCGGCGCATTGTTCTACTCCCCTTTACTGACCTCCCCAGGGGCCCCTTTTTTTCCCGTTTTTGTTGATACGGTCCGCGGGATTCAGACCTGGTACGGATAGGCTTTTTGCTTCACGCGGCTCTCCGCCGCGCGGTGTTGCTCATCCGGACTCAGTGGCGGGCGGTCCCACCAGATTGCTCGACCGCGCTGCTGCTCCTTGGCCAAATGCGGCTTCTGGGCAAACAGCTCGCGCATGAATTGGGTGTGCTCGGATTCGTACATCTTGGTAGGCATCCTTTCCGATGATCCGAAATAAAACCTGGCGGTGCCGATTCTACCGAGGTCGCTGCGCCAAGGCGGGTCCAGCCGACTATCGGTCGGCGGGCGCCACGCTCAACCCGGCACCGCGCCAGGGCGACCCGGCCGCCGCATGCCACCCGAAACAAGGGGGTAGACGAGCAGCCGGCATTCCAAAGCCCCATTGAATAACGGAATCCGGCGCGCCGGCTTGAGTCCGAGGAGCTTGGGGAAGTTGGGGTCCGCGGTCAGGAAGTGGGCCGTCCAACCACTGAAATTGCGCTTCAGGGTGTCTCCCAGCTGAGGGTAGAACTTGGCCAGGGTAGCCTCATCGGCGAGGCGATGGCCGTAGGGCGGGTTGGCGATGAGTAATCCACTGGGGGCAGGGGCGCGGCAGCTCAGGACGTCGACTTTCTCGAGGCGCACGGCGGCCGATACGCCCGCTGCCTCCAGATTGGCCCGAGCGGCGGCAATCGCTCCGGGGGAAGCGTCCGACCCCCAGATCTCGACAAACCTGGGCGGCTTTTGCCGCTGTTGAGCCTCTTCGAGCAAGTCGCGCCAGGAGGTGGCATCGAACCAAGTCAAATGGCGGAAGCCGAATTCCCGGCCAAGGCCAGGCGCCTGACCGAGGGCCTGCTGGGCGGCCTCGATCAAGATCGTCCCGCTGCCGCACATGGGGTCGAGCAATGCTGTTCCGGGTCCCCAACCGGCCAGCGCCAAAAGCCCCGCAGCAAGGTTTTCGCGCAGCGGCGCGTCCTCTCCGCGCTGGCGATAGCCACGCTTGAAAAGAGCTTCCCCTGAAGTATCGAGATAAAGCGTGCATTCCTCGCCGTCCAGGAAAGCGAACACACGCACCTCGGCGCCGCGCTTGTCGATGCTAGGCCGCAGCCCCTTGTCGTCGCGAAAGCGGTCGCAGATGGCGTCCTTGATCTTGAGGGTCGCGTACTCCAGGCTCTTCAGTGTAGAACGTCGGGCGGTGAGGTCCACGCGCATGGTGCGCTGGCCCGCGAACCAGTCGCTCCAGTTCTGTCCATGCGCGAAGGCGTACAGTTCCGCCTCGTTGGCCGCGCGCCCCTGTGCGACCCGCCAAAGCACGCGGCTGGCAATGCGGCTCCAAAGATTGATTCGGCAGGCGCTGAGCGGCTCGCCGCAAAAGCCCACCCCGCCTTCCGTTGGCCGAATGTCTTGCGCTCCCAGAAGCTCGATCTCCCGCGCGAGGGCGGTTTCGAGGCCTCGCGGGCAGGGTGCGAAGAATTGCTCCAAGACAGTCCGCTCAGAACGGCTTCACGACCACGAGGATCACTACCCCCAGCAGCACCGGAAGGGCGGGAATCTCGTTGAGCCAGCGATAAAAAACGTCGCTGTGCCGGTTGCGGTCGGCGCGAAAGTCGCCCATGAGCTTGCCGAGGTAGAGGTGGTGCCCAATGAGGATCGTCACCAGGGCGAGCTTGGCATGCATCCATCCCCCGGTGATCCCGTAGCCCAGCCACAGCCAGGTTCCAAGCGCGGTCGCGACGACTGCCGAAGGTGTCATGATGCCATAGAAGAGCTTGCGCTCCATGAGTTTGAAGCGCTCGATGCTAATCGGGTCCTTGGCCATGGCGTGGTAGACGAACAGCCGCGGCAAATAGAAAAGCCCGGCGAACCAGGTGACCACGAAGACGATGTGCAGGGCTTTGATCCAGAGCATGGCGAATCGCGGTAAAGGGGTTTAGTGCCAGGCGCCGGTGAGCACCTGCTGCAGCTGACTCAAGCGGCCATGGAAGAAATGACCGCAACCTGGAAACACGATCACCGGGAGTTGCTGAGGCCGAGCCCATTGGAAAACCTCATCCAAAGGCACGACATCATCCTCTTCGCCATGGATCACGAGGGTGTTGGCGGGTACCGCCATGACGTCGAAGCGGCCTACTGCAGGGCCAACGAGCACGAGTCGCTCGGCGGCGATTCGCTGTGCCACGCGTGTCTGCACAAAGGTACCGAAAGAGAAGCCCGCCAGCACCACCGGCCCACCACCGTACACGCGCTGCGCGTGGGCGAGTGCCGCAAGCGCGTCCTCGGTTTCTCCGCAGCCGTCGTCGAAGCTGCCTTCGCTCGCGCCCACGCCACGGAAATTGAAGCGCACCGCGTTATAGCCGAGCAGGGCGAAGGTCTTGGCCAGCGTTTGTGCGACTTTGTTCTCCATGGTTCCGCCATGCAGCGGATGCGGATGCGCGATCAGTGCCACGCCCCGCGGCACCGGCCGCAGGATGTCGGTGTGCGCGGCGCTCACGGCCAACTCGAGCTTGCCCGCGGGTCCGTCGATGAGCTGGTTGTGTTGGTGCGGAATCAAATCTTCAGCCGCTCCACCACCTTGCCGCCGAGGAGATATGTTTCGATGATTTCGTCCACGTCACCGCGGTCGGCGTAGGTGTACCACACCCCTTCCGGATAGACGACCAGCACGGGGCCGGAGTCACATCGACCGAGACAGCCCGCTTTGTTGATGCGCACGTTGCCAGGGCCCTTCAAACCCAGCTCGCGGATGCGATCTTTGGCATAAGCTTGCATCTGCGCGGCGCCGTGATTATTGCAGCATGCTTCACCCTCGACGCGCTGGTTGCAGCAGAAGAATACGTGATGGCGATAATGGCTCATGCGCGAACGGTCTAGGCGGCGAAAAGTGCGGAAATTATACCGGATCGGCGCGGTGACTCGAGGCCGCGGTGCCCGCCAAGATGAGCTGGATAGCCGCGGCTACCGGCCAGACCAGAAGGCCGGTGTGCGTGAGTCCGTTGAAGTTGAGCAGATGCCCATAATGCCAGCTGAACAATGCCAGAGGCACGTCGGCCAGAATGGTCTCGGGCGAAAGCACGGGGACGAGCAGGCCGGAGATCAGCGCGATCGCCCCGAGCAGAGTCTGGGTGCGGCGGCGACTCCAAACCAAACCGAGCAGCAGCACCGAACCCGCGGCAAGGCCGATGGCTACTCCGGGCCGCAACCAGTCGTCCCAGGCGGCTGGCTTGATGAGCAGCAGTGCCGCTGCGCCCTTGAGCAGCAGGCCGGAACCAATCAGGAGCAGCATGGCGGCTCCGAAATGCGAGCGCCGCCGCAACAGCGATCCCAGGAGCAGCCCGACACCCAGCACGTTGCAAGCAGTCTGAGCCGCTTCGATCAGGGTTCCGGCCGCGTCCACAGGCAGCACTTCGGCCGGGTGGTAGTTTCTGCCAAATAGAGGAATCGCGGGATTGATTTGCAGCATCAGCCAGATCGCCAGAAGAGCGAGGCCCGCGTCGGCGTTGCGGCTACTGAGGAAGATTGCCTCGCGCCAGCGCTTGAGCGTGCCACCCCAATGTGGATGTTGTCGCAAGCCCGTTCCGGCCAAGGCACCCAAAGTTGTCCCCAGGACGTTCGCCAGCACATCCAGGTTGCTTGCCGCCCGCGCAGGCAAATAGCCCTGCAAGCTTTCCATGGCGACGCTCAGCAATGCGCCGAACCCGACTGCCCCGGCGATGGCTCGTGCCCGCTTCGGCCAGGCCAGGGCGGCAAAGAAACCGAACGGGAAATAGGCGCAGACGTTTGCCAGCAGGTCGAATGTCGTGTATCGGCCCGGCAGGCTGAACAGAAAGTAAGGCTGGCCCACATCCGTCCAGCCCGAAAACGGCTGCAGACTGGCATAGGCGATGAGCAGCGCATAGATCCCGGTCAGCCAATGCGGCAGCCGAGAGCGCTCCGCCATCACTGCTCCAGCACTTTGCGCATCACGGTCAACTTGGCCTCTTCGCGCAAGACGCTGAAGCCGGCTTCCTCGAAAAGTTCCCGCGGGCCGTGATAGTGGCTGCCTGGCTTCCCGTCCTTGGCTTTGAAGGGGTAGGCCTCGACGAGCTTGAAGCCCCTCGCCGCGAGGGATTGCAAGGCCCCATCGAGGAGCGCTCGCGCGATTCCCCGGCGACGCTGCCGTGGATGGATGACAAAACAGAGCACCATCGCCAGGTCCGTGGCCGGAACGGTGAGCGGCGTCGGCTCGATACGCAAGCGCGCGAAGGCGTGCGGAAGGCGATGACGGGGTTGAACATTGAGCCAGCCGACCGCCTCGTCTGCCTCGTAGGCGAGATAACCTTCCATTTCGCCGACTTCGATCCGCGCAGCCATGGCCTCCCGGTTTTCCTTGGCCCCCATGCTGTTCCAGTCCAGTTGCAGCGGGCAGTGATAATAGTGGCAATAGCACCCCGCCCAGTCCGGGTTGTCGCAAAAGGCCGGCCCGTCGAAGAAAGCAAGATAATCAGCGCCCAGCCGGGGTTGCAGAGCGGTAATGCGGTAGTTCATGGTTGGCCTAAAACCAGGTCAGAGGTTGGGTGCGAGCCAGCGGGCCATGTCGTCCGCCGGACGTCCTTTCCGGCGGGCGTAATCCTCGAGCTGATCTTTGCCGATCCGGCCGATGGCGAAATACTGCGCCGCGGGGTGTGCCAAGTAGAGGCCGCTCACCGAAGCCGCTGGCGTCATGGCGAAGCTCTCCGTGAGCCCCATGCCGATGCGCGCGGTATCGAGCCACTCGAAAAGCGGCCCCTTCTCAGTATGATCGGGGCAGGCCGGATAGCCAGCGGCGGGACGAATGCCGCGATACTCTTCTCGAATCAGCGCTTCGCTGGCGAGGCTCTCACTCGGGGCGTAGGCCCAGAACTCGCGGCGCACACGCGCGTGCAGGAGTTCCGCGAAAGCCTCTGCCAAGCGATCGGCAAGGGCCTTCAACATGATCGCCGAATAGTCGTCGTGAGCCGCGGCGAATTCGGCGAGCTTCTTCTCGATACCTTCGCCCGCGGTGACCGCGAAAGCGCCGGCGTAGTCAGGCCCCAGGTCGAAGGGGCGCACGAAATCGGCAAGGCACAGATTGGGCCGCCCTTCGGGTTTCTGGTTCTGCTGGCGCAATTGATGTGCGGTGAAAACGATGCGGCCGCGCGTCTCGTCGGCGTAGAATTCGATGTCCTCGCCCCGACTGTTGGCCGGGGCGAGGACGAAAACGCCCCGCGCCTCCAGCCAGCGCCCGCGAATGATCTTTTCCAGCATGGCCTGGGCATCGCGCAGAATGCCGCGCGCCGTTTCTCCCGCCTTTGGATCATCGAGCAGCCTAGGATAGCTGCCGGCGATGTCCCAGGCCTGGAAGAGCGGCGCCCAATCGATGTAACGGGCGATCTGTGCCAGGTCGTAATGGCGAAACTCGCGGCGCCCCAACACCGCGGGGCGAGGCGGTGTGTACGCTGCCCAATCGAGGGGCGCGGCGTTGGCGCGGGCTGCTTCCAGGCTGATCAGGTCGAGCCCTTTCTTGCCGGCATGTTGCTCGCGCAGGCGCGCATATTCGTTGCGGATCTCCTGAGCGCTGGCCGCAGCGCTCTCTGGCGAAAGCAGCCGCGAGACCACCCCGACGCTGCGCGAAGCGTCGGGCACGTAAATCACCAAGCCTTGGTAGTGCGGAGCGATCTTGACTGCGGTGTGCACGCGCGAAGTGGTTGCCCCGCCGATAAGCAGCGGAATCATGAAGCCTTGGCGCTGCATCTCCGCGGCGATGTGCGCCATCTCCTCGAGGGAGGGCGTGATCAGGCCGGAAAGGCCAATCATGTCGGCGCCGGTTTCGCGCGCGGTGTCGAGGATCTTCTGCCCTGGCACCATGACGCCGAGGTCGATGACCTCGTAGTTGTTGCACTGGAGCACCACGCCGACGATGTTCTTGCCGATGTCGTGCACGTCGCCTTTCACGGTCGCCAACACCAGACGCGCTTTGGCGCGGGGCGCGGCACCGGACTTGGCTTTCTCGGCCTCGATGAAAGGTACGAGGTAGGCTACGGCCTGCTTCATCACCCGCGCGCTTTTCACCACCTGAGGCAGAAACATCTTGCCCGCGCCGAAGAGATCGCCGACCACGTTCATTCCCGTCATCAGCGGGCCTTCGATGACATCCACTGGATGACGAGCGGCCTGGCGCGCCTCTTCCGCGTCGGCCTCAATGAACGTGGCGATGCCCTTCACCAGGGCATGAGTGATGCGCTCGCCTACCGGAGCCTCGCGCCAAGTGAGATCCTCGCTTCTCGCTCGGCCTTCGCCGCGGAAGGTGTCGGCAATCTCGAGCAGCCGTTCCGTGGCATCCTGGCGGCGATTGAGCACGGCATCCTCGACCCGCTCCCGCAGCTCGGCGGGAATCTCGTCGTAGACGCCGAGCTGGCCGGCGTTGACGATGCCCATGGTCATGCCGGCGCGAATAGCGTGGTACAAGAACACGGTGTGGATGGCTTCGCGCACTGCTTCGTTGCCGCGAAAACTGAAAGAGACGTTGGAAATGCCTCCCGAGACTTGGGCGCCCGGCAGATGCTCGCGAATCCAGCGCGTGGCCGCGATGAAATCCACGGCATAGTTGGCGTGCTCCTCGATGCCTGTGGCGATGGCAAAAACATTGGGGTCGAAGATGATGTCTTCGGCAGGGAAGCCGGCCTTGGTGACCAGCAGCTCATAGCTGCGGTTGCACACCTCGATTTTGCGCGCGAGCGTGTCAGCCTGCCCGCGCTCATCGAAAGCCATCACGACGACGGCGGCGCCGTAGCGGTTGATGAGCCGAGCTCGACGTAGAAACTCCGCCTCGCCTTCCTTGAGCGAAATAGAGTTGACGATACCTTTGCCCTGCAAGCATTTGAGGCCCGCCTCCAGCACCTCCCACTTCGACGAATCGAGCATCACCGGAACGCGGGCGATGTCCGGCTCGGCTGCGAGCAGATTGAGGTAGCGAACCATGGTCGCTTCGGCGTCGAGCATTGCCTCGTCCATGTTGATGTCGATGACTTGCGCACCGTTTTCCACTTGCTGGCGAGCTACCGTCAGAGCTTCGCTGAACTGCCCGGCGAGAACGAGGCGCGCGAAGGCGCGCGAGCCAGTGACATTGGTGCGCTCGCCGACGTTGACGAAAAGGCTCTCTTCGGTCACATCGAGCGCCTCCAGCCCGGACAAGCGCAACGCCGGGCGAATACCGGGCACGCGCCGTGGCGCCAGTTCACGCACCGCTTCGACGATCGCGCGCACGTGCGCCGGCGTCGTTCCGCAGCAGCCGCCGACGAGGTTGACGAACCCGCTCTTGGCGAAATCGGCGAGAAGTGCAGCAGTTGTCGCAGGCGCTTCGTCGTAGCCGGTCTCTGCCAAGGGATTGGGCAGGCCGGCATTGGGATAGCAGCTCACAAAGGTGTCGGCGAGGTGCGCAAGCTCCTCGATGTAGGGGCGCATGAGGGCCGCGCCCAGCGCGCAATTGAGCCCCACGGCCAGTGGCCGGGCATGCCGAACCGAATGCCAGAAAGCCGCCACGGTCTGGCCCGACAGGGTGCGACCCGAGGCGTCGGTGATGGTGCCGGAAATGATCAGCGGCAGCCTGCGCCCGATCTGCTCGAAGCACTCCTCGATCGCAAAAAGGGCCGCTTTGGCGTTGAGGGTGTCGAAGATGGTCTCGACCATGAGCAGGTCGGCGCCCCCCTCCGCGAGCCCTTGTGCCGCTTCGCGGTAGGCAAGCACCAGATCATCGAAGCTGACGTTGCGCTTGCCCGGATCATTGACGTCGGGGGAAATGCTCGCGGTGCGGTTGGTGGGACCCAGCGCGCCGGCCACGAAGCGCGGTTTGCCGGGCGTGCGGGCGTTCCAGTCGTCGGCGCATTGGCGGGCGATACGGGCGGCGGCGAAGTTGATTTCTCGGGCGCGCTCAGCCATTCCGTAGTCCGCCAAGGCGATGCGCGTTGCGCCGAAGGTGTTGGTTTCGATGATGTCGGCGCCGGCATCGAGATAGGCATCGTGAATCTCCCGCACCAGCTCGGGTCGAGTCACCGACAGGAGATCATTGTTGCCTTTGAGTGCGTGCCCATGGCTCGCGCAAGCATGCCCGCGAAAGCCTGCCTCGTCGAGGTGGTAGCTTTGGATCATGGTGCCCATGGCGCCATCCAGGAAAAGGATGCGCTCGCGCAACAAGGCGGTCAGCTGGGCGGTGGTGGTGTTCATGGCCGATCCGAAGGGTAGCCGTGCATTCTAACATCGGCCTGCGCGCCGCCTCCCGGCGCAACCCCGGGGCGCTATGCGGCAGGTTTGTCGTTGCAGGTGGTCTGCTTGGCTTCTGCGTTCGGAAATTCCAGCTTCAGATCGGTCACCTTGTCGAGCAAGCCCGCAGCCGGCTCGCGCAGGACCAACTGGGTTTGCGAGAGTGTCTGCACGCGCGGCGCGATCTTGGCCGATTTGACCCCCCGCTGCTGCATGGTCGCAAGGTAGTTCATGGCCGCCTCTTCGGTGCGAAACAGGCCCAATGAAATGGCCAGCCGCTGCGGGCCGCTTTCCTGCACGAGATACAGATCGCTCACCCCGAGTGCCTTGATCTCAGCGAGTTTCTTGTCCGCTGCCGCCTTGTTGGGCAGAGGTGGTATGAACACCCAGTAGGCGGTGGTGATCTCCACCGGCTTGGCGCTCACCGCGCGGCCTTCGGCGAGTTGCTCCAGTGCGGCCAGCGCCCGGGCCTTTTCGGCCTCGCTGAATGGCCCCCATTCGAGGCATTGCACTGGCGTTTGGGCCAGGGGTTTGTCCAAGCCCATGGCCTTCGCCTGGGCGTGCGTGAACGGCTTGAGCTTCTCCGGATGGACTTGCTGAGCCAGGCGATCGGCTTCGCTTGATCCCAGGCGGTCGATTTGCAGGAAGGCGAAGACGGCGCAGTTGGCCAGCAAGAGGAGAAAGACAAAGCCCTTCACGGTGCGGGCTCCTGTTCGGCGAGCACTTCGACCCCTTCCAGTACCAGGTTCTCGCGACAGATCACAGGTCCCTCCAAGCGTTCCTGCAATTCCGCGGCGGCACCTCCAGACAATACCGTTACAACCTCTTGCACTTCTCGGCGGAGCAACTGCCGCAGTCGGTCGACCGCGCCACCTGCCGCCTGAACGCTGCCGGTGGCGATGGCATTGGCGGTATTGGTGGGGAAATCCTGGTAGATGCCGCCGCTGACCTGAAGTCGCGCGGTGTTGGCGGCAAGAGCCTGGCGCATCATATTGAGTCCGGGTAGGATCAGCCCACCCCGAAACACCCCAGCGGCATCCAGGGCGTCAATCGTGAGCGCGGTGCCGGCGTTGACCACTACGCAGGCGCCTTGCACCCGGCGTCTCGCCGCGACCAGTGCCGCCCAGCGGTCGGGACCCAAATGCGAGGGCTGCTCATAGTCGTTGCGCACGCCCCCCGCCTGGGTGGTGGGTCGGAGCCATTGCGGCCAAAGCCGCCAACGGGCGAGCTGCCCTTCGATACGCACCCGCAAAGCCTCTCCAGCGACGTTCACACCGACCACGCGCAGCGGGCGCGGCAGATTCTGCCATTGCGAAAGAGCCAGCGTGCCGACCTCCTGGTTAGCCAGCGCCCCTTGGGCGATCCAGCCGCGCGGACTAGCCAGCGCCCATTTGAGGCGCGTGTTGCCGACATCGAGCAATAGGATCATGCCACGCGCCGCAGGCTGATTTCACCGGCCAACAAGCGGCGCCGACCCTCGGGCGCCACGAGCATGAGCGCGCCCGTCGCATCGACACCTTCGACCACGCCTTCGCTCGTTTGCCCGCCGGGTTCGACGAGACGGACGGCGCGGCCTTGATAGGCATGGAGCGCCTGCCAAGGGCTGGCAAAGGGTGCGAAGCCTTGGCGAGCAAAGGTCTCGCAGGCCAGTTCCAATCGATCCAGCAATGCGGCCAGAAGAAGGTTGCGATCGGCCGGCCCCGGGCGGATTTCGCTCAAATCGACCACTGCCTGCGTGATGTCCTCCCGTGCTTCCGGGGGCAGGCGCAAATTGATGCCGACACCAATCACTACGGTCGTCGGGCCGAGCGCATCGCCGGCGACTTCCAGCAATACGCCTCCCAGCTTGCGATGCGCGTGGATGAGGTCGTTGGGCCATTTGAGGCGTACCTCCGGATAGTCCAATCCTTCGAGCGCCTCGGCAAGCGCGACGCCCACCGCGAGGCTCAGGCCCGACAGGGCGGTGGTGCCACGCTCGAAGCGCCAGCCCAAAGAAAAAGTGAGGCCGCCCCCGAAATGCGAAACCCAGCTTCGCCCCATGCGTCCGCGCCCCGCGGTCTGTATTTCGGCGGCTAACACGCGGCGGTGTATGTCCTCACCCGCGCCCAAGGCCGCCATGAGGGTGCTGCTGGTCGAAGGGGTAACCTCGAGTATCTCGACCTGGAGGCCGGTGGCTGGGCGCAATCGACTCGATACCGTCGCGCCGTCCAGCAACGATAGTGGCTCGGCAAGGCGATACCCTTTTCCGGGCAGCCGCTGAATTCGCAGACCCAGCGATTGCGCGTCGCTCAACGCCTGGCAGACGCGCGCGCGTGAAATTGCCATGACGCGAGCCAAATCCTCACCCGAGCGAAACTCGCGGTGAGACAGCAGGCGCAGCAGTTTAATCGTGAGCGGCAGGGACACGTCGCACACCGGCGATACTTGGAGGCCGGACGATTGTATCATCGGCCGGCCAGCATCGCGGTGTGCGATGTGTTAGTCGCGGCGGAAGTCGACTTCGGTTTCCGCCGTCTGCGTTTGGCCGGTCGGCTCGAATTTCCAGCGCGCCAGCGTACGTTGCACCTCTCGATCGAACACCCGGCGCGGATTGGCTTCCAGTATTTCGACTTTGGTGACACTGCCGGAGCCGTCCACGGTGAGTCTTGCCTTGACCGAACCCGAGTTGACGTTGGCGAGGATTGCTTCGCGCGGAAAACTGGGCGAATCTCGCTGCACGATTTTTAGCGCCTTGACCGTCGCCGCCGATTCCGTGGGCTTCTTCGCCTCGGCCGCAGTGGGCGCCGCGGCCGCCACCAGAGTCTTGGGTGGAGGCTCTGGCGCGGTTACCGCGGCCGGCGCTGCCACCGTGGCGGCTGGTGTTGCAGCGACGGCTGGAACTGCGGTTGTCGGCGCATCCGGGGTTGCTTTGGGCGACGTTGGTGGCAGGGAGAGCCCGCGAGTGGCCACCGTCGGAGCGGGGGCGGCCGCCTTGGCAGGTGGCACTGCCACCGGCGCGGAGGGACGGGAGGCGGGACTTGCCGCCGGCACGGCCGACGCTGGCGCCGCGGGGCTCGCGCTAGGTGCCGCCGCGGCAGGCGGAGAGGCCTGCTGCAGGGTCATGCTGTATACCGCCTTGGGTAGTTCCGTGCCCCGAGTGGCGACGGCCTCGGCGACCGCCGCCTTCGCGGGCGTGGCGATCGACGGGGCGGGTGAGCTAGGCGCCTGCGCGAGTTTTTCAACCGAAGAACTGGAAGTCGTGCTCACTCCCCACCATAGCCCCAGCCCTGCCAGGACAAACACGCCCGCCACGGCGGCCGGCCAAGGTTTGGAGAGTCTCGGTGCCGCGCGGCCGAGAGGCAGGACTGCGGCAGGGCCTTCCTGCTGCGGATGGGCGCTCGCGCGCGGGGCGCCCGTGGTGGCGATCAGACCGAGTTCGGCCAAGCGCGAGGCCGTCTTGCTGGCGTACTCGGTATCCCAGCCATTGTCCCGGGCAATGTCTTCCAATCGCCCGGGCGAGTTCAGCTGGCCCAATAGCTTTCTTTGTGCGACGGACAGGCCGTTTTGAGCCTGTGCCAATTCTTGATCCCCTCGAGCGGTTCTCCCCAAGGAATCCCCCAGTGAAATAGCCATGGATTGCATGGCACTCCCCCTTATGATAATCAAGCGGCGAATTGTAGACCTGCTTCCCCCGGGTGCAAATAGGGGAAAAGCGTCAAGGGCTTACGTGCCAGCGACCAGCGCGTGACGATCGGCAGATTGCCATGGCCGCCCTTTGGTTCTGCAGGGGTTCAAGAGTTTGCAACTCCCCGGGGTGCTTGCGTCATGCAATTGCCGATTGTGCGGAAATCGAGCAATAATGTGCCGATTTCGCCGCAATCACATCGCACTGCCATGGAACTCGACCGCGCCGACCGCCGCATTCTCGAGATCGTTCAGAACGACGGACGCATTGCCAACGTCGATCTGGCACAGAAAGTGGCGCTTTCGCCCTCGCCCTGCCTGAGGCGCTTGAACCGGCTGGAGGAGACCGGCGTCATCTCGCGTTACGCCGCGCTTCTAGACCCCAAGTCACTGGGTCTGGGGCTCACGGCCCATCTCGAAGTGATGCTGGAGAAGCGCGTCGAGCACGCCCGCGCAACCTTTCGGCAGACCGTGCAGCGTTGGCCGGAGGTGCTCGTCTGCTATGCGCTCTCGGGGCAGTGGGACTACTTCCTGAAGGTCGTCGCCCCGGATCTGGAGCACTACTCGCGCTTCCTGATGGAGAACGTGCTCTCGCTCCCGGTTGTCGTCAACGTTCAATCGAGCTTTGTGCTGGAGAAGGTCAAGGAAGGCACGGCGTTGCCGCTGCAGCATCTGCCACCGGCTTAGCCCGGTGTCTCGCGCGCAACGGCTCAGGCTACCGCCACCAGCGCGGGCCGGCGGCTGCAGCCAAGGTATTCGAGTAGTTGCGTGGCGGGCATGGGCTTCGCGAACAGGAAGCCCTGCAGTTCATCGCAACCGCACTCGATCAGGAATTCGCGCTGTTCCTGGGTTTCCACTCCCTCCGCAACGACCGACAGCCCCATGCTGTGCGCCAAGGCGATGATCGCGCGGGCGATGGTGGTGCTGTCGTTGTCCTCGGGCAGGTCTTGCACGAAGGAGCGGTCTATCTTCAGGCAGTCCACGGGAAAGCGCTTGAGCACGGCCAGGGAGGAGTATCCGGTGCCAAAATCGTCCACCGCCAAGCGCACCCCCAGCCGCTTGATGGCGTTGAGGGTTGCGACTGCGCGGTCGACGTTCTGCGCGATCGTGCTCTCGGTGATCTCCAGCTCCAATGCATTGGGCGGCATCGCCTCTTCGGCGAGGATGGCTCCCACACGCTCGACCAGATCGGGCTGCACGAACTGGCGCTGCGAGATATTTACCGCGACCCGCAGGCTGATGCCGGCGTCTTCGCGCCACTGGCGAACTTGACGACACGCCTCGCGTATCACCCATTCGCCGACTTCGACGATCTTGCCGGTTTCCTCCAGCAGGGGAATGAAGCGCGCTGGCGAAACCCAGCCGTGCTCCGCGCTCTGCCAGCGCAGTAGCGCCTCGGCGCTGGTGATGTTGCCGCCGACGGTGAGCTTGGGCTGGAAATAGAGTTGGAACTCGCCACGCTCGATTGCGTGGTGCAGGCTGCCCGTCATCTCTAGCCAGTCTTCCGCGTTGCGGTTCAGGTCGGCGTCGTAGAAGCGATACTGACCGCGGCCGGCGTGTTTGGCCGAGTACATCGCCTTGTCGGCGTTCATCATCAGGGTTTGCAGGCTCTCGCCGTCCTGCGGGAATAGCGCGATGCCCATGCTTGCGCCTGGCATTACGTCCTGCCCCGAGAGCCGCACCGAGGGTGCCAGCGTGTCCAGCATCTTCTGCGCCACCAACGTGGCATCTTCAGCGCGCGCCAGATCGGAGAGCACCACGACAAACTCGTCGCCGCCTTGCCGCGCCACGGTGTCGCCTTCGCGCAGGCACGATTGCAGACGACGTGCGACTTCCTTGAGCAGGGCATCGCCGGCATCGTGACCGAGGGTGTCGTTGACGATCTTGAAGCGGTCTAGATCCACGAAGGCCAGGGCGATCATGCGTCCGCTGCGCTTGGCGTGGGTCATCGCCTGCTCGAGACGGTCGTTGAGCAAATGCCGGTTGGGAAGTCCGGTCAGCGCGTCGTAGCGGGCAAGCTTCGCCAGCTCTTCTTCAAAGCGCACGCGTTCGGAGATGTCCTGCAAAGTGCCGACGACGCGTCGCGGGCCTTCGTCGTCAAACTCCAATTCCGCCTGCAGGGCGAGATGAACCAAGTCGCCGTCCTCCAAGCAACCGCGGAATTTGCAGCTGCCGGCACTCGCTTCACCCGCTCCCAAGCGGGCGAGGGTAGTGCGCAGAGTCTCGCGATCGTCCGGGTGGGCGGACTCCAGCAAGGTGTGCTGCGCGGGCTGCGCCTGAAAGAACTCGTCCCCGAGAAGAATGTGGATCTGGTCGGACCAAATCATGCCGCCGCTGCGCAGATCCCACTCCCAGCTGCCCAGCCGGGCGATGTGCTGGGCGCGCGTGAGGCTCGTTTCGCTGCGCCGCAAGGCCGCTTCGGCTTCGTCGCGACTGGCGTCGTTGCGCAGTGCGCCGATGGCGAAACCAAGGTCCTGAGCCAGTTCATCTAGCAAGGCGCATTCGGCTTCCGAGAAGGAATCCTTGGGGGCATAGAGCAACAGCACGCCCTCGACTCGCCCATTGACGCGCAACGGAAATCCTCCCACCGAGCGGAAGCCAACCTCGCGCGTGAATTCTTGCCAAGGCGCAAACGTGGGGTCCGTCAGGGTGTCGCGAATGATGTGGCGCTTGCCGGTGCGGATCGCCGTGCCCGCCGCGCCTTGCGCGCTCGCGCTCTCATCCCAGTGCGCGTTGACCGCGTTCAGCCCCTCGCGCAGCGCTCGCGGACCCGCGCCCACCAACGGTATGACCTGCTTTTCCGGCGGCGGTCCCGCTAGGCCAACCCACGCGCCGATGTAGTTGCCTAGATCGACGATGGCTTCGCACACCCGCGCGAGCAGCGCCCGCTCGTCGCGAATTTCGCGAGCGGCATGCGTTGCCGCCGTGAGCAAGCGCAACGCGCGATTGATCCGCTGCAGCTCCTCCTCGCGCTGGTACTTGGCGGTTTGGTCGCGCACCACCGCGATCACTACCGCGGCCGTGCCCATGCCCCGAACGCCAAGGCTCACGTTGGCGATGAATTCGCTGCCATCGCGGCGCACGCCCTTGAGCGGCTGATTGCCTCCCGCAGGTTCGAGCTCCCGCGTGCCTTCCTGATCCGGCTCGACGAGATGGCGCCAGTGCAGCCCCGGCAAAAGTGTGTTGATTCGCAAATCACGAGCCGCGGTGGCTCCGTAGCCGAAGAGTGCTTTCACCTTGCGGTTGGTCAGGAGGATCCGTCCCTCGGCGTCACAAACGATCACTGCATCTGGCGCGGTCCGCAAGATGGCCTCGTACTGTTCGGCGAGGTCCTTCATAGCGCTCTCGATGCGATTAATCCGCCTGGCGGTGCGCCACATGAGCAAAAAGATGACGCCGAAGCCGAAGCTTGCGAAGAGCACGGTAGCGAAGCGCTGTTCGATCCACCCTCGGTTCAAGGCGAATAGCTGAAGCCACCCCCCCACAAAGAACACCAGCAGCGCCTCGGGCAGAATCGCCCGCAGCAGTGTTCCTCCTCCGCTCCTGCTCACCAGGATCGACAGAAGGCCATTGCGCGCGGCAATGGCGAAGGGCAATCCCAGGCCAAGCAAGACCAGTCCAAGCATTGCGGCCGGGGGCATGGCGGCGAACCCGCGCAGCAACAGCAATTCGGACTCGCCATAGGCGTAGCCCACCGCGCCCAACCCCGCACCAGCGCAAATCGCCAAACCCAAGAGCTCACCGGCCAACGCCAGGCGGAGACGGCCCGCAAAGCCCAGCAACAAGGCCATCCCGAAGAGCAGGAAGCCTCCCGCGCTCTGGGGGGCGGCTGGAAGCTCCATTGGCTCAGGGATGAGCCGCAGTCGTTCGGCGGTATAAGGCGCGAGCGTGGCATAGATGCCGTCGGCAAGCTGGAGCACGCCCAGCGCGAAAAGCAGTCCTCCACAAGCCAAAACGAAACGGCGCGCAACCCGATTAGTGCGCGCCGCTACTCCCAAGAGCAGGCTGAGGCTGCCCAGTGTGAGCCCCAAAGCGGTATCCGGCACGATGGGCGGGCCTTCCATGTAAGCCCGGCGCAAGTCATCGTGATCCAAGACCGCGCCGGCAAGCGCGGCCAGGCCGATTGCGGAAACCATTGCGGCGCATGCGGCCGCGACCCAACCCGACCTTCCCACGCCCAGCCCGAGTGTGGCCAGTGCACGTTCAGTCGTCGCGGAAGCAAGGTCGTTGCGAGCCATGGTCGCGCTGGCCAGCAAATCTCAACCGGTCACCTGGGCTGGCAGGGTCCCAGCCGCGCCAGCCGAAGCTTCAATTGGTGGCAAACTCATCCCATCATCCTCCGTGGGGTCTGCGCTTTCATTGGACAAGCGAGAATCGCCCGTGCCAAGGGCACAGAACTCAGCTAACGGCTCATGAGCGACAAGCTTTAGCTCGTTTCGCGCCGCGAAGACCGAAGAGGGGCTTGCAACCGAGACGGTTTTGGGAGGGGAATGTCGGCCCGGTGTTGCGCCGGCCCGATCCCTCGCTTTGCTCGGGACCGCCGCGGCTCTGCCGCAGCGTCCTCTCCCTCCGCCCTGCGGGCTGCGCTGGTCGAACCCCCAGGGTTCGCTTCCTTCCACCCGCAAAAGAAAACCCGCCTGGCGGCGGGTTTTCGGACTTGGAGCGGGTGAAGGGAATCGAACCCTCGTATGCAGCTTGGGAAGCTGCCGTTCTGCCATTGAACTACACCCGCGTGGCTGCGGATTCTAGCCGTTTTGGGGGTAGGGGCGCAAACGCGGTTTGCATTTGTGGGCGGTTTTCAGTACCGTGTCGGCATCGCTGGGGGTCCTGGGATAGCGCTTGTCCCGGGTGAGAAAGTCCCTTTGAACCTGACGCAGATAATGCTGCCGCAGGGAAGCGTCTTCCGCGCCTCCCTGTTGACCGACCAGGAACACCTGAGGTTGCCGGAATGAATGCCACTCCCAAGTTCGTTCGCGAATCCGCCCATGTCGATGAAGCGGCGGTCGCACCCCTGCCGCGCTCGCGCAAGGTTTATGTCGAGGGTTCGCGCCCCGATTTGCGCGTGCCCATGCGCGAAATCAGCCAAACACCCACGCCCACGGCGGCGGGCGAAGAGCAGAACCCGCCCATTTGGGTATATGACACCTCCGGGCCTTATACCGATCCGGCGGCCAAGATCGACATCCGCCAGGGCCTCGCCCCGTTGCGCGAGGTCTGGATCGAGGAGCGCGGCGACACCGTAAACTTGCCCGCTTTGAGTTCCGCCTATGGCCAGGCGCGGCTGGCCGACCCCGCGCTCGCCGAGTTGCGTTTCGATTTTCGCCGCGCCCCGCGCCGGGCCGCGCCGGGCCGCAACGTGAGCCAGATGTTTTACGCGCGGCAAGGCATCATCACCCCGGAAATGGAATTCGTTGCCATCCGCGAAAACCAGCTCCGCGAGGGCTTGTCGCCCGAACTCTTGGCGCAGCATGCCGGCAATGCGTTTGGCGCGCGCATCCCGGCGAAAATTACCCCCGAGTTCGTGCGTGAGGAAATTGCCGCGGGCCGGGCCATCATTCCGGCCAACATCAACCATCCGGAAGCCGAACCCATGATCATAGGGCGCAACTTCCTGGTGAAGATCAACGCCAACATCGGCAATTCGGCGCTGGGTTCCTCGATTCAGGAAGAAGTCGAGAAAATGACTTGGGCCATTCGCTGGGGCGGCGATACGGTGATGGATTTGTCCACCGGCAAGAACATTCACGAAACCCGCGAGTGGATCATTCGCAACGCGCCGGTGCCCATCGGCACGGTGCCCATCTATCAGGCTTTGGAAAAAGTCGGCGGCAAGGCCGAAGACCTCACCTGGGAGATCTTCCGCGACACCCTGATCGAACAAGCCGAGCAAGGCGTGGACTACTTCACCATCCACGCCGGCGTGCTGCTGCGCTATATCCCGCTCACCGCCAAACGCAAGACCGGCATCGTCTCGCGCGGCGGCTCCATCCTCGCCAAGTGGTGCCTGGCGCATCATCAGGAGAATTTCCTCTACACCCATTTCGAGGACATCTGCGACATCATGAAAGCCTACGACGTCGCCTTTTCGCTGGGCGACGGCCTGCGGCCCGGTTCGATTTACGACGCCAACGACGAAGCGCAGATCGGCGAGCTCAAAACCCTGGGGGAACTGACGCAAATCGCCTGGAAACACGACGTGCAAGTGATGATCGAGGGTCCGGGGCACGTGCCCCTGCATCTCATCAAAGAGAACATGGACCTGCAACTCAAATACTGCGCCGAAGCGCCCTTCTACACTTTGGGGCCGCTGGTCACCGACATCGCGCCGGGCTACGACCACATCACTTCGGCCATCGGCGCGGCCATGATCGGCTGGTTCGGCACCGCCATGTTGTGCTATGTGACGCCCAAAGAGCACTTGGGCCTGCCCGACAAAAACGACGTCAAAGACGGCATCATCGCCTACAAAATCGCCGCGCATGCCGCCGATTTGGCCAAGGGCCACCCCGGCGCGCAGATTCGCGATAACGCGCTCTCCAAAGCGCGCTTCGAATTCCGCTGGGAAGATCAATTCAACCTGGGTCTCGACCCCGACAAGGCGCGCGAATTCCATGACGAAACCTTGCCGCAGGAAGGCGCCAAACTCGCGCATTTTTGCTCCATGTGCGGGCCGCATTTCTGCTCCATGAAAATCACTCAGGACGTGCGCGACTACGCCGCCAGCCTCGATGATGCCGAGAGCGCGGCGCGCAGCCAGGGCTTGCAGGACAAAGCCGCCGAATTTCGGCAAAGCGGCGCCGAAATTTATCGGCGCACTTGATCATGCCCAGCGCGGACGAAGCTCTGCCCACGGCCCAAGGGAGAGTTCTCCCCGAGCTAACGCTCAACGAGGGGCGCGTGCTCGGTGTGCTGATCGAAAAACAGCGCACCGTGCCCGACACCTATCCCTTGTCGCTCAACGCCCTGGTGGCCGGCTGCAACCAGAAAACCAGCCGCGACCCGGTGCTCGATTTGAGCGAGCCCGAAGTGCTGGCAGCACTCGACGGACTCAAAGTCCAGGCGCTCATCATCGAAAGCAGCGGCGGGCGCGTCACCCGCTATGCCCACAACGCCGAGCGCGTGCTGCAATTGCCCAGCCAAGCCATCGCGCTCCTCACCGTGCTGCTGCTGCGCGGCCCGCAAACCGCCGGCGAGCTGCGCAACAACTCCGAGCGCCTGCATCGCTTCGCCGATATTTCCGCGGTGGAAGCATTTCTCGAAGAACTCGCCGCGCGGCCGAGCGGCGGCTTGGTCGTCGAATTGCCCCGCGCCGCTGGCACGCGCGAAACGCGCTGGGCGCAATTGCTCACCGGCGAGCCGCCGCCCGCGATGTTTGCCCCCGCGCCAGCGACACTCAACCGCCACGCCGATGTCGAAACGCGCCTCGCCGCACTCGAAGCCGAGGTGGCGGCGCTGAAGGAAACCTTGGCGCGCGTCGTGGAAGGGCTGGAAACCGGCAAGCCCTGAGCACCATCGGTAGGAGCGGCGGAAGCCGCGAGTTTTTTGTGAGTCACTCCGCCCAGCAAGGGCGAGGCTTCCTCGCCACAAGTTTGAGCGGAGCCGGCGGCCCCTGGTCTACGCTTCGTCTCGCTGATCCTGCCATCAATGGCGGGGCTTCTCGCTCGACCCGTGGTCGTCCGGTCGCTGCTGGCATGTCATCCGGCCGCCGCCAAACAAGCGCTGGCCGGTTGTCTTTTGCAGTTCTGCTCCCCCGCCGATAGCACCCGGACGAGCGACCGCGCCCGCCAAGCCGCACGCCGCTGCTGTCGCAATTCACGTCCTCGGGCGGGTGCCCCGCGCCTCGCGCGTAGGAACGGGCAAGCGCGCAACAAACACCAAGCTCACGCGTGGCGCGATCCGCTAGTCGGAAAGCGGCCGAAGCGGCGTGCATCTTGCCGGCCGCTGTCGCTATTGCGGCCAGCGCCGGCTGTGGGGAAAGGCAATTCGGTTCAGTGCCGCAGACCACGGGGATGGCTTCCCGCAGCGCTTGCGGTGGGTTGCGCGACGATGGCGCGGTAGGCGTCGATTGGCTTCGTCCAGATTAAGCCTGCAGACTCTCCTAGGCCGTCAAGGCGCGGCGCAAACTCCGCGGCGCGGATGCATCGGCTGCGTCTGGCGTTGGGTTTGTTCCGAGCGGGCCGAGTCTAGGGTTCATCCGGCCCGCTCTCCGATGTCCCCCTGGGCCATCCACGCCGGCCAGCGTTGAACCGGCGCCCGATGCGCGTATAATTCGTCCATCTGCCGAGGAGCGCTGCGAGGTTTCCCCCAGGCTCGGCAAGTCCAAACGTTTCAACTGCGCTCACCTAACCCTGTGCCGAACAGGGAATCCGGGTGAGTCCGCGTTTCCCCTGTCAGGCCATGAGCGAAGGAGCAATCATGAACGCTGTGGTCGAATTGAAGGATTTTTTCGTCGCCGATTTGGGCCTTGCCGATTGGGGGCGCAAGGAAATCCGCATCGCTGAAACCGAAATGCCGGGCCTGATGGCGGTGCGCGAGGAATACGCCGCGAGGCAGCCTCTGAAAGGCGCGCGCATTGCCGGCAGTCTGCACATGACCATCCAAACGGCGGTGCTGATCGAAACGCTGAAAGCCCTGGGTGCCGAGGTGCGCTGGGCTTCGTGCAATATCTTCTCCACCCAGGACCACGCCGCCGCCGCCATCGCCGCCGCGGGCACGCCGGTCTTCGCCTTCAAAGGCGAGTCGCTGGCTGAATACTGGGATTTCACCCACCGCATTTTCGAGTGGGCCGATGGCGGCACGCCGAACATGATTCTCGATGATGGCGGCGATGCGACCTTGCTGGTGCATCTCGGACTCAACGCCCAGAGCGACCCTTCGGTGATCGCCAAGCCCACCAACGAAGAAGAAGAGGCGCTCTTTGCCTCGATCAAGAAGAGGCTCGCCAGCAAACCGGGCTGGTACGCCAACATCGCCAAGGCGATTCGCGGCGTCACCGAAGAAACCACCACCGGCGTGCACCGGCTCTATCAAATGCACAGCGAGCAGCGGCTGCTCTTTCCGGCCATCAACGTCAACGATTCCGTCACCAAGAGCAAGTTCGACAATCTCTACGGCTGCCGCGAATCGCTGGTCGATGGCATCAAGCGCGCGACCGACGTGATGATCGCCGGCAAGATCGCCGTGGTGGCGGGTTACGGCGACGTGGGCAAGGGCTGCGCGCAAAGCCTGCGCGGGCTGGGTGCCACGGTGTGGGTGACCGAAATCGACCCCATTTGCGCCTTGCAGGCGGCGATGGAGGGTTATCGCGTGGTTACGCTGGATGACGCTTGCTCGCAAGCCGACATTTTCGTCACCGCCACCGGCAATTTGCGCGTCATCAACCACGAGCACATGCTGCGCATGAAGGACCAAGCCATCGTGTGCAACATCGGGCACTTCGATTCCGAAATCGATGTCGCGAGCTTGAAGCGCTACACCTGGGAAAACATCAAGCCGCAAGTCGATCATGTGATCTTCCCCGGCGGCAAACGCATCATTCTGCTCGCCGAAGGGCGGCTGGTGAATCTCGGCTGCGCCACCGGGCATCCGTCTTTCGTGATGTCCAATTCTTTCACCAATCAAGTGTTGGCGCAGATCGAACTCTTCACCCGGCGTGAGGCTTATCCGATCGGCGTGTACACGCTGCCCAAGGCGCTCGATGAGATGGTGGCGCGGCTGCATCTCAAGAAATTGGGCGCCAAGCTCACCGTCTTGAGCGATGAGCAGGCCGCGTATATCGGTGTGGCCAAAGACGGCCCCTTCAAGTCTGAGCACTACCGCTATTGAGGCCTGCGGCGGGGGCCTCGCCCCCGCTTCCCGATCATGTCGACCATCAGCTTCGAGTTTTTTCCCCCGCAAAGCGCCGAGGGCCTGGAAAAGCTGCGCGCGACCCACCGGCAACTGGCGCGGCTGCAACCCGAATATTTTTCGGTGACCTATGGCGCGGGCGGTTCGACCCGCGAGCGCACGCTGGCCACAGTGCTCGAACTGCATGAGGCGGGCTCGCCGGTGGCGCCGCATTTATCCTGCGTGGCCAGCACGCGCGCGAGCATACGCGAAATCCTCGATCTTTATCGCCAGGCGGGCATCCGGCGCTTGGTGGCTCTGCGCGGAGATTTGCCCTCGGGCATGGCCGAGCCGGGCGAGTTTCGCTATGCCTGCGATCTAGTGAGTTTCGTTCGTGCCGAAACCGGCGACTGGTTTCATCTCGATGTCGCGGCTTATCCGGAATGCCATCCCCAGGCCAAGAATCCGCGCGAAGATCTCCTGGCCTTCAAGCGCAAGGTCGAGGCTGGTGCCAATGCCGCGATTACGCAGTATTTCTACAACGCTGACGCTTACGAGAGCTTCCGGGACGACTGTGCGGCGCTGGGGATCAGCATTCCCATCGTTCCCGGCATCATGCCGATCAACAAATTTTCGCAACTGGCGCGGTTTTCCGACGCCTGCGGCGCCGAAATTCCGCGCTGGATTCGCCGACGCCTGGAGAGCTTCGGCGACGACGCGGTGTCGATCCGCGCCTTTGGCCTCGACGTGGTCACCGATCTCTGTGCGCGTTTAGTGCGCCACGGCGCACCTGGCTTGCACTTCTACACACTGAATCAGGCAAGCCTGGTGAGCACGATTTGCCAGCGCCTGGGCCTGGGATGAACGGCTATTCTTGGCGCACATCGGCCACCTCGCCGCCAGTGGCGCGCACCAGGTCGGCGGGAGCGACTGGAAACATTGCGTTGGGTGTGCCGCCGGCGGCGTAGACCGTGGTGTAGCGCAGCAGGTTTTGATCGATCAAGGTGCGCAGGGCTTGAGCATGCCCCAGCGGCGGAATGCCGCCGATGGCGAAGCCGGTGACTTCGCGCACGAAAGCCGCATCGGGTTTGCCCACTGGTTCACCGAGGAGCCGCGCGATCTTGGCGAGGTCGATGCGGTTTTCGCCGCTGGCCACCACTAAAACCGGTTTGCCGGACACTTCGCCCCGAAACACCAGGGATTTGGCGATTTCGGCGACACTGCATCCGAGGGTCTCGGCGGCCTGCGCGGACGTGCGGGCGGCGGTTGGGTGTTCGACGACGGTCACTGCCAGGCCGGCGGCCTGCAGGGCTGCTTGCGCCCGCTGGGCGGTGGGGCTGAGAGGATGGGTCACGGTCGGCACGCGGGTTGGTTTTCGGAGGCGTCACATGGATCAGGCATAATGCCGTGATTTTAGCCTGGGTGTCGCATTGTCATCCGCCATGTTCATTCATCCCCAGTTTGATCCGATCGCCTTTTCCCTCGGGCCCATTGCGGTGCGTTGGTATGGGCTGAGCTACCTCTTGGCCTTCCTCCTGTTTCTGTTCTTGGGTCGGCGGCGGGCAAGGACCTATGCCGCCTCGGGTTGGACCGCGCAGGATCTGGACGATCTCTTGT
This sequence comes from Casimicrobiaceae bacterium, assembly GCA_026646885.1. Lineage (GTDB taxonomy): Bacteria > Pseudomonadota > Gammaproteobacteria > Burkholderiales > Casimicrobiaceae > JACPUX01. The sequence goes on along the minus strand of JAPKHK010000007.1, from coordinate 231,534 downwards.
TCTATGGCGTGCTCGGCGTGGTCTTGGGTGGGCGCCTCGGCTACGTTCTTTTCTACAAGCCGGGCTATTACCTGGAGCACCCGCTGGAGATTCTGGCGGTCTGGCAGGGCGGCATGGCTTTTCATGGCGGCTTCCTCGGCGTTCTCGTCGCCTTGTGGTTCTTTGCCGAGCGACGCGGTCGACCGTGGCTGGCCGTCACCGATTTTATCGCCCCGCTGGTGCCGCTGGGCCTGGCCAGTGGCCGCATAGGGAATTTCATCAATGGCGAGCTGTGGGGGCGACCCAGCGACGTGTCCTGGGCCATGGTTTTTCCGCAAGTCGACCAGTTGCCGCGCCATCCCTCGCAACTCTATCAATTCGCGCTGGAGGGCGTGGCGCTGTTTGTCATTCTTTGGTTTTTTTCAGCGAAACCGCGGCCAACAGGGGCGGTGTCCGGCCTCTTCTTGCTCGGCTACGGATGTTTCAGGTTTGTCGCGGAATTCGCCCGCGAACCGGACGATTTTCTGGGGCTGCTGGCCTTGGGTTTCAGCATGGGGCAGTGGCTGAGCCTGCCGATGACCCTAATCGGTGCTGGAATGCTCGTCTGGGTCTACCGGCAGGATGGTGCGAAGCCTGCCGCGCGCTAGTCGACGCGACGGAAGTCCCCGTCCAGGGTCTGTGGCGAACGTGTTCCTCCTCGCTGTGTGGTGGTCTGGACTTGCAGCGTAGGACCGACATTGATGGGTACTAGCAAGAGCAGCAAAGCCATGCTGTCGGACAGCACGCCGGGCAACAGGAACAGGAAACCCGCCAAGACCTTGCGCCCGCTGTCCAAGAGACCGCGCAGTAGCGAATCGGGGCCGTACATCGCCGCCAGGGTACGCGCCCGGAAATTCAAGCGCTGTGCGCGCAAGAGCATCCAGCCGGCAACGGCGCCCAAGACGAACCAGGCTGCGACCGGGACGCCGGTGGCGTGGGCCAGCCGAATGGTAAGAAAGAAGTCGAGAACCGGGAAACCCAGTAAAATGACCAACATTGCGTATCGCATCGCCCGATCCTCGCATTCGGTTGATGGAATTCCTGCTCGTACTCACTCACTGTCCCGATCCGGGCAGCGCCGAAAAAATCGCGGCGCTCTTGATCGAGCGGCACCTCGCTGCATGCGTGAATATCGGCAGCCCAACGCATTCACTTTACCACTGGCAGGGAAAAATCGAAAACGCGCGGGAGATTCCTTTGCAAATCAAGACCACCGCTCAGCGCTACTCGGAGGTCGAGGCATGCATACGGGCGAACCACCCCTACGAACTTCCGGAAGTGATCGCTGTCCCCCTGAGCGCGGGGCTCGCCGGCTACCTCGAATGGTTAGGCCGGGAAACGGACTCCACTGAGAACTGATCCGATGCACTCTAACACACTGCGCTTGGCCCTCTTCTGCACCCTTGCCATGCTTGCCCAGGGGGTGCGCGCGGCGGAAGAGCTGCTCGACCCCGAGGTCGCTTTCAAGCTGGACGCGAGAGTGCTCGATGGGCAGAGCCTGGAGGTGCGTTTTCGTATCGCCAAGGGCTATTACCTGTACCGTGAAAAGCTGCGCTTCGCATTGGACGGTGCCGCGTTGGGAGAGGCGCGCTTTCCGCCTGGCAAGGTCAAGGAAGACGAGTATTTCGGGCGCGTGGAAACCTATCGCGGCGACTTGCGCATTCCCGTCGCCATGCAAGGAGCGGTGCCCGGGCAGAAGCTCAAACTGAGCGTCACCTCGCAAGGCTGCGCTGACCTGGGCGTGTGTTTTCCTCCCCAGCTACAGCATTTGAGCCTTGTGGTTCCGGCCGCTGCTACCGCGTTGCCGCAGCCGCCGGTAGCCCGCTCCGCGGGAGGCTCGGCCTCTGCGCCGAGCCCATCGCCGCCGGGGGCGCAGCCAATGGCGCCAGCGGCGCTGGCCGCGTTGGGCCCGGACGAGGCCAGCCAAGCCGAAGGGTTGCTCGCTGGCGGAAGTCTGGCTGTGACACTGGGCGGTTTCTTCGGTTTTGGCCTCTTGCTCGCCTTTACTCCGTGCATGCTGCCCATGCTCCCAATCCTCTCGAGCCTGATCGTGGGGCACGGCAACGCCGTTACGCCCTTGCGCGGCCTGCTGCTCGCGGGGGCGTATGTCCTAGGTATGGCGGGAACCTACGCGCTGGCCGGGGTATTGGCGGCCGCGAGCGGGCTGCTATTGGCAAGCGCGTTGCAAAATCCCTGGGTGCTGGGTAGTTTCGCGGCGATCTTCGTTCTGCTCGCCCTGTCGATGTTTGGGGTCTATCACTTGCAACTGCCGCACCGGTTGCAAGCCGCACTGCGACATCGCGTCGATCGGCTCCCCGGGGGCAAATACGCGGCGGTCGCGATGATGGGGGTTCTGTCCGGTCTGATCATCGGCCCGTGCGTAGCTGCCCCCTTGGCGGGCGCGCTTTTGTATATCGCCAAAACGGGAGATCAGGTTTTGGGTGGGGCCGCCTTGTTTGTCATGGGTCTGGGCATGGGCCTGCCGCTGCTGCTGATTGGCGCGTCGGCGGGGTCGATCTTGCCCCGCGCCGGTGCCTGGATGGAGTCGGTACAGCGTGCTTTCGGGTGGGTGTTGCTTTTTGTCGCCGCCTGGCTGGTTGCGCCCATACTGCCGATCGCCGTGCAGATGGCGGTTTGGGGAACGATGCTATGCGTCCTTGCCGTGTATCTGCGCGTACTCGACGGTCTGCCGCCCGAGACCCCCGGCGTTCGGCGACTCGGCAAGGCCCTGGGGGTGGTCTGTCTCCTGGCGGGGGTGGCGCAGTGGGTGGGGGCACTGAGCGGCGGCACCGACGTATTGCAGCCGCTCTCCGGGCTGCGAACCGCGGGGGCGGCACCGAGCGCGGTCACACCTCAATTCCAGAAAGTGCGGAGTTTGGCGCAGTTCGAACAGGCTCTGGGCGAGGCCAAGGGCAAGCCCGTAATGCTCGACTTCTATGCCGATTGGTGCGTCTCCTGCAAAGAGATGGAGCGTTTCACTTTTGCCGAGACCGCGGTAGCGGCGAAGCTTCAGGAATTTGCGCTGCTGCAGGCGGATGTGACCGCTAGCGACGACGCTGCCAAAGCGCTGTTGAAGCGTTTCGCGCTTTTTGGCCCGCCCGGGATCATCTTCTTCGATACCCAAGGTCGGGAGCTGCCGCAGCCGCGGGTCATTGGCTTCATGCCCGCAGAGCGCTTTCTGGCGGTATTGCATGGAATCCCCCGCTGAGTCCCGAGGGCGCCCGAGTTGGCGGGCACGCCTTGCCAGCGGGCCCGGCCTGGTGGTCTTGGGGCTGGCCTTGGTGCTCGGGGGCGCGGCTCTGCTGCGCTGGTTCGAACCGTCCGCGGCGAAGCATGCCGACAAGCTTTCGCCAAGCCGTGACCTGGCCCCCATCCATGCCGCCGTGTTGCCCGACCTCACGGGGCAGCCGCAACCGATCAAGCAGTGGGCCGGGCGGGTGCTCGTCGTGAACTTCTGGGCAACCTGGTGCGGTCCCTGCCGCGAGGAGATTCCGGAACTCATTGATCTACACGCGCAGTTCGCCCGGGAACCGGTCACCATCGTTGGCTTGGCGATCGATCAAAGCGACCCGGTGCGCGAATATGCGAAAGAAATGGGCATCACCTACCCGGTTCTGATCGGGGGCTTTGGCGCCTTGGATCTTGCGCGGGCCGCGGGAAACACCTACGGGGTTCTTCCGTTCACCGTGGTGATCGATCGCCGTGGCGAGATTGCGGACGCCCATCTTGGGCGCATCTCAGCGGCGCGCCTGGACGCCATCGTACGCAAAGCCCTGTGACCCCCCGGCACCCGCCGAGCTTGACTAACGTCGGACAAAAAACCAGAATTAATGGACAAGTTGCAGCGAATTGCGGCAAACTTGCGCCCTCGCAATCAGCCCCGAGAGGTTCGGATGGGCCAGGAAAGGCGCCGTGGACGTTCGAGATTGATGCCTTCCGCGGCTGATGTCGTTGCAAGCGGACCGGCCGTACTTGTCTTGCATGGCCCCAACCTAAATCTGCTAGGAACGCGCGAGCCCGAGATTTATGGCCATGCTAGCCTGAAACAGGTGGATGAGGACTTGGCCAAGCAGGCCGCTCGGTCCGGCTTCAGTTTGGCGAGTTTTCAGAGCAATCACGAAGGCGAGCTGATCGACCGGGTGCACCTGGCACGCTCGGAGGGGGTGCGCTTCATCATCGTCAACCCCGGCGGACTGACTCATACCAGCGTCTCGCTTCGGGACGCGCTGTTAGGCGTGAGCATTCCCTTTGTCGAAGTCCACCTCTCCAATGTGCATGCCCGAGAGCCCTTCCGGCGCGTTTCCTATTTCTCTGACGTTGCGCTTGGCTGCATCGTTGGCCTGGGGGTTAAGGGTTATGAATTGGCGCTGAGCTACGCGCTCAGCAAGCTTAGGGAGTAGCGTACTCAATGGATTTGCGAAAACTAAAGAAACTCATCGACTTGGTCGAGGAATCGGGGATCGCGGAATTGGAGGTCACCGAAGGCGAGGAGCGGGTGCGAATCACTCGGGCCGTTCCGGCCGCGCCAAGCCTTCATACCATCACGCTGCCGCCGTCGGCCTCGACGGCCGCCGCCCCGGCAGTAACGGCCGTTGCTGCTCCAGCGGCGGTGGAACCGGCTGAGCCCGAAGGGCACGTGGTGAAGTCGCCGATGGTGGGCACTTTTTACCGAGCATCTTCTCCGGAGGTCAAGCCATTTGCCGAGGTCGGCCAGAGCGTCGGCGCTGGGGATACGCTGTGCATCATCGAGGCGATGAAGCTCATGAACGAAATCGAGTCGGATAAGGCGGGCGTAATCAAGGCCATCTTGGTCGAAAACGGCCAACCGGTCGAATATGGCCAGGCGCTGTTCGTCATCGCCTGATCCGTGAACAGAAGGGCGCGGAGACCGCCACTTGGTCGCCGGCCCGCAAAGACACCCCGATGATTCATAGCTGCAGCGGCGGGAAGCAATCGGTCCCGGGCTGCTTGTGGGAGCTAGCAGGTGTTTGAGAAGATCCTCATTGCCAATCGCGGCGAGATCGCCCTGCGCATTCAGCGCGCCTGCCGCGAAATGGGCATCAAGACCGTAGTGGTTCATTCCCAGGCGGATGCCGAGGCGAAATACGTTCGGCTGGCCGACGAATCGGTCTGCATCGGCCCGGCACCGAGCAGCCAGAGCTATCTGAATATCCCGGCCATCATCAGCGCTGCTGAGGTTACTGATGCCGAGGCTATCCACCCCGGCTACGGCTTCCTCTCTGAGAATGCCGATTTTGCCGACAAGGTCGAACGCAGCGGTTTCGTTTTCGTCGGCCCGAGGGCAGATACCATTCGGCTCATGGGCGACAAGGTGAGCGCCAAAAACGCCATGAAAGAAGCTGGCGTGCCTTGCGTGCCGGGGTCGGAGGGCGCGCTACCAGAGGAATCCAAAGAAGCCGTGCGTATCGCCCGCGCGGTCGGCTATCCGGTGATCATCAAGGCGGCGGGAGGGGGGGGAGGCCGGGGAATGCGCGTGGTCCACACCGAGGCGGCCCTGCTCAACGCCATCGCCTTGACCCGCAGCGAAGCTCAGGCGGCGTTCGGAAACCCCATGGTCTATCTGGAGAAGTACTTGGAGAATCCGCGGCACGTGGAGATTCAAGTGCTCGCCGACGAATACCGCAACGCCGTCTACCTGGGCGAACGTGATTGCTCGATGCAGCGGCGCCATCAGAAGATCATCGAGGAGGCCCCCGCGCCGGGTATTCCGCCCCGCGCGATCGCCAAGATCGGCGAGCGCTGCGCCGATGCCTGCCGGCAAATCGGCTATCGCGGCGCGGGCACTTTCGAGTTCCTCTATGAAAACGACGAGTTCTACTTCATCGAAATGAATACTCGGGTGCAGGTCGAACACCCGGTGACGGAACTCATCACCGGCGTCGATATCGTCCAGGAGCAGATCCGAATCGCCGCAGGCGAAAAGCTGCGCTTCAAGCAGCGCGACGTCGAAAAACACGGGCACGCCATCGAATGCCGAATCAACGCTGAAGACTCGTTTAGCTTCGTACCCTCGCCGGGGCGCATCACCTCGTGGCATCCGCCCGGAGGTCCTGGAATTCGCGTCGATTCGCACGTCTACCACGGCTACTTCGTTCCGCCGCACTACGATTCGATGATCGGCAAGGTCATCGCCTACGGCGAGACCCGCGAGCAGGCTATGGCGCGCATGCGTGTCGCCTTGTCGGAAATGGTGGTCGAGGGCATCAAGACCAACATCCCGCTCCATCAGGAGCTGCTTGCGGACGAAATGTTCCGGCGCGGCGGAACATCGATCCACTATCTCGAACAGCGCCTCGCCAAGACCAAAAAGACTGGCGCTTGACGTGGCTTATCTTGCGCTGAGCTTCGAAGCCGACGCTGATGCGGCCGAGCGCTGGTCTGACGCACTGCTGGCGGCCGGGGCGCTGGCGGTAGACATCGCCGATGCCGTGGCCGGGACCGCGGCGGAGTCGCCTCTCTACGGCGAACCGGGGGCGCTGGCACCGGACCGGGGAGCTTGGGATCTCAATCGAGTGGTCGCTCTTTTCTCCGAAGGAACCTCGGTCGCGCGCCTCCTGCGCGAGCTGGCGGACCGGCAGGCCTTGCCGGTTATCGAATCGTGCGCCGAACGGGTCGTCGACGAACAGGATTGGGTACGACTCACCCAGTCGCAGTTTGGGCCCCTACAGATCAGCGACCGGCTATGGGTGATTCCAAGCTGGAGCGAACCGGTCGATGAGGGGGCGATCAACATCCTGCTCGACCCGGGGCTCGCTTTCGGCACTGGCAGCCACGCCACGACTCGGCTGTGCTTACGTTGGCTCGACGCGCATCTCGCGCCGGGCATGACGTTGCTCGACTATGGCTGCGGCAGTGGCCTTCTGGCCATCGCCGGTGCACGCCTCGGAGCGGCTTTGGTCAGCGGCGTGGACATCGACCCGCAGGCCGTTCAGTCCGCAACGGACAATGCCGCGCGCAACGGCGTGACCGCAAGCTTCTTTCTGCCTGGCGAGGAGCCGGAGCGGCGTTTCCATGTGGTGCTTGCCAACATTTTGACCAACCCCCTGTGTGCCCTCGCGCCGCTGTTGTGCAAGCACATTGCGCCGGGAGGCAGCTTGGTGCTCTCCGGGGTTCTCGCCCATCAGGCCGACCAAGTCACGCAGGCTTATGCGCCATGGGTCAAATTGGATGTGTGGGCACAGGACGAGGGATGGGTTGCCTTGTGGGGGAGCAAGCCCTAAGCTTCATTTCCGAAATGTCCGCTACCTTGTTCACCCGCTGCCCCAACTGTCAGACCGTATTTCGCATCACTGCGGGGCAGCTTTCCCTGCGCGAAGGGCGTGTCCGGTGCGGCCAATGCCATGGGGTGTTCGACGGGCGTAGGTATTTGGTCGAATTGCGGCAGAATACGCTGGCCCGGCCGGAATACGAGCTGGAGGAGGGTTTCGATCCCGCGAAGGGTCCGCCCACCATGACGTTGCGCCGACCGGTGGGCGAAGGCGGAGTGCCGCCGGGGCCGCCCGGCCCGCTGCCGCAGGAGGAAACTCCGGTCAGCCTGCCCGGCGAGCTTGCGCGCGCGCGCCGCCGCTTGAGCCGGGGTGAGAAATGGGGCTACGGGCTGGCGGTCTGCGTCTTGTCCGCGACCTTGGTGTTGCAGCTCGTGTTCGCCTATCGTGACCGCTTGAGCGCGGAGTACCCCGACCTCGGCTTGCTGTTGCGCACGGCGTGCATCGAACTGGGCTGCAGCATCGGGCCGCCGCGCGAGGCGGGGCGCATCACCATCGAAGCTTCCGACCTGCAGAGCGATCCGGCGCGCAAGGGGCTTTTGCAGCTTTCCGCCACGCTGCGCAACCGAGCAGATTTCCCGGTGGCGTTTCCGCACCTCGAGCTGGCCTTGCAAGACGTTCGAGGCCAGGTGGTGGCGAGGCGCGTTTTTTCTCCCGAGGAGTACCTCTCCGCCAAAGGCTCGGTCGAGCGGGGACTGCCAAGCGCAGAGGAGTATTACCTCACGCTTTTCATCGACTCCGGCGGCTTGCGTGCCGAGGGTTACAAGCTCGAGCGCTTCTTTCCTTGAGCCTTGGGCATTGGCTCAAGATTGCTCCCATGGGAGCCCTGCAGCGCGCCAACCGCCGATGGTGCTGCGATGTCCGTGTTCATCGCGCGCCCCCTCGAAACCCTCAAGGACGTTGAAACAGCACTGGTAGCCGCCCGCGGTGGCCGCGCGTGCCGCCAGATCGGAGCGGGCGCCGCTGCGGCAAATGAAAAGCAGCGGTGCCTTGCGGTCGGGAACGGCGGACTTCAATTCGTCGAGAAAGCGCGAATTGAGATGCATATCTGGATAGGATTGCCACTCGATCAGGGGACAGCCGGAAACGTGTCCCACCCAATCCCATTCGGCATTGGTTCTCACGTCGATCATGCGCGCCTCGGCCGACTCTTGGAGTAGAGCTGCCGCCTCACGCGGGAGCAATGCACCAAAATAAGGCAAACCCATCTCGGTGCCACGTTTCCTGGCAATGGAAAGCAGATCGTCAAGGTTACTCATGGCTGGTCGTCCAGGATCCCGTCGCCGTGCAAGGGAGCAGGAAACACGGGGAACATCGCGAAAAAGCGCACATTATAGGCCAGGATGAGCTGACTCGCAGCCTCAAATGGGCCAACTTCGCCTGGGTGTAGCGACTGCTTGCTCTGGGCCTTTGCCAGTGCGCGGTGTGCGGCCGTGGCTTCTTGCGGCTTGCTGCGAGGGAGACCGGAGTCGCGTGCTTTCCTCCAAGCGGCGCCCTTTTCTAGTTTCACCCGACCGAGGGAGACCCGCGGTTGGGTCGCGCGCTATCGCTGTCGCGCCGGCGCGAACTCGGGCGGGTGAGACGCCAGGCCTGAGCAGACGGATATCGTTCGGTGTTTTTGCGTTAGAATTTGCAGCCCCGGGATGGCTGTGCATCGGGCATGTGCACCAAACTTGGGTCAACGCTCGGCAACGCACCATAGTGGTGCGCGTTTTTCCTCTGCCCGAATGCGCGGGGCCAGGATTCCATGGTCCGAGGGCGTGGCACGAATGCTGCTTATTGCGCGGGCAGAGTCTTTTGGCATTTTGTTTGGCAGGCTGTTGAATAGAGGCCGCAAATCGGCGCCGGACGCAGGGCATCTTGCGGCTGGCCCCAGGTGCGTCATGGTGGTTGCCGATCGCTGGAACCGCGACCGCTGCTCGTGCAGCCCCTTTTCAACAGCCTGTTCGAGATCTTTCCCTTAGGAGAAAACCATGGCGGCAACCGATGTACTCAAGATGATTCAGGACAAAGAGGTCAAGTTCGTGGACCTCCGCTTCACCGACACGCGAGGCAAAGAGCAGCACGTGACAGTGCCCGCCAGCCAATTCGGTGCGGACAAGTTCGAGTCTGGACACGCCTTCGATGGTTCCTCCATCGCCGGTTGGAAGGGCATCCAGGCTTCTGACATGCTGCTTTTGCCCGACCCGGACACCGCCAACATCGATCCCTTCATGGATGAGACCACACTCAATCTCACCTGCGATGTGGTTGAACCCGCCGATGGCAAAGGCTACGAGCGCGACCCGCGCTCCTTGGCCAAGCGGGCGGAGGCCTACCTCAAGTCCACCGGCCTGGGTGAGGTCGCCTATTTCGGCCCGGAACCCGAGTTCTTCATCTTCGATTCGGTGGAGTGGTCGGTGGATATGTCGGGCTCGTATTGCCGGGTCTTTTCTGAGGAAGCGGCATGGTCCACGGCCGAGAAGTTCGAAGGCGGCAACAAGGGACATCGGCCTACCGTCAAGGGTGGCTATTTCCCAGTGCCGCCGGTGGATTCCTTGCAAGACATCCGTTCGGCCATGTGCCTTGCACTCGAAGATATGGGCGTCGAGGTCGAGGTGCATCACCATGAGGTGGCCAACGCCGGCCAGTGCGAAATCGGCACGAAGTTCACCACGCTGGTCAAGCGCGCAGACTGGCTGCAAGTCATGAAATATGTGATCCACAACGTCGCTCACGCCTACGGCAAGACAGCGACCTTCATGCCCAAGCCCATCGTCGGCGACAATGGCTCGGGCATGCACTGCCACCAGTCGGTGTGGAAAGGCGGGCAAAACCTATTCGCCGGCAACGGCTATTCGGGGCTGTCGGAGTTCGCGCTTTATTACATCGGCGGCATTATCAAGCACGCGCGCGCGCTTAATGCCATCACCAATCCGGGGACCAACTCCTACAAGCGGCTCGTGCCCGGATTCGAAGCGCCGGTGAAGCTTGCTTACTCGGCGCGCAATCGCTCGGCGTCGATCCGCATCCCCTATGTCCCGAATCCCAAGGGGCGGCGCATCGAGGTTCGGTTCCCCGATCCGACGTGCAATCCGTATTTGGGCTTTGCCGCCATGCTCATGGCGGGCCTTGATGGCGTGCAGAACAAGATCCACCCCGGCGACCCGGCGGACAAAAACCTCTATGACTTGCCACCCGAGGAGGATGCGAAGATCCCGACCGTTTGTTCCTCGCTGGACATGGCGCTCGACTACCTCGATCGCGATCGCGAGTTCCTCACCCGCGGCGGCGTGTTTACCAACGACATGATCGATGCCTACATCGAACTGAAGATGGAAGAGGTTACGCGCTTCCGCATGACCACGCATCCCGTGGAGTACGATATGTATTACAGCCTGTAAGCGCAAAGACGCTGTGCGGCGTTAGCAAAGGGGCGGCTTGCCGCCCCTTTTTGCTGGGCGCGACCGCGGGACTGTTCAGCGCCGCTTGTATCGCCTAAACTCGCCGCCATGACGCAACTCCGAATCTTATCGCCGCGCCGCGGGCGCGCCGTGTTCTTGTACTTGTGTTTTGCTTTCCTTGGCCACGCGGGCGTGGCGCGGGCCGATATCTGCAAGTATATCGATAGCGAAGGCCGGGTCATTTACTCGAATCTGGTGGTCAAGGGTGCCAAGCGGCTCTCCTGCGAAGTGACCCTGGAGGCCAGTCCGGCGGGTGCGAAAAGCGCGCGCAATGTCCCCAGCCCCGCCGGCTTTCCCAAAGTGGATAGCGGCACTCAGCGTGGCCGCGACGACCTGCGGCGCAAGATCCTCGAAGAGGAACTCGGCAACGAGGAGAAACTGCTCGCTGAGGCACGCCTAGCCTATCGCGATGGGGCGCCCGAGCGTCTCCTCGAGGAGCAGGGCAATGAGCCCAAGTACCGTGAGCGCGTGGCGAAACTCAAGCAAAACCTGTCCGTCCATGAGAGAAATATGGACGCTCTTCGGCAAGAACTGGCGAAACTAAAGTAGTTGCAGGCGCCACTAGCATCGGGCGCGCTTATTGCTTCATCGGACGGGGTGAACCTGACCATGAGCGCAAGTCTCAATCCGCAAAACTTCCCGGGGCTGGAGCTGCTGGCGACGGCGGTCCTGTTGCTTGAGCGCGACCTTGCCATTCATTACGCCAACCCGGCCGCCGAGAATCTCTTGGAACTCTCCCGCAAGCAACTCCTCGGCCAGCCCCTCACCAGCCTGTTCGTCGATGCCAGCCCGCTCATGCAGGCGATCGACAAGGCGCTCTCCAGCCGCGGCAGCTTCACCGAGCAGGAAATCGAAATCGCCGCGACGGGTCGCCAGAAACTTCATCTGTCTTGCACCGTCACTCCGGTGGATCAAGGGCGCGCCGCGCTGCTGGTGGAATTGCGCCATATCGACCGCCAATTGCGCATCGCCCGCGAGGAGCGGCTCTTGGAGCAGCAGCAAGCAAACCGGGAGCTCATCCGCAACCTCGCGCACGAAATCAAGAATCCCCTGGGCGGCATCCGCGGCGCTGCCCAGCTCTTGGAACGGGAGCTCAGCCAGCCGCAGCTGGCGGAATACACGCAGGTCATCATCGGCGAGGCCGATCGCCTGCAGGCGCTGGTCAATCGCCTGCTCACCCCGCACCGGCTACCCAATTTCCGCTTGACCAACATTCATGAAATCCTCGCGCGAGTGCGCAGCTTGATACTCGCCGAGTACCCGCAGGGCATCCGCATCGTGACTGACTACGACATTTCCCTTCCGGAGTTGGAATGCGATCCCGAACAGATCCTGCAGGCCGTGCTCAACGTCGCGCGCAACGCCGCGCAGGCCTGCCAGGGCAAGGGAGAGATTCAGTTGGTCACGCGCGTGGCGCGTCAAGTCACTTTGGCGAGGAAGCGCCATCGCCTTGCGCTGGCGCTGCAGATCGTCGACAACGGTCCGGGTATCCCCGAAGGACTCCGGGAGAGGATCTTTTACCCCTTGGTCTCGACGAGAGAGGGCGGCAGCGGTTTGGGACTCACCATCGCGCAGACCTTCATCGCGCAGCACCAAGGCAACATCGAGTGCGTGAGTGAACCGGGGCACACGGTCTTCACCATCCATTTGCCCTTGCTTGCGGCACCCCAACACAACGGACCAAACTCATGAAACCCGTCTGGATCGTCGACGACGACCGCTCCATCCGCTGGGTACTCGAGAAGGCGCTGGCGCGAGAGGAGATACCCTTCCGGAGTTTTTCCTCCGCCTACGAGGTTCTGCAAGCCTTCAGCCAGAGCCGACCGCAGGTGCTCGTCAGCGACATTCGCATGCCCGGGGATTCGGGTCTGATGTTGCTCAACAAGGTCAAGGAGCGATTCCCCGAGATTCCGGTGATCGTCATGACCGCATACTCCGACCTCGACAGCGCCGTGGCCGCTTTCCAGGGTGGGGCATTCGAATACCTTCCCAAGCCCTTCGACGTCGACCACGCCGTCGCCCTTATCCGCCGCGCCAGCTCGCAGGCGAGTCTGCCAGCGGAAAGCGGCACCGTCGTCGCCGAGGCCCCGGAAATACTGGGGCAGGCGGCGGCCATGCAAGACCTATTCCGTGCCATAGGCCGGTTGTCGCAATCCGCCGCGACGGTCTTGATTACGGGGGAGTCAGGCACGGGCAAGGAACTCGTCGCGCGCGCCCTGCACCGCCACAGCCCGAGAGCCGCTGGGCCGTTCATCGCCATCAACACCGCAGCCATCCCCAAGGACTTGCTGGAGTCGGAACTCTTCGGTCATGAGCGGGGAGCTTTCACGGGCGCGCAAGCCGCGCGCCGCGGGCGGTTCGAGCAGGCGGAAGGCGGGACGCTCTTCCTGGATGAAATCGGCGACATGCCGCCCGACTTGCAGGTTCGGCTCCTGCGGGTTCTTGCCGACGGAGAATTCTACCGGGTGGGTGGGCATCAGCCCTTGAAGTCGAGTGTGCGCATCATTGCCGCCACCCATCAGAATCTGGAGGAGCGAGTGCGGCAAGGCTTGTTCCGCGAGGATTTGTTGCACCGCCTAAACGTCGTGCGGCTGCGCTTGCCACCGCTGCGGGAGCGGGCCGAGGACATCCCGCTCCTTACCCGGCACTTCCTGCGCAAGAGTGCGCAGGAACTCAGCGTTGAGCCCAAGCAGCTCTCCGACGCGGCCCTCAAGGCTTTGCTGCGTTTTGCCTTTCCAGGCAATGTGCGGCAGTTGGAAAACGTCTGCCATTGGCTGACGGTCATGGCGCCAGGGCAGGTGATCGAACCGGCCGACTTGCCGCCGGAACTGCAAGAGACCGCCACGGCAGCCACTGGCCAAGTCGGCGGCAACTGGCATCAGGCGCTCGACCGGGAGGTCGCGCAAGCCCTTGCCCGCGGCGAGGAGAGGGTGGGGGATCGCTTGCAGCGCGAATTCGAGCGCACACTCATCCTGCGCGCTCTGCAGCATACCGGTGGGCGGCGGATCGAGGCCGCGCACTGGCTAGGTTGGGGACGCAACACCCTGACCCGCAAGATCCAGGAATTGCGCCTGGAAGGCGACAAGACCTGATTCTCCGCGGGGCCTTCTGCCATGACGCTTGCGCCGTGGCGTGCGCTGTGGTTCCATAGCTGCGAGCCCGCATGCTTGCCTTGCCGTGACACAGACGCTGCTTGAATTCCCGGTGGATTTCCCGGTCAAAGTTGTTGGCCGCACCGAGCCGGGCTTCGCTCAGGATATCCTGGCGGTGGTGCTGCGATACGCCCCTGACTTCGAGAGCTCGCAAATGCAGATGCGCCCCAGCCGCGAAGGGAAGTACCTGAGCCTCACCTGTACCATTCGGGCAAGCTCGCAGGCCCAGCTCGACCAGCTCTATCAGGCGCTGACGCGGCATCCGCGTGTCGTCATGGTGCTCTGATGCGCGCGCGCGTCGTTGTTCACGGGCACGAGGACTTCCAAGATCTCGAGCGGCCGCGGCCCGCGCAGGGCTCGCTCCCGCCCCCGGCAATCAAGCGCTTCGGTGTTGTCGAATACCAGCCCGCGCTCCAAGCCATGCAGCGCTTCACCGCGCTGCGCCAAGCCGATACGCCGGACCAGATCTGGCTTTTGCAGCATCCGCCGGTCTACACCCTGGGGCTCAACGGCAAGCCCGAGCATTTGCTGCGCGAGACCGACATCCCGGTGATCAAGGTCGACCGCGGCGGGCAGATCACCTATCACGGGCCCGGCCAACTGGTCGTATACCTGCTTCTCGATCTCAAGCGTCTGCACCTCGGAGTGCGAGACTTGGTGCGGCGCTTGGAGCACGCCGTGATAGAATTGCTGGCCAATTTCGGCATCGCAGCCGAGGGTCGCGAGGAAGCGCCGGGCGTGTATGTGCACGGAGCGAAAGTCGCCTCCCTGGGCTTGCGCATCAAGCACGGTTGCAGTTATCACGGGCTGGCGCTGAACGTGGATATGGACCTCAAACCTTTTGCCGCGATCAATCCCTGCGGTTATGAAGGCATGGCGGTCACGCAGCTCAAGGATCTCGGCATCGAGCAGGATCTCCCGCATCTGGCCGAGCAATTCCTCAACAAGCTACTCAAGAATCTTTATTGAGGGTGCGCCGCACCCCATCCTTCTCGATGAGTGAAAAGATCGTCGGCGTCAAGCAAAAGGGCGAAGCGAAAACCGCGCGCATTCCCGTCAAAGTGGTTCCCGCCGAGCGCCTCCGAAAGCCGGAATGGATTCGGGTCAAGGCGGGTTCTGGCGCGCGCTTTCAAGATATCAAGAAGATTTTGCGCGAGCACAAGCTACACACCGTCTGCGAAGAAGCCTCCTGCCCAAACATCGGCGAATGCTTCAGCCGCGGCACCGCGACGTTCATGATCATGGGCGACGTTTGCACCCGTCGCTGCCCCTTCTGCGACGTCGGTCATGGCCGGCCGCTGCCTCTCGACCCAGAAGAACCCAAGGCGCTGGCGAAGACAGTGGCGGCGATGCGCCTGTCTTACGTGGTCATCACCAGCGTCGATCGCGACGATCTGCGCGATGGCGGAGCCGCCCATTTTCGCGATTGCGTACGCGAGTTGCGACAGACTTCTCCGGGCACGCACATCGAGATTCTTGTCCCGGATTTCCGTGGCCGCATGGCGCTCGCACTCGATATCCTCGGCGAGGCGCTCCCCGACGTTTTCAACCACAACCTCGAAACTGTTCCGCGGCTCTATCGCCAGGCGCGCCCGGGCGCGGATTACGCACACTCGCTCGAACTCCTGCGGCGTTTCCGTGAGCGCTATCCAGGGGTCGCCACCAAGTCCGGCTTGATGGTCGGGCTGGGCGAGGAAGATGAAGAAATCCTGCAGACCATGCGCGATCTGCGTGCCCAGGACGTCGCCATGCTCACCCTCGGGCAGTATCTGCAGCCCTCAGGGGGACATCTGCCGGTGTTGCGCTATGTCACGCCGCAGCGATTCCAGGACTTCGCGAGCGCAGCCGCGGACATGGGATTCCAACATGCCGCGGTGGGCGCGATGGTGCGATCGAGCTACCACGCCGACCAGCAGGCGCATCACCTGCTGCCGGCGGGGCGAAGCGGCTATCCGCCATAGAGCACGAAAGGAGCCCAATACCGTGGCGCATGATAGAGCGGATCCCGCAGCAGTTTGCGTTTGGCGAGGGTCACCGCCGCAGCCGGCGAGTGTCCGGCCTGCAAGTGTCGGAAGACCACCGGAATCAGCGCCGCGGCGGCCTGGTCGTCGATTTTCCAGAGAGAGAGCAGCGTCTTGCGGTTGCCGGCAACCAGTAGAGCAAAAGGCAAACCGGTGACTCCCTCGCCGCGTACCGTGGCGCCGAGCGCGGTTTCACATCCGGAGAGCACGATCAGTTCGCTGTCGAGGTCGTAGCCGATCCACTCGGCTGCGGTGACATAACCGTCGGCCGCGGCGGAAGGGTCGTTCTGCGCGAGTACTACCGAGGAGAGCTGCGGTGCGTCGGTATTCAGCCAGGCGTGAGTGGCGAAATGAAGATAGCGATGCCGCGCGAGGGTGCGATTGCGGTTGAGTTCCTGGAGCTTCGCTTCGGATGCCGCCGCACCAAAGAAAATCAACCTGTCGTCCCTGTCGAAACCTTCAGCGGCGCGCAGCACTTCGAGCGTGGTTCCGGGCAAAGGTGGCCACCGCTTTTCCTGCAGCCGGCGCTGCTGACGCGCATCGGTCGCTGACAGGGCCACCGCTTCGATCGCAACGCCATCGGCGGGGCGCCGGTAGTCCGGGTCGCCCATCGCCATGAAGGATTGCGCGCTCTGGGCACGCGGGCGCGCCTCGCGCAGCAGCGCCAGCACCGAGAGCGATTGGATATAGCTCAGTTCGTGGCGCGCGACCACAGGTGCACCCCTCCATGGCAGCGCTTCGAGGGGCACAAGCGCAAGGCTCTCGTCAGGCGAAACGATCCAGCGTTTCTTGGCCGCTAGCGCCGGCGCCAGCGGCGTGAGCAGCAATTCGGCCAGGCGGCGTGCGACCGGTTCGGCGCTACGCACTAGCTTTGCATTGGGTTCGGGCCGGACGTAGCCGACGCGGTAGCGCCCGTCCGCAAGGCGCCAGACCAGCTCACGAACGCCTTGTCCGGCGGGCGCGGTCAGGTTGCGGTAAGCGCGCACGAGTTCGAGCAAACCTCCGGCGATGGCCACTTTCTTGGCCAGGAGCCCGGTTTCGCGGGTGTAAACAAAAAGCAGCAGCCCTTCATCGAGTGCGACGTAGCTCAAGAATGCGCTGTCTTCGGGGATGATCTGGGCGGCATCCTCCACACTCTTGAGTTCGATGCGCATGAGCTGCCGGTACTTGGGATAGCGATGCCCCAACGCATCGCGGTACTCGCGCAAATCGCGGGCAGCCTGTGCCTTCGCGTGCAACGCCTCGGCGCGCTCCGGCGCGCGCAGGTCGATACTCGCCAAGACCTGGTCGCGTCGTGCCAACTCGGCGGCCAGTTCGCGCAGCCGCTCGCCTTCCATGGCGCTGACCAAACCGGCGCCGTCGGCGAAGCGCGCCGAAAGAGACTCCAGGAGGGTGCGCGCTTTGAGTTGCTCGGCTACCCTGAAGCCGCGCGCAGGGGTTCCCAACTCCACTTCGGTTGCCGCCAGCTTACGGAAATAGGGCGACCATTGCGTCAACAAACCCTGGCGGTACTCTTCGACCGGCCCGATGCCTTCGCGCAGTTCTTCGATTTCCTTGACGAGATCGAGCCAAGTGGTGGCGGCGCTGCGCAAATCATGCGCCCGACGCTGCACCTCACCCAACTCCGCCAGGATCTCGACGTGATCGGGATGTGCTGCGGCGCGGATGCGGCGCTGATCTTCGGCGGCCGCGGCGAGAACCTTTATGGCCTCCTCGTGCCGTCCGAGAAGGCTCAAGCTCCGACCGAGCAGAGTCTTCGCTTCGGTTGCGTGAGCACTGCCCTCCCCGTAGAGTATTCGAAATCCCTCCGCAACGGACCGAGCCTCCGCGAGGGTCTCCTCGGTTCGGCCCAGATCGTTGAGCGCTTTGGCGCGGATGCCGCGAATCCAGAGGGCGCTGTGGTTGGCCTCGCCGGATTGAGTTCGGACATGCCGGTAGGCTAGATCGGCCTGATGGAATGCCGCCGCCGGGCGGGAGAGATAGAGCAGGAGCAAGGCTAACTGTGCTCGGGTCTCGGCGACCAGCACATGCGCTTCGCCCAGTTGGGCGGTTCCTATGGCAAGCGCTTCGCGCAGCAAGGCTTCCGCTTCAGCGTTGCGACCCAGCTCCTTGTACCACCAGGCCAGCAATTCGGTGGCATAGCGCCGCATCGGTTCGCCCGGCGGCGTTTCACGCAATGCCGCGCTGCGCACCTTTTCGGTGAGTGCGATGCCCTCACGCCAGCGGCCCATTTGGTAGTAGCACCGCGCCAGCAGATCGGCGATGCGCAGGCTCAAATAGTGGCTCTCTCCGAGACGGGAACGCGCCAGAAGAAGAAGCGGCTCCAGCGTTTGTGTTGCGAGATCGGCACGATACTGAGAGTACTTGGCCGCGGCATAACTCGCTTTGGCGCTGATAGCGGCTTGATGTTCGACCCCAAGGAGATCGCCCAATTCCTGAACCGCGCGCTGGGCGACTTCGGCAGCGCGCGGATAATTGCGTATTTGCAAGTAGCTCTGCGCCAGCACGGCAAGGCTGCGGGCGCACAATAGGTGGCGAGGCCCCAAGGCCTGCGGGCACTCGATGACCAGAGCCTCGCCCAACGCGACGGCTTCGAGATTGCGCCCAATCTCCTCCAAGGTGAGAAGGCGCAGCAACTTGAGTAGCCATCGGTCATGATCGTCGGCGGGAAGGATGGTCCCCTGCGCCTCATCGACCTCGGCCAACATCGGCAGCGCCGCCGCGTTCTTGTTGAGCGCGTGGACATAGGCGTGGTGGCCCTTGGCCAGCAGCCACTGCGGATGCCTCGGTGGGAGGTGTTGGGCAAGGGTTGGCTCGGTTCGCTCGAAGATTGCCGCGAGATGCGGGTATTGCCAGGGGCGGGCTTCCCAGGCTTGGGCCAGTTCGGATTCGAGCGAGAAGAGCGCCGCGAGGCGGTCCGCCAGCTTCTTCGCGGCCTGTGTGGCAAGCGGCTGGCCGAGCGCGAACTCGAAACGCCCCGCGGCGCAGGGGCCCCGGGCGAAGGCGAATTCGATCCGCACATGCCCGTCGCGTATCTCGGCGCGGCCGATCGGAACTTCGCCTTCGACCTCGGCGACAGAGATCTGGTAGCCGCCGTCGCCGGCACCGCGCAGGCCAAAAGTCTGCCGATCGGCCAGACGCAGCCATCCCAGCACCGCCTCGGCACCCGTTGCGGTGGGCGACGCGAGCGCCAGTTCCAGCCTTGTTTTTTCTCCAGTGGCAGCGACGCAGGGCGTCTTGGCGGTGATGCCGGTGAAGTCCGCCCGATACGCGGTGGGCGTCGCCATTCCCGCCGAACCCAGGGAGGTCAGAGCTCCGACCAAGAAGAACCGCAACCCGAATCGCTTGGGGCAAGCCAAGTTTGCGGACATAGGGACTCGGGTCGACGGGGGATGACCGCAATCCTGACGGAAGTATTCTCGCTTGGCAAGCCGCGCCGCGAATCCCTCGGTTCTTGGCGGAGTGATGGCGGTGTAGAATGGATCAGCCCAATTTGCGGCGACAAGAACGGGAGATAGCGATGGCAAAGCGTGGCAAGAACAGTGCGGCGGATCTCTCCGCAACACTGGAAAAGGCAATTCGCAAGCTCACTCGAGAGGTGGACAAGAAGCTGGGACAGCTGCAGGAGGCGATTGCCGCAGCGCGCGATATCTTGCAGAAGCACCAATTGCAGAGCGGAGGAACGCCGCCTACGCCCCCTAAGAAAAGCGTCTCAAAAACTCGGCGCGCGAGAGTGACGCCCAAGGGTGGCGGCACACCGCCCACGCCGCCAAAGACCGGCACGCGAACTGCAACAAGGAAGCGCGCAGCCAGCAAATAGGCGTGTATCGGCGTCCCCGGGGGTGCACCCTCGGGGGCGTGGCTCGTTCAGTCAGGCAGCCGAGCCCCGACCGCCAGGGCGTACAAGATTCGTTCGGAACGGGGGGCCGTCGCGGCGGGGCGGGCCGCGGCGATACGCTTGGCGAATTCCGTGTTCGTGGCGATGCGGATTTGTGTCCACACCGCATCTCGACCTGATCCAGGCGCTTCTACACCCCAGTAATAGGGCGCGCCGGGCTTCAAGCGCACAGACGCCGGCAAGCTGAGCGCGGGATCCTGCAGACGCGCTTCGTACATGAGGTTGCGCTTGGCGTCGGCCAGCCGAAACACATACCCCTCTGCACCAGGGGCAGGCGGCCAATGGAACATCACCGGCGCTTGCGCGATCAGGCCGCTGGGCTGGAGATCGGGCTCTGTGTCCTCGGCGCGCAGGCGCACGCCGGCCTGGCCCAGCCGCGCGGTATCGAGTTTGACCTCGCGATAGACTGCGGGCAAGGCGCGCGTTCCAGGTTTGGCCGCCCCGGGCAGGGCGACTAGACCCCCGGTTTCCACGCGGTATTCGCCCGGTCCGACTAAAAGATACTCGCGAGCCTGGCCGAGGTAGACCACTACCGCTCGCGCAGCGGGGGCAAGCAGCAAGTGCTCCGCCGGTGCCAGGCGGGTGAGCAGATCGATAGGCTTGCCCGCGCGCTTGACCTCACCATCGACATCGGTGACCAGAATCGTCGTCCCGGCGGCCAGGCTGGATGCACCCAGCAAGAGCACGGTCAACGAGCGGCGCAGCCATACGGCAAAAAAGTCGTCGAGGGAGCGGTTCATGGCAACCTCCGGAATCGGGATGATGGACGGATGATTTTCGCCCCACCCAGAGCATATTCCAGACGCGTCTGGGCGACTAGGGAATATTCTGCAAACTGAGCGCCCGTGTGCGCTGACGCCGGCCCTCGCCTCCACACCCTAAACGCTCAAGCCAAAGACCTCGATTTCGCGCCCGTCCTTGATCGTCCATGTGCCAAGCGACTGCCAGCGGCTCGGGTCGATCGCGGCAATCGGGCCTGTGGCGATGATCGGGCAATCGAAGTTCCGCGCAATGTTCTGCAAGTGCGCCGCGACGTTGGCGGCGTCGGCCAGTGCGGTGTAATTGTTGCGGCTCTGATCGCCCAAATTGCCGGTGACCGCATCGCCCTCGGCGAGCGCGATGCCCAGGCGCAGAGTGGGGAGGCCTTCGCTGGCAAACTCGCGGTTGAGCGCGGCGACCGCGTCAATCGCGGCGAGCGCGGCTGCGACGGCCGCGCTGCGAGGATCTTCGAGCTCTTGCGGCGCCCCGAAAAAAGCCATCAGGCCATCGCCGCGGAAATTGTCGATAGTGGCTCCCTGGGCATGCAGTACTGGGGTGACCGCGGCGTAATAGCGATTGAGCACGCCGAACACCGCGTCGGGCGAGAGCCGCGCGGTGAGGCCACTGAAATCGCGCAAATCGGCAAAAAGAAACGCCAACCTGCGGCGCAGCGGCCGAGCGGGATCGATTTTTTCCTCCAAAAGAATGCGCAGCACTTGCGGGCTGACGAACCCGCCGAAGGTTGCGAGCAAACGCGCACGCGCTTGCCTGGCCGCTCGGAAGTGCCACGTGAAATGAAACGCCCCGCCCATGATCAGGGCCAGCAACGGCGCCAGTACAGGGAAATCCAGGCCGAAATCGAGCGCGAACAGGCTGACCAGCGCGCCGGTGAGCAACACCGCGGCACCGAGGCTCATCCAGTGGCGCAACCGCAGTGGCGCCAGCACTAACGTGCCTGCCAGTGCCGCAATCAGCCATTGCAGCGCCGCGGGCGCAGTGGTGATCTGCGTTCCGCCCAGGAGACTCCGAAGCGCCTGGGCCTGTAGCACCAGACCCGGCTGGTCGGGACTGTGGTCCCAGGCCGCCAAACGCACGGGCGCGACATGCCGATCGAGGAAGGGCAGCGCCGTTCCCACCAGCACGATACGCCCGCGAATCCGTTGCGCGAACTCTTCCAGACCTTGTTCGTTTGCGCGTGCCAGCTCGTGCAGGGGCAAATACTGAAAGGGGGGGCCGCGGCTGAAGTCAATGATCCCCGCCTGCGCAGCGCCTCCCAGCCGGCGCACCAGCTGTCCGGCCAGGGTTGGCACGGTCTCACCGCCCTGCCCCAGTGCTTCGCTGAAGTGGCGAATGGCGCCATCGGCATCCCGCGGAAAGTAGGCGAGACCGCTGTTTTCCAAACCCGCGGCGGCAGCAAACAAAGGATGCAGTGCTTGGGTCTTGCCGGTGGCGCTGTCAGCCCCCAAGGCGAGCACGAGCGGCGCGGCGCGCCGCAACTGCACCAAGGCCTTGGCGAGCGAGGCGTCGCCCCCGGGCAACAAGTCGTCATAGGAATGCTCGGGGAGGGCAAAATCGAGGCCCACGGCTCTTGGTTCCATGGCGGCGATGCGCGCCAGCACACGTGCCAGAGGCTGATGCCACAGGGCCAGCGGCGCGGTGATCTCTCGCAGGCTCGCCTCGTCCGCGGCGATGAGCACGACCTCCGGCATGGGGTCGCTGGCCAGATAGACTCGGCGTAGGGCGAAGCGGGCATCGAGCCACGCCCGCTCGAGAGGCTGCAGCGTTTCTCCCAGACCAGTCAGCAGCAGAGCCAAGGCGATGATCCCGCAGGCGAACCACCGCGCTCTCTCGTCTGGAATAGAGTGGGTCAAGAACACCCGGCGGGTCCTATTTCCAGTGCGGCGCGAAGGCCGTTTGCCGGGTGCGACCACCAAGGCTGGGCGAGTTTCCGGGCCGGCGGAGCGCCGTGCCAAGTTGAGGGTCGCTTGCGACAAGCTGTATCATGAAAAAGCCTTGCGTGGCCGTGCGGCTCGCAGTCTAGCAGCAAACAGCTGCCCTGGCGGCGCGAGCTATGCTAGCATTGCTCAGGGGAACGATAGCAAGGGGAGAGCCGCCATCGTGGAGATGGACAAGCAAGCTGCGGTGTCCGCGCCGCCCGACCTCTTACCGGCGGACTTGCTCAGGCGCATCGCCGCGCACGGGGTGACGCGAAGCTATGGTCGCAACGCCGTGCTGATCAACGAAGGGGATACCACCGACTCCTTCTACATCATCGTCACCGGCAAGGTAAAGGTCTACCTCAGCAATTCCGCCGGCCGCGAAGTGATCGTCGACTTCCATGGCCCCGGAGAGTATGTCGGCGAACTTGCCCTGACCGGCCTGCCCCGCTCGGCGTCGGTGGTGACGGTCGAGCCGACCACTTGTGTGGTGGTATCGCGCGCCGAAATTCGCGACTTCCTGGCCCAGCACCCCGACTTTGCCCTGCACCTCATCGGGCGTCTCATCGATCGAACCCGCCGCGCCACCGAGAACATCAAGCAGCTGGCCCTTTCCGATACCTACGGTCGCCTCGTTAAGGTCCTCGGTGATTTGGCCAAGCCCTCCGGCACGGACTGGGTGGTGGCGGAAAAGATGAGCCAGCAGGAGTTGGCTAACCGCATCGGCGCGTCTCGTGACATGGTGAGCCGGCTGCTGCGCGATCTTGCGGCCGGCGGCTACATCAGCATTCACCACCGCAGCATCAGCATCCACAGGAAACTGCCGCTGAGCTGGTAGGCGACAGCCCATACGCCGTGAATATTCCGCACTTGGTCTGCGGAATATGCCGCGGCGGCCAAGAACGGCAAACGGTACATTTTCCTCCAGCTGCGGGGACACCCCCGTTGCGCAGACACAGCTGGGAGGAGGGGATGCGCTGGGTTCTAGGGCTAGTCATCGCGGTCGTCTGCGCAGGTGCGCCGGATGCCCCGGCGGCCGAGCCGCTACCCATTCACTGGAGAATTCCAGGCGGCATGGCTGCACCCGCCACGCCGATACGCTTCGATCCCGCCGAGGTGGTCCTTGGCGAGCAAACCGTCGGTGAAATGAGCGCGATCCAGAAGGTTACCGTGCGCAACTCAGGTACTGGGCGAGCCCGTTTGGGTGCCTGGTCGGTCGTTGGCGATGCCAGTATCGAAAGCACATGCGGGCGGGAGTTGGCGCCAGGAGCGCAATGCCAGTTGCAGCTGCGCTTCGTGCCGGCCGCGCCGGGTCTACGCCGCGCGACCGTCATGGTCCTCGACGAATCGCACGGTAGCCTCTTGAGTCTGGGTGTGCTGGGCAAAGGCGTCTTGCCCGCGCAACCGGCGCTCGCATCAGGGGCCAGTGTGCGCCGCCGGCCGGCCTTGCCGCGCGCCAGGCCCGGCAGGGACGAACGGCCGAAACGGCGCGCGGGCGGCGGCCAAGCCCGCTAGTCTTGGGTTTCCCCAAGAACAAGACCCGCACCCCAGCCGGGTGGCTCCCCTCCCCCCCGGACAATGAAGCGGGCTCCCCATCCTCGTACCTCTCCCCAAGGGGCTCGGGCAGCGCAAGCTGCCCTTTTTTTAGCCCGAGATTCCGCCCAGGCAGACGTACTTGATTTCGAGAAAATCCTCGATGCCGTATTTCGAGCCTTCGCGGCCCAAGCCGGACTGCTTGATGCCGCCAAACGGGGAAACCTCGTTGGAGATGATGCCGGTGTTCACCCCGACGATGCCATACTCCAGCGCCTCGGCGACGCGCCAAACGCGCGCCAGGTCGCGGCTGAAGAAGTAAGAGGCAAGGCCGAATTCGGTGGCGTTGGCGAGGGCGATTGCTTCGCTTTCGGTGGCAAAACGCACTAGAGGCGCGACCGGCCCGAAAGTCTCTTCGCGCATGCAGAGCATGGCGGGGGTCACGTCCGCCAGCACCGTGGGTTCGAAGAAAGTGCCGCCAAGAGCGTGCCGCTTGCCACCCAGCAAGATGCGCGCGCCGTGCTGCCGTGCATCCTCGATTTGCGCTTCCACTTTGGCGAGTGACGCGGCATCGATCAATGGTCCCTGAGTCACGCCGGTCTCGGTGCCCTTGCCGACCTTAAGGCCGCGCACACGTTCGACGAGCTTGGCCGCGAAAGCCTCGTAGATGTCCGCTTGGATCAGCAGACGATTGGCACATACGCAGGTTTGTCCGGTATTGCGGTATTTGGACGCCAGGGCCGCCTCAACGGCGGCATCGAGATCGGCGTCCTCGAACACGATGAATGGCGCGTTGCCACCCAGTTCCAGAGAGAGCTTCTTGATCGTGGGCGAACATTGGCGTATCAGCAGGCGGCCGACTTCGGTCGAGCCGGTGAAGGAAAGCTTGCGCACGGCTGGACTGCTGGTGAGCTCGCCGCCGATGGCAGCCGGATCGCCGGTCACAACGTTCAAGACACCAGCCGGGAAACCCGCCTGCACGGCGAGTTCGGCGAGCGCCAGGGCCGATAGCGGCGTCTGCTCGGCGGGCTTGAGCACCACCGTACATCCCGCCGCCAGCGCTGGCGCGGCCTTGCGGGTAATCATCGCGATCGGAAAATTCCAAGGGGTGATCGCCGCGCAGACGCCGACCGGTTCCTTCATGACCAGAATGCGCTTGTCCCTCTGCGTGGCGGGTATGAGATCGCCGTAGATCCGCTTCGCTTCTTCCGCGAACCACTCCACGAAGGAGGCACCGTAGAGAACTTCGCCCTTGGCCTCGGCGAGCGGCTTGCCTTGTTCCGAGGTCATCAGAAGTGCCAGGTCGTCCTGATGGGCCACGATGAGTTCGAACCAGCGGCGCAGAGTCGCGGCCCGCTCCTTGGCCGGGCGGGCCCGCCACGCGGGCCAGGCGCCTTCTGCCGCAGCGATGGCACGGCGGGTCTCGGCCGCCGCGCAGTCGGGAACTGCGGCGAGGAGTGCGCCGGTGGCGGGGTTGCGAACTTCGAAGCGGCGGCCGCTGTCGGCGGCGCACCATCGACCGTCGATCAGGCATTCGTTGCGCAGCAGCGCCGCGTGTTTCAGCAATAGGGTGGCGCCGCTCACTTCACTCACCCAGGAGCTTGCGCACCGTGGTGACCAGCTCCTTGGTGGAAAACGGCTTGGAGGTGTAGGCATCGGCGCCCAAGGCCATGCCTTTGGAAACCTCCGTGTCGCGCCCCTTGGCGGTCAGCATGATCACCTTGATGTTGGACCAGGCTTCGTTTTCCTTGATCTTCTGGCATACCTCGTAGCCGTTCTTGGCTGGCATCATGACATCGAGCAGTACCAGGTCGGGCAGGAATTGCGCCACCTGATCGAGCGCTTCGTCGCCATTGCGGGCAACACGCACCGCGTAGCCGTTCCGCTCCATCAGGAACTGCAGTGAGGTGACGATGTTGGGCTCGTCGTCAGCAATGAGCACTTTCTTGGTCATGTGGCCACTCCTTTGCGGCGTCAGTTGCGGCTTGCGCCAGCGGCAGGGTGAAAGAGAACATCGCACCACCCTGGGGTGCGTCGCCCACCCAGAGATGCCCCCCCAGGTGGGTCATGATCTGGCGGCTGATCGGCAAGCCCAAACCCGTGCCGTGCGGCTTGCCGGTCATATTGTCGCCGGCCTGCCGAAACTTTTCAAAGATCAATTCGCGGTCTGCAAGTTTCACACCGGGCCCGTTGTCGCACACGTCCACTCTTGCCACTGGGCCCTCCTGGAACAAACGGACGGTGACCCGCCCGAACTGCGCGGGACAGAACTTGACCGCGTTGGACAGGAGGTTGATCGCCACTTGGGTGAGCCGGTCTTCGTCCGCGGTCACTCCGACGGCATGCTCGGGTAGCTCCAAGGCAAGGTCGACCCCTTTTTCCTGGAAGATCGAGGCGGTGGTGTCGGCGGCATTGCGCAGGAGCTGCACCAGATCCACCGCACCGACGTGCCATTCGGCTCTCCCGGACTCGATCTTGGCCAGATCGAGCACTTGGTTGATGAGTCGCGTGAGTCGCTCGCTCTCCTTGATGATGATGCCGAGGAAGCGCTGGCGCTCCGCCGGGTCGAGATCGGGGTTCTCCTGGAGAATCTCGGAAAACGCTCGGATCGACGTGAGCGGTGTGCGCAGTTCGTGCGAGACCATGGAGACGAAGTCGTCCTTCATCCGATCGAGTTCTTTGAGTCGCTCGTTGGCTGCTTGCAGCTCACGTGTGGCGGCCTCCAGTTCGCGCGACTTTTCTTCGAGCTCGTGGCTGTAGGCAATCGCCTGCGAAGCCTCGTCCAACATGCCCATCACGTCGTCGATGCCCACCACCTCCTCTTTCACCACCGAGGAGACCATGATGCGCGCGGAGGCGGCGCCAATCGTGCCGGCGAGCTGTCGTTCCACCGCATGCACCAGATCGGCATCCACTTCGAGATCGTTGACTGAATCGAGATCGCGCTCCGTGGCCAGGGTTTCGAAAACTTCCTTGGCGCGGGCCGGCCCCAGAAAGCGGCTCACCAGGCTCTTCAACTCGGCGAGCGACGCGCTGCCGCGCCACAAAGGCGCGGCCCCATGCACACCGGTGAGCTTGAAGGCGTCGACGAAGCGCGAGGCCTGTGCCTGCTCGATCACCGAAGGGCGAGTCATCATGGAAGCCAGAATATAGGCGCCGATATTGGCCATCATGCTCCAGATCAAAGCGTGGGTAATTTGATCGAGGCCGGTGAGCCCGAATAACTCCAGTGGTTTGAGGCCGGCGATGCCGAAGGGCCCGTCGGTCAGTATGCTTCCCGGCAGCCAGCCCGACCGCACGATGGCTGGCAGCATCAGGGTGTAAGCCCAGACCAGGAAGCCCAGGCTCAAGCCCCACATCGCTCCCTGGCGGGTGGCGTCGCGCCAGTAGAGACCGCCAAACAGGGCCGGCGCGAACTGGGCAACCGCGGCGAAGGAAATGAGCCCGATGGAAACCAGCGCGTAGGCCTCGCCCGCGAAACGGAAATACAGATAACCAAGAAGCAGAATGAGAACGATGGCGCCGCGGCGTATGGTGAGCAAGAGGCCGGTGAGGTCTGCCCGCTCTGCCAGACGCAGCGCCTTGATACGCAGGGCCAAAGGCATCACCAGGTCATTGCACACCATGGTCGAAAGGGCGATGGTCTCCACCACTACCATACCCGCCGCGGCCGAAAGGCCTCCGATAAAAACCAGCAGCGTCAGCAGTTCCTGCTTTTCCGCCATCGGCAGCGCCAGAACGTAAGTGTCGGCGTCCACGCGGCCGGGCGCGAAGTGGAGCAAGCCGCCGAAAGCGATGGGCAGCACGAAAAAGTTGATCGCCAGCATGTAAAGCGGAAAGAGCCAGATCGCCTTTTTCAGGTGGTTCTCATTGACGTTTTCCACCACGGCCACCTGGAACTGGCGCGGCAGCAATACCACCGCCAACATCGAAAGCACGGTGAGGCCGATCCAACTCGCGTAGGTGGGACCAACGCCACTGAAGGGCGTGAACAGCGCGGCAATCTTGGGTACTTCTGCGGCCTTGGCGGTGATGTCGCCGAAACCGGAATAAATCCCCCAGGTGACGAAAACACCCACGGCGATGAAGGCCACCAGCTTGACCAGCGACTCGAAAGCGATGGCCGCCACCATGCCCTCGTGGCGCTCCGCCGCGTCCAGGTGTCGCGTGCCGAACAGAATGGTGAACGCGGCCAGGGACATCGCCACATAGAACGCCGTGTCGCGCAGAAAAGGAATCGAGGCGGCGGGTGGCGGCACGCTCAACACCGGGTAGGAGAGCAGGATGTTGAAGGAGGTCGCCGCCGCTTTCAACTGGAGAGAAATGTAAGGCGTGATGCCGATGATGGCGATGACCGTGACTACGCCGCCCAGAATTTGACTCTTGCCATAGCGTGCCCCGATGAAGTCGGCAATCGAAGTGATGCGGTTGACTTTGCTGATGCGGATGATCTTGCGCAGCACGAGCCACCACAACACCACACCGAGAGTCGGCCCGATGTAAATGGGCAGAAAGCCCACCCCGTCGGCCGCGGCGCGGCCGACGCTGCCGTAAAACGTCCAGGAGGTCGCATACACCGCCAGGGAAAGGGCGTAAATATAGGGATTGGCGATCACGCTGCGGCCAGCGTCGGAGCGCTTGTCGGCAAAATAAGCGATGGCGAACAGCAGGCCCAAATAGGCCACCGCCACCATCACGATCACCCAGCCTTGAAGCATGGTGCGCTCAGTGATGCTCGAAGGTGTAGACCAACATCCCGATCAAGACTGCCCAGGCGCCGAACATATACACATACAACACGGGCACGCCGAAGAGCGTCGCGGGAAGATTGAACAGGGACAGCAAGGGATAGTTGAAAAGCGCGGTGCCGAGGAGAAAAAGGGCAATCAGGATGCTGGTCTTGGACGCATAGCGCATGGCAACTCCCCGCGAGACAAGGGTCTCGTGGGCAGATGAAAACATCAAATGCGGCGCGAGGCAAGCGTCTTGCGCCCTTTTTGAGATCGTCGTGGCGCGTTCTTCGAGCGGGGTGTGCTGCCTCAAGATCCTTTCAAGGGCATTGCTGGCGAGCCCATCGGGCCGCATGGCCGGCGATTTCCCGCACCAGGCCAACCCCTTCCTTGCCCGTGCCTGGCCGGCCCTGCTGCGCCAACATGCCGAAGTAGTGGTCGCGGAAGTCAATGAATGGATAGGCGCCATACGCACCGGCACTGGAATTGCGCAGGAAGCCCAAGCCGCAGTTGTAATCGGGGCTGGCACACTCGACCCAATTACCCAAGCCATACGCCCAGTCTTCGTTCAAGCCCGCTTGCAGCGGCGAGTAGACCACCTGCGCGTCTCCTCGCTGGCTCTTGAGCATCGCGGCGGACAGCGCGTCGCTCACCACTTCGCGGCGGGTCAGCGCGCGCAAGAAATGTAGGTATTCAGCACCCGTCCAATGCATGCCGCCGGCGAGCCGCGGGTTGGTGGCCGAAGGCAAATCATAGCGACCGGTGGGAAAAAGACCGGTGCGCGCCTGGAATTCGGCAAAAATCTCCGCCCAACTCGCCGCAGCGCGCGCCCGGACGGCCATGAGGCCGGCAATCTGCAAGTGGGTGCTGGCGTAGTCGTACTCGCGTCCGGGTGGCACGCCGCGGCTGATGTTGGCTTCAAAGATGTTACGCACGCAGGTGGCGAAGTCGAAGTTCGGCAGATTGAGGCAAAACGGCTCCTCCGAAAAACCCGAGGTAAACGCCAAGAGGTGGCGCAAGGTCATGGTCTGAGCCGGGTGCCCGGCGGGCAGGCGCCAAAAATCGATGAAGTCCTGGGGGCGCGAGTCGAGGCTGAGGAATCCCCGATCGACCAGCGAAAGAATTACCGCCGCGCTGACCCACTTGGAGGTAGAAGCCGATTCGTACACCGTGGTCGGGGCCGAAGCGCCACGCGCATAAACGAAGGCGCGCCCGTCGAAGCTTTCGAGCTGCAGATTGAAATCGACTGGATTGGCGAGATCAGACAACACCTCACGCATCTGCTGTTCCAGAGCCGCAAGCTCGTTAGCATTGCAGCCACTGGGCGGGGGCGGCGCGCACATTGCGGCGCCCTCGGCCGCCCAACCCCGCGCGACCGTTTCGAAGTAGGCACCCAAGTCGGTGGTGTAGCGATGGTTGGGAACTCCGCCACGCGCAGATCCCTGGTTGTAGGCGCGCAGTACCGTTGCCTGCGGCGGGCTGCACTGTCCGCCCTGGGGCGGCGTGCTCCAGAAATCGTGGGCCTCGAAACGCCAGCTGGGCGCATCGGCTCGGTAAGCCGAGCGCAAAGCGGCGCACTCGGCCGGGTCTAAGGTATAAAAATGAGAATTCGGCCCGTAGGGCATTCCAGTGGCAGGGTCGATGGCGCTGTTGCCATAGAAGCGGCACACCTGCGCTGTCCCGCCCGCAGCAAAGCTCTTGCCAGTACGCTCCCAGTGGCCGACGGCGCCGCTGTCCACCAAGGCTTGTTCAGCCGAGCCGGCAGTGATGAAGTAGTGGTCGAGCTCCGGCGCGTGGAATTCGACCACCTCGGCCCGCAGGTGGATTGGTGTTAAGAGCAAAACTGCGAGGAGGACTCGGCTCATGATCCTGGCGATGTAAACTACCTCAGCCATACTAGCGACGGAAACGTTGGCGCGGCAGCCTCGCAACAAAGTGTTGCATTCCGAGGCGGCGCGGGCGGATCATTTGCGCATAGCCCCCGCGTTTCGGAGTTTCGGCATGAACGCCCTTTACCCGCCGCCCTTGACCACTCACGAAGTCTTCAACCAAACGCCGCCGCTCGTTGATCATCAACCGTTTCGGAGCCATCGCGCGCTGCGCGAAGCTTTGGTCCGAGAGGGCGCGTCCTGGGCGCAGGAGGAGCTTGCCGCCGCGGCACAGGAATTGGCCAGTGCCGAATGGGCCGAACGCGGGCGTCTGGCCAATGTCTTTCCGCCGATGCTAAAGAGTTACGATCGCTTCGGCTTTCGTCGTGACGAGGTCGAATTTCATCCCGCCTGGCACCAGTGCCTCGGTTGGCTCAAAGCCAAGGGCTGCGACACCGGCCCCTGGGCCGACCCACGCCCGGGGGCTCATGTCGCCCGCGCTGCCCTGTTCATGCTCTTCGCCGAAGTCGAGGCTGGGTCGCTGTGCCCCACCACCATGACCTACGGCGCCGTGCCGGTCGTGCGCCAGGACGCGACTCTGGCGGAGCCTTGGCTGCGCCTGCTGCTTGCGCGCGAATACGATGGTCGTTTCCTTCCCGCCGAGCAAAAACGAGGCGTGATGATCGGCATGGGCCTCACCGAAAAGCAGGGTGGTTCGGATGTGCGCGCGAACACCACGCGGGCCGAGCCCATCGGTGGCGGCGAGTATCTGCTCACCGGGCACAAATGGTTCTTGTCTGCGGCGATGTCCGATGCGTTTTTGGTCACGGCGCAGACGACTCGCGGTCTCTCCTGCTTCTTCCTGCCGCGCTGGGCGCCCGGCGGCCGACCCAACGCTTTGCGGCTCTTGCGCCTGAAAGACAAACTGGGGGACCGCTCCAACGCCACTGCCGAAGTGGAATTCGAAGGTGCCTGGGCGCGGCTCATCGGCGTGGAAGGGCGAGGCATCCCCACCGTACTGGAAATGGGCAACTACACCCGGCTCGATTGCGCCCTGGGTTCCACCGGCTTGATGCGCGGCGCCTTCAATCATGCCCTTCACCATGCCCGGCGTCGCACCGCTTTCGGTAAGGCGCTCGTCGATCAGCCCTTGATGCAGAACGTGCTGGCCGATTTGGCTCTCGAAGTCGAAGCCGCCACGGCTCTCGTGATGCGCATCGCCCGTGGCATCGACCGGCAAGATCAAGACGAAGACGAACGTCTTTTGCGTCGCGCCCTCACCCCCATCGCCAAGTTCTGGGTGTGTAAACGTGGCGCGCAATTCGGCGCCGAGGCCATGGAGGTACTGGGCGGCAATGGTTATGTCGAAGAAGCGCCCCTGGCGCGCTTCTACCGCCAACTGCCGGTCAATTCGATTTGGGAAGGTTCGGGCAACGTGATGTGTCTCGACGTGCTGCGCGCCCTTGGCAAACATCCGCGCATCGCCGAATTGTTGCTCGCCGAAGTGGCGCCCGCGCAAGGCAAAAACGCCGCTTTCGATCGGCATTTGGCGCGGCTGATGCAGGCGTTCAAAGACAAAGAAGGCCTGGAAACCCGCGCCCGGCGCCTCACCCAAGACCTCGCCTTGGCCTTGCAAGCGGCGCTGCTCTTGCAACATGCGCCCGATTTTGTTGCTGAGGCGTTCTGCGCCAGTCGTTTGGGGGGCGATGCCGGGGCTGTGTTTGGAACCCTGGCGAAAAACCTGGCGCGGGAAGAGATCCTGGCGCGCGCTGCGGGCGCGCACGGCTGACCGCGAACTGCAAGCCAGCGATTCGACATCTCGTTAAGTACCCCGTTCGCGGGCTCTTTGCGCCGGAGTGTTATCATGAATCATGAGGATTCGAACTGCCGCCGTGGAGTTGCAACCGGAATACCGTGAACCGGCGCCGCGCGCCGCTTTCGAACACATTTCTGTGCCGCCAATATGACTTCTTCGGGCTTCGCCTTGCTGTTTTTGCTATTGGCGCTCGCTCTCGCGGGTTCGGTCGTTTATGTTTTTCGTCTACGCGCGATGCTCGATGCGATGCACGGCATGATGGCCGGCATGGGCCTGGGCATGATTGCCGGGCTGGTTACGGCAACGCTGTGGACGGCCCCCAGCGGGGATTTTCTTTGGGGCGTCATCCTTGGCAGCATCGCGGGACTGCTGATCGGTGTGCCGGTCGGGAAACTCGGTGGGCACTTGGGGGTGCTCGAAGGCGTGATGGCCGGCCCCATGGGCGGCATGATGGGGGCAATGCTCGGGCAAATGATCCGTCCTTTCGACCTGGACGTGTTCATGCCTTTCTTCGCGTTTATCGTGCTATTGAGCCTTTTCGCCATAACGTATGCCGCGCGCTGCGGCAGCCGCGGCAAAGTGGAATCCGTCGAAGAAGGCCGGTCGGCCAGTGCTGTCTTTATTGGCAGTTGGTCCTCGACCGCGCTCGCGGTGTTGCTGACGAGCGTTTTGCTTTCGTTCCCGCTTGATGATGCTCCGGTCACATCGAGAACCGCCAGCGACGAGGAGCCGATTGCCAGCTTGCCGCGCGCATTCGAAGCCTACAACCAGGCGATTTCAGGGGAGTCGAGGATAGAGAAGGGCGTGCAATATGCAAGCATCGCCGTCTCGCAGGCCCGCTATACCCCGAACGTTCTTACCGTGCGCAAAGGAATTCCCCTTAAACTTTCCATCACGGCCGACCGGAGCGCCGGCTGCGCGCGCGAGATCGTATTCCCCACACTCGACATGAGCAGAATTCTCCCAACCGGAGAGACAGTAACGCTGGATATCTTTCCGGACAAAACCGGCGATTTGCCGTTTCGCTGCTCGATGGACATGTCACGCGGCAAGCTGGTCGTCGTCGACTAGTGCAGAAAGGCAAAGGCTGAAGAAGCGCAATGGGGACACCCTTTCGCTGGGCGAACGGGCATTGGAAACCAACTCAAATCCGCAGTGCCAAGACGCGAATTTCATGCACCAACGTATATCCCGGCAAGACGCGCCAAACCGCCACGCCGCCGACGATCGCCAAACCGATCAACAGTCCCCATTGCCGCAGGAAGCGCGCCAGAACCAAGGTGACCAAGCCGGCTACGCCCAACGCCGGCAAACTGAGCCACCCTCCGCTGATCGCCTGATGTTGCGCCAAGCGCCGGTTGGCGGCGGACAGGCGGGCCACCAAAGATTCCGGCTTGGCGAAGCGCGCGAGGTTCTCGCGAAAGCTTTCATCGACGCTGCTGGTCGCGCGCAACTGCGCGAGCAAGGCGTAGTACTCGCTGATTGCCAGATCGAGGGTGGCAATGGTCTCGCGGTTGGCCGCAATCCTTTTGCCGGCATTGCGCACGGCGCTCAAAACGACGGTGCAGCGACTTTGCAGCGAATCGGCTTCTTGCTGGGCACGCTGGCGGCGCGTCTGCCCCAGGCGATCGGCCTCGGTGGCGAGGCGCCGCAATTCGGGCAGCAGCGTTTCCACCGCCAGGAGGTCGACGTGATCGATTTCCCGAATGTCCCCCAATTCCGCGAGCCACGGCAAATTGATTTGCAAGCTCGCCAAGTCGCCGGCCAAGCGCTCGCGCCAGCGGCTGCCCCAACGCGGGTCGAAGACGGCCGCCAAGAGTCGGGGATGAATGTCCGCCAGCGGCGGGCAACTGGGGCCGGCCGGGCCGAATACCAGATCGTCGAACTTCACGGCTTCGCCGGGCGCGGGCTTGGGGCGGTGTGCGTGCAAAAAGTCCTGCCACTTGCGCCAGGCGGTTTGAAACTGATCCGCCGCTTGGGTCCAGCGCTCGTGCGCCTGGTTGGCGAAGGCGTTGCCGCGCTGCGCATAAGCTTCGAGCACGCGCCGCTCATGTAATTCCGACAGGGCCGTTTTAGCTTTCTTATTACCGCTCAGGGCTTGGTTGGCATGGTTGGCGAGCCAGGCGAGATCCAGCGGCGCGCCTTGCCACACCGGCGGAATGCCGGGGGCTAGATGCAAAATGAGCTGCAAGAGCTGCACATCGACGTGATGTTTCTTCTCGAAACGGTTGTCGATCAGAAGTCGCACCGTGTCTTGATCTTTTTCGGCGTCGCGAAACCAGCGCAAGAGGTTGCCATTCGCCAGATCGATCACACCTTCGCGCCAGTGCCGCGCCAAGGCGGCGGCCAACTGCTCGCGGCTGGAACAAACCTCGCCCGCGAGGCGATAGACATCGTCAAAATCGGCGACGCCGCGGGCTTCCGTGGGCTCGGGCAAGGTGGCGTCGCCGCGGCGCCAGCGGCCGATCTCTTCCGCACCCCAACGGTCCTTGGGGTCGCGCAGCAAGAGACCGCGCGCCAGTTGGCGCAAGCCTGGTTCGGCGATGGCCGCGGTGTCGATGCCGCGCGTGGCCAGGTGATGCAGGATCACCGCTTCCGAAAGCCCGGCAAAAGGATGTTGGCCGGTGGCGGCTTCCAGCAGCATCATGCCCAAGGCCCAATAATCCGCCTTGGCGTCGATCACGCCGGAGAGCGTTTCCGGTGCGGCGTAGGGCAAAGTGCGCGCCACCCCGGTGAAGCGCTGAGTGGCATCGAGCACCGAGGCGGTGCCAAAATCGGTGAGCACCAAATCCAAGGGTTCGCGGCGGCGCAAGAGCACGTTCTCGGGCTTGAGGTCGCGATGTACCACCCCGGCGGCATGCACCGCCACCAAGGCTGTCACCAGCTCTTCCACCACCCGCGGCAGCACCTTTGCGGGCAGCGCCCCGGCCGTCATCCAATCGCGTAGCGACCCCTCGGTGCAATATTCCATCAGCTCGAAAGCATGGCCGCTGCTGATGCCATGTTCCAAAATCTGTACCCTGTGCGCGGCATCGATGCGAGCCACGCGCTCCAGCACTTCGCGCTTGGGCACGATGCCATGCCGATACACCTTGGCCACGCGCGGCGTGCCATCGGTGATGTCCTCCACCAGCAGCAACTCGGCCTCGGCGCCTTTCACCGGCAAGGGCCGCAGGATGCGATAGCGCGTTTCCAGTTCCGGCGGCAGGCGCAAGAGGCCTGCGGCGGGCGCGGGCGCTTCATCCAAGGCGCGATTGCAATAAAGGCAGCGCTGGGCATCGGGCGGATTGAGCTGGGCGCAGTCCGTATGCGGGCAGCGCTTGGGTAAGGCGCTGGGTGCTTGCGCTTCGGGCGTTGGGGCGAGGACAGGTTCTGGCGGCGCAGTGGGAAGATCGGCGGGTCGAGGCACGGGTTCTTCCCGGCGCAGCAAATCCACGCCGGCGAGCAGCGCACCACAGCCGCAACGCAAAGCGTCCGGCGCATTCTCCGCCCCGCAACTGGGGCAAGGGCGGTAGAACTCCGCTTGCGCCGCCTCACTCATGTTGGATCAGCGCCAAGAAACGTCCTTCAGCGTGAGGCCGCGAGCGCCGGCCTCGGCCTCCAGCGTCGCCATGTCGCCCCGGTCGGGTATGCCCACCACCCAGAGCCTTTCACCGTCAAACCAGCTTTGCATGCGGCTATCCGCGCTCGCCTTTTGTTCGAGATAGGGAGCATAACGCGCTTTGCCTCGTGGCGAGAGGGGAACGAGCGGCTGATTGGCCGAACCACGCCACAGATGTGTGCGTGGCAAGCCCTCCACATAGGGTTCGGGAATGACAGCATCCAGTTGCGCCAAGAGCCGCGGGTGTTTGTCTTGCAGGCGCGACAACGGATAGCCGCTATAAGCCAAGAGATCGAAATCACCGCCGATCGACTCCCGCCAATGGTCGAGGGCGGCCAGCAGGGCACCCAGCGCCTTGGGCTGATCGAAGGGCTCGCCGCCAGAGAGGGTGACGCCATCCAGTCTGTCGCCGCTGACGTTTCGCGCCCAGGTGAGGATGGCGGCCACGGTGGTTTCGCGGCCGCGGTCGAAGGCCCAGGTGTCTTGCGACACGCAGTTCGGGCAATGAATGGAACAGCCTTGCAGCCACAAGCCCAGGCGCCGGCCCGGCCCCAATACGGTGACCGGGAAATGCGCCTTGTTCAGCGCGATCCTCACGCCACGGTGATGCCGAGCGTGATCACCCGGTCGACTTCTTCCAAGCGCTCCACCGTCACCTTGCTCCGCCCGGCCAAATCGGCGCCGAAGAGCGCGCGCGAAAGCGGGTTGATGAAAGCCGATTCGAGCTGATTGCCGATGCCGCGCCCGCCGTGCGACAAGTCGCGGGTGCAGCGTTCCAAAAGCGCGGCGCGCACTTCCGGCGTCAAGGCGAGCTGGCAGCGCAGCTCTTCTTGCAAGCGCCGGGCCACGTTCTTCAACATGCCTTCGAAAATCATCACCGCCACTTCCGGCGCAATGAAATCGAAGACCACGATGTTGTCGCCGATGCGGTTCAAAATTTCCGGGCGCGACAGGCGATATTTGAAATAGTCGCCAATGGCTTCGCGGATGCGCGCCTCCACCACTTCATAGGGGTCGCCGGGTTTGACGCTTTGCACGCGCTGGCCGCTGCCGTCCTCGACGAAAATGCCCAAGTTGGAAGTGAAGATCAGTATGGTCTCCGAAAAATACGCCGTCTCGCCGCGTCCATCGGTAAGCCGGCCGTCTTCCAAAATTTGCAGGAATTTATCGAGGATACGCGGATGCGCTTTTTCGATTTCGTCGAAGAGCACCACCGAAAACGGTTTCTCGCGCACGGAATTGGTGAGCTCCCCGCCCGCGTCGAAACCGATGTAGCCCGGCGGCGCACCCAAGAGCCGCGCGCCGGTGTGCTCCTCGGCGAATTCGCTCATGTCGAAGCGGATGTAAGCGCGCTCATCGCCAAACACGAGTTGGGTGAGGGTCTTGGCCAACTCGGTTTTGCCCACGCCGGTGGGGCCGGCAAAGAAGAGCACCCCCCGCGGCCGGTTGCCGCGGCTGCGCGCTTGCGCGCCGGTGAGCCCCATGGCCGAGCGTTTGAGGATGTCCAGCGTTTTGACCACCGCCGCGCGCTGCCCTTTGACACGCTCCTCGATGAAGCCCTGACCGTCGGCGATTTTCTGGCGCAAATAATCCTTGCGCCAAGGGTTGTCCAGCGCGCCGACTTTGTAGCAGCGCACTGCGTCGTCGATGTGCGCCAGGTCCAAATTCTTGCGGCTCGCCAACTCGGTGATGTCGGAGAGTGCCGCCAGCGACATGCCTTCGGTGCCCTCGGTAAAGCCCTTCAAGAAGCGCTCGCGCGCCTTTTCATCGGCCTCGCCAAAACCAGCGAAAAGCGGCGCCAATTGGCGCGCCGCCGCCTCGCGGGTTTCGTATTCCGGCCGGCCGATGGTGAGCGAGGCCACGCGCTCGCTGTCCAGCGCGAACCACGAGGGCAAATCTTGCGAGCGATTCACCAGCCACAACACCGGGTTGAACAGCGGCCCGGCAAACTCTTTGGCCGCCGGTGTTGCCGGTGCCGCCGCCGGAGAACTGGCGGGTACGGGCGCGGGTAGGGGCGCGGTGGTCGTGGCCTCGGACTTGGCCGTGTGGTTCGGCACCAGCGCCGCGGCGGTGAGCGAGAGTTTCTCCGCCGCCACGAAAAAGCGGTGTTCCCCTTCGCTCAAATGATCTGTCTGACGCGGTATGCGCGAAGCGAAATCGAGCACCAGCGCGGCGCGCGCTTCGCGCTGGCCGGTGAGGTTTTTCATCAACGCGGCCAGGGTCTCCAGGCTGATCTTCTGCGTGCCTTCACCCAATCGCAGATCGAAAAGCCGTTCGGCGAGCTCGCGTGTGGCGGTTTCGTTGGGATAAACGCGGATGCCATCGGCCGGATCGAACACCAGAAGGCAGCGATAACCCGAGTAACGCAAAGTCTCCCACAAAGCCCGCAGCAGCGGCACCAGCGCCGGTGCACCCGCCACTTCAACCAAAAAGTTGTCGCGAATCGAACCCGAAACGATGAACTGCGAGCGGATTGGCAGCAAACGTTCGAGGTCTTGAATCCAGCG
The DNA here is from genome assembly GCA_026646885.1 of Casimicrobiaceae bacterium. Taxonomy (GTDB): domain Bacteria; phylum Pseudomonadota; class Gammaproteobacteria; order Burkholderiales; family Casimicrobiaceae; genus JACPUX01. The sequence goes on along the minus strand of JAPKHK010000007.1, from coordinate 192,965 downwards.
CGGTTTTTCGATGCTCACGAAAGGCTCCTCAAGCGGGCGGCACGGCGGCCCGGCGCCGCTTCTTCATCCGTGAATTGCGGCAACTGCGAGCGCTGCACCTGTTGCACGGGCACCTCACCCGCTTCCAGGCGTCGCGTGACCTGCAGTTTCACGCCCTGCGCCTCCAAAGCTTTCAAGAGCGCCGGAAATTCCGCGCACCAGCGGTCTTCGGCCAAATGATCCAGTTCGCTCACCTCGGCTTGCGCCACGTCCACGGCACGCACCACGTTGAAATTGACGTTTCTCGATTTCGGATCGGCGCGCAGGCGAACCATGTAGTCGCCCCAATCGGCGCGCCGGAAATGCATCAACCCGCCGGACACGAATATCGTTTCCGCGATGGGTTCCACTTGATAGCCCAGTTCCTTGAGGGTTTGCTCGACCACCACGCCGGTGGCCTCCTGCACCGCTTTCTGTTGTGCTTCTTCGGCCAGGCGCTGTACTTGCAGCCTTAACTCGGTGGCCAAAAGCGCCGCGCGCTCGCCGGGCAGGCAGGCGTCGAGCTCGCGCGCAAGTTCCGTCAGCTCCTTGGGCAAAGAACCCAAGTGGGCGATTCGCGCCAGCCAGCGTTGCGAAGGTGTCCCGGCCTGCGCCGCAGCGGGCAGCAAGGCGGCGAGGTCCATGCCGGTGTCGGCAAAAGCCTCCTGCCGCCGCGCCGCTTCGGTGAGCAGCATGCCGCGTAAAGCCTGGCGCAAGTTTTCCATGGCGCGCAGATAAGCCGCCAAGGCCGGCGCATCCGCGCCCGGCGCCGCCGGCAAACGGGCGCTGGCCGCCTGCGGCACGCCCAAGCGGGCCGCCAGCGCGAGGAGATCGCGCGTTTCGGCTTCGGTGCGTTGTGCTTCCGCTTGCAACTCGGCCAATCCGCGCGTCGCCGCCTCTTGCTGGCTTTGGCGCGTGGCAGCGGTTTCCTGGCGATGGGCTTCACCCAGGCGCTCCGCTTCGGCATAACCTTCGCGCAGGGCCTCCGCGGCGCGCGTCAAGAGCGCGCTGATCAGCACCGCCAGGGGTTCGGCAACGATGATGGCGCCGGTGGGGCCGCTCATGGCTGGTCATTTTCGTGGAGGAGGTGGGGGGATTATGCCATTGCGGGGCGGGGCGCGGCACTGAGGGGCGTTGGCGAAGCAACCGCGGCCTTAGTTGGGGGCGGCTAAGTGACGCGAACCCAGAGGGGGTGCCCCCGGGTTGTTTCGCCGAGAATAGTAAGCCATAAGGCGAGTGGCTTGCGGGCCGGAAACTTGCGGGAGTAGACTGCCGGTTTCCCCCATTCCGGGCTAGATCCGGGAGCCATGGGGAGGTTCGCTGGTAGGAGCGAAAGCAGGATCGCGTGACTTCGCGCCGAGGAGGAGGCGATGGGTTCGATCCAGTACGAACAAGAACCAAATCTGCCGCCCCCGTCCTTGGGCGTCGTGTTCTTGCATCCCGAGCAAAGGAGCGACCAAGTTCCGCGCCAGTCGCGATTTGCCGTTTGGCTCCCCTGCGCAGGTGGCATACTCTCGCAAGGCCCGCGCGCTGAATCGCCGCGCATGGGCCAGGCGGGGTCCAGCTTTTTGGCGTTCTCCCAAATCACGGAGCATTTTTCATGAGCTTCTGCCTTCGCCATTCTCATGATTTTCTCGGCGCAGTCCATGTCTGGCTGCGTGGAGGCGCGCTTGGGGTGATCGTCGCCGCGAGTATCCTTTCCCTGCCTACGGCCCAAGCGGCGAGCTTGCCTGACACTGGCCAAGACGCCTGCTACTACAATTTCATGATGGTTGCCTGTGACAGCAGTAACACTGGCGATAGCAGCACCTATCCGCGCCAAGACGGCCGCTATGGTCGGGACCCCGCTTTTGCTCAAGGCGCTTTCGCCAAGACCGGTGGCGGGCAAAAGGGTTTCGATTACACCAAACTCGACGCCTCGGGCAATCCGTTGGCCATTCAAAACGGGATCTGGAGCCACGATGGCAGTGGGTTTGACAACGGTAGCGAAGGGGCCGGCACGAAATGGTCTTGCGTCACCGACAACGTCACCGAGCTCACCTGGGAGGTCAAGACGAAAGATGCCGCGCCCGGTCTGCGCGATACGGTCAACTCGTACTCGTGGTACAGCAGCGATGCTTCCTCCAACGGAGGTAATACTGGCGCGATAGGCAGCGATACCTGCAATGGCACCCTGTCGGGCTACAGCGATCAGTGCAACACCCAGAACTACGTCGCCGCCGTGAATGCTGCCAGTTTGTGTGGCTTTGGCGATTGGCGCCTGCCGAGTTATCGAGAGCTCTCTACTCTTGTCCATGCCGGTGTCTATGACCCGACAATCGATGGCATCTATTTCTCTAACACGACCGCACACAATTACTGGGCAAGCGACACCTATGCTCCCAGCGCCGCCAGCGCGTGGATCGTCAGTTTCTACAGGGGCCACCTTGACACCTGGGGCAAGACGAATACCTTCTACGTGCGCCTCGTGCGTGGCGGCCAGTTCTAGGCCCTTGGAGAATTGGTCATGGCTCGATCCAGACCGTCTGGTCACTTGCAAAGACGCGATGCGCGGGCAAATCCGCTTTGGCGCAAGCTCGAGCGCCGCTTCTTGGCGGAGATTCTGCGAAGCTGCGCCGGCAGCACGTGGCAGCCAGGACCAATGCCTTCTGCGAATACATCTTCCGGAGTCTGACATGCGCTTTGCTCCTCGCTTCGCCTTAGGTTGCCTGGGTCTTGCGCTACTCGCGGCGCAAGAGCTGACGCTAGCGGCACCGCCTACCTGTGACGCGGGCATACCGAGGGCAAACACACTGGTTCGTCAGCCGCAATCCGATTACATCGACCACGGCAACGGCACGGTCACCCACGCTAAGACTGGCCTGATGTGGAAGGTTTGCTCCGAGGGGCGAAGCTGGAGTGTGGGCGCATGCAGCGGCGGCGGGAGTTTTGAGCGCATGAGCTGGGGCGCGGCGCTGCGTGAGGCCAAGAACAGTAGCTTCGCGGGTTACACCGATTGGCGCTTGCCCAACAAGAAAGAGCTGGAAAGTATCGTTGAGACCTGTGGATATGGCCCGGCGATCAACGCGACGATTTTCCCAAACACGGCTACCTGGGGTTTTTGGACCGCTACCAGCGACGCTGGGAGTGTGGCCGACGCGTGGTCTGTAAATTTCAGCAGCGGCCGCAGTATTCCGGCCGACAACGATGCGTACACAGGCATCGCCCGGCTGGTGCGTGGCGGACAGTCACTCGACGCTTTTGATCTTCTGAATTCGGACACCACCCCCGACGCTTTCAGTTTCACCCCGCAAACCGGAGTGCCTTTGTCGAGTGTGGTTACCTCGAACACTATCACCGTGGCGGGCTTGGGATTTGGCCAAGCGGCGATTTCCGTTGCCAATGGGGAGTTTAGTGTCAATGGTGGCGTTTACGGCACGGCCACCAGCGAGGTGAGCAACGGCGACACCGTCACGGTCCGCCAAACCTCCTCGGCGAGCTACGGCACCTTGACCACGGCGAATCTGACCCTGGGCGCCTACAGCGCCAATTTCAACGTGACGACCTTGGCGCCGCCCGACGCGCCCACCATCGGTGCTGCGACGCCCGGTAGTGCCAGCGCCATCGTGAGCTTCATTCCCAACGGCAACGGCAGCGCGCCCATCGACAATTTCCGCGTCACCTGCAACCCGGGGAGCCACAGTGCCACCGGCAGTGCCTCGCCCATCACCGTGGCGGGCCTCACCAACGGCGTCACATACACCTGCACCGCGGCGGCCCACAATAGCGTGGGGTGGAGCACGGAATCCGCCCCGTCGAATCCAGTGACGCCGCCCGGCGTGCAGCGCGCCTTCGTGGCCGCTGTCACCGGTAACGACGCCAACGTGACCGCCAATTGCAGCGTCAGCGCACCCTGTCGAACCTTTGCCACGGCGATGGGGGCGGTGGTCTCCGGCGGCGAAATCATCGCCATGCAAAGTGGGGAATATGAACCGGTAGCGGTTGATCGCTCCGCCACCCTCCTCGGGGCACCGGGGCAAGTGGCGGCAATAACGCCTACGAGCGGCAATGCCGTGACGGTTTCCGCACCCGGCGTCAAGGTGGTGCTGCGCGGCTTGCAGATCAGTGGCGCGGGAGGGAGCAACGGCATCGACATGACCGCCGGGACGAGCTTGCAAGTGGAGAATTGCGTCATCGCGGGTTTCGGTTCGGGATACGGAATCCGTGTGCAGAACGCGGCCGAAGTCAATGTGAGTGACACCATCCTGCGTGACAACTGGCGTGGCATAGCGCTCTACAGTGGGTCGCTTGCGACCGTTACGCGCAGCAAGGTGTTGGGCAGCGTATTTACTGGCATTGGGGTTTATGGTCCCGCCGTGGGCAGTACCCGGGCCACCATCACCCGTAGTGTGGTAAGTGGCTCGGGATCCGACTGGGGTATCTCCGCGCAAGCGACGGCGAGTGGCGCCAAGGTCGAAGTGGAGGTTACCGGCAGCGCCATCAGCGGCTCTGACCAAGGGGTGAGAGCCGCCGCCTCGAACGGCGGCGAGTCCAAGCTCATTCTCAACCGCAGCAAAGTGAGCGGCAATGCCGTTGGGCTCACGCAAAACGGGGCAGGCGCCACGCTTTACAGTCGCGGCAACAACACGATTTTCGGCAACACCACCGACACCAGCGGCACCATCACGCCGCTGGCGGGGATGTAACCGCCGCACGCTAGCGCCGGCCTTTCCGCGCCAACCGGGGCAGCCGGCCCGGCCGGGGCGCGGCGCCGAAAGCAACCGAGGCGCTCTTAGGGCCGGGCATAGACGGGCGCCTCCAGCCTCCACATTTTGGCGTGCCCCAGTACCTAACCGTCGGCTGTGGTCGCGCCCCGGCTGACCAGCCCCGCCGCATTGCTTTCCACCTCCAACGTTTCCCCCTTGCCAAGCCTCCAAGCCAGGCGTTCAATGGAGCCATTCCAAGGCCATTGAGCCTCGGCTTCGCGTCGCGGGCCGGGCGAATTTCTGTGTTTGGGGGTGGTTCCGTTGCGGTTATCCCTTATTGCATTGTGAAAATGATTTCCATAGAATGGCAATAACAGCCCTTTCAGGCTCGCACGGCGTTTCTTGGATTTTCCCCAAAAACGCCTCAGAACGAGCCGGAGCGCTGGGATTTAGGGTGCGGCCTACCCGGAGCGCACTGGAAAACGAATCCACATCATGGAGAAGCGGAAGATGGAAAACTTGCCGGATCACGATCCTAAGGAAACCAGCGAATGGCTGGAGGCGCTCGACGCGGTAGTTGAGCAAGAAGGCGCGGAGCGGGCCCATTTCCTGATCGAAAGACTGATCGAGGAAGCGCGTAAAGTGGGCGCGGATTTGCCCTACAGCGCTTACACCGGTTATGTGAACACCATTCCCACCGCCTTGCAGCCGAAGTTTCCGGGCAATCCGGAAATCGAGGAAAAGATTCGCGACTACGCGCGTTGGAACGCCATGGCCATGGTGGTGCGCGCCAACAAGAACACCAATGTCGGCGGGCATATCGCGAGCTACGCTTCGGCCGCCACACTCTACGATGTGGGCTTCAATCACTTCTGGCGCGCGCCTACCGAAAAACACGGCGGCGATTTGATTTTTTTCCAGGGACACTCCGCACCGGGCATATACGCCCGCGCCTTCATGTTGGGCCGCCTCACCCAGGAGCAGATGGACCACTACCGGCAGGAGGTCGACGGCAAAGGGCTGTCCTCCTACCCGCACCCTTGGCTGATGCCCGACTTCTGGCAGTTCCCCACCGTGTCCATGGGCCTGGGGCCGCTGATGGCCATCTACCAGGCGAAGTTCATGAAATACCTCGACTGCCGCGGCATCGTCGGCACCGAGGGGCGCAAGGTGTGGGCCTTCATGGGCGACGGCGAAATGGACGAGCCCGAATCGATGGGTGCCATCAGCCTCGCCGGGCGCGAGCGCCTGGACAACCTCATTTTCGTCATCAACTGCAATTTGCAGCGCCTCGATGGCCCGGTGCGCGGCAACGGCAAAATCATCCAGGAACTCGAAGGTGACTTTCGCGGCTCGGGCTGGAATGTCATCAAAGTGATCTGGGGCACACATTGGGACGCGCTGTTCGCGCGCGACAAAAAAGGTATCCTCACCCGGCGCATGATGGAGTGTCTCGACGGCGACTATCAAACTTTCAAGGCAAAAAACGGCGCCTACGTGCGCGAACATTTTTTCAATACGCCCGAACTGAAGGAACTGGTGGCCGACTGGACCGATGAAGACATCTGGCGCTTGAATCGCGGCGGCCTCGACCCCTTCAAAGTGTTCGCCGCCTTCAAGGCCGCCGCGGAACACACCGGCCAGCCCACGGTGATTCTGGCCAAGACCATCAAGGGTTATGGCATGGGCGAGTCGGGCGAAGCGCAGAACACCAGCCACCAGCAGAAGAAAATGGGCGCGGCCGATTTGAAACACATGCGCGACCGCTTCAAGCTGCCGGTGCCGGACGAGGACATCGAGAACTTGCCCTACCTCACTTTCCCTGAAGGCTCGCCCGAACTGGACTACATGCGCGAACGGCGCCTCGCCCTGGGCGGTTATCTGCCCGCGCGGCGCCGTCAGGCGCCGGCCTTGCCGGTGCCGGGCCTGGCCGCTTTCGAGGGCCTGCTCAAGGCCTCCGGCGAAGGCCGCGAGTTCTCCACCGCCATGGCCTTGGTGCGCATCATGAACACGCTCATCAAAGACAAAGCCCTGGGGCGGAACATCGTCCCCATCGTCGCCGACGAATCGCGCACCTTCGGCATGGAAGGCATGTTCCGGCAAATCGGCATCTGGAACCAACTGGGCCAGAAATACACGCCCGAAGATGCCGATCAATTGATGTTCTACAAAGAAGCGCGCGACGGCCAGATTCTGCAGGAAGGCATCTCCGAAGCCGGCGCCATGGGTTCCTGGATCGCGGCTGCCACCGCTTATTCGGCGCATGGCGTGCCGATGATTCCTTTCTACATCTACTATTCGATGTTCGGCTTCCAGCGCATCGGCGATTTGTGCTGGGCGGCGGGCGACATGCGCGCCCGCGGTTTCCTGATCGGCGGCACCTCGGGCCGCACCACCTTGAACGGCGAGGGTCTACAGCACGAAGACGGCCACTCGCACATTCTGGCCGGCACCATCCCCAACTGCGTTTCTTACGATCCCACCTTCGCCTACGAAGTGGCGGTGATCGTGCAAGACGGTTTGCGGCGCATGGTGGCGGAGCAGGAAGACGTTTATTACTACCTCACCGTGCTCAACGAAAACTACGAGCACCCCGCGCTGCCCGAAGGCGCCGCCGGCGACATTCTCAAGGGCATGTACCGCCTGCGCCAAGGCGCCCAGAACCCGGGACCGCGAGTACAGCTGTTGGGTTCAGGCGCCATTTTGCGCGAAGTGATCGCCGCCGCCGACTTGCTGCAAAACGATTGGGGTGTGGCGGCGGACTTGTGGTCTTGCCCCTCCTTCAACGAGTTGGCGCGCGAAGGCAATGCCGTGGCGCGGTGGAACTTGCTGCACCCCATGGAAGCGCCTCAAGCCTCGCACGTCGAATCCTGCTTGGCCGGCACGGAAGGTCCGGTGATCGCCGCCAGCGATTACATTCGCCAATTCACCGAGCAGATCCGCGCTTTCGTGCCGCGCCGCTATGTGACGCTGGGTACCGATGGTTTCGGCCGATCGGACACGCGCGACAAGCTCAGACATTTCTTCGAGGTCGATCGCCACTGGGTGACGCTGGCCGCACTCAAGGCGCTGGCGGACGAAGGGCGAGTCGAGCGCAGCAAAGTGGCTGCGGCCATCGTGAAATACGGTCTCGATGCGAACAAACCCAATCCGATGAGCGTTTGAGGGGGACGGAAATGAGTCAACTCATCGAAGTGCAAGTGCCCGACATCGGCGACTTCAAAGACGTGCCGGTGATCGAAGTGCACGTGAAGGCCGGCGACAGCGTCAAGGTGGACGACGCCTTGGTGACACTGGAATCGGACAAGGCCACCATGGATGTGCCCAGCGCCGCGGCGGGTGTGGTGAAAGACCTGCGCGTGAAATTGGGCGACCGCGTCTCCCAGGGCACGGTGGTGGTGGTGCTGGAAGCAGCGAGCACTGGGGCCGCGGCGGCACCCGCGACGGCGAGCGCGGCGCCCGCTCCGGCGCCGGCCGCTGCGATCGCCCCGGCCCCGGCGCCGGCGCCTGCCGTGGCTGCCGCTCCCGCTCCGGCCTCCGCAGGGCCGGCATCCGCCGCCAACGGCGGCGCCCTCCCCCACGCTTCCCCGTCGGTGCGCCGCTTCGCGCGCGAATTGGGCGTCGATCTCACCCGTGTGAAAGGCAGCGGACCCAAGGGCCGCATCCTGCACGAAGACGTACAAGCCTTCGTCAAACAGGCGCTGGCCGCACCTTCGCCTGCCGCCGCCGCGGCCGGCGCCTTGCCGGGTTTGCTGCCCTGGCCGCAAATCGATTTCGCCAAGTTCGGCGCCATCGAAACCAAGCCGCTGGCGCGCATCAAGAAAATTTCCGGCGCCAACTTGCATCGCAATTGGGTGATGATTCCGCACGTCACCAACCACGAAGAGGCCGACATCACCGAGTTGGAAGCCTTGCGGGTGCAGCTCAACAAAGAAAACGAAAAGAGCGGCATCAAGCTCACCATGCTCGCTTTTCTCATCAAAGCCTGCGTGGCGGCGCTCAAGAAATTCCCCGAGTTCAACGCTTCGCTCGACGGCGACAATCTGGTTCTGAAAAAGTACTATCACATCGGCTTCGCGGCCGACACGCCCAATGGCCTCATGGTGCCGGTGGTGAAAGATGCCGACCAGAAAGGCATCAACGCCATAGCCAAGGAAACCTCGGAACTGGCCGCCAAAGCGCGTGAAGGCAAGCTCGCACCCACTGACATGCAAGGCGGCTGCTTCTCCATTTCCAGCCTGGGTGGCATCGGCGGCACCTATTTCACGCCCATCATCAATGCGCCCGAGGTGGCGATTCTCGGCGTGTGCAAATCGACCACCAAACCGGTCTGGGATGGCAAGGCTTTTCAGCCGCGTTTGATGCTGCCCTTGTCGCTGTCTTGGGATCATCGCGTCATCGACGGCGCTTCGGCCGCGCGCTTCAACACTTATCTCGCCACACTCTTGGCGGATTTCCGCCGCGTGTTGCTGTGAGGAGCGCGCCATGAGTCAACTGATCGAAGTGAAAGTGCCCGACATCGGCGACTTCAAAGACGTGCCGGTGATCGAAGTTCACGTCAAGCCCGGCGATGTCGTCAAGATCGACGATGCCCTCGTCACCCTGGAATCCGACAAAGCCACCATGGACGTGCCCAGCTCCGCGGCCGGCGTGGTGAAGGACTTGCGCGTGAAACTGGGCGACCGAGTTTCGCAAGGCACGCTGGTAGTGGTTTTGGAGGCGCAGGGGGCAAGCGCCACGGCGAGCGTTCCCGAGGCACCGAGTTCAAGCGCTGCAGCCGCCGCGTCGGCGGCCGTGGCGCCGACGCTCGCCGGCGCCGCCGCTGCCGCAGCTACCGTGTCGGCGGCCAGCGCAACGCCCGCCGCAACTGTCGCGGCGCCAGCCGCCACCAAATACGCCGGAGCGGCCCAGCATGAGTGCCAGATGCTGGTGCTCGGCGCCGGACCCGGCGGTTATTCGGCGGCCTTCCGTGCCGCCGACTTGGGCATGAAGGTCACCCTGGTCGAACGCTACCCGACCTTGGGCGGAGTGTGCCTCAATGTCGGCTGTATTCCCTCGAAAGCGCTGCTGCATGTAGCCGCGGTGATAGATGAAGCGCAGGCCATCGCCCATCATGGCGTGAGCTTCGGCGCCCCCCAAGTGGACCTCGACAAGCTGCGAGCCTTCAAGGCGGGTGTGGTGAGCAAACTCACCAAAGGCCTCGCCGGCATGGCCAAGGCGCGCAAGGTGACGGTGCTGCAAGGCCAGGGGCGTTTTCTCGACGATCATCACTTGGCGGTGCAAACGGTCGCCGGCGAAGAGGTGTTGCGCTTCGAGCAAGCCATCATCGCCGCCGGTTCACAGGCGGTGAAACTGCCTTTCCTGCCTGAAGATCCGCGCATCATCGATTCCACCGGCGCCCTGGAATTGCGCGAAATTCCCAAACGCATGCTAGTGATCGGCGGCGGCATCATCGGCATGGAAATGGCGACGGTGTATTCCACCCTGGGCACGCGCATCGAAGTGGTGGAAATGCTCGATGGCCTGATGCAAGGCGCCGATCGCGATTTGGTCAAGGTGTGGGAGAAAAAGAACGCGCCGCGTTTCGATCGCATCATGCTCAACACCCGCACGGTCAAGGCCGAGGCTACCCCGGCGGGCATTGTCGTGAGCTTCGAAGGCGAGCACGCGCCGCCCGGGCCGCAGGTTTACGATTGCGTGTTGGTTTCTGCGGGGCGCAGTCCCAACGGCAAAAAAATCGGTGCCGAAAATGCCGGCGTGGCGATCAACGAACGCGGTTTCATTCCAGTCGACAGCCAGATGCGCACGAACGTGCCCAACATTTTCGCCATCGGTGATGTCGTCGGTCAGCCCATGCTGGCGCACAAGGCGGTGCACGAGGCGCACGTCGCCGCGGAAGTGGCTGCGGGACACAAGGCCCACTTCGATGCGCGGGTGATTCCCGCGGTGGCCTACACCGATCCGGAAATCGCCTGGGTGGGCCTCACCGAAGATGAAGCCAAGAAAGAAGGGCGCAAAGTGGGCAAAAGCGTCTTTCCTTGGACAGCGTCAGGGCGCGCCATCGCCAACGGCCGCGACGAAGGCTTCACCAAGCTCTTGTTCGATCATGAGACCCATCGCATCGTGGGTGCCGGCATCGTCGGCACCCACGCCGGTGACCTCATCGGCGAATTGGCGCTGGCGGTGGAAATGGGTTGCGACCCGGTGGACTTGGGCAAGACCATCCACCCCCATCCTACGCTGTGCGAATCGGTGGGTATGGCAGCGGAAGTGTTCGAAGGCGTGTGCACCGATCTGCCGCAGCAGAAAAAACCGGCGAGCTGATTCGATCGAGGTGGAATGGCTCAGGTCGCGTGCCGCAGCGGCCTGATCTTAGCGACTTGGCGCTTGAGCGCCTGCTCCGCCTGCCACAAATCGTGCTGGGCCTGCAGGTTGATCCACACCTCGGCGCCTGTGCCCAGCCATGTGCCGAGGCGGGCCGCCATTTCCGCACTGATCGTGGCGCGGCCATTCACTACCCGCGACAGCGCCACCCGCGTTACCCCCAGCGCGTCGCCAGCGTTCGTGATGGATACCGTGCCCTCGGAGAACACGCCGTCTTTGAGCACTTTTCCTGGGTGGGGCGGATTGTGGCTAGGAGTCATCAACGGACCGATTGTGCGCGATTGGCATCTAGCGTCTGCAACGTCGTCACCACCGCTTCGATGTCCTCGGGCCGCAAGCGCATGTGAAACGGCAGGCCCAACGCCTCGTTTTTCAGCGCGTCGGTAACGGGCAGGCGAACATCGTCTTCCGGACCACGCACTTCAACCGTAGAGAATGCCGGGTGGCGGTGCAGGGGCGGCAAATACCAGCGCCGGGTTTCGATACCCGCCGCCGCACAGACTGCTTGCATCGCGCTGGCGCCCGCTGCGTGCCGAACGAGCAGCATCGCCGGCGCATGCGCGAGCTTTTGCACCTGTACGCCGGGAAGCTCGGCGAGCGCTTCGCGGTACGTTCGCCAAAACCCCTGGCGAAGGCTGTGCAGTTCCGGCCAGCGATCGAGCTGAACCAATCCCACGGCGGCGGCGTATTCGCTCATTTTGGCATTCAGCCCGGGCTGGGCGATGGCGCCGCCGACGAAGCCGAAGTTGCTGCTGCGGCGCACCCTTTCGGCGAGTGTCGCGTCGGCGGTGGCGAACACGCCGCCTTCGCCTATGCCCAGTGGTTTGGTGGCATGCAGGCTGTAGGCCACGGGCGTGCTACGCCCCACGCGCTGCACGCCCAAGCCCGCGGCGGCGTCGATCAAGACGCGCACGCCGGTGCTGTCGATGAAGTCATCCCAGCGCTCGACGGGCAGCGCGGCGCCCAAGCTACCCACGGGCAGCACGAGTTGAATGTCGTGGCGCTTGCAGAGTGCGCGGGCGATCTCCGGCGTGAGCGTCCAGTCTTCCTCATCGACATCGCCAAGCACCGGCACCAGCCCCGCCTCACGCACCGCGAGCAGCGTGGCGGCGAAGGTGAAGGCGGGCAGCAGTACGCGGCTGCCCGCGGGCAGATCGAGGGCGCGCAGGCCCAACACCAGCGCCGCCGTGCCCGAGCTCAACGTCACCGCTTCGCCGCCCAGCGCCTGCGCGCCGGTCAAGGCGCCGAGCTTTTCTTCGTAGCGGTGCACCAGCGGGCCGAAATTGGAATACCAGGCATTGGCATCGATCTGCCGCAGCAAAGGCAACAGCGCCTCCGCTTCGGGCAAATCGGGGATGAGGCAGCGCACCCGGAAGGATTGCAAGAGCTGCTGGTGCTGGAAGAGTTCGGATCGGGACATGGCGCAGTGGCTGTGATGCCTTAGGTGCTTGGTTTGAGGCGAGCGATCATTGCATCGAAGACCTGGACATCGGGCGGTGTCGGCAGCGGCCCGAAGTCCGCCTCCCAGCGCCGCGTATCGAGCACCGGTCCGCGCGGCGGCGGGCCGGGTGCGTGCATCAGGCGAGCGGTCGGCAAACCGGCGGCATTCGCCCTCGCCGCGAGGTCCGCGATGAAGCTATGCAAGCTGCGCGCGGGGCCGGCCAGGTTATAGATGCGGTTCCATTGCGGCGCGACTTCGAGCACATCGACCAGGGCGCGCGCCAGCGTTTTTACTTCGAGATAATCGGTCAGGCGGTCGGGTTCGAAGACCTGCACCGCTTCACCGCGCGCCAAGGCGCGCAGCGCTTGGGCCGGAAAGTTGAACTCGCCCAAAGTGCCATTTCCGGCGCAGCCGAACAGCGTGCTGGCGCGCAAAATGAGATGGGCGTGTCCGCTTGCTTGTACGGCGCGCTCGGCGGCGAGCTTGCTGTGGCCGTAGCCATTGGCGGGGGCCAAGGGCGCCTCTTCGGTCATCGCGCTGGTGCCGTTGCCGTCATACACACTGCGCGAAGAAAGGTGAATGATGCGCGCCTCGGGCGGCAGGGCGGCCAGCAATTTTTCCGTACCCACGACATTGGCGCGCTGCCAGTCCTCCGGGCGGTGCGCCAAGGCGCCGGCGCAATGGAAGACGCAATCCGCGGGCAAAGACGCGGGCTCCAGAAACTCCAGTCGACAGGGCAAGGTGGTAAAAGCGTAGCCGCGGTGCTTGAGTTCGGCGGCGAGGGAGCTGCCCAGGAAACCGCGCTCGCCGGTGAGCAAAATCCTCGGCGCGGGCAATGCCCTCTCGGGTGCTTGGGTCACACCCGGTTTCCCTTGAGGGCGAGAAAACCGGCGAAGCAGTAGGCGCGAAAAACGATCTCCACTGCATCGAAGCCCGCGCGCAACAATTCGGCGCGATTGCTTTCCAGGGTCCAGGGCCGCGCCACACCTTGCAGCGCGCGTTCCTTGTTGAGGATGGCTTCGGGGCTCAAACCTTGCGCGGCTTTGAACTCGTGATAAATCTGCGCGAAGGCGTCTTGCACCCGCGGATCGGCGCCCAAGGTCTTTTCGTAGAGTACGAGCGCGCCGCCCGGTTCGAGGTTTTCGTACAAGCGGTGCAGCAACTTCGGGCGCTGAGCGGGCGGCACAAATTGCAGGGTGTAGTAAGAAATGACCAAAGCCGAGGGTTCGTAAGGGAAGTTCAGCACATCGCCCGCCAGCGCCGAAAAGCGCCTGTCCTCGGCCAGGTTGGCGCGAGCCTGGGCCACCATCTCCGGTTCCAAATCGATGCCGATATAACGCAGGTTTCGGCCCTGCACGCGCGACAAAACCGCCTGCGCGGTGCGCCCGGTGGATACGCCCAATTCGTAGGCCAGCGCCCCTTCGTGCAAAAAGAAACGCGCCAGCGAGGCGATATAGGTGCGCTGTTCCTGGCAATGCGGCACCGATTGCGCGATGTGTTCATCGAAGTTTCGCGCCGCCGGCCCAAAACGCCAAGTGTCGCCGCTCATGGTGATGTCGGTGCCGACGGGCAGGTCTTTCCCCTCGTTCATGGCGATCGCTCCCAACGTCCATCGGCCTCGAAGCTTCTTAGGGCTTCGGGCTCGATTACGAATTCGGTGAGATTTTTGTGCACGATGCGTTGAGGCATCCCACCTTTCGGAGAATCCGGCAGCGCCTTACCGGTAAACAGTTCGGCCAGCATGCCCACTTCGTCGAAGCCCAAGAGCATACGCGTGGTGCTGGCACCGGCGATGCGGCCGTTGAGTTCGTAGGCCTTGAACTGCCCCGCCGCGTCGCGCCGGCCTTGCAAATTCATCAGCCCCACCCAACCCGCCGCGGCCAGCACTTCGGCATAGGCGCGGGCGATGGCGGTGAAATCCGGCTGGTCCACGGTGACGCTGCGCTCGGCCCGGCCCATCACCATGGTGATCTCACCGCAATAGATCGCATGCACCGCGCCGACAGGCGAAATCACCGCCTGCGCGGCGAGCTGCGTGTACCGCGGCGCATAAAAAAGCGGCGTGCCGCGGCGGCAGAGGTCGGCGCCTTCCCGAACGGCGGCATCGGGCGACAGATACTCCTGGAAAAGGGTGCCTGGTTCCGCGGCGGCCGCTTCGAGCTGTGCCGCATCAAACACGATGCGCACACCGCGCGAGCCGTTGCCCGAGGGCGGTTTGGCGATGAGCGGATAACCTTTGGCCGCGACGAGTTTCACAAGCTCAGGGCCGGCATGCGCGGTCTCGACGAATGGCAAACGCCGTTCGCGGGCAAAGACATAGCTCTGCCACTTGTCTTCCATCATCTGCGCCAGCGTCGCTGGGCCGCAAGTGATGCAGCGGCGCAAATCCGGGTAGGCATCGCGCAGCCAGGCCAGGAGCAGGATGTCGTCATCACGGCCCGGCAACACCAGATCGAAACCTTCGCGGCGCATCAGGTCGGCCGTGAACGCGCACCAGGCTTCGGCGTCGGCGGCGGGAGGCGAGCGCAGCGCCAGATCGCAGCGAAAGAGATTGGGCGTTTCCGCGAGGCTGTTGGTGCCCACGACCCAAAGGCCGGCACGACGACCCTCCAAAGCGTCGAGGATGTTTTGCCCGACCAAGCTGCCGACGCTGGTAATCAAGATGCGCATTTCAGCCGGGCGCTTTCTGACCGTGCGTGGTGCCGCCGAACAAAGGGTCGTCGGGGGCGAAGTCGAGTGTGCCCTGAACGTCGATGACCGCGGGTTGTCGCGCGCGCAGCGCCGCGTGCAGCGCGTTGGCGAGCTCTTCGCTGGTCGCGGCGCGATAACCCTGGGCGCCCCAAAGCTTGGCCTGCGCGGCCCAATCGAGGCGCGGCGCCAGCGTCATGCGCGCGGCTTCGGGTGTCGGGGCGCGTTGCCAGACCGTGCCCAAGGCGCCATTGTTGTTGACCACCCAAATCACCGGTAGCCCGTAGCGTACGGCGGTGAGCATTTCCGTGCCGTGCATCACCATCGAGCCGTCGCCCGCCAGTGCGACCACGGGCCGACTGGGGTCGGCGCACTGGCCGCCGATAGAGGCACCCAGACCCCAACCCATGGGCGCGGTCACCGGCGAAGTGAAAATCTGCCCGGCTGCGGTAGAAGTCCACCATTGCCCCACCGCACGGCGGCATAGTCCGGCATCGACGAAGAGCCGGGTCTGCTGCGATAGCGTTGCGCGCAAGCAACGCACGATCTCGGCCGGATGCAGGCCCGCGGCCCCGGTCGGGCGCGCAAAGGCCGCCGCCAAAGGCAGGGCAGCCAAGCGATCGAGCCAAGCCTCGCGTTCCGGTAGAGCCTCCAGCCAAAAATCGAGTGCGCCCGAAAGGGACTGCATCACGCAAACCGGATCGGCCAAATAATCGTCGACTTCGGCAAGGCTTTCGCCGTTGGCCCAGGGCAGCACGCGCAGCACGCGCCGCTCGGCCAGAAAGCGCTTGTCCCAGGCCAGGGTGTTGCGCTCGTTGAAGCTCACACCCAGGGCGAGCACGCCGTCGTTCGCCGCGCCCAGCAGCGCTTCGTGGGCGCGGGGTGAGCCGCCGTAGCCAAAGCAGCCCAGCGCCAGGGGGTGCGTTTCGGGAAAGAGTCCCTTGGCCGGCATGGTGGTGGCCACGGGCACGCGAAAACGTTCGGCGAAGGCGATCAAGGCTGCGGGCAAGGCGTCGCTCGCCGCCATTTCGCCGACCAGCAGGGCGGGGCACCGAAGTGGGCGAAGTGCGGCGAGCAAGTTCGGCGCGATATCTGGCCTTGCTGGCGCTGGCCTCACCGGCGTGAGGCGCGGGAGATCGACAGTGGCGACTTCCATCGCCTGAACATCTCGCGGCAGGCCGAGAAAACTCGGGCCGGGCGGATGGTCGAACAAACCGGCGAGCAATTCGCGGAAGTCCTGGGCTGCGGCGACCGCGTCGCTTGAAGCGCGGGCCCGCGGCACGGCTTGCGAGAAGAGCGCCAGATCGCGGCTTCCGGGTTCGCCGCCGTCTTGAAAGGCGCTGCGCCCGGCGTTGGCGGTGGGTACGTCGCCGACGAGGTAAAACACGCGCTGGTAATCGAGGCGCGCAGCGATGGCGCCCGTCAGCATATTGCTTGCGCCCGGTGCGGAAATGGCGAGACACCAACCCGGCTTGCCGGAAACCCGCGCATAACCGTCGGCGGCGTAGGCGGCGCCTAACTCGTGCGCGCAGACGATGGGCCGGCAGGCGGGTGATTCCGCCAGCGCTTCGCACAAAGGCCCGAGCAAAAAGCCGGGTACCAGAAAGGCGTGGCTCGTACCTCCAGCGCCAAAACTCGCGGTGATCCATTGCGCCAGTGTCGGCACGCTTGTGCTCCTCCGTTTTTGGGGCAAGCATAACATGGTGGCGGGAGGTGTTTGTTTTGGCCGTCGCAGCCCTCGCGAGCCGTTTCATCCCGGGGGGCCACACGTGGCCCAAAATGAACTAACCTCTGAACTTTGCACCCGCGAGCACACCTTGGCGCACACCTCCGCCGCCACCCCGCCGAATGAAGCCGCGTCATCGCCCGCGCCGAGCGGCGGGCGGCGGCTCGCCGCGCTGATCGGCTTGCTGCCTTTTCTGCGGCCCTATCGCCTGCGCCTGGTGTTCGCCTTTCTGGCGCTGACCATCGCGGCGCTGGCTTCGCTCGTCTTGCCCGTGGCGGTGCGTCAGATGATCGACCTAGGCTTCTCGCCCGCCAACGTGGCGCACATCGATCGCTATTTCGTGTTTCTGTTTGCGGTGGCGATGGTCTTTGGGGTCTTTCTCGCGTTGCGCTTCTATCTCGTGTCGTGGTTGGGGGAGCGGGTGGTGGCCGACATCCGCAGCGCGGTGTACCGGCACGTGATTCGCATGAGCCCGGAGTTCTTCGAAGTCACCCGCACGGGTGAAGTGCTTTCTCGCCTCACCACCGACACCACGCTCATACAAGTGGTGGTGGGCACCAGCATGTCCATGGCGCTGCGCAGCACGCTCATGCTGCTGGGTGGAGTGGTGATGATGGGCGTGACCAGTCAGCGCCTGACCGCTTACACCTTGGGCCTGCTGCTCACGGTGATCGTGCCCATCGTCTTCTTGGGGCGCAAGCTGCGTAAACTTTCCCGCGCCAGCCAAGATCGGGTGGCCGATTCCAGCGCCTTGGCGGGCGAGAAGTTGAATGCCGTCACCACCGTACAAGCCTTCACCCGCGAAGCGCAGGAGATCGGCACCTTTGCCGCCGCCGTGGAAGCCGCCTTCGCCACGGCACTGGCGCGCATACGCACCCGCGCCCTGCTTTCGGTGATCATCGTGGTGATGGTTTTCGGCGCCATCGTGCTGGTGCTTTGGCTAGGCGCGCATGCCGTGATCCAGGGCCGCATGAGCGCGGGGGAACTGAGCCAATTCGTGCTCTACGCCGTGATCGTCGCCAGCAGCATCGGCGCCTTGGCCGAAGTCTGGGGTGACGTGCAGCGCGCCAGCGGCGCCACCGAGCGCTTGCTGGAATTGCTCGCGGCCCAGCCTTGCATCAGGGTGCCTGAACAACCGCTCGCCCTGCCGGCGCTGCGTGGCGAAATTCGTTTCGATGCAGTTACCTTTCATTACCCCTCGCGCCCCGAGCAAGCCTCCTTGAGTGATCTCTCGCTGGCCGTGCGGCCAGGCGAAACGGTGGCATTGGTGGGTGCTTCGGGGGCGGGAAAGAGCACGCTCTTTCAGCTTTTGCTGCGCTTCTACGATCCGCAAGCCGGCCGCATTTTCATCGACGGCATCGATCTCGCGAGCGTCGATCCGCCCGCGCTGCGCCGGCAAATCGGCATCGTGCCGCAAGACGTGGTGCTCTTTTCCGCCGACGCCATGGAGAACATACGCTATGGCCGCCTCGACGCCAGCGATGAAGAAGTCAAAGCCGCCGCGCGCGCCGCCGCGGCCGACGAGTTCATCGATCGGTTGCCGCAGGGTTACCAGAGTTTTCTGGGGGAGCGCGGCGTGCGCCTCTCTGGCGGGCAGCGCCAGCGCATCGCCATCGCCCGCGCCATCCTCAAGAACCCGCCGATTCTTTTGCTCGACGAAGCCACCAGCGCGCTCGACGCGGAAAGCGAGCGCCTGGTGCAAGCCGCGCTCGAAGGTCTGGTGCAAGGGCGCACCACCTTGGTGATTGCGCACCGCCTGGCCACCGTGCGGCAGGCGGACCGCATCATCGTTTTGGATCAGGGGCGTATCGTCGCCAGCGGCACCCATGAAACGCTGATTCGGGAAGACGGCCTTTATGCGCGTTTGGCGGCCTTGCAGTTTGGCAGCCAGGGAGAGAGGGCGTAGCGACCCGCCGAAGTGGCTTAGAAGGTGATTTCACCTGCCTTCTGAGTTGGGTCAACGCGACCGGCGGAAATATCGTTCAAATTGTCGCCCAGGCGCAAGTGTCTCGTGGCGGACGTGCTATTTTTCCCAGCAATCAAATGAGGCAGCGGGGGATTGGGGTGGCGGAGTACGGGCGGCAGTCTGAATTGCCGAGCAATGCGGCCGGCGAGCCGGAAATGGCTCTTCGGGTGCTGGGCGGCTTTTCGCTGCAAGTGAACCGAACTCACCGGCCCTTGAATTACGAAAAAGGCCGCGCTTTGCTGACGTATCTGGCGCTGGCATCTTCGCGATCGCATGCCCGCGATGCACTGGCGCAACTCTTTTGGCCCGACTTCGACCAGCATGCTGCTCGCAGCAACCTGCGCCAGGTGCTGCACGACCTTCGCCGGGCTTTGGGCGCGACGGCGCAGGGCGGGGCAGTGCTGCGTGCCGACCGGACGATGGTGTTTTTCGATGGGCGCGGCGTGCAGATCGATGCCACTCGCTTTTTGGCTCCCGAACCAAGCTGCGGGGTGAAGCCGGAACCAGGGGAATGCGAAGCCTGCCTGCGGCGCATGGAGGAGGCAGCCGCGCTTTATGGTGGGGAGCTCCTGCCCGACTTTCCGCTCACTCATTGCGCCGACTTCGAAACCTGGCTCCTCAATCAACGGGAGCATCTGCACCTGCGGGCGGTCGAACGCCTGACGCGCTTGGCCGATTGTCTGGAGAAACTCGATCAGCCGGCGCGTGCCTTGCCGCACGTGCTGCGCTTGCGCCAGCTCGATCCCTGGAACGAAGACGCCTTGCGCCGCGCGCTGCGGCTGTATGCCCGCTGTGGTCGACGCGCCGAGGCGCTCCAACTTTTCGAGCAAGCAAAACGCGCGCTGCAAAGCGAATTGGGCATCGAGCCGGCGGAGGAAACGCGGGCGCTTGCCGACGCGGTTCGAAGCGACACCACCTTCGCACCGACCGCGGCAGGCACGACGCCGGCCCGGAGCGGTGCTCCCGCGACCCTGGAGCGGCGCCAGGTGACCGTACTTCAGTTCAAGTTCGATTGCCCCGGCGTGGACGACCCCGACGAAGCCTACGCCTTGCTCGCGGCACCCCAAGCGCGCTGCGCCGAAGTCGTGCGCGCCCACGGCGGATATCTCGCGCAGGTGCGCGGCGCCAGCCTGCTGGCGTATTTCGGTTACCCACGGGCCGAGGAAGATGCGGCGCGCCGCGCGCTCGGCGCTGCGGTGGCGATGCGCGACCAAACCCCGCCGGAAGTGGAAATGCGCGTCGGTGCGCACACCGGCCTGGTGCTGGCAAGCTGCGAGAGCGGCCTGCCCGATGCCACCGGCAATGTCACCGGTTTGGCGATGCGTTTGCGCCAGGAAGCCGCCGCCGGAGAAATTCTGCTGAGCGAGGCGACGCACCGGGTCGGCTTAGGGTTCTTCGACGACGAAGAATGGGGCACGCGACGTCTGGCGACGGTGGCGCGGCCGATCAAGGTGTATCGCTTGCGCGGGCCCAGCCAAAGCCCTTCCAGGCTGTCTGCGGCGCGACCACTCACACGGCTGGTCGGCAGGGAAAAAGAGCTGGCGACTTTGCGCGCGGCCTGGCAACAAGCCCAAGCGGGCCAGCGCCGTCACGTCTTATTGCGCGGCGAGGCCGGTATCGGCAAGTCGCGCCTGGTGCTGGCGCTCAAGCAAAGCCTCGGCGACACCCGCGCCCTGGTGCGCGAGCTGCGTTGTGCACCGGAGCATCGGCATGCGCCTTTTCAGCCGGTGGTCGGCATGGTCGCCGAGGTCGTCGGTTTGGCGCCACAGCAAAGCGCGGACAGCAACTTTGATCGGCTTCTCGCCTACGTTCAGCGGCATTATGGCAAGGCGGCGCCAGATGCCCTGCCGCTGCTGGCCGGGCTACTTGGTTTGCCCATGCCTGGGCGCTATCGCGAACCGGTGGGGTCGCCGCAGCAGCGTCGCGAGCGGCTGATTGCCATTCTGCTCGAACGGGTCTTCGCACTCGCTGGCGCTGAACCTCTGCTCTTGGTGGTGGAGGACTTGCATTGGGCCGACCCTTCGACACGCGAGCTGATCGACCGTTTCGTGGCCGCACCCGCGGCTTGCCGCCTGCTTGCAGTGCTGACCGCAAGACCCGATTTCGTGCCGAGTTGGCGCGCCGATCGCGTTGCCGTGCTCGAACTGGGCGCGCTCGGCAAAAGCGCCATGTTGGCCCTGGTGCGCGACCTCGCCCCGGAACTCGACCGCGAGCAGGTGCGCGCAATCGTCGCCCGCGCCGATGGCATTGCCCTTTATGCTGAAGAGCTGGCGTGCGCCGCCGTGGAGCATCGCGCCGAGAACATACCCAGCACCCTGCATGACCTCATTGCAGCGCGGCTCGATGCCGTGGGCACCGCCAAAGCGGTGGCGCAGCGCGCCGCAACCATCGGCCGGGAATTCCAGCTCGACCTGCTGCGCCGCAGCCTCGAAGTCGATGCGACCCAGGTCAAACGCGATCTCGCGCGACTCGAAGCGATGCGTTTGATCGAGTTCGTAAACGACCATGTCGCGCGCTTTCGGCATGTGTTGATGCGCGATGCCGCTTATGAATCGCAAGCGCGCCCCGATCGCCAGCGCGCCCATCGCGCCGTGGCCGATGCGCTGACGGCCGATGCGCTGACGGCCGATGGCACGGCGCGCAGCACTGCGCTTCTGGCGCAACATCGCAGCGCCGCCGGCGAGGCGGGCGCGGCCATCGCTGCCTGGTGTTTGGCGGGCCAGCGAGCCAGCCACGAAGCAGCCAGCCACGAAGCGCTGGCCCATTTTCGCGCCGGGCTGGCACTGCTGGCCGATCTGCCTCGAGGCGGAGAGCGCGACAGCTTGGAACTCGACTTGCAGATGGGCTTGGGCGCGGCTGCCGTCGCCGCCCAAGGTTACGCCTCGGTCGAAGGTGCAAAGGCCTACCGGCGCGCCATGGATCTTTGCACCGCGCATGCCGCGCGAGCCGAGAGCTTCGCCGCCGTATGGGGTCTGTGGGCGAGCGCCAGTTCGCGCGTTGGTTATGAAGGCGCGCAGCAGCTTGCGGCGGAACTCGGCGTGCTGGCGGCGCAAAGCAACAATCCCAGCCATGCCCAACAAGCGCGTTTCGCCGCCGCCGACACCGCTTATTGGCGCGGCGAATTCACCGCGGCTTTGGCGCTGCTCGACGAAGTGGAGCTCGATTGGCGCGCCGACCTGCATGAAGCGCAAGTCGGCGAATTCGGTGAAGATGCCGGCGTCACCGGCGCCGCCTATCGCTCCTGGGTGTTGTGGACGCTGGGCCGGGAAGCCGAGGCGCGCGCGGCCAGCGCGCTGAGCCTCGAACGCGCGCGCCAACTGGCCCACCCCTTCAGCCTGGCCTACGCGCTCACCTTCGCCGCGCTGCTCGCCTGCCGCCTCGGTGAGCCGGCGCGAGCGCAAGCACTTGCCGCCGAAACGCTGGAGATCGCCAACCGCCACGGTTTCGCTTTGTGGCAGATCGGTGCCACGCTGGCCAGCGGTTGGGCGCGCGCCCAGCAAGGCGACGCGGCGGGGGTCGAAGCCATTCGCCAGTGTGTCGCCGCCACGCGCGAGGCCATGGGCGGCGTGACGCTGGTGGTATTGGAACCCTTGGCGGAAGCCTGCGTGTTGCTTGGCCATTTCGACGAGGCGCTGGCTGTCATCGACGAAGCCATGCAACTGGGCGGGCAACTGGGCGACCATCATTGCGAAGCCCAACTGTGGCGCCTGCGCGGCCAGGCCCTGGAAGGACGTGGCGCCGCGCCGGCCGAGTGCGCGGACTGCTACGCCCGCGCCCTGGACATCGCCCGGACACAGGGCGCCGAAGGGCTCGCCGCGCGCGTTCGGGAGCGCCTGGGCGCATAGGTCACTCCGCCTTGTTCTTTCGCGCGGCTTCTATTCTGCCGCTCCTACGATAGGGAAGCAAAAATCTTCCAGTCCGAGGTCCGCTCCCCGTGGATAGGTAAAAGAAACCATCCCTTTCGCCGGTGGGCACCCGCGCCACGGTTCGCTGCTGCCAGGCGGCACCGGGGTGCGGCGGACGCGCGTGCGCTGAGGGCGGCGCGCTTCGAACGGTTCTGAACTGGCCCTACGATACGCGCTGCGCTTCTCAGGGCGAACGGGAACTTGTAAGCCCGTTCGTGCCGCCGAGTCACCGCCTCCGAGGGCAATTGCCCGCAAAGCCAATAGGTAAGGGCGTTCCCGGCCAGTTTTGGCGTTTCCGGCCGGTTTCTCTTACGCTGCTCTTACGCTAGGGTGGTACTTGTCTCTCGAATCGGGGTGCGCTCGCCCCGGATCCGGAGAACACCACCATGCCATTCGCCTTTTACCGGCGGCCACACGAGCCGCGCCCCGCTGCGACGCGTATCGCGAATGCCGGTCTGGCTGTTTCGCAACTTGACCCGCAATCCGCCGTCCCGAGAAACACAAGACGAATGCGCTGCACCCTGGGCGAACCCGGCTCGTCCGCTGGTCGTGTGTCCGCGGTCTGGCCGCGCTGCTGCTGCCCGACGCCGCGCAGGCGGTACAGGTCGATTTGACCCTCCCCGACAGCTACACCTGGAAGGTGCCGTAATCCGGAACCTCCGAATATTTCAGAGGTTTCTTTAGTTTACCGATCAATGAGAGCGGAAAAGACATGAAACAAAATGGGCATAGTCTTGTTGTGCTATCGAGCTTTGTGATGGCAACGCTGACAGGCGCTGGCAGTGTTCTGGCGGCCTGCACAGGAGGAGCAGGAAACATCTGTTATGTCAAGCTGACACCAGAAGGTTCGCAGGATTGCTCTTCATGGGCCAACGCCTGCGGCCTGCAAACCGCGTTAGGGCAATCGGCCAGTGGCGATGAGATTTGGGTGCAAGAAACGGGGTACAGTATGGCTGGTGGTTATAAGCCAAGCGACCCCTTGACTGCCACTGCAAAATTTTCGCTTAGAGCCGGCGTTGCCATGTATGGCGGGTTCCTGGGGACAGAGACAGAGCGTGACCAGAGAGACTACCAGAACAATACCACTCAGTTGAATGGAGGAGGGATCGCTGCCCAGGTTGTGGAGGCGTATCGTGTCGATGGCGTCATACTGGATGGGTTCACCATTCGCGGCGGCGACGGGATGGAAGCTGTATACCCTCTAGGAATCTATGCGGCGGGCGGAATGGTGATCGACCACTGCAGTCCCATTATTCGTAATGTGTTATTCATCGCCAACAAAGGTGGGTTTGGTGGCGCAATGAGTATATGGGGTGGCGGCAGTCCTACGCTTATCAATGTGACCTTCGCTAATAATCAGGCCATGACCGGATTCGATCCCGGACAGGGCGGCGGGTTGTACGGCGGGAGTCCTACGCTCACCAATGTGACCTTCAGCGGTAATACAGCAGCCGACAAGGGCGGCGGGATGTACATCTACGGCGGCAGTTCCACGCTCACCAATGTGACCTTCAGCAACAATTCAGCCCCCAGCGGCGGCAGCGGATTGTACAACTATAACAGCAACTCCCTTACCCTCATAAACACAATCATTGCAAAGGGCTCAGGCAGTGGCGATTGTGTCAACGGCAGTGGCGCCAGCCTCAGCGCGAGTTCCAAAAACAACCTGATCGAAGACACCGGCAGCGATGCCTGCGGGCTGGTAGATAGCTCAAACGGAAACATCATCGGCTCCGACCCAAACCTCGGCCCCCTTACATACAACCCTGACATGACAGGCGCGTGGCACTATCCCTTGCTCACAGGCTCTCCTGCCCTTGATGCAGGCACATCCGAAGGCGCTCCAGCCACGGATCAGCGGGGGGTGAGCCGCCCACAGGGCATAGCCTATGACATCGGCGCTTATGAGTACGAGGCGTTCGCCATCGTCGTCAACGGCGCTGGCGCGAATGGGGGCACCATGGTGGCCGCATCAGGAGGCAGCGGGATCGATGCCACCTGGAATGGCGCTGTCACCGGAGGGGCAAAAAGCAGCGCGTCCGTGGAACCCTCCTCATCTCATGCCATCACGGCCACGGCCAATGCAGGAGGGTTTGTGGCATGGAGCGGAGATTGCGACGGCACAACAGGAAACGGCACAGACGCTGCGACCTGTACCTTCACAAGTGTCTCAAGCAACAAAACCGCAACCGCCAACTTCACGCTCAACAGCTACGCCATCAACGACAGCGCCAACCCAGCGGCGGGCGGCAGCACCACCTGCACGCCCAACCCGGTTGACCATGGCGGCAACGCAAGCTGCACCTACACGGCGAACGCTGGCTACACCTTCACGGCCTGGAGCGGCGACTGCACCGGTGCGACCTGCGACCTCAGTAACGTCACCAGCGCCAAGACAGTGACGGCGAACTTCACGCTCAACAGCTACGCCATCAACGACAGCGCCAACCCAGCGGCGGGCGGCAGCACCACCTGCACGCCAGACCCAGTGAACCATGGCGGCAACGCAAGCTGCACCTACACGGCGAACGCTGGCTACACCTTCACCAACTGGAGCGGCGATTGTTCAGGAGCTACGTGTACGCTGACGAACGTCACGGCGGCGAAGAGCGTGACGGCCAACTTCACGCTCAACAGCTACGCCATTACAGCCAGCGCCAACCCAGCGGCGGGCGGCAGCACCACCTGCACGCCCAACCCGGTGGGCCATGGCGCCAGCAGCACCTGCGCGGCCACGCCCCATGCTGGCTACAGCTTCAGCAACTGGAGCGGCGATTGCACCGGCGCCACGTGTACGCTCAGCAACGTCACCGCGGCGAAGAGCGTGACCGCCCACTTCACGCTGCTGGGCACTAAGTCCTACACCGGCGCCTCGGCCACGGGCAGCGGTAGTATCACCGCCAGCTTCACGGGCGGCGGGGCGGGCTGCGGCTACACGGTGTCGCGCTACATCGCGGTCTCGGTGGTACCGGTCACGCCTCCCGCTGGCGTGAACTTCCCGCACGGCCTGTTCGACTTTACGGCTGGCAGCTGCACGCCGGGCAGCACCTTGAGCTTCGCCATCACTTATCCGCAAGCCCTGGCGCCCAACACGCAATACTGGAAGTTTGGCCCCACACCGGACAACGCCGCGCCGCATTGGTACGTGTTGCCGGCGACGATCGCCGGCAACACCGCTACCTTCAGCATCACCGATGGCGGACTGGGTGATGATGATCTCACGGTCAACGGCACCATCGTCGACCAAGGTGGGCCCGGAGGAAGCGACCTGGCGGCCGTACCGACGCTTTCGCGTGGTGCGCTGGCACTGCTCTCCGCCTTGCTGATCGCATTCGGATTGATCGTACGGCGGCGGCGCGGATGGTCATGAGCAGAATTCTCGCCGCGGCTTGAGCGCTGACTCGGGCTCGCGGCGCGGGGGGCTAGCTCACTGCATTCGGCCGCATCGAGGGACCGAGCGCAGAGCTGCGGAAAGCCGTGCGCGGCGCGGTCCGCACCGCCGTCCGCACCGCGAAGGATTGATCAGGGTTGGCACTGGTTCAGCTGTGCCGTGTTGATCCCTCCGCAAGGCGGATCAGGCAACGCGGCTGGCAAAAGCCAGTACATGCCCGTCCGGATCGAGCGCGTAAGCGGCGAGGTCGCCCCAGTCGCGCGGCGCGAGCGCAGACAGTTCACGCGCCCCGGCGGCGAGTGCCCGCTGATGGTAGCTCTGCGGCGCATCGACAGAGAGATACAGCTCGGCGCGCGGCGTACCCGCGGCGCGCGCGGGGTCGGGGAAAGCATCACCCAGAAGTCGTTTGATCCCGGCTTCGGGCATGAGCCCCAGCACCGCGCCGCCGGGCAGTTCGAATTCGCTCATGCCGGGCACTTCGAGGCGCGGTTCGATTTGCAGCACTTGCGCATAAAAGCGTGTGCTCGCTCGCTGATCGGCGACGAAAAGAATGAAGTGCGCGGTTTGGATCACTTCGCGTTCCAGAAGAGCAACATCAAAGCGACCAGTGCGGCCAGTAGGATCAGCGGCGCACTCAGCGCCCAGGCGACGAGTCGCATGGCCAGAGTCCAGGGTGTGAAGCGAAGAAAATAGAAAATCGCTATCCAGGCGGCGAGGCACAACAGCGGCAAGACGAAGTTGAGCGATCCTGCCAGCGCCGGGACCGGTACCAACAGGGTCAACAAGACCCACACCACGGCGAGGACCGGAACGGCCATTATGGCGAATGCGCAGGCCAGCAAAGGCCGGCTTTTCCACATGAAGAACTCCCAGATCGGCGACGGACAGTTTGCCTGCGGTCGTGACTTGCGACAAGCGCGACTCAATGAAACCAGGGCACCAGCCGTTACCGATAAGGCGGCCAAGGATATGCTGCACCGCGAGGAGCGCGGAACATTAGCGGGGAAAACACCATGACGGATGGTACCGGGAGCGACCGCAAGCGTTTGCGCGACGCGGATGTCTTGCAGGCGATCATCGACTATCTGCCCAGTGGCGTGACTCTATTCGGCCCCGATTTCGAGATGCGTGCCTGCAATGGGCGGCTGAAAGAGCTTCTGGAGTTCCCCGAGGCGTTGTTCGCAAACGGCCTGCCCTCGCTGCGCACCCTGCTCAAATTCAACGCCAGGCGAGGCGAATATGGCCCCGGGGATCCCGAGGAGCTGACTGAAAGGGCAGTGGAACGGGCCCGCGGCATGCAGCCTCACGTTTTCGAACGGGTGCGGCCCAACGGCACGGTGCTCGAAATCCGCGGCACGCCGCTGCCGGGCGGCGGGTTCGTTACCATTTACACCGATGTCACCGAGCGGCGCCGCGCCGAAGAGACCGTGCGCCATGTGCGCGACCAACTGGCGGAAGCCATCGAATTCTCGCCCACCTTTGCTTGGGAGACCGATGCGCAAGGCCGCTTCACCTTTCTTCAAGGCGAAGAGAAGCTCTTGGGCTACAAACCCGAGCACTTGCTGGGGCAAGCGCGCGATCGTTTTTTGGCGGACGAAGGCGAAACCTCGCAAAACGCCCAGGTGATCAAGGCCGAGGCAGAGCGCCAGCCCTTTCGGGCCGCCACGGTGGCTTTTCTGCGGCAGGACGGGGGGGTTGCCTGGCTCTCCAGCAGCGGCAAGCCGCTATTGGACGCCGTCGGCAACTTCCAGGGCTATCGGGGCGTGGACGTGGACATCACCGAACTCACCGCGATTCGCCAGAAGCTCGAGCAGCTCGCCCTGCACGACGCTTTGACCGGCCTGGCCAACCGCCATAAATTTCTCGAGCGCTTCGAGCTTGAATTGGCGCGCCGCGGACGTACTGGCCGGGGGGTGGCGGTGTTCATGGTGGATGTCGACCACTTCAAGCGCGTCAACGACACCTGGGGGCATCTGGCCGGCGATGCCTGTCTGAAAGCCATCGCCGCGACCCTGGAGAGCGGGGTGCGGCGTACCGACCTGGTGGCGCGCTTCGGCGGCGAGGAATTCGTGGTGCTTCTCACCGATCTGGACCGGGGCGACGTTCGCGTGGTCGCGGAAAAACTGCGTCGGCGCATCGAGGCAACACCGATCGTCGCGCTCGCGAGTGAGCCGCCGCTGCGTATTACGGCCAGTGTTGGCGCGGTGGCGCTGGGTGCCTCCGAGGAATGCGGCCTGAGCGCGTTGCTGGATCGGGCCGATCAAGCCGTCTATGCCGCGAAAGCCGCCGGCCGCAATTGCGTGCGAGTCTATCCCGAAGACGTTCTGCCAAGTTCCTGAGATTTCTCTGCGGCGCACCAAGAACTCAGGCTGGGGAACCCCCGAACATGAGCCGATCGAAAAAATCCGCCTGATCGAAATAGAGCAGGGTCAATCCCACGGTGTTGTAAAGCCCGTGCGCGAGTATGCAGGAAACTAGGCCCTCGGGCTTGCGCGCATATTGCACGGCCAGGATGCCGCCGACCAATGCGGTATTGATCACTCCGGAGGCGCCTTGGTATGCGTGTGCCAGGCCAAAGACGAGCGTGCTGAGAATGCCGGCGCCGATCCAGGCTCGCCGCGAGCCGCCCAGCTCCCGCGCCGCGCCGCGCAGGAGATAGCCGCGGAAGAACAATTCCTCGCCGCAGGCGGCGGTGATCCACATGAATGGAAGATAGGCGAAATACGCCGTGAGGTCTCCGGCAAGAAAGGCGAACTCGGAAAGGTCCTGCGCCTCGCCGAGTGCGCGATTGACCAAGGGTTGGACGAGGGCATCGACGGCAAGGAGCATGAGCAGAACGTATTTGACGGCACGCCCGCAATCCTTGACCCAGTCGGGGTGCCGCGCACCCAAATAGGCC
This sequence comes from Casimicrobiaceae bacterium, assembly GCA_026646885.1. Lineage (GTDB taxonomy): Bacteria > Pseudomonadota > Gammaproteobacteria > Burkholderiales > Casimicrobiaceae > JACPUX01. The sequence goes on along the minus strand of JAPKHK010000007.1, from coordinate 163,862 downwards.
CAATCCCAGCGTCGTCCCCAGAGCAGCAGGAGGGTCAGCGCCAGCCCGAGGAGGAAGCCCACGCCTTGCGTCCAGGTAGACAGGCCGGCCAGGAGCGCTGCAAGTGCCAAGGCCTCGCGCCGCGCCAGCAGCCGAGCGACGTGTTCACGCACCGCCCGAGCGCGCCCTGGAATGCCCGCCTTGCTTGCGCGGACCGCGCGCCGTGGCCGGGGGACGGCCGCCCATACGGGGCAGGAAGACCACCTTGGCGCGCCCCTCGTGCTTGGCGTGGTACAAGGCGCGGTCGGCCGCCTCGAGAAGGACCGCGCCGCTGGCTCCATCTTCAGGGTAGGCAGCCAAGCCCGCGGAAAAGGTGATGCCGCTGCGTTCGGTTTCACCCCAGCAAATGCTTCGCGCATGCAACTGCGCCAGCAGATTCTCTAAGCGGCGCTTGGCATCTGCTGGCGCCGAATCGGCAAACACCAGGCAGAATTCCTCGCCGCCGATCCGGCAAACTGCGTCACCGGCGCGCGTGCTCTGTGTCAAGAGCTGCCCCAGCACCCGCAGGACTTCATCCCCGAAGGCATGGCCCGCGGTATCGTTGATCGCCTTGAAATGATCCAGATCGATGATCGCAAGCGTCAGAGGCTGTTGGCTGCGCGCGAAGACGGCGAGGAGTTCGGCCAGCACCGAGTCGAGATACCGCCTATTATGCAAGCCGGTGAGCGGATCGCGCAGCGCTTCCTCGCGCGCGCGGTCGCGTTCCCAGCGCAAGCGGTTCAATTCGTGGCGCAGCTGCACCGCATGGTATCTGGCCCGCGTGGCGAGCCCCAGCCGCTCTTCATACACCGCAAAGAAAGCGCGGTGCAGCTCGTAGGCTTCCTTGTGGCGCCCGGCTTCAGCAAGGAACGCCGCGAGCTTTTCCAGGACCAGGGCACGCAGGCGCAGCGGCGTGCTCGAATTGAACGCGCGTCGCGCTTCCTCCAGCCGCGCGATCGCTTGACCACGCTCCCCGCGGCGCGCGTGGTTCATGCCGCGGAGGGCCAAGACCCAGATTCTTCCGTCGGGGCTGTCGTGCTTGATGGCCAGCTCCTCGGCGCACGCCAGTGCGTCGTTTGCTTCGGCCGACTTGCCTCCGGCGAGCAAGGCCAAGGCGGCGGAAGTGTAGACGTTGCCTTCGCGCGAGGCCGCGCCAAGCGCCTCGGAACTGCGCATCAGCCGGCGAGCGAGGGGCAGAGCCTGGGCGGCTTGGCCGAGGTAGACCAGGCACTCGGCCAGACTGGCCTCGATCTCCAGCCGCAGGCGCGGGCGGTCGAGCGCCTTGGCGAGATCGGCCGCTTCCTCCAGCGTGTGCCGCGCCTCCTGAAGGTCGCCCACTGCCACGAGTTCGGTGCCCAGATTGGTGAGCAGGGTTGCCATCTGCGGCTTGGCGTCGATGCTGCGCAGCGCTTCCAGGGCCTCGAAAAGGTGTGCCAACGCTTGCGGCGTGTCGCCCAGTGCGGCGAGGCAGCCGGCAATGCCGTTGAGAGTGTAGAAGCGATCCAGCGGCGACAAGGACCCTCCATCCTCGCGCAAGTTGGCACGAAAAACGGCCAGCGCCGCTTCGATTTCCCCTTCGATCATGGCCAGGCGCGCCAGGCCGTTGGTGGCAAGGATGTGGCCGCGCGTGTCCGCGTGATCACGGAAGACCAATACCGCTTCTTGCAGCAGGGGCCGCGCCTCGCGATAACTCTCCTGGCGCAAATCCAGGTAGGCCAAGGTCATTTGCGCCCAGGCAGCGGAGCGCGCGTCGCCTTGCGCCTGCGCTTGCGCCATCGCTTCCAGGGCGAGCCGCTGCGCCTCGCTGGGGCGTGTGTGCTGTTCTTCCCAAGCGCGGGCGGCGATGGCGTTCACGGGGATTGGGTCGGGCATGGTCAACAACATTCGTTGCCGCAGGTTCGGGCTTCGTTCACTGTGCCGGCCCCGGCGAAGCCGTTCTGGCGCCACGCTTCGTAGATGGTCACGGCAACGGCGTTGGACAGATTGAGGCTGCGGTTTGCCGGCCGCATGGGCAGGCGCAAGCGCATTTCCTGGGGAAATTCCGCGAGGACTTGCTCGGGCAGGCCAGCGGTCTCGCAGCCGAAGACGAACACATCACCGGGGCGCAGGATCGTTTCTTGCGGAGAGTGGCGGCCCTTGGTGGTTGCCGCGAAGAGGCGACGCCCCTGCAGGCAGGCACGGGCGGCACTCCAGTCGGGGTGCACGCGCAGTGGCGCGTATTCATGGTAGTCGAGCCCGGCGCGTTTCAATTCGCGATCGCTCAAGCGAAAGCCCAGGGGCTCGACGAGGTGCAACTCGCACCCCGTATTGGCGGCAAGGCGGATGACGTTGCCGGTATTGGGCGGGATTTCGGGATGAACCAGGACGATACTGAACATGGCGCGCGCCTCATGCTGCTGGGGGCAGGGTGCGCGCCACCACCCAGTTGCTCACTCGCGCCGCTCCGGCCTTCAGCAGAGCGCGCGCGAATTCGCTGAGGGTTGCGCCGGTAGTCATGACGTCGTCGACTACGGCCACGTGCTTCCCTGCCACATTCGCCGCGCAGACAAAGGCGCCGCGTATGTTCTTGGCGCGCTCCTTCCAGGGCAAGTCCGCCTGTGCAGGCGCCGCTCCCGTACGCTTGGCGCTGTGGGCATCGAGCGGCAATTCGAAAGTGCGCGCCAGGCGGCGGGCGAGTTCCTGCGCCTGGTTGTAGCCCCGCTCGCGTTGGCGCGCGAGGCTCAAGGGGAGCGGGATGACCAGATCGGGGCGCGGCGCGCGCGCACGCGAAAGTGCTTCCGCCAAGCGCTCGGCGAGGTAAGGCGCCAGGCTCAAGCGGCCGCGGAATTTGAAGGCGTGGATCAGCAAATCCACGGGCGGCAGGTAGAGCAACGCGGCGCTGGTGGCGGCGAAGGGCGGCGGATGACTCAGACACGCGCCGCACGGCGACCCGATCGGGCTGGGGAGGGCGCAAACAGGGCAGGCCGCCGGCAGAACCGGGAGCGCGGCGTCGCAGGCGGCGCACACGGCTCGCTTCCCGCTGGCGGCACCGCACAGTTCGCACGCGGCGGGGAACAGCGGGGGAAGGGTCGATAGGATGCGCCGCACAGAAGTCGTGCAGATGTTCAATTCATGAGTGGCGTGATTTGACAAGTTGCCGGCTTTCCCCAATGATAGCAAGCCGCCCGCGGGGCGGAACTGGTACCGAACCATTCTAGCCGAGGCCCGCCATTCATGGACATGAGCACACTCGCCCGCCCTGAGGATTCTGCCGCGCGTCGCTGGCGTGTTGCCGAAGTCGAGGCGCTGTTTGATTTGCCCTTTACTGAGTTGCTCTTTCAAGCCCAGACGGTGCATCGCCAGTTTCATCGGCCCGACGCGGTACAGCTTTCGACCCTGCTGTCGGTCAAGACCGGCGGCTGTCCCGAGGATTGCGGCTACTGTCCGCAGTCCAAACGCCATAGCGCTGGCGTGCCCGAGCAGGATTTGCTACCGCTGGCCGAAGTGCTCGCCGCGGCGCGTGCGGCCAAAGCCAAAGGCGCCAGCCGCTTTTGCTTGGGCGCGGCATGGCGCGGGCCGAAGGACCGGGATCTCGATTCAGTACTGGTGATGATTCGCGACATCAAGGCGTTGGGTTTGGAAACTTGCGCCACGCTCGGGCTCCTGAGGTCCGGTCAGGCGGAAAAACTCAAGGCTGCCGGTCTCGATTACTACAACCACAACCTCGACACCGCGGCGGATTTTTACGGCGAGGTCATCGGCACGCGGCAATACCAGGATCGCTTGGACACACTCGATGCGGTACGAGCGGCCGGGCTCAAGGTTTGCTGCGGAGGCATCGTCGGCATGGGCGAGACGCGCCTCCAGCGCGCCGCGCTTTTGGCTGAATTGGCCAATCTGCGCCCGTATCCGGAGTCGGTGCCGATCAATCATCTGGTGCGGGTGCCCGGCACGCCTTTGGCCAAGGAAGCGCCGCTCGATCCCTTCGAATTCGTGCGCACCATCGCGGTTGCGCGCATGGTCATGCCACGAGCGCTGGTGCGCTTGTCCGCCGGCCGCCAAGAACTGGGCGAAGCGGTGCAGGCACTTTGTTTTCTGGCGGGTGCCAATTCCATTTTCTACGGCGAGAAGCTACTGACCACCGGCAATCCCCAGACCGGCGACGACGAGGCGCTCCTCGCCAAGCTGGGCCTCACGCCGCTGCCCGAAGCCGAGGTGAAATCGGCGTGCTGCTAGACGAGCTGGCCAGCGACCTCGTGGCGCGCCAAGCGGCCGGGCTCTTGCGCCAGCGCCGCATCGTCGAACAGTCTGCCGGCGCGCGGGCGCGAGTGGAGGGCCGGGAGCTGATTACTTTCGGCGGCAACGATTATCTCGGCCTGGCTCAGCATCCGCGGCTCGTCGCCGCCCTGCAGCAGGGCGCTGCGGCATGGGGCGTGGGTGCTGGAGCCTCGCATCTGCTCACTGGGCATACCGCGGCGCACGAGACCACGGAGCAAGCGCTCGCCGCTTGGGTCGGTATGCCGCGGGCGCTGGCTTTTTCTACCGGCTACATGGCCAATATCGGCATCATTCCCGCCCTGGCCGGGCGGGGCGACGCGGTTTTCGGTGATCGCCTCAACCATGCTTGTCTATACGATGGCGCGCGGCTCGCGGGTGCCGAATTCGTGCGCTATGCTCACCAGGAAGCCGCCGATCTGGCCGCGCGCCTGCAAGCATCCTCGGCGCGCCGGAAGATCATCGCCACCGACGCGGTCTTCAGTATGGATGGCGACCTTGCTCCTCTCGCCGCGCTCTTGGATCTGGCGGAGCGACACGACGCCTTGCTAGTGGTGGACGACGCGCATGGCTTCGGCGTGCTCGGTGAGGGGCGAGGCACGCTTGCGGAACTGGGCCTTGCTTCGCCGCGGCTCGTCTATATGGGCACCCTGGGCAAGGCGGCAGGGGTATTCGGCGCCTTTGCCGCGGGTTCAGCGGTGGTCATCGAAACACTGCTGCAGAAAGCGCGCAGCTATGTGTTCACGACCGCCGCGCCGGCTTCGCTCGCCGTGGCCGTGCGGGAAAGCCTCGCCGTTCTGCGCGCCGAGCCCGAGCGCCGCGCGCGGCTCTTCGCGCATATCCAGCGCTTTCGCGCCGGGCTTGTTGGCACGCGCTGGCAGCTCTTGCCTTCGCAGACGCCGATCCAGCCGCTATTGCTCGGCGACAACGAGGCTGCGCTGGGGGCTTCTCGCGCGCTCTGGGAGCGCGGCTTCTGGGTGCCGGCGATTCGGCCGCCGAGCGTGCCGCCCGGAACGGCGCGCTTGCGCGTAAGCTTGTCGGCGGCGCACAGCGAGGCGGAGGTGAGCGCCTTGATCGATGCCTTGCGTGCCTTGTGAAGCTGCATGTCGAAGCGGTCGGCGCCGGCCCGCCCTTGGTGATGCTGCATGGCTGGGCCATGCATTCGGGCTACTGGAGCGGCCTACTGCCGCAGTTGGCGCAAAGGCATCGCGTTTATTGCGTCGATCTACCCGGTCATGGACACAGCCGCGGCGTCGCCGCGCTGCGTACCGAAGACATGCTCGACGCCTTGGAGCGCAGCCTTGCCCAAATCAAGGAGCCGCTTACCGTGCTGGGCTGGTCCTTGGGCGGCATGCTGGCGCAAGCCTGGGCGCTCAACGCACCCAAGCGCGTGCGGCGCCTCGTGTTGCTTGCCACCACGCCGCGCTTTCTGATCGCGGATGACTGGCCCTGGGCCATGGTTGACGCAACGCTGGCAAGCTTTGCCCGCGACCTCAGAGATGACTACCAGCGCAGCGTGCAGCGTTTTCTCAGCCTGCAAGTACTCAGCGCCGAAGACGGACGTTCAGTGCTGCAGCGGCTGCGCCAGCAGTTCGCGGCGCGAGGCGAACCGGCGCGCGCCGTGCTGGAAGACGGCCTGGCAATGTTGCGCGAAACCGATCTGCGCCGCGAAGTGACTAGAATCGCGCAGCCGGCGCTGGTGATCGGCGGGGACCGTGACACGCTCACCCTCCTGGGCGCGAGCGAGTGGCTTGCCGCGGCGCTGCCGCAAGGGCGACTCGCGCACATTCGCGGCGCGGCGCACGCGCCGCAGCTCTCGCATGGCGGGGAGTTTCTGGCCGCGCTGTCGGAGTTTTTCCGTGAGCATCCCTGAGCCCGAGCGGCTCGACCGAGCGGCTCTGCGGCGTGCTTTCGAGCGCGCGGCACCCACTTACGACGCCGCTGCGGTATTGCAACAGACGCTGGCGCAACGGCTCCTGGAGCGCCTGGCCTATGTCAAGCTCCAGCCTCGGTCGGTGCTCGATGCGGGTGCGGGCACGGGCTACGCCTTGCCCGGGTTGGGCGAACGCTTTCCCGAAGCGCGGCTCGTCGCGCTTGATATCGCTCCGGCCATGCTGCGTGAGGCGCGGACGAGGCAAAGTGGACTGGAGAGAATCGCCGCACGCTTCTTCGGCTCGCGGAAGGCTTATCTCTGCGCCGACTTGCGCGCTTTGCCGCTGGCGGCTGGGAGCCAGGGCTTGATCTTCAGCAATGCGACCCTGCAATGGTGCGACGATCTGCCGCGGGTTTTCTCGGAGATGCTGCGCGTGCTCGAAGTGGGCGGGCTTCTGACCTTCAGCAGTTTCGGCCCCGACACGCTGCGAGAGCTGCGCCAGGCATTCGCTGCCGTGGATGGTTTCACCCATACCAACCGCTTCATCGATTTGCACGACATCGGCGATCTTTTGGTGGAAGCGGGTTTCGCCGATCCGGTGATGGATCGCGAGATCTTTACCCTGACTTACGAAAGCGCGCGCGACATGATGGTCGATCTCAAGGCCGTCGGCGCCCACAACGCCACCCAGGGGCGCCCGCGCGGCCTCTTTGGGCGAGGTCGTTGGGCGGCGCTGTGCGCGCAACTGGAGTGTTTCCGCCGCAGTGGCAAGCTGCCGGCGACCTACGAAGTGGTCTATGGCCACGCCTGGAAGCCGGAGCCGCGCCAGCTCGCTGATGGGCGCGCGATCGTGCGCTTCCAAGACAAGCCGAGAACCGCCTGATGCCTGGCGTATTCGTCACCGGCACCGACACCGGTGTGGGCAAGACCCGTGTCGCTGCCGCTCTGATTGCGGCCATGGCCCGCGACGGGCAGCGGGTGCTCGGCATGAAGCCGGTTGCGGCGGGTCTTTCCCCCGGCGTAGCGGACAACGAGGATGTGCTGGCGTTGGCGCAAGCGAGCAACGTCGCCGCACCCCGGCAGGCGCGCTGTCCCTACATGTTTGCCGCAGCGGTAGCCCCGCACGTGGCGGCGGCGCGGGACGGTATCACGATTGAGCTGAAACGCTTGATCGAGGCCTACCAGGCATTGGCTGGGCGCGCCGACTGGGTGGTGGTCGAAGGCGCGGGTGGCGCTCTGGCACCCCTCGGCGAGCGCAGCGACCTCCTCGACTTCGCACAAGCCTTGGCCTTGCCGGTCGTGCTGGTGGTAGGCTTGCGGCTGGGCTGCCTCAATCATGCGCGCTTGACCGCCGAGGCGGTGGTGGCGCGGCGACTGCGCTTTGCCGGCTGGATTGCCAATGCCATTGATCCGGATATGGTCGAACGTGAAGCCAATGTGCGTTATCTTCTCGACCATTTGCCCGGGCCCATGCTGGCTTCTTTTGCATGGCAGCCGGCGGGAGCGACGGAGTGTCCTGACCCGGGCGACTCGCTGTGGCGAAGCCTGCGGAACGCGATGGGGGTGATGTGACGGTGAAGATACTGGGCGGTTCTTTCTTGTTGGCCGCTGGGCCTTTTTGGCCCGTGCCTGCCCAAGCCGCGGTGGACGACTTTCGGCAGGGAGTGGGCGCGGTCGTGGCGGCAGTGCTGGTGGCGGGGCTTTTTACAGTGGTCTTGGGGGTGGTGCGCCATCGGCGGGCGCATGCACAAGCCAAGCACTTTCATTCCAGCCTGATGGTCGAGCTGACCTGGACCTTGATTCCCTTTCTTATCCTCTTTGCCCTGGCGTGGCCGGCGGCGCAGGCGATATTCGGCTGATCTAGACCGTGCACGCATAGTAAAATACTGCGTCCACCGGGGAAAACATATGAATACGCTGACACACCGCGTCGGCCGCCTGCAGAGATTTTACGAACTGACCAAGCCGCGCGTGGTATCGCTGATCGTCTTTACCGCGGTGATTGGCATGTTTCTCGCGGTGCCCGGCGCGGTTCCCGCGGGAACCATCGTTTTTGGCACGCTCGGCATCGCCCTGGTGGCTGGGGCGGCGGCTGCCATCAACTGCCTGATCGAGCAGAGAATCGACGCCGTCATGGCGCGCACCCGTGCCCGCCCCTTGGCCCGAGGCGATTTGGCGCCCACCCAGGCTTTCTGGTTCGCGCTGGCCGTGCTGGGTGTCGGGTTGTATGTGCTCTGGGCGTACGTGAACCCGCTCACCATGTGGCTCACCCTCTGCACCTTCCTAGGATACGCGGTGGTGTACACCCTGCTGCTCAAGCCGGCCACGCCGCAGAACATCGTGATCGGTGGTGCGTCCGGCGCCATGCCGCCGGTGCTGGGCTGGGCGGCAGTGACCAACGGTGTGGATCACAATGCCCTGGTGCTCTTTCTCATCATCTTCGTGTGGACGCCGCCACACTTCTGGTCGCTCGCGCTCTATCGCACCGAGGAATACGCGCGGGCCGGCTTGCCTATGCTGCCGGTCACGCACGGACCGGAGTACACACGGCGGCAGATTCTGATCTACACCCTGGTGATGGTGGCGGTGACGCTATTGCCTTTCGCCACCGGTATGAGCGGCTGGATCTATTTTATCGGCGCCCTCGCTCTGGGCCTGGTGTTCATAGCCTATGCCTGGCGCTTGCATCGGAGCTACAGCGACGAACTGGCGAGAAAGTCTTTTCGCTATTCGGTCTTCTATCTTTCCGCGCTTTTCAGCATCCTGTTGATCGATCATTACTGGTAGCCCTCCGCATGCGCCAACTGTTTTTGTTGCTTTTCTGCGCGTGCGCGCTGATCTTAGCCGCGTGTTCCAAGCCGGCTAGTTTCAAGTCTCGGGACATCACCGGTCTGGAGTATGGCAGCCAGCTGGCGCTTCCGGACCACACTGGGAGAGCCCGGACACTGGCGGACTTCAAGGGCAAGGTGGTGGTGATTTTTTTTGGTTACACCCATTGCCCGGATGTCTGTCCGACGGCCTTGGCCGATCTGGCAGGAGCCATGCAGCTCCTTGGCCCCAAGGCCGAAAAGGTGCAGGTGCTCTTCGTCACCGTTGACCCTGAGCGGGACGTGCCCGATATGTTGGGCCGCTATGTCACCGCGTTCCACCCGAGCTTCTTGGCGCTGCGCGGCGATCCAGAAAGTACCCGCAAGACCGCCACCGAATTCAAGGTGTTTTACGAAAAGGTTCCGGGAGCAACACCGGAAGCCTACACCGTCAATCATTCCACCGGCAGCTTCATCTTCGACACTAAGGGCAAGCTGCGCCTCTATGCGTCGCACGGCATGGGGGCGGAGGCGTTTGCGAGCGACATCCGTCAGCTCGTGGATTGAGGGGCAGCGCGCCGGGAGGCGCGAAAACTTCGCAGTGTTTGGGGGGGTAGGGAATGGGGGGGAAGGCTGTCGTTGCTGCACTGGCGCTGCTCTGGGCGCTCGTCATGACTGGGTGTGCGTCGATCGAAGGGAAGCGCGAGATCGCCGCCAGCGGAGTACCCGGAAACGTCGCCCGCTGCGCTTCGCAAGAAGAACGTTCCGATTTGGCTATGGCGGCGCTGCTCAAGATCAGCGAAGAGCAGTTGCAGCGCGTGCGTCGACAGAAGGCGATCGACAATCACGACTTGTGCGTCATGCCGGAGCGCTATTTGCAGCGCGCGCTGGCGCGGCTGGACAGCCCTAAGCCCGATCACCCCGGTGAATGGGCGAACTTTCGGGCTATGCAGGAAGCCGACGAGCGGGGTGTGGTACGGCCCGACGGCCTCATTCGGGGTATAGCGCAGCGGCGTGCGATGCTCGATCGGCAGGCCGATTCGCCGGGCTCGCTGGAGCTTGCGGGTATCAATTCCTCCAGTTGGACGGCGCTCGGACCGGGCAACATCGGCGGCCGCGTGCGCGCGATTCTGGTTCATCCCACACTGAGCAACAAGCTCTGGGCAGGCAGCGTCAGCGGTGGCATCTGGGTGAGCAGCGATGGTGGTGCGAGCTGGGCGCCGGTCAATGATTTCATGGGTAACCTCTCCATCACTTCGCTGGTGATGGACCCTAGCAATTCGAATGTTATTTATGCCACGACCGGTGAAGGTTTCTACAATGCCGACGCCAAGCGTGGCGCAGGAATCTTCCGCTCGATCGACGGCGGCGTGAGTTGGAATCAACTTTCCGCCACCAACCCCGCGGGCGGCAGTCAGTGGTACTACGTCAACCGCATGGCGGTGCATCCGAGCAATGGCAACATCCTGCTCGCGGCCACCGGAAGCGGCACTTATCGCAGCATCGATGGCGGCGCGAACTGGTCGCAAGTGGCCTCGGGGCGGGCTTTGGATGTGCGTTTTCATCCGGGCGACGGCAACAAGGCGCTGGTAGGCCGGGACAACGGTCAAGTACTCTACAGCAGCAACGCCGGTGCCAGCTTCAACGCCGTGAGCGTGGTTGCCGGCGCGGCACGCGTCGAGGTCGCTTGGGCCGCCAGCACCAGCGACACGGCCTATGCCCTGGTCAACGCCGAGGGACTGTGCTCGAGCTGCGCTTATCTCTACACCACGAGCGACGGCGGCGCCAACTGGACCTACGTTTCCTCGCCCAATCATTTGGGTGGGCAAGGCTGGTACAACAACGCGCTTTGGGTCGACCCCACCACCGCGACGCATCTCATCATCGGTGGCATCGATCTGTGGCGCTCCACCAACAGCGGAGGCAGCTGGACCAAGATCAGCCAATGGTACAGCGCGCCCAGTTCGCCCCACGCCGATCATCACACCATCGTTTCCGCGGCAGGCTACAACGGCAGCAGCAACCGCACAATCTATTTCGGCAATGACGGCGGCGTGTACAAGGCCTCCGACATCGCCGCGGTGGGTTTGACCAGCGACTGGACAGCGCTCAATAACGGACTGGGAGTCACGCAGTTTTATGGTGGCGCCGGCAAAGCGGCCGCGGGCGGGCGCATCGTCGGCGGCACCCAGGACAATGGTGACCTCAAATACAGCGGTTCGGGCACTAACTGGAGCGCTGTCTACGGCGGCGATGGCGGCTATTCAGCCGCAGATTCGGCCGACGACAACTACCTGTACGGCGAGTACGTTTATCTCGCCATTCATCGCTCGACCAATGGCGGATCCTCGGCCTCGATTATCTGCAGCGGAATCACCGAGGGTTACCAGAATGCGAGCTGGGGTTGCGGCACCGGAGGCACTACGGCGGCAAACTTCATCGCCCCTTTCATCCTCGATCCCAACGACAACAACCGCATGCTGGCCGGCGCGAAGTCGCTGTGGATCAGTGACAACGTCAAAGCCGCCACGCCCGGCTGGGCGATACGCAAAGCGGCGGCGGGGAGCGGTTCGAGTTACTACATCAGTGCCATCGCCGTGGCCGAGGGCAACTCCAACGTCATTTGGGTGGGCCACAACAACGGCATGATCTTCTACACCACCAATGGGACGACGGCTTCGCCCACCTGGACGCAGGTCACCGGTTTGCCCTCGCGCATGGTGTTGCGCTTCTTGATCGACAAGGGTGATCACAACCTCGTTTATGTCGCCTTTGGCGGATACGCATCGAGCAACCTGTGGCGCACCACCAATGGCGGCGGCAATTGGGGCGATATCCATGGTGCCTTGCCCAGTGTCCCGGTGCGCTCGGTGTTGCGCCATCCGAGCAACCCCAACTGGCTCTATGCCGGAACGGAAGTCGGCGTTTTCACCAGCGAGAACGGCGGCGGCACTTGGGCGACGACCAACGATGGGCCGGCCAACGTCAGCGTCGATGAGCTTTTCTGGTACGACAACACGCAGCTCGTGGCGGTGACTCATGGGCGGGGTATGTTCAAGACCACGGTGAGTGCTTCCGGGCCGACGGTACCGGGTGCGCCCACCGCCGTCACGGCCAGCGCCGGCAACGCCTCGGCCAGTGTGAGCTTCAGCGGACCTGCCAGCGACGGTGGCGCGGCGATCGACAATTACCGCGCGAGCTGCAACCCCGGCACCTACACCGCGACCGGGACGACGAGCCCCATTTTGGTCACCGGACTAACCAATGGAACGCCCTACACGTGCACCGTGGCGGCGCACAACAGCGTGGGCTGGGGGCCGGAGTCGGCGGCATCGAACTCAGTGACGCCCTCCGGGCCTATGGTACAGCGCGCGTTCGTGTCTGCCGCCACCGGGAGCGATGGCAATGTCACGGCGAGCTGTGCCGTGACTGCCCCCTGCCGCAGTTTCGCCGCTGCCGTGCCCGTGGTGGCCACCGGTGGCGAGGTGCTGGCCATGAGCAGCGGCGATTATGGCGTCGTCACGCTCAGCCGCTCGCTTTCGCTCATCGGTGCCCCCGGGCAGGCGGTGTCGCTGACCGCAGCGAGCGGCGCTGCAATCACCATTGCTACCGCCGGGGTCAAGGTGGTCTTGCGCAACCTCCGGCTCGTCGGAGCCGGCGCGGATTACGGCGTCCACATGACCGATGGCCTCGAGTTGAGCATGGAGAATTCGGTCATCGGCGGCTTCGCGCATTCCGGTATCAATGTGTCCACCGCGGCGAGGGTGCAGATCTTCAACAGCCTTGTGCGCGATCAGCCAGCGGGAGGGCTGCGCCTCAACAACGGCGCGAAAGCGACGGTGGCGCGCTCAAAGTTTCTCGGTAACGGTTATGGCGGCGTGGTTACGGAATGCGCCGCGGCAGCCACGCCGACTCGCCTCACCCTAGTCGATAGCGTCGTCGTCGGCGTGCGCGACGGAAACGATTGGGGCGTCACCGCCGAGAGCTATGGCACCTGTGCCGCGGAAGTGGAGGTCACGCGCAGCGCCGTCTCGCATAACAGCTATGGGTTGATTGCGACCGCGCCCAATGGCGGCTCCGCCACCGTGGTGATGGAAAGAACGCGCGTCGTAGACAACGATGTGGGGCTGGTGGTGGGTAGCGGCGCGGCGACGCTGCGCTCGCGCGGTAACAACACGGTGAGCGGCAATGCGACGGCCGCGAGTGGAACCCTTCTCGGCGAGCCAGGAATGTAGGTCGCCCGACGCGGTTATCGATCTCGTCGTCTTCCAAGAGCCACGACTGTCGCCGACTGGCGACAGTCGCGGGGGCGTGAAAGCGTGTTAGGATAGCGCCGTGTCATTGCATTGTTTTCCTGTTCTGCCAATGCTTGGCAGGAAACCGTAACGATTGATCACCACCTGCACCCTCATCGCTGAGGACTTTGATCGCCCCTCGTCGATCGTTGCGCGTTCCGCCTTCAGTTCTAACCCTGCACAAGGAGGATGACATGTACCTCGTGTCGAGATTTTTCATCGCCCTACTGGGGCTTGGTCTGATAACTGGCGCCCAAGCGGCGCAGCGCACCTTCGTTTCCACCACCGGGAGCGACGCCAACACCGCCAGCAACTGCGGCGCCAGCACGCCGTGCCGCGGCTTCACCGCTGCGCTCACGGTCACCGACGTGGGTGGGGAAATCCTTGCCGTGAGTTCCGGCGGCTACGGCGCTGCGACGCTCAACAAGTCGGTTTCCATCATCGCCGCGCCGGGCATTTACGCCGGTCTTTCGGTTTTTTCCGGGTCGGGCATCACCATCGCCACCGCCGGCGTGAGCATCGTGCTGCGCGGCCTCACTATCAACGGTTTGGGCGGCACGAGCGGCGTCAGCATGACCGATGGCAGCAAGCTCTCGGTGGAAGACTGCGTGATCTCCAACTTCACCGGCGGCCAAGGCATCGACATCAGCACCGCAGCCACCGTGCGGGTGGTCGACACGCTGCTCAGAGACAATGCCACCGGCATTTCGGTGCGCTATGGCGCCACGGCGGACATCTCCAACACCAAGCTGGTGGGCAACGCCTATGGCATCTGGACTCAAGGGGTTGCGGCGGGCACCACCACCACCTCGGTGAGCGACAGCGTGGTGACGGGCTCCGCCACGGCGGGGATTGCCGCGGTGGGCAGCCTGGCCGGAGCGACCGCGCGCAGTGAAGTGATCCGCACCACGGTGTCGAACGGCGGTGTCGGCGCGACGGCGCAAGCCACCGCGGGCACGGCGGTGATGACGCTCTCGGAGAGCATGGTCACGGGCAACACCACGGGGCTCGCGCAAAGCGCCTCGGGCGGCAGCGCGACCTTCAATACGCTCAGCAACAACACCGTTTCTGACAACGGCACGGCCAGCACGGGCACGATCACGCCGCTGGCGGCGATGTAAGGAAAGCGGCTCGCTTGCCGGTCCGGCGCGTTGTTTCTTGTAGCAGGGATGGTCTGAATGCGGGTTTTTCGTGAGTGGTTGTTGCGCTGTGGCATTTCCGGTTGGATACTCCTCGGAGCGGCATCGGGCAGCGGTTTGACCTCGGCCGTCTGGGCGCAGACTGTCCCCGATGCGCCGACGATTGGGACTGCGACACCGGGAAATGCCAGTGCCGATGTCGCCTTTACCGCCAATGGCGACGGTGGTGCGGCGATAGACCAATTTCGCGTCACCTGCAATCCGGGCACCATTACCGCAACGGGTGCGGCCAGTCCAATCAATGTGACCGGCCTGACCAACGGCACGAGTTATGCCTGCACGGCAGCCGCCCACAATAGCTTGGGCTGGAGCGCGGAGTCTGGGTCGGTAGCGGTCACGCCGCGCACCGTCCCCGACGCCCCGACCATCGGCACGGCCACGCCGGGGGATGCCTCAGTCAGCGTGAGTTTCACTGCACCCGCTTTCAATGGCGGCGCGGCGATCGACAACTATCGCGCGGAGTGCAACCCCGGCGGGGCAACCATTTCTGGGGGCACGTCTCCAATCAACGTTACGGGTCTCAGCAACGGCACGAGCTATACCTGCACGGTTGCTGCGCACAATGTGGCCGGATGGGGTGCTCCGTCGGCCGCGTCGAACCCGGCGACACCGCTGGCGCCGACCGCCCCCTCGGCGCCGACCATCGGCACGGCGACGGCCGGGGATGGGCAAATTTCGGTTACTTTCACCGGTTCAGGCTCGCCGGGTACTTTGGCAGGCGGTGCAGCGGCGACGATTACCGGGTACACCGCGACTTGCGGTGCTCAGAGCAACACCGGCGCGAGTTCCCCGATCGTGGTCGGCGGGCTCACAAACGGCACGAGCTACACCTGCACAGTTACGGCCACCAACGATGTGCCGTTGACCTCATCCTCTTCGGCGGCATCCAACAGCGTCACGCCGCAAGCGGGGACCGCTCCAGCGATTCCGACCAGTGTCGTCGGTACCCGCGGCAATGGCCAGATCAGCGTCGCTTTCGCCGCGTCGGCATCGCCGGGCACGTTCCCTGGAGGTGCGCCTGCTTCCATCACGGGCTATACCGCGACTTGCGGTAGCCAAAGCAATTCCGGCGCGAGTTCGCCCATCATCGTCAGCGGCCTCACCAACGGCACGAGCTACACCTGCACCGTTACTGCCACCAACGACGTGCCGCTGACCTCGGCGGCATCGACGGCCTCCTCACCGGTGACGCCGGCGACCACTCCCGGGACGCCCACTGGCGTCACCGCCAGCGCGGGTGATGCGTCGATCAGCGTGAGCTTCACCCCTCCGCTGGATGACGGAGGGGAGCCCATCCTGAATTATCGTGCGGAGTGCGTTCCTGGCGGTTGGACCATCAGCAACCCCGGTTCGCCCATCGTCGTGACCGGTTTGACCAACGGCACGACCTACACCTGCATGGTGCAGGCCTACAACATTCTTGGGTGGAGCGCGTGGTCGACGTCTTCGAATTCCGCGACCCCGGCCGCGCCCACGGCGCCGGATGCTCCGACCAGCGTGGTCGGTACGCCGGGGAATGGAACGATCAGCGTCGCCTTTGCGACTTCGGCGTCGCCGGGTACGCTGCCGGGCGGAGCAACCGCAACCATTACCACCTATACAGCGACTTGCGGCGCGCAGAGCAACAGCGGGAGCACCTCGCCGATTTTGGTGAGCGGCCTTACCAACGGCACCTCGTACACTTGTGTCGTGAAAGCGACCAATAACGTGCCGCTGGATTCTGCGAATTCGTCGCCGTCATCGCCGGTGACGCCGCGCACCGTGCCGGTGGCGCCGACCATCGGCGCCGCGACGCCAGGCAATGCCAGCGCGACCGTTGCCTTTACGGCCAATGGTAACGGCGGGGCCGTCATCGACGATTTCCGCGTCACTTGCAATCCAGGCGGCATCAGTGGCACGGGCGCTTCCAGTCCTGTCACGATAACCGGCCTCACCAACGGCAATACCTATACGTGCACGGCGGCGGCGCACAACGAGGCGGGATGGAGCGCCGAGTCCGCCGCGTCGAACAGCGTGACGCCTCGCCTAGAAGTGCAGCGGGCTTTTGTGTCAGCCAGCAGCGGTGACGATTACAACGTCAGCACCAGTTGTTCGGCCGCAGCTCCATGCCGAACCTTCGCGGCGGCCCTTCCCGTAACCCTGGCCGGCGGCGAAGTGCTCGCGCTCTCCTCGGGGGACTATGGCACTATTGCTCCTACCAAGTCAGTGGTACTCACCGCTGCTCCGGGCCAGGCGGCTTCTCTGACCGCCACTAGCGGTTCCGCGGTGAGCGTGGCCACGAGCGGTGTGAAGGTGGTGTTGCGCAACCTTCAATTGGTCGGCGCGGGTGCCGCCAATGGTGTGCTGATGACCAACGGCGCCGAGCTGGCGCTCGATAAGTGTTTGGTCAGTGGCTTCAGTTCCAACGGCATCAGTATTTCTACTCCCGCCGTCGTGCGTATTTTCGACAGCCTGATCCGTGACAACGGCGGAATCGGTGTGCGACTCGCCAACGGTGCCCGTGCCGATATCGTTGGCTCGAAACTCTACGGTAATGGCTACAGCGGAGTCGTGGTGGACGGAAGTTCACCGGGAACCACGACGCGCGCCACCGTTACCAAGAGCGTCGTGGTGGGGGTCAAAGACGGCGCGGATTGGGGTGTTTCAGCCGAGTCTTACAGTGCCACGGGGGTCGCGCAGCTTGAGGTGGTTCGCAGCGCGGTCACTCATTCCACCAAAGGAGTGGTTGCCTACTCCACTAGTGGTGGCAGCGCTGTCGTTACGCTCGCGCGAACCCGCGTCAACGGCAATACCACCGGTTTGGAGCAACTTGGCAGCGGTGCGGTATTGCGCAGTCGTGGCAACAGCTCTGTGAACAATAACAATGCCGATACATCCGGCACAATCACACCGCTGGCTGGAATGTAAGCGGCCGATAGAGGGGGAAGACAGTCTGGGGGTTTCGTCCGCAGCGAGCAACAGTGTCGCCGCGGGGCCGGAGGAGAGTGAACAGCAGTGATGGCGCAAGCAAGCGCCTGGCGTGGCCACCGGTTTCGCGTGCGGTAGAAAGTGGGCACGACAGCGTTTGGCGCGACAGCACGGCGTTCGCCAAGCCGTTGTGCGGGGCAGGAGGGCTTTGCATCCACCTGGTCTGTACCGCGGTTGGGCAGCTTGCTTAGGCGCAGTCTCCAAAAAGGGGCGCTGGCGGTCGAGGGCAAGCGCTTTCGAAAAGGAGTCCCCTGTATGTTCATCCATCGCGTCGTCCCGACGGTTTTTGCCATGGGCCTAGCGGCTGTTGCCAATGCAGCCCCGCGCAGTTTCGTTTCCATCGTTGGAAGCGATGTAAACGTCAGTTCTTCTTGTGCAGCGACCGCTCCCTGCCGAAATATTGCGGCGGCGCTATCGGTCACCGATACCGGAGGAGAGATCATCACTCTGACCTCGGGCGGATATGAGGGAGCAAACCTGAACAAGAGCGTTTCCGTCATCGCTCCGCCGGGCATCCATGCCGGGATCAACGTTTCTACCGGCACTGGCCTTACCATCGACACCTCCGGAGTCACCGTCGTCCTGCGTGGGCTCAACATCCATGGAATAGGGGGCAATCATGGGGTCGCCATGAGCAACGGAGTCATGCTGTCGATTGAACACTGCGTCATTAGTGGCATGCGATCTGCCGGCGTCAGCGTCACCACACCTGCGGTGGTCCGAATCTACGACACCATCATTCGCGATCAGGGCGCGGGCGGTCTGCGGCTCTCCAACGGCGCCCGGGCCGATATCGCCCGCTCCAAGTTCCTGGGCAACGCTTACGGCGCAGTGGTGGTCGAGACCAATACACCAGGGACGACCACGCGGGCCAGTGTCAGCGAAAGCATGGTGGTGGGAATCAAAGACGGAGCCGACTGGGGTATTTCCGCGGAGTCGTACCACGCCAGTGCGAGTGCCCAGGTCGAGGTGATTCGCAGCACCATCAGTAACACGACCAAGGGCGTCGTCGCCTATTCCACCCTGGGCGGTCCGTCGGTTGCCGTGTTGAGTAGGAGCCGAGTCACCGGCAATACCACGGGCCTGGAGCAGCTGGGTGGCGGTTCAGTCTTTCGCACCCGCGCCAACAATTCCGTTCATGCCAATGCCGCCAACAGTTCCGGCACATTGACGCCCTTGGCCGGGATGTAGAGGCCGCGCCGCCAGAACCGAGCGTCACCCAGCGCCTAGACCCGCCCTTCCTGCCTAAAGGTCATCGCCGCCCGTAGGCGTAGGGGTCCCAATCCGGGGCAACCTTGGGCACTTCCGCCCAGTTGCCCGGAGGCGGTGGCGTGGCCGTGGTCCATTCTAGCGACTGTGAACCCCAGGGATTGTCCGGCGCCCTCTCACCCTTGAGAGCGCCGTGGATCCAATTGATCACGGCCAGCGCAAAGCCGACGCCGATCAGCGCGGCGCCGAGGGTCATCAGCCGGTGCGCGTTCTGGAATTGGGGGAAATGCGCGTAGTCGTAATACCGCCGCGGCATGCCGTCGACGCCGATGGACATCATGATCCAGAAGACGATATTGACACCCACGAAAGTGATCCAGAACGCCCAACGCGCGGTACCCTCGTGATACATGCGGCCGCTCATTTTGGGAAAGAAGTAGTAGACGCCGCCAAATATGGCGAATGTTCCGGCGACGGCCATCACGTAGTGAAAGTGCCCGACTACGTAATACGTATCAGAGAGGTGCAGCGTGAGCGAAGGCAGAGCCAGCGGTATGCCGGTCAGGCCGCCGATCAGAAACAGGAACACCACGCCGAGGGCCCAAAGCATCGGAGCGCGAAAGTCGATGGCGCCCTTGTATAGTGTCCCGACGAGGCCGATCACCATCAGGCCCACCGGTATGGAGATCATGAGTGTCGTGACCATCTGGCCGATGCGCATCCAGTCTGCCATGCCTGACACGTACAGATGGTGCACCCAGACGACACCGGAGATGGCCACGATTCCGAATATTCCCCCATAGACCACCATCTTGTAGTTGAAGACGCGGTTCTTGGCGAAGGTGGCGACGATTTCGTACACGACGCCGATGAATGGCAGGAAGATTACGTAAACCGCCGGGTGCGAGTAGAACCAGAAGAGGTTCTGGTAGATCAACACATCGCCACCTTGAGCGGGATCGAAAAAGTGCGTCCCCAGGTACTTGTCGAAGGCGATCAGGGTGACGGCAGTGCCCAGCACCGGCACGAAAATGAGCTGTAGGACGAATGCCGCGAGCGTGCACCAGACGAATATGTTGAGCTTGTTCAGGGTGACGCCGGGGGCCCGCATGTAGGCTACGGTGGTGAGAAAGTTGACGCCACCCAGAATGGAGGCGAAGCCTAGAATCAGCACCGTGAAGGTATAGAACGCGGTGTTGCCGCGAGTGATGGTGGAATAGGGCGGATAGCCGGTCCACATTACGTCGGGCGGATCAGGAATCACGAAGGTCAAGAGCGCCAGGATGATGCCGCCATAGAAGAGCCATACCGAGAGCGCGTTGAGGCGCGGGAAGGCAACGTCTTTGGCGCCGATCATCAAGGGAATGACGTAGTTTGCGAAGAAGCCGGTCAGGGCGGGTATTTGGAAGCCCAGAATCATGGCAGCGCCATGAAAGTAAAGCCAAACGTTGTAGTTGCTCGGATTCGCCGTAATGGTGGGGCCGATGCTGGACAGTTCGATGCGCATCAGCACCGCCATGAGGCCCGCTACGGCGAAAGCCGCCATGGAGCCAACCAAGTACAGCACCCCTACCCGCTTGTGGTCAGTGGTGAAAATCCACTCTTTCCAGCCGCTCATGCCTCATACCTCCGGTTTCGCCGCGGACTCTTTGGCGAGTCGGGACGCTTCCTGTTCATACCAGGCGGTGAAATCGGCGGGCGGCACCACGATTACTTTGCCCACCATGTACGAATGCATCACGCCGCAATACTCAGCGCAGGTGACGACGTGTTCCCCCGGTTTCTGGGGAAAAAACCATAGGTAAGTCACGCGGCCGGGCATCGAATCTTCCTTGACCCGAAAGTCCGGAATGAAGTGACTGTGGATGGTGTCGCGGCTGGTCATGCGCAAGAGCACCGGCTTACCCGCGGGGACCTTGAGTTCGTTCTGTACCTTGAGGCCGTTGGGATAGGTGTAGTCCCAGGAGTACATGCCGCTTTCCAATTGCACCTCCAGGCGGTCAGCCGGAACGGTACGGTAGTCGTTCCAGAGTGCCCAGCCCTTGGCGGCAAGATAGAAATCGTCCGCCATGAACACGAAGGTTGGAATGAGCGCCCAGCCGACCGCGGCGGCAGCGGTGAGCTTGACGCTTCCGCCCTCTTGCTGCGGATCGCGCCTGCGGTAACGGATGACGAACCATGCGGTGATCAGCGCGAAGATGATCCCTAACACCGTGATGTCGACGATGACCTCATGCCAGAGCCGGTCCCACCCGCGTGCCGGATCATTCGGCATGCCGCCCGACGGATAGCTTGCCCAGGCCGCTCCGGGAATCATCGCAGTGGCCAGCGCGAAAGCGCGAATCTCAAGCCGAACCATATGCCGTTCTCCTCATCTTTCTGCGATACATCACCGCACCCAAAATCATCAAGGACACTCCGAAAAACAAAGAACCGGTGCCGATCAGCAGGGGATAGTTCGGCTGGTATTTGCCTTCGAGATAGTTGTAGCTGAAACACACCCCGGTCATCATGTCGATAATCGACGCGGAGTTGGCGATGCGTCCCCAGTCGGCGTCGATGAGTGCCAGTTCAATCGAGCGCGCGTCGAACGCGGTGCCATAGAGGTAGCGCGCGATCCGCCCTTCGGGAGTGACAAAGATCAGCACGTTCGGATGCACGAAGGCGCGGTCGGGCTGGGACCAGAAGTAGCGGAAACCCACGGCTTGAGTCAGTTCCGGCACACCGCTGTCCGGTTGGCGCAATACCGCGTGCCGCCAGCCATTCCAAGCCATGGGGGCGGCCTTCTGCGCGAACACCCGCGCGCGCTCCGGAGTATCGTTGCGATCGAAGGATACTGTGAGTAAGCGATAGTCCCGCCCCAGATCGAAGCGCTTCACCCCGAGGAGCGCTTCGGTGAGCTGCTGGTTGATGATCGTGCAGCTGCCGTCGCAACTGTAGTAGGACAGCACCAGCAGGAGCGGCTTGCCCAGCATGTCGCCCAAACGAAAGCTTGCTCCGCTGCCGTCCAGCAACTCGATGTCATGGTCTAGCGGTGCTCCCAGATGTTTCATTTCGTCAATCTGAAGAACTCTGGGATCGAGCGCCGAGGGCGTGCTTTTCGCCGCGGGCGCCGCCAGCGCCCCGCCGAGCACGGTCACACAGAACAGGCTCACCGTGCCGCACAAGATCGCGCGCAGAGACATCGCTCACTCACCAGAAATAGACCTGGGAGACCACGAAAAACCAGATGAGGTCCACGAAGTGCCAGTAGAGCGCACCAGTCTTGACGAAATGATGATTGACCTTGCCCCGCAGCGCCGGGATTAGGATGGCGGTGAAGATGCCCAGCCCTACGAAAACGTGCGAGCCGTGAAATCCGGTGATGGTGTAAAAGATGGTGCTGTAGGCATTGGTCCCAAAATTGAAGCCCAGATGGAAGAGGTGGTTCCATTCGTAAATTGACATCATCAGGAAGGCCAGACCCAGCGCCATGGTGAGCATGAGCCAGCGCGCAAAACCTGCTGGGTTGCCCCGTTCCATCTTGGCTTCGCCGATATGAATGGTGATGCTCGAGAGCACCAGAGTGGCCGTCATCACCAGCGGCAGTACCACCGGCATGGGCACGCTGCCTGCGGGAGGCCACGAATCGGCGGTGAGGCGCATAAACCAGTAGCTCGCGAAGAAAGAGACGAAGATCATTGCTTCGGCGAGAATGAACCAGCCCATCGCTGGGAACGCCAGCCCTTCCCCGTGTTCGCCCCCGATCGCCTCGCGCACCCAGCCCGCAATGCCGTAGATCATGACGGGTGCGCCAACGCCCAGGCAGAGAACGGCCAGTAGCGGCTGCTGATAGGCGAACTTGAATGCGAAGGCGACCGGCAGGAAGACCAGAAGACCCAAGGTAATGACCAAAGGGTAGACACTGGTCTCCCAGTGCGGCCCCTGGGCGTGGGCGGTAGGCGTGTCTTGCGGCATCGAAAGCGCTCCCCTCAAAGAATGGCGACGGCGTTGCCCCGTTGCTTGGCGGCCCGCGGCGGTCGCGCTCGCCGTTGGTACGGTGCGGCGTGCACATAATCTAACTAGCGGGTATCATATCTGCGAAACTGTCAAGTGGCAATGATCAAGGTTTTGCGAAATCGTCGGTGGCGCCTCAGCGTACTCGCCAGGGCGAAAATCCTTGGTCATGGCTGTTTCGGGGGCGCGCTTCGAGTCTTGGGGACGGAGGTCGGTATGGTTGAAGCTTTGGCAAAATCGGTAGCGGCTATTTCATTTGGCGTCTTGCTGGCGAGCGCTGCGGCCTGGGGCAGGGGTGATGCTCAGGCCGGTCAAGAAAAGGCGATGCCTTGCGGTGCCTGCCACGGGGTCGACGGCAACAGCCTCAACCCGGAATGGCCGAGTCTCGCAGGGCAAGTGCCGCAGTATCTGCGCAAGCAACTCTTGGATTTTCGGGCGGGCCTTCGGACCGATCCGTTGATGAGCCCTATGGCCCAGGCGCTGACGGACCGGGATATCGACGATCTGGTCGCCTATTTCTCTACGCGCAAACCCAAGGTGGCCTTGGCGCCCCAGGCGGCGGGGGCGGGTGCAGCGCTCTACTTCAGGGGCAAGTCGCGACCCCATGCTACGGCATGCATCGGCTGTCACGGACAGAGAGGCGAGGGCAATGGCGCCTGGGGCAAGTTTCTGGCCGCACCACCCACCGTCTTGGCGCCTGCCATCGGCGGGCAGCAGGGCGGGTATTTGGTCAAGCAACTCAAAGCGTACCGCGACTCCGCGCGCAAGAACGATCTCGCTCAAGTCATGCGGGACATCGCTAAGAGTCTCAGCGATCAGGAAATCAGCGCCGTGGCGGAATTCGTCGCGACCTTGCCGCGCTGAGACTTCGCGGGCGGACTCAGGACCTCTGGATGAACTCTATTTTGTAGCCGTCTGGGTCTTCGACGAAGGCGATCACGGTGCTGCCGTGTTTCATCGGCCCGGCCTCCCGGGTGACCTTGCCGCCCAGCCGTCGAACGTCTTCGCAAGCGCGGTAGGCATCGGGAACGGCGATGGCGATGTGGCCAAAGCCGGTCCCTAAATCGTAGGCCGCCGTGTTCCAGTTGTGGGTCAGTTCCAGCACAGCCTGCGCGTCTTCGTCGCCATACCCCACGAAAGCGAGGGTGAAGCGGCCTTCGGGGTAATCCCTGCGGCGCAGGAGGCGCATTCCCAACACTTCGGTGTAAAAGCGCAAGCTCCGTTCCAGGTCGCCCACGCGCAGCATGGTGTGCAGAATGCGCATCAATCCTCCGTCGTTTCGAAATCGTTCTTTCCGGCCCCGCACTCGGGGCAGGACCAATCCGCCGGGAGATCTTCCCACGGCGTACCGGCGGGAACCCCATCCTCAGGGGCGCCTAAGGCTTCGTCGTAGAGGTAGCCGCAGACCAGGCAGAGGCGCTTCGACATCGTCGGTTGGGTTTGCGCAGATGGGGTAAAATCACATTCTACCCCCAACCCGGCAAACGGTTCGCGGCGCTTGCGCCCACCACTTTCATGTCCGCTAGCGAAGCCCCCAGCGATTTTCCTCCCGTGGTCTTGACCTTTGCCGCTACTGACGGCACTGGTGGGGCCGGACTTCAGGCCGACATCCTCACCCTGGCCAGCATGGGCTGTCATCCGCTCTCAGTGGTGACCGCGGTGACCGTTCAGGACACCTTGGGCGTCGAGGGCGTGATGCCGGTCAACGCTGACTGGGTTGCGGATCAGGCGCGTTCGCTCCTGCAGGACATCCCTGTCGACGCCTTCAAGATCGGCGTCCTGGGTAGCGTCGAGAACATCGCCGCCATCGCCGAAATTCTGGCCGACTATCCCGACATTCCCGTCGTGCTCGATCCGGTGCTCGCTTCTGGTAGAGGCGACGAACTGGCCAGCGATGAAATGCTGCAAGCGATTCGAGAAATGCTCGTGCCGTTCGCGACCGTGCTCACGCCCAATAGCCTCGAACTGCGGCGCCTGGCCAGCCGGGATGAAGAGGAAGACGACCCCGATCTCGCTAAATGCGCCGCCCGCCTGATCGAGGAGGGCTGCGGCTATGTGCTCGTGACTGGAACCCATGAAAACACGCCGGAGGTCGTGAACCAGTTGTTCGCTGCCGAAGGTCTGGTGCGCAGTGATTCCTGGCCACGCCTCGCCGGTAGCTATCACGGCTCGGGTTGCACGCTGGCGTCGGCGCTGGCGGCGATGCTCGCCAATGGTCTTGAGCTTGCCGAGGCGGTCAAAGAGGCGCAGGACTACACCTGGCACACGCTGCACCGCGCCTATCGGCCGGGTATGGGGCAATACGTACCGGATCGGCTGTTTTGGGCGCGCGAAGACGACGAGGAAGCGCAGGCAGCTGCCGCTGAGCCCCTACCCAAATCCGATGTTCCCCCGTCTGCGCACAGCCACTGAGCGCCCAAGCGTACGGGGGCTTTACGCAGTCACCCCAGACGAACCCGACACCGGTCGCCTCCTTGAATTGGTCGTGGCGGCGCTCGACGGCGGTGCGCGGCTCATTCAATACCGCCACAAGGGCGCGCGCGGGCAATTGCGTCTAACGCAAGCGCTGGCGTTGCACGCGGTGTGCCAGAGGCGCGGTGTGCCTTTGATTGTGAACGACGACGTGGAACTTGCGCTCGAAATCGAGGCCGAAGGCGTGCATCTGGGTCGCGACGATGGCGATCTCGCCCAGGCGCGATCTCGCCTGGGCAAAAAGCGCTTGTTGGGCGTATCGTGCTACGCGGATTTGCAGCGAGCGCGCCGCGCCCTTGCCCAGGGGGCGGATTACCTCGCTTTCGGTGCCGCCTTCCCTTCGTGCGTCAAGCCCGAGGCGCCGCTCGCGTCGCTCGACTTGTTCCGGCAGGCCAAGCGCGAATTGCGCGCACCGGTGGTGGCGATCGGCGGCATCGATGAGCAAAACGCCGGGCTGCTCGCCGAGGCCGGCGTTGACGCGGTTGCGGTGATAAGCGCCGTATTCGGCGCCGACGACGTTGCCGCGGCGGCGGCGGCCGTGGCGCGATGGTGGGCTTGAGGCCCGCCGGCAGAAGTCTTTGCAGGCTGCGGGCCTTCGGGGCCGGGCACAGAAAATCAAGGAATCTTGCATGACCGAATCTGAACGACTCTTCGATCGCGCCCAGCGTGTCATTCCCGGCGGTGTGAATTCCCCGGTACGGGCTTTTCGCTCCGTCGGCGGCGCCCCGCCTTTCATTCGGCGGGCGCAAGGCGCCTTTATCTGGGATGCCGATGGTCGGCAATATCTCGATTATGTCGGCTCCTGGGGGCCGGCCATTCTCGGCCACGCCCATCCGGAAGTGGTGCGGGCGGTGCAAGAGGCGGCGACGCGCGGCTTGAGTTTTGGCGCGCCCACCGAAGCGGAGATCGAAATCGCCGAAACGCTTTGTGCCATGTTGCCCGCGCTGGAAATGGTGCGGCTGGTCAGCTCGGGCACCGAGGCAACCATGAGCGCCATCCGCATCGCCCGGGGCTTCACTCGCCGCGACAAGCTAGTGAAGTTCGAGGGCTGCTACCACGGTCATTCGGATAGCCTGCTGGTGAAAGCCGGCTCGGGTGCGCTCACCTTCGGGCATCCCAGTTCTGCGGGTGTCCCCGCGGAGCTTGCGGCGCATACCCTGGTGCTCGATTACAACGATCTCGAGGGCCTCGCCCAGGCGTTTGACCGATACCCGGAGCAGATCGCCGCGGTCATCGTCGAGCCGGTCGCGGGCAACATGAACTTGCTGGTGCCGGAACCGGGATTTCTCGCTGGCCTGCGCGCTTTATGCGACGAACACGCTGCCGTGCTGATCTTCGACGAAGTAATGACCGGTTTTCGGGTTGGACCGCAGGGCGCGCAAGGGCTCTATGGCATCACTCCAGACCTCACCACGTTGGGCAAGGTGATTGGCGGTGGCATGCCCGTCGCTGCTTTCGGCGGACGGCGCGACATCATGTCATGGGTCGCGCCCCTCGGTCCGGTTTATCAAGCCGGAACGCTTTCCGGGAATCCCGTCGCGGTGGCGGCGGGACTGGCCACCTTGCGTCTGATCGCGCAGCCCGGGTTCTACGAGCGATTGAGTGAACGCACGCGCCAACTCACGGAAGGTTTGATGCGGGCCGGTCAGGAGCACGGCGTTGCTCTGCAAGCGCAAGCGGTGGGTGGCATGTTCGGCTTCTACTTCGCCCCTGCCCTGCCCAAGAGCTATGGGGCGATGATGAGCTGTGATCGCGAGCGCTTCAACCGCTTCTTCCATGCGATGTTGGAGCGGGGCGTATATTTTGCGCCGTCTGCTTTTGAGGCCGGATTCGTTTCGGCGGCTCATAGCGCGGCCGATGTCGAGAACACCCTGCAACTGGCGCGCGCGGCCCTGGCTTCGGGCATCTGACCCAGGGGCTGCGCTGTCGCATGCTAAAATGTTAAGTTAATTTACCGACGGAACAAGGTCTTGCGCAAACTACTCGGTGAAATTCTGCTCGAGCGCGGCAAGCTCGACGTGGCGGGTTTGGAGCGGGCTCTGCGCTTGCAGGATGGCGCCGAACGCCAGCGCTTGGGCCAGTTGTTGATCACCCTGGGCCTGGTGTCCGAACGCGACGTCATGGAGGCGCTGGCGGAGCAATTGGCGCTGCCACTCTTGGAGGGCAAATCTTTTCCGGAACTACCCATCCTCGAAGAGCGGGTCTCGCACCGGTTCCTGCGGGAAGCGCGCGTTCTTCCCGTGCGCGAAGACGAACAGGAAGTCGTGCTCGCCATGGCCGATCCGCTCGATCGCTATGCCTTGGACGCGTTTCGCCTGGTCACGCAGCGCGAAGTGCGGCCGGCGATCGGCTTGCCCAATGAAATCGAAGCCGCTCTGGAGCGCCTTTACGGCAGCGGCAAATCGGCCATGGGGCAAATCGTCGGCGACGCCGTCGAGACCCGTATCGATGATGGCAGCTTCGACGCCGACATCCAGCAGCTCAAGGATCTCGCCTCGGAGGCGCCGGTCATCCGGCTGGTGAGCCTGATCATTACCCACGCGCTGGAGATGCGCGCCTCGGACATTCACATCGAACCGTTCGAGAACCGGCTGATCGTACGTTATCGAGTGGATGGCGTGCTGCATGAGGCGGAGTCGCCGCCGCGGCGATTGTCCGCGGCGGTGATTTCTCGGGTCAAGATCATGGCCAACCTCGATATCGCCGAGCGTCGCCTGCCGCAGGACGGGCGCATTCGCTTGCGTGCGCAAGGAAAGGAGATCGACCTGCGCGTCTCTACCGTGCCGACCATGCACGGCGAATCGGTGGTAATGCGCATCTTGGACAAAGGCGGGGTTGCCCTCGATTTCGACCGCCTCGGCTTCGACGAGGACGTGCTCGAGGTCTTCCTGGCAGTTCTCGACCAGCCGCACGGCATTCTCTTGGTTACGGGGCCCACGGGCTCGGGCAAAACGACCACGCTCTACACCGCCCTGGATCGCCTGAACAAGCCCGAGGTGAAGATCCTCACCGTTGAGGATCCGGTCGAATACCAGATGCCGGGCATCAATCAGATCCAAGTCAAGCCGCAAATCAATCTGTCATTCGCCAACGCCCTGCGGTCCATCGTCCGGCAGGACCCGGACGTGATCATGATCGGTGAAATTCGCGATCTTGAGACCGCGCAAATCGCGGTGCAATCGGCGCTCACTGGCCACTTGGTGCTTTCCACGGTACATACCAACGATGCGCCCAGCACGGTCAACCGCCTGCTCGACATGGGTGTGGAGGATTATCTGCTGACCTCCACGATCAACGGCATTCTCGCCCAGCGGCTGGTGCGGACGCTCTGCGCGCATTGCCGCAAGCCGTATGTCGCGGTCCCTGAGTTGGTGGAACAAATGGGCCTACATCGTTTCAGCGCGCAATCGGAGATCGTGCTCTACCATCCCGGCGGGTGCGAGCAGTGTTCCGGCACAGGCTACATCGGCCGAGTGTCGATCATGGAAATGCTGCCCATGACCGACGCCATACGCAGCCTGGTGATGCGGCACGCGGGCGCCACCGAATTGCGCGCCGAGGCGGTGAAAGAGGGCATGCTGACGATGTACGAGAACGGTCTGCGCAAAGCGGTGCGCGGTGTCACCACCTTCGAGGAAGTCTTGCGCGTGACGCGCGAGGCGTGATCTGGCTGGTCGAAGAGCGGCGCGCGGAGGAGGCATGGCGGTCGTGTTGATCAGCGCAACCAGGCTGGCGGAGCAGGAGTTCTGGACGCATGCAGCGTTGGGACAATCGCTGCGGCGCCTGTCGTTCGACCGGCGCCTGGCGGCGCGCATCGCCTTTGCGAACCAACGCGGTTTGCCGGAAATCTATAACCTGGGAATGGCGGAATGCGCAGATGACGATGCGGTGTGTTTCATTCACGATGACGTGTGGATCGACGACCATCATTTCTTGACCCGCGTTCTCGAAGGGCTTGCCGTCTACGACGTCATCGGCGTGGCCGGCAATCGGCGGCGGCAGCCGCGGCAGCCTTCCTGGGCGTTTGTCGATGATTCGTTTAAATGGGACGAGCAGGAGTTTCTGAGTGGTGCCGTGGCGCACGGACCCCAGCCGTGCGGGGCGGTGTCCTGGTTCGGGGAAGCGCCGATCGAATGCGAACTCCTCGACGGCGTGCTCTTGGCAGTTCTTAGCCGCACCCTGAAGGAGCGCCAACTCCGCTTCGACGAGGGTTTTCGGTTTCACTTCTACGACCTCGATTTTTGCCGCAGCGCACGCTCACTCGGACTGCGCCTAGGTACTTGGCCGATCAGCCTCACGCACCAGAGTGGTGGCAGTTACGGAACACAAGCGTGGCGCGAGGGCTATGAACGCTATCAGCAGAAATGGGGTGATTGATGCTTACCCGCAGCTCGCGACCGCTTGACCTGCGCGCCGATCCAAAACGGGGCGGATGGTCCTGACATGCCTCTCTACCGCTACAAGGCCGTCAACGGCAACGGCGAAGTCAGTATCGGCGACCTCGAGGCCCCGCAGGAAAGCGCGGTGGTCGAGCGCCTGCGCGACCTCGGCCTCATGCCCATACGCGTCGAGCAAACCTTGGCGGCAGGGGCCGGTCTGCCTGCAGGCCAGACGTCCGGCCGGGGTGCCCTGTTTCGCAAGAAACGCATAGGCTCCGAGGATCTCCTGGGCTTCACCCGCGAGCTGGCTACACTGCTCAAAGCGGGGCTGCCATTGGATCGTGCGTTGCAGGTGCTGATCAGTCTCGCACCGCCGGGGCCTCTGCGCGAACTGCAACAGCAAATCCGCGATGACCTGCGCGGCGGCTCGTCGCTGTCCCAGGCATTGGAGGCTCAGAAAGGCCATTTCTCGCGTTTTTACATCAACATCGTGCGTGCCGGGGAGGCAGGCGGCGCTTTGCCTCTGGTGCTCGGGCGCCTGGCTGAGTTTCTCGAGCGCGCCAAGGAACTCGGCGAGACCGTCAAGTCGGCGCTGATCTATCCGGTGATCCTGATCGTGGTGGCGGTCACTGCCCTCATGGCACTGCTGATTTTCGTCGTGCCACAATTCCAGCAGATGTTCGAGGAGGCAGGAAAAGCCCTGCCGCTGCCCACACAGATCGTCATCAGCGTGGGCGAGTACTTTCGCAACTACTGGTGGACGCTGCTGCTTGCGGCGATCGTGCTGCGCCTCTGGTGGCGCGAACAAATGAGCAAGCCCGCCTCCGTGGCCAAGTGGGATGCGCGTTTTCTGCGCCTGCCTCTGGTCGGCGATCTGATCGCCAAGGTCGAGACCGCGCGCTTCTCGCGCACGCTAGGCACTTTGCTAGGCAATGGCGTTTCCCTACTCAACGGCCTCACCATCGTCAAGGACACGCTCAGCAATACGGTCCTGGCTCAGGCGCTGGAGGGCGTGATCGTCAAATTGCGCGAGGGTAGGGGTTTGGGTCAGCCGCTCTTGGAGACCGGGCTCTACCCGCCGCTGGCCATTCACATGGTGCTGGTGGGGGAGGAGACCGGAAGGCTGGAAGAAATGCTCTATCGCGTCGCCGATGTCTACGACCGTGAAGTTCAGACCGCGGTGAAGCGATTGCTGGCGCTGCTGGAGCCGGCGATGATCATCGGCCTGGCGCTACTCGTGGGGCTGATCATCATGTCCATCCTGATCGGCCTCTACTCCGTCAACGACCTCGCGCGCTGACCATGTCTGCCGCCGCTGCCCGCCTTGCCGACACGACCGCGATGGCCTTGCGCGCGCAGGCTGCGGACCACCTGCGGGCCGGGCGGCTGGTGGAGGCCGAGCGCGCGCTGCAAGTGATCCTGCGTGTGCGCGCCGACGACGGCGAAGCGAGCTATCTGCTTGGCCTGGTTGCCCTGCAAGCGGGCAATGCCGCGGCGGCAGCGAAATTGCTACTGCCCGCTGCCAAGCGGCTCGCAAGGAACGCCGAGGCGCAGTACAACGCCGGGGTCGCCCTAGTGCTCTCCGACCGGTTTGCCGAGGCGGCCGAGCATTTCCGGCGGGCATTGGCGCTAGACCCCAATCTTGCAGCCGCCTGGAACAACCTCGGAAACATCCTCAAGGCTTTCGGGGAGGTCGACGAGGCTGTGACTTGCTTCGAGCGCGCCATGGCGCTGAGCCCGGGCGACTCGGTGTGGCAGAGCCATCATCTGATTTGTGCGCACTACAACCCACGTTTTTCCCACGAGCAGCTCTATGTCCTGCATCGCAGCTGGGCGGAGCGCTATGCCGCACCGCTTTATCCGGCCGCGCCCGCGGCCATCGACGACCGTGATCCGGACCGGCCCCTGCGCGTGGGTCTGGTTTCGCCGAGTTTCAACGGCAAGATCGTCGGGCAATTCCTGCGCGGGGTGCTAGCCCATTTGCGCGCGTCCGATCTGCAGCTCTTCGCCTATTCCGCCACGGTGGACACCGACGATGTCACCGAGGCGCTGCGGCGCAGCGTCGATCAGTGGCGTGAAATCGTCAAGCTCGACGATGAAACCGCGGCTCGCCTGATTGCCGCTGATCGAATCGACATCCTCATCGATCTCGCCGGTCATGCGCCCGGCAATCGCTTGCTGCTCTTCGCCCGCAAGCCCGCGCCGCTGCAGATCACTTGGCTCGATTACTTCGACACCACCGGGCTGGCCACTATCGATTACCTCATCACCGATCCGCGCACCACGCCGCCTGGATCGCCCCAGCGCTTTTCCGAGAAGCTACTCTATTTGCCGGAAACCCGCTTGTGCTGGACGCCGCCGGAATTCGCCCCGCCGGTTTCGCCGGGGCCGCTCACCCAGCGCGGGCGAATCACTCTCGGCAGCTTCAACCGCGCCGACAAGCTCAATCCCGAGTTGTTGGGCTTATGGGCGGAAATTCTTGCCCGCATTCCCAGTGCTACACTCTTGCTCAAGGGCGTGGCCTACGGCATGCTCGAGGTGCGGCGCCATTTCACGGAACGATTCGCCGCGCTCGGAGTCTCTTCGGAGCGGATCGAATGGCGCGGCCCCTCTAGCCATGCTGAGCTCCTCGCCGAATATGCCGATCTCGACATCGCTCTCGACACGTTTCCTTACAATGGCGGTGCGACGACCTGCGATGCCCTGTGGATGGGCGTGCCGGTGATTGCCTTGCGCGCCGAGCGCATGATTGCGCGCCAGAGTGCGGCGATGCTGGAGTGCATCGGGCGCGGCGACCTGGTCGCGGATTCGGCCGAGCAGTATGTCGAGCGGGCGGTGAACCTGGCAACGGATCGGGCGCGGCTCGCGTCTTTGCGCGCCACGCTTCGCGATGCGATGGCCGGGTCGGCGCTGTGCGATGGCCCGCGCTTCGCGAAGGATGTAGCCGCGGCGCTGCGGTATGCGTGGCGCCAGCGGTGCCAAGGCTTGGCTGCACAGACGTGAGTTGCCTCCACTCTGCGTGTTCGTGGAGAAGAGGTGAACTGAGGAACGTGTATGCGAAGATTCGAAATCGCTGCGTGCCGCTTGTTCGTACGAGGTCGTTTTCTTGCGCCTGCAACAAGAGGCGACTGTTTGTGAGTTCCGGCTTTGCCGGCTTAGGAGATTTCCCATGATTCAAGCTGTATCCCCACTTCGCTTGCAGTCCGGCATGACGCTGATCGAACTTCTCGTGGTGCTGGTCATCCTGGGGTTGATCGCTAGCATCGCCGGGCCCAAGGTCATGAACTATTTCGGTGACGCCAAGTCGCGCACGGCCAAGATCCAGATCGAGCAATTCGGGCAGACTCTTGATCTGTTCCGGCTCAACGTGGGCCGCTATCCGACTTCGGCGGAGGGCCTCAATGCCCTCATGCAAGCGCCCTCCGGGACGAGCAACTGGGCCGGCCCGTACCTCAAAGGCAACAGCGTGCCCAAAGATCCCTGGGGCAACGACTACAAGTACGCCTCGCCCGGGCAGCACGGCGCCTACGACATCGTTTCGTTCGGCGCCGATGGCCGCGAAGGCGGCGAGGGGGAAAACAAGGACATCGCCAGTTGGCAATAGCCGGCGGGCGAGGGCGCTCTGGCGGTTTCACGCTGCTCGAGCTCCTGGTGGTCGTAGCGCTGATGGGCTTGCTCCTCGCGCTCGTGCCCGCGCGCATCGGCGCCGGCAGTGGCGCTGAGCTTCGGGCGGCAGCGCGCAGCGTCGCGGCGGGACTGAGGCATGCCCGCGCGACAGCGGTCGGGCGGCGTGTCGAGGCCGTGTTCCAGATCGATCTGGACAACAAGAAGTTCACGGTGAGCGGTGATGCGCGCGTGTATGCCCTGCCGCGGGATATCGAGATCAAGCTTTTTACAGGTCAGCAAGAAGTCATCAGCGAGAAGCTCGGCGGCATCCGCTTTTATCCGGATGGCGGGGCTACCGGAGGGCGTGTCACGGTGTTCTCCGGCGAGCGCAAGTTCGAGGTCGACGTCGATTGGATGACCGGAAGAGTCAGTATTGGCGATTGATATGTCATACAGCCGCGGATTTTCGCTCCTCGAGGTTTTGGTGGCTTTTGCCTTGCTTGCTTTGGTCGGCACGGCACTGCACGGGGTTTTCTCGGGAGCCCTGCGCAACGCCGCGGCGGCCGAGGATGCCACTCGCGCGGCGTTCATCGCGCAGAGCCGGCTTGCCGCGCTGGGTTACGGTGCCAGGCTCAGCCCCGGCGCGGAGAGCGGCGACATCGCGGACAGCAAATTCAGCTGGACTTTGGAGATTCGACCCTACGAGCCGCCCCCGGGCAGCGAGGGCGCCGTGGCCGGAGTGTCCGCAGTAGTGGAACCATCGCTCGGTGCCAAACTGCTGGAGGCGCAAGTGCGAGTGAGCTGGCCCGGCCCCGGAGGCGGAACATCGAGCGTGTCGTTGACGACTCTGCGCCTGGTTCCAGTGGAGTGACGCATGCGCCTTCGTGTTCGCGGCTTCACCTTGCTCGAGCTCATCCTTGCCTTTGCCTTGCTCGGCATGGTGATGCTCTTGGTCGGCGGCGCCTTGCGCCTGGCGACGCATAGTTGGGACGCCGGCGAAGAGCATATCGACACCGTGGGGCAGATGCGCATCGCCGAGAGCTTTTTGCGTACCCAATTTAGCCAGCTTCAGCCCTGGCGTTGGAAGAAGGCGCAGGGCGCGCCGCTGGCCTTTGTCGGCGATGCCGAGCGGGTACGCTTCACCGCGCCGCTGGTAGCGCGGGCTGGGCAGGGCGGATTGTCCTGGTTTCAGCTCGCCCTCGAGCCCAACGGCGAGAGCAAGCGCCTGGTGCTGCGGCGACTGGTGCCCGACCGCGAGATGTTGGCGTTCCCCGAGTTTGGCGACGGCGAGAAAACCGTCCTTGCCGAAAAGATCGCCGAAATCAGGCTGCGCTACTTCGGCGTCGAAGGACGGCAGGCGGCTGCTCAGTCACCCAGTTGGCGGGACGTTTGGCAGGACCCCGATCGCCTGCCGATGTTGATCGAACTCAAGGTCAGGCCGGAAAAAGCAGGGGCCTGGCCGGAACTGCTGGTTGCGCCCATGGTCGGTAGCGAAGCGGACTGCCGGTGGGATAGTTTCCATCAGCGCTGCCGATGA
Organism: Casimicrobiaceae bacterium; assembly: GCA_026646885.1. GTDB lineage: Bacteria > Pseudomonadota > Gammaproteobacteria > Burkholderiales > Casimicrobiaceae > JACPUX01. The sequence goes on along the minus strand of JAPKHK010000007.1, from coordinate 129,250 downwards.
GAAGCGCGACGAGACCTTCGCTGATGCCATGCTCGCCACGGGTGCAGAAGGGCATTGCCCTGGTTCTGGTGCTCTGGGTCCTCGCTCTTCTCACCATGATTGCGGCGAGCTTTGCCTACAGCTTGCGCACGGAGGCGCAGGTGGCCCGCAACGTGCTGGCCGTGGCGCAGGCGCAAGCCGCGGCGGACGGCGCGATCTATCGTGCCATCCATGAGACGAGCCGGCCGCAGAACACACCGCAGGCTTGGAAACGCAGCGGGCAGATTTACGAGTGGCAGCAGGCAGGAAGCCGCCTGCGCGTGAGCATCAGTGATGAGTCTGGTAAAATTGACATCAATACGGCGGCTGAACCCTTGCTTCTCAGTGTGCTCCAAAGGCTGGGCGGGCTTGCCGCCGAAGATGCGGCCCGGCTTCTCGATGCCATGGGGGATTGGCGCGACGCTGACGATTTGCGGCGGCCCAACGGAGCGGAGGAGGCGGACTACCGGGCTGCGGGTCGGAGCTACAAACCGGCCAATGCCCCGTTCGATAGTATCGAAGACGTGCAGCGCGTGCTCGGCATGACGCCGGCGCTCTATGCGCGCCTGGCGCCGCACCTCACCGTTTATTCGCGCCAGGCGGGGATCAACGCGCCGTTTGCTTCGAGAGAGTTGTTGCTGGCGTTGCCTGGGGCAACACTGGAACAGGTGGAGGCCTACCTGGCGCAGCGTCAGACAGCCCTCGCCAACGGTGCGCCGGTGCCGCCTTTTCCCGCCGCGGCGGCGTTTGCGGCTGGACAGAGTGCCGTTTTCCGGATTCGAGCCGAGGCGCGAACGGAGGATGGTGGAGTCTTCGTGCGCGAAGCGATCGCGCGCCTGACTGGCAATTTGCGTCAACCGCCGATATTTTTGGCTTGGCGCGAAGCAAGCGCGGAATCCGCGAAGCAAGGAAATTGAGAACTTGGCTTGGGTGAGCGAAAACACGGCAAGACAGCTGGGCGCGATGCTGGAAGGGAGCGGTCTCGCGGCCTTTTGGCGCTGGTGGAGCGGCGAGCTCCTGGCCGTCGCGCCACCTTGGCTGCGTGGTTTGCTGCGTCCCGCGCGCGCCAGCCTGGCACTGCAAATCGCCAGCGGCGAGTATCGACTGCATGATCTTACTGACGAAACCTGGACCGAAATCGCCCGTTGGCCGGGCGCGGAAAGCGACGCCAAGGAACTTCCCGCTTCGGCTGCGGCGGCTCTGGCGGGGCGTGAGCGCTCGGCCCTGGTAGTTTTGCCCGAGCAAGACGTTCTGCGCCGCAAGATCGAGGTTCCCGCCGCGCTGGCGGAGAACTTGCGTGAAGCCATTGGCTTCGAACTCGATCGCTACACGCCCTACAAACCCGACCAGGCCTATTTCGACACCCTCGTGCTGGCGCGTGACGACTCGCGGCAGCGCTTGACCATCGAAATCGGGGTCGTTCCCAAAGAGCGAGCCGAGCGCGCTTTGGCGCGAGCGACTGGGCTTGGATTCGCGGCCGCCGGGCTTTTCGCGGAGCTACCGCAAGGCACGGCAAACGCGCTCGATTTCTTGCCGGCGGAGCGTTTGGTTCGTCGCGGCTCGCCGGATCGTTGGGCGATGCTCTTGCCGATGAGCGCAGTTGCGATCCTAACCTTGGCCGCCTTGATTCTGCCCGTCGCGCAGAAGCGCGCGCAACTGCAGGCGCTTGAACCCTTGGTGAGCGACGCACGCACGCGGGCCGACGCGGCCGAAATATTGCACCGAAAATTCTTGGCGCAGCGGGACGAGCACAACTTCTTGTTGGCCAAGAAGCACGCTCAGCCCATGGCGATCGAAGTTCTGAACGAGACCACACGAATTCTTCCAGACGATACCTGGGCTCACCTCTTGGAGATCAAGTCTGACGTCAAGAACCCTGCCAAGAACCACGAAATGCACGTCCGCGGGGAAACCGGCATTTCCGGCAAACTGATTTCTGTTTTCGAGGAATCGGGGCTGTTCACCCAAGCGACCTACAAGTCTCCAGTGACCAAAGGTCAGCCGGGTGCGGGAGACATGTTCCACGTGGCGGCGGAAATCAAGAAGCGCTCTGGGCCCGATGCCGGCGTACCGGCCGGTGCGCTGGCGCCGGCCGCGGCAGATACAACTGAGATCAAGGCGGATTCGCCAAGCGCACAAGCCGCCCCGCCGGCGATCGGGCCAGCCGTACCGGCACCTGCACCCTCACCTTCACCGGTCGGCGGGATGATTTCCCCACCGCCAAGGGCAACCCCATGAAGCTGCCGCAGAGCGGTACGCCCCCCAGCCGGCGGCTCGCGCTGGCACTCTTGGGTCTAGCCACGCTTTTCCTCGTGGTCGCCATTGCCGGCCCGGTGTGGTGGATGCACCAGCGGTATGACGCCGCGCTCGCGGATCATCAGAGCAGGCTGGCTCGCTTCCAGAGTATCGCCGCGCAGCACGGTGAATACGTGAGAGCATTGGAGGCGATCAAGGCGCACAATGGCCGCCGCTTCTATCTCAAGGCCACCGCGGCCAATTTGGCTGGAGCTGAAGTTCAAGAAATGGTCCGCAGCGCCGTCGAGAGCAACGGCGCGCGGCTCGGGAGCATCCAGATCGGGCAGACCCGCAAAGACAGTGGGCACCGCATCGTGCCCGTAACCGTACAACTCGTTGCCAATGCGCCTTCGCTCAAGCGTCTGCTCCAGGCGCTGGAGAGCCAAACGCCGTTCCTGTTTATCGAACAGATGAGCCTGCGCACGGCGGTCTTTCGCGGCTTTCGGCCCAATCCCGGAGTGGAGCCGGACATCAACGTGCAGTTGGAGGTGAGTGGCGTCATCGCCGCGGAGGATGGCGGATGAAAACGCAAAGTCGCCAAAGGATCTTTGCCGTCCTGATGCTTGCCGCCGGTTTGCTGATTGTCCTCATCGGTTGGGAAACGGATTGGGGGCGAGGATTCCAAGGTGTCGTTACACCCGCGGCGGCACCCTCGTCGACGGAGGTGCCGCTGGCGTTGCTGAGGGATTTCGCGCCGCCGGGCGGCGCCGAGGCCTACGCCGAAACCACGGCGCGCCCGCTACTCACGCCGACGCGTCAACCCGCGCCGGCGGCGCCGGCACAGGAGGCGCGCCCCAGCATGCCGCGCGGGCAGTTCGTGTTGATGGGCACGCTGCTTGCCGGCGGCAAGAATTTCGCGCTGCTGCGCGAAGCGAGCGGCAGCAAACAGACCCGTGTGGCGCAAGGCGACACCATCAAGAACCTGGTCGTCGACAAGGTCGAGCCCACGCAGGTCGTATTGCGCCTAGGCGAAGAGACCGAGGTATTGCCCTTGAAGACCTATATTCCGGTGCGAGCCGCGACGAGTGCCGGAGCTGGCGGGCGCCCGCCGGGGCACCCCCCCGCTGCGAGGTCACCGGCACTCGCACCTGCGCCGGTGAGCTCGGCACCGCCTCGGCCACAGGCGAAGGTGATCTCCGCTCCGCCTCGGCCAGAGACGCCGGTGAGCTCGGCACCACCTCGGCCACAGGCGCCGGTGACGGAGAACACGCCCGCCGATGGGCGCGCGTTGCGCCCTGGAGAAGTACCGGGAGCCGCACCCGGCGAGCGGCGACCGGTTCTTGTCGATCGACCGCGTCGGGCGAGGGAATGAAGCCGTGTTGGACACCACCCCCCGCCAGCCTCCGGTTTGCTCAGGGGTGAACGAATGGGGAATTGGGCCCGCCCGCCACGGATGGTGCGGGAAACCAGCCAGCGGGCCGCATTGCGGCTGGAGAAGGAAGAACGGATGATGAAATTGACCAAGAATCTTAGCGGCAGACACGTCGCTGCTTCGCTCCTCGGCGGATTACTGCTGCTGCAAGGCTGCGGCACGGGATCCCAGGTGCGTTTGCCCGGTTCCGACGCGGAGTCTGTCGCGTCGGGATCGGCGCAGCGCCCGGAAGCGAGCCGGGCGAAGCCTGACAGCGAAAGGCCGCAGGCCGTCGCCCCCCACGCGGCGGAGGCCAGCATGGCCGGAGGCAGCGGTGATCAGGTACGGATTTACCGCGGTTCCGGCAAAACCGTTTTGCCAGCGCGCGCCAACCTCGCGGAGGCGGAAGCGAAAACCGCGGGCGAGGAGGTGTCACTGAACTTCGACGGTGCGGATGTGCGCGAGGTCGTGAAGACCATTCTCACGGACATTCTCAACGAAGCCTACTTGTTTGACCCGCAAGTCAACGGCGTGGTAACGCTGCGCACCACCAAACCGATCGCGCGCGGTGCACTCATTGCAACTTTGGAAACGGTGTTGCGCATGAACGGTGCCGCGTTGGTGAAGGAGGCGGGCATCTTTCGCATCGTGCCGGTGGCGCAAGCCGTGCGCGGCGTGCTCACGCCTCAACTCGGAACGAGTGGACAGCCGCTGCCGCAGGGATTCAGCGTACGCCTCGTGCCACTCAAGTACGTGGGGGTTCGCGAGATGGCGCGCATTCTCGATCCCTTCGTCAAGGACGCCGCTTCGATGCGGGCGGATGACTTGCGCAACATGCTCGTTCTTTTTGGCACAGAACGCGAGTTGCAGCACCTCGTCAACACCATCGAAATGTTTGATGTGGACTGGATGTCGGGAATGTCGGTCGGCATCTTCACCTTGCGCAGCGCCGAGGTGAAGACGGTGTACGGCGAGATCGAAAAGATCATGGGCGACAAGAATGTCGGGCCGCTGGCCGGCCTGCTGCGCATCATCCCCATCGAGCGCCTCAACGCTTTGCTGGTGATTTCGCCGCAACCGCATTATCTCGAACAGGCCAAGATCTGGGTGGAACGCCTCGACAAAGGCGGAGACAGCGGCGGCGCACGGATCTTCGTCTATCAAGTGCAGAATGGCCGCGCCGAGAAACTGGCGGCGCTGCTCACTCAGGCCTTTACCGGCCGGGCGCCGAGTACCACAACGAGCGCGCCCACGCTGGCACCAGGGCAGACGCCGGCGACCATCAGCTCCACGCCGGCCCAGCCCGGAGCGCCGGCGAGCAAGCCGGCCGCGCCGGCAAGTCCGGTTCCACAAGCCGCCGCCGGGCCGGGCGGGGGATTGGTGATCGCCAAGAACGTGAGCGTCATTGCCGACAAGGACAACAACGCGCTGCTAATCATGGCCAATCCCGCCGAGTATGCCTTGATCGAATCGGCGGTCAAGAAGCTGGACATCGCGCCGCGCCAGGTGATGATCGACGTGGTCATTGCGGAGGTGACTCTCAGCGATGGCTTGGACCTCGGCCTGCAAGGCTATTTTCGCCACGGTGATCATTTTCAAGGGTCCCTGCTCACGGGTACCTCCGGCACGCTGGGCACCATCGCCCCGGGCTTCTCCTACCTCTGGAAACCGGGTGGTGCGCTCGGCGCCTTGGCTCCGGGCGGCGTGGCCGGGGCTTTCGGAATGACCGCCAGCGACTCTCGCGTCAAGGTGATCTCGCGCCCAAACATCCTGGCCACAGATCATCAGAAGGCGCAAATCCAGATCGGGCAGCGCGTGCCGACGACCTCGCAATCGCAGACGGTCAGCGGCACCACCACCGGCATCATCAATTCGGTCCAATATCTGGACACGGGTATCTTGCTGTCGGTGACCCCACACATCAACGCGGGCGGCCTGGTGGCCCTGGAACTCAACGCCGAAGTCAGCAAGGCGGTGAAAAACAGCACCTCGGGCATCGATTCGCCGGTCATTACGCGCACCACGGCACAAAGTACCATTACCGCACAATCGGGAGAGACCATGGTCATGGGCGGACTGATCAGCGAAGACAAGACCCAGGAAAGCAGCGGCTTGCCGTTCATTTCGGAGATTCCGGTGCTGGGCGCCATCTTTGGCAAGCAATCCCGGTCCACCAAGCGCACGGAAATGGTGATGTTCATCACCCCCCGGGTGATTTCCAGCGACCACCAGCTGCGCGACGTGATGGACGAGTTGCGCGGCAAGATGAGCTTGCTCGAAGGAGTATTCCCGGCCCCGCAGGCGGTTTCGGGGGCGCAGGCCAAGCCCTGACCGGATCGAGTGTTGTATACCCGCAACAGTGGGCGGAGGCGCAGGACAATGTCCTTGGGCCAAATTGACGTTGTTTTGTGATTTGTATAGGCTTACCGAAAGTGAAAGCGATGATGCAGCAAAGCGAGTTTGAGCCACGGGTAGCGCAAGGCAAGCGCCCTGAGCAGAGTGACCGCGGCGAGTTCCGTAGGGGCGGGAAAAGCGGGTTTTGGGCGTTTCTGGCTTCAACGGCGGCAATAGGATTATTTGCCGGCTGTGCCGCGGTTCCGGTTAAAGAGCCCGCCGAGTTGGTGGCGGCTCGGGCCAAAGACCGCTGGTTGGCGCTGATCGACGGGGATCTTGCGCGAGCGTATACGTTTTTGAGCGAGGGAACCCGTCAAGCCGTCTCCTTGGAGCGCTATCAGTCTGGCATCAAGCCAGGCCTATGGCGCAAAGCCGAGGTGGATGCCGTGGAATGTAAGGAGTCGGTCTGCAAGGTCAGGTTGCTGGTAACGTACGATCATGATGAAAAACGTGACTACCCCGCTGAACGAAACTTGGCTGATCGAGAACGGAAACGCCGGGCTGGTGCTCACCAAATGAGCCTGGCGGCAAGACAAGGAGGGCTTTGTGTGCGAAAGAGAAACCATTTGTAAATCCCAACTAGCTGTTATAAGATTGGACTGCTGTTGATTCTAAAGTGATCACTTTAAATCTTGAAATAGAGGAGTCATTAACAACCATGAATACGTTCAAAAGAAAATCGCTGTACGCCGCCCTGGCTGGGGTGAGCGCGCTGGGTGTCACGGGTGCCGCGGAAGCGGTGTACGTGAACCCGGACGGGTTGGGTCAGGTTCTGATCTACCCGTACTATACCGTTCGCGAAACCAACGGTAACGCGTACAACACACTGCTGTCGGTGGTGAACTCCACGGGTTCGGTCAAGGGCGTCAAGGTCCGTTTCATGGAGGGCAAGAACTCCCGTGAAACCCTGGACTTCAACTTGTACCTGTCCCCCTATGACGTGTGGACCGCTGCGATCATCCCGACCGCTGCAGGCGCTGCCGTCAAGACCTCGGACACCTCGTGCACGACGCCGGCGCAGCTGCCGGCCGCCGGCCAGCCCTTCGTGAACTACGCCTATAGCGGCTTCAATCCCACCACCGGCGTTCCGGCTTGGGACGGCAGCCCGCAGGATCTCGATCGTGGCCGCGAGGGTTATTTCGAAATCATCGAAATGGGCGTGATCACTCACGCCACCGCTGCGGCTTGGGCGACCCACACCAACTCCTACGCGCGCGGCACCATGGCGCCGTTCGTCCCGTTGGCAACCTCCGTCGGATTCAACTGCACGGCCATTCAGGCAGCCGACAATACGGTCGCGGGTATGGGGCAATACATGGTTGCGCCTACCGGTGGTCTCTTTGGCGGCGAAACCGTGGTCAACGTTTTCGAAGGCACGGATTACACCGCGGACCCCGTCGCCCTCGATGCTTTCAGCAACATTGTGCTCTGGAACAACCCCGGCACGATCTTCCCGAACCTCGCCAACGTGACTCCGAAGGTTAGCACGACCTTTGGTAACGTCGGTGGTGCTCCGATGTTGGTGCAGACGGCCTGGAGCTTGATCTGGAACTTGCCGGCGGATCCGGTTAGCGCGGTGCTGATGCATGACGCCATCGTCAACGAGTATGTGGTCGACGGCTCCGCAAACAACGCTGCTTATGGCACGGATTGGGTGGTCACCTTCCCGACCAAGTGGAACTACTACGAGCCGGCGCTGGGCGTTTACTTCAGCAACATGGTTGACGCCGAGATTCCTGTTCTGGGGCTGTTCCAGCGCAACTATTCGGATGGCGCTTGCGACAACGTCTCCATCCGCATGTGGGACCGCGAAGAGCGCAGCCCGGTTGCTCAGGGTGGATTCTCGCCGCCCGCGCCCGGAGAAGTTACGCCGCGCCTATGCTGGGAAGCGAACGTGATCACGTTCAACAACAGCAATGTGCTTGCGTCCGTCAATTCGCGAAACGTGGCTGCGCCGATTCCCAACTACGCAACTCCGGAAGGTTGGATGCGCTTGGGCTTCCCGCTGGTTGCCTACAGCTCCGCTTCCGCGCCTGCCGGCACGATCGCGACCTACGGCACTGCCCACCGGTTGGTTGGTGGCGCGACGACCTACATCGCCGCGGGTTCGGCGGCGGCTTCCACGGCCGACTTCGCAACCTACTACGGCTTGCCCAGCATCGGCTTCGCGGTCAACCGCTTCACCTACAACAACATGCCGACGGCGACGGGCACGGTGCTCGCCAACTTCGGCGGCAACTTCATCCACAAGGGGTCGAAGTCCATCACCTTCGGCGTCGTCGCCCCGGTTCCCTGATCGAATCCGGGAAGTCGTGGCAAAGCAGTACCAAACGGGCGGAGCGATCCGCCCGTTTTTTTTCGTGCATCCCTCGCTACGACCGGCGACGCCGACCGGTCACCGGGCGCAGATCGTTCGGATGCGCCCTAGCCTCTCATGCCCCGAACTACCCCCGTTTTCATCCGCTAATCGCTGCCTTTGAGCGGCCCGGCGGGCCTTGCTTTTGTGGCACTGCCAAGATAGACTTCCCGACCAGTGGCGCCTTGGGGATAGACGCCTCCCTTGTGCACAGCGCCCGCAGGCCCGTGAGACCGAGAAGCTCACCAGAGCGATGTGCACCGAGCATTGTGATAGGAGAGCTAGATGAGCCCCCCGATTTATCGACTGACGCCGCTAGTCGCGGCCCTCCAGGTCTTTTCTGCTGCCGCGGCGGCTGAAACCCTGAGCTATTTCGCCAGTCCCGAAGCGGCTGAAGCGACGCTCAGCTTCAATACCAATTGCGCCGTCAACGACATCAATCTCAATCGAAGCGCGCGCACCCTCACCTGTCCCGGCGGCGCCGTGCCACCGGCACCGGAGTGCACCAGCTTCGCTGGCGTCAGCCTGACCAGCGCACCAAATGCCACACCGGCGAGAGTGGTGGACGCTCGCCGCGGCGACACTTTGCTCTTCACCGGTACCTGCACCAAGGGTCAAGGCTCCACATCCAATGTGCCCTTGAGCTATCAGTTGCTGCCCAGCGACGGTGAAGCGCCGATCGCCACCAGCCAAACCGACGCCCAATTTGCCGTCAAGGTTCCCAGCGATGCCGCCATCGGCAGCTTGGTGTCCTACCGCTTGCGCGCCGAGCAGGCCGGCGCGGTGAGCGCTTCCATCACCGCCGCATACAAAGTCGTCGACGCGCCGATTGCCGCCCCGGGCAATTGCTCCGTCAGCCCCAGTTCGACGAGCTGGACCAGCGGCGGCACTTCGCCGCAGTTTACCGTTGGCTGCACGGGTCTGGGCACCAACCCCGCCTATCGCTGGCTCGTGGGCACCACCGTCCAATCCAGTCAGTCCGCCACTTTGGCGGCGGGCGCGCTCAATGGCCTCGCCGCTGGCAGCTACAGCATCACGGCGCGTGTGTGCAACGACCCCAGCCAGGCCGATACGGGCGGCAGCTCTTGTGCCACCGCGGGGGCGACCGCGGTCGTCAATGCCCTCAATGTCACGCCCACCCCCTCCAACTGTGCGATTACCTACACGCCCGAATCCCCAGTGGCTTCCGGCGCCGCTATCAGTTTCGGCTTGACCGGGTGTGTCAACACCGGCGGCAGCGGCTATACCACGAGCTACCAATGGAGCCGTAACGGTGCCGTTTTCGGTAGCTTGAGCAGCGCATCGACCAGCATCACCAATAGCGGCACGAGCGCGGCGACGCACACCATCAACGTCAGTGTTTGCAATACCCCCGTCGGCGGCGGCACCGCGGTCTGCCAATCCCCCGCACCGAGCACTTCGGTAACCGTCTCGCCGGGCACTCCCAGCAACGCGCCCAGCTGCACCAACATCAGCGGAATTCGCACGACCCATTACCTGGAACACGATTTGGCCACTGAAGCGCTCAATCGCGACATTAACGACCCGCTGCAGATGCTCGGCCAGGATGCCTACGTTGTCGCCTTCAAGACGCCCAACTATATCGGCTCGCAAGCCGCTGGCATCCTCGCCGGCCCGACCGTTCAAAGCGGGGAGTCGAAGATGGTCGTGCTGGCCACCACCCCGTGCGCCGAATACAATGGCGCGGGTGTGATTAGTTATCAGATCGGCAACACCATTACGCTATCTTATTATCTTGGCAGTGGCGGAACCCCCTTGCTATCGCCTGACACCACCTACTATTTGACGATCACCAACCGCAACTACTCCGGCGGCTTGCAATTTACCTGTGCAGCGAATACTGCATGCCCAACCAAGCTGACGATTAACCGACCCTAGGCAAGGTCCGTACTAAAGTCCTGCGGACGAACTTGCCGCCCATGAACCCGGCCGAGGCCGGGTTCATGGTTTTTCCCACCCGAAAATCTGCCTACGCACCCTTCACCTCGTTATGAGCCGAACCGCCAAAACTACTCTCCGCCTCTCTCTTACCCTGCTGCTTGCGGCCAGCTACTCCCCCGCGCCCACCCTGGCCAGCGAGTCCTCCACCAACTTCGACCAGCCGTTGGCGTCGAGCAAGGCTGCGACCGTCACCGTCGGGGACTTTCGCGCTGACCTCCTGCGTTTGCCGGAGGAGCTGCGCGGCCAAGTCCTGGTCAGCCAACGACGCATTGCCACAGTCCTTCACAATCTGCTCAAGGCCAAGACCCTAGCCGCCGAAGCCCGAAAGCTCGGCCTCGATCAAGACCCCCTCAACAAGCACGCCATCGCCTTGGGCACTGACCGGGTGCTGACGGCGCTCTATTACGATCACCTGCACGCCCGAGCCGGCAAGGAATTCGACGCCCAAATCGAGGCTCATACCCGGCATGCGCGGGAGATCTACACCATTCAGACCGATCGATTTGTCGCTCCCGAGCAGGTGCGAGCCGCGCACATCCTCATCGATACCAAGACCCGCAAGCGCGACGAGGCCCAGGCGCTGGCCCAGAAGATTCGCGACCAACTCGTCGCGGGCGCGGACTTTGCCACGCTTGCAAGCGCGCACTCTGACGACCCCGGCTCCAAGGCGCAGGGCGGCGATCTCGGCTTTTTCGAGGCCGGCGGAATGGTCAAGGGCTTTTCCGAAGAAGCGTTTCGCTTGAGTGCCAAGGAACCGCTGGGCAATGTGGTGGAAAGCCAGTATGGTTTTCACGTCATCAAGTTCGTCGATCGCAAGCCGGCGCGAAAGAAGACCTTCGACGAAGTGAAAAGCGGAATCTTGTCCGAGTTGAGGCAGAAGTTTGTCAGCGATGCCTTCAGGACCATGCAAAGTCAGTTCGAGACCGATCAGAGCATCGAGATCGACGAAAAGGCCGTCGACACGATCTATCTGAAGATCACCCCGGAAATGCTGCGCGCCGCTGCGGCAGCGGACGGAAAGAACAAGTAGTCGGAGTCCATTTCACGGCTCGGTGTTACTGGAGCAGAGGCCCTTGCCTTCGCACCCTTCTTCGGCAGATCCAAACGGCCCCGCCAACCCGCTACTTCGTCATCGCGCGCTCCTGGGCAACTTTTACCGCCGGGAGCTGCGTACTCGCTACATTGGCTCGGTGAGCGGTAAGTTCTGGGCCTTCCTGCACCCCCTGCTGCTCCTGGGGGTGTACACCTTCATCTTCACTATCGTCTTCCGCCCACCCGAACTCACCGGTAGGCACTTCCTGCTCTTCGTGGCGATTGGGCTGTGGCCCTGGCTGGCCTTTCAGGAAGCGCTGCTGCGCGGCACCGTGGTCATCCAAGCCTACGCCGGACTGATCAAGAAGGTGGCTTTTCCCCATGAACTGATCGTCTACGCGAGCGTCGCCGCCACCTTCACCCTGCACGCCACAGGTTACACTCTCGTGATGCTGGTTCTTTGGGCCATCGGCCAACCGCTGACGGCAAGTGGCGCCCCTCTGGCTGCGGGGCTCTGGGCAGTCCTTTTCGTCGGTGCTTGCGGTTTCGCCCTGCTCTTTGCCAGCCTCCAGGTGTTTCTCAAGGATACGGAACACATCCTCAACCCGGTCATGCAAGTCCTCTTTTTTCTCGCGCCCATCCTCTACCCCTTGAGCCTGGTGCCGAAGGATCTGCGTCCTTGGGTCGAGGCCAACCCGATGAGCTACATCGTCACGCGTCTGCGCGATGCCCTGGAAGCGGGCCTGCCCACACCGCAGATCAGCGATTTAGTCGCGCTATTGGTCGCCGCGGCCATTCTGCTGCTGGGTCGGTGGTTCTTTCGGCGGCTCTCGCCCTACTTCGAGGACTTCGTCTGAGCCGCTATCTGGCAAGCTAACCATGGCCAATCTGCTTACGCTCCGGGACATCGGGAAGGATTATCCGCGGCTCAATGACTCCGGCAGCCAGCTGCGCAACTTTCTCGCCCTGCTACGGGGTACCGGAGTGAAGGATCATTATCGCGCGCTGGATGGCGTCAGTTTGGAGTTGCGGCGCGGCGAGTCGCTGGGTGTGATCGGCGAAAACGGCGCGGGAAAGTCGACCCTATTGAAGATCATCGCCGGGGTGATCAAGCCCTCGCGGGGGCAGTGCCAAGTTCAGGGGCGCGTTTCCGCCCTGCTGGAGCTCGGCAGCGGTTTTCACCCCGAATACACCGGCTTGGAGAACATCGACCTGGCAGCCGCGCTACTGGGGCTCTCCGCGGCGCAGATACGCGCCAAACGTGATGAAATCATCGCTTTCGCCGACATCGGCGAGCATATCGACCAGCCGATCAAGCACTATTCCTCGGGCATGGTGGTCCGTCTGGGTTTCGCCGTTGCAACCGCGCTGGAGCCGGAGCTCTTGATCACCGACGAGGTTCTGGCGGTGGGCGACGAATCCTTCCAGAAAAAGTGCATCCGGTGGATCGAGAATTTCCTCGGTAATGGCGGCACCTTGCTGCTCTGCTCGCATTCCATGTACCACATCCAAAAGCTCTGCCAGCGAGCGATTTGGCTGCACCACGGCGAAAGCCGCCAAATCGGCAATGCCACCGAGGTCACTCAGGCCTACCTTGCCTATCACGAACAGAAGGAAGCCGCGGCGAAGGCGGCGGCACGTGCGCTTCGTGCCCAGGAACGCCCCCCCCAAGGCGCCTACGCGATTGTCGAGCTGCGTCTGGAGGATGATCTCGGGCGGGCGCTAGAGACGGTTCCGCACGGTGGCAGCTTCCGCGTCAGCGGTATCGCTTACTCGGATGATGGTCGCGTTCCGGTGGTCGTGGTCGGCATGGTGCGCGCCGACGGTACACCGCTCTATGGCGTGCTGAGCGACATTGACGGCTTCCGGCCTGCGCCCATCGATGCCCATCACTTTCGCTTCGCGATTCGCTTTCATGATCTCCCCGCCCTGCCGGGCAACTATGCAATCCGGGCGCATGCCATGGATCCCGAAGCATTGCGGCTCTTCGACACGTGGGAGATCGAGCTTCGCGTGAGCGGCGACAGTCGGGAGGTCGGCCTGTGCCGTCTGCCCCATACCTGGCTGGACGGCTAGCGCGTGTCCGGCAAAGAAGCGCTGCGCGACGCGCTACAACTTTTCCTCGTTCCGTTTACCGCGGCCTGCCTGCCCTGGCCATGGGGATTTCGTTTTCTTCGGCGAATCGCCCGCATGTCGTGGGTATTCCCCCAGGAGACCGAGCAGGCCCTTGCCGGCGTGCGCAGCATCGAACCCTCCGCAGATGAGAAGGCCTGGCAGAACGCGCACCGCCTGGTCCGTCTGGTGGATCACGCCGATTTGTATTTGTCCATTCTTCGCTCCGACCGTTGGCTTGCTCGTCATGTCACCGTAGAGGGGCGGTGGCCGGAGCGCGGCCCTTTCCTCGCCGCATTTTTCCACTGGGGCGCCGGCCTTTGGGGGCTGCGCCACCTCAGTCATCACCGGCACAGCGCCGCGTTTCTGTCCGTTCATTTTGATCGAGAGACCTTTCGTGCGGCGCCCCTGCGTTACTGGTACGCGCGCCTGCGTGCGTGGGAGACAGGCCGCGCGGCCGCCCGCCCGCTCATTTACACAGGCAACGCCCCGGCGCAAATGCGCCGAATCTATCGACAAGGGCACAATGTCACCGCGGCACTGGACGTGCCGCTCGCCCAAACGCGCGGCAGTCTTCCGGCGCGCCTTTTTGAGCGACCCGCATGGCTGCCCAAGGGCGTGATCCGAATCGCGGTACGTTTGCGCGTGCCCATCGTCGTCTTCAGCATGGGTCTGAATCATGATACTGGCGCCCGCCAACTGCGGATTTCCGATCCGATCTCGGGAAACGATGAGAACGAGCTGGCCGCCCACTTCGCCCAAATCCTCGAGCGCCTTATCGCCGCTGACTCGCCCGCGTGGCACATGTGGGCGCATGTTCAGGATTTCTTCGTTGAGGGGGCAACTGCCGCCGAACCGCCGAAAGAGGTTTGATGTGAGTCGCGGACAAGATCTCCTCGAACTCTTCGTTGCGCCGGGCAGCGCTGCTTTGTTGCCCTGGCGCCTCGCCGCCGCCTGGCTGCGCCGCCTCGCCGCCTGCGAGGCGCTCTACCGAGAGGAAACTCTGGCTGCCCGCGCGCAGGCGGCCAGAGCGCCGGGCTCTGCGGTGGATCAGTCCTGGGTGAGGCGGTTTCGCTTCGTCAAACTGGTCGACCATGCCGATCTCTATTTTTCGCTGACGCGTGGTGACGCCTGGCTGGACACCTGCGTCGAAGTGCGCGGGCGCTGGCCAGCGCGCGGTCCGTTCATCGCCTTCACTTTTCACTGGGGTACGGGGTTCTGGTCGCTGCGCCACCTGCGCCGCGCCGGCCATCGCCCGGCGATGCTCTCCACGCCGATCGGTGCTTCGCCGCTCCCTGACGATTGGCGCGGCCGCTACGCGCATCTGCGCAACCGCGCCGTGGAGCGCGCCTGCGGCGAGCCGGTCATCTACCTCGGCGGGGCCAAAGCGAGGATCCGTGAACATCTTACCGGCGGCGGCGTGTTGGTCGGCTTGCTCGACGTGCCGCGCTGCCAGACGCCTGAATCGCTTCCGGTCACCGTGCGCGGGCGGGAGACCAGCCTACCGCGCGGCCTCTTTGCGTTGGCGATGGAACTCGGCCTGCCGATGGTGCCATTCGTTTTTCGCTTGAACGCCGAAACCGGGCAACGTCAGCTCGACATCAAGACCGCGCTCGCGGCGGGCAGTGAAGAGGCTCTGGCCCAACAGGCAGCCAGCCTCTTCGAAGGATTGCTCGCGGAGGATTCCGCCGCCTGGCATCGCTGGCCGGATGCGGATCTCTTCTTCCCATCCAATGCGCCCTAAAGGCGTTAAAATAGCATCATTTGCTCAAACGGCCTGGGAGTTAAGCAGCCGGTGCCCTGGGTAGTTTGCCAGGGATCGGGGTTATGACTGCTTCCGTGCCTTTGTCACGCCTTGCGCATGCCCTTCCCCGAGCCTCCACATCGACGAATGCTTCCTGATAGAGTGCTCCGAATTTTTGCCCGTGTTCCGGCGCCTGGAAATGCGATCGGGGAAATCCCCCGCAGGAGCGCACTCGCTTGAGTATTCATGGTAACGCACTTTGGGCGGAAGCGACTCGATTCGCATTGTTGGCGATGACCAGCGGCGAGAGTATGACCGATAGCGACATTGGAACAAATCGTCGCCAGTCGTCCCTTGGCGCGCGTGGCGCGGAGGCTCGGTGTTCGCGGGGGCTGGCAATGTTGATGAACTGCTCGCAAGTCGATGTCGGGACGGAGCGGCGCAAACCATGAAGACGCCCTGTGACGGGGTCGACATCGTAATTCCGGTTTACAACGCGGCGAACGAGGTACGGCGTTGCGTGGAAAGCGTCCGGACCCGCACCGAACCACCTTACCGCCTCATCTTGATCGATGATCGCTCGCCCGATCCCGCGATCGCCCAGTACTTTGCCGAATTGCGGGCCCATCTCCCTCAGCATTGGGTTTTGCTGGAGAACGATAGAAACCTCGGTTTCGTGGGCACGGCAAACCGCGGAATGGCTTTGTCCGACAACGACGTGGTTTTGCTTAACTCGGATACCGTGGTGACGTCTCGCTGGTTGACGAAGCTGAGGCGTTGCGCGGCCTCCGACGCGCGCATAGGCACCGTGACCCCATTCTCCAACAATGCGGAGATTTGTTCCTTTCCTCGGTTTTGTGCGGACAACCCCTGGTCGGAACTCGATGATCCGGAGTTGCTGAATCTCGCGATGGAAGGCGCGGCCGTGCCGACCTATCCCGATCTGCCCACGGGTGTTGGTTTTTGCTTCTACATCAAACGTGAGCTTCTGCGGAGAATAGGCAACTTCGATCTGGCTTTCGGCCTAGGCTACGGTGAAGAAAACGACTTCTGTATGCGTGCTTGGAAGGCGGGCTACCGCAACGTCTTGAGTGAAGACACCCTGGTGTTGCACTTGGGTGGGCGCTCGTTCGATGGAAAGAAAGACGAGCTGGGCAGGCGCAATATGCAGCTACTTCTCGAGCGGCACCCGGAGTACCTCGCGCGCGTGTCGGAATTTATCGACGCCGATCCTTTGCGGCCAATTCGCGATGCGGTGGCGTCTCGGTTGACCGCGCTCAAGGGTCACGCACAGGGTGCGGACGATACGTCGCTGAGCCTCGCAACCTCGCTCGGTGCAATACCGGGAAACGCGCCATCCGCGAGCAGCGGTGACGCACAAACCGCCGCGCCCGAACCGTGCATGCCCAGTCGCAAGCAGATCTGGCATCGAATTTCTGGGAGCTTCGTCCGGCAAGTGTTTTCCCGTCTCGTCGGACCGTCGGCAAGGCGTCGCGAACGACAACGTTCTTTGCCTGGGGACCGCGGAGCGTGAAAGACTACCGCGAGTTGCTGAACAAGGCGCGGACAGAGATTGACGGGGACCGTCCCGCCGACGCCTTGCTGGTGCTGCTCAAAGCGGTGCGAATCAATCGCCATGGGGTCGAGGCGCAGTGCGCGCTGGCGGAAACCTGGGAGCGGCTGGGGCATCTCGACCAAGCCACCCAGGCGTGGCGCGAAGCGCTGCGCTGGCATTCCCTGCCGCGCATGCAGATCGCCCTAGCGCGCTTGCTTATGCAGCGGGGCGATGGCAGGGGCGCCGCGACGCTAGTGTCGGCGGCGCTGAGCCAAGCACCGGACTGTGTCGAAGCGCTGTTGCTGGGCGCAGTGTTGGCGCGTCAGAGCGGCCGCGCGGAAGAAGCCACAGCGGCCTTGCGGCAAGCAGCGAGCGCGGCGGACATCTCCGCCGCGGCTTGGCTGGAGCTCGACGAAGCGTTGCGCGACTGCGGCGAGACGGCCGTGGCCGAGCAACTCTACCTGCGCTTGTCAGAGCGCTTGCCGGCATCCGCCCGAAAGATTCTCGCTCAGTTGACGCTCCCCGCCGATGGCGAAGATGCGCAGGCGTGGCGAGGCGCGGCCGAGGAGGCCGCGAGTTGGCCGGCTTGGCGCGAAGCCGAGCTCAACGAGGCCCTGCGGCGCTTGAGCGCGCGAACTGACGCCGCACCACTGTGCGCGCTCCTCGGTCGACGCTATCGCGAGGCAGTCGCGCAGCGCTGGCAGCGCCAGGGCGGAAGTGGCTGGCCCAAGCGCAGCGGCACGGAAGCCTTCCGGGTCGGGGTGGTATGTAGCCACTGGGGCGAGGAGGCGACAAGCGTTTGTCAGCGGCTCTTGACCGTCGCCCTTGCCCGAGGACTGAGTATCCGCGGGTATGCACTGGACGAGCGCGAGGGTGAAGAGAGCACGTCGGCGCCGGTTCCGTTGGCGCGCTTGGGCCATCTGCCCGCGGCTCTTTTGGCCCGTTGGCTCAGCGAAGAAGACTGCGACCTCTTGCTGATTCACGGCGAGGCGTGCGGCGCCCACTTCCTCGAAGTTCTCGCGCATCATCCGGCGCCGGCGGTGCACTCGTGGGGCCATGTTGCGCACGCCGCTGCGGCCTTGATCGATGGCGAGTTTCCGACTGGAGACGGCGTTGCGACAAGCCTGGAGGCCCAAAGCGCGGCGCTCAGCGAGGTGCGGTCGCAGGGCCAATGGTCGGCCGACGAATTGCGGGCGGCTTGGCAAATCGCGATGCAGCGGCATCAGAGTGGAGACGCCATAGAGGCCGATCGGGGCTACTCGGCGATTCTCGCCGAACAAGGGGCGGTGCCGCGTGTACTCTACATGCGGGGAGCGCTGCGGCGCGACCAGGGCAGTTTGCGGGCCGCGGCGACCGACTTCGATGCTGCTCTGCGGGCCGCGCCGAGCTACCTCGATGCGGCGCTGGCGCTCGTGCAGGCATTGACCGATCTGGGTGCCCCCGGGGAGGCGCTGGCCATGGCCGCGCGGACCGCCCGTCAAGCCGAAGATGAATCGCGACTTTGGCGAGCGCAGGGCCTGGCTGCGCGCGCGGCGCGGCGCTTCGACGAAGCGGTGAATGCGTTGCGGCGTGCGGTTGGGTTGGCCCCCGGAGATGCCCTCACTTGGCTCAACCTCGGCTTGGCGGCGCAGGCCAGCGGTGACGAGGAAACAGCGCTCGATGCCCTGCAGAAGGCTGCGCTGCTCGATCCGGGGGCGCCCGAAGCCTTCTACAACCTTGGCGCTTTGCATCAACAGCGCCGCGAGCCGGTACGCGCCGCGGGTTGTTACGAACAGGCGATTCGCTTGAAGCCCGACGAGGCGCAGGCCTACAAGAATCTCGGAGAAGTACTGTTCGCCGCGGGCAACTACCCGGCCTGGCTCGCCAATTTCCAGCGCTTCGAGCAACGCTGCCCGGGTTCTTTCGCGCTGGCCGGTTATGCGCTTGAAGCCTGTCAATTCATGGGTGATTGGAACCGTCTCGACTTTTATCTCAACGGCTTGCAGAAACAGCGCTTCCAGCCGCGCAATGCGACCGAACTGGTCGATGGCCTCGAGGAACTCCTCTACCTGTTGTTGTTTTTCGATTTCGATCCCGCCGACATGGGGCGCTTCTATCGTACCTATGCGCAAGCGGCACCCAGAATCTACGGCGCGCCTCGCCCGTCGCGCGGTGAGCGCCAGCCTGGGCGTTGGCGCATCGGATATTTGTCGGGCGATGTGCGCGATCATGTGATGGGCAAAATGATTTACCAGTGGCTCGCCCATCACGACCGCGACAGATTCGAGATTTTTCTTTTCGCTACCCGCCCGGCTGAAGGGGCGTGGGGCGAGCGCATTGCCGATGCGGCGGAGCATTTCGAGGATATCTCGCGCCTAGCCGATGAAGCGGCGCTCGAGCGCTTGGCGGGCGCCGATCTCGATCTCTTGATCGACTGCTCTACCCATACCCGAGGTGCACGCCCCGCGCTGCTGGCCGCCAAACCCGCACGCGCCCAAGTGACCAGCATCGCCAGCGCCGGGTGTCTGGGGCTGCCCGCCATTGATTTCAAGCTCACCGACCAGGTCGCCGACTTGCCGGAGATGCAGGAATATCAAGTCGAGCCTTTTCTCGCCTTGGCGGCGTGCATTTATCCGTATCGGCATATCGCGCCAGCGGTGGAACATGGCTATGATCGCGAGCGGCTGGGAATCTCCCCCGACGCCTTCGTCTTGGGCGCGTTTGTCACGCTGCTGAAACTGAGCAGGCGCTGTCTCAAGCTGTGGCGAGAAATTCTCGAGCGCCTGCCGCAAGCGGTGATCGCGCTTTCCCCGGTCGATCCGGGGCAGCGCGAGGCCTACCTGCGGGTCTTGCAAGCGGCCGGCATCGAAAGCAAGAGGGTGGTCTTCGTGCCGCAGGGGCGCGACGAAAGCGAGAACCAAGCGCGCTATCACGTCGTCGACCTGGTGCTTGATCCCATGCCCTTTGGCGGTGCCAACGGTACCATCGAGGCGCTCGACATGGGCGTGCCGGTGGTGACTTTGTGCGGGCGCAGACACGGCGAGCGCGTGGGTGCCAGCATTTTGACGCATCTGGGCGTGACCGCGACCATCGCGCAGACGGGCCCGGAGTATGTCGAGCTCACCTGTCGTCTGGCGCAGGAGAGCGGTTTTCGCGAAGAAGTGCGGATGCGGATCCGCGCCGGGCTGCAACACTCCGTGTTCACCGACGTTGTGGGCGCAGTGCGTCAGTTGGAGAACGCGTACACGGTGGCAATCCGAGGCGCCGCCGTGAAGGAACCGACGAGTTCCGGCCAGAGTGCGGAAGATGATCGAGCAGTGGCTGACTGAGGCGCAGCGTCACTACCAGCGAGGGCGCTTCGATGCGGCACTGGCCGTTTTGCGCAGGGCTTTGCAGCGAGCGCCGAGTGACGGGCGGGTGCATTACTTGCTGGCTTCGGTGCTGCGCGATGCCGGGCAGCACAACGAGGCGCTGGGGCACGCGCAATCGGCCGCGGCTTTGTCGCCACGCGAACCAGCGATCCGCTATCTGCTGGCACAAACTCTGGAGGACACCAAGCAGGTCTCCGCTGCGATTGAACAACTGCGCGCGGCCGTCGCGCTGCGACCCGCTTTTCCCGAGGCGTACCAATATCTCGGCTTGCTGCTCGCCGATTCCGGCCAATCGCAAGAAGCGATCGAGGCGTTTCATACGGCACTCAAGTACCGCCCAGCCTATCCGCGCGCTTGGCACAACCTGGGGAGTCTGCTGCGCGATCTCGGACGGTCCACGGAAGCCGAGCGCGCTTTTCGCGAAGCGATTCGCCTGCAACCCGATTACGCCTTGGCATACGCCAGCCTCGGCCTGCTGCTGCGCGATGGGGGCGAGAGACCGCAAGCGATCAACGCCCTGAACAAGTCTTACGATTTACAGCCCAAACGCATTGAGACGGTTTTGGCCCTCGGCAATCTGCTGCGCATGGACGGGCAATACGATGCGGCGCTTCGAGTCTATCGCTCGGGACTGGACCTCGACCACAAGGGGGATGCGCGCGTGCATATGGGACTCGCGTTTTGTCTTGCCGAGCGAGGCGACCTCGATGAGGCCAGGGCCGCATACCAAAGTGTCGCCACGTTCGTTCCCGCAAACCTGCGCGCCGCGCTGGGTGAGGCGCTGATGCTGCCGCCCGTCTACCGCGATTGCGCGCAAGTCGAGGCAGTGCGTGAGGCCTATGTGCGGGGCCTTGACTCGCTGCTCCAGCGGGTCGCGCAATGGCGGGGGCTGCGCCGAGGAGAAGCGCTGCATGCCTTGCAGTGGAGCAACTTCTACCTTGCTTATCAGGGGTTCGACGATCGCGTGCCGCAGGAGCGCTACGCCGCTTTCGTTCACGAAATCATTCAGGCGGTCGCGCCTGACTGCCTGGAGCCGCCACGTCAAAGGGCCAGCGGCGGAAGTCGGCCACGCATAGGCTTCATTTCCAGCTTTTTCACCGACAGCACCGTCGGCCACTATTTCTTGCGCTGGGTAACCCAGCTCGATCCCGAGAGATTCGAGGTCTACGTCTATCACCTTCGCCCGGGCAGCAATGCCATCGCCCAAGAAATCTCCGCGAAGGTCGCGCGCTTTAGTCCCCTCGGCGGAAAGCGTCTCGAAGACGTCATCGCCGAGGTTCGATCCGATCAGCTGGACATTCTGGTTTATCCGGAACTGGGTATGGATAGCACGTGCTTCCTGCTTGCCGCGATGCGTTTGGCGCCGGTGCAGGCGGCCGCCTGGGGGCACCCGGTCACCAGCGGGCACGCGACCATCGATTACTACTTCAGCAGCGGGCCGATGGAGCCTCAGGATGGTCAAGCCCACTACACCGAACGGCTGCTGCGGCTGCCCGGCATAGGCACGAGCTACCCCCGTCCGCCCCGGCCGGCGCGCCTGACGCGCCGGGATCTGGGCCTGCCCGAGGAGGGCGAACTGCTGCTGCTCCCGCAATCTTTGTACAAAATTCATCCTGACAACGACGCCCTGGTCGCCAAGATCCTGGCGCAACGGCCAAGTGCTCGCTTGGTGCTTTTCAACGGCCGTCACGAGATCATCACCGAGGCGCTCGTGGCCCGGTTGGAGCGGGCATTGGGGGAAGAGGGCGTGGCCGCGGGAGGGCGCCTGGTGGTGCTGCCATACATGCCGCGCGAGCGCTATCTGCAAGTCAATCTCGCCTGTGACCTGATGCTCGACACCTTGCATTGGTCCGGTGGGAACACGAGTCTCGATGCCCTGGCGTGCGATCTGCCCATCGTTACCTTGCCCGGCGCATTCATGCGGGGCCGACAGAGCGCGGCCATGCTCGAGATCGCCGGGGCACCGGAGTTGGTGGTCGCCGACGCCCAGAGCTACCATGCACTCGTTCTCGATCTGCTTGCCGAACCGGAGCGACGAGCCGAGCTATCCGCGCGCCTGGCCGCAGGCAGCGAACGCCTCTTCGACGATCCGGCGCCGCTTCAGACCCTGGAAGAGTTCCTAGCCGCCGCCGCTGCTCAAGAGCCGCCTCGCGCCTGAGCTTCGGCGTGCGCGCCCAGCAGAAGATCTTCGAAAGCTCGCGTATAGGCGCCCATGTCGAACAAGGCGCTCGCGAGCCCTTGTTCGACCAACCGGGTGCGCAGAATCGCCAATTCATCCGGCGATTGACCGAGGCGCACGGCCATTGCCTCGTATGCGGCGAGATCCTCGGTCACGAGTTCTGGGAGCCCCGCCGCCAACAACTGGCTGCCGGCCACGCGGCCGGAGAAGGTTTGGCCTCGACAGGTCAGAACCGGCAAACCCATGAGCAGGGCGTCGTTGCAGGTGGTGTGCGCGTTGCATGGGAGCGTGTCGAGAAAGAGGTCGGCCAGGGGATAGCGTGCGAGGTGCTCGGAAAGCGGGGCAGCGCTGGCGAAGATTAGCCGGTTCGGATCGATGCCGGCTTCGGTCGCTTCGCGCGCGAGGTTTTCGCGTGCGCGCCTGTCATCAGTAAGCATCCACAGTACCGAACCGGGAACGCGATTCAGGATGCGCAGCCAGATCGAGAACATCGTCGGCGCCAGTTTGTAGGTCGAGTTGAAAGCGCAATAAACGAAGCTTGCGCCGGCCAATCCGAGTTGCGCACGAGATGCTTGCGGGACATCCAGACGCCGCCGCGTATCACTGGGCAGGTAGCAATGCGGCATGTAGAGCAAGCGTTCGCTGAAATCCGCTTGATACTGCGGTGGCGCGGTCTCGCGGTCGGCCACGAGATAGTCATAACATGGCGCCCCGAGGGAGCCGGGAAAGCCGATATAGTTCACCTGAATTGGCGCCGGGCGTCGGCGAAAAACGCGACTGCGGGTGAACTGCGTGTATCCGTCGAGGTCGACGAGCACGTCGATCTCGTCGCTTCTGATGCGCGCGAAGAGATCATCGTCGGAAGCGTGTTGCATTTCCAGGAAGTGCTCGATCGCCGCGGCGATACGCGGCCGATAGGGTGAGGCGTCCTGAGGGCCGCAGGAATACAGATAGACCTCGACGCGCGCGCGATCGTGCCGCTCGAGCAATTCGGCGATGAGTGATGGCATGGGATGATTGCGTATCGTCGTAGTGACGTAACCCAGACGCAGCCGAGCGTGTGCGCTTGGTCTCGTCTGTGGCGCCCTCGCCAGCGGGCCCAGAGTCTCGGCGAAAGCCTTGGCGACGCGCAGCAGTTGCGATCCCGTCAGTGGGCGTGCGAGCATGGCGTGCGGCGTTGGACGCAAGGTCTCGGCCTGTTCAAGCCAAACGGGTAGTTTTTCCATGAGCCGACGATAGCTCGTCCAATCGCACGAGCGCTGCGCAATGTCGAGAAGCAGCAGCTCCACCTTTGCGTCTTCCGGGTCGAGCGCGTGGGCGGCTTCGAGATAGGTTCGAGCGAGATCGAGGCGCTGTGCCTGAAGATAGGCGGTACCGAGGTTATAGTTGATCTTTGCGTCGCCGGGGTTGTAGCGGAGCGCTTGGACAAAGGCATTGGTCGCGGCCTCGACGTGGCCGAGCCCAATATGCGCGAGGCCGAGGCTGAGCCAATATTCGTGCGAACCGGCGAGCTCCGGGGACGTAGGTTCGAGCAAAGGCAGGGCAGCCGCATGCCGGCCCGTCTCCACGAGCAGCTGCCCCAGGTTGGCCCGAGCTTGAACCAGTCCTGGATTGGCCTGCAGGGCGTTTCGCCAGGCCTGCTCCGCTTCCTCCGTTTGCCCCAGCCGCCGCAACGCCAAACCATAATTGTTGAGCAACAGCGCGTTGTCTGGATGGTGGGCGAGACCGGCGCGCAAAGTTGCGGCGGCATCGGAGAAGCGCCCCATGTCATGTTGCAGGCGCGCCAATTCGAAACAGCATTCAGGGTTCTCTGGTGCGCACGACAGGGCGCGCTGCAACGCCTGAAGCGCTGCCTCGGGCTGGGTTTCATTCGAGCAAAGCCCCAGTAGCAGCCAAGCTTCCCCCAGCTGCGGATGCGCGCTGGCTAGTCGCTGGGCATGCTCTTGGGCCATTGCGTGATGGCCGAGCGCGAGCTCGGCGCGGATCTCCGAGGTCGCGAGCGCCGGCTCCTGGGGCGCGGATTGCCGCGCCTGGCGGAAGTGAATGAGCGCTTCGGGCAGTCGGCCCTGGGCCGCCACGCTCTGCCCGAGCATATGCCACGCTTCGGCCGATTGCGGCGTCTGCTCCAGAAGCTGTCGCAGCAAGCGTTCCGCTAGTTGCGGCTGGCCCGCCCCCAGCGCAGTGGCCGCACGCGATAGTCGTGTCGCCGCATCGGCCTCTGGGGCCGCCTCGGGAGTCGCCATTTCCGACGAGGCACCGAGTCCGTGGCAATGCTTGTAGCGCTTGCCGCTGCCGCAGGGGCAAGGAGTGTTGCGCGACAGCGGAGGCGTCACCGGGGCTTCTCTCATAGCACGCCGCGGGCTGCGTCGAGTGCACGCGCGACCCTCTCCAGTACGCTCGACCAGTCGCCGCGGCGGCTTTGGCGAAACAAGCGGGCGCTGGGATACCAGGGACTGTCCTCGCGCTCAAGTTGCCAGCGCCAATCGGGCGCAAAGGGGAGCATGATCCAGACCGGCCGGTTCAGAGCCCCGGCAAGGTGCGCAACGCTGGTATCGACGCTCAACACGAGATCAAGAGCGGTGATCAAAGCGGCAGTGTCACCGAAGTCGCGCAAGTTTTGAGCGGCGTCGCGCGGTCGCAAGGCTTCGGGGACTAGGGCAAGCTGCTCCCGTCCTGCGCCCAGCTGCAAGCTGAACCAGCTGATACCCGCAAGCTCCAGCAGCGGCCGTAGTTTCCCTAGCGCCACCGAGCGCTGGCGATCATTGGTATGCGCCGGGTTGCCGGCCCAGACCACGCCCACGCGAAGTCCTTGGCGCGGGCCGAGCCAGTCTTCCCATTGCCGCACGCCCTGAGGGTCCACGGTGAGGTAGGGAACGGCTGCGGGAATGGTCTCCGGGCGGGTGCCGAAATGCTGCGGCAAGCTCGCCAGTGGAAACTGCGCCGTGCACTCCGGATCTTGGACCCCGCGTCCGACCAAACGGAGCGCGCCCGGCAGGCTTGCCAACACGGGATGCAACACAGCATCGCAGGCCAGCGTCGGCACCGCGCCCGCGGCCGCGAGCAGCGGCAGGTAGCGCGCGAATTGTAGCGTGTCGCCCAGTCCCTGTTCGGCAACCACTTCGATGCGCAGTCCGGGCTCGACACGCCCGTTCCAGCGCGGCAGCGTGATCTTCGCTTCCGTGCCGCCGAGTTCTTCGATCGCCAGGCGCGCGTCGTAAGCGCGCCAGCCCTCGTCGAAGCGCCCGCACAGCAGCAGGACGAAGGCGAGATTCCAGCGTGCTCTCACAAAACCCGGAGCGTGGCTCAATGCTTGCTGGAAGGCCGCGATGGCGCCGGCCGGATCACCTAGCGCCTGGCGTGCCAGGCCCAGGTTGCTCCATGCCCCGGCGTTTCCAGGGTCGAGCGCGAGGCTGCGCTGATAATGGACGAGCGCTTCTTCAATCCGATCGGCCTCGACCAGCGCGAGCCCCAAGTTGTTGTGGAAATTTGCTTCCTCGGGGCGCAGCGCCGCAGCGCGGGTCAGCAAGGGCAGAGCCGTGTCCAGGTCCTTGCGCTGCATCGCCGCCACGCCGAGAAAATGCGTTGCGACGGGATCATCGGGCTGGGCGCCGAGGATCTCGCGATAAATGGCGCAAGCCGCATCGACTTGGCCGCTTTCGTGCAGCTGCAGCGCCCGTTCCAGCGATGCTGGTGCGGCTGGGCCGCCGGTGGTCGTGGCCTCGGACGGTGCCGAGCCGGGGCCGAGAGCGCCATGGCAAGCCTTGAAGCGCCGGCCGCTGCCGCAGGGACAGGGGTCGGTGCGCCCGGCCAACGGTGCCTTCTGGGCGCTTTCGGCGTGACGCAGAAGCCGCGCGACTTCTGCGTCGCCGGGGCGTGCTTCGAGTATTCGCCGGAAGACTTGCGCCGCAGCTGAGCGCCGGCCGGCAAGCAAATAGTTGACGCCCAGCACGCGTAGCTGCGGCGCGTCGGTGTTGGCATCGGCAAGGCTGGCGAGGATGGACGGCAAGTCCGCCTCGGGCACGGTCAGCCAGAAGTTGAACAGGGCATGGAAGCCGAAAGTGGGCTGCGGCAGCGGCGTGACCTCGAAGGAAAAGCAGTCCGCCACGTCCGCCGGCGCAAAGCGGATTGCGTGGCTCTTTTCGAGCAGGGGCCGGTAGGTCTGGCCGATGGCGACGTCCTCGATCGGAAAGTCGGTGATGGCCGAATCGGCAAGGGCCTCGAGCAAGCGCTTGGAGCGCAGGGAGAAACCGCCGTTGCCCACGTCTCGCCCGGCGGACAGCCAGGGCCAGCGCGCACCGATATAGTCGAACTCGCGGAAACGGTCCTGCCAGGCCTCGGGGTGGATGACGTAGCCGTCCCATTGCACGATTAGCGCAAACGGAGTGTGAAGGTGCTCTTGCAGACCTTTGATCATCAGCCGGGAGTATTCCGTGGCGGAACCCAGCGGCGCAATGGGGATGATCTCGGCCTCGCCGCTCCCAATTTTCCGGTCAGTGAAGAAAAGTACTCGGCCGAAGCGGCAGTGTTTTGCAGAAATACGCAAGGCGCGCAACGCCAGATCATGGTTACGCGTGTCAGCACAAATCAAAGTGAAGTCTCGGAGGTCAAGCATCGCCCGGGTCCGTCGCGGGGGCAACCGCAGCCGAGGCTGCCCTAGTCATCTTTTCCCGGAGGTCCAACGCCACCAGCGCGAGCGCAAACACCAGCGTCGGTACCAAGTGCAACAGCGCCCGATTGACCGTCGACAGATCGCTGACCCACAGCGCGGCGTTGCTGAAGAAGAACACCACGAACAGGAAGGCGAAACCGCCGCACAAGTACGCGGTGAGTGCCGCGAGGCGCGGCGCCAGAAGGCTTCGCCAACCGATGATCAGCGCGAGCAAAGCGGCGTACCACATGAGGTGCCAGTTGTTGAGCAACAGGGTGGTCTCGAGCAAGGGTCGCCAAACCGGTTGGAAAGCGGCGTGCAACTGGTAGCCCAGCAGCCTCGGTTGATACTGGGCCAGGAAAAAGAGCGCCACCGCGGCCGCGCCGCCCAGCCCAGAAAAAATCCTCCAGCCGCGCTTTCCAAAGAGTATCGGCAACGCAGCCGGGGCCAGCAGTAGCAGCCAGATCCACCCCGGTCGCTTCAGCAAGGGACTTGCAAGGGCCAGCAACAGCGCCAGCAGCAGATGCTCGATGCGCCTTTCCACCGACCAGCGCCAGAAGGACATGCTTGCCAGACCGGCAAAAACCGCCAGCGGCAAATCAGCGTAGCCGGGCAAGGCGATGTGGACGCCGAGGAAGGGCAAAGAGAGCAGCAGGTAACTCGCCCCCAGGGCAAAAAGCGGGCCCGCACCGGCGGCCCGCAGTTGTCCGTAGAAACCCAGGCCGAGAGCCACGCCGAAGGCAAGCCAGGGTAGATTGATCAAGGTGTCATCCCAGCTACCGACGCACAGGGCCATCCAGACCTGAATCAATGGGATGCCCACTGGGTAGTGCGGATTGGCATCGGTATAGCGCGCCGTGCCGGCAAGTACTTCGTCAGCGCTGCCGAAGGGCACGATACTGCCTAGGGCGTGCCACACTTTGGCCTTGGTGGCCCAGTGTGCCCAGCTGTCCCAGCCGAAACTCGGACGCCAAAGGATTTCCAAAAAGAACTGCGCGCCGCGCATCACCATGAGAATGAGCAAGCTCCACCACAGGACCTTTCCCCAAGTGGATAGGGCTCGCCAGCCCGGTACGGCGGCGGCTAGGGCCGGCCGAACGAGCGCTCGATGCCGCGAGCCAAGAACGAGCGCCACCAGGAGCAGGCCCAGGGGTGTTGCCACGGCCCAGACGCTGAAAGTGATGCCCAGCGCCCAGAGCAGCTGCATGTCCAGGACGAGGAGTACCACCCCGAGGGCAAAACCATAACCCAAAAGGAGCCCGGCCGACGCCGGCAGAGCGCGCCAGCGCGCGGCCAGCATCAGGGTGAGGCAACCGCAAGCCCACGGCAGAAGGATGCCCAGTGTCGCGCCAAGCAAGTCCATAATTCTCACTTGATCCGGAAGACGGCGTTGCCCTGGCTGAGAAGCAGTAGCTCGACCGGAACCGAATCAAAGCTGTCCCACTTCAGGCGCCCCTCCGCCGGGCTGTATTGCAGGCTGCGCCGATACAGTGCGACGATGAAGTCGCCGGGCTTGAGCTGCGCGGGAGCTGGCATAGCGCCACTGCGCGTGTCGTAAACCACCTGATGCGGGAGCAGATAATAAGCAAGGCGCCCGCGCAGCGCACTGTCTTCGGCGGTAACGATGATCCGCGAAGGTTCTGCGGGGAGCACGCGGCGTGCCGCCTGGGCGAAAGCGAAGACGGGCGAATCCTCCGCGGCGAGGTGGCGTTCTTCGAGCGACTTGCCGGCAAAGCTTGCCATCGAATCGTACGTTTGCGCGAGAAGCTGCGTCTGCCAGCGGATATCGAGCATTACCCAGGAGCAGGCGAAGATGAGCGCGAGCACGGAGAATTGCCGCCGCCAGCGCCGCAACCACGCCACCCCGAGATAGAGTGCCGCCGCGGTCAGCGCAACTGCGGCGGCAAATGCGGGCATGGGCAAGGCGGGCGGGTTGGCCTCCACACTGTTGACTGCTGCACCTTGCCAGGGAACGAAATTCCACCAACTGCTCAGCGCTTCGCGCAAGGCCTGCCCGGCGGTATGCGGTGATACGGTTACCGCCCTAACGCGCAACGGTTTCGAGGGCTTTCCCTTGATGACCAGGGCCAGACCGGTGATCTTTCCAATCCAGTCTTCGTCGCCGGCGAGCCACCCGGCGAAGCGATCCGGGCGCAGTGGCGCCAGTTGCATGGTGTGAATTGCCCCAGGGCGATAATCGTTGCGCCAGACCAGCGCCGCCGAGATTTCTGGTCCCGATCCTTGCACCTGCCAGACGACGCGGCGGTAGTCGATGGCGCGAAAGGCGGGCATCTCCAGGGAAACGATGGCCACACCGGACGGATCGGTGTCCTGGATGACGATTTCGGCTCCGGCGCGCGCGCCGACACCACGAGTGAGGTTCATCAATGCGCCCGTCCAGACGCGGTCCGGCTGGTCGCTTCTCCAGGGCGAGGGCAGCGTTGCCCAGAGATAGGCGAGGGCGGCCAAGGCGACCGCGCCCACAAGCGACATCGCTACCACCAGCCAGGGCCGTGGCCCTTCGCTGCATGGGGGGCGCGACCATCGCCGGGTCAGTTCGTTGAAGCGCCAAGACTCGATCATCGAGTGAAAGCTGTGTTGAAATCGGCGGTTGCTGATTCGTCTCCGTTCGCCGGTAAGGGCAAAGCCCACGCTCGCCAGTGGCGCATCGTCCAATGGAGGTCGATTCAGTAGGCGTTGCGGCTACGCCAGACGCTCAGCAACGTCAGCGCGAGAATGCGCATATCAAACCACACCGACCAATTGTCGATGTAGTAGAGGTCGTATTGTATCCGTTTCCGCAGATCGGAGTGACCTCGCAGGTCATTGACCTGCGCCCAGCCGGTGATCCCTGCCTTGACCAGATGTTTCTGCATATAGCCAGGGATTTCTCGGCGAAAACTGGCAACGAACTCGGGACGCTCCGGCCTTGGGCCGACGAGGGACATCTCTCCGGCGATGACGTTGAGCAGCTGCGGCAGCTCGTCGAGGCTGGCGCGGCGCAACCAAGCGCCTAGCGGCGTGGCCCGCTGATCGCTCGGCGTGGTCCAGACTGGCCCTGACGTAGCCTCGGCATCGATGGGCATGGTCCGGAACTTGAGCATAGTGAACCGCGTGCCGTTCCAGGTGACCCGCTGCTGGCGGAAAAAGACCGGGCCGGGCGAAGATAGCTTGACCCCGATCGCAATCGTAGCCAGTAGCGGCGCAAGCAGCACGATGGTGGGAATGGCGATCAGGAGATCCTCGGCCCGTTTGAGTGCGCGCTGCCATCCTTGGAATGGAGACTGTGTGAGATTGAGAAAAGGGATGCCCGCCACTTCGGTGACCGAGTGATGCAGGAGATGGAAACCGTAGATGTCGGGGACAAAGGAAACTTGTACAGAGTGCTCGCGCAAGGCGTCCACGAGCCAGCGTATTCGCTCTTCGGCGCGCAAAGGCAGGGTGACCCAAACTTGGTCGGGCGCATGCTTGTCGAGATCGGCGATCAGGCGGTCGAGATTGCCCAGTACGGGCTTCCCGGCCACCGTCACTTCGCTGAGTCCCGGGTCATCGTCATAAAAAGCGATGATGTGAAAGCCGGCGCTTGGCTGCTTCTGGACCTGCTCGGCGAGATCCGCTCCGAGCCGTCCGGCACCCGCAATGACGACATGACGTAAGTTATAGCCTCGGCGCCGGGCGAGGCGCAAGCCAAGCCGTAGAAGGCCGCGCACGCCAACTTGGAGCCCGAAGCCGAGCAAAATCATATAGCCGACCCAGAGGCGGGAGAACTGGATGGCCATTTGCGTGACGAAGAGGATAACGGTGACGATCAGGCCCATGATCATCCAGGCCCGTGCCAGATCACGCAGTTCGATCGCGAAGCTTTCACCGCGCCGCGCCCGGTATAGGTCGAAGCGCGGGAATAGCAGCACACAGAGCGCGGTGATTGCGGCGAGGGCCCAGACATAGCGCGCCGGCAGATCGAAATCAAGGAAATGGAAGTAATGTGCGCACAAGCCGGCGAGCAGCACGCAGAACGGATCGACGACGTGCATCAAGCCTTCGAGCAGCCCGGCATGGGGTTTGAGCAGCGAGCGGTTCACCGGCCGCTCTCCGTGGGAGCTGCTTGCCGGGTGCGATGTTCGGTCCAGGCCGTGTCCACGGCTCGGCGCAATTGCTCTCGGAATGCCTGGCGTGAAAACCGCAGGATGTTGGAGCGGCATCGTTCGGCGTCAGGCGGCGGTCCCGAGGCTTCGAACCGATCGATTGCCTCCCGCACCGATCCAGGCTCCTGGGCATGGAAGAAATTGCAGCCGGCGGCGCCCCCCAAGGTTTCTACCACGCCGCCGCCGGCGAACGCGATGACCGGTGTGCCACAGGCCTGGGCCTCGAGCGGTGCCAAACCGAAGTCTTCCTCGGCGGCGAAGAGAAAGGCACGCGCGGTGCGCAACTCCTCGCGCAGGGCCTGATCGTCGATACGGCCCAGGAAGCGCACATTGGGCGGTGCGAGCGCTTGCAGGCGGCGGCGCTCCGGCCCTTCCCCAGCAAGTCGCAGTTCGCGCTCGGGGAGCTGGCGGAAGGCCTCGATCAGTACCTCGATGCGCTTGTAAGGTACGAAGCGGGAGTGTGAAAAATAGTGCGTGTCACGCGCGGCCGCGCCGGGCGTGAACCATTCGGTGGCGCATGGGGGATAGAGCACCGCCGCATCCCGTCGGTAGCACTTGGCGATGCGGCGAGCGACATAGTTCGAGATCGCCAGGAAAACGTCGGGACGTTGACCCGCGGCCACGTCCCAAAGGCGAAACCGATGCAGCAAATAGCGCTTGATCCAATTGCCACGTCCAAGATAAGTCTCGCGCAAATCCCATGCGTAACGCGGCGGCGAATAGCAGTAGCAAAGATGTAGCTGCTGGGGTGCGGTCAATATACCCTTGGCGACGGCATGCGAATTGGATATGACGACGTCGAAACCGCGCAAGTCGAATTGCTCCACGGCCAGCGGCATCAGCGGCAGATAGTTGCGAAAGCGCCGGTGCGCCAGCGGCAGACGCTGCAGGAAGCTCGTTTGCGCGCGACGCCCGCCGAGCTTGTCGCGGTGTACATCGGGCAGGAAGTCCACCAGCGCGAACAGGGTGGCGTCCGGGAAAGCCTTGAGCATTTCGGCCAGCACTTGCTCCGAGCCCGCCCAGGTGTCCAGCCATTCGTGAACGATGGCGATGTTCAATGAAAAAGCCCTTGGTCGCGGTTAATCGGTATTGCGCGCGCGGAGGAAGGTGTGCTCGATCACGCTCATTCGCCGAGGCCGCGCGGAATATGGGGCACTCATGGTCCGCGGATTGTATCAGGCCGGCATGATTTCACCCTAGGACCGCCGCGCAGGATGGTCGGTTGAGAGTTCCGCGGGGGCGCCGATGGCTCTGAAGCGTGCTCGGGAGGTAGGAGGGCGACGGCCTATGCTGTCGGCATGACACTGGCAGGATTCTTGCTGCGGCGCACCCAATAAGTCGTGGTTGCAAAAGGGTTGCCACCCTAGATATTGTGGGTCTACACTAGCGCCTCCGAATGCGACTCTCGCCAATGGCGAGCGCAGCGGGCAGGAGACCGACGTCGGAATTCCCCACCCGGCGCGAGCGACACCCCGGCCAACCGGGCCCACAAAAAGACGACGAGGAGGGCTAGCCCCATGAAGTTGAACGACGCTTTGATGACCATGCTCCCGCCGCAGGAGGTCACTCAAGACGTCCTGCTCGAGAAATACGCCAAAGGCAGTGAACGCAGTGCCGACGACATCCGGGCGCGCATCGCCCGCGCCCTCGCGGAAGTTGAAACCGACCAGGCGCGCTGGACTGAAGTTTTTTTCGAAACCCTGAAAGCGGGCTTCATTCCGGGCGGGCGCATCAATTCCGCCGCCGGCACCGACTTGCAGGCAACCCTGATCAATTGTTTCGTGCAACCCGTGGCCGATTCGGTCAGCGGCTTCGACGGCCCGAAACCCGGCATCTACGTCGCTTTGCAGCAGGCGGCGGAAACCATGCGCCGCGGCGGCGGCGTGGGCTACGACTTTTCGCAAATCCGGCCGCACGGCGCGCACGTCAAAGGCACGGACTCTTCGGCTTCGGGGCCGGTCTCCTACATGCGTGTTTTCGACCAAAGCTGCAGCACTGTGGAATCGGCTGGTAGCCGTCGTGGAGCGCAAATGGGCGTGCTCTCGGTCGCGCATCCTGACGTGATCGAGTTCATTCACGCCAAGCGCGATGGCTCGCTCAAGAATTTCAACATGTCGGTGGGCGTCACCGATGGTTTCATGCAGGCCGTGGAAAGCGGCGGCGATTGGGAACTGGTGCATGAAGTTCCGCCCGGTCCGGCCTTTCCCGACGCGTACCAGCGCGAGGACGGCCTTTGGGTTTATCGCAAGCTCAAGGCCGCGGAAATTTGGACTCAAATCATGGAGTCAACATACAACCATGCCGAACCCGGGGTACTTTTCCTCGACCGCATCAACCTCGACAACAACCTTTCCTACTGCGAGACCATAGAGGCCACCAACCCCTGCGGCGAGCAGCCCTTGCCTGATTACGGCTGCTGCGACTTGGGCTCGATCAATCTCGCCGGCTTTGTCGAGTATCCCTTCACGGAAAACGCCCGCTTTGCGTTTGAGCGCTTCGAGCCAGTGGTGGCCAACGCCATCCGCATGCTCGACAACGTGCTCGACGTCACCGTTTGGCCGCTGGAAGAGCAGCGCCGTGAAGCCATGGCCAAGCGTCGCGTGGGCCTGGGGTTCACGGGCCTGGGCGACGCCCTGCCGATGTTGTGCCTCGCCTACGATTCTCCTGAGGGAAGGGTCATGGCGGCGAAAATAGCGCAATCGATGCGCGATGCCGCGTACCTGGAAAGTGTGGAGCTGGCCAAGGAAAAGGGCGCCTTTCCGATGTTCGATGCCGAGCGCTATCTTGGCGGCAAGAATTTCGCGAGCCGTTTGCCCGAGCACATCAAGGCGGCTATCCGCGAACACGGCCTTCGCAACAGCCATCTCTTGTCGATCGCACCCACTGGCACCATTTCGCTCGCCTTCGCCGACAATGCCGCCAACGGGATCGAGCCGCCGTTCTCTTGGTATTACACCCGCAGGAAGCGCGAAGCCGACGGCAAGATCCGGGAATACCGTGTCGAAGACCATGCCTATCGCCTCTACCGCGCGCAAGGCGGCAATGTCGACGAGCTGCCGCCGTATTTCGTGACCGCGCTGGAAATGAGCGCCAACGACCATCTGGAAATGGTCGCCGCGGTCGCTCCCTTCATCGACACCGCCATATCCAAGACGGTCAACGTGCCGGAAGATTACCCCTTCGAGAATTTCAAGGACCTTTACTTCAATGCCTGGCATCGCGGCCTGAAAGGCATCACCACTTATCGTCCCAATGAGGTGACCGGGGCCGTGCTGGTGGCCGAGGAAAAAGGCAAGAAGAAGGAACTCGAGCAGCCCAACGACTTGCAGTGGGCCGCGCCCGACAAGCGCATTGCCATCGAAAACGCGCCGCAGCCGGTGCTGGGCAGCCTTCGCTGGCCCAGCCGTCCACCGCTGCCGCGCGGCAGCGTGGGCTGGGTGTCGGAAATGGTCGAACACCCGCTGGGTTCGTTTGCCGTGTTCGTGAGCCAAGTGCAAAACGGCAAGGCCCATCCTTTCGAAGTCTGGGTCAATGGCAACGAGCAGCCGCGAGGCTTGGGCGCAATCGCCAAAACGCTTTCGATGGACATGCGTACTCGTGACACCGCTTGGTTGAAGTACAAGCTCGATGCTCTGGCCAAAGTGCGTGGCGACGACGCTTTCGACATGCCCATGCCGCCGACCGGCGATCCGGTGCGCGTACCCAGTCTGGTGGCGGGGCTGGCGCGGCTGGTGCGGTGGCGCTGCGACGAACTGGGTGCCTTGGCCGACGACACCGGACCGACACCGGTGATGGATGCACTTTTTTGCAAGACCGAGCCCAAGACTGGCACCGATGGCACCATGTCCTGGACCGTCGATGTGGTCAATCCGACCACCGGCGACGATTTCGTGCTGGGGCTCAAGGAGCTCTTGATGCCCGACGGTTCACGGCGGCCCTATGCGATGTGGGTTTCCGGCGATTACCCACGCGCGCTCGACGGCCTATGCAAGGTGCTCTCGCTCGACATGCGGGTCATCGATCCAGCGTGGATCGGCATGAAGCTCAAGAAGCTCCTCAACTATGCTGAACCCCTGGGGGACTTCATGGCGCGCGTGCCCGGCGCGGAAAAGCAGCAAAACTTCCCCAGCACCATCGCCTATATCGCGCAACTGGTGCTGCATCGTTACGCCATGCTGGGTGTGCTCACCGACACCGGCGAATCGATCCGCTCCATGGGCGTGCTGGCGTTGCCGGAGCGACGCAAGCCTGAGCAAGTCGTGCTGGCGGGGAAAGCGTGTAAGGAATGCGGCAACGCCACGGTGATCAAGAAGGAC
Organism: Casimicrobiaceae bacterium; assembly: GCA_026646885.1. Lineage (GTDB taxonomy): Bacteria > Pseudomonadota > Gammaproteobacteria > Burkholderiales > Casimicrobiaceae > JACPUX01. Next base: position 93,793 of record JAPKHK010000007.1, on the reverse strand, counting down.
GGGTGCGAATTCTGCACCAGCTGTGGCGCGGTGGGGGCTTGCGGCTAAGGCGACCGGAAGAGGAGTTCCGCGCCCAAGTCAAAGAACAAAAAAGGCTCAATGAGACAGCGCCGACTGCGATGAGCCTGCGGGCGTGACGGGTGGTCGCGCTTGTCGGCGCTTCCTCACCGACACGGGCTGCGGTCCTTGGGACGGTGAGGCCGACGGCGCTCCGGGCGCGCCACCTGGAAGGCGGAGAACGACGGCTACCTTTGGCTTTCCGGGCGGCCTCCCGGCCAATACTTCCGCACGTCGCCAGCAAGCGGCCTTCGGCCGTGGATTGCTGATGAACCAAGGCATCGACCGCCGCACCGTGCCTGCGCGAAGTCGGGCGAGGCAACCATGTGTTCGTCGCGAGCTATGACAACTGCATTATTGTCGCTAATACAGGGCGAAGTCGAGCACCCATCATCGAACGATCGATCGACAAACGCTGTGGCCTTTGCAGAGCAAGCGCAGCGCTTGCTTGGCAGACCCCGTCTGCGAAATTACTTTCACAAACCGCCGTAACTCATTATTTATTTTGCATATTATTCTTCTGTTAAGTTTCTGCGCTAAGTGTTTGTTGCGTAAAAGAAAAGTGGTTGACCCCGCCTTGTTTTTTGACTATAGTGGAGAACAGTGGGAATTTGTGGGAAATAGTGGAATCCCCACGACAGGAGGAGCGGTGTTTCGAGGCGTGACCCAACTGACGCTGGATAGCAAGGGGCGACTGGCAGTGCCGAGCAAGCACCGCGAAGCCCTGCTTGCGCAATGCGAAGGGCGTCTGGTCGTCACCGCCGATCCCAGCCGCTGCTTGTTGCTCTATCCCCTGCCGGCCTGGGAGCCAATCCAGCAAAAGCTCATGGCGCTCTCCAGTTTCAACGAGCGTAGTCGCGCTTTGCAGAGGCTTCTCGTGGGACATGCGGATGATGTCGAATGCGATGGCGCGGGGCGCATTCTGGTGCCTCCCGCCTTGCGCGGTTTCGCCGGCATCGAGCGGCTGGTGGTCTTGGTCGGCCAGGGCAATCGCTTCGAGCTCTGGGACGATGCGCGCTGGCGTGCCATGACGGAAGCAGTGCTGGCCATGCCCGGCGAAGAGATGCCGGACGAATTGGACGGTTTTTCGCTCTAGCGCGATGTGGAACATCTACCTGTTCTCTGCGAAGAAGCCGTCTCGGCCCTCGTGTGGCGCCCGGACGGCTTCTATGTCGACGCTACCTTTGGGCGTGGCGGACACAGCCGCGCGATCCTGGCGCGCTTGTCCCCCGTGGGGCGGCTCCTCGCCCTCGATCGCGATCCGGCGGCGATCGCCGCCGGTCGATCCGACGAGGCGTTGAGCGCGGATCGCCGGTTTGCGCTATGCGCGCGGCGATTCAGTGAACTCAAGACGGTACTGGCGCAATGCGCCATGCCGCAGATCGATGGCTTGCTGCTGGATTTGGGCGTCTCTTCGCCGCAGCTAGACGAAGCGGCGCGCGGGTTCAGCTTTCGTGCCGAGGGTCCACTCGATATGCGCATGGACCCTGGTAGCGGGCAATCGGCGGCACAGTGGCTCGCCGTGGCCGAGGAGCGCGAAATCGGGGAGGTGATCGCGGCATATGGTGAAGAACGGTTTGCTAAACAGATTGCAAGAGCGATTGTTGCGGCTCGCGCGCGAACCCCGATTTCCACTACCGGGCAGCTGGCCGCGCTCGTCGCCCAAGCCGTCCGCACGAGGGAACCCGGCCAGGATCCGGCGACACGCACTTTCCAGGCTTTACGGATTTTCATCAATCAGGAACTTGCGGAGCTGTCGCTAGTGTTGCCTGCGGCTTTGAACGCGCTCAATCCCGGCGGACGGCTGGTGGTGGTTAGTTTTCACTCGCTGGAGGACCGTGTGGTCAAGCGTTTCTTCAATGAGCACGCAGGCCGGGCTCCGCTCGACCCCGCATTGCGCCACTTGCCTCTACCACCGCCGCAGGCGTATCTGCGCCTGGTGGGCAAGCTGCGGCGCCCGACCGCTGCGGAGATTGCCGCCAACCCGCGGGCGCGAAGCGCCATTTTGCGGGTCGCCGAGCGCCTTTCCGAGGAACGGGCGTGACGCGGCTAAACCTTGTTCTGCTCGCCCTCTTGGTGGCGAGTGCGCTGGCGCTTGTGACTTACCGTCACCAATCGCGCAAGCTCTTCATCGAACTCGAACGCGGCCAGAACCTCGCCCGCCAATACCAGGTCGAATGGGACCAACTGCAGCTCGAGCAATCCACTTGGGCCATGCCCGGACGCATCGAGAAGCTAGCGCGCGAGAAGCTGCGGTTGGAAACGCCGCCAACCGAGCGTATCCAGGTTCTGGCGATTCCCGGGGAGCGGCGGTGAAGTCGGCGGCGCTCAAGGTCAGCGCCCCGGTCGTCCTGCCGGGCGGGCGCAGTAGCTTCGTGCTTGTGCTCCTGGGCTTGGGTTTTTTTGTCCTCATTGGACGCGGCATCTATCTGCAAGCGATCAACACCGGATTTCTACAAAGTCAGGGCAACAGCCGCTTCAGTCGCGTGGTGGAAATCCCCGCGCATCGCGGGAAAATTACCGATCGGCAAGGCGAGCCGCTGGCGATCAGCACGCCGGTGAAATCGCTTTGGGCGTTTGCCGGGCAACTCGAAGCCAGTCCCGAGCAATGGCAAGAACTCGCTGTCCTGCTCGAAACGAATGTCGGAATGCTGCGCAAGCGCGTCGCCGAGGCCGGGGACTTTCTCTACCTCAAGCGCGCCTTGCCCCCCGAAGTGGCGCAAAGGGCGATGTCCCTGGGAATCAAGGGCCTCTACGAACAACGGGAATACCGCCGTTTCTACCCGGCGGGCGAGGTTGCGGCACATTTGGTCGGGATCACCGACATCGATGACAATGGTCAAGAAGGCCTCGAACTGGCGCATCAGGCTTGGCTAGGCGGCAAACCGGGCAGCCGCCGGGTGATCATCAACCGCCGCGGCGACGCGGTGGAAGATCTCGAAGGTGTGCGCCTGCCCCAAGAGGGCCGCGAGCTCGCCCTCTCCATCGATCTCAAGCTGCAATACCTCGCCTATCGCGAATTGCACGCCGCCGTGCAGGCTCACAAAGCCAAAGCGGGCGGTGTGGTGGTGCTGGATGCGGTGAGCGGCGAAATCCTTGCTTTGGCCAATCTGCCTTCATACAACCCCAACAACCGGGCGAAGCTTGCCCGCGACAAAGCGCGCAACCGTGCGCTGACAGACACATTCGAACCTGGCTCCACGCTCAAGCCTTTCACCATCGCCGCGGCTCTCGAAGCCGGCAAGCTGCGCCCGGAAACGGTTGTCGGCACTCTTGGAGGGCGTTTGCAAATCGGACCGGCCACCATTCACGACGCCCATCCCTATGAGTCGCTGACTGTCGAGCAAGTGATCCAGAAATCGAGCAACATCGGCTCGGCACGGATCGCCTTGTCGCTACCCGCAGAAACGATGTGGCGCACGTTGGCCCAGGCCGGCTTCGGAAACACGCCGCAGACTGGCTTTCCCGGAGAGGTCGCCGGGCGCCTGCGGCCGGCGAAGAGCTGGCGCCCGATCGAACAAGCTACCATTGCCTATGGACACGGCATCTCGGTCAACCTGGTGCAGCTGGCGCGCGCCTATACCGTGTTTGCCAGCGATGGCGAGCTCAAGCCGGTTTCCCTGCTCAAGACCGCGGGCCCGGTCGCAGGACAACCCATGTTGCGCCGGGAGACCGTGCTGGCGGTGCGCAAAATGCTCGAGATGGCCGTTCAGCCGGGAGGCACTGCACCGAAAGCGCAGGTGGCCGGCTACCGCGTCGCGGGCAAGACCGGAACTGCCCACAAAGTCGAGGGCGCGGGCTACGCGCCGGACAAATTCGTGTCTTCCTTTGTTGGCTTCGCCCCGGTAAGCCGGCCCCGCCTGATTGTCGCAGTGATGATCGACGAGCCATCCGCGGGGCAGCATTACGGCGGCTCGGTGGCGGCGCCAGTGTTCAGCAAGATCACTGAAGCGGCGCTGCGGGCGATGAATCTTCCCGGGGATGGGCCGGCGCCGAACCGCTTGGTCCCCGCCACCGAGACCGAAGACGTGCGGGAGGAGACATGAAGGTGCGCGCCGCGGCAAGCGAGCTGCTGGCGGCGCTCGGGGTCGCGGTGGCGCGACTGGTGAGCGATAGCCGGCGCATTCGCCCTGGCGATGCCTTTGCCGCGTATCCAGGAGAGCGCGCGGACGGGCGTGATTTCATTCCCGATGCACTGGCGCGAGGGGCTGCGGGAGTACTCTGGGAAGCGCGCGACTTCTCCTGGGATGCACGCTGGAATTGCCCGCAAGTCCCGGTAATGAACTTAAAGCAGCGCTTGGGCGAACTTGCTGCCTTGGTGCATGGCCGTCCCGGCGACAAGCTCACGCTGATCGGTGTTACCGGCACCAATGGCAAAACCTCCACGACCCAATGGATCGCTCAAGCGCTGGCAGCCCTGGGGACGTCAGCGGCCGTGGTTGGCACGCTGGGCCACGGGTTCCCCGGCCGTTTGCAAGAAGGCGTCAATACCACGCCTGACGCCGCTGAGCTGCAAGAGTGGCTCGCCGAACTTTCCGATCGGGGTGCACGTGCGGTGGCTATGGAGGTCTCTTCCCACGGACTGGAGCAAAGCCGGGTCGATGCCGTGCCGTTTCGGGTGGCATTGTTCACGAATCTCACTCGCGATCACCTCGACTACCACGGCAGCATGGAGGCCTATGCCGCGGCAAAGGCGAAACTCTTCGCCTGGCCCAGCCTGGAGCAAGCGGTGATCAATGCCGACGACCCGCAGGGTCAACGCTTTATCGAGATGAGGAGCGTTCGGGGCGAGCCCGTGCTTAGTTACGGCTTCGGCGTTGCCGATCTGGCGGCAAGGGAGCTTCGCCAGTCGCATGCGGGCCTCGACTTCTGCGTGACCACTCCCTGGGGAGAGGCGCGCATCACCACCGCCTTGGTGGGAGCCTTCAACGCCTACAACCTACTGGGCGTATTGGGCGTGCTGCTGGCCCTGGGGCATCCGCTGTCGCGGGCGGTCGAAGCGCTCAAGGCCTGCACCCCTGTTCCCGGTCGCATGCAGACCTTGGGGGCGAATGACCAACCGCTCTTGGTCGTGGATTACGCACATACCCCCGATGCGCTGGAAAATGCGCTCACCGCTTTGCGCTCGGCCCTGTCTCCCGAAGGCCAACTGATCTGCGTGTTCGGCTGTGGCGGCGATCGGGACCGCGGCAAGCGCCCGCAAATGGGCGCCATCGCGGCGAACTACGCTGATCGAGTGATCATCACCAGCGACAACCCGCGCAGCGAAAATCCGGATGCGATCATCGGCCAAATCCTCACCGGCATTTCCGAGGCCGCGCTCGTCAAAGTGCAAACCGAGGTTTCGCGAACCGGCGCGATACGCCTAGCCCTGGCTCAGGCCCGCGCTGGCGACGTGGTACTCGTGGCCGGCAAGGGCCACGAGTCCTACCAAGAAGTCCAGGGACGGCGTGAACCCTATTCCGATCTGACCGAAGCGCAGCGCGCGCTGACAGAGTGGCGGGCGGCATGATGGATCTGGCATTTTTCGCGCGAGCCTGCGGTGGCGTGCTGACCGGCGAGAATCGCGCGATCGGCGCCGTCTGCACTGACAGCCGCAATATCGTGCCGGGCTGCCTCTTTGTCGCCATTGCAGGCGAGCGCTTCGACGGCCATGACTTCGTCGCCGCGGCCTTCGCCGCCGGCGCAGCCGGTGCCCTGGTCAATACTTCACGTGCCCAAGGATTGCCGCTGCCGCGCGTGGTAGTGGATGATACCGTGGTTGCGCTCGGCCGCGCTGCCGCTGTTTGGCGCGATCAATTCGAGTTGCCGGTGCTGGCGCTGACGGGCAGCAACGGCAAGACCACGGTCAAGGAAATGCTTGCCGCGATCTGTCGCGCTGCGACTAGTGACGCGGGGGCAGTGCTCGCGACCGAGGGTAATTTCAACAACCAGATCGGTCTGCCTCTGACTCTGTTGCGGCTCACGGCGAGCCACCGCTACGCGGTTATCGAAATGGGTATGAATCACCCAGGGGAAATCCGCTACTTGAGTGGCCTGACTTCACCCACCGTAGCGCTGATAAACAATGCCCAACGTGCTCATCTCGAAGGGCTGGGAAGTATCGCCGCGGTGGCCCGTGCCAAAGGCGAAATCTTTGAAGGACTGAGAGGAGATGGCACGGCAGTCATCAACGCCGATGATTCTTCCGCATCCCTGTGGCGCGATCTCCTGGGCGCAAGGAAATGCCTCGAATTCGGTTTGCAGCAACCCGCTGCGGTTCGCGCCGTGTGGGCCGGCCAGAGCGCTGGGAGCCGGCTCACGCTGACCCTGCCGGGAGGCGACGCGACGCTACTCCTGCCCGTGCCTGGCGAGCACAATGTTCGCAATGCCTTGGCGGCCGCCGCCTGCGCCTGCGCCGCCGGTATTGGCATCGAGGCGATCGTGGCGGGGCTGGGGCGCTTCCGCGGCGTGCCCGGTCGCTTGCAGGAGCTGGCCGGTCCCAACGGCGCACGGCTCATCAACGACTGCTACAACGCCAATCCGGATTCAGTGAAGGCCGCCATTACGGTGCTCGCCGCGCGGCCGGGCAAGCGTGTGCTGGCGCTGGGCGACATGCGCGAATTGGGGCCGGACAGCCCCGCAATGCACGAGGCGGTGCTGCGGCAGGCGCTGGCTTCAGGCATCGAGCGCGTCTATGTGCTCGGCGACGCGATGGGCGCAGCGTTGGCGCGCGTCGGCAACGCCGGCGCCGCTTACGGCCGGGTCGAAGATATGATCGCTGCGCTGCGCGGCGAATGCAGCCCGGCCACGACCGTGCTCATCAAAGGGTCGCGCTCTATGCGCATGGAAAGAGTGACCGCCGCACTTGGCGGCATGGCGGAAGTGCACTGATGTTGCTCTTGCTCACACAGTGGCTGGCGGGCGACTTTCGCGCCCTCAATGTCTTCAACTACATCACCTTTCGCGCAGTGCTGGCGGCGATGTTGGCGCTGCTCCTGTCCATTGCCCTGGGGCCTCGGGTGATCGCGCGGCTCGCGCACCTGAAGATTGGACAGGCGGTGCGCGACGATGGTCCGAAAACGCATCTCGCCAAGGCGGGTACGCCCACCATGGGTGGCGCTCTGATCTTGCTCGCCATCGTAGTCACGACGCTATTGCTCGCCGATCTGCGCAATCGCTTCATCTGGGTGGTGATGGTGGTGACTCTGGGCTTTGGCGTCATCGGTTGGGTGGACGATTACCGCAAGGTCGTGCATCGCAACCCCAAAGGTCTCTCGGCGAAGCAGAAGTTCTTTTGGCAGTCGGTGGTGGGAATGCTTGCCGCGGTCTATCTCGCTTTCGCGGTGCCGGCGCCAGATAGTGGCCAGGTGCTCGATCTCTTCTTCTCGTGGTTGGCGAGCGGCCTAAACATGGATCTACCGCCCAAGGCGGATTTGATCGTGCCCTTCTTCAAGAGCGTGAGCTATCCGCTGGGTGTGTTCGGCTTCATTGCTCTGACCTTCTGCGTGATTGTGGGCACCAGCAACGCGGTTAACCTCACCGACGGCGCCGACGGTCTTGCCATCCTTCCCACTGTCATGGTCGGCGGCGCGCTTGGCATCTTCGCCTACGTTGCCGGCAACGTGATCTATGCCAAGTATCTCGGCTTTCCGGCGATCAATGGGGCCGGGGAACTGGTGGTCTTCTGCGGCGCGTTGGTTGGCGCCGGACTCGGCTTCTTATGGTTCAACGCCTATCCCGCCGAGGTGTTCATGGGTGATGTCGGCGCGCTTGCTCTGGGCGCGGCCCTAGGCACGGTAGCGGTGATCGTGCGACAGGAGATCGTCTTGTTCATCATGGGCGGAGTGTTCGTTGCAGAAACGCTCTCGGTGATGATCCAAGTCGGCTCCTACAAGCTGCGCGGCAAGCGCGTCTTTCGCATGGCGCCTGTGCATCATCACTTCGAACTCAAAGGATGGAAAGAAAACCAGGTCGTGGTGCGCTTTTGGATCATCACCATGCTGCTTGTACTTTTTGGATTGTCCACGTTGAAGCTGCGCTGAAATGAACTTGCGCGACCGCCCTATTCTCGTCCTCGGCCTCGGTGCCACCGGCCTGTCGGCGGCGCGCTGGCTATGCGGCCGCGGGGCGCGGGTAACGGTCGCGGATACGCGTCGCGATCCGCCAGGTGCCGAGGCGCTCGCGCGCGAGTGGCCAGGGGCGCGCTTGGTTTGTGGCCCCTACGAGCCGCGGCTCTTTGAAACGTGCACGCTCATGCTCATCAGCCCTGGTGTGCCCAAGGATCAACCATTGATTGCCGCAGCTGCGGCGCGCGGTGTACCGCTATGGGGTGACGTGGAGCTGTTTGCGCGTCTGTTGCCAGCGGGCCAGCGTGTGTTGGCGATCACCGGCTCGAACGGCAAGAGCACGGTAACGGCGCTGGCGGGCGAACTGTGCCGTGCCGCGGGCCTGAACACGGTCGTCGCGGGCAACATCGGCTTGCCCGTTCTCGATGCGCTGGCGAGTGCGGAAGCAGCCTCGGCATTTCCCGAGGTCTTCGTGCTGGAGCTTTCCAGCTTTCAGCTGGAGACCACTATCTCCTTGCAACCCAGGGCGGCGACGGTGCTGAACCTTTGCGAGGATCATCTGGACCGCTACTCCTCGATGGGGGAATACACCGCTGCCAAGGCGCGCATCTTTGCGGGGCCGGGAGTGCAAGTACTCAACCGCGACGATCCTGCCACTCTGGCACTGGCGAGACCCGGGCGCGAGGTCTGGACCTTTGGCTTGAGTGAGCCTGCCGACGCAAGCGAGTGGGGACTGTCGCAAGGCTCCGAGCCTTGGCTGCAGCACGGTGTTCGGCGCCTGCTCCCGGCGGCGGAGCTGGGCCTACTTGGCCGCCACAATGCGATGAATGCGCTCGCCGCGCTTGCCTTGGTACAGGCCTTGGGTGTCGAAGCAGCCGAGTTGCTGTCGGTCTTGCGCACCTTCCGCGGGCTTGCGCATCGAGTGGAGAAGGTGGCGGAGAAAAGGGGGGTGCTGTACATCGACGATTCCAAAGGGACCAACGTGGGCGCGACGGTGGCGGCGCTTTCGGGTCTGGGACGTCCGGCGGTACTGATTGCCGGCGGTCAGGGCAAAGGGCAGGACTTTTCGCCGCTTGCCGCTGCCGTGGCACGGAATTGTCGCGCCGTGCTGACGCTCGGTCAGGATGCCGCGTTGATCGAAGCAGCGCTGCGCGAACAGAGCGTTCCAGTGCGGCGGTGTCCGAACCTCGAAGCCGCGGTAGCAGAGGCCGCGGCGCTTGCGCGCGCGGGCGACGCGGTGTTGCTTTCCCCGGCCTGCGCGAGTTTCGACATGTTTCGTGATTACGCCCAACGCAGCGAGGTCTTTGTCGCGGCAGTGCGGGCACTCCCAGAAGGGGCGACTCGTGTTTGAAATCGCTTGGCCCGCCAAAGGGAATGGCCTGCGCGGCGGGAGGAGTTCCGCGACCCGCCGGTCGCGCGCGGAGAATACCTCGCGGGCGACGCGCGGCGGCGCCTCGCCCCTCGCGGGCGGGATGGCGCACTTGGCTCGGGCCAACCCCCGGCAAATGATGACTTTCGATCAGTCGCTCTTGTGGGCGGGCCTTCTGCTCCTCGCATTGGGTCTGGTGATGGTGTATTCCGCATCGATCGCGATGGCTGAGGCGAGCCGCTCCACCGGTTACCGCGCCAACTATTTCCTCATCCGCCAGGCGCTCTTCCTGGGCGTTGGCCTGTTGGCGGCGTTGGTGGTATTTCAGATCCCCATGAGTTGGTGGCAGCGTGCCGCGCCTTATCTCTTCCTGTTGGCGCTAGGGCTTCTCGTGCTTGTGCTCATTCCGGGCGTGGGGCGAGTGGTCAATGGCAGCCGCCGCTGGCTCTCGCTCGTCCTCTTCAACTTCCAGCCGTCGGAGTTGATGAAGCTTGCCGTGGTGCTCTACACAGCAAGCTATGCGGTGCGCAAAGCCGGTGTGCTTCATGGCGAGCAGCCGATGCGCGACAGTATCGTCAAAGGCTTCCTGCCACTCTTTGGTGTCATGGTCGCGGTGGGTGCTCTGTTGCTCTTGGAGCCCGATTTCGGCGCCTTCGCGGTCATCGTCGCCATTGCCTTCGGCATGCTCTTCCTGGGCGGACTGGATCTGCGGCTGTTCATCCTGCTTGCAGCTCTGCTGCCAGCGGCAATGGCGGCGCTGATCGTGGTTGCACCTTATCGCTTGCAGCGGCTGATGGGATTTCTCGATCCCTGGGCGGACCCCTTCGACAAGGGCTACCAGCTGAGTCACGCCCTCATTGCATTTGGCCGCGGCGAGATCTTTGGCGTCGGGCTCGGCGCCAGTGTGGAGAAGCTCATGTATCTGCCCGAAGCGCACACCGACTTCCTATTGGCGGTGATCGCCGAGGAACTCGGGCTGGTGGGCGTGCTGTTGGTGCTAGGACTCTTCGCTTGGGTGGTGGCGCGCGGCTTCATGATCGGGCGCCAGGCGGCGCGCCTCGAGCGGCCGTTCACGGCCCTGGTGGCGCAGGGCATGGCGATTTGGATTGCAGTGCAGGCGCTCATCAACATGGGCGTAAATATGGGCGTCTTGCCTACCAAGGGCCTGACCCTGCCATTGTTGTCTTTTGGCGGCAGCGCCTTGGTTTGTTCCTGCATCGCCCTCGCCGTCCTGCTCCGCGCAGACTACGAGAATCGACTCATGCTACGGGGGTACTCCGCATGATCGCCCCCGCCCGGCCGCCCGAAGGGGGCGCAAGCCAAAGGCCGGAGCGGGCGCGGCCCGCGAACAGCCATCACCCCCTCCCGCGGGGAGGGGGCTGGGGGAAGGGATACAGCTGGCCCGCCCGGCCGCCCGAAGGGGGCGCAAGCCAAAGGCCGGAGCGGGCGCGGCCCGCGAACAGCCATCACCCCCTCCCGCGGGGAGGGGGCTGGGGGAAGGGATACAGCTGGCCCGCCCGGCCGCCCGAAGGGGGCAATGGAAGGGCATCCCCGTGAACCGAACGCTCCTGATCATGGCCGGTGGCACTGGCGGGCACATCTTCCCCGGCTTGGCGGTGGCGGCGGAAATCCGCCAGGCCGGCTGGAAGGTGGTTTGGCTAGGTACACGCAGCGGCTTGGAAACGGCTTTGGTGCCGCGCCACGGCATCGAGATCGAGACGGTGCGTTTTGGCGGTTTGCGTGGCAAGGGCTTCCTCACCGCAATGCTGCTGCCTTTTTTCATCCTGCTGGCCTGTGGGCAGGCGCTGGGCGTGATCTTGCGGCGGCGCCCCGATGCCGTATTGGGCATGGGCGGTTTTGCCGCGTTTCCGGGCGGCTTGATGGCTGCCTTGCTGGGTCGCCCGCTGATCATTCACGAGCAAAACGCCATTGCCGGCCTGACCAATCGCGTGCTTGCCCATTTGGCCGACCGGGTGTTGGCGGGATTTCCCCAGGCTTTTGCGCACAGCCGCGTCAAGTGCGAAACCGTGGGCAACCCGGTTCGCGCCGAAATCGCCGCGCTCCCACCGCCGAAGGCGCGCTATGAGGGGCGCCGGGGCGAATTGCGCTTACTCGTGATAGGCGGTAGCCGAGGTGCGGTGGCGCTCAATCAATTGGTGCCGCGGGCCCTGGCGCTAATGCCTGTCGCGACGCGGCCGCAAGTGGTGCATCAGGCCGGCGCAGGCCAGGCGGAGGTCGTACGGGCTGCCTACGCTCAGGCCGATGTCGTCGCCCAGGTAAGTGAATTCATCGATGACATGGCCTCAGCCTATGGCAACGCCGATTTGCTGCTCTGCCGCGCCGGTGCGCTCACCGTCGCCGAACTCGCGGCGGCGGGAGTGGCGGCGATCCTGGTGCCCTTCCCGCATGCCGTGGACGACCACCAGACACAAAACGCGCGGTTTTTGAGCGATACGGGCGCGGCCCTGATGATTGCCCAAGACGACCTCGGCGCGGAGCGCCTCGCGTTGGAGCTGGCGCGTCTCGATCGAGCGAAACTCCTGGACATGGCCCAGCGCGCTCGGGGGCTGGCGCGCACCGACGCGGCGGCGCGTGTGGCAGAGGTCTGCAGGGCGATGGGCGGCGAGGAGGGGGCATGAAGCACAAAGTCCGGCGCGTGCATTTCGTCGGCATCGGCGGCGCGGGCATGAGCGGCATTGCCGAGGTACTCCTCAACCAGGGCTACCAAGTCAGCGGTTCGGACCTCGGCGCGGGCCCGGTCACCGCGCGCCTCGGCCAGCTGGGCGCGCGCATTGCCACCGGTCATGACGCGCGGAACGTGGCCGGGAGCGACGTAGTGGTGATTTCCAGCGCTGTACGCGAGGACAACCCCGAAGTCGCGGCTGCGCGTGCGCAACACATTCCCGTGGTGCCGCGGGCGCTAATGCTGGCCGAGTTGATGCGCTTGAAACAGGGCATCGCGGTTGCCGGTACGCACGGCAAAACGACGACCACCAGCCTCATCGCCAGCGTGCTCGCCGAAGGCGGCCTTGATCCCACTTTCGTCATCGGCGGGCGCTTGATCAGCGCCGGTGCCAACGCACGCTTGGGCAAAGGCGACTTTCTGGTCGCCGAAGCCGACGAATCAGACGCCTCGTTCCTCTATCTGCAGCCGGTATCGGCAGTGATCACCAACATCGACGCCGACCACATGGAAACCTATGGCCACGACTTCGGCCGCTTGAAACAGGCCTTCGTAGATTTCGCTCAGCGCCTGCCGTTCTATGGCACCGCCGTGTTGTGTCTCGACGATGCCAACGTGCGCAGCATCATCCCGCAGATCACCAAACCCATCGTCAGCTACGGCTTTTCCGCAGAGGCGGATTTGCGGGCCAGCCAGGTCGAACATGCGGCCGGGCAGATGCGCTTCACCGTTTCCGGCCAAGGCCTGCCTGCGCTTGCCGTCACGCTCAATCTGCCAGGCAAGCACAACGTCCTCAACGCGCTCGCGGCGGTCGCCGTGGGGAGGGAGTGCGGAGTGAGCGACGCGGCCATCGCTAAGGCACTTGCCGAGTTTCACGGCGTGGGGCGGCGCTTCCAACGCTACGGTGATGTCGCTCTCGGCGATTCCAGCAGCTTCACGCTGATCGATGACTACGGGCACCATCCGGTTGAAATGGCAGCGACGATCGCCGCGACGCGCGGCAGCTTTCCAGGCCGGCGCTTGGTGCTGGTCTTCCAGCCGCATCGCTATACCCGCACCCGCGACCTGTTCGAGGATTTTGTCAAAGTGCTTTCCTCCGCCGACGTGCTGCTTCTCACGGAAGTCTATTCCGCCGGCGAAGCGCCGATCGTGGCGGCGGACGGCCGTGCTCTCGCGCGTGCGGTGCGGGTGTTGGGCAAGGTGGAGCCGGTGTTCGTGGACGAAGTTGCGGGCTTGCCGGAGGCGCTGCGGCAGCTGGTGCAGCCGGGCGACGTGGTGCTGACCATGGGCGCGGGCTCGATCGGCAACCTGCCCAAGATCTTGGCGCAGAGCGGTTCGCGAGATGGATGATCGGACCATGATCGCGCCCAGTGCCACACGACTGCCCGAACTGCGCGGCGAATTCTGGCGCGATCTCCCCCTGGCGCGAAGCTGCACCTGGCGTGCCGGCGGCTGCGCCGACTTCGCCTATCGGCCGGCGGATCTGGCCGACCTGGGCCAGTTCTTGCGTACCCAAGCCGAGCTGCTGCGCGCCGCGCCGCCCTTTTTCGTCGGCCTGGGCAGCAATTTGCTGGTGCGCGATGGTGGCCTTCGAGCGACCGCAATTTTCCTTCATCCACACTTGGGCGGCATGCGCCTTGGCGTAGGCGACCACACGCACGGCGAAATCATCGCCGAAGGTGGCGCGGCCAGCCCCAAGCTGGCGCGTTTCGCCGCCAACAATGGTTTGGTCGGTGCCGAATTCCTGGCTGGCATACCGGGAACGGTGGGCGGCGCGCTCACCATGAACGCGGGCTGCCACGGGGCCGAGACCTGGCAATTCGTGCGCGCGGTGCAGGTGATCGAAAGCACCGGCGCCATGCGGGTGCTTGAACCCAGCGACTTCGAGATTAGCTATCGCCAGGTCCAGGCACGCCGGTTCGTACTTGGTGCGGAAGTCTGGTTCGTGGGCGCGGTGTTTCGTTTTGCCAGGGGCGACGGCGACGCGGCGCGCGAGCGCATCAGAGCATTGCTGGCCCATCGTGTCGCGACTCAGCCGCTCGACAAGCCCAATGCCGGCTCGGTGTTTCGCAACCCGCCGGGCGACCATGCCGGAAGACTCATCGAGGCCTGCGGCTTAAAGGGAAAGGCAATCGGCGGAGCACAGGTGTCGGATAAGCACGCCAACTTCATCGTCAATCCGGGTGGCCGCGCCAGCGCTGCCGACATCGAAGACCTGATCGAACACGTGCGCGCCGAGGTGCTGCGCCAGACCGGCGTCGTTTTGCAGACGGAAGTTCGCATCGTCGGTGAAAGAGCGAGAACGACATGAGTGAGTTTGGAAAAGTAGCGGTGCTCTTGGGCGGCCGCTCCGCCGAGCGGGAGATCTCTCTGCTCTCGGGTAACGCAGTGCTTGCCGCTCTACGCGAGCGAGGCGTGGACGCGCATCCTTTCGATCCGGCGGAACGGCCAATCTTCGATCTGAAGCGCGAAGGCTTCGCGCGCGTTTTCATCGCCCTGCATGGGCGCTTCGGGGAAGACGGTACCGTGCAAGGGGCGCTGGAGACTCTGGGGCTGCCCTATACCGGAAGCGGAGTGATGGCGTCGGCGCTGGCTATGGACAAGTGGCGCACCAAGCTCGTTTGGCTCGCCGCCGGCGTGCCGACGCCGCGCTTCGCGTTGCTCGAAGGCAAAAGCGACTTCGAGCGCGTGGTGCAGGAATTGGGCCTGCCGCTGATCGTCAAGCCGGCGCACGAAGGCTCGACTATCGGCATCACCAAGGTGGAGCGTGTCGCCGATCTGCCCGCGGCCTATGCGGAGGCGATCAAATATGACCGACTGATCATCGCTGAAGAATTTGTGGCGGGGCAAGAGCTGACCGCTGCGGTGCTCGGCGAGCGGGCGCTGCCGTTGGTGCGCATCGTCGCGCCCGAGGGCAAATACGACTACCAGAACAAATACTTCACCGATGCCACCCAATACTTCTGTCCTGCCGGCTTGCGCCCAGCGGTGGAAGAGGCGATTCAGCGCATGGCGCTGCGCTCCTTCCGGGTCTTGGGCTGCGCCGGTTGGGGGCGCGCCGATATGATCTTGCGCGCCGACGGCAGCTTCGCCTTCTTGGAAATGAACACCTCGCCAGGCATGACCGGCCACAGCCTGGTACCGATAGCGGCGCGTCAGGCGGGTTTGTCATTCCCGGATCTATGTCTGGCGATTCTGAGGCTCGCCCATGTGGGATAAGCCCGCCCAACTCAACCTCGCCGCGGCAATGCTCGCTTTGCTCGCCGCAGGGCTTTTTGCCACGGCCTTGCTCTACTGGGCGGCACGCCAACCGGTTTTCGCGATTCAGCGCGTGATGGTCAAGGGGGAAATCATCGAAGTGAATCCGCTGCACTTGGAAGCGGTGATTCGCAAGGTCTTGCGCGGCACGCTTTTCACCATCGATCTTGCGCAAGCGCAGCGCGCCTTCGCCACCGTGCCCTGGGTGCGCAGCGCCAGCGTGCGCCGGCAGTGGCCCAACCGCCTGGAGGTCGACATCGTCGAGCATCGCGCGCTGGCGCGTTGGAACGACGGCGCTTTGGTCAACACCGAAGGCGAGGTGTTCCGCGCTGACTATGAGGAGGAGCTGCCTTTCTTTCGCGGCCCGGAAGGCAGCGCGGCGGAGGTGGCGGCGAGCTATGGCGAGTTTCGTGCCGCGCTTGCACCACTCGCGCTGATACCCAACGAGCTGTCCCTGAGCCCGAGGCGCGCATGGCAGATGAAATTGGACAATGGCATGGTCGTGGAACTCGGGCGCGAAGCAGCGCGTGAGCGCCTGCTTCGTTGGGTGGCGCAGTATCCGCGAACGGTAGGGCGGCTTGGGCGATCCGTGGACTACGTCGATTTGCGTTATCGCAACGGCTTCGCCGTGCGTGCGGGCGATACAGGAAGGGCCGGAGCGCGGCTTGCGGCCGCCGTGAGCCGGAGCTAGCGCGAAAGGAAGGGAATCGGAACTGTGAGAGAAAACAAAAACCTCATCGTGGGCTTGGACATTGGCACCTCCAAAGTGGTGGCGATCGTCGCCGAGGTCACGCCGGAAAGTGGATTGAACGTCATCGGCATGGGCACACAGCCCTCCCGCGGCCTGAAAAAGGGCGTCGTCGTCAACATCGAGGCAACCATGGCGAGCATACAGCGCGTCTTGGAAGAAGCGGAGCTGATGGCCGACTGCAAGATCGGCGAAGTGTATGCCGGCATTGCCGGGAGTCACATCCGCAGCCTGAATTCTTCGGGCATGGTGGCGATCAAGGAAAAAGAGGTCACCCAGGCCGATATTGATCGGGTGGTCGAGACCGCCAAGGCCATCGCCATACCCAACGATCAACAAATACTCCACATCTTGCCCCAGGAGTTCATCGTCGACGGGCAGGAAGACGTGCGCGAACCCTTGGGGATGAGCGGGGTGCGTTTGGAAGTGAAGGTGCACATCATCACCGGCGCCGTTTCGGCGGCGGAGAACATCAGCAAATGCGTTCGCCGCTGCGGCCTTGAGGTGAAGGATCTGATCCTGCAACCGCTGGCCTCGGCGTTGGCGGTGCTCTCCGACGACGAAAAGGACCTGGGTGTATGCCTGGTGGACATTGGTGGGGGTACCACCGATCTGGCAGTGTTTACCGGCGGTGCCATCCGCCATACAGCGGTCATACCCATTGCCGGCGATCAAGTCACAAACGACATTGCCATGGCCCTGCGCACGCCGACCAAGGAGGCAGAAGATTTGAAGCGGCAATTCGGTTGCGCGCTGCGCCAGCTCGTCGATCCCAACGAAGTCATCGAAGTGCCGGGCGTCGGCGACCGTAGCGCCAGGCAGCTCTCCCGGCAGACCCTGGCGGAAGTGATCGAGCCGCGACTCGAGGAACTCTACACCTTGGTGCAAGCGGAACTGCGGCGCAGCGGTTTCGAGGAAATGCTCTCCTCGGGCATCGTGCTCACCGGTGGCAGCAGCCTCATGCGCGGCATGGTCGAGCTGGGGGAGGAAATCTTTCATATGCCGGTGCGGTTGGGCGTGCCGGTCTATATCGGGGGCTTGGCCGACGTGGTGCAGAGTCCGCGTTATGCCACCGCCGTGGGGCTGTTGCTCGATGGACGAGAGCAATTTTTGCGCTCCCGCCAGACGCGCGCGGCCACCCCAGGTTTGCAAGGCGTTTTGGAGCGAATGAAGTTGTGGGTCAAAGCAAATTTCTAGAGAGTGAAAGTCAAGCAGTCCAACCAAACCTGACAGAGACAAGCAGCACTGGCGAAGCACGAAAGGAGACCATCATGCCATTCGAAATTCTCGATCAAGAGCCGCAAGAGGCCATCATCAAAGTCATCGGAGTGGGCGGTTGCGGCGGCAACGCCGTCGACCACATGATCGACAAAGGGGTCCAGGGCGTCGAGTTCCTCGCGGCCAACACGGATGCCCAAGCCCTCAAGCGCAATAGTGCCAGCATGCAGCTGCAGATCGGCGCGAGCCTCACGCGGGGCTTGGGGGCCGGTGCGCGGCCAGAGATTGGGCGCGACGCGGCGATGGAGGACCGCGACCAAATCGCCGAAGGCATCGCCGGGGCCGATATGCTGTTCATTACCGCCGGCATGGGGGGCGGCACCGGTACCGGTGCGGCGCCAGTAGTGGCGCAGATTGCCAAAGAAATGGGCGTGCTCACCGTGGCCGTGGTGACCAGGCCCTTCGCCTTTGAAGGCAAGCGGCAGCGCGTGGCGCAGGCGGGTATAGAAGAGCTGCAGAAGTACGTCGATTCGCTGATCATCATTCCCAACGAGAAACTCATGGCGGTTCTGGGCGAGGATGTGGAGCTGGAGGCTGCCTTTGCCGCCGCCAATGACGTGCTGCACAGCGCCGTGGCCGGTATCGCGGAGATCATCAACAACCCTGGTCTAGTCAATGTAGACTTCGCCGACGTCAAGACGGTAATGTCCGAAGTGGGCATGGCGATGATGGGCTCGGCGACCGCCGATGGGCCGAACCGTGCGCGCGTGGCAGCGGAAGGAGCCATCGCCAGTCCGTTGTTGGAGGAAGTGAACCTCGCCGGAGCGCGCGGCGTGTTGGTCAATATCACCGCCAACCGCTCGCTCAAGATCAAGGAGTACCACGAGGTCATGAACACCATCAAGGAGTTCACCGCCGAGGACGCGATGGTGATCGTCGGCACCGTGCTCGATGAAGGCATGGGCGATTGTCTCCGGGTGACCATGGTGGCCACCGGGTTGGGCGGCGGGGTAGCGCGGCGACAGGTGCAGCCGCCGGTGCAGCAACAGGCCCAGGCAGCGGCGCAGGCACAGTCTCTGACTGTGGTGGAGCGAACCGGCACCGACGGCATGGGCGTGGAAGTCCCGGACTACGAGGGCTTGGCGCGCACGCCAACGGTATTTCGCAGTGGCCGGGCCAATACCATCGGCACCTTGGCGGCCACACCGACCAACCTCGACACCCTGGAAATCCCAGCTTTCCTGCGCAAGCAGGCCGACTGAGTCCCTGCCCGGCCGGGCGGCCTGTGGTATCATGGCCGCCCGGGCTGCCCTTTGAAGAAGGCAGCTCTTGCCTCTACCAAGCGCGAACCAGGCATGCACCGACAACGCACTTTGAAGGCTGCGGTCAGCGCGACCGGCGTGGGCATCCACACCGGCGCGAAGGTGACCATCCGCCTGCGTCCCGCCGCACCCGACACCGGCATCGTCTTTCGGCGTGTCGACCTCGATCCGCCAGTCGACGTTTCGGCTCGGGCCGATCGGGTGGGGGATACACGTTTGTCGTCTTGCCTCGAAAACGGAGGCGTGCGCGTTGCCACCGTGGAGCACCTGATGTCGGCCTTTGCCGGCTTGGGCTTGGATAATGCCTACATCGACATCAGTGGGCCCGAAGTGCCGATCATGGACGGATCGGCGGCGCCTTTCGTCTTTTTGCTCCAGACTGCCGGCGTGATCGAGCAGAAGGCCGCCAAACGCTTCATCCGTGTCCTTGCGCCGATCGAGGTGGTGCAAGAAGACAAGTGGGCGCGCTTCGAGCCCTATGACGGATTCAAAGTCGATTTCACCATCGATTTTCCGCATCCCGCCCTGGGCAGTGATCATCGGCGAGTTGTTATCGATTTCGCCGAGCATTCCTTCATCAAAGAAGTGAGCCGTGCGCGCACCTTCGGTTTCATGCAGGACATCGAAGCCTTGCGCGGCGTGGGCCTAGCGATGGGTGGCAGCCTCGACAACGCGGTAGTGCTCGACGAGTTCCGCGTGCTCAACGCCGAAGGTTTGCGTTACGACAACGAAATGGCCCGGCACAAAGTGCTCGATGCCATCGGCGACCTTTATCTCTTGGGGCATCCGCTGATCGGCGCGTTTTCTGCCTATAAGTCCGGGCACGGGCTCAACAACCAGTTGGTCCGCGCGCTCCTCGCCCAGACGGACAAATGGGAATACGTGAGCTTCGAGCGGGAGGCCGAAGTGCCGGCCGCCTTCACTCGCTGGCAATCCCAGTCGGCGTGAACGGGTCGTTGGGGTTCCCCCGGCAGAATTTTCGAAACGGCCGCCAGCCATGTTCGTACTGCGGCTGATTTTTTTCCTCATGCTCGCCACCATCGGCGGCGGCATCACCCTGTATTTATTCACCCGCGATCGCCGCTACTTGCGTTTCGCCTGGCGCTCATTTCAAGTCAGTCTGGCGTTGGTGGTGTTGATCATGCTGTTTTATGTCTTCGAACGGCTGGTCCTGATGGTCTGATCGCGCGGCGCTGGGCATGGCTGATCGGCTCACACGGCGCGAGCTTGCCGCCGAATGCGGGCGATCTCGGCGGGCGCGATTCCGAGGAAGGCCAGGAAGTCGTGGTGCGCCTCCGGGTGTCGCGCTTCGAAATCGCGATGCCAGCGCCACATTTCCGCTTCGCTCAAGCCCGCCTCTCGCAGCATAGCGGACCAAGTGGCCTTGTTTAGTTGTTGATCCGGCGTGCGCGCCGCGCGCGACAGGCGCAGGGTGGCGACCTGCTGTGCGCGCAGAGCGGCGAGCTGCAGATTGATGGCAGCCAGCCGCTGGGCGAGCAGCCCATCGAGCGGGCTTTCACCGTGCAGCGCCAGGCGGATTTCCTTCAGCGATAAGCCCGCGGCGCGCAGTTCCAGAATAGATTCCAGCCGCGCCCAATCGCCCGGTCCATAGCGCCGGTAGCCGCTGGGCGAGCGGCTGCCGGCGCGCAACAGGCCGATACGGTCGTAGTGCAAGAGCGCGCCGCGCGAGAGGCCATAGCGTTTGGCCAGGGCGCCGATGCTCAAAAAACTCATTCCGGATGGGCGAGCAACCATTGGTTCATGCTGTTTTCCCAGAAGGTTTGCAGTTTTCCCCAGGCCTCTTCGGTGAGCTGGGCCAAGGCCTTTTCACCGCGTGGCTCGACGGCGGTGTAAGTGTAGACCACCGTCACCGCAGAGCGCCCTTCGGGCAAGGGCGCGAGGTCGATCTCGCAGCGCACCACCAGGCCGTCGGGCTGAAAGCGCGCGAAAGCAACGCGGCGCGCTGGCTGATGCTCGGTGATCAGCCAGTAGGTGCTGCCCTGCGCGTCTCGGGTCAGGAAAACCGCGCCCGGCTCGGCTACCCCGGAAACGGAGTAAAGCATGCGGCTTTCCCAACCCGGCAGCCATTCTTTCTCACGCACCGGGCACAGCAAGGGAAAGACGCGTTCCGGCGTCGCGGCGATGGTTTGACGGTAGCGGCGCACCACGCGCAGGGGTGGTGTGATCGTTGCGGCGTTCAGGGACATGATCAACTCCGGTGGTCAAGGAGTGCCGATGCTGAACTGTGTCGCAGTGAGCGGGTCAAGCCCCGCGCTCGCATCAGGTTTTGGCGGGGCTCACGGGTGCGGGAAAGGTGTCGGCCAGCAGGGCGGCGGCGCGCCGCAGTGCCGCCTCGCGCTGCAACAGCGCGGTGAGCGGCGAGCGCGAGGCCGGGCCATGCACCGCCAAGGCGGCCGGCACCTTGCGCTGCGCGCTGAGCACCGGCACCGCGACGCAGACCATGCCTTCGAGATACTCCTCTTGGTCGGTGGCCAGGCGCTCGCGGCGGATCTGGGCAAGCTCTCGTTCGAAGCGCTGCCGCTCGGTGATGGTGTTGGGCGTGTAGCGCTCGAAGACGAGGGCGTCGAGCATGCGCATTCTCTCACGGGCGGGCAGCATGGCCAGCAGCAGTTTGCCGCTGGCGCTGGCGTGCGCGGGCACCCGCGACCCGCTCTGAAAGTGCAGCCGCAGCGGCCAGTTCGCCTCGACCCGGTCGAGGTACACCACTTCGCTGCCGTCGAGCACGGTGAGATTGCAGGTCTCCCCGCATTCTTTTACCAAGGCTTGCAGGATGGCGTGACGAGGGGCGCGCCAAGTCGGATGGCACAAAGTCTTCAAGCCCAGATCCGCCAGGCGCGGCCCTGGAGAAAAGCGCTTGCCTTCGGGTTCGCGTGCGAGCAAGCCGGCTTGCGTGAGTTGCGTGGCGATGCGGTGCGCGCTGGCTTTGGGCAAGCCGCATTGGCTCATGATGTCGACCAAGCTGACGGGCGCTTCGGCAGCGGCGACGATTTCCAGTACCGCCACCGCGCGTAGTGCGGCCGAGGAAGCGCTTTCAGAATCCGTGAGGCGGTCGCTCATGTCAAGTTAGGCTGAAAATGGAACATCGGAGCCCATTATCGCCACGCCTGCCGCGGGGCGCAATCTTGCATTGCGGCTCATGAAACACGGCGACTACGCCGCGACGGCAACTCCCCAGTAGTGATAGGAGACGAAACGCGGTCCCGGCAAATACAGCGCCTGCACTTCGGGAGCAAAACCCGCTTCGCGAAGGATCGCCGGAATATCGCGGTCGAGCCGGCAACCGCCTGAGAAGCGGCTCCAGATCGGCTGGAGCCGGGTCTGCCAGCGTTGTACCCCGGCATCCGGCGCGCGCCCATGTTCGGAAAAAAGCAAGCGCCCACCCGGCACCAGCACACGTCGCACTTCGCGCAGGGCGGCCACCGGATCGGGGATGGTGCATAGGGTGTAGGTACTCACCGCGCAATCGAAAGCCCCGTCCGCCAGGGGTAGACTTTGCGCCCCTACGCCAACGATTTCGATGTCCAGTCCGGCTTGTCGGCTGCGTTTCTGAGCCAGCGCATGCATGCGCTCGGCGGGATCGATGCCGACCAGGCCACGCACGCGGGCGAGGTCATAATGCGGCAGATTGAGTCCCGTGCCGATGCCGATTTCCAGCACCCGCCCCTCGGCCAGCGGAATGATCTTCTCGCGCTGCCTTCTGAGTGGCCGCGTGCCGCAAGCCAGCTCGATCAAATAGGGGAGCACGAGGCGCTCGTACCAGCCTTGATTCGGTGCCGACGTTTCTGCCATGGTCCGTTGGTTCCCTCAGGTGAAGTATAGCCCCTGGGCTCTGAGGTAAAGTGCAGCCGTTGAACCCGAAACGATCCGCGGAGGAGAACATGGAATTTCCGTCTGCTGTGCTGGCGACTGCGCATTGGCGACGCCACGGGGTTTTGCTGTTGCTTTTCGCGGCAGTTGCCTGCGCCTGGCTTCAACCCTTCGATCGATGGGCGCGTGGCGAAGCCGAGGCGGGCTTCAAGCGGGCCGTGACCACCTTTGCCGCGGCGCGGGCGCTCAACGGCATCATCTCGGTGGCACAAGGCACGGAGTTTTCAGTACAGCCGCTGGGCCTGGGCCTCACCCTCACCCCCGGCCAGGTGTTGGACCCGCTCAACGATCTTATCGAACGTTTCTCCGACCTCATGCTCGCCGCCAGCGTTGCTTTTGGCGTGCAGATCTTGCTGCTCGATGCGGGCATGGCCTGGGGTATGTCGGCACTTTTGACGCTGGTGGCGCTGGCCTGGGGCTGGCGGCATGCGGGCGGGGCGGCGCCGCCGCCTTTTCTGAGCCGCTTGCTCATTGCCCTGCTGCTTTTGCGCTTCGTCGTTCCGGCGGCCGGTTTGGCGAGCGACGCGGCTTACTGCGGCTTCATGCAGCAGCAATACGCCCAGGGCCAGCAGGGCATCGAGGTTTCCACCCAGGCCCTCAAGGCACTCACGCCGGCGGAGGGTGCCACGGAGCAGAAATGGTGGCAGTTCAACAAGCAGATCGAACGCCTGGAGGCAACTGTCGAAGCGGCTGTGGAGCATGCCATCCGCCTGATGGTCGTTTTTCTGCTGCAAACGCTGATTCTCCCGCTTATGGTGATCTGGCTGCTGGTGCGCAGCACGCGCCTCCTGCCCTATGGAGACCCGCCGCGATACGCTGCCGCCCCAGCCGTGGTGGAGTGAGTTGCCGGGCACCGCGCGCTCGCGGCGAGCCGGTGCGTTGACCGATGCTGCTGGCATCGAAGCAACAAATTAGCTGCTAAACGGAACTATTGGTTTCGTTATTGCGGCGGAATGGCGCGTATGTCATGATGCGCAGCACAGAGCTTGCGAGCGGCCGAATGACCCAATTGATTGGTTCGCGCTCTGCTCGGGAGTCGAAGGAGCGTCCATGGGTGGAAATGAAGTCAGAGGTCGGAGCCGCATGACGCCTTCCGAAGCCTTGGTGGAAACGCTGGTCGCGCAAGGCGTGCGCGACGTTTTCGGCATCGTCGGCTCGGCCTACATGGATGCGCTGGATCTCTTTCCCGCGGCGGGCATACGTTTCATCCCCACGGTGCATGAGCAAGGTGCGGCGCACATGGCCGACGGCTATGCGCGCGTCTCGGGGCGGCATGGGGTGTGCATCGCGCAGAACGGTCCGGGCGTCACCAACTTCGTCACCGCGGTGGCCGCAGCCTACTGGGCGCACAGCCCGGTGGTGGTGATCACGCCGGAAACCGGCAGCGCCACCATGGGCTTGGGCGGCTTTCAGGAGACCGAGCAGTTACCGCTTTTTTCCAGGATCACCAAATTCCAAGCGCATGTGAGCGGACCGCAGCGTTTGGCGGAACTCGCCGCGCGCTGTTTCGACCGCGCCCTGTTGGAGATGGGGCCGACGCAACTCAATGTTCCGCGCGACCATTTCTACGGCGAGGCCGACTACGAAATCGCCGCGCCGATACGCATCGAACGCGGTGCCGGCGGCGAAGCAAGCCTCGATGCGGCAGCCACGTTGCTAGCGGCGGCGCAGTTTCCGGTCATCGTTTCGGGCGGCGGCGTGGTGCTGGCCGATGGCGTGGAAGCCTGCGTGCAGCTTGCCGAACGGCTCGACGCGCCGGTAGTGACGAGCTATTTGCACAACGACGCTTTTCCCGCTTCGCATCCGCTGTGTTGCGGGCCCTTGGGTTACCAAGGTTCGAAGGCCGCGATGAAGCTGCTCGCCCAGGCCGACGTGGTGCTGGCGCTGGGCACGCGCCTGGGCCCTTTCGGTACGCTGCCGCAGCACGGGCTCGACTACTGGCCGAAGCAGGCGAAGATCATCCAGGTGGACGCCGACGCCAAAATGCTGGGCCTAGTGAAGCCCATTTCCATCGGTCTGTGCGCCGATGCCAAAGCCGCCGCCGAGGCGCTGCTCACGCGCCTTGCTCCACGCGATCTGGCGTGCACCGCCAATCGCGCGCAGCGCCGGGCCGAAATCGCGCAGGAGAAAGCCGGTTGGGTAGCCGAGCTCGACGCCTGGACACAGGAGCGCGACTCCTGGAGCCTCGCCGTGGCAAAAGACAGCCCCGCCATGCACCCGCGCCAGATGCTGCGGGAACTCGAAAAGGCCATGCCGCGTGACGCCATGGTGTCCACCGATATCGGCAACATCTGCTCGGTCTCGAATAGTTATCTTCGCTTCGAGCGGCCGCGCAGTTTCTTCGCCGCCATGAGTTTCGGCAACTGCGGCTATGCCTTTCCGGCGATCATCGGCGCCAAGCTTGCCGCACCCGATCGGCCCGCCGTGGCCTACGTCGGCGATGGCGCCTGGGGCATGAGTTTCGGCGAATTGCTGACTTGTGTGCGCGAAAACATCCCGGTAACCGCGGTGGTGTTCCACAACCGGCAGTGGGGCGCGGAGAAGAAGAATCAGGTGGACTTCTACGGCAATCGCTTCGTCGGCTCCAATTTGCAGAACCCGAGTTTCGCGGCGATTGCGCGAGCGATGGGTGCCGAAGGAATCGTCGTCGATCAGCTCGCCGATGTCGGCCTCGCATTGGCCGCTGCCTGCGCGGCGCAGAAGCAAGGCAAGACCACGGTGCTGGAAATAATGGTCACGCAAGAACTCGGCGACCCCTTCCGGCGCGATGCCTTGAAGAAACCGGTCCGGCTGCTCGACAAATACAAACACTGCATGTGAGGAGAGAAGAATGGCGGAAATTTGCGGCGGCGAAGTCATCGCCCGCATGTTGCAGAAAGAAGGTGTCGAAAAAGTTTTCGGCATCATCGACGGCACCTATTTCGGTTTCTATTCGACGCTGCACAAACTGGGCATCGAAATCGTCACGCCGCGCCACGAGAGCTGCGCGGCGCACATGGCCGGCGCTTATGCGCGACTCACCGGCAAACTCGGCGTGTGCATGGCCAGCAACGGCCCCGGGGTCGCCAACATTTTGCCGGGCCTCGTGGTGGAGCAAGGCGAAGGCAACCGCGTGCTAGCCATCACCAGCGCGCGCCGGCCCGGCATCATGTATCCCGATCGGGGTGGCGCTTACCAGTGCTTCGACCAGAGCGGCGTGATCGGGAAAATCGCCAAATGGAGCGCCGCCGCTTCCAGCTTCGAGCGCGTGCCCGAACTGATGAGGAAGGCTCTGCGCAAGAGTTGGGAGGGTCGGCCCGGCGTGGTGCATGTCGATGTGCCCGAGAACATGATGAACGGCAAAGTGAAGGCGGAAGTCGCTTTCTGGGCGCCGCACCAGTACCGCAACCAAACGCCCCTCGAGCCGACCGCGGAACAAGTGGCGCGCGCCGCCGACCTGCTGATCGCCGCGCAGGCGCCGATGATTCACGTCGGCAGCGGCGTGGTGCATGCCGGCGCGTATGATGCGCTGGCGCGCGTGGCGGAGCTCTTGCAAGCGCCGGTAACCACGAGTTGGGCGGCGCGCGGCGCACTGCCGGAAACTTCGCCCTTGGCCATGCCCATGCCGCACGTCAAAGTGAACCACCAAGTGCGCAACGACGCCGACGTGGCACTGATCGTCGGCTCGCGTTTGGGCGAGACCGACTGGTGGGGTAAGCCCCCCTACTGGCGTCACCCCTCGGAGCAAAAGGCCATTCAAGTCGATCTCGATCCCGAGATGTTCGGCCTCAATAAGCCCGTCGACCTGGCCATTCAAGCCGACGCCAGGCGCTTCCTCGAATGGCTTGGCGACGCCCTGGAAAAGCGCCAGGGCGAGATCAATGCGGCGCCGCGCCGAACCCGCCTCGCGGGCTATGCGAAAATGATGGCCGAGGACCGCGCCGGCTGGGACAAGGCGCTTGCCGACACCGAAGTTCCCATGCACCCGGCACATATCGCCACGGTCTGCGGCGAAGTCTTTCCGAAAGACAGCGTGCTGGTGGCCGATGGCGGCAACGCCACGATTTGGGCGATGTTCTATCACCGCGCCGACCGGCCCAATCGCATCCTTTCCACTTTCAAATTCGGCATGCTCGGCGCCGGCATGGCGCAAGCCGTGGGCGCCGCCGTGGCCGAGCCGGGCAAACCGGTGTGCTGCATCATCGGCGACGGCGCTTTCGGCTTTCATCCGCAGGAAGTCGAAACCGCGGTGAGAAACAAAGCGCAGGTGATCTACATCGTGTTGTGCGACAAACAATGGGGCATGGTGAAAATGAACCAGCAGTTCATGCTGCGGCCCTTCAAGACCATGCTCTTCAAGCACCTCGGCCCGGAAGAAACCATCAAGGCGGACCTGGGCGAGATCGCCTTCGACAAGTTGGGCGAAGCGATGGGCGCCTTCGGTGCCCGCGTCTCCGACCCCAAGGAACTGAAGCCTACCTTGCTGCGGGCCTTGCAGTCCGGCCGCTGCGCCGTAGTGCATGTCGACGTCGATCCGGTGAAGCACATGTGGGCGCCGGGACTCCTGCACTTCAAGAAAATGCACGAGGAGCCCAAGGGCTGACGGGTCCGGGACGCTCCGGCTTGACGCGCAGCGACCGCGCGCTGCCCGGTCTGTTCACCAATGCGCCGGCAGGCGGCGCGTAATGATGATGCGCGAAGGCTCTTTGCGGATGTAGCCCCCGTCGGCCAAGTCGGCGAGAATGCGGTTGACCATCTCGCGCGATGCGCCGATGCGCTGGGCAATGTCCTTCTGCGTCGGGCAGGACTCGATCGATAGCCTGCCGTCCTTCTCGTCGGCCAATTCGAGCAACAGTCGCGCGACGCGGCCATAAACATCGATCCAAGCCAAGCTGCGCACGTTGTCCGTCAATGCACGCACGCGGTGCGCAAGCTTGCGGATCATGTGCAGGGCGAATTCCGGCTGCGCGGCGAGGACAGCGGTCAGGTCGGCGTGGCGGATCACGGCGCAGCGGCAGTCCTCCAGCGCCATCACCGAGGCCGAGCGCGGGCCGCCGTCGAGCGCCACTTCGCCGAAATATTCGCCTGGGCCGAGGCGGTTGAGCTCGATCTCGCGGCCGTTTTCGTCCGAAATATAGACCTTGGCGCAACCCGAGAGCAGCACGAACAGGCGGTCGTTCTCGTCGCCCTCGGTGACGATGACGGCGTTCCTGGGAAACGGCCGCGCCACGGTGCCGGCGGCGAGCCGCTCCAGCAGCGGCGGCGGCAGCGCTTCGATGGCATTCGGCTTCATGCGCGTCCTCCCCGACCTCGATGCATCCGTGGTTCATTCTGGCCCAGGCCGCGCGCCATGCCAAGGGCAATCGATGTGAAGCGCATCACATCGGCGGCGTGCGGCCCTTCATTTGGCCAGTCGAGAGACGGGACTATCTTTGTGGCACGGGGACGAAAAGGCAGTAGTCCCCACAACACAAAGAGGAGGTCTTATGAATACGTTCGGAAGAGCGATGAGGCTGGCCGTGATTGGTGGCATGGTGCTTACTACTCACATGGCAGGCGCGGTAAATATCCCGAAAGAAGGAAACTATGACTTTACGGCCTGCTGGTCGGGGATGGCCAGCAAGGTGGATTTCTCCAAGGAATATACTGCGAGCAACGTCGAGTTCACTGGCGTTACCCGCAGCGACCCGCCTGGCGGCTTGTTTGACCAGAATACCTTCAGGTGCGTCGGTACCAACGCATCGCTGGCCGGCAAGATCTCCGCGATATATGTTTGCGAAGCGGTTGACCCGGATGGCGATCGGCGTCTGCTCTATTTTTCCTCTCAAGACGGCAAGGTAGTTCGGGAGAATGTGACAGGTACCGGAAAGTACGAAGGCATGGTGAGCGAAGGCAAAGTCCAACCCCTGCCACCATTTCCGGTGATCAAGGCGGGCACGGTGCAGGCCTGCAACCGGCAGACGGGTACCTACAAGCTGAAATAGCAGAGCTGTTAGTCATTAGCGCTGAAATTGGCGTACCGCTGGTCTATGATCGAACGAGAGCCGTACCATGAGAATGGCATGTGCGAACGGGAGGCAGGCCACCGATGAACCGTCGCGAAACGCTTGTTGCACTGCTGGCGTTGGGCGCCGCGCCCTGGGGCAGGTGTGCCGGGGCGCAAGCGGTGCGCCGTATCGGCTATCTGGCGATCAGCCCGCTGGCGGCCTTCGCGCATGGCTATGAGGCCTTCCGCGACGGCCTGCGCGAGTTCGGTTATGTGGAGGGGAAGAATGTCTCGATCGTCTTCCGCAGCGCCGAGGGCCGGCCGGAGCGCCTTCCTGGCCTTGCCCGCGAACTGGCGCAGTCGGATGTCGAGCTGATCGTCACGCCGGTCAATCTGGTCACGCGCGAACTGGCGAAGGCGACCAAAACTGTTCCGATCGTCATGATCGTCGGCACGGACGTCGTCGGGGAGGGCTTCGCCGCCAGCCTGGCCCGGCCGGGCGGCAACATCACCGGACTGACCTGGGATGTCGGTTACGAGGTGATCACCAAGCGCTTCGAACTGCTCAGGGAAGCCGTGCCGAAGGCGACGCGCATCGCCGTGCTGTGGGATCCGGGCCAGGATGCGCCGGTATTCCGCGAGGCCGTCGAACGGCGCGGCGCCGAGGTGGGCGCCACCCTGATCTGGCCCGAAATGGGCGACGCGCTCGACCCGGTGGTCGAGAACGCCGTGCGGAACCGGGCGCAGGCCCTGTTTGCCGTCGGCGGGGCCAGGCTGTACCGGCTGCGCAAGGAGCTCACGGCGCTCGCCGCGACGTACCGCCTGCCGGATGCCTACTTCGACGCCGCCTTCGTCGAGGCCGGCGGCCTGATGTCCTATGCGCCGAGCCTGGTGGGCATGTTCCGGCGTGCTGCCGTGTATGTCGACAAGATCTTGCAGGGCCAGCACCCGGCGGAGCTGCCGATCGAGCGGCCGGCGAAACTGGAACTCGTCCTCAACCTCAAAACGGCCAGGGCACTCGGCCTGGCCTTGCCCCAGTCGCTGCTGATCCGCGCAGACCGGGTGATCGGGTAGAAGTAGAATCGTCTGAGAGTCTGGCATGAAGGCAGGCCACCGATGAACCGTCGCGAAACGCTTGTTGCACTGCTGGCGTTGGGCGCCGCGCCCTGGGGCGGAGGCGCTGGGGCGCAGGCGGTGCGCCGTATCGGCTATCTGAAACTGGGTCCTTTGTCGGGCTATGAGACGGATTACCACGAAGCGTTTGTGCAAGGCCTGCGCGAGTCGGGTTACGTCGTGGGCGGGAATCTGGCGATCGAATACCGCAGCGCAGAGGGCAGTCCGGAACGTCTGGCAGCGGCAGCCGGAGAACTGGTGCGCGCCAAGGTGGCGCTGATCGTGACCGACATCAACCTGGAAACCCGCGCTGCGCGCCAAGCGGCGGGCAATCTGCCGATCGTCATGGTTGTCGGCACCGACGTCGTTGCGGAAGGATTCGTCGCCAGCCTCGCGCAGCCGGGCGGCAACATCACCGGATTGACGTGGGACGTCGGCATCGAGGTAATCACCAAGCGCTTCGAGCTGCTGAAAGAGGCGGCGCCCGCGGCCTCCCGCATCGCCGTGCTTTGGGATCCGGAGCGCAGCTCGCCCAACCTGAAGCGGGTGATCGAGCGGGGCGGTGAGGCAGTGGGCGCGGCCCTGATGTGGACCGACGCGGCGCAAGGGCTGGAGGCTGCATTTTCAGAAGCGCGGCGCGGCGGTGCCCAGGCGCTGTTCACAGGCGGTGCCCGGCTTTTTCCACAGCGCCGGCGGGTGGTCGAACTGGCGGCCCTGCATCGCTTGCCGGATGCGCACTACGACAGTGCCTTCGTCGAGGCCGGCGGCCTGATGTCCTATGCACCCAATCTCTTTTCGATGTACCGCCGCGCCGCCACCTACGTCAGCAAGATTCTGGAAGGCGCCAAACCGGCCGATCTGCCCGTCGAGCAACCCATGAAAGTCGAACTCGTCCTCAACCTCAAAACGGCCAGGGCACTCGGCCTGGCCTTGCCCCAGTCGCTGCTGATCCGCGCAGACCGGGTGATCGAGTAGGAGCCAACGATGCGGGCGCGCGAACCGTTCCTGGGAAACGAGGCCGCCGCGCCGATCCGCGGCGGGCGGCTGTTCCGCCGCTACTTCGCCTTGATCCTGGCGCTCGTCTGCGGCGCGCTGCTCATCTCCAGCGCCATCGGACTCTACTTTTCCTACCAGGAGAACAAGGCGGCGCTGGCCAGCCTGCAGCAGGAGAAGGCGGTGGCGGCGGCGGCGCGCATCGAGCAGTTCGTGCGCGAGATCGAGCGCCAGCTCGCCTTCGCCGCGCTGACGCAGCTGGGCGAGCAGGGCGATGCCCAGCGCCGCCTGGAGTTCCTCAAGCTGCTGCGCCTGCTGCCCGCCGTGACCGATCTCGCCCGCATCGACGCGGAGGGGCGCGAGCGGCTCGCCGTTTCGCGCCTGGACATGGATGTCGTCGGCTCGGGCCGCGACCGCTCCGGCGAGCCGGCCTTCGCGCAGGCGAAGCCTGGATTGACCTGGTTCAGCCCGGTGCATTTCCGCAGTGGTTCCGAGCCTTACCTCACCATCGCTGTGCGCGGCGGCGGCGAGCGCCCGGCGCTGACCCTGGCCGAGGTGAACCTCAAGTTCGTCTGGGACGTCGTCTCGCGCATCCGCGTCGGCGCCAAAGGCAAGGCCTATGTGGTCGACGCTAGCGGCAACCTGGTGGCCGATCCGGACATCGCCCGCGTGTTGGCGCGGACCGATCTGTCCGGCCTCGCCCACGTGGCTGCGGCGCTGAAGAACGAATGGGGCGAGGCGCCGGCCAGGCTGTCCGCGGATGCCGCGGGCCGCGAGATCCTCACCGCCCGGGCGGGGATCGAATCGCTCGGCTGGACGGTGTTCGTCGAGCAGCCGGTGGCGGAGGTGTATGCCACGCTGGACGCCTCGGTCTGGCGCAGCCTGGCCCTGCTGCTGGGCGGCCTGGTGCTGTCGGCGCTGGCGGCGCTGTTCCTGGCGCGCAGCATGGTGCGGCCGATCCGCCGCCTGCGCGAGGGCGCGCAGCGCATCGGCGCGGGCGAGCTGGGCGGGCGCATCGAGGTGCACTCCGGCGACGAGCTGCAGGCGCTGGCCGAGCAGTTCAACCGCATGTCGGCGCAGCTCGCCGAGCTGTATGCCAGCCTGGAGCGCAAGGTCGAGGAACGCACCCAGGAGCTGAACGAAAAGAGCCGCCAGCTCGAAGTCGCCAACCGCCACAAGTCGGAGTTCCTCGCCAGCATGTCGCACGAGCTGCGGACGCCGCTGAATGCCATCATCGGCTTCTCCGAAGCGCTGCTGGAGCGCATCTTCGGTGCGATGAACGCGAAGCAGGAGGATTACCTGAAGGACATCCACGAATCGGGGCGCCATCTGCTCTCGCTCATCAACGACATCCTCGACCTGTCGAAGATCGAGGCCGGGCGCATGGAGCTGGAGGCGGCGCCGTTCCACCTGCCGTCGGTGCTGGAGGCAGCGCTGGCCCTGTTCCGCGAGCGCGCCTTGCGCCACGACATCCGCCTGGCGCTGGAGGTCGCGCCCGAAGTCGGCGAGATCGTCGCCGACGAGCGCAAGGTGAAGCAGATCGTGCTCAACCTGCTCTCGAACGCAGTGAAGTTCACCCCCGACGGCGGCAGCGTGACGCTTTCCGCCCGCCGCATGGAGGAGGGCGTCGAGGTGGCGGTGAGCGACACTGGCGTGGGCATCGCCGCGGAGGACCAGGCCGCGGTGTTCGAGGAATTCCGCCAGGTCGGCCGCGACCATCTCACAAAGCGCGAGGGCACCGGCCTCGGGCTGGCCCTGGCCAGGCGCTTCGTCGAGCTGCACGGCGGCCGCATCGCCGTGACCAGCGTGCCCGGCCGCGGCACCACCTTCACCTTCACCTTGCCACAGCGATCATGAAAACCGTGCTCATTGTCGAAGACAACGACAAGAACCTGAAACTCTTGCGCGACGTGCTGCAGGCCAAGGGCTACGCCACGCTGGAGGCCATGACCGGCGGCGCCGGCATCGCGCTGGCGGCCGGCGAGCAACCGGACCTCATCCTGATGGACATCCAGCTGCCGGACATGAACGGCGCGGCGGCGCTGCAGCGCCTGCGGTCGGAGCCGGCGACGGCGGCGATCCCGGTGCTGGCGGTGACCGCCTCGGTGATGCAGAACGAGCGCAACGGCATCGTCGCCGCCGGCTTCGACGGCTTCCTCGGCAAGCCCTTCGCCCTGCGCGAGCTGCTGGCGCTCGTCCGCGACACGCTGGAGAAGAAACGATGAGCAAGATCCTGGTGGTGGACGACACGCCGCAGAACCTCAAGCTGCTGGCCGACATGCTCGAGGCGCAGGGTCATGCGGTCGCCACGGCGGCCAGCGGCGAGGCGGCGCTGGAAAGAATCGCCGAAGCGGCGCCCGACCTCGTCCTGCTCGACATCATGATGCCAGGGCTGAACGGCTACGAGGTGTGTCGGCGCATCCGCGCCGGGGCGGCGACGGCGCTGCTGCCGGTGGTGCTGGTGACTTCCCTCGACCCGCAGGAGGAGCGCCTGCGCGGCATCGAGGCGGGCGCCGACGATTTCCTTTCCAAGCCGATCCACAAGCCGGAACTGCTGGCGCGGGTGCGCTCGCTGTTGCGCATCAAGGCGCTGCAGGACGAGGTCAAGGGCCAGGCGGCGCAGCTGGCGGAATGGAACGCGAAGCTGGAGGAGCGGGTGCGCGAGCAGGTCGGCCAGATCGAGCGCCTGGGGCGGCTGAAGCGCTTCTTCTCGCCGCAGCTGGCCGAGGCCCTCGTCGCCGGCGGCGGCGAGGAACTGCTGCGCGCGCACCGGCGCGAGATCGTCGTCGTCTTTCTCGACCTGCGCGGCTTCACCGCCTTCACCGACGCCGCCGAGCCGGAGGAGGTGATGGCGCTGCTGCGCGACTATCACGAGGCGATGGGCCGGCTGATCTGGGCCCATGGCGGCACGCTGGAGCGCTTCGCCGGCGACGGCATGATGGTGTTCTTCAACGACCCGGTGCCGGTGGAGGAGCCGGCCGCGGCGGCGGCGCGCATGGCACTGGCGATGCAGGCGGCCTTCGTGCCGCTGGCGGCGTGCTGGCGCGACCTGGGCCACGAGCTGGGGCTGGGCATCGGCATCGCCCAGGGCCAAGCCACGCTCGGCGCCATCGGCTTCGAAGGGCGCTGGGACTACGCTGCCATCGGCCGCGTCACCAACCTCGCGGCGCGGCTGTGCGGCGAGGCCGGCGGCGGCCGGATTCTCATCGACGGCAAGGCGCGCGCGGCGATCGAGGCCATCGCCGCCGTCGAGCCGGTCGGGCCGCTGCCGCTCAGGGGTTTCCCGCGACCGGTGGCGGCCTTCGATCTGAAGGCGCTTGAGGGAGAGGAAGCGGGCCGATGAAAGCGCTTCTCGCCGCCGTCTTTCTGATGGGCACGCTGCTGTCGGGCGCCGCGCCGCATGCGCTGGCGCAGAAGGCGGAGAAGACGGCGCGGGTGGCGACGCTGTGGACGACGACCCGCGCCTTGGCCCAGCCCTACATCGAGGAAGTCGAGGGCGGTTTGCGCGAGTTGGGCTGGGTGAAGGGACGCAACCTAACGATCGAGCATTTCTGCACCGATGCCAGGCCCGAGCGCCTGCCGGCAATGGCCGCGGAGGTGATCGCCTGGAAACCCGATGTGGCCGTCGGCATGATCAATACGGGGGCGGTGGCGCTCAAGCGCCTGACCAACACCTTGCCCATCGTGGCTGCCATTGCGCTGGATCCGGTCGGGAACGGCCTGGCTATCAGCCTGGCGCGGCCGGGCGGCAATGTTACGGGAATGGTGGGAATGGGCGACCTTATCATTTCCAAGAATCTGCAACTGCTCCACGAACTCGTGCCGCAGGCGCGGCGGATCGGCATGCTCTGGAACACCGAATTTCCCGGCAACCGTGCCACCCGGAACGCCGCCGAGAAGGCGGCGCCCGGCCTGGGCATCACGCTTATCGATGGCGGCGTGAGGACCGCGGAAGACTTCGCCGGTGTCTTCGAGCGACTGGCCAGGGCGCGCATCGATGCGCTCTACGTCATCCAGGACAACCTGACCTTCCTGCGCCGCCGCGAGATCATCGAGGCGGCCGCCCGTCATCGCTGGCCGGCCATGTACGGCTTCCGGGAAAACTGCGACGAGGGCGGTCTGATCTGCCATTCGCCTAATCTCTCTGCGCGGTTCCGCCGCAGCGCGGTGTTCGTCGACAGGATCCTCCGCGGCACCGCTCCGGCGGTGATTCCGTTCGAGCAGCCGACGACCTTCGATCTCGTCATCAACCTTCGTACCGCCCGCGCGCTCGGCATCGCGGTGCCGCAGTCGCTGCTGCTGATGGCGACGCGGGTGATTGAGTGAATTGGTTTAGCGCTGAAGGAGACTGACATGCCTACACTTTCGCACCGCGGCATTTCGCTCTACTACGAAGTGAGCGGAAACGGGCTACCCGTGGTCCTCACGCATAGTTTTTTTGCGACGGTACCCTGGTCCGTCATCAGGTGGCCGCACTGGAGAAGACCCACCGCGTCATCAACATCGACCTGCGCGGCCACGGCCGCTCCGGACCGTCGGAAACGCCCTTCACGATCTACGATCTGGCGGACGATGTCGCGGCCGTGCTGGATGCCGAGGGCGTGGCATCCGCCGTCTGGATGGGGCTGTCGATCGGCGGCTTCCTTTCCCTGCGTGCGGCGCTGGCGCGGCCGGAGCGCGTGCGCGCGCTGATCCTGCTCGACACCGACGCAGATTCGCGTGCCGACCCTGGTCATCGTCGGCGAGGAAGCCCAGCCGCTGCCCGTCTGGAAGTCCAGGCGCATCGCCGACGCCATCCCCGGGACCGAACTGGCGATCGTGCCTCGCGCCGGCCACCTGGCCTCGGTCGAAAACCCCGAGCCCGTCACGGTGGCGGTGATTGGTTTCCTCGCGCGCCTGGAACGGAAATGAAAGCGATTCCATAGGCGAGATAGCAATCGTCAACAGGTCCAGGGCTTCGCGCCCAGTCCCGGCCTTGTCCCTTTGAGGGCGCTCACGCAAAGGAGTTGCCATGATCGCGATCCTCAGTGTCACTTTCCCGGGCCACGTTTTCAAGCAGGTGGTCCAGGCATTCACATCGCCCGACCTTCCCAAACGCCCGGAATCCATCAAGGAGATTGCCTCGATAGCCTACAATGACGATATCGGAGATCATGCAGTCTTCATGTTCGATGTGCCGGACGCCCAGATGGCCGAATTCGTGGCCAATCAGGCCAAGCGAACCGCATTCATCAACGCCAGAGCCGCCGGCTTCACTTCCAGCGTGCAGGCCGGCAAAACGGTGATCGAGACGATCCGGGACTTTATGCCCTTGTATCCCTGAGATCGAGGGAGGCTTTCCCTGCAACAGGATTCCGGCTGCCTTTTCAAAGAAAAGCAGCCGGAAAGCCTTTGCAGGACGGCAGGCCGCCCGCGCGGCTATCGCCGAAGCATGTTCGCCAGCGCTCGGGCGCTGACGATGCGCGTGCCGACGTGGTTTTTCAGCGCCAGCAGGTGACTCTTTTCGCCCATTACCATGTAATCGGCCCGGGCGGCCTCGCCCAGCGCCAGCAGGTAGTCGCCGGTCGGGTCGGGCGAACGGCTGACGCGGGGCAAGTGATTGCACAGCACGGCAAGCCGGCGGAGGTCATTGACCATGCGACCGATCTCGCTGGCCTTGAGGCGGTCTTGGAAGAAGGGCCGGCGCACAAACTGGCGCAGTTCCTCGATTTGGCTTTCAGTGGCGACGACATTGAAGCGGCCGTGGCGCCATTCCTCGTAGAGCCGGTAGCGCGACTTGCCCCGCACCATCAGAGCCGAGAGCAGGATGTTGGTGTCGAGAACTGCGCGCATGCGCCGGATCAGCGGCTCGCGTCTTGGGTGGCGCGGACTTCGCGGATGGCTTCGTCGATCATCGCCACGAACGGCTCGGCGGGCAGGTCCTGGTTGCGGTCCTTGATGCCCTACACCGTGCGATCCAGCATGCGCCAGCGCACGGCATCCTCCACGGATCGGGATAGATCACTTTTGTTCATGCCTCGGGCGCCGAGATAGGCACGCAGGGAGAGGTCGGCTTCAAGGGAAACCTTGATGGTCCAGCGGACGGTCTCACTCATGACTGATCCACATGAGCGTCTATACGACTGAATCCTGGCGTCGGCACCTGGTTTCAGCAACGGGCTTGGGCAGGCGCCTATAGGCGACCATTCGAAAGCAAGCGATCGAATTGTGTTTGTGTACCGCTTGCGATGGGGGGCGATCTTGGCCACCGCATCGCAAAACGCCGACCTCATGTACGCCGCTCCACCAGCGCGCGGGCCGATGCGCGCACGACGCGCGCGATCAGTGCCGTATCGGCGTCGGCCTCGAGATCCTGGGCCTTGCCTTTGGCGCCGGTGGGCACGACGCTGATTCGCCCATCGCGTTGTTCGGTGAGGTATTCGCCGCCGCAGTTGCGGCAGTAGAGGTGTTCGCCTGCTGCTTGTTCGCGGCGCCGCACGAGCGTCGGCCCGCAGACCATACATTCG
The DNA here is from genome assembly GCA_026646885.1 of Casimicrobiaceae bacterium. Lineage (GTDB taxonomy): Bacteria > Pseudomonadota > Gammaproteobacteria > Burkholderiales > Casimicrobiaceae > JACPUX01. The sequence goes on along the minus strand of JAPKHK010000007.1, from coordinate 56,625 downwards.
TGCAAGGGAATCCCCTCGTCGCTGTGGCCGACGATGTGGTCCAGCCGACCGGCGCGGCCAAGCGCGAGAAAGCGCTCGCCATACTCTGGGTCGAACTGGCGGCCCAGATACTCTTCGATAATATGCAAGCCGCGATCGATGCCCATGCCGGGGCGATAGGGGCGCGAGCCCGTCATGGCATCGAACGCATCGCAAATGCCGACGATGCGCGCGTCGCGCGGCACCGCCGCTCCGGTCAATCCCCGCGGATAACCCTGGCCGTCGGGTCGCTCGTGGTGCGCGCGCACGGCGGCTTCGGCGAGCTGCGCCAAGGGATGGCCAGCGAGCATGCGCCAGCCCACTTCCGGATGCGTTTTGATGACCTCGTATTCCTCCGGACTCAGACGATCGGGCTTACGGAGGATCTGATCGGGTACGCCGACTTTGCCGAGATCGTGAAGAAATCCGCCCAGGGCGATGCGCGCGACCTCGCGTTCGGATAGCCCTGCATCCTCCGCCAGCAGGCGCGCAAACTGCGAAACGCGCCAAAGATGCCCGCCGGTGTAGGGATCGCGGGCCTCGACCATCCATGCCATTACCAGCAAGCTGGTGAGCAAATCTTCGCGATGCCGCGCCGATCGCCCTTCGGCTGCGGCGTTCAATCGGCGGCGGAATTCGGCGAGCCACGACATGGCGCGGGCATTCAGGACAAAGGCGATTCAGCCGCGTTAGCGGCAAGCGGGTTCGCGGTCGTGCCGGAACGCTCGGCCAGACGATAGAACAAGTAGTCGTCGGCAAAGGGGTGTTCGTCGGCGACGTGGCGCAGCAAACCGAATTCGAGCAGGCTTTGCCCCAATACCGTGGCCTCGGCCCGGGTCAGGCGAAACCGCGCGCTGAGCGCGTCGACCGCTTCGGTACCCACCAGACACTGCGGAAATTCCGCGCCACGCCAGCTTCGGTCCGCGATCAGACCTGGCGCCTGGTTGAGGAATCCGAGCGCCGCGTCGAAGGCCACGGCATCGAAGTGACCCGGCACGGCCACGCGGTAGAAAAAATCACCATCACGAAAGGGCTGATCCTTGACCACATGATGCAAAAGCCCAGCCTGGCGCAAACCCTCTCCCGCAAACACCGCGTCTTCTCGGCTCAGGGAGCGAGACCGCGCCAGCCAATCCACCGCCTCGCGGCCGATGAAACACTGCGGATACTTCTTGAGGCGATAGCTGCTATCGGCAATTTGCACCTCGGCCGCGAGCGCCGCAGCCAGTTCGGCGGGTGAACTGCCCGGACGCATCGTGCGGGGCGCTTGCGGTTCCGGCGCACTACCCAGCAAGACGCGCAAATGGGTTTCCAAGCGTCCCCAGTCGGCTTCATGATGCCCGGTGTCGGCCAAAAGCGCTGCGAGAAACCTCGACACGCTTTCGGGCTGGGTCGCCAGCGGTCGCGGCAGCAAGTCTCGCCCGGTAAACGCCCTTGCCCAATTCTGCTCGTTGTTCCAGAGCGGGCGCGCGGTGGGGGCGACCAGCAGCAGCCGGGGCCGCCAGGCCAGTGCCTGCGCGCGGCGCAAGAGCGCCGCGCTGCCGCGCCGGTCGCGCGCAGTCCAGGCCAGATCGAGCAGGAGCACGCTTTCCGGCGGCGGATTGATCCGACCGTCTGGTGCTTGACCCACCAGCACGCTCTCCGGCGGCCACTCCAAGGGGGTGAGCTGCTGCGAGGCAAGAGCGGCGCGCCACAAGGTGCTGAGCGACGGATCGCGGGTGCAGAGCCAAAGTGTTTTGTCACGCGGGGTGTTCATGGGGCAACTCCTAGGGGGGCGGGCAGCGCTGAATCATCCCTCGAGCCGCGCCGACGCGGCAGCGGCGCAGTGGTCGCAGCGCTGGCTAGAGCGAGGAAAAAACGGGCGAGCCTCATAGCGCATCTTTCGTCCGAGCAGCATCATTGAGCCGCCAGTCGTATTCGAGAAAGCTCAAGGCGTAGTCGCCGGCGCGAATGCGGGCGCGTGCATCGGCCTCCGGGCTGAGCTGATCGGCATAACGCGCGAAAGTGGCTTTCAGCGAAGCGAAGCCGCCGTGGCCTTGTTCGAAGTCCTTGCGGTACCAATCGAAAATGCGTGACACCCGCAATTGGCCGCTCGCGGTGTCGAAGCGATTACGCGCAGGGTCGGCGAGAAAGCGGCGCATGCTGTCCTCCAACTGCGCTTCGAGCCGCGCGGCGACGAATGCTTCCGGGCGCAACATCGGGCAGCCGATGGAAGCGCAGACCACGGCCACGTGGATGCGCGGCTCGTCGAAAGCGCCAGGGGCGCGGATCATGCCATGTTCGATGTCGTCCAAGCTGCGCTCCTCGCCCAAAAGAGTGAAGAAGCGCTTTTTCCAGGGCGACTGGAAGAGGCTGCCCAGTTCCTTGATCGACGCCAGCGCCGGATAGCGGGTGAGCACCAGGTCGAGGGTAAAGGCGTTGTAGGCGTTGATCAGAAAAGCCAGGCGCTGCGGCTTGGTCCAGCCCGCGTATTCCTTCGGTGTCACCGCGGAAAGGCCTAGGAGATAGGCCTGCAAGGCCTTCCGCTCGGCCGCCAAGTCGGCGTAGCGCACGGCGCTGCTATGGCCTTCGGCCGCCACCAGCACATGCCGCGTCAGAAGCGCGCCGAGGGCGCCATGCTCATGGTCGAAAGCGCGGACCGAGGTGGCCGTCAAGGCGCTGGCGACCACCAAGCTCCAAGAGAGGGCGGCGGCGCGGTTCATCCCCGCCTCCAAGCGTGAAAGCGGCCCACCCATGCCAAGAGCCCTTGCGGCGCGTGTGCCCGCTTCCAGGCGCCCGCGGCGTATTTGTTGGCCTCCGCCAGCGTCGGGTAGATGTGGATGGTGCCCAAGATTTTGTTGAGGCCGATGCCCTGTTTCATCGCCAACACAAATTCGGCGATGAGGTCACCGGCATGTTCACCGGCGATGGTGACACCGAGGATGCGGTCTTTGCCCGGCACGGTGAGCACCTTCACGAACCCATGCGCTTCGCTCTCGGCGATGGCGCGGTCGAGATCGTCGATGCCATACACCGTGACTTCATACGCGACGCCCTTTTCCTTCGCCTCCAGCTCGTTGAGGCCGACGCGCGCCACTTCCGGCTCGGTGAAAGTGGCCCAGGGAATCACCGAGTAGTCGGCCTTGAACTTCTTCAGCGGATCGAAAAGCGCATTCACCGCTGCGTACCAAGCCTGATGGGCGGCGGTGTGGGTGAACTGGAAGGGCCCGGCGACGTCGCCCGCGGCGTAAATGTTGGGATAAAGCGTTTGCAGGTATTCGTTGGTCTCGACCGTGCGGCCGGCCGGAATGCCCAGCTCCTCCAGGCCGTAGCCCTTGAGGTTGGCCACACGCCCCACCGCCACCAGCACGGCGTCGAAGGGAATGCGCACCTCGCGCCCGTCGTGCTCGGCGATGAGGACCTTCTCGCCGTTATCGACGAGGAACTGCTTCGCCTTGTGGTTGACCAGGACCTCGATGCCTTCGTCGCGGAAGCGTTTCGCCACCAGCTCCGACACCTCCGGGTCTTCGCGCATCAAGATACGCGGCAGCATTTCCACTTGGGTGACCTTGGCGCCCAAGCGCGCGAAGGCTTGGGTGAGTTCCGCACCGATAGGCCCACCACCCAGCACCACCAAACGCCGCGGCAATTCGCGCAAATTCCATACGGTGTCGGAAGTGCGGTAACCCACGTCATCGAGGCCGGGAATCGGCGGCACGAAAGGCCGGGCACCGGCAGCGATGACCATGGCGCGGGTACTGAGGGTTTGCGTGCCGGTCGCCGTTTTCACTTCCACTTGCCAAGGCGAAATCATTTTCGCTTCGCCCTCGATCACTTCCACGCCCAGCTCGGTATACCGCGCGATCGAGTCGTGCGGCTCCACCGTTTTCACTACCGCTTGCACGCGCTGCATCACCTCCGCGAAATCGAACTCCACCGTCGCTTGTTGCATGCCGAACTCGCGGGCGCGGCGGCTGTGGGCGAGAAACTTCGCCGAGCGCAAAAGCGCCTTCGATGGCACGCAGCCGGTGTTGAGGCAGTCGCCGCCCATGCGGTGCTTTTCGATCAAAGTCACCTTGGCCTTCACCGCGGCGGCGATGTAGGCCGTCACCAAGCCGGCGCTGCCGGCGCCGATTACCACCAGGTTGCGATCGAAGCGCGCGGGCTTGGTCCAACGCGCATACACCCGGCGCGCCTTGATGAAATCGACGATCTTGCGCGCCAGCAGCGGGAACAAACCCAAGAGCACGAAAGAGCCCAACAAGGCCGGCGAGACGATGCCCGAGAGCGATTCGATTTTCGCCAATTGGGTGCCGGCATTCACATACACCAGCGTGCCGGCGAGCATGCCGACCTGGCTCACCCAGTAGAAGGTCCACGCGCGGATGGGCGTCAGCGCCATTGCCAGGTTGATGAGGAAGAAGGGGAACACGGGCACCAGGCGCAGAGTGAAGAGATAGAAGGCGCCGTCGCGCGCCACGCCGTCGTTGACGCCCTTCAGTCGCTCGCCGAAGCGCGCCTGCACCCAGTCGCGCAGCAGGAAGCGCGCCAGCAGGAAGGCCAGCAGCGCGCCGACGCTGGAGGCGAAGCTGGCGATCAGCGTGCCCCAGCCCAGGCCGAAGACGGCGCCGACGGCCAGCGTCATCACCGCCGCGCCGGGCAGCGACAGCGCGGTGACGGCGACATAGGCGGCGAAGAAGGCGAGACCGGCGGCAAGCGGATTCGCCGCGCGCCAGGCCTCGATGACCGCCTGCTGCGACTTGAACCCGTCCAGGCTCAGGTAGCGGCCGAGGTCGAAGGTGAAAAAGAGCCCGATCGCCAGTCCGATCGCCGCTACCACCAGCAGTTTGCGCAGCATTGTCGATTCCCTCAGTTGTCGGTTCGTTCAACCATCGCGCGGCCCTCGGCCGCCGTTGCTTTACTCGATCTCCCCGCCCGCGGGGGAGGGTTGGGGAGAGGGTCGAGCGGCCTATCCACCCGCCTCTGCCCCGCCAAGCCCTGAACAGCCTCATGCAGCCAGGCACGCAACGGCCCCCATGCTCGATTAGTCTGGGCCAGCAGGAAAAGCTTACGGCATTGCGCGACAAGTTGCGCAGGAAGCCCGCGCCAGCGCCTTCGGGAATTCGTGCCGGCGGGTGACGAACGGGGTAGCCCATGCCGCCCTGGACATACCGTATGTGGCATATACATAATGTGGCATGTGGTCCATCGAGGAACACCGCCGCGTCGATAAGCAGCTCTCCGGTTCGATTCCCATCGAGGTTCTGAAACGTTACGAGAAATGGAAGGACGTTGCCAGGCTTTCCGGGCCGCAAGGCCTGCGGGCCATCAAGGGGTTTCACGACGAAGCGCTGTCTGGCGAATGGAAGGACCATCGCACATCCCGGACCGGGCTTCAATGGCGGGTGATCTACCGGGTTGTCGCCAACGTATTGCAGATTCAGGTCGTACATGTCACCGCCCACGATTACAGGAGGCCATGAAATGAAGGAATTTCGTCCTGCTAAAAAGCGCGTCGCGGTCTCGGTGGGGGAGTCCGTCCGCATCCTGCGCGAACTCCAGGAGTTGAGCCAAAGCCAACTGTCCAAACTCACGGGCATTCCTCAAGCCACCATTTCCGCCATCGAGAACGGTCGTGTGAATTTGGGTGTCGAGCGCGCCAAGGTTCTTGCGCGCGCCCTCAATTGCCATCCTGCCGTGCTTGTCTTCCCGGGCTGGGAGGTTCCGCCTGTGCACGCTGCATGACAGTCGTTCGAAGGGCGCTCCGCCTACCGGCGGCGAGCCCTTCGCTTCATGCTGAAGGAACACTATTGAATGGGCAGTGTTGTGCTCATGACAGACCTTTGATTCTTCGCAATACCAAGCCACAACTCGGGTTTTATCCGTCAGGCCCGGGTGAATTTGCCGTCGTGCAAAGCGAAATGGGGAGCCTGTTTGCCCGCCTGCAGACATGTCGGGGAAGGTATCTTTGACAATGAGCACGGGCCTGGAACTGTCGTTCAAGGCCCGCGATGCCCAAGGCCTTGCGCGGGCAACCCCCGCACAGTTGCGCGAGATTGAGGTCACGCCGACCGGCTTGGGGCTCCACTTTCCGCAGCTCGACGCCGATATCTACCTGCCAGCGCTGCTGGACGGTTTTCTTGGCTCGAAGATGTGGATGGCGCGACTGGGGCAGCGCGGCGGCAGCGTGGCGAGCCCGGCGAAGGCAGCGGCGGCTCGCGCAAACGGGAAGCTGGGTGGCCGGCCGCGCAAGACCATGAAGGAAGCCGCCTGAGGGTTTCGATAGTCACACGGCGGCGGGCGGTAGTGCTACCGCCGCGCCGTCGCGACGGGCTCCAACCATGCCCAAGCTGAACTCACCAGAATCGGCCGAAGCGGAAGTTGAATTAGAGAAACGGTAACGGCCACTACAGGCCAAGAGCCGACCTTGACACTTCTCACTAAAGCAGACCTTCACAGGCGAAAACGGATGTGAGGCTGTGCTTGCGCATACGTATCATTTTTGATACGATGCGCCACATGAAGCCTGTACTTGAGGTTCGCTTCTTCCGTACCGATGCCGGTGCGGAACCGGTTCGCGAGTGGCTGAAGGATTTGCCGGCCATTGACCGTAAGACCATCGGCGAGGATATCAAGACGGTCCAGTTCGGCTGGCCCTTGGGCATGCCCTGAGTCGATCATTTGGGCGGGGACATCTGGGAAGTGAGAATCAGGTTGGATAATCGAATTGCCCGTATCCTGTTCGCCGTCGATGGGCAAACCATGGTGCTTTTGCATGGCTTCATCAAGAAGCAGCAGAAGACGCCAGGGCCGGAACTTGATCTTGCCAGGGACAGGTTGAAACTGTTGAAGAGGAGATGAACATGGGCAAGAAGAATGTTGGCGGCCGCTTCGATGATTTCCTGCAGGAGGAGGCGATCCTTGAGGATGCGACGGCAGTTGCCTTGAAGCGCGTCATCGCTTGGCAAATCGCCGAAGAAATGAAGGCGCAGCAGATCACCAAAACCGAACTGGCCAGGCGGATGCATACCAGCCGGGCCGCCCTTAATCGACTGCTCGACGAGACGGACCCCAGCTTGACCCTGACCACGCTGGCCAGCGCCGCCGCTGCGTTGGGCAGGAAAGTGAATATCCAGTTCGCTGCCGCCTGATTGAAAAGTCAACCTGGCGGAACCGTTATGGACTGGAGAAATACATGAGCGTACAAGTTGAAAATCCGATTACCCTCCTCGACGAGGTCAAACTACAGGCACAAGTCCTCATACCAATCCTGCGCACCTTGCGCATGGAAATGGGAAAGGAAAAGGCCGATGAGCTAGTCGCCAGGGCCTTGCGTGATTGGGTGCGCTCCGTGTATTTGCGGATTGGCGAGAAGCAGGCAGGCACACCCCGCGAGAAGTGGCAGGGGGTATGGAACGAGTTGCGACCAAGAATAGGCGACGTGGTCGAGCGGGAGTTGCTCCGGGACGACAATGACGCTCGCGACTACAACGTGAACCGATGTGGTTTTGCGGAGTTCTTCAAAGCACTGGGTGAGCCGGAGCTAGGCGCACTCTTGGTCTGTGATTTTGACTATTACGTCGCCGAGGTTGGAGCGCCCACCGTCGAACTCACGCGGACACAAACCATAATGGAAGGCGCGTCCTACTGTGACTTCCGGTACTGCTTTAAGCGCGGATAGCACGCCAGTATCTGCACGGACCAGCACGCCGCGTACAAGAACGCCCAAGGTTAGAGCACGTTTTCTGCCGTCCCGCCAGCGCCGACTTTTTGCCGTGTCGGTTGCCTGTAGCCCGTTGCCCAACCAAGTGTCCCTCTCCTTTACGTTAAAGGCCCGCTTTTCCAAGTAGCTAGCGGCAGCTTCGGGTCGAAAGCGGACGACAACGCTTCTGATTTCCGAGGACTGCTTCGGCCGAGAACCAGAAGCACAATTTCCCCGTCCAGCCTTCCCTTTCGAGTGATGCGTCGCCGTCTTCCGGAGACTGACTTTTCCCTCCGGCATTTCCTGCGCCGATTCGCGCCTGGCCCGGACGGGCGGTTTATTGCCGGTCGGGCGTGCTGGCGCTTTGCCAGGCGAAGTCCGTCCCCTCGCGAATGCGGCGGTAGTACGAGGTGTGCGCCGCCGAACCTTGCGGCCAGTTGCCGAGGAAGTCCGCCAGCCAGCGGTCGGGGTCGTAGGCGAGCGGCAGCGCCTCGACGTGGATGCCCTTGAGCACGGTGCCGTAGCGCGCGGCATGCGGGCTGGGGGCGGTGCCGATGCGGGTGATGAGCCCGGCGATCTCACTGCGGGAGTTGGGCATGCCGGCGGCGCCATTGTTGATGACGGCGCGGTAGCGGCCGCCAACTTCGAAGCGGCGCAGCGCCGGCAAGCAGGTATGGCTGCTGGCGAAGAGATCGACGTCGGCCTCTGCGAAGGCCTGGGCGATCCAGGGCTGGTTGTCCGGGTCGTCGAGGGCGGCGACATCGAAGCGCCAGCCGGCGAGCGATTCGGCGTCGCCATGCACCACGCCGATGACGATCTCACCCACGCGGTAGCGCCGCAACATGGGCAGGCTTGCCAGTTGCGCGAGAATCTCCGGATGTCGCCGCGCGGTGGCTTTCAGACGCGCATGGATTTGGTTCGAGCGCGCGACCGTGCCGTCGTCCACCCCCGCCGGATAGGCGCAGCCGCAGCCGGCCTCGTCGTCCGGCGCGAGCAGCTCGGCTTCGACGTTGCCGAGCAGGGCGTCGTGCTGCAGCACGGCGCTGTTGATCGCGGCAAAGCCGGCGTCGTCGACGTTGAACCAATTGAAGTCGCCATTGAAGCACAGGACCACCGGCCCGGCCTCGCGCGCCGCCAGGGCACACAGCGCAGCGAGCGCCGGCCGGTTGCCGTAGAGGCCGCCGATGACGTAGAGGGTTTCGGCTCGCACTTGCGGGCATTGGCGTAGCGCCGCCGCGCCGTAGCGATAGCGCAGCGGACAGGCGCGGCCCGGATCTTGGTTCACTGGTTTGGCTTTCCGCCGGGCCGGGCCGGCTGGTGATTCGAGCGCTGTGCCCCTTTGCAGGCGCTGCCTTTGAAGGACCAGATGGAAGCGTTCATGTCGCCGCGGCAGAAAAGGGATGCCGCGAGTTCGCCGCCTGTGGTAGCCATTGCTCCATCAGGCTCCCGTCGTCGGCGCGGTAGAGACCGAGCAAGCGCTGATCGTCCACCTGCGCCAGCGGCAGATCGAAGACGATGCGGCCTTGCCGCAAACCGACCACCCTCTCGGCCAACAGCGGCAACAGCGAAGGATTGTGTACCACCGACAGCAAGGTGGCGCCGCCGGCGGCTTCGGCAAGCAGCGCGCACACCTCGGCGGCGGCACGCGGGTCGAGCGCAGCGGTGGGTTCGTCGGCAAGAATGAGCCGTGGGTGCTGCAAGAGCAGGCGAGCGACCGCCACCTTCTGGCGTTCGCCACCGGAGAGCTGGTCGGCGCGGCTGCCGGCCTTGGCCAGAAGACCCACGGCGCGCAGCGCGGCTTCGGCCTCGCTGACCTCGGCGCGCAGGGGGCAGCGCAGCAGTGTGCGCCAACCGGCGCGACGCCCGAGTGAGCCGATCAGCACGTTGTCGAGCGCGCTCAGGCGCTGCACCAGATGCAGGCCTTGATGCACCTGACCGATTTCGCGGCGCAGCGCCCGTAGCGCCTGGCCGGCGAGCGGCAGTTGTCTGCGCAAAACGGTCACCTCGCCGCGTTCGGGCTGGACGAATCCGGAAAGCAGCCGCAAGAGCGTGGACTTGCCCGCGCCGTTGGGGCCGACAAGGGCAACGCGTTCGCCAGGGGCGACGCTCAGGGCGTCGATGTCGAGCGCGACGCGGTCCGCCACTTTGCAGACCAGCCCCGCGACGCGCAGCGCGGCTGGGCCGGAGTCGGGCAAGGCTCGAGGACTCACAACAAGGCCTTGCGTATGCGCCCACTGAGCGCATCAAAAGTTGATACCAGGGCAACGACCACGAGTAAGAGGGTCGCCAATCGTCCCCATTGAAAAAGCGCCACCGCCTCGGTGATGAGCAGGCCCAGGCCGCCCGCACCGATGAGGCCCAGCACGGTGGAATCGCGAATGTTGAATTCCCACACGTAAAGATGATTGGACACGAATTGCGGCAAAACCGCCGGCCATACCGCGTTGAAGAATACTTGGGTGGGGCTGGCCCCAACCGCGCGCACGGCCTCCACGGCGCCCATGTCCAGGGTTTCGATGGCCTCGGCGTAGAGTTTGCCGTAAGTGCCCATGGAATGGAACGCAATGGCGAGGATGCCCGCGGTGGGTCCTAGGCCCACGATGCCCACCAGCACCAAGCCAAACACCAGCGTGTGTATGGCGCGGCAAAGGTCTAGCCAGGTCTTGGCGGGCCAAGCCAACCCGCGCGGCGCGGCGAGGTTGCGTGCGCAAAGTACCCCCAAGGGCAGCGCCAAAAGCGCCCCCAGCAAGGAACCCAGCGTGCCGATCACGAAGGTCATCCAGGTGGCGCCAGCCAGCTGGCGCAGGAACTCGGCTTCCACACTGCGGCGATCTTCCACGCGCAACAACGTGCCATCGTCGCTGCGGTATTCGAAGCGCGGCTCGCCGAACCACACATCGACGAAGCTGGGCCGCGCGAATTCGCTCACGGTCTTCGCCAGGTTCGCCAGCGGATTGCGACCGAGATTGAGATCCCCCGCCGCAAGCAGGGTGCCCAGCGCCATCCCCACTAGCACGGCATAGGCCAGCAAAAGGGCGAGAAACCCCAGGCGCCCCGCCTGGCGCGTGGCGAACCGATCTCGCAAGGCGCCGTTGCCGACCATTGCTCAGCGTTTGGGCTGAAGTTTGCCGGTGGCCAGACCGGCATCGCGTATCGGCTTGTAGAAAGCGTTGTCGCGGGCGACGAAGCCGGTATAGTGCGCCGGCAGCAGACCGGGCTGCGCTTTGAGCGCTTCCCCGACGCCTTCGAGCGCTCGGCGCAAGCGTGCGACGAAAGTGTCATCGCGATAGAGATTGGCGTTCACGGCAAAGGCGTCATTGGGCAAGGGCGCCGATTGCCAGAAAACGATCGAGCGCTCGGGTTTGATGAGTCCCTGCTCGATCATGGCATTGCGATTACGGTTGTAATCCGCGCCGGCATCCAACACGCCCTGGGTGACTTGCGTTTCAATCGCCTGATGCTTGGTGTAGAGAACTTTGCCGAAGTGCCTCTCCGGATCGATCCCCTGGGTCATGAAGTAATGCAAGGGAATGAGATAGCCCGAGGTAGAGCCCTTGTCGCCAAATGCGAAACTGCGCCCCTTCAAGTCGGCCGTCGAACGGATTCCGGAATCGGGATGGGTGATCATAATGGCGTAATACTCGGGCTTGCCGTCGTAGAGAATGGTGGCGACGACCTGCGCACCGGCATCGTTATTGGCCAACACGTACCCCCAAGGCCCTAGGAGCGCGACATCGGTTTCGCCATTGGCCAAGGATTTGGCCAGGCCTTCCCAGGTATCTACCGTTCGCAATTCGATCTTGCGGCCGAGTGCCTTTTCCAGATAGGTCGCCAATGGGCGATAGGTGGCATCGTTCTTGTCTTTGTCAGGCTGGAAAAGGCCCACGCCGAAGCGAAGGGGCGGTTCGGCGGCCATCGCCGGCGGCAGCACCAGGGTGGCAAGAAAAACAAAGGCGAAACGCAGAACATCGGCCATACTTTTTCCTTTCGCGTCGGTGATGAAGCCGGAACTTCGATGGCCATTAGACGCGCGGCGGGACGATACCTTACACGGCGCAAAGTGAGAACCGCAACGCTCGTCCCTAACCGGGAGCAGGCCACTGGGTCCCGGCGGTGGATTTGTGAGCAAGCCGCGGCACAAGCGACTCATATGGCGATAAACGGAACCCCAGCTTCCATTATTGCCACTTCTGTTGGGACATGTAATGATGCCAGGCGGGCAGACGCCCGTCGCGGGGCATCTTTGCTGGCGGCGAAGAAGGGGGTGGCCCACCTTACCCGAGGCCTGGGCCCTGGATCGAGGGCGAGCGCGGGCCGTAGGGCGGAACTGCCTGCGGTCAATGGCTGGGTTCTGGGGCAAGCGTTAACGGGAGGGCTGTGGGCATGCAGGAGATCGATCTCGTCCGGCTGAACTTCAACCCGCAATCGCTGTGGGCGCTCAATTTCATCATCGGTTTGGTGATGTTCGGGGTGGCGCTCGATCTCAAACTCAAGGACTTCCAAGGGGTGCTGGTGACGCCCAAGCCGGTGCTAATCGGCTTGCTAGGACAGTTCCTGCTGTTGCCGGCGTTTACTTTTCTGCTGGTGCTGCTCATTCGGCCCGCGCCCAGTATCGCCCTGGGCATGATGCTGGTGGCGGCTTGCCCGGGCGGTAACATCTCGAACTTTCTCGCGCACTATGCCCGCGGCAACACCGCGTTGTCGATCACCATGACGGCGATTTCGACCGCCGTGGCGATCGTGATGACGCCTTTGAATCTTTCGCTCTGGGGCGGGCTCAATCCCGAGACGGCAAAGATTTTGCGCAGCGTTTCCCTCGATCCGCTGGACATGCTGCTGGCGGTGTTCTTGCTGCTGGGCTTGCCGATGATCTTTGGTATGTGGGTCGGGCATCGCTTCCCAAATTTTGTCGCCCGCGCGCAGAAGCCGGTGAAGATTTTTTCGCTCGCGGTTTTTGGTTTTTTCGTCATCGGCGCGCTGGCGGCGAACTGGCAGTATTTCCTGAAGTTCGTGGGCTTCGTGGTGTTCGCCGTGTTTTTGCACAACGGCCTCGCCCTGCTCACCGGTTACTTCGCCGCGCGTTTCGCCGGCCTGCCGGAGCGTGACCGGCGCGCGGTGTCGATCGAAGTGGGCATACAAAACTCAGCCTTGGGTCTCATTCTGATCTTCAACTTTTTCGATGGCCTCGGCGGCATGGCGGTAGTGACCGCCTGGTGGGGCATCTGGCACATCATCTCGGGGCTGACAGTGGCCACTTTTTGGTCGCGCAAGGCGCCAGCGCCGGCATGACTGGACCCCAGGTTCTCATCACTGGGGCCGGCGGCTACCTCGGTTCGCAACTCGTTGCCGCGCTGGCGGCCGGCAAGATCGGCGTCAGTCGGATCGTCGCGGCCGACGTGCGAGAGCTTGCTCCCGAGCGCCACCTCGCGGGCGTCGAATACGTGTTGGCCGATGTGCGCTCGCGCGAGCTAGGCTCCTTGTTCGAGCGTTTTCGAGTCGATGTGGTGGTGCATCTGGCCTCCATCGTCACGCCTGGCCGCAAGAGCAATCGTGAATTCGAATACGCCGTCGATGTGACAGGCACGGAGAACGTCCTGCACGCCTGCACCGCCACCGGGGTCAAGAAAATCATCGTCAGTTCCAGCGGCGCGGCTTACGGCTACCATGCCGACAATCCACAGTGGATCACCGAAGACGAGCCTTTGCGCGGCAACGAAAGCTTCGCCTATGCCCGCCACAAGCGCTTGGTGGAGGAAATGCTGGCGCGTTGGCGGGTTGCCCATCCGGAACTTCAGCAAGTAATCTTTCGCATCGGCACGATTCTGGGCGAAACGGTGAAGAACCAGATCACCGATCTGTTTGACAAGCCGCGCCTCATCGCCATTCGCGGGTCGGCGAGCCCTTTCGTTTTCATTTGGGATCAAGACGTCGTGGGCTGCCTGCTGCGCGCCATCGCCACCGATAAGACGGGTATCTTCAACCTCGCTGGCGATGGCGCGCTGAGCATTCAAGAGATCGCAGCCAAGCTGGGAAAGAGTTGCCTCACGCTACCGCCCGGGCTGCTACGGTTCGCGCTCGCGGTGCTGAAGCCTTTGGGCCTCACTCAATACGGCCCGGAACAGGTCGATTTTTTGCGCTATCGGCCGGTGCTCGACAACACGCGCCTGAAATCCGAGTTTGGTTATGTACCCGAGCTCACCTCGGCTGAAGTGTTCGATCTCTATTTGCGTTCGCAGGGTCATGGCGCGTGATTTTGCCGGCAAGACGGTGGTCATCACCGGCGCGGCCGGCGGTTTGGGGCGCGCTCTGGCATTGCGCTTCGCGGCAGCGGGTGCGCGCATCGCGGCGCTGGACCGCGACGCGGCGGCCCTGGAAACGCTCGCCTTTCCCGAGGGCGCGGCGCATCTGCGGCTGGCGTGCGAGGTCACGCGGGAAGACGATTGCTTGCGCGCCATCGGCGAGGCGCGCGCTGCATTTGGCGGCATCGACGTGCTCATCAACAACGCCGGCATCACCCATCGCAGCCCCTTCGCGGCAACGCGTACCGCGGTGATTCGCCGGGTGATGGAAGTGAACTACTTCGGCGCCTTGCACTGTACCCACGCGGCGCTCGACGACTTGGTCGCGCGGCGCGGCATGGTGATCGCCATTTCCAGCGTCGCCGGCTTCGCGCCGCTCATTGCCCGCACGGGTTACGCCGCCAGCAAACACGCGCTGCATGGGTTCTTCGACAGCTTGCGCAGTGAAGTCGAGCCGCTGGGGGTGAAGGTATTGCTGGTCTGTCCGTCGTTCATCGAAACCGGCATAGAAAAGAACGCCTTGGCTGGTGACGGTGAGCCGGCGAGACACGCCCAGGCCATTGTCGGCAAGCGCACTTCGCCTGGGGCGATGGCTGGGGAAGTTTTTTGCGCCGCGCGGGAAGAGAAGCGCTTGCTGCTGCCGGATCGTGTATCCCGGCTGGCTTGGTGGGTGTCGCGGCTGGCGCCGCGGTTTTATGAGCGGCAGATGGTCAAGAAATTGGGCCGGGAGATGCAGGCGGGCGGCTAATTAGCCCGTCAGCGCTTGGCCAGGCGCGCTACCGCATCTTTGAGCGCGCCAGGGGGAAGCCGCTCCGCCAAAGCTTCCAAATGACAACGTCCTAAGCTATCTATATGTTTCGGAAAGACTTTGCCTTGTTCCCCGACATGGGTTCTGACTTGCACCTTGACCCGAATTGAAGTAAAGTGCCAACCCCTGTCTCGAAGTTTGGAGAGCAACTCCGGGGCAAGGAGTTTCAGTTTGGCTGCGGCGGCCCCATGGTCGGCGCGAACGAGCAACTGGTTTGAGTCCGCGGATAGCACCCGGCTCGCTGCGGCGAGCCCTGCGGGAACGAGACGACGAAAGTCCTGATCCAGGCGGCGCAAGGCCGCGGTCTGTTTCAGGAGCCCGGCGAGTGCGGGATCGGCTTCAAAAACAGTCGTCAGTTTCCGGGTGTTGGACAATTTGACCTGCCTCGGGAGGGGATGGTTGATGAATATTATTCTGGTTTCCGGCCAGACGGCCAGAACCCGGTCGCTGACCTTGGATTGGCGCCATGCGCTGCTGGGAGTCTTTGCGCTTCTGGGCCTGCTGCTGGTCTTTGCCGTCGCCTTCAACTATTTGACGCTGCGCTACGCGGCACAGATTAACCACCCCTGGATCAACGCTATCATCCTCGCTGATCGTCGGGTCGAGGCCGAGCGCAATCAGCAATACCTGCAAGATCACCTCAGCCACATGGCGCTACGGGTGGGGGAATTGCAGGCCCAGATCATGCGGCTCGATAGCCTAGGTGAGCGCCTGGCGGCGATCGCCGGCCTCAAGCAGCAGGAGGTACCCCCGCCCAAGCCGGGTCGAGGCGGTGCCGCTTCCAACGAACCCTCGCGTGCCTTTACGCTGGATGAGTTTCGCGCCGAGCTGCAGGCGCTGGTGCATTTGGTCGAGGAACGCAGCGACCAACTCGCGGTGCTCGAAGCGCTTTTGGTGCAAGACAGTGCCAAGCGCAAGTTCCTGCCTTCGCTGGCGCCGGTCAATGCGGTATGGAATTCTTCGAGCTTTGGTTACCGAATCGATCCCTTCAACGGTCACCGCACTTTTCATGAAGGTGTCGACTTTGTCGCCGAACTCGGCACGCCGATACTGGCGGCGGCCAGTGGCACGGTGACCCTCGCGGAAGGGCACGCCGAGTATGGTAGAATGGTCGAGATTGATCATGGCAATGGGCTTGTTAGCCGTTATGCCCATGCCTCCAAGCTGCTGGTGAAAGCCGGGGAGTTGGTGGTGCGCGGTCAGAAGATCGCTGAAGTCGGCAATACCGGGCGTTCCACCGGACCGCATTTGCACTTCGAGGTGCGCCTGAACGGCAAGCCGCAGAATCCGGCCCGGTTCCTGCAAATGGGCTAACGCTGGCCGCCCCCGGCCAGTATGTCGGTGCACCCATACTGCGGACAGTGGAGCCGCCTCTGCGTTGGCTTGGACCGATCAAGGCAGTATTCAAGGGGGTGAGGATGTCCTCACCCCTTGTTTTTTGCCGTCTTGTCGCCAAGTCGTGAGTTTATGATCGCAAATCTCCTCAAGAAGGTTTTCGGCAGCCGCAACGATCGCCTGCTCAAACAATATCTCCGCGTCGTCGCCACCATCAACGCGCTGGAACCCTCGATCAGCGTGCTTTCCGACGAGGAGTTGCGTGGCCGTACCGCTGTCTTCAAAGAGCGCTACGCCAACGGCGAAACCCTCGGTGCCCTGCTGCCGGAGGCTTTCGCAGTGGTGCGCGAAGCCGGAAAGCGGGTGCTGGAGATGCGCCATTTCGACGTGCAGCTGATCGGCGGCATGGTGCTGCATGACGGCAAAATTGCCGAAATGCGCACCGGCGAAGGCAAGACCCTGGTGGCGACCCTTCCCGCATACCTCAACGCGCTCTCCGGCAAAGGCGTGCATATCGTCACCGTCAACGATTACCTCGCCCAGCGCGACGCCGAGTGGATGGGGCGTATTTACCGATTCCTCGGACTTACGGTCGGCGTCAACCTCTCGCAAATGGGGCATGACGACAAGCAAGCCGCCTACAACGCGGACATCACCTACGGCACCAACAACGAATACGGCTTCGATTACCTACGCGACAACATGGTGTACCAGCCGCAAGAGCGGGTGCAGCGTGGGCTGGCCTACGCCATCGTCGACGAAGTCGATTCCATTCTGATCGACGAAGCACGCACCCCGCTCATCATCTCGGGACAGGCCGACGACAACGTCGAGATGTATTACCGCATCAACGATCTGGTGCCGAAGCTGACCCGCCAAGCCGACGAGAATGCGCCTGGCGACTACTACGTCGATGAAAAAGCGCACCAAGTCATGCTCTCCGAAACCGGGCACGAGCACGCTGAGGCGATCCTCGCGGATGCCGGACTGCTGGCCCCGGGCAGCAGCCTGTACGATGCGCACAACATCGGGCTGATGCACCACTTGAACGCCGGCTTGCGCGCCCATGCCCTGTTCCATCGCGACCAACACTACGTGGTGCAGAACGGCGAGGTCGTCATCGTCGACGAATTCACTGGCCGCTTGATGTCCGGGCGGCGCTGGTCCGATGGTCTCCATCAGGCGGTGGAAGCAAAAGAAGGTGTGACCATCCAGCGCGAGAACCAAACCCTGGCATCGATCACTTTCCAGAACTACTTCCGGATGTACGGCAAACTGGCCGGCATGACGGGCACCGCCGATACTGAGGCGTTCGAGTTCCAGCAAATCTACAGCCTGGAAACGGTGATCGTGCCTACGCACCGTCTCATGGTCCGCAAGGATCTGAATGACCAGGTTTTCCGCACCGCGAGAGAGAAGCACGCGGCGATCATTCGTGACATCCGCGATTGCCATGAGCGTGGCCAGCCGGTACTGGTGGGCACCACTTCCATCGAAAATTCCGAGTTGCTTTCCGATCTCCTGCAGAAGGAGAAGTTGCCGCATCAGGTGTTGAACGCCAAGCACCACGCCCGCGAAGCCGAGATCGTCGCCCAGGCGGGGCGGCCGAAGATGATCACCATCGCCACCAACATGGCGGGTCGGGGTACTGATATCGTTCTGGGTGGCAGTCTCGACCCCGATTTGTTGCGGATCCGCGAGGATGCTTCGCTCAGCGAAGGCGACAAGGAAGCCAAGATGGCGTCGCTCAGGGAAGAATGGCAGCAGCGCCACGACGCGGTCATCGCCACTGGCGGCCTGCATATCGTCGGTACCGAAAGACACGAGTCACGCCGCATCGACAATCAGCTGCGCGGGCGTTCCGGGCGTCAGGGCGACCCCGGCTCCAGCCGCTTCTACCTTTCTCTCGAAGACGCGCTCATGCGCATTTTCGCGTCCGATCGTATCGGCGCCATCATGCAGCGACTCAAGATGCCGGAAGGCGAGGCGATCGAGCATGCACTGGTCAACCGCTCGATCGAAAGTGCGCAGCGCAAGGTGGAGTCGCGCAACTTCGATATCCGCAAACAACTCCTGGAGTACGACGACGTCGCCAACGACCAGCGGCGCGTCATCTACCAGCAACGCAATGATCTTCTCGAGGCCGCCGATATCTCGGAGACCGTGCAGGGCATGATCACCTCGCTGATGGACGAGACCGTTGGCACCTACGTGCCCGCGGAAAGCATGGAGGAGCAGTGGGATGCCGCGGGCCTCGAAAAGGCCCTGGTCTCCGAGTACCAGATCAGCGTGCCAGTGGCCGAGTGGGTGGCCAAGGAGGGTGAGGTCACCGATGCCACGATCCGCGAGCGCGTCGCGGCCGCGGCCCTGGAAGTTTATCGCGGCAAGGAAGCGAGTGCGGGCTCCGAAACCCTGCGCCACTTCGAGCGCGCGGTGATGTTGCAGAGTCTCGATCAACATTGGCGCGAGCACCTGGCCGCGCTTGACCATCTACGCCAGGGCATACACTTGCGCGGCTACGCGCAAAAGAACCCCAAGCAGGAGTACAAGCGCGAGGCCTTCGAACTCTTCTCGGACATGCTCGACCGCATCAAGGCCGACGTGGTGCGCATTCTGCTCAACGTGCAGGTACGCTCCGAGCAAGACGTGGAAGCAGTCGAAGAAACCCCCGCGGTGGCCAATGTGCAGTATCACCATGCCGACTACGATGAAGCGCTGGCAACCGCGCCCACGGAGGAAGCCGGGCACGAACCCTTCGTGCGCCAAGGCAAGAAGGTGGGCCGTAACGACCCCTGCCCCTGCGGTTCAGGGAAAAAATACAAACAGTGCCATGGCAAGCTGGCCTGAGGTTGCAAGATCGCGGATGGCCTGTTTCGAGGCCCTGCGCTCAAGACCCATAAAGAACGAAAGCCGCCCAATAGCGCGGTGCCGCAAACTCCGGGTCGCTCCGCATTGACCGCTTGGCGGCATGGACCGCCGCCGCGGGCGAAAGCCCCGATTTGACGCCAGCAACAACGCGCGGCACAAAGCGCGCCGCGAAGCGATCATCGATGCGCCACAGGGTGAGCAGCGCGCTACGGCTGCCGGCGACCATCATGGCGTAGGGGAGCCCGGTGATGCCCTCGCCGAACACGTCCTGACCCAGCGCGGTCTCGCAACCGGAGAGGACGACCAGGTCGCTGGCCAGATGGTAATTCAACCACTCCACGGCGGTGACGTAGCCATCCGTTTGTGCCGATGCGACATTCTGTGCCAGCACCACGGAAGAAAGTTGCGGCGACGCGGTGTTGAGCAAAGCGTGAGTGGCGAACAAGACATAGCGATAGCGGGCCAGGTCGCCCTCGTTTTCGAGCGCCTGCAGTTGCGCTTCGGAGGCCGAATCGCGTAAGTAGATGCGCCGTCGGTCGGCGGGGAATGGCTGGGCCGACCTTGCCACCTCCAAGGCTGTTCCGGGCAGGCGTGGCCAAAGACGCGGAGGCTTGGCGTCCGGCAGTGAAACCTCGGAGCCGCGCTCAGCGCGAGTTCCCGCGGCTTTTTCGGCGCCAGACGAAGTCAAGGCATAATCCGGATCGCCCATCGCCAGCAACGATTCCGGCGCCCGCGTGCGAGTCGACTGGTCGCGAAGCTGGCCCAACACCGAAAGCGATTGGATATAGCTCACCTGATGTTGTGCCTGCACCGGCCGCTTGCCGAAGGTGAGCGTTTCAAAGGGCAGCAGAGCCAGCGCGCGATCGGGGGACACAACCCACTTGCGCTTAGCGCGCAGGGCCGCCTCGACCGGTCCCAGCAGCAACCCGCCCAAATACCGGCCAAGCACTTCGGGCGAGCCGATTTCCTTGGCGTCTTGCCGCGGCTTGATGTACGAGAGCCGAAACTCCCCATTCGGGAGCTTCCACACCAGTGGCTTGACTTGGCCGCCGGGCGGCGCAAAGAAGCTCCGATAAGCGCTCATCAACGGCGCTACGCCGCCCGGCACCACGATGCGCCGGGTTTCCAAGCCTCGGTCATGGGTGTAGGCAAAAACCAGCACTTCGTCATCGACCACGGCGAAGCTCACGAAGGCGGTATCTGCCGGAATGAGCCGCGCCGCATCGCCGACAGCGCGCGGGTGGATACGGGTGAGCAACGCGTATTTGGGGTGAAGCCTGCCCAGTTCGTCGCGGTAGGCGCGCAGGCGTAGTGCCGCCTGCGCCTTGGCGTGCGAGACTTCGGCGTGCTTCGGGTGGTCTGCGGGCGTCTGGGCGGCTAGCTTCTCCTGCCGCGCCAATTCGACGCGAAATTCTCTCAACCGCGCATTCTCCTCGGGGCTCAGCAGCCCGGCTCCGTCCGCGGTCTGTGCCGTAAGTGCCTCCAAGAGCCCGCGTGCCTTCACGCGTTCGATGGCGTCGAACGCCGCCTCGGTTTGTCCGAGCCGGATCTGCGTATCCGCGAGCCGTCGGTAGTAGATCGCCCAGCGATCGAGAAACCCTTGCCGATATTCGCTGATCGGGCCCACGGTTTCGCGCGCCTCTTCGCCGATTTTCACCAGATCGCTGTAGTACTGCGCGGCCTCGGCGAGCGCCCCGGCACGGCGGTGCGCGTCGCCCAGCTCGCCCAGCACCACCATGTGGCCGAGTTTCAGGTTGGGCCCCAGGCGCAAGAGCTTGGCATACAGCGCCTTGAGGCTGGGTATGGCTTCGTCGTGCCGGCCTAGGCGGCTCGCGCAGCGGGCACCCGCGGTATCGTTCGGGTTGGTGAACATGGTGTCGGCACCGTGCAGACGCCGCAAGCCGAGGTTCGCCTCGCGCGCTTCGTCGATCACTTCTTCACAACGATCGAGTTTGCCCAGGGTTTGCACCCGCACGCTCTTCATCCACAAAGTGCGGTGCGCGGCTTCTCCCTCCGCATCGCGGGCCAGTTGATAGGCGCGCTCCGCCTGCGCATGCGCCGCGGCGTAGCGCTTCATCGCCATCAGCGCAAGCGCGTATTGGGAACGCGTGTCGATCACCGTTGGGTGCGATTCGCCAAAGTCTTTGATGCCACTGGCCAGCGTCTCTTGCAACAGTGCCTCCGCGTCGGCGTAGCGTCCCAGCTCGCGATAAAGCCAGCCAAGGTAATTCGTCGCCGAGCGGCGCCACAGGTCGGTGGGCGGAAACTCCCTTGCCGCGATGGCGCGGTTTCTCTCCGCCAGCGGCAGGCCCTCTTGCCAGCGCCCCACTTGGTAATAGGCGCGCGACAGAGAATCCGCGGTGCTCAGTGTTTGCGGGTGTTCCTCGCCAAAACGTTCGGTTTGAACACGTAGCAGCGGCTCGAGAATGGCGATCGCCTCGGGCTCATGAAACTGCACGCGCTGGATGTCCGCGAGATTGCGTCGAATGGCCATGGTGAAGAGGTGGTCCGCCCCCAGCAGCTCGCTGAGCTGTGTTTGCACTTTCTCGCCGAGTTCAGTGGCCCGCTGATAATCGCTCACCTCCATGGCGCGGCGCACCTGCGCGCCGAGAACTTGCCAGCGCAGCGGGTGGCGCGCCTCCAGAAACCGCTCAGCGGCCGCCTGCAAGGCCTCTGCTTCGGCCTTGGCCTCGGCGCTGCGCGTGAGCCTCGCCAACATGCCGAGGCGAAACAAGCGCGAGCGTAAGACATCGCAATCCTGCGCCGGCAACACCCGCGCCTGCTCGGCCAGTACCTTCTCCAGTTCCGCGAGGCCCTCGGCTGCCTTCTGCGCCTTGGTGAAGGACTCGGCGCGATACGCCCGCGCCAGAAGCGTTTCGGGGTGTTGCGGCCCGAGTAGATCTTGGGTCTGCGCCACGGTTGTGGCGAGCAGATCGGGCAAATCGGGGTAGTTCTGGGGCAGTGGTTCCCCGCTTTGTTCGACCCCCCGCCTCAAGGCGAAGAGCATGGCCAGACGATCGCGTCGTGCGAGCGCATCATCCCCCGAGATCGGCTCCGCGAGCGTCCAGCGATAGAGTCCCGCAGGGCAGGGGCCCTGCGCGGTACGCAAATCCACGGTGAGGGTTTGGTTTTCGATCAGCGCCCTGCCCGTAGCGAGTTCACCCTCAACCTCCGCCGCCAAAACACGAAAGCGCGTTTGCTCGTCGGCGCGCAGCACCAAGGTCACCCGATCGGCAATCCGAAGCCAGGCGGCATAGGCAGGGTTTTCGGGGTCGATGACCAATTCGTCGGCGGGCATGGAATCGAGCGCCGCTGCGCAAGCTCCGGCGGGAGGCGCCTCGATCAAGCCCAGGCGATATGCCAAGGGCGCCGCCAGCGCGGACCCGGTGGCGAAAGAGAAGAGAACAAGAACGCCCACCAAGCTGTTGCGCAGACACAAAAGGGAACGGCCGAAAACCATGGGCAGAGGCTCGGTGGGGCACGATCAATGCGGTGCCGAGATCGTGCCGCATCGGCCTTGCCTTGGCAAGACCGAGGGGAGCTTATCCAGACCTTCGTCAAGCCTTGCGTTGTTCAGGCTTGCGCGGTCACCTCATAGTGCAACACCGTGGGCTCGAACTCGAGCAGGAAGTCTTGGTCCTCGGGGTAGTACTTCGCCGCCTCCGCGTCTGGCCCAGCAAAGGCGCGTATGGCGTCGAAATCACGCCAAAAGGTGAGCGTGCAGAAATGCGTCACGGCACCGTCGGCGCGTTCCAGCACAAAGGCACTGAGGTTGCCCTCGGTAGCCCGGTAGTCGGGCAGGGCCCGCCCATTGAGAAATTGACGATAGCGGTCCGCTTTCTCAGCGGGCACCCGCCCGTGCCAAAGGCGCGCAAACATCGAAACCCTTTCCTTCGTTCGCGGTTCGTGCTGTTTTGGCTGCGAATATCTCCGTTGCGCGACTCAGCTCTGCGGCGGAGATGATGCGGCATCCGGGCTCGAGACGCCATCGACATTGCTTCGCCACTCATACAGGATGAGGCCGACGATCGAACCGACCGGCAGCGTCAACAATGCCCCGACGACATACCAGAAAGCCTGGCGACCGGTGCGCCGGGCCAAGAGCCCCACGAAGACCAGATGCAGAAGGATGGCGCTGGTCAGCGCCAAAGCCACCAGCACTAGCATGAAGATCTGGGGCTGGCCGTCATTACCTGCCTTGAAAATGAGGTACCCAAGGCATACCAGAATGGCCAGCAAGCTGATCGAAGCGGCGGCGGCGGCGCGCGAAGCCGCGGTGGGGGTCGTATCAGTCATGGGAAGCGAACCTCCTTGGCTGCCATTGTCCTGCGAACTCTGGGGCGTGGCAAGGCGCGGTGGGGGACGCCAAAGGCGGCTTCGGTCAATCCGCCCGCAGCCAGGTTTGCGTGCGGCCGAAGAAGAGAAAGGAGCCGCGCATTTCGAGCTTCTTGGCGCTGTCGATGACGGTCACCTTGGCGTTGTAGATCTTGCCATTGGCGGGGTCGAGCACGGTGCCGCCGGCATAGACGCTATCGCTGGTGTGTTTCAGTCCGCTTAGAATGGTCATGCCGATTACCGGCTTGCCCCGGCGCGGATCGTCCGCCGCGCATTCGTCGCATTTCGAGTCCTGCTTGGCCGGGTCGAAAATCTTTTCGACGGTACCCGTGTAGATGCCGTCTTTCTCGCTGATGCGCACCAAAGATTTCGGCTTCTTGGTCTCGTCATCGATGGTGGTCCAGACGCCGACGGGCGAAAGCACTTCGGCGCACGCGGCCAGCGACAGCCCAGCGGAAAACAAGGCAAACGCGCCTCGAACGAACAGGGTCATGGCAATTCTCTCGGGTGTGGATGATGGCGCATTCTAGACCGGCGGCATGCGGATTCCTACATCGCTGTCGCGAGCGATTGCAGACCTCGTTCACACCGCCGCCAACGGGATCTCGCTACCCCGCGGCTAATGCGGCGTTTTGATTAGGGCGAGCGGCATACCGGTTGGCCAAGAGAACAGCGGCGCTTCGCCTTGACGCCTTGACCCTATGACAATATACAACTCCCGCCCCTGCTTGCCGACCCTGTTTGCTCTGCTGTTTGCGCTGCGAGAAGGCCGGTCCGCAACTCGCTTTTTCCGAGGTCCCCGCGCCGCGGCGCTGAAGCGGCAGTGTCACTAGCTCGCAGCAAGCGCCAAGTTCGGCGGCGGCTCGGGCGGCGTGCTGGGGGCGGCGGTAATGCTGCCGTCTTCGGGTTCGAGTTCGAAATGTTCGTATTGCACGCGCAGGCGGTCCAGCACTTGCGCGGCGAAGCGCCGCGCGGCGTTGCGCAGGGGGGTGGGAATGGTGTCGGGAAATTGGTGTTGCAGCAGAAGTTTGCTCGCGCTGATAGCGTTCAAGGGTTCCAGCATGCGGGCGCGGTATTTCCCCATCGATTGGGCCACACTGCGGTTGGCCGCCTCGCGTTGCCAGGCGTTGGTGGGCCATTGCGAAGGCAGGGCCACGGCTTTGGGCAGGCGCTCCAAGTCGGCGATCACGGTGCGGATGTCTTCGTGAGATTCTCTGAAAGGCAAGATCACCAAGTCGGCATGTTGCGCCAGAGCGAGGTCGCGCTCGGGGTGATTGGCGCCGCCGTCGATCACGCCCAGCCAGCCATCGACCACACCGAGCTTTTTCACCAAGGCGGCCAACTGCGCCGGCGTGCGCGCATCCATGGGCAGATAGTTGCGGCCGTGCTTATCGAGCGGCTCGCGGTGGGTGTCGGTCAGGAGGCACACCGAATGCGTGCCCAGAAGCCCCAGGCCATAGCACAGGAGATGCGCATTGGTGGTTTTGCCGGTGCCGCCTTTGTTGCCAAGGATGGCGATGATTTGCGCCATGCGTGAAGCTTTCACAATTTGCCGAGCTTGATCTTAGGCGAGGCGGGGCGCTGGCTGGGCGTCAAGAAGCGCGCGAAACACCGCTTATTTTGGCGTTTTGCTTTGAGCCGCGCGCTGCAAGGCGCGGATTCCGCTGTCCTGCATCGTGGGGCGGGGTTGGCGTCTATTCGCCTTTACGCCAGCTAGCGCGGGGTGTCAAAATCCGCCCTGCTTTCCTTTTTCCCTCGCCAGGTTTCCCTATGCCCGTCAATTATGCTGCGCCCGATCCCGCCACCTTGTTCGCCGTGCCCGGTGTGGAGCTGGGGCCAGCCCAGGCCGGTATCCGCAAGGCCGGGCGCTTTGACCTCCTGGTGATGCGTTTCGCGCCCGGTAGCTTGGCCGCCGGCGTATTCACCCAGAACCGTTTCTGCGCCGCGCCGGTGTTGCTTTGCCGCGAGCACCTGGCCGCCGGCGGGGCTTTGCGCGCGCTGGTGGTGAACACCGGCAACGCCAACGCCGGCACGGGCGAATCGGGCCTGGCGCACGCGCGCCAGACATGCGCGGAACTTGCGCGCCACGTCGGTTGCGCGCCGCAGGAAGTGCTGCCTTTTTCCACCGGTGTGATCATGGAGCCGCTGCCCATAGACCGCGTGCTCGCTGGCTTGCCAACCTGCCTCGCCGCGCTGGCGCCGAACCAATGGGCGCTGGCGGCGCAAAGCATCATGACCACCGACACCGTGCCCAAGGCCGCCTCGCGGCGCTTCGAAGTCGACGGCGCGGCGCTCACCGTCACCGGCATTGCCAAGGGAGCGGGCATGATTCAGCCCAACATGGCGACCATGCTGGGATTCATCGCCACCGACGCGCCCATCGCCGCCGCGCTCCTGCCCGCGTTGACGCGCGCCGTGGCCGATGTGTCCTTCAACCGCATCACGGTGGATGGCGACACTTCCACCAATGACAGCTTCGTCATCGTGGCCACCGGCCAGGCGCGCATGGCGCCCATCGCCGGCGCCGACGATGGGCGTTATCCGGCCCTCTTGCAGGCGCTCACCGAGGTGGCGCAAACGCTGGCGCAAGCCATCGTGCGCGATGGTGAAGGCGCCACCAAGTTCATCACCATCACGGTGGGCGGCGGTCGCGACGCCAAGGAATGCGATCGCATCGCGCGCCAGATTGCGCATTCGCCGCTGGTGAAGACGGCCTTCTTCGCTTCCGACCCCAATCTCGGGCGCATCGTCTGCGCCATCGGCAACGGTGCTGCGGCGGATCTCGACCCCGCGCGCGTTTCCTTCTGGCTCGACGACGTGCTCGTGGTGGAGCGGGGCGGGCGCGCGGTGAGCTACCGCGAAGAAGACGGCGCGCGGGTCATGCGTCAGCCGGAAATCACCGTGCGCGTCGATCTCGCCCGCGGGACAGCGAGCGCCACAGTGTGGACTTGCGATTTCTCGCACGACTACGTCAGCATCAACGCGGACTATCGCAGTTGACCGCGATGTTGAGCGATCTCGCCAAGGTCATTCACCGCGCCGAGAAACTGCTCGATCGGGTCGAAGCGCTGCTGCCCGCGCCGCCCGGCGAACCGGATTGGAAACGCGCCATCGCTTTTCGCTGGCGCAAGCGGGGCTTGGTCGGCAGTCTGCAGACCGTGGCGCATCCGCACCACATTCGCCTGGCCGATTTGCAGAACATCGACGATCAAAAGGCCCAGATCGAACGCAACACCCGGCAGTTCGTGGCGGGGTTGCCGGCCAACAACGTGCTACTCACTGGCTCACGCGGCACCGGCAAGTCTTCGCTGGTGAAGGCAGTGCTGCATGAACACGCGGCGCGGGGGCTGCGTTTGGTGGAAGTCGACAAAGGCGATTTGCTCGATTTGCCGGACATCGTCGAGTTGCTGGCCAAACGCTCCGAACGCTTCATCATTTTTTGCGACGACTTGTCTTTCGACGCCAACGAGCCCGGCTACAAAGCGCTCAAGGTCGTGCTGGATGGTTCGATCAGCGGCAGCGCCGAGAATGTGCTGATCTACGCCACTTCGAACCGGCGGCATCTCATGCCCGAGTTCTTCAGTGAAAACGAAGCCGCCAAGCATGTCGATGGCGAAGTGCATCCAGCGGAAGGCACCGAAGAAAAAATTTCGCTCTCGGAGCGCTTCGGTTTGTGGGTTTCTTTCTATCCCTTCAGCCAAGACGAATACCTCGCCGCGGTGCGCCACTGGCTCACCGAGTTTCGGGTTCGGCCCACCGCCGCGCTCGACCGCGACGCGCTGCTCTGGGCGCTGTCGCGCGGCTCCAGGAGCGGGCGCGTCGCTTGGCAATTCGCGCGTGACCGCGCGGGGCAGCTTGCGCTCAAGAGAAAGCTGCGGTGATGACAGGGACTGGGCGGGCCGAAATTGCCGACAGCGACCCGCGCCCGGTCACTCGGGTCGCCGCCGCCGTGCTGTTGCGTGCCGACGGCAGCTTTCTTCTGGCACAACGCCCGGCGGGTAAGGTCTATGCGGGCTATTGGGAATTCCCTGGTGGCAAGCTCGAAGCCGGCGAGGCGCCGCGACACGCGCTGGATCGCGAGCTGCGTGAAGAACTGGGCATCGTGGTGCGCGAAGCTTATCCCTGGATCGTGCGCCGCTTTACCTATGAACATGCCTTTGTCGAGCTGCATTTCTTTCGTGTGTTCGCCTGGGATGGCGAATTGCATCCGCACGAGGGCCAAGCGTTTTGCTGGCAGACGCTCGACCATCTCACCGTAGCGCCCATGCTGCCCGCCAATGCGCCCGTGCTGGCGGCGCTGGCGCTACCGGCTGTATACGGCATCACCATGGCAAGCGAACTGGGCATCGACGCACAAATCGCGCGTGCCGACATGGCCCTGGAAGGCGGACTCAAACTCCTCCAGTTGCGCGAGCCCGGAATGCCCGCCGCAGCACGCGCCCGTCTCGCCAAGGCCCTGCATGAACGGGCGGCGAAGCATGGCGCCAAAGTGCTGCTCAACGGCAGCGCGCAAGAGGCACGCAACCTCGACCTCGCCGGTGTGCATTGGCCGGCGCGCGTTTTGCTGGCCGCGCGCGAGCGACCGGCCGACCTCTTGGTGGGCGTTTCCTGCCACAACGCCGCCGAGCTTGCGCATGCCGCCAAGCTTGGCGTTGATTTTGCGGTACTGGGCCCGGTGGCGGTCACCCCCACGCATCCGGAAGCTGAGCCCTTGGGTTGGGCGCGTTTTGCTGAACTCGCCGCCAATCAGCCCATGCCGGTGTATGCCTTGGGCGGCGTTTGCTCGGCCGACTTGCACACTGCCCTCTCGGCTGGTGCGCAGGGCTTGGCCATGCGGCGCGGAGCATGGAGACCGTGAGGCGCTAGGCGCGGACGGCACGTTCGCGGTCAAGACTGCTCTTGCCTGTCCGCGGCGAGGTCCGTGTGGGAGAGAGGCTGCCGGACGATCCGGGCTTGCATCGGCGCGGGCGCTTTTCCTGCGCGCTGCGTCACTTCTGCTATCCTGCGCACGCCCTGGCCTCACGGCGCGGGGTGCGCCGTAGGGCCTCAAATCATTCATCACCCCACACGATGAGGAGGCCGTCATGTTGCGTTTTTCCCAAGCTGTTCGTGCTTTGCTGCTCTCGCTGATTGCTGCTTCTAGTGCCCACGGCGCGCAGCGCACTTTCGTATCCACCAGCGGTAGCGATGCCAACACCGCCAGCAATTGCTCCAGCACAGCACCGTGCCGCGGCTTCACGGCCGCCCTCACGGTCACCGATTCGGGCGGTGAAATCATCGTCTTGAGCTCCGGTGGTTACGGGCCGGTGACCATCGACAAGTCGGTGAGTATCGTCGCGCCGGAGGGCATTTACGCCGGCATCAGCGTTTTCTCGGGCAATGGCGTCACTATCGCCACCGCGGGCGTGAGCGTGGTTCTCAAGGGCCTCACGATCAATGGCTTGGGCGGCGGCAAGGGTATTTATATGACGGCGGGCGACAGCCTCGTGATGCAGAACTGCACCATTTCCAATTTTGTGATTGTTGGAGGGCACGGACTCTATGTGACGGCCGCTATCCGCATGCGCATCCTTGATTCACTTGTGCAAGGGAACAGTTACGGGGCAGTGTTCGAAAACGGGCCGACGGTGCTGGTCTCCGGCAGTCGCTTTCTCGACAATCTCTATGATGGCATTTCGATCTACGCGGACGGAGCCGGGGTCGTGACCCGCGTCGAGGTCAGCCGCTCCGAAGCCTCTGGAAACGCCAATGTGGGATTCTATTCCGCTGCTTACAACAGCGCTCGGACCGAGCTCAACGTCAAGGATTCAGTGGCGAGCAGAAACGCCTTTGGCATTTACGCTTTCGCGGGTGGTGGCACCGCCCTCGCGAGTGCAAGCAACAATTTCATCAGCGGCAACATAGACGAGGGGTTGTCCGCGAACGGCAGCGGTGCCAAACTGGTAATTACGGGTAACAAAGTGATTCACAACGGCATCGGCCTTCTGCAAGACGCCGCTGCCATACTTCAATCGACCGGGGATAACACCGTGAGCGACAACACCACCAACGCCTCGGGCACGATCACCAGCCTCGCCAAAATGTAACGGACACCCGATGGCCGGCGCGGCGCAAGCCGCGTTCGGCCATGACCTTTGACGGGGGGGGCGCGGCCAAAGCCGCTCCCACAAATTCAGCGCAGGCAAGGCCGTTCCCAAGAACCTGCGAGCACTCCCGTGTAGGCGGGCTTGCCCGTGAATTGATGCTTCCATCGACGTGGATGCTCTTTCGGCGCGCTGCATCATTTCTGCTATCCTTCGCGCACCCTGGCCTCGCGGCGCGGGGTGCGCCGCAGGGCCTCAAATCGTTCACCACCCCGCACGATGAGGAGGCCGTCATGTTGCGTTCGCTTTCGTTTGTTCTTGCCCTGCTGCTCTCTTTGACTGCTGCTTTTTCGGCCTTGGGCGCACAGCGCACTTTCGTTTCCACCGCTGGAAGTGACGCCAACACCGCCAGCAACTGCTCCAGCACAGCACCGTGCCGCGGCTTCACCGCGGCCCTCACGGTCACCGATTCGGGCGGTGAAATCATCGTCCTGGCCTCCGGCGGTTATGGGCCGGTGACCATCGACAAGTCGGTGAGCATCATCGCGCCGGAAGGGATTTACGCCGGCATCAGCGTTTTCTCGGGCAATGGCGTCACTATCGCTACAGCGGGAGTGGATGTGGTGTTACGCGGCCTGAGCATCAATCGCTTGGGCGGCAGCGGCGATGGCATCAACGTGACCGCCGGCGACAGCTTGGTCGTGCAAAACTGCGCCATTATTAATTTCAGTTCGGGTCACGGACTCTACGTTTGGGCAGTGGCACGGGTGCATCTCCTCGACTCTTTGCTGCAAGGGAACGCGACCGGAGCCTTCTTTCTGAATGGTCCGACGGTGTTGGTGTCCGGCAGCCGCCTGCTTGACAACGGATCTTACGGCCTGGTTGCGAGCGCGTCCGGTGCGGCCATGAACACTCGGATCGAGGTGAACCGTTCGGAGGCGTCGGGTAACGGCAATACGGGCTTCCAAGCGGATGTCTACAGCACTGGGCGTGTCGAACTCAATATCAAAGATTCCGTAGGGAGCAGAAATAGTATAGGCGCCTATGCCAATGCAGTCAGTGGCACCGTTCTGGTGAGAGCGAGCAACAGTCTTTGGAGCGGCAATACGGGTTCGGGGCTGCGCGCCATCGGCAGCGGCGCGAAGCTGGTGACCTCGGGCAACACGGTGACGGACAACGGCACCGGACTCTACCAAGGCTCCTCTGCCGTTTTTCAATCGACGGGCGACAACACCCTGAGCGACAACTTCACTGCAACGGCTGGCACGATCACCGGCCTGGCCACTATGTAGTCGACGCCACGGCCGCATTGCGCGCCTTCCGGCGCAGTAACGGGCCCCATCTCGGAGCAACGTTGTGCAGGAGCGCCGGAAGGCGGGCGATTTTCTGCTTTACTGATCATTTGCGCGCGCATAACGGCGGCATGCCGCGCTTGTCGAAGCGCTCTGTCCCTTGGCAGCGGCCCAGACCGCGATGCGCGCTGAATTTGGCGCACTGCTAACCCCGTTTTTCCAATTCGCGCGTTTATAGCCTCACCAGCCCGCGCCATCGCCGCTTATCGCGCCATGGACGCGATCGGGCTTAACATAGTCGAAACGAACGAGGTGAACCATGAAACGATTGCTCCTGCCCCTGTTTTGCGGCCTTTTGATCAACGGTGCTTGGGCCGCGGAAAACCGCCCCTGCCAGACCCCGCAAGACGCCGTGAAGCGCGGCACGCTGCGCCCTTTTGCCGATGAAGCCGAACTCCAGGACTTGCTCAAGTGCTTGCAAGACCAGGCTCGCAAGCGCCAGGCCGAGCAGAAGGCGCGCTCCAAGGCATACTCGGCCGAAACGGCGACGCTGGGCGCCGGGATGATGGCCCAGGCGCCGATGGCCTTGCCTTCCGCGCCGGCTCCTGCCGCGGCGGCCAAGGTGGCCGAGGCGGCACCGGGGGCCGCGGCGGATTCGGTGACCAACGTTCAGACCGCCGGGGTCGATGAGGGCGGCATCGTCAAGGTCCACGGCAAACACTTGGTGATTCTGCGGCGCGGTCGCCTTTTCACCGTCGACACCGAGCGGGGATTGCGACCGGTGGCGCAGCTCGATGCCTTCGCTCCCGACGCCGAGCCGCGGGGCGCTTGGTACGACGAAATGTTGATCGCGGGCAACAGCATCATCGTCATCGGCTATAGCTATGCCCGCGGCGGAACGGAAATCGGCTTGTTCGAGATCGATGGCGAGGGGCGTTTGGCCTATCGCGCCACCTATCACTTGCGCTCCAACGACTATTACTCCTCGCGCAATTACGCCAGCCGCCTGATCGGCCACAAGCTCATCTTCTACACGCCGCTTCACCTCAATTGGTACCGTAGCGACCTCGATGCCGCTTTCCCGGCGGTGCGCCGCTGGCATCGCGGCGCCACCCCGGCGGAATTCAAGCGCATTGCGCCGGCCACGCGCATCTATCGCACCGACGAACCGATCGAAACCGAGCAGGGGCTCACTCTGCACACCGTGAATATTTGCGATCTCTCCCAAGCCGAGATGCGTTGCGAGGCGACCGCGGTGCTGGGGCCAGCCGGGCGAGTGTTCTATGTCTCCGCTGAGTCGGTGTACGTGTGGACTACCCAACGCAACCCCGATCCCAAAGGCGGTGCCGCGGTCTCATCGGTCTTTCGCATACCGCTCGATGGCGCGGCGCCCAGCGGCATCAAAACTCGCGGCGCGCCTATCGACCAGTTTTCTTTCTTGGAAAGCGGCGACGGACACCTCAACGTGCTCTTGCGCAGCCAAGGCAGGGGCGACGCGATGTGGGAGGGAGAAGTGGCGGAGGGCGAGACTGCCCTGCTGCGCCTGCCGCTCAGTCGCTTTGGCGATGGCCGTGAAGTGGCACCGCGCGAAGCGTATCGGCGGCTGCCGCATCCTGCGGGATATACGCTGCAAAACCGCTTCATCGGAAAGCACGTGCTTTATGGCGCGGGCAGTTCCTGGGGGCGGCCCCAAGGTGTGAAGCGCAACCTCTACCTCACCCGCTGGGATGTGCCCCACGACGCGGTGCTGGCTCTGCCACTCGATCACGGAGTCGATCGGATCGAAGCCATGGGCGGGAACGCCGTGGCGGTGGGTACGCAAGGAAACGACCTCTTGTTCACCAGCGTCGCCCTGTCCGGTGAAGTGGGCATTGCCAGCGTTTACACCCGCAAGGATGCCGCGCAAGGCGAAACCCGCAGCCACGGCTTTTTCTACAAACCCACTGGCGACGCTGAAGGCCTGATCGGCTTGCCCATCGCCGGCGGCGGGCGGGCGGGTTACAAGCAACTGCGCGAGGCTTCGGCGGCGGTGCTGTTCCTCAAGAACAAAGCGCTGAAATGGAGCGAGCTGGGCACACTCGACGCGCAGCCGGGTGTGGGCGCCAATGACCAGTGCCGCGCCTCTTGCGTCGATTGGTACGGCAATTCGCGCCCCTTGTTCCTGGGCCAGCGCATCGTGGCGCTGATGGGTTACGAGTTGGTCGAAGGGCGGCTCGACAACGGACGCATCGAGGAACTGCGGCGGGTGAGTTTCGCGCCACAGGCGGTGGCGCAGATCGCTCGCTAGAAAAGCGGTCGCGGGCCGAGCGCGGGTTCGCCTCGGCCCGGCCTTGCGGGAAATGTCGAAAACACCGCTTCCCACGGACGGAAATTCGGCGTTGAATGGTCAAGCGTGCCATCGCCGCGGTGTTGTGCTCGCCGCGCCTTTCCCGTCAATGCTCTGGGAGGTGTCATGGATATCGATCCGGCCGCCGTGCAAAACAGCATCGAGCTCTTTGCCGACTTCCTGCTCACGTATTTCGTCGCCCTGGCGGCAGTGGGCGCGTTCGCCATGGCCCTGGTGGAGTTATACAAGAAGCTGCGCGATTCGCGCACGCGCTTTCACGCACGCGCCGTGGCCGACTGGCTCGCCGGCGCCGCGGACGCTTTCCAAACTCCGGTGGGCATCGACGGCTCCGCCAGCGCGGCCTATCGGGAGCTCATCCATTTAACCACGGGCATGCCGCTCGAGCGCCATGCCGAGCGTGTCGATGCGGTTCTGGAGGGGCGCGGCGAAGTCGGCAGCAAAGCGTGGATCGACCGGCAACGCAGCTATGAGCTGGCACTCTTCGCGCTGCAAATGGGGCAGATGATGGGGCACGTTCAGGATGCCGCGGACACCGTGCTGGGTTACCCGGGACGCTATCCCAGCTTGTACCTGTTCCTCACCGACGGCGCGCAGCTGGGCGACGTTGCGGCGTGGTATGAAATGGCCGCCGCGCCACCGCCTCTCGATGCCGATGGGCAGATCGAGCGCGCCACGGCGAGGCGTCGCGCTGACATGTATGCACGCATGCAGCAAGTGGTCAAGCGCAAACTCGATGCCTTCCAGCTTTTTCAGAGCGAGCGTTGGGCGCGTGGCAACCAGCTCGCCGCCAATCTGCTGGGGATCGCCGTGCTCTTCGCCGCGCTCTGTTGGGCGGGCTCGGCAACGGATGATTTGACACCCGAACAGCTTCTTCTTTACCTGGCGGTCTCGCTGTTTGGCGGCATGCTCGCGCCCATCGCCAAAGACATGGTCGACGTGTTGCGCAGGGTGCGCCAGGGTGGCTAGATACGAGGGCGTGCCGCCGGACTATACGCCCAGCCTGCAACTAAATTTGCGGCAGGAGGACGAGGGGGGCGATCTGCTCCCGCGCGGCACTTTGATTCCGGACACCGGCGCGGAGACACGCCGCGAGTGCCTGCTGCTGATTCACGGCTACAACAATCATCGTGGCGAAGCGGCAGCCGCCTACCTGCGCTTTCGCAATGGGCAGTGTGCGCAATATGAGGATGTGCAGCCGGAGCGCTTGAACGCCTGGCTCGCGGACACTTTCTGGCCCGGAGACGCCGCTTGGCCAGGCCTCTTCGACTGGCTGGACTTTCTCTACTACCCCAGAGCCGTGGCGATGGCACGCGCCAGCGCGCCCATGCTTGCGGACTTGCTCTGGCGGCTGCCTCGCCTGGAGACGATCGATGTCATTGCTCACTCCCTGGGCTGCCGCGTCACCCTCGAGACCTTGCGGCTGCTTCGGCAGCGCGGTCAGCCGCGCATCCGCCGAGTTTGCCTGATGGCCGCGGCGGTGCCCTGCGAAATGGTGGCCGCGGGCGGAGAATTCGAAACCCTGTTGTGGGAGATGCATTTCGCGGGCACGGAAATCCGCGTCCTGCATTCCCGCGCTGATCTCGTACTGATGCTTGCCTTCGGGCCAGGGCAGGCCCTCGCCGGCGAACCGACGATGGGCGCACTGGGGCGTCACGGGCCGCCGCCCGACATGCCGGGGCGGGGTGCTACGCTCACTGAGCAGCGCATTTCCGGAGCCGGGCACGGCGATTACTGGGGGCAGAAGTCTGACTGCGAAAGAAGCGCGGCGAGCGCACTTGCATTGCAGCAGACCGGGGAGTTCTTCAAGATCGGCATGCCACGGCGGCGCTCCATTTGCGTCCGACCCTTGGGCGAGGTTCGCGCGGCCGGCTGCGCGCGAGAAATCGGCGACGCCGGCGAGCGTGCTGTCTATGCCTGATCTATCGAGGTGGACGAGTGCCGGATCGCTTGGGCCTTGTCCCTGCATAGGATGGGGTTGCTCACATCTGGCGTGGACAAAAGGTGTGGTAGCGCGGGAGGGGGAGCAAACTGGCAAGCTCCATTGTGGCAAGCGGCAATGGCTGTGGATAGCCCTAACTTGAGAATTGCTCGAGCCGTGTAGGGAACTCTCGGCGATGCTGTTTGTCTAGGACATTACGAGCAACGAGGCTCGACTGTTTTCAACCACATGGAGTGAATCATCATGCAAACAGCACGTTTCGCAAGGAATCTGGCGGCCGCTCTGGCCCTTTCGGTGAGTGCCACGACCGCGATGGCGGAAGTCAAACAAGACATCGTCGACACTGCGGTATCCGCGGGCAGTTTCAATACTCTGGTGACGGCGGTCAAGGCCGCGGGTTTGGTCGACACGCTCAAGTCGCCGGGGCCGTTCACGGTTTTTGCGCCGACCGACGCGGCGTTCGCCAAGATTCCCGCCGACCAGCTCAACGCCCTCTTGCAGGACAAGGACAAGCTGCGCGCCGTGCTGACCTACCATGTCGTTCCAGGCAGAGTCCTGGCCAAGGACGTGAGCGCCGGCAAGGTAGGCACCGCCCAGGGCCAGCCTTTGACGATCGACATTCAATCCGGCACGGTGATGGTCGACCAGGCGAAGGTAGTGCAAACCGACATACTCACTAGCAACGGAGTGATCCACGTCATCGACAGCGTCGTGCTGCCCAATTGACTCCCGCGGCCCGATCGGGCTGCAGGCCGAGTGGGTGATCCGGCACAGGGCGACCGCAAAGCCAGGCGGTCGCCCTTTTGAAATCTGCGATTCACGGCGTTGTCATGACTCGTGGCGATACTGGTAGCCTCATCCCAGCCGCTACGGAGCAACCTCCATGTCTCTCGGTTTCAAGGACGACGATCGCGTCAGCAACACCTCTGGCAACCTCTCGCTCACAGAACTCGTGGAGCGCGCCGAAAAAATCAACCCCGGCCGCCGCCGCGTGGTGCTGGGCGGATTCAGCGCCGCAGCGCTGCCTTTCTTCGGTGGTCTAAGCCTTTCCGGCTGTGGCGGCGGGGGCGGTGATCCCGAGCCCGCACCCTTGCCGGCCGAGCGGATGCTGGGCTTCACCGCGGTTTCAACGTCCACGGCCGATAGCGTGGTCGTGCCCGCGGGTTATGTTGCTGCCGCCTTTGCGGCTTGGGGCGAACCCATCAGCGAATTCGGTCCGGCGTGGAAGAGCGATGCCACGAATACCGCGGCCGAACAGGAGCAACAAGTCGGCGACAATCACGACGGCATGCATTACTTCGGCTTTGCCAGCGCAAGCAAGAGCTTCGGCAACAGCAGCGACGAAGGCCTCTTGGTGCTCAATCACGAATACATCAATCCCGAGTATTTCTACGCCCCGGACACCGATCCCGATGATTGGATGGCACCGTTCACGCTGGAAAAGGCGCGCAAAGGCCAGGCGGGGCATGGCGTGAGCGTACTGCACGTCAAGCGCAAGAGCGACGGCAGCTGGGAGCACGTGAAAAGCTCGCCTTACAACCGGCGCATCCACGGCAACACGCCCATGCAGTTGCAAGGGCCGGCAGCGGGG
The DNA here is from genome assembly GCA_026646885.1 of Casimicrobiaceae bacterium. Taxonomy (GTDB): domain Bacteria; phylum Pseudomonadota; class Gammaproteobacteria; order Burkholderiales; family Casimicrobiaceae; genus JACPUX01. The sequence goes on along the minus strand of JAPKHK010000007.1, from coordinate 20,029 downwards.
CACGACCTCCTCAAAACGGCGGCGGACCCGGCAGGTTTGGAAGTGCTGGGCACGCTCAATAACTGCGGCGCGGGTCGCACCCCTTGGGGTACTTATCTCACCTGCGAAGAGAACTTCAACGGTTATTTCGGGTGGACCGGCGAACATACCCAGACCACGCTCGAAAAGCGTTACGGTATTGCCGCGACGGGGTTTGGTTATCGTTGGCACACGGTCGATCCGCGCTTTGACGTGAGCGCTACGCCCAATGAGCCGAACCGCTTCGGATGGGTGGTGGAAATCGATCCATTCGCACCCGCGTCCAAGCCGGTCAAGCGTACGGCGCTGGGCCGCTTCAAGCACGAAAACGCGGAATGTGTCATCGCCGCCAACGGCAAGGCCGTGGTGTACATGGGTTGCGACGAGCGCAACGAATACATCTACAAGTTCGTGTCGAAGAACACCTTCGATGCCGCCAACCCCACCAGCGCCGCCAACCGCAAGCTGCTGGAAGAGGGCACGCTCTACGTGGCGGTGTTCGAAGCCGGCACCACCACCGGCGACCGTATGGGCACCGGCCACTGGGTGCCCCTGGTGTTCGGCCAGAATGGCCTCACCGTGGAAAACGGCTTCACCAGCCAGGGCGACGTGGTCATCCGGGCGCGCCAGGCCGCAGACCGTGTAGGCGCTACGATGATGGATAGGCCCGAGTGGATTGCCGCCAACCCCAAGAAGGCCGGCGAAGTGTACATCACGCTTACCAACAACAGCCGCCGCGGCACCACACCGGCGAGCAACAATGCGTCCGACGGCACCAGCGCCGCGGGCAGCGCCCGGCCGGCGGTGGACGAGGCCAATCCGCGAACCAACAATTCTTGGGGGCACATCCTGCGTTGGAATGAGAGCAGCGGCGACGCGAGCGCCCTGACCTTCAACTGGGACATCTATGTTCTGGCGGGCCAGCCCTCAGTCACCGGAGAGCGCGCGCCGTCGACCAACATCAACGCCGAGAACCTGTTCAACAGTCCCGATGGCCTCGCGTTCGACGGTTTCGGCCGGCTGTGGATTCAAACCGACGGCAGCTTCAGCAACAGCGGCGAGTTCGCCAACATGGGCAACAACCAGATGCTGGTGGGCGATCCGCAGACCAAAGAAATCCGTCGCTTCCTCGTCGGACCCTCGGGCTGCGAGATCACCGGCATTACCTGGACGCCTGACCGCAAGACGCTATTCATCAACGTGCAACACCCCGGGGAGGTGAGCAACCATCCGCGCGCGCCCAAAGACGCCAGCGGCAAGGTGCTGAACGACAATGCCATCGCCCGCAATCCGACACTGTTCGCCAATTGGCCGGCAACCTCGGCAGTGCGGCCGCGATCGGCGGTGGTGATCGTTCGCCGCGCGGATGGCGGCGTGATCGGCGGCTGACGCACCCTGCAGTGCTCATCCAGTTTCGTCCGAGAGATTGGGGCCGCGCCGCGGCCCCTTTTTTTTGTGTTGCCGGCCAACACCTGGCGATCGCAAGCGTTCAGATTCGCCCTTCCGTTACCGCGTGGCAAGCGACGGTCACGTCTTGCCGGGCTTCTAGCCGTGGCCGCTCTCGGGCGCAGCGCTCGTTGGCATGCGGACAACGCGGATGAAAAGCGCAGCCGCTGGGCGGATTCAAAGGATTGGGCACCTCGCCCTGCACCGGCGTGCGCGCTCGGCCGCTCATGTGGATGTCGGGAATGGCGTCGAGCAGCATGCGCGTGTAGGGGTGGCGGGCTGCCGCGAACAGCGCTTTTTTGGGCGCCAGCTCCACGAGGCGGCCGAGATACATCACCCCCACCTCGTCGGAAACATGGCGCACCACGGCGAGGTTGTGCGAAATGAACAAATAAGTGAGGCCGCGCTCCCGCTGCAAGTCTTTCATGATGTTCAGCACCTGCGCCTGCACCGAGACATCGAGTGCGGAGGTGGGCTCGTCGCACACCAGAAACTCGGGCTGCGTGGCCAGCGCCCGGGCGATGGAAATGCGCTGCCGCTGGCCGCCGGAGAACTGATGCGGAAACTTCTCGCTGTCGGCTTCGGCCAGTCCCACCGAATGCAATAACTCGGCCACGCGCGCCTTGAGTCCGGGCAAATCGCGTACCAGGCCGTGTTCTCTGAGCGGCTCGCCGACGATGTCCAGCACTTTCCAACGCGGGTTGAGGCTGGCGTAGGGGTCTTGGAAAATCATTTGCATGCGGCGGTGCAAAGCGCGGCCGGCAGGTGTGGCGAAGGTCGTTTGCGTGTCTTGGCCATCGAAGCGCACGGTACCGCGCGTGGGCGTGTAAAGCCCCACCAGCAAGCGCGCCACGGTGCTCTTGCCGCAACCGGATTCGCCCACCAGCGCCAGCGTTTGGCCGCGCTGGATGCGAAAACTCACGCCGTCCACGGCATGCACGAATTGGCGCTCCTTGCCTTCCACCACGCGATTGAGCCAGGGTGCGGAAACGTCGAACACTTTGGCGAGGTCTTGCACTTCCACCAAAGTACCGTCCGCGGCCTTCACGCTTGCGGCATTCTCGCTTGCGTCGAGGGGCAGGGCGAGGTCGGCGCTGTTCATGCGGCTTCCTTGTGGGGCGGCGCGTCATGCAGCCAGCACGCGGCTTGCGTGGCGCCCGAGGGCAATAGCTCGGGGCGTTCGTGGCGGCAACGCTCGAAGGCTCGCGGGCAGCGCGGGTTGAAGGCGCAGCCCGGCGGAATGGCATTGAGCCGCGGCATCGCGCCGTCGATTTGCTGCAAACGCTCGCGGTCTTCGTCCATGGCCGGAATGGAGCCCATCAGGCCTACGGTGTAAGGGTGCTGCGGGTGGTGAATGACTTCGCCCACGGGACCGATCTCCACCACTCGTCCGGCATACATCACCGCCACGCGATCGCAGGTTTCGGCGATCACGCCCATGTCGTGGGTGACCAGCATCACCGCCGCGCCGTGCACTTTGCACAGGCGTTTCAAGAGTTGAATGATCTGCGCCTGGATGGACACATCGAGCGCGGTGGTGGGCTCGTCGGCGACGATCAGTTTGGGCTCGGCCGCCAGCGCCAAGGCGATCACCACGCGCTGGCGCATGCCGCCGGAGAACTGGTGCGGGTATTGGTCGATGCGCTGCTCGGCGGCCGGAATGCCGGTTTCCTGCAAGAGCTTGATGGCGCGTTCGCGTGCTTCCTTCTCACTCACCGGCAGATGGGTGCGTATGGTTTCCACCAGTTGCTTGCCGATGGTGTAGAGCGGGTTGAGCGAAGTGAGCGGGTCTTGGAAAATGGCGCCGATCTTGCGTCCGCGCAGGGCGCGAAATTTCTCCGGAGGCAAATTGTCGATGCGTTCGCCTTCGAGGCGGATTTCTCCCCCGGCGATGCGGCCAGGCGGCTCCAGAAGACCGATGATGGCGGCACCGGTGAGCGATTTGCCCGCGCCTGATTCGCCCACCACGCCCAAAATTTCACCGGGCGTGATGCCGAAGGAAATGTCGTCCAGCGCCAGCAGCGTGCCGCGCCGCGTAGGGAATTCGACGCGCAGGTTTTTGACTTCAAGCAGCGCTTCCATCGCGTCAACGCAATCGGGGGTTGAGGGCGTCGCGCAACCAGTCGCCCAAGAGGTTCACTGAAAGTGCGATCAGCACCAGCATGACGCCGGGGAAAATGGTGATCCACCACTCGCCGGAAAACAGAAAATCATTGCCGACGCGAATGAGCGTGCCCAGCGACGGCTGCGTGGGTGGCACGCCCACCCCCAGGAAAGACAAGGTCGCTTCGGTGAGGATGGCCTGCGCCACTTGAATGGTGGCTAGCACCAGTACCGGGCCCAGCACATTGGGCAACACATGGCGCCGCATGATGCGCGCCGGCGCCACGCCGATTACCCGCGCCGCCTGCACGTACTCCTTGTTGCGTTCCACTAAGGTTGAACCGCGCACCGTGCGGGCATAAGGCACCCAACCCGGCAGCGCAATGGCGAGGATGAGCACGGCAAAGGCCAAAGTGTCATGCGCATTGGGAAACATCGCGCGCCCCACGCCGTCGATCAAAAGCGCAATGAGGATGGAAGGAAAAGAGAGCATCACGTCGCAAACGCGCATGATGAAGGCGTCGGTCTTGCCGCCGACGAAGCCCGACAAGAGCCCCAGCGCCACGCCCACCACCACCGACAAAAGCACCGAGGCCATGCCCACCAACAGCGAAATGCGCGCGCCATAAATCAAGGCGGAAAGAATGTCCCGCCCCTGGTCGTCGGTGCCCAAGAGGTATTTCGCCTTGCCCTCTTCTTCCCAAGCAGGCGGCAGGCGCGCGTCGCCCAATTCGAGGGTCGCCAGGTCGAAAGGGTTGTGCGGTGCCACCCAGTTGGCGAAGAGAGCGCAAAAGAGGCAGACGAAAGCGATCGCCGCCGCCGCGATCGCCATCGGCGAATGGCGGAAGCTGTGCCAAACGTCACCGTCGAAGAAGCGGGCGAGAGCGGCTTGCATGTTTGCGCGTGAGCGTGCTTGGGGTTAGGTAGGAGCGGCGGCAACCGCGAGGTTCTGCTTCTTGCAGCACCGCGGCGATTTCGGGAAAAAGCTCGCGCCTTCCGGCGCTCCTACCGGGGGCGGCGGTGCGGAGGGCTGCGGCTGACTGGTCGCTGCGCGCCCAGTCAGCCTACACCGCAACATCATGCCTTGCGCCATTACTTCATCACCGTAGGGCGATGTTGTGGCTCCGGCCGCGGCTGCGCCGCTTGACTGGTCGCTGCGCGCCAAGTCAGCCTACGCCGCAACATCATGCCTTGTGCCATTACTTCACCACCACCCACTTGAGCGGCATGATGTTGTGGCTTCGGCCGCGGCTGCGCCGCTTGACTGGTCGCTGCGCGCCCAGTCAGCCTACACCGCAACATCATGCCTTGCGCCATTACTTCATCACCGTAGGGCGATGTTGTGGCTCCGGCCGCGGCTGCGCCGCTTGACTGGTCGCTGCGCGCCAAGTCAGCCTACGCCGCAACATCATGCCTTGTGCCATTACTTCACCACCACCCACTTGAGCGGCATGATGTTGTGGCTTCGGCCGCGGCTGCGCCGCTTGACTGGTCGCTGCGCGCCCAGTCAGCCTACACCGCAACATCATGCCTTGCGCCATTACTTCATCACCGTAGGGCGATGTTGTGGCTCCGGCCGCGGCTGCGCCGCTTGACTGGTCGCTGCGCGCCAAGTCAGCCTACGCCGCAACATCATGCCTTGCGCCCTTACTTCATCACCACCCATTTCAGAGGCATGATGTTGTGGCTTCGGCCGCGGCTGCGCCGCTTGACTGGTCGCTGCGCGCCCAGTCAGCCTACACCGCAACATCATGCCTTGCGCCATTACTTCACCACCACCCACTTGAGCGGCATGATGTTGTCAGGCAATTGGACGACTTCGACGGATTTCTTCGCGGCCCAGGCCAGCGCTTGTTGATGCAGCGGAATATGGCCCACTTCGTCGGCGTGGATCTTGAACGCTTCGGCGATCAGCGCGTTGCGTTTTTTGTCGTCGGTTTCGCTTTGCACCAGGGCGGTGATTTCATCGATGCGCGCGTTGCTGTAGCTCCCGAGGTTGAACTGGCCGCGGCCTTTGTCGCTGGGCGTGCCCATGATGGCGTTCAAGACGTTGTGCGAGTCGTAGGTCGAAGGTGTCCAGCCCAGGAGGTAGAAGCTCGTGTCGCGGCGCAGAATTTTCGGGAAGTAGGTCGCTTTGGCTTCGGCCTGCAAGTTGACCTTGACGCCTATGCGCGCGAGGTTGGCGGCGACGGCCTGGCAGATTTCGCCGTCGTTGACGTAACGGTCGTTGGGGCAGTTCATGCCAACTTCGAAGCCGTCGGGGTAACCCGCTTCGGCCAAAAGTTTCTTCGCGGCGGCGGGGTCATACGGCAAGCGCTTGTTCATGTCGGCGACGAAACCGCGAATGCCCGGTGCCACCATCAAAGCGGTCGGAGCGGAAGCGCCGCGCATCACGCTCTTCTTGATACCTTCGATGTCGATGGCCTGATAAAAGGCGCGGCGCACGCGCACGTCTTTGAAGGGGTTTTTGCCCTTGACGCTGGAGAATTGCAGTTCGTCGCGTTTCTGGTCCAGCCCCAGGAAAATGGTACGCAGCTCAGGCCCCTGCAACACCTTGAGGTTGGGGTTGGCTTGCAGGCGCGCCACGTCTTGCAGGGGCACCGGCTCCATGAGGTCGATTTCGCCGGAAAGCAAGGCGGCGACGCGCGTGGCGTCGTTGCCGATGGGCGTGAAGATCACTTCATCGACGTTGCTTTCCACCTTGTCCCAATAAGCGGTGTTTTTCACCAGCACGGTCCGCGTGCCGGGTTGGCGCTCTTTCAGTTTGAAGGCGCCAGTGCCGTTGGCGCGGAAGCTCGCGGCGTTTTCCACGCCTTTCCTGCGGTCTACCGGCTGCATGGCTTTGTTTTCTACGCACCAGGCCTTGTTCATCATGTACACGAAGGTCATGACATCCGGCAGGATGGGGAAAGGTGCCGAGGTTTCGATGTCCACGGTGTGGCTATCGACCTTGCGCACTTCCTTGACGGTGGTGGCGTAGCTTTTCATGTCCGAGCCTTCGCCGCGGATGCGATCGAAGGTGAACAGCACGTCGTCGGCGGTGAAGGGCTGGCCGTCATGGAATTTCACGCCTTTGCGCAGCTCGAAGCGCCAGACCGTGGGTGAGGTTTGTTTCCAGGAGGTCGCCAGCAGGGGCACCAGACCCAGCTTTTTGTCGCGGCCCACCAGGGGCTCATAGACGTTGCCGGTGAAAGACAGTTGCAGCGACTCGTTCAAGGAATGCGGGTCCATCGAGGTCGAGTCGCCCTGGTTTGCCAGGCGCAGCGTCGCACTCTGCGCGCCAGCGCAGGCTAGCGCGAGCAGCGCGGCCAGCAGGGTGGTTTGAAGTTTCTTCATGGTGTTTCCTCCTCAAGTTGATGTTGCGGGAGAACGGGGTGCAAGGCCTTGCTCGACGAGCGACGCATACAGCGCGGCACCCAGGGGCAAAACCTCATCGTTGAAATCGTAACGCGAATTGTGCAGGAAGCAGCCGCCTTGGCCGCCTTGACCCAGGCGCAAATACGCGCCGGGGCGCACTTGCAGCATGAAAGAAAAATCCTCGGCACCCATGGAAGGTGGCAAGTCGCGCACCACGTTCGCTTCGCCCACGAGCCGTTCGGCCACATCGGCGGCGAAGTTGGCTTCCGCTTCGGAATTGATAGTGGCCGGGTAGTTGCGCTGGTAGGTCAGGGTCGCGGTCGCGCCGAGGCCGAGTGCCACCGATTCCACCAAGCGCCCCAGGCGTTCTTCGAGCAAATTCTGCACGTCGATTTTGAAGCTCCGGGCTGTGCCGACGATGCGCGCCTCGCGCGGAATGACGCTGTAGGCGCCGGGGTCGCCCGCTTGAATGGAGCACATGCTCACCACCGCGTGTTCGACCGGATCGACATTGCGCGACACCAAACTCTGCGCCGCGGTGATGATGTGCCCGGCCACCAGCACCGGGTCGATGGTGAGCTCGGGGTGGGCGCCATGCCCGCCGCGGCCCTGGATGAGAATTTCGAAGCGGTCGGCGGCCGCCATCACCGGACCACCGCGCACCCCGATCTGCCCCGGCGGCAACGAGGGCCAGTTGTGCATGGCGTAGACGGCATCGACGGGAAAGCGCTCGAAGAGCCCGTCGTCGATCATCGCCTTGGCGCCGGCGAAGCCTTCTTCGCCGGGCTGGAAAATGAGCACCGCGCGGCCGGCGAAATTGCGGGTCTTGGCGAGATAACGCGCCGCGCCTACCAGCATGGCGGTGTGCCCATCGTGACCGCAGCCGTGCATCACGCCCTTGTGCGCGGAGCGCCAGGCGAAGTCATTTTCTTCGTGCATGCACAAGGCGTCCATGTCGGCGCGCAGGCCGATGCTGCGCGCGGCGTTTTTCTCGCGCCCTTCGATCACCGCGACTACGCCGGTTTTGCCGATGCCGGTGTGGATTTCGTCCACACCGGCGGTTTTGAGCGCTTCCACTACGCGCGCCGCGGTGCGCTTTTCTTCGAAACCGATTTCCGGATGAGCGTGCAAGTCGCGGCGAAACGACACCAGCTCGCCCGCCTGTTCCTGCAACGCGGCATAGGCCGCACCTTGAACTTTCACTTTGCGCATCAGTGGGCGCCTCCGCTTTTTTCCATACGCAGCCGCGGGTCCACGGCGAAATAGAGCAAATCGACGATCAGGTTGATGACCACAAAAATCAGCGCGATCAGGCACAAATAAGCCGCCATCACCGGAATGTCGGCAAACTGCACCGCCTGGATGAACAAGAGCCCCATGCCCGGCCATTGAAACACCGTTTCGGTGATGATGGCAAAGGCGATGAGCCCGCCCAGTTGCAAACCAGTAATGGTAATCACCGGCACCAGGGTGTTCTTGAGCGCGTGCCCGAAGTAGATGGCGCGGTCCTGCAAACCCCGAGCGCGGGCGAACTTGATGTAGTCGGTGCGCAGCACTTCGAGCATTTCGGCGCGCACCAGGCGCATGATCAAGGTGAGCTGGTAGATCGACAGCGTGACCGCCGGCAGGAGCAGATGTTTCCAGCCATCCCAGGTGAGCCAGCCGGTGGTCCAAGCGCCCAGCGCGATGACTTCGCCGCGCCCGAAGCTCGGCAGGATCTTCAAGATCACGGCAAAAAACAAGATCAGCAGGATGCCGATGAGAAACGTGGGCAAAGAAACGCCCAGCAAAGAAAAGGTCATCATCGCTTGCGACCAGAAATTGCCGCGCTTCAAGGCAGCGTACACACCCATGGGCACGCCCACCACCAAGGCCAGTATCGCCGCGGTGAGCGCCAGTTCCATGGTGGCCGGAAAACGCTCGACGATGAGCGAAGACACCTTGCGGCCCTGCCGCAAACTCAAACCGAATTCACCTTGCAGCGCGTTGCCCACGAACTTGGCGAACTGCACCGGAAAAGGTTGATCCAGCCCCAGGTCGGCGCGCAATTGAGCGCGCTGCTGCGGGGTGGCATCTTGACCCAGCAGGTTGGTCACCGGATCACCGACATACTGAAACAACATGAAGGCGATGAAGGCCACGCTCAACATGACCACCACGGCCTGGGCAAAGCGCCGAAGGATGAAAGCGATCATCAGGCGGTCGGAGGGATGCGCAAGGCGAGCGGTAGAGTCGCGCGCGCTGCGCGATTCCCGGCGAGAGCGAAAAATGCTCGCTGCAAAAGACACCCTCCTCGAATGAAACTTTTTGTCGGTTTGGCCTCGGCGGGCTCCCCCAACCGCTGGATCACCGGGGGCGCTGGCCTTGGGCGCCCGAGTATACCGTGGGGGCCGCGCCCTGGCGGTTCACCGCCGGCGACATTTTCTGCCGATTTTGCGCCTAACGTCCAGCGCAAACTGCTTGGGGCTCCAGGGCGCTGCGCCGATTGACCCGCTTCGGCCGCTAGTTGATACTGCCGCCACCGCCGCGGTCACAAGCCGACGGTGGAAAATTCCCTACCCGGAGGAGGTTGAAATGCGCTTTCCGTCGCGTTTGATCGGCGCTCTTGTGTGCGCCGCAGCATTTTCCTTGTCGACCCCGCTCGCCGCGCAAACCCTGCGCTGGGCCAGCCAAGGCGATCCGCAAACCATGGACCCGCATTCGCAGAATGAATCCATGACCAACATGATGAACGGCCAGGTTTACGAGCGCCTGACCACCCGCGACAAGAAACTGGCCTTAGCACCCAGCCTCGCCACCTCCTGGGAGCAGACCGGCCCCACCACCTGGCGCTTCAAGCTGCGCCAGGGGGTGAAGTTTCATGATGGCAGCGCCTTCACTGCCGACGACGTGGTCTTCTCCATCAAGCGCGGCCAGGAGCTGACTTCGCAAATCAACAACTATGCCGCGCGTGTGGGCGAGCCGGTAAAGATTGACGACGTCACCGTGGAGTTTCGTCTGCCGGCGGTGAACCCCATTTTCCTGGAACACCTCGATACCTTGTGGATCATGAGCAAAACGTGGTCGGAAAAATACAAGGTGATGAAACCCCTCGATTTCAAGAACAAGGAAGAAACCCACGCCGCGATGAACGCCAACGGCACCGGCCCCTATATGCTGGTGAGCCGCGCCCCCGGCATCAAGACGGTGTATAAGCGCAACCCCAATTGGTGGGGCAAACACGAAGGCAATGTGCAAGAAATCGTCTTTACGCCCATCGCCAACGATGCCACGCGCCTGGCCGCGCTGGTGTCTGGCGAAATCGATTTCGTGCTCGACCCCGCCCCGCGCGATGTGGCCCGCTTGCGCAACACCGCCGGGGTGAAGATCATCGACGGCCCGGAGAACCGCGTGGTGTTCATCGGCATGGACCAGCATCGCGACGAGCTGTTGTACGGCAGCGTCAAGGGCAAGAACCCCTTCAAGGATGTGCGCGTACGCAAGGCGCTCTATCATGCCATCGACATCGAGACCATGAAGGTCAAGCTCATGAACAATCAGAGCTACCCGACCGGCGGTTATTCGCCTTCGCCCGCGGCGTATTATCACGATTCGGCGATCGAAAAACGCCTGCCTTACGATTTGCCGCTGGCCAAAAAGCTCATGGCCGAAGCGGGTTATGCCGATGGTTTCGAAGTCACGCTCGATTGCCCCAACAACCGCTATATCAACGACGAAGAAATCTGCATCGCGTTGGCGGGCATGTGGGCGCAGCTCAAAATCAAGGTGCGCGTCAACGCCATGCCGCGCGCCACCTATTTCCCCAAGCTCGAAAAGTTCGACTCCAGCATGTACATGTTGGGTTGGGGCGGTGCCATCACCGACGCCGAAACCGTGCTCACGCCGGTGATGCGCAACCCCGGCGAAAAAGGCATCGGCGCTTACAACTACGGCCGCTCCCGGAACGACAAATTCGACGACTTGGCGGCCCGCTCCAGCAGCGAGGGCGACCCCAAGAAACGCCAGGAGCTGATCAAGGCCGCCTTCACGGAATGGAAAGAACAAGCGCATAGCATCCCGCTGCACCGCCAAGTCATTCCCTGGGCGGCGCGCAGCAACGTCAACGTGGTGCATCGTTCGGACAACTGGTTCGAGGTGCAGTGGGTTACGGTGACTAAGTAATCGTCTTGGCACACCGGTGTGGCAGGATGCAAACGGCGGCTGCGGCCGCCGTTTGCATAACCAAGGGAACCAAAGCATGAACCCCTTTCCTCAGGACGCGCTCAACCCCGGCGTAAAAAGAAGCGAAGTCTTCGGCTGGGCCATGTACGACTTCGCCAATTCGGGCTACACCACGGTGGTGTTGACCGCGGTGTTCAGCGCTTATTTCGTGGGTGTGGTGGCAGAGGGCGCAGCTTGGGCCACGTTCGCCTGGACGCTGACGCTGGCGGTTTCCAACGTTTTGGTCATGCTCACCATGCCGGCCATCGGCGCGTATGCCGATTTGCGCGCCGCCAAGAAGCGCTTGCTGGCGCTTTCCACCGTCGGTTGTGTGTTGTCCACCGCGGCCCTGGGTTGGGCGGGGCCGGGCACGCTGGCTTTTGCGGTGGTGGCGGTGGTGTTGTCGAATGTGTTTTTTACCTATGGCGAATCGTTGATCGCGGCGTTTTTGCCTGAGCTCGCCAAGCCCGAAAGTTTGGGCCGTGTCTCCGGCTGGGGCTGGAGCTTCGGTTATTTTGGCGGCATGTTGAGTTTGGGGCTGTCGCTCGCTTATGTGTTGGCGGCGCAAGGGCGCGGCGAAAAAGCGGCGCAGTTCGTGCCGGTGACGATGTGGATCACCGCCGCTTTGTTCGCCCTGGCCGCCTTGGCCACCTTCGCGCTCTTGCGCGAGCGCGCGCAAGCGCAAGAAGGCCAAGACGAATCGGCGCATCGTCTGCTCGCTTCCTTGCGCCGTTTGCGCCACACCTGGCAAGAAGCGGAGCGCTTTCGCGATTTCACGCGGCTGTTGTTTTGCGCCGTGGCTTACCAGGCCGGCATCGCGGTGGTGATTGCGCTGGCCGCCATTTACGCCGAACAGGCTTTGGGCTTCAAACAGGCCGAGACCATGATGCTCATTTTCTTGGTGAACATCGCTTCGGCCCTGGGCGCTTTTGCTTGGGGTTACGTGCAAGACCGCATCGGTCACCGCGCCGCGCTCGCGGTCACACTCGCGGGCTGGGTGTTGATGACCGCCATCGCCGGCCTGGCCGAAGGGCGACCGGCGTTCTGGGTGGCGGCGGTCATCGCCGGGCTGTGTATGGGCAGCAGCCAATCCGCCGGCCGGGCGCTGGCCGGCCTCTTCGCGCCGGAAACCCGTCGTGCCGAGTTCTTCGGCCTATGGATTTTTGCGGTGCGCCTCGCAGCCATTCTCGGCCCCGTCACCTACGGCCTGGTGACCTTGCTCACTGGCGGCAACCATCGCCTGGCCATCCTCTCCACCGGCGTTTTCTTCCTGGCGGGGCTGGTGCTGCTCTTCAGCGTGGATGTGGCGCGCGGGGCGGCGGCGGCGCGGGAGACGGATGGGGCACAAGAACCGGCGAGTGGGGAGTCGGTGGGGGTGCGTGGGTGAGGGTTGTTGCTGCGCGCGGGTGAGTTTTGCCGCGGAGTGTGTGGATTCTGTGCGTTGATTTTTTGGCGGGTGCGGTTGAGGCGTTTTTGTGGCCACGGGTGTGGCCGGCAGGGTCACCGGGCCGGAGGGTGGCGCAGCTTTTCGGAAGCGGCGCGTATCGGGGTTTGTTTGGCAGACCTTTTTCTCTATCACTGCGGCGGCGGGGCAGCGTCCGCGCCCTGAAATCCTCGCGGCGCTGACGCCGCAAATCACGTCCTCGGGCGGGGCCCCGCGCCTCACGCGTAAGAACCCGCAATGCGCACCCACCCGCCAAGCCCGCGCGTGGCGCGACCCGCCTGTCGGACAGCGGCGTAAAGCGCCGCGAGGCTTCCAGGGCGTGGCCGCCTGATCGAATCGCGGACGGGGTTCTGGGAAAACCCCGAGCCGCGTTTTGGGCCGGCCGGGCTTGGGCTGCAAGACCGCTTGAGCGGTGGGGGCGATTGGCGCATCATATGCGGCAATTAGGTCGCCGGGAGCGGGCGTGCCGGGGCAGCGGCGCTGGGAGGCAAACGAATCAAGAAAGCGGGAGAAATGGGAGCGATGGTTTTCGGTTTTTCATTAGGACGTACTAAAACCGGACGGGGCGTTGATTTGATTGGGAATAGTGGTCCGCCCGATGCCGCTATGACGGTTTATTTTCCGTCAAATAGGTTCCCTACTTTAGGTTAGGGCGCACATGCAAGTCCGAGCGATTCAGTCGCAGGAACTCGAGCCTGCGCGGCAACTGCTACTCGGCGCTGGCTGGGAACGGCAGGTCGCCACACCAGAAGAGTTCGCGTTGCTTGTCGCGCAGTCGCAGTTGTCACTGGTAGCTGTCCGCGAAGGTGAGGTGGTGGGCTATCTGCGCGCACTCACCGACGGGCTCACGAACGGCTATATCTCCATGGTCGTTGTGCACCCTGCGCATCAGCGCCGCGGCATCGGCAGAGCACTCGTAGCCGCAGCAATGGGCAACAACGAGCGAATGACCTGGGTACTACGCGCGGGGCGCGCGGATGGTGTGGCAACCTTCTACGAGAAGCTGGGCTTCTCTCGGTCATCGGTAGCCATGGAGCGCCCAGGCAAGTTCAAGTCGCCAGCCGGGGGCTGAGTTGTCAAGCTTCGGCGCTATCCCCGCGGCGAGCAGAGAGTGCGCCCTAACCCTTCACTGGAGCGGGACCTCCACCGGCATGGCACTTGGCCCGCGAGGCGCTCGCTGTCATCATCCGCCTCGCGGGCCAAGCGCCATACCGGCTCCGGCCCCTCAGCTCAAACGTTAGAGCGCATCAATGGCCTGCTTCAGCCGATCTTCTGCCGCCCGCTTTCCTTTGCCGCTTTCGCAGCAGCATCCGCCTTCGTACTGGATCACGAACCCCGAGCAAGTGCAGCGCACTTTCGCTGCCTCTCGCAAAGCATCCCGCGCTGCCTTCACAGCCGCCCACTTCGGCAGGTCTATGTGCACTTGTGCGCTGAACGTGTCCAGCATTGCCGGCACAAATTCAATCTTCCCAACTATCATTTTTTGCGGCATGGCTTCCTGTCTCCGTTGGTTGCAGCGCTCTAACCCGGCGCTCAAGCGGGACCGTCCGCAAGCGGCCGGCCCCTTAGCTCTGCGTTCGGCGTCACCGCAATGAAGCGCATTTTCCTTATGGCCAGTTTCTTCTCCTTCATTGCTGGGTTCTTTTCACTCAGCGCCAGCGCTGCTGACTATAAAGTGGCGGGGGCATATTCTGGGCTCCGCAGCATGGTGCTCGGCACGAAGCCAGAAAGCGTGGGCGTTAAGCTGAAAGATACCAACGAAGTGTGGGGTGTCGTAATGGAAACTGGCTATCCGGAGGCTGTTGCTTCACTTGTGGCATTAGCCGATGGCACGGTTAGCCTCTATTTCAGCAACGGCGGCGGCATCATCGGGCTTGGTCCACACGCTGGTCCTCATCGTGCGGCTCAGTCACTTCTCGAAGCCTCACAGCAATTTTCCAAGGAGGCGCAGCCGACCAAGAGCTACCCCTTGCCCAAGCCTTCATACACACGTTTCTATTTTCTCACCGGCAATGGGGTACTAACAGCCGAAGCCAAAGAAGATGACCTTGGCAACAATCGCCACCCTCTCTCTCCACTCTTTTTCAAAGGGCACGAGTTAATTTCTGAAGTCCGTGAGGTTGATGAAAAGCTTCGCGCCGAACAAGGCGCTCCAGAGGGACGCTCCGCCGGCAAGCCGGCTACGCGCCCCTGAGCTCTACGTTAGCCGACATCGATGTCTCCCACTGAACTGAAGGCGCCAATCATTGCTGAGGTAAAGCAGCTCCTGCATCCATTGGGGTTCAGAAAAGCTGGCGCCCTTTTTTCGCGCACGTCAGAGAATGTCGTCCACCTAATCGAGGTTCAGGGCTCGCGGCAAAGTACGTCGGCACTTGCCAAGTTCACTATCAATGTAGGCGTCTTTGTACCGGAGCTGATTTATCCTGACGTCCGCGACTTTGGAAAGCCATCAATTCCAGAAGCACACTGGCGCGAGCGCCTTGGGTCTTTGTCGCCCGAAGGGAGCGACCTATGGTGGGAAGTCATGACACAAGCTGAAGCAGTCGCTGCTGCAAAAGACATTGCGGCGCGCCTCACCACCTATGCACTTCCGGCCCTTGGCGGGCTTCCCAACATTGAAGCACTCGTCATGCTCTGGCAATCCGGCCGTTGTCCGGGTCTTACTGACTATCAGCGAAAGGAATACCTTGCTACCCTTGGTAGGACGCAAGGTAGTGGCCAAAGTGTCGGCTAACCCTGCGGTCCACCGGACGCTGCGCGAAGAAGCCGCGCAGCGCCGGTGACCTCCACGTTATGCCTCATGGCCTGTCGCCTTTGCGATAGCCGCCTTTGCAAAAGCGACGGTTGCTTCGCTCAAGCATTCGCGGTCGCTCACCATGTCGCGCAGCGCCTCAAGCAAGTCCGGGGCCGCAGCGATCAAGCGCGCGTTTGCGTGCATTTCTTCGGCCCGCGCTTCGTCAGCATTCCGCGTTGCCAGTACCATGTATCGGCCAAGATCGTTCGGGTCTTTCTCAATGTCAAAGCCGCCTTGTGGCGCAAGGTTCGCAGTCCATGGGCCTGGCGTGTGTTTCATTTTCATTCCGCATCTCCTGTAATCCATGAGGCATAACACGTCAGTCAACCGGACCTTCGCCATAAGACCGGCGAAGGCCGGTTACTTGGGCGTTGGGCTTTTCCGCCGCAGAGGTCATGTTGAGCACAGTCGCCAACGCAACCCGCAGCGCCCCGGCGCACGCCGCTTCCCCTGCAGCCGCCGCAGGGAATCGTCGTCTCCCTCGCGTCTGCCGCAAGCCAGCGCGAGACCCATTCCACCGCCCTTGTCTCTCGGTTTGCCGCAGCGGGAAGAACCCCCTCCTTCTCGGCCGCTCTGGAAATCATCCGACCGCCAGGGTTCCAACGCGCGTGCTCGCGCTGGCCCGTGCCTTCGTTCGGCGCAGCAGGGCTACCGTTCCCGCTCCTGCCGCCGCCGGGAGCAACACCCGCGCCGGCTCGGCCGCCGCACTTCGTTCTGCCGCCGTATCGCGGCGGCTGACTTTTGCGCGTGCTCTGCTTCCCGTGCCTTGGCACACGCCGCAGCCCAACCCGGCAGTCAACCGGACGCTGCGCGATAAAGCCGCGCAGCGCCGGTTACTTCTACGTTGGGCAGACAATTAATTAACCGCACCAAAACGCTGAGACCAAAATTTACAATGCAACTTACCCTGCCTGAATTCGTCACTCCACCTTCGGCCAATAGTCTTGCTGATCCAGCGGCCTATCGCGGGCTTTACGCCTTCCACAAATATTGGGGCAAGAAGCCAGCTGAGCCGATGCGTTACCTAATCCAACAGCTGTGCCCGGAAGGCGGGCTGGTGGTTGACCCATTTCTCGGATCTGGAATTTCAGCACTGGAAGCGATTCAGTTGAAGCGACGCGTGATTGGCATAGACATCAATCCCACTGCTGTCCGCCTCACTCGGATGCTGGCTTCTCCGCCGACGGCCGCCGTGCTCGATGAGGCATTCCGGTATGTGAGCGCGGTAGTCAAAGAGGCGGTTCTTGAAAGCTACGCTACGGCGCAGGAGAAACCCGCCACGCATTACGTCTGGCGCAATGGTGTAATGGAAAAGGTCTGGCTGACCAACGGGGAGAGCCGCAATCGTGTGGAGTTGCCGCCAAGCGAACAGGACATCTCGCTCGTAGAGCGGTTCGCGTCCTATCGGCCGCAGCGGTTGCGCGCGCCGCGATTTTTCACGAACTCGCGTATCAATTCCTCGCCGTCGCTCACGTTGAAAGACTTGTTCACCGGGCGAGCACTGCGCAACATCGAACTCCTATTAGCAGAGATTGATGACCTGCCGGAGGCAGCACGAGAGCCAATGCGGCTCGCATTGACGGCTGCGGTCGGTCAGATGAGCAAGATGGTCTTCGCCATCACGGGCCGAGGCAAAACGACCGGCGCAAGCAGCGAGAAGATGGAAGTCGGCTCGTGGGTGATTGGCTACTGGCGGCCCGAACAGCATTTTGAAGTCAACGTTTGGAATTGCTTTGAGCGACGGGTAAAGAAACTCATCAAAGCGATCGCGGAATCAGAATCCGCTCATATCTCTGCCAAAGCCGGCCACTTCCCAGCTGTTTGCGTCGGCGATGCAGATTACGCGATTCTGAACGGCGATTGTCTCGCGCTGCTTCCACAACTCCCCGACAAGTCGGTTGATTTGGTCATCACTGATCCACCGCATGGTGACCGGATTCCATATCTGGAGCTTTCGGAAATGTGGAATGTCATCCTTGGCGAAGAGCCGCCGTTTGAATCCGAAATCGTGGTATCGAATGCCAAGGAACGCGGGAAGAAGTCAATCGTCTACAACGAAGCCATGTCGAGGTTTCTGGAAATCGCGAGCCGTAAATTAACCGACAGCGGCTTCCTTGTGCTGTTCTTCAACGCGCGGACGGAGGCTAGTTGGAAATTCCTGGAAAACTTTAATAGCAGTGCTGACACCGCTGGAATAACGTATTGCGGTTGCTTCCCGCTGGTTTATTCGGCGGCGTCGGTTGTGCAGGATAACCGGGACGGGGCGTTGCGCACAGATTATGGCCTCGTCTTCTCCCGTGCGAAGACTGCGGCTCATTCGCTCGCCGACATCCCAGGATGGGCTTTCACTCTGCCAACACCAAAGGAATAATCATGCCGCTGAGTTTCGCTCAGGCCGACGCCCTGTTTCGCCAAGACAAACTGAACGAGCTTGTTGCGGATGCTGAAGGACGGCGCTTCCTCAAGCTGCGCTCTCTGAACCGCACAGAATATCTCGAGCGCCTGTTTCAGTCGGCCGGCATCGCGCGACCGGACGTTGGTGCACGTCAGCTGTTCGATGCCGCGTTCAGCGCTGGCATCAATGCTCAGACGATTGCGGCATGCGCTCGCGACATCTACCGAGAGGAGCGTGAGCAACGCCGAGCCAACGAAGCGGAGTTGGTCAATCAGCTTTACCGCGTGCAGGAGTTCAATTGGGGCGGCCTTCACCAGAATAGTCTGGAGAAAACCATCGTTGACAATTACGTGAAGAAAATCACGGACTACGAGGCGCTCTGCCGGTGCGTAGAAAACGAGTTACTGACCAGCCTACGCGGCTACGTGGTCTGCTCATGGTATAACCACTGGACTTCAATCATCATTGAGGACATTTTCAAAGACCATGCCAACGTTCTGCCAGCCGTTGGTCTGGTGAAGAAGATTGATTTTTTCGTCCGCGACACGCCGTTCGATTTGAAAGTAACTTACCTGCCCGAGGGCTATCTCAAAGAGAAGCGGCAAGCGGCGGCACTCCGCCCTGAACTGACGCTGCTAAAGCGCGCCGCTCGCACTCACGGCCTGCCAATTTCCTCGGACTTAGCTGACGCCGCGCTTCTTCAAGACCTTTGGGCGAAGGTGTCAGACCATCCAGCGGCGGAGTGCAGACAACTCATTGTTGAGCTTGTGAATTTTCGAAACACGCTCGTCACCGAAATAGAGGCAGACTCCAGCGGCTTAATTCGCTGGCTTTACGAGAATCAGGGCGACCGTCGTTTCGATGCTTCAAACCGCTTGTTTCTCGTGCTCGTCGACCAACGCAACTACTTCGATTCATGGAAACTCAAGCGAGCGAAGCCGCTCATGGAAGAAAAGATTCGCAGCTACTTGGACGGATGTGGCGACAATCCCGGACGGCGAATTGAGTTTGATTGGGATGGCGATCGTTATTCAACCCTTTCAGACGCGATTATTGTGCGGCATCAGTAACTGCCCAACCAATCGTTCCAGCGGACGCGCGAAAGCGCGCCGCTGAACTCAAACGTTGGGCCTCAAAATGAAGCGGTTTTACGTTTTCTGGTTCTTTTTCTGCGCTGGCTGGGGTGCTCTTATGTCAGAACCCTTCCCGCCCGGCTATATCCCCAGATCGTTTCTCTTGGCCACCGCCTCTTTACCTGTTTCAGCGCTAACGTTTTTCCTGTTACTTTCTTTCGAACTGTGGCGGCTTGGCCCAACCAAAAAACCACTCAGCCCTTCTCTATCTTCAAAGCCATGGCACATGCCATTTGGCCTTTCTGTTTTCGTGTTTGTAACTTTTTTGTTCTCCAGCCTTTGGGGTGTGTTGTTCGCGCTAATCAAAGACAATGGGCAGGTCACTGAACCATTTCATTTCCTCATGCTTAGCGTGGGTGGCCTCATTGGAACCCGTGGTGTTTATCGTGTCTTTCCAACACGATTCTCTGCCTGATATGCACTTCTCTTATTTAGCCGCAGTTGAGCCCAACCCGGCAGTCAACCGGACCGCCGGCAAGCAGGGCTTGCCGGTTCGCTCCGCGCTGGCGCGCTCCGCCGGCCGGTTACTTCTACGTTAGGCGCCAGTCAGCCATGCTCTACCGCTTTGCCACACACGAAGACGTTGCCGTCCTGGCGGCATTGAATAATCAGCTCATTCGGGACGAAGGGCATCGCAACCCAATGGCTCTTTCTCAACTCGCCGAGCGAATGGCAGGTTGGTTGCAAGTAGAGTACAGCGCTGTCGTTTTCGAAGAGCAGTCACGGGTGGTTGGCTATGCCCTGTTCAGAGAGGAAGAAGAGTTCGTCTATCTCCGGCAACTCTTCGTCCTGCGCGAGCATCGCCGCAAAGGCATCGCCAGCGAGGCGTTGAACTGGCTTTGGGCCAATGCGTGGCAAAATGCCAAACGTGTACGAATCGAGGTTCTCGTGGGCAACGAGACAGCGCGCCAGTTCTGGCAGTCAGTCGGGTTTCACGAGTACTGCATCACCATGGAGGCTGTGAACCGCGATGGCGCCTAACCCCGCCGTCAACCGGACGGCCCAACAGCTGCGCTGTTGGGTTCGCTCCAGCCTTCGGCTTCCGCCCGCCGGTTACGTCGAACGTTGGGCCTATTCGAGGTTGCCGCAATGACTAATCTCTTCCCGCCTTGGCCACTGTTCTCCGCATTCCTTCTTGC
>JAPKHK010000069.1 GCA_026646885.1 Casimicrobiaceae bacterium | reverse complement strand
GGCGTCGCGGTCCGGCGGGCCCGGCACGGCCGCGGAGGCGCCGAAGCCGACGCCGGCCTCGGTCGGGACGGCCGACCCGAGGTTGCTCGTCAGGATGACGATCGTGCGCCGGAAGTCCGCGGTGACGCCGCGGTCGTCGGTCAGGCGCCCCGCGTCGAAGACCTGCAGGAGCAGGTCGAACGCGTTGACGTGGGCCTTCTCGATCTCGTCGAGCAGCAACGTGCCGCCGTGCGCGTGCTCGATCTTTCCGATGCGCCGCCGCGAGGCGGTGGTGAACGCACCGGCCTCATGGCCGAAGAGCTCGCTTTCGAGCTTGGCCTGCAGATCGCCAAACGCTACACGGTTTCCGGAGGAAACGTTGAACGCCTGATCGAGATGAGCACCATCCGCTTTCAGACCGAAGGCGAAACGCTGAACGAGTTTGTGGCCAGTGATGTTGACCTGGCGTTTTGGAACGCGGATGGATTTTTTTCGAACAGCTCCGGAACGGGAATTTGCAACGGCGCGCCCTTCATT
>JAPKHK010000068.1 GCA_026646885.1 Casimicrobiaceae bacterium | reverse complement strand
GAGCAGACGGTCACCGACTACGTGCTCAAGCTGATCCACTTCCCCGAGGCGCTGCAGGTGCTCGAATTCGCCGACGGACGCGCCGGGCTCGTGGCGGTGCGCTCGTACGCCGGCGGGCCGCTGGTGGGCCGGCACATCCGCGACCTGCGCGCCGAGCACCCGAACGTCGACATGCGCATCGTCGCGGTGTTCCGCAACGACCGCTCGATCCGCCCCGACGGCGACACGATGATCGAGCCGGGCGACGAAGTGTTCCTGCTCGCGGCCACCGAGCACATCCGCACCGCGCTCTCCGACCTGCGCCGCATGGACAAGCCGGTGCGCCGCGTGATGATCGCCGGCGGCGGCAACATCGGCCTGCGGCTGGCGCGCGCGCTGGGCTCGCAGTACCAGGTGAAGGTGATCGAGACGAGCCGCGCGCGCTGCAACTACCTGTCGACGCAACTGCCCTCGTCCACGCTGGTGCTCAACGGCGACACCACCGACGAAGACCTGCTCGCCGACGAGGCGGTGGCC
>JAPKHK010000067.1 GCA_026646885.1 Casimicrobiaceae bacterium | reverse complement strand
CGGGGTAGGGGGGCATACGATGCACTGCGATCACAACGCATGCATGAGGACCTTGCTGGCCAAGGCTTCTTTCCCCAGCACCCAACGGAGCGACCCAGGCGCAATGAGCGACGTCATTCTTGAAACCCACAGCCTGACCAAAGAGTTCAAGGGCTTCACCGCCGTCAGCGATGTGAATCTGGCCGTCCGCCGGGGCTCCATCCATGCGCTGATCGGCCCCAACGGCGCAGGCAAGACCACGTGTTTCAACCTGCTGACCAAGTTTCTCACGCCCACCTCGGGCACCATCCGGTTCAACGGGCACGACATCACGCGAGAGCAGCCCGCACAGATCGCGCGCCGCGGCGTCATCCGCTCGTTCCAGATCTCGGCGGTGTTCCCCCACCTCACGCTGATGGAGAACGTGCGCCTGGGCCTGCAGCGCAAGCTGGGCACCTCGTTCCACTTCTGGCGCAGCGAGCGCACCCTGTCGCAACTGGACGACCGCGCGATGCAGTTGTTGACCGAAGTGGGGCTGG
>JAPKHK010000066.1 GCA_026646885.1 Casimicrobiaceae bacterium | reverse complement strand
ATCACTTCCCGCGAAAAGCCGCGTGCAATCAAAGCGTGCGCGATTTGCATCAGCTTGCAATAGGTGGGCAGCATCTCGGGAAGCCGCAGCGCGAGATAATCCAGCGGCAGCAACTCGGCGCGCACGAGACGGCTGCGCCATTTGTCACCAAGCGTTTGCTCGAGCGCCTCTCTTTCACTCGCTGACAAGCCATCGGCAAAGGCATGCGTGGCGGAGACGTTGATGCCGAGGGTGGCAGGCTGGCGCTCTTCGATCAACTTGCGCAGCAAAGCCCATTGTGCGTTTCCCCACAGTTCGCGCTGTTCCACCTCCGGATCGCGATACACCGTGTACAGGCCGCCCTGCGAGCTGCCGCCCAACGCCAGCCGCTCGACCCCCAGTTTCTCACCACGGTCATGGAAAACGTAGATGGTGCGGCGCCGCGCGGCAAACGTGGTGGGTGATACCAGCGAGAAAAAGACCATTGCCGGCAGGACCAGCACGAGAACGAACACGACACCGCGTAGCCAGCCGAACGGG
>JAPKHK010000065.1 GCA_026646885.1 Casimicrobiaceae bacterium | reverse complement strand
ACCTCGGCGTGAACAAGGCCATCGCGCAGATGGTGAAGCTGCGGGAGTCCGGCGACCGCGAGGCGGCGAAGAAGCTCGGCGTGTTCTGGCACACCCAGGGCAGCGGCAAGAGCCTGTCGATGGTGTTCTTCACCCAGAAGGTGCTGCGCAAACTGCCCGGCAAGTGGACCTTCGTGATGGTCACCGACCGGGCCGAGCTCGACGACCAGATCTACAAGACCTTCACCGCCACCGGCGCGATCACCGGGGCCGAGGTGCAGGCCACCAGCGCCGAGAACCTCAAGCAGTTGCTGCGCGAGGACCACCGCTACGTCTTCAGCCTCATCCAGAAATTCCGCACCGACAAGGGCGAGGCCTACCCGAGGATCTCCGAGCGGGACGACATCGTCGTCATCACCGACGAGGCGCACCGCAGCCAGTACGACGTGTTCGCGCTCAACATGCGCAACGCCCTGCCCAATGCCGCCTTCCTCGGCTTCACCGGCACCCCGCTGATCGCAGGCGAAGAAGAGCGCACCCGC
>JAPKHK010000064.1 GCA_026646885.1 Casimicrobiaceae bacterium | reverse complement strand
CGGCAGCAGCGCGGAAACGTCCGAGGCGACGAAGGTCTCGTTGTCGCCGAGGCCGATCACCACCGGGCAGCCGCAGCGGGCGAGGATGAGGTGGCCGTTGTCGGCTTCGCTCATCACGACCAGCGCATAGGCACCGTGCAGTTCGGCGACCGTGGCCCGCACGGCGCCGTAGAGATCGGCGCTGCCGTTGTCGAGGTGGTAATGGATGCGGTGCGCGATGCACTCCGTGTCGGTGTCGGAGCTGAATTCGTAGCCGTGGCCGCGCAGCACCTCGCGCAGCGCTTCGTGGTTTTCGATGATGCCGTTGTGGACGATGGCCAGCCCGTCGCGCGAGATGTGCGGGTGGGCGTTGCGCTCGCTGGGCACACCATGGGTGGCCCAGCGGGTGTGGGCGATGCCGATCGGCGCATCGGCCGGTTCGGCGTCAAGGGCGGCCTGCAACTCGGCGACCTTGCCCTGGCGGCGGCGGCGGCGAAGCACACCCTGGTCGACCACGGCCAGGCCCGCCGAGTCGTAGCCCC
>JAPKHK010000063.1 GCA_026646885.1 Casimicrobiaceae bacterium | reverse complement strand
ACTGAGGCTTGCGCGCGGCGATCCCGGCATGATGTCCTCGCTGTGCGCCGATGCGAAGTATCTGCGATCGAAGAGGTTCTCGATGTTGAGCGTGCTGGCGCGTACTTGCGCGCAGCGTGTCCTGCCACCTGATCTGCCACCCGCAGGCCAATTTGCCCCAGGGGAGGGTTCGAAAACGAAAGGGCCTCCTCCCGGAAGCCCTTTCGGAACAAGCACCTGAATCCTGGTAGGCCGTGCTGGATTCGAACCAGCGACCAACGGATTAAAAGTCCGCTGCTCTACCACTGAGCTAACGACCCTTTTCGCGAAGCTCTCCATTCTAGTATCCGCGATTTTCGAGGTCAAACGTTCGGCCCGGATGGCCGCCGATAGCGCGTCGGATCCGCCACCCCTGCCGCCGTGAACCCGTCGCGGCGGATCCGGCAGGCGTCGCAGTGGCCGCAGGCGCGGCCCTCGTCGTCGGCCTGGTAGCACGACACGGTGATCGAGTAATCGAGCCCGAGGCGCAGGCCCTCGCGGATGATC
>JAPKHK010000062.1 GCA_026646885.1 Casimicrobiaceae bacterium | reverse complement strand
TCGACGACACCGGCGACGCGAATGCCGCCGCCGCCGAAGTGCGCGCGCTGATGTTCGTCGCGCGCTTCCGCGAGGACATCGCGCGCCGCCTCGAAGCGCTGGACGCGCACTGAACCCCATGGCCCTGCTGCAGATTTCCGAACCCGGCGCGAGCCCCGACCCGCACCAGCGGCGGCTGGCGATCGGCATCGACCTCGGCACGACGTTCACCTCGATCGCCGTCGCCGGCGACGACGCGCTCGGCCGCGTCTCGGTCCTGAAGGTGGGCGAGGACGGCGAGGCGCTCGAGTCGATCGTGTACCTGCGCGAGGAGGGTGGTCGCGTGCGCGCGTGGGTGGGCGCCCGCGCGCGCGACGAGCACAAGGCCTTCGAAGCGCAGGGGCGCTACGTGACGATGGCCAAGCGGTTCATCGGCATCGACACGACGGAGACGGCGGGCTGGCCGGTCGCCATCGGCGGCTTCGCGCTCCGGCCGCACCACGTCTCGTCGCTCGTGCTGCGCAAGGTGGCGCACGAGGTGACGCGCCTTC
>JAPKHK010000061.1 GCA_026646885.1 Casimicrobiaceae bacterium | reverse complement strand
GCCGGGCAGACCGCCTCGCAAAGTTTGCAGGCGATGCAGCGCTCTTCCCGGTAGCCGTATCGGAAGGTGCGGCTGGATCACCTCCTTTCTCGAGATACAGGAGCGAGGGCCTGCGGGCCGATCGCTGCGCTTTGGGGGGCAGTTCGTGCCCACGCTTATCGGCTGGCTGGAGACTAGAAACTAGTGTATAGAGACTAGAAACTAGAGGAAATCAGCGGCGCGTCGCGCCGCGGGTGACCCGCGCGGCGGTAGTCGCGCTGACGGAGTCTAGTTTCTTGATACTAGTCTCTAGAAACTAGAGGGTCTGTAGCTCAGTTGGTTAGAGCACACGCTTGATAAGCGTGGGGTCGATGGTTCAACTCCATCCAGACCCACCATCTAGAAACTAGTGTCTAGAGACTAGAGACTAGAGACTAGAGGACATCAGCGGCGCGAAGCGCCGTGAGTGACCCGCGCGACCGCAAGGGCGGGCTGATTTAATCTAGTATCTAGAAACTAGTTTCTGGTTTCTAGGGGGTGTAGCTCAGTTGGG
>JAPKHK010000060.1 GCA_026646885.1 Casimicrobiaceae bacterium | reverse complement strand
CGATGCCGTGCGCCCGCTGCATGGCCTGCAGCGCGTCGGGCTTGAGTTCCATGGCCTGCACGATCATGTTGGCGGGAACGGCCCAGCTGCGGCCGAGCGCCTCC
This sequence comes from Casimicrobiaceae bacterium, assembly GCA_026646885.1. Taxonomy (GTDB): domain Bacteria; phylum Pseudomonadota; class Gammaproteobacteria; order Burkholderiales; family Casimicrobiaceae; genus JACPUX01. The sequence goes on along the minus strand of JAPKHK010000060.1, from coordinate 431 downwards.
ACCAGCAAGGTCTGGGTTACCGCGAGGGTGAGCGGCAGGCGGATCGAGAAGCGGGTGCCGGCGCCGGGCCGGCTGGCGACCTCGACGCGGCCACCGGCGGCGGCGGTTTGCGCCTTCACCACGTCCATGCCGACGCCGCGGCCGGAGACCGCGGAGACCTCGCGCGCGGTGCTGAAGCCGGAGACGAAGATCAGGTTCACCAGGCGGCGCTCGTCGACGCGCTCGTCGGCGCCGAGCAGACCGCGCGCGACGTGACACGGCTGAAGGATCTGATAGCGACCCAGGTGGTCAGCCGCAAGGCCTACGACGACGCCGTGGCCGCCGAGGCGGTCGCGCAGGCGGCCTTGCGCCAGGCGGAGCTCAACCTGTCCTGGACCACGGTGACCGCGCCGGTCTCAGGGATGACGGGCCGGGCGGTGAAATCCGAGGGC
>JAPKHK010000006.1 GCA_026646885.1 Casimicrobiaceae bacterium | reverse complement strand
TTCGTAGCCGACCAGAAAACCGTTGATCCTGAGCAGCATGCCACCTAGCATCAAGAGCACCGCGCCGACAAAAAGTTTGGCGGCGCTGTTGCGGGCGGTCTGGCTGCCCAGAATGATCACCGGCACGATGAAGCACGCCATTTCCAGCCAGAACATCAGGGCCTCGGCGTTGGCGGCCAAGGCGTTGCCGATGGCGCCGCGCACCGCGAGGTCACCCACGCGCACCACCAGGTAGGCGATCAAGAGGCCGTACATGATCTTGCACAACTGCGCGAGCACCGGGGTTTCCATCTGCCGCTTGAAGCCCACCGAAGAGAGCGTGGCCTCGAAGATCACCACCGCGAAGCCCAGCATGATGGCGGTCATGAGGTAGATCAGCGGCAGGAGCCAACCCGATTGCCACAGCGGATGCACCTGATTGCCGAAAACCACCAGGAGCGACCCCAGAGAAGACTGGTGCATCGAGGGCAGGAGCACACCCAGAGCGATGAAGAAGAAGAGCACTTTGGAGAGTTTCTTCTTCAATTCGCCCATACCCAGCCGATCGAGAAAGGCGGGTGAAAACTCGATCCACATCACCAGCACGTAGGCCGAGATACAGACCGCCACTTCGAACATCACCGAATTGACTTGGGCATAACCGGGCCAGAAGATGTGCCAGAAATTCCACCAGCGGCCCAGGTCGAAGATTACCGACACCGCCGCCAAGGTGTAGCCGAATAGGCTGGCCAAGAGCGCCGGGCGGACCAAGGGGTGATATTCGCCTTTGTTGAAAATGTAGGCCAACAGCGCCAAGGCGTAACCACCGCAGGCGAAGGCCGAGCCCACCACCACGTCATAGGCGATCCAGATGCCCCAAGGGAAGCCATCGTTGATATGGGTCACCGCCCCCAGGCCGTAGATGAAGCGATAGACCAGGATGACCCCGGCGATCGCCGCCAACAACCCGAGTATGAAGGTGACCGGCGTAAGCAAGCTGCCGCCCAACGGGGCGGGAGCGTGCGCTTGGTTACTGGCCATGTTTCCCCTCCTCCTTATGCTCATCGTCCTTGACGTTGCGCTTGGCGACCCAGGTCAGGCCACCCAAGAACACCAAGGGCAGGATGAGGCCGCCATAGAGCGTGTGCTGCAAAGTCTCGGACTGCGAGGCGTAAGAAACCTCGGGCAATTTCGGATAACCCAGCTTCTCGAAAGACACGCCCGAGAGCATGAGCATCTGGGTGCCGCCGATTTCTTTTTCGCCATAGACGTGATCGATGTACTTGGCCACCACGCCCGGATAACTTTGATCCGGCCCGCCCAGTTTGCCGCGCGGGAACTGGGTCTGTGTGCCCGGTTTCAGGCTCTTGCGGCGGGTGATTTCCTGCTTGAGATCGGCGACTTTGCCAAAGAGCGTGGCGCCGGTCGGGCAGACTTCCGCGCAGGCCGCGTATTTGCCTTCCGGCCAGCGATGTTGGCAAAGCTGGCACTTGCTGATTTGCGGCGTCGGCGAATCGTAGGTGAAACGCGGCACGCCGAAGGGGCAAGCGGCCACGCAGTAACGGCAGCCGATGCAGGCGTTTTTGTCGTAGCTCACCACCCCGGTCTTTTCGTCTTTTTTCATCGCCTTGACCGGGCAGGCCGAGACACAGGACGGATCGACGCAGTGCAGGCAAGACTTTTTGGAGAAGGCCCAGCCGTCGACTTCGCGGTCTTTGGCTTCGAGTTTGCCGTTCTTGTAGACCTTGATGACGTTCAGGGTCTTGCCGGAAATGTCGAGCGGCGTATCCCAAAGCTGATCTTGCGTGGAAATCTCCATGGGCATGCCGTTGGCTTCTTTGCAGGCCGCGACGCAGGCTTTGCAGCCCACGCAGAGAGTGGAGTCGAAAAGCAGCCCGACCGCGTCGGGCGGCAGCGTTTTGTTGCCGCGTGCTTGCGCCGTGGTGCACGCCGCGCCTGTCGCCAGGGCGGCGCCGCCGGCGGCTGCGGCTTGGAAGAACTTGCGCCGGTTCATGATCAGGCGTCCTTACGCTGACCCGATGGCGCTTCGTCCTGCTTGCCGAGGTTCTTGGCGAGCATCGCCGCACCGCCCGCCGCGGCGCCGGCAATCGCGGCCAAGGCCGCCATGGAGGCGAAGCTGGTCTTGCCCTGCTGTTCGACGACGTTGGGGTAGGAGGCCGGCGGGCTCATGCCCTTCAACTGTGCGGTCATGTGGATGGGCTTGGTGAAGCCCACGCCTTTTTCCGAGCAGCCGATACAAGGGTGGCCGCAAGCGACCGGCCAGTTCGATTCGCCGACATCACCAAAACCGATGGTCGAGCAGTTGGCGTAAGTCTCGGGGCCTTTGCAACCGAGCTTATAGAGGCAGTAGCCCTTGCGGTGGCCTTCGTCGCCGAACTCGTGCGCGAAGCGGCCGGCGTCGAAGTGGGCGCGGCGTTCGCAGTGTTCGTGAATGATGCGGCCGTAGGCAAATTTCGGGCGGCCCAGGTAGTCGATTTCCGGCAGCTTGCCGAAGGTCAGGAAATGCACCGCGGTGGCCAAGAAGTTGTAGGGATTGGGCGGGCAACCGGGGATGGTCACTACCGGTTTGCCCAAAACCTCGGCCACACCCGAAGAGCCAGTGGGGCTGGAATCGAAGCCCGCGATGGACGGAATGGTCGACGGCATGCCTCCCCAGGACGCACACGAACCGATGGCGATCACCGCCGCGGCATTGGCCGCGCATTCTTTGGTGAGGTCGATGGCGGTGTGCCCCCCCACCTTGCAGTAGATGCCGTTGGCCTTGGTGGGAATGGCGCCTTCCACCACCAGGATGTATTTGCCTTTGTTGGCTTCCATGGCGGCCTTGCGGGCAGCCTCGGCCTGGTGACCGGCGGCGGCCATCAGGGTTTCGTGATAGTCGAGCGAGATGACGTCGAGGATGAGTTTTTCCAGCGTGGGATGCTCGGCGCGCAACAGCGATTCGCTGCAACCGGTGCATTCCTGGAAATGCAGCCAAATCACCGAGGGGCGCTTGGCTTTTTCCACCGCTTTGGCAATGGCCGATTCGGCCCCGGCACCCAGACCCAGCGTCGCCGCCGTAGCGGCGCAGAACTGCATGAATTCGCGCCGGGAGACACCCAGGCGACGCTCTACCGCAGCCGCGGCCCGGCGCGTTTCTTCGATGTGCAATTGGTCCATAGGATCCTTCCCTCTGATTCGTTACCCGGCAATCGGCCGGGCTACCCCTCGTCGCGCGGAACAGCCCAAACCGAACTGCCGGCAATCCGAACGGCAGGCGCAATGTCACCCGCCGATGCTCCAAGCTACCTCCTAACAAAAACCGTGCCCGATTTGTGGATCTTGGCAATCGCTTAATTATCATTGGGTTGATGGTGCACTCCTGGTTGCTGACAACCTGGCTCACGTGCCTTGCCCCTCGCCCCTCAGCAGAAAGTGGAAACTTGGCTTACAGCAGTGGTGGAAACAACTATCTGATTGCCTTCATGTTTTATTGATTTTTGTCAATTTTCGGCCTCCCACATGGGAGCTCCCAGTTCTACCGGTTGAGTTGTTCGCGCCGGCGCGCCGCTTCATAAAGATCCCAGGTCATTTGCAGGCCAAGCCAGAAGTGCGGGTCCATGCCGAAATACAGCCCAAGCCTCAGAGCGGTGTCGGCGGTGATGCCGCGATGGCCTCGCAGAAGCTCGTTGATGCGCCGCCGCGACACCCCCAGGGCCGAAGCGAGTTCGATCTGGCTGATGCCCAAGGGGGCCAAAAAGCGGGTTTGCAGGAAGCGCCCCGGATGCACTGCCCGAGGAATTCCCACCTCGGCCAGCGCCGCATTTCCCGGGCCAGCGCCGGGCCCAGCGGTCGGCCGCCGAGACCAATACCGGGTCGTCGCGTCACTGCTGCGCGGCCCAGCCTCCCTGGTTCCTCTTGAGTTCATCAAGTGTTCTGGTGCGAGAGCGATGTCCCTGGCGTTACAAGAACCATGCCATTGTCTCTTCCGGCAGCGGTCGATCAGCTACGCAGGAAGCGCTGCGCGGCTCACCGGCCAGCGCTAGCCCGCTCATTACGCGCCCGGCTGCCTCGATCAGCGGGACATTCTGCAAGCGGCGCTTGCAGCTTCCGGTAAGCGAAGCGCCGTTCAAGAACTTGAAGACGACCCGCGCCCCGCCCTACATATGCTTGAAGAGCTGGGAATAGGCGCGACTGACTTCGAGCTTTTCGGGGTGCCCTTTCACGGAGACGATTTGTTGTCCACGTTCGTCTCTTTGCACTTGAGCAATGGCCTCGACCCGCACCAGGATGGAACGGTGAATCTGCCAGAACTCGTCCGGATCGAGTTCGGCGGCCAGTTCTTTGATCGGTTTGCGGATCAGCGCCTCGACTTCGGCAGTCTGTACGCGGGTGTATTTTTCGTCGGAGCGGAAGAAGAGGATGTCCCTTGTGGGAATCATCTTGATGCTGTTGCCGATGCTCGCCTGGATCCAGCGCAAGACATCGGGCTTGGCTCCAGGGGACATCTGGCGGGCAATGCGGGCGAGGAGCTGCTCGACTTCGCCCGGCGCGGAATCGAGCTTCTCTTTGAGGCGCTCGCAGGTGACCTTGAGGCGCTCGGGATTGGCGGGCTTGAGCACATAATCCGTGGCGCCGCGCTCGAAGGCCTCGATGGCATGCTGATCGAAGGCGGTGACAAAGACGATATGGCACAGACCCGAAATCGCTCGGGCGGCTTCCAGGCCCGTCTTCTCCGGCATCTGGATGTCCAGGAACGCGACGTCCGGGCGCTGCGCGCCCACCGCGGCGATGGCTTCAGTACCGTTGGCGGCTTCGGCGACGATTTCGAGTTCCGGCCACACTTCCGCGAGACGACGCCGCAGTAATTCGCGCATCAGGCGCTCATCGTCGGCGAGCACGGCGGTCGGGCGGGCTTTCTGGTTCATGGCGCAGTCGCGGCAGTCCGGTCCTTTTTGTCGACACTGCGGTAGGGTAGCTCGATCAGGACGCGCGCGCCACCGCCGGGCGGCGTCTCGAAAACCAGTTGCGCCTCCTCACCATACATCAGGCGTAGGCGCTCGCGCACGTTGGCCAAGCCGATGCCCTGGCCCGCCGTTGCCGCCATCCCCGGCGACAGGCCGGCGCCGGTGTCGGTTACGCGCACTCGCAGCTTGCCGTGGCTGACCGCGGCGTCGATGTCGATGCGCCCACCCGCCGCTTTGGGCTCTAGACCATGCTTGATGCTGTTTTCCACCAGGGTTTGCAGCATCATCGGCGGAAACGCGGCGCTCGACAGACCTTCGGGGATATCGAACCGATAGTCCAAGCGCTCTTCCATGCGCACCTTCATGATTTCCAAAAAAGCTCGCGAAAGATCGACCTGCTCGCCGAGCGTGGTGCTGGCACCGGCCACGCGCATCTGCGGCATGGCGGCGCGCAGGTATTCGATCAGACTTCTTTGCGTGCGCGCCGCGCGTGGCGGGTCGATTTCGATCAGGGCTTCGATCGAACCCAGCGTGTTGAAAAGGAAGTGGGGTTCGATTTGCGCCTGCATGGCCGCCAATTCCGCTTCGGCGATTCGCCGCTCCATCGATTCCTGTTCGGCGCGCGCATTGGCTTCCCGGGCCGCGATGTCGGATCGCCTTTTGCCTCCGGCGATGATCTTGATGACTACCGCGGTCAAAAATAGCAATACCCCCAAGTTCTCGGCCCCGAGGATATCGGAGATGATCATAGTGGCTAGGCCGATTACTAGAACATGCAGCCAGGGAGCTACCGCTAGCCAATCGAAGAACCGCCACCATAACGGCGCGAGGGCGTCACGCGCGCCACGCAACGCATCGCGCAACTTGGGAGAGGATTTCACTTCAGCCATGGTCGATTCCGCGTCAAAGCATCTTGCCCTATTCGCCGCCAGCGTAAAGAAACACCGGCAAGCCGGCATGCCGCCTGCGACGGATTGCGGATCTCGGGGAATGACCGACCGATCGGCGAGACCAATGCCAGCACGCCCTAGCTTGCTTCGGCGCCGGGCTCGCGACGCAACAGCTCGCCCACGGCTAGTCTCGGGCTGACACCCTCATCGAGGACCTTTGCCACTGCCAGGCAGATCGGCATGTAAGTGCCTGTACTTTGCGCCAGCTGCCGCACCGCACGGGCACTGCGCACACCCTCGGCGACATGGCCGAGCGCGGCGAGTACGTCGGGAAGGGTCTTGCCCTGGGCCAGTTCCAGCCCTACGCGGCGATTTCGGGAGAGGTCACCGGTGCAGGTGAGCACCAGGTCCCCGAGGCCGGCCAGTCCCATCATGGTTTCGCGCTTGCCGCCAAGGACTGTGCAGAGCCTGGCGGTTTCCGCCAGACCGCGAGTGATGAGCGCGGCGCGAGCATTGTGCCCAAAACCCAGGCCATCGCTTATGCCCGCGGCGATGGCCAAGACGTTCTTCACCGCCCCGCCGATTTCCACGCCCACCAAATCGTCGCTGACATAAATGCGCAGGGTCTCGTCGCGCAGCCAGTTCGCCGCCTCGCTGGCGAAGTGCGGGTCGGTGGCGGCGATGCTGACGGCAGTGGGCAGGTTGGCGGCCACTTCTTCGGCGAAGCTCGGGCCGGAGAGCACGCCACAAGCGGCAGGCCATAGCGGCGCAACGAATTGGTGCGGCAAGCGCGCTTGCGGTAGGAAGCCCTTGCACAGCCACACGAGCGGCGCTTGGCTGCCGGCACTGGTGGCCGCCGCCAGCACCTCGGGCAAGGCCGCCGTCGGCGTGCCGACCACGACCAAGCTCGCGCCGGCAAGCATCGCGCTCAAGTCGGTGCCAACCTCCAACCTTTCGGGAAGCCTCGCGCCGGGCAGGTATTTGTCGTTCTCGCGGTTGCGCGCCAGGCGCGCGGCAAGCGCGGCGTCTCGGCACCACAGTCGCACCGGCAGCCGCTGCGCCCAATGAATGGCGAGGGCGGTTCCCCAAGCCCCGGCGCCCAGCATGGCGATCGGGCCGGAACGGAGCACGCCTCAAAGACCCCAGAGTTGCTGCAAGCGCGCGTAACCGCTAAGTCCGTCGCGATGTCGTACCCGCACCCAGCCGCTGCCCGCCGCAGGCATTTCAAGGATCTCCAGCAGAACGTTTTGCTCAGCGCGAAACACCACTGATGCCGACGGTTCGGGCGCTGCCAGCACTTCCGCCTGCGGCGTCTTGACCAGCACGGTCCGTCTTTCCGTCAGGGCTTTTTTCTCGATCCAGGCAAGCGCCCCGCTAGCATCGCGGACCTTGGCCCAACCCTCGACATTGACGATGATCTCCAGCGGATAATCGCGGCTGATGACGAAGACCGGTTTGGCTCTCAGCGATGGAGCATCGTAGAGCACCGTCGCCGACTCCGCCGTGGCGCGGAACTCCAAGCTCCAAGCGACGCCCGGCACGACCAGCATGGCAAGGATGGCGCAAAGCGCGGCCGGCTTACGCATGGCGGGCTTATTGAACCGGCAGTTCTCCGGGCTGCGCCTGCGGAGCCTGCATCTGCTGCATCTGTTCCTGATAGAGCTGCTCGAAGCTAATGGGGTTGAGCAGAATCGCCGGATAACCGGCATGCGCGATGGCGTTGGAAATGGTCTCGCGTGCGTAGGGGAAAATGATAGTGGGGCAATGGATGCCGAGAATGGGCTGCAAGTCGGCGTCCGATAGGTTTCGGATCTGGAAAAGCCCGGCCTGGGAAGCCTCCACCAGGAACACGGTGTTCTCGCCTTGGCGCGCGGTCACCGTGATCGTCAGCACGCATTCGTAGAAGCCCTCGTCAATGCGTTCGCCACGGGTTTGCAGGCTGATTTCGACCTGTGGCTGTTCCGGATTGAGGAAGCTCCGCGGGGAGTTCGGATTCTCCAGCGAGAGATCCTTGACGTAGATTTTTTCGACCGAGAAGACCGGCTGCTGATCGCTCATGAGGCGCCTTGATGGTTGAAGGTTGGAAAGCCGTTTATTATACTCCAGCGCCCGAGCTCAGCCTTGCGCAAGCAAGGGCTCGAGTTTCCCCGCCCGATCGAGCGCCACCAAATCATCGTAGCCCCCGACATGCAGCTCACCGATGTAGATCTGTGGCACGGTGCGCCGGCCGGTGCGTTGCATCATTTCCTCACGGCGGGCCGGTTCTTGGTCGACCCGCAATTTGGTGATCTCCTCCACCCCCTTAGCGCGAAGCAGTCGCTCGGCTTGGATGCAATACGGACAGACACCCGTCGCATACATGATGATCTGAGGCATGCTCAGTTCTTCTCCAGAGGAAAGCCGGCGCTTTTCCAGGCCTCGATACCGCCGGCCAGGCTGTAGATCTCTTTGTGACCCGCCTTCTTGAGCGGCATCCCGGCGACGCGGCTGCGGTTGCCTCGATTGCAGTAGGCGATGATGGGTTTGCCTTGATGCTTGGCGAGCTCTCCCACCCGGGTCGAGAGCTGGGAGAGCGGCAGGTGCATCGCCTTGGGCAGGCGGCCCCCCGCGTAATCGTTGGTTTCGCGCAAATCGAGCAGCAGCGCGTCACGTTGGTTGTGCAGCATGGTCGCCTGCTGCGGCCCGATCTCTTTCATTCCGGAAATGCTGTGCCAGATGAAGCTCCAAAACAGCATACCGCCGGAAGCGACGGCGATCAGCACCAAGACCGAGTTCTTGACCAGAAAATCCAGGAAATCCATAGGGAGGTTCGACGGTGGGAAATGCCTGCATGCGATCAGCGTCCAATGGAGCGCCGCGAAAGGTAGAATGATAGCCGAAAACCTTCGCTTCAACCGAGTTGCCTGCCATGTCCACCGCCGCGCCCGTGATCCCTGTCGTGCTCCTCATCCTCGATGGTTTCGGCCAGCGTGAACCCGCCCCGGACAACGTCATCAGCCAAGCGTACGCCCCCAATTGGCGCGCCCTCCTCGATCGCTGGCCGCACACCACCATCGAGGCTTCAGAAATCAAAGTCGGGTTGCCGGACGGGCAAATGGGCAATTCCGAGGTCGGCCACCTGAACATCGGCGCGGGGCGTGTGGTTTACCAGGATCTCACGCGCATCGACCAAGCGATCAAGACCGGCGAGTTCGCGCGCAATGCGGCAATCGCCGAGGCTCTGCAGCAGGCGGTGTCGCGGCGCTCGACGGTGCATGTGTTGGGGTTGCTTTCCCCGGGCGGTGTGCACAGCCACGAACGGCACATTCTGGCGCTACTCGACTTGGCTGCACGATCCGGGGTGCCACGCACCTATGTGCATGCTTTTCTCGATGGGCGAGATACGCCTCCGCAAAGTGCAGGGGCATCGATCGAACGTCTCGCCTCGGCCTGCAACCGCCATCCCGGCTGTCGCATCGCCTCGATCTGCGGCCGCTACTACGCCATGGACAGAGATCAGCGCTGGGAGCGCGTGGCCCCCGCTTTTGCTCTTCTCACCGAGGGCGAAGCCGCTTACTCCGCGCCCAACCCCACACAAGGACTGGCTGACGCCTATGCACGAGGCGAGAACGACGAGTTCGTCAAACCAACCGCGATCCTCGCACCCGACGCCAGCCGCACACGCATGGAGGATGGCGACGTGGTGATTTTCATGAACTTCCGCGCCGACCGGGCGCGCGAAATTACCCGCGCACTTACTGCCGACGCATTCGATGGTTTCCCCCGCAAACGCGTGCCCAAGCTCGCGCGCTTCCTTTGCCTCACGAGCTACGGCGAGGAGTTCGCCGCGCTGCCGGTCGCTTTCCCGCCGCAGAGCGTAAGCAACTGTTTTGGCGAGTACCTCGCCGCCCTGGGGTTGACACAGCTGCGCATCGCGGAAACCGAAAAGTATGCGCATGTCACCTATTTTTTCAATGGCGGCAGCGAAGCGGTCTATCCCGGCGAAGAGCGAATTCTCATTCCCTCACCCAAAGTCGCCACCTACGATCTGCAGCCGGAGATGAGCGCTTTCGCGGTGACCGACAAATTGGTGGAAGCGATCGAAAGCAAGCGCCACGCGGCGATCATCTGCAATTTTGCCAACGGCGACATGGTCGGCCATACCGGCGTACTGGCGGCTGCGGTCAAGGCCGTCGAGGCGCTTGACGTTTGCCTGGGTCGGGTAGTCGAGGCGGCGCGCAAGGCCGGCTACGAGGTACTCATCACTGCCGATCACGGCAATTGTGAAATGATGTTCGACCCGCAGACGGGGCAGCCCCATACGGCACACACGATGAATCCGGTGCCCTTTGTGTACGTTGGGCGACCAGCGCGCCTCAAGGCGGGCGGCGCGCTGGAGTGCATCGCTCCGACGCTCCTCGCGATGATGGGACTCCCCCAACCGCCGGAGATGACCGGAACGAGCCTGATCGAGTGGGTGTGAGCGCCCCGCCGGGCCGCCCCAAGGGGCGCGTTCAAGAAACCGGAGCCGCGCAGCGGCGAACCGCAATCACCCCCTCCCCGCGGGAGGGGGCTGGGGGGAGGGCCGCACGCCAGCCGCCGGGCCGCCCCAAGGGGCGCGTTCAAGAAACCGGAGCCGCGCAGCGGCGAACCGTAATCACCCCCTCCCCGCAGGAGGGGGCTGGGCGCAAGGCACACCCGTGAACTCCAGGGCAGTGCACCGCTCGCTCTGGGCCGCTTGTTTCCTGGCGCTGCCCGTCTGGGCGGCGCCGGCGGCAAATCATGCCGACCGACTTGTCGAACTGCGGCGCCAAGTCAGCGCCATCCAGAAAGAGATCGCCGCTGGCGAGGAAAGCCGCGCCGAGGCCACCGATCAGTTGGCGCAAAGCGAGCGGGCGATTTCGGAGGCCAAGCGGCGCTTAAGCGAGATCGCGCAGGAGCAGGAAGCGCAAGAGGCCAGCCTGCGAGCTCTGCGCGCCGAACAGGCACGGCTCGACACGCAAATGCGCGGCCAGCAATCGCTGCTCGAGAAGCTACTGCTACAGCACTATCTGAGCGGCCGCCACGAACCGCTCAAGCTGGCACTGGCGGGGCGCGACCCCAACGAGCTGCCGCGGCTTTTCTTCTACTATCGCCACATCAACGAAGCGCGCAACCGCGTGGTCTTGGCGTTGCGCGCCCAGATCAGCCACAGCCGCGAGCTGCAGACCCGGACCACACAGGAGATGGCGCGCCTGGCCGCGTTGGAGGGAGAGGCTCGGTCCGCTCAGGCGGCCTTGCAGGACCAGAAGCGCGAGCGGGCGGGCGCGCTAAAGCGTATCGCCAAAGAGCTGGCCCAGCGACGTCGCGAGCTTGCGGCGCTGCGCCGTGACGAGCAGCGCCTCACCTTGCTGGCCGAGCGGCTGGCGCGCCTGGCTCGGTCAGCCTCGCCTCAACCCCCGGTTCCGGGAACCGAGCCGACGAGCGGGGCTTTCCTTCAGCTCAAGGGGCGTTTGGTGATGCCGATAGAAGGGGAACTTGCCCATCGCTTCGGAAGTCAACGTGTTGAAGGTGGCGTGACATGGAAGGGTGTTTTCATGCGCGCGCCTATGGGTCGACAAGTGCGCGCGGTCGCTGATGGACAGGTCGTCTTCGCCGACTGGCTGCGCGGCTTTGGCAATCTCCTCATCCTTGACCATGGCGCGGGGTATATGAGCCTCTATGGCAACAACGAGGCTCTACTGCATCGCGTTGGTGCGCGAGTCCATGCTGGAGAGGTCGTCGCCCAGGCCGGTGACACCGGCAACCTGGGGCAAACGGGTTTATACTTTGAACTTCGTCACCAGGGCCGAGCGTTCGACCCGCTGACGTGGCTCAAGCGGTAGGTAGTATTGAGGAAGACATCATGGCGAATCGAGACACACTGAAGAAAGCGGGATTGGTGGGGTTGGGCGCCGCGCTTGGGCTGTTGCTTTCGCTCAATTTCTCCGCGGTCGCCAATCGGGATGCTCCCAGCAGTCTCCCGATCGACGACTTGCGCGCCTTCTCCGAGGTGTTCGGTCGCATCAAGAGTGACTATGTCGAAAACGTCACTGACAAGAAGCTCATCCGCGAGGCGATCAACGGCATGGTCAACGGCCTCGATCCGCATTCCACCTTTCTTGATGAAGACGCCTTCCGTGACTTGCAGGTCAGCACCAAAGGAGTATTCGGCGGTCTGGGCATCGAGGTCGGCGTAGAAGACGGCTTCGTGCGAGTCATAGCACCGATCGAAGACACCCCCGCTTATCGTGCCGGCATCAAGGCGGGCGACCTCATCTTCAAGATCAACGAGACCTACACCAAAGGCTTGGCGCTCACCAAAGCGGTGGGCATGATGCGCGGCGAGCCGGGAAGCAAAGTAACGCTCTCGGTGGTGCGCAAGGGCGTGGATCAGCCGCTTAGCTTTACCTTGCAGCGCGAGGAAATCAAGCCCAAGAGCGTTGTGCAGAAAATGGTCGAGCCGGGCTACGCCTTCTTGCGTGTGAGGCAGTTCCAGGAACGCACAGGCGAAGAAGTGGTGAAGGCGCTGCAAGCCCTTGCCAAAGAGCCCGATCTCAAGGGTCTGGTGCTCGATTTGCGCGGTGATCCGGGCGGCCTACTCAACGCCGCGGTGGGCGTATCCGCCGCTTTCTTGCCCAAGGACACGCTGATCGTCTACACCGACGGCCGGACCCCGGAGTCGAAGATGCGCCTCAGCGCAAGCCGCGAGAACTATGCTCGGGGCCGCGAAGACTACGTCAAGAATGTGCCGGCCGTCTTCAATGACTTGCCGATGGTGGTCCTGGTCGATGGCGGTTCAGCCTCGGCCGCGGAAATCGTCGCGGGCGCCTTGCAAGATCATAAGCGCGCCTATGTCATGGGTACGCAGACCTTTGGCAAGGGCTCGGTGCAGACCATCGTGCCCCTGGGAAACAACACCGGCATCAAGCTTACGACTGCCCGCTATTACACCCCGAAGGGGCGCTCCATCCAAGCCAAGGGCATCGCCCCTGATCAAGTGATCGACGACGGACGGGAAAGCCCCAACCGAGTTCGGGAGGCCGATCTGACCCATCATTTGGAAGACGGCAAGAGCAAGGATCCCGAGGAAGCCAAGAAGGCGCGCGAGGCTCTGGAAACCAAGCGCAAGCCGGAAGAAGGGGGTGAGGATCGCAGTCCGCGCCCACCGCGCTTCGAGTTCGGCTCCAAAGAGGATTTCACCTTGCAGCAAGCGCTCAACCACCTCAAGGGGCAGCCCGTGCTCGCGCAGATGAAGCAGCTATCTGCTTCGACGAAATAGGGGGCGTCCCGGGGCCTCGCCATGTCCAATCCCGACCTGGTGAAGACGCGCAGCATCGCCTTCTCCGCCGAGCCGCCCGAGCAAGCCAAAAAAGCGCTGCGGCTCCTAGAGGGTTTGCCCAATCTCGAAGCGGGTCTGTCCCCTGGGCCCGAGCAGATTTGGGTACGCTACAGCCTCGAAAACTACAGCCTGGACGGGCTCGAAACAGCGCTTGCCAGCCTCGGCTTCGTGCTCGATCAGGGTCTGTATCACAGATCGGTGCGGGCCTTGGCGCATTATTGCGAAGAAGTGCAAAGCGAGAATCTGCGCACACCCGCGCGCCTCATCAAATCACGCGAGGTATTCGTCAAGGTCTGGGAGCACCATGCCCATGGCGACCGTGACGAAACGCCCGAGGAATGGCGCGAATACAAATAGCCCGCCGCTGGCGCAATGAAAGACCAAGAGCTGCTGCGTTACAGCAGGCACATCCTGCTGAATGAAATCGGCGTCGAAGGCCAGGAGAAGATACGCGCCGCCAAAACGCTGATTATCGGCGCGGGGGGCCTCGGCTCGCCGGTGGCCCTCTATTTGGGCAGCGCCGGCATAGGGCAATTGACACTGTGCGACGGCGACAGCGTCGACCTCACCAATCTGCAGCGGCAAATCCTGCACGACACTGCAAGCATCGGCGCACCCAAGGTGCTTTCTGGCCAGAAGCGCCTGGCCGCCATAAATCCGGAGGTCACGGTCGTGGCCGTGCCGCACCGAGCCGAAGGCGAGGAACTCGACGGCTTGGTGGCTCAACACGATCTCGTGGTCGATTGCTGCGACAATTTCGCCACGCGGCAGACGCTCAACCGAGCCTGCTTTTCGCACCGTCGCCCGCTGGTGTCGGGGGCGGCGATCGGCTTCGATGGCCAAGTCACCGTTTTCGACTCTCGGCGCTCCGACTCACCCTGTTATCACTGCCTCTTCGGTGAGGGCCAGGATCTGGTGGAAACCCGCTGCGCCACCATGGGCGTGTTCGCGCCGCTCGTGGGGCTGGTTGGGAGCATTCAGGCGGCGCAGGCGCTACTACTCCTAAGCGGCGCCGGCACGCCCCTCGTGGGCCGCCTATTGCTCATCGACGGGCTTCGCCTGACCTTTCGGGAAGTTCGCCTCGCAATCGATCCTTCCTGCACGGTGTGCGGCCTCCCGAGCCGTTCGACTCCTTAGTCCGCCGCGGGGTCCGCTTCAGCGCAAGAGCTGCGGTCGCTGCATGTCCCACTGCTCGGTAGGCAAGCGGCGAAAACCGCTCTTGGCAAAGAGCTGCCAGCGGCCGATGATGTGGCACAGCAAGATATTGGCTTGCGCCGCCGGGTCCGGCATGCCCGCGCGGTCGGCATACGCGAAGCGCAGGCACTGCCGCAACGTCGCTTCCAGCCGATCGTGGAACTGATTGATGCGGGCTTGCAGGCGCTCGTCTTCGTTGACCAGGGCGTCCCCGGTAAGCACTCGCGTCATGCCCGGGTTCTTCTCGGCGAAACCCAAGGCCACGGCCACGATTTGCTCGGCCTGCTGCAGACCGTCCTGCGTTTCCCCGACGATCTTGTTGATGAGTGTAAAGACCGTGCTCTCGATGAACTCGATCAAGCCCTCGAACATCTGCGCCTTGCTGGCGAAGTGGCGGTACAGTGCCGCTTCGGACACTTCCAGCTTGGCGGCGAGCGCGGCGGTAGTAATGCGATCCCCGCGCGGGCTTTCGAGCATGGCCGCAAGCGTCTGCAAGATTTGCAGCCGCCGCTCCCCCGGTTTTCCTGCCATTCCATCCTCCTCCCGCAGTTCCCCCTGCGGCCGGCTCCATTAGCCAGCGCGAATGAGCGTCCCCACGCCTTCGTTGGTAAGAATCTCCAAAAGCAGCGCATGTTCCACCCGGCCATCGATGATGTGGGAGGAGCGCACCCCGTTTTTCACGGCGTCCAGCGCGGAGCTGATTTTGGGTAGCATGCCGCCGTGGATAGTCCCGTCGGCGAAGAGCCGCTCGATTTCCGTCGCGGTCAATCCAGTGAGCAGATTGCCGTCTTTGTCGAGCACGCCGGTGGTGTTGGTCATGAGCACGAGCTTCTCCGCACTCAAGCGCTCCGCTAGCTTGCCAGCGACGAGATCGGCGTTGATGTTGTAGGCTTCGCCCCCGGTACCAACACCAATCGGCGCGATGACGGGTATGAAATCGCGCGAGTCGAGCAGATTGATGAGTTCCGGGTCGATGAGCTCGATCTCGCCGACCAAGCCGATGTCGACATCCCCGCCGGTCATCTCGTCCTTGAGCATCAGCTTGCGCGCCCTCATAAAGGCGCCATCCTGACCCGTAAGGCCGACTGCCTTGCCACCATGACTGTTGATGAGGCCGACGATTTCCTGGTTGAGCTCGCCCAGCACCATTTCGACCACGTTCATGGTCGGCTCGTCGGTGACTCGCATGCCCTGGCGGAACTCGCTCTTGATTCCCATCTTCTCCAACAGGCCGCCGATTTGCGGCCCGCCGCCGTGCACCACCACCGGGTTCATGCCGACCAGCTTGAGCATGACCACGTCGCGGGCGAAGCCGGCCTTGAGCTGTGGCTCGGTCATCGCGTTGCCGCCGTATTTGATGACGATGGTGCGGTCATGGAAGCGCTGAATGTAGGGCAGCGCCTCGGCAAGGATTTGGGCTTTGAGGGCGGCGGAGGCGGGGGTAAGGGCCATGGCAGGGCTTGTTCTTGAAATGCAGGACATTGTACCCGATTCGGTCCGAGCGCAGGAATTCGCGGCATGCCGAACGAGTAAGCCCTGACTGCGAAGGGCGGGACGGATCAGCCTGAGGCGCACAAGCCGTAACTGGGCTGTGCTAAGCTCCAGCCACCCAGTGCAAAGGAAGGTCCATGCAACTCGATCGCTTGCGCATCGAAGACTTCGAGCCCCTGCGCAATCGCCCGATCGCGGTGACCGCACAGGGCGTATCCATGAACTTGGAGCTGTGCGAAGTCAAGCGCCTCACCGCCCACGCCATGCGGCAAGAAGCCCCTTTTGCGTTGATCTTGCGCGCTCCCCGCGGCGCTGCGGCAATCGGACAGGGGATGATCCGGCTGGCGCATCCGGAACTCGGGGAGTTCGAACTTTTTCTCGTTCCCATAGGTCCGGACAGCGCCGGGATGCGTTACGAGATCACCTTCAACTAGCCGGCAGGCCGTCTCAGAAAGAGGTAAATGCCGCGCGTTTCCTGAAGGTGAAAACCCAGGCGCTGGTAGAGTCGGAGTGCGGGGTTGAAAGACTCGACGTGCAACCCGACCGGCACTCGGTTCTTTTCCGCGTAGGCCAGCACCAGGTGCATCAAAGCGCTTCCGCGGCCCTGCCCGCGTTCTTCGGGGATCAGCGCGATATCCATGAGCCGCAGTTCATCCCGGCCGAGCGAAAGATACAGTCGCCCAACAGCGCCGCCCTGATGCTCGATGACCAGCCACTGGGCGTTTGGGTAATGCTGGTGATAGTGCTGACGCTGCAGTTCGAACTGTTGGCGCAGAAAGCGCGCTTTGTCGGCCCCCGACCAGGGAACCGGCCGCATTTCATCGGCGCGGGCATCGGCGTATAGGGCAGCCAGAAACTCGACATCCTCCGGCCGTTCTTCGCGCAGAGTGAGCCCCTTCGGCAGCCCCAAGCAATGATCTGCGGCGAACTGAATCAGTCCGTGCGTCGCCGCTTCAGCCACGCGCCGGCTGGAGCAGCAGGCAGAGGTAGTCGAAATCAACGGGTCCGCCGTCAATGCGTTTGAGCACGCCGGGCGTTTCTGACCTTGTAAACTGCGACAGATCCGGAGGCAACCCGGTTTCCGCAGAAAGCCCGGCAATCACATGAATGCCCGGTCCGATGCCAAAACCGCCGAGGGGATAGGCGACCGCGCCCCAGGCCTCGCTGCCAAAACGTGCGGAATCGAATCGATAGCTCCACCCCAGCAAACCGCCATCCGGAACGCTGATGTCGAATCGGGTCGGCAGGCTGCTTTGCACCTGTCCCTCGCTTCCCAGCCAGAGCCGAAATGCATAAAACGGGGCGTAGTTGGGAGCTTCCTCCAGGCGATAGGTGACCGTGAGATTGAGGCTTTGAAACGAAGGCTGCGGGCCTCTTTGATAGCCCAGCACCACCATTTCGGCGCGGTCATAGGCGCTCACCCCGAGTTTATAGGCGAGCTCATAGACCGGCGGGTCGAATCCTTCGAGCACCCAGTGCTCGCTCCCGGGCAGCCTTCCAAAGGCCGGAGCCAGGGCGGCCTTGGCGTGCTGAACATGCAAAGCCGAGGGGGGGGTGGCCGCTTGCTGCTTGATGAGCGAGGATTCTTCCGACCCCAAGAACTTCGCTGCCGCACCCGCCGCGGCGAGCGTACCCACTCCGGAAAAGAATTTGCGGCGATCCATGACGACTTCCTTAAGTCCTTGGTGGAAAAACGCCTTGCAAGGCGATGCAGAAACTGAGCGTGAGATAGGGCTGCATGTTGTTGTGCGGTTGATCACCGCCAGCGGGAGCGAGGGTGTTGGGGTCCATTTGCACCGTGCTCGCCGCGCCGGAAAAGTAGAGGTTGCCGCTCGCCGGCCGGGTGAAGGACTTGCTCGTCGGCACCGCACTCGATCCTAGCGGATTGTTCTGCGCGTAGGCCGTGTGGCTGTGCGCGGGGATTTCCGATTCGAGCAGGCTCACCGTCTCGCTCCCTCCCGTTTCGCCGAGGTCATGCAGGCTCAAGCCCGGTCCCTGACCAGGATGCATGGGCGCGCGACCCTGGAGATCGGGCAGGGCGAAGTTGGACTTGCCGTTGCCCCCGTAGGTGGTGCCCAGCAGGGAAAAAAGCGCGGTGTTCTGCGACAAGGGCAGCAGTTGCCCGTCGCAGAAGGCCCAGCCGTTGGGCGCGAAGTTGAAAGGGAAGATGCGAATTTCGGCAACGAAAGGATCGGCCATGACCGGCTCCTGGGGGTTCAGGTTGGGCTCGGGAAAATCCCGAACAGGGAAATGATGAAATCCACGCACAAGTAGGGCTGGAAGTTGGTGTGCGGCTGACTGCCTCCCACGGAACCGACGATGCTGGGGGCCAGCGCGATGCCCGGTGTCCCGGTGCGATAAATTTTGCTCGCGGCCTGACCGGTCACGTTGTTGGCCGGCGTCGATAGCGCGGGAATGTCGAGCGAAGCCAACAGCGGATGGGTGTGCGCGGGGATCTGGTTGACGGTGAGTGTGATCTCCTCGGCACCGCCGGTTTCCGCGAGGATGAAACCCGAGCCTTGGTGAATCGGCACCCGCCCGCGCAAATCCGGCAGGGCAAAGGTGCTTTGCCCATCGCCGCCATAGGTGGTGCCGATGAGCTGAAACAAGGTCTCGTTTTCGCTGATCGGCAAGAGTTGGCCTTCGCAAAACATCCAGCCCGCGGGGGCGAAATTTCCCGCGAAAAGGCGGATCTCTCCAACATAAGGTTGTGCCATGACGCGCTCCTAGGTCGGCGAGGGGAAGATGCCCTGGAGGGCAATACAGAAACTGAGGGTCAGGAAAGGCTGCATGTTGAGATGCGCCTGACTCCCGCCGACGTTGCTCACCGAAGCGGCAGCCATCGCGGTCAGGTTGTTGGCCGGCGTATAAACATTGGCCTGAGTGCCCAGATAAGTGGTGTTGCTGGGCACGTTGGTGCTGGCGGGGTTACTCGCCGCGGTAACGGCATGAACATGCGTCGGTATCTCCGCGATGCTGAGCGTATGCGCCTGTTCGCCCGCTCGCTCGCCCAAGGTGTGCGAAGTCCCGGCGTGGATCGGCACCCGCCCTCGCAAATCAGGCAGCGCGAAGTTGACCCGCCCATCGCCGCCATACGTGGTGCCCAAAAGCGAAAACAGCGCCTGGTTCTGATTGATGGGCAAGAGCTGCCCGTCGCACAGCGCCCAGCCCTTGGGCGGGAAGCTGAAACTCATCAAACGGATTTCGGAAAGAAAAGGTTCTGCCATGATGGCGCTCCGTCAGGATTTCAAGGCGTCGGGCAAGCGGCGCCGCCGGTGAAGATGCTGGCCGGCCCGGGGTCGCTGTAGGCCATGACCGTGGTGCTGGCCGAATTGAGGTTGTTGGTGCGGATGAAGTTCTCGACATCCGCCAGCGTGCTGCCCGCGTAGCCCGGCAGGCGCAGCGCGGAGCCCCCGCTCGCCCCGCCGCCGACGATAATGTCGTTGCTGTTTAGCGGATCGCCGGTGCTCATGTCGTTGCCAGTAATCGCCGCGCAGACCTGTATGGTGTCGCTACTCGCCGGAGCGCCCGCCGTCAGGGCCAGCCCAGCGAAGGCCGACGCCCCCGGCTGACTCACGGTGTTGCCGGTGATGGTGAAGTTGGCGGTGTAGCTGCCATCGGTGTTATCGAAATACATGCCGGCATTGCCTTCGTAATTGTGCACGGTGTTGTTGGTCAGCGCCAGAGTGATGGTACCCGTTCCGGCGAAAGAACCAAAGATGCCGTTGCCGGTTGCCGAGCCCGAAGCCGCTACGCCATTCTGACCAATGACGTTGTTGTTGACGCTGCCGGAGAGCAGCGTCCCCGCCAGGGCTTTTTGCAAGGTAATGCCGCTGCCGTGTGCCCCGCTCATGGTGTTGCCATCGACACTGAAAGTCATGCCGCCTTGAGTGGCCAGCGTCAGACCGCCGCCGCCGATGATGTTCTGGGCATGCGTGTTGGTTAAGGTGTTGCTCAAGAAATCGACATCCATGGTGGTGCCGGTTTGTCCGGTGAAGTTGGCCAGATCCCCCGGCGAACCGCTGAAGGTATTGGCTTCGCCGCCTGCCACGCCACCTACGGTGCTGTTGATAACCGTGCCACTGTTGCGCGCTTCGATCGCCAGGCATTGATTGGCGTCGGAGAAGTTCTGGTTGAGACCAAAGGTGTTGCCCTTGATCGTGAGGTTGGCGGTGCCGCTGGTGTTGACAATCGAGAGGTTGCGCGCCCGGCCACCGTTGATCGAGTTCCCGGTGAAGGTGCCGGTACCCAGAAGGCCGGTGGTGGTGAGGTTGCCGAAATAGACACCGCCCTCGCCATAATTCTCAGGAATTGCGAGCGAGGCGGCGTTTCCAAACGTGCCCGCAACGGTCGAGTACTCCAGGGTAAAGTTGGTGACCGTAAGACCCTTGATGCCGAAATTGCCGTTCGTGCCACTGAGGTTCATGCGCCGCAATACGACATCTCGCGTGTTGTTGAGATAGATGCCGATGCCGGTGCTGGTGCTGCCGTCGGCACCGCTCTTGTTGGCGATGGTGCCGCCGCTGCCGTTGCCGCCCACACTGGTGTTGCTGCCGTCGCCGTTGACCGTGAGACCGCCGCTGGAACCGGTGTTGTCGAGAATGATGCCGGTTGCCGAACCACCGTTGGAAGTGATGCTCTGGAACACCAAGCCGCCGACGCCAATGGTGGTATTGGTCACGTTGAGCGCCGTGGCCGTGGTGGTGTTGAGCGTATTGGCGCTGTTCGTCGCCGTCACCGTGCCGCCACCGGTGGCGGCGAAGGCCGCGTTGGCGCCGGTGTTGGCGGTGATCTGGCCGGTGAGGTTGACGGTGCTGCCGGTGTTGCTGGTGAGTGAGATGCCGGTGTCGGTGTCGGTGATCGCGCCGGAGAGCGTCACCGTGCCGCCGGTTTTGCTGGCGATCGCCACGGAACGCGCCGATCCGCTGGCAATGGTGCCGGCATAACTGACGCTGGCCGTGCCGCCGGAGATGTTGAAGGCATTGCCGGTGGCGCCGCTCATCGCGCCGGTGGTGATGACCAGGCTGCCGTTGATCGAACTGAGGTTGAGGTTGTTGCTGCCGCCGGTCGAAATGAGCGAATCGACCGTCGCCGCCAGCGTGCCGGTGGCGAGACTGAGCGCCCGCGCGTTGGTGTTGATGCTGACCTCGGACAAGGTGAGGGTGCCAAAGCCGGTGCCACTCAAGGCATCGGTTCCGGCATTGCCCAGGGTAAAGCCGCGCAAGGTGTTGGCGGTGCCGGCGCCGTTGAGCGTCAGCGTGGTGCCGGCGCTGGCGAGGTTCACCTTGGTCGCGTTGCCACTATTCAAGACCGGCAAGGCGGCCGCACTGGCCGGTGGGCTCACGCCGGCTATGCCTGCCAGCGTGGTGGTGGCATCCTGCCCGATCAGTTTTTGGTTGGAGAGCAGGGTGAGCGGGCCGGTATAGTCGGTCGCACTCTCGTAGATGAAGATATTGTCGCCCGCCGCCGGGTTGTTGCCGGTGCCGTCATTGAGCGCCGCCAGGGCGGCAAGCGTGGAGAAGGGGTTGGAAAGCCGCCCGCAACCGCCGGAGAGCGTGGTGCAGCTCGCGGCGTTGTTGTCGACGAACCAGATCATCCCCGAAGTCGGCACCGTCACTGTGGCCGTGGCACTGGCAGTGCCGCAGGTGACGGTGTAATCGAAGGTGTCGTTGCCGGTATAACCCGGGGGCGGATTGTAGGTGAAGCGGCCGGCGTTGGCACCGGAAAGCGTCATGCTGACATTGCCGCCTTGGGCTGTGGCGCCCGCACCCGGCAGACTCAGGGTCGGGCTGGGGCAAATGGTGTCGTTGGCAAGCACGGTGAACGGGCCACCCGAAACATTGGCGGAATCGACCGACACGTTGCCCAAGGCCGTTTCCGGATAGGTGTCGTTGGTCAGCACGATGGTGGTGTCGAAACTCACCGCATGATTGGCGGTCATGTTGGTGCCGGCGAGGCTGGCAATCTGCGTCGCCAAAGCCGTGGCCGTGCAGGTCTCGCCCGGTGGCAAAGCGGCGCTCGGCGTCAGCGTGATCGCCGCCGTACCGCTGCCGCTTTGGGTGAAACTGCGGCTCCCGCTGGCGCTGCATGAGAGGCTAAACGCGGTGCCGGTCAAGTTGACGGCTTTGCTGAAATTGAACACCACGGTGCTGGCGAGCGCCACGTTGGTTGCGGCATTGGCCGGGGTGGTCGAATTGACCGTGGGCGGTGTGTCGATGGTGAAGGCGAAGGGATAATTCGCCGCCATGGGGGTACCCAGGGCGCTCACCACGCCGGCCGCTAGTGCTGTGACCGTGCAGGTTTCGCCGGCGGGCAGGCTCGCCGCCGGGGTGAGCACGATGCTGGTTCCACCGCTGCCCGCCACGCTGAAGGACTGCGCGCCGCTGACGCTGCACGAGAAGCTGAAGGAGCCGCCGCTCACCGTCACCGCTTTGCTGAAATTGAGGGTCGCCGTGGTGGTCGCCAGTACGTCGGTGGCGCCGTTGGTCGGCACGGTACTCGACACCGTCGGCGGTACATCGACGGTAAACGAGAAATTGTAGTTCGACGCCATGGGTTGCCCCACATCGACATCGGTGACATTGGCGGCAATCACACTCACCGCGCAGGAGCCCTCCGGCAGGTTGCTCGAAGGCGTCAAAGTGAATGTGGTCGCGGGGGAGGCCGAGAGCGTAAAGCTCTGCGCCGAGCCGCCGGGGCATTCCAGCGTGAAGGAACTCAAGCTGGCATTGACCGATTCGGAGAAGGTGATGCCTATGGTCGCGTTTTGCGCCACCGGGCTCGCGCCATTGACGGGGTTGGTGCTCGACACCGTGGGCGGTGTATTCACTGAAATGCTGACTGTTTCGCTGTCGGTGAGCGCGCCGCCACTGCCGGTATTGCCCAAATCATCGATCGCAACTTGCAGGCTCGCGGCACCGCTGAAGCCGGTGTCGGGCGCAAATTGCAGACCGTTGAGCGCGGTGTTTTGCGCCGCGATCGGGCCGGTGGAGGTCACGCTCGCCGTGCCGTTGCCCAGCACCGTGAGCCCGGCCGTGCCCGAAAGTGTCGCCGTGCCATTGGTCGCGGTGAGTGTGACCTGCACGTTGGTGGTGCCGGCATCGGCGTCGGCCACGCTGATGGTGCCGGGGAAAGCAATCGGCGTATTGGGCGAAGTGGTTCGGCTCGCGGGTGCGGTGACCACCGGCGCGGTGTTCACGGCCGCGATGTCCACCAGCGCATGCGCCAGCGGCGAGTTGCTGCCGATTAAATCGAAGACCGCGACGCTGATGTCGCGTTGCGTCGTGGTCGGGTTCGCCGAACTGTTGTTGTAAACCAGCGTGCGCAAGACCGTCTGATAATCCGCGAGCGTCGTCAAACGCGTGATGGTGAGTGTGTCCGTGCCGGCGGTGTAGACGATGTCGCCGGCAAGGATGGCGCCGCTCGGCGTAACCGCCAGGCTTTCCGAGGCGCCATCGGCGAGGTTGGTGATGGTCACCGTGGCGCTCGCCAACTGCGTGCTATCGGCGTCAGTCACGGTGAGGTTGGCGTTATCGACGATGGCCACGGCGCCGCCGCCTTCAGTGAAGCTCGCCGGCCCGAAATCGATTCCCGCTGCGCCGCCGTTGAGGTCGGCTACCGGCAAGGCGTTGCTCACGTTGAGTGTCACCGTGGTGGAACTGCTGCCTCCGGCGTTGCTGATGCCATAACTAAATCCATCGGCGCCCGCATAATTTGCCGGAGGCGTGTAGCTGAAGCTGCCGTCGGCGTTGACCACCAAGTTGTTGGGCAGCAGATTGGCGGTACTCGTCAGCGTGCAGGGGAAGGCGCTGCAAGGCGCGCCATTGCCGGTGGCGCTGGCGAGCGCGCTCACCGCGGGCACGCCCAGGCCGTCATTGCTCAAGAGGCCCGGTCCTGTGGGCACATTGAGCAGGGTATCGTGAACCGTGTTGTAGCTATCGGCCACCGCCGTGGGCGGCTGATTGACCACTTGGCTCACGGAGCTGCTGGTGCTGCCGTTGTGGTTGGCGCTGCCGGCGTAAGTCGCGCTGATGCTGTGCCCGCCCGCGCTCAGGCTCGAAGTGGCCAAGGCCGCCTGCCCGCTGCCGTTGAGGCTGGCGCTGCCCAAGGAGCTTAGGCCGTCGAAGAAGTTCACGCTGCCTGTGGGCGTTCCGGCGCCCGGTGCGACGGGCGCCACGGTGGCGGTAAAGGTCACCGAATTGCCCAGCAGTGAAGGATTGAGGCTAGACACGAGGGCGGTCGTGGTATTGGCCGGGTTGACGGTTTGCGTGATCGCACTGCTGATGCTCGCGAGGAAGTTGCTGTCACCCGCGTATTGCGCCGTGAGGCTGCGACTGCCCGCCGCAATGGCAGCGGTGGAAAGTGTCGCCACGCCACCCGCGTTGAGCGTGCCGCTACCAAGAAGGGTGGCGCCATCGTAAAACGCCACACTGCCCGTCGGCGTGCCTGCCCCCGGCGCGACCGCTGCGACGGTAGCGGTGAGGAGCGTGGCTTGGCCGAAAACGCTGGGGTTGGTGCTGCTGGTCAAGCCCGTGCTCGTGCTCGCGGCATTGACGTTTTGGGTGAGATTGGGACTGGTGCTGGTCGAGAAATTGGCATCCCCCGCATAAACCGCGTTGATGGCGTGTGCCCCTGCGGTGAGTGCCGCGGTGCTCAAGGTCGCCTGACCGCCGGCGTTGAGCGTGCCCGTTCCCAGAACCGTAGCGCCGTCGCGGAAAGTGACGGTTCCCGTCGGTGTGCCGGTGCCGGGCGCAGTCACCGCAACCGTGGCAGTAAAGGTCACTGACTGCCCGAAGACCGAGGGATTGAGGCCGCTGGTGACCACGGTGCTGGTCGCGGCCTGATTGATATTTTGGGTGAGCACGGCACTGGTGCTGGCAAGGAAGTTGGCGTCGCCGGCGTATTGCACCGTGATGCCATGCGCCCCCAGAGTCAAGGCGCTGGTGCTGTAAGTCGCCTGCCCGCTGCCGTTCAGCGCCACCGTTCCCAGCAGCGTGACGCCATCGTAGAAGGAGACGTTGCCCGTGGGCGTGCCCGCGCCCGTGGCAGGCGAAGTGACGGTGGCAGTGAAGGTGACGCTTTGACCCAAGATCGCGGGGTTGACGCTGGAAGTCACCGTGCTGGTGGTCGTGGCGCGCTGAATGGTGAGCACGAAGGCTTGCAGCACCGGCACCCCGATACCGTTGGTCGCAGTGAATTGCAGGTTGTGCGTGCCCACGGTGCCAGCCGCTGGCGTACCCGCAAGGGGGCCGGTATTGGCGGTGAAGCTCAAGCCCGAGGGCAAGCCGCCACTAGTGTGATTGATGCTGGACGCGGGATAACCGCTCGCCGTGGGCGTAAAGGAACTCGCCGTGCCTACGGTGAAAGTCGTTGCCGCGGCGCTGGTGAAGGCCGGCGCTTGGTTGGTGTTGATGGTCACGGCCGCGTCGGCAGATCCGGTGCTGTTGGTGACGCGGTAGCTGAAGTTGAACGGGCCGCTGAAACCCGCTGCTGGCGTAAACGTAAAGCTGCCATCGGCATAAACGGTGAGCGAGCCGCCACCGCCGAGGCCGACGCTGGTACCCGCCGCGTTGCTGGTGACCGCACCGCCCAGGCTGCCGCCGCCAAAGGATGCAATCGTGCCCGGAGGTGCCCCGGTGAAATCGTTGGCGAGCAGCCCACCCGGACTCGCCGCTTGATTGAGGGTAGAGCCTGCGAGCACGGCGTAGGTGTCGGCAACGGGAATGGGCGCGCTGGCCGTTTTCACGTCGGCACGAAAATAGAGTCGAAACTCGTTGCGCTCCAGTTTGGCATAAACGGCGGCAAGATCCGCGCCGGGTGGCGCGTCGTTCAGAGGATCCGTGGCCAAGGTAGCAACGCCGGCCCAATCGGTGATGATCCCGTCCAAAATGATCGCCGCCCAGCTGGCCGCCGAGACGGCCACCGCCAAAACCACCACCATCACCTTGGCGGACGCTCGATGACGGCGCAGCCAATAGAGCGCAACACCCGAAAGCAGCAAGGACAAAAGCGCCAGGCCGAAATTCGATAGCGCCGGGATGGCCAGGAGATCGCCCAGATCGAAGACGATCGGTCCGCCGCCCGCGGCGGTGGTGAGGCCGTCGCCCCCAATGGCTACGTCTTGGTAGATGAAGGCCAGTTGATACCGGCCATAGGGGTTGCCGACGGGCAGGAAGGTCTCCACCACGTCGTAGCCGCCGAACCCCGAACCCAGACCTACGGGCCAGCCACCGGCAGAAACCGGCGCCGCGCCTCCGAGTACGCCGCCGACGCACCCTTGTCGCGTGATCGCGCCCACCATCGGGGGATAAACCGAGGTGTTGACGGTGGTGTTGAGGACTTCTTCGACGCCCGCGAACGGGCCATTGGGCGTGCTGACCGTACAGCCGGTGCTGCTATTGCGATCGGTATCGAGGAGCACCCGCAATTCGGCCGCGCTCGCTGCGAACGGCACCAGAGCCGCTAGAAACCCGATCAATAGCGCGACAAGCGTGCCCCCGCGACGGCACGCCGCCAATTTCTGACGAAGAGAATCCCCCACAACCCACCCCCAGGAAAAACCACATGCAGCAAAAGACTGAACAGCTCGCTTCAAACCCTTGGATCGAGCCCTATTTCTTGACCTCGATCAATAATACCCCAAACCCCGGTGGTGTACTCCACCTTTTTTAGGCCGACGCCATTTTGCCTCAAAAATGCCCAGGCGCCACTGGAAATTGGCTCCCGGCCGGCAGGTGGGGCGCTTATAATGCCCCGCTTTCCATTGCACGTTTTTGTCGTGGCGCAAAAGCTCTTCCTTCGCACCTTCGGTTGCCAAATGAACGAATACGATTCGGCCAAAATCGCCGACATGCTCGCCGCCACCGAGGGTATGGAACTCACCGAAGACCCCGAACAGGCCGACCTCATTCTCTTCAACACCTGTTCGGTGCGCGAAAAGGCTCAAGAGAAGGTCTTTCACGACTTGGGCCGCGCCCGGATGGTGAAAGAGGCGCGCCCCGGGGTGCTGATCGGCGTGGGCGGCTGTGTGGCGAGCCAGGAAGGTGCGGCCATCATCAAGCGCGCGCCCTATGTCGACTTGGTCTTCGGTCCGCAGACCCTGCACCGCCTGCCCGAACTGATCGCCCAGCGCCGAGCCAGTGGTCGGCCACAGGTGGATGTGTCGTTTCCGGAGATCGAGAAATTCGATCATCTCCCGCCGGCGCGAGTGGAGGGCGCCACGGCCTTTGTTTCTATCATGGAGGGTTGCAGCAAGTATTGCACCTTCTGCGTGGTTCCCTACACGCGCGGCGAGGAGATCTCCCGCCCGTTTGAGCAGGTGCTGGCGGAAATCAGGAATCTCGCTGCGCACGGCGTTCGCGAGGTCACCCTCTTGGGGCAAAACGTCAATGCCTACCGCGGCCCCTTGCCCGACGACGATCACGCCGACCTGGCGCTGCTGCTGGAACACGTCGCCGCGGTTCCGGGCGTCGAGCGCATTCGCTTCACTACGTCGCACCCGCGTGAGATGAGCCCCCGGTTGATCGAGTGCTTCGAGCGGCTGCCTAAACTGGCCTCGCAACTGCATTTGCCGGTGCAATCAGGCTCGGATCGGGTGCTGGCGGCGATGAAGCGTGGTTATACCGTGCTCGAGTACAAGTCCTTGGTGCGCAAGCTCCGCGCTGCGCGGCCCAGCCTATCGCTCACGTCTGATTTCATCGTCGGCTTTCCCGGTGAAACCGACGCCGATTTCGAAAAGACCTTGGCGCTCGCCGAGGAAGTGCGTTTCGATGGCAGCTTCAATTTCCTCTATAGTGTCCGCCCGGGAACCCCCGCGGCCGAGCTCGAGCAGCCGGTGCCGCAGGCGCTGAAGCAGGCGCGTTTCGAGCGCTTGCAGGCGCTCTTGGAGCGCAGCTACGCCGGGTACAGCGAAGCGATGCTAGGCTCAGTGCAAAAAGTGCTGGTCACCGGCCACGCCAAGAAAGACACCCTGGAGCTTTCTGGACGCTGCGACAACAATCGCATCGTCAACTTCGCCGGCCAGCCCAGGCTGATCGGACAATTCGTGGAAGTCCGCATCACCGCGGCACTGCCCCACAGTTTGCGCGGTGAAGTCCTGATCCGGGACTGAAAGCGCACCCCCCACACGGAGGAGTCATGCCGACATCACCACCCGCTTTCGTCCCCCGCCTCGCCGCCGCGCCGGTTCTGGTGCTGGCACTGGCGCTCAACCTCCCGCTGCCGGTGTGGGCGCAGAACGGGCCCGCACCGCAGGCGTCCGCGGCAGCCACCGCCCCGTCCGGACCAGCGGCTCCCGCCGCGCCGAAACCCTTCCAGGACGTGATCAAGGACGCCCGCGAAAGGAAAGGTCTCTTCACGGTCTATCAGAAGGGAGAAAAGGTCTGGCTCGAAATTGCTCCTGAGCAATGGAACGCGCCTTTCTATTTTTCGTTTTCCTATACCCGCGGCATCGGCGAGAAGGGCATTTACGGCGGCCGCATGGGGCGCGGCATGATCGCCCATTTCCGCAAGTCAGGACAGCAGGTGCAGCTCATCGCCGAAAACCATCGTTTCCGCGCTCAGAACGGGACGGGCACCGCTCACGCCGTCGCCGAAGGGTTCTCCCCTAGCCTCATCGCCGCCGCCCCAGCGGCGAGCCAAGCCCACCCCGAACGCAAGTCGGTGCTGGTGGACGCCAGCGCGCTGCTGCTTGCAGACATTCCTGCCAGCGCCACCCAGCTTGAAACATCCTTTCGCATTCCCTACGTCTTCGACGCCAAGAATTCGGCCATCACGCGCACTTACGGCGCAACCGACACCACCCAGTTCGAAGTGGACGCGCACTACAGCGTGGCGAAATTGCCCGCTCCGCCGGCAACGCCCCCGGCCAGCCCAAGCGCCCTGCCAACGGCCCCACAGAATCTGCCCGATGCGCGCAGCATGTTCTTGGGCTATCACTACAGCTTTGCTCGCTTGCCGGAGCAGCCCATGGCGACGCGCCTCGCCGACGAGCGCTTGGGGCACTTCACTACCACCTTTTGGGATTGGTCCAACGACACCTCGCCCAGCGCGCGCGTGCACTACGTCAACCGCTGGCGCCTGGAGAAGAAAGACGCGCGCGCCGCGCTTTCCGAGCCCAAGCAAGCGATTGTCTTCTGGCTCGATCGCAACATTCCGGAGAAGTATCGCCAGGCCGTGATCGACGGGGTACTCGAGTGGAACAAGGCCTTCGAAAGGATTGGCTACAAGGACGCCTTGCGCGCTGAATTGCAGCCGGCCAATGCCGAATTCCACACGGCGTCATCCCGCCATGCCTCGATTCGCTGGTACCTGGGCACCGATCTTGGCCCAGCGGTGGGTCCGAGCCACACCGATCCGCGGACCGGGGAGATCCTCGACGCCGACATTCGCATGACTGACGTCTTCACCCGCGGCAGCCGCCGCTTCGTGGTCGAGGAAGCGCCGCGCGGCCACGCCGCCGAAGCCTGCGAATTCGCCGCGCACGCCGCCGAGGAAGCCGAGTTTGCTCTGGATTTGCTGGAAGCGCGCGGCGATATAGCGCCGGACAGCCCCGAGGCCGACCGCTTCGTCAGCGACTACGTCAAGGAGGTGATCATGCACGAAGTCGGCCACACCCTGGGCTTGCGCCACAACTTCCGCTCCTCGACCATCTACTCCATGGCAGAGCTTGCCGATCCGTCTTTCGTCAAAGCGAATGGCCTAGCCGGATCGATCATGGATTACAGCCCCTTCAACATTCCGCTGCAGGGCGAGAAACCCTCGGCGTACGCCATGACCACCCTCGGCCCCTACGACTACTGGGCGGTGGAGTACGCTTACAGGCCGCTTGCTCCTGCGGAAGAAAAGGTGGAACTGGCGCGCATCGCGGGCCGCTCCACCGAGCCCTGGCTCGCCTATGGCACCGACGAAGACAGCTTTTCTGGCGGTGCCCCGCAGGGCATGGACCCGACGGTGAATGTCTTCGATTTGGGCAACGACCCTCTGGCCTACTATCAGCGGCGGCTACAGATCTCGCGAGAGCTTTGGGCGCGAATACAGGAGCGGGAAATATCACCCGGGGAACCCTACGAGATTCTGCGCCGAAACTTGGAAAGCGGCTTTAGGGCTCTGAGCCGCGCCGTGCTTCCGGCCACCAAATTCATCGGCGGCGTGGTGGCGGTGCGCGACCGCGCCGGCTCCGGCCGGGTACCCTACACGCCGGTTCCGGCGCAGCGCCAGCGCGAAGCACTGAAGCTGATTTCCGAGGGCGTATTGGCGGTGGAGAGCTTTCGCTTCACACCCGAGTTCATGAGCCGGCTCACCTTCAACAGGCTGGACTTCAGCGACACGCTATTTCGCTCCGGCCGATACGAGCGCGTCGATCCTGAATACAGCCTTGCCCACCAGGTGTTGAGCTTGCAGCGCACCGTCCTTGATCAACTGCTGAGCGACGCCGTCGCCGCACGCCTCCTCGAATCGGAATTGAAGCTCGGCGGCGGCGAAAGAGCCTTCCGGCTCTCCGACCTTTACGTTGCGGTGCAAGCCGCAGTATGGAGCGAACTCGATGGGGCCAAGGAAGTCTCGCCGCTGCGTCGCAACTTGCAGCGCGAACACCTGCGCCGAATCGCCACCCATTTGACTAAGCCCGTGGCGGCGGCGCCGGCCGATGTGCGCCCCTTGCAGCGCGAGCAGGCCAGACGCTTGGCGGCGAAAATCAAAGGCGTGCTCGCCAGGGGCAAGCTTTCGACGGAAACACGGGCGCACCTCGCCGAATCCATGGAAACCCTGGAACAGGCTCTAAAAGCGCCCTTGCAGCGCGCTTCGGCTTGACTACCGCAGATTCGTTTCGCTTCGGCCGGTGCCCGCAACCCAGCCCCCTCATGCATAAGGAATACCTGATGAAACTCCATATCGCCAACAAGAATTACTCGTCCTGGTCGTTGCGCCCCTGGATATTGCTGCGCGAACTGGGCATCCCCTTCGAGGAGCAAATGCATCCCTTCGGCAGTGGCGGCCCGGAAGGCTTTCGCCCTTTTTCTCCGAGCGGCAAAGTGCCTTGCCTCGATGACCGCGAAAATGTGGTTTGGGATTCTCTGGCCATTGTCGAATACCTCGCCGAGCGGCACTCTGGCGTATGGCCGGCGGATGCCAGAGCTCGGGCTTTCGCGCGCTCGGCGGCCGCGGAGATGCACTCCGGCTTCCAGGGCTTGCGCAGCGCTTGCGGCATGAACTGCGGTCTCAGGGTCAGCATTTCCCCTCTGCCAGTCGCTCTCACGCAAGACCTCGCGCGCCTCGAAGCGCTTTGGCAAGATGGCTTTCAGCGCTTTGGCGGACCTTTCCTCGCCGGCACCGCGTTCACCGCGGTCGATGCTTTCTTCGCCCCCGTTGCCTTTCGCGTGCAAACCTACCGCCTGCCGCTCGCCGAGGCCGCCGCCACCTACGTGCAGCGCCTCCTCTCCCTGCCGGCGATGCGAGAATGGTATCTTGCCGCACTCGCCGAGCCTTGGATCGATGCCGAGCACGACCAAGAAGTGCGCCGCCACGGTACCGTCGTCGAGGACTTGCGCTTGATCAGCCGCGCCCGAACCTAAAGACGACCGCCTTCAGCGGCCAGCCATGGGCACTTCCAGCCCCTGCGCCCGGACGCACTCGAGCGCCGCTTCATAGCCGGCGTCGGCGTGGCGCAGCACCCCGCTCGCCGGGTCGTTGAAGAGAACCCGTGCGAGTTTTTCGTCAGCTTCGGCGCTGCCGTCGCACACGATCACCACGCCGGCATGCTGCGAATAGCCCATACCCACGCCGCCCCCGTGGTGCACACTCACCCAAGTGGCACCGCTGGCGGTGTTGAGCAGGGCGTTGAGCAGGGGCCAATCGCTGACGGCATCGCTGCCGTCCTTCATCGCCTCGGTTTCGCGGTTGGGAGAAGCCACTGAACCACTGTCCAAATGGTCACGGCCGATCACCACCGGCGCTTTCAATTCGCCACTCTTCACCATGGCGTTGAAGGCGAGGCCCGCTCGATGTCGTTCGCCCAAGCCTAGCCAGCAAATGCGCGCCGGCAATCCTTGGAAGGCGATGCGCTCCTCGGCGAAGTCCAACCAGCGATGCAGTTTGGCGTCGCGAGGAAAGAGGTCTTTGAGCTTGGCGTCGGTTTTGCGTATGTCATCGGGGTCGCCCGACAGGGCCACCCAGCGAAAAGGCCCGGCGCCGCGGCAAAAGAGCGGGCGTACGTAGGCGGGCACGAAGCCGGGAAAGTCGAAAGCCCGATCTACGCCGAAATCCTTGGCGACCTGGCGCAGATTGTTGCCATAGTCGACCACCGGTATGCCCATATCGTGGAACTCCAACATGGCGCGCACGTGTCGAGCGCAGGACTCGCCCGCCGCCTGGCGCAACGCGGCGTGGCGAGTCGGATCTCGGCCCGCCTGGCGCCATTCCGCCAAGCTCCAGCCCAGCGGCAAGTACCCATTGATCAGGTCATGCGCCGAGGTCTGATCGGTGACGAGATCGGGGCGGATTTCGCCCGCTCGCGCCCGCCGCGCCAGTTCGGGGAAAATCGCCGCGGCATTGCCGTTCAGGCCGATGGACACCGCTTCGCGGCGTGAGGTGTGTTGACGGATCAGCGTCAGCGCTTCTTCGAGGTTCGCCGCTTGCTTGTCGAGGTAGCGAGTACGAAGCCGGAAGTCGATGCGAGATTGCTGGCATTCGATGTTGAGGGAACATGCCCCGGCGAAGCTCGCGGCCAGCGGTTGCGCTCCGCCCATGCCGCCCAGGCCCGCGGTCAGGATCCAGCGCCCGGCCAGGCTGCCGCCATAATGCTGGCGACCGGCTTCAATGAAAGTTTCGTAAGTGCCCTGCACGATGCCCTGGCTGCCGATGTAAATCCAGCTGCCGGCGGTCATTTGCCCGAACATCATCAGCCCGGCGCGATCGAGTTCGTGAAAATGCTCCCAGGTGGCCCACCGGGGCACCAGGTTGGAATTGGCGAGCAACACGCGCGGCGCCCCGGTGTGGGTGCGCAAAACGCCCACCGGCTTGCCAGACTGGATAAGCAGTGTCTCGTCGGCGTGGAGCCGGCGCAACGCGTCCAGTATCGCATCGAAGCAAGCCCAGTTGCGCGCCGCCTTGCCAATTCCGCCATAAACCACCAGCGCCTCGGGGTTCTCCGCAACCTCCGCGTCGAGGTTGTTCTGAATCATGCGGTAAGCCGCCTCGATCTGCCAGTTGGCGCAGGCAAGGGTTTCCCCGCGCGGGGCGCGCACGGAGCGCGGGCGGTGTTCGGCATCTGCCGCGGGCGAAATCTCGATCATGTGCGCTCCTCCAGGAATGCTTGTGGTCAAGGAGTGATTCCGAGTTGTCTATACAACCCGGCTAGCGCGCAGTTTAGTTGTCTATACAACTCGGGTCAACCGGGGTATGCTTGGCGGCGATGACCAACCTGCCCGCTCCGGCTTACGAAAAACTCAAGGCGCACATCCGCGCGCGCATCGCCAGCGGCGAATGGAAGCCTGGCGACGCGGTGCCCAGCGAGGCGGAGTTAACGCGCGCCTTCGGAGTCAGCCGCATGACCGCGCATCGCGCCCTGCGAGAACTTGCCGCCGAGGGGCTGGTGACGCGGCTGCGCGGATCGGGCACGCGCGTGGCGGTGCTGCACCCGATCTCTTCGCGCCTGTCGATTCGCGACATCCACGAAGAAATAGCCGAACGCGGCCACCAGCACAGCGCGCGGGTGCTGCTGGCCGGCGCCGAAAGAGCCCGTGCGCAGGTCGCCAAGTCCTTGGCAATGGCGCGAGGCGCGCGAGTCTTCCACGTCATGTTGGTGCATCTGGAAGATGGCGTTCCCATTCAGCTTGAGGACCGCTACGTCAACCCCGCCGCCGCACCCGATTTTCTCGACGTGGACTTCACCCAAACCACGCCCACCCGCCATTTGCTTGCCTGCGCACCGCTCACCGAGGCGAGCTACTGCCTGGAGGCGACTTGGCCTTGCGCCGAGGAAGCGCGGGCCTTGGTCATTCCTCGGCGGGAACCCTGCCTGGTGATGACGCGGCGCACGTTGAGCGGGAAGGTTGTGGCCAGCCTGGCACGCCTGGTGTATCCCGGCTCGCGGCACCGCTTCGCTGGGCAGTTTCAAGTTGGAGAGCGCGCCAGCGACTGAAGCGAGGAACGCCCCCCTCACTTCCTCACGCCGCCGCCCGCCGTTAGGGAACGGGCACTGCCCGCGTGGTATTTCGCGCGCTTGATCCGCTATCGGGCGGCGAGCACCCGATCCCGCCCCAATGCCTGAGCCTTCTGCAAAGCCTGCTCCGCGGCCGCAAGGAGGGTGCGAGTGTCTTCGGCATTGCCGGGGTAGCTCGCCACCCCCAGCGACGCCGTAATCGGCCCGACCGCCTTGCCATTGGCGCTGATTCGAAGCTGCCGCAGTTGGGTGCGCAGAGCCTCAGCCCGCCGCTGCGCAGTCTCCAAGGTCATGTCCGGAAGGATGAGCACGAACTCGTCCCCGCCATAGCGGCAAGCCGCATCCTCGCGGCGTACGCTCTGGGCCAAGAGCTGCCCCACCGCCTTGAGTACCGCGTCCCCGGCACTGTGGCCGGCGGTGTCGTTGACACTGCGAAAATCGTCCAGATCCATCATCAGCGCCGAGAGCGGGGTGGTGCGGCGGCGGGCGCGATGCAGCAGTGCGGTGAGCTGCTCTTCCATGTAGCGTCGGTGTAGGAGCCCGGTCAGCGGATCGCGCGCGCTCTGCAGGCGCAACTCTAGCTGCGCCACGATTTGGCGGGCGATAATCGCCAGGGAGTCGGCCTGGCTCGCGCTCAGATTGCGCGGCTTGGTGTCGATCACGCAAATCGTCCCCAAGGCCGCGCCATTCGGGGCAAGCAGAGGCGCAGCGGCGTAGAATCGATGATGCGGCGGAGTGACCACGGCGGGCATGCGCGCGAAGCGTGCGTCCTGAGCCGTGTCTGGAACCACAAACACGCCGGTTTGACGGATGGCGTGCACGCAGAACGAAGGCTGCAGCGAGGACTCCTGTTTGTTATAGCCGACCGCGGCCTTGAAGTAGAGCCGATCGGCGTCCACTAGGCTGATGAGGGCGATCGGCACCTCGCAGATCCGCGCCGCGAGCTGCGCCAAGTCGTCGAACTGCTGCTCCCGGCCGGAGTCCAGGACGCAGTAATCATAGAGGGTCTTGAGCCGCAGCTGCTCAGCGGGAGTCTGTACCATGCGCGCCGCCATGGTTAGTCTCCCCGCCCGGAGAGCAGAATGCGCCGCATCACACGGCGATCCGCGCAGAACTGGAAAATCGACATATACCCCCCAACTATCGGCCGCTGCAAGCAGCCAGTGTGTATTGTTTAACGACCCTAGCCCGGATTTATTGATCCCGGTCAGGAGTTCGGCCTTTGCCGAGGGCCAAAGCCCTCGTTGCCTTCGCTGGCTGGCGCCAGTTCTGGTGTTAGCACCGCCTCTGGTAGGCAAGACCGACGCGGGGATGATATAGTTCCGGCGTTTCTTGCGGTATCCCTCATTTAGGCGATGTTCTTCGACTTCTCTGAACTCACCGGCCGGGCCTTTTGGCGCTTCGGCTTTTGGCGCACGCCGCGCCAAGAGACCTTTGCGCCTGGCGTCGCGCGCGTAAGCGGCGCCCCAAAGCCCCCCGTGAAATTCAAGAGATCGTCGAAGCATCATGAATGAAGCCCAGTTCCGAGAACTCGCAGCCCAAGGTTACAACCGCATCCCGCTGACGCTGGAAGCGTTTGCCGACCTCGATACCCCCCTCTCGCTTTACCTCAAACTCGCCAATCAGCGCTACACCTACCTTCTGGAATCGGTGGTGGGCGGGGAGCGTTTTGGACGCTACTCCTTTATCGGCCTCCCGGCCAAGATCCGCCTGCGGGTGCGCGGACCTGTGGTCGAAGTGGAAGACCGCGGCGGCATCGTCGAGCGCCATGAAGGCGATCCGCTCGCTTTCATCGAAAGCTACCGCGCCCGCTTTCGGGTAGCCCCTCAACCCGGTTTGCCGCGCTTTTGCGGCGGTTTGGCTGGTTATTTCGGCTACGACACCGTGCGCTTGATCGAGCCCAAGCTCGCGGGG
Organism: Casimicrobiaceae bacterium; assembly: GCA_026646885.1. Taxonomy (GTDB): domain Bacteria; phylum Pseudomonadota; class Gammaproteobacteria; order Burkholderiales; family Casimicrobiaceae; genus JACPUX01. The sequence goes on along the minus strand of JAPKHK010000006.1, from coordinate 253,181 downwards.
ACGCAAAAGCCCGACGCCTTGGCACTGCCCGACATCCTGCTGCTGCTCACCGAAGAGCTGGCGGTGGTGGACAACCTCGCGGGCAAGATTTATCTCATCGTGTACGCCGACCCCACCGAGCCCAATGCTTATTGGAATGCCCAAGATCGCCTGCAAACCCTGAGGCGGCGTCTGCGGCAACCCGTGGAAATCCCCTACCAGACGGCGACGCGCGTGACACCGGCGCAGTCCCAATTCGGTGCCGAAGGGTTTCAACAAGCGGTGGTCAGGGCACGCGACTACATCGCCGCCGGCGACATCATGCAAGTGGTGATCTCCCAGCGCATCGCCAAACCTTACGAGGAATCGCCGCTGTCGCTCTACCGCGCACTGCGCACCTTGAACCCCTCGCCTTACATGTTCTACTACGACTTTGGCGATTTTCATGTGATCGGCGCATCGCCCGAAATCCTCGTGCGACAGGAGGGAGACACCGTTACCCTGCGGCCCATCGCCGGCACCCGACCGCGTGGCGCTACGCGCGAGGCCGACGAACGACTCGCCGAGGAGCTTCTGGCCGACCCCAAAGAAATCGCCGAACACATCATGCTGCTCGACCTGGGGCGCAATGATGTGGGCCACGTGGCGGAAACGGGCAGCGTCAGGGTCACCGACCGCATGACCATAGAGCGCTATTCGCATGTGATGCACATCGTCTCCAACGTCGAGGGGCGGCTCAAGGAAGGCCTCAGCAGCATGGACGTGTTGCGCGCCTCCTTTCCCGCGGGCACGGTGAGCGGCGCGCCTAAAGTGCGCGCCATGGAAATCATCGACGAATTGGAGCCTGTGAAACGCGGCGTGTATTCCGGTGCCGTCGGCTACCTCTCCTTCCAAGGCGACATGGACTTGGCCATTGCCATCCGTACCGCGCTCATCAAGGACGGCATGCTCTACGTGCAGGCGGGCGCCGGCATCGTCGCCGATTCGGTGCCCGAAAGCGAATGGCAGGAGACACAGAACAAGGCGCGAGCGGTATTACGCGCCGCGGAGATGGTGCAGCTCGGTCTGGATGCGGAGGGTTGAGCCATGCTGCTGATGATCGATAACTACGACTCTTTCACCTACAACCTGGTGCAGTATTTCGGCGAGTTGGGGGAGGAGGTCAAGGTCTTTCGCAACGACGCGATTTCACTCGAGGAGATCGCCGCGCTGAGGCCAGCGCGTATCGTCATTTCCCCCGGACCCTGCACGCCCAGCGAAGCGGGCATCTCGGTGGCGCTCATTCAACGTTTTGCCGGCCAGGTGCCGATACTGGGTGTTTGCCTCGGCCACCAGAGCATAGGCCACGCCTTTGGCGGGCGCATCGTGCGCGCGCAACGCGTGATGCACGGCAAGCTCTCGGAAGTGACGCACGATGGCCGCGGCGTTTTTTCCCGCCTGCCTAGCCCCTTCACCGTGACGCGCTATCACTCGCTCGCCATCGAACGCGCCTCCCTGCCCGAGTGCCTCGAGGTCAGCGCACAAAGCGAGGATGGTGAAATCATGGGCGTGCGCCACAAAACCTTCGCAATCGAAGGCGTGCAATTCCACCCCGAGGCCGTGCTCACCGAACACGGTCACGCATTGCTCAAGAATTTTCTCGAACTGCAAGGACGCTGACATCATGCCTATCACCAATCAAGACGCGCTGGTGCGCGTCATCGAACACCGTGAAATTTTCCACGACGAAATGTTGGCGCTGATGCGCCGCATCATGACCGGCGAAATGTCGCCCGTGATGATCGCCGCGTTGATCGTCGGCCTCCGAGTGAAGAAAGAGACCGTCGGCGAAATCGCCGCCGCGGCGCAAGTAATGCGCGAGTTCGCCACCAAGGTGAGTGTTCCGCGCCACGAGCATTTGCTCGACATCGTCGGCACCGGGGGGGATGCCAGCCACACCTTCAACATCTCCACCGCAGCGAGTTTCGTCGCCGCCGCGGCCGGCGCGCGGGTGGCGAAACACGGCGGACGCTCGGTCTCCTCGAGTTCCGGCAGCGCCGACGTGCTCGAAGCCCTGGGCGGCAACATCATGCTGAAGCCCGAGCAAGTAGCCGCCTGCATCGAAGAACTCGGCTTTGGCTTCATGTTCGCGCCCAATCATCATGCCGCCATGAAACACGCCGCGCCGGTCCGCAAAGAGCTGGGCATTCGCACCCTCTTCAACATCCTGGGGCCGCTCACCAACCCGGCCGGCGCGCCGAATCAATTGCTGGGCGTGTTCCATCCCGATTTGGTGGGCATCCAGGTGCGGGTGTTGCAACGCCTGGGCAGTAATCACGTGCTGGTGGTGTGGGGCGAAAACGGCATGGACGAGATTTCGCTTTCCGGACCGACGCTGGTTGGTGAACTCAAGGACGGGGAAATTCGCGAATACCGCATCACCCCGGAGGACTTCGGCTTCAAGCGCTGCGAGCTCGAGGCGCTTAGGGTGGCCGATGCCGCCGCCTCCCGTGCCAAGATTGAGGAGGCGCTCTCCGGCGCCGACGGACCCGTGCGCGACGTGGTCATCCTCAACGCCGGAGCGGCGCTGTATGCCGCCAACTTGGTGGTGAGTATGGACGAGGGCATCGCCCTCGCCCGGGCTACCATTCTCTCCGGTGCGGCGCGCGCCAATCTCGCGGCATGGGTGGCGCGAACCCGGGAATTCGCGGCATGAGCGAGCGCCCCGAAGGCAACGGCGGCGCGCCACGCGCCGACATCTTGCGGCGCATACTCGCCGTGAAAGCGCGCGAAGTCGCCACCGCTAAAACCACACGCTCCCTGCCCATGCTGCGACTTGCTGCGCGCCAAGCCGATGCGCCGCGTGGCTTTGCTGCGGCCCTCGGGGCCAAGATTGGCGCCGGCAAACCGGCGGTCATCGCCGAAATCAAGAAAGCGAGCCCCAGCAAGGGCGTATTGCGCGAGGACTTCCAGCCCGCCGCCATTGCCGTGAGTTATGCCGCCCACGGCGCGGCCTGTCTTTCCGTGCTCACCGACCGCGAGTTTTTTCAAGGTGCCCCCGAGTATTTGCAAGAAGCCCGCGCCGCTTGCACCCTGCCCGTGCTGCGCAAGGATTTCCTGGTCGACGAATATCAGGTTTACGAGGCCCGCGCTTGGGGGGCGGACGCCGTGCTGCTCATCGTCGCCGCCTTGCGCCCACCGCAGTTGCGCGCTCTGCATGCGCTGGCGATGGAGCTGGGGATGGACGTCCTGGTGGAAGTGCACGACGCCGAAGAGCTGAGCGTGGCGCTGGAACTCGAAGGCGCGATACTCGGGATCAACAACCGCAATCTGCGCACTTTCGAAGTTCGCTTGGAAACCACACTCGACCTGCTCGGCAGGATTCCCGGAGGGCGCAATGTGGTCACGGAGTCGGGCATTCTCACCACCCACGACGTCACGCGGATGCGCGCCGCTGGGGTCAACGCGTTTCTCGTCGGCGAAGCCTTCATGCGGGCGGCGGATCCGGGGGAGGCGCTGAGCGGGCTTTTTGGGCGATAGCTTCAACAAAGTGGGGTCTAAAGCACCGCGACCAAGCGAGCCAACACCTCGCACCTTCAGTCGCTTCCGCAGGGACGAGCCCGGGCGAAATGGCAGCGAAGGTGCCGCGTCTTGAGAGCGGCGTGAGCCACGAGGGGTTGCCTTTGCAACGCGGCGGAGGCCGCGAAGGGTGGGCGGTCACGAATCCGACTCGCCCTTCAAGACCTTGCCGTGTTGGCGGGCGCCTTGGCTAGATCAACTCGATCAGGCCAACGTCTGAGCGCGACAGGCTGGCGACGATTTCAGGAGCATGCTGCACCAGGGTCTCGGCAACTTGGTCATTGTTGCTGTTGCCTTGGCTCAGGCGGATCAACTTCGGTGGAAAGCCGAGCAGCCCTTGGAGTGCAATAAAGTCGTCATCCTTGGAAACGATGACGAAATCGTGATTCTTCGCAAACGCCCAGATCGCGCGATCATCTGCCATTTCGAGTCCCTCCAGGGCTACTTGCGTCGAACCCGGGTAGACCACTCCGATGCGAGGCAAAATGCGGCGCGAGAGGTTCTCGTCGAGAAGCAGCTTCACGCTGCATGCAACCAAATCGTGGATCTCTCTCGGTCGGCGGCAAACCTTAGGCAGGCCTGAATGTCCTCGCGGGTGAGTTCGGGATAATCGGCCAGGATGTTTTCGATCGAAAGACCTTCGGCAAGCCAGCCGAGCACATCCTGTACCGCAATGCGAAGCCCGCGAATCAGCGGTTTCCCTCCCCGCTTACCGGGATCGAGCGTGATGCAACTCCGATAATCCATGATTCGTGCCGTTTCTAGCTGGAAACCTGTTCAGTCTAATCCAAACTGCCGGATGCGGCACATCCGCCACGGCTCACGTAGCAGGAAGATTGTCGTTTCGGTGATTGACGTTTACGTAAACGTCATTTACGGTTGCCAAGCTCCCGGCGCATAATCCTTTTTTCCTCTGGCTCCCGCGTTGCGCCCGGCCAAAAGTGACCTTGGAGGCGACATGAACGACCTTTCCCGCACGGCGCGACCGGCGGCTTACAAACCCAAGCACAAGGTGCGCTTTGTCACCGCGGCGAGCCTATTCGACGGTCACGACGCGGCCATCAACATCATGCGGCGGCTTTTGCAGGCCACCGGCTGCGAAGTCATCCACCTCGGCCACAACCGCTCGGTGGAAGAAATCGTCACCGCGGCGCTGGAAGAAGACGTGCAGGGCATCGCCATCAGTTCTTATCAGGGCGGGCACGTCGAATTCTTCAAGTACATGATCGACCTTCTGAAGGAGCGCGGTGGCGCCAAGATCAAGGTCTTCGGCGGCGGCGGCGGCGTGATCGTGCCGGAAGAAATGCGCGAACTGCACGACTACGGCATTACGCGCATCTTTTCGCCCGAAGACGGCGCGCGTTTGGGACTGCAAGGCATGATCAACGAATGTGTCGCCGCCTGCGACCTCGACCCCGCCCACGAAATGCCCGCGACCATCGACAGCCTGAAAAAGGGCGACCGACGGGCGCTGTCGCGCTTCATCACCGCTTTGGAAAACGGCCACTGTCCGCCCGCGCTGCGCGACGCCATCCACGCCGCCGCGCAGAGCGCCAAGACGCCGGTGCTGGGCGTCACCGGCACGGGTGGTGCGGGCAAATCCTCGCTCACCGATGAACTGGTGCGGCGCTTTCGCATCGACCAGGGCGACCGCTTGCGTATCGCCATCGTCTCCATCGACCCCTCGCGGCGCAAGTCCGGCGGCGCCTTGCTGGGCGACCGCATTCGCATGAACGCCATCGGCCACCCGCAGATCTACATGCGCTCGCTGGCTACGCGCGACACCGGCACGGAAATTTCGCAGGCCCTGCCCGATGTCATCCAGTGCTGCAAGGCGGCGGGCTTCGATCTGATCATCGTCGAAACCTCGGGCATCGGCCAGGGCGACGCCGCCATCGTGCCGCTGGCGGATGCCACGCTGTATGTGATGACGCCCGAATTCGGTGCCGCCAGCCAGCTCGAAAAAATCGACATGCTCGATTTCGCCGATTTCGTCGCCATCAACAAGTTCGACCGCAAGGGCGGCGCCGATGCGCTGCGCGATGTGCGCAAACAAGTGCAAAGAAACCGCGAACTGTTTCAAACGCCGGTGGATGAAATGCCGGTATTCGGCACCATGGCCGCGCGCTTCAACGACGACGGCGTCAGCGCGCTCTACCACGAGTTGACGGCACGCCTGTCGCAGCACGGCCTCAAACTCGCCGCCAACAAACTGCCCAAGCCGGCAAGCCGAGTCTCCAGCGGCAAAACGGTGATCGTGCCGCCGCAGCGCGCGCGTTACCTTGCCGAAATCGCCGACACTTCGCGCGGCTATCGCCGCTGGGCGGAAGCGCAAGCGCGCATCGCGCGCGAGCGTCAGCAGCTCAAAGCCGCGCGCGACATGCTCGCCAAAGAATGCCAGGAGGATTCCGCCGCGCTCCCGGCGCTGATCGAGGCGCGCGAACACAAACTCGACGCGCGCTGCAAGAAGCTTCTGGAGATGTGGCCGCAAACGTGCGCCGCTTATTCGGGCGACGAATACGTGGTGAAAATTCGTGACAAAGAAATCCGCACCCAGCTCACCAGCACTTCGCTCTCCGGCACGCAGGTGCGCAAAGTGGTGCTGCCGCGTTTCGAAGACGAGGGTGAAATTCTCAAGTGGCAATTGCTGGAAAACGTGCCCGGCAGTTTTCCGTACACCGCCGGCGTCTTCGCCTTCAAGCGCGAGAACGAAGACCCCACGCGCATGTTCGCTGGTGAAGGCGACGCCTTTCGCACCAACAGGCGCTTTCATCTTTTGGCCGATGCCATGCCCGCCAAGCGCCTTTCCACCGCTTTCGATTCGGTCACGCTCTATGGCTGCGACCCCGACCCCAGGCCCGACATCTACGGCAAGGTCGGTAATTCGGGCGTCTCCATCGCCACCCTCGACGACCTGAAAGTGCTCTACTCGGGCTTCGACCTCTGCGCGCCGAACAACTCGGTGTCGATGACCATCAACGGCCCGGCGCCGACCATGCTGGCGATGTTTTTTAATGTCGCCATCGAGCAGCAGCTTGCGCGCTTTCGCGAAGAAAACCAGCGCGAACCCACCGACGACGAAACCCAGAAGATTCGCGCCTGGACGCTTTCCACGGTGCGCGGCACGGTGCAGGCCGACATTTTGAAAGAAGACCAGGGCCAAAACACCTGCATCTTCTCGACCGAGTTCGCGCTGAAGATGATGGGCGACATCCAAGAGTTTTTCGTCCACCACAACGTGCGCAATTTCTATTCGGTGTCGATTTCCGGCTACCACATCGCCGAAGCCGGCGCCAACCCGATTTCACAGCTCGCTTTCACGCTGGCCAACGGCTTTACCTACGTCGAAGCCTATCTCGCGCGCGGCATGCACATCGACGACTTCGCGCCCAACCTCTCCTTCTTCTTCAGCAATGGCATGGACCCGGAGTACACTGTGCTGGGCCGCGTGGCGCGGCGCATCTGGGCCACCGCCATCAAAAACAAATACGGCGGCAACGAGCGCTCGCAAAAACTGAAGTACCACATCCAGACTTCTGGCCGCAGTCTGCACGCGCAGGAAATCGCCTTCAACGACATCCGCACCACCCTGCAAGCGCTGATCGCCATTTACGACAACTGCAACAGCCTGCACACCAACGCCTACGACGAAGCCATCACCACGCCCACCGAAGAAAGCGTGCGCCGCGCCATGGCCATCCAGCTCATCATCAACCGCGAATGGGGCTTGGCGAAAAGCGAAAACCCCAACCAGGGCGCTTTCATCATCGATGAGCTCACCGACCTCGTGGAAGAAGCGGTGTTGAAAGAGTTCGAAGCCATTGCTGAACGCGGCGGCGTGTTGGGCGCCATGGAAACCGGCTATCAGCGCGGCAAGATTCAGGAAGAGTCGCTCTATTACGAGCAGCAAAAACACGACGGCTCCTACCCCATCATTGGCGTCAACACCTTCCGCAACCCGCACGGCGACCCGGTGCCCGACAAGCTCGAACTGGCGCGCTCCACCGAAGAAGAAAAGCAGTCGCAGTTGCAGCGCCTCAGAGCTTTCCACACCCGCCACGCGACAGAATCGCCGCGCGCCCTTGAACGCCTCAAACAAGCAGCCATCAAAGGCGACAACATCTTCGCGGAATTGGTGGAAGCCGTGCGCGTGTGTTCGCTGGGGCAAATCACCACCGCACTTTTTGAAGTGGGCGGGCAGTATCGCAGGAGTATGTGAGGGCGGGGGGGTGGGCTTCGCACAAATCGTTTAATCGGTGCTCGCCTCGCTGGCCCACTTTTCTTAGATATCTTTGTTTTTGCGAGCAGCACGTTGGAGCAGTTCGTTTTTGTAGCGGGTCGAATACATGCTCAGGCTTGAGGTGCTGAGTTCGCCGCCAACGTACCGGCGGAGACTGAGGCTGGTATTGGCTCTGGTGAGTGTGCACTCCGTTTGCTCGAATTGTGCGCCGTAGCGGTTCTAAACGGTGGTGTACTCGCACTGAAGGCTGGGAAATTTGTCGCGAACCGCTGCGTAGACGGTGGTGAAGGCGGCGGACTCAAAGAAGAAGTCAAAGTAGTCGAGGGTGCCATCATGAAAACCCCAAGAAGGCATACTGGATTTGCTTGGCACGCCGGCAATTGTGAATCGCAGGGTGGATTGTGAAGATGGCATCCGCGCGAGGGCGGCTGCTTCGGGCATGCCGATAAAAAAACCTTTGAGGTCGATGGCGCCCGCGGGGACATTTGCCGTCGGCGGTGGGCGGACCTCGTCGGCTGACGGGAAGTCGGTACTGCGGGCGGCCGCACTCAAGGCGATGAAGGCAAGAAAAAGGATGCGCATACGGCCTCCAGAGCAAGGTCGGCGAACTATTCCACTCCGCCGCGCCGAGTAGAAAAGCGGAACGTTCTGCTGACGGGGGGAGCACGGATCTGCGAGCCGAGCCTCGCCAACCACGGCGAGGGAAGAAAGTTGTCGTGTTCGAATCATCTACACGGGGGAAACGGTGTCGGAAACGGTGTCGGTCGCGAAAGGGTGTCGCGGAAAGGGTGTCGGCAGTCGTATATTGTCAAACAGCGCCTAGCGGCGTCACTGTACGGTGCTCCGCCGTCCGCGCATGGCTACCGTTGCCGAGAACTGCGCAAGCGCGGTTCAACGGTGCGCCCCGCACGAGCTGGTCGGCGCGTGCGCCCATTTCTCCGCTCGCTCGGGCTGGCGGACGCGCTGGAGGTGCGCCACGCCGAGACACCCGGATTGCGCGCGCTGATCGCTACGCCATGGGGTTTGCGTGAGCTTTGAGAAGGCGATGCCGGCCAATAAAACGCGCTTGTATCTCCCTGTTGCGCACCTGGCAAATTGACACCGCCACAGAGCGGCCTACAATCGCCCGATCATTACCGGTCGCGCGCGCGATGGGGCAGAGTCTCGTCGCGTTCACACTGGTTCAACCCAGGCTCTCGAACGGAAAGGATCGCCATGACTGCAAGCTCGCTTTCAGCCTCCGGCAAGGCCCCTTGGCATCTGTGGCTCATCGGCATTTTGGCGCTCTTATGGAACGGCATGGGCGCATTCGACTATCTCATGACTCAGACGCGCAATGCCTCGTACATGGCCGGTTTTACGCCCGAGCAGCTCGACTACTTCTACGGCCTGCCCAAGTGGTCGGTGGCCACCTGGGCGATCAGCGTGTGGAGCGCCGTGCTGGCTTCGGTGCTGTTGCTGCTGCGCCGCCGCTGGGCCAAGCCGGTCTTCGCGGTGTCGCTACTGGCCATGTTGCCCACCTTCGTGCACAACTATTTGCTCTCCAAGGGCTATGAGATCATGGGCGGCGCCGCAGCGCTGGCCTTCACCTTGACCATCGTTGCGGTCGGCGTTGCCTTGTTGATTTACAGCAGCCGGATGGTGAAGAACCAGATTCTGCGCTGAACGAGAGGCGTCTCAGCCCGCCCGCCGATACAGCAGATAGCCCAGCACCAAGGCTGCGAACACGAGTAGGAACGCAGGCCGCCACGGCAGAGTGAGATGAAAGGGTGGCCCAAACGCGTCGCCGGTCTCGATGAGTCGAGTGGAGCCCTGCTGACCGCCGCCAATTTTGCCGCTGGCAGGCAAGTGCATTGGCCCCAAAGCCGCCAATAACGGTGTGTTCGATTCCGCCCCGCGAACGAAACCGTTCGCGACGACCCGGGCTAGCGGCCCCGCACCAACCGCAACTCAGGCTTGATCCGAATTGTCCGCGGGCGAGCACTTCGACCCCATGGCGCAGCTGCCAGCCGCGGCTAGACCCCTCGCGCGGCCGCCCGCCAGGCCCAGGCGTCAGCCCCGTCGGCCGGGGCGTTCATGCTTCGGACTTCCTTCTCAGACGCCGCCCAGGGCAGTCAAGCTGCCCATGAGGTTGGTGCCATTGTCGCTCACCGTGTTGTTTCCCCTTGTTTTGATCGCGGCACCCGCGCCGGAAACGTAAAACCCGACGATGTTACCGCTGATTCGAACCCGGTCGGCGCTCACCGTCGCCAGCCCTGCCCCATAGGCGGCCACGCCAACTCCCGCGCTGGCGATCGCGCTGTGCGTGAGCTGCAGGCGAGCCACCGCGCCGGCCAAGGGCGCCTGACTGGACACCGCCCAGTCCCCCCCCGCTCCTTGCACGACGCTGCGAGAAACGCTGACGTCGGTGGTGGTGCCGGTGAGCGTGGCCAGGGCAAGAATGCCGTTGCCGGTGCTGCCCAGAAACTTCGACTTATTGATGATGGCGATGGCGCCGTCCTGGAAACCAGCGCCGACCGCGTTATCGCGCAGCAACGAATCGGTAACGGAAACCCGCCTCGGTCCGGCCACGAAAATGCCGTTTCCGCTCGAAAAGCCGTAGATGACACACTGTTCGATGGCTACTGAAGTGCCGTTGTTGACATAGATCCCGTGGGTCGCGCCATTGCCATGCAGCGAAAGCCCCCGAAGCACGACATTGACGTTGGGCGCGCCGATGGTGATGGCATTGCCCGAGCTTGCGGAAATGCTGGCGCGCGCGCCTGGCGCTGAAATGATGGAGAGCGAACGGGTGATGCTGACCGGGCCATATCCAGCAGAGTCGAGGGCGATGACCTCGCCGCCCGCGTCGACTACTTCGACCGCAACCTGGAAGGTCCGGCAAGGTGCGGTTACCGGGCAGTTGCTCGACGCATTGGCATCATTGCCCGTCGAGGCAACGAAAACGCGCCTTGCGCCGCCGGCCACCTTGCAGCCGGGAAATTTGAAAGCGCCGACCCGCGTCCGCCAGCCGGCGGAGCTCGACGTGGCATAGTATTCGGTGGTGTACCAGAAGGTGCAATCATCCACCGGATCGACGTTCATCGAGGAATAGTCGCCCCAGCGCTGCGAACCGGTCTGTGAACCACCGCCGGTCACGATGATGCCTTCGCCCTGGGGCAGTTGCCCCAAGGTGTCAGTAACCAATCGGCCGGTATAGCGGATGCCGGGATAGGTGCTCGTACCATTGGACACCGAATAGCCCAGGGCGGCATTGCCGTATTTGTCCTGTGCGAAACTGCCGAACCAGCGGTGGATGCCGTCGGTTGCACCTGGAGCGTAGGTGCCTTCTTGGTACACGAAGGGCGAGGAATTTGGGCTGCGCAGTTCCCACCAGCGGATGCCGGAGATCGCGGAGGCTTCGATGGATTGGTTGGTGACGATGCTCTCGTACGTACCAAAATTGCGGTAAGCGGCGCGATGCAGCACCCGCTGCCGGTAGCCCTGATGGTCGACCTTGTTGGCGGTGCCGGGCTGGGGAACGCAACTGCGGCCCGAGCACGCGGCCAGCATCGAATCGAAAGCGGTCACCGCGATGGTATCGGCAAGCAGCAGGGACGAGGAAGGCGGATCTTGGAAGTTGTAAGTGAGCTTCCAGAGGTTCAGCGCGTCGCTAGGGGCACCGTAGGGTCCGCCGTTGTCTTGCGAGCCGATGAAATATGCCGGCGACCCGGTCGGCGGCAAGGTGAAGCCATCGATATCAACGGGTTGAAGGCCATCGCCCATGGCATAGGCCGGCGACGTGCCCGTATTCATGGAGATGATCAGGGGAGTGGGGTTGCCGGCGAGCATTTGCGTCCGGTTCAAGGCGTAGACCCCAATCCCCATGAAACCCGGAGCAAAGTCGCGGGTCGATGCCAGGTAAGCATCGTTCCATACCCCCAGCTTGGGATAATCGGGAAAGTTGGCCCCGGTACTAACCGCCCAGCGGTAGTAGGTAGCAGTTGGATCTCCCGTCGTGGACAACGCCAAGCACAGATAGTAGGTCGGCCCGGCCGAGGTGAATTGCATCAGCAGCCAGCGGTCGGCGAATTGATCGTAAAGCGCGATGGGATCGCCGGAATTTTCAGACTCGCAGGCTCCGCCGAACCCCGCCCAAAGCGTGTTGTTGGTGTACGGCCCAGCCAATAGGGTGCCGGATTTGTTGTACACCGCGAAACTCGTGTTCACCATCTGCACGTAATGTGATGGCCCGACATCGCCCACGGTGTCGGGCGGCGTGTAGCCAGTGGCGGAGTTTGCGTCGAAGCTGACCGTCGGTGAGGGAACGTCCGGTCCATCGCCTCGCGAACGCTGCACGATGGGGTCGATATCCTGTGGTCCCAACGGCCCCTCGTTTCCGGTCGGTAAATCGCTGCGCCTTTCGATCGGCGGCTTCTGACCTGGTTCGAACGGAGGTGCCACCGGCAAATCGCGCAGCGGGGGCGAAACGCTGAAACGCTCAACCTGAAGCAGCCCGCGATAGGTTCCGGCGACGACGGCTTTCTCCTGCGCCTGAGCCACCGCCCCCGGCCCTCCCAATCCCAACGCCAGCATCCCGGCGCCCAGCCAGAGGTGCTTTCGCGCACCCGACTGACGCTTGTACACACCCAACATGTTAAGGTCCTTTCCGTTTCCAATCATCGTGCGTGCATGGCGAACCGCGCCCAGCGCCATCAACTTCCCGCGAGCGGGGTTATGACACCCGAAGTGTTGGTGCCGTTGTCTGTGACGGTATTGTTCTGCCGCGACTGAAGTACCGAGGTCCCAACCGCCACGTTGTAGAGCCCGTAAGCGTTGCCGGTGACCATGCTCTCGCCGATGGTCAACCGCGCCATTCCAGTCGGCCCGTTGACGAGCACGCCGTTGGCGGCACTGCTGATGTGGCTGCGGATTACATCGACCCGAGCAACCGCGCTGGCCGTTCCGCCATAAGACACGATTCCTGCGGTTCCACCGCCGATGACCACGTCACTGATCGACACCGAGATATCCGACGAGCCCAAGGCTTGGGCATAGATGCCGTAGTTGTTGCCAAAGAGGCGCGTGCCGGCAATTTCCGCGCGAACGCCATACTGCATCAAAATGCCCGTGCCATTGTTGCGCAGCAGCGAGTCGACCACCCGCAGGCGAATGGTGCCAGTCGCTTCAATGCCGTAGATTGAAAAACCGCTCACATGGCATTTCTCGACTAGCAACTCGCCATCGGTCTGCATTTGTATGCCGTGGGTTCCGCCAGCACCATTGATGACCAGTCCGCGCAGGGTGACCTTGTCCGCCGGCCAAACGATTTCGATACCGTTGCCCGAGAACGCGGTTATGCCGGCGAAAACGCCCGGCGAACTGATGATCGAGACCGATTTGTCGACCGTCACCTGGCCATAGCCGCCCGAATTGAGGACAACGATTTCGCCGTTGACATCCGTCACGCTCAACGCCGAGGTGAAACTTCGACAAGGCGTGGTGGGCCCGCAGTTGGTGGCGGTATTGGCGTCGCTGCCGGTTGTGGCCACGAACGTGCGCTGCGCCGCCTGCGCGGCAGGCGCCAGCAAGGTGGCACTGAGCAGCGTCAGGGCAAATAACCTCTGGGTCATGATGCAGATTCTCCTATGTCGGCAGAACCGAAACCAAAGAAAACCAAAATCTCCTCCCGCTGGCGAACCTCAAAGCAGCCTCATACGAACGAGGGGAGACTTGTCTGGCAAATTCCCTGCGGGAAGACCAAGAGAACGCCCCACAAATTCTTGCAACCAGGTCTTCATGCCTTCTCCAGAAAAGCGTCCTATCGAGGCGCGAGCGCTCCACAGCGAACTCAAGCGCTACCCGTATTGGGCGGTGGAACAGCCAAGCGGCATGCGCATCGACGCACTGGGGAACCCAGGCCGAGTTGACTCATGATTGATTACCCCCCACAAAAGCGAGACTCCGCTCCCCAGCGGCTGGGACAACTTTAGCGCATTGTCAGCGGGGCCGCTACTAGTGGAGTGTCCCGTTTCGCGGGTTTGTTACACGGACGATACCGTAACGATCGTTCCGGAGCCGTTGGCCCCGTTGCCAGTAAGGTATTGCTTCCCAGGCTATGCAGCACGTCACCCGACCCGTTTTGGTATAGGCCTGCTCCCGATCAGGAAACACGCGAGCGGCCCCGATTCGTTCGCCGTGCATCAATTGCCGTGGAACCTGCCCGCCAACGCGATCAAGCTCAGCCGCGATCGGCATCCTTCGACCATCACGCTGGATGGTGACGCGCGCGGGGCGGAAGTCGTCTATTTCGTCAGGGCCAAGGGCGCCGGGGTTGATCCGGTCTGCGCGGATAGAATATTCTGAATTTTCCAGCGCCTATGCAGACCGCGAGAGATCGAAGACAGGGTCGTTGGGCTGGTCATGGTCAAACGGTTGGGGAACAAACTGGGCGGCCGGGTCTGCGCCGAGAACCGACTGGGGGAAGGCGCTGCGGACCCATCACCGCGGCCATCATCCCGCGGTTTTACAGTTGCGACTTGCTATTCCCCGCGGCGCCCCACGTTTTGCTCCAAATCACTCACTGCTGCTTCGCGCTCCATGCGGTCTTCAGTCACGAAACGCAGCAAGAAGGGTCGATGCTCCCACGCGAAAGCGCTATCGGTTTTGCCGTGAACGAACAGCAGCATCGCGGCGAAATGATAGGCCACTTCGCCTTCGCGTTCGCGCGCACCGCGCCACAAAGCGTCGATCACTTCGGGGGGGTGAAAGGTTTCGACCTGGTCGAGGGCCTGGGTGAGGCCGTGAAAGAAGGTGGCGGTTTCCAGCGAGGCGATCAGCGCCGCACTGCGCTGCGCATCGGCGGCGAGTTCGGGAACGTGGCGCAAGACCGCCACCTTGAGCTGCGCATTGCCTTCGCGGAATACTCGCCGCAAGGCCTCGCGAGCGCGGGGTGTTCCCAACGCGGCCAAGGCTGCGATTGCGGGCCAATCGGCGATACCGTTGGCCAAGAGCCAGTTTTCGATGTCGGCGCGATCACGATCGTTGGCCTGCGCGAGCAGCGTGAGATCGTAGCCGAGGCCATCGTGCCAGGCATCGAAGCCTTGCGGACGGCTGGCGATGAAGCGCTCCAGCAGGGAGGTGACGGGTGGCGTGTTGGGGTCGCTCAAGGAACGATCTCACAAAGGGCGGCGTGAGTTCAGCGCGGCGGCGGGTCGCCTGGTTCTAAGGCGGTGAAGAAATCGTCGCGAGCGAGCCGAGTGCGAGGCGGACGGAGCACAGCGACGAGACATATCGAATAGATAGGCGAGGAGCGAGCACCGCCTAACGAAGCAATCGGATCGCGCAGCAGATTCATTACCGCCTCTCCGGTGGCGTGCCGTTCCATTGCTGAAGCCAGTAACTCGCCACGCGCCGCACGTCCGAACGGAGCACGATGCTGTCGTCACGCTGGTGCGAGAGCTTGAGGATGGTCTCCAGCTCCGGGGCAAAGTCGCCGCCCGCACTGCGCAGATGATTTGCTGCCGCGCGCCAGGCGCTGAAGCGCAAGGAGAAATCGGCCGCCTGGTGATAGCCGGGGTCGTCTTCCACTGGCAGGGCGACGATTTCCCGCAAGCGTTGCCCCAATTCGGCGCCGTAGGCTCGAACGGGCTCCACCAGCGTTTGCGGCGCGGGGGTGATCTGGGTCAGCAGACGGAGCGTTTCCGAGGCCCGATGAGGATCGGCATCGCGCATCAAGGTAACCGCTTCGGCCACGAAATTGGACCGCGCGCTGAGTTGGGCAAGTACGGTTTGCACACGCGCTTGGGGCGCGCTGCTGCGCAGATAAGGCAACCAATCGCGCAGCGGCGTATCCGGCGCGAAGGCGGCGATGATGCGCTCTTCCTCGGCCAGAGCCGCTGCCTGCTTCTCACTTTCGCTGGGCGGTGGTGGAGGCGGTAGCAGGGGTTGGACCCGATAGCGGTAGGAGGGCTCGGTGTCCGGCCACGGTGTCTGGTCCTCCGGCGGGCGCGGGCCCCACGCGCTCCATTGCATATACTCGTGGCCGGGCTTGGCCGGCAGAGCCAGTTGAAAACGCGGCGCCTCGATGCCCGCTAGGCGCCAATGAATCACCCGCCCCGCGCGTTGGGTGTGCAGATAAGCCGAAGCTGGAACGATCCAGCGCGCGCCCTCCTGGCGGGCCTCTTGAGGCGAGAACTCGCCGCTTTGCCGGCTGTGAAACTGTTGGTCGACCAGCACCTCGAGGTTGAAAAAGTCGCCCGCTTGCGGCGCGGCGCCGGGAGCTTGTCCCGGGGGTAGACGCAGTTCGACTTCCAGCATCAACTCGTGGCCATCGAGGGTCGGCGGATGTTCCGCCAGCAGCCAGCCGCCCCCAGCGGCGACACCCGCGATGACCGCCACACTACCCAAGGCAACCGACAGAGCGCTTGGAAAACTCCCCGCTTCGCCTCCTGCCCCATAACGCGCGACCACCAAGCCGAACACCAAACCCGCCAGACCGCCCAAGAGGCCGACGCCGATGACCATATAACCGCCGGCACCCTCGAAGCTCGACACCCGGTACCAGGTGGCGTAACCGGCGGCCACGAAGCCCGCCGCGATCGCACTCACGATGCCGGTCAACAAGGCCAACAGAATAGAAAGCGCCCAACTCATGGTGTGCTCCGTGTGGCGTGTTCATCCAGGTCAACTCGTGCCCGCGCATTGCGCGGAAAATGCCGAAGTTTGCCCAGCTGAAACGCTTGCAGGCTGGCAAACCGGTTCAGTTAGGTCGGGAAGCCACGCGCATCATGCCGCAGGCTGCATCACGCGGCAAGCCGCGCGAGACTCGCTGGGCGGCGGGCTCTGTGCGGCTCAACACGCCGATGGCCCCATTCGTCGCGGGCGGGTTTCGCGCTACCATGCGGCCATTTGCCGCGGGCGTCTCAGGACTAGCGGCGCGCAAGCAACTTCAGGGGAAATGTCATGAAGACGGGCCGCATCACCGATGCTGCAGCAGGCGCGAGGGCGGTGGCGACTGGGCTGCTGGGCGGCATCACCTTGCACTTGACGGCTTGTTACCCGGGCAGTGACGCCCAATATGCCACGCGCCAGTCCGAAGAGCGCCAGGCCGAGTCCACGCGCGCCCTGCGCGCGGCAACGGCGCAAGCGGCACCCGGTTCGCCGCTCACGGGCGCCGCGCTGCGCGATCAGGTCCTTGAACGCACTTGGTCGAGTGAATTCGCGCGTTTTCCCAATGGCGATGCCGGGCCCTACCGAACTTACGATTACTTCCGGCGGGATGGCCAATTCATCTGGGCGCACAACTGGATTTATGGCGAAGACAAGGCCGTGCCGGGAGATCGCTGGCGTGTAGACGGAGCGCGCTTGTGCATCGTGCATCAGCACTTTTCGCACCAAGAGAAATGTTACACGGCTGCTCTCGATGCCCACGGAGCCCTGCAGCTCTACATCGATGCGCCTGGAACGCCCAATCACGGCTTGCTCACCCGAGTCATTCGCCACCGCCTCGCCGGTCCGCCGCCGCCAATGGAGCATCGCGGCAAATGAAGCGGACTACTCCCGTCACGCGGGATTGCGGGAGCCAAGATGTCGCAAAGGTCCACTTGCGGATTGCGGCTTGGAACTCCGTTCGTCTCATGGCGCAAGGTCGTTCATGAACCGCCCGCATCTACTCTTATTGCACGGGGCGCTGGGCTCGAGCGCGCAGTTTTCCGCCTGGTTGCCGCAGCTCGAAGAACGCTACGCGGTGAGTTGCCTGGATTTCGAAGGCCACGGCAAGGCCGCGCGGCCGGGCCGGCCCTTTGGTTTGGAGCACTTCGTCGAGAACGTGTTTGCCTTCCTCGACGGGCACGACATCGCCACGACGCGGGTTTTTGGTCACAGCATGGGCGGCTTTGTCGCCTGCCTCGCGGCGCTTGAGCAGCCGGGGCGGTTTTCGCATATCACCACGCTGGGCACCAAATTTCGGTGGGACGCCGCCACGGCCGCGCGGGAGGCCACCATGCTCGACCCGGAGGCGATGGCTCGCAAGGTGCCCAAGCTGGCGGCGGCGTTGGCGCAGCGGCACGGGGACGACTGGCAAACCTTGGTGCGCAAGACGGCCGCGCTCCTCACCCACCTCGGCGAAGTGGGCGAATTTCGCGACGCGAACTTGGCGCGCATCCAAACGCCGATCAGCATCATGGTGGGCGAGCGCGACAACATGGTGAGTGTCGCCGAAGCAAGCGCAGTGGCGGCGTGCCTGCCGCAGGCCGAGCTGCGCGTGCTGCCGGATACGCCTCATCCCCTCGAACAGGTGGCATTCGAGCGCTTGGGGCTCTGATCGGTCGAAGCGCGCGCTGCACACTCGGGCGGGCATTGCCCGCAAGATGGGGAGTAAAATGCACGGCGTTGGGCGCTAGTCGCGTCGTAGCAGACACGTCGAAACGAAGGGAGGTTGGGGCGATGAACTCGCGCATCGTTCTCTTGCTAGCACTTGCCGCCTGGACGCTGCCGTGCACCGCCGGCGAAGTCGAAGGTTTCTTCGAGTGCAGCTACGAGGTCAAGGGCCGTTGCACCTACGGCTCCGCAATCATCGAAATGAAAAACGGCCAAGCGCAGAACTTCATTTTTGGGAATTACTTCTGCGGCACGGAAGACCGCTGGGGCGATAGCTGCCACCTGGAATCAACCCGCGGCACCGGCACGGATCGTTGGCGCGAATACGGTACGAAGACGGAAATTGAGTTAGGCAAGCCGACCAATCGCAGCCAAAGAGACACCGTGTTGATTTTCGTCGAAAGAGATCAGTTGCGCCTCGACTTCACTGGCACACAATCGAGCGGCAAATGTGGCACGACTGCGGAATTGCCGCAGTGGTTGGTGCTGGAGCGCAAGTCGAAGAAGTGCAAGGTCCGGCTGTGAACCCGCTCCTGCTCGCCTGAACACGGCAGCGGCGCTCTCCAGCGACACTGCCCCATTCGTCATGCCCTTCACGCCTTTTCATTTCGGACCGGGTCTTGCGCTCAAAGCCTTGGCCGGAGAGCGGTTCAGCTTCATTGCCTTCGGCATGGCGCAAGTCGCCATGGATCTCGAACCGCTCGTCGGCATTTTCAGCGATGCGCTGATTCTGCATGGCCCTAGCCACACCTACCTCGGCGCAACAGGCATCGCCCTGGCCGCTGGCGTAGGCACCGCGCTGCTGGGCCGCCCCTTGCTGCGCCGCTGGAACTTCGAGCTGGGCAGCATCGGTTTCGCGCGCTTGGCGGCCGGCGAGAGTTCTGCGGCCGCGCCGGTTGCCCTGGGAGCGTTTCTCGGCACCTACTCGCACGTCGCGCTAGACAGCATCATGCATGCCGACATGAAACCGTGGGCGCCGTGGTCGCATGCCAATGGGCTCTTGGGCATCGTTTCCCTGGAGACGCTCCACGCCGCTTGCGGGCTCTCCGCCGCCCTGGGAATCGCCCTGTGGGTTGGGAGGCAGTGGCGCATGGGCCGCAACGCCGGAAGGAACGATTGAGCACACAGGTCATCATCACCAGCGCCGGCCGCAGCGGCACCGTGGAGTATCGCGAAGGCCGTGAAAGCTGTCGGCTCTATTGGGAGTTCGGCGGTGGCGACGTGTTGGCGATACTGAGTATTCCTTCGGCCCAAGATTGGGATCGACTCCACCCTTGGGCACAGGGCCGACGTCAAGAGATCCTGCGCGTCGTGGCCTTGGAAACCCAGCGCCAGCGCGCTCCCCGCGCCCGTATCGAATGGGATGAAGTGCAGCTTTGCATCTATTTTCGGCAATGAGCGACACACAAACTCCAGTAATCCTCTTTTCCGTCCCAGGCTTTGTTGGCCGGCGATTGGCGGCCAGCGACGTGCCCGCTCTGCAGGCGCTGTTTGATGCCAACCCGGACTATTTTCTGGCCATCAATGGACGCCGCGCGCTGCCTGGAGAGGCCCAGATCGAATTCGAGGAGCGCCCGCCGGCCTATTTGATCTATGCGGAGCAACAGACATTGGGCTTCTATGACGGGACAGGCACGCTGCAAGGCATGGCGACGGTGGTTTCGGACTTGGGCGCCAAGGGTGTGTGGCACCTGAGTCTGTTCCTGCTCGCCACTCGCTGGCACGGCCACGGTATCGCAGCGGCGATCTACCAGGCGATGGAGGGCTGGATCAAGGCGAACGGCGCATCGTGGTTGCGCTTGGGCGTAGTGCTTGGCCATACCCGTGCCGAGCGCTTCTGGGCACGTCGCGGCTTCGTCGAAGTGCGCCGGCGCAGGAGCGTCGACACCGGCGGCCAGCTCAACGATCTTGCGGTGCGCGTAAAGTCCCTCTCCGGGGAAGGCTTGGAAAGTTACTGGGCGCAAGTGCCACGGGACCGGCCGGAGTCCGATTTGCCATGAGCCGGATTCAGCATCGCATCGCGGCAGGGGGCTCACGATTTCTGGGTGGCGCCGGGTGGCGGCGTTGAAGACGGCAAAAGCCTCGTCGCGGCGGCCCGCCGCGAGGTGCGCGAAGAGTGCGGCCTGGATGTGGACGTGTTGCGCATCGCCTACATCGAAGAATTTGCCGGCGCCAAATTGCGCGAATGCAAGGTGTGGTTCAGCGGTCGCGTGGTGGGCGGCTCGCTGCACTGCCATACGCCAGAGGCGCAGACCGAGAGCCTCGTGCAAGCAGAGCCTGGCTGGGCCGCGCCGATTTCACCGGCAAGACCGGTTTTCTTGCCGATGCTGGCGGGAGGGCCATGGGCGAGACCGCGAGGGCGGCTTTACCTTTGCACGCCACGTCGGACTCAGGGCGATGGTCAGCGTATGACGATCGCGCCAAAGACAAGACCCGCGTCACGCCGCATAATGGACACCTGATCGACCACAACGCGCCACCGAGCACACGCCATGAACGAACGAGCCGCCGCGCTGGCCGCGGCACTGATTCGCAATTTTCGTGACACCCCGCGTGAAGGTTATTTGCGCCCGCCGCTCTATCAGGGCGAGGGAGCGCGCCTCGCCGAAGGTACCGCGGCGCGCAAACTGGGGATTTCCTACGACGTCGTCGCGCCGGGCAAGCGCAGCTGCCCCTACCACTTGCACCACGCGCAGGAAGAAATGTTTGTCGTGCTCGAGGGCAGTGGCACGCTGCGGGTGGCCGGAGAAATGCTGCCCCTGCGCGCCGGCGATGTGATCTTCATCCCCCCCGGGCCGGCTTATCCGCACCAGATCATCAATAGCTCCGCCGCGCCGCTGAAATACCTCTCGATCAGCACCCAGGAATCGCCCGAGATCGTCGAGTACCCCGATTCCGACAAATACGTCGCTGCCGCGAGGCATTGGGGTGCGAAGTCCTTTAGAGTGATTCAAAAACGCAGCGAGACGCTCGACTACTGGGCCGGCGAACCCTAGGCCGCCAGCAAGCCTCCTGGCTCTTGGATTGGCGAGCGCGGCGCTGCGGTTGCGCTCCCGGTTGACAAGCCGCTTGGAGCGGCCGTAAGTTCGCGCTGTAACCTCTTCGTCCCCCCTTTGCCCTCTCGCCATGAAAATCGCCAGCAGCTTTTTCCTTCTGTCCCTGTCCACCCTCGCCGCCGCGGTCACGCCCTCGCCTTACGCGGGCCAGGAGGCGCGCAGCATCAAAGCGCTTTCCGCCGAAGAGCAAGCGGACTTGCTGGCCGGCCGCGGCATGGGTTTCGCCAAAGCGGCGGAGCTCAACGGCTACCCCGGGCCGGCACATGTGCTGGAGCTGGCCGAATCCTTGTCGCTCAACCCCGAGCAGCGTGCGGAAACTGAAGCCCTGTTCAAGTCCATGGAAACCAAGGCCAAAACGCTGGGTCAACAGCTCGTCGACGCCGAGCGGGAACTCGATGCGCTCTTCGCCCGCAAGCAAGTCACGCCAGCGCAACTCGACGCGGCCACTGCCCGAATCGGCACGTTGCAGGGCAAGCTGCGCGCTGCGCATCTCGAAGCGCATTTGGCGCAGACGCGCATTCTTTCGCCAGGACAGGTGGCGCGCTACGGCGTCCTGCGGGGCTACGCGGCTAACGGCAAGGCACAGGCTCACCAACCGGCAGCCGCCGGTCAGCAGGATGATGCTCACGGACACCGGCATCGGCACTGAGTTTGCGCCAATGGAGGGCGCCGCGTGAGCCTTCGCGTGGTGCGTCTTGGCTCACCGCGCATGCCCGAAGAGGGCCCACGGCTGGGCACGGTGCGCCGGCCACCGCGCGGCGTGCCCAAGAGTGAGTTCGCCCGCCAGAACTGGTACGACCTGTGGTACCCCAACCTGGCGCCCAGCGCGGAAACCGTGAAACTCGCGCAAGCGGCCAAGACGCAGTCCGAATGGGAGCGCTTCAAGCGGCTCTACCGGAACGAAATGGCCATTCCAGAAAATGCGCGCACTATCGCGTTGCTGGCGCTCCTGTCGCACAGCGCCAATTTCTCGGTGGGCTGTTATTGCGAAGACGAAAACCTCTGCCACCGCTCGGTGCTGCGCGAGCTGCTGCTCGAATGCGGCGCCCGCCTCGCGTGAGCGATCCCCGCCATGCCCGAACCTTTGATCTACTGCCCCCAGTGCGGCTACCGTCCGCGGGCCGAAGACCGCTGGTCCTGTATCCCCAGCTGCGGGACGGTCTGGCACACTTTCTGGACAGCCGGCGTGTGCCCAGGCTGCGGCTACCGCTGGGAGAAAACGCAGTGCCCCGCTTGCGGCGAACTGTCGCCGCACCGTGCCTGGTACCACCAACCCGAAGCCCCGCCCGGCGAACGCACCCCCAGCCGAGCGGAGGTAAACGGCTGATTGCCATGCGCTCGCACCAGATTTCGGGCGACAACCGCGCAGTAGAACGAGGACGGATTCGGCGATGAACATTCAGGGCGGCTGTCACTGCGGCAATCTGCGCTTCGCGCTCGACTGGACGCCGGCACCGGAAGAAATCGTGCTGCGCATCTGCTCCTGCTCTTTTTGCAGCAAACATGGCGCCGCCTGGACCTCGCACCCCGCCGGCACACTGCGCGTCTGGGTGCGCGACCCGGCGCGGATGACACCCTACTCCTTCGCCACCCAGACCGCACGCTTTCACATCTGCACCGCGTGCGGCGCGCTGCCTTTCATCACCTGCCGCATCGACGAGCAGTGGTTTGCGGTGGTCAACGCCAATTGCTTCGAGAACGTGGACTCCGCGATCTACCGCCGCGTCGGCATGAGCTTCGAGGGTGAATCCACCCCCGATCGCCTGGCCCGCCGCAAGAAGAACTGGATCGGATGCGTGGAGTTCATGAGCGCCGAAGGCAAATCGGCATGATCGAACGTCGCCTGCCGCCATCCGTGCAATACACCCGTCACGAGATCGCGCCGCCGAGTGATGCCGCGCTAGTGGACCAGGGCATCGGTGACTACAACGAAGCGCATGCCCCCTTGCACGAAGTGCGCGGTTTGTTCGTTTTTGCGCGCCATGACGATGGTGCCGTGCTGGGCGGCGCGGTAGGCCGCACTTGGGGGGAAAACTGCGAACTGCAACAGCTTTGGGTTGGAGAGACCCTGCGCCATCAGGGGATCGGCAGCCGACTCATGGCTGCTTTCGAAGCCGAAGCCCGGGCGCGCCAATGCCGCTTGATCTATCTGGAAACCTGGTCCTTTCAGGCCCTGCCTTTCTATCAGGGCCTCGGTTACGGCGTAGCGCTGGAAGTGCGCGGTTTCGGACCGGGTATCGTCAAATACACCGTACAAAAGATTTTGCGGCCCTAGCAACCGCCTGAACTCAGAGCTTGGCCAGGCGACAGGCTCTCGCGTCATCCAGCTTCAGGATGATCTTGGGCGCCGCCCCACGCCTGCGGCGCCCCTTTCCGTCAAAGGCAGCGGGCGCATCAACTATACTCAACTCCGGTCCGCCCTCTTTTTTTCGTTCCGCACCCTTTTCGACCGGAGTCGCCATGTCCTGTTGCCATCACTACGCCCTCGCCGAAGGCGGCGATGCGGTCTTTTCGGTGGACATTTCCGCCATCACTTTTGGGCCCGGTTGCCTTGCCGAGGCGGGTGATCAGGCGCGCAATCTCGGACTCAAGCGCGTGGCGCTTTTCACCGACCCGCGCCTGGCGGTTTTGGAGCATGTCGACGGGGTGCAACGCTCGCTCGCGGCGGCGGGAATCGATGTCGTGCTCTACCCCGAGGTCGTCGTCGAACCCACCGACCAGGCCTTTCGGGAGGCGACACGTTTTGCCGCGGAGGGG
Source organism: Casimicrobiaceae bacterium (assembly GCA_026646885.1). Lineage (GTDB taxonomy): Bacteria > Pseudomonadota > Gammaproteobacteria > Burkholderiales > Casimicrobiaceae > JACPUX01. Next base: position 229,232 of record JAPKHK010000006.1, on the reverse strand, counting down.
CGATTCGACGGTTTCGTTTCGGTGGGCGGCGGCTCGGTGATCGACACTGCCAAAGCGGCCAACCTCTACGCGAGCTACCCCGCCGAGTTCGCCGCTTATGTCAACGCGCCTTTGGGCGAAGGCCGCGCCGTGCCGGGGCCCTTGAAACCCCACATCGCTTGCCCGACGACTTGCGGCACCGGTGCCGAATGTACTGGCATCGCCATCTTCGATTGGGTCGAAAAGCGCGTAAAAACCGGCATCGTCTCCCGCCGGCTGCGACCCACCCTCGCGCTGATCGACCCCACCACAACCTGGACTTTGCCCGCGGCGGTGGTCGCCGCCTCCGGCTTCGATGTGCTCTCGCACGCCTTGGAGAGCTACACCGCTTTGCCGCACACGCGAAGGGCCAAGCCCGAACGGCCCAGCCTGCGGCCGATGAGTCAGGGCGCGAATCCGTGGAGCGATTTCGGCTGCGAAAAAGCCCTGCGACTCACTGGCAGTTACCTCGAACGCGCGGTGCGCGATGCCACCGACCATGAAGCGCGCGACGGCATGATGTGGGCCGCCACGCTCGCCGGCATCGCTTTCGGCAACGCCGGTGTGCACTTGCCGCATGGCATGGCCTACGCGGTGGCCGGCGGCGTGCGCGCCTTTCGCGCGCCCGGTTATCCGCAAGAGGAGCCTATGGTGCCGCACGGCATGTCGGTGATCGTCAATGCGCCGGCAGTGTTTCGCTATACCGCCGATGCCTGCCCTGATCGACACCTCGATGCCGCGCGCTGGCTGGGCGCCGACACCCAGGGCGCGACGCCGCAGGATGCGGGTGAGATCGTCGCGCGCCGGCTGATCGAGTTGATGCGCGTGTGCGACATCCCCAATGGCGTCGCCGGAGTTGGCTACGACCTGGGCGATTTGCCCACGCTCACCGCGGGTGCCTGGGCACAGCAACGGCTAGTCAAAAACGCGCCCAAGGCGGTTACCGAAGCGCATCTCACGGAACTCTTCGGCAACGCCATGCGGTACTGGTGATTCGGCGGCGCAGCGCCTCTTTCGTTGAGCGTGGCGCACGCGCCAAATGGGTCAAGATATCGCATCGAACCGCGTCCGCGGCGATTCCCCTTCCACACAATTGTCTTCCCGGCGCGGCGCGCCGACGGTCGTCTGCAAAGGTAGCACGCCGGCCCACACCGGCCAGTGCAAATCTCCGGGGGCGTCTTTTGCGCCCCAGTTGCGCACTTTGGCCGAGGCTTCCAGGAGGGGAAGCCGCAGCACGCTGGTGGCCTTGAGCTCATTCTCGTCGATCGGCCGCAAAGTATCCCAGCGACCCGGGTAAAGCCCTTCGATGAAGGCTTGCAGGCTGCGCCGTTTGGCCGTCGCATCCGTGATGACCTCGAAGCGGCCGTAGATCACCACCGAGCGGTAATTCATCGAGTGGTGCATGGCCGAACGCGCCAGCACCAAGCCGTCGGCCATGGCGATGGTGACACAGGCATCACCCTCGGTGATCGCTTGCTGCATGCGCCAGGACTTGGCGCCGTGGATATAGAGAAACTCGCCGACGCGCCAATGGTTGACCGGGATGGCATGCACCGCGCCGTCGATTTGAAAGGCGACGGTGCAAATCAAGCCGGCATCGACGATGGCATGGATGGTCTCGGCGCCGTAGTGGGCGCGATCGGGGAGGCGGCGCAGGCGGGTGCGCGAAGAAGGCGCGGTGGGTGCAGGCATGATGGCGGGCTCTTGAGAAGAAATCAGCCCCGAGTCTAGGCGGATCATGGTACCTTGCATAGCGCCACGACCAAGCCGTCTCATGGAGCCACGATGGAACTCGAATGGTTGCTTGCGCCGCCGCTGCCGGCGGCCCTGCCACGGCAGCGGCTGATCTACCTGCGTCTGCGCGAAGCCGTCCTTTCCGGGCGGCTCGCACCCGACACCCGGCTGCCCGCCAGTCGCCGCCTGGCCGCCTCTTTGCAGATCTCGCGCAACACCGTGCTCTACGCGTACGAGCAGCTCGTGGCCGAAGGTTGCTTGCTGAGCGATCGCCAAGGCACGCGCGTCGCCGCCCTGGCGGTGCGCACCGCTGGGCGCACGGGTGGCCGAGCGGCCCCCGCCGCGGCGCCGCAGCTATCGACCCGCGCTGCCGCCGCGCTGCGGCCCGAACCCACCACCGCGGGCGCGACGCTACCCTTTGCGCCCGGCGTACCGGATTACAGTGCCTTTCCTTTTCGCCGCTGGGGCGCCTGCCTGGCGCGCGCCTGGCGCGAGGCAAGCTCGCGCCAGCTCGGCTACGCTGCTTTGGGCGGCGACCCGGCGCTGCGCGACGCTCTGGCTGGCCACCTCAGCACGGTGCGCGGTCTTGCCGTCGCCGCGAGCCAAATCGTCATCACCAGCGGCACCCAGGCGGCCCTCGATCTGTGCGCGCGGCTCTTGGCGGACGCCGGCGACACCGTGTGGCTGGAGAACCCCGGCTATCGCTCGGCGCGCATTGCCTTTCAGCTCGCCGGCCTCGAAGTGCATGACCTGCCCGTCGATGCGCAAGGCCTCGCGCCCAGCGCCGACGATTGGCGCAAGCACCCGCCGCGTCTCATTTTGGTCACACCTTCGCACCAATACCCCACCGGCTGGGTGATGTCCCTGCCGCGCCGCCTGGCGCTCATCGAGCGCGCCCGGCAGCGCGGGAGCTGGATCATCGAAGACGATTACGACAGCGAATTTCGCCGCGCGGGCCCGGCACCGCCGGCGATCTTCGGCCTGCAGCCCGACGCTCCAGTGGCCTATGTCGGCACCTTCAGCAAAACGCTGTATCCGGGTCTGCGCTTGGGCTATCTGGTGCTGCCACAAAGCATCGCCGGCGATTTCGCGCACGCTGCCGCCGAAGCCACGCGTCCGGGGCAAGGCATGGAGCAGCGGGCCTTGGCCGATTTCATCCAGCGCGGCGACTACACCGCGCATCTGCGCCGCATGCGCAGCCGCTATGCCGCGCGGCAGGCCGCTCTGCGCGACGCGCTCGACGCCGCTTTCGGAAAACGCTTTTCCATCACCGGCGGCGAGGCGGGCCTGCATCTCGTGCTGTGGCTGCCGCAACGCTTGCGCGACACGCAGGTTGCCGCACGCGCCGCCAGCTTGGGCTTGGGCGTGCGGCCGCTGAGCAAGCACACCAAGCCGCCCGTGCGCTGCAACGGCTTGGTTTTGGGTTACGGCAATTTGGAGGAACAACGAATGGCGGAGTGCGTGCGGCGGCTGGCGCGGGCAATCGGGCCGGTTCACGCAAGGTGATGGGGCGTGAGTAGGGAGAATCACCTTGCGCGTGGCGGGCACCTCAGCGTTCCCCATCCCAAGAAGGACTTGGGCGCTGGCCTGGTCCTCACGCTGATGAAGCAAGCGGGGCTGCAATGAAAGGAATCGAAATATGAAGTATCCGATCGCAATCGAGCCGGGCGACGCCCAGCAGGCCTTCGGGGTGGTCGTACCCGATCTGCCCGGCTGTTTCTCGGCCGGCGACACCTTGGACGAAGCGCTGGACAATGCCCGCGAGGCCATCGAACTGTGGCTGGAAACCGTGATCGACGATGGCGGCGCCGTGCCCGAGCCGCGCTCGCTGGCGGAGCATCAGAAGAAAAAAGAGTTCAAAGGGTGGGTGTGGGCCGTGGTGGCCGTCGACCTCGCTCAGCTCTCGGACAAGACCGAACGCGTAAACATCACCTTGCCCGCCCGCGTCTTGCGCCGTATCGACGCCGCCGCCAAAGCCGCCGGCGAGTCGCGCTCTGGCTATCTCGCGCACCTCGCGCTGCGCGGGTGAGGCGGCGGGACGAGGTAGGGACGGAATTCACATCGCGGTTTCCCAGGCGAGCCGGAACAGTACTGGGCAAAGCGCACCCGGAGGGCGATTCCCGTCATCGGGCGTCGCATCGCCCCGGGCCGCAGCTACCTCGGAGAAACTTGTTGACCGAGCCGATACTGCGCGATCGGGAGCCTGCGCCCATCGATCTCGCCCGCAAGCTCGGGGCCGATGGCGCCTTACCTTTCCACCAACTCCACCCGGCGGTTTTGCGCACGCCCGGCATCACTCTTGTTGGTGCGGGCCGGCGAGAGCGGACCCACCCCGTGCGCGGCAAGGCGTTCCGGCGCGATTTTGTATTCATTGACCAGCGCCGCGACAACCGCGGCCGCCCGATCTTTGGATAGCTGCATATTGTGCCCGAAATCTCCCGTGCCGTCGGTATGCCCGACGATGTAGGCCTTGAGGGCCGCATGTTCGCTCAGGAACGTCTTGATCGCCAACAGGGCGGGCTTCGACTCGGGCTTGATCGTCGCTTTGTCGGTATCGAAGAAGATGCCGTCGAGCACGACGCGACCGTCCAGCCGCAGGCCTTCTCCGATTGCTTTGGCGGTGACCAGCCCTTTGTCCATCGGCGCGACTTCGACGATCTCGACTTGATGGCGCAGCTTGGCCACCAGCACCGCCACGTAGATTTCTTGCCCATTCTTGGAGCCTTTCGCGGCGATGTAACGCATCTCCGGAGAGAACAGCCGCAAACCCGTCACCCGCGCCCAGCGGCTGGTGGCATAACTCGGGCCGCATTCCTTCTCGATGCAGGCGTAGAGAATTTGAAAGCCTCCCTTCTCCAAGCCTTCGCGGTAGTTGGCGTAGATCTCATGGGCTGAGCGGTTCTTCGGGTTCTCGTAGGAAAAGCGGATGAGGTTTCCGGAAACCTTCAGCGTTTGCAGAATCTCTTCATCGGTCTTGCCCTTTTCGTTGACCGCGGTCACCAGCGCATAAGACTTGAAACCATCGTCATCGCGCCGTGTCGCCACGCTGCCGGCGTAAGGCGTAACCGCCGGATGGTTCTTCAATTCGGCGGCGATGACCGGACTCGTCGCCACAACGCTGAGGATGGCAAGGCCAAAAAGTAGGGGGCGCATCTCGTTCTCCTGGTTAAGTGAAAAGTAGTGGGCCGCAAGGGTTGCGGCGTGCGCAGATTCGAACGCGATGATAAACCGCCAGAGGCTTACGGCAACAAGTATCTCAGCGGCTTGGCAAACAAATGACGTCGCGAAAGATGGTCGTGGGGAAAAGCCAGCGATCGCGCGCCCCTGCCGCCCTAGGGAAGGATTTCCGCAGCCGGCCGCGGCACCGCGCGCACGCAATAGCTCGTGAGGTTTGCCCAGGTTGTGTTGTGGTGCGCGGAAATCGCCGGCGCGCTGAGCACCGCATTGTCGAGCGTGGTGTGCCCATCGGCAATGGGCGTGACGGTGTAGCCCAAATCGAGGGCGCGGCGGATGGTCGAATCGACGCAGAACTCGCTTTGCATGCCACCCGCCACCAGCTTGGTAATGCCGCGCGTTTGCAGCAGATCGTGCAGCGCGGTTTCATGGAAGGCGTCGGACGCTTTCTTGTGCAAGCGAAAGTCGGTGGGCTCCACTTGCAGCGCCGCCGCCAACGGCCAGCCCGGTTCACCGCGTGCCAGCGCACCCGTCGCCGCCTCGTGTTGCACCACCACCACCAAGGCGCCGGCCGCCCGAAACCGCGCCGCCACCGCGTTGAGGCGCGCGATCACTCCGCTTGCGTCATGGGTGGCGTAAACACCGGTGCAAAGCGCTTCTTGAACGTCGATGATGAGGAGAGCGGAGGGCATGATGGTTCCTTGGGTGGGGCCACCAGTCGGCAAGCTCAGCCGCTCGCCCATGCCGGAAGCCGGAAATAGGGAATTTCCGCAGTGGGCACGAAGCCCAAACGCTGCGCCAGAGCATAGGAAGCGACGTTCTCTTTGCGACAGGCCCATACCGGTTGCAAGTGCTGCGCGAGGCAAGATTCGATCAACGCGACGGCAGCCCATTGCGCCAGGCCTTGACGCCGAAAGCTGGCGCGGGTTTCGACGCCGATTTCCAATTCATTGCCAAAGCGAAATGAGGAGAAGGCCATGGCCGCGACTTCATCACCCCGCGCGACGCACCAGCCGCCGCCTCCTTGCAGAAACTGTCGCGCATTGCGCCAAAAGCACGCGGGCGAAACACCGAGACCAGGGAGTCCAAAATCCGCCTCAGTCATGGGGCGCAGCGTGTGGCCTGCGGGAATCTGCCGCGAGGAGTGTGTCGCGGCAAAACGCATTGCATCGAAGCGAAAATTGGCGCGCGTGAATTGCTGCGGCTTCGCGCCGGCCGAAGCCGAATTCCGATCGGCCACTTCGGCTTGCAGCAGCTCGCGCACCCGAGCGGCTTGATCCGCGGGAAACACTTGCATCCAGCGATCAGCCGCCGCTCTGGCCTGCACATTCAGATGATGTGAGAGGGTTGGCGGCGAAACCGCCGCCGTATCCCCAAACAGAAGCGTCATGCCGTAGGGGTGAAGAACGTGCACCATAGCCGGGGGTTGGGCCTCATCGACCCACACCCACCCGTCGACGCAGCGCTCCAGCACCGCACGGGCAAAGAGGTGATTGATGGGCAGCGCGCGCAGCGCGGGCAGGAGGCCGGCGAACGACTCGCGAGGTAGTTCGATCATCGCCAGCTCTCAACCACGGCCGCCGCGATCGCCGCTACGGCAAACACTTCGCTCACGCCAGACCCGTCGCCCACACTAACTGCGAGACGCAGCTCACCTGCAGCCCGCTCGCCACCGCGCCTTTGCCCGACCAAGGCGCTCACTCCAGCGCGATCCGATACCGCAGCCCGGGCTTGCCGCCCAATTGGGCCGGCTTGACGAAGTGCTCGAACAAGATGCCCCCGTTGGCTTCGATTACCCGCTGAGAAGCGAAGTTGTCTGGGTCGGTGGTGATCTCGACATAACGCAGCCCCTCGGCCCGCGCCAGTGGCAGCGTTTGCGCGAGCGCCGCGGTGGCATAGCCCCGGTTGCGCTTCCAGGCCACCACGGCGTAGCCGATATGCCCCAGACAATGCGGGGGCAGCGCCTCGGTGCCCGGTTGCCAACGAAGCCCGATGACGCCACAGAACTCGCCATCCCAAAGCCAGCGCTGAAAGCCGGGCAAGCGCGCCACCACTCTGCCGTCGGGCAAGGTGATGGGGTCGCCTTTGGCTTCGCGGTCCACTTTGCTTGCCAGAAAGGCCTGCGCATCGGCGGCGATGCGGCGCAATTCCTCATCCGTTGCCGCCTGTCCGCGGACGTTATCGGGCGACCACCCAATCTCCAAAGCGGCGACATAGGATGCGAGGTGTTCCCGCTGAGGCCAAACGAGTTGCATCATCACGCGGATTTGTCCGGGTTCCGATTTCTCAGCTCGGATCGACGTACTGCGCCTCCTGCAATTTGGCCTGCGCCGCCGCCAGCCTGGCAATGGGCACCCGCGGCCCGGAGCAGGACACGTAATTCAAACCGATGTGATGACAGAAGTGTATCGACGTGGGGTGCCCGCCATGTTCGCCGCAGATGCCGATCTTGAGTTCCGGGTTGGTTTGCCGGCCGCGCTCGACGGCCATGCGCATCACTTGCCCGACGCCTTTCACGTCAAGCACCTCGAAGGGATTGTCGCGCAAGATGCCCGACTCGTTGTAAGCCGGCAGGAACTTGTTTTCCGCGTCTTCGCGGCTAAACGAGAAAGTCGCCTGGGTGAGGTCGTTGGTGCCGAAGGAGAAGAACTCGGCGATTTCCGCCATGCGATGCGCGCGCATGCAGGCGCGCACCACTTCGAGCATGGAGCCAAACTTGAAGCGCACGTTGATGCCGTGAGTGAGTTCCACCACTTTATGCAGGCGCTGCACATAGCTCTGGATGCGGCGCAGCTCTTCCACCGTCGCCACTTGCGGCACCATGATTTCCGGATAAACCTGCACGCCTTCTTTGGCGCAGAGCGCAGCAGCCTCCAGGATGGCTTGAATCTGCATGCAATAAATTTCTGGATAAGTGATACCGAGGCGCACGCCGCGGTGGCCCAGCATGGGGTTCACTTCGGACAGCGCGCGTACCTTTTTGAGCACCTTTTCCTTCTTGGTAATCGCGTCGTCTTCGAGATGGGATACCTTGAAGGCGTGCATGCTGTCGGTGAGCTTCACCAAACCGTCGGCATACTGCTGGTAGAGCTTGGGGTTCAGGAGCTTCAAAGTCTCCGGCAGTTCTTCCAAGCCTTTGAGGGTGTCGCGCAGGTGGTGCAGATGCGCGATCTCCAGTTCGAGCTGCGCCGCCGTAGGCAGAAACTCGTGCATGGGCGGGTCGAGCAGGCGCACCGTGACCGGCAAGCCCTTCATGGCTTTGAAGATGCCCTTGAAGTCATTGCGCTGGATCGGCAGTAGGCGATCGAGCGCGGCTTGGCGTTCCTCGGCCGTCTCGGCGAGGATCATCTCTTGCACGATGGGCAAGCGGTCGGTGCTGTTGAACATCCGCTCGGTGCGGCACAGGCCGATGCCCATGGCACCGAAGGCGCGGGCGCGGGCGGCGTCTTCAGGCGTGTCGGCGTTGGCCATCACTTGCAAACGCGCCACTTCGTCGGCCCATTCGAGCAGCACCGACATTTCTTCGGAAACTTCGGCTTCGACGGTCGGCACTTCACCGGCATAAACATGGCCCGAGCCGCCGTCGATGGTGATGACGTCGCCTTCATGCAGCGTGGCCTCGCCGATCACCGCGCGGCGCGCCACCCCATCGATGACGATGGCCTCGCAACCCGAAACGCAGGGCTTGCCCATACCGCGCGCCACCACCGCGGCGTGCGAGGTTTTGCCGCCGCGGCTGGTAAGAATGCCCTGCGCTTGAAAGAAGCCGTGGATGTCTTCGGGCTTGGTTTCCTCGCGCACCAGGATGATGCGCTCGCCAGCGAGGCCACGCGCCTCGGCGGTGTCGGCATCGAAAACGATCTTGCCCGAGGCGGCGCCGGGCGAAGCCGCCAGACCTTGCGCCAGCGATTTGCCGCGAAACGAAGGGGAGAGTTGCGGCACCAGCAACTGCTCCAGCATGGCCGGATCGACGCGGGTGATGGCGCGCTCTTTGCTGATGAGACCTTCGCGGAACATCTCCACCGAGGTGCGCACCATGGCGCGGGCGTTCATTTTGCCGTTGCGCGTTTGCAGGCAATAGAGGCGGCCCTTCTCGATGGTGAACTCAAAGTCCTGTACCTCTTGGTAATGCGACTCCAGCCGGTTGTGCAGCTCCATCAATTGGCGATAGATCTCCGGCATCTGCTTTTCCATCTCGGCGATGGGTTTCGGCGTGCGGATGCCGGCCACCACATCCTCGCCTTGGGCATTGACCAAATACTCACCGTAAATCAGGTTCTCGCCCGTGCCGGGATTGCGCGTGAAGCCCACACCGGTGCCCGAATCGTTGCCCATATTGCCGAAGACCATGGTGCACACGTTCACCGCCGTGCCATTGGCCATTTCTTTGGTGATCCTGAATTGGCGGCGGTAGTCGACCGCGCGCTTGCCCATCCAGGAGCGAAACACCGCGCCGACGGCGATCTCCAATTGCTCATAGGGGTCGCTCGGAAAAGGTTTGCCGGTGTGGCGCTGCACCACGGCCAGGAATTCGCCCGCCAATTCCTGAAGGTGCTCGGCGGTGAGGTCTACGTCCTGCAAGGCCCCATTCTTCTTTTTGGCGGCGTGCATCTTCTCATCGAAGGCTTCGTCGGGAATGCCCTGCGCGATTTTGCCGAAGAGCTGAATGAAGCGCCGGTAGGCGTCCCACGCGAAGCGCGGATTGGCGGTTTGCTGGATGAGCCCAGCGAGCGAAGTTTCGTTGAGGCCAAGGTTGAGGATGGTGTCCATCATGCCCGGCATGGACATCGCCGAGCCGGAGCGCACCGACACCAGCAGCGGATTGTCGGCGCTGCCAAAGCCCTTGCCGGTCTTCTTTTCCAGCGCCCGCATGTGGGCCTTGATGTCGTCCATCAACCCATCGGGCAGGCGGTTGTTTTCCAGATAAGCGAGGCAGGCCTCGGTGGTCACCGTGAAGCCCGGCGGCACGTTGAGACCAATTTGCGTCATCTCGCACAAATTGGCGCCCTTGCCGCCCAACAACATCTTGTTCTTGCCGTCCCCTTGCTCGAATTCGTAAATGAACTTGCTGGAAGTCATGTTCTATCCGCCCTTGAAGAAAAGAAACCACGCGCGCAAGTGTGCCATGGCTGGGGCCGGAAAACCATGTCCGGAGCAATGTTGGCGGCCAAAGCGATTGTCGGTGAGATTCGGGAAGGCGATCGCTGCTGGTGTGCCGGAAGGTCGGAGGTGCTGCGCAAGCTCCCAACCGGCCCCGGTTTGTACGAGCCGCTGTTCGCGCTGATCGAGCAAATCGGCACGCGCTTCAACGCCGTTCTAGCGACCGCGCACCAGAAGGAATTTGTGAAGTACCCATCGCAGCCGACGCGCCGGTGTCCACCAACACCTCGACCGGCCGACCATTGAGCATGCCATCGGTGTGCAAATGCCCCAAGACGCTGCGTCGCAGCGGCAAGCGCATATAGCCGCGGGTGGCCATAAGTTCGATTAGCTCATTCATTTGGCTTGACCTGTGGTGTATCCGCCGCTCGCAAAAAAGGGAGTTCGCGCCTCGTTTATCCGCCCAAATCATCGCTTCGACTCATTTCTTCTCCAGCAATGTGAAGACCTCGGGGTTAGTGTAAAGTCGCCGACGGAATCCAATCTTACCCCAACCATGAGCACCCCCAACGCCGCAGGCCGCAAGGTTCTCTTTCTCAGTGTTTCCGCCGGAGCCGGGCACGTGCGCGCCGCCGAGGCCTTGCGCGTTGCCGCCACCGCGCATCCCTCATCGCGAGAAGCCACGCATCTGGACGTGATGGACTTCGTACCGCGCGGTTTTCGCAAAGTTTATACCGATCTGTACCTCGGTTTGGTCAACAAACACCCAGAACTCTGGGCGCACCTGTACCGCGCCACCAACGAAGCCGACCCGCGCAGTTTCATGCAACGCTCGCGCCGCCTCGTCGAGCGTTTGAACACGCGGGCCTTGCTCAAGGAGATCCACGCGCAAGCCCCGGACGCTATCGTATGCACCCATTTTCTTCCGGCTGAACTTCTGGGGCGCGAGGTGGGTAAAGGCCGAATCGAGTGTCCGGTCTGGGTGCAAGTCACCGACTTTGACCTCCACCGTCTTTGGGTCGTGCCCAACATGGCTGGTTACTTCGCCGCCAACGAGGAAGTGGCCTGGCGCATGGAGGCCGCTGGCATTCAAGCGTCCGCCATTCACGTCACGGGCATTCCGATCATGCCTGCGTTCTCAGGCGGCTTGGATCGCGCTATTTGCGCCGCAGAGGCCGGGTTGAACCCAGATCGCAAGACCATCCTGATGATGGGGGGCGGTGAGGGCATGGGCAGCCTCGAATCCGCCGCAGCCCAATTGCTCGCCTTGGAAGATCCGCTGCAATTGATCGTCCTGGCAGGGAAGAACACCGCCGTTTTGGCGGCGCTGCAGCAGCTTGCCGCCCGCTTCCCCGGCAGGCTGTTTCCGCAAGGCTTCACCCGCCAAGTCGAACGCTTGATGGCCTGCGCGGATTTCACCATCACCAAACCCGGCGGTCTCACCACCTCGGAGTGTTTGGCCATGGGCGTTCCCATGATTTTGAATTCTCCCATTCCCGGGCAGGAAGAGCGCAACGCCGACTATTTGCTCGAACAGGGCGTCGCGCTCAAAGCCATCGACCTGACGACGCTGGTTTTCCGGGTGCAGAAGCTCCTGGAGCAACCGCAGTTGCTGGCGACGATGCGCGATCGTGCGCGCGCCATCGGCCGGCCCCACGCCGCGCGCGCGGTCATGGACGTGGTGTTCGCGCAGCGCAAGGTCTAGGCGACGCACCTAATCGACACCCGATCCCATTACTCCGTCATAGTTCCGGAACTTCAAGATCTCAACAGATTTTTCGCGCGAGAAAATCATTGATCTCGCGGTGGCGCGGCACTGTGGACGACTTATTACATGCTCGGCTAACGAAGACGGAATGTCTTGCGCCTTCTCGCAACAAGGAGCAGCCGTTCGCTTCGAGGTGGCGAACAAGGTCAATGCGCTCCATACAGCGAGAGTGCTTCGCGAATGACTTGTTTGCCTTGAATTGCTTCCTCAGCCAGCGCGCGATTCGCTTCGAGCACAAGTTCTACAGCCTCCGATAGATTGGCGCGCGCCTCATCCAACGTGGCGCCTTGCGTATTGGCGCCAGGAAGTTCTTCCACGAAGCCCATGTAACCTTCAGGGACCTTTTGAAACACTGCGGTAAGTTGCACGATGCGATCCTCATGCACGGAAATTTTAAGTATATGCGAGGCACCGTCATGACGCCCAACAAGCCGCCCCGCGCTACAACGGGAGCGCTGCCGGTTTCGACGTTTGCGTGGCCGCGCGCCAGTTTTGCCCCAAGCGCTTGGCGACGAAAATAGCCAGAACGAGATCGCCCCCCGTTACAATGCTGGCGCAGCGAAACCCGCAAGGACTCACCCAAACAACTTCACACTCAACCCCCATGCTCCAGCGCAGCACTACCACGTTGATTGCCCTGCTCGTCATCACCGCCTGCAAAGCCCCCCATGACAGCGCGCTGACGAGCGTACCGCAGTTGCCGGAAGACCACAGCTTTGGCCCGCCGCAGCGCGTGGTGATCGAGGCTTACGCGGGCGATGCGATGGAGCCCTTTTTGAGTCGTGATGGGCGCTGGCTTTTCTTCAACGACCTCAACAGCAAGCATCGCGACACCAAGCTGTTTTTCGCCGAGCGCGTCGATGCCCTGCACTTTCGTTTCGGCGGCGAAGTGCTTGGGGTGAACACGCCCGCGCTGGAAGCGGTGGCGAGTTTAGATGACGCGGGGCGCTTCTATTTCATTACTACGCGCAGCTATTTCGAGAACCGCATGACCATTTATGCCGGCCCGTTCACCGCGCCCATGGTGACGGCGGTGGCCGCGGTGCCGGGCATGGCGACGAGCCAAATCGGGCAATTGATTTTCGATGCCGAAATTTCCGCCGACGGCGAAACGCTCTACTACGCCGAAGGGCGGTTCCGCGGCGGACCCATGCCCGAAACCGCGGACTTGGCGGTGGCGCGCCGCGAGGGCGCGGGCTTTCGCGTGGCACCGCGGAGTGCCGAGATTTTCCGCGCCCTCAACACCGAGGCCTTGGAATATGCGCTGGCGCTCTCGCCCGATGAACTGGAAATCTTCTTCACCCGCATCTATCACTTGCGCAGCGGGCCGGCTACGGTGATGCTGCGCGCCACGCGCCCGAACAAAAGCGCGGCCTTCGGCGCACCGCAACGCATCAGCGCCATTTCCGGCCTGACCGAAGCGCCCACCCTCGCGCCCGATGGCCGGGGGATTTATTACCATCGGCTGGAGGGCGGGCGGTATGTGTTGGAGCGGGTGGCGCGGTGATTCTCGCGCGCGCCAAATGCTAGGCGGTTGCGGCGACGAGAAGGCGGATGCGCTGCCGCGCTCGGCGCCCGGGCAGTTCCCGTGCCTCGTCAGGCAGGCCTTCACCCAACCCGGAAGCGCGCTGAGCCTTGCTCACTGCCTTGCGCCTGCGGCATCATTCAGTACACCGTGATAAGAATCGACCACCCCCATCTCGCGCTGAGTTTCCTTTGTTTTGCGGTTTGCCTCGCGCTGCCGGCCTATTACCTCGGCGATGCTTTTGCGCCGCAGGGGTCGGCGTCTTTGCTGCTGACGGGTTGGCTAGGGCCTTTCGATGGGCATTTCTCGTGGTACGCAAATCCCTTGTATGTGTTGGCGCTGGTGTTCTATCGCCGGCCGCGTGCGTCGGGCACTTTGGCGTTGCTCGCCCTGGTGCTGGCCGCCAGTTTTCTGCTGCACGCACGTATTGCGGTGAGCGAGGCGCCGACCTATCAGAGCATCGTCGCCTATGGCTGGGGTTATGCGCTGTGGCTGACCGCGATGGCGACGCTGGCAGTGGGGCAGTACTTGCGCGCTCGAGGCACGGACAGCCGGCGCATCACCATGGCCACTTTGGCTTGCGGCGGGGTTGTGCTGGCCGCTTACCTCGCTTACTACACGCTCGGCGAGCACGCTTTGTTCGGGACCGGCCAAGAGCGTAACCGCGTGTTCGCGCAATACTGTGCCGGGGCGGGGGAACGAATCTACAAGAAAGCCGACGACGTCAAAAGCATCTTTTTCGACCCCGATTGGGAGCAACGCGTCACGGCACGCTCCCACCTCAACACCGAATCGAGCTACGCCAGCGGAGCGGGCGTCATCGGGCTCGCGCATTTGAACCAAGGGCAGCTCGCCTTCTACGAGACCCGTGATCGGCACGACCCGGCCCGCTACTTGCGATTCAAACTGGGCGACTTTCAAGGCCAAACGGTCGATCGCCTCGAAAGCGAATACGCGGTCGTGACCGACACGCCGGCAATTCCCCCTCGCCTCAAGCTCATCGGCGGCACGGTAACGATCAAAGATTTGCGGGATTCATCGGTGCTGGCCACGGCCACCTTTTTCCTCGACAAAGAAACCGGGCAATTCTGCGGCAATTCGCGCGGCGCGTTTTCGACCTCCGCATTTGTGACCGAAGTGCTGGGGATGAAGAAGAAGTACCCGTCGATCACGAAATGAAGGCGAGCCCGACCGCGGCCCAGGGGTGTGCAGGGATGCGACCTATAGGTCCATAATGTCAGCGGTGGACGGATGCTTTGGGAGGCTGCCAGCATGTCGAACTTAGAATGGTCTGGAGGCGAAAAGAAGGTCGCGCGGCGCATCTTCGACGCCGCTTTGAAGAAGGAATGCGCGGCGATTGTGGAGGAAACGAAGCGGCGCGCCGCGGCAGCGCAAATCCCGGAAGACATTTGGGCGCTGCACGATTATCTGACTGCGCAACGCAGCGCAATCGACGACAAATATGATTTCCGTTATTCCCAGCTCATCTTCGTCTTTGGCCGCTTGCTGCGCGAAAGTTGGCTCGACGAGACTGATCTGGAAGGCCTGCGCGCAGACAAGCGAGAAACCGTCAAACAGATCGCGGCGCTTTGATGAAAACGGAGGGGTGCAGCACGCCCAGGTGGTCGCTGCCGCCCTGCCTACACGCACACCCGGAAACGCCGATCGTGCCCCCACCACAAGGACTAAGAAGCAATGTCGCTACTGGCTGATGGTTTCGTGGTTTTGATCGGTCTTTTGCACGTCTATATTCTGGTGCTGGAGATGTTTCTTTGGGACAGGCCCGCGGGTTTACGCGCGTTTGGGCAGACGCTCGAATCAGCGCGCGCTTCTAAGGTGTTGGCGGCCAACCAAGGGCTCTACAACGGCTTTCTCGCCGCGGGGCTTTTCTGGGGCTTGAGCCAGGGCGTGGCGGGACTGCCGGTGAAACTCTTTTTTCTCATCTGCGTGCTGGTGGCCGGATTATTTGGCGCGGCTACGGCCAGCCGCAGGATTCTTTTCGTGCAGGCACTCCCTGCGGGAGTTGCCATCGTGCTGCTGCTTGCCGCATCAGAGAAGGCGTGAGCACAAAGCGCCTGCCGCTGCCGCCATCTATCGGCGCCTATCCCTCTGACCGCCATTTTCGGGGGCGATGCCAGGCTTACTTTAGTAAGGCTTCTTACACATGATCTCGCTCCTCACGGCCTGCACCTTTTTCGTTCTCGCCTTGGCCATGGCCCTCTCCCCCGGGCCCAACCTCGTCTACCTCGTATCGCGCAGCGTGTGCCAAGGACGTGCCGCCGGTTTTGCTTCGCTAGCCGGCGTAGGCGCAGGTATGCTGGCTTATATGGCGGCGACGGCTTGCGGCCTGACTGCTTTGTTCGTCGCGGTGCCGATGTTGTACGAATCGCTACGCCTAGTCGGCGCGGTCTATTTGTTGTGGCTCGCCATCAGAACCCTGCGCGCCGGTGCAGCCGTGCCGGGGATGCATGCCCTAGGAATCGAAACGCCCGGCGCACTCTTTCGGCGTGGTTTCGCCACTTGCCTTTTGAACCCGAAAATCGTGCTCACTTACGGCGCACTGCTGCCGCAATTCGTGGACCCGGCAGCGGGCAGCGTGTTCGCGCAAACGCTGGCGCTCGGGGCGGTGCAGATCGTCGCCGCGTTGTTAGCGCATTCGGCGGTGATTTTTTGCGCGGCTTACCTCGCCCATGCCTTGCAGCGGCGCCCGCGTTTCGTTAGGGCGCAGCGTTACCTCTTGGCTGGCGCGCTGACGGGCGTGTCCCTGCAGTTGGGCTGGCGCCGCGCGCCCTGACTTTCGGGAGTGTGGTCTTGCCAGCGCTGACGAACTCGTCTTCCAGCATGTCAAACGACCCATCTGCCTTGCCCACCGCGCAGCGCTTCGTCCTCCGTCCGGCAGAACTTGCCGACGCCGAAGGTATTGCCACGGTGCATGTGCGCACCTGGCAGGCGGCATACCGCGATCTCGTGCCCGCCGACTATTTGGCGAGCCTATCCGTGGAACGCCGCCGCGCAATCTGGATGCAGGAGCTGGCCAGCACCACTTCGGAATTGCTGGTCGCGGCGGACGATGGTGGCGTCTTGGGTTTCGTGAATTTCGGCGTCGCGCGCGATGCTGACGCGCACGAAAGTGCCGGTGAAATTTACGCGCTTTATGTGGCGCCGGAGCATTGGGGTCTGGGGGTGGGGCGCGCGCTGTGCCGCCGCGCGGTGGAGCGTTTGGTGTTGCGTGAGCTGCAAAGCTGCTATTTGTGGATGCTCCAAGGCAATGCGCGTGCGGCACACTTCTATGAGAGGGCCGGCTTCTTGCGCGATACCACAAAAACCGCGCCCTATCCCATTGCCGGACAGACGCTGTCTTTGGCGTTTTATGTGCGCGCGAACTTGCAAACGCTCGATGCGGCCGACTTGCAAAGTGCCACGCAAATTGCCTCGGCAAGGGGCCTCGCGCGGCAAGCCGAAGCCTTAGTGCTCGAACGGGTTGCTGTCGATGCCGCGGGGCGGGAGTTTTTTCTAAGCCCCGAAGCCGCGGCGGCTTGGCGCAACATGCAAGCTGCGGCCGCGGCGGAAGGAGTGATCTTGGAGGTGCTTTCCGCCTTTCGTAGCGAGGCGCGGCAGCGCGAAATTGTCGCCGCCAAGCGGGCTGCCGGAGAGGCTTTGATCTCGATTCTGCGGGCTTGCGCCGCACCCGGATTCAGCGAACACCACAGCGCATGCGCCGTGGATGTGGGCAGCCCCGACGCGCCGCCTTTGGAAGAAGATTTCGCGCACAGCGCGGCCTTTGCGTGGCTGACGCGCCACGCTGCAGAATTCGGTTTCACGCTGTCCTACCCGCGAGGCAACCCGCAGGGCTATCAGTTCGAGCCTTGGCACTGGTGTTACCATGCTCCGCTCTGACACCGCCATCGCGCCCTTGTGATACGCCGACTCGCCGCTAGCCTCCTTTCCTTGCTGCCGATGTCTCCCGTTCATGCCCTGGACCTCGACGCGATGTGGAATTTCCGCGAACCCGCGGCGAGCGAAGCGCGATTTCGCGCTGCGCTCGTCGGCGCGACACCCGACGAAGCCTTCATCCTCAAAACCCAGATTGCCCGCAGTTTCGGTTTGCGCGGGCAATTCGAAGCGGCACGTGTGCAGCTTGCTGAGATCGCGCCGGATCTCGCGCGCACGAGCCCCGAGGGGCAAGTGCGCCATGCCCTGGAATTGGGGCGTAGCCTTGCTTCGGCTAAACATGCCGCCGCCGCTTTGAGCGCGGAGACCAAAGCGACGGCGCGCGCCCACTTTGCCCGCGCGCTGCAATTGGCGCGCGCCGCCCAGCTCGATGGTCTGGCCATCGACGCCATTCACATGATGGCTTTTGTCGATACCTCGCCATTGGAACAACTGCACTGGGCGCAAGAAGCGCTGGCGGTGGTAGAGCAATCGACGCAGCCCGCGGCGAAGCGCTGGGAAGCCTCGATACGCCATAATCTCGGCTACGCTTTGCATCAGCAACAACGTTATGCCGAGGCGCTGCGCGAGTTCGAGGCGGCGCTCAAGCTGCGGCTGGCGGCCGGCAAGCGGGAAGACATCGCAGTCGCCCGTTGGATGATTGCCCGGACGCTGCGCGTCATGGGTCGGCACGATGAAGCGCTGGCCCTGCAACTTCGGTTGGAGCGCGACAACGATGCTGCGGGCCAACCCGACCCTTACGTCTTCGAAGAACTGGAAGCCCTCTTTGAGGCCGCGGGCGATGGTGCACGGGCCGCGGCTTACGCGGCGAAACGGCGCGCCTTGAAACCCTAAACCCTTATGTCAGCCGCCCTCAAAGACCAGTTCGGCCCGGAAGTCATCGCCATGCTGGCACAGCGCATTTTCGAGGTGTTCCCTGCCTTCCCGCAGCGGGCCTTCGTGGCGAAAGCGCGCCAAGGATTCGAGCCCTTGAACTTGATGGCGCGCGGTCGCCACCTCGCGCTGGCGTTACGGCAGCATCTGCCGCAAGACCTTCCCGCCGCGCTCGACATTTTGCGCCTGAGCCTTGGCCCCAAGTTGCAAAGCAGTGCGGGTAACGGCATGGCGCCCTTTTTCTATTTGCCGCACAGCGCCTTCGTGGCGGAATTTGGGCTCGACGCCTTCGAGCCCGCCATGCGCCTGCAATACGAGCTCACGCAACGCTTCACCGCGGAGTTTTGTCTGCGGCCTTTTCTGGCGCGTTACCCCGAGCGCACCCTGGAGCGCTTGCGCCTGTGGGCACGCGATCAAAGCGCGCACGTGCGGCGCTTGGTCTCCGAAGGCACGCGGCCACTTTTGCCCTGGGCGCCGCGACTCACCCAATTGCAGGCGCATCAGCAAGCCGTACTGGACTTGCTGGAAATGTTGCAGGACGACCCCGAAGAATATGTGCGCCGTTCGGTCGCCAACCATCTCAATGATTTGGGCAAGGATCAACCCGAGCTGTTGCGACGAATCGCGGCGCGCTGGCTGGAAGGCGCATCAGCCGAAAGGCAAGCTCTAGTACGGCACGCCCTGCGCAGCCTGGTGAAACACGGCGATCGCGAGGCCTTGCAACTTTTGGGTTACGGGCGGGCGGCCCAAGTTGCGATCGAAGCCGTCGATATTTCGCCGCGCCGCGCACAAGTGGGCGAACGCGTGAGCGTCAGTTTGTCCTTGCGCAACTCGCGCCGCACGCCGCAAAACTTGCTCGTCGATTTGCGGGTGGCTTTCGTCAAAGCCAAGGGCGAGAGGCGCCCGAAAGTGTTCAAGCTGCGAAGCCTGACGCTGGCGCCCGGCGCAACCGCGCGTTTGCAGAAAAGCATTTCCCTGGCCCAGCACACGACGCGCACTCACTATGCCGGTCGCCACGAGTTGGAATTGCTGGTTAATGGGACGGCGAGGCCGCTGGGGCATTTTGTGCTCACCGAAGCCATGGCACAGCCATGAACACGCACTATGCCGCGCCCTGGGGGCGGCCGCTGAAGATTACCTCCGTGCTGGCCACGCTTTTGTGTGTGGGCATCGCCGGGTGGACCTTTTTCGGACCCAGCAGCATCAAGTGGGTGGGTTATCTGCCGCTGGCTTTCGCCTTGGGCAGCGCCCTCTTTATGGTGCGCGGATTTGAACTGTCGAAAGATGCGCTCCTGGTCAAACGCCTCTTCTGGTCCACGCGCTTGCCCCTGGCTGACCTCGTCACGGCCGAGTGTGACCCCGCCGCCATGCGCCAAAGCATTCGCACCTTGGGCAATGGCGGCTTCTATTCCTACACTGGGTATTACCGCAACAAAGCGCTGGGCTCTTATCGCGCCTATGTCACGGACTTGGATCGCGCCGTGGTGCTGCGTTTCACCGATCGGCGGGTGGTGATTTCGCCGCACGATCCGGCGCGGTTCTTGCGCGAGCTGCTGGCCCTCACCGGCAAGGGTGCCACCCCTGATGAACCTTAGACCTTTTGCCGCATCCTCGGAGAGCTTGCCATGCGCGCCGTGGGGTTGACCGGCGGACTGGCTCTGCTGCTGTTTGCCGGTCTGGCGATTCTTCTCGCGCCGCTGGAGCCCAGTGTGCTGCAGCTACAGTTCGCTTTTGCCCCACGCGCTTTTGGGCAAATCGTTCACACTTGGCAGTCCGAAGGACTAGCCCGCTACCGCGCGCATTTTCCGGCGGATTTTGCGCTTCTGCTCAGTTATGCGACCTTCGGCTACCTTTTCGCCACGCGAACGCGGCTTGCTGCTTTGGGGGGTGCCTGGGCACGCTGGCTACTGCCGGCGGCGGCGCTGGCCGACGCCCTAGAAAACGTCTTGCACCTCTGGCTGACCGCGGCACCAAGACTGGCGATCTTCTGGCCTTATCCGCTCGCCGCCGCCGCGGCAAGCTGCAAGTGGCTCGCCTTGGTGGGGTTTGGCGTTTGGGTGGGGTGGGGTGTGCTGCGCACTCGGATCCGGCACGACTCATGAGGCGAAGCAGCACCTGCAGATGCCTAGCGGTTGCCGTTTACGCGCACGGCGGGCATGATTCGCACAGTGGACACGCGACCATGCTCCGCCCGCTTTTCGCCCTCCTGCCGCTGCTGCTTGGCGCCTGCGCCGCGCTGGAGCCCGCTTGTCCGCTCAGCATGCAAGCCATGATTAGCGAAGCATTGTATTTTGGTACCGCCAAGCCTCAGGGCAGCGTGAGTGCCCAGGAGTGGGCCGATTTTCTCGCCCAAGAAGTGACGCCGCGCTTTCCCGAGGGTCTGACCGTTTGGCCCGCCGCTGGGCAGTGGCAGGGAGAAAACCGCCAGATCGTGCGCGAAGCTTCGTATGTCTTGACTCTCCTGCACCCCGACACTCTCGGCGCGGAAGGTGCGGTGCGCGCTATCACCCAGGAGTACAAACGCCGTTTTGCTCAAGAAGCGGTGCTGCGAGTGCGCGGCAAGACCTGCGTGGCCTTCTAAGAAGTCCTCGGGCCGCCACCCGGCCACGACCAGCCGCCGCGGATGTTTGGTGCAACCGGCCATTCAAGAGCCCCCGCGCTGATCGACGAAGGCAGGGCGCTATTCGTCGTACTCCCGCAAACCCTCGGCGTCGAGCACGGTGATGCCGCCGTACTCTATTCTCAGGAGCCCGACATTTTCCAGCGCCTTCAGGGCTTGGTTGGCGCGCTGGCGGGAAATGCCGGCGAGATAGCCGATTTCTTCTTGGGAGATCGGCAGGTGGGCTCCCAGGCCAGGATAGAGATGTGGGTTGTACATGGCGGCGAGGCTGCGGGCGACGCGAGCATCGGGGCCCAAGAGTCGGTCGCGTTCGACCATGGAAATGAACTGCCCCAGGCGCTCGTTGAGTTGTATGAGCAAGAACCGGTTGAAGCTGATGCTATTGTCCAAGAGCCACATGAAGGTCACTTTGGGCATGAGCGCGATGGAGGTTTGCCGCAGTGCAATAATGTCGTAACGCCGCGGCTCTTCTTTCAAGAGCGAGCCTTCGCCGAACCAGCCGCCGGCGGAGATGCCAGTGAAAGTGGTCGGTTTGCCGTCGGCGGAAATGTTGGCCATTTTCACCAGACCTTCGATCACGCCGATCCAGTGCTCGACTTTTTCATCGCGCCGGCAGACGTAACTCTCCGGCGGACAATGGCGCACGATGATGTCCGCTTCCACCCGCTGGCGCTGCGCCTCGCTCAAGGTGCGCATCCAGAGGCTGGCATCGAGCATTTGTTTGAGTTTCGACATGGGCTCCCGAAATGTCCGCCAGGCGACAGCATCAACCGCACAAGTTTACTATGCTGCAAGCCCGTTGCCTTGAGAGAGTGGGCATAATCCACCGCCCGAGGCCCCGAATTTTGGAGGAAGTGTGGGTTTTTCGACCCTTGAGCTGGATCCGCTGGAACCGGGTATCCTGCGCCTGACGATCAATCGTCCCAAAGCGCTCAACGCCCTCTCCCCCGAGGTCATCGCCGAACTGGAAGAAGCGGTGGCCGCTGTGGCCGCCGATCTTTCCTTGCGGGTGCTGCTGATTACGGGGACAGGCGATAAAGCCTTCGTGGCCGGCGCCGATATCGCCGCCATGAGCCAGATGACGCCCCTGGAAGGCCGCGAGTTCTCCAACCGCGCCTTGGCGGTATTCCGCTCGCTCGAACTCTTACCCATTCCGGTCATTGCTTTGGTCAACGGCTACGCCCTGGGCGGTGGCTGCGAATTGGCCATGGCCTGCGATTGGATCATCGCTTCCGACCGGGCCCAGTTCGGCCAGCCCGAAGTGAACCTAGGCATTTGCCCCGGCTTTGGCGGCACGCAGCGCCTCACCCGCCTGGTGGGCCGTGCCCGCGCGCTCGAATTGGTATGCACCGGCCGGCAAGTGAGGGCCGAGGAAGCTTATGCCATAGGGCTTGCCAATCATGTGGTGCCGGCCGCGGATTTGCTCGCGAAAGGCCTGGAGCAGGCGCGGCTCATCGCCGCCAAGGGTCCGGTCGCGGTGAAATACGCCAAACATTTGGTGCAGCGCGGCCAAGACCTCGATCTCGACAACGCCTGTCAGCTCGAAGCCGATGTCTTCGGGCTGTTGTGCGCCACCGAGGACAAGGCCGAGGGCATGCGCGCATTTTTGGAGAAGCGCCCGGCGAATTTCGCGGGCCGCTAGCTGAATTAGGGATCGCCGCCGCGCTTGGCGCTGGCGGCCTGCAGCCAATAGTCCTGGCCGCGACGAGGAGACAAGAGTGGAGCTGGATACCTTTCCCCGCCTGTTGCTCAACCACGCCAAGGTGCGTGGCGCGCAGCCGGCGATCCGCGAAAAGGACTTGGGCATTTGGCAGACCTGGACCTGGTCCGAGGTCGAAACGGAAGTGCGCAACTTGGCCGCCGGCCTGGCCGAGCTCGGCTTTCGTCGTGGCGATAACCTGGCCATCATAGGCGACAACCGGCCGCGCCTCTACATGGCCATGACCGCGGCGCAATGCGTCGGTGGCGTGCCGGTGCCGCTGTATCAGGATGCGGTGGCGCAGGAAATGGTCTTCGTGCTGCAGAACGCGGAAATCAAATTCGCCATCGTCGAGGACCAGGAGCAAGTCGACAAACTTCTCGAAATCAAAGAGCAGTGTCCGCTTCTGGAACACATCATTTACGATGATCCGCGCGGCTTGCGTCACTACAACCAGCCCTTCTTGCACGGCTACGACGAAATTCAAGGCATGGGGCGCATTCACAATCAGAACCACCCCGAATTCATCGACCACGAAATCGCCTTGGGCAAGACCGATGATATCGGGGTGATCCTCTACACTTCGGGCACCACGGGCAAACCCAAAGGCGTGTGCCAAACGCACGAAGCGTTCATTACCTCTGCCAAAGGCGGCAGCGAATTCGACCGTCTGACGGCAAAGGAAGACATCCTCTCTTATCTGCCCATGGCCTGGGTGGGTGACCACCTCTTCTCCTTTGCGCAAGCGCTCTACGCAGGCTTCACCATCAATTGCCCCGAATCGGGCGACACCGTCATGACCGACATGCGCGAAATTGGACCGACCTACTACTTCGCGCCGCCGCGGGTGTTCGAAAACCTGTTGACGCAAGTGATGATCCGCATGGAAGACGCCGGCTTCGTCAAGCGCACGATGTTCCAATACTTCATGGACGTCGCCAAACGCTGTGGCGCGGAAATTCTCTCCGGCAGCGCCGTGCCGTTCGCCGACCGCCTGCTCTATTCCCTGGGCAACATCCTGGTTTATGGCCCGCTGCGCAACGTGCTGGGCATGAGCCGGGTGCGCGTGGCCTACACCGCGGGTGCTGCCATAGGGCCGGATCTTTTCCGCTTCTATCGCTCCATCGGCATCAACTTGAAGCAGCTCTATGGCCAGACTGAAACCTGCGCCTACGTCTGTTTGCAGCCCGACGGAGAAATCAAGCTCGATTCCGTTGGCAAAGCAGCGCCCTTCGTAGAAGTGAGAATCGCCGACAACGGGGAAATCCTGGTCAAAGGGCCGATGCTGCTCAAGGAGTACTACAAGCGGCCGGATGCCACGGCCGAGTCGATCAACGCGGAGGGCTATTTCCTCACCGGCGACGCTGGCTTCTTCGACGAAGACGGCCACCTCAAAATCATCGACCGCGCCAAAGACGTGGGCAAGCTCGCCAACGGCACGATGTTCGCGCCCAACTACATCGAGAACAAGCTCAAATTCTTCCCGCACATCAAGGAAGCGGTGGCATTCGGCGCCGACAAGGACGAAGTCTGCGCCTTCATCAACATCGACATGCAGGCGGTGGGCAACTGGGCCGAAAGGCGCAACCTCGCCTACTCGGGCTACACTGACCTCGCGCAGAAGTCGGAAGTCTATGAACTCATCCGCGACTGCGTGAACAAGGTCAATGCCGAGCTGGTGCAGGAAGGCGAACTTGCGTACTCGCAGGTGCACCGCTTCCTCATCTTGCACAAAGAACTCGACCCCGACGACGACGAACTCACTCGCACCCGCAAAGTGCGCCGTGGCTTCATCGCCCAGAAATACGGTGTGCTGATCGAGGCGCTGTACGGCGGCAAGAAATCACAATACATCGAAACCTTGGTGCGCTTCGAAGACGGACGCACCAACATGGTGGCGGCCGACTTAAAAATCATGGACGCCCAGATCTGTCCGCCCCAGGCGGCCAAGAAAGCCGCTTGAGGAATCAGCCATGACCGAAGGCAGACAAATCGGCGAGGTGATCCTCGACTTGCAAGGGATTTCCCTTCGCTTCGGCGGCGTCAAGGCGCTCACCGATATTTCCTTCGATGTCCGTGAACACGAAATCCGCGCCATCATCGGCCCCAATGGTGCCGGCAAGAGCTCCATGCTCAACGTCATCAACGGCGTTTACCGGCCGCAGGAGGGGGAGATCACCTACCGCGGCGAAGTGCGCCGCAACATGAACACCTACGAAGCGGCCAAAAGCGGCATTGCGCGCACTTTCCAGAACATTGCGCTGTTTCGCGGCATGAGCGTGCTCGACAACATCATGACCGGGCGCAACCTGAAAATGAAATCGAACTTCCTGCTCGACGCCATTTATTGGGGACCGGCGCAGAAGGAAGAAATCGCGCATCGCAAGAAGGTTGAGGAGATCATCGACTTTCTGGAAATCCAGCACATTCGCAAAACCCCGGTTGGGCGCCTCCCCTACGGCTTGCAAAAGCGCGTGGAGCTGGCGCGGGCGCTGGCGGCGGAACCCTCGATCCTGCTGCTGGACGAACCCATGGCGGGCATGAACGTAGAAGAAAAGCAGGACATGTGCCGCTTCATCCTCGACGTGAACGACCAGTTGGGCACCACCATCGTTTTGATCGAACACGACATGGGCGTGGTGATGGACATTTCCGATCGCGTGGTGGTGCTCGATTACGGCAAGAAAATCGCGGACGGCACGCCGGACGAAGTGCGCGGCAATCAGGACGTCATCGACGCCTATCTCGGCGTCGCCCATTAAAGGATTAGGCCATGCAGTTTTTCCTCGAAGTGCTGATCGGCGGGCTCCTGGCGGGCGTGATGTATTCCCTGGTCGCGCTGGGTTACGTGCTGATCTACAAGGCCTCGGGTGTGTTCAATTTCGCGCAAGGGGCGATGGTTTTTTTCGCCGCCCTCACCACCGTCGGCTTGCACGATTTGGGCATGCCCTTGTGGTTCGCAATCATTCTGGCCTTGGGCGCCA
The DNA here is from genome assembly GCA_026646885.1 of Casimicrobiaceae bacterium. Lineage (GTDB taxonomy): Bacteria > Pseudomonadota > Gammaproteobacteria > Burkholderiales > Casimicrobiaceae > JACPUX01. Next base: position 203,786 of record JAPKHK010000006.1, on the reverse strand, counting down.
TGGTGGTGCTGGGGCTGGCTACCGAAAAGGTGGTTCTGCGACCGCTGGTGGCGCAGCATGAAATTACTTTGTTCATGGCCACCATCGGCTTGACCTTTTTCGTCGAAGGTTTGGCGCAAGCGATTTGGGGCGCCAACGTGCGCGCGCTCGATCTGGGCATCCAAGATGTGCCCATCGAGTGGCTGATGGATAGGGCCAACATCGCTGTATCGCAATTCGACCTCGCCGCCGCCGGCATTGCTGCGGTGTTGGTGACCGGCCTGGCGGTGTTTTTCTCCCGCACCAAGGTGGGCCGCGCCTTGCGTGCCGTGGCCGACGATCATCAGGCGGCGCTGTCCATCGGCATTCCCTTGCAGCAGATTTGGGGCATCGTCTGGGGTGTCGCCGGGTTCGTGGCCCTGGTTGCCGGTTTGCTGTGGGGCGCGCGCAACGGCGTGCAATTCGCCCTCACCTTCGTGGCCTTGAAGGCGCTGCCGGTACTCATTCTGGGCGGCTTCACGAGTATCCCGGGGGCCATTGTCGGGGGCCTCATCATCGGCGCTTCGGAAAAGCTCGCCGAACTCTACATTCCGCCTTTTGTGCAGCAACTTCTTGGCATCGAGGGCAATCTGGGCGGCATCGAAGGCTGGTTCCCCTATGTGTTGGCGCTCCTATTCCTGCTGGTGCGTCCGGAAGGCTTGTTCGGCGAAAGAATCATTCGCCGCATTTGATCGACAGAAGCGAGAACTCTCATGATCTACCGCGAAGCCGGCCAATTCAAAGCCTCCTACGCCTCGGACAGCGCAATTTTTCCCATTCTGCAGGACAAGATCGGCATCGCCATCATCATTGCGCTGGCTTTTCTGGGTATTCCGCTGCTCGCCAAAGCGGGTCTGCTGTCCGACTACACCTTTACCGCCATCCTCACGCCTTTCCTGATCTTTTCTTTGGCGGCGCTGGGTCTGAACATCCTCACCGGCTACGCCGGCCAGCTCTCGCTCGGAACCGCCGCGTTCATGGCGGTTGGCGCCTTCGCGTCATACAACTTCATTCTTCGCGTTCCCGGCATTCCGATCTTGGTGGCCTTCGCGCTGGCGGGTCTGTGCGCGGCGCTGGTGGGCATCGTCTTCGGCTTGCCGAGTTTGCGCATACGCGGTTTCTATCTCGCCGCGGCCACGCTGGCGACGCAGTTCTTCGTCGTCTGGTGCCTCACCAAGATCGGCTACTTCACCAACTACAGCTCTTCGGGTGTGATCACCGCGCAACAGATCCAAATGTTTGGCTACACCTTCGACACTTCACTGGCGAAATACCTTTTCGTGCTTTCTCTCGTGTCTTTCTTGGCGCTGCTCGCCAAAAACATGGTGCGCACCAACATCGGCCGCGCCTGGATGGCCATACGCGACATGGACATGGCCGCCGAGGTAATCGGTTTTCGACCGGTGCAAACCAAACTCATGGCCTTCGCGGTGAGCTCGTTCTACTGCGGCATCGCGGGCGCGCTTTACGCCTACGCCTACCTGGGAACGGTAGAACCCGAGGGCTTCAACCTCGACCTGTCCTTTCGCATCCTCTTCATGATCATCATCGGCGGCGTAGGCAGCGTGCTCGGCTCCTTCCTCGGCTCGGCCTTCATCGTGCTTTTGCCGATCGCCCTCAACGTCAGCATGCACTTCATCGAACACACCGTCGGGCTGCAGCTTCCCTCGGGCATCGGCTCTTCGATCGAGCTCATGGTCTTCGGGGCGCTGATCATTTTCTTTTTGATCGTCGAGCCGCATGGACTGGCGCGCCTGTGGCAAATCGGCAAGGAGAAACTGCGCCTTTGGCCGTTCCCGCATTGATCGAAACGCTGGAAGCGTGGGTTGGCTCTGCAACACGATTCGACATTAACCCGTTGTCTGTTTTTACCTAGGAGGTCACCATGAAATTGTTGTCCAAAACCCTGCTCGCTTCGGCTTTGATCGCCGCCGCGGGCGCCACCGCGGCTGCCGATCAGTTCATTCCCGCGCTTTCCTATCGCGTCGGCCCTTATGCCGCAGGCGGATCCGGCTTCTTCGGCGGCGTCATCGACTACCTCAATCTCGTCAACATCAACGGCGGCATCAATGGCGTCAAGCTCGTTTGGGAAGAATGCGAGACGGAATACAACGCCACGCGCGGCGTGGAGTGTTATGAGCGCCTGAAGAAAAAGAGCGGCGGCGCCTCGATGGTTGAGCCTCTGTCCACGGGCATCGCTTACGGCCTTCTGGATCGCGTCGCGGTCGACAAGATTCCCATGACCACCCTGGGCTACGGTCGCGCGGATTCAGCCGACGGCCGCGTATTCCCCTACGTCTATCCGCTGATCACCAGCTACTGGAATCAAGCCGCCGGCATGATCAAGTACCTCGGGGAAAAGGAGGGCGGCCTCAACAAGTTGAAGGGCAAGAAGATCGTGCATCTTTATCACGATTCGGCCTATGGCAAGGAGCCGATCGCGGTATTCGAAACCTATGCCAAGAGCTTGGGCTTCGAACTGATCAAGATCGCCGTGCCGCACCCGGGCAACGAGCAACAGTCGCAGTGGCTGCAGATTCGCCAAGCCAAACCCGATTACGTCATTCTTTGGGGCTGGGGCGTGATGAACCCCACCGCCATCAAGGCGGCGCAGCGCAACGGCTACCCACGCGAGAAGATGCTCGGCGTATGGTGGGCGGGTTCGGAAGAGGACGTCATTCCCGCCGGCGACGCAGCCAAGGGCTACACCACCATGACCTTCAATACGCCGGGCAACTACGCGTTGATCGACGAAATCAAGAAAAAGGTCTACGGCGCCAAGAAGGGCAACATGGAAGACACGGGGCGCGTCGGCTCGGTCTACCACATGCGCGGCATCACCGCGGCTATTCTCTGGACCGAGGCCATCCGCAAGGCCCAGGACAAGTTCGGCAAGGGCAAGGTGATGACCTCCGAGCAAGTGCGCTGGGGCTTCGAAAACCTCAACGTCGACGAGGCTCGCCAGAAGGCTCTCGGAGCCGTAGGCATGTTCCCGCCGGTAAAAACCTCTTGCCTCGACCACGAAGGTTCGGGCGCGGTGAAGGTCCAGCGCTGGGACGGCAGCAAGTGGTCCGCGGTGACTCCCAACTGGATCGTCGGCGACAAGGCGATGATCCGCAAATTGCAGGAAGAAAGCGCCGCCAAGTACGCTGCGGAGAAGAAAATCACGCCGCGCGACTGCAGCAAGGAAGGTTGATCGTCCTTTCCTCTCCCGGGCTCCGCGCTCGGGAGAGGGTTTTGCCTGCGGCCGACGGGGTGTCGACCGCCAGCAAAACCACCGCGCGTTGAGTCTGCCATGAGTCTACAAGCCGTCCCATCCGAAAGCACAGCCAAAGCTTACCTTTCCATCAACAACGTGGAAGTGATTTACGACCATGTCATCTTGGTGCTGAAAGGTGTGTCGCTCGAAGTGCCGCAAGGCGGCATAGTCGCGCTGCTCGGTGCCAATGGCGCGGGCAAGAGCACGACGCTCAAGGCTGTTTCGACGCTCCTGAAAGGCGAGCGCGGCGACGTGACCAAGGGTTCCATATCCTTTCGCGGCGAGCGCGTCGATCAGTTGACGCCCAACGAGTTGGTCAAGCGCGGCATGGTGCAGGTGATGGAAGGCCGCCATTGCTTCGGTCACCTCACGGTGGAAGAGAATCTGCTCACCGGGGCATACACGCGGGCGATCTCGCGCGCAGAACTCAGGGAAAGCCTGGAGCGCGTTTACCACTATTTCCCGCGCCTGAAGACACGCCGAAATAGCATGGCGGGCTACACCTCGGGCGGCGAACAGCAGATGACCGCGGTGGGGCGCGCCTTGATGGCGCACCCGACGATGATTCTGCTTGACGAGCCTTCGATGGGTCTCGCGCCGCAGATCGTCGAGGAAATCTTCGAGATCGTGAAGAGCCTGAACGAAAAGGAGAAGGTGAGCTTTCTGCTCGCTGAGCAGAACACCATGGCGGCGCTGCGCTACGCCAACTATGGCTACATCCTGGAAAACGGCCGTGTGGTCATGGATGGAGAAGCAAGCGCACTGGCTGCCAACGAAGACGTGAAAGAGTTTTACCTCGGACTCTCGGCGGGTGGCCGCAAGAGCTTCCGGGACGTCAAACACTACCGCCGGCGCAAGCGCTGGCTGGCTTGAGATTATGGAACCGCGGCGTGGCTTGCCACCGCGCCGCTGGATGACAGGACGGGTCGGCCGCCGCGGCCGCAACCCGGGGTCACGCCGCCGAAGACCGGACGGTGGCGCCCGGGACGTGTGCGGCAATTCCCGGCCATAGAAGGAGTTCGGCCATGACTGCATATTACGACGCGCTGGAGATCCGCGACCCCGCGGAGCGCGAGCGCGACTTGATGAACCGCTTGCCCGGCCAGATCGCTCATGCGAAGACGCGCACGGCGGCGTTTTCCCGCATCCTCGCCGAAGTCGACGCCGCAGCCGTGAACTCGCGCGCGACGCTAGCGCGCCTGCCGGTGACCCGCAAAGCCGAGTTGTTGGAACTGCAAAGGGCCGAGCGTCCCTTCGGCGGTTTTGCCGCAGGCGCTTGGGGCGACTTCCTGCGCGTTTTCTCCTCGCCCGGCCCGCTGTACGAGCCGGAGAGCGCCCGCCCAGACTACTGGCGCCTGGCGCGCGCGCTGCACGCCGCCGGCTTTCGTCGCGGCGATTTGGTGCATAACTGTTTCGCCTACCACTTCACCCCAGCGGGGTCGATGCTTGAAACCGGCGCACATGCCCTCGGCTGCACGGTGTTTCCCGGCGGCATCGGTCAGACCGAGCTACAGGTACAGGCAATGCGCGACCTGCATCCGTCGGCTTACGTCGGCACGCCCTCCTTCCTGAAGATCATCCTCGAAAAGGCCGACGAAATGGGCGTGGTTCTGCCAACCCTGAAAAAAGCGCTGGTGTCGGGTGAAGCCTTCCCTGCGAGCACGCGCGAAGCCTTCGCCCAGCGCGGCATCATTGGCTTTCAGGCCTATGCCACTGCCGATCTGGGACTCATCGCTTACGAATCGGAAGCACGCGAGGGCTTGATCCTCGACGAGCAGGTCATCGTGGAAATCCTGCGCCCCGGCACCGGCGACCCGGTGCCCGAAGGCGAAGTCGGCGAAGTCGTGGTGACGACCTTGAACCCCGACTACCCCCTCATTCGCTTCGGTACGGGCGATCTTTCGGCGTTCATGCCGGGCCGTAGCCCCTGCGGTCGAACGGCGGCACGCATCAAAGGCTGGATGGGCCGGGCCGATCAGACGGCGAAGGTGCGTGGCTTGTTCGTGCACCCCAGCCAAGTGGCCGAGGTGGTCCGGCGCCACCCCGAAGTCGAGCGCGCCCGCTTGGTCATCGACAGCCCGGAAGGCCAAGACCGCATGCGTTTGGTATGCGAGACCGGGACCCAGACCAATGCCCTCGCCGAGGCGATCGTGCACACCTTGCGCGACGTGACCAAGCTGCGTGGGGAAATCGAGTTCCGCCACCAGGGGGAGCTCGCCAATGATGGAAAGGTGATCGAAGATCTGCGCCGTTATGATTGAGGCCGGCCGCGGTTCGGTCCGGCCTGGCCAGGCTCGCTGGCCGGCGCGCTGACTTTGACAGCCTGCGCCAATCCGGGGATAATTCGCCTCCCCATGGCGAATTAGCTCAGTCGGTTAGAGCGACGGAATCATAATCCGCAGGTCCGGGGTTCGAGTCCCTGATTCGCCACCAGAACACTATCCAAGGCCGTGCCATTGGCGCGGCCTTGTCGTTTTTGCCTTGCCTCACTCCGTGGCCAGGCGTCTGGCGGTCGCCGCCGGACGCTTTTTTGGCTATCATGCGCCGCATGCCCAACGACACGCTGCACGCCGAAATTCAGGTTCATCGCAGTTATTTGCTGCGGGTGGCCAAGCTGCAACTGCGCGATGAAGGCGCGGCCGAAGACGTGGTGCAGGAAACCTTGCTGGCCGCGCTGGAGGGCGGAGCGAAGTTTTCCGGGAAATCCAGCGTGAAGACCTGGCTCACCGGCATACTCAAGCACAAGATCATCGACGTTTTGCGCGGGCGGATGCGGGAGCTGCCCGTTTCCGAAGTTTTGCCCGACCAGGCGGACGACGACGTAGTTGACGCGTTTTTCAACGCCTCGGGGCATTGGGCGGCTCCGCCTCAGGAATGGGGCAATGGCGAGGCCGCTCTGGCCCAGAAGCAATTCTTCGACATCATGGACTTTTGCCTCGAAAAACTTCCGGCCAAGCAAGGCCGGGTGTTCATGCTGCGCGAGGTGTTCGAGATGGACACCGAAGAAATTTGTAAGGCGGTGGCCATTAGCTCGACCAACCTGTGGGTACTCCTGCATCGCGCCCGGCTTTTGCTGCGCCAGTGCTTGGAGCAAAATTGGTTTGCCGGACCCCGCGCCGCGGGTTGAAGAATGTGATGGCGATGCTGAGCTGCAAAGAAGCGAGCGAATTGATGTCCCAGGCGCAGGAGCGCAAGCTCACCTGGACGGAGAAGCTCAGCCTCAAGCTGCATGTGGCGATGTGCGATGCTTGTACGCGCTTTGCGCGGCAACTCCAGTTTTTGCAGCAAAGCATGCGCCGCTACCGCGAATGAGCGCCCCGCACGGCCGGCGAACCACCGCCACCCGTTTCCTCGGGAAGGGGGCTGGCGGGAAGGTACTCTAGTGAGCCTTTGCACCGCCTGCGGGCGCGAGTTTTCCTGTGGCATGCGCGACAAGAACGCGGCGGAACCTTGCTGGTGCGCGTCCATACCGCCTTTATTGTCACCGCGCCCCGGCGAAACTTGTCTTTGTCCGCAGTGCTTGACGCACCGCCTGGCCGCCGAAGAGAACGCCCCGGCCAAGCCCGCGCCGCCCGCGTGTTAGAATCGGCCTTTGCGGCACGGCATCTATGCCGCTTGCAAATCGCCGTTTTCAAGCCCGTCCTACATATCACTCCAAGCCATGGCGCTTTCCATTTTCCTCAACGGTCAGCCGCATCGCTGCGCCAGCGCCTCGCCCACGGTAGCCGACCTGGTTGCCGAGCTGGACCTCGTAGGCAAGCGCGTCGCTATAGAACGAAATGGTGAAATCGTTCCCCGCGGCGCTTACGCCCAGACCGGCCTCGCCGCCAACGATCGCCTCGAAATCGTGGTGGCGGTGGGCGGCGGTTGATTCTTACTTTCAGGTCAAGCCATGTCCTCCGATCTTCTGCGCATTGCCCGACGCGAATTCTCCTCTCGCCTGCTGGTGGGCACGGGCAAGTACCGCGATTTCGAGCAGACCCGCGAAGCCATCGCGGCCAGCGGGGCGCAAATCGTCACCGTCGCCATCCGGCGCACCAACATCGGGCAGGACAAGAACGCGCCGAGTTTGTTGGATTTCATTTCGCCGCAGCACTACACCCTGCTGCCCAACACCGCGGGCTGCTACACGGCCGATGAAGCCATTCGCACCCTGCGTCTGGCGCGTGAGCTTCTGGATGATCATCGCCTGGTCAAGCTCGAAGTGCTGGGCGACCCGCAAACGCTGTTCCCCAACGTCACCGAAACCATCAAGGCCGCCGAAATTCTCGTCCAAGAAGGCTTCGAGGTGATGGTCTATACCTCCGACGACCCCATCGTCGCCCGCACTTTGGCGAGCATAGGCTGTGTGGCGATCATGCCGCTCGCCTCGCTCATCGGCTCGGGCATGGGCATACTCAACCCCTGGAACCTCAAGCTCATCATCGCAGAAGCCAAGGTGCCGGTGCTGGTGGATGCCGGCGTGGGCACCGCCTCGGATGCCGCCATCGCCATGGAATTGGGTTGCGCCGGCGTGCTCATGAACACTGCCATCGCCGCGGCACAAGACCCGGTGCTCATGGCGGGGGCGATGAAAAAGGCGGTGGAGGCCGGGCGCGAAGCCTATCTCGCCGGCCGCATGCCCCGGAAGCTCTACCAAGGCGCGCCCAGTTCGCCCACGGGCGGGCTCATTTCCTAGCAGGCCGGTTCCCGACGATGTGGCAGATGCTTCTGGCCCTGCTGGTTTTGGCGCTGGCCAGCATCGCCGCGCGCGCAGCCGCCTCGCCAGGGGCACTGTCGGATGTGGAGTTCGTCGCTTTATGTCGCGGCGCCGAACATCGCGAACATTGCGGGCGGCTGGTGGAAGCCGAGATCCTCAAGCGCCGCCCCGGCCTTGCCCAGCGCCAGGATCGGCGGCTGGCGGTGAAACTCAATGGCGGTGCCCTGCGTGAATTCGTTGATCGCGAGGGTAGCGCCGATGGCAAATTGCCCGATCGTGCGGTGTCGATTTGGGCCTATGATCCGCGCAACGATTTCCTGATCCTCTGGGTGCAGGAAGGCGAGCGCAGCAACTACCTGATCATGAACCGGGAAACCGGGCTCAGCGTGGAAATGCCCGCCGAACCCATCGGGTCGCCCGATCACCTGCGTTTCGCGGTGGCGGATTTTTGCGCCGAGGGCTGCCGCAACGAACTGACCCTGTGGGAAGTGCAGATTTATCGCCTGCGCCGGGCGCGCACGCTGGTACCCAAGCCGCCCTGGGCCGATGCCGAGGTGCAATGGAAAGATCGACACACCCTGGCCATCGAAGCCAAGCGCACCGGACCCGAGGGACCCACCCTGAACTATTTCGAAATCGACTTGGGCGATGTCCGCTGGAAGTTCGATGACTGAGGCCGCCGCAGCGCCGGACCCGAGCCGATATCGCCCCGTGCGCAGCTTCGTCTTGCGCCAGGGGCGCCTGTCGCCCGCGCAGGCCCGCGCCCTGGAGCAATGGCTGCCGCGCCTGGGCCTGCCCTATGCGCCAAAAACGCTCGACTTTACCGCCGCTTTCGGCCGGTCGACGCCCACCATTCTCGAAATCGGTTTCGGCATGGGTGAGACCACGGCACACATCGCCGCCCAGCAACCGGAAACCAACTTCCTCGGCATCGAAGTGCATACGCCGGGCGTGGGCGCGCTTTTGAAGCGGGCCGCCGAGCTGAACCTGCAGAACCTGCGCGTAGTACAACACGACGCCGTGGACGTGGTGAGGCACATGATTCCAGCGGCCTGCCTTGCCGGCGTGCATGTCTTCTTCCCCGACCCTTGGCCCAAAAAGCGCCATCACAAACGCCGTCTGCTGCAAGCGCCGTTCGTGCGGCTCTTGGCCGAACGCTTGGCGCCCGAAGGTTATGTGCACGTCGCCACCGACTGGCAAGACTACGCCGAAGAAGTGCTCGCCACGCTGCGCGCCGAGCCGCTGCTCGTCAACACTGCGACGGACTTCGCGCCCCGCCCCAGCTACCGCCCGCTCACCAAGTTCGAACAGCGCGGCCTGGCGCTGGGGCATGGGGTTTGGGATTTGGTGTTTCGGCGCAGCCCCTAGAGCCAAGCCAGTGCCTTCAGCTTATCCGTGCTGATCGGGCGATGGCCTCCACTCGGTCTTTGTGCCGAGGATAGAAAGTCAGCCGAGGCGCAGTGTAGAGCAGGGCAAAGAGCTCTCCTCGGTCAACCGCCGCAAAAGCAACTCCGCGCTGAACCAGGTGATCAACCTTGCGAATACGCTCAAACTCGAAGCGCACGCCTTTGCGGCCGCCAAACGGGTAGGGCTCGGCCTTTAGCGTCTTGAACGTGGAGCCGTCGCGGCTCAACATGGCCTCGAACATGCTAAGCAATTCGTCGCGCGTCATCGCGGCGCGGAAGAGGACGCTCTTGCGCTCGTCTTTTGGGGCCACGGGATGCATGGTTTCGCCATCTTTCACCCCGGAGTACAACACGAATTCATCGATGGTGATTCCTTCCATGGTCCAAACTTGTCCGGGCTTCAAACCGGGAATTTCAAAATGGTTCCAGTTGCCCTGAATGTCGATAGTCAGCCGATCGCCGATGCGTTGCGGGCCGGACTCGATCTTCTTGACGGTGGCGCAAGCCGATAGCAGGGCCAGCAGAAGTAGCACGAACCATTTCTTCATGAAGGGAGCTCCGTGAGGTGATCTTGAATCAAAGGGGCGTCCGGCGCATCGGGGGCGAGTTCAAGATAGCGATTGAGCGCTGCGCGGGCGGCTGCCACCTCGCCGCGCTGCCGCGCCAATAAGCCAAGTCCACGGTGCGTCTCCGCTGGGGTTGACGGATGCTGGCTGGCTGCGCGCAAATCTTCCATGGCGCGCTCGACGTCGCCCGCCTCCGCCCGAAGCCGATAGGCCTCGCCGCGCCCAAAGTGCATGAGACCGCCGTCGGTATGACTCGACAGCAGTCGCGTAAACAAAGCGATGCTCTCCGCGTATTGCGCGCGTTTCAGCTCCTCGCGCACCCAATCATTCTGGTGCGGCGCCGTGTGCCGCCGAAACGCTTCGACCCCTTTGTCGCCACTACGCAGTTGCTCGGCATACTGCTCCATGTTCTCCATGCGTTCGGGGGCCGCCGGATGTGTAGCGAACAGTGGGCTCCACTTTTCCGGCTCCCGACCTTCACGGGCCGTCAGTTCGGCCAGCAAATTCCGCCAGACCGATGCGCCTTCGGCGACGTCATAACCCGCACGGTGCATCAGGACGGCACCAATTCGGTCAGCTTCGCGCTCCTGGTCTCGGCCGTAGGCAAAGGCCGTGGCCATGACCGCCAAATTCCCGACCGCGCCAGCAAGACCGAAGGCCGACAGAAATTGTCCGAAGGCGGACTTAGCCTTTAAGTCGCGCAAGCGCTCCAAGGTGTGGCGTTGCAAATAATGGCCCATTTCGTGTCCGATGATGGCCGCCAGTTGTGCCTCATTTTCGGCGCGCAACAGCAGCCCGCTCCACAATTGCATCATTCCATTGGGCGCCATGTTGGCATTAAACACTGCGTTTCGAACCAGATGCACGCGCACATCTGGGCAGTGATCCCCGGCTAAGCGGCAAGCGATGTCTTGCACGTATTGTTTGAGAGCTGGATCGCGTATGAGGAAGGGGCCGCGGCGCAGGTGTCGCTCTTCGCGGTCCATCGTGGCCCAAAGACCTGCCTCATCGCTGGCCGAGTCGGGTCGCACCAGGCGTTCCGGAGCGGCATAGGTCAGCTCCTCGCCCCACGCTCGGCCCATAAGCCAACTGGCGCAGCACGCCATACCGGCTCGCAACAGCTTTCTGCGCCTCATTGGCTAGTGGGAAATTTTTTGAGCAGACTGTCGATGGTTTCTGCGGCGGGTTCCGCCTCACGCAAGTCGCCGCTGCCGCGCACCAGTTGGTTGAACCACATGATGCGACCGGTACGCAGATCGACCAGCGACGCGTAGCCGACTTGAAACCCCCCGGTCATGCCCACACCCAAGAGGGCCATGGCAACCATTGCTACCTTGCGTTCGGCGCTCGCATAACTGTCGCGCATCCAAAGGAATAGCGCGTAATCGGCGTTCGCCTTTGCGCGCATGGGGGCAACGGCATCGTCCAGTGACCAGTCCAGCAGACCGTTCTTGGTCGGCAGCTGGAGCGAGAGTCCCGCGCTATGGTGCAGACCAATGGAACGCGCGACGGCCGCTTGCAGAGCGACGATTTCGGCGAGATCCTCGTGATCCGCCTCGCTGAGTTCGCTGACTGCGGCCCCCAGAGTCTTGGTTCGATCCAGTAGGGCCTGCCGGGCAAATCGCGTTGCTGCTTCAGTCCAATCGGCGCGCGGTTCCTGGACGCCGCCAGCGGAAATGGAGAAGAGTTCGAGGTCCGGCTGGATTACCACAACAGACGATCCCTTGGCCAGCTTCTCGAAACCCGGAGCGAGGTTGGGCGGGGCCGCAGCAGCGGCGACCGCCAGGATAAGCGACAGCAAGCCTAGCGTCAGCCTCGATTGTGTTAGGTGCACGATGTCCTCCCAAGAACCTTATGCTGCCCGAAGATGCCTGGGCGCCAAAGTAGGCGCCATTTTGCCACAACCAGGAGCGGAGCTAAAACAGTTGCTCTGACGCAGGACAGGTCGCCTACTCGTTACTCACCCCATGCGGCACATGCCCGGAAGGCACGTGCCGGGCGGCGGATTCGACGTGGCTCTTTTGATCGTCGAAAAAGATGTCGGCGCCGAAGGCTCGCAGGAATTCGCCTTTGTCCAGACCACCCAGGAACAAGGCTTCGTCGATGCGGATGTTCCAGGCGCGCAGGGTGCGGATGACGCGCTCGTGCGCCGGGGCGCCGCGGGCGGTGACCAAGGCGGTGCGAATGGGGGAGTCACCGTTGCGATAGTCGCTCTGGATGCGGTGCAAAGCGGCGAGGAAGTTTTTGAATGGGCCGCCGGAGAGCGGCTCGTGCGCCGCGGATTGCTCGTGCTCGGCGAACGCGGCCAGGCCTTGAGTTTGGTAGACGCGTTCGGACTCGTCCGAGAAGAGTACCGCATCGCCGTCGAAAGCGATGCGCAGTTCGCGGCTTACGTTATTGCCGACATTCGAAGGCAAAATGGTCGCCGCGGCGTTGCCCTCGGCGAGCGCCCGCTTGACGTCTTCGGTATCGGCGGACAGAAAGAGATGGGCACCAAACGCCGGCACGTAGCGCGACGTGGGTTCTCCCTTGGTGAAGGCCGCGCGGGTGATATCGAGCTCGTAATGGGTGATGGCGTTGAAGACGCGCAAGCCCGTGTCGGCGCTGTTGCGCGACAGCAGAATGATCTCGACGTATTGCCGCTCTCCTTCGTTGAGCGCCAAGAGTTTTTTCACCAGATTGAAGGCCACCCCGGGCGCCAGGATTTCGTTTTCATGTTCGAGCTGGTAGCGGTGATAGGCCTCCACCCCTTCGGCCATGAACACGCGATGGCTTTCGTCTAGATCGAAGAGCGCCCGCGAAGAAATGGCGACGACCAGTTTGTCAGTGAGCGTGGGCTTGGGCATGGGGCAATGCTAGCGCGGCTAGTGGCGGGCGTCGACCCCACGCAGGGTCGGCCCGGTGGCCAACCCGCCTCCCTGCCCGTATCATGTCGCTCAGCCACCGCCGTTTGCCATGAAACCACCCACCCTTCCCGGCCTCACCAGCGATGCCGATGCCAAAAGTCTCGCAGCGAATACGCTGCTGCGGCTTTTCGACAGTTTGTATGAGGGTGCACTGGTGATCGACCGCGCCGGGCGCATTACTTGGATCAACGACAAATACAAGGCGCTTTTGGGTTGGAACGGTGCCGATCCGATCGAGGGGCGCCCGGTGGAAGAGGTCATCCCCAACAGCCGGCTGCGCGAGGTGATGGAGACCGGGCGCGCCGAACTGATCGACGTATTGGGCTTGGGCGCGCGCCAAGTGGTGGTGTCGCGCATACCGCTGGCCAACGACGCGGGCGAGATCATCGGTGCGCTGGGGGTGATTCTCTACGACCGCGTGCAGGCCTTGAAGCCCATCGTGTCCAAGGTGCAACACTTGCAAACCGAGTTGGCCCACGCCCGCAAGGAGCTGGCCGAAACCCGGCAGGCGAAGTACCGCTTCAGCCAGATCGTGGGCCATTCGGCGGCGATGCGCGAAGTCAAGGAACAAGGGCGCCGCGCCGCCGAGCGCGATGCCACGGTGCTGCTGCTGGGCGAAACCGGCACCGGCAAGGAGTTGATGGCGCATGCCATCCACGCCGCCAGCAAGCGCCAGGCCAAACCATTGGTGAGTCTCAACGCCGCCGCCATCCCCGAGAACCTGCTGGAGGCCGAACTCTTCGGCGTCGAACCGGGCGCCTACACCGGGGCGGGCAACAAGCCCCGGCCCGGCAAATTCCAATTGGCCGATGGCGGCACACTGTTTCTCGATGAAGTGGGCGACATGCCGCTCACCCTGCAAGCCAAACTTCTGCGCGTGCTGCAAGAGGGCGAAGTGGAGCCGGTCGGCTCCAATCGCTTGAAGAGCATCGACGTGCGCGTGATCGCCGCCACCAGCCGCGATTTGAAAGGTATGGTGGCTTCCGGCAGCTTTCGCGCCGACCTTTACTATCGGCTGAACGTGTTGCCCATCCGCCTGCCGCCATTGCGCGAGCGCTCGGAAGACCTGCCGGCGCTGTGCGAAGCCTTGCTGGAGCAGCTTGCCGCGCGCGGCAACGAGCCCTTGCGTTCGGTGTCGGCCGCGGGCCAGACCCGCCTCATGGCCTACCACTGGCCGGGCAATGTGCGCGAGCTCTCCAATGCCTTGCAACTGGCGGCGGCGCGTTTCGATGCCCGGGTGTTCGGGCCGGAGCATTTCGCCGATTTGCCCCAGACCGCGCCGGCCTGCGACGCACCACCCGTCGCGGAGCCCGAAGTGCGCCCTTTGCGCGAAGTGCTGGCGGCCTCGGAAAAGGCCGAAATTTTGCGGGCGCTCGCGGTGGCGCAAGGGGTGAAGCTCAACGCCGCGAAACTTCTGCACATCAGCCGCGCGCAGCTCTACGAGAAACTCGCCACCCACGGCCTGCTGTCTGATAACGCCGACAAGAGACAAGCTGTCTGATTCCCCGGACAGCCCGGCGAATAGAGTAACATCAAGGACTTATAAACGGTTTCGGCGCCCACTGTCCGGAACCCCGGACGCACCCCCAGGGCCAGCACCGCGGTGCGCCCGCCCGGCTCCTTCGTCGATCCTTGCAAAATCAAGCCTTTGGGTCGCCTGGCACACAAGCTGCAATCCATGCTGCGGATGGCCAGGGGCTCCCGCCTTGGCCTCGACCTTACTCGGAGGATCTCGACCATGTTACATCGCACCCTCGGCGTGGGCCTCGCCGCCCTGGCCCTGGCCTTTGGCGGCAGCGCCGCCGCGCAGGACTGGAAAATCGCCCTCATTGCCGGCAAAACCGGCGCCCTCGAAGCTTATGCCAAACAGACCGAAACCGGTTTCATGATGGGCTTGGAGTACCTCACCGGCGGCACCATGACGCTGGACGGCCGCAAGATCAAAGTGATCGTCAAGGACGACCAAAGCAAGCCCGACCTCGGCAAAGCCGCCTTGGCCGAAGCCTTCGGCGACGAAAAAGTCGATCTGGCGGTGGGCACCACCAACTCCGGCGTCGCCCTGGCCATGCTGCCGGTGGCCGAGGAATACAAGAAGGTACTGATCGTCGAGCCCGCCGTGGCCGATGCCATCACCGGCGAAAAGTGGAATCGCTATATCTTCCGCACCGGCCGCAGCTCCACGCAGGATGCCGTCGCCGCCGCCGCCACTTATCCCGGTGAAGTGAACATTGCCACCTTGGCGCAGGACTATGCTTTCGGGCGCGACGGCATCAAGGCCTACAAAGATGCCCTGGCCAAGATCAACCCCAAGGCCAAGATCATCCACGAGGAATACGCGCCGCAAGCCACCACCGACTTCACCGCACCGGCGCAGCGCCTCTTCGACGCGCTCAAGGATAAACCCGGCCGCAAAGTCATCGTGATGATCTGGGCCGGCCCGCACCCCATGACCAAAATCGCAGATCTGAAACCCGAGCGCTTTGGCATCGAACTCGCCCCCGGCGGCAACATCCTGCCCGCCATGAAAAACTGGAAGCAGTTCGGCGGCGTCGAAGGCAGCATCTACTACTACTATGCCTTCCCCAAAAACAAGATGAATGAAT
The DNA here is from genome assembly GCA_026646885.1 of Casimicrobiaceae bacterium. Classification (GTDB taxonomy): domain Bacteria; phylum Pseudomonadota; class Gammaproteobacteria; order Burkholderiales; family Casimicrobiaceae; genus JACPUX01. The sequence goes on along the minus strand of JAPKHK010000006.1, from coordinate 188,329 downwards.
GGCTGGTCGCCGAGCACCAGAAGCGCCACAACTCGCCGCCCGACTTTTTCACCGCCGGAGGCTTCGCCGCTGCCAGCGCCGCCTTCAATGCGTTGAAAACCGCCAAGAGCGGCGACACTGAAAAACTCATCGCCGCCCTGGAAGGCCTGTCTTTCGACACGCCCAAAGGCAAAATGACTTTCCGCAAGGACGATCATCAGGCCATGCAGAACATGTATCACTTCCGCATCAAGAAGGCGCAGTCGGGCGAGTGGGATCTTCTGGAACTGGTGCGGGAAATTCCCGCCGCCGAGTTGCCCATTCCGGTGCGCAACAAGCGCTGAGCCGGCGCCTCGTGAGGCTGAGCGTGGTCTTACCGAAAAGGTCGATTCATGAGTGAAGCGCCGGTACTGGCCACGCAAGGTCTCACCATCCGCTTTGGCGGTCACGTGGCGGTGAACAATGTCTCGGCCGAGTTCCGGCCGGGCACGCTCACCGCCATCGTGGGCCCCAACGGCGCGGGCAAGACCACTTACTTCAATCTCATCTCCGGGCAGTTGCCGGCGAGCACCGGCCGCGTGCTGCTGTACGGCGAAGACGTCACCGCCCTGGGTGCGGCGCAGCGCGCCAAGCGCGGGGTGGGCCGGGCTTTCCAGCTCACCAATCTCTTCCCCAACCTCAGCGTGCTCGAAAATGTGCGGCTGGCGGTGCAGAGCCGCGCGGGCTTGGGCTTGAACCTCTTGTCGCTGTGGTCGGATCATGTCGAGACCACCGAAAAGGCGGAACATTTCCTGCATCGCGTAACGCTCGCCGAACGGCGTTTCGAAACCGCCTCGGCTTTGTCGCACGGCGACAAACGCAAGCTCGAAGTGGCCATACTACTGGCGCTGGAGCCCGACATCTTCATGTTCGATGAACCCACCGCGGGCATGAGCGTCGACGAAGTGCCGGTGGTGCTGGAACTGATCCACCACATCAAGTCGCAGGGCGACAAGACCGTGCTGCTGGTCGAACACAAAATGGACGTGGTGCGCTCGCTCGCCGATCGCATCATCGTTTTGCATAACGGTTTTTTAGTGGCCGACGGCGATCCGGCCGAAGTGATGGCTTCGCCCATCGTGCAAGAAGCCTATCTGGGCATGGGAGTGGCGGAAAGTGTCTGAAGCCTTGCTCACGCTCACCGGCGTGCACACCCACATCGGGCAATATCACATTCTGCAGGGCGTCGATCTCGCCGTGCCGCGCGGCGAATTGACCGTACTGCTGGGGCGCAACGGCGCCGGGAAAACCACCACCCTGCGCACCATCATGGGCCTGTGGAAGGCCTCCCGAGGCGGGCTGGTGTTCGACGGGCAGGACATCACCCGCGCCTCGACCCCGGACATCGCCACCGCCGGCATCGCCTACGTCCCCGAGAACATGGGGATCTTCTCCGACCTCACGGTGCGCGAGAACTTGATCCTCGCCGCGCGCGCCGGAGAGCCCGACGCCCAGCGCCTAGAATGGATATTCGGTTTCTTTCCGGCGCTCAAGAAATTCTGGAACCAAGCCGCGGGCACCCTTTCCGGCGGACAGAAACAGATGCTGGCCATCGCCCGCGCCATCGTCGAGCCGAGAAAACTCTTGCTGGTCGATGAGCCCACCAAAGGGCTGGCCCCGGCGATCATACAAAGCCTCATCACCGCCTTTCGCGAACTCAAAGGGATGGAGACCACCCTCTTGTTAGTCGAGCAGAACTTCAGCTTCGTGCGCTCGCTGGGCGACTCGGTCGCGGTCATGGACGACGGGCGCATCGTGCACAAGGGGAGTATGGCCGAACTGGCCGAAGATCGCGATTTGCAACAGTCTTTATTGGGCCTTTCCCTGGACGCGCACCAATGACCCCGATTGCCACCCCCACCGACGCCGAGCTCCCCAAGCTCAAGCTCGACTGGGCGCCCCTCTTGGTGCTGCCCGCGCTGGCGCTGGCGGCACTGCCCCTGATCGGCAGCGCCCCCACTTGGGTGACGCTCACCATCGCCGGCCTCGCCATGGGCATGATGATCTTTATCATGGCCTCGGGACTCACGCTCGTTTTTGGCTTGATGGACGTGCTCAACTTCGGACACGGCGCTTTCGTCACCGTCGGCGCCTTCACCGCAACCTTGGTGCTCTTGCCCATGCAAGGCTGGATGCAGGCCGATTCGGTGCTGATGAATCTCACCGCGCTCGCCCTTGCCGTCGCCTTGGCGATGTTGGTGACCGGCCTTCTGGGCTGGGCTTTCGAGCGCGTGATCATCATGCCGGTGTATGGGCAGCATTTGAAGCAAATCCTCATCACCATGGGCGGCATGATCGTCGCTGAACAGATGATTCACGTCGTCTGGGGTCCGGACCAAATTCCTTTGCCGCTGCCCGCCTCCTTCCGCGGCGCCATCATTTTCGGCGACGCGGCGATCGAAAAGTTTCGCCTCATCGCCGTGGCCGTGGGACTCATCGTCTTCGTGGCCATGTTCTTGGTGCTCAATCGCACGAAGGTGGGCCTCTTGATTCGCGCCGGGGTGGAAAACGGCGAAATGGTCGAAGCCTTGGGTTACCGCATCCGGCGCCTGTTCGTCGGTGTCTTCATCGCCGGTTCGGCGCTGGCGGGTTTGGGCGGCGTGCTCTGGGGCCTCTACAAGGAAATGCTCACCGCCGCCATGGGCTCGGAAATCATGGTGCTGGTGTTCATCGTCATCATCATCGGCGGCTTGGGTTCGGTGGGGGGCTGTTTCATCGGCGCGTTGCTGGTGGCCTTGGTGGCCAACTATGCTGGCTTTCTGGTGCCCAAGATTGCGCTGGCCTCGAACATTCTGCTCATGGTGGCCATTTTGTTGTGGCGGCCGCAGGGCCTCTACCCCGTCGCGAAACGTTAGGATCGGCCATGCTCCACCGACTTCTTTCGGGTGATTTCCCTCGCAGCCCTTGGCTTTCCGGGGCGCTGGCGCTGTTGGTCCTCGTACTTGCGCTGGCGCCTTTTTTATTCACCGGCGCGCGCGCCATGAACGTCGCCGCGACGATTTGTGTGTTCATCCTGCTGGTGGCCTCCTACGATTTGCTGCTGGGTTACACCGGGATCGTTTCTTTCGCCCACACCATGTTTTACGGCATCGGCGCCTATGGCGTGGGGCTCGCGCTCTACAGCATCGGGCCGACCTGGGGCGCCATGGCGCTGGGCTTCGGAATCGCGCTGGTGCTCTCGCTGGTGCTGGCCTTGGTGATCGGGCTCTTTTCGCTACGGGTGAAGGCGATTTTCTACGCCATGATCACCCTGGCCGTGGCTTCGGCCTTCGCCATCCTCGCCTCGCAACTTTCTGATTTCACCGGCGGCGAAGACGGGCGCACCTTCAGCGTGCCAGAAATGCTACGGCCGGGTTTTCGTCTCTTTGAAACAGAAATTTTCGGCACCGCCATCAACGGCAAGCTCATCACCTATTACCTCGTCTTCTTCGTCGCACTGGCCTTCTTTCTGCTGCTCTTGCGGGTGGTGAATTCACCTTTCGGCCGGGTGTTGCAAGCAATCCGCGAAAACGATTTTCGCGCCGAAGCCCTAGGCTACCGCACCGTGATCTATCGCACGCTGGCCAATTGCCTGGCCGCCGCCATCGCTACCTTGGCCGGCGCACTCATGGCCTTGTGGCTGCGTTACGCGGGCCCGCAGACGACCTTGTCTTTCACCATCATGATGGACATTCTGCTCATCGTGGTGATCGGCGGCATGGGTACCTTGTATGGCGCGATGATCGGCTCGGCACTATTCATCCTCGCGCAGAATTATTTGCAGGCGCTGATGAAGCAAGCCAGCGACGCGCTCACCGCGGTGCCGATGCTCGCCAATCTCTTGCATCCCGACCGCTGGTTGTTGTGGCTGGGCGTTTTCTTCGTGCTGTCGGTGTATTTCTTCCCCACCGGCATCGTCGGCAAGCTGCGCGCCCTCAAGCGATGATCCGCCTGGAACGGACGGGGGCGGTCGCCACCCTGGTGCTCGCCCGCCCGCAAATGGGCAATGCGCTGGTGCCGGAACTCCTGGAAGCACTGCTTTCCCGCCTGCGTGAAGTGGCCGCCGACCCCGAGATACGCGTCGTGGTGCTCGCCGCCGAAGGCGGAGTCTTTTCCTTGGGCGGCGACATGCGCCGCTTTCAGCGCGAATACGCGCGAGACATCGAAGCTTACAGCGCGCGCCTGGTCGGCCTCTTGAACGAAGCCATCCTCGCCCTCATCGACTTGCCGCAGGTCGTGGTTGCCGCGGTGCACGGCCATGTGACCGGTGGATCGCTGGGGCTGGTCCTTGCCAGCGACTTGCTGCTCATGGCCGAAGCGGCGGTGTTCAAGGCGCACTACGTGAGCGCCGGCTTCGCGCCCGACGGCGGCTGGACGGCCATGCTGCCGCGGCGCATCGGTGCTTCCCGCGTGGCCGCCTGTCTTTATGCCAACCGCGCGATACGCGCCGAGGAAGCGCTCGCTCTCGGATTGGCTTACGAAGTCTGCCCCGGCGCCGCCGTGCGCTCCACCGCGTTAACCCTTGCTGCGCGTATTGCTGCGGCACCCGCGGGAACGCTCTTGAGCGCCAAGCGGCTGCTGGCGGCCGAACGGCCCGCCATCGCCGCGGCGCTCGCAGCCGAGCGCGTCGCCTTCGTCGCGCAGGTGGCCGCGGCGCGCGCCGGCGTCGAGCAATTCTTGAAGCACTTCGCGAGCTATCCGGACGGGGAGTAAGCCATGTACGTCATCGACTGGGCGGCCAAAGGGGCTGCCAATTATCCCGACAAAATCGCGCTGGTCGATTTGGCCACCGGACGCGAGGTGAGCTATCGCGCTTTTGATGAACGCGCCAGCCGCTTTGCTTTCTTCTTGCGCGATGCTTGGGGCCTACGCCCCGGCGACCGCGTTGCGGTGCTGGCGAGCAATAGTTCGGATTACTTCGAAATGCTCTACGGCTGCGCCAAACTCGGCGCGGTGATGGTCTGCCTCAATTGGCGCTTGTCGGCCCGCGAGAACTTCGCCGTGCTCGACGATGCGAGCCCCCGCGCGCTCGTGGTGAGCGCCGAGTTCGCCGCCGCCGGCCTAGAATTGCGCACGCATTGCGCCATCGAACAGGCGATGAGTCTCGGCGGCGCCATCGCCGATTGGCCAGACTACGAAACCAGCCTGGCCGCCGCTTCCGGCCACGCGCTGAAAATGCCTTGCCGCGGCTTGGACGAAGTTTGGTATCTCCTGTACACCTCGGGCACCACCGGCAAACCCAAGGGCGTGTTGCAGACCTACGGCATGGCGCATTTTAATGGCGTCAACGCCATGCACGCCGCCAAGTTGTCGCGAGACGACGTGCTCTTGTCGGTGCTGCCCTTCTTTCATACCGGGGGCTTGAACCTTTACGCCAATCCGCTTTTGCAATGCGGCGGCACGGTGGTGGTGATGAAGCAGTTCGATCCGCTGCGCACCATCGAACTTTTGCAAGAGCGCATCACGGTGATGTTCGGCGTGCCGGCGATTTACCTCTTTTTGTCGCAGCAGGCCACCTTCGCCAGCGCGGACTTTTCTCGCGTGCGCAGTTGGGCCTGCGGCGGCGCGCCCATACCCAAGAGTTTGCTGGAGCAATATCTCGCCAAGGGCGTGACCATTTGCTTCGGCTTCGGCATGACCGAAACCGGCCCCACCGTCTTCCTCACCGACGAAGAAACGGCGCGCAACAAAATCGGCACCGTCGGCCGCCCCGTGACCTACATGCTCTCCAAAGTGGTCGATGTGGCCACGCGCAAGAGCTTAGGCCCCAACGAAAGGGGCGAGCTGCTCATCAAAGGCCCGGGGGTGACGCCGGGCTACTGGAATAACGCCGAGGCCACCGCCAAAGCTTTCGAAGACGGCTGGCTGTGTTCGGGCGACATCGCCTACTTCGATGCAGGCGGCGACTACTACGTGGTCGATCGCGCCAAGGACATGTACATCTCCGGCGGCGAAAACGTCTACCCGGCGGAAGTGGAAAACGTGCTTTTCCAAATGCCCGAAGTGGCCGAAGCCGCGGTGATCGGGTTTCCGGATGAACGCTGGGGCGAAGTGGGCAAGGCCATCATTGCCTTGAAACCCGGCGGCTTCCTAGACGCTGCCGCGGTGATCGACTTCTGCCGCGAACGCCTAGCCGGCTACAAAGTGCCGCGGCAGGTGTTGTTCGTCGAAGCCTTGCCGCGCAACGCCGCCGGCAAAGTGGAAAAGCCGCGCTTGCGCAGCCTGTACGGTAGCGCAGGATGAACGGCGATTTTCCCCAGCGCGCCTCGTTTCGCCGCGTGCTGCTGCAAGACGATTTCGATCGCTTCGCCCGACTCACTGGCGACGACAACCCCATACACTGCGATCCTTCTTACGCCCAACACACCCACTTCGGCGCCACGGTATCGCACGGCATGCTGCTCTATGGCCTGATCGCCAAGGGTTTGAGCGAACTCATCCCCGGCCCCGGCGTGCGCCAGCTCAGCCAGGAGCTGATGTTTCCGAACCCCACTTACACGGGCGAAGAAATCCGCATCGAACTGGAATGCCCGAACCATTCTTCCGATGGCGCGTTGGATATTCTCACTCGCGTCAGCAAAGCCGGGGGTGTCGTCACCGCCGAAGGGCATACGCGCGTTTTGCCGCAGGGCCACCACGCACCACCCGCCTTCGAGCGCGCACCCGGCGCCGAAGGTGAAAGCGACACCGAACTTTACGGCTTGCGGCTGGGCATGCAAGCCGAAGCCACACGCAGCTTCACCGCGCGCGACCTCGCGGAATACGGCGACCTGCTGGGCGACCGCAACCCGCTGTTTCGCGGCGACGCTGCCGAGGTGCCGGGCCCGCTTTTGGCCGGCATGTTCTCCGACCTCTTGGGCACGCGCCTGCCCGGGCGCGGCACGGGCTGGATGAAACAACGCCTGCAATTGCTCTGCCCCGCGCAACCGGGAGAGGCGCTGATCGCACGAGTCGAAATCGCTCGCCTGCGCGCCGCCAAGGAACTGGTCAACCTGCGCACGCAAATTTTCGGCCCTGGGCAAAGCCTGGTCGTCGATGGCGAAGCCCTGGTGCTGGTGCGCAATCTCGAAAACAAAGCCTCGCGCTGATCATGTCGCTTGAAACTCCGGTTGGCATCGCCGGCTACGGCCTTTACCTGCCCAGCTCCACGGTGAGCGCGGAAGACATCGCCGCCGCCACCGCGGGCCGCTGGTCCGCCGCCGCGGTGCGCGAAAAACTCGGCCTACATCGCAAGACGGTTCCCGGCCCCGATGACGGCACGCAAGAGATGGGCGCACGCGCCGCGCTCGATGCTTTGCAAAGAAGCGGTATCGATGCCCAAGAGATCGATCTCATCCTGTGCATGGGCGAAGAGTGGAAGGAATATCCGCTCACCACTTCGGCGATCTACATTCAAGAACGCATTGGCGCGTGGCGAGCGTGGGGCATCGACGTGCAGCAGCGTTGCAACACCACGGTGGCGGCCCTAAAAATCGCCAAAGACATGATGCGTGCCGATCCGGACATTCAAACCGTATTGATCGTGGGTGGCTATCGCAATGGCGACCTCATCGATTATGCGGATTCGGATGTGTCCTTCATGTTCAACCTCGCCGCGGGCGCCGGCGCTTTCATCTTGAGGCGCGGCCAAGCCAAAAACGAAGTGCTGGGAACGCACATCATCACCGACGGCAGCCTCGCGCGCGATTGCGGCGTGTGGTACGGCGGCACCGAACACCCCATCGAGGCGCTGCCCGAAGCCGAACTCCAAACCCTGCGCCGGCGCGGCAACAAGAGCCTCAAGGTATTCGACGCGCCGCACATGAAAGCGCGGCTCAACGAAGTTTCGATGGCCAACTGGTACACCTGCATCGACCGCGCCCTGGAAAAGAGCGGCTACACCCGCCAAAACATCGGCTACTTGAACGCCTTGCACTTCAAACCTTCCGGGCATCAGCAAATGCTCGCGGCGCTGGGTTTGCGCGAGGACCAGTCTTTCTACCTCGCCGACTACGGACACCTCGGCCAAGTCGATGCCATGCTCTCCACGCACCTGGGGCTTGCCACCGGCCGCCTGCGCGACGGCCAGGTGATGGTGATCATCGCCGCCGGCATCGGTTATGTGTGGGGCGCGACGGTGGTGCGCTGGGGGTGAGGGTGGTTAGGCGAACCTCGCCGGTTCGTACTCCCTTTCACGGTTCCATTCCACAGTCATTTGAACCTAGAAACCTCAGTTGACCGCTCATCCGGTCGCTATCTGGCAGGCTCGGCGGGGTCAGTGGGCGAATCTGCACCATGACCTCCTGGGTGACAACGCTTCACACCCGCTGGCGCCTTCGTCCGGGCGCCTGGCTTTGTCGCTCCTCCTTGAATAGAATGGCTATTGCGCGTCGTCGCTTCGCGCCATGCACCCGGCCAAAGGCACCATCGGGCGCGCCCAACTGAGGTTTTTAGGTTGAACGATCTGCGTCCATTTCACACACCCGGTCGAAGGATTGCAGCGCGAAGGCGACGCTGGCATCGCCAAGGTGATCGGCCAAGGCGACGAAGTCGAGGTGGTCTCGCGTGGCATTGCGCTTGAGGATCAGCACACGCTTGATGCACAGAATCTCACCTTCGGTCGGAACGGTGATTCGTGCACCGTGATAGTCCACAGGAGTTCCCAGTCAGGCAGCACTGCGGTGCTCTTCGGCATAGTGCATCCAGAAGTGATGCCGCTGCGCGTAGGGGTTGGAAGTGTGAGGGCGGCAAACGCGCTCCACCTTGTCCAGTAGACTAGGGTCGGACAAAACCGCCCGGCGCAGACACCACCGCCTCCAGCTTCCGTTGGGGAAGGTATCTTTCTCCAAACGCTAGGTCACTCGCCAACTCATCGGGTCTTGGCCCTCCTGTGCTGGCCAAGCCGGAACGAAGCGGGGGCGCGCCGGTTGTCCGCTGGAGGCGGGCCCGGCTGAGCGTGCTGGTGAGTGACCGCGGCCGAGACCAGAGCAGCTGTTTGCCCCGGTTGATGAGGACGATATACTGCGAGAAGGCGCAGCAACGCCGGTCAGCACTCTCGCCGTGCGCCCGCCTGGGGAGAAACCCGCCGACACATGGAGGACAAGGCCATGAATCAGCCCGCCGCCGCCACCATCCAGATCGTGGACGATGACGTCCGCAACACCCGCCTGCTCGAATCCCAACTCAAGGGAGAGGGCTACGAAGTGATGAGCGCTTTCTCCGGCGAGGAATGCCTGGAGCAGTTGAAGAACCGTCTGCCCGACCTGATCCTGCTCGACATCATGATGCCGGGCATGAGCGGTTTCGAGGTCGCCGGCCGGCTCAAGGCCGAGGCCCGCACCAAGAACATTCCGGTCATCATGGTCACGGCGCTCGACGACCGCGACTCGCGCCTGCAAGCCCTGCACGAGGGCGCCGAGGAGTTCCTCAACAAGCCGGTGGACCGGTCGGAACTTTGGATCCGCGTGCGCAATATGTTGCGCCTCAAGGAGTACCAGAACTTTCTTGCCGAGCACAACCGCATTCTCGAAGAGCAGGTCGCCGCCCGCACGCAGGCGCTGCGCGAAGCCTACAAGGACACCATCGTCACCATGGTGCGCGCGGCGGAGTTCAAGGATGAAGAAACCGGCCGGCACGTGCAACGCATTAGCTACTATTGCCGCGACCTGGCCGAGGAGTTGGGTATGGGAGATCAATTCTGCGAGGAGATCTTTTACGCCAGCCCGATGCACGACATCGGCAAAATCGCCATTCCGGATGCCATTTTGCTCAAGCCCGACAAGCTCACCCCAGAGGAATGGCGGGTAATGCAGGGGCACGCGGCTTACGGCGCCAAGATCCTCGAAAAAGGCGGCTCGCCCTTCACCCGGATGGGCGCGGAAATCGCGCTCAGCCACCATGAACGCTGGGATGGCACGGGTTATCCGCAAGGACTGCGAGGCGAGGCAATCCCCTTCGCCGCGCGCCTGATGACCCTCGCTGATCAATACGACGCCTTGCGCGCGAAGCGGCCTTACAAACCACCCTTTGAACATGAAAAGGCCTGCGACATCCTAACCGTCGGCGATGGCCGCACCCAACCGAGTCACTTCGACCCGCGAGTGCTGGCTGCCTTCGGCCAATGCGCCGGGCGCTGGCGCGAGATTTACGACGCCAACGCCGACTGAGATGCCCCTCGACCCAGGCGGCCACCGCGACACGCCGAAGCCCTCGCCCTTCAAGAGCCTGCGCGCGCGCCTGCTGGCGCTGGTCGTCGTCGCCCTGCTGCCCGCCTTCGCGCACATCGCCTGGATTCATTACGACCGCCTGGAGGCCGACCGCGCCGACATCACTGCGTCCGCGCGCCGCATCGCCGCCTCGCGCGCATTAGAAGTCGGCGAGAAGATCGAGGACATGCGCGGGCTGCTGGCCATCGTCGCCGGCTTTCCAACGCCGCGCGAGGATCCTCGGCTGCCGCGCTGTAGCGAAATACTCGTCGCCATGAAGCGCGAATTGCCCCACGTCGCCAATCTCGGCGTGGCGACGCCGGAGGGCAAAGTGGTGTGCAGCGCCGCGCCCTTCGACCGCACCCGCCCGGCGGAGGTCGCCGATCGCCTGTGGTATCGGCGCGCCTTGGAGACGCGCGGTTTCGCCATCGGCGACTATCTCGTCGGCCGTCTCACCGGCCTCTCCAGCCTTACTTTCGGCCTGCCCGTGCCGCGCGGCAATGGTGAGCTCGCCGGAGTGGCCTTCATTGCGCTCGATCTTGCCTGGCTGTCGCACTTCATATCCGAACTGCCCCTGCCGGAAAATTCGGCGCTAGTGGTGCTGGACGAATCCGGCCGCATTCTCGCGCGCCATCCGGACCATGCCGCCTGGGTTGGCCAACGGCATCCGCAGGCACCGCGCTTTATCGCCGCGTTCGGCGCCCAGAAGACAGGTACGGTCGAAGCCGCGGGCGTGGACGGCAGAATGCGGCTGTACGCCTTTCACCGCGTGCCAGGCACGCACGAAGAGCTAACCGTCGTTTTTGGCCAGGCGAAGGACGCCACCAATGCGGCCGCCAGGCAGCGCTTCGCCGCCAGCATCTCGGTCATGACGGCGATCTTGCTGGCCGCCTTCGCGCTGGCTTGGTGGGTCGCCGAACGGCTGGTGCTGCGCCGCGCGCAGCGTCTGTCGGAAACGGTTGGGCGCATCGCCGTCGGCGATCTGACGGCGCGCGCTGGCCTCGCCGAAAGCGACGAAATCGGCCGCTTCGCCACCGCGCTGGACGGCATGGCCGATGCGGTAGCCGAGCGCGAACAGCGCCTGGAGCGTGCAAACCGCGCCTTGCGCATCATCAACGCTGCCAGCCGCGAGCTGCTGAAAGGCGGCGGCGAAGCGGAGCTACTCGCCGCCATGTGCCACCACATCGTGAAGGAAGGAGGCTATGCCGCCGCCTGGGTCGGCCGCCGCAAGGACGACGAGGCGCACAGTGTCGATTATATCGCCGGCGAAGGTGTCGACGACGAACTGAAGGCCTACCTGCGCCAGATCAACTGGGTGGAAGCCGATATGGGCTACGGCCCGGTCGGCGCGGCGATTCGCGAGAACCGCCCCGTGGTCATCCAGGATCTGTTCGCCGAACCAGCGCCGGAATCCCTGCGGGTGCTCGCGCAGAGCCGCGGCTTCGCCGCCGCTGTGGCGCTGCCGATCCGGCTGCGCGGCGAGGTGTGGGGGGCGATCTCGATGTATTCCGGCGCCCCCCATGCCTTCCGCCGGGGTGAAATCGCGCTGCTGGCCCAGGCCACCGACGATCTGGCCATCGGCCTCACCACCCTGCGGGCGCAAGCACGTGAGCTGGCAGCGCACGATGCCAGTCGCGTCAAAAGCGACTTCCTCGCCAGCATGAGTCACGAATTGCGCACCCCGCTCAATGCCATCATCGGCTTTTCCGAGGTGCTGCGCGACGGCCTTGCCGGCGAGGTGACGGCGCAGCAGCGCGAATACCTGCAGGACATTCTCGACAGCGGCACGCACCTCTTGGAGTTGATCAACGACATTCTCGATCTCTCCAAGGTCGAGGCCGGCAAAATGACCCTCGAATTGCAATGCCAGCCGGTGGATTCCCTCCTACGTTCGGGGCTCGCCATCGTTCGCGAAAAAGCCGCGGCGCACCAGCTCAAACTCGAACTGCAGGTGGCCGAGGACACGGGCGAAATATGTGCCGATGCGCGCAAGGTGAAGCAGATCATCTACAACCTGCTCTCCAATGCGGTCAAGTTCACGCCCGAGGGTGGCCGCATCGCGGTGAGCGCGCAACGCGCTCCGGCGCAGGATGTGCCCGAAGCTGCGGCGCCGGAAGGCACGCTCGAATTCCTCGAGATTGCCGTCGCCGACACCGGCATCGGCATCTCCGCCGCGGACCAAGAGAAGTTGTTCTCCGCCTTCACCCAAATCGATTCGTCACTGGCCCGGCGCTACGAGGGCACCGGTCTGGGTCTGGCATTGGTGAAGCGTCTGACCGAATTGCACGGAGGGGCGGTCGGACTGGTAAGCGCGCCAGGGCAAGGATCGACTTTCCGCGTCTGGCTGCCCTATCGTCCGGTGCTCGACTGCCCCGATTTGCAGCGCCGCATCCAGGGCTTGACGCCTCATTCGTCCGCGCGAAAGGTGCTGGTGGTGGAGGACGACCCGCGCGCCGCCGAGTTGTTGCGCCGGGTGCTGGAGGAGGACGGCCTCGCGGTGACGCGCGCCGCCGATGCCGCCGAAGCGCGAGCAAGACTGACCGAGCAGGCCTTCGATCTTGTCACGCTCGACATCCTTTTGCCTGACGAGGATGGCTGGCAGTTCCTCGATTGGCTGAAGAAGAGTGCCGCTGTGGCCCACATTCCCGTGGTGGTGATCTCCATCGTGGCCGACGGTCGGAGAGGCATCTCTCTGGGCGCCTCCGGCGTGCTGCCAAAGCCCTTCCTGAAGGAAGATCTTCTGCGCATCCTCGCCGACCTCGGCTTCGCGCCGCCGCGGCGAGCGCGCGTATTGGTGGTTGACGATGAGCCCGAGGCCGTCGAGCGCTTGGCCCTGCTGCTGGAGGCCGAGAGCCATGTGATCGAGCGCGCCAGTGGCGGCAAGGAGGCTGTGCACAAGGCGCTCGCCAGCCCGCCCGACCTGATTCTGCTCGACCTGATGATGCCCGACCTCTCCGGCTTCGACGTGGTCACCGCACTGCGTACCGACCCGCGCACCCTGCTCACACCGATTGTCGTGGTTACCGGAAAGACGCTGGACGCCGCTGAGCGCTGCACGCTCAACGGTTACGTCCAGGCAGTGGTGCTGAAGAACCATTTCGCGCCAGAGGTGTTGCTGGCCGAAGTGCATCGCGCGCTGTCGGCAAGGCGGGAACAATGAGGCGGACGCGGCTTGACCCCGCCGGAACGGCACCGCGCGCCGGTTTCGAATCCCGGGTGCTGGCCGCCTTCGCCGCGGCCGGGTTGACGGTGTTGCTGCTCGGCGCCACCACCTGGAAGCTGTCGCGTGACGCCGAGGAAGCGGCGCTGCGCGTCTCCCACACCCACGCCGTGTTGGATGCGATGTCCGTGGTGCGCGGCAATACAGTGCAGACGGAATTGTCCACGCGCAACTTTCGTCAGACCGGCGAGCCCTCGCATCTGGCGCGGCGCGATGCGGCAATCGCGGCGCGTGAAATCGCGCTCCAAGACCTTACCCGCCTGACCGACGACAACCCCGTCCAGCAGACGCGCTTAGAGATGTTGCGGGCGGTGGTGGAAGAGCGCAAGGCGATCTCGCAGCGCGTCGAACAATTGCGCAAGGCCCAGGGCGAAGCGGCGGCGAGTGCCTGGGTCGCCACGGCGCCGCTGCGCCAGACCGAGGAGCGCCTGTTTCTTCTGCTCGATGCCATGCAGGAAGAGGAGCGCCGCCTGCTGGATGCGCGCAGTGCCGGCTACGCCCGCGCGCGCCAGACCGCCCTGGCGGCCTCGACTTCCGCGGCGCTGGCCTTGTTCACCTTGCTCGTCGTGACTTACGCCCTGATCCGGCGCCAGCTACGCGCGGTGGAAGCCGGCCGCCGCGCCCTCGCCGAACGCGAGATCGCGTTGCGCGAGGTCAATGTCGCGCTGGAGCGATCGGACCGCATGAAGAGCGATTTTCTCGCCTCGATGTCGCACGAACTGCGAACGCCCTTGAACGCCATCATCGGTTTTTCCGAGGTGCTGCGCGACGGCCTTGCCGGCGCGGTGACGCCGCGGCAGCGCGAGTATTTGCAGGACATCTCCAACAGTGGCACGCACCTTCTGGCACTGATCAACGATATTCTCGATCTCTCCAAGGTCGAGGCCGGCAAAATGACTTTGGAGCCGGAAAACGTGCCGGTCGACTCGCATATGAAAGCGGCGCTTTCGATCGTGCGCGAGAAGGCGACGGCGCATCGGCTGGCGCTGGAATTGCAGGTCTCGCCGGACTGCGGCGAAATCCGCGCCGACGGTCGCAAGTTCAAGCAAATCGTCTACAACCTGCTGTCCAACGCCGTCAAGTTTACCCCCGAGGGTGGCCGCGTCGTTCTAGGCGCACGACGCGTGTCGGCGCGAGAGGTGCCGCGGGCGGCGGCGCCGGACGGCCCGCCGGAGTTTCTTGAGATCAGTGTCGCCGACACCGGCATAGGCATATCCGCCGAACATCAAGAGCGGCTTTTTTCCGCCTTTACTCAGATCGATTCGTCGCTCGCGCGCCACTACGAGGGCACCGGCCTGGGTCTGGCGCTGGTGAAACGCCTGACCGAGCTGCACGGAGGAGCTGTCGGACTGGAGAGCACGCCCGGGCAAGGCTCGACTTTTCGCGTCTGGCTGCCCTATCGTCCGGCCAGAATCAGCGAGACTTGATTCCGTGCGCGGAATTGGGTGAAATACTCAAGGGCCAACCGGGGCAAAAGCAGCGGCTCGGTCGAGACCCGGAAAACCCAGCGGCGCCAAGCTCGCGTTGCGGCACCGAGGAGCGCAAACCATGAACGATCCGCATGAAGGAACGATTCGCGTCCTGGTTGTGGACGATACCCCGGAGAACCGCCGTCTCTATGGACTCATCTTGAGCGATCTGGGCGCCGAAGTGGTGGAGGCGGCCAGCGGCGAAGTGGCGCTCACGCTTTGCCAGGACCAGGAATACGCCATGATCCTGCTCGACGTGCATCTGGGCGGAATCAATGGCTTCGAAACGGCGCGCCAAATCCGCGCCATTGCTTGTTGCGCCTACACGCCCATCGTGTTCGTGTCCGCGGTGCACACTCTGGATAGCGATGCCTTCGCCGGCTACGGCGCCGGCGCCGTCGATTACCTGGTTGCGCCAGTGGCTCCTGATATTCTGCGCGCTAAGGCGCGCGTGTTCATCGACCTTTTGCGCTTGCGCCATGAGGTCGAGGCGACCAACTGCGAACTGCGCGCCGCCAACGCCGAGCTGGAAAGTTTCAGCTATGCCGCCGCGCACGACCTCAAAGCGCCCATCCATCACATTGCCAGTTACGCCGAAGCGCTGTTGCGCCAAGAGTTCGGAGCCCAGGGCGCGACACACGCGTATTTGGAAAGGATCGCGATTTCGGCCAAGCACCTGGGGGAGTTGATCGACGCCATGCTGGCGCTGGCCACTCTCACGCGCCGCGAATTCCACCGCGAGCGCGTGAATCTGTCGGCCCTGGCTGACGAAATTCTGGCCGAGCTTTTGCAGCGTGCGCCACACCGCCAAGTGGAGTGGGTCGTCGAAAGCGACATGGAAGCCTCGGGCGACGCCGGCATGCTGCGTATTCTGCTCAGCAATCTCCTCGGCAATGCTTTCAAATTCACCGCCAAGACCGCCGATGCGCGCATCGCTTTCAGCCGGCACGCGGCGGATGGGGAAACCGTTTTTTCGATCGCCGACAATGGCGCCGGCTTTGATTTGCAAGCTGCCGGCGATCGCATGTTTCGACCCTTCCAGCGCATGCATCGCCAAGACGAATTTCCGGGCAGCGGCGTGGGGCTCGCCACCGTGGAGCGCGTGGTACGGCGCCATGGCGGCCGTATCTGGGCAGAGTCGCAGCCGGGACAGGGTGCGACCTTCCATTTCACCTTGGGCGCATGAGACAGACACCGGAGCGGGCACCGCCCGCGAACCGTGTTCACCCCCATCCCCGCCTTCCCCTTTCAGGAGGGAAGGGGCTGGGCCATGGTGGAGCGACCGTCAGGCCCACACCGAAGTCCGATGAACCAAGAGAGGAATTGGCCTTCAGCATGAAGAAGATTCTGGTAGTGGATGACAATGCGGCCAACTTGAAGCTTGCGGCGGTGGTGCTGACCGGCGCCGGTTACGAGGTGCTCACCGCTGCCGATGGCGAGACCGGCGTGGCGCTGGCGCGCGCCCAGCTTCCCGCCCTGGTGCTCATGGACGTACAAATGCCCGGCCTCGATGGCTTGGAGGCCACCCGCCTGCTGCGCGCCGATCCGCAAACCGCCACCATCGCCATCGTGGCGCTCACCGCCCTGGCCATGAAGGGAGACGAGGAGCGCATTCTGGCCGCCGGATGCGACGACTATATCGCCAAGCCTTTTCGTTACCAAGAGCTCTTGGAGCGGGTAGCGGCGGTGTTGCAGGCGCGGGGCGGTTGAGCGGCCGCGTGTGGGGCGTCTAAGATCTTTCGGCGGCGCATGGGTCCTCGGCACGCGGCTAGGACGGCTTCTGCGTGTACCCGGTGAAGTCTCGTAGGACAGGACCTGGGCCAGGCCGAGGTAGGTCTTCGCCGAAACCCGCCACGCTCGTTTTTGTCTTTCCACGTGTTCTTGAATTGGAATGACTGGATCAGCGCACTTGTCTTATGATTCGTCCATGGGTATGTTCGATCTGATTAAAATGCTGGAGGACGCTGGCGTCGACTACGTGCTGGTCGGTGGGTTGGCGGTGGCTCTGCACGGCTATCAGCGCGTAACCATGGATGTGGATGTCGTGCTGGCGCTGGATGAGAGCAACCTGCGACGATTTATCGCCGGGGCGCGGACGGCGGGCCTCAAACCGGTGATGCCCGTCGACATCGAATCCCTGGTTCAGCCTGAATTGCTCGAACGTTGGCACCAGGAAAAGGGCATGCTGGCCTTCGGATTGCGCAAACCGGATGGCATGGCGACTATCATCGATATTTTGTTTCGGGCAGTGGTCCCCTTCGAACAACTCCGCCGCGATGCCGTTTTTGTCGAAGTTGGGCCGCTGCGAATTCCCGTCGCGTCGATCGATCATTTGATCGCCATGAAAACCGGCACCGGGCGCAGCAAGGATGCGATCGATATCGAGGAGTTGCAGAGAATCAAGAATGGCGGCGGATCATGACGGCCGACGAGAACTATCGCCTCCTGATGGAGATACAAGCCAACCGTGACTTTCTCTGGTTGGCTTACCGGCAGAATCCGGAGTTGCTCCGTTTTGCCGAGCCGGGCGTTCGCCGTCTGTTCGGCTTGCCGGAGATGGGTTCGTCGATCGGCACGGCGCCTGCCCTCGGAGGCGAGTCGACGGAAAGTTCAGGTCACTCAACTAGCATCGAATAGACCTGACCGCTCGTCCGAGCCGCGACGCCCGCATCGGGCGGCACTACGGCCGCACTCACCCCCAGCATACGAGGGAGGGCACAGAGGCCGTTTTTCGCGTTTGTCCACAAAAATGAGGACAGACACGCGGCCCACCCCAAGCGCAGAATTTTCGGCGAGCCGCCCATTGGAAGCGGCGTTGCTGACACGGCCCGGAGGAGGACCCCCATGAACACCCCACACACTCGGCGCTTGGCTTTCGCCGCCTTGCTCGCCCTGCCCGCGCTGGCTCAAGCGCAAACCGCGCCGGACTTGGACAGCCTCACCGCGGTCCAAGCCGCGGCGGACATTTGCGCCGGCAAGTACACCAGCCTTGCTTTGGTGGGCGCCGCCATCGCCCGCGCCAAAGCGCGCGCCGATTTGAACGCTTTCATCACCCTCGATGAAGCCGGCGCAATCAAGAGTGCCAAAGCCTTCGACGCGGCGAAGAAGAAGGGCGCCTGCAAACCCTTGGGCGGCGTGCCGGTGGTGATCAAGGACAACATCGAAGTGGCCGGTCTGCCGGCCAGCGCCGGCACTCCCGCGCTCAAAGGATTCGTGCCCATAGCCGACGCCCCGGTGGCGGCCAGGTTGCGCAAGGCCGGTGCCATCATTCTGGGCAAAACCAACATGCATGAATTGGCCTTCGGCATTTCGGGCTACAACACCGCCTTCAAGAGCGGGGAACAAGTGGGTGTGCGCAATGCCTACAACAGCGCCAAAATCGCCGGTGGATCATCGTCGGGCAGCGGTGCCGCCATCGGCGCGCGCATCGCCTTGGCGGGTTTGGGCACCGACACCGGCGGCTCGGTGCGCATTCCCTGCGCCTTGAACGGTTGCGCGTCGCTGCGGCCCACGGTGGGGCGTTATGCGCAAAAAGGCATCGCGCCCATTTCGCACACCCGCGACACCGCCGGCCCCATGGGCGTGGCCATGGCCGACGTGGCTTTGCTCGATCGCGCCATCGCCGGTGGCGGCGCCATCAAAGCGGCCGACCTCAAGAAGGTACGCCTGGGCGTGGTGGCACCGCTCAAAGCCAACCTCGATGCCGACACCCAAGCCGCTTACGATGCCGCACTCGCCAAGATGAAAGCGGCCGGCGTCACCTTGCTCGATGTGGACATACCCAAGCTCATGGAAACCAACGCCGCGGTGGGCTTCCCGCTGGCGCTGTATGAAGCCTATGACGACATGGTGAAGTACCTCAAGGCGAGCGGTTCGGGCATAAGCATCGCCGATTTGGCGAAAGCAATTTCCAGCCCGGACGTGAAAGGCACCTACGACGGGCTCGTGATTCCGCGCAAGCTGCCAGGGCCCAACAACACCGTGGTCGATGCCAAACCGGCCTACGACGCGGCGACGAAAACCAGCCGCCCCGCCTTGCAGAAGCTCTACAAAGAAACTTTTGCCAAGCACGAACTCGACGCCATCGTCTTCCCCACCGTGCCCAAGGTGGCCATCGACGCCAGCCCCGAGTCGAGCAGCATAGTGAACTTCGTCACCTACATTCAAAACACCGACCCCGGCAGCAACGCCGGCATCCCCGGCTTGCAGTTGCCCATGGCGCTGGGCGCCACCAGCAAGCTGCCGGTCGGCCTGGAACTCGACGGCCCCGCGGGCAGCGACCGCAAGCTCATCGCCATCGGTTTGGCTTTGGAAGAAGTGCTGGGGCGGCTGCCGGCGCCCAAGCGCTGAGGGAGTAACGTGAGGGCGGCGGCAAGTTCCAGGGTGCGCCGGTGCTAGGGTGAGTACTTGAGCGCAGAAAAGTGAGTGAGGGGCCGCCGTGTGCGGCCTCTCGGTTTTTGGGGGCGGCGGTTTGGCCAAGACTGCGGCGACGTGTGAGTCGTGCTGCTGAACCGCCAAGGCCGGGCGACCTCGGGCTGCAAGACTGCAGCTTGAGCCGCGCGGTCGATTGGAGCATCATGTGCGGCAATCGCTTCGCCGGGAGCGGGAGTGCTGAGGCGACGGAGCCGGTGAGCCAAATGAATCAAGAATTCGGGAGGGCTGGGAACGATGGCTTTCGGTTTTTCATTAGGGCGCATTACAACCAGACGGGGTGTTGATTCGATTGGGAATAGTGGCCCACCCGATCCAGCCTTGATAGTTTGTTTGCCATCTTTTTGGCGCCCTATTTAGAGGTTGGGCCGCACACAACATGCCGCGTCGGTCCCTCACCCGCTCTGGAAATCCAGTACCGCATCCGCGCTATGGGTCCGCGCCGATCGCGTCTGGCCTGAAGATCCCAGAAGACGAAATCCGTCGCGGGTTCTGGCGGCATGATCGTGACGAGTTGTTCCCGGAAACCGTCCTTCGCGCGAACACTGACAGGCAGAACTTCGCCGTCTTTCCGCGGCATTACTACGTTGACGTGCTACGAACTTGCCGCGCTTGCCATCGCCCGTTCATCTTCTTCGCCCGGGAGCAGCGCTACTGGTTTGAGACACTGCGCTTCTTCGTTGACGCTGACTGCGTCTTTTGCCCGGTCTGTAGGCGAGACTCTCGCACAGTTCAGCGCAAGCTGCGTCGGTACTCTGATCTGCTTCCGAAGGCCAACCCGACATCGAAGGATCTCATGTTGCTGGTGGATGATGCCGCCTTCCTGCTCGAACATGGAGCGCTCAGGAACCTGAGCAGTGTTGGGGCCCTGAAGAACCGCGCTCTCAGAGTGATCCCGGAGTACCCAGGGCTTGAGCAGCTCAAGAAGGTCCTGGCGGCATCGCGTGAGGCGCGTAGTGCGGCCTCTCAGGAAACACACCCCAGGTGACTGTGCTGAATGCGACATAGCGCGACATAGGAGCGAGACATAGGGGCCGTGGTCAACTTTCCCACGAAATCGGAAATGCTACGAAGCGGCATTTTCATCATCTCTTTCGTGACGAACACGGCAAAGGCAAAAATGCCGATCCGGCGCGGGGAAGAGGTTGTCTCGCGGCTTCGGCGCGGCGCCGGAGGCTGCGCGCGGCCACACGGTAGGGCACGCGCCGTGTCAGCGCCTGCAGGAGCGCCGCCCGACCGCCGCCGCCACCCCGCTGCGACGCTGCACGCCGAGCTTATCGATCGTACGCTTGAGATAAGTGCGCACGGTGGATAGCTCGACGCCGAGATGCTGGGCAATCTCCTTGTCGGTGAGGCCATCGCTCACCATGCGCGCCACGGCCAGTTCGCGCGGCGACAGCTCGGCGGCGCCGGTTGGCGCAATCGCCCGCTCCTGCTGCGCATGGAGGGCCGCGCGATGCAGCGCCCCGGTGAAGGCGGGCTCAATGAGCTGCAACAGGTCAAGGGTGTGGGCGTCGAAGTTGTCGCGCGTTTTGCCACGCCAGATGCGCAAGTCGCCAATGTTGCGCCCTGCGGCGTAGGCGTAGACATTCACTCCCCAATAGAGGCCGTCGCGCGCCAGAAAATCGTTGAAGAACTCGGTGCGCATCAGTTCGTTTTGCGGCAGCACCTGCGTCACCAGCGTGGGCACGCGGCGCGCTTGCAGCTCGTAGGTAATGGGGTCGTGGAACTGATAATAGGCCTCGTAGCGCGCGAGGCTCTCGTCATTCATATTGATGTTCACCCGCCCGTCGAAGCGCTGCGCCGCTGAATCCCACACGTAGGACGCGAAGTAGTCGGCCTTCAAGAGTTCCAGCAAGCCGTGGCCCAGGCGCTCGCGCACTTCGCGCTCGGCCATGTCTTCGGCCAAGAGGCCGAAGAGGCGTGACAGAACTCGGCTTTCCGAGGCGGTGAGGTACATGGGCGCAGTCTAGAACGATTTGCTGCGAAACTCCACCGTCTCGACTTCGCGAGCCCCCGGGCTAGAGGCTAGCCGCCGGCCACCCCGCGAAGCGCAAAATCTCGGGTATCTCCCGCTCGAAATCATGAAAGCCGTGGTCGCCGCCTTCGATCACGCACTGCTTCGCGCCGGCGTAGTAACGGACCGCTTCACGATAATCGAGCACTTCATCGCCGGTCTGCACCAAGAGGTAGTAACGTTCCGGCCGGGTGATGCGCGGCACAGACAAGGCCCGCATTTCGGCGAGGTGCGCGGGCGTAAGCTCGTAGGGCTCACCGGTGTAGAGATTGCGTTGCGGCCCGAGAAATTGTTCGAGGTCGCGGTCGGGCAACACGGCGGGGTTGATGAGCACCGCTTTGAGGCCGTGTTTCTCGGCCAAGAAGGTGGCGTAATAGCCGCCCAGCGAACTGCCGATGAGGGTGATGTGATTCCTCCCGCCGTGGAAGGGCGGGGCGTCATCGCCACGAGCTTGAGCGGGGCCTGCGGCCCCTCGCTCACGTTTCGTCTCGCTGACCCCGCCATAAATGGCGGGGCTTGCGCTTGACCCGTGGTCATCGGCGGCGTGCTGGGCGAGAAGGCGCTCGACGAGTGCGATGGCCTCGCCTGGGCGATGTGGCAAAGCCGGCAAATCGAAGGCGATAGGGTCGGCCAGCGGCGCCAGCGAGGCGGCAAGCTGCCTGCCCTTGATGGTCTGCGGCGAGCTGTTGAAGCCGTGGAGATAAATGAGACGAATCACGAAAGCGCGCGCAAGAGTTTGTCGTGGATGCCGCCGAAGCCGCCATTGCTCATGATGAGCACATGGTCACCCGCTTGCGCGACTTCGGCCAGGCGCCGCACCAGGCCGTCGAGGTCCTGCCAGGTTTCGGCTTGGTCGCCCAGGGGCGCCAAGGCCGCCGCGGCATCCCAACCGAGGCCGCCGGCATAACAAAAAACGCGGTCGGCGGTTTGCAGGCTCTCGGGCAACTGGGCCTTCATGGTGCCCAGCTTCATGGTGTTGGAGCGCGGCTCCAGCACGGCGATGAGGCGCGCCTTGCCGATGCGGTCGCGCAGTGCGGCCAGCGTCGCCGCGACGGCGGTGGGGTGATGCGCGAAGTCGTCGTACACGGTGATGCCGCGCACTTCACCGCGCTTTTCCAGTCGCCGCTTCACGCCGCCGAAACACGCCAGCGCTTCGAGACCCTGCGCGATGGGCACTCCGGCATGCCGCGCCGCCAGCAAGGCGGCCAGGGCGTTTAGTTGATTGTGGCGGCCGGGCAAATCGAGCCGCAAGCGTCCCGCCGCCTGCCCGCGGTGGTGGATGTCGCCACCGGCGTCGATGTCCCAAGCGGCGGCTGCGGCAAAACGCTCGACACTCGACCAACAACCGCGCTCGAGCACGCGCTGCAAACTCGCTTCGCTGCCGTTGACCACCAGCAAGCCATCGCCGGGCACGGTGCGCACCAGATGATGGAACTGCGTTTCGATGGCGGTAAGATCGGCGAAAATGTCGGCGTGGTCATATTCCAGATTGTTGAGCACGGCGGTGCGCGGCCGGTAATGCACGAACTTGGAGCGCTTGTCGAAAAAGGCGGTGTCGTATTCGTCGGCTTCAATCACGAAGAAATTGCTCGCGGTGAGCCGCGCCGAGAAATCGAAATCCACCGGCACCCCGCCGATCAAAAAACCCGGCGTGAACCCCGCGCGTTCGAGGATAAACGCCAGCATGGCGGTGGTGGTGGTCTTGCCATGCGTGCCCGCCACCGCGAGTACCCAGCGCCCCTGCAGCACGTTCTCGAACAGCCACTGCGGCCCGGAGGTATAGGCGAGGCCGCGATTCAGAATGGCTTCCATCACCGGCTTGCCACGCGTAACCGCGTTGCCCACCACGAAAACGTCGGCGCCGCGCGCCACGCCGTCGAGTTGATCGGCCTCCCAGCCTTCCACCAGGCCGATACCCAGCGCTTCGAGCTGCGTGCTCATGGGCGGATAGACGTTGGCGTCGCACCCGGTGACGGTGTGCCCCGCCGCTTTGGCGATGGCGGCGATGCCGCCCATGAAGGTGCCGCAGATGCCGAGGATGTGGAGGTGCATGTCTAGAGACTAGAAACTAGAGACAAGAGACAAGAGACAAGGGAATTCTAATCGGGGAGGGTTTGTTCGTCACGGCGCAGGCCCTTGCGGCGCAGGGCTTCGAGATAGGCTTCCTCCAGGGCGCGCGTGTAGCGTTTCGTATCAGCCAAGCCGCTGGCGCTGAGTCGCTGCGCAATCGTTTGCGCGAGCTCGGCACGCCTTTCCGGCTCACGCGCAAGGCTAACTGCGATGGCGACATAGTCGTCTTCGGTTTGGGCAATAATTTCGGTTATTCCCAGATGCGTGAGGATGGATAGGCTCATGCGCTCGCCTTGCCGCAACCCGGTCAGGGTAACCACCGGCACATGCATGTCGAGCGCGGCGGTGGTGGTGTCGCCGCCGGAATACGGAAAGCTGTCGAGTACCACATCCACCAACCGATAGCGTGCCCTCGCCTCGCCCTGATTGGCGCCGGGGGGAATGAAAACGATGCGCTCCGGCGCGATGCCATAACCTTGCGCTTGGCGCAGCAGCGCCGGCCGATCGGCTTCCGAGTAAGGCGAAAACGCGAGCACCGCTTCGGGCAAGGCGTCAAGGATGCGCCGCCAGACTTCGAGACAACGGGGACTCATCTTGAGGGCGCTGACGAAAGTACCGAAGACCACGGTAGCGTCGTTTAGCCCCAAGTTTGCGCGTGTCGCCGGCGGCTCGGGCGAGGCGGCAACGTGGCGGAAGGGCAACACGCAAACCCCCATGGGCAGGAGCTTTTCAATCAGATAGCGATCGTTCTCCGGCAAATCGACATGGTGGTCGGAGAGCTTGAAGTCGATCTCTCGCAGTCCCAAGGCGCCGTGGTAGCCCAGGTGAGTGACCATCAGCCGCGCCGGACGATGCAAATAGATGCCCGGCCGGGCGAAACTGGTATGCGCCATGAGATCGACCAACACGTCCAAGTCATCCTGGGCGATGGCCGCCGCGGCTTCTTCGTCGCTGAGATCTTCGAGGCGCAGGAAACGCTGCGAGACCTCGCGGAAAACCTCGGTGAGGTCATCCTCGTTGGCCGCCGGTGCCAGCGAGTAGCAATGAAGTTCGAAGCGTTCACGATCATGCTCCAGCAAGATTTGCGCGATCAGTGGCCCCATCACGTGGCGTCGGAAGTCCGCCGATACATATCCGATGCGCCAGCGCTTGCCGGCCTTGCGCTGCGCGCTCGCCAGCACTCTCTCGGGTCGCACTTGCAGGCGATCATAGGTCTGGTAGAGACGGAAAAGATTCTCGCGGCTGACGTCGAAGTAATGCAGGAGCATCAGCGCTTCGGCGACGATGGCGCCATCGGCCAGCTCAAAAGGCCACGCGAGCACATCGGCCACCGCCTTCGCCTCGCGCGCCGGGTCGCCCAAGCTGCGACAAGATGCGAGGTTGGCGATGGCGGTCCACACCGAAGGTTTGCCGGCTTTTTCAAACGCGAGGAAATCCTCGACCGCTTCCTGATGCCGCCCAGTGAGCCGCAGCGTGTCGCGCAAGGTCATCCAGATCTCTTCGTTGTCGGGCGCGAGCTGCCGCGCTTCTTGCAGATGCGGTATGGCCACGCGCCAGCGGCGGTTGGCGATGAGCGTGCGCGCGAGGTTGAACCGACCCGCGAGGTTTTTCGGCTCCTGCATCACCACGCGCTCGAAAACCTTCTGTGCCCCTTCGAGTTGTCCCAGCACGAAGAGCAGAATGCCTTGCTGAATGAGCGGCGACACCCAGCCGGGTCTGAGCCGGGCGGCCCGGTCGAAAGCGGCCAACGCGCCCTGGGCGTCGTTCATCGCGCGCAGCACGCTCGCGTGGTTGAAATGCAGTTCCGCCATGCCGGGCGCTTGCGCCAACAACTGCTGATAAGCCCGCGCCGCCGCGCCGAGTTGTCCAACGGCAAAGAGACGCGCAGCCTCAGCAGTGGCCTGGGCGAAAGCAGTCCGACCCGCTTTCATGGCCGCCCTCCCGCGTGTCGACGCCAGCCCCAAACGAACCAAACGAAGCTCGCCACCTGCAAGGCGAGGAGCAGCGCAAAACCCGCGCGCAGACCCTGCGCCGGCGTCCAGGCGGCCCCAGCGCCGGTGACATCGATCACCACGCCGATGCCCCATTGGCTGACGAAACTACCGGCGAACATCATCAAGTTGAGCGCCGTGCTCGCCCGCCCTGCTAAGCGGTCGGGAAAACCTTCGGCCAAAACATTGAAACCCAGCACGTTGCAAGTCACCGCCAGACCATACGCACACCAGAGCACGATACTCCAGCCGGGGCTGGCAACCAACATCAGGCCCAAGGCGCTCAGGTGCAGGCTGAAGCCGAACAGGAAGAGCTGCCGCGGCGCCAAACCCCAGCGTTGCAAGCGGCTGGCGCCCAGGCCCAGGGCAAGGTAACCGGCCAATTGCGCGACACTCATCGCCAGCAGCACGCCCGCCGCGCCCTCTTTGCTGTAACCCGCGTTTTGCATGAGCCAGGGCACCGACCACAAACCCTGTACCGCCATGAAGCCGCCCATGCCCAAGCCGCCCAAGGGCGCGATCCACCAGAAGCGTGCGCTTTTCAGCACCTGCACAAGCCCGGCCAACAGTTCGGCGCGGCTGGGCGGGTGCTCATCGTGACCCGCGGGCAGGGTGCGCCACAAAGCCAAGGCAACGATCGTTGTGGCACCGGCGAGAAAGAAAAAAACGCCGCGCCAATCGGTCCAGTGCAGCGCGGCTTCGAGCGGGGCGGTAGAGACCAGCGCACCGCTACCACCAGCCACCATGATCCAGCCCGACAACGCCGGGCGCTGCGGCGCAGGAAACCACAGCACGAAACCTTTGAGCGCCGCCATGAGGCAGGCGGCGACACCAAAACCGATGAGACCCCGCGCCACCAGCAACGTACCGAAGTTCTGCCCCAGGGCGAAGAGCAAGGCGCCGGCTGCGGCGAAGAGCAGCAGGGTGCCTTCGACCCGCCTCGGGCCGTGGCGGTCGAGCAGCAAACCCAGAGGAAGCTGCGCCAAGCCAAAGCTCACGAAATAGGCGCTGGTCAAAAGGCCCAGGTCGCCGGCGGTGAGACCCAAGTCTTGGATGAGCCGCGGCGAAAGCACGGCATTGGCGGTGCGGTAAAAATAAGAAAGGAAATAGGCCGCCGCAAAAGCAAAATACACCGCCAGCAGCGAAGGGCCGCGCGCGCGCGCCGTTTGGCTCACGCCTGGACCCTTTCCGCCCTTACCTCTCGGCCGGAGGCGAAGATCGCGGCTCGCCGCGGTAGGTCGCCAGTCCTTTGCCCGCACCCTTGGGGACGGTGCTGCGGGGGTTTCACAAGCGTCTGAGCACCACGCTGCCGATGGAATATCCAGCGCCGAAGGAGCAGATCACGCCCAAGTCGCCCGGGACGAAATCCGCGTGGTGTTGATGGAAGGCGATGATGGAACCCGCCGAGGCGGTGTTGGCGAAGGTGTCGAGGATGACCGGCGCTTCGTCGGCGGTGGCGTCGCGCCCCAAGAGCTTTCTGGAGATCAACTGGTTCATGGCGAGGTTGGCCTGGTGCAGCCAGAAGCGGCGCACTTCCGCCGGCGTGCTGCCCAAGGCCTGCAGATGGCCGGCGATGTGCGCCGCGGCCATGGGGCAGACTTCCTTGAACACTTTGCGGCCTTCTTGCATGAAGAGCTTGTCGCGCCCTTCGGGGTCGTCATCTTCGGCGCGATTGAGAAAGCCGAAGTTGTTGCGAATGTTGTTGGAGAACGCCGTCGCCAAGCGCGTGCCGAGAATCTCGAACTGCTCCGCCGCTTGCGCCGCATCGGCTCGCTCCACCAGCACCGCGGTGGCCACATCGCCGAAAATGAAATGGCAATCGCGATCCATCCAGGCCAAATGGCCCGAAGTGATTTCCGGGCTCACCACCAGCACCGCCCGCGCCGAATCCGAGCGCACGGCATTGGCCGCCTGCTCGATGGCGAAGGTGGCCGAAGAACAGGCCACGTTCATGTCGAAGCCGTAACCTTGGGCGCCCAGGGCGTTTTGAATTTCGATGGCCATGGCCGGGTAGGCGCGCTGCATGTTCGAGGCGGCGCAGATCACCCCGTCGATATCGGCGCCGCTGCGCCCAGCACGGGTTAAGGCGTCGCGCGCCGCGGCCACGCCGAATTCAGCCAGGAGCGACAGTTCCTCGTTGGGGCGCGGCGAGAAACGAGGGCGCATGCGCTTTGGATCGAGCACGCCGTCCTTGTCCATCACATAACGCCGCTTGATGCCCGAGGCCTTTTCGATGAACTCGACGCTCGACTCCGGCAAGGGCTCGCGCCGGCCGGCAGCGATGTCTTCGGCGAAACGGGCGTTCTCGAGCGCGACATATTGATTGAACGATACGACCAACTCTTGGTTGGTGATGGTGTGGGGCGCGAGCGCCAGCCCGCTGCCGCTGATGACCACGCGGTTCATGCCGCCAAGCCTTGTGGGAAAGGGATGCGGAAGGATATCACAGGGTGCCGAAGGCAGTTGCCCCTCGGCACCCAGTCCTCCTTGCGGGCGGGCCAGCTACCGCGCCGCCGCGGTCAACTCGGCTTGCACCTAGTTCGGCGAGTGTGGCACGTTGAATATCGGCAGCAAACCACCAAACATGCTCATGCTCATTTCGGTCGCGCCAAACGAATATTCCAGGAACGGTAGCTGGAATTTCAGCCCGCCCCTTAACAAGTTCGCTTCGATGTCCACGGCCGCACGGTGCGTGCCATAGATACCGCCGCCCACTGCGCTCGCTCCACCGGTCATCGATCCCTTGGCCACAACCCTACCGGCGGTAACAGTTCCGCAAACTTTGAATTCCTTGATCAGATACTCTATGCCGCCGCCGATCACACCGTCCAAACGGACCGGAGGCGGCATCAAGTTCAGGGTCGCCAATCCTAAGGCCCCGTTATGGAAATCAAAGCTGAAGGCAACGCCAAGCTGACCTCCGCTGCCTTGCAAATGAATGCCCAGTTTCTTCAATCCGGGCTCCGGCAGTTCTTCGGTCTCGAAACCGCCAGCGACGGCCATCCCCTTTCCACCGCTAGCGGCCTGTACGGCTAGACCCGCTTGCGCCGCCAAGGCAGCCCCCGCCGTGGCGATTTGCAAGAGCGCGACGGCGTTCCCCACTTCCTTTGCGCCTTCCAAGAGACCGCACGCCTTCGCGACTTCGCTACCCGATTGGGCGACCCGCAAAATCGATTGCACCCCCTGAACGAAGGTAAGCTCCGTCAAGGTCGTAGTACCGCTCGGATCGATCGAGTTGACCGGATCCGCATGTGCGTACAAGTAGCGATGCCGCGAAACGGGATCGGCCGCTCGTCCCTCAAACGGGTCGCGGCTCAGGAATCGCCCGGTCGCTGGCGAGTACATCCGCGCGCGCAGATCGACCAGGCCAGATTCTTCAACTCGCTCGCCGCGCCAGCCGATGGGGTTGACGGTGCTGCCGCTGGCCGCTTGCACATTGCCATAGGGGTCGAAGCGATAGGTGTCGGTGATGTTGCCAGCCGCGCTGGTAAGGGCGCGCACGCTGCCCAAGGGGTCGGCCAGCAGGCTGCTGGCGGTGCCGCCGCGTTCCATGGTCAAGAGCTCGCGACCGATGGTGTAGCGGGCCGCCAGGTTGCCGCTGCTCGCCTCGCGCTCTTCCAGCACTTGCGCAAGACCCGTGGGGTTGCGCGCATCGACCAGAAAACGCGTGTTGCCGGCATTGGTGTTGGCCGCCACGCGACGGCCATCGGCGTCATAGACGTACTGGTTATTGACCCCCGTGGCGCTGACGCCGATCAACCGATCCTCGGCGCTCCATGCGTAGTTGGTCACGCTGGCGCCTTCGCTGCGGCTGACCAGGTTGCCATTGGCGTCATAGCTATAGCTGGCGCTGCCATCGCCGCTGAGCCGATCATTGAGGTCGTAGCTGAAGTTGGTGGTGCTGCCGTTGCGCACCAGCTGCGTGCGATTGCCGACCGCGTCATAGGCCATGGTCAGCGTCAGCGGACCGGTGCCGCTGCGGTTGGCGCCCGCCAGCCGGCCGCGGCTGTCGTAGCTGTAGCTTTCCACCGAACCGTCGGCCTCGGTGATGCTGGTGCGCCGACTGGCCGGTGACCACGCGGTGGTGTAGGACTGCAAGACCGTGGCCCCGAGCTTGTGGGCCAGGTTCACCGGGCGATTGCGATTGTCGTAGCTCGCCTCGCTGATGATGCCGTTGGCGAGCGTTTGGCGCAGACGATTGCCGGCGAGGTCGTAAGCCAGCGTGGCGCTTCCTTCGGACGCGGCGACGGCGCTCAATCGGGCCAATGCGTCGTAACTGTAGGTTTGGGTTCCGGCCGGACTGGTAAGCGCGGTGAGATTGCCGTCGGCGTCGTAGCTGTAACTCAACACTTCACCGGTCGGATGGGTCACCGAGGCCAGGCGCCCGGCGGTGTCGTAACTGTAGTGGGTAACGCCACGGGGGTCGGTCACCGAAGCGCGCTGGCCGTCGGGTCGATAAGTCGTGGCGACGGTGACGCCGCCGGGCAGGGTCTTGGAAATCGGCCGATTCATGGTGTCGTAGGCCCAGCCGATCACCCGCCCCATGCCGTCGGTGCGCGCAACCAGGTTGCCTACCGCATCGTAAGCAAAGCGCGTGGTCTCCCCGCCGGGGTATTGGCGCTGGGTGAGACGGTTGAGGGTGTCGTACTGGTAGGTGGTGCTGCGGCCCAGCGCGTCGGTTTCGCTCAACAAATTGCCGGCTTCGTCGTAGGCATAAGTGGCGCTGCCGGCGAAACCCGATACGCCGATCAGCCGGCCGAGCGCGTCGTAACTGTAGTTCGTGGTTTGGCCTTCTTCGTTGGTTGCACTGCTGCGCCGACCGAGGGCGTCCCAGGTTTGCGTGGCGAAGCTGCCTTCGGGATGAGTGGTTTTGGTGAGCCGCCCTTGGGCGTCATACTCGAAGCTGGTGACCCGCGCCAATGGGTCGCTGCGGGTGAGCGGCTGCCCGAGGCTATTGAGGGTCTGCGTGACGGTGGGTCGTGCCAGCGGCCCGCCTGGCCCATTGGGCACCGCCGGCGCCTGGGTGGATAGGCGCCGGCCGGCCGCGTCGTAGGTGAAATCGGTACGGTTGCCGCGCGCGTCGATGGTGGCCATCAGGCGCCCGCCCGCGGAGTACAGCGTTTGGGTGACCGCGCCGTCCGGGCCGGTGCTGCGGATGCGGCGATTCAGTTCATCATAGACGTGCGTCGTGGTGCGACCGGCGCGATCGGTTTCCGACACGATGTTGTTCTCGGCATCGAAGCTCGTGGTCTCGAACGTGCCGTCCGGATGATCGCTGCGGGTCTTGCGTCCCAGGGTGTCATAGGTGTGCGTGCTGCGGCGACCGAGGGCGTCGATGATCGCGGTGTTGCGGCCGGCTGCGTCATATTCCCAGCGCGTCACGCCACCCGCCGGGTCGGTGCGCCGGATCAAGCGGTTGGCCGCGTCATAAGCCATGGTGGTAGTCAGCGGGGTGAGCACCGCACCGATGGTCCGATAGAGTGTTTCGCTCAGCTTGTTGCCGTTGCCATCCCAGCTCCATTCCATGCGCCGCAGCAAGCTGGCGCCGCTGTAAATTTCCTCGCGGATCAGGCGCCCCGCGGCGTCGTAGCTCATCGCCGTGCGGTTGCCCAGTGCGTCGATGCGCTCGGTGGGTTGGCCTTGCGCATTGCTCGTCACCGTGCTCGCGCCGAAGCCTGGCAACTGGGCCGCGGTCAGGTTGCCGGCGGCATCGTAGCTGAAAGCAAAAACCCGTCCACCCGGATCGGTGGCGGCGGTGACCTCATTGGCCGCGTTGTAGGTGAAGGTCGTGGTGAGGTTCAAGCCAGCGGGATCGGTGCGTGTTGCCGTCGGCAGCAAGCCGCTAAAGGTCCGCTCGATTCGTTGCCCGTCAGCATTGGTTTTGACGGTTTCGTTGCCCAGGGCGTCGTAAGCGGTGGTGGTTACCGCCAGCACCGCGCCGCCCTCCAGCGTGACGTTGCGTTCGTCGCGGGTGACGTTGCCCTCGTTGTCATACACCAACCGTGCGACGTTGCCGCGCCGGTCGGTCACCAACTGCTCGTTGGCGGCATCGTTGAGGGTGAAGACGATCGGGTTGCCTTGCGCATCGATCACGCGGATGAGGCGCCCCTGGGCGTCGTATTCGTTGCGGGTCATCGAGACGCCCAGGGCGTTTTTTTGATCGATCAAGTTGTGCCGCCGGTCATAGGCGTAAGTCGAGGCCGCGCCGGTGGCGTCGGTGTGGCCCACCAAGTCGCCGTTGGCGTCGTATTGGTAGGTCTGGATCGCGCCATTGAGATCGGTGATCGAGCGGATGCGCCCGAGCGCATCGCGAGCGAAGACGATGCCTTGGCCGTTGCTGTGCAGAATGCCATTGGGGCCGTAGGTAATGGCGTTGCCATTGCGGTCGGTGACTTTCTTGACGCCCTCGAGGCGGTCGATTTCGATTTTCGTGCCGTCCAGTGTGGTGTAGCGGAAGTGCCGCGGGTCGAAGATTTCCAGGGTCACATCATCGACCAGCACATCGCGCGCGCCGTCGTTCAGAACCAAAAGCCCGGGGTTGTCGAGCAATTCCAGTTGCCCTTGAGTACCCGGCCGCGGGCTGAGTTGGGTGACTTGAAGGCTGGTGAGCACCCCCACGCCCGCCATCGGCGCAAGCACCAGGTCGAAGGTTTCGACGCGTCCGTCGGGCAGCGTGACGGTAACGAAATGCGGCCCATTGGCGCTGAGGCTGGAGGAAATACCCGATTGGGTGCGCGTCCAGCCGGTGCCCAGCACGCGATTGGTGCGCAAACGCAGGGTGTTGAGCCCCAGACGCCAGCCGATGCCGAAATCGCCGCGCGCCTTGTCGCGGCTGTCGTAGGTGCGCGTGACGGTGATCGGCACGCCGGAGAGCGCCGCGTTGAGGTCGGTGAAACCCAGCGTGAAGAGTCCGACCTTGCGTTCACCGCGCACCACCACGCTGGTGAGGGCCTCGGCGACATTGCCGCCGCGGTCGTAAGCGCGCAAGCGCAGGCTGTAGGCGCCGTTGATCAGCACCGTCGGATCCAGTCGGCCCAGGAGCGCATTGCTCACCGGCAACGTACCCTCGGCGAGAAGCGTCCAATCCTCTTCCCCAGCAGACGCCAGGTGCAGCTCATAGCGTAGGAAATTGGCGTCACTTGCTGTTCCCAAGACATCGACGGGGCTGACCACTTCGCTCCCGTCACTCGGGGTTGCAATCTCGGCCATGGGCAAGACATTGTCGCCGAGCACGGTGCTGACCGTGAGGGTGGCCTCGGCACTGTGGGCACCCAAGGTGGCGCGAAGTTGCGTGCTGCCGGCCGACAAGGCCTGCGCCGCGCCGGTGGCATCGATACTGGCCACGGCGGGCGCGGTGGAGAGCCACACGACATTGAGCGTGACATCGGTCGCGGTGCCGTCGGCAAAAAGCGCGGTCGCCTGGAGCGGCACGGTTTCGCCGATGAGCCGCGCGGCGCTGCCCGGTTCAACCAGCAGTCCGGTGATCGTGCCGGCTGGCAGGGGGCTCGAGGCCACCGTCAGGGTGGCCAGATTGCCCGGTGCCGGCACGAAGCTCGTGCCGGCCGCCGGCGCCTGCGCCATGACTTCGTTGCGCGGCACCACACTGGAGCTTTGCACTTGGATATCGAAGGGAATACCCAGCGCTTCGAGGCGAGCACGAGCGGCATCCAAATCAGTGCCCACCACGTCGGGCATGATCACCGGCGCGGGGCCTTTGGAGACGGTGAGGCGCACATCGTCGAACTGGCCGACCAGCGTGCCCGCCACGGCCTCTTGGGCGAGCACCGTGCCGGCCGGTGCTGCGCTGAAGATCTCCGCGAAAACCACGCCTTGCAAATCACTCGCCAGCAAGGTGGCTTGCGCCGCGGCAAGAGGCTGGCCGACGACATTGGGTACGGTCACCGCGTAAACCGTGAGGTTGACCAGGAAGGCTTGATCCGTGCTGGCACCGCGGCTGTCGGTCGCGGTCAGCACCACGAACGTCCAGCCCCAATTGCAGGGATTTCCATACGAGCCGCAAGTGGGCTCGAAACGGATGCGGCCAGTGCCGACATCCATGGTCACCCACGCGGGCGCCGATTTCAGCGAGTAACTCACGGTGTCGCCGGGGTCGAGGTCGTAGGCCGCCGGCTGATAATAGTGGGTGACCAATCCGCCGGGCGGGTTGGGCGCGAATTGCTGATACAGGCTGTGAGGTGGTATCGAGGTGAAGATCGGCGGCCGGTTCTCGGGGTCGATGGTGATTACCACGTCGGCGGGCGCTGAGTAGTCGAACCCGTCGTAGGCCCGGTAGCTGAAGGAAACCGCCTGCGTCAGGCGCGGGTCAACCACGCTGCCTTGCTGCTCGGGCGTGCGGAAGACGCGAGCTACGGTGGTGTCGTGCAACACCTGGCTGCTCGCACCGATGGAGCTGGCGCGGTATTGCAGTTGATGCCAAGCCTTGGGGCCGGGGTTCCAGCTCGTGCCTGTGCCGGCGGCCATCACCACCGGGCCGACCACGGAGTCGCACGCGCCGGGAGGGAGGCCGACAAAGCCGCAATTAAACGCGAAGGGGGCGTTTTGGAGGATGTCCACCTGGCCGTCGTTGTTCATATCGACCAGCGCCAAGGTACCGACATCGTTATAGCTGCGGGAGAAGGTCCAGTAGGGGTCGAGCTTGCGCTCGCCGCTGCGGCCATCGAGCACCATGATGCGGCTGTCGGCCGCGAAGATGACTTCTTTGATGCCGTCGCCATCGAGGTCGTAGACCTGCGCTGCGCTGTTGCTGACGCGAAAGCCCTCCGTCGCCGGGGTGTAGAGGGGGCCGAAGATCGGATCGCTGGGCGCTTCGTCTGGCACGACGTAAGTCCAAATGATGCGTCCGTCGTCACGCAAGGCCAGCACCTTGCCCTCGGCGCCGAACACGATGTCGCTGCGCCCGTCGCCATCGACATCGGCGATGGTCATGGGGGTGAACCAATAGGTCTGCAAGGGAAGATGGCGAAGCAGCGTGCCATTGTGGGTATAAATGAACAGGCCGCGATCGGCGGTGGCGGCGCCGGCGCTGCGCAGGAAGAGGATTTCCGCCTGACCGTCTCCATCGAGGTCGGCCACCGCGGTGTCGTTGACCGGGGCGTTGCTCTGCCAGGCCAAATCGAACCCGCCGCCGGCATTTTGTTTCCACACTTCGCCGCCGGAAACCAAATCCACTCGGCCATCACCATCGACGTCAAAGGCGATGGGGGGCAGTTCTTTGAGCGCCTCGGGTCCTCCAGAGATTCGGGTGTTGGTGGGGTTCGGGGCCACCAGCACTTGCTGCACCGAGCCGTCGGCACCGGAGATCAGCACGGTCGCCCGGCAGGCGAGGTTTTCATCGGCGACCAAGCCCGTTATGGCGCGGCAACCGGCGTAATGACCCGCGTTGAACTCGTCGAGGTAGTACAAATAGCCGTCATTGGTGGTGATTTCCGCGCGCATCAAGAGCGTTGGCGCTCCCGCGGCGGTGAGCCGGGCGACGCTGAGGCCACGATTCCAGGTCAGACCGCCGATGTTGAAGCCGCCCGGTGGCACCGGGGTCGGGTTACGCCGGATCTCGGGAATTTGTTTGGACACCGGCGGTGACACCCACTTCACTTTGCCCAGGTGATCGAAAGCGATGATGCGGTCGGCCCAGACGCTGCCGTCACGCGTGCAAGACGTGGTAAAGACGTAAGCCGGATGGCCGCTGTCGTCGATGTCAGCCAACACGCGATGATTCATGGAGCTGTTGGTCATCACCGTGCAATCGCTGGCGCCGGTGGTATCGATGGCCCACAGCTCGGTGCCATCAGCCCCCGAGGAGGCGCGGATATCGGCATTGAGGTTGTGGGTGATGATATCGGGCGCGCCGTCGCCATTGAGGTCGCCAATGACTTCATGGGCGCCGTAACTCCAGGTCCTGTTGAAGTTGCGCTGCTTCTGCCAATCGAGGGGCGTTCCGGGCGGTGTGGCGGGCGCCTGAAAGGTGAAACCGCCATCGGCGGCGAAAGCGCTGACATTCCCCGCGGCGGGGTCGGAAAGTTTTTGCGCGCTCAAGCTCCGGGCGTAGCTCGCCTGGTCATTGGAAAGCACGCCGAGGCTCGGTACATCGAGAATTTGTCCGGCCGCAATGCGGTAGTAGTCGTTCTGGGCAAGCGGTGCCGCGGCGGCCAGTAAGCGAATGCGGAAAGTGCGGACATCGCTCAACCCGCCGGGGTCGCTGACTCGCACGGTCACGGTGTACTCGCCCGGTGTCCGCGCGGCCGTGGGCCAGGTCAGGGTTGCGCCGGAGAGCGTCATGCCGGGCGGGCCGGCAACCAGCGCGTAGCTCAGCACATCGCCATCCGGATCGGTGGCGCTCAGCGTGCGCGAGAAAACCGGCCCGATCGGCTGCGTGGCATCGGCCTGCCCGGCCAAAACCGGCGCCTGGTTTCCGCGCACCACGGTGACGCGAAAACTCGCGCTGGCGCTTTGGCCATTGCCATCGGTCACGCGCGCGGTGAAATCGTGTGCCCCGAGCTGCGCGGCCGTGGGGGTCCAGTCGATCAAAGGCGCAGGGCTCAGGCCGGCCCCGCTGGGGGCCTGAGTCAGCGCGAAACTCAGCAGCATGTTGGCGTCGCTATGCGTGGCCTGCAGGATCTGCTGAAAACGCGAACCCAGAGTCAGGTTGCGGTTAGCGACAGGCAAAAGCGTCGGGCCCGCCACCGGGGCGGTCGGGCTGACCGTGACTTGGGTGTCCGCCGAGCTGCTCAATGCGCCGTCGTTGGCGGTGAAGCGCAAGGTGTAGTTGCCCGCCTGAGAAAAACTGGCGGTGGTGTTCAAGACCGTGGCGTTGCCGAAGGTTACCGTCCCTGGTCCGCTGACTTGACTCCAAAGAAAACTCAGTGCACCCGGCGGGTTGGGCAGACCGTCATCGGTGGCACTGGCGCCAAGGTTGGCCAAGGCCGGAAGGGTGATCGTTTGGTTGGCCCCGGCGTTGACTTGGGGGGCTTGGTTTACCGCCGCGCCGTCAAATCGCACATCGAGGTCGTAACGCAAATAGAGTTGATTGGCGTCATTCTGGAAAAAGACCGCCACCAAGTCGGCGTTGGGCGGCGCATCTCCCGCGGGGTCGGTGAGTGCGGGTGCTACTCCCGCCCAATCGCCAATCTGCCCGTCGCGTATGGCCGTCGCGGCCAACACCAAGCCGGAGACCAGGCACACCGCCAGCATACCCAAAAACCGCCCCGCGACCGTACCCCGGCGCAGCGCCTGCGCCGCCAGCAGGGCCAAGACCGCGGCCAGGGCCAAAAGCAAGGCGGGTGACAAGGGGACCGGAACCGCGCCGTTGTCGGCGGCGGCCCAAACGATGTTGAAACTCGCCGAGACATCTTCGCCGCCTGATCCGTTGTCCGTGCTCACCCTTGCCAGTGGCTGCACACCGGGGGTGAAGGCGGCGAGCGGCAAGCTCGCCTCGATCACCGCCATGCCCCCCTGGCCGTTGCCCATACCCACCGGCCAAGTGCCGGCGTCGTAGATTTCCGGCGCGCCCAACACGCCGCCGGTGCAAATGCGCCGCTCCAGGCGCAAAACCGTGGCGCTGCTGGTGGTGGTGGACGCCAACGCGCTGTACACCCGCTCGACCCCGGTCATGCTCCCGCCCGCGAGGTTCACCGTGCAACCCGTGGCACCGTTGCGATCGAGGTCGAGCAGCAGGTTGACGGTGCTCGAACCGGCCTGGGCCAACCCGCTGGCGACCAACGCCAGCGCGGTGCAGAGGGCGAGGATACAGCGGCGTGACACGGGCATGGCAACCTCGGGGCAAGGAGCGAAATTCGAGCCGCCAGTCTAGCCCGAGGACTTCGCACCACCCGGTAACAACATGTAACATCCCCGTTCTGGATTCGACCGCGCCCGTTTAGACTGCGTCATGTCCGACTTGCCCGCACCCGCCGCCGCTTTGGTCGAAGAGGAATTGCGCCGTCTTTTCGACAGCGAAACCTTGCGCCGCGCCCCCTCGCACATGCGCCTGCTGCGCTACCTGGTGGACAAGCGTCTGGCGGGCGACGCGGGGGCATTGCGCGAAGCTTCTATCGCGCTGGAAGTTTTTCGCCGCGACCCGGCCACCTACGACCCGGCGCGCGACCCCATCGTGCGCGTCACCACCCGGCGCTTACGTGAACGCCTGGAAGCGCATTACGCCGGTTTCGACGCCCCGCCCAAGCTGCGTATCGTGCTGCCCAAGGGGCGGTATGCGCCGGAATTCCAGACGGGCTCACCCAACACCTCGAAGGCTTTGGGCCTGGCGGTTTTGCGACCCCGCAACCAGAGTGGTGACGCCGCTTTGGACATGGCTTTGGAGAGTTTCGCCGAAGTGCTCACCGATCAGCTCTCCCGCGCCGGTTTGCCGCGGGTGGTGGCGCGCTGTTCGGTGGATGCCGCTCAGGCCGTTCCCGCGACCAGCACGCAGTTGGCACAGTCCTTGGGCGTGCGCTACCTCCTCGATGCGTCGCTGGCGCGTGAGCCGGATGCCACGCTGCGAGCGTCCCTGCGCCTGCTCGATGCCACCGACGGTAGTGTGCGCTGGGTGGAAACTCTGATCGGCGACAGCGCACCCGTTTTGCTCGATCGCTTGCTTAACCTGGTGGTGGCACGCACCCTCGATACCTTGCCTGCCGGAGCGGGCGCGAACCACCTCGCGCCGGGCCGCTACCTGCCCTTGGCTCACGCGCAACGCGCCACCTGCGACCAAATCCGTTTCCTGCTCCTGCGCCGCACCATCCCGGCGACGCAAGAAGCCGTCGATCTCGGTCGCCGGCTGACCGAGGGCCATGCGGAACTCGCCGAAGCCTGGGCCATGCTGGCGGCCGCGCTCTACAGCCGGCAGAGTTTTCACGATCTGCCGCAAGGGCCTTTGCTGCAAGAACTGCGCGCCGCCAACGCAAAAGCGCTGGCGCTCGACGCGGAGCAGCCGATCGCGCTGCGCACCCAGGGCATCGTGCTGGGGCGCGCCGATCATGATGGGGTCGCGGCCGAGCGTGCCTTCCGACGGGTCTTGCGCAGCTCGCCGCATTACACCTCGGCACGGCTCAATCTCGCCGAACTCCTCACGCTGATGGGCCGCGACGATGACAGCCTGGCGGAATTGAACCTCGCGCGACACTACGACCCGCTCTCACCCAGCGTGTTGCTCGCGAGGCTCATGCTCCTCGGTATGCAGCGCCGTTACACCGCCGCCGAAGAAGCCTGGGCGCTTTTGCGCGCCGCGGGCGAGGCCAGTTCTTGGGGACTATGGAGTGCGGGGCGGAACACGGCCTTTTCCGGTGATACCACAACGGCCATCGCCCTGTTGGAAGAAGCGGTGCAGAAGTTTCCCGATGAACCGGCGGCACCATGCGAATTGGCGTGTGCCTTGGCGCTGGGGAACCAAAAGTCGCGCGCGCGAACGCTGCGCGAAGAAA
Organism: Casimicrobiaceae bacterium; assembly: GCA_026646885.1. Lineage (GTDB taxonomy): Bacteria > Pseudomonadota > Gammaproteobacteria > Burkholderiales > Casimicrobiaceae > JACPUX01. The sequence continues at coordinate 149,514 of JAPKHK010000006.1, read as the reverse complement.
TTCTGAGCCGCCATCCGCAACTGCCCCTGGCGCGTCTGGCCAGCATCAGCGCCTGCCTTGGCGAGCGCGACGAAACACTGCGTTTGTTGCGAGCGAGCATGGCATCGCAGGACTTGAGCGTGCTGCACACCGCGATCTCTCCGGCCCTTGATTGGCTCGCCGAGGATGCCGAGTTGCTCGCCCTTCTCCAGCGTAGTGCGGTATGGCGCTCCTGGGCCGAGAACCGAGGGCGCGCCGCATCTTGAGGGTCAGTCGTCGGCAAGCGTCTACCGGCGCGACGGCGAATATTTCACAGAAGTTTGCGGTAACAGAACGGCACGAAATACGCGAGCACGCCCAAAGCAAGGGCGGCACCAGAAATCAACGCGCACCCTTACCTCGATAGTCGTAGGGATCGAATTCCTCGATGGCGATCTTGCCGAATTGTTTGGGCGGCCGAGCCACGGATTTCTTCTGCGTCTTCTCGGGGTCGGCTGCTTGGAAACTCGTCTCTTCGGCGTAAACCAATTGCCAGGTTTGGTCGCGTCGCGAGTAGTTGAATTGATAGCGCGAAGCCCAGCGCCAGGCGCTGCCGCCGTAGTGGGTGATGGTGAAACTGCCCTTTTTCGCCTCGACGCTCTCGAAGGGGTCGCCCACGACGCCGCCGCACTGCCGACAAAGAACCGCTTGTTCGCTTTGTTTGGCGAGCTGCAAAGCGCCGGAGGTGTCGCGACGCAGGATGAGTAGCCGTCGCGGCATTTCATCGGGCTCGTCGCCCTTGGTTTCCTCGCGGTCCGCTTCGAGCACCAGCAATACGTCTTCGCGCCCATCGGCATTCAGGTCGGCGCGCGCCTGAGCGATAACGATTTGTCCGCCGGGCACAAAGCGCATCCACTCGGCGGGCAGGGCTTCGCGGGGGACCGGCTCGCGGCCGGCCAAGACCACCGCGGGTAAACCCAGAGCGACCAGAACGAGGCCGGCGCCGAATCGCCGCGCCCGTTGTGCCGTCATTGGCCGCATTGAATCATTGCGGCAAGGGCCCGAACTCCACCGGCACCCAGGCAAAACCGCGCGGCTCGCGCCGCACATGACCCATGCCGGGGAAAGGCAGATGCATGCCGGCCACCAGCAACTTTTCCTTCGCCGCCAAGGCGAAAATGCGCTTGCGAGTGGCTACCGCCTGCTTGGCATCGACATCGTATTCAAAGGCCACTTCCGGTCGCGCGAACTGCACCGCGTGGTTGTGCACCAAGTCCCCCAGCACCAGGAGGCGCGCGTCACCACTCACGAAGAGGTAGCTCGCGTGGCCCGGCGTATGGCCTCGGGTATCCATGGCTTTCACCCCCGTCAGGAGCTCGCGTTCGGTATCGAAAGTCTGCCACTTGCCGCTGGCGATGTAAGGCGCGGCGGCGTCCCGCGCCATCTTGAAAAAAGCGCGGAACCCTTCCGGCGCTTTGGCGGCGACTTCCTCGCTCAGCCAGAAATCGGCGTCGGCCTTGGCGGCCCAGACTTCGGCATTGGGAAAGGCCGCCTTGCCTTCGGGGGTGGCGAGGCCGTTGACGTGATCGGCATGCAAGTGGGTAAGCAGAACGAAATCGATTTGTTCCGGTGCATAACCGGAAGCCTTGAGGTTCTCGGCGATCTTGCCCAAGCTCGGGCCGAAGCCCTTAGCGGCACCCGCATCGACGAGCACGAGTTTATTGCCAGTGTTTACCAGATAGGCGTTGACCGCGGTTTGCACCTTGGGGCCTTGCAAAAATTCGCGCGCCAGTAGCCGCTGCAATTCGCGCTTGGGCACGTTCTTCAGTAGTTTTTCGTCGAGCTGAATCGCGCCATCGAACAAGGCCGTCACTTCGAATTGACCCAGCAAGTGACGGTAATAGCCGGGCACTTGGGTCTTTTGCTGGGGAGCTTCAGCCAGAGCGGCTGCGGTGCAAAAGAAGAGTGCAAGCAAGACACATTGGCGAAGGAAAGCAAGCATGACGGACCTCCGTCTTGTTGTTGGCGTGGCGCGAAGTATGGCACGTCGCACGCGCGCCGCAAAACCTACCGACCACCTAGCCGCCGTATCGGAGCGCGACGGCAGCAGGGCTGCGCCTCAGCGAACAGGGACCCGCATGGTATGCTTGTTCTATGGTCGCCCGAAACCTTGCGCGGCGGCCGACGGTGCTGACCCCGCGATGAACTACAACCTCCAAAGGCTTCGCGCCTACGCCGCGCTGGCCGTGCTCGTTTTTCATTCCGCCGAATTCTATGGCAGATACGGTGGGCAGCTCGGCGTGCTAAGGAACGTTTTCGCGGCCGGGCACGTCGGGGTGGATCTCTTCTTCATTCTGAGCGGATTCATCATCGCGCGCAGCGCCGGGGCCGTGCCCTTCACGCCGCTGCAAGCGCGCCGCTTCTTCGAGCGTCGGCTCTTGCGCATTTATTTGGGCTATTGGCCGATCGCCGCCGTCGCCCTCGCCTACTACGCCAGCGCCGCCCCCGCGCGCCTGGCCGCGGTCGACCCATGGGCATCGGCGCTGTTGCTGGGCGTGCGCATAGAGCACTTGCTGATCGGGCCCTCCTGGTCTCTCGCACACGAGTTATTCTTTTATGCCAGCTTCAGTTTGCTGGCGATGACCTCTCGCCAATCGATGCGCCTGTGCATTGGCGCCTATCTCGGCATCATCCTCGTAGCAAACCTCGCCGACCCGATGAACGCCGTTCATTTCCTCCTAAGCCCGCACTTCCTCGAGCTGTTTGCCGGAATGTTCCTTGGCCAGGCGAAACTGCTTCCGGCCGCGCGCCCCAGTCTCAGGGTCGTATGCGCCCTGGCGGCCGCGCTGGCTCTGGCTTGGTTCTGGACCGCCAGTGTCTACCCTCTGCCCAAGATCATCGCCGTGGGTACGTCTGCTTTGCTGCTGGTGTACGTCGCCGACCGGGCGGCAGCCCTGGGGCATAATTCGGCCGGCTGGCTCAGCAGAGTGGGTGATGCCTCGTATGGGCTGTACCTGATGCACTACCCACTGCTTGAAGTCTTCCATATCCAGATCGCGCCGATGCTGAGCACAACCAGCCTGCGACTTGCCGCATTTTGTTGCTGGCTGGTCGGCATCGTGGCCCTATCCCTTCTCCACTATCGCTGGGTGGAGCGGCCGCTCTACCGCTGGGCTTGCCGGCGACGGCGGCTGGATGTCGCTCCGCCAAATGTTGCGCGCCGACCCGAGGCTGGGACGATCAGCTGAAATGCCGTTTCCAGGGTCCACTCGCGGTCGTTCTCGAGAATGCGCTCACAGCAGCAGCGCCACCAGCAGTACCGTTGCCGCACCGGCCGCTCCGCCCAGGAGTACCGCCAGCAGCACCCAGGGGCCGATGCGGGAACTCGCCGTGACGACGGTACGGTCTTCGGGGGCGGCTTTCTTGGTTAGTTCGGACAACAAGCGAGGCAACTGCGGCAGCACTTTGACCCAGAACAGCGCTTCTTCGCGCATGCGTCGCTCGAAGGCAACCGGGCCGATTTGTTCGCGCATCCAGCGTTCCAGGAAGGGTTTGGCGGTATCCCAAAGGTCGAGCTGCGGGTCGAGCTGACGTCCCAAGCCTTCGATGTTGAGCAGGGTTTTTTGCAGGAGTACTAGCTGCGGCTGTATCTCGACATTGAAGCGGCGCGAGGTTTGGAAAAGCCGCAAGAGCACTTTGCCGAACGAAATCTCACTCAAAGGGCGATCGAACACCGGCTCGCACACCGCGCGTATGGCGGCTTCGAATTCCTCCACGCGAGTTTCCGGCGGCGCCCAGCCGGATTCGATATGGGCGATGGCCACGCGCCGGTAGTCACGCCGAAAGAAGGCGAGGAAGTTCTGCGCCAGGTATTCTTTGTCGCGCTCGGACAAGGTGCCCATGATGCCGAAGTCCAGCGCCACATACCGCCCGTCCGGCGCCACGAGGATGTTACCCGGGTGCATGTCGGCGTGAAAAAACCCATCGCGAAACACTTGGGTGAAGAAAATCTCCACTCCAGCGCGGCTCAAGGCCTTGAGGTCCACACCCAGCTCGCGCAGGCGCTCGGTCTGGCCGATGGGTATGCCTTGCATGCGGCTCATCACCATCACTTCGCGCGCGCACCAATCCCAATAGACCTCAGGCACTTGCAAGAGCGGTGAGCCCTCGAAATTACGCCGCAGCTGCGAGCAGTTGGCGGCCTCGCGCATCAAGTCGAGCTCGTCTTCGAGGTGTTTGGCAAATTCGGCCACCACTTCGCGCGGGCGCAGGCGCTTGCCGTCCGACCACAGGCGCTCCAGCAGTCCCGCGCCGGTTTCCAGCAACGCCACATCGTGGGCGATCACATTGGCTATGCCCGGGCGCAGCACCTTGACCGCCACCGCCGTGCCCGCCGGCAAGGTGGCGAAATGCACCTGGGCGACCGACGCGCTGGCCGCGCAGGTCTCGTCGAAGTGGGCAAAAACCTCGCCAAGCGCCATGCCGTAGGTGCGCTCCAAGAGGACGACGACATCTTGCGAGGCAAAGGGTGGCACCTGATCCTGGAGCTTAGCGAGTTCGTCGGCAAGGTCGGCCGGCAGGAGATCGCGGCGGGTAGACAGCACCTGCCCAAACTTCACGAAAATGGGTCCGAGGTCTTCCAGGGCCTCGCGCAGGCGCACCGCGCGCGGCGCGCGCAAGGGCCGCCAGAACAGCGCCGCCCGCGCCGCCCAGCGCACGGTGCGAAAACGCGCATGACCCAGCAGGAACTCCTCCAGGCCGTAACGAAGCGCCACCTGGAAGATTCTCAGCAAGCGGAAAATTCGCATGGCCGCCATTGTACGGGAAGGCCGGAACCGGCGGCGCCATTGCACGGCGCAGGAGCCCCCCCGACGCCCGCCGGAAAAAAGGGCGCCGTAGCGCCCTTCTTCTGCCGCAAAGCAAGCAAACGATCAGTTGAACTGCTGAATCCCCGCCAGAAGCCAACCTTCACCAGCCGCCAGGTCTCTACGCAGGTTCCAGACCTCGTCGAAGGAGGTGGCTGGTTCCCCGGGGCTCTCGCGCACCAGACCGGTGAAACGCACACTCGCCCAGGCAAGATCGCCTTCCTGGACGACTTCGACGATTTCCGCGTCCAACTTGAGCACTTCTGTCTGGTTTCCCGCGCCGCCACGCTCATCGAGATCGCGCTTCACTTCGACGAACATCTCGGGCGTGGTAAGGCTCTTGATCGCCAGTATATCGGCGCGATCGAAAGCCTGCTGCATGGACGTGAAGTTGAATTTGGCGTGCTTCAAGAAACCAGTCGCATCAAAACCCGCCGGCACCTTGCACGGCGATGCACTGGCCGCTGGGTGTGTACCGAAGCGCTCGCCGCTACCGAATGAGGGCGCGGGCTGCGTCTCATACCCGTGCGGGGTATGCAACCCGCGAGCGGCCGGGGCCGGTCCAGCGTAGGCCATGCCGGGCGCGCGCGCTGGCTGCCGGGCGCGCAGCAAAAGCCGCACGAGCAAGACTGAACCAACCACCAGAAGCACGACGAGCAGCAGCGAGGCAAGGCCCTCGCCCAGACCAAAATGCGACAACAAGGCGGCCAGGCCCAACCCTGCGGCGATGCCGGCGATAGGGCCCAGCCAGCGGCTGCCGCCGCCGGTCGCTGGGGCTGCCGCGGAAGCGGTATTTTGCGCGCCTTGCTGCGGGCTGGCCGGTGGTGGGCTGGCCTGGCGCTGGGTCACCGCCTCGCGCTGCGCCCCAAGATTCTTGCCGCCTCCCAGGCGTTTAGCCTCGGCCGGCAGAGCCAGCACGGCAGCAGCGACCACCATCAGCATCGAAACCCACCCGTTAGCATTCATCGTCCACTCCTACGCTCACTTGCCGCAGATTCCACCCCCCCGAGTCACGGCAGCTCGGGCGGACCAGTCGGCCTTCAGTATTTCAGTCCGCGGTGCAGCGCGACGACTCCCGCGGCCAAATTCCAAAATTGGACGCTTTCCAGGCCGGCTTGTTCCATCATGCACTTGAGCGCCTGCTGATCCGGATGCATGCGGATCGATTCGGCAAGATAACGGTAGCTGTCGGCGTCGTTCACCACCGCCTCGCCGAGTCGCGGCAGCACCTTGAAGCTATACCAGTCGTAGGCTGACTGGAGGGGCGCCCACACCTTGGAGAACTCCAGCACCAGCGCCGCCCCGCCAGGGCGAAGCACGCGGCGCATTTCCGCCAGCGCCCGCTCTTTGCGCGTGACGTTGCGCAGGCCAAAGGCGATATTCACGCAATCGAAGTGATTGTCGGGAAAGGGTAGGTGCTCTGCATCGCATTGCACGACCGGGACGAGTTGCCCGCTATCGAGCAGCCGATCCCGCCCCACCGCCAGCATCGCAGCGTTGATGTCGGTTAGCCAGACCTCGCCTTGAGCGCCGACTCGCTCTTGAAATAGTCGCGTAAGATCCCCCGTGCCTGCGGCCAGATCGAGCACGCGGGCGCCCGAGCGCACGCCGCTCGCCTGCACGGCAAAGCGCTTCCACAGGCGGTGCAGGCCTGCGGACAGAAGGTCGTTCATCAGGTCGTAGCGCCGGGCGACCGAATCGAAGACCTCGCGCACCTTTCCCGCCTTCTCGTCGGCGGTAACGGTTCGATAGCCGAAATGGGTGGTGTCGCCGGTTCGGGAGGAGTCACCCGAAGGAGCCGAATCAACCATGGCCGCAGCCTTTGCTTGGCGGCGGCCGCAGGCCTCCGGGCGGAGTATCGCGGCTGGCGCCGGCGGCCTCGATCTGGGCCAAGTAATCGGCCCACAGGCGGTCGCGGTTCTTGGCCAGCTTGTAGAGATAGTCCCAGGAATAGATACCGCTGTCGTGGCCATCGGTGAAAACCGGGCGCACGGCGTAGTGCCCGACCGGCTCGAATTCGCTGACATCGATTTCGCGCTTGCCCGTCTGCAGCACTTCCTGGCCCGGACCGTGTCCGCGCACCTCGGCCGAAGGCGAGAAGACCCGGAGGAACTCGAAGCTCAACTGGGCATGCACCCCATCCTCGAAACTGACTTCGAGGACCTTGGAGACGCGGTGCAGCTTGATTTCAACCGGAAGTGGGAATTTTTCGCCGAGGCCGGCCATGGTACAAGCCCGCTTGCTAATTTATTTAATTCTAGCAGCTTTTGCGGCCAGTTCCGCGCCTTCCAGCGCCGTGCCCTCTCGCCAAAACCCGACTTCGAGCATGGCTTTGCCGAGAGCTACCCCCGGCTACTCGACGATGCCCAGGTGCTCGATCCCGGAGAGCAGGTTGCGCTCGCCCGCCTCTTTGCCTCGAAGCTTAATGGTGAGGCGCAGGTCGTTGAGCGAGTCGGCGTTGCGCAAGGCATCTTCGTAGGTGATGAGCCCGGCTTCGTACAGATCAAAGAGCGACTGGTCGAAGGTCTGCATGCCCAGCTCGCGCGATTTTTTCATGATCTCCTTGATCTCATGCACGTCGCCCTTGAAGATGAGGTCGGCTATCAGCGGTGAATTGAGCATGATCTCCACCGCGGGCACCCGGCCGCGCCCGTCGCGCCGGGGCAACAGGCGCTGCGAGACAAAGGCCCGCACGTTCAGCGAGAGGTCCATCAGGAGCTGTGAGCGCCGCTCTTCCGGAAAGAAGTTGATGATGCGGTCCAGCGCCTGGTTGGTGTTATTGGCGTGCAGGGTAGCGAGACAAAGGTGGCCGGTTTCGGCAAAGGCGATGGCGAAATCCATGGTTTCGCGATCGCGAACCTCGCCGATCAGAATGACGTCTGGCGCCTGCCGCAAGGAGTTCTTGAGCGCCGCTTCCCAGCTGTCGGTGTCTACTCCCACCTCACGCTGAGTGACGATGCAATTCTTGTGATCGTGGACGAATTCGATCGGATCTTCAATGGTTATGATGTGGCCATAGCTGTTGCGGTTGCGGTGCTCCAGAAGCGAGGCCATCGAAGTGGACTTGCCGCAGCCGGTGGCGCCGACGAAGATCACCAGTCCGCGCTTGGTCATGATGACGTCGCGCAGAATCGTAGGCAGGCCTAGATCCTCCACCTCGGGAATGGTCGTGGTGATGGTCCGCAGCACGAGACCCACCCGCCCCTGTTGCAAGAACGCGTTGCAGCGGTAGCGCCCCAGGCCCGCGGGGCTGATGGCGAAGTTGCACTCCTTGCTCGCCTCGAACTGCGCGGCCTGTTTATCATTCATGATGCCATGCGCTAGCGCGATGGTGTGCTGGGGAGACAGCGGCTGCTTGGAGACCGGGGTAATGCGGCCGTCGATTTTGATCGCCGGCGGAAAACCTGCGGTAACAAAAAGGTCGGAGGCATTTTGCTTGACCATCAGCTCTAGCAATTCGTGGATGAATTTGGTCGCCTGTTCCCGTTCCATGATCGGCCTCTATGCGTTCGTCCTATGATCCGGTACTCCCACTCGCCAGGATCCAGAAACTCTAACGGTCATCCTCGCCAGAACTGAACCCCTAGCCGAGGAAGGCATCTTTGTTTACCGCCCGCGTGCGCGCCTCCGCATTGGAGATAACGTTTCGCCGCACCAGATCGGAGAGACACTGGTCCAGGGTTTGCATGCCCATGGCTTGGCCGGTCTGGATGGAAGAATACATCTGCGCGACCTTGTTTTCGCGAATGAGGTTGCGAATCGCCGGCGAGCCTAGCATGATCTCGTGCGCGGCCACCCGGCCCATGCCGTCCTTGGTTTTGAGCAGGGTTTGCGATATCACCGCTTGCAGCGATTCGGAGAGCATGGAGCGGACCATGTCCTTTTCGGCGGCGGGAAAGACGTCGATGATCCGGTCGATGGTCTTGGCCGCCGAGGAGGTGTGTAGGGTGGCGAAAACGAGGTGCCCGGTTTCCGCGCCGGTAAGCGCCAGGCGGATAGTTTCCAGGTCGCGCATCTCGCCCACAAGGATGTAATCGGGATCCTCGCGCAGGGCCGAACGCAGGGCGTTGGAGAAGGACAATGTCTGTGGCCCGACTTCGCGCTGGTTGATGAGGCACTTTTTGCTCTCATGGACGAATTCGATCGGATCCTCGATGGTTAGGATGTGGCCGTAGATGTTCTCGTTGACATGGTTGACCATGCCCGCCAAGGTGGTGGACTTGCCCGAGCCGGTGGGGCCGGTGACCAGCACCAGGCCGCGCGGTTTCATGCAGATCTCTGCGAACACCCGCGGTGCGTTCAGGTCTTCGAGCGAGAGCACCTTCGAGGGAATGGTCCGAAATACCGCCGCGGCGCCGCGGTCTTGCACGAAGGCGTTGACCCGAAAGCGCGCGAGGTTCGGGATGGCAAAGGAGAAATCGCACTCCAGGTTCTCCTCGTACATCTTGCGCTGGGAGTCAGACATGATGTCATATACCATGCCATGCACATCCTTATGCTCCATCGGGGGCAAATTGATGCGACGAATATCGCCATGCACCCGGATCATCGGCGGCAATCCGGAAGAAAGGTGCAAGTCAGACGCTTTGTTCTTGACGCCAAACGCGAGCAATTCCGCGATATCCATTATAATCCCCGATCACAGACAGTCCCCGCCAAGCCTTGCCTGGCTTCGCTTTCGAGCACACGATTTCACCACCTGGCGGCCCATTATGAGCCCAATCGCACAAGCGGTGCAAGCATGCAGACGGCATATCGCCGAGGCCCTCGCCGCTTGCGGCAGGGCGCCAGGCGGCGCCAGCCTCTTGGCGGTGAGCAAGACTTTCCCGACCGCGGCCATACGCGAGGCCTACGTCGCGGGTCAGCGCGCCTTTGGAGAAAATTACTTGCAAGAGGCGCTACCCAAGATCGCCGACCTTGCCGACCTAGTCGATCTCGAATGGCATTTCATCGGGCCCATCCAAAGCAACAAGACCCGCCCCATCGCCGAGCATTTCCATTGGGTGCACAGCATCGACCGGCTGAAAGTTGCACAACGCCTCGCTCAGGCGCGCGCCCCCGAGCTGCCGCCCTTGCAAGTCTGTGTTCAGGTGAATATCAGCGGCGAAGCGAGCAAGAGCGGTGTGGCCCCCGAGGAAGCGCTGGACTTGGCAGCCGCTGTGGCCGCGCTGCCGGGCCTTAAACTGCGGGGCTTCATGGGCATCGCCGAACCAGCGGTCGATGAAGCCTTGCCGCGGGCACAATTTGCCCGCCTCGCCCAACTGCGCGAACAAGCCTGCGCCCGTGGCCTATACCTCGATACCCTGTCGATGGGCATGTCGGCCGATCTGGATGCGGCCATCGCCGAAGGGGCCACGCTGGTGCGCCTGGGCACCGCCATCTTTGGCGCGCGCGGCCACGCGCCCGCTGTGGAAGGACACACATCATGAGCAAGATTGCCTTCATCGGCGGCGGCAACATGGCCCGTGCCCTGATCGGGGGGCTGCTGGCCAAAGGGCACACCGCTGCCGACCTCTTGGCCGTCGATCCCAGCGCCGAGGCACGGGCGCGCCTCGCCGCACAAACCGGCGCCGCAGTGCAGGAAGGTATCGACGCACGCGTAGGCGGGGCGGACCTCGTCGTGCTGGCCGTCAAACCGCAGCAAATGCATGCCGCAGCACGCGAGCTGGCGCCACAACTAGCCGAACAAGTGGTGCTGACCATTGCCGCCGGCATTCGCAGCGCCGATCTGTCGCGCTGGCTTGGGGGCTACCCGCGCATCGTGCGTGCCATGCCTAACACGCCGGCGTTGATCAACGCCGGGATCAGCGGGCTCTATGCACACCCCAGCGTCGATACTGCCGGCCGGGCGGCGGCGGGCGCCATTCTCGAGGCCGCGGGAGAGATATTGTGGTTCGAGGACGAAGCCGCGCTCGATGCCGTGACCGCGGTCTCCGGCAGCGGCCCGGCTTATGTGTTCTATTTTCTCGAAGCGCTGCAACGCGCCGCGGCGAGCTTGGGTCTCGCCCCGGAGGCGGCACGGCGCCTCGCTTATGCCACTTTCTCGGGCGCGATCAAACTCGCCCTGGCGAGCCCGCTGGACCCCGCCCAACTGCGCGCCCAGGTCACTTCCAAGGGCGGCACCACTGAGTGCGCGCTGGCCGCTCTGGATGCCGCGGAAGTTGCCGAGCATTTCGTCGCCGCGGTGCACGCCGCTAGGGCGCGCGGCCGGGAAATGGGCGAAATTTTCGGCCAGGAATGAGGAGCCCCGATCGTGCTTGCCGATGCACTCCATTACTTGCTCAACGTCGCTTTCGGCATCTTCGTCTACGCTTTGCTGCTGCGCTTCTGGATGCAACTGCTGCGCGCGCCCTTCCGCAACCCCCTCGGGCAAATGGTGGCGGCGCTCACCGATTGGCTGGTGAAGCCGGTGCGGCGCGTTCTGCCCGGCTGGGGCGGGGTAGATTGGTCCACCCTGTTGCTGGCTTGGGCTCTGCAGTTTGCCTGGCACCTCGCGGTATTCGCCTTGCGCGGGCATCCAGCGCGCCTAGGAGAATTCTGGCTCGCGCTGTTCTTGCTCTCCGGCATCAGCCTGGTCAAAGTGAGCCTCTACCTCCTCATGGCTACGGTGTTCGTGCAGGCCGTGCTCTCCTGGGTATCGCCGTACAACCCGATGCATGCCATTCTCAACGCACTTACCGCCCCGTTCCTGCGCCCGATTCGCCGCATCATTCCCCCGCTGGGCGGCCAACTCGACTTGTCGCCTTTGGTGCTGTTCGTCATCTGCAACCTGCTTCTGATGTTGCCCGTGACTTGGCTGGAGCAAACCCTTGTCCAGCGTGCCCTGGCGCCGCTTTGATGCGTCGCGGGACGCGCTCACCCTGGTGCTGCAAGTGCAGCCGGGCGCCCGAACAACCGAAATCGTCGGCCAACATGGCGACGCGCTAAAGATCCGCCTGGCCGCACCGCCGGTCGATGGCAGAGCCAACGTCGCCCTCCTTGCCTTTCTCGCCGAAGCCTTTGGTGTGCCCCAACGTCGTGTGCGGTTGGTGCGCGGCGTCGCCAGCCGCGCCAAAGAGGTGGAAATTCTCGGTCCGGCGCGCCGCCCCGACCTTCAGTGGGGCGAAGGACTGTCGTAAATTCGATGGAGCGTGTCCGAAAAAGGGATTACCCCTGCCCCGCGCCCGCAGGATACTTTCCGCCCTTGCCCCCGCCCGGGTGACGGTTTTTGCGATCGCGCTGCGTGCGGGTTCGGGCGCGCCTCAGAGCGACAGGCTGTTGAAGAAAGCGGCGTGACCAGAAGGGTGATAATGCCCGCAACGCGCGAGGATCACATTGTGCATACCGCTCGCCTTACCCAGGCGGGCTTCTGGAGGGACCCCATGCCACAAGCCGAGGAAAGCGCCATCGCCGATCGTCTGGAAGCGGTTCTCGCGCACGCCCGCGCGAAATTGCCCCCGAGCGATCTCGCCCGGATCGAGCCGTTCATCCGTCTCTACTACGCCCAAGTCGACACTGCCGATTTGCACGAGCGCGAAGTCGCCGACCTGTATGGCGCGGCGCTGTCGCAGTGGCAATTCTTGCAGCGTTTCCAGTCGGGCAAGCCCAAGGTCCGCGTCTACAACCCTCGCACCGACGAGCACGGCTGGCAATCGAGCCATACCATCGTCGAAATCGTCAACGACGACATGCCCTTTCTGGTCGACTCGGTGGGCATGGAAGTCAACCGTCATGGCTTGGCGCTGCATCTGATCATTCATCCGGTGATTCGAGCGCTACGCGATGCGGCCGGACAGCTGCGCGAACTCTTGCCTAATGGCGGTGCCGCCGCGGGAGCGAGCTTCCAGTCAGTGATTCACATCGAAATTGATCGCCAGACCAAGCCCGAGCGGGTCGAAGCATTGCAGCAGGACCTCTTGCGCATCCTCGCCGACGTGCGTGCCGTCGTCGACGACTGGCGCGGCATGACCTCGGCGATGAACGCCACCATCGCACGCGTGGCACAGAGTCAACTTTCCGGCGTGGTCGAAGCCCGGCACTTTCTCGAGTGGCTGGTGGACAACCACTTCACCTTCCTCGGCTATCGGGAATATGACCTCATTCAAGACGGAGACAAGGACTACCTCCGCGTCGTGCCAGGCACCGGCAAGGGCATTCTGCGCGAGACCGCCGAAGACCATGCGCCGCCGGCACTGTTGCCGCCCGCCGCGCGCGCCTTCATCAGCGGGCCCGATCTGTTGCTGGTGACCAAGGCCAACATGCGCGCCACAGTGCATCGCCCGGGATACCTCGACTACATCGGCGTCAAGCGTCTGGACGAAAGCGGCAAAGTCACCGGCGAGCTGCGCTTTCTCGGTCTGTTCACTTCGACCGCCTACAGCGCCATGCCCTCCGACATTCCGCTCTTGCGCGTAAAGACCGCCACCACTATCGAGCGTGCCGGCTTCCTGCCGCGCAGTCACATGGCCAAGGCGCTGCAAGCCATCATCGACAATTACCCGCGCGATGAACTCTTCGACGTCACCGAGGAGGAATTGCTGGCCACCAGCATGGGCATCCTGCGCCTGCAAGAGCGTCAGCGATTGCGCCTATTCGTGCGCCCAGACAAGTTCGGCCGTTTCATGTCGTGTCTGGTCTATGTGCCGCGGGATCGCTTCAACACCGAGGTCCGGCGCCGCATCCAGGCGATCCTGATGCAAGCGTTCAACGGCGTCGCCAGCGAATTCACCCAGCAACTGTCGGAATCGGTGCTGGCGCGCCTGCACGTGATGATTCGCACGCAGCCGGGACAGATTCCGGCCTACGACGTGCGCGAGCTCGAAACCCGCATCGGTCTTGCCACCCGCCGTTGGGCGGACGATCTGCACGACGCGGTGCTCGAACAATACGGAGAGGAGCGCGGCAACGAGCTCTACCGCCGCTATGCCGAGGCGTTCCCCGCCGGGTACCGCGAAGACTACGCGGCGCGGGCCGCGGTGTATGACGTCGGAGTGATCGACGCCTTGTCCCCCCAAGCCCCACTGGCGATGAATCTCTACGTGCCGGTGGAAGCCAAGGCGGGTAGCCTGCGCTTCAAGGTGTTCCATTACGGCAGCGCCGTGCCGCTCTCGGAAAGCCTGCCGATGTTGGAGCGCATGGGCGTCAAAGTGCGCGAAGAGCGTCCCTATCGCATCGACCCACAGCCAAACGACCGCGAAGGGGCGCAGCCGGTGTGGATCACCGACTTTGGCCTGGAACTGCCCGATGGCCTGGAGGTCGAAATCGACCGCGTCAAAGGTGTCTTCCAAGACGCCTTTGCCCAGGCCTGGGCGGGCAAGATCGAAAGTGACGATTTGAATCGCCTGGTCCTATCCGCCGGGCTGGAGGCGCGCCAAATCACGATCTTGCGGGCCTACGCACGCTACTTGCGGCAGATCGGCGTGGCTTTCAGCCAAGCCTACATGGAGGCAGCACTCACCCACAACGCCGGTATCGCCAAGCAACTGGCCAAGTATTTCGAGCTACGCTTCGACCCCGCGCGGGCCGCGGGGCGCGAGGCCGCAATGCAATCCCTGCTCGGTGACATTCACCAGGCGCTGGATCAAGTGGTGAGCCTGGACGAAGACCGCATCATCCGTCAGTTCCTGGGCACCATGCAGGCGACCTTGCGCTGCAACTATTTCCAGCGCCAGCCCGACTCGCAGCCCAAGGATTATCTGTCTTTCAAGCTCGATCCCCGCGCCGTGCCCGGTCTACCCGAACCGAAACCGATGTTCGAGATCTTCGTCTACTCGCCACGAGTCGAAGGCATCCATTTGCGCGGCGGGAAGGTGGCCCGCGGGGGGCTGCGTTGGTCTGACCGGCGGGAAGATTTCCGCACCGAGGTGCTGGGACTGGTCAAGGCACAGATGGTGAAGAACGCGGTCATCGTACCGGTGGGTTCCAAAGGGGGCTTCGTGCTCAAAGCCGCGCCCCCGGCCACCGACCGCGAGGCATACCAGAAAGAGGGCGTCGTCTGTTACCGCACTTTCCTCTGCGGTCTGCTGGACCTCACCGACAATCTTGTCGCCGGCAAAGTCGTGCCGCCCCCGCAGGTAGTGCGCCATGACGGCGATGACCCCTATCTGGTGGTGGCCGCCGACAAAGGTACGGCCACGTTCTCCGACATTGCCAACGGCGTTGCCGCGGATTATAGCTTCTGGCTAGGCGACGCCTTTGCTTCTGGGGGCTCGGCGGGCTACGACCACAAGAAGATGGGCATTACCGCCAAAGGGGCTTGGGAATCTGTTAAGCGCCACTTCCGCTCCCTGGGCGTCAACACCCAGACCACCGACTTCACCGTGGTGGGTATTGGCGATATGTCCGGCGACGTGTTCGGCAACGGCATGCTCTTGTCGCGGCACATCAAACTCCTCGCCGCCTTCGACCATCGCCACATCTTCCTCGACCCTGATCCCGACCCCGAGAAGAGTTTCCGCGAACGCGAGCGCCTGTTTGGCCTGCCGCGTTCTTCCTGGGCCGATTACGAGACGAGCCTGATCTCTCCCGGCGGCGGCGTCTTCCCCCGCGGTGCCAAGGCGATCGCGCTCTCGCCCGAGATCAAGAAGGCGCTCGGCCTCGGCGAAGACACCCTGGCGCCCACCGACCTCATTCGCGCCATCCTCAAAGCGCCGGTCGATCTTTTGTACAACGGCGGCATCGGCACCTACGTCAAGGCCGCCACCCAATCTCACGCCGAGGTGGGCGATCGCGCCAGCGACGCGGTGCGCGTCGATGGGCGCGAGTTGCGCTGCAAAGTCGTGGCGGAAGGCGGGAATTTGGGCTTCACCCAACTGGGCCGCATCGAATATGCGCTCGCTGGCGGGCTCATAAACACCGACGCCATCGACAATTCGGCCGGAGTGGATTGCTCCGATCATGAGGTGAACATCAAGATCCTGGTCAACAGCGTCGTCGCCTCCGGTGACATGACCGGAAAGCAGCGCAACAAGCTCCTCGCCGAAATGACCGACGAAGTGGGCGAACTGGTACTGCGCGACAATTACCTGCAAACGGCTACCCTCGCCGTCGCCGACGCTGGCGCCGCGCACTTGGTCGATTGGGAAGCGCGACAGATCCGCAGCTTGGAGAAGAGCGGGCGCCTGAATCGCGCCATCGAGTTTTTGCCCAGCGAAGAAACCATCGCCGAGCGCAAGCTCGCCAAACGCGGCCTCGCCTCTCCCGAGCATGCGGTGCTACTGGCCTACAGCAAGATGGCGCTCTACGACGAACTGCTCGCTTCCGACTTGCCGGAGGACGCCTATGTCGCCCCGGCCTTGGTGGAGTATTTCCCGCGGCCGCTGCGAGAGCCCTATCGCGAGGCTATGACTTCCCACCCCTTGAAGCGCGAGATCATCGCCACGACCCTGGCCAACCATTTGCCCAACCGAGTGGGCAGCTTGTTTGTCGCGCGCTTACAGGAAGAAACGGGGGCTCCGGCGCCGGAGATCGTCCGCGCGTTCTTGCTCGTGCGCGAGACTTTCGAACTCCAAAATGTCTGGAGCAACATTGACGCGTTGGACGCTCAGGTGCCGACCGAGGCGCAAATCCACATGAGCATCGAAACAGCGCGGCTCGCGTTTGCGGCCACGCAGTGGGTACTGCGGCGCCGACGCGGCCTGCGCGACATCGCCGCGGAAGTGGCGCGCTTGCAGCCTGTAGTGGAGGCGCTGGCCAAGGACCTCGAAGACCTTCTTTCCCCCGCCGAGCGCGCCGCATTTCTGGCAGCGCGCGACCGCCTTGCCAAGGACGGCGTGCCCTTCGAACTCGCCACTCGAGTGGCCTCTCTCGAGGCCATGAACGCCGCGCTGGATATCGCCGATGTGGCGACGGCGCTGTCTCGACCCGTAGATCTGGTGGCTGGCGTCTACTACGCTCTCGACGAAGCGCTCGACTTCGCCTGGCTCAGGCGGCAAATTCTCGCGCTGCCCACAGACAGCTACTACCAGATCATGGCGCGTGCCGCCATTCGCGAGGATGTGCGGGCGCGCCAGCGCGAACTGGCCAAGCGCGTGCTGGAGCATTCGCCCAAGCCAATGGCTGCGGAAAACCTGATCAAGGCCTGGCAGGGCGCTCAGGCCGGAGTGCTGGAACATGCCCGGCAGGTGCTCGCCGACCTCAAAACCGCCAAGAGCACCGATCTGGCGATGCTCTCAGTGGCACTGCGCGAGCTGCGCGGTTTGGGGTGAGGGGCCCGCCCTCACTCGAACGGATGCTTGGCGGTCGCGCGCCATTGCCGGATGGCTTCATCGACCGGCAGCGGCGGCGCGGGCAAGCTGCGCGCGACCTCGGGCTGCCACAATGAGGCCTGGGCTTCGCTGCGTGAAAGCGGCTGGCAGTTCAGCACGTGCGGCGGAAAGCGTCGAAAGAGCCCCAGCTCGATCCACATGCGCTGCAAGCCGCGGATGCCATCGACCGAGCGACCCACCACTTCGGGCCTCGCCTGGGCCTGCTCGCCGTGCTTGCGAAAGGAACTGAGCCGTTTCTTCAAGAACACTGCGTTTCCTTGCACCAGCATCCGCGAGAACATGGCGTAATCGATTGCCCCGGTCACTTCTTCACCGTTGAAGTGGAATGGACGCTCACCGTCGAGCCGCGGCCGCGGCGCGAAATCGCTGCGGCGGAACATCATGGTGCTGGGTTCGCCGATGAAATTGAGGCCATGCATGATCACCGCGTTGGCCAGGCTCAGCCCTTCGATCACGGAATCCCGGCCAACCACCGGGAGCGTCGCCGGCATATCGGCAATGACCTGGGAGCGCTCGTCGATACGCCAGCGATGCGAGGTGACCAGCGTCACATCGGGAATGCGCTCGAAGGCGTCGACCATGCTGGCCACGCACTGCGGCGCCAAGAGATCGTCGTCGTTGAGGTACTTGATGTACTCGCCCTGGGCTAGCTCAAGCAAACGTGCGTAATTCTTGCGGGCGTGTAAACGCGGGGTGTTCTTGTGATACTGCAGCCCGCGGCGGCCGGCGCGGCTGGCGGCGAGGCGTGCGATGTCGTCGCTATCGCAATCGTCGCAGACCACGATTTCGATGTTCGGATAGCTCTGCGCCAGGGCGCTATCCAAGCATTGCAGAAAATAGCGCGGGTTCGCCGTGGGAATGAGGATCGACACTAACGGTCGCTTGCCCTGGGGGGGTGCACGCTTACTCCAGCCGTGCACCGTGCCACCCGCCGGCAACTCCACCAGGCCGACCAGCTCCGCCCAGGGTGCGAGGCTCGCCAACGCGCTGTCGGCTTCTCGGCCCGTGCAGTGCAGCGTGCCGCCCGGTCGCAGGGCACGGCGGCATTCCCAGAGCAGCAGCACTTGATCGCGCCGCGTCAGAGCTGCTGCCTGCGCATCGATCGTGATGACCGACGCCGAGCGGTCGGGAAGGGCCAAAGGCGCTGGCGGAATCCAGGCAATTTCGCTCTGCGCCGCTGCGCTGCCAGAGGAAATTACGCGCAGGGTCAGCATGGCGCCTCTGGGCCAGGCGCCCGCCACACTCCCTCGGCATCAAGGATGGCCAGGGCACAAGGATCCCCCGCTCGCGCAGAGAGACTCTCTAGCGCCGTTTGCGGCACCGCAGCGGGCTCATTGCTTGGCGGCAGCACCGCGCCGATGAAAAGCCGCAGTGCCAGCGCGACCTCGTCGATCCCCAGCAGACGACGCGCCGCAGTGGCGCCGGTGAAGCGCGCGTTGAATTCGTGGATGAGCAGCTGGCCATCGGCGGCGGGCTGGCACTGAATGTTGAGCGGCCCGCGCCAGCCAAGCCGGGCGAAGGCCGTTGCACAGTCCAGACCAATGGCCCGGGCGGCCGGATCGGGGTCGATGCTGATGCGGCGCGAAATACGCCCGCTCATGAGGTTGCGGGTGCAGGCAACATTGGCAACTTCGCCACGCGGGCCGATCATCACTTGGATAGAGCGCTTGTCGCCCATGAAGGAATGCTCCAAGGGCACCCCGCTGCTCCCGAGGCTGTCGAGAAAGACCGTCACCGCCTGCCCATCGCCCAAGTATTGTTGCAAGACACCGTCCGGTTCCTGCAGAGCGGCGCGCGCCTGCGCCAGGGTAACCAGCAGGCGAATGCCGGCGGCGTTGGCGCCGCGCCGCGGCTTGAATACCAAGGGCAGTCCTGCCCGTGCAAAAAAAGCCTCCCCCCCGACCGCTTCACCGGTGGGAAACGAGGGGGCATAGGGTAAGCCCTCGCGCCGGCAGAATTCGTGCGCGAGCCACTTGTCCAGGGCGACTTCGGCCGCCGCTACGCTCCCGCATAACAGGCGCGGCGCCAGCGCCGGGTGGCGCGCGGCGAATCCGGCCAACCACCAAGCATCTTCATCGCGGCAGGGAATGACGACATCGATGCGCTCCCGCTCAAGAATGTCCAGCACACGCTCTTCGAAGCGTTCGGCCTGTTCGGCGAGCCGGGGCGCAAGGTAGGCCGCGTCGAAGCGCAGAAGTGCCGGTTCATCGGCGACGTCGCTCATGGCTACGAGCCGCAAGCCGCTCCGGCGGTCACCCAGCGCCGCCAGGATGTTGGCGCCGGTGTGGCCGCCCCCGGAGAGCAACAACACGCCCGGGCGCTTCACCCTGGTGCTCCGAGCGCGCCCGCGAAGCTTGCCCAAAGCGCCGAGCCGACGTATTTCGTTCCCGCGGGCCAAATTGCAGGCACGGTCCCCTCCCTGCTCGGCATAGAATAGCTAGCAACAAAAACTTCTGTGAAGGCGCCATGATAATCGATTGCCGTTGCCGGCTCACTACCGGGGAAGAAGGAGCCTACTTCTACGACCGTGTTGCTCATGCTGGCAAGCTCGCCCGCGTGCCCGCCCTTACGGACAATTCCCTAGCCGCGTTTTTTGCCGAACTGGATGCTGCAGGTGTGACTACCGCGGTTTCGGTTTCGGGCTGCAATCCCGGCGCCCGGTTCGGTCGTTTCGATCTACCGCCCCGCACCGCGTCCAACGATGCCTTGGCTGCGGTGCAGACCGCCTACCCAGGCCGCTTCATCGCCGTGGCCGGAATCGACGTCAGCAATCAGATGCATGATGCCCTCCAGGAGCTGCGGCGCTGCGTGGACGAGCTGGGGATCTTTGCGGTATTCATCGAGCCCGGGCGGGCTCCCGGATGTAACCTCGACGACCCGCAGCTCTATCCGCTTTATGAATTCTGCGCACAGCGCCATGTGACCATCATTCCCCAGACTTCCGGCCTATTGGGGGGCAAGCTGCTGGACTATGCCAACCCCAAGTACATCGAAAGGGTGGCCGGCGATTTCCCGGGCCTCAACATCATCTGCGGTCACGGCTGCTACCCCTACGTGCGCGAAGCCATCGTCATGGCCTGCCGCTATGACAACGTATGGCTCGCCCCCGACTCCTACCTCTACCACCTGGGCTACGCCGATTGGCTGCAAGCGATCAACTACAACGCCTTGGGCTTCGCTTCCCGCTTCGTGTTCGCCAGCGCCTACCCGCTCAACGCCCTGGGCGAACAGGTCGAGCGCTTCCGCAATTTGCCCTGGACCGGGGAGGTCCTGCCCAAGCTATTCTGCGCGAACGCCATCGCCGCCCTGCGCCTCGCCGAGCGTCCCGCCTTTGCCGGCGCGGCGCAGTGGCGGGAATATTTTGGCAAGACCTGAAAGTGGGCCGCGACGGCGGGCTGGTCAATCAAGCCGCGTCGCGCGCTGGGGTACCGGAAGCGCACAATAACGTTACGGTGACAGGAGCGACGTCGAAGGTGTTGCCGGTGGGTTCCAGCCACCTCCCTCCCACACCACCGGCGCATGGTCCGAGGGCCGCTCGCGTTTGCGCGCAGCTTTGTCGATAAAGCAAGCCTTGCTCTCTGAGGCGAGCGCTTCGCTGACTAGAATGTGGTCGATGCGCAGACCCTGGTTTTTTTGGAAGGCGAGCCGGCGGTAGTCCCACCAGCTATAGAGCTTGGGCGCTTGCTCGAAGAGCCGGAAGGCGTCTCTGAGGCCAAGGTCGAGCAAGGCACGAAAGGCGGCGCGCTCGTGGTCACTCACCAATACCTGCCCGGCCCAGGCTTGGGGGTCGCAGACGTCGCGGTCTTCGGGCGCGACGTTGAAGTCCCCCATCACGGCGAGGCGCGGGTGGCGCTGGAGTTCCTCGCGCAGCCAGGCGGCAAGAGCCCGATACCAATCGAGCTTGTAGCGGTATTTGTCGGAATCCACCGCCTGGCCATTGGGCGCGTAAGTGCACACGAGTCGGATGTCACCCACCGTGGCGGCAAGGACGCGCTTTTGCTCGTCGGCGAAACCGGGGATGCCCCTTTGAATGTCGGCGGCGGCAACGCGGCTGAGGACAGCCACTCCGTTGTAGGTTCTTTGCCCGCTATAAGCGACGTTGTAGCCTGCTGCTTGGATTTCCCCGGTGGGGAAGTTCGGGTCTTCGGTTTTCGTTTCTTGCAGACATACCGCGTCGGGCCGCTGCGCAGCCAGCCAATCGAGAAGCTGCGGCAGGCGAATCTTGAGGGAATTGACGTTCCAGGTGGCGAGCTTCATCGCCGCCACCGATTCAGTATGCGACCCCGGGCACTTTCTTGGGTTCGCCGCCTTCGACCTTGACCTCCCCCCCCGGCGCCGGCGCCGCGGCCTGTTCGCTGGCGCGCCCGGCGGCTGCGGCCTGGCGTGACGAGACGGTCGCCGGGTAGCCGGCATTGTCGAGCGCGGTTTGCCAGCGTCCGGCTTCGAAGCCGTTGACTACGCTGTCCCCGACTTTAAGCACGGGCACGTCGGTGCTGCCGGTCAGCGCCTTGAGCTTTTCGGCATTGGCGGGTTGGCGAGGGTCGATTTCGCTGAAAGGCACGCCGCGCCCACGCAGCAGGCTCTTGGCCTGGCTACAGACATCACCGCATTCGAAGGCGTACAGCGTCACCGGGTTGCGCCGCCGCGCCACTTGCACGGCATAGGGCATGGCATCGGTTTCGACCACATTCGAGCCCAGGTTCTTGGTCTGGACGTTCTTGGCCTCCTTGGGCGGGGGCTGGTCGGAGTAGTGCACGCGACCCTCGGCGTCGGTCCAGCGGTACATTTGCTGCGCCAGAACCGGCGCAGCGACAAGCACCAGGCCCAGAGTCAGGGCCTGCAGCAGCGTTTGGCGATCAAGCATGTCGTCTCCTTGAGGCTGGGGATGTAAGCGCGGCGGGCGCCCGCCGCGCCGGCCGCTCAGCATCATGCCGAAGTCATACCATTATGCCGCAACAAAGCATCGATGCGGGGGGGCCGTCCGCGAAAAGCGACAAAAGACTCCAGCGCCGGGCGGCTGCCCCCTCTAGCCAGCACCTCCTGACGAAAGCGCCGCCCCGCCTCCGGCGATAGCACACCCAGCTCTTCGAACAGGCTGTAGGCGTCCGCGGAGAGCACCTCCGCCCACTTGTAGCTGTAGTAGCCCGCAGCGTAGCCGCTAGCGAAAATATGCGTGAACGCATTCGGAAAGCGGTTGAATTCCGGCGGAAACACGACGGCCACCTCGCGGCGCACCGATTCCAGCACCTGCAGCGGGGTCACCGGACCGGCCGGGTCGTAGTCGCTATGGATGACGAAATCGAAGAGCGAGAACTCCAGCTGGCGCAGCATCTGCAAGCCGCTCTGGAAGTTCTTGGCGGCGATCATCTTCTCGAAGAGCGCGCGCGGCAGCGGCGCGCCCGTATCGACGTGGGCGGTCATGTGCTTCAACACCTCCCACTCCCAGCAGAAGTTTTCCATGAACTGGCTGGGTAATTCCACGGCGTCCCATTCGACGTTGGCCAAGCCCGAGGCGCCCAAGTGGTCGATCTCGGTGAGAAGCTGGTGCAGGCCGTGGCCGAATTCGTGAAAGAGCGTGAGCACTTCGTCGTGGGTGAAGAGGGCTGGCCTACCGCCCACGGGGGCAGAGAAATTGCAGGTGAGGTAGGTCACCGGCCGCTGCGTGCCTTCGCTCACGGCGCGCCGGTTGATGGCGTCGTCCATCCAGGCGCCGCCGCGCTTGTTGGGGCGGGCGTAGAGGTCGAAATAGAACTGCCCCACCGGGCGGCCTTGTTCGGTGATTTCAAAGAAGCGCACGGTATCGTGCCAAACCGGCGCCTTGGTTTCGCGAATGTGCAGACCGTAAATGCTCTCCACCACCTTGAAAAGACCTGCCAATACTTGGTTTTCCGGAAAGTACTGCTTCACTTCCTGATCGGAGAAATCGTAGCGAGCGAGGCGCAGTTTTTCGCTCAGGAAAGCGAGATCCCAGGCCGCGACCTCCGTGAGGCCCACGCCGCGGGCGTAGTCTTTGAGTTCGGCCAAATCGCGCTCGGCGTAAGGGCGCGCCTTGCTGGCCAGTTCGCGCAAGAAGACCAGCACGTCCTCGGGCGTTTGCGCCATCTTCGGCACCAGCGACACCTCTGCATAATGGCGGTAGCCCAAGAGCTTGGCTTCTTCGAGGCGCAGGGCGAGAATGCGCCGCAAGATCTGCGTGTTGTCGCGTTCGGGTAAACCGAACTCGGAAGCTCGAGTGACATAGGCGCGATACAAGGTGGCACGCAAGTCGCGATCCTCGGCATATTGCAGCACCGGTAGATACGAGGGCGCGTGCAGGGTAAAGCGCCAACCGGCGACGCCAGCTCGCTCGGCTTCGGCCCGGGCAGCTTCGATCTGATCCTGGGGCAGGCCGGCGAGCCGCGCCGGGTCTTCGATCACCAGGCCGTAGGCGTCGGTAGTGTCGAGCACATTCTGCTCGAAGTTGGCCGCAAGGCTCGCCAGTTCTTCTTGCACCGCCTTGAAGCGCAGCTTGGCGGCGGCGTCGAGTTCGGCGCCGCCGAGCTTGAAGTCGCGCAGTTCATTGTCAACGATACGCTGCTGAGTGCCGCTGAGGCGAGCGTAGGCCGCGGAACCGACCAAGGTCTTGAAGCGCAGGTAGAGCCTTTCGTTTTGCGCCACCTCGGAGTGAAACTCGGTGAGCTTGGGCAAAAGCGCGTTGTACACCTCTCGCAATTCCGGCGAATTGCGCACAGCGTTGAGGTGCGCCACTTGACTCCAAGCCCGGTCGAGCTTCTCGGCCGCGTTTTCCAAGGGCGCCACGAAGTTCTCCCAGGTCGGGGCGGCGGTGTCGGCCGCAACTTGCGCGATCACGGCACGGTTTTCCGCAATGAGCGCTTCGATCGCGGGGGTGACGCAAGCAACGGTGAATCGGTCGAAATGCGGCAAGCCGCGGAAATCCAGCAAGGGGTTGTCCATGTCTCGGGCTCTCAGCTCTTTTGTGAAGAGAATTGGGCGTTCAGGGCCGCCAGTTGTTCTGGCGTCCCCAAGTTGTGCCAAGTGCCGTCGAAGCGCTCGCCAGAGACGAGGCCCCGCGCGACCCATTCGCGGTAGAAAGGGGTGAGCTTCATCCTCGTGCCTCGCGGCAGGGGGCGGAAAAGCGCCAAATCATACACCCCCAGGCTCGCGTAGGTGAGGCGTTCATCCTCCGCCAGGGTGAGGCGCCCTTGTTCGAGGGCAAAATCGCCGCCACCGTGGAAGTCCGGGTTTTTCACCATCACCAGGTGCAGCCGCGGCCCCGCGCTCGACGCAGCGATCCGGCGGGCCTGATCGACCAGGGCGGCATAGTCGTAGCCACAGAAGACGTCGGCGCTGATGATCGGCACGCAGCCCTCGCCCAGCAGCGGCAGCGCCGTGGCGATGCCGCCGGCGGTCTCCAGGGGCCGGGGTTCGCGCGAATAACGCAGCGCCAGTCCCCAGCGATGGCCCTCAGCACAGTGCGCGACGATCGCTTCGCCGAGATGGGCGACGTTGATCACCACCTCGCGCACCCCCGCGGCAGCGAGCTTCTCCAAGTGCCAATCGAGCAGCGCCTTGCCCCCCACAGAAAGTAGCGGCTTGGGGCTGAAGTCGGTCAGAGGGCGCATACGCTCGCCGCGCCCGGCCGCCAGTAGCATCGCTCTCAAGGTGTCCTCGCGCGGGCCGCTTGGCGCGGGCAAATGTGGTTAGCCTTCATGCGGACAGATGCGCGCGGCTCAGAAGCTGTAGACGGCACGCGGCGGCGCGCCCTCGATCTCGTCGAAGAGGCGCAGAAGCGGTGCCAGTTCGCGATAGCGCCCGGCGGTGTGGCGCACGTAACCGACAAATCGTGGTGTATCAGCGAGGTAGCTCGCTTTGCCGTCGCGATATTTGAGCCGGGCGAAGATGCCCAGGACCTTGAGGTGGCGCTGCAGCCCCATCCATTCCACGTCGCGGTAGAAATCAGCGAAGTCCGCCCGCACCGGCAGTCCCAAGCGGCGGGCCTGTTCCCAATAGCGCACGCACCCATCGAGCACCCGCTCTTCTTCCCAGCTGCAAAAGGCGTCCCTGTAGAGCGAGGCGAGGTCATAGCTGATGGGGCCGAAAACCGCGTCTTGGAAATCGATCACCCCGGGATTGGGGTCGCTCAACAGCAAATTGCGCGGCATGTAGTCGCGATGCACGTAGACCTTGGGCTGGGCGAGGTTATTGTCCACGATGAGCTGAAAAGCCGCCTCCAAAGTGGCACGCTGCGCTTCGCTCAGGGTGAGCTGCCGGTGACGGCCGACATACCACTCCGGAAAGAGCGCGAGTTCCCGGCGCAGCAAGGCCTCGTCATAGGGCGGCAGCACCCCCTCGCGGCTGGCCGCCTGCCAGCGCAACAGTGCCGCAACGGCGTCCGCGAAGAGGCGGTCGGCATTGGTCTGGTCGAGCGCCTCCAAGTAAGTCGATTGCCCTAGGTCGCTGAGCAGCAAGAACCCTCGCTGCAAGTCCTCGGCCAGCACTTTCGGCGCATGCACTCCGGCGGCGTGCAGGAGCCCCGCCACTTTCACGAAGGGGCGGCAGTCTTCGTGCGCGGGCGGCGCATCCATGACGATGCGCGTGCCGCCGGCCAAGGTGATGCGAAAGTACCGCCGGAAGCTCGCGTCGGCGGAGGCCTGGGCGAGCCTGAACTCGCGGTGCCCAAGCACCTCGGCGAGCCAGCCGGAAAGTTCCGTCAGGCGCCGGTCGGAGGGGTCTAGGTTCACGGGAAGCAGGGGTCGCGCGAAAGGGCGGCAAGGGAAACGGGTAAACTAGCGCATTTTAGCATTCGTCCTCCGCATGCCCGCGCCTCGCTGCACCCTGCTCGCCGCCCTTCTGCCCCTGTTCGGGGCGGCAGGAACTCAGGCCCAGCCGCAGGCGCTGCCTCTCAAGCCGGAGCGGGTTTTGCGCCCTCCCGTGGCCGGCGAAAACACCGCCGCTTTCATCTACGCCGAGCACTTGAGCGGCAAGGGCGGCGAGGAAGTGATTGCCGAAGGCGCGGTGGAGATGCGCACGCGCCGCGAGACACTGTTCGCCGATTGGCTGCGCTTCGATCTGGAGGCCAACGAGCTCTGGGCGACCGGCGGCGTGCGCATGCGCCACGACCGGGACGTGCTTCTCGCACCGGAGATTCGCTATCGCCGCGACACGGAAACCGGCTTTGCCCGCGATGCGAAGTTCCAGCTCGCTCCCCGCGGGCAGCGCCCGCTGGCACCCCCCGCCGCAGCCGCGCAGATGCCCGACGCGGCCATGGCACAGGCTCAGGTGCGTTCGCGCACGCCGGCCGAGGCCTTCGGGCGCATGGCGTCCTTCGGGGAGGCCAAACGGATCGAAATCGCCGGCCCCGAACGGTATCTTATGAACGAAGGTACCTATACCACCTGCCGCGCCGAGCGGCCGGATTGGTATTTGCGCCTGGGCGACTTGGAAATCGACCAGAAGCGGCAGGTGGGTACCGCCCATCATGCCACCATCGTCTTCCAGGGCGTGCCCATCCTCTACACTCCCTGGCTCGATTTCCCGCTGTCCAGCGAGCGCAAGAGCGGCTTCCTCACGCCCAGCTTCGGCAGTACCGGCAAGCGCGGACTGGAGATGAGCTTGCCATGGTATTGGAATATCGCGCCGAACATGGACGCAACCGTCACCGGGCGACTGATGACCAAGCGCGGGCTGATGGCGAACGGCCAGTTTCGCTACCTTCAGCCCAACTACGCCGGCGAATTCGACGCCGAGGGGATACTGCGCGATCGCCCGACCAACCGCGACCGTTATGGCCTCGCCTGGCGCCATGGGCAGAGGCTGATGCCGGGGCTTACGGCGAATCTCAACCTCAATAAGGTTTCCGACGACAACTATTTCGTCGACTTCGCCGATCGCATCAGTGCCACCTCGCAAACCACCTTGCCGCGCGAGGCCTCGCTCACTTACCAGTTGCCCTGGGGCGGCATGCTGGCACGAGTGCAGCGCTTCCAGACCCTGCAGGATCCGGAGGCGCCGATTCTGCCCCCTTATGAGCGCGCCCCCCAGGTCGTGGCAAACCTCGCCAAGCTGGATTGGTACGGCCTGGATCTGCGCCTGACCACGGAATACGTTCGCTTTCGCCATCCCACGCTGGTCACCGGCCAGCGCGCGCTGCTCAACCCCAGTGTAGCCGCCCCGTTGCGCCGTGGTGGGCTGTTTCTCACGCCGCGTCTGCAGTATCACTGGACCGCCTACCACCTGGATCCTGACACCGGGCTCAATCAAGGGTCGGACATTCCGGTTTATGCCGACACCCGCCGGCGGCTACCGATTTTCAGCCTGGACGCAGGTGCCACTTTGGAGCGCGAACTCAAGATCTTCGATCGCTCGTTTGTGCAAACTCTGGAGCCTCGGCTCTTCTACGTGAAGATCCCCTACCGCGCTCAAACCCAGATCCCAGTGTTCGATTCGGCCCTTGCAGACTTGAGCTACGAACAGATATTCACCGAGAACAAATATTTCGGCCACGACCGCATAAACGACGCCAACCTGCTGGCCGTCGGCGCAGCGACGCGCTTTCTTGACGCCACCACCGGCGATGAGCGCTTGCGCGTCGGCCTGGCGCAGCGCTACTACTTCGAGGCGCAGCGTGTCGTGCTCAATGAAACCCTTTCCACCGCCAAGCATTCCGACCTGGTGCTCTTCGGCACCGGCCGGCTCAATCACCGCTGGTTGGTCGATGGCGGCGTGCAGGTCGACCCCAACGAGCGCCACGCCGAACGCCTGAACCTGAACCTGCGCTACAACCCGGAGCCAGGCAAAATGCTCCAGGGCGGGTACCGCTACCTGCGGCAGATGATCGACGCGCAGGGCCTCACCACGCAGCTGCGCCAGATCGACCTGGTTGCCCAATGGCCGATCGGCGCCAACTGGTCGGTGCAGGGACGGTGGAACTTCTCCCTCTATGACCACAAAGTCCTGGAGGCAGTGGCTGGGGTTGAGTACAATGGCGGCTGCTGGGCATTCCGCGTCGTCGGCCAGCGCATCGCCACCGCCACCAAGAGCGCCACCAACGCGGTGTTCCTGCAGCTCGATTTGACCGGCCTGTCGCGCATCGGCACGAATCCCCTCGAAGTATTGCGCCGGAACATTCCCGGCTATCAGCGTAGCAGCGAACTGCGGGGCAAGGACGAGACGGCGGAGCGGCCGCCCTGGTACAACCCCGAAGACTGAGCGCCCGGCTGGGGCCCAGGCGCCGCACGCGGCTCTGCAATTGAACATAGGTGCAGCATGAAGAAGACGAGTTTGGGTTTGATCACGCTGGCAATCACGGCCGGTGCGGCACTGGCGCAGGTTCCGGCGGCGCCCCGCATCGCCGTTCTCGATCGCATCGTGGCGGTAGTCAACGACGAGGTCATCACCCGCAATGAACTTGACGCGCGCAGGCGTGTAGTGCTCCGCCAGCTCGAAAAGCAAGGCACACCGCTGCCCGCACCGGATGTGTTGGAGAAGCAGGTGCTTGAGCGCATGATCAACGAGCGCGCCCAATTGCATTTCGCCAAGGAGAACGGCATTCGGGTCGATGAAGCCTTCGTCGAGCGCGCCATCGCCCGCATTGCCGAAGACAACAAGATCACTCTGTCGCAACTGCGGGAGCTGCTTGCCAAGGACGGCATTCCCTACACCAAGTACCGCGAGGATATTCGTGCCGAAATCATTCTCTCACGCCTGCGCGAGCGCGAAGTCGAGAGCCGGATCATGGTGAGTGAAGCCGAAGTGGACCATTATCTAGCCACCAACGAAGCTCAGGCCGGCCGGCAGGACGAATACCGCCTCGCCCACATTCTGGTACTCGTACCCGAGCAGGCCTCGCCGGAGCAGATTGCCGCCAAGCAAGGCCGGGCCGAGGACGCGCTGCGGCAGCTCAAATCCGGAGCCGACTTCGCCCAAATCGCCGCGGGGTATTCCGACGCCGGCGACGCGCTCAAGGGCGGTGACCTCGGCTGGCGGCCAACCGGACGCATTCCCTCGGTCTTTGCCGACGCGGTGAAGACGCTCCAGCCGGGCGAAGTCAGCAAGGTGCTGAAAAGCGCCAACGGCTTCCATATCCTCAAAGTGCTCGACAAACGCGGCAAGGACAAGCAAACCGTGGTCGACCAAACGCGCGTGCGCCACATCCTGCTGCGCGTGAGCGAGACCGTTGCCGAGAGCGAAGCGAAAGCGAAGATCGAGCGCCTGCGCGGCCGAATCATCGCCGGCGAGGACTTTGCCGAAGTCGCCAAGCTGAATTCCGAGGATCCCAGCTCCAGCAAAGGCGGAGAAGTGGGTTGGGTGTCTCCGGGCGACACCGTTCCGGAGTTTGAGCGCGCCATGAACGCGCTCAAAATCAATGAGGTGTCAGAAGCGGTGCGCACACCCTTCGGCTGGCACCTCATCGAGCCGCTGGAGCGGCGCCGCCAGGATGTAACCGAAAGCAAGAACCGCGATCTCGCGCGTGTCGCGGTGCGGGCGCGCAAGGCGGAGGAAGGCTACGAAGACTGGGTGCGCCAGGTCCGCGACCGCGCCTTCGTAGAATACCGCCACGAAGAGAAATGAACGCCGGCCAGGCGCCGCGGCTCACCGCGCTGGCCCACGGAGGGGGTTGCGGCTGCAAGATTGCCCCCGGCGTCTTGCAGGATCTCCTTGCCGGAAGCGCCGGCGGGATCATTCCTCCGGAGCTGTTGGTGGGTACCGAAACCTCGGACGACGCCGCCGTCTACCAGCTCAGCGAAACGCAGGCACTCATCGCCACAACAGATTTTTTCACCCCCATCGTCGACGATCCCTACGACTTTGGGCGCATTGCCGCGACCAACGCGATCTCCGATGTCTACGCCATGGGCGGGCAGCCCATCCTTGCCTTGGCCCTCGTCGGCATGCCCATCGATAAGCTGCCGCGTGAGTTGATTCGGCGCATCCTCGAGGGTGGCGCCGCGGTGTGTCGCGAGGCGGGCATTCCGGTGGCCGGGGGGCACACCATCGACTCGATCGAACCGATCTACGGTCTGGTCGCCCTTGGCTTGGTCGACCCCCGCCAGGTGAAGAAGAACAGCACGGCCCAGCCTGGCGACCAGCTCATTCTGGGCAAACCCCTGGGTGTGGGTATCTACAGCGCAGCCCTGAAGAAGGGCCGACTGGACGCGTCGGCCTATGCTGCAATGATTGCAACCGCGACCCAACTCAACACACCCGGTCGACGTTTCGCGGCTATGCCCGCCGTCCACGCCCTCACCGACGTGACCGGCTTCGGCCTGCTCGGCCACCTGCTGGAGATCTGTCGCGGCTCGCGACTTTCCGCGCGGCTAGAGTGGACACGCGTGCCCTTGCTGGCGCGGGCCCTTGAGCTGGCCCGCGGCGGGCTTTGCACCGGCGCCTCCGCGCGCAACTGGGCGAGTTACGGCAACGCCGTCGACCTCGCGCTCGATCTCGAGGACGCTGCCCGAACCTTGCTTACCGATCCGCAAACGAGCGGCGGCTTGCTCA
This sequence comes from Casimicrobiaceae bacterium, assembly GCA_026646885.1. Lineage (GTDB taxonomy): Bacteria > Pseudomonadota > Gammaproteobacteria > Burkholderiales > Casimicrobiaceae > JACPUX01. The sequence continues at coordinate 118,949 of JAPKHK010000006.1, read as the reverse complement.
TCGCCTGTGCGCCTTCGGGCGCGGACGAAGTGCTGGCGGTTTTTCGGGAAGAAGGCTTTCAGCCCACGGTAATCGGTGACTTGCAGCCTGGCGAAGCACGGATCGCGGTCGCTTGATTTCCGGCACCAATCGACTCTGCGGTCTCAACGAACGCTCCGCGAGGAAACACTTCAGGTCAAACCTAGCTCACCCCACAGCGCATCGACCCGCGCCTTGACCGGCTCGCTCATGCAGATGGGGCGGCCCCACTCGCGGCGGGTTTCGCCCGGCCACTTGTTGGTGGCGTCGATCCCCATCTTCGAACCCAAGCCCGCCACAGGTGACGCGAAATCAAGGTAATCGATGGGTGTGTTCGCGACGATCAGCGTGTCGCGTGCCGGGTCAGTGCGCGTGGTCCAGGCCCAAACCACCTCTTTCCAGTCGCGGATGTCGATGTCCTCGTCCACCACCAGGATCAGCTTGGTGTACATGAACTGGCGCAAAAAGCTCCAGATGCCGAACATCACCCGTTTGGCATGGCCGGGGTACTGCTTCTTGATGCTCACTACGGCGAGGCGGTAAGAGCAGCCTTCTGGAGGGAGGTAGAAATCGGCGATCTCGGGAAATTGCTTCTGGAGGATCGGCACGAACACTTCGTTGAGGGCAACGCCAAGCACCGCCGGTTCATCCGGCGGCTTGCCCGTGTAGGTGCTGTGGTAGATTGCCGCGCGCCGCATGGTGATGCGCTCGACGGTAAAAACGGGGAATTGCTCGACTTCGTTGTAATAGCCAGTGTGATCCCCAAACGGGCCTTCGGGCGCCGTCTCTCCGGGGGCGATGTGCCCTTCGAGCACGATCTCCGCGCGCGCCGGGACCTCCAAGTCGACCCCGAGGCAACGTGTCACCTCGCTGCGGGCACCGCGCAACAAGCCGGCGAATTGGTACTCGCCTAGGGTGTCCGGCACGGGCGTGACCGCCGCCAGCAGCGTGGCCGGGTCCGCGCCCAGCACCACCGCCAGCGGAAAGGGCACGCCTCGCTGCCGCTCTTGATGCTCGCGAAAGTCCAGGGCACCCCCGCGGTGGGCAAGCCAGCGCATGGTCAAGCGGTTGCGGCCGAGCACTTGCTGCCGGTAAATACCCAGATTTTGCCGGCGCCGGTGCGGACCTCGCGTCACTACCAGGCCCCAAGTGATCAGCGGCCCGGCGTCCTCGGGCCAGCAGGTCTGGATGGGCAGGCGCGCAAGATCGACGTCCTTGCCTTCCCAAACGATCTCCTGACAGGGCCCGCCTTGGACGGTCTTGGGTGCCATGTCAAAGACGCGCCGAACCATGGGCAAGGTGTGCTCCCAGGCATGCTTGAGGCCTCGCGGCGGCTCGGGCTCCCTGAGCGCCGCGAGTGCCTGCCCCACCTCGCGCAAGGCTGCGATCGACTCCTGGCCCATGGCACGGGCGACTCGCAGCGAGGAACCGAAGAGGTTGCCCAGCAGGGGCAGTGCGTGACCCTTGGGACGCTCGAACAGCAAAGCCGGGCCGCCCGCTCGCAGTACACGGTCGCAGATCTCGGTGATCTCGAACCGCGGATCGACTTCGCAGCCGATGCGCTTGAGGTCGCCTTCCGTTTCGAGCTGGGCGAGAAACTCGCGCAGGTCGCGATAGCTCATCGGGCGGCAGTCTCGCGCAGCTTTAGCTCCTCGAAACGCCGGCGCTCGGCGTCGAATTTGGCGTTGACCGCTTGGAGCTCCTTGCTTTTCTGCTCCACCAGGCCCTGTTGCACCGGCAGCTCCTGCTCAATACTCTTTTGTTCCCGGCGCACTTGCGGGCCGACCGGTTTCTTTGCCGCATCCAAGGCATCGATTTCAGTCTTGCGCTTCTTGAGTTCGGCCAAGCGGTTCTGGGCACCCTTCATCACTGATTCAATCGCGGCGACGCTGCGCGCCCGCACCTGGTCGATTTCCTTGAGGCTCGTGTAGGTGGCAAGCAGCGCGTCGTCCTTGCGCTTCTGCTCGCGCGCGGCCTTTTCTTCTTCGAGACTTCGCGCCCGCTCTTCTTCTTGAGCGCGAATCTGCTCTGGAGTCAGCGCCGGCGCGGTACGCTTGACCGCGCGGCCTTGTCGGTTGAGTTCGACGGTCCCGCCCCGGACATACTCCGGCGGGATGTTGTCACCGTAATGAGTAACGCCTTTTTCGTCCACCCACTTGTACATGTTGCCGCGAGCAGGTACGGCCAGTGCCACTGCGGCGAAGGCGCCAAAGGCGATGATCCACGTGGTGGTCTTCATGAGAAGCTCCTCAGCCCCTGTTGTTATCTATCCAACGCCAAACTGCGCACGGTACGCTTGCACCGCAGCCTCGTGCTCGGCCAGATCCGGCCGCCCCTGCAAAAAGCTCAGCAGATCGCGCAAAGTGGCGATCGCCACCACCGGGATGCGCCAACGCTCCTGAACCTCCTGCACGGCCGACAGTTCGCCGCTCCCACGTTCCATTCGATCCAAGGCGATCAACACACCAGCCACCCGCGCGCCTTGCCCTTCGATCAGGGCAACCGATTCGCGCACCGAAGTGCCGGCGCTGATGACGTCATCCACGATCAGGACCCGCCCTTTGAGCGGCGCACCGACGATAGTGCCGCCTTCGCCATGGTCTTTGGCCTCCTTGCGGTTGTAGCTGAAGGGCAGATTGTGCCCTTTTTCGGCAAGTGCCACAGCCGTAGCCGCAGCCAAGGTGATGCCCTTGTAGGCGGGTCCGAACAGCTGATCGAAGGCTAAGCCGGAAGCCAAGCATGCTTGCGCGTAGTACTCGCCCAGCCGCCGCAGGCTCTCGCCGTCGTAGAACAGGCCCGCATTAAAGAAATAGGGTGACTTGCGCCCCGCTTTGGTGACGAATTCGCCGAACCTCAGCACATCTCGTGCCAGGGCGAAGGCAAGGAACTCCTGACGAAAGTCGCTCATGGCCCAGCTCTTTGATACAACTGGTCAAGTATAGCGCAGCGCGATACCTTGGAACGGGGCGCGGCCGCCGCGCCGAACTGCGAATGGTGCTAAGCTTCGCGCTTTTTCCGGCCTCCCGGCGCCATGCGCATCATCACCCTCAACGTCAACGGCCTGCGTTCCGCCGCCCGCAAAGGGCTCGCCGAATGGCTCGATGCCGTCGGCCGTTGGGAGCTACTCTGTCTGCAGGAGATCAAAGCGCAGGAGCTCGATCTCGGCCCGGAACTGCTTTCCCTCGGTCGTGCCAAGGGGCATTTCCACCTCGCCGAGAAAAAAGGCTACAGCGGTGTAGCGATCTATAGCCGCAAGCGCCCCGACCGCGTACAACAGGGCTTCGGCAGCACCGAGTTCGACCCCGAGGGGCGTTACCTACGCGCCGATTTCGGGGCGCTGAGCGTGGTGAGCGTCTATTTTCCCTCGGGTGCCAGCTCGCCGCTGCGCCAGGAGGCGAAATTGCGCTTTCTGGATCTCTTCTACTCCCAGCTCGCCGGCCTGCGCGCCGAGGGCCGTGAAATCCTGCTCTGCGGGGACTGGAATATCGCCCACCGCGAGATCGACCTCAAGAACTGGCGAAGCAACCAGAAGAATTCGGGCTTCCTGCCACAAGAGCGCGCTTGGCTGAGCCGCGTGTTCGACGAGCAAGGCTGGGTAGACGTCTACCGCCGCCTGCACCCCCAGACGACGAGTGAGGCCTACACTTGGTGGTCGAACCGCGGCGCCGCCTGGGACAAAAATGTCGGCTGGCGCATCGACTACCAGGTGGCCACGCCGCAACTCGCCGCACGCGCCCACCGCGCGCAGGTCTTCAAGGCGCAGCGTTTCTCCGATCATGCGCCGCTGATCGTGGACTACCGCGCATGATCCGCATCAACAAGCTCACGTTGCGGCGCGGCACGCGGGTGCTGCTCGCGGATGCCTCGCTCGCGGTGCCGCCAAAGGTGAAGCTTGGCCTCATCGGCGCCAACGGAAGCGGCAAATCGAGTCTGTTTGCAGCGCTGCAGGGCGAGCTGCTGCCCGATGCCGGGGACATTTTCGTCCCCAGCGGCTGGGTCCAGGCCGCCGTTGCGCAAGAGACGCCGGCATCGAGCGCCGCCGCGGTCGACTATGTACGCGACGGTGACCAGCAGTTGCGCGCCTTGGAAAGGCGGCTGGCCGCTGCCGAAGAGGACCCGACACACTGCGGCGAAGCGCTCGCCGAACTGCATCAAGCCTTCGCCGCCGCGGGAGGTTACGCCGCACCCGCGCGCGCCGCGGCTCTCCTGGCCGGCCTGGGGTTCAGCGAGACCGAACAGCTGCGGCCGGTAGCGAGTTTCTCGGGCGGGTGGCGCATGCGCCTCAACCTCGCCCAGGCGCTGATGTGCCCTTCCGACTTGCTGCTGCTCGATGAGCCTACCAATCACCTCGATCTCGATGCCGTATTGTGGCTAGAAGACTGGCTGAGGGCCTATCCGGGCACGCTGCTGCTGATCAGCCACGACCGCGACTTTCTCGACGCGGTGGTGGATACCATCGTGCACATCGACCAGGGCCGGCTCAAGGTTTACCCCGGCAGCTACGATGCCTTCGAGTCCTTGCGCGCGCAGCAGCTCGCCCTGCAGCAGGCACTGTTCCTTCGGCAGCAACGCCAAATCGCGCACCTCCATGCTTTCGTCGATCGTTTTCGCGCGAAGGCAACCAAGGCCCGGCAAGCGCAGAGCAGGCTGCACGCGCTCGAACGCATGGAGCGGATTGCCGCCGCCCATGTCGATTCGCCTTTCACTTTCGCTTTTCGCACCCCGGAACAGGCGCCGCGCCAGCTCTTGAGTTTCGCGGACGCCGATCTGGGCTATGAGGCAGAGGCGCCGATTGTGCGCGGCGTATCCTGGAGCCTGCTTGCCGCGGAGCGGGTGGGCTTGCTTGGTCCCAATGGCGCGGGCAAGTCGACTCTGCTCAAGGCGATCGCGGGCCTGCTTGCACCTCTGCGCGGGCAGCTTCATTTGGGCCAGGGCCTAAAGGTCGGCTATTTCGCCCAGCACCAAGTCGAACAGCTGCGTCTGGACCAAACGCCCTTGTGGCACCTGCAACGCTTGGCGCCCGAAGCTCGGGAACAAGAGCTGCGCGACTTCTTGGGTGGATTCGATTTTCGCGGGGATCGCGTCCTGGCCACGGTAGAGCAGTTCTCGGGCGGCGAGAAGGCACGACTCACCCTGGCAGTGCTGGTCTGGCAGCGCCCAAACCTCCTGCTCCTGGACGAGCCGACCAACCACCTCGACTTGGAGATGCGCCAGGCGCTCACCGAAGCACTACAGGATTTCCGCGGCGGCCTTGTCATAGTGGCGCATGATCGGCATCTCTTGCGGGCAACCGCGGATCGCTTCTGGTTGGTCGCCGATGGGCGCTTGTCGCCTTTCGACGGGGATCTGGAGGACTATCGCGCCTGGGCGACGGCGCGCCGCATTGCGGCCCGCGCCCCTGTGGACAACAAACCGTCCACTTCCGTCCCCGATCGGCGCACTCAGCGCCGCCTCGAGGCCCAGGCGCGAGCGCGGCACGCGGCGCAGCTCAGGCCCTGGCGTGAACGCCTGCAGGACGCCGAACGCGCCATGGAAAGCCTGACCCAAGAAAAGGTGCAGAATGAAGCCTGGCTCGCTTCGCCCGAGGCGTATTCGGACGCCGGCCGAGTGCGTTTGGCCGCAATGGTGAAGCGTCAGGGCGAACTCGGTCACGCCTTGGCCGCCGCCGAGGAGAAGTGGCTCGAAGCCCATGCCGAAATTGACCGCTTGGTGGTGGCGGCATCGCACGACGACCCCAACCGTTTGCACCTCCTGGAGCCTAAGTCATGACCGAAAGATTCACGGTGTCCCTCGATGAAGATCTCGCCCACCAGTTCGAGCAATGGGTCGCCAGCCGCGGCTATGGCACGCGCTCCGAGGCCGTGCGCGACCTTATCCGCGCCGCCTTGGAAAAGGACCGCCTCGCCCAGGACAGCGGCGGATTCTGTGTCGCCACGCTCTCCTACGTCTACAACCACCATCAACTCGGCCTCGCCAGCCGGCTGGCGCACCATCACCACGAGCACCACGACTTGACGCTCGCGACACAGCATGTGCACCTCGATCATGAGAACTGCCTGGAGGCGGTGCTCTTGCGTGGAGCCGTGGACGAGGTGCGCCATTTCGCCGACGCCACAATCGCCGAACGTGGTGTGCGGCACGGCAATCTGCACATGATTCCGGTGGCGATCGACACGCCGCACCGGCATCACGATCATGGCGACCCCCATCGGCACAGCCACCCGCTGACCTGACCCCCATGCACTTCACCGTATAATCTCGCCTGCGCGACTTGCATAAAACCATGCTCCCCGTTTTCACACTCCTCCTTGGCGGGCTATTCACAGCCCCGGTCTTGGCTCAAGGCAGCCCTGCCGCCCTATCCGTCCCGCTACCGCCGATCGCCGCCCATTCTTATGTGCTGCTCGATCTGACGAGCGGCCAAACCCTGGCCAGCGTCAACGCCGACGAGCGCCGCGACCCGGCCTCCCTAACCAAGTTGATGACGGCGTATCTCGCGTTCACTGCCTTGCGCGATAAGCGCATTACTCCTAACCAAATGGTGAAGGTCTCGGACCGGGCCTGGCGTGCCGAAGGCTCGCGTATGTTCCTCGAACCCAAACTCGCGGTGAGCGTGGACGAACTCTTGCACGGCATGATCGTACAGTCTGGCAACGATGCTTCGATCGCGCTGGCCGAAATGCTCGCGGGAAGCGAGGGGGCGTTCGCGACGATGATGAACGAGCAAGCAGCCAAGCTCGGCATGCGGGCCACTCGCTTCGCCAACCCCACCGGGCTTTCCCATCCCGAGCACTTCTCGACGGCGAGCGATCTGGCGCGACTCGCTGCGGCAATCATTCGCGACTTTCCCGAGTATTACCCGCTGTATTCATTGCGCGAATACCGCTACAACAATGTCTCGCAATACAATCGCAACCGCCTGCTCTGGGTTGATCGCACCGTTGACGGCATGAAGACGGGCTTCACCGAGAACGCGGGGTATTGCCTGATCAGCTCGGCCAAGCGTGAGGGCCGGAGGCTGCTGAGCGTAGTGCTGGGCACGGCCTCGGAAAAGGCGCGCGCGGTGGAAAGCCAGAAGCTGCTCCAAGCCGGCTATCAGCTGTTCGAAACCGCGAAGCTCTATCAGAAGGGACAGCAAGTCGCCATCCTCCAGGTCTGGAAAGGAGCTCAGCCCTCAGTCCGCGTAGGCTTTCTCGGCGATGTGTTCCTCACCTTTCCCCGGGGCGCGCGCGACAAGCTCAAGATCACAATGGAAAACGCCCAGCCGATCGTGGCACCGATCGTCGCCGGCCAGCGCCTAGGAACCGTAAGAATTGCGCTCGAAGGCAAGTCCCTCGCCGAATTCCCGGTGCTGGCGCTGGAAGACGCACCGCTCGGTCACTGGTTGAGCCGCCAATGGGACGCCCTGCGCCTGCGCTTTCGCTAAGGGCGCTACCCAAGGCGAGGCGCAAATCCGGCGCACTTCAATTGGGCGTCGCCGCTGAATCTTCCACCGCATCGAGGCCAGTTTCCGCATGACCACGGTATACCTCAACGGCTCTTGGCTCGCGCTCGAGAACGCGCGCATCTCCGTGCTGGATCGCGGCTTCATTTTCGGCGACGGCGTATACGAAGTGATTCCCGTCTACCAGCGCCGGCCTTTTCGCCTAGAGGCTCATCTGGCCCGATTGGAACACAGCCTCGCGGGCGTCCGTCTCGCCAACCCCCACACCACCGCGCAGTGGCGCGCGCTCATCGCGGCGCTGATTGCCAATCAAGACTTCGAAAACCAGGCGGTTTATCTGCAGATTACCCGCGGCGTCGCCCGCCGCGACCACGCTTTTCCAGCGGACACGCCCCCCACGGTCTTCTTGATGAGCAACCCGCTGGTGCTTCCCACGCGCGCCGCCGTGGAAAGCGGCGTGGCGGCGATCACCGCGCGCGACGATCGCTGGCAGCATTGCGACCTCAAGTCCACCGCACTGCTGGGTAATGTTCTGCATCGGCAGCGCGCCGTCGAGGCGGGTGCCGCCGAGACCATTCTGATTCGCGCCGGCATGCTCAGCGAAGGCGCCGCGGCCAACGTCTTGCTGGTGCACGGTGGCGTGATTCTTTCCCCCAAGAAGGACTGGCGCGTCCTCCCGGGCATCACCTGCCAAGTCGTGGAAGAACTCGCTCGGAAAATCGGGCTGCCTTTCGTGCACCGCGACCTCCCGGAGGCGCAGTTGCGCGGGGCCGAGGAGATTTGGCTCCTGTCCTCGGGGCGGGAAATTCTGGCGGTGACGCAACTCGACGGCCAGGCGGTTGGTGAGGGACGACCCGGCCCCATGTTTCGCAAGATCCGCGCGCTGTTCGAAGTGCTTCGGGGATGCGCTTGATGAGGCGTTGCCACGTTCTGATGGGGGGCGACGCCGCGGTCGCTCCCACAAGCGGCCTTATTAGGTCACGCGCGCGCGGCCGCCCCGCCCTCGATAGGGGCGCAGACCGGGCCCGGCGGGGTAAAATGGCGGCACCCGCTGCTTAGGCCAAGCACCATGGACTTCGCCTTTATCGTCGACCCGCTGGACACGCTCAAGACCCATAAGGACTCTTCCGTCGCCATGATGCGCGAGGCCGCGCGGCGTGGGCACACTTTGCACGCCCTGCAGCAGGATGACCTGGTATGGCGCAACCGCCGCCTCGACCTGCGCGCGACCCCGATCGAACTCCTGGACCACAGCGATGCCTGGTATTTGCCGGCTGAATCGCAGCTGCGGGCCCCGGAATCATTTGCCGCGGTGCTCATGCGCAAGGACCCCCCCTTCGACATGGAGTACGTCTACAGCACCTATTTGCTGGAAGCGGCCATTGCCCAGGGGGCAAGGGTTTTCAACGACCCGCGCGCGATTCGCGACCACAACGAGAAGCTCGCGCTCGCGCGCTACCCGGAATTCATCGCACCGACCTTGGTGGCGCGGCGCGAGGATTTGCTGCATGAGTTCATTCATGAACAGCGCGAAGTGGTGTTGAAGCCGCTCGACGGCATGGGCGGTGAGTCGATCTTTCGCGTCTCGCCGGCCGACCCCAACCTCAATGTCATCGTCGAAACGCTCACGCGCCGGGGCACGCGCATGATCATGGCGCAGCGCTACCTGCCGGAGATCGCCCTGGGCGACAAGCGCATCCTGCTGATCGCCGGAGAGGCGGTTCCCTACGCCCTGGCGCGCATCCCCCGCGCCGGGGAGAGCCGCGGCAATCTCGCCGCTGGCGGCCGCGGCGTCGCCCAGCCGCTATCGGCGCGCGATGCACAAATCGCCGAAACTCTCGGGCCGCGGCTCTGGGAAAAGGGCCTCTTTCTCGTCGGACTCGATGTCATCGGTGACTCCCTCACCGAAATCAACGTCACGAGCCCCACCTGTTTCGTGGAAATCACCGAACAAACCGGTTTCAACGTGGCCGGCATGTTTCTCGACGCCCTCGAAGCCGCCTGCCACTGAAGCATTTTTCTGCGAAACTCTCGCCCATGTCCTGCACCTATCCGCGTCTGTCCGCATCGCTCCCCAGGCTACTCGCGCTTTTCGCCATCCTTGTGTTTGCCTTCGGCCTGTCGGCCTGCAAGAAGAAATCGCCCTATACGCAGCAAATGGCGTTCATCTTCGGCACCATGGTGGAAATCAGTATCTGGGGGGAAGAGCCGGCGCGAGGCCGCGAACTATCCGCCAGGGTCTTCACGGAGCTCGAACGCCAGCATCGTTTGTTTCACCCCTGGCAACCTGGCCCGCTGGCCGATCTCAACGCCGCCATCGCCGCCGGCGCGGCCGCCGTTCCGGTCGATCCGGAGATTGCCGGCGTCCTGATCGCCGCCAGCGCGGCGGCAGCGCAGAGCGAGCAGCTTTTCAACCCGGCCATTGGCAAGTTGGTCGCACTATGGGGTTTCCACGCCGACGAACCTGCCAAGAAGATCCCCGCCAAAGAGGCCGTGGATGCCCTCGTCCAAGCGCGCCCGCGCATGAGCGACCTGAGTATCGTCGACAACCGGGTAACGAGCGCCAACCGCGCGGTGCAGATCGACTTGGGCGGCTACGTCAAGGGCTATGCCCTCGACCGCGCGGCGCAAATGCTGCGCGAAGCCGGGGTCAAGGGCGCACTGATCAACATCGGCGGCAATGTCCTCGCCATCGGCACGAAGGGCGGCGAGCCATGGCGCATCGGCTTGCAGCATCCGCGCCGCGCCGCGTCGATGGCCACTTTGGAGCTGCGCGATGGCGAAGCGGTGGGCACTTCGGGAGACTACCAGCGCTATTTCGAGATCGGCGGGCGGCGCTACTCACATCTCATCGACCCGCGCACCGGAGAGCCCGCGGCGGATCTGGCCAGCGTCACCGTGCTGATTCCGCCGCGCACTGGTGCCGGAACCCTTTCCGATTGGACCAGCAAGCCGCTTTTCGTGGCCGGGCGGTCCGAGTGGCCGGCCATGGCCAAGAAGCTTGATGTCACGCACGCCCTGGTATTGCCCATCAACGGCGCGGCGGTGGCTACCGAGGCAATGCGCGGACGTCTCGTTTGGGACGACAAAAACGGCCCGCTGCGCGTGGTGCCCTGAGCACAAGGGATTCCTCCGTGATCGGCGTATTGATCATCGCGCACGAGGATTTCGGCGAAAGCCTGATCCGCTGCGTCACTCATGTGCTTGGGGCGCGCCCGCCCAAGTTCGAGGCGCTCGCCGTGCAACCCGGAGATGACCCGCGCGATTTGCTGCCGCGAGCCCAAGCCATGGTGCAAGCGCTGGACGATGGCGACGGCGTGCTGGTGGTGAGTGACCTCTTCGGCGCAACGCCCTGCAACCTCGGCTGCAAACTCTTGATCCCCGGCCGCGTCGAGGGCATCTCGGGCGTGAGCCTTCCCATGTTGATTCGCGCCTTCACCTACCGGAACAAAGGTTTGGCCGTGATGGTCAAGAAGGCGGTAAGCGGCGGCTGCGAGGGTGTGCTGCATATCGAGGCGGAGCCGCAACATGCAAAAACGGGAAGTTGAGATCGTCAACAAGCTTGGAATGCACGCCCGCGCGGCAGCCAAGCTCACCCAGCTCGCCAGCCGCTTTCAGTGCGAGGTATGGATGTCGCGCAAAGGGCGGCGCATCAACGCCAAGAGCATCATGGGGGTAATGATGTTGGCCGCCGGCAAGGGCACCCTGGTGGAGATCGAAACCGCGGGCAGCGATGAAGTGGAAGCCTTGGATGCGCTGGTGGCTTTGATCGCCGATTGTTTCGGCGAAGGGGGATGACCCGCATGCAACGGACGCGCCGGGGGGCTAGGTGAGCTTCGTCCTGCATGGCGTCGGCGTCGCCGGAGGCATCGCCATCGGCCGGGCGCAGTTAATCTCCCACGCCACCCTGGAAGTGGCGCATTACCGGATTCCCGCGGCCCATGTGGCCAGCGAAGTGGCGCGTTTCACCTCTGCCATCAAGGGGGTGCAGAAAGAACTCGAACATTTGCACGCGAGCATGACCAGCGGCGACGCTCCTGCCGAGTTTGGGGCGTTTCTAGACGTCCACTGGCTGATCTTGAACGATCCCACTTTGGCCGAAGTGCCCAAAGAGATCATCGAAGCGCAGCACTGCAACGCCGAATGGGCGCTCACCCAGCAAATGAACGTGCTCATCGAGCAGTTCGAGCAGATCGAAGATCCCTACCTGCGCGAGCGCAAGACCGACGTGGTGCAAGTGGTCGAGCGAGTGCTCAAGATGCTCATGGGACGGCCTGGAGAAGTGCGCCCGGCGAACCCGGAGCAGAAAACCATTTTGGTGGCCTACGACTTGAGCCCGGCGGACGTGATCCAGCTGAAGCGGCATCACTATGCCGGTTTTCTCACCGACCTGGGCGGCACCACCTCGCACACCGCCATCGTCGCGCGCAGCTTGGGCATCCCCTCGGTGGTGGCGCTTCATGAGGGGCGCAACCTCATTCGGGAGAACGAAACCCTGATCGTCGATGGCAGCAACCACCTCGTTATCGTCGATCCCGACCGCTCGGTGCTGCAAGAGTATCGCCTCAGGCAGCACGAACTGGAGCTCGAAAAACAGAAGCTCAAACGCTTGCGCTACACCCCCGCAAGCACGCTCGATGGTCAGCACGTGGAGCTTCACGCCAACATCGAGCTGCCGCAGGATCTCGACGACGTTCTGGAAAGCGGCGCGACCGGCGTCGGCCTCTTCCGCAGCGAATTCCTGTTTCTCAACCGCCAGGGGCTGCCCAGTGAAGACGAGCAGTTCGAAGCCTACCGCACCGTAGCCGAAGGCATGGCGGGCCTGCCGGTGGTAATACGCACTTTCGATTTGGGTGCCGACAAGCACAAAGAAGGCTTGGGCGGCCTCAACCGTGTGGCACAGAATCCCGCGCTGGGGCTTCGCGCGGTGCGCTTCTGCCTGGCCGAGCCGCGGCTGTTTCACACCCAGCTGCGCGCCCTCCTGCGCGCTTCGCATTACGGCAAAGTGAAAATCCTCATTCCGATGCTCGCCAACGCGCAGGAGATGGAGCAATCGTTGGCGGCCATCGACCAAGCCAAGGACAGCTTGCGCGAACAAGGCCTGCCCTTCGACTCGGAAATCGAAGTGGGCGGCATGATCGAAATTCCCGCCGCGGTGCTGGCGATGTCCATGTTCACCCGCAAGCTCGATTTTCTTTCCATCGGCACCAACGACTTGATCCAATACACGCTGGCGGTGGATCGCGCCGATGATGCCGTCTCACATCTTTATGATCCGCTGCACCCGGCCATCATTAAGCTTCTCGCCATGGCCATACGCGGCGCGCAAAAGGCGCAGGTGCCGATCTCGATCTGCGGGGAAATGGCCGGCGACCACGCCTTTACCAGGCTCTTGCTGGGCATGGGCCTGCGCAGTTTTTCCATGCACCCCTCGCATGTCCTGACGGTGAAGCAGCGCGTGCTGACCGCCAACGCACCTCAGCTCGAAGAACTCGTCAACCGTCTGCTGAAAACCGACGACAGCCTGCGCATCCAGGTGCTGATGGAAAAGATAAACGCCGGCTGAATTGGCGCCAGTTCTGTGGTGGATCGGCGCGCGCACGAGCGATTTCTCGCGCGCGCTTGGTGCGCGAGAAAGAAGTGGCCGACGAAGCAGGGGCCGCTCGCCTATCGAATCTCCACAGCCGATACCGATTGGCTCACGCTTTTCTGCGGCGTCGCGTCAGATTCGCGGCAATCAGCACCAGCAAAGCAAGCAATGCAAGGCCCGCAGGCGAAAGCGTCGGGATGGCGCCATAGGGGAGAAGGTCAGCAGCACCGCCCAGCACGACCGTCTGGCCGATCTGCGTATTGAGCCAAGCGACCGCCGCGGCATTGAGCGGCACCGAGCTCACCGTTCCCTCATCGCTGCGCAGGTAAACGCGCGAACCGTAGACAATCCCCGTCCCCAGATCGTTATATTCGGCGAGCCCGGCGGCGCTGCCGGTAAACGTGGCGGGTGCGCTGCTCACGTCCCACACGGTATAGGTGAGCGTACCGCCAAAGTTATAGACCCCTTGAGCTGGAGCCGCCGGCGCCGGCACATCGAGCAGCAGAGTGGCGGATGAAATCGTCGAGAACCCCCCCACCGGCAAGGCAAACGCAAACCAGTTTCGCCAGAGCGAGTTTCCGCCGCTACAGGTGTCGGCGCTGCTGCAGAAACCGGCGATGTAATTGTTGGTTGCGCTGGCGCCGTTATTGAGACCCGTGGAACTGACCCAACCGCGGTTGGTGGCGGTCAGGGTAACCGGGCCCGTGTTGGTGGCGAGCTGGAGTTGGGTGTCACAACTGCCGCCACAACTGGAAGCAATGCTATAAGCGAAGGTGGCCCAGCTCGACTGCGCTTGCGCCACTTTTGCCCCAGCGGAAATCAGCACGACAACCAGCAGTAACCAATAGGTCTTAGCACGCATGATTTCTCCTCTCGTGGAAACCGGCTATCGGTTTCGGTTCGGTGGTTTTTTTCAGATACCTCGTCTCCTGCCCGTGCCATTGCAGTCTATGCGCCGTTCTGCAAGGCGTCAATACTCACGCTCGGACTCGGGCTTGGAGACCTGGTCTATGCAATCAAGGCCTGTCGCGATTGACAAGCGCCCCCCCTCCCGGTAACTTTGCGGGGCGCCGATTTGAGATCAGCTTGCGGGCGCGCAGCGGCCGAAGATCGGGTCGCCGCAAAAACTGCTAAAGCGAGGTGAGAAGCCCGATTAGCCAAGCTGGTCGGGCTTTTTTTGTTGGGATCTCCATGCCCCCTGCTCCACCCTTTCCGAACGGGGCTGTCGGTGTCGTCACGCCGCAGCGCGTCGAATTTGCAGAGCCGCTGCCGCTCGCCTGCGGGCGCGCCTTCGGACCTTATCATCTGATGATCGAGACCTATGGCGAACTGAATGCCGCGCGCGACAACGCGGTTCTGATTTGCCATGCGCTCAACGCCTCGCATCACGTCGCCGGGGTGTATGCCGATCAAGCCAACAGCGAGGGTTGGTGGGACAACATGGTAGGGCCCGGCAAGCCGGTGGATACGAGTCGCTTTTTCGTCGTCGGGGTGAACAACCTCGGCTCGTGTTTTGGCTCCACCGGACCGATGGATCTCGACCCGGCGACCGGCAAGCCCTACGGCGCGGACTTTCCCGTGGTGACGGTGGAAGACTGGGTCGATGCCCAGGTGCGCGTCGCCGATCATCTGGGCATCGCCAGTTTTGCCGCGGTGATGGGCGGGAGCCTCGGGGGCATGCAAGCGCTGGCCTGGACCATCCGTCACCCGCAGCGCGTGGCGCATGCGCTGGTGATCGCCGCGGCACCCAATTTGTCGGCCCAGAACATCGCCTTCAATGAGGTGGCGCGCGCCGCCATTATGACCGACCCGGAGTTTCATGCCGGGCACTTTTATGAGGCCGCCGTCAAGCCCCGCCGCGGCTTGCGCGTCGCACGCATGATCGGCCACATCACCTATCTTTCCGATGATCAGATGGCCGAAAAATTCGGGCGCCAGTTGCGCAACGGCCTGCGCTACAGCTTCGAGCCGGAGTTCCAAATCGAATCTTATTTGCGCTATCAAGGTGACAAGTTTTCCGAATACTTCGATGCCAATACCTACTTGCGCATCACCAAAGCGCTGGACTACTTCGACCCCGCCGCGGCTTCTGGCGGCGATTTGCGGCGCGCGCTGGAACCTGCGCGAGCGCGCTTTCTGGTGGTTTCTTTCACTACCGACTGGCGCTTTTCTCCGCAGCGCTCGCGAGAAATCGTCAAGGCGCTCATCGATAATCGGCGGGAAGTGAGCTACGCCGAAATCGATGCGCCGCACGGCCACGATGCGTTTCTATTAGACGACGCGCGCTACCACGCCCTGGTGCGGGCCTATTTCGACCGCATCGCGGCGGAGCTATCGTCATGAACATCCGCCCCGATTATTCCTTGATCGCCGAATGGATTCGCCCCCAAGCGCAGGTGTTGGACTTGGGCTGCGGCGATGGCGGCTTACTGGCCTACTTGCGCGAGCACCGGCAGGTTGCCGGTTATGGCGTGGAAATCGACGACGCCTCGGTGCTCGCTTGCGTGAAGAACGGCGTTTCGGTGGTGCAAAGCAACCTCGAGGCCGGCCTTTCCGGGTTTGAAGACTCATCCTTCGATTACGTGATTCTTTCGCAGACTTTGCAGGCGATGCGCCACACCGAAGAGATCGTACTGGAGATGCTGCGCGTGGGCCGCGAGGCCATCGTCAGCTTCCCCAATTTCGGGCATTGGAAACACCGTTGGCAAATTCTTCGCGGGCATATGCCGGTTTCCAAGGATCTGCCGTACCAATGGTACGACACGCCGAACATCCACCTGTGCACCGTGCACGACTTCGACGATTTCTGTGCCCAGCGTCAACTCGAGGTTTTGGATAGGCGCGTGTTGCATGACGGACAGGAAGTTAAGCTGCTGCCCAACTGCTTGGGCACTTTGGCCGTTTATCGCATCCGCCGGGCGCTTGGTCGATGAGCGCTTGGGGCCAGACACTGCGTGAGGCGTTGTTCAACCGCCGCATGTTGATTTGCCTATTTACGGGCTTTAGCTCCGGACTGCCGCTGTATCTCCTCATCAACCTGGTACCGGCTTGGTTGAAGACCGAACAGATCGATCTCAAGGCCATCGGTCTTTTCGCTCTGGTGCAACTACCCTACACCTGGAAGTTCCTCTGGTCGCCTTTTATCGATCGTTATGCCCTGCCGCTGGGACGCCGTCGCGGCTGGATGCTCGCCACCCAAATCGCACTACTGGCTTCCATCGCCGCGCTGGGCGTTTTCTCGCCTGGCCAGGATTTGTGGACCATCGCGTACCTTGCCGCCGCGGTCGCATTTTTCAGCGCCACCCAAGACATCGCGCTCGATGCCTTTCGTCGCGAGATTTTGCCTGACGCCGAACTGGGCCTGGGCAATGCGCTGCACATCAACGCCTATCGCGTCGCGGGGCTAGTGCCTGGCGCTCTATCGCTGATCCTCGCCGACCATCTGCCCTGGTCGTCGGTGTTTTTCTTCACCGCTTTGTTCATGTTGCCCGGCATCGCCATGACGCTCTGGGTGAGCGAACCGCAGCTCGCCAAGGAAGGCCCCAAGACGCTGCGCGAAGCGGTGGTCGAACCTTTCCGCGAGTTCATTCAGCGCTCGGGCTGGGGGGCTGCGTTCACCATCCTCGCCTTCATTTTTCTCTACAAGCTGGGCGACAGCATGGCCACGGCTCTATCCACGCCTTTTTATCTCGAGAAGGGTTTCAGCAAAACCGACATCGGCTTGATCGCCAAAAACGTCGGCCTCTGGGCGACCGTAGTGGGCGGTCTGCTGGGCGGGGTGTGGATGTTGAAACTGGGCATCAACCGGGCCCTGTGGGTGTTCGGCGTGGTGCAGCTGGTGACCATTTTGGGTTTCGGCTGGCTTGCTGCGCTGCCTCAGCCCAACGGCTGGGACTTAGGTCTGGTGATCGGTGCGGAATACCTGGGCGTGGGTTTGGGGACGGCCGCGTTCGTGGCCTTCATCGCCCGAGCCACCCACCCGCCCTATACCGCCACGCAGTTTGCTTTGTTCACGAGCTTCATGGCCATCCCCCGAACGCTGATCAATGCCACCACCGGCTGGATCGTCGAACAAATGGGATGGTTCAATTTCTTCCTGCTCTGCACCTTGCTGGCCGTGCCCGGCATGCTGCTGCTGCTGAAAGTCGCGCCCTGGCGCGAAGATGCGTCGCAGCCTAAAGAACCGGCGGCTTGACCGCCACCGCGTTGGCCAGGCGCACGTAATCGGCCACGCAAAGCGTCTCGCCTCGCGCACCCGGATTCACGCCCAGTCTCTCCAGACCGGCCGCGTCGAACCAGGACGCCAAGGCGTTGCGCAGAGTTTTGCGCCTTTGCCCGAAGGCCGCGGCCACCAGCGCGGCAAACAACTGGGGGTCGGCGATATGCGGGGCGCGTTCCGCGAGCGGCTGGAGGCGCACCACCATGGAGTCGACTTTCGGTGCCGGCCGAAACGCCCCCGGTGGCACGGTAAAAAGTTTCTCCACGGCGAAGCCCGCCTGCAGCATCACCGAGAGCCGCCCATAGTCCGCGGTACCCGGCGCGGCCGCCATGCGCAGCACCACTTCCTTTTGCAGCATCAAGTGCAGGTCGCGCAAGCGCGGCGCGAAACCCGCCAAATGAAACAGAATGGGGGTTGAAATGTTGTAGGGCAAATTGCCGACGATGCGCAGATCTTCGCCCAGGCGCGCAAAGTCAAAAGCCAGCGCGTCGGCTTCAAACAGGTCGAGCGCTTCGGGTGAAAACTCGGCGCGCAAATGCGCCACCAGATCCCGATCGATCTCCACCGCAGTCATACGCCCGCAGCGCGCGATCAAGCGCCGGGTGAGTGCGGCCATCCCCGGCCCGATTTCGACCAGATGCTCTCCGGCTTTCGGCGCAACGGCCGCGACGATACGATCGAGATAATGCCCATCAACAAGAAAATTCTGCCCAAAGCGGCGGCGCGGAACGTGTTTCACTTCGCGGCCCTCAAACCCGCCGCTTTGAAAGCAGGCAGGCGGCACGCGCGGACGAATGCCCACCGCGAGTGGGCGAAGCGCGCCGGGTCGCCGCGACGACGCGCCTTCATCGCTTTGCGGACTTCCGCGCAACCATGGCTATCGCCAGCTCCACTGCGGCAAAAAGGCTGCCGGGACCGGCTTGGCCGCTGCCCGCCAGATCGAGCGCCGTGCCGTGATCGACCGAGGTCCTCACGAAAGGCAGGCCCAGCGTCACGTTGACGCCGTGCCCGAAGCTCGCGCGCTTCAACACCGGCAAACCCTGGTCGTGATACATGGCCAGAACCGCATCGATGCCTTCGAGATGCGCGGGCACGAACAGGGTATCGGCCGGCACCGGACCGACCAGATCACGCCCCAAAGCGCGTTGCGCGGCCAGCACCGGCTCGATGACCTCGATCTCCTCGCGCCCCAGATGGCCGCCCTCGCCCGCGTGGGGATTGAGGCCGCATACGGCGATGCGCGGCCGCGCGATGGCCCATTTCTCTTGGAGATCGTGGACCAAGATATCGAGTGTCGCGCCCAGGCTCTCCCGGGTAACGGCGCGCGGCACTTCGGCCAGCGGCAGGTGAGTCGTGGCCAGCGCCACGCGCAGGCCGCCGCCCACCAACATCATCACCACTCGGGGTGTGCGCGAGCCCTCGGCGAAAAACTCGGTGTGCCCGGTAAAAGGCACGCCCGCGTCGTTGATGATGCCCTTGTGCACCGGCGCGGTCACCACCGCCGCGAACTCGCCGTTGAGACAACCCGAAAGCGAGCGCTGCAACAAAGAGAGAACGTAGCGGCTGTTGCCGGGGTCGAGTCGGCCTGGCACAGCGGCCCTGGCCAGCGGGCAGTGCAGCAGTTCCACCACTTCGCCGCCACGCGCTTCGTCATAAGGCGCGAAGATCGCTGCGTTGGGCGCGGCGCGTTCCTGCAATAGGTCTTCGTCGCCCAAGATCACCAGACGCACCGGCCAGGCGCGTTCGGCGTGCGCCTCAGCCAGCCGCGCACACAGTTCCGGGCCGACGCCGGCCGGCTCGCCGGAGGTGACTGCGATCACAGGAAGAGGGTAAATGGACATGGCCGTGCGGGGTGGTTTTGCTCCTGGGCCAGGGGCAAATGCGTGGATTATACGAGGTATGGCATGATGGCTGATCACCGCAGGAATCGTCGGCGCATGAGCCAAGCCTGGGACATCTTTTGCAAAGTCATCGACAACTTCGGCGATGCTGGAGTTTGCTGGCGCTTGGCGCGCCAGCTCGCCGCGGAATACCGGGTTGCCGTGCGCCTTTGGATCGACGACCCCGCCGCGCTCGCGCCTTTGGTGTCCGATTTTGACCCCAAGGCGATGGTGCAGCAGCATGCGGGTGTTGAAGTGCACCGCTGGCCGCAGCCCTGGGCCGAGGTTCAACCCGGCGGGGTAGTGATCGAAGCCTTCGGTTGCGCGCTGCCCGATGCGCTGGTGGACGCGATGGCACGGTGCACTCCAGCGCCGGTATGGATCAACCTCGAATACCTCTCGGCTGAAGATTGGGTCGAGGGCCACCACGGTTTGCCCTCGCGCCACCCGCGGTTGCCGCTCACCAAACATTTCTTCTTTCCGGGCTTCACACCCGCCACCGGTGGACTTCTGCGCGAGCGCGATCTCTTGGCGCGGCGCGACGCCTTTCAACATGACCCCGCGGCGCGCAGGCGATTCTGGGAGACGCTCGGGCTGGCGCTTGAACCCTCGGGGCGTAAGGTGTCGCTGTTTTGTTATCCCGACAGCCCGGTGCTCGAGCTCTTGCAGGCTTGGGCTGCCGGTACCGAGGAGATTTTTTGCCTCGTTCCCGAGGGGCCGGTGGCTGCGGCCTGCGCCTCGTTTTGGGGTCGGACGACGCTGCCCAGTGGGGCGCAGGAGCAGCGCGGCACATTGACACTCCGCGTGTTCCCCTTCCTCCCGCAGGAGGTCTTCGACACGCTGCTTTGGGCCTGCGACCTCAATTTCGTGCGCGGGGAGGATTCTTTCGTTCGCGCCCAGTGGGCGGCGCGGCCCATGGTTTGGCAACCCTACCGGCAGGACGAAAGCGCACACCTCGCCAAGCTCGCTGCTTTCTTGCGGCGGCAGGGGGCGTATCTACCGGATTCGGCAGGGCAGGCGCTGGCAGATCTCTCGCGCGCTTGGTCTGGCGAGGGCGGCGTGCAGGTGGCCTGGTCGCGATTTGCAGCCCAAGGGCAGGCGTATGTGGGGGGCGCCAAGGCCTGGGCATCACACCTCGCCAGCCAGCCCGATCTGTGCCGACAACTGGTTGATTTTGCCGCAAAAACCGCTATAATGCGCGGTTCCCCTCGTCTCTGAATACCCAGGATTCGCCATGAAACTCGCCCAGGAACTCCGCACCGGCAACGTCGTCCAGATGGGCAATGACCCCCTGGTCGTGCTCAAGGCCGAATACAACAAATCCGGCCGCAACGCCGCCGTCGTGAAGATGAAGTTGAAAAACATCCTCACCGGCTCGGTCACTGAACAGGTCTATCGCGCCGATGACAAATTCGACGACATCATCCTCGATCGCAAGGAAGTGAGCTATTCGTATTTCGCTGACCCTTCCTACGTGTTCATGGATGGTGAATACAACCAGTACGAAATCGATGCCGAGAGTATGGGCGATGCTTTGAATTACCTCGAAGACGGTCTGGCCTGCGAAGTGGTGTTCTACCAGGGCCGCCCCCTTTCCGTAGAGCTGCCCAATAGCGTCGTGCGCGAAATCACTTACACCGAGCCCGCAGTGCGCGGCGACACTTCCGGCAAAGTCTTGAAACCCGCCAAAATTTCCACCGGCTTCGAAATCCAGGTGCCGCTCTTCTGCGCCACCGGCGACAAGATCGAAATCGACACCCGCACGGCTGAGTATCGGAAGCGCGTGAGCGCCTGAGCAGCGTTGCGGGACTTCCAAGAGACGGGGGCTGCGGCCCCCGTTGCATTTCCAGTTCCCTCAATACGGCCTCACCCCCATCAACCAGAGATGCGCGTAAAACAAAAAGAAGGCCCAAACCCCGGAACCCGCTGCGACAGCCGCAAGATCCCGCCCCCAGCCTGCAGGGGAGTAGGTCTTGTTTGCGGCGCGATCCCTTTGCCGCGCACTGCGAAAATCGAGAATGGCCCAGGCGAGGAAACTCCCGAACAACAACAGGTCGGCGAGGTTGCCGTTGGCCAAGAGGTGCGAGAAGGCCCAGACTTTGATGCCCAGCAGCATGGGGTGCCCGAGGCGCGCTTTGATGTGGGTGCCGGGCAGGTAGGCGGCGGTGAGGAAGATGAACGCGGGCAACATCAGCGTCGCTGCCAGATGGCGGGTCCATAGCGGCGGCACCCAAAGCACCACCGGTTCAGCGCGCGCCAAGGCGTAACCCCAGACGATCAGCGCCAGGCCGGTAGCCGAGGCCAGTGAATAGATGCCTTTGTAGGGGTTGAGTCCCCGCACGCCAATCTGTCGGGCGCGCCAATCTTCGGCGAAGATGCGCAGCGAATGCGTGCCGAGGAAAAGAATCAGGCCGGCGAGGAGTAGTATCATTGGCGTCCTCCAGGAGCGTTGGGATGGGGCGAAACTTCGGACATCGGGCAGGCGCTAAGCGCTACCGTGGCGCTCTCCGGCAAGCCCGGAAGCCAGGCCGCAAGTGGCCGACATGTACCGCCGGAACACAGTTCATAGGGCGCGACATAGGGCGAATGGGCGAGCAGCAATTGGGTTTGGGGTCCGCGCTGGGGTTGGTAGTGCCAAACACCCGCTCTAAGCACCGCGCTCTCGGGCGGTTCCATGCCCGCCCCAGAACCCCGAATCCGCGCTTCCACGATTTCGAGCGTACTACCTACAGCGCGCCAATCCTCTTCCCACCGAATCTTCTCGATGGAGTGCGTCCAGGCCAAAGTGAAAGATTCAGCCGCCAGGGTCGCCATCAGGGCACCCGCAGCCAGGCACAATCCCATCAGCCAGCCCCGCGCCGGACACGCCGGCTGCGCCAGAAATGCCAGGCGATCACTGCGGCGCCGAGTGCGAAACCGATTTCATCGGTCACTGGCAGGGCGACGACCATGAAGCCGGCGGCGGCGGCGGCGAGGATGCGTTCTGGCCAGGTCATGCGCGTGCGCAAATAGCCAATGGAAGCCGCCCCCCACAGGCCGATGGCGATGATCGCCTTGAAGACGATGTAGGAGGTGTCGAACCCGCTGCCGCCCTGCAACATGAGGGCGGGCGCATACACCGCCATGTAGGGCACGACGAAGCCGGCGGCGGCCACGCGGATCGCCTGCACGCCGATCTTGAGCCCCGACGCCTGGGCGATCGGCGAAGCGGCAAAGGCCGCCAGCGCCACCGGCGGGGTGAGGTCGGCCATGATGCCGAAGTAGAAGACGAACATGTGCGAGACGATCAGCGGCACGCCGAGTTCCAGCAGTGCCGGCGCGGCCAGCGAGCTGGTGATGATGTAGTTCGGAATGGTCGGGATGCCCATGCCGAGCAGCAGGCACACCAGCATGGTCAGCACCAACGAGAGGAACAGGCTGTCGGCGCCTAGCTTGATGATGAAGCCGGCGAAGGTGGTGGCCACCCCGGTGAGGGTGATGACGCCGATGATGACACCTACGAGGGCGCAGGCCACACCCACCGGCAGGGCGTGGCGGGCGCCGTCGGCCAGCGCATTGACGGCCAGCCTGAGCGTCTCGCGTCCGCCCTTGACGAAAAGGCAGGCGAGCACCAGCGCGCCGATGACGGCGAAGAAGATGCCGACGCCGAGCTTGAAGAAGGCGGCGCTGGCCAGGCCCAGGGCGATCCAGAAGGCGACGCGCAGGGCGGTGGCGGACAGCCGCGCCGCGATGGCGGCGCCGAGGATGAGGATGGCGGTGAGCGCGAGACCCACCGTGCCGGAAAAGAGTGGCGTGTAGCCGGAGAACAGCAGCCAGACCAGGGCCGCCAGCGGCAGGATCAGGTACCAGCCGTTTTTCACCGCCGCCCAGGCATCCGGGCATTCCGACTTGGGAAGGCCGTGCAGGCCCATGCGGCCGGCTTCCAGATGCACCATCCAGAAGGCCGAGGCGAAATACAGCAGGGCCGGGATGGTGGCGGCCTTGACCACCTCGACGTAGGGCACGTTGATGGTCTCGGCCATGATGAAGGCCACCGCGCCCATCACCGGCGGCATGATCTGGCCGCCCATGCTGGAGGTGGCTTCCACCCCGCCGGCGAACTCGGCACGGTAGCCGAAGCGCTTCATGAGCGGGATGGTGAACTGGCCGGTGGTCACCACGTTGGCCACACCCGAGCCGTTGATGGTCCCCATCAGGCCGGAGGAGATCACCGAGACCTTGGCCGGTCCGCCCTTGGTGTGGCCGACCGTGCCCATGGCGAAGTCGGTGAAGAGGCGAATCATCCCCGCCTGCTCGAGAAAGGAGCCGAACAGGATGAAGAGGAAGATGTAGGTCGACGACACATAGGTCGGAATGCCGTAGATGCCTTCGGTGCCAAAGCCGAGCTGGTCGATCACCTGGCTGAAGGCATAGCCGCGGTGCGCCAGCGCGCCGGGCAGGTGATTGCCGAACAGGGCGTAGGCGAGGAAGGCGCCGCAGATCAGCGGCAGGGCGGGCCCCATGATGCGCCGCGCCGCCTCGAACACCAGGACGAGGGTGACGACGCCCACCGCCAGGTCGAGCTGCGTCGGGTCGCCGGCGCGCTGAATGAGATCGCCTTCGAAGATCCAGTGGTAAAAGGCCAGCACGAAGCCGGTGCCGCCGAGCAGCCAGGCCAGGCCGGGTTGGGGGCGCCGCCGAGGGCTCATGCCTGGAAAAAGCGCGAAGGTCATCAGCAGCAGGAAGCCGACGTGGATGGCGCGCACCACCACGCTGGAGAGCGGGCTGAAGGCGGCGCTGACCACCTGGAAGGACGAGAACAGGACAGCGACCAGGAACAGCGCGCGGCCGCGCGGGCCGGCGTCCCAACCGAAGGCGCGCGCATGGCCGGGGGTTTCGCTCTGGCTGGCTGTCATTTCGGGTGACCGCAAACGCAGATCGGGCCGACGCCCGGCCCGCAGAATCGCAAGCCGGGCCTCAGCCCGAAATCGGCGCAATCAGGGTTCAGCAGGAACCGCTCTTGTAATACTTCTCCGCGCCTGGATGCAGCGGCAGTGGCATGCCCTTCGTCGCGTTTTCGCGCTTGATGGCCTTGGCAGCCGCGTGGGCGGCGACCATCATGTCGAGGTTGTCGTACATGGCCTTGGTCATCTTGCAGATCAGGTCGGTCGGTACACCCGCGTGCGAGACCAGAAAATTGGGGATGACGGCCGTGGGCACGTCGTCACCCTGCCCCTGATAGGTATTCGCGGGAATGACCGCCGGCTGATAGGCGGCATCACCGACCTTGGCGACCAGGTCGGCAGGAATGGGCACCACCACAATCTTCACCGATGTGGCCAGGTCGCGAATGGACGCGACCCCTAGGCCGGCCGATTGCAAAGTGACATCGAGCTGGCGATTCTTGATCAGTTCGACGGATTCCCCAAAGGGCAAATACTCCACCTTGGCGAAATCGCTATACGAGAGCCCAGCCGCCTTGAGAATGGCGCGGGCGTTCAATTCAGTCCCCGACTTGGGTGCACCGACCGAGATGCGCTTGCCCTTCAGATCGGCCATGCTCTTCACGCCCGACTCGGCCGAAGCAACGATCTGGATGTAGTTGTTGTAAGTTGCCGAGACCCCGCGTAGCTTGTCGAGGGGGGTTTTGAAGCCCGCATCCGCATTCCCCACCCAGGCCATGGAGAGCGCATCGCCCAGCGTCAGGGCGATTTCGCCGCGGCCGGCTTGGAGCAAATTGAGGTTTTCGGCCGAAGCCTTGGTGGCCTGCACCGTGGCCTTCGCCTCAGGAATGGTCTTGCCGTAAATTTGCGTCAGCGAAACGCCGAGCGGGTAGTAGATGCCGCTGGTGCCGCCGGTGAGCACGTTGATGAACTGCTGGGCCTGCGCCGGTGGCGCCAACAAAAGGGCGACTGCGCCCACGCCGAGGGCGCGCGAAATGCGAACGATCATGGTCTCCTCCGATGATTGAGTGCTGGACTGCCGAAGGAGATTATGCCTTGAAAGCCCGCGCCTGAGTGCGGCAGCGGCTGGACGCAAAAAAAAGGCGGCCGTAGCCGCCTTTCTTTCGAAGCGTAAGGCCTCAGTTCTTGCGCAGCTTGCGGATAGCCGCCAGCTGGGCCGCCGCTTGCGCCAGTTCGGCCTGGGCTTGGGCGTATTCGATTTTGCCGGTGCGGTTTTTCAACGCCTCTTCGGCCGCGCGCATGGCTTCCTGGGCACGCGCTTCGTCGAGGTCATGACCGCGGATAGCGGTGTCGGAGAGGATGGTGATGCGGTTGGGCTGCACTTCGAGCATGCCGCCAGAAACGTAGATCAGCTCTTCTTCGTTCTTGCCGGCAACTTTGAGGCGCACCGAACCGGGCTTCAAGCGGGTCAGGAGCGGGGTATGTTTGGGGTAAATACCCAGCTCCCCGGACTCGCCCGGTGCCACCACGAACTCGGCGTCGCCCGAGAAAAGTTCCGCCTCGGAGCTCACCACGTCGACATGGATCGTTGCTGTCATGCCTAATCCTTTGGGCTTGGCTAGAGGGCGCCGGCTGGCGCCCTCACGCTTATTGCAGGGTCTTGGCCTTCTCGAAAGCCTCTTCGATGCCGCCGACCATGTAGAAGGCCTGCTCAGGCAAGTGATCGCACTCGCCGTTGACGATCATCTTGAAGCCCTTGATGGTGTCTTTGAGCGAAACGTACTTGCCCGGAGAGTTGGTGAACACTTCCGCGACGAAGAAGGGCTGCGACAGGAAGCGCTGAATCTTGCGGGCGCGCGCCACGACCAATTTATCTTCGGGCGCCAGCTCGTCCATGCCCAGAATGGCGATGATGTCGCGCAGTTCTTTGTAGCGTTGCAGCGTGCCCTGGACGGCGCGGGTGGTGTTGTAGTGGTCTTCGCCGATGACGTTGGGGTCGACCTGGCGCGAGGTGGAATCCAGGGGGTCCACCGCGGGGTAAATACCCAGCGCGGCGATGTCTCGCGACAACACCACGGTGGCATCGAGGTGGCCGAAGGTGGTGGCGGGCGAGGGGTCGGTCAAGTCGTCGGCGGGCACGTACACGGCCTGGATGGAGGTGATGGAACCGGTCTTGGTGGAGGTGATGCGCTCTTGCAAGCGGCCCATTTCTTCAGCCAAGGTCGGCTGATAACCCACCGCGGAAGGCATCCGGCCCAAGAGCGCGGACACTTCGGTACCGGCCAGGGTGAAGCGGTAAATGTTGTCGATGAACAAAAGCACGTCGCGGCCTTCGTCGCGGAAGGCCTCGGACATGGTGAGACCGGTTAAGGCCACGCGCAGACGGTTGCCGGGCGGCTCGTTCATCTGGCCGTACACCAGCGCCACTTTGTCGAGCACGTTCGACTCTTTCATTTCGTGATAGAAGTCGTTGCCCTCGCGGGTGCGCTCGCCCACGCCGGTGAACACCGAATAACCCGAGTGCTCGGCAGCGATGTTGCGGATGAGCTCCATCATGTTCACCGTCTTGCCCACGCCGGCGCCGCCGAAGAGGCCGACCTTGCCGCCCTTGGCGAAGGGGCAAATCAAGTCGATCACCTTGATGCCGGTTTCCAAGAGCTCGGTCGAAGGCGACAGTTCCTGGAAGGCCGGTGCGGTGCGGTGAATGGAGGCCACTTTCTCGGCGCCGATGGGGCCCAGTTCGTCGATCGGGCGACCGAGCACGTCCATGATGCGGCCCAAGGTTTTGGCGCCAACCGGTACGGAAATCGGCGCGCGGGTGTTTTTTACCATCATGCCGCGGCGCAGACCGTCGGAGCTGCCCAGGGCGATGGTGCGCACCACGCCGTCGCCCAGCTGCTGCTGGACTTCAAGGGTGAGCTCGCTGCCATCCATGGTCAGGGCGTCGTACACGCGCGGCATGGCGTTGCGGGGGAACTCTACGTCCACCACCGCGCCGATGCACTGAACGATTTTGCCTTCGTTCGCTGCCGTAGCATTCATTTTCGGGTTCCTTTGATTTCCAGACTGAATTCGGTTTCGCTAATCAAACCGCCGCCGCGCCGCCGACGATTTCCGACAATTCCTTGGTGATCGCCGCTTGGCGCGCCTTGTTGTAGACCAGGGTCAATTGGTCGATCACCTCGCCGGCGTTGTCGCTGGCGGCCTTCATGGCCACCATACGCGCCGACTGCTCGGAGGCGATGTTTTCGGCCACCGACTGATAGATGAGGTGTTCGACGTAGCGCACCAGGAGCTGATCGAGCACGACCTTGGGGTCGGGTTCGTAGATGTAGTCCCAAGCGGCTTTTTCGCTGGCGTCTTCTTGCAAGCGCTCGGCGGGCAGGGGCAGCAGGCGCTCCAGCACCGGCTCCTGCTTCATGGTGTTGATGAAGCGGGTGTAGCAAATGTAGAGCTCGTCGATTTCGCCTTTGCTGTAGGCATCGAGCTGCACTTTCACCGGGCCGATCAGGCGATCGAGGTGGGGCGTATCGCCGATGCCAATGAGGTGCGAGACCACCTTGGCACCCATACGCTGCGAGAAGCCGTAGCCCTTGTTGCCGATGGCGGTGATTTGCGGCGCGGCACCGCCGGATTCCCACTGCTTCATGCGTTGCAGCGCAAGCCGCAGCACGTTGGTGTTGAGACCGCCGCACAAGCCCTTGTCCGAGGTGACGACGATGATGCCCACCCCTTTGACCTGCTCGCGCTTGACGACGAACGGGTGCTTGTACTCCGGATTGGCGTTGGCCAGATGCGCGGCGATGTTGCGGATCTTGTCGCCATAGGGACGCGCTGCGCGCATGCGATCCTGCGCCTTGCGCATCTTCGAGGCGGCCACCATTTCCATCGCCTTGGTGATCTTCCGCGTGTTTTGCACGCTTCGGATCTTCATGCGGATTTCTTTACTACCCGGCATCGTAATCTCCGAGCCCTGGGTGCGCCGCGGCGTGCGTCATAGCGCGCCGCGATTCACTCAGTAGGCGCCGTTCTTCTTGAAGTCCTGGATGAGTTCGTGCAGCTTCGCTTCGTCTTCCTTGGACAGGTCCTTGGTCGACTCGATGCGCGCCATCACGTCGGCCGCTTTGCTCTTGGCGTAGTCGCGCAGCGCACGCTCGAAGGAAAGCGCCTTCTTCACATCGACGTCGTCGAGGTAGTTGTTGTTTACCGCGAAAAGCGTCAGCGCCATTTCGCTCACTTGCAGCGGCTGGTATTGCGGCTGCTTCATGAGCTCGGTGACCATACGGCCGCGCTCCAACTGCTTGCGGGTGGCTTCGTCCAAATCCGAGGCGAATTGCGCAAAGGCCGCCAGTTCGCGGTATTGCGCCAGCGCTAGACGCACGCCGCCGCCCAGCTTCTTGATGACCTTGGTCTGCGCCGCACCACCCACCCGCGACACCGAGATACCGGCGTTGATGGCGGGACGGATACCGGCATTGAAGAGGTCGGTTTCCAGGAAGATCTGGCCGTCGGTAATGGAAATCACGTTGGTGGGCACGAAGGCGGTCACGTCACCGGCCTGGGTTTCGATCACCGGCAGAGCGGTGAGCGAACCGGTCTTGCCTTTGACTTCGCCTTTGGTGAAGCGCTCGACATACTCTTCGTTGACGCGCGCGGCGCGCTCCAAAAGACGCGAGTGCAAATAAAAAACGTCACCGGGGTAAGCTTCACGGCCCGGCGGGCGCCGCAGCAGCAGGGAGATTTGGCGATAGGCCCAAGCCTGCTTGGTCAAATCGTCGTAAATGATCAACGCGTCTTGGCCACGATCGCGAAAGTACTCGCCCATGGTGCAACCCGAGTAAGGCGCGAGGTACTGCATGGCCGCGGAGTCCGAAGCGGTGGCCACCACCACGATGGTATAGGCCATGGCGCCGGTTTCTTCGAGTTTCCTCACCACGTTCATCACCGTCGAAGCCTTCTGGCCGATGGCGACGTAGATACAGAAGAGGTCTTTGCCCTTCTGATTGATGATGGTGTCGATGGCCACCGCGGTCTTGCCGGTTTGGCGGTCGCCGATGATCAGCTCGCGCTGACCGCGGCCGACCGGCACCATGGCGTCCACCGACTTCAAGCCCGTCTGCACGGGCTGCGACACGGACTTACGCCACACCACGCCGGGCGCGACTTTCTCGATCACGTCGGTTTGTTTGGCATTGATCGGGCCTTTGCCGTCGATGGGTGCGCCCAGCGCGTCGACCACGCGGCCGATCAGGTCGGGACCAACCGGCACTTCGAGAATGCGGCCGGTGCACTTGACCGTGTCGCCTTCGGAAATGTGCTCGTATTTGCCCAAGATCACCGCGCCGACCGAATCACGCTCGAGGTTGAGCGCGAGGCCGAAGGTGTCGCCGGGGAACTCCAACATTTCGCCTTGCATCGCATCCGCCAGGCCGTGAATGCGGCAGATGCCGTCGGTCACGGAGACGACGGTGCCTTGCGTGCGCACTTCCGAAGCAGTATCCAAACTTTGGATCTTGCTTTTGATCAGTTCGCTGATTTCCGATGGATTCAACTGCATGATTTCTCCGCTCTCCGCTTGCCGCGGACTGACGTTAAATTCCTGGTGTCGCTTTAGGCGCGCAATTCCCTGGCCATCACCGCGAGTTTGCCTTGCACCGACGCATCGACCACCTGGTCGCCGACCACCACACGCACTCCGCCGATGAGGCTGGAGTCGACCGTGAACGAGGCCTCGATCTTGAGCTTGAAGCGACGCTCCAAAGCTGCCTTGAGATCGGCCAGCTCAGACTCGGACAGCGGCAACGCCGAAGTGATTTCGGCCTTCGCGGCGCGCTGCGCTTCGTTCTTGCGGGCTTCGAACAGGGCTTGGATTTGCGGCAGGAGTTTGGCCCGCCCGGCATCCAGCAGCACCCGCAAGAAACGTTTGCCGGCAGCGTCCAGCTGGTCGCCGCAGACATCGAAGAAGAGCTTCGCTTTCTGGTCGTCGGACAGCCGTGGGTTGTCGACCACCGCTTGCATGGCGGGGTCGCCCGCGACCGCCGCGGCAAAACCCAGCATCTTGGACCATCCGTCCAGAGCATTGGCCTCTTGGGCGATGGCGAAGACCGCTTCCGCGTAGGGCCGGGCGATGGTGGTGAGTTCGGCCATCAGAGCTCTCGCTTCAACTGGGCCAGAAGCTCGGTGTGCGCCTTGGCGTCGACCTCGCGCGTGAGAATCTTGGCCGCACCCGCCACCGCGAGGTCAGCGACCTGATCGCGCAGCGCTTCTTTGGCGCGAAAGACTTCCTGCTCGATTTCGGCTTTGGCCGCAGCGATGATGCGTTCGCCCTCGGTTTTGGCGGCGACCTTGGCTTCTTCGATCAATTGCGCGGCGCGCTTTTCGCTTTGCGCGATGATCTCGGTTGCCCGGCCTTTCGCTTCGGTCAAGGCAGCAGCGGCCTTATGCTCAGCCTGGACGAGGTCGGCTTTGGCGCGCTCGCCGGCGGCCAAACCGTCGGCGATCTGCTTCTGGCGCTCTTGCATGGCGCGCTGCAGCGGCGGCCACACATATTTCATCGTGATCCAGATGAACAGCGCGAACCAAATCGCCTGGCCGATCAAAGTAGCGTTAATGTTCACGCTAGACTCCTAGAAGGGTAGAGGGTGAATTAACCGCCTACGGCCTTCGAGACGATTGCGATGAAGGGGTTCGCAAAGAGCAGGTAGAGCGCGATACCCACACCGATCATGGTCACCGCGTCCAAGAGACCGGCCACGATGAACATCTTGACTTGCAGCGTGGGGATCATCTCGGGCTGGCGAGCCGAGCCTTCGAGGAAACGGCCACCCAGGATACCGAAGCCGATGGCGGTACCCAGCGCGCCGGCGCCGATCAGAATGGCAACGGCGATCGCGGTGTTGCCAAGCAGCAGAGACAGTTCCATGTTTTCTCCTTGATGAAAGGGTGTGGGTTGAGTTGGAAAATGAATCAGTGACTCTCGTGCGCCATGCTGAGGTAAACCACGGTCAGCATCATGAACACGAAAGCCTGCAAGGTAATGATCAGAATGTGGAACAGCGCCCAGGGCAAAGCGAGCGGCAGTTGCCACAGGCCCAGCAGCGCAATCAGGATGAACACCATTTCGCCCGCGTACATGTTGCCGAAAAGACGCAGCGCCAGCGAAATGGGTTTGGCGATGTCTTCGACGATGCGGAACAGCAAGTTCACCGGCGCGAGCCAAGGGCCAAACGGCGCGGTGAAAACTTCATGCAGGAAGCCACCCACGCCCTTCACTTTGAAGTTGAAGTAATAGATCAGGACGAACACCGTCAGCGACATGGCGAAGGTGAGATTGGGGTCAGTGGTGGGGACGACTTTGAGATAGTGCACGCCCACCGCCCCGCCCGCGACGGGCAGCCAATCCACCGGAATCAAATCCATGGCGTTCATCAGGAACACCCAGACGAAGATGGTGATCGCCAGCGGGGTGATGAAATCGCGCTTGCCGTGGAAGGTGTCTTTCACCTGGTTGTCCACCAGCGTGACCACCATTTCCACGAAGTTTTGCCAGCCGCCGGGCACACCGCTAGTAGCTTTGCTCGCCGCCTTGGCCATAAAGCCGAAGATCAGCAGGCCCAGCACGCCGGAGATGATCAGGGTGTCGAGGTGGAAGGTCCAAAAACCGTGACCGACGGTGAGATTGGTCAGGTGATGGGTGATGTATTCGGAGGTCGTCTGCGCTGCGCCTGAAGCCATGATCCCACTTCGCCGTGTTTTTTGAGCTAGCCCTGGCGCGCCCGCGCCAATGGCACGAAATACAGCAGCATGGTCAGGATGAAGGCCACAAACAAAGGCAAGGGCCGCACCGTCCCATACACCACAAACACCAGCACGAAAGCGAGGATCGTCCACGCGTATTTGCAGGCCTCTGCGAGCACCTGCGCGCGCCACGCCTTTTGCGGATCTTGGGTGCGCACCGACAGTGCCACCACCGCATAGACGAGGCTACCCGCGAAGCCGATGGATCCCCCGATCAGACTTGCGAGCGCGTCCTGCCGATCACCGACCGCTGCGGCAGCAGCAGCTGTGATCAGCGTTGCGAAAACCTGCAATCGCAACAGAAAACGCACCGGTTTGCCCGGCGAATCGTATCCGCCCATCGTGCCAAGGAGCAAACTTGCTGATTATACTTGGCGGAAACCCTATGGGTCAAGGCGAATTGTTGCGTCGCATCAAACCCGCCTGCGCCCGTTTTGCGCGGCTCCCCAAGCCTTCGGCAATTGCGTTGCGGGGCCAATTATCGGGCTATACTGGCGACCTAATCCTTGACCTGCGTCATTTCCCTAGAAAGGAGAACAGGATGTCTATCCAGCTTGGCGACCGCATGCCCGAAGGAGTCATCAGCGAATTTGTTGAATCCCCCACCGAAGGCTGCGCCCTCGGACCCAACGTGCATCAAATTCAGAACCTCTTGAAAGGCAAACGCGTGGTGATTTTCGGCGTGCCTGGCGCTTTTACGCCGACCTGCTCCGAGCAGCATTTGCCCGGGTATGTGGAGAACTACGAAAAATTCCGCGCCAAGGGCATAGACGAACTTTGGTGTTTCGCGGTCAACGATTTTTTTGTGATGGCCGCCTGGGGCAAAGCCAATGGCGTAGCCGGCAAAGTGCGCATGATGGCCGACGGCAGCGCCGTCTATACCCAAAAGCTGGGCATCGCGCTGGATCTTACCGAGAAGGGCTTAGGGATCCGCTGCCGGCGGTTTTCCATGCTGGTCGAAGATGGCGTCGTGCGTCGTCTCAACCTTGAAGAAGGCGGGAAACTCGAGGTCTCGAGCGCGCAGGTGATGCTCAAAGAGCTGAGCTGATTCCTTTCGCTCCGTGCGCGCCGCGCCTTGGGCGGGTCGCGCGCAAGTGCCCAGAGCGATTCAGGCAGGTGCGCGCAAGCGCTCTAAAATGCCGTCAAGCTGGTCCAAGCTGGCGTAGCTGACCACCAGTCGGCCGCGGCCACCGCGCCCGTGTTGCACCTGCACCTCAGCTCCCAGCGTCTGGGCCAACTCTTCTTCCAGCCGTGCTACATCGGGGTCGATCGTTCGGGCACGTGGCGCGTTCCCTGATTTCCCTGCGGCGCCCTCTCGCGCGGCTTTTCCTGCCAAGCGCTCGGCTTCTCTAACCGAAAGACCTTTGTGCGCGATCTGTCCCGCCAGCAGAACCTGCTGTCCAGTAGGCAAGGGAAGCAAGGCCCGAGCGTGCCCCATGTCGATCTGGGCGGTGAGGAGCATTTCCTGAACCGGCTTGGCCAGCTGCAAGAGACGTAGGAGGTTGCTGACGGCACTGCGCGAACGCCCTACCGCCTGCGCGGCGTCGTCGTGAGTAAG
The DNA here is from genome assembly GCA_026646885.1 of Casimicrobiaceae bacterium. Taxonomy (GTDB): domain Bacteria; phylum Pseudomonadota; class Gammaproteobacteria; order Burkholderiales; family Casimicrobiaceae; genus JACPUX01. The sequence continues at coordinate 85,560 of JAPKHK010000006.1, read as the reverse complement.
TCCAAACTCGTCGATGAGCCTCTGTAGGCCTTGGGCTTCCTCCAGAGGATTGAGATCCTCGCGCTGAATGTTCTCGACCAAAGCCAATGCCAGCGCAGCGCGATCGGGCACGTCGCGCACCAGCACCGGTACCTCGCTCAAGCCCGCTAGCTGTGCCGCCCGCCACCGCCGCTCGCCGGCAATGATCTCGTGCTTGTGGCCTTCGACCGGGCGCACCAAAATCGGCTGCATGACGCCCTGCTCTTTGATCGACGCCGCCAGGTCAGCCAGGGAGTTCTGGTCCATATGGCTGCGCGGCTGGTATTTACCGGGGCGCAGCAGTTCGATTTTGAGGGTCTTGAGCATTTCCTTGCCGGGCTGGGACGTGTCGCCATCGAGCAATGCATCGAGTCCGCGTCCTAATCCTTTGAATTTGACCATGTTTGCTCCTCAATTAGGCGGGTTCGGCCAGTTCGGGGTCGTCGCGACGCAGCATCTCCCCAGCCAGCGCCAAATAGGCCTGAGCCCCTTTGGAGGCACGGTCCAGGTGTAGCGCCGGAACACCGTAGCTGGGTGCCTCCGCCAGGCGCACATTGCGGGGAATGACCGTGCGGTAGAGCTTGTCGCCAAAATGCTGCTGCAGCTGCGCAGCTACCTGCTGGGCCAGGGTATTGCGCGGGTCAAACATGGTGCGCAGCAGCCCTTCGATTTCCAGCTTTGGATTGAGATGGGAACGGACCCGCTTGATCGTTTGCACGAGATCCGATAGGCCTTCGAGCGCGTAGTACTCGCATTGCATGGGAATCAGCACGCTGTCGGCGGCGCAGAGCCCGTTGAGCGTCAGGAGCGATAGCGCAGGCGGACAATCGAGCAGCACGAAATCATAGTCCTTGGCCACTTCGGACAAAGCCTCGCGGATCTGCGACAGCGCCTCCGCCAATGCGTCGCGCAACCTCGTCTCCCGCTCCGGCAGATCGACGAGCTCGACTTCCGCGCCCGCCAATTCCCGATTCGCCGGCACCAAATCGAACTGGCCGGTAGGCGAGGGCACACGAACGTCGCGGATCTTCTTCTCGCCCAGCAGGACGTGGTAGACCGTGGCTTCAAGGCTGCGCTTGTCGACGCCGCTGCCCATGGTGGCATTGCCTTGCGGGTCAAGATCGACGAGGAGCACGCGGCGCTTCATGGCGCACAGGCTGGCGGCAAGGTTGACGCTGGTCGTCGTCTTACCGACGCCGCCCTTCTGGTTGGCGATGGCGATGATTTTGGTCATGACTGGTCAGAAAAGATCAAGAGATGTCGCTCGGCATCGAGGCCGGGCACTTCAAGGCGGATTACACGCAACCGGGCGGCCGACTCGGGGCCGAGTTGGGCAATTTCCTCGTCAGGGTAGACCCCTTTCATTGCCGCAATCCTCCCCTTGGGGGCGACGAATGGTGCGGCGGCGCGCAAAAAATCACCCAGTTCGGCAAAAGCGCGGGAAATCACGAGGTCGAAGGCGCCTTTTGGAGGGAAATCCTCAACCCGCTGTTGGGCGATGACAAGGTTACCCAAAGCTAATTCGGCCCCGGCCTGCCGAAGAAACGAGGCTTTCTTCTGATTGGGTTCGAGAACAGTCACGTCCCAGTCCGGCCGAACAATGGCGAGCGGAATTCCGGGAAGGCCGCCTCCGCTGCCCACATCGAGGATTCTCGAACCCGTGGCGAGCCCCCCAAGCGCCGGCAAGACCGCCAAGGAGTCGAGCACGTGGTGGGTCAGCATACGCTCCGGCTCGCGCACCGCGGTCAAGTTATAGACTTTGTTCCATTTCTGCAGCAGCGCGAGGTAGTTGATCAGATTGAGCCTCTGGGCTTCGTTCGAATCGACGGAAAGCGCGCCCAGCCCTTGAGCGAGTTGTGCCGCGAGATTCATGCGCTGCGCCGCCCGGCTGCCGCGTTCGCACTCTTGGCGCCCCCTTCGCGGAGGCGGCGCAGATGCACCTGCAGCAGCGCGATGGCGGCGGGAGTGATGCCTGAGATACGGCTCGCCTGCCCTAGAGTTTCCGGCCGTTGCTGAGCAAGCTTCTGGCAAGCCTCAGTGGAGAGCCCCCGTACGCTCGCGTAGTCGAGACCCTCAGGAAGTTGGGTTTCTTCGAGGCGAGCGCTGCGCGCAATCTCTTCCTTCTGCCGATCGATGTAGCCGCGGTATTTGACCTGAACCTCGACTTGCTCTGCCACGGCGGGGTCTTGGACTGCCGAAGTCGCGCAAAGCTGCATCAAGTCCGCGTAGCCGACACCCGGGCGCCGAAGCAGCTCATCGAGCGTCGCAGACTGGGCTGGGAGCTGGCCGAGCAGCGCGTGCGCCTGCTCACCATCGAGAACCTTGGGGTTCACCCAAGTTGCTCCGAGGCGCTCAAGTTCCAGCTCCACCGCGTCGCGCTTGCGGCAATAGGCGCCCCAACGCGCGTCATCGACAAGGCCGAGGCGACGGCCGGTCTCGGTGAGACGCAGATCGGCGTTGTCTTCGCGCAACTGCAGTCGGTATTCGGCACGGCTGGTGAACATTCGATAGGGCTCGGTCACCCCTCGCGTGACCAAATCGTCGACTAGCACCCCGAGGTAGGCGACGTCTCGGCGCGGCGCCCAGGGTTCTCGTCCCTGGACCTGTAGGGCAGCATTAGCGCCGGCCAGCAGCCCCTGCGCAGCCGCCTCTTCGTAGCCGGTGGTACCGTTGATCTGGCCGGCGAAGAAGAGCCCCCCGATCGCCTTCGTCTCGAGACTGGCGCGCAGGCCACGGGGATCAAAATAATCATACTCGATGGCGTATCCGGGACGGATGATGTGGGCCCGTTCCAGGCCGCGTATGGAGTGGACGATTTCCTGCTGCACGTCAAACGGCAGGCTGGTCGAAATGCCGTTCGGGTAGATCTCGCTGCTATGTAGTCCTTCAGGTTCGAGGAAAACCTGGTGGGCGTCGCGTCCCGCAAACCGCATCACTTTGTCTTCGACCGAAGGGCAATAGCGCGGCCCCACGCCCTCGATGACCCCAGTGTACATCGGAGACCGATCCAGCGACGCGCGAATCAGGTCATGCGTTCGCGCGTTGGTGTGAGTAATCCAACACGGGAGCTGGGGCGGATGCATCGCCCGGCTCCCCAAGAAAGAAAAGACCGGTGGCGGGTCATCTCCGGGCTGAATTTGCATCACGGAGAAATCGATGCTGCGGCGATCCAGTCGTGGTGGTGTGCCGGTCTTGAGACGCCCGGCGGGGAGATTAAGCTCGCGCAGGCGCGCCGCCAAGCGTGTGGCGGGAGGGTCACCGGCGCGACCCGCAGGATAGTGCGCAAGGCCTATGTGGATCAGGCCCGCGAGAAAGGTCCCGGTGGTCAGCACAACCGCTTTGGCGGCAACTTCGACACCGCTCTGGGTCACCACCCCCGAAACGTGCCCACCCTCGAGACAGAGATCGTCGACCGCCTGCTGGAAGATCTCTAGATCGGGCTGATTCTCAAGGCGATTGCGTATCGCTTGTTTGTATAGAAGCCGGTCAGATTGGGCGCGAGTGGCGCGCACGGCTGGGCCCTTGCTGGAATTCAGAATCCGAAACTGGATTCCCGCCTCGTCGGTGGCCATCGCCATGGCCCCGCCCAGCGCATCCACTTCCTTGACCAGATGGCCCTTGCCAATACCGCCGATCGACGGATTGCAGGACATCTGACCGAGGGTTTCGACATTGTGAGTCAAAAGCAATGTCACACAGCCCATGCGCGCGGCGGCAAGCGCGGCCTCGGTGCCGGCGTGGCCGCCCCCGACGACGATAATATCGAAGCGCTTCGGGTACCGCATGAGCAATCTTTCGCAAAGGAGCGCGAATCATACGTGAGCGACTCGCCCTGAGCAATGCGCCGCCAAGCCGCAAGGCCCGCCAAGGCTGTCGCATAAGGGCACCGCGTTTCACGTGAAACTGGGCTCGGCGCAGCGACTCTGTTTCACGTGAAACAACGCGCCTCAGCCCCCCACCGAAGAACGCCAGGGCTATGGCCATCGTCGCGCCCCGCCTTACAAAACCATGGCAACACCGGGAAATCGGTCCTCATCTCCGGCACCCCGCGCGGCATGAGCCAGCGGCACCGCCAAGACGCTAAGGAAGAACCGTGTCGTAAGCGAATTTCCCGATCAACAGCAAGACTACGCCCAGGAAGACCTTGCGCACGAAGCCGCTGCCGTGCTTGATCGCCCAGTGAGTACCAAGGACGGAGCCCGCGATGTTGGCGAGTGCCATGCTGAGACCCAGCGCCCACAAAACGTTGCCGCTGGGGGCGAAATAAGCGAGCGCCGCGAGGTTGGTGCCAAAATTGACGACTTTCGCCGCAGCCGATGCGCTCAAGAAATCGTACCCGAACCAGCGCACAAAAATGAAGACCAGGAAAGTCCCTGTGCCCGGGCCAAAAAAACCGTCGTAGAAGCCCAAAGTCAGGCCGACCACGATCGCCCAAAAACCCTCACCGCGCTCCCCTAGGCGAGGTGCATGCTGCTTCCCCAAGTCGCCATGCCAAAAGGTATACACCGCCACCAGAACGAGTAGGACCAGAATCACGGGGCGCAGCCACGTCACCGGCAACAGCGCCACCGCCTTCGCGCCAAAATAAGACGCCAGCAACGCCGCCATGAAGGACGCCAGGAGCACCCGCAGCGGCACCCGTACGAGGCGCAGGTAGCGGACGGTCGCCACTCCGGTTCCGGCGATAGAGGAAAGCTTGTTTGTTCCGAATAGCGTCGCCGGGGTCGCGTTTGGGTAAGCAGCAAAGAGCGCCGGGACCTGGATCAGCCCCCCTCCCCCTACGACCGCGTCGACCCAGCCGGCAAAAAAGGCGGCGCCAATTAGAAGGACAAATTCCATCCCGCCCTCCCGCCAAGGAAAAGGGGCGGCAATGCCGCCCCTTCCTTCAACTCAAGCCAGGGACTAAACACCCAACCGCAGCTCCAGCAGTTCGCGCTGCAAACGCACCGCCTTCGGTAGCTTTTCACCGATCTTGCCAAAGAACTCGTCGTGCGAGGCAAGCTCTCTCTGCCAGGCCGCCCGATCAATGGACATGATGCTCCAGAACTGCCCGTGGCTAAACTGCTCAAGCCCTCGCCACTCGATCTCATCGAACTGCGGCTGCCAGCCCAGTGCGGTCTCCACGGCCCGCCCACGCCCGCGGCACCGATCGACGACCCATTTCAGAACCCGCATGTTCTGCCCGAAACCGGGCCAGGCAAACTTGCCGTGCTCGTCCGTACGGAACCAATTGACATTGAAGATCCGCGGCAACTCCTTCACCTTGCGCCCCATGTCCAGCCAGTGCTGGAAATAGTCCCCAATGTGGTACCCGCAGAAAGGCAACATCGCAAAGGGATCCCGCCGTACTTCCCCGATCTTGCCCGCCGCCGCGGCAGTCATCTCTGAACCCATGGTGGCGGCCTTGTATACGCCGTCGTCCCAGCTAAAGGCTTGCACTATCAGTGGCGTCGTGTCGCTGCGCCGACCGCCGAAAACAAAGGCACTGATGGGCACGCCGTCGGGGTTGTCCCACTCCGGGTCGAGCGACGGACAATTGGTCGATGGGACCGTGAACCGCGCATTGGGATGCGCCGCTTTTCGGCCGCAACCGGGCTCCCACGCCTGTCCCGTCCAATCTGTGAGCTTTGCTGGTGGCGTTTTGGTCATCCCTTCCCACCACACGTCGCCATCTTCGGTGAGGGCGACGTTGGTGAAGATCGTGTTCTCGCGCAGCATGGCCATCGCATTGGGGTTGGACTCCTCGGAGGTCCCTGGCGCAACCCCGAAATACCCCGCCTCGGGATTAATGGCGTAAAACCTGCCATCCGGGCCCGGCTTGATCCAAGCGATGTCGTCACCGATGGTACTCACGCGCCACCCCTCGAAGCCCTCGGGGGGTATCAGCATGGCGAAATTGGTCTTTCCACAAGCGCTTGGAAAGGCGGCCGTGACATAGGTCTTCTCGCCGTCGGGTGCCGTCACGCCGAGAACCAACATGTGCTCTGCAAGCCAACCTTGATCCCGGCCCATGACCGAAGCGATGCGCAAGGCGAAACACTTTTTGCCTAACAAAGCGTTGCCGCCGTAACCCGATCCATAAGACCAAATCTCCCGGGCTTCCGGGAAATGCACGATGTACTTGGTATCCTTGTTGCAAGGCCAGGCCACTTCCACCTGCCCTGCGGACAGGGGCGCGCCAACCGAATGCACGCAGGGAACGAACGCCCCTTTGTCGCCCAAAACTTCGTAGACGGCCTTGCCCATCCGCGTCATGGTCCGCATCGAAACCACTACGTAGGGCGAATCGGTCAGCTCAATGCCAACATGAGATATGTGCGAGCCCAAAGGGCCCATGGAAAAGGGCACCACATAGAGCGTGCGCCCCTTCATGCTCCCGGAAAACAGCCCTTGCAGGGTATCGCGCATTGCTGCTGGCGCCATCCAGTTATTGGTCGGCCCAGCGTCCTCCGGGCGCTCGCTGCAAATGAAGGTGCGATCCTCCACTCGGGCCACATCGGAAGGGTCCGACCAAGCCAGATAGCACCCTGGCCGCTTGTCCGGGTTGAGCTTCTTAAGGGTACCGCTCGTGACCATCTGGTCACATAGCGCCTCATATTCCTCCTGGGTGCCATCGCACCAGTGAATACGGTTGGGAAGGGTTAATTCGGCGATTTCTCGGACCCAGCCGAGCAATCCTGCATGTTTGACGAACGCTGGCGCGGAAACCGCCGCGGCCAGCGTCGCCAGGGCATTAGGTTGGTTCATCTCTGAAAATAAAGGAAGGAGGAATGACAGGGTGTGTTGTCGTCGCGCACTTTAGCATGATCTGCCGCGCCTCCCAAGAGCGCGTGGCCGCGACCCTACGCTGCCCTATTTTCCTATGCAAAAGCGCCTGAAGATCTCTCCCAGCAAATCATCGGGCAAGAACTCTCCGCTGATTTGTCCAAGCGCCCGATGAGCAAGCCGCAGTTCTTCCGCCAAGAGCTCACGCTTTCCCGACATTGCTTGCGCCGCCTCGAGGCGCGCCGCAGTTTCCCGTAGCGCATCCACGTGCCGGGAATGCGCGAGCAGCACCTCTTCTGCACCGGGCTTCCAACCAACTCGATCCAGCATCAGCTCGGATAGAACCTCGACTCCGCTACCTGTCTTCGCCGATACCACCAACTCGGGGGTTGGCCCGGCTTTCTTGATCCCAACGGCCTCGCCGCTCAAATCCGCCTTGTTGTGCACGATGATGCGCGGCAAATCCGCAGGCAGTTCTTCCAGTAATCGTGGCAATTCGGCGACGCCTTGCGGCGGGGCCACGATCACGAGCGCGAGGTCCGCGTGTGAGATCGAACGGCGTGTGCGCTCCATCCCCAGCAGTTCCACCTCATCGCGGCTCTCGCGCAAACCGGCGGTGTCCACGAGATGTAGCGGCACACCCTGGAGAGCCAGAGCTTCGCGCAAGGCGTCGCGGGTTGTTCCTGGTACCGGTGTCACGATTGCCAGGTCGCGCCCGGCGATCCGATTGAACAAGCTGGACTTGCCCACGTTGGGCGCCCCGACGAGCACTACGTTCAGCCCATCCCCCAGCAGCCGACCCTGTTTGGTCCGCAGGAGCAGCTGCGAACAACTCCTAAACAAACCGGCAAGCTGTGCGTGCAACCGTTCCTCGGGGACGAGTACGACGCCATCTTCCTCCGCAAAGTCGATCGCCGCTTCTAGCTCAGCGCGCAGGTTCACCAAACCGGCATCGAGCTCCCGTACCGCTTGCGAGAGCGCTCCTTCGAGGTTGCGCGCCGCGGCGCGCACCGCGGCCGCTGTCGCCGCCTCGATCAGATCGGCGACGCTTTCAGCTTGCGCGAGATCAAGCTTGCCGTTAAGGAAGGCGCGCTGCGTGAACTCTCCGGGACGCGCCAAGCGAGCACCCGCGGCGAGACAACGATCGAGCAGCAGACGCAACAGGGCCGGGCCGCCATGCGCGTGCAGCTCCAGCACGTCTTCACCGGTAAAGGACGCCGGCCCGGCAAAGTACAGCGCGAGCCCCCGGTCGAGCGGCGCGCCATCTTCTCCGTGGAAGAGGCATACGGTTGCCAGCCGCGGGAGAAATTCCCTGCCTGCGAGACTGCGCCCTATGGCCCCCGCAAGTGGCCCGGACACGCGAACGATGCCGATTCCGCCGCGGCCCGGCGGTGTGGCAAGCGCGGCGATAGTATCGCCGCCGCAATCACCAGTGGATCCCGTGTCCAACCCCTGCCCCCCGGGCGCTCGGACTCACCGCTTGGCGCTGGCAGCGGCCTGTTCTCGGCCAAGCAGCCGATTGACGTGCCACTGCTGCGCGATACTCAGAACGTTGTTCACCAGCCAATAGAGTACGAGTCCGGAGGGAAAGAAGATGAACATCACCGAGAACGCGATCGGCATAATTTGCATCATTCTCGCCTGCATTGGGTCCGTCACCGGTGTCGGTGAGAGCTTCACCTGAACATAGGCGGTGATAGCGTAAACCACCGGCAGGACATAGAAGGGATCTGGACTCGACAGATCGCCTATCCACCCCAGCCAGGGCGCATGCCGCAACTCCACGGCCGCGAGCAACACCCAATACAGCGCAATGAAGACGGGCATTTGCACTAGAATCGGCAGGCAGCCGCCAAGGGGGTTGATCTTCTCCGTCTTGTAGAGCTCCATCATTTTCATCTGGAGCTGCTGCTTGTCGTTGGCATACTGCTCTTGCAAGGCCTTTAGCTTTGGAGCAACGAGCTTCATTTTGCCCATCGAGCGGGCGGCCGAGGTATTGAGGGGGTAGAAGACGAGTTTGAGCAGGATCGTAAGCAGCACAATCGCCCACCCCCAATTGCCGACAAGCTTGTACAGCCACTGCAACGCGATGAACAGCGGGGCCGCGATGACCGTGAAGATCCCGTAATCGGTGGTCAACTCGAGGCCCTTTGCCAGCGCGCCCAGCTTTTCCTGTTCCTGCGGGCCGGCATAAAGCGGCATGCCGATACGGCCCACGCCCCCCGGCGCGATTGTGCTCACTGGCACGATCACACCGACGACGTATTGCCCGGCATCGCCGCCGCTTTTCTTTGCGTAAAACTCGCGGTTCAGCTTCGGCTCGCCATCGCGCGGCAACCAAGCCGCTACGAAATAATGCTCGAGCATCCCCACCCACCCATTGTCTGTGGTCTTGGTGAAGCGCGCCTTGCCCTTATCGATGTCGGCAAATTCGAGCTTGGTGAACTTGTCGCGCTCGTTGTAGACCACCGGACCCGTGTATGTGGGCACCATCGATTGCTCGCCCGCTGGGGCTTTGGCGTCGCGCAACAGCTGGTAATAGGCATGGCCGTCCAAGGCCTTGTCCCCGCGATTCTCGATCTCGAAAGCGACATCCACTAGGTAGCTTCCCGCGCGCAAGGTAAGCACCTTGCTGACCTTGGCGCCCCCCGGCATATCCGCAACGAGCCGCAAGTCCAAGCGTTCGGCTCCCCTGGCCAAGGTGCGCACGCCGGGTTCGGCGACGTAGCTATCACGGTGATTGGGAAGACCTTCGCCCAACAAACCCGACTGAGCCACATGCACGCGCCCGTCAGAACTTTGCAGCAGCTTGTACGCTTGGCTTTGATCCAGGGTGTCCTTGTGCTTGAGCAAGGCGACCCGCTCGATAACTCCACCCTCGGTATTCACGGTCACTTCGATCAGATCCGTGACCAGCTTGATTCGCTCCCCTTTGGTCACAGGCATGGCTCCTGTAGGCGCCGGCACCTCGCCTTGAGGCACGCCCATGTTCTGATTGGCACTCGGGCTGGGGACGGGGGCGTCAGGCACCTGCGCGGTAGCCCTCTGGCCAGCGACCGACCCCGCTGGTGCGGCGACGGGGTTCCTCGGCGCAGGATTGCGTTCGTCTTCCCAAGCTTGCCAAAGGAAGAAGAGCGACATCGAAAAGACGACAAAAAGAATCAGGCGTTGCGTATCCATGGCTGGCGGGGGCTATTTCTTGGTGCAGGGTTGCGCGGTTTCGCGGAGCGGCATCACGGTACGGGGTCGAAGCCCCCAGGGTGCCAAGGATGGCAGCGGCAAATCCGCTGGCTTGCCAGCCAAGCACCTTTTGCAGCCCCATGTTTCTCTACGGCCTCGATGGCGTAGTCGGAACAGCTTGGATAGAAACGACAGTTTTGGCCCAAGACCGGCCTGAACAAAAGCTGATAGCCGCGCAGCGCGCAGCGCAGGAAGTCTGCGCCAAGACTCACTTGGCAAGGCCTCGCAGCAGCCTCTGCGTCTCGGCAGCAAGCTGTGTGCGCCGTTCCGCATCCCAACTTTGGCGCAGCCGGATAACCACATCAAGCACAGGAAGCTGCGCAGCTTCATGTCGGAAGGATTCTCTCAGGATGCGTTTCACGGTATTTCGGTCTACAGCCCGCCGGCCCCAGCGTTTTCCGACCACCAATCCGAGCCGGGCTTCGGCGGCATTCCCCGGAGCGATCCATAAGTCCAGCATCGGCGACTGCTGGCGCCGGCCTTCGCGCATGACGCGCTCGAAATCCGCCGCTCGTAGTGCCACTTCACTGCTGCGTCTGCGCGGGGCTGTGGCTACGGATTAGCCAATCAACGCGTTCGCCTCAGACCGCCAACCGGACGCGACCCTTGGCACGACGCGCGCGCAAAACGGCGCGACCACCCACGGTCTTCATGCGGGCGCGAAACCCGTGCGTGCGCTTGCGGCGGACGACGGAGGGCTGATAAGTGCGTTTCATGTTATATCCCAATCACTTGCGTGAGAAAAAAGCCTTATATTAGACCTTGAAACCGCCGCGAGCGTCAAGGCAATATTTTTCTCCGCACCGTCTGCAAGCTCCCCGACGGACGACTAGAATGTTGTCCCTTCCCCCTCGTTTCCTCCTGCCGTCCCGAATGACGTCACCATGAATGGCACCGCCTTTTGGCAACACTGTCTCGCCCAGTTTGAGCAGGAGTTGACCCCTCAGCAATTCAACACATGGATTCGCCCGCTCTGCCTCGAGGGCAGTTCGGAAGGCCTGCGTTTGTATGCACCAAACCGCTTTCACATGCAGTGGATCCGCGACCGCTTCCTCCACCGCATCGAAGAAACAGCCCTCAGCGCCTTCGGCTTTGCCGTCCCCGTGGTCCTCAGCGTTCAGGAAAATGCCGAGCCGTTACCCCCCGCCGAGCCGCCACTCGCGCCAAGCCCAGTGCGCGCCACCGCGGCCGTGCAGCCGCCCGCAAACAGTACCAACGGCCAAGACCAGGGCCAACCCAACGCTACCTTCACCTTTGCCAATTTTGTGACCGGCAAAGCCAATCAACTCGCCCGCGCGGCAGGGCTGCAAGTCGCGGAGAACCCTGGTCACGCCTACAACCCGCTGTTTATTTACGGAGGCTCTGGTTTGGGAAAGACACACCTTGTCCAAGCCATCGGCAACCGCGTGCGCGAACACCATCCGAATTTCAATATTCTCTACATTCATGCCGAACGCTATGTATCCGACGTAGTGCGAGCCTATCAGCACAAGTCCTTCGACGAGTTCAAGCGCTTCTATCGCTCGTTGGACCTGCTGTTGATCGACGATATTCAATTCATTACCGGTAAGACCCGCACCCAGGAGGAATTCTTTTACCTATTCAATACGTTGTTCGACGCCCATAAGCAAGTCGTAATCACCTGCGATACCTATCCAAAGGAAATCTCCGGCTTCGAGGAGCGACTGATTTCACGCTTTGGCTGGGGCCTCACCGTCGCGCTTGAGCCACCGGAGCTCGAAATGCGCGTCGCCATTCTTCTCAGCAAAGCCGAGGCCTTGGGCTTCTCCCTCGATGAAAACATCGCCTTTTTCATTGCTAAGCATATCCGCTCCAATGTTCGTGAATTAGAAGGAGCGCTCAAGCGGCTAGTAGCCTATATCGGCTTCAATCACATCCAAGAGATCTCCCTCGCCGTGGCCAAAGAGGCCCTGCGCGATCTCTTGGCCCATCAGAATCGCCAGGTTTCCATCGAGAACATTCAAAAAACGGTCGCTGACTACTACAAGATCAAAGTCACCGAAATGCACTCACGCAAGCGCTCGCGCATCATCGCTCGCCCTCGCCAGGTTGCCATGGCGCTAGCCAAGGAACTGACCCCTTTGTCCTTGCCAGAAATCGGTGCCAGCTTCGGCGGGCGAGACCACACCACAGTCCTTCATGCCTGCCGCCAAGTTGCCAAACTACGCGAGTCTCTCCCCGCGCTCAACCATGACGTCAACTTCCTCTTGCAGGTACTACGTAGCTGAGCGTTAGGGCTCCTCCCTACCATACCCAAGCCCATAGGACACGGCATGGAACAACCGGGCTATAATCTGTGGGTTTCCGCGCTTCCAGGGCAGCAACATCAACTTATGCACAAGCTGTACTCAAAATATTCCGCCGTGATACCCAGGCCTGTCCCCAGCTCAACGCACTGGTGCAAATACACAAAACTCCCTTTTGCACCGCTTGCTCCTTCCTTCATTATTAGCCTTAGGGTTTGAATCATGCTATTAAATTCAGTACCCAGAGACGCCTTGCTCAAACCACTTTCTGCGGTCTCGGGCATTGTCGAACGTCGCCAGACGCTTCCCGTCCTCTCGAATGTGCTGGTTGAACAACAGGCAGGGATTCTTTCCTTTACCGCCACCGATCTAGAAATCCAGATCACCGCCAAGACGCCCTTGGAGGGGGAAGCTCCGCAGGGGGTAACAGTGGCCGCAAGGAAGTTCCAGGACTTGCTGCGCGCATTGCCCGAGGACGCCGTGCTGCGGATCGAGGCCACTGACGCCAAACTCAACATCAAAGCGGGTCGCAGCCGTTACCATCTACAGACGCTGCCGGCGTCGAGTTTTCCACGCATTGAAACCAGTACAGACCGCAAGCAGAGCCTCGCGTTCGCACAGAAGACCGTACGGAGGCTCCTGCAGTTGGTGGAGTTCGCCATGGCGCAGCAGGACGTGCGCTATTATCTCAACGGCCTCCTGCTCGTGATCGAGGGGAAAAGCCTCGTCGCCGTGGCCACGGACGGTCACCGGTTGAGCTACGCCGCCACCGAATTAGACGCGAGTTATGAACGCCAAGAAGTGATCATTCCTCGCAAAACCGTGCAGGAACTCTCCAAGCTTCTTGAAGATACCGAAGCCCCAGTGACTCTCGACATTCTCGCCAATCAAGTTCGCTTGCGCTTCAATGACATCGAAGTGGTGAGCAAAGTCATCGACGGAAAGTTTCCCGACTATAATCGCGTGATCCCCGTGGGGTATACGCGACACGTAGTACTCAATCGCGTCGTATTTCTGCAGACGCTGCAGCGCGCCTCGATTCTCGCGAATGAGAAGTATCGAGGTGTGCGCTTGGTTTTGGCACCAGGGTCGCTGCGGATCATTTGCACCAATGCCGAGCAGGAAGAAGCCGAGGAAGAGATCGAAGTTAACTATCAAGGCACCGAGCTCGACGTCGGTTTCAATATCACCTATCTCCAGGATGTTCTCACGCACCTTGACGCTACGGAAATAACCTTGTCCTTCGGGGATTCTGGAAGTAGCGCACTCATTACCATACCGGAGCGCAGCGACTACAAGTACGTGGTCATGCCAATGCGTATCTGATGTCGATCGACCATAGAATAGTTTTGCGGCGTAACAATGACCGCCGCCCCATCTTTTTTTGAGTACAGTGCGCCATGTCACAGCAAGAACCTAACGGCAACGGTTACGACTCCAATAGCATCAAGATCCTCAAGGGCCTCGACGCGGTGCGCAAGCGCCCTGGCATGTACATCGGAGACACCTCCGACGGGACGGGCCTACATCACATGGTCTTTGAGGTTTTGGATAACGCCATTGATGAAGCGCTAGCCGGGTACTGCGACGACATCAAGGTCATCCTTCACGCCGACAATTCAGTTAGCGTAATCGATAATGGGCGGGGAATTCCCACCGATGTCAAGGAAGATGACGAGCTCAAACGCTCGGCGGCAGAGATCGTAATGTGCGAGCTGCATGCCGGAGGCAAGTTTGACCAGAACTCTTATAAAGTTTCCGGCGGCTTGCACGGAGTTGGCGTTTCAGTGGTAAACGCGCTTTCCGATTGGCTGAAATTGAGGATCTGGCGAAACGGCCAGATGCATCAGATGGAATTTCGCCGCGGTGAAGCGGTGGCGCCGCTGGTGGTCACCGGAACTAGTGAGCGCCGCGGCACGGAAGTGCATTTCTTGCCGTCGCTGGAGACCTTTGGAAAGATCGAGTTTCATTATGAGATTCTCGCCAAGCGCATCCGCGAGCTCTCCTTTCTTAACAATGGCGTCAAGATCGAATTGATTGATCAACGCGACGGCAAGTCCGAGAATTTTTCCCACTCTGGAGGAATCAAAGGCTTTGTCGAGTACATGAACCGCAGCAAGACCGTTTTGCACCCCAAGATCTTCTACGCCATCGCCGAACGCGAAGGAATGACCGTGGAAGTGGCGATGCAATGGAACGACTCTTACGCGGAATCAGTGCAGTGCTTCACCAACAACATCCCCCAGCGCGATGGGGGAACGCACCTCACTGGCCTTCGTACGGCCATGACGCGCACTCTTAACGCCTATATCGAAGACAAAGAGCTGGCCAAGAAAGCCAAGGTCGAGACCTCGGGCGACGACATGCGCGAGGGGCTCACTTGTGTATTGTCCGTCAAAGTCCCGGAGCCCAAGTTTTCCTCCCAGACCAAGGACAAGCTCGTATCCTCGGAAGTGCAGCCGGTTGTGCAGGAAGTAGTCGCCGCTAAGCTCGGGGAGTTCTTGCTGGAGAACCCCGCCGATGCGCGAATCATTTGCGGCAAGATCGTGGAAGCGGCTCGCGCACGTGAGGCGGCGCGCAAGGCCCGGGAGCTGACTCGGCGCAAGGGCGTTCTAGAGGGTTTTAACCTCCCCGGAAAACTGGCGGATTGCCAGGAGCGCGACCCCGCGCTGTGCGAGCTCTACCTGGTCGAGGGAGACTCCGCCGGAGGTTCCGCGAAACAGGGCAGGGACAGGAAATTTCAAGCCATCCTCCCTCTCAAAGGCAAGATCCTGAACGTCGAAAAAGCGCGCTTCGAAAAGCTCGTCGCTTCCCAGGAAATCGTTACTTTGATTACCGCGCTTGGTACCGGTTTTGGCAAAGACGAATACAATGCGGACAAGCTCCGCTACCATCGCATCATCATCATGACCGACGCGGATGTCGACGGCTCACATATCCGGACGCTGCTCCTGACGTTCTTCTACCGCCAGATGGGCGACTTGGTCGAACGCGGCCATATCTATATTGCCCAGCCGCCCCTCTATAAGGTCAAGCAGGGCAAGGAAGACAATTACCTCAAAGACGATTTCGAACTCAAGCAATTCTTGTTGCGGCTTTCACTCAAAGGAGCGGAGTTGCGGCCTACGGCGCAGGCTGCTCCGATGGGTGCTGCCGCGCTCGAAGAAGTCGCGCGCGCCTACCTCCTGGCCGAAGCGGTGGTTGAACGGCTCGCACGGGTCATGGACAAGGGAGTGCTCGATGCGCTGCTAGAAGGGTTCGTGCCGGTTCTGTCGGACGAGGAGCGCGCCCGTGCTTCAGCGCAGGCCCTCCAAGAACGCCTCGATGACCCCGCCGTGGCGATCGATGCCCAATACGACGAGGCAATGGAGAGCTACCACATCCGCGTGCGCCGCAGCGTCCATGGCACCGTGCGCGCGACCAAAGTAGATGAGGACTTCCTCGAAGGCGGTGATTTCGAGCAGATTCACAAAGCGGCGAGCCTTCTCGAAGGCTTGATCAGGCCGGGAGCATCGGTGCAACGAGGCGAGCACAGCGTCGAAGTATCGAGCTTCCGCCAAGCTGTTGAATGGTTATTCGCAGAGACGCGCTCTAACCTTAATATCCAGCGCTACAAGGGCTTGGGAGAAATGAACCCGGAACAACTCTGGGAGACCACCATGGACCCCTCTTCGCGGCGGCTCTTGAAAGTACAGATCGAGGACGCGATCGCGGCGGACGAAATCTTCACCACCCTCATGGGCGAGCAGGTCGAACCGCGCCGCGCCTTCATCGAGACCAACGCCTTGGGTGTCCGCAACCTCGATATCTAGCGCCGGAGCGCGCCGTGGGAACCGAGTATTTGGCGCTCGACAAGGGTCTCACCGTCCACAGCAAGCTGCCGGACGTAGGGACGACTATCTTCACTGTGATGTCTGCGCTTGCCCAGCAGCACGGGGCGATCAATCTTTCGCAAGGCTTTCCGGATTACCCCATCAGTGAAGAACTGGTCGCGTTCGCCGAAGCGGCGCTGCGGGGAGGGCACAACCAGTATGCTCCGATGGCAGGGCTGCCGGTGCTGCGCGAGGCGTTGGCCAGCAAGTACGAGCGGTTGTACGCGAGGCGCTACGATCCCGGCGAGGAGATTACGATCACCGCGGGTGCCACCCAGGCCCTCTACACGGCGATCGCGGCGCTGGTGCAACCCGGAGACGAAGTGATCGTCTTCGAGCCGGCTTATGACAGCTACGCGCCGGCCATTCGCCTGCAGGGAGCCACCGTGGTGCGGCAACAGCTGCGCTTTCCGAGATACGCCATTGACTGGCCGAGCTTGCGCCAGGCGATCAGCCCACGCACACGCATGATCGTTCTCAATTCGCCCAACAACCCGGGTACTAGCGTCTTTGCTCCAGAAGATCTAATCGCCCTCGAATCGGTTGTGCGCCAAAGCAACATAGTGCTGCTTTCGGACGAAGTCTACGAGCACATGGTGTACGACGGCGCAAACCACCAGAGCCTCGCGCGTTCGGCGGCACTCGCCCCGCGCAGTTTGATCGTGGGCTCTTTCGGCAAGACTTTCCATGCGACCGGCTGGAAGATAGGCTACATCGTCGGCCCACGAGACTTGATGCGGGAGTTCAGGCGCGTGCATCAGTTCAACGTTTTCTGTGTGACCGCTCCCTTGCAGCACGCGCTCGCGCAAGTACTCGAGCGACCAGAGCACTACGAGGGCTTGGCCGGGTTCTTTCAGAAGAAGCGCGACTTGCTGCACGAGGGTCTAGCCTGCACGCGCTTTGTACCCTTGAAGTCGCAAGGAAGCTACTTCTTGCTAGCTCGATACGACCGCGTCAGTGATCTGCCCGATCAGGAGTTTGCCCGCTGGCTCACGCGAGAACACGGCGTTGCGAGCATTCCGCTGTCCGTATTCCATGCCGACGGGATTGATCGAAAGATCGTCCGCTTGTGCTTCGCCAAGCAGGATACGACACTACAGCAAGCTCTGGAGCGACTTGCGCGCGTCTGAAGATCTAAGGGCGGGCGCTCTTGCGCGCTTTGGCACCGGCTTTGGGTACCTCGGCGGCGCGCTTTTCAAACTCGAAACCGATCTTGCCGTCAGCTTGACGCACTAAGAACGCAGAAAATGGGCGCCCTTTCTTGGAAACGAACTTGTGCAGCAGGGGCGTACGGCCCTCGGCGAGAAGCGTCTGCATCTCCTTGCGCTCGATCGCCCGTTGCAGGATGACGCGCCCGGAGCGAAATGAGCATGTCTTCTTTGGGCCGATTGCCTTTTCGCAAATATAAGCCGCGCCATGTTCAAAGACCGCACCGCCACACTGCGGGCAGGCTCCCAATGATTGCTGTTCACTGAAATCGGGCGCCTCGTCAGCAGAGTCGCTCGCACTGTCGTTGCCGAAGTCAAATTCAATTGCGTGATCTGTATTGAGCTTGAGGGCGGCGGTAAAGGCGCGCCCGAGGCGGCTGCGAAAACCCTCAAGCGGCGGCAGGGCCCGGTCGGTCAGAAGCCGCTCGACTTCTTCGACAGCGAGCAGCCGGCCGGCCAATATTTTCCAGAGGAAGAAGTCGCAGGACTGGCACTGGAATTTCTTGTAATTCTCTTTGATTTCTCCGCCGCATTTGGGACAGCGCGCCTTGAGCGTGGCATAGTCGCCCGGGATGGTATCGCTTTCGTGGTTCTTTGCTTGGGCGACGATGTGCTGAGTCATGGTCACGATTTCCGCCATGAATTCCGTACGCGAAAGCTCGCCGCGTTCCATGCGGGCTAGCTTGTATTCCCAGTCCGCAGTCAGTTCGGGCGAAAAAAGCTCGGGTACACCCAGACCATGCAACAAAGTGAGCAGGGAAAACGCCTTGGCTGTCGGTCGCAGCTCCTTGCCATCGCGCAAGACGTATTTCTCGGAAATGAGGCCTTCGATGATGGCCGCGCGGGTCGCTGGCGTGCCCAGCCCCTTGGCGCTCATCGCCGCACGCAGCTCTTCGTCTTCGATGAGCTTGCCTGCACCTTCCATCGCAGAAAGCAACGTGGCTTCAGAAAGGCGCGCCGGGGGACGGGTCTGGTTTGCCAGCGCAGCAACCTCATCGGCGAGAACACGCTCGCCGGGCGCGACGGGCACCAGGCTCGCCGTTTCTTCGGTGGGTAGTTCACGGCCATAGACGGCGAGCCAGCCGGGGTTCACCAGAACCTTTCCCTCGGTCTTGAATGGCTCGCCAACCACGCGGGTGATGCGCGTCGTGACCAGGAATTCCGCAGTTGGGTAGAAGACGGCGAGGAAGCGCTTGACCACCAGATCGTAGAGTTTGGCCTCGATCTCGTTCAGATGTTTGGGTGCCTGCAGCGTCGGAATGATGGCGAAGTGGTCGGAGATCTTGGAGTTGTCGAATATTCGCTTGTTGGGCTTTACCCACTTCTTCTTAAGAATTTCTCGCGCGAAACCCCCGTAGGCGTTGCTTTCTCCGAGCACGCCAAGGGTTTCTTGCACGGTGCCAAGATAATCCTCCGGTAGCGCTCGCGCGTCGGTGCGGGGATAGGTGAGAACCTTGTGCTTTTCATAGAGAGCCTGGGCCAGGCCAAGCGTAGTCTTGGCGGAGAAGCCGAAGCGGCCATTCGCTTCCCGCTGCAGGCTAGTCAGGTCGTACAGCAAAGGCGGCGCTTGAGTGGAAGGCTTGGATTCCTCGCTGACCTCACCCTGCTGGCCCTGGCATTTGGCAACGATCTCGTGCGCCTTGGCCTCGTCCCAGAGCCGCTCGGGGCGCCCGTCCGGTTCGCCATCGGACTTGCGGAAGCTCTCGTCGATCCAGCGGCCAGCATATTGCCCCGCCGCGGCTTCGAAAGTGCCGAGGACTTCCCAATAGGGCCGGGCGACGAACTTGCGAATTTTCTCCTCGCGCTCTACCAGAATGGCAAGAGTGGGCGTCTGCACCCGTCCGACCGTGGTGAGCTGAAACCCGCCGCTCTTGGAGTTGAAAGCAGTCATGGCGCGGGTGCCGTTGATGCCAACCAGCCAATCGGATTCGGACCTACACACCGCAGCGTCGGCCAGAGGGCGCAACGCGGCGTCCGTCTTCAGGTTGGAAAAACCGTCGCGGATTGCCGCCGGGGTCATCGACTGCAGCCAGAGTCGTTCGATCGGTTTGGCCGCCTTGGTGAATTGCACGATATACCGAAAGATCAGCTCCCCCTCGCGCCCCGCGTCACAGGCGTTGATGATCGTTTCAACGTCTTTGCGCTTGATGAGTCTGCCAAGCAGCTTGAGCCGCGCCTCGGTCTTTTCTATCGGCTTGAGCTCGAAATGGGTCGGGATGGCTGGCAGGTGATTGAACGTCCACTTGCCGCGCTTGACTTCTTGATCCTCGGGCATGCCGATTTCGACCAAGTGGCCGATGGCCGAAGACAGCACATAGCGCTCGCTCTCATAGAAGTCATCGTGCTTGGTGAAGCCCCCCAGGGCGCGGGATATATCCGCAGCGACGGAAGGTTTCTCGGCGATGATCAAGGCTTTGGCCATGGGCGCGGGCAGGGAGGGCTGCAAAAGTGAGGCCAGATGATAAGAACTTCCCCCCCTGCTGACAAGCAAACTCTAACGGAGCTGGGCGCTCGATGCCTCAAGGCGTGCCCCAGCAGGACTCGCGCATGCGCGCTAAGCGAATGATTCGTTGGGGAATCGTACGCCCGCCGGGGCGCCCTAGCGAGCGCGCTGCACAAAACGCCCACCGGGAAGGGCCTGCACCCAGCCAGCCAACTCCAGATCGAGCAAGACTGCCGCCAGGTGCTCGATCGGCAAGCCCGTGCGGTCCGCGATCTGGTCGAGGGTCCCGGGATCGAATCCCAAAGCATCAAGCAGTCCCTGCATCTCGCGGTCTGGCGAAGGGCTCGCCGCAGTTTTGGCGGGCTCCAGGGGGGTGGAGCCGGCAAGTTCCAGCTCCTCGAGCACATCCTGTGCGGTTTCGGCGAGCTTGGCCCCCTCTCGAATCAGGCGATGAGGGCCTTTCGAAAAGGGAGAATGGATCGAACCGGGCACAGCAAAAACCTCCCGGCCTTGCTCCAGCGCGAAGCGCGCGGTAATGAGCGAGCCGCTGCTGAGCGTGGCTTCGATCACCAAACAGCCCCGCGTCAAGCCACTGATCAGGCGGTTGCGGCGCGGGAAGTGTCCCCGCTGTGGTGGCGTGCCCAAGGGGAATTCGGAAAGCATGCCACCGTGCTCGGCCAGGCGGTGGGCAAGCGCGCGGTTCTTCGCTGGATAGACTCGGTCGATGCCGGTGCCGATGACGGCAATGCTGGAACCCTCCCCTTCCAGGCCACCTTGGTGGGCGGCGGTATCGATTCCTTGAGCCAACCCGCTTACGATCGTCAACCCCGCCTGAGAGAGCGCCTTGGCAAAGGCCAAAGCATTCTCTTGGCCCGGCGCGCTGGCATTTCGGCTGCCGACGATGGCCAAGGCGGGCGCCTGCAAAAGCTCCAGGCGGCCGAGGTAATACAAGCAAGGTGGCGGATCGGCGATCTGCAGTAGGGCCTGGGGATAGGCGGGGTCCTCCCAGCAGAGAAAGTGATGCCCAGGCGCCTCGATCCAGCCCAGAAGCGCGTCGAGCCGCTGCGGATCGGGCCCTTGGCCGATCATGCGGGCGAGTGTTTCTCCCACGAGGGGAGCCAGGCTAGCGATCGAGGCGTCATGGACAGCCTCAGGTGACCCTAACGCCTGGAGCAGCGCGTGGACGTTGCGCGGTCCCAGGCCCGGAAGCAGTGACAACCGGGCCCAAGCCGCGAGACGCGAGCTAGGCATCGGCGGGGTAGCGTGCTCGCGTCAGGGGTTGCGAATGGCGTCGCCCATGAATACCGGGCGCTGGACGTCCATGAGCAGTGCGTAAGCCACTTTGTCGAAAACGCGGAAGACGAACGCCAGTCCCACCCGCTCGTCCGGTGCGACCAAAGGCTTGGCCTTGTAGTCAAACCAGCTCTTCTTGGTGTCAATCTTGAGGCCAGGCCGGTATACCCCGAGGACATGCCCGATCTCAAGCGCCGCGTTTTCACCTCGATCGAGCGCGACAACCGTCCCGGTACCTGCCTCAGCCACCGCCCCGGTCAGCCCTATGATGTTGCCTTCGACAGGGAAGCTCGGGGCGTGCGGGGCGTAACTGATCACGACGTCTTTTTGCGCCGGGACCAGCCGATCGCCGACTTGAATCTCTTCCTTGGCGTTCACGATCTTCAGCGTGGTGGCCTCTCCGAAAGCAACGGCGCGCGCATCGCCTAGGTAAATCGCCTCGTAGCCGAGGACCTCTTCTTTGCCCGGGCTCGTGAGGGCGCGGCCGGGCCGGTAGATCAACCAGGCTTCACCCATGGATTCCTGGATCCCGGAAGCGTACGCGGTGTTGCCCACGGTGAGGGCGACGCGCCGCTCTGAACCCCCGATGATCTTGGGTGCGGTTTCGAGGGCTCCAGGGGCAATGACTAAGGGCCGGGTCAGGAAAGGCTCGAGATCGCGAGGAGGAATGCTCGGTATCGCCCCGCGGTCAATCGGCGTTGCGCGCGCCTGGGGTGAGAGCTTGAGCGTCGGGCGGCCATCGCTGCCGGCCGGAACGGCTGCGGTGCCCTGGGCCAGCCGCAGCCGAGGGCCATCCGGGCCACGCTCAAGAATGACCATGTTGCCGGGGTAAATGAGATGTGGGTTCTTGATTTGATCCTTGTTCATGCCCCAGATCTCTGGCCAGCGCCATGGATCCTTCAAGAAGCGTTTGGAGATCGCCCAAAGCGTGTCGCCCTTTTGAACCACGTAATGGTCGGGTGCCTCATCGGCCAGCGGTATTTCATCTGCGCGAGCGGGGGAAAGCGCCAGGAAGCAAGCCATGCCGGCGGCAGCGAGCAAACTAAGCGGTGTGCTAAACTTTCTTTCCATAGGAGCCTCTTACGTCGATGGGGGCTGGTCATATCAGCCAGATCGATGGCAGCCTGGACCTGGAGATCAGGAATTGCTTGAGATTCTGCATTCATATTATTCATTTGGCAAGTAAATATGGCAATTCTCAAGATTCTCGAATATCCCGACCCGAGGCTGCATAAAGTTGCGTCTCCGGTTCCGGTGGTAAACGATGAGATCAGAAAATTGGTGCGAGACATGACGGAAACCATGTACGCGGCGCCGGGAATTGGTCTTGCCGCGACGCAGGTGGACGTGCATAAGCGGGTCGTGGTGATCGACAGTAGCGAAACCAAGGACGATTTGTTGGTGCTCATCAACCCGGAAATCACCTACCGTGAAGGGGAGACTGAATGCGAAGAAGGTTGCCTCTCGGTCCCTGGGTACTACGAGAAGGTTCGGCGGTCGACGTGCGTCACCGTCCGGGCACTCGATGCCCAGGGCAAGCCCTTTGAACGGAGCGCGGAGGGGCTCCTCGCGGTCTGCATTCAGCACGAACTCGATCATCTGCAAGGGCGAGTCTTTGTCGAATATCTGTCGGCCCTGAAGCAGGCCCGACTGCAGGCACGCCTGCGCAAGCGCCAGCGGCTTGCCGGCTGATGCGCGTCGCGTTCGCCGGAACGCCGCCGTTCGCGGCGCAGGCGCTCGAAGCCTTGCGAGCGGCGCAGTTCGACATCCCCGTCGTCCTCACCCAACCGGATCGGCCGGCGGGGCGGGGCATGCGGTTGACCCCAAGCGCGGTGAAGTCGGCGGCAGTAGCAGCCGGCATCACGGTGATGCAGCCGGCAAGCCTGAAGGACCCCGCGGTCCAGGCTGAACTTCTGCGCTACCCGGTCGAGCACTTGGTGGTGGCCGCCTATGGGTTGATTCTGCCCCGGGAAATCCTGGCCTGGCCTCGTCGCGGCTGCCTCAACATCCACGCGTCTTTGCTGCCGCGCTGGCGTGGTGCGGCGCCACTGCAGCGGGCCCTGCTCGAGGGGGATGCCGAGACTGGGGTCTCGATCATGCAGATGGATGAAGGACTGGATACTGGCCCGGTGCTCATGCGCGAAAGCGTCGCTATAGCGCCGCGCGAGACGGGGGGAAGTCTGCACGACAAGTTGGCGGCGCTGGGGGCCAAACTCATAGTCATGGCGCTCGAGCGAGAATCCCATTCCGAGCCGCTGCCCAGAATAGCTCAGGCCGCGACAGGAGCCAGCTACGCGGCGAAACTGGGCGCGGCCGACTGTCGGATCGACTGGACTGATTCCGCCCAAGCGCTCGATCGCAAGATCAGGGCGCTGGACCCCGGGCCTGGCGCGGTCACTCGTCTGCGTGGCGAGCCTTGCAAAGTCTGGCGCGCCGAGCCCGCGGCGGGAGCTGGGAGGCCCGGGGAAATCCTGGAGGTCGGGCGCGGCGGACTGCTCGTTGCCTGCGGGCAAGGGGCACTGCGCATCTTCGAGCTGCAAGCCGCCGGGTCACGGCGCATGGCCAGTGACGCCTTTCTCGCCGGGCATGCGCTCCGCCCTGGCGAGCGCATGGGTTGAATTTGCCGTCTTGGGCAGCATCTAAGGAAACGCTGCCCTCGTCAGCGATGCGATAGGCGGAATTTGTCGAGCAGCGATTTTTCTTGGGAGCCTGAGATCATGTTTGGCAATTGGTTCAAGACCGCCTTATTGATGGCGGCCATCACGGCGCTATTCGGGGTTCTCGGCGCGATGCTGGGGGGCGGCGGTGGCATGATGTTGGCGCTGCTCATCGGTTTGGGCACCAATCTCTGGGCCTATTGGTTTTCCGACAAAATGGTGTTGCGCATGTACAACGCACAGGAGGTCGATTTGGCCAGTTCGCCGCAGCTCTACGCCGTGGTTCAGGAGCTGGCGGCACGCGCCAATCTGCCCATGCCTAAGGTCTACCTGATCGACGAAGCTCAGCCGAATGCTTTCGCGACGGGCCGCAACCCGGACAACGCCGCAGTCGCAGTGACCACGGGTATCCTGCGGCTTCTGTCGGCGAGGGAGCTGCGGGGTGTGCTGGCGCACGAGTTGGCGCACGTCAAGCACCGCGACATCCTGACTTCGACCATTACCGCCTCGATTGCCGGGGCGATTTCGTCGTTGGCCTGGGTCGGCGCACTCGGGGGCGATCGAGATCGCAATCCGCTCTTGGGGATCCTTGCCCTCGTGGTGGCTCCGATTGCCGCCGCGCTGCTGCAGATGGCGATATCGCGCTCGCGCGAATACGAAGCCGACCGGGGCGGCGCGGATATTTGCGGCGATGCTCGCGCCCTCGCCGACGCGCTCGCCAAGATCGAGCGCCATGCCCAGGGCGTGCCGTTGCCAGCGGCGGAACAACATCCGGCGACGGCGCAAATGATGATCATCAACCCGCTGTCGGGGGAAGGCTTCCGCGGTTTGTTCAGCACCCATCCTGCCACGGCCGAGCGTATCCGCAGGCTACTGGCTTTGGTGCGCTGAACCCGGCCGGGACCGCCAGTCACCGGTGGAGTCGGCCCAACGGCAGGCGGCACAAATAGTCGGCTCGGTACTGCGCGGGCGCAGCCTCGCCACGCTTCTGGCCGGGCGACCGCGCGCAAGCCATGGCGGGGCGGAAGCACCGCTGGTGCAGGAACTGTGTTACGGCACCCTCCGCTGGTGGTGGCGCATCGAAGCCCTCGAACGCGCTTTGTTTCGCAAACAGCCGCCTGCGTTGGAACTGCGGTGTCTGATCGGCGTTGCCATGTATCAATTGCTGGAGACCGCGGCACCAGCCCATGCCGTGGTGGACCAGGCGGTGCAGGCGGCGGCACGCGCCGGCTTCGCCCATGCCAAGGGGCTGGTGAATGGCGTCTTGCGGGAGTTCCTGCGCACGCGGGGGCAACGCTTGTCCGCGCTCGCGGGGGACGACGTCGCCCGCTACGCCCACCCGACGTGGTGGATCACGCGGCTACGTGCCGAGTATCCGGAACGCTGGAAGGACATTCTTGATGCGGACAACGCCCGCCCGCCCATGTGCCTGCGCGCGAACCGCCGGAGGTGTTCGCGCGACGCTCTTCTCGCGGCGTTGCGCACCGCGGGCATCGCTGCGCAACCCGTGGCCGAAAGCGGAGTGATGCTTGAGCGGCCGCAGCCCGTGACCGCACTTCCCGGCTTCGCCGAAGGCTGGTTCTCCGTGCAGGACGCAGGGGCGCAGTGGGCTGCCCGGCTGCTCGATCCCGGCGAGGGCATGCACGTGCTGGACGCATGCGCAGCCCCCGGGGGAAAGGCCAGCCATTTGCTCGAAACCGCCGAGTGCGAGCTGACCGCGCTCGATAGCGATCCGGAGCGCCTGCAGCGACTGCGCGAAAACTTCGCACGCCTCGGTCTTGCCGCCGTCGTAAAGGCTGGTGACGCACGTTCTGTGCAGACTTGGTGGGACGGACACCCTTTCGACCGCATCCTCGCGGATGTGCCATGCTCTTCCTCGGGAGTGGCGCGACGGCACCCCGACATCAAACACCTGCGGCGCGCGAGCGATTTGGCCGAGCTCAGCCGCCTCCAAGGAGAGATCGTCGACGCGCTCTGGCCTCTGCTTGCCCGTGGAGGCCGTATGCTCTATTCCACCTGTTCGGTGTTCCGCGCCGAGAATGCTGCGGTGATTGAGGGCTTTCTCGCGCGGCACAGCGATGCGCGCCAGCTCGGCGTCGACCTTCCGGGTGCGTGCGCGGGGCAGCTCTTGCCAGTCGCCACCGATGCGGAGCACAATCACGACGGTTTCTTCTACGCCTTGCTCGAAAAATCCTGAACGCTCAACCGAGGGAGGTGGCGCCGCGCCGCGGTAGCCTGCATCCGCATGCCGCTCGTTCGCCTGATCCTTGTTCTGCTTGTGCTCAGTTCCGGTTTGGCGCAAGCCGAAGGCATTGCGGTGAAGGCGGCCGAGCTGTCTCTAGACGAAGAAGAACGCTATGTGTTGAATGCCGAATTCGCGTTCGCCTTCAACGCTACCCTCGAAGATGCTTTGCACCACGGAGTACCGTTGTACTTCACGCTCGAATTCGAGCTCACTCGACCGCGCTGGTATTGGCTGGATGAGTCGCTGACCGCGCAACATTTCAGCTATCGCGTTTCCTACAATGCGCTGACTCGCCAATACCGACTGTCCAGCGGGCTCTACACGCAAAACGTCGCTAGTCTGGACGATGTGCTGCGCCTACTCTCGCGTGTGCGTGGCCGGCCGGTGGTGGACAAGGGACTGATAGCCAAAGGCGGCAGCTACCGGGCGGCGGTGCGCTTCAGGCTCGACGTGGCACAGATGCCCAAACCCTTCCAACTCTCCGCGCTAGGCTCGCGCGACTGGAATCTCGAGTCCGAATGGCAGCGCTGGGAAGTGACACCTTGAACGGGCCGAACATGGCGCGCGTGGTGCGCTATTCGCTGGTGCTCTGTGCCGGCCTTGGCGTGATCATGCTGTTCTTGCTCGCTTCGGCGAGCGAAAACTCGGAGCGCTTTGCCCAGCATTACAATGCGCTGCTGGTGGTCAACGGCACAATCGTCGCGGCGCTGATGGGTCTTGTGGGTTATCAGCTTCTGCGGCTGCTGCGCAACCTGCGCCGAGGCGTCTTCGGCTCCCGCCTGATGCTGCGGCTGGTATTTTTCTTTTCCCTTATCGCCGTGCTCCCCGGCGCTCTGGTGTACGGTGTCTCGGTGCAGTTTCTGGGGCGCAGCATCGAGTCGTGGTTTGACGTGCGCATTGATCGCGCCCTTGAAGGCGGGCTGGCTTTAGGGCAGGGTGCGCTCCAGGATCAGCTCAACGAGGCAGCGAATCGGGCGCGGCAAATGGCTTTGGCCCTGGGAGAAGACGAGGGTGGCAATCTCTCCGCTCGCCTCAACCGGCTGCGCGAGCAAGCCGGGTTTTTCGAAGCCGCGCTATACAACCAGCGCGGAGGCCTTCTCGTGTTCTCCAGTGAATCGCGGCTCGCCATGGCGCCGCAAGCGCCGGCTCCGGAAGCGGCGCGTCGCGCCAGGCTGCAACAGAGCTACGAGGAGATCGAGTCCCTTCCCGATCTGGGCCTGGTGCTGCGCGTGAGCACTCCGGTCGTGTCCTTCGATCCCCAGGAGCCGGTGCGCATTCTGCAAGTCTTGCAGCCGGTACCCAAGCAATTTCAGGAGAATGCCGAGGTCGTTCAGGCCGGCTTTCGCGACTATCAGGAGTTGTCGTTCGCCCGCCAAGGTCTGAAGCGACTCTATGGCTTCACGCTCACCTTGACCTTGTTGCTCGCCCTGATGTCCGCGCTGGCGCTCGCGGTTTACTTGTCCGAACGCTTCAGCGCTCCCCTTGCGCTGCTGGCGGAGGGGACCCGCGCCGTGGCGCAAGGCGACTTCAGCCGTCGCGCCCAAGTGCGGAGCCGCGACGAACTCGGCGTGCTCACGCAGTCGTTCAATGAAATGACCGCGCAGCTGGACGACGCGCGCCAGCGCGAGGCTAAGAATCGTCGGGATATCGAAACCGCGAATGCTTACCTCGAGAGCCTCTTGCGTAACCTCACCGCGGGCGTGCTCGCGCTTGATAGGGACTTGCGGCTGCGGGCCGTCAATCCGAGCGCAGCGGTGATTCTGCAGCAGCCTTTGCCGGAACTCCTAGGCAAGGCCATCGGCGAATGGGCGGAAATTCTCCCCGGGTTGTCCGAGTTCTCCCACATCGTCATCCAGGGTTTTGGAGGAAGCCCTGATGGCCAATGGCAGCGGCAGGCGGAAGTCGGGGTCCAAGCCAATACCCGTGTCCTCCTTTTGCGGGGGACGCGCCTGCCAGGCGAGGTCGAGGGCGGGTTCATCGTGGTCTTCGACGATGTGAGCGAACTGGCGCAGGCACAGCGAGACGCCGCTTGGGCCGAAGTCGCGCGTCGTCTGGCCCATG
The DNA here is from genome assembly GCA_026646885.1 of Casimicrobiaceae bacterium. Taxonomy (GTDB): domain Bacteria; phylum Pseudomonadota; class Gammaproteobacteria; order Burkholderiales; family Casimicrobiaceae; genus JACPUX01. The sequence goes on along the minus strand of JAPKHK010000006.1, from coordinate 57,491 downwards.
AGATCAAGAACCCTCTCACGCCGATCCAGCTCTCTGCCGAGCGTCTGCAGAAGAAGCTTGCCGAGCATCTTTCCGGCCCGGCCGCGGAAACGCTTGCGCGAGGTACGCAGACTATCGTCACCCAGGTGGCCGCGATGAAGCAGATGGTCGATGACTTCGGTGTTTACGCCCGCCAGTCGCGCCCCGGAGCGCAGCAGGCCGTGGACCTCAACCAGTTGTTGCCAGAGGTGCTCGGTCTGTACGAGAATCAGAGCCCGTCGATAGGGCTGGTCCCGAGCATGGGTCCGGCAGTCATCCAGGGAGAACCGACGCGATTGCGCCAGGTCGTGCACAACCTCTTGCAGAATGCGCTCGATGCCCAAGGCGATAGGCCAGGAGCGCAAACCCGCATACTCACCGAAACGGGGGAGGGTGTGGTGCGCCTTGTTTTCGAAGACCAGGGGGGCGGCTTTCCGGAGGAGATCCTGCAGCGCGCATTTGAACCTTACGTCACCAGCAAACCCAAGGGAACCGGCCTGGGCTTGGCCATTGTGAAAAAGATCGTCGAGGAGCATCGTGGCCGCATTCACATCGAGAATCGCCGCCCGGAAGGCGCCCGGATCGTGATGCAGTTTCCCGCATATGAGGCGCACAAACCGTCATGAATCGCACCAAGGACATCCTCGTCGTCGACGATGAGGTCGGCATACGCGAGTTGCTCTCGGAAATTCTGCAAGACGAAGGGTACGCCGTGCGCTGCGCGGAGAATGCGCAGCAGGCCCGTCTGATGCGCGGTGAGGCACCGCCCGCGCTGGTTTTGCTCGACATCTGGATGCCCGACACCGACGGGGTGAGCTTGCTGCGCGAGTGGGCGGCCAACGGCCAGCTGACCATGCCGGTGGTGATGATGTCCGGACACGGCACCATCGAAACCGCAGTCGAGGCCACGCGTATCGGTGCGGTCGATTTTCTGGAAAAACCGGTCGGCCTCCAGAAGCTGCTGGCCACCGTGCAGCGCGCGCTCAAGCTCGGCGCCGAGGGCGAGCGCAGCGAAGTCGATCTTTCCGTGCTCGGTGGCAGCCCGATCGTTCAAGAACTGGCGCGGCAAGTGCGGCAAGTGCTGGATGCGAAGCTGCCCTTGCTGCTCACCGGGGAGCCCGGCTCTGGTTTCGAGTGGGTGGCGCGGGCGCTGCATCGCGACGGCACGCCTTGGTTCGTCCTGGAGCGCGACCAGAACCCCCGCCTGGCCGGCAATCCCCTAGGCATGCTCGAAGACGCCCGCGAGGGGTTGATCTTCTGCCGCGACGTCCTGGCCCTTTCTCGTGCCGACCAACGTGGTTTGGGTTTCCTTGCCGGAAAGGCGGCCAAGCACGAGGTTCGATTGGTGTGCGGGTGTCCGGAGCCACTGGCTCAGGCCGCCAGCGAAGGACGCTTGGATCCGAGCCTGCTCCCGGCGCTTCTCCCGGGGCAGGTGGTGTTGCCGCCTTTGCGCTCGCGGCCGGAAGATCTTCCTGGGCTGATCGATCATCTCTGGAGCCGCATTGGCAGCAAGGCTGGCGCGCTGCCCAGCGAAGTCAAGACCGCGCTGTGCGCGGCGCGGTGGCCGGGCAATCTCGCCCAGCTCGAAGCGGTCGTCCAGAACTTGGCGCTGGTCGGCTCGCAGGCCTGGACCAGCGCCCAGCTTCAGGGTTTGCTTGGCAGCCACGCCGCAGGCGCGACGCAGCCATCGCTCAAGGGGGAATTTTTCGGCCTGCCTCTGCGCGAGGCGCGGGAATCATTCGAGCGGCTGTACTTCGAGCATTTGCTCGGCCGCGAGCAGCACAACATGAGCCGCGTCGCCGACAGAGCCGGATTGGAGCGCACTCACCTCTACCGCAAGCTCAAGCAGCTCGGCATTCGTTTCAGCCGGCGCCACGAAGAGACGGGCAGCTGAAGCGGTCTTGCCCCCGGGTGTTCAGGCGAAATGGTGACGCATCGACTTGAGCGCTTTTTGCTCGATTTGCCGTATGCGCTCCGCGGAAACACCGTGTTGCTCGGCTAGTTCGTGCAGTGTGGCCGGATTGTGCTCGTTCAGCCAGCGTGCCTCGATGATCTGACGGCTGCGGTCATCGAGGGCCGCGAGAGCCTTCTTGAGGCCGCTGCTCTGCGCCTCTTCCGTTTCTTTGAGCTCAAAGAGGCGGGCTGGCTCGGCTTCATGGTCGGCGAGATAATGAATCGGCGCGACGGTTTCATCATCGTCGCCAGGAGACGGGTCTAGTGCCAGATCCTGTCCGCTCAGGCGGGTTTCCATTTCGGTCACTTCTTCGGGCTTGACGCCCAGATGCTCGGCGATGGCCCGGGTCTCCGCCGGATTGAGTCGCGCGCTACCGGTCTTGAGACTGCGGAGGTTGAAGAACAGCTTGCGCTGTGCTTTGGTCGTGGCAATTTTTACCAGGCGCCAGTTCCTGAGGATGTAATCGTGGATCTCGGCTTTGATCCAGTGCAACGCAAACGACACCAGCCGAACGCCGCGATTTGGATCGAATCGCCGCACCGCCTTCATCAGGCCGATATTGCCCTCTTGAATGAGATCGGCCTGGGGCAGGCCATAGCCCAGATAGTTGCGGCTGACCGCGACCACCAGGCGCAGGTGGGAGAGCACCAGCTGCCGCGCTGAGTCGAGATCGTTGCTCTCTTTCAGTTGCCGCCCCAAAGCGTATTCTTGCTCCGCAGTCAGGAGGGGGATACGGTTGACGTAGCTGACGTAGTGGTCGAGTGTCCCCAAAGAAGCGGGAACGGGGAGAGAAAACACCGGCGACGTAGCAGACATGATCGACCCTCCATCAAGACGAGCACATTTTAGCACTCATGCCCTGAGAGTGCTAATCTTGCCGGGAGTTCCAGCCCGAGGCTGGCCCAGCCTCGTCAGAAAGCCGCATAACGCCTTGCCGAAAGCCAGGCCCCGGCCCAACCGAGGCAGGCAGAGAAGATAACGACGCTCAAGCCGTCCGCCGGGCTCAAGACGACCGGGCTGCCAGTAAGGGCGAACTCACCGATCAGGCTGGCGAGGCGGGTGCGCAACCACACAAAACCCAGGCCCAGGATGCCCCAGGCGAGCAAGCCGGCCAACGCACCTTGCAGTGCCCCGAAGTAGAGGAACGGACGCCGTAAATACCCGGGGGTTGCGCCAAGGAGTGCCGCGACAGCCATCTCCGTGCGGTCAGTGAGCACTTGCATGCGGATCGTGTTGAAGGTGATGGCCAGCATGGTCACCGCCAGCATCAGGCCCAAGGAGACAACGATGAAGCGCCCGGCCGCGACACCGGACTGCAGCCTCTCGGTCCATTCTGCGTCGTAGACAGCGGCCGCGACCTTGGGCAGCGCCCCGAGCGCCTGTGCCAGTCGGCCAATTTCCGCCGGATCACTCATGGCGGGGCGGACGACGTAAGCGTCTGGCAAGGGGTTGCCGGGCAAGCCCTCCAGCAGGTCACCTAGTCCCGAGCGGCGCTGCAGATCGGCAATCGCCTGCTCGCGCGTGACCAGGCGGTATTCGCGGATTCCAGGCAGTTGCTTGAGTGCTTTCTCGACACTGGGGCGATCCGCCGCAGTCGCCTCCGGCAGCAGCATCAGATTGATTTCCGGCTCCGCGCCGGCGTTACCCACCGCCCGCTCAAGATTGGCGAGAACGAGGTATGCGCCGATCGGCAGGCACATCGCCGTCGCCAGGACGGCGATATTCAGCAGGCTCGCCAAGGGATGGCGCAGCAAGCGTCGCAGCGCGTCGCCGAGCAGGTCGCCTTGCATGGCGAACCAACGTTTCATGCCACGAGCTTCCCTTGGTCGAGCACGATTCGTCGTGCAGGATAACGTTCCGCCAAATGCAGATCATGCGTTGCCACCAATAGGGTCACACCAACCTGGTTGAAGGACCGGAAGATCTCCATGATCGCGTTGGCCTGATCTCGGTCGAGATTGGCCGTGGGCTCATCGGCGAGAAGAATCGACGGCCGAGCTACCACCGCTCGGGCAATCGCGACTCGCTGTTGTTCGCCGCCCGACAGCATCATCGGGAAGGCGCGCTCTCGTCCCTGCAGCCCAACTTTGTCCAGCGCCGCGCGCGCGCGGCGCTGCGCCTCCTGCGGGGCGTAGCCGGCGATCTGCAGGGGCAAGAGCACGTTGGCGAGCACACTTCGATCAAACAGAAGCTGAGCCTCGGGAAGGATGAGCCCGAGCTTGCGGCGCAAGAAAGGAATTGCCCGAGGGCGCAGGCTGCCGATGTTTTGTTGACTAACCAAGACGGTCCCCAAACTGGGCCGTTCCAAGCCAGCGATGAGCTTCAGCACGGTGCTCTTCCCCGCGCCGGAATGCCCGGTAAGATAAATCTGCTCACCGGCCTCGACGCTGAGGTTAACGCCGCGCAGAGCCTCGTGGCCACCTGGGTAGCGCTTGGTGACTTCGCTGAATACGATCATCGCAGGCTAGCCCTCCTCGCCAATCGACGGGACGCGATTAGCGGGAATTGCTTCAAGCGCCACGGTCCAGAAGGGCATCCACGAATTCCTCGGCGCGAAAAGTCTGCATGTCGTCGATGCTCTCTCCCACCCCGATCAGTCGTAGCGGGATCGGGCGCGCTTGCGCGATGGCTGCCACGACGCCGCCTCTGGCGCTGCCATCAAGCTTGGTCAAGATGAGTCCGGTGAGCTGCAAGGCGTCGTCGAATGCGCGGACCTGCGCGATCGCATTCTGTCCGGTGTTGGCGTCCAGGACGAGGAGAATCTCGTGCGGCGCGCCAGGCAGCGCCTTGTCGATGACGCGCTTGACCTTTTTGAGTTCTTCCATAAGGTGCAGCTGTGTTGGCAGCCGTCCCGCAGTGTCGGCTAGCACGATGTCGATCCCCCGGCTGCGCGCGGCGTTGATGGCGTCGAACATCACCGCTGCCGGATCGCCTCCTTCCTGGGCAACGACCGCGATGCCATTGCGTTCGCCCCAGATCACTAGCTGTTCGCGCGCTGCGGCACGGAAAGTGTCTCCGGCCGCCAGCAATACCGAAAATCCCTGCCCTTGCAAGCGCTTGGCGAGTTTGCCGATGGAGGTCGTCTTGCCAGCGCCGTTTACCCCGGCCAGCATCATCACCCACGGACGGGCGCTCCCGACCACCAGTTCCCCTTCCAGGGGGCGCAAGACGCCGAGCAAGGCTTCGCGCAGCATCTGGTAGGGATCTCTTTCGCCCCCAGCTTTCTTCCACCGCGCTTCCAAATCCGACAGCAGCCGCTGGGTAGCACCCACGCCGACGTCCGCAGCCAAAAGCTCGGCTTCGAGGGCTTCGAGGTCCTCGGCGTCGAGCTTTCCTCCCTTGAGCAGGTGCCCGAGGCGCCGGCCTAGCCGCTCGCGGGTTTTGGCCAGACCGCCGCGCAGGCGCGTCACCCAGCCGGCGCCATCGGAAGGCATACGGGTGGACTTCAAGAAATCGAACATAGGCCAAACGCCGCCAGCTAAGGGGCTATAATTCTACCCGTTTCCGCCCTTCGCTTTCCCTCACATGAACGCCAACCGGGTCCGCATCATCGGCGGACAGTGGCGCCGGCGCTACCTGCGCTTTCCCGCTCTCCCCGACCTGCGCCCGACCCCCGACCGAGTGCGCGAAACGCTTTTCAACTGGCTAGGGCAGGAACTCAATGGCTGGTCTTGCCTTGATCTCTTCGCTGGCAGCGGCGCCCTGGGTTTCGAGGCTCTATCACGGCACGCGGGTTTGGTGGTGGCGGTGGAGAAGGATCGCCGCGCCGCAGCGGCTCTGGCTGAAAACGCCAAAACCCTGCATGCGGCAGGGTTCGAACTGCATTGCGCCGATGCGCTACAATTCCTCTCCCTGGAGCGCCGGCGGTTCGACCTAGTCCTTCTCGACCCGCCCTTTCGCGAGGACATACTCCCGCGGCTCTGGCAAGCCCTCCCCCCAGTGCTCCAACGGGACGGCTGGGTATACGTTGAAGCGCCTGTGCAGGTGATGCCACCGCCCGAATGGGAGGAGGTGCGCAGCGGCGGTGCCGGCAAAGTACACTACCACCTGTTGCGGCTTCGGCATGCGCAGGAGCAGAGGGGAACAGCGTGATGCGCGTCGTCTATCCGGGTACTTTCGATCCTTTCACTAGGGGCCATGAGGACCTCGTTCGCCGCGCCGCCAAACTCTTTCCGGCGGTGGTGGTCGGTGTTGCGGAGAGTCGAGGCAAGAGGCCTTTTTTTGACCTCGCGGAACGCATCGAGCTTGCGCGCGAGGCGCTCGCCCCCTTTCCGAATGTCGAAGTCCAGGGCTTCGATGGCTTGCTGATGGAGTTTTTGCAGCGCATGGGCTCGAACATCATTCTTCGGGGCTTGCGCGCGGTTTCAGACTTCGAGTATGAATTTCAGATGGCGGGCATGAACCGCAACCTGCATCCCCATGTGGAAACGATTTTTTTGACGCCCTCCGACCAATACATGTTCATTTCCGCGACTATGGTGCGAGAAATCGCTTGGTTTGGCGGGGATGTTTCCCAGTTCGTTCAGCCGAGCGTCAATGAGCGCTTGGCTGAGAAGATCGCGCTGCTCAATCCGCGCGTCTCCTAAGAGGTAGGCAATGGCTTTGATCATTACTGACGAGTGTATCAACTGCGACGTCTGCGAACCCGAGTGCCCCAACAACGCGATTTCGCAAGGGGAGGAGATCTACGAGATCGATCCCAAGCGCTGTACCGAGTGCGTTGGGCATTACGACACGCCGCAATGCGTAGAGGTCTGCCCGGTCGACTGTATTCCTGTCGATCCCAAGCACATCGAGACCAAAGAGCAGCTCTACGACAAATACTTGCGGCTGCAAGCGGAGAAGCAAAAGGCCGGCGCTGCTTGAAGGCGCGCGCCGGCCTGCTCGGCGGATTGCGGGAAGCGCTTTCTCAAGCCGCCGCTTGCTCAGTCTGCGGGGGGCGATCGGCCACTCGCACTGTGCTCGCCACTTGCTGGGTGAGCCCTTGCATCTGCTCGCGGATGGACTGTTCAACCTGTTCCAGCTCGGCAATACGCTCTTCGAGTTCGTCAGAGGCGTTGTGAATGCGCTTGATGCTTTCCAGGCGCCGCCGGTGCTGCACCTGGCTCTCGCGCACCTGGCTTTCCAAGGGCCCCATGATGGTCTTCAGCCACATCTCGGCGTCGCGGTTGGCCATGTCGAAAATCTGCTTTGCGCGCGAGGCCACGGTCTCGAAGAACTTGCGCTGGAGCGCCGACCGGGTGGCGATGTTCCAGAGCGTGTTGACGTGAAGATTGTAGGCGCGCTCGAGTCGCTGTAGCTCCTTCTGGTATTTGAGCGTCGGCAGCGTGGGCGGCGCAAACTTGTCCAGGCCATGTTCGCGGTTGAATTTGTCATACATCGCTACCATCATGTCGTGGATTTCTGCGATCTGCTCACTGGCGTGCTCGATATTCTGGCGCAGATTTCTGAAGTAGTCGCTCATCGCGCTACGGATGTCTTTGGTGAACTTGGCAGTTTCAATCTCACGGCGCGTGCGCGCCTCCTCGGTTCGCAATGCCTCGCGCCCGAGGTAGTTGAAAAGGGTGTAGGTGTGCTGGGAAAAAATGCTGCGTAAGGCAACGAAGCGCTGCAGTCCCTTCTCGAAGCTCTCCTTCTCCCGCCCGACACGTCGCATCATCTGGGCGATCACCTCCTGATTCTTGCCGCGTAAGCCGACCAGCTCGGCAAGCTGCTCCTGGACGTTGGCATCGCGGGAGCGCAGGATGGTCTGAACCTTGTGAGCAATGAGGGCGAGTTCCTGCTTGACCCCCGCTCCGACGATTTCGTGTTTCACCGGAACCAGTTCGCTGGCGAGCGCGGCCTCCAGGAGCGGCAGGCGGCTCTTGGCGAGCAGATTCTCGTCGCCGTTCACCTTCGCGACCAGCGCCTTTTGCGCCGATACGGGAAAGATCTGGTCCCGCGGCAAATCCAGCAGTTCCGCTGTGGTTTCGGTCTGGCGACTGATTTCGGCGTCGATTTCCGTCTCGGTCTTGAGCTCGTCCCACATGCCGTCGATCTTGTTCAGAACCACCATCCGCCCGCGCGCGTCGCCGCCGCTATCAGGATCGATGTAGCCGCGCCAAGTCTCGATGTCGGTCTTGGTCACTCCGGTGTCTGCGGCCAAAATGAACAGAACGCCGTGCGCATTGGGCAGCAGGTTGAGAGTGAGCTCCGGCTCGGTGCCGATGGCATTGAGGCCGGGAGTGTCGAGAATAACCAATCCCTCGCGCAGCAAGGGGTGGGGAAAGTTGATCACCGCATGACGCCACGCCGGAATGTCCACCGTCCCGTCATCGTGCACGGTCACCGCGTTCAGGGCATCGTCGTCATGGTAGAGCGCATATTCGCGCGCGGTCGCGACCGGGACCCGCTTGGTTTCGCTCACGTGGGAGAGCGCCTCGCCCATCTTGTCCGCCGAGGAGAGGTCCAGCGGGATGGTCATCCACTCGTCGCGGTAGGCCTTGTACTCCTGCACTGGCGCGTCTTTGGCGCGAGTTTCGATAGGGAGGAGGCGGATACTGGGCGGCTGCGAACTGTCGTAGAGCAGTTCGGTGGGACACATCGTCGTGCGGCCCGCACTCGAGGGCAACAAACGCTGGCCGAAATCGGCAAAGAAAATGGCGTTGATCAACTCGGATTTGCCGCGGGAGAACTCCGCAACAAAGGCAATAACGAGCTTGTCGTCGTGCAGCTTGTCGATGACCTGCCCAAGCCGCAGATCGGTCTGCGCATCGGACAGTTCCTGCTGTTGCAGCCAGTCGCGCAGTCCGACCACACCACCGATGAGTTCGCCGCGCCATGCCCCGTAGGCCTCGAATTGTGACGTGAAGTGGCGTGTCTCCGCCATGGTTTGCTCCCCCTTCTGGAGTATTGCGGATCACTCTAGCATAAAGCGTGGCATTTTGGGGGTGCTTTGGCGCTAGAACATGGGTGGCCGGGATTTGTTCATTTCTGGCACTTCGGGCAGTAGCAGGAGGAGCGCCCGCCAAGGCGTACCTCGAGGATTGCCGTGCCGCATTTGGTGCAGGGTTGCCCACGCCGTCCATATACCTGGTGGGCGAGCTGGAAATAGCCTGGCCGCCCGCGCGCATCGACGTAATCGCGCAAGGTGCTACCACCTGCGGCGATGGCTTCATTGAGCACTTCCCGAACGGCGTCGACCAACCGCTGGCATTCCGTGCGCCGAACTCGGTGACAAGGGCGCGTTGGCCGCAAGCCGGCGCGAAAGAGTGCTTCGGATGAGTATATGTTGCCGATGCCGCAAACCACGCGGTTGTCCATGAGCGCCAGCTTGAGCGCGATACGGCGCGAGTGAATGGCCTTAAATAGCTCCGCTGCGGTGAAAGCCTTGCCCAGCGGCTCGGGTCCCAAGCGAGCGAGGAGGGGGTGGTCGCCGCGCGCGCCGGGGGCCCAAAGCAAGGCCCCAAAGCGCCGGGGATCCCGGTACCGTAGGCAGTCTCCGGAAGCGAGCCGGATCTCCGCGTGTTCATGCTCGGCCCGTGGCTGTGGACTCGAATAGCAGCGCAGGGTGCCGGTCATGCCGAAATGCCAGATCAGAGTGCCTTGCTCCAAGCGCAGCAGTAGATAGCGCCCGCGCCGCTCGACCGCCAGGATCCGCTGTCCCGACACCCGCTCGGGAAGATCCTGGGGAACCGGCCAGCGCAGGCGGCCGTCATAGATACTGACAGTCGCAATCGTTTGGCCCGTGAGCCGGGGCGCCAGAGCGCGCCGCGTCGTTTCCACTTCGGGGAGTTCAGGCATCGCGTCCGTCAGTTCTTGGTTTGCCAGGCAATATATCCTAAACTCCACTGCCTTAACCCCTCCCGGTCCTCGCAATGCCCACAACGATCCGACCGCTCGCGCTCGTGCTGGCTCTAGCCGCGGCGAGTCCTCTTTCGACGCTCGCCGCGGAAAAGCCTGACGCGGCGGCGGTCGCGGCGACGGCGTTCACGCCACAGACCGTCTATCAGGTGCTGCTGGGCGAAATTGCTCTACAGCGAGGCCAGTACGGGCTTGCCGCCCGGGCCCTGACCGAAGCAACGAAGGAAACGCGAAATACGGCGCTGGCAAGACGCGCGACGGAAGTCGCCGTGTTCGCCAAAGAGTATGCCGTCGGCATCGAGGCCGCGCGCTATTGGAGCGAGCTCGACCCTGATTCGGCGCGGGCACGGCAGTTGCTGGCCTCGCTTCTGGTTGCTTCAGGCAAGCTCGCCGAGGCGAAACCTAAGCTCGCCGAGCTGCTCGTTCAGTCCGAAGACAACCGACCAGAAGCGTTTCTTCAGCTCACCCGCCTGCTCGCGACCTACAAGGAAAAGGAAGAAGCGTTCCAGCTCTTGCGGGAGCTCGCCGAGCCCTACCCGAACTTGCCGGAGGCCCAGTTTGCGGTGGCTCAGGCTGGTTTTGCTGCTGGCTTGGCGAGCCTACGCATGGCCGAGGTGAGTCTTGCTGCGGTAGACAAGGCGCTGGCGCTGCGACCGGATTGGGATAGCGCCATCCAGCTCAAGGGACAAATCCTCGGCAAGACCTCGCCACGGGATGGCATTATCTATCTGGAAGCGCAAGTCGAGGCGCGCCCCAAACAAAGGGCCTTGCGCGCCATACTGGCTCAGCTTCTCGTCGAACAGAAGCGCTATGCGGAAGGACGCGCCCACCTCAACCGGCTTGCCGACGAGAACCCAGCGAACCAGGAGCTGCGTATCGCCGCGGCGCGCTTGTCGGTGCAAATGGGCGAACATGCCGAGGCGCAACGCTTGCTGGAACTCGCCCTGCGCGAGGAACCCACTGATCCCGACCAGATTCGCTTGCTGCTTGGTCAATTGGCAGAAGACCGAAAGCAGTGGGAGGCAGCCATAGAGCGCTATCGCAGCGTTTCTCGCGGCGAGCATCATTTTGACGCGCAGCTCAAGCTGGCCACCGTGCTGGCGCGAGCCGGAAAACCCACCGAGGCTGACGCGGTACTCGCCGCGCTGAAGCCCGACGGTGACGCACAGATCGTGCCACTCGTGCAAACTCGCGCCCAAATTCTGCGGGACGGCGAGCGCCATCGCGAGGCATACCAACTCCTCGCCAACGCGCTGGCCGAAAGACCGGATTCGCCGGAACTTCTTTACGATACCGCAATGGCTGCCGAGCGCGTGGGCGAAATTGACGTGCTGGAGCAACATTTGCGGCGGCTGATCGAAATCAAGCCGCAAAATGCGCACGCCTACAACGCTTTGGGGTATACCTTGGTCGATCGCACCGCGCGGATAGAGGAAGGTCGCAAGCTCATTCAACACGCCCTGGATCTCGCTCCTGACGATGCATACATACTCGACAGCATGGGATGGGCGCTGTATCGCAGTGGAGAATTCGAGCGCAGCGTCGCGATGCTGCGTCGCGCCTACGGAGAAAAGGCCGACGCTGAGATTGCCGCGCATTTAGGCGAGGCGCTCTGGGCCAAGGGTGAGCGCGATGAGGCGCGGCGCGTCTGGGAGGCGCAACTCAAAGCCACGCCGACCAACTCGCTGTTATTGGACACCATGCGTCGCCTGCTGCCTTGAAGCGGTGTAGGCTCGATACTGCCTCGGCCGCTGTTTCGACCCGCAGGCTTTTTCGCGACCCCCGCCAAGCTGGACCAGGCCGATGTGCCGAATCGGGTCGCCAGAGTTCCTGGCGCGAGGCGCAGCGCTGGCTGCTCCTGTGCGCCGTAGTCCTGATCAGCGCCTGCGCCAGCGCACCCGAACTGGTCTCGCCGCTTGTCTCACCCGGCAGTTTCGCACTGAGCGGTCGCCTCGGTGTGCGTCATGGGAGCGAGGGCTTCACCGGCGGCCTGCGCTGGGTGCATGAAGCGCAAGAAGACCGGGTCGATATCACCTCGCCCCTGGGGCAAGTGGTTGTCGCCATCGAGCGAAGCCCGGGTACCGCCCACTTGCGCCTGGCGGACCGCAGCGTGACAGCGCCGGATATCGATGCGCTGATGGCCAAGGAAATGGGCTGGTCCCTGCCCCTATCGGGCCTGCCCGATTGGCTGCGCGGCCGCCCAATGGACGACCGGCCACATCGCGCCGCACGCGACTCAACTGGGCGCCTGGCCACGCTCGCCCAAGACGGCTGGGAAATCGCCTACCAGGGGTACTTCGACGCACCCCCGCACTTGCCTCGACGCCTCACGCTCAAAAGCGGGGATTTGGAAATCCGCCTGGTCGTCGACCGCTGGGCGGAACACCCTTAGATGAACACGCTTTGGCTTCCCGCCCCGGCCAAGATCAACCGGTTCCTGCACGTGGTGGGACGCCGCCCGGACGGATATCACCTGCTCGAATCGCTCTTCGTGTTGGTCGGTTTTGGCGATACCCTGCGGCTCGCTCGGCGAACGGATGGCGTGCTTCGCCTGCTCGATCCGCTGCCGGGCGTTCCCAGTGAGCGTGACCTGTGCTGGCGGGCCGCGCAGCGCCTGCAAGAGCATACCGGCTGCCGGCAGGGCGCCGACATTGGCCTGCGAAAGCGCCTGCCGCAAGGCGGCGGTTTGGGCGGCGGCAGTTCCGATGCGGCGACGGTGCTGTTGGGTCTGAACCGGCTCTGGGGCACCGGCTTGAAACGCGCCGAACTGGCCGCTCTAGGTCTAGGTTTGGGTGCTGACGTGCCTTTTTTCATCGGGGGGCGCAACGCCTTGGTCACCGGCATCGGTGAGACCCTCCATCCCCTGACCGTGCCGTGCGCCTGGTACCTGGTCTTGGAGCCCGGCGTGGTGGTGCCGACCGCCGAGATTTTTGCCGCGCCGGATTTGACAAGGTCCGGGCAATCCAGCAAAATAGCCGTCTTTTCCGAGGCTTACGGGAAAAACGATCTGCAAGCCGTGGCAACGCGGCGCTATCCACAGATCGCACGCTGTCTCGAGTGGTTGTCCGCCTTTGGCGATGCGCGCATGAGTGGTTCCGGCGGCTGTGTTTTCGCCGCTTTTGCCCATGAAGCCGAGGCGCGGCACGCCTGGGAGCGGAAGCCGCCGGCTTGGCGCGGTTTTCTGGCGCCCGGGTTGCCGCGGCATCCGTTGGCGGATTGGGTCGCCGATTGAGTAGCGGATTTGCAGGACGAAATGGGGAGTCGCCAAGCTGGTTAAGGCACCGGATTTTGATTCCGGCATGCGAAGGTTCGAATCCTTCCTCCCCAGCCAGACATGATGCGAGGGCGGGCATTGAACCCGGCCCTTTTTTTCTTGGCGAGATTCCGAGGGGATGATGCTGTTCGAGCGGATGAGGGTGTTCACCGGCAATGCCAATCCGCGCCTGGCGGAAGCCGTGGTGCGCCACCTCAACATTCATCTCGGTAAGGCCACCGTGGGCCGCTTCAGCGACGGCGAAGTCATGGTGGAAATTCTGGAGAACGTCCGCGGCAAGGACGTTTTCATCCTGCAGTCGACCTGTGCTCCCACCAGCGACAATCTCCTGGAAGTGATGCTGATGGTCGATGCGCTCAAGCGCTCATCGGCTGGCCGTATCACCGCGGCTATCCCCTACTTTGGCTATGCGCGGCAGGATCGCCGGCCCCGCTCCGCGCGTGTTCCGATCAGCGCCAAGGTGGTGGCCGATATGCTCATGACCGCGGGCGTGGACCGCGTGCTCACGATGGATCTGCACGCCGATCAGATTCAGGGCTTTTTTTCCATTCCGGTCGACAATGTTTATTCCACTCCGGTGCTGCTGGGTGACCTCTGGAAGCAGAATTACAGCAACCTCATCGTCGTTTCACCGGATGTTGGCGGGGTGGTGCGCGCACGCGCCATTGCCAAGCGCCTCGATTGCGACTTGGCGATCATCGACAAGCGCCGACCCAAAGCCAACATGGCCGAGGTCATGAATATCATCGGCGAAGTGCAAGGCCGCACCTGCGTCATCATGGACGACATGGTCGATACCGCAAATACGCTGTGCAAGGCTGCTGCCGCGCTGAAGGAGAAGGGCGCCGAGCGGGTGGTCGCGTACTGCACCCATGCGGTGCTGTCGGGTGGGGCGGTGCCGCGGGTGGCGGCATCGGAACTCGACGAGCTGGTGGTAACCGACACCATTCCGCTGTCCCCAGAGGCGGCGCAATGTGGACGCATCCGCCAGCTTTCCTGCGCCCAGCTCTTGGCCGAGACCATGCAACGCATCAGTAACGAGGATTCGGTCAGTTCGCTTTTTACCGAGTAGTTTTCGGCCGGGCGGCTGGTGCTGCCCGGCCTTTTTGGTCCCCTAGGGACTTCACCGAACGCCATCTGGTCGCGGGTGGCGTTCCGGGGCGGCGCTAGCGCCAACCCGCTTCTTTTAGGAGTTTGTCATGCAGTTTGAATTCACCGCTTTCGCGCGAAGCGTACAGGGCAAAGGTGCGAGCCGCCGCCTGCGTCGCGCGGGCAAGACCCCCGGCATCGTTTATGGCGGGAGCGCCGCGCCGCAAGATATCGAGCTTGACCACAACGCGCTGTTTCATGCGCTCAAGAATGAAGCGTTTCACGCCTCCATCCTGAATATGAAGCTGGATGGCAAGACGCAGCGAGTATTGCTGCGCGACGTGCAAATGCACCCTTTCCGCATGGAAGTCCAGCATATCGATTTCCAGCGTGTGGACGAGAACCAGAAGATCCACATGCGCGTACCGCTGCACTTCGTCAAAGAAGACGTCTCTCCCGCCGTCAAGCTCTCCGGCGCGCTGGTGAGTCACATCCTCACCGAACTCGATGTCAGCTGCCTGCCCAAGGACCTGCCGGAGTTCATTACCGTCGACCTCTTCGAGCTGCAAGTTGGCCAACCGCTGCACGTGAGCCAACTGAAGTTGCCCGCTGGCGTGGCTGCCGTTGTTCACCGCGGCGAAGATCCGGTGGTAGTGGCGGCGAATCTGCCGCGAGCCGCCGTCGAAGCCGAAACCACCGAAGCCGAGGCAGCGGCGGTGGTGGCTCCGGCCGAAGCGGCCAAACCCGCCAAACCAGCCAAGAGCTGAGCGCGCGGCGCAAGCCCCCCGGCCCGTGCGTCGTGAGACCGCGGGCCGTTTTTGTTGCCTACTTCGAGAGACGCCGTCTTGGCCGCATCGACGCCCCTTCGCCTCATCGTCGGTTTGGGTAACCCCGGGCGGGACTATGCCGCCACCCGGCACAACGCCGGTTTTTGGTGGCTGGAGCGTGTCGCTGCCATGGAGCGTGCGAGCCTCTCGCTGGAGGCGCGCTTCAATGGTCTGGTGGGCAAGGCAGGTGGCGATCTGTGGCTGCTGGAGCCCCAAGGCTACATGAATCGCAGCGGCGTTGCCGTCGGCGCCCTGGCGCGCTATTACCGCATTGCCCCTGAATGCATACTGGTGGCGCACGATGAGCTCGACCTACCGCCGGGCGAGTTGCGGCTCAAGTTCGGTGGCGGGCACGCCGGGCACAACGGCCTGCGGGACATCGTCGCTCATCTGGGCAGCCCCAACTTTTGGCGCCTGCGCTTGGGCATCGGACACCCGCGCGAGAACGCCCCCGACGCCGTGGTCGCCGACTACGTTCTCAACCCGCCGCGACGCGACGAGCAGGCCAAGATCGACGAGGCCATAGACCGCGCGCTCGCGGTGTGGCCGGCTTTGAAAGGCGGCGAAATCGAGCACGCCACGCAAACGCTGCACACCAAACCCAAACCCTGAAATCGGGAAAACATCATGGCCGTCCAATGTGGCATCGTCGGCTTGCCCAACGTGGGCAAGTCCACCCTGTTCAACGCGCTCACTAAAGCAGGCATCGCCGCGGAGAACTACCCTTTTTGCACCATCGAACCCAATGTCGGCATCGTCGAAGTGCCCGACGCGCGCGTGCAAGCCCTCGCGCAAATCGTTCGCCCCGAGCGCGTGTTGCCGGCGACAGTGGAATTCGTCGACATCGCCGGCCTCGTGGCCGGTGCTTCCAAGGGCGAAGGCCTGGGCAACCAGTTTCTCGCCAATATTCGCGAAACCGATGCCATCGCCCATGTGGTGCGTTGTTTCGAAGACAGCAACGTGGTGCACGTGGCCGGCAAAATCGACCCCTTGTCCGACATCGAAGTCATCAACACCGAGTTGGCCCTGGCCGATTTGCAAACGGTCGACAAAGCGCTGGCCCGTTATAGCAAAGTGGCCCGCGCCGGCGGCGACAAAGAAGCGCAGCGTTTGGTTGCCGCGCTGGAAAAGTGCCAGGCCCAGCTCAACCAAGCCAAACCCGTGCGCGCTTTGGATCTCTACGCAGAAGAGCGCGCCGTGCTGAAACCGTTGTGCCTCATCACCGCCAAGCCCGCGATGTATGTCGCCAATGTCAAAGAAGGCGGCTTTGAGAACAACCCCCATCTGGCCGCGGTGCAGCAATTCGCCGCCACCGAAGGCGCGCCCGTGGTGGCGGTCTGCGCCGCCATCGAGGCTGAAATCGGCGACCTGCCCGATGAAGACAAAGAAGTGTTTCTCGCCGATCTCGGCATGACCGAACCCGGGCTAAACCGCGTCATCCGCGCCGGCTACAAGCTGCTGGGCCTGCAAACCTATTTCACCGCCGGCGTCAAAGAAGTGCGGGCCTGGACCATCCACATCGGCGACACCGGGCCGCAAGCCGCCGGCGTCATCCACACCGATTTCGAGCGGGGGTTCATCCGTGCCGAAGTCATCGCCTATGACGACTTCATTGCCTGCAAAGGAGAACAAGGCGCCAAAGAAGCAGGCAAAATGCGGCTCGAAGGGAAGGAGTATGTGGTGAAGGATGGGGATGTCATGCATTTTCGGTTCAACGTCTGAGGTTCGTGGGAAACCACGATTTGCTTTTGATCTTCGACCGGCGAGGATGCCATGGCGACCGACGCGCAGTTTGCTGATTATGTGCTCGACCAAATCAAAGGTGCGGGTGCCGTTTCTTCGCGGCGCATGTTCGGGGAGTACGCGGTGTATTGCGACGGCAAAGTCGTGGCACTACTGTGTGACAACCAGTTTTTTCTCAAGCCCACCGCGCCGGGACGGGCGGCGCTGGGCCAGCCAGCCGAAGCGCCGCCCTACCCCGGCGCCAAGCTTCATTTCTTGATCGACGACGGGCTCGATGACCGCGAGGCACTGGCGAGCCTGGTGCGGCTAACCGCCGCCGCCTTGCCCGCACCCAAGCCCAAGAAGCCGAAGCAACTTAAACAGGCGAAGCAGCCGAAATCGCGCTAGGCCCTCTTTGCGCCCGCGGGTTCTGCGACACGCGGACCGAGGTGCGTGAAAGTGTTTCGCCTATCGCCGAACGCAATGGCAAGGATCACGTCAGCAGCAGCGATGCCAGCGCGGTAGCCCACGTGTGTTGCCGGGCTGGCGGTGTCAAACAGTTCAATCCGCTTGCCAGCCCCGCCCCGCGCTGTTAACTTTGGGCTTTCCCGCCCCCGCGACGCCCATGGCCCCGCCTTTGCGCTTCACCAAGATGCACGGACTCGGCAACGATTTCGTGGTCTTCGACGGCGTGCGCCAGCAAGTTTCGCTTTCTCCTGCCGAGATTCGGCGCTTGGCAGACCGGCGCTTCGGCGTGGGCTGTGACCAGGTGCTCCTGGTTGAGCCGCCCACACAGCCCGAAGTGGATTTTCGCTATCGCATCTTCAACGCCGATGGTGGTGAAGTCGAGCAGTGCGGGAACGGCGCGCGCTGCTTCCTGCGCTTCGTGCGTGAGCAGGGGCTCACCGACCATCGCGAGGTTCGGGTCGAAACCGCTGCCGGCATCATCGTGCCGCGCCTCGAAGACGACGGCCAGGTTACGGTGAACATGGGCGTGCCGCGTTTTGCCCCCGCCGACATTCCCTTCCTGGCCGAGCGCGAGGCCGAGGCTTACCGTTTGGAGGTGAATGGGGACGCCCTCGACATCGCCGCGCTGTCGATGGGCAACCCCCACGCGGTACGAATCGTCGCGGACGTCGATACTGCCCCGGTCGCCACGCTAGGCCCGGCAATCGAAAACCACCCGCGCTTTCCCAAGCGGGTAAACGCCGGCTTCATGCAAATCATCGACCGCCAGCGGATACGACTGCGCGTTTTCGAGCGCGGCGCGGGCGAGACCTTGGCTTGCGGCACCGGCGCCTGTGCGGCGGTGGTGGCGGGCCTGCGCTGGGGGCGGCTGGTTTCGCCCGTGCAAGTCGAAACGCGCGGCGGCACCCTTTTCATCGCCTGGGAGGGCGCGGGCACGCCCGCGGTCATGACCGGCCCGGCAGAGACCGTATTTGAAGGCCAATGGCCACAAGGAGACTGATCCATGACGCTGCTCGACACGCAAACCGTGGCCGACTACCTCAAAACCCACCCGGAGTTTTTTGAGCGGCACCCCGAGCTGCTGGGTGAAATCCTGCTGCCTCATCCGCACGACGGCCGGGCGATTCCTCTGGCGGAGCGTCAGATTCTCGCTCTGCGCGAGCGCACCCGGCAGCTCGAGGGCAAGCTCACGCAACTGGTGAAGTTTGGCTCGGAAAACGACACCCTCAGCGAGAAGATGCATCGCCTCACCCTGGCCACCATTGCCGCGTCCGACCTGGCCACCTCCGTGCAAGTGCTGGAACACAGCCTTTGGGAGGATTTTTCCGTTCCCTATGTCGGCCTGCGGATTTGGAGCCAGCCCCTCAAGGAGCAGCGCTTGGCCGTGCTCGAAGGCGTGAGCCAGGAGCTGCGCGATTACGCCACGGCGCTGGGGCAAGCGTACTGCGGCACCGAACCGCCGGCGGAAGTGACTGCCTGGGTGGGCACGCCAGAGGCCAGCTCGTACGCCTTGGTGCCTCTGCGCACGCGCGGCACCTTTGGCTTGCTCGTGCTGGGCAGTTCCGACCCCAATCGCTTCTATGCCGAAATCGGCACGCTGTATCTCACCCGCTTGGGCGAGCTGGCAAGCATGAGCTTGCAGCGCTTCCTCAAGGCTAATTGAGCGTTAGCGGTGAAGGTGAGCCTGGGCCCAGACACACCGCAAGACCCTCTGCTGGCATCCTTCGCCGGGCATTTGGCGGCGCATGTCTCGCCGCGTACCCGAGCCGCCTATCTGCGGGATGTCGCCACGCTGCGTGCCCGGCTCGGTGGAGTCCCCTGGGAGGCGGTCGATGCCTTGGCTCTGCGGCGGGTTTTGGCCAGACTGCATGGCGAGGGCCTGTCCGGGAAGAGCCTTGCGCGACTGCTGTCGGGCTGGCGCGCCTTCTTCCGCCACCTTGCCGAAACCCTGCCCGGCTACCGGGCCGATCCCTGCGCCGGGCTGCGGGCACCGCGAACGGCCAAACATCTGCCCAACGCCTTGTCGCCTGACGAAGCTGCGCGGCTCATGCAGGTTCCTGGCGAGGGCGATCTTCCCGCCCGCGACCGGGCGATCTGCGAGCTGCTCTATTCTTCCGGGCTGCGGGTCTCGGAACTGGCGGGTCTTGATGTCAACAGCGTCGATTTTGCGCAAGGGGAAGTGCGCGTTTGGGGCAAAGGCGCCAAAGAGCGCATCGTCCCACTCGGCTCGCTGGCCCAGGAGGCGCTCAGAGCTTGGCTTGCGGAACGCGAGACGATAGAGAGGCCTGACCCCAAAGCGCTCTTCCTCTCCCGCCGCGGCGGCCGCCTTGGCGTGCGCACCATCCAGGCGCGCCTTGCGCGCCTGGCCCTGCAGCAGGGCTTGGGCCGGCACGTGCACCCGCACATGCTGCGCCATTCCTTTGCCTCCCACGTGTTGCAGTCCAGCGGCGACCTGCGCGCGGTGCAAGAAATGCTGGGACATGCCAGCATCTCCTCGACGCAGATCTACACACACCTCGACTTTCAGTATCTCGCCAAGGTCTACGATCAGGCGCATCCACGGGCGAAGCGGCGTTGAGGGTGGGCTTTGCCGAGCCGCTGCCGGAGGGCAGGCGTCGTTGCCCGCAAGTTCATGCAGCCACGGGCTCTTCCTGCTCGGCTCGCATCTGCTCCAGTTCTCGGGCCGCGGCAAGCAAGGCCAGGCGCGCCACCACACCGTAGGCGTAGAAACGATTGGGCGGGCAATCCGGGGGGCCAGCGAGGTCTGGCTGGCAGGGCGAGGCAAAGGCCAGCGGCTGAAACTGCATGCCCGGGGCGTTGAGGTTCTCGTCCTTGCCGCGAGCGGTATGCACGCGATAGAAGCCGCCCACCACGTAGCGGTCGATCATGTAGACCACGGGCTCGGCGATAGCCTCCTGCATCTTCTCGAAGGTGTACACCCCCTCCTGAATGATGACCTGGCTCACCTCCAGGCCCTCTTTTACGACCGCCATCTTGTTGCGCTGCTTGCGATTGAGACCCCTCACTTCGGCAGCGTCGCGCACCGTCATGATACCCATGCCGTAGGTGCCGGCATCCGCTTTGACGATCACGAAGGGCTTGTCTTCGATGCCATATTCCCGGTACTTCGTGGCGATGCGCGCTAGCAAGGAATCGACGTTGGCGGCCAAGCACTCTTCGCCGGTGTGGCTCTGAAAATCGACTTCGCCACAGACGCCAAAGTAGGGGTTGATGGTCCAGGGATCGATGTCGACCAGGTCTGCGAACTCATCCGCAACTCGGGCGTAGGCAGCGAAATGGCGAGACTTGCGGCGCGTCGTCCAGCCGGCGTAGAGCGGCGGTACCACGTCTTGGTCGAGGTCTTGCAGGATCGCCGGCACGCCGCCCGACAAATCGTTGTTGAGCAGCACCACGCAGGGTTCGAATCCGGGCAGGGTAAGGCGCCGTTCCTTGCGCTCCACGGGCTCCAGCAGCAAGCTTCCCCCGTCCGGCAGGGCGATGGTGGTGGGCGCAGTAATCTCGGGCAGCAAGCTTCCCACCCGCACGGCCATGCCCGCTTGGCGGAGGATGTCGCGCAGGGTCGCTACGTTCTTGAGATAAAAGAGATTGCGTGTGTGGTTCTCGGGAATCAGCAGCACGCCGCGCGCGGCGCAACAGAATTGCGCCACGGCATTCATCGTTGCCTGAACACAAAGGGGCAGGAAATCGGGATTGAGGTTGTTGAATCCGCCAGGAAAGAGGTTGGTGTCCACGGGCGCCAGCTTGAAGCCGCTATTGCGCAAATCCACCGATGAATAAAAGGGCACGGTATGTTCTGCCCACTGCGTGCGTAGCCAGCGCTCGATTTCGGGCGTGGCCGTCAGAATCTTGCTTTCCAGCGCCTGTAGCGGACCGGTCAGGGCAGTTGTCAGTCGGGGCACCATGGCTTTGGGCTCCTCTGGGCGAGGCGCCCATTCTATCCGAAAGCCGGTGGCGGCAGCTTGGCTGTCTTTGTCTCATGGTTTCCTGGCTTTGGCGCCAAGAGAGGCGGAAAATTGCGCAATTGATACAGTGGCCCGCCTTGACTTCGCAATGCCTGTATCAAATAATGCGCCTATCTTCTGTCCAGGGGTTTTTGAAGCCTGGCCGGTTCTCGCTCCGACCTCAATTCCTCGCCGTCATGAACACACCCTCCTCTGCCACTTCCCAGGAACGCTGGGTTCCCACTTACTGCTACAACTGCGTCTCGGGCCCTGATCTTCTGACCGTCAAAGTGAAGGACGGTGTGGTTACCGAGGTTGGGCCGAACTTCGCGGGCAAGGGCGTGCATCCCGGCGACGGCAGGCCTTGCGTCAAGGCCTACGGGCTGGTGCAAAAGAACTACCACCCCGGGCGCGTGCTGCATCCGATGAAGCGCAGCAACCCCAAGAAAGGCCGCGACGAGGACCCCGGCTGGGTAGCCATTAGCTGGGACGAGGCGCTCGACACCGTCGCCGCGAGGCTTCGGGAAATCCGCGCCAAGGGGGTGTTGGACGAAGCCGGCTTGCCGCGCCTGGCGGCAACCTTCGGCCACGGCGGCACGCCGGCCAATTACATGGGCACGTTCCCGGCATTTCTCGCCGCCTGGGGAGCCATTGACTACAGTTTTGGCTCCGGTCAGGGCGTCAAGTGCGTCCACTCGGAACACCTCTACGGCGAGTTCTGGCATCGAGCCTTCACCGTTGCCGCCGACACGCCCTACTCCCGCTATATCGTTTCCTTTGGCGCCAACGTCGAGGTGACCGGCGGGGTCTGCGCCGTTGCCCGCCACGCCGACGCACGTATCCGCGGCATCAAGCGCGTGCAAATCGAGCCGCATCTGTCGGTGACCGCGGCGGCCTCGGCGGAGTGGATACCGATCAAGCCTAAGACCGATCCTGCCTTCATGTTCGCGATGATCCACGTGATGCTGCATGAACATCCGCGCGAGCGCCTGGACCTAGCTTTTCTGCGTGATCGGACGTCCTCGCCCTATCTCGTCGGCCCGCAGGGCTTCTACTTGCGCGATCCGGCGAGCGGTAAGCCCCTGGTCTGGGATAGCGTTGCGCAGAAGGCGGTCGTCTTCGACGCGCACGGGGTCGTGCCGGCGCTCGAAGGTCGCTTCCGCGTGGTGCATGCCCTCGAGCTGGGCGCCGACCAAGAGCATTGGGAGTATCCCGAAGTCGAGGGTGCCACCGCGTTCACGCGGTTGGTCGAACACATGCAGCAATATTCGCCGGAGTGGGCGCAGGCGATCTGCGAAGCCCCCGCCGCGACCATTCGGCGTGTCGCGAGCGAGTATTTGGACAACGCTTGCGTCGGCGAAACCATAGACGTAGACGGTCAAGTGCTGCCTTAC
Organism: Casimicrobiaceae bacterium; assembly: GCA_026646885.1. Taxonomy (GTDB): domain Bacteria; phylum Pseudomonadota; class Gammaproteobacteria; order Burkholderiales; family Casimicrobiaceae; genus JACPUX01. The sequence goes on along the minus strand of JAPKHK010000006.1, from coordinate 34,941 downwards.
CGGCCGGTTTCGGTTGCCTTGGGCAAGACCGTCAACAACGGCTGGGGCGCTTATGAGTGCTGCTGGTCGCGTACTCTTCTAGCCGTTCTGGTGGGCGCGTTGGAAGTGCCGGGTGGAACTTTGGGCACGACCGTGCGCATCAACAAGCCGCACGACAACCGCCACCAGAGCGTTACGCCTGGCCCCGACGGGTTCATGGCCAACAACCTCAACCCCACTTCGCGCGAGAAATGGGTCCGGCGCCCCACTAGCCGCAACGGCCACCGCACGCTGGTACCGCTTGTGGGCAACAGTGGCGCCTGGAGTCAAGCCTTGGGGCCGACCCATCTGGCCTGGATGTTTCAGCAGCAGGTGCCGCCGAATTGGCCGCCTCCCACTCCGCCGGAAATGTGGTTTGCCTACCGCACCAATCCCTCGATTTCCTTTTGGGATACAGCCAGCGTGGTCGACACCATGGCACGCTTTCCCTTCACGGTCTGCGTCGCCTTCACGCACGACGAAACCAATCACATGGCCGACATCCTGTTGCCTGAGGCGACGGACCTCGAGGCCACGCAGCTCATCAAACTGGGCAAGACCAAGTTCATGGAGCAGTACTGGACGCACGAAGGCTACGTGCTGCGCCAGCCGGCCGTGGCACCGCAAGGCGAAGCGCGCGATTTCACCTGGATCGCCACCGAACTCGCCCGGCGCACCGATCTGCTCGAGGGGTATAACGCCGCCATCAATCGCGGCGCGACCGGCGTCGCTTTGCAGGGGGAGGGCTTTGATTATCACCTCGCGGAGAGCGAAGTGCATGGCGTTGACACGATCTGGGATGCGGTCTGCAAGGCGGCCAGCGCCCAGCTCTCAAATGGCGAGGAGGTGCACGACCTCGCCTGGTTCAAGGAACACGGCTTGATGACCCGCCCGTATTCCAGGAAAGGCTGGTACCTCTATCCGACGCTGGTAGAACAGGGCCTGCGCTTCGAGCTGCCCTACCAGGAGCGTCTACTTCGCGCTGGCCGGGAGTTGGGCCGCCGCCTGCATGAGGCGGGTGTGCAATGGTGGAACCGCCAGCTTGACGAATACCAGCCACTGCCCCTGTGGCACGATTTCCCAGGCATTTGGGAAGACGATCTCAGGCAACGCGGGCGCGATCCCAAGGACTTCCCCTTCTGGCTCTTGGCCACCAAGAGCATGCAATATCATTCCGGCGGCAACGCCGCCATCCAATTGATGGACGAACTTTCGCGCAACGTCCGCGGTCACTGTGGCGTGATGATCAATGCCCAGACCGCGGAGCGCTTGGGGATAGGAGAGGGTGATCAAGTGGAGCTCATTTCGGCGATCGGTTCGACCCAGGGTGCCGCCATCGTGGCCCAAGGCATACGCCCCGACACCCTGCTCATCGTCGGGCAGTTTGAGCATTGGGCCACGCCCTACGCCAAGGATATGAAAGCCCCGAGCCTCAATGGCATCGCCCCCATGAGCCTCGAACTCACCGACGCGACCGGCTCCGGCGCCGACGTGGTGCGGGTGCAGCTCAAGCGACTCGCGGCCTGACCGCTCTTGCCAAGGTCCAACATGAGTCAAGCCGCGCACCAGCCTGTCCCGGCACCTTCTTTGACGCGCAAAGGCATGCGTGCCGCGAGGGCGCGCCGGCACCATGCCGGGCGGTCCTTCGAGGAACACGGCTGGGTCGTGGAAGAGGCGCCGCTTTTCCTCGACATCGAGGGCGCAGGCAGCTACACGCTCATGCGCACTGCCGCCCAAGGGGCTGAAGGAGATTGCGGCTATAGCGCGGGCGATGGATTGCTGGTCGAGGCAGGGATCCCCGACAGCTTGGCCTTGGCCGCGGGTTTCTTGCTCAGTGAAGGCATCGTCGAAGACTTCGCGGAAGTTCAGTCCATGGCGCAGTGCCGCAATTATCCGCAGCGGCTTCGGGTGCGACTCACGGACCCTTTGCGCGCACCGCGTGGCGGTCGGCTGGTGGCCAGCGCTTGCGGGCTCTGCGGCGAGAACCAGGGAGAATACCCCGGTGCCGATCTGCCGCGTGTGGGGGAGATTTTGTGCCTCGACCATGCCGCGCTGACACTACTGATGCAAGAGATGGAAGCGCGACAACCGATTTTTCGCGCGACCGGCGGCACACACTCGGCGGGATTGTTCAGCGCTGCGGGAAAGATCGTTGCCGTAGCCGAGGACCTGGGGCGCCACAACGCCCTCGACAAAGTCATTGGCCAGGCATTGCTCAGTGGACAGTTGGCCGCCGGCTGTGGCGCCCTACTCTCTGGCAGAGTCAGTCTCGAACTCGTGGCGAAGGCGGCGCGCGCGGGCCTCGAGTTGGTTTCAGCGATTTCGGCGCCCACCTCGCTCGCCATCGATACCGCCGACCGCTGCGGCATCACCCTCTGTGGGTTCGTGCGCAGTGGGCGCGCGAGCGTTTACACACACCCGCAGCGGCTGCGCGCCTGAGCCCCATCAGGACTGCGGCGGCTGGCCGGGATGGGCGGGCGGTTCGACCTGCCGCTTGGAAAGCGGGTAGACGATCAAATTGCGCACCATGCCTGCTGCCGCCACCACGATCAAGAACGCCGTGCCCCCGGCCATGATGGAAAGATAGCCGGCCATGCCCTTCTCGTGCGCCTTGACCACGGAAGCGTCGAGATAGAGGTAATAGCCGACGAGCGGCCCGATCATCGCAGCGGCGACCAGTACCGCCAGGTTATAGATAAGCAGGTTCTTCTTCGGCACGCCTTTAGGGTTGGTATGGAAGAGCCCCCAAATCACCAGGTAGAGGAGGATGGCGAGAATGAGAAACATGAAATGCATGGTGGAGTCCGCCGCAGGTTCTGGTTGTCGGTGCGAAGCGCGCGCGCCGGCACAGTATACCGCAGGTGGCCTAGGGAATGACCCGCTTGCCTATATGGAAAAAGAAGGGCGCCGTCTCGGCGCCCTGCGAATTTCCCTAAAGGAGAGATGAATCGGCGGGATCAGTCCACGCGCTCGCCGTGTAGCGCCACGTCCAGTCCTTCGCGTTCTTGCTCTTCGGTGACGCGCAGACCGATGACGAGATCGATCAGCTTGAGCAGCAGGAAGGTGAGCACACCGCTATAGGCCAGCGTCACCCCGACCCCGAGCAATTGCGTCGCCACGCTGGCTTCGAGACCCGAGAGTTCTTTCACCGCGAATACTCCGGTGAGAACCGCACCCACGATGCCGCCCACGCCGTGCACACCGAAAGCGTCCAGCGAATCGTCATAGCCCAAGAGATGCTTTAAGCCCGTCGCGCCCCAGTAGCACAACACGCCGGCGGCGATGCCGATGATGATGGCACCCTTGGGCTCGACGAAACCGGCGGCCGGGGTGATCGCCACCAATCCTGCCACTGCACCCGAAGCGATGCCCAACACCGAGGGCTTGCCCTTGGCGATCCACTCCGCGGCCACCCAGGCGAGCGCGGCGGCCGCCGTGGCGATGTGGGTCACCATCATGGCGAAACCGGCGCGGCCGTCGGCCGCCACCGCTGAACCCGCGTTGAAGCCATACCATCCGACCCAGAGCATAGAAGCGCCGATCAGCGTGAGAGTGAGGTTGTGCGGCATCAAAGCTTCACGGCCAAAACCGATACGCTTACCCAGGACGAAGGCGCACACCAGACCCGCGACACCGGCGTTGATGTGCACCACGGTGCCGCCAGCGAAGTCGAGAATTCCCTTGGAGGCGAGCCAGCCGCCGGGTTCCCAGACCCAGTGCGCCACCGGTGCATAGACCAGAAGCGACCACAGTGCTATGAACACCAGCATCGCCGAAAACTTCATGCGCTCCGCGAAAGCACCAGTGATCAGCGCCGGCGTGATGATGGCAAAGGTAAGCTGGAACATCATGAACACCGATTCGGGGATGTTGCCCGCCAAGTGATGCACCGATAGCTTGCCCGGGTCCTTGATGTACACCATGCCGTTGAGGAAGGCGCGCGACAGGTCGCCCAGATAGGCACTACCGGGCATGAAAGCAAGGCTGTAACCGGCAACGACCCAAATCAAGGTGACCAGGCAGGTGATGGCAAAGCTTTGCATCAATGTGGCGAGAACGTTTTTCTTGCGCACCATGCCGCCGTAGAAAAGCGCCAGGCCGGGAATGGTCATGAACAACACCAGCGCCGTGGAGGTCATCATCCAAGCGGTGTCGCCGCTGTTGATCTTGCTGGCTTCCACGACCTCGGGTTTGGTCGGAGCCGCGGCAGGAGCCGGCGCGGCTTCAGCGGGTTTGGCATCAGCAGCCGCGGCGGTGTTTGCTGTGGCAGGCGCTGCTGCGGGGGTTGCCGCCTTCTCGTCGGCGAAAGCGCCGGCCGCGAGGGCGAGACCGCTAGCCAGGAGCAAATAGGCAAGAGCTTTTTTCATGGCGCGATCCTTACAGGGCGTCGTTACCGGTTTCGCCGGTGCGGATGCGATAGACCTGCTCGAGGTCGAAGACGAAAATCTTGCCGTCGCCGATCTTCCCGGTATTGGCCGCCTTTTCGATGGCCTCAATGACGCGATCGAGGATTTCGCTCTTGACTGCGGCTTCGATTTTTACCTTGGGCAGGAAGTCGACCACATATTCCGCCCCCCGGTAGAGTTCGGTATGGCCTTTTTGGCGCCCGAAACCTTTCACTTCCGTCACGGTGATGCCCTGAACGCCGATGGCCGAAAGCGCCTCGCGCACCTCGTCGAGCTTGAAAGGTTTGATGATGGCGGTGACGAATTTCATGTCAACTCCTTGTTGAAAATGGGGGCATCAGAAGGTTTTCGATACGTACACCACCACCTGGCTGCGCCCGATGTTCTTGTCGCGGATGGTGTAGGCCGAGTCTTTGGCGTTCGTGCCGGTGCCGTAGAGACCGAGGTTGTAGCCGGCCAGCTCGTAGGCCACACCGGCTTTCCAGTCGTCGTAGGTGAAGTCGCTGTGCCCGGCGCCGCGGTACTTTTGGCGCCCCCAGTGCGCCGAAAGCGTGAGCTTGGGCGCCACTTCGTAGCTCGCGGAGACGTCGATGTAGTCGGTGCCCCGTGCGTCATCGATGCCGAAGGTGTCGCCCAGGCTGTAGGAATATTTGGCGGTGATCCACTTCCAAGTCAGGGCGGCGTAGAGCTCGTCAGTGTTGGGTTTGGTCATGCCGCTGGGGTAGCTGCCTGGATAGTTGTAGCGCAGGTAACCTACGTCCAGCGTGAAGTCTTCGGCGAGCGACTTTTTGAAGCCGAGATAGGTGTCGAGCTCGAGGCTCGCGGAAACTTCGGGCACGGCATCGGAAATCCACGAGACGTTGGAGCCCCAGACGCCAGCGTAAAAGCCGCTGCTGTGGGAATAGTCGAAGCCGCCCTGCAGCGCCGGCCTTTCATTGGTCTGGGCGAGTCCGCGGAAGACGTATTGACTGTAAAGCCCGGCATTGCCCGTGAAACTGTGCGGCGAGCTTGCCGCGGCGGGTGCGGCGGACTGGGCCAGCGCGCCGCTGGTGATGAGTCCGGTGCAAGCGAGCGCGGTGCAAAGATGTCTCAAGTTTGTCAGTAGGCTTGACATAGTGAATTCCCCTCGGGTTGATTGATTTGAGCCGAGCCTATTCAGCGAAAGCCGTGCCAGACGTCTTTTTCGCGATATTTCAAGGGGTTGAAAATCCGCTCCGGCCGCAAGCCCAAGGACTTGCACCAGCGCGAGGCATGCTGGCGCGCGGACGCACCAAGTTCGAGCGCATCGCTTGGGTGTAGACTACATGCATGACATAGCGCTCCGAGACAAAAAATGCTCGACCCCAAGATCCTGGAAGACCTCGGCAAGAAGCTTGAAGCCGTGGCAAAGAACAGTCCCGTCGCTGACATCGAAAGGAATGTGCGCATGGTGATGTCTGGCGTGTTTTCCAAACTCGAACTCGTCACGCGCGACGAATTCGACGTGCAAGCGCAGGTGCTTTTGCGCACGCGCGAGCGCCTGGAGCAGCTCGAAGCGCGTGTTGCCGCACTGGAAGAGAAGGCGAAAACCGGATCGGCCTAAGAACCACCAACTCGCGCCATCGTGAGTCTCGCCATTCTCTTCAGCCGCGGCCTCGATGGCGTGGAGGCGCCACTGGTCACGGTGGAGGTGCACTTGGCCAACGGCCTACCCGCCTTCAATCTGGTGGGTCTGGCCGAAGCGGAAGTGCGCGAGAGCCGCGACCGTGTGCGTGCTGCGCTGCAGACGGCACAATTCGAGTTTCCGGCGCGACGCATCACGGTGAGCCTCGCCCCGGCGGACCTGCCCAAGGAGTCTGGGCGCTTCGATCTGCCCATCGCCTTGGGAATACTCGCCGCCAGCGGTCAGATCCCCGGCAACGCGCTCAAGGACCATGAGTTCGCCGGAGAGCTGGCCCTAACCGGTGAGCTGCGACCCATCCGCGGTGCGCTGGCGATGGCCTACAAGGCGCAGAGCGCGGGGCGTGCCTTCGTGCTGCCCAGTAGCAGCGCCCAGGAAGCGGCCCTGGTGCCAGAAGCACGCGTCCTCGGTGCCCAGAGCTTGCTCGACGTGTGCGCGCATCTTACCGGCAAAGCCCCGCTCCCCGTCGCCGCGACGGCGCTAGCCAGCGCCGCCGTTGGCTTGGCCGACCTCGCCGAAGTGAAGGGCCAGCAGCAAGCCAAACGCGCTCTCGAGGTCGCCGCGGCGGGCGGTCACAGTCTCCTGTTCATCGGCCCGCCGGGTACCGGTAAGTCGATGCTGGCGGCAAGGCTCGCTGGCATATTGCCGCCGATGAGCAGCGCCGAGGCGCTGGAGACCGCGGCCATCCACTCCTTGACCGGGCGCTTCAGCGTTTCCGACTGGGCGCGACGGCCTTTTCGAGCGCCCCACCACACCGCGTCCGCGGTCGCATTGGTCGGCGGTGGCGGGGATCCTCGGCCCGGCGAGATCTCCCTCGCGCACCACGGTGTGCTTTTCCTCGACGAGCTACCGGAATGGGATAGGCGGGTCTTGGAAGTGTTGCGCGAACCGCTGGAGTCGGGCCGCATCCATATCTCTCGCGCCGCTCGCCAAGTGGAATACCCTGCCGCCTTTCAATTCCTCGCCGCGATGAATCCCTGTCCTTGCGGGCATCTGGGCGACACGCAAGGCCGTTGCCGTTGCACCTCGGATCAGGTGGCGCGCTACCGCGCCAAAATTTCCGGCCCGCTCATGGACCGCATCGATCTGCAAGTCGAAGTGCCGACCGTGCCTGCTGAGACGCTGCGCACGCCCGCTGCGGGCGACGCGAGCGCGGCAGTGCGGGACCGTGTGACGCGGGCGCGCACGCTTCAGCTCGGGCGCCAGGGAAAGGCCAATTGCGCCTTGGGTCCCCGCGAGGTGGAACGCTGGTGCCTTCCGGAGGCTGCCGGAGAAGCGCTGCTGGCGAAAGCGATGGTTCAGTTGCGCCTATCCGCGCGCGCTTATCACCGCATCCTCAAAGTGGCGCGCAGCATCTCCGATCTTGCTGGCGAAGAGCGCCCGCGCGCCCACCACGTCGCCGAAGCCATCGGCTACCGTCGCGCCGATTGCAACTGAATCAAAGTCGCCCCGCCCGCACTTTCGCTGCCCGCGCGGATGCCGGGGTTGTCTCCGTGTGCTTGACACGAATATGGTTCGCATGCAAACTATCGCTCATGTTCAAGCTTCAAGACAGTATCGGCTATCTCATCAACCGCGCTGCGACCCGCATGAAGTGGGCGCTGGAGACCGAACTCGCCGCCCATGGACTCACTGCCCCACAGTGGGCGGTTTTGGCTACACTGACCGAAACGAACGACCTTACTGCCACCGAGATTCGCGGCCTAGTCGCTTTCGACAAACCCACGCTCTCCGGCGTGCTGCAGCGCCTGCACGCCAAGAAGCTGATCACCCGCCACGCCGATCCCGCCGACGGGCGAGCCACCCGCCTCCGCCTCACACCCAAGGCGCGCGCCGTGATGGTCGAATTGCCCGGCCTGGCGATGGCGGTGAACAAGCGCGCTCTCAAGGGGTTGACCACCGCCGAGATCGAGCGCCTGCGCGAAACCCTGCGCGCCCTGCTCGCCAACCTGGACTGACCGTGCTATCACCGCCTTCATGCTGCTTCGCAGAAGTGGTTCGCATGCGAACCGCATTGCAGGTGTCTCTTGCAGTGGAAGGCGGTCGCCCTTGCGCACCGCATTGGTTCGCATACGTTCTATATGGAGGCTCAAAATGAAGCGCATATTGATATACCTGCATCTCTTGGGATTCGCCCTGTTCCTAGGTTCGATTCCGACCTATGTGGTCTTGTCCTTGGTCGCCGGTGAAACCGATCCCGCGCGCCTGGCTGCGGCAAGAGGGTTCATCCTCGCCGGCACCCAGGCGGTCACTATCCCTGGCCTGTGGCTGGCCGCCGCAAGCGGCCTGGTCTTGGCCTTCCAGAGGCGTCACGTCTGGCCACGGTGGATCAAACTCAAGCTGGCGCTGGTCGTCTTCATCATGCTCAATACGCACTTCGGGATTGCCCCCGCGATCGAAGAAGCGGCGGCGCTGGCCGGCCAGGCGGCGCGCGTCGGGGTTGGCGATCCGGCGCTCGCCCTGGCCGTGGCGCGGGAATCCGCCCTCGGTGGGCTCAACCTGGTGCTGGCCCTAACGGTAGTGGGCCTGGTCGTGCGGCGCCCGCGCCTGGGAGAACAACCCTTGGATAGCGCATCATGAGCGCCGCGCTACTGCTCTATCTGCATGTCCTGGGTGCTGTGGTAATCGGAGGAGGCCTTCTGGGGGTCTTCGTCTCGGATCTGCGTGCCCGGCGAGCTCCGGGGCTGACGGAGCTCGCCGAGGCCAGCGGCGCCATGGCGGTCTTCTACGATCTCTTGGTGGTGCCGGGCGCCCTGCTCCTCGCGGCCAGCGGCGGCTGGCTGGTCTATAGCCGCTATGGTGGCTGGGCCTTTCTCGAAGTGCCTTGGCTCGCGGGCATGGTGCTGCTATTTCTCTTCGAATTCGTCGAGGGCAACACCGTTACGCGCGCGGCCTTTCTGCGCCTGCGCCGCTTAAGCAAAGAATCCCTGAAGGCGGGGCGAGTGAGCGATGCCCTGCGCCGCGAACGCGCCCGGCGCCTGCCGAGCTTCACCCACTTTCTCGATCTGCCGGTGCTTTGCGTCATCATTGCTTTGGGCGTGCTCAAGCCCAGCGACTGGCTCACTGCCTTGGCCGGGATGGCGCTGGCCATGATAATGGCGACGCTGCTCACGCTGGCATTGATGCGCCCCCAACGCGAACCTTGGGCAAGCCTCACGGCAGCGGCGAAGAGCGGGACAGACCTGTGTTCGCTGGACAGGCCAAGCGGCATCGATTGATGTTGCCGAGGGTAGTAAACTCATCGATGTTCGGGAATCACGCTGGGAGAGACGCAGAATTTTCCGCTTGTTCTCCGGTCACAGCGAAACCCGGTTTACAGGGGAACCACCGTGCCTGCTCAGACTTTCGATTCCCTCCGTCACTTCCGCTTCGGCAGCGGCGGCGGCCAGTTCCATTCCTTGGCGGCGCTCGAAACAGCGGGTCTGGGGAAGGTTTCTCGCCTGCCGATTTCCCTGCGCCTAGTGCTGGAATCGGTACTGCGCAACTGCGATGGCAAGCGCATCACCGCAGAACACGTTCGCCAGCTCGCGGCCTGGCAACCGAACGCGCCGCGCACGGATGAGATTCCCTTCGTGGTGGCGCGCATCGTCCTGCAAGACTTCACCGGCGTGCCGCTCTTGTGCGATCTCGCCGCCATGCGTGACGTGGCGCAACGCGCTGGGCGCCCCGCCCAGCTCATCGAGCCGCTGGTGCCGGTGGATCTGGTGGTGGACCACTCCGTGCAAGTCGATCACCAAGGCAGCGCCGCCGCGCTCGACCTCAACCTGCGCTTGGAATTCCAGCGCAATGCCGAACGCTACCGCTTCATCAAATGGGGCATGCAGGCCTTCGAGAACTTTCGCGTGGTGCCGCCGGGCATCGGCATCGTGCATCAGGTCAATCTGGAGCACTTGGCGCGCGGGGTCTTGCACAAAAACGGCGTGTATTACCCCGACACCTTGGTGGGCACCGATTCTCACACCACCATGATCAATGCCCTCGGCGTGGTCGGCTGGGGCGTGGGCGGTATCGAAGCCGAGGCGGGCATGCTGGGGCAACCGGTCTATTTCCTCACGCCCGACGTGGTGGGCGTGCACCTCAAGGGGCGCTTGGCCGAAGGGCTCACGGCCACCGACCTGGTGCTCACCGTCACCGAGCGCTTGCGTCGCGCCAAAGTGGTGGGCAAATTCGTGGAGTTTTTTGGGCGCGGCGCCGCTACGCTCACTCTGCCGGACCGCGCCACCATCGCCAACATGGCGCCGGAGTATGGCGCGACGGTAGGCTTCTTTCCCGTGGACGAAGAAACCGTTACTTATCTTGCCGCTACCGGCCGCGAGCCCGACGAAGTGGCCGCCTTCCGCGCCTACTTCGAAGCGCAAGGTTTGTTCGGCATGCCGCAGGCGGGAGAAATCGATTACAGCGAAGTGATTGAAATCGACCTCGCGGACATTCGCCCCAGCGTTGCCGGACCCAAGCGCCCGCAGGACCGCATCGAACTGGGCGCGCTCAAGGAGCGCTTCGAAGCCTTGTTCAGCGCGCCGGTCGCCGAGGGTGGTTATGGCCGTCCCGCCGAGTGCCTGAGCCAGCGTCGCGCCGTGCATCTCGCTGCGGGTGCGCCGAGCGATGTCGGCAACGCTGATGTGCTCATTGCCGCCATCACCAGTTGCACCAACACCTCCAATCCCGGAGTGATGCTCGCGGCGGGCCTCTTGGCCAAGAAAGCGGTGGAGCGCGGCCTCCAAGTCGATCCGCGAGTGAAGACTTCGCTCGCGCCCGGCTCGCGTGTGGTGAGCGACTATCTCGCCGCTGCCGGTCTCTTGCCCTACCTCGAAAAACTGGGCTTCAACGTCGTCGCTTATGGCTGCACCACCTGCATCGGCAACGCCGGACCTCTGGATGCCGCCCTGGAACAGGCGATCACCGCAGATGAAATCGTGGCCGCGGCCGTGCTCTCCGGCAACCGCAATTTCGAAGCGCGCATCCACCCCGCCATCAAGGCGAATTTCCTGGCGAGCCCGCCCTTGGTGGTGGCCTTTGCGCTGGCAGGCAGAGTGAATATCGACCTTTCCGGCGAACCCTTGGGATTCGATGCCGACGGCCACCCGGTGTATTTGCGCGATCTTTGGCCCAGCGCCGAAGAAATCGCCGCCTGCCTCAAATACGCCACGCGACCGGAAGCCTATCGCCAGCGCTACCAGAACCTCGCCACAGCCAACCCACTGTGGAGCGAGATCGCGGCGCCCAGCGGCGCCGCCTATGCCTGGCAACCCTCGACCTACATCGCCGCGCCACCTTTCTTCGAGAACTTCGGGCCGGGTCCGCAATCCCAAGGCGACATCAGCGCGGCGCGCATTCTTGCGCTCTTCGGCGACTCGGTGACCACCGACCACATCAGCCCGGCAGGCTCGATCAAACCCGATTCGCCGGCCGACCGATACCTGCAGGCGCAGGGTGTGGCGGTGGCCGATTTCAACAGCTACGGCTCGCGCCGCGGCAACCACGAGGTGATGATGCGCGGCACCTTCGCCAACGTGCGCATCAAGAATCTGATCTTGCCGCCGCTGGCCGACGGCACGCGGGTGGAAGGCGGGTTCACGCGCTACTGGCCCGGTGGCGAAACCCTGCCGATCTACGATGCCGCCATGCTTTACCGCGCCGCGCGTACACCCACGGTGATCTTCGCCGGCGAGGAATACGGCACCGGCTCCAGCCGCGATTGGGCGGCCAAGGGCACTGCGCTGTTGGGCGTGAAAGCGGTCATCGCCAAGAGCTTCGAGCGCATCCACCGCGCCAATTTGGTGGGTATGGGGGTGCTGCCCTTGCAATGGTTGCCGGGCAGTGCCGTGCCAGAACTCGCCGGCGACGAAGCCGTCGAGCTTCTCGATCTTGCCGGCGGCATCACCCCGCAACAAGCAGTGCGGCTGCGCCTAACCACGGCGGCCGGACGGGTGATCGAATGCAAATTGCGCTTGCGCGTCGATACGCCGGTCGAGGTGGAATATCTGAAGCACGGGGGCATTTTGCCCTTCGTGCTGCGCGGACTGCTGAACCGAACTTGAGGGCTCGGCCACCGCCGCGGCGCATTAAACGCCTTGCGCGGCGATGGTCTTGATCCGCACGGTCCCGCCTGGGCCGAGCTCCAGCAGCGCATAGGGCTGGGACTTGCGTTGCCCCTCGACGGTGAACGCCACCGGCCCGGTTGCGCCGGCGAAGTTCACGTTTATGCGCTGCGCTTCGACCTCGGTGGCCGAGGGCAAAGCGCCGCCGCGAGCGGTTCTCGCCCGAGCCGCAGCGAGAAGCCACGCACGCGTCGCGTCGTAGGTGCAGGCCGCCGGCCACTGCGGCGCCTGCCCGGCTCTTGCCTCATAAGTGGCAAGGAAGCTTGCGGCCTGTGGCAATAAGGCGAGAGGCGGCACGGCAGTGAGGGTAGTGGCGCCGGCGATCACGCGCCCACGGCGATGGGTATCGACCAGCAGCAGCGGAATGTCTAGCCGCCGCACTTTGAGCTGCTCCACGAAAAGCGTTGCCGCTTCGGGCTTTCCGACGAAAAAAACGAGTTCGGGTCTGTCCACCGCGGCGCGATTGAGCGCCGGCGAAAAGTCGCGCTCGCCTTCGTGAACGACAGTGGAAAGTGCCACCCGCACGCCGGCCGCTTTCATCGCCGCGCCTAGAGCCGAGGTTTCGGCCGACTCCGCGGCAGTGGTTTCGCCGAGCACGTAGACCGTCTTAGGGGCTTGTGCATTGAGCGCATACTGTGCGGCCATTCGGCCCAAAGCGTCGGCGGGCGCGCACAGCGCCTTCGCCCAGCCGTCGATGCCGCTGCCGGCGCTGCTGTCGAGCTGGATTTCGAGCTCGGGGTAGCGTTTGCCGAATTCCTCCGCCGCCAACCGAGCGGCGACATCCGCAGCCGCGACGGGCACACGCAGCAGGGGTTTGGCCGGTGGCGGCGGGCTCATTGCCGCACAGGAGGTCAGCAGCAGCGCGACGCCGCTCGTCAAAGCGTATGCGGTTCGGCGGGCAGTCGTTCGGCTCGGCATGGCAGGCAAAAGTGCGGGGAATGAACTTCGGCAGAGTCTATCCTGGCGCCATCCCCAGAGCCAGCAGAACAGTACCCAGCGCTAAGAAAGTGCCGTCGCGAGGGTTGCCGCCAGAGTCTGCGCAAAGCGCTGCGCATCGACCGCCAGCCCCAGCGCTTCCGCCACCGACACCGTGCATCGCCGCAGTACGGTCTCGTGCTCCGGGCGGCCTAGGGCATCGCAAAGGAGGCGCCAATCGGGCGAACTGACCAAGGTGCCGGCCACCAGCAACACACCCGTGCGGCGGCGGCGTTGCGCCAGCCCCACGATCTTGCGCCCCTTGGCGCTGACCACTTCCCAAGGCGAAAGTCCGCCAAAGCAAGCCCAATCGGCCACCCCGATGGCCTTCTCGCTGCTGGCCCGAGGCAGATCTTCGGGCGCCAGCACCTTCGCCGCGACGCCCATACCGTCTAGCAAGGCGAGGTGCAATTCACCCAATGGTCGATAGCTCTCGACGATCTTGCCCGCCCAAGGGTGGTCGAGGGGCAGCGCCACCGAGGCACTCACCAGCCACGGGCCGGTGAGCACCGCCCCGCCTCCGGATTCGCGCTTCAAACAAGCCAGCCGCTCGCCACAAGCTGCGCGCGCCGCAGCGAGAAGCGCGCCCTGCCCGCAGCCCAGCACGATGCCGGGGGCCTCATAAGTCCATACTCGAAAGCTCGGCCGCTCCCGCGGCTTCGCCAGCGCCGCCACGTTCCAAGCCTGCTCCGCCGCGGCGGTGTATTCAACGAGTTGTTCCATTCGAGGGATGTGTTTGTCGATCGCAATTCAACAGTAAGTCCAAAGCGGCACAAAAGCCAGCGGTGCCGCGGGTGATGGGACTAAAATGAAGGTCGCGCGCCGATGTTGACACCGCAGTTCGCCTTGGCGATACTCCCGGCCCATTCGCCCTGCCGCCATGGCCGGGCGATGCGCCGGGCGGCCAACCCGCGAGGCGAGCGAGAGACCGCGGTTCGCCGGCGCCACCAGCGCAGGTCGACCGTAACACCCACCGCGCGAGACACGATCGAGCGCCAAGGAGAGAACATGACCCAGCCATTGCGCTTGCATGTGCCGGAGCCTACCGGGCGTCCGGGCTGCGAGACCGATTTTTCCTATTTGCACGTCTCCCCGGCCGGCTCGGTGCGCCGTCCGCCGGTGGACACCCCGCACTTCGATACCCAAGACCTCGCCTACGCGCTCATTCGCGTGCTCGACGAAAACGGCCAAGCGCAAGGCCCTTGGAATCCGGAGCTCGATCCGGTGCTACTGCGCAAAGGCCTCAGGGCGATGATGAAGACGCGCATATTCGATGCGCGCATGGTCATGGCGCAGCGGCAGAAGAAACTCTCCTTCTACATGCAATGCCTGGGCGAGGAGGCCATCGCCATCGCGCACTCCTTCGCCCTCAAGCAGGGAGACATGTGCTTCCCAACCTATCGCCAGCAAGGCCTTCTGCTGGCGCGCGACGACATCAGCCTGGTGGAAATGATGTGCCAGTTGATGAGTAACGAAAAAGATCCCATCAAAGGCCGTCAACTGCCGGTGATGTACTCCTACAAGCGCGCCGGCTTTTTCAGCATCTCGGGCAACCTCGCCACCCAATTCATTCAAGCCGTGGGCTGGGCCATGGCCTCGGCCATCAAGGGCGACACCAAAATTGCTTCGGGCTGGATCGGCGACGGCTCCACGGCCGAAAGCGACTTTCACAACGCGCTCACTTTCGCGCATGTGTATCGAGCGCCGGTCATCCTCAACGTGGTCAACAATCAATGGGCGATTTCCACGTTTCAGGCCATCGCCGGCGGCGAATCGACCACCTTCGCGGCGCGCGGCGTGGGCTGCGGCATCGCTTCGCTCCGGGTGGACGGCAACGATTTCCTCGCCGTGTATGCCGCCTCTTGCTGGGCGGCGGAACGTGCGCGCAACAACTTGGGCCCCACCCTGCTCGAATGGGTCACCTATCGGGCCGGCGCGCATTCCACTTCCGACGACCCCTCGAAATATCGTCCCGCCGACGACTGGCAGCGCTTTCCCCTGGGTGACCCCATCCTGCGCCTGAAACAGCATCTCATCGGGCTCGGCGAGTGGTCCGAGGCGCAGCACGATCAAGCGCAAAAAGAACTCGAAGCCGAAGTCACCGCGGCGCAGAAAGAAGCCGAAAGCTACGGCTCGCTCTTGGATGGGCACATACCCAGCGCCGCCTCGATGTTCGAGGACGTTTACAAAGACATGCCGGAACACCTGCGCCGGCAACGCCAGCAATTGGGGGTGTGATGAATACGCTCACGGAAACCCGGGATCTCGCAACCGAAGCGCCCGCCAGCGCGGCCGGCAAATCCGTTTCCATGACCATGATCCAGGCCCTGCGCTCGGGCCTCGACGTGATGATGGGCCGCGATGAAAACGTCGTGGTCTTCGGCGAAGACGTAGGCTATTTCGGCGGCGTCTTTCGCGTCACCGAAGGCCTGCAAACCAAGTACGGCAAACACCGCTGCTTCGATGCGCCCATCAACGAAGGCGGCATCGTCGGCGCCGCGGTGGGCATGGGCGCTTACGGTTTGCGCCCGGTGATCGAAATTCAATTCGCCGATTACTTCTACCCCGCCACCGATCAAATCGTTTCCGAAGCCGCGCGTTTGCGCTTTCGCTCGGCGGGTGATTTCACCGCGCCGCTGACCATCCGCATGCCCTGCGGTGGCGGCATCTACGGCGGGCAGACCCACAGCCAAAGCCCGGAAGCGATCTTCACGCACGTTTGCGGTTTGCGCACGGTGATGCCTTCCAACCCTTACGACGCCAAAGGCCTGTTGATCTCGTCCATCGAATGCGACGATCCGGTGATTTTTCTCGAGCCCAAGCGTCTCTACAACGGCCCCTTCGACGGCCATCACGATCAACCGGTGGTGCCCTGGAGCAAACACCCCATGGGCAGCGTCCCGGAAGGTTATTTCAACGTTCCGCTGGAAAAAGCCGCGGTCTTCCGCCCGGGCAAAGACCTCACTGTGATCACCTACGGCACCATGGTCTGGGTGAGTGATTGCGCGGCGCGCGAAACCGGCATCGATGCCGAAATCATCGACCTGCGTTCGCTCTGGCCGCTGGACCTTGCAACCATCGTCAATTCGGTGAAAAAAACCGGCCGCTGCGTGGTGGTGCATGAAGCCACGCGCACCAGCGGTTTTGGCGCCGAGCTCGAATCCTTGGTGCAAGAGCATTGCTTTTATCATCTCGAAGCGCCGATCGAGCGCGTGGCCGGCTGGGACACGCCGTACCCGCATGCCCAGGAATGGCTCTATTTCCCCGGACCGGCTCGCGTTGGCGCAGCCTTCAAACGCACCATGGAGGCCTGATCATGGGGCTCTATACGATCAAAATGCCCGACATCGGCGAAGGCATCGCCGAAGTGGAATTGGTCGCCTGGCACGTGAAAGAAGGCGACGTGGTGAGTGAAGACCAAATACTCGCCGACGTGATGACCGACAAAGCCAGCGTCGAAATTCCCTCCCCAGTGGCCGGCAAGGTGTTGGCGCTGGGCGGCAAGGTGGGTGAGATGATGGCGGTGGGTTCCGAACTCATACGCCTCGAAGTGGAAGGCGCCGGCAATGTGAAAGCGGGCTCGGCGCAGGTGGCGACAACTCCCGTCGCCAAGATGGAATCCGCGGCCGTGATCGAATCCGGCACCCGGGCGCAAGCAACGGCGGCGCTCGCGGCCCAATCGGCTGGGGGCGGCGCAGGCATCGCGCCACCGCGTGCGCCGCAAGCGCCTTCCCGCGCGGCCGGCGAAAGGCCGCTGGCCTCGCCCGCCGTGCGCCGTCGCGCCTGGGATTTGGGCATCGAACTGCAATATGTTCATGGCAGCGGCCCGGCCGGACGTATCACCCAGCAAGACCTCGAGGTTTACCTCGCCTCGCGCGGGCAGCCCATGAGCACCGCGCGTGCCAGCACGGCGCTGGCCGAGCGCCACGAAGAAGAAGCCATCCCGGTGATCGGCTTGCGGCGCAAGATCGCGCAAAAAATGCAGGATGCGAAGCGCCGTATTCCGCACTTCAGTTACGTCGAAGAGATCGACGTCACCGAACTCGAAGCCCTGCGCCAAAGGCTGAACGCCAAATATTCGGCGACCCGCGGCAAGCTTACCCTGCTGCCCTTCATTGCCCGCGCCCTGGTGCTGGCGATGCGCGATTTCCCGCAAATGAACGCGCGCTTCGACGACGATGCCGGTGTGATCACGCGTTAT
Organism: Casimicrobiaceae bacterium; assembly: GCA_026646885.1. Classification (GTDB taxonomy): domain Bacteria; phylum Pseudomonadota; class Gammaproteobacteria; order Burkholderiales; family Casimicrobiaceae; genus JACPUX01. The sequence goes on along the minus strand of JAPKHK010000006.1, from coordinate 17,583 downwards.
GGCGCGGTGCATTTGGGCATTGCCACGCAAACGCCCTCGGGTCTGCTGGTGCCGGTGGTGCAACACGCCGAAGCGCGCGACCTCTGGTCCTGCGCCGGCGAAATTGCGCGCCTCGCGGACGCCGCGCGCATCGGCAAAGCCGCGCGCGAGGAACTCTCCGGCTCCACCATCACCATCACCAGCCTCGGCCCCATGGGCGGCATCGTCACCACGCCCATCATCAATCACCCCGAAGTGGCCATCATCGGCGTCAACCGCATGGTCGAGCGGCCGATGATCCGCCAAGGTCAAATCGTGGCGCGGCAGTTGATGAACCTTTCTTCGTCATTCGATCATCGGGTGATCGATGGCATGGATGCGGCCGAATTCATTCAAGCGGTGCGCGCGTTGCTAGAAGCGCCGGCCATGCTTTTTGTCGAGTAACAAGACGCAATGAAAACCCAATCCACCACCCTGCTGGTCATCGGCGGCGGCCCCGCCGGTTACGTGGCGGCCATACGCGCCGGGCAACTGGGCGTGCAGACCGTGCTGGTCGAAGGCAACAAACTCGGCGGCACTTGCCTCAACATCGGCTGTATTCCCTCCAAGGCGCTGATCCACGCCGCGGACGAGTTCGACAAGCTGCGCCACTTCGCCAATCATTCGGCGCTGGGCATACGTGCGCAGAATCCGAGCATAGACCTCAACGAAACCGTGCGCTGGAAAGACGGCATCGTCAACAAGCTCACCCAAGGCGTGGGCGCGCTCTTGAAAAAGAACGGCGTGCAAGTTCTCAAAGGTTGGGCGCGCATCGTCGATGGCAAAACCGTGGACGTGGAACCCGTCGAGGGCGAAGCGCTGCGCCTGCAATGCGAACACCTTTTGCTCGCCACCGGATCGGAAGCGGCCGAACTGCCCTTCATGCCTTTCGGCGGCGCGGTGATTTCCTCCACCGAAGCGCTCTCGCCCGCGGCGCTCCCCAAGCGCCTGGTGGTGGTGGGCGCGGGTTACATCGGTCTGGAACTGGGCATGGCGTATCGCAAGCTCGGCGCCGAGGTGGCGGTGGTGGAAGCCACCGAGCGCATTCTGCCCGCGTATGACGATGAACTCGCCAAACCGGTGCACGCCGCACTCAAGAAACTGGGCGTGGTGCTGCACTTGAATTGCAGCGTGCAGGGGCTCACCGAAAACGGCAAAGGCGTGCGCGTCAGAAGCGCCATGGCCGACGAATTTTTGTTGCCCGCCGATCAGGTGCTCGTCGCCGTGGGCCGCAAACCGCGCACCGAAGGCTTCGGGCTCGAAGGTCTGCAACTCGATATGGCCGGGCGCGCAGTGAAAGTGGACGACCAATGCCGCACCTCGATGCGCAACGTGTGGGCCATCGGCGACCTCACCGGCGAGCCCATGCTCGCGCATCGCGGCATGGCTCAAGGCGAAATGGTGGCCGAAATCATCTCCGGCAAGCGCCGCCAATTCGCGCCCGCGGCCATCCCCGCCATTTGCTTCACCGACCCCGAAGTGGTCACCGTGGGCCATTCGCCCCAGGACGCCGCCAAACGAGGGCTAGATTGCCAGCACGCCGCCTTCCCCTTCGTTGCCAACGGCCGCGCCATGACGCTCGAATCCACCGAAGGTTTCGTGCGCGTGGTGGCGCGGCGCGACAATCACCTCATCGTCGGCTGGCAGGCGGTGGGCCGCGGCGTTTCCGAACTCGCCGCCGCGTTCACGCAAACTATCGAAATGGGCGCGCGCCTGGAAGACATCGCCGGCACCATCCACGCGCATCCCACGCTGGGCGAAGCGGTGCAAGAAGCGGCGCTGCGCGCGCTGGGGCACGCGCTGCACGTTTGAGCGGAGGCGCGGCCGGCCTGCTGTATGTGGGAGCCGACTCGCCCGCGACTTGCGGTCATGACCGATGGCGCGGCCTGTGTAGCTGCAGAGTCGCGCTCTGCGCTGTGTCGAGGCACGCGCGGCGAAGGTCTGCCATCCGAGGCCCGGAATGACTCTTGCCAAAGAAGGGCTAGAGGCGTTAAATCCCGCGTAAATCTGCCTGCTCGGCACGGTGGCTGTAATGATTGGACCGGAATGGGTAGCGCACCCGATCCAGACGCCTGGGAGATTCAGACGCTTTTTGCGCCACGTTTTAGGCCTTGCTAAAATTGGATACCTCGTTGATGCTAAGCGTTTTTCTTCCACGAAGCTGCGGACTATTGCGGATTCTGACGGTTTATTCTTCGTCAAATAGGTTCCCGACTTTACGTTCGGCCCCTCAGTCACCGTGCCGCCGGCACTGACTTTTGAGAGCGCGTCCTTTAGCACCTTTAGCGTGCAGACATCGCCATCCGCGAGGTGCCCGTTTTCGTCCAGTGTTTGCTGTATCGCCGCCGCCAGTTCGTCGCGCTCTCGCCTGGCCGCAATCAACTCGCCGCCGATGCCAACGCGCCGCCGTACTTCCTCGGCCAGCAACATGCACACCACGCGCCAGCCCTGCGCGCCTTCGTACAACGTCAAGCCCTTGCTCCACTCGTCCGCGAATTCCAGCGCTTCGTCAATCGTCATCTTCAGCTTCACTGCTTTGTCCTTTCTCGGCCGGGGCCGAACCCATCATTCCACCGGACCGCTGCGCGGCCGGTGAATTCAGACGTTGGGTGTCAAAAGCACAAACTCAGGATTCCCTAAATTTCATGACAATCAAAAATCACATCTTTGTTCTGCTTCTAGCGCTTTCTGCTTTTGGATGCTCAAGCACTCCTCCAATTCAAGTTTCCGCAAACAGCAAGTCGCCGTTTGACTCTGCCGTTTATTCAGGAGAAAAAGCTGATCTCGCCAAACCGACTCCCGGAGAGGAGTCCTATCGAGCGTTCTACGAAGGAGGCTCCGGTTTTGTCTCGTTGGCAAGTGTGCGAAACACCGTCGAAGAGATGGCAAGTAAGCACTGTGCTCGCCAAGAGAAAAGCGTGCGACTTCTTCAAGAGAGAACTTCAACGCCGCCTCATATTCTGGGCAACTTTCCGCGAGTCGAATGGGTCTTCGAGTGCGTTGCACGGCCAGGCGTTAAAGCCTCCACGCTCTCTCCATCAGAAAAACTTGAACAGCTTGAGCGTTTGAAGAAACTATTGGATAGCGGCGCACTAACTCAGCAAGAGTTTGAGCGCGAGAAATCAAAGCTCTTAAACGCACCATGACGCCCAACAATTCGGTCAAGCGGACAGCCCAAAGCTACGCTTTGGGTTCCCTCCACGCCTGCGGCGTTCCGGCTGCCGCTTACCTCAAACATTAGAGCGCATCAGAAATTCGCGGTTACGCTCTATCAACTCGCGGAAGAACACCATTGCGCTTTCATCGGCGTCTCCCTCAAAGCTGAGTACCCCGCCACGCCCCCAAAGCTTCCCTACGACACGGCTACCGCCATTCCCGTCTTCGACGTTGAACGTAAGAAACGGCACGTCCCCGTCGAATACGCTAGGAACCTTTAGCGTCGGCATGTTGAATGCGGCTATTTGGCCGCTTGTCACCGTGCGCTCTAACATGGCAGTCGACACGGACGCTCCGCCATCAGGCTTCGCTTGCTGTTCTTGGTCGCTCATGCTTCATCTCCTTTGTTGGCGGTCGTGGGCGGAGCGCCGGTCACTTTCACGTTAGCGGTCTTACCCAGCGCACATCATCGTCACAAGAGGGAGGAAAAAAGCATGGGCTTCTTCAGCGGAATCTCCGAGAAAATCTCCGCCATCCGGCAGCATGCCAAAGACAAGAAGGAATTCTTGGCTGGCCTTATCAGAGCGGCTGAAGACGGGAAGCTGACCGACGATGAGATCAAAGAAATCCAAGCTCGATACAAAGAGCTTGAGCTCACGCAAGACGATTTGAGGGGCGTTCGCGCTCAGGCATATAACGCGGCGCTTCGCGCCGCGAAGGCGGATGGCGTTGTCACCGCGGAAGAGGAGGCGGAGCTTGCGAAGCTCCAGCAGTTCCTGATGATTCCAGAATCTGAGATTGCGAAGTCAAAGAAGGAATTGGCCCGTCTCCGACTTCTCACTGAAATCCAAAACGGCAACCCACCAACTGTTGCCGTACCCAACGTCATCCTTCAGAAGACGGAACTGGCGTACTGGTCAGAACCAGCCAGTATCCTTGAAGAGCGCGTCGTAAGACGCCGCTATGAAGGCGGTTCCCAAGGTTTCAGTTTCCGAATTGCGAAGGGCGTGTCCTACCGAGTCGGGGGGCATCGCGGCCATATCGTGAGCGACACCGCCGTAGTGCCCGTCAGTTCCGGCGACCTAATCGTTACGAACAAGCGCGTGATTTTTCGTGGTGACGCAAAGTCCTTCAACATCCGCCTAGACAAGCTGCTTGAGCTCAACTTCTACAGCGATGGCGTCCGCCTGACGGACGACAAGGGCAAACCTCGCGTGGTCAAGTTTGCGGAGGAAGGAAACACTGATGTCGTTGGCGCAACTTTGTCCTATGCCATCAACCGCTTTGCGATCTAAGACCGCTAACCCTTCGTTCCAGGGGACCGCCGGCAAGCTGCGCTTGCCGGCGGCCCCCTGAACTCGAACGTTAGCCATCGGAGACCACAGATGAAACGCGCGTCTAGCATTGAAGCACTGCTGCGAAAATCTCAAATTGTGTTTGCCGATCTCAAGCGCGCATACGACGCATCGCTTCACGACAAGCAGGTGCGGGAAGATTTGAAGGTCGATATCAAGAACATCTTTGAGAATCTCCGCTCTTGCCTCGACTATCTTGCGCATGACATTTTTGAAACGCATTGTCCGTCGGCGAAATCACCTGACAGGCTCTACTTTCCTATTCGAGCTACTGCTCCCGAGTTCAATCAAGCCGTAAGTCGAGACTATCCGGGCCTTCAAACAACAAGCGCGGTCGTCTGCGGCATCCTTGAGGGTGTTCAGCCGTACCGTGATCCGTGGCTTGGTCATTTCAATCGATTGAACAATGACAACAAGCACCAAGACCTAGTCGAGCAAACCAGAACGGAATCACGGCAAGTAACTGTTTCACGGGGTGGAGGGTCTGTTTCTTGGGGGCCGGGCGTGACGTTTGGTGGCGGTGTCAGCGTGATGGGCGTGCCTATCGACCCGAGAACCCAAATGCCCGTCCCGAATAATGTGGCTCAGACCCAACTCATTACTTGGGTGGACTTCCGCTTCAAGGAAAACGGGGTGTCAGTTCTGCCCTTCATAGAAACTTCGCTGAAGAACGTCGAGAAAATCTACCGTGATCTACAACCGCATATTTGAACCGCCGATGGCTAACCCTGCGGTCCACCGGACCTGCGCGAAAAGCCGCGCAGGCCGGTGACCTCCACGTGTTAGCCCTCATGTCAGTTGTCGAACCAGAAGACAACGCGCTCCGCTCCCGCCACTTGGAGCTTTCGCAGTTCGTCGAAGAACCCTTCTCCGAGGAACTGGCGAAACGTCGTCGCCAGGCCTTCTCCGGGGTTGGCCGTGCAGCCTCCGTTCCAGTGGTTCGGTCCAACTCGCCGCGTAACGCGGCGGTCTTCGCAGGGCGCGTCGTAGTCGAACGCCAGCAGTTCGTCCAGCGTCAGCCACGATGCGCCGTGTGCGTTTCCCTCCCATTCTTCGTAGTGCGCCGCAACCGGTTGGCTAGCGTCCGGCGGGAATCCGCGCTGCTCCGCAATCGGCGGCACATCCGAGTAATTCCGCACCCCGGCCAAGAACCCGAACATGCCGTAGCTGCGCCAGGCGAACGGCGCGAGATCGGCTATCGTTTCAAACGCGCCGCTTGCGTTCTTCCGCTCGGCGTGGCTATGAATGTCGCATCCCATTGTCTTTTCTCCGTAGTTACGTTGAGGGCTAACCCTACGGTGCAAGCGATCTGTCGCATAAAGCCGCGACAGTCGCCTGACCTCCTGCGTTCGGCGTCGTCTGACAGGCCGTGAGCGACAACGTCATCTCCTATATCGAGATGTGCCGCCGTGAGGGCGCGAGTCTTCAGCAGGGGATGAACTTTGGTTTGGGCGGGAATCACTCGGTGATCCTCATGTCCCTACGCCCGAATGCCCCGTATCGTGACCGCATTGAGGACGGCGGTACAACTCTCATCTATGAGGGGCACGATCACCCAAAGACGTCGGCTTGCCGAAACCCCAAGGTGGTTGATTAGCCCGATAAGTTTCCTTCCGGAGGTCTCACCCAAAACGGCAAATTTCATCAAGCCGCACAGTTCTTCAAACTTCAGGGACGCCCACCTGAGCGTGTCCGCGTCTACGAGAAGATCCGGACCGGTATCTGGTCATACAACGGCGTGTTTCACCTGACTGACTCCTGGGTGGAGCGAGACGAGCATCGGAGCGTGTTTAAGTTCCGCCTCGTCGCCGTCGAAGGCGAAGAAGACTTTGCACAACCTGCGCGACCTGACGCGCAGCGCAGGCGGCTAATTCCAACCAGTGTGAAGCTGGAGGTTTGGAAACGTGACGGCGGCAAGTGCGCGATCTGCGGCGCGACCGATGAGCTCCACTTTGACCACGTCTTACCGTTTTCAAAGGGCGGCACTTCGCTGGTTGCCACGAACGTTCAGTTGCTGTGCGCGCGCCACAACCTCGCAAAGCATGACCGCATCGAATAGGCCGACGCCGAACCACGCGTTCGACCGGACCGCCGGCCAGCGGGGCTGGCCGGTACCCTCGTCGCTTCGCTCCTCGGCGGCCGGTCAACGCGGACGTTAGGCCTCAAGTGACTCGCCTCGCCAACTCCTTCGTCAGCCTCTGCCTGAGTGTGACGATCGCAGGTTGCGCTCGGTACATCTCATACTCGGGCGACGGGCGTTTCGTTGACAACGGTCCGTTGATGTACTCAATGCGGTACGTCCTGGATCTTGGCCCGATCGATCTCGAAACGCACAACACACGCACCTATCGACTCTCCGAGCTTCCAAACGCCGAGTTCGTTGTGGGGCTCGAGCTTGTCGAGCCATCGCCAAACTCGGTACGCGGACCCCGGCCCGATCATCGTGGTCGTGTGCGGGTTGAGTTGAGGACGTCTGCCGGGGCCGTGGTTATATCCGAGAACCAACCACTGAGCGAATGGGTCTGGTCGTATGCGCTGGGTGGCACCACATCGCGTCTATATCTACGCGGTGAATCAAAGGACGTCCCAATTCCGGGCGGAGCTAGGCCCGTGCGAGTTGGCGAGAAGGCGTCCGGTGGTTGGGGCACCTACTTCAAAGCAAGGTCACGAGAGACTTACACGCTCACGATCGAGGTCATAGAACCACTTAGCGTCAAAGGCCGCCCCGCGAGAGTAAGAGTTGTAGGATGGGATCTTTCTTGAGGCCTAACCCCCCCGGTGAACGCGGACGCGCGCGACCTGCCGCCATCTGCGGGGCTCCGTACTGCGCGCGCCGGTTACCGGGCACGTTGGGCGTCTTGGGTCAGTAGTGGAACCGAAGCTGCACTATTTCTAGCGCACCTTTTTCAACGCGATACACCATTCGATGTTCATCTGTGATCCGCCGAGACCAAAATCCCGATAGCGCATGCTTCAAGGGTTCTGGCTTGCCTACGCCGGTGAACGGCTCACGCTTTGTTTCCCGAATCAGCTTGTTAATTCGCTCCATCATGCGTTTGTCTTGCTCTTGCCAATACAGGTAGTCTTCCCATGCCTCGTCAGAGAAGATCAACTTCACTTGGCCAGCTTCCGCTCAACGCCTTTCCCGGCGTTCAACTGCGCAATCGCCGAGAGCAGCCGTTTGGCGTTGGCCGGGGTACGCAGAAGGTAGGCGGTTTCTTCAAGTGCCTTGAAGTCTTCGAGCGAAAGCATCACAACGGACTGTTCGCCGTTGCGCGTAATAATCAAGGCTTCGTGGTCGTTGCAAACGCGATCCATTGCGCTGGCGAGGTTTGCGCGAACAGTGGTGTAGGTAATCGCGTCCATGGTGGGGCTCCTGAAATGTACGCATTACTGTACAGCAACGGTCGCAAGGTGTCCAGTATCGCCAAGACGCCCAACCCATCGGTCAACCGGACCTTGCGCATAAAGCCGCGCAAGGCCGGTTACCTCAAACTACAAGGGCTTCCCCAAACAATGCAAGCGGTTTTCTGATTTTCAGTTCATCGGTAGTTCCTGGTCTGTATTCATTGCCACTGCGCGGTTCGATGGAGAAGATGGCGGACTGCGAAACTACAACCGGTCATGTTGGGCATCTCGCCCGGACCCTGATGAAAGACGCGCGCCGGGGCCTCGATCGTTGGTCGAGAATGACGACTCCCCTAGAGTTAATCAGGCGCTCCCGGCGCGGGTCCAACCCGCTTCACATCAACGCATGCAGTGCATCGGTGAAACCTGGCCACGGTCTCTTCGGTGGCACCTGTGTTCCTTTCCTGTCTTTTGCTTGCTGACGCTTTTGTCGGCCGTTCAGGCGGCGCTCGGGCTCAGCCGAAAATCCTCGCCGAACTTCAACACCGCCCAGGCCAGCCGCGCATTCTTGGCGGCGATGGCCACCACCGCCTTCCAGTAGCCGCGCCGTTCCTGCAGGCTGCGTGCCCAGCGACTGAAGCGGTCCTGCTTGGTCCCCAAACCGCTCAGTATGGCCCGAGCGCCCATCACCAGCAGGCTGCGCAGATAGCGGTCGCCGGCCTTGGTGATCCGGCCCAGGCGGGCGGTACCGCCGCTGCTGTATTGGCCCGGCGTGAGGCCGATCCACGCCGCCACTTGGCGCCCGTTGGCAAAGTCGTGACCGTCACCCATGCTGGCCAAGAGCGCGCTGGCGGTCACCGGACCGATGCCGGGCAGTTGCATCAGGCGTTTGCTGCGCGCGTCCTCCTTCGCCGCCTGGGCGATGGCGCGGTCGTACTCGGCGATCCGCACATCGAGCGCATCGGCATGCGCCAGCAGGTCGCCCACACACTGATTGGCGTAGCCGGGCAGGTCTTCCAGGTGTGCGGCGATGTTCCGCCGCAGGTTGGCGACCTTCTGCGGCAGGACGATGCCGAACTCACTGATCAATCCGCGCAGTCGGTTGTAGGTGGCCGTGCGTTCCTCGACGAACCCGTTGCGGGTGCGGTGCAGGCACAGGATGATCTGCTGATGTTCTTCCTTGACCGGGACGAAGCGTATGGCGGGCCGACTGACGGCTTCGCAGATCGCGGCAGCGTCTGCCGCATCGTTCTTGCCGCGCTTGCCACTCATACGGTAGGGGGTGACGAACTTGGGCGCCATGAGTCGCACGGTGTGGCCGTACTGCCGAAACCGTCGCGCCCAGTGGTGCGCGCCGGAGCAGGCTTCCATGCCGATCAGGCAGGGCGGCAGTTGCGCGAAAAGCGGCAGAAGATGCTCCCGCGATACTTTGGGCTTGACCAAAGCCGCCTTGCCGCTATCATCGACGCCATGCACGGCAAAGACGTTCTTGGCCAGATCAATTCCAACCCTTCCACCCGCTCCGTTGCTGGACATGATCCCTGTCGTTAGCCGCTCTCGCGTTCGTTGTGCAATCGCCGTCGTAGCACTTGTCGGTCACTCAAGCGCCTACGCGGCAGGCCCAGTCACAATCGATAGGGCTGTCCTCACACTCATACTTGTCGCCGGGGTGTTCTGGCTCCTATTTGCTACCGTTGCACCACTCAGACGAGGCCTGAATCGAATCCCGAGACAGCTAAGCCGCTTGGGTTTTCTTGTTCTCGGTGGCGGTGTATTGGCCTACGCTGCCGCCTCAGCATGGATGGGCAAGACCTACGTCGGCTGGAATGCAGTGCTTGAATCTTCAGAACCGAACTGGTTCTGGTTACTCGTCAAGTTTCAGCTTGGCGCAGGCATCGTTCTGGTGCTCCTTGGCCTGTTTGGCAGCAAGCGCAAGGGGTAGAAACGCATTCAGCTCGCCTCCTCGGGCAGCTTGCCTCAAACGTTTTGGGGGTCAAGTTTCTGTGGGACTCCATAATTGTCGCCGCAGAGTATCTGGCGTTCGGCGCTTCCTATGTTCATCTGCTCAAGCCGACCGTTGAGGCCTCACCGTTCGGTGCGCGCACCCAGGTAGATGCCGCCCAGCACCAGGGCGAAGCCGACCATCTGCCACGGTGCCAGCGTCTCGCCAAAGAGCAGCCAGGCCAGAATGGCGCTGCCCAGGGGCTCGCCGAGAATGGCCAGGGCGATGACGGCCGGTTTCAGGCGCTGCAGGGCCCAATTGAAGGCGGTGTGCCCCAGGAGTTGCGGCCCCAAGGCCATGAGCAGGATCAATCCGTAAGTGGTCGCTGAATAGCCCATGAGCGGCACTCCCGCCACCAGACAGGCGGCGAGCAGCGCCAGGGCCGCCGCTCCATACACGATCCATACATAAGGCAGGAGCGACAGCCGCGCGCGCAAGCCCCGGCCGATCAGCAGGTAACCGGAGATCGCCACCGCGCTGAACAGCGCCAGGCCATTGCCGAGCAGAGGCTGTGGCGCCGGCCCGCTGCCCTGCGCGCCGTTGGCGAAAATCAACAACGTTCCGGCCAGCGCCGCGGCAATGCCGGCCAGCAAGTTGAAGCCCGGCTTATCCTTGAAGAGTAGCCAGGAAGCCGCGGCAATCCACAGCGGGTTGGTGGTCGCCAGCGCCACGCTGGCGGGTATGGAGGTGAAATAGAGCGAGCTGATCCAAGTGCCGAAGTGCAGGGCCAGCAAGAGACCCGCCAGAAGCCCCAGCCCCAAATCGCGGCGAGCGACGGCGGCAATTTCCCGCCGCTTCGCCAGGGCCGCCAACGGCGTCAGCAAGGCCGCTGCGAAGGCCAGGCGCAAAGCCGCGACGGCGAGCGGCGTGACGGGCTCCGCTTGGGTGTAGCGCACCAAAATCGCGCTGGTCGACACGGCGAGCACGCCGATGCCGAGGACGAGCAGGGCCCTGGCGCGCCCGCCGGCCTCATGCACCGGCAGTGCTCCCGCCCTCAGACCATCGGGGGCACTTGCCGCTCACGCCGAAATCGCCAGCAGCGAGGCATTGCCGCCGGCGGCCGCGGTGTTGATGCTCACCGAACGCTCGTGCATCAGGCGCCACAAGGGGTAGTTCCCAGCCGCGTCGGGAAGGATCACCGGCACTACCGGCCCGGGGCGAGCGAGTACGGCGGCTAACGCTCCTGGCGCGAGCGCTTCCGTGCACAGCACCCCGCCCTGGCAGAGCGCTGCGTCTGGCAGCAGGCGTGCCGGCACGCCTGCACCGTTCATGCTTGTCGCCAGCGCCAGCGCGCCGACGGCGCTGGCGCGCAAAGCCACGGTGTTGCCGGCGGCGAGGGCAGCGATGACCTGGTGGGCCAGCGCAAGGGCCGACTCCCCGCCCAGACAAGCGATTTCGCCGCGGCCGTGGCACGCGAGGCTGTTGCGCTCGCCCGTGGGGCCGGGCAGCAAACGCTCATCCCAGGCAGCGCGCTGGCTTGCGAGCCGTTGGGCAAGCGCGCGCAACGAGGCGCACTGGGCCGTGCTCAAGCCCGCGCCGGCATCGGCAAAGCTGGCGAGCGCGCGCTCCAGCGCCTCGGGCAGCTTCGCCAACGGCTCGCTCTGGGGGGCAAGCGCCGCATCCTGCTGCAACGCGGGCAGCATCCAGGGGCCGCCCGCCTTGGGTCCGGTGCCGGAGAGGCCTTCGCCGCCGAAGGGCTGCACGCCGACCACCGCGCCGATCATGTTGCGGTTGACGTACACATTGCCGGCAGCGGCGTGCTCGAGCACTTCTTCGACGGTGCGATCGATGCGGCTGTGCACACCCAGGGTGAGGCCGTAGCCGGTGCCGCGGAGGTCTTGCAACAGGCGTGGCAGCTCGTCGGCGCCGAAGCGCAGCACATGCAGCACCGGGCCGAAGACCTCGCCCGCCAAGACGTTGATATGGTCGATTTCGAAGAGCGTCGGTGGCACGAAACAGCCCTGGGCGTGCCGCGCGTCGATCGAGCATTGATACAAAAGCCGCCCCCTGCCGCGCATCTGCTGGATGTGGGCAAGTAGTGCGGTTCGCGCCGGCTCGTCGATGACCGGGCCGACGTCGGTAGCTAGCTCCGCTGGGTCACCGAGTTCGAGTTCCTGCATCGCCCCGATCAACATGGCGAGCACCCGGTCGGCGATGTCGTGCTGCAAGCAGAGCACCCGCAGCGCCGAGCAGCGCTGGCCGGCGCTGTCGAAAGCGGAGGCCAGGACGTCGCTCACCACTTGCTCGGGTAGTGCCGAGGAATCGACGATCATGGCATTCTGCCCGCCGGTTTCGGCCACCAGCACGCGGCGGGCGTCGCCATGCCGGTAGAGGGCGCGCTGGATGAGCCGCGCCACTTCGGTCGAGCCGGTGAACACCACGCCGCGAATTTCTGGAGCGGCGACCAGTTGCGCCCCTACGGTTTCGCCCGTGCCCGGCAAGAATTGCAAAACGGCTGCGGGCACCCCTGCCTCGTGCAGCAGACGCACCGCGGCGGCGGCGATGAGCGGCGTCTGTTCCGCGGGCTTAGCCAAGACGGGGTTGCCCGCGGCCAGGCCGGCGGTGATGCCGCCGATGAAAATCGCCAGCGGGAAATTCCAGGGGCTGATGCAAACCACCGGGCCGATACCTTTGCCCGGCGCGGCACCGGCCAGAAGCTCGGCGGCGTAGTAGCGGCAGAAGTCCTCGGCCTCGCGCACTTCAGCGATGGCATTGGCGATGCTTCTGCCGGCTTCACGCACGATCAGTGCCGCCAGGCGCGTTTGCTCCTCGGCCAGGCGATCGGCCGCCCGCAGCAGCACTTCAGCGCGCATTTCCGGTGCCGTGGCGGCCCAGCGCGGCGCGGCGGCGAGCGCGCTCGCTAGCGCCGCGCTCACGTCCACCGGCCGTGCCTCGTGAACCACGCCGACGCGCTCCGCGCGCCGTGCCGGGTTGTTCACCGCAAGCGGCGCGGTAACGATGATTTCACCCTCGGCCAGCAGGGGGGCGGCGCGATAGTCGATGCCCTGGCTCAAACGCAGGGCGTCCTCGAGTTCGGCCAGCACCGGTTCGGCGGCCAAATCGCGCCCGCGCGAATTCCGGCGCGCGCTGCCGTAAAGCGCGACGGGCATGGGGATGAGAGGATGCGGCGCGCCCGCCAGGGCGTCTGCGGCGGCGACCGGGTCGGCCACCAGCTCGTCGATACTCACCTTGCGATCGACGATGCGGTTTACGAAGGAGCTGTTGGCGCCGTTTTCCAAGAGGCGCCGCACGAGATAGGCGAGCAGATTCTCGTGCGCTCCCACCGGCGCGTAGATGCGGCAGGTGAGGCTCGACCCGCGTTCGCCGACGATCTGGTCGTAGAGCGTCTCGCCCATGCCGAAGAGGCACTGGAATTCGTAATCGCGATAATCGCCGGCCAGCTCGACCACCGCCGCCAGGGTGTGGGCATTGTGGGTGGCGAACTGGGGGTAGAAGGCCTCGGTGTGGGCGAGGATCTGCCGGGCGCAAGCGAGATAGGACACATCGGTGTAGGTCTTGCGGGTGAACACCGGGTAGCCATCTTGGCCATCGCTTTGGGCGCGCTTGATTTCGGCGTCCCAGTAGGCGCCTTTCACCAGGCGCAGCATGAAGCGGTGCCCGGTTTCGCGCGCCAGGGCGGCGAGGAAATCGAGCACCCTGGGGCAGCGCTTTTGATAGGCCTGCACTACGATTCCCAAGCCGTTCCAACCGGCAAAGGCCGGGTCGCGCGCCAGGGCGTCGATCAGGTCCAGCGACAATTCCAAGCGCTCGGCTTCCTCGGCATCGATATTGAAGCCGATGTCGTAGCGCATGGCGAGAAACAAGAGTTCGCGCAGTCGCGGCAGCAACTCTTGCAGCACGCGCGTGCGCTGGGCGCGGCTATAGCGCGGATGCAAAGCCGAGAGCTTCACCGAGATGCCGGGCCCGCGGTGAATGCCGCGCCCCGCGTTGGCTTTGCCCACGGCGTGGATGGCGCTGGCGTAAGCGGCGAAATAGCGTTCCGCATCATCGCGCGTCAGAGCCGCTTCGCCCAGCATGTCGTAGGAATGGGTGTAGCCCAGCGCCTCGGCTTTGCGGGCATTGACCAGGGCTTCCTCGATGGTTTCGCCGATGACGAACTGGCCGCCCATCATGCGCATGGCCACGTCCACGCCCTTGCGCACGATCGGCTCACCGCCCTTTTCGAGCACCCGCGCCAGCGCACCGCGCAATTCGCGCTCCGGATCGGCGAGCATCACCCATTTGCCGGTGATCATCAGGCCCCAGGCCGCGGCATTGACGAAGAGGGATTTGTCCCGGCCCAAATGCGCATCCCAATGGCCCTTGGCGATCTTGTCGCGGATCAGGCGGTCGGCGGTGGCCTGATCGGGGATGCGCAAGAGCGCTTCGGCGAGGCACATCAGGGCGATGCCCTCGGCGCTGCCGAGGGTGAATTCGTGCATCAGGGCATCGACGCCGGTGGACTTGGAGCGCTCGGCGCGCACACGCGCCACGAGTCGGGTGGCGTGGGCGGCGATGCGCGCGTTAGCCGCGGCAGACAACCGGGCGGCGGCCACGTTTTCCAGCACCGTGGCGGTTTCGTCACGGCGCGTCGCCGCGGTGACGGCCTGGCGCAGCGCGCTTTGCTGGCGCAGCGCAAAATGGCAAGTAGCGAAGGCGTGGTCGATCATGCGGGCATGGCGGGCTTCTTCTCAAAAACCCCTTCGGCGAAGGCGTGCAGTTTGCCACAGACTGAGGGCCCAGCGGCGTACCCGTCCCGCAATCGACTTTGCGCGCCTCTTCATGCGCCGCGCGGCAGCGCTTGGCGCAAGGGACGAAGCGCGTCGGCGAGGGGCTACAGTGCCTTTGGCGACCCTTCAATCATCGCGCAAGAACGCGAACAAATCCTTCTTGGCCGCCATCGCGTCGCGGTAGCCCAGATTGATCAAGGCGCGGCAGTAGGCGGCGTCGAAGAGCAGGTAAGACAGCAGCGCCGCGCCGCTCTCGTCGCTGCCGCCAGCCCGGCCGACGATCATGCGCAAGGAGCGAGGCAGACGGCCATGATGTTCCATGGCCAGGGCCTGCAGGGAAACGCTGGGCGCGAGCACGCACAGCCCCACGTCGCGCAGCGGCATCGGACTATTGGGAAGGTCATCAGCGGGAATCTGGCGCACCGCGGTGTTCACCAGGCGCACTTTCTCGAGGTCGGTGCCTAGCGCGTCGGTGAAGATGCTGGCGAGCACATGCCCGCCGATTTGCGCCAAGGAAGGCCCGTTGCCTTCTTGCCGCGATACCCGGTGGCGGCGGGCGCGATTGGCGCCGATCACCAGGATGCGGTCGGCGCCCAAGTGCAAGGCCGGAGCGGTGGGTGCCACCTGGTGGATGGCGCCGTCGCCAAAATACTCTTCGCCGATTTTCACTGGCGGAAACAACAAGGGGATGGCGCTCGAAGCCATCAAGTGGTCAATGCCGATGGAAGTGCGCACACCGATGCGCTGGGCGCGTTCCCACATCTCCAACTCCGGCGCCCCCATGCAAAAGCTCACCGATAGCCCGCTGTCGTAGCTCGACGCGGTGATCGCCAAGGCATCGATCGCGCCCACCTCGATGTTGGTGCGCACCGCCGACCAGGGAATGGCCTGCGCCAAAAGCTCGCGCAGCGGGCTGACATCGAGCAACGCGATCGGGCGCTGCGCCGGCCGGCTGGTGAGAAAGGCGGCGAGCCACCGCCCGCCGGTGCGCAGCAGGGGCCACGTTTCGGCGCGGTAGACTCGAGCGATATTGAGTCCGCCCCAGACCCGGCACAGCGCCTCGCTGGAGCCCAAGAGATCGTGCGCGCCCGCAGCCAACGCGGCGGCATTGATGGCACCGGCGGAGGTGCCGCAAATGATGCGAAAAGGGTTCTTGACTCCTGGCGGAATGATCTCGGCGATGGCTTTGAGTGCGCCGGCCTGATAAGCGGCCCGGGCGCCGCCGCCGGAGAGGATGAGTGCACGCTTCATCCTGCCCGCCCCCTTGCGGGCAGCGTGCCACTGCGAAGCGGCGC
This sequence comes from Casimicrobiaceae bacterium, assembly GCA_026646885.1. Lineage (GTDB taxonomy): Bacteria > Pseudomonadota > Gammaproteobacteria > Burkholderiales > Casimicrobiaceae > JACPUX01. Next base: position 1,679 of record JAPKHK010000006.1, on the reverse strand, counting down.
GGGCGAGGCTTGGAATTCGTCGAGAAGTTTGTTCACTGTCGCTTTTCCCTGAGCGGCATTATGCTCGAAACCTCAGCCCTTGCCACCCTTAGGGCGATCTGCCGGTGTGGCGCGGGCGCATTGGTGCTGCGCGCCTCACTGATCGAAAAGCGCTCGACCGAGCCCTGCGGGGTGGCGGACGGCCTTGTGCGCCGTGCCTTCTCATTCTCAGGGCCGGCGCGGCCGCGGCAAAAAAGAGCCTGCGCGCGCCCGCTTGGGCGCGGCGAACCCCCCATGCCACTGGCGCGCTAATTGGTGAGGACGCGCGCGCGTTGCGGGTAGTTTATCCAGATGACCTGGAGGTTGTTCTGCTTGGCGTAGTTCTCGACCAAGTGGACTTTGACGTGATCGACGTCATAAACCAGCTGCTCGCCGCTCGTTGAGGTTGTCGCACAACCTCCCAGCGCCAAACCGCCAAGGGCGAGGGCCATTACGATTGCTTTAGGCATGGTGTCCTCCGATGAAGACCGCGACCCGCCGGGGCGCCGCCCGACGCCCGGTATGAAGGCAGCCGCGATGATCATCATAGTCCACAGGGGCCTACCCACGCAAAGGGGGCCGCCGCAGCCCCTTCCGCGGCGTCACTCGCCGCGGATGTCACCAACGACCCGCTCAGGTTGCCGATTTCGCCGTCCACGGCCGTAACCATGGCGAAGGCGATGGTTTGGCCGGCGCTCACGGTGACCGGGGTTATCGTGATGTTGGTGGCGGTGCCGAAACCGCTGCCCGTTGCCGGAACGGATTGATGAAGAGTCCAGGCGCCGCTGTTGGTGGTGTCCGCCAGGGTAGTGGCGCCGACCTTGGCGATGACGGTACGCCGACGAGCCCCGGCAGCCTCTGGCTATTCGTAGCTGGCAGAAGGGAAGCTTGCGCATTTCTCACCGAGAGGGGTGAAGACGCCTTGCCGGCGAGTCCTGTCGGCCTGCTAGAATGCCTCCCCACATGGTTGCCGCATTTCTCATCATCGGGCTGGGGATAGAGCTGGGCCTCTATGCCTGGGCCGGCTGCGCCCTGGCCGAGCGCCACGCCTGGCCCAAGGGCGCGCTACTCGTCTGGATGCTCGCCTGTTTCTTCGGCTTGCGGCTCTTTTTTGCCATGCTCACCCGGCTCGTGGGCCGGCGCTACCGCGACCGGGCGAGGCCGGGCCCGGCCATCGGCATGGCGGCTTACCTTCGCGCGGTGCTCTGGGACATGTGGTGCTACGTGCTGGTGTTCGCCCTGGCGCAGCCCCTGGAGGTGCTCTTGCGTCGCCGCCGCTTTGCCCGCACGCAAGAACTGCCGGTGCTTCTGGTGCATGGCCTGTGGTGCAACGGCGGCATGTGGTGGAGCATGCAAAGACGGCTGGAAGCAGCCGGTTTCACCTGCGCCACCATGAATTACCAGCCGCCCCTGGCTTCCATCGACCGTTTCGTGCCGCAGCTGGCACAAGCCATCGATGACTTGCTCGCCCAAACCGGCGCCCGGCAAGTGCGCCTTGTTTGCCATAGCATGGGGGGATTGGTGACACGCGCCTATCTGCAAAGGCAGGGGGCCGGCAAAGTGGCCAGCGTCATCACCCTCGGCACCCCGCATCACGGCCATTGGCTTCGACGGCTACGCCATCGGCGGCCTTTCCGTCGGTGAGCCCAAGGAAGACATGA
>JAPKHK010000059.1 GCA_026646885.1 Casimicrobiaceae bacterium | reverse complement strand
GGCCGGGCAAGGCACGGGCTTGGGTTTGTCGATCAGCCACGACATCATCGTGCAGCAACATCACGGCGAGATCAAAGTGAAAACGGAGGAGGGGAAGTTCACGGAATTCATCATCAGCTTGCGGAAGGCATGAATGCCGATTCCGCTGCCTCGGGAAGAACAGTTGACGCGGTTCATTGCTACTCGCTCGCAATGAGGATCAGAGAGGCCTGTACATGCCCAAACGTTACGATGCCATCATCATCGGCGCCGGCCACAATGGCCTGGTGAACGCGGCTTATCTGGCACGCGCCGGCAAGCAAGTGCTGGTGCTCGAGCGCCGGCCGCTGGTCGGCGGCGCCACCGTCACCGAAGAGAGCTTTCCCGGCTTCAAGTATTCGGTGTTTTCCTACGTGATCAGCCTGTTCCGGCCGGAAATCATCCGCGAGCTTGACCTGCCCCGCCACGGCCTGACCATCCTGCCTTTGCCCAGCACGCTCACCCCGCTGCCGGACGGCAATTATCTTTATCGTGATTGGGATCACTATCGCACCATGCGCGAAATCGC
>JAPKHK010000058.1 GCA_026646885.1 Casimicrobiaceae bacterium | reverse complement strand
AGGGGCGATTGCCGCGAGTATAGAAAAAAGGCCGGTTTTCGTCAAATAAAAGCGACGTGTACGGGTTTTTTATATAATCCGCAAAGCGCAATAGTTCGACGAATATCCGGCATTCCCAGGCTTGAATTTCTTTCTATAGTATCCTATCCTTCCGCAACATTCGTTTCGGCGAATCATGTCTCATCAGGGTATACGCAATGGAATACTGGAGAGGTCGCATAGTGGTCTAGTGCACTTGCTTGGAAAGCAAGCATACCGCAAGGTATCGAGGGTTCGAATCCCTCCCTCTCCGCCACATAAAAACATCTCGGCGCGCAGGGATGTTTTTATGTGTGCTATGCAGATCACAGACCGATGCCTTTGAGCGATCTTTGTGACAACGAATACGTTATTGGAGCGGAATACCTGCGGTATCAGCTGGATGCCCCGGCGGCTTCCACGATTTGCTTGAAGTTCGCGAACGGAATGGCTCCTTCGATCAGCTGGCCGTTCACAAACGTTCCGGGCGTGCCTGCAATGCCGGCATTCGCACCGTCATTTTGGTGGGC
>JAPKHK010000057.1 GCA_026646885.1 Casimicrobiaceae bacterium | reverse complement strand
GATGGCCGCGCTCGAGCGCTGGTTCGGCACGCCGTACCCGTTCGAGAAGCTCGACCTCGTCGCCGTGCCCGAGTTCGCCTACGGCGCCATGGAGAACCCCGGGCTCGTCACCTACCGCGAGGACATCCTGCTCCTCGACCCGGCCAACACCACCGTGCGGCAGCGCCGCAGCTGCGTGAGCGTCAACGCGCACGAGCTGGCGCACATGTGGTTCGGCGACCTCGTCACGATGGAGTGGTGGGACGACCTGTGGCTCAACGAGTCGTTCGCCGACTGGATGGCGGCCAAGATCACCGACGAGGTGTTCCCCGAGTACAAGCACGGGCTCAACGAGCTCGAGAACATCCTCGGCGTGATGAAGGGCGACATGTTGCCCTCGACCATGGCGATCCGCGCGCGCACCACCGCGTCCGCCTCGGGGCTGCAGAACGTCGGGCTCGTCTACAACAAGGGCAACGCCGTGCTCTCGACGTTCGAGAGCTACCTCGGGCCCGAGGTGTTCCAGAAGGGCGTGCGCGCGTACCTGAAGGCGCACGCGTGGGGCAACGC
>JAPKHK010000056.1 GCA_026646885.1 Casimicrobiaceae bacterium | reverse complement strand
GGCGGTGTTGGAGCAGTTGCTCGCGGTGTTGGCATCATTGCCGCTAATGGAAACGAAGGTGCGCTGAGCCGCGTAGGCGGAGAATGCAGCACTAAGAGACAGCAACAGGGCAGCAACAGCAAGAGAAACACGCAACATGACGGCCTCCTCATCGTGTGGGGTGATGAAGGACAAATGGCCGCGAGGCGCACCCCACGCCGTGCGGCCGAGGTGGGCGTAGCATAGCAGACATGTCGTAACGCGCCGGAATAGCGCCCGCATCGAACTAAGCGCCGATACGCGGGCAAGCCCGCTCCTGCACGGACCTGCACATGGCTTCGGTGAAAGCGGCTGGCCTGCGACGACTCCGTGGCGGCGGCCTTGGCCACGGGCGCGCCGCCGCACCCACGACCCTGGTCGAACGCGGCTTGCGCCGCGCCGGCCGTCGGCGGGTCGTTACATTTTGGCGAGGCCGCTCAGCCTTGCGATCCTGCCGGCGCTCGTCCTCTATGTCCTTTTCTCGCGGCAACTGATCCGCGGCATCACTTCGGGAGCGGTGAAATGAGAGTTCTGATCGCCGGGCTT
>JAPKHK010000055.1 GCA_026646885.1 Casimicrobiaceae bacterium | reverse complement strand
CACGGCGGGGGCTTGGATGTCGTCGGGCAGGATGGCGGGAAAGCGTGCGGCGGGTCAGGCTGCAGCGGGATTCCTGATGCGCGGCGCCTGGGGGCGCGGCCGGGTTGCTGTACGAGTCGGGGAGTTGTACCGACGGTGCACTCGAGCGGCGCACTGTGCGCGCCTCGCCCCGCGCAGCAGCGCATGGGAGCGTGGCGTCGAAAGACAGCATTCTAAACTGCGGAGGCAGACTTATCCACAGGCTCGGGCAAAAATTCTTATTGACAAACATGGCATTATCCATTTAACTCTCGCGTTTGACCTAACACTGGCAGTCCGATCATGAAACGCACTTATCAGCCCTCCGTTGTCCGCCGCAAGCGCACCCATGGTTTCCTGGTCCGCATGAAGACCCGTGGCGGCCGTGCGGTCATCCGCGCACGCCGTGCCAAGGGTCGTCACCGCCTCGCCGTCTGAGGTGGTTTCGCCCACGGGCGCTGACCAGGGTTTCCGCAGCGCTCACAGTCACCTCGCGCACGCGCTCGGGCAGGCGCCCGCCCGCGAGCTGGTGCGCGGAGACGTTCACCGCCACGCGCACC
>JAPKHK010000054.1 GCA_026646885.1 Casimicrobiaceae bacterium | reverse complement strand
GTAGTGCTCGACGGCCTGCTCGTGTTGTCCCAGCTCCTCCAGGCAACACGCCAGCCCGAACCGCGCCCTCATGTACGGCCCAGCGGCAGTGCGAACCGCGGATTGATCGCATCCGGCACCGGTGCAAAATTGACCGCTACGGGCAACAAGGTAACCAATAACGCCACGGGTCTGCGTCAGGAAGGCTCTGCGGTGCTGCAATCGACCGGCGACAATACGGTGAGCGACAATACGACCGAGACTTCGGGCACGATTACCGGCCTCGGCAATATCTAGCCAAGACCTGATGAATGGCGCGGCGCGCTGCCCAGAAGCCAAACTCGACGCCCGCTCCTCCCAGCGGAGGGTCGCATTACGTCGCGCTTAGGATGAGCTAGTCGAAAATGCTTGATAGTATAGGTCCGTTGTCTCGGTCTGGTCTCCAAGAACTCATTGCCGCGGTGATCGAGCAGAAACCTTGCGTCCACTTAGAGAGGGGTTCATCATGACTTTTGCAGTTCTTCGCGCCACTTTGTTGGTTGCCACCGCAGCGCTTTCCTTCAACGCCGCTGCGGCACAACGCACCTTCGTTTCCATCAGC
>JAPKHK010000053.1 GCA_026646885.1 Casimicrobiaceae bacterium | reverse complement strand
GCCGCCGGGCGGGGCGGCCGGACGATCGAAAATTCTATTTTAGCGTGTGCGCGGGGACGCTGACCGTGTCTCCCGTCGCGGACGGGTATTCAGACGGGGTCGTCGAGCGTGCCGGGGCGGTGGTGTTCGCCCACGCGCACGATCTTGAGCGTGTTGGTGCCACCCGCGCTGCCGATCGGCTCGCCGATGGTGAGCACGATGAGGTCGCCGTAATCGACCACGCCCTGCTCGAGCAGGACCTGCTCCGCCTCCCACAGCAGCACGTCGCGGTCCTGGTGGGTCTGGCTCATCAGCAGCGGATGGACCTCGCGGTAGAGCGTCATCTGGTTGCGCGCCGAGACCTCGGGGGTGAGCGCGTAGATCGGCACGCCGGCGATCAGGCGGCTCATCCACAGCGCGGTCGAGCCGGTCTGGGTGAGCGAGGCGATCGCCTTGACCTTGAGGTGGTAGGCGGTCCAGATCGCCGCCATCGCGATCGACTGGTCGATGCGGGTGAACACGCGGTCGAGCATCTCGCGGTCGAGTCCGAGCTCGGAGGATTTCTCCGCCTCCAGGCACACCCGGCTCATCGCCTCGATGACCT
>JAPKHK010000052.1 GCA_026646885.1 Casimicrobiaceae bacterium | reverse complement strand
CCTCGGCTGCGCGCCGTTGTTCGCTTTGGCGGCGCAGGTCATCCACCAGCGCCTTGGGATGTACCTTTTCCTGAATGTAGAGCGGCGCGGCCTGCACGACGAGGCTGGCGTCGTCCTGCGCATCCTTGCCGCGCCAGACCAGTTGCGGGTCGAGGTCGCGGTTGCGGCGCTCATACGCCACGCGCACTGGCGTCTGCTCGCTCTTGGCCAGCACCGCTTGGTATTCCGCTGTGGGAATGTTCTTGCGCGTGGCTTCTTCGTGCTTGATGGCTTCGACGCTGATGGGGGTTTTCTCTTTTTTTCTGGTGGCCATGTCAGGCGTCCTTCTTCGTGGCGGCTGCCGTTTCGATCATGTGGTCGAAATGCGCCTTGAGTTTGGCGGCAAAGTCATCTTCCATCTCGTACACGTCGGTGAACTCGACGAAGGCCCAGCGCCCGTATTTGCCCGCATGGTTCACGCCGGGAACCCAGTAGGTGTCCATCGTTATCTTCTTCACCACCGCGTCCTCGCGCCGGTAGCCCTTCACTTCGACGATGAGGTGCAAGGGGTCGTCCGCGCCGTGGCCGTCGTTCACGTTGACGAT
>JAPKHK010000051.1 GCA_026646885.1 Casimicrobiaceae bacterium | reverse complement strand
CAGCGTGCCAAGGCGCTGGGGTTCTATGTTGGGCTGTCTTCCAATGGCACGCTGATCGACGAGCCGGCGCACATGCGCGTTACGTCCTTCGTCGGTCTGCGTGCACGGACATCGTGGCGAAGCACACGCCCGCCGCTGCTCCGGGGCAGCACGGGGCGGTTCGCGCTTGGCTCGATGCCGAGGAAGCAGCCGATCGAATCAATGCCCGCGTGATCGACAAGATCAATCTGGCCTTGCCGATCGAGTTGAACGCCGAACAGAACCGCGCCGCTGTTTCGGATTTCTGCGAGCGGCTCACACAGGGACAGGTGCCATACCTCGCCGCCATTCATGCCGGGCCGAAAGATGCGCATAACCCGCACGCACATGTGATCGTGCGCGACCGGCATTATGAAACCGGCAAGCGGGTAATCGGCACATCCTCGAAAGGAAGCACGGATAAAATCCGGTCACTTTGGGAGACGGTCGCCAACGAGCACCTAGAGAGGGCTGGCCGACCTGAACGCATCGACCACCGCTCATTGGAAGACCAGGCCGAAGCTGCGCGCCAGGCTGGCGATCACGAAAAGGCTGTGGCCTTGGATCGTAAGCCGACGAT
>JAPKHK010000050.1 GCA_026646885.1 Casimicrobiaceae bacterium | reverse complement strand
GCATCCCCAGCCCAGGAGCCCCCGACCGTGAGCCCGAACACCCCCGCCAGCGCAGCCCTGCCCGCAACGCCCCGCAGTGATCTGCGCCACGCGATCGACGCCGCCTGGCGCACCCCCGAGCCGGTGTGCGTGCCGACGCTCGTCGACGCGGCGCGCCTGCCCGAGGCCCTGCGCGAACCGGTGCGCAAGCTCGCCCACGACCTCGTCAGCGGCCTGCGCGCCACGCGCACGCGCTCGTCCGGCGTCGACGCCCTGATGAAGGAGTTCTCGCTCTCCAGCCAGGAAGGCGTGGCGCTGATGTGCCTGGCCGAGGCCCTGCTGCGCGTGCCCGACAAGGCCACCGCCGACCGCCTGATCCGCGACAAGCTCGCCGACGGCGACTGGCGCGCGCACATCGGCAACAGCCCCTCGCTGTTCGTCAACGCCGCCACCTGGGGCCTGCTGATCACCGGCCGGCTGGTGTCGACCAGCAGCGAACAAGGCCTGTCCTCCGCGCTCACCCGCCTGGTGGCACGCGGCGGCGAGCCGCTGATCCGCAAGGGCATGGACCTGGCGATGCGCATGCTCGGCGAGCAGTTCGTCACCGGGCGCGACATCGACGAG
>JAPKHK010000005.1 GCA_026646885.1 Casimicrobiaceae bacterium | reverse complement strand
CGGGGTCGGTCGGAGAACGGGGTCGGTCGGAGAACGGGGTCGGTCGGAGAACGGGGTCGGTCGGAGAACGGGGTCGGAGAACGGGGCCGGGAGTCGTAAATGAATCGATAGCGGCCTTCGACTGTCCATAGAGGAGCCGTTGGGCGAGTGCGTGTCGGATTCGATTTCGGGGCGCAGGTCAAAGCAAGGTGCTTGAGGAAGGTAGAGGCAAGAGTGATCGGCAGCGCAACGAAGCACGGAGATGAAGGCATGCGGCCAGGTTCGCAGCCTCTTGCGCTGGCGCCCGGTCTCACAATGCTTCTTCGTGCAAGAACGTTCCGAGCCTCGCGGCAGACCCGTTTGCAAGCGGTGGCAAGCGCAAGGGGCAGACGCCGGTGGCGACGTGGGGTGGCGCCAGAGCGCGCGCCTGCCGGGGCGACATTGGGCACAGGGCCGGCGGTTCATCGGGCACAAATGGGGTCGGGAGTAGTAAAGGGCCCGATCGCATCCTTTGATTGCACAAAAAGGATGGCAGGGACTACACAAAAAAAGGGCCAGAGGGAAAAGGGGGTCGAGAAAACAGGGTCGGGAGCAAAGATTGCCTATAAAACCCTAGGTAACTCCGTGAGGACAGACCCCCATTAACTCCGATCGAAACGCAATTTGCCGTGGAAGTGGATGTGCCTCATGTCGCCTCGCTGGCAATTCGTCTCGGAAGCGCCGGTGTTGCAGGCCTTGAGTGATAGGGGATCGAGCTGATTTTGCACAAATCTTACGAAACATAGGGCTTGACAACCACGTCGATAAGTTTAAGATTATCGACATGAAAACCGACTACATGCGCAAGCTGCCCGTGCCTTGGCGGGCGATGTCTCGCGTATTCGTGGCTCTGGGCGACGAGCATCGGCAGCGCATTTTGCTTACCTTCGAGCCGGGTGAACGGCTCAATGTGAGCCAGATCGCCGCCGTGTCCACGCTTTCGCGGCCAACGGTGTCACACCACCTGCGCATCCTGCGCGAAGCGGGGGTGCTCAAATCGGAAAAGCTCGGCAAGGAAGTCTATTTCTGGCTGGACAAGACTTACCTCGACAAGGTGCTCTCCGACGTGCTCGATTATATGCGGGAACACGCATGATCCAAGTATGCACAGCGGCAACCACGACGAAGCGTGATCACCCCCTCCCGCGGGGCTGGGGCGGGGGGAGGGTCCCCACGCGACCGCCGGGCCGCCCCAAGGCGCGCGTCCAAGCAAATGGAGCCGCGATCGCGGCGAACCGTGATCACCCCCTCCCGCGGGGAGGGGGCGGGGGGAGGGTTTCTTCATGAACCGCCGCCGCTTTCTCCTAGCGCTCGGCGCCACCGGCGCGCTCGCCGGTTGCGACTTCGATTTCCGGGAGGGTATTGCCAATCCCTGTCGCAGCGCCTTGCCGAAACAAATCGCCGAGCACCCCATCGTCTTGCGCGCTTGGCAAGGCCTGCGCACCGACCAGGTGTGGGACGCCCATGCTCATCTTTTCGGCACCGGCGATTCCGGCGCGGGTCTGTGGGTGAATCCCCAGATGGAGAGCCTGCTTTCGCCCTTCCAACTCGTGCAGCGGCTCTTCTACCTCAACGCCAGTTGTGCCCATGACGCGCCCGGCCAAGTCGATGCCAGCGTGGTCGAGCGCTTGCTCAATCTCGTCGACGGTCTGCGCCCCGGCGTGAAGTTGTTGCTCTTCGCCTTCGACTGGGCACATGACGAGCAAGGCCGGCGCCGGCCCGAGCGGTCCACTTTTTTTGTGCCCGACAGCTATGCGCGCAAAGTGGCTCAAGCCCATACCGCGGCATTCGAATGGGTGACTTCCATTCACCCCTACCGCGCCGATGCGCTCGATGCCCTGGATGAGGCCGTCGCCAGCGGCGCGCGTGCCGTGAAATGGCTGCCCCCAGCCCAGAACATCGATCCGGCGAGCCCGCGCTGCGCGCGCTTCTTTGCTGCTTTGGCGCGCTTCGACTTGCCGCTCATCACCCATGCCGGCGAAGAGAAAGCGGTACACGGCAGCGACGCGCAGGCCCTGGGCAATCCGCTCAAGCTGCGTCGCGCCCTCGAAGCGGGCGTGCGTGTGGTGGTGGCGCATTGCGCTTCCTTGGGGCAAGGGGTCGATCTCGATCGCGGCGCCAACGCGCCGCTCAAAGACAACTTCGAACTCTTCTTGCGTCTCTTCGCTGAGGTGAACCACGAGGGCCGGCTCTTTGGCGACCTCTCGGCCCTCACGCAACTCAACCGCTATAAAGTGCTGCCTCGGCTGCTGGCCAACCCGCAGTGGCACGACCGGCTCCTGAACGGCTCGGACTACCCTTTGCCGGGCGTGATGCCGATCTTTTCCGTCGACCGCCTGGTGGAGGACCGGTTGCTCGCCGCTTCCGCCGCGCCCGTTTTGAAAACCTTGCGCGAACACAACCCCCTCCTTTTCGACTTCGTGCTCAAGCGCAGCGTCGCGTGGGAGGGCAAGACATTCGCCAATGCCGCTTTTGAAACACGCCGCTTTTTCGATCGCCGCGCGTTGCGCGGCTAAATCAAACGAACCGTGTTTGCGTCACCCCGGAGGACTCTTGGCTCAACCCACCAGTAACCAATTCACGCTGCTCGGTCAGCGCCGCTTCGCGCCCTTCTTTTGGACCCAGTTTCTGGGCGCGGGCAACGACAATGTCTTCAAGTTTTCGATGACCATACTCGTCACCTACCACGCCGCGGCCTGGAGCCAGTGGCCGTCGGCGGTTTTGGTGAATGCCATCGCGGCGGTGTTCATCCTGCCTTTCCTGCTCTTTTCGGCGACAGCGGGGCAGCTCGCGGACAAATACGACAAAGCCAAGATGATTCGCCTCATCAAGGCGCTGGAAGTGCTCATCATGGGCATCGCTTGGGTGGGGTTCACCTCGAAGAGTCTCGCGCTCTTGTTCGTGGCGCTCTTTTTGCTGGGCTTACATTCCACGTTTTTCGGCCCGGTGAAATACGCTTATTTGCCGCAGCATTTGCACGAGTCGGAACTGGTGGGTGGCAATGGCTTGGTGGAGATGGGCACCTTTGTCGCCATTCTGGCCGGCACCATGCTCGGCGGAGCGCTCATTTCGCTGCCCGGTGGCGAGGCGCAAGTGGCCATTGCCACCTTCGCCATCGCCGCGGCCGGTTTGGTGGCGGCCCAGTTCGTGCCGCGCTCGCCGGCGGCTGAGCCGGAACTGGCGATCAACTGGAACCCATTGAGCGAAACTTGGCGCAATCTGGGCTTCGCCCGGCAGAAACGCGCAGTGTTTCTCTCGTTGCTGGGTATCTCTTGGCTATGGTTTTTTGGCGCCACCTTTCTCACCCAGTTCGCCACCTTTGCAAAGCTCAATCTGGGTGGCGATGAAAACGTCGTCACCTTGCTGCTGGCGGTGTTTTCGCTGGGCATCGGCATCGGATCGCTGCTGTGCGAGCGGCTCTCCGGCCACAAAGTGGAAATCGGCCTCGTGCCCTTCGGCTCGATCGGCATGACCTTGTTCGGCATCGACCTCTATTTCGCCAGCCGCGGCCTCCAGCCCGCGGGGCTCACGGGCGTAGGGACGTTTGTAACCCAGCCCGCGCATTGGCGGGTGATGGCCGACCTCTTTCTCCTGGCCATGTTCGCCGGTTTCTACAGCGTGCCGCTGTATGCGCTCATTCAGTCGCGCTGCGAGCCCACCCACCGCTCACGCATCATCGCCGCCAACAACATCTTGAATGCGCTGTTCATGATCGCCGCGGCGGCCATGGGCGCCATACTGCTCGGCCAGGGCATGAGCATCCCGCAATTGTTTCTTATCACCGCGCTACTCAATGCCGCGGTGGCGATTTACATCTACACCCTGGTACCTGAATTCTTGCTGCGTTTTTTGGCCTGGCTTTTGATTCACAGCATGTACCGCCTGCGTCTGCGGGGGCGCGCCCATCTGCCCGAGGAAGGCGCGGCGGTGCTGGTTTGTAACCACGTGAGCTACGTCGATGCCTTGGTGATCTCGGCCGCTTGCCCGCGCCCGGTTCGTTTTGTCATGGATCACCGCATCTTTCAAACCCCGGTGTTGGGCGCAATTTTTCGGGCCATGAAAACCATCCCCATCGCCCCGGAAAAAGAGGACGCACAGCGCAAGGAGCGCGCCTTCGAAGACATCGCCAAAGCCTTGGGCGAGGGCGACATCCTGTGCATCTTCCCGGAAGGCAAACTCACGGCGGACGGTGAAATGAATAGCTTCAAAAACGGCATCATGCGCGTGCTCGCCACGACGCCGGTTCCGGTGGTGCCCATGGCGCTGCGCGGGCTATGGGGAAGTTTTTTCAGCCGTTACAGCGAAGGGCGCGCTTTTCGGCGCTGGCGCGGGGCATTCTCGCGTATCGAACTGGTCGTCGCCGCGCCTGTGGCCCCCGAGGCCGTCACACCCGAGGCCTTGCAAGCCAAAGTCGCCCAGCTACGCGGGGAACGGCGTTGAACACCGCATCGAATAAGCCCGCTGCACCGCCACCCGAGTGGCAGCGCCAGTTGGATGCAGCGCGGGCGCGACTCCTGCACAACGACGCGAAGACCGCCCTCGCGCACGCCATGGTGCTTACGCAGCGGGGGCCGCAATACGCGCCGGGCTGGCAACTCGCGGGCGTCGCCGCCTTGCAGACCGGCGATCTGCGCCTGGCCCTCGAGGCCTTGCAGAAAGCGGCCGCGCTTGCGCCTGAGGATTTCGAGTGCCACAACAATCTGGCCGCGGCTTGGATACGCGCCGGTCGATACGCCGAAGCCGCCCAAGCGGCGCAGCGGGCGCACCAGCTCATGCCGTCGAAACCGGGGCCACTGCTCAACTGGAGCAATGCGCTGCAGGCCTTGGGGCGCCTGGATGAAGCGGTGAGCGCGGCGGAGCAGGCGCTGGCCCAGGAAAGGGAACACCCGCAAGCCTGGAACAACCTCGGCAACCTCTACAAGGAGCAGGGTCGTGCCGACGACGCCCTGGCGGCCTACGAGACCGCGCTGGAACTTGCGCCGGAACTGCGCGAAGCCTTCTCCAACAAGCTCGCCGCGATGAAGCTTCTGCCCGAGATTGCTCCGAAAGACCTGCTCGCCGCCCACCGCGCCTTCGCGCAACGCTATGAATGCCCTGTGCTGGCGAGCTACCAGCCGTCGGCGCGTGACCTGAATCCGGAGCGGCGCCTGCGCATAGGCTACGTCTCGCCCGATTGTCACAGCGCGGTGCCTGCTTTTTTTCGCCCGGTTTTGCGTCATCACGATCCCGAGCGCTTCGAGATCTATTGCTACTACAACAATCCGCAGCGCCTGTCCGATACGTCGCCCTGGGCGCAGCGAATCCAATCGCGCGTGATGCTGGGTCACAGCGACGAGGCGGTGGCGCAGCAGGTGCGCGCCGACGCGATCGACATTCTGGTGGACATTGCCGGGCACACCGGCAAGAACCGCCTGGGCGTGTTCATGCACAAGCCCGCCCCGATCCAGATGACTTGGCTAGACTATCTGGGCACGACCGGATTGCAGTGCCTGGATTACCGCATCACCGACGCTATCGCCGACCCGACGCCTTGGGCCGAAGAGGGCCACCGCGAAACCCTGCTGCGCCTGCCGCAGCCGCAGTGGTGCTGGGAAGCACCGCAAGACGCGCCTCCCGTCGCGCCCCTGCCGGCGGCAGAAGGCGCTCCTTTCACCTTCGGTTCGTTCAACAACTACTCCAAACTCACCGACGCCACACTGGGGCTGTGGTCGCGGTTGCTGGCGGCTTGTCCAGATTCCCGGCTGCTGGTGATCGGGGCTGCCGCGGGGGCGGCGCAGGAGCGGGTCCGCAAGGCCTTGGGCGTGCGCGCAGAGCGCGTCGCTTTCGTTCCGCGGGTGGGCGCCCGCGCCTACCGGGAGCTTTTCGCGCAAGTGGACTTGGCGCTCGACCCCTTGCCTTTCAGCGGCGCCACCACGACGCTCGATGCGCTGTGGCAGGGGGTGCCCGTGCTCACATTGCCGGGGCGCACCTCGGCGTCGCGCTCTTCGGTGAGCTTGCTTACCGCTTTGGACCTTGCCGAGTTCGTGGCCGAAGACGAAGCGCGTTACCTCGCTCTGGCGCAAGCCTGGAGCCAGGACCGCGACCGCCTAGCCGCCTTGCGTGAAGTACTGCGGGAGCGGCTGCGCCACTCGCCCATCATGGACGGCGCCAGGTTTACTCGCGCGCTGGAGACGCTCTACCGCGAGGCGTGGCGCGCTTACTGTGAACCTGAAAACGCGGTGAACCGTGGTGGCGCCGCGGTGTCCGGGTGGCGGGTGAGCGAGCGCCAATTCGAGCAGGCTCTGGCCAAGCTGCAAAGCGGTCGCGAGGAGGAGGCGATCGCGGATCTGGATGCGGTATTGGCCCACCGTCAGAACTGGCGCCTGGCGCAACAGGTTTATACCAGCGCCGTGCTGGCCTGGGCGAAACGCCACCCCGAGTGCCTGGCGCCAGCGCCGACCCCGGCAATCGAGGAGAGTGCGCGGGAAACGATCTCCGTCATCGTCTGCAGCGTCGACGACGCCAAACAAAGCGCCGTCGCCGCCGGCTACCGCGAGCGCTTCGCCGGTTGGCCCTTGGAACTGGTGGTACTTACCGATGCCAGGTCGCTCGCCGAGGCCTACAACCGCGGCGCGGCGATGGCCACGGGCGATATCCTGGTCTTTTCGCACGACGACATCGCCCTTCTTACCCCAGACTTCGCGCCGCGTCTGCAAGCGCATCTCGCGGCCTACGATGGCATCGGCGTGTGCGGGGCCAAGCAGCTGGTCGGCCCGCACTGGGAGCAGGCGGGACGCCCGCACTTGCAAGGGCAGATTTTGCACCGCCGCCCGGCGGAGGCGGGTCTGCTGCTCCTTGCCGCGGGTTGTGCTCAGCCGGTGATGGAAGGTGTGCAGGGTCTGGATGGGGTGTTCATCGCGGTGCGGCGCAGAGTGTGGGAGATGGTGCGCTTTGACGAAGACACTTTCGACGGCTTTCATTTGTATGACCTCGATTTCAGCTTTCGCGCGGCGCTCGCGGGGTTCAACCTGGCCGTGCCGCTCGACCTCCTTCTGCGGCACGACTCCTTGGGCCGTTACGATGCGGCGTGGCGAGTCTATGCGCAGCGTTTCGAGCGCAAGTTCGCCCAGCGGCTCGCACCGCCGCCAGCGGTCTGCGCAGGAAGCATCGGCGTTCGGCTGAACAGCGTGGATGAAGCGCGCCTCGTACTCGCCGGTTTGCGCCACTTCGGATTTGGTCACCAATAAGAAGGGAGACAAGTAGCCATGTGGATATTTCTCGGTCTGTTCTTGGGCGCGCTCATGGGCGGAATGGGCAGCGATTTTCGCGAGTCGGGCATTCTTGCCGGAGCGCTAGTAGGCGGCATCCTCGGCTTCGTGGTGCGGCATGCGCGGCGCGGCGCCCCCCAGATTGTCGCCAAACCACAAATCGAGCAACAGATCGCGCATATCTACCACGCGCTGGGCGATATTCATCGGCGCCTTGCCGCACTGGAAGCGGCCCAAGGGCTGCGGACGGGCGCGCTTGCCGAGACCGCAGTACCGCCCGCAGCGGAAGAAGTCGCGGCGCCGGAATTGCCGCGGGACGCGGCCAGCGCGGTGCCGGTGCCCGCCGCCGCCACGGCGCAAGAATGGGCGCAAGCGGCGCCACTGATGCACGCCTCCACGCCTTCCGAAACCGGCACATCCGCGCCGCCGCCCCTCAAGGAAGAAAAAGCGCCGGCGGCGAGCGGCCTATTCGGCTGGTTCACCGGCGGCAACACAGTGGTGCGCATTGGATTGGTGATTCTTTTTTTTGGCGTCGCCTTTCTCGTCAAGTATGCCGCCGAGCATAGCTTGCTGCCGCCAGAACTGCGCCTGGCCGGTGCCGGTGCGCTGGCTTTCGGGCTCTTGGCATTGGGCTGGAGGTTGCGTGTCGCCAAACCGGGCTATGGCCTATCGCTGCAAGGCGGCGGCATTGCGCTTCTCTACCTCACGGTGTTTGGTGCTTTTCGGCTCTATCAGCTCTTGCCGGCGACGGTGGCCTTCGCCCTGCTCGCCGTGGTTGGCGCGGCGGCGGCGGTGCTGGCGATCAGGCAGCAGACCCAGGCGCTGGCGGTGCTGGGTGTCGCTGGCGGTTTTCTGGCGCCGATCCTGGCCTCGACCGGCGAGGGCAGTCATGTCGCGCTGTTTAGTTACTACGCCCTGCTCAATGCCGGAATTTTTTTTGTGGCTTGGAGCCAGAGCTGGCGGCTGCTCAATCTAACCGGTTTTGTTTTCACCTTCGTCATCGCCACGCTTTGGGGTGTGACGAGCTACCGTCCGGAGCATTTCGCCAGCACGGAACCTTTCTTGTTGCTCTACTTCGCTTTCTATCTGGCGATTGCGGTGCGCTACGCCCTGCGCGAAGCGCCCAACCTCAAACATTACCTCGATGCCACGCTGGTGTTTGGCACGCCTATCGTCGGTTTTGGGTTGCAAAGCCAACTGGTGCGGCCTTACGAGTTTGCCGCGGCGTTCAGCGCTTTGGCGCTGGCCGCGCTCTATTTGCTGCTGGCGCGCTGGCTTTGGGCCAAACGCGGCGAAGGCTTGCGCCTCTTGGTCGAATCTTTCGTCGCCCTCGGGGTGGTTTTCGCCACCTTGGCTTTGCCTTTGGCACTCGATGGGCGCTGGACTTCGGCGGCCTGGGCGCTGGAAGGCGCGGCGGTGGCGTGGGTGAGCCTGCGCCAGGAGCGGCGCCTGGGTTTCGCCTTCGGGGTGGTGCTCCAGTTGTTGGCGGCGGTGCTGTATATGGCCTCAGTCAGGGGCGCCGATGCGGGTTTGCCGATCATCAACGCGCGTTGCCTCGGCGCGGCGATGATCGCGTTGGCGGGCATTTTCACCGCCTTGCAGATTAGCCGCGCGGCCGCACGCCTCGCCTGGTTGCCTCGGGAAGTGGGCTACGCGCTGCTGGCCTGGGGTGTGGCCTGGTGGGTGGGTAACGCGGTGGTGGAAATCGATCAGCAATTGCGCCAGCCGCATTTGGCGCACGCCCTCTTGGTTCTCGCCGCTCTGACGACCAGTGCCTTTGCACTGCTGGCGCAAAAGATCGCCTGGCGCGAAGCGCGTGTTCCGGCGCTGGCGATGCCGCTGGCGCTGGGTTTCGCGCTGTTGGTCGACACCGTTGCGCTGACTCATCCCTTCAAGGGCTGGGGCGCGCCGGCCTGGCTTGTGGCGGGTGTCGCCTGGGCATGGTGTCAGCGCGTTAACGAATCGCCGCGCTGGCCGCGCGCGATGGGTCTGCTGCATGCCGTGGCGGTGTGGGGCTTGGCGCTGGTGGCCACCCTGGAAGTGGCTTATTGGATCGACCGCGCGGTGGAAGGCCGCGCCTCGTGGCCGCTGATCGCCCATTTGTTGGTGCCGGCGATGTTGGTGGCGCTCCTCAGTGCCGAGCGCTTTTATCGCCGCTGGCCGGGCGAGACTTGGCCGCGCCTTTATCGCGAACTGATTGCCGGCGTCACTGCCGCGGGCCTGTGGGGCTGGATGTTATTCGGCAATGCGGCCCACACCGGCGACCCGTGGCCGCTGCCTTACCTGCCCTTGATCAATCCGTTGGACCTCGCGCAAGCGCTGGCCCTCGTCTTGATGGTCCGGTGGATGCGCAGTCTGGAAACCGGGCGCTTGCGGGACGCTACCGAGAAGTTGGTCTACCTCGCGGCCTTTATCTGGGCCAACGCCATGCTGTTGCGGGCCATGCATTTCTGGGGCGGGGTGCCTTACGATTTCGACGCCATGATGGCTTCGATGAAGGTGCAAACCGCGCTGGCCTTGTTCTGGACGGCACTGGCTCTGGCCGCCATGGTGTTGGCCTCGCGGCGCGGTCTGCGGCCCTTGTGGTTCGTGGGTGCGGGCCTGATGGCGGTGGTGGTAGCCAAACTTTTCCTCGTCGACCTCACCAACCGTGGCGGGGTGGAGCGTATCGTCTCTTTCATCGGCGTCGGTTTGTTGCTGCTGGCGGTGGGTTATTTCTCGCCGCTGCCGCCCAAGAAGGTCGAAAACGCGGGAGTGGAATCATGAAACGATGGCTCGTCGTCATGGCCGCGGCACCCGGTTTTGTCGCCGCGGCCAGTCTCGCGCCGGAAGATTTTGCCTATGAGCGGCCCCTGCGCACCGCTGGCTCGGGCTCGTATTTCGAGCTGACCCTTACGCCGGGGGTGGTGAGCCAATTCACGCGGCGCGACTTTGGCGACCTGCGCGTTTTCGATGCCAAAGGCGCGGCCCAGCCGCATGCTTGGCGGCCGGAAGGCGAGCGGGAAGTGGTGCAGCCCAAGCGTGCGTCCTTGCCCATTTTTCCGCTGCCGGCCCGGGCTCTGGCACCACGGAGCAATTTGTCTATCGATGTCACCCAGGGCCAGGCGCGCATACGCATCGATGGCGCGGCGCGCTCGACGACCGCAAGCGAAGCGCAAGGTTATCTATTCGACGCGCGCGCATTTGCCGAACCGATAGCCGCGATCGAAATCGACTGGGCCGAGCCGTCGATCTACCAGGGTCGGGTGAACGTCGAGGCCAGCGACGACTTGGCGCTCTGGTCGCCGCTGGCGCAGGCTGCGCCGGTCTTGCGTAGCACTTGGCAAGGGCAAACGCTCTCGCGCCAGCGTTTGGAGTGGCCGGCGCGCAGCGTGAAATATTTGCGTCTCACTTGGCCTTCCGGCGAGGCGCGCTTCGTGCCCAGCCAAATTGTCGTGGAGGCGGCAAGCACGAGAGCCGAGCCTCCGCGCCATTGGCAGGCGGTAAGCTACCTCAAAAAGGGCGATGCCGCCGGCGAGTTCATTTATGAAGCGCCCGAAGCGCTGCCGGTGGACCGTTTGCGCCTTGGCTTAGCCGGAAACACTGTGATGCTTCCGGCCGAAATCCTGGTGCGCGACAAAGAGGATCAAGTTTGGTCGAACCTTGTCCGCGGCGTGTTCTACCGCGTCGAGCAAGATGGCCTGATGCTGCAATCGCCGGAGTTGTCCGTGTCGCGCAGCCAGCACAATCAATGGCTCTTACGCATCGACCCGCGCGTGAACGTAAACGAAGCGCCGGTCTTGGAACTCGGCTGGCTGCCGGCGCGGCTGGTTTTCCTGGCCCAGGGGGAGGCGCCCTATCGTTTGGCCTACGGCGCGCGCAAGGCCGGAAGCGCCGCCCTACCCATTGCTACGCTGGTGCCGGATTGGGACAAAAAGCGCGAGCAAGTGTTTGCCGCGGCCACGCTGGGCGACGCCAAAGTGGCCGGCGGCGACGCACGGCGAGCCGAGGCGATCGACTGGAAGCGTTGGATGCTCTGGGCCGTGCTTGTCGCTGGAGTGGCCCTTCTGGCATGGATTGCCTGGGGTTTGGTGCGGGAGACCGGGAGGCAGTCGCGTCAATGACGCGGGAGCGGTGAAGGCGGCCCTGCCGCCGATCACCGTCGCACAGACTTGCCGCGCCCCATGCCGCGGCGGGAAGGCGCCGCTTGGGACTGACGGACGTTGGCGCTTCCTCCCGCCTGCCGAGAGAGCGTCTACATCTTCGCGAATGATGTCGTCGAGCCAAACAAATTGGTGGAGTTATCGCGCACGACGTTGTCACTGGTGGTTTCGAACACCGAAGTACTGCCCTGGTAAAGGCCATAGCCGTTCCGGATCACGGTATTGCCGCTGGCGATCAGCTTCGCGGCGGCGCCGAAGGTGTAAAGCCCGATGTTGTTTTCTTCGATTCGGCTGTTGGTGACGCTGACTTCCACTGTCCCCGCACCCTGGGTTGAACTCTCGATGGCCATGCTGCCCATTCCAGAAACCAAGGAATCGTTGACATGAAGGCGGCTGGTATTGCCCGAGTAATGGCTGGTGGCGTAAAAGCCGTTCGCGGCATCCGCGGCGACCGATCGACCCACTGTGGCTCTCGTAGTGACCGAGCTGCCGCCAAAGAAGTCGGTTACCCAGACCCCGTACCAGCCCCCGAGAAACTTCGAGTCCATAATGCTTGCTGTTGCACCGCTGGACACGACATCGCCGATTCCGTTGTTGCGGAAGAGGGAGTTGACGACGCGCACGGCGGCGGGCGTGGCGACATATACGCCCGGCTGGGAGCTGCCACTAAAATCGGCGATCACGCAATCTTCGACCAAAAGCGACGTTCCGGCGGTCATTTCCACCCCTTTGCTGCCACCCATGCCGTTGATGCTCAGGCCGCGTAGAACCACGTTGACTCCCGCGGTGGCAATGGTGACGCCATTACCCGAGAACACCGAAATGCCGGCGTATAAGCCCTCCGGGGCAACGAGCGAGACCGACCTATCGATGGTGACCGACCCGTAGCCCCCGGAGCTCAGCACGATGATCTCCCCGCCGGCATCGGTCACCGTGAGCGCAGCGCCGAAGCCGCGGCAGGGGGTGGTGCTGGCGCAGTTGGATGCGGTGTTCGCATCACTGCCCGAGGTGGCGACAAAAGTGCGTTGCACCGCTAGAGCGGGCATAGCAAAAAGAACGAAGAATAAAGACACGAGAGAACGCGAAGCGATTCGATGCATGACGACCTCCTGAAGGTGGACACTCGACATGGGACGCCGGCGGCATTCGGGGAGTCAGGCTCTGCTATGTTGTTGCTTGAAAGGGTGCGCCCGAGCGACGCCGCAGGGAGAGTTTGGGCGCCGCGGAGTCACTTGTAAAGCAGAGCGTGTGATGACAACAGGCGCAGCCGTTTGGAGCATGGCTGCAGGGTTGGCTTCATCTCAGGAGTTCTGGGCCGAAGCGCCCGCAAAGCCCAAGCGAGGACACCGTTGGCGCCGCCGCCGCGCGCCCGTGCCGCGAGGCGGGTGTTACACTGTGCGCTATCGTTTTCCCCACTCAAATCTTATGTCCGGCAACACGCTCGGCAAAAGCTTCTGCGTCACGTCCTTTGGTGAATCACACGGCCCGGCCATCGGCTGCGTGGTCGACGGCTGCCCGCCGGGGTTGGCGCTCTGCGAAGCCGATATCCAGGTCGATCTCGATCGGCGCAAGCCCGGCACGTCGCGCCACGTGACGCAGCGGCGAGAGCCCGACACCGTGGAAATCCTCTCCGGAGTGTTCGAAGGCAAGACCACCGGCACTTCGATTGCGCTCCTCATCCGCAATCAGGATCAGAGGAGCAAGGATTACGGCAACATCGCCGCGAGTTTTCGGCCGGGGCATGCCGACTACACCTACACCCAGAAATACGGCTTTCGCGATTTTCGCGGCGGCGGCCGCGCCTCGGCGCGCGAAACCGCGGTGCGCGTGGCGGCTGGAGCCATCGCCAAGAAGTGGCTGAAAGAGCGTTTCGGCATCAGTATTCACGGCTGGCTCGCGCAACTGGGGCCGATCGTGGTGCCCTTCGAGAGTTGGGATGTGGTGTACCAGAACCCCTTCTTCGTCGCCAATCTCGGCAGGGTGGCCGAACTCGAAGACTACCTGGACGCTTTGCGCAAATCCGGCGATTCGGTGGGTGCGCGAGTGAATGTGGTGGCGCGCGGCGTGCCCGTGGGCTGGGGCGAACCGGTGTATGACCGCATCGACGCGGACCTCGCCTACGCCATGATGGGCATCAACGCCGTGAAAGGGGTAGAAATCGGCGCGGGTTTCGCTTGCGTCACCCAAAAGGGCAGCGAACACAGCGATGAGCTGACGCCGCAGGGTTTTCTTTCCAACAACGCCGGCGGTACCTTGGGCGGCATTACCACCGGGCAAGATGTCAGCGTGAGTCTGGCGGTGAAACCCACTTCCAGTATTCGTTTGCCACGGCGGACCATCGACGCCCAAGGCCACGCCACCACTATCGAAACCCACGGCCGGCACGACCCCTGCGTGGGCATACGCGCGGTGCCGGTGGCCGAGGCGATGCTGGCGCTGGTGCTGATCGACCACGCCCTGCGTCATCGCGGGCAGAATGCCGACGTGGTGTGTTCCACGCCCAAGATCCCGGGAAGCTCGGCCTAGAAGCGAGGCCGCGAGGTCAACTGGCGAAGGTTGGGCGACAGCCGTCGTTCGATCGATTGATCTCTTGTGGGGCGAGCGCGGGGACTACCTGCCGACACTTCGATTCTCGGTCATGCCTGCCTCGAGACTCGCCGCTATGCCTGCGGAACCAACACCCAGCATTTTCGCTGCTGGCATTCGCGCCTTGCTCAATGCGGCGCAGAGGTTGGGCCAGGATCTCGTGCGAATTCTCTGGCCATCATCTGCGCAACCCGCGCGCCAGCGTCGCCGAATTCGCTCAGGTTTTGGGCTATTTGGGTGACCGCGATTTCCTTCGCGTGTTCCAACGCCGGACGGGGCTCGGTGCCAATGTTTTTCGTCGTCGGGTCGAGCCGACCACGCGTGCAGCCCTGCTGGCGCAAAAAGTCCGGCGACTGCCGGGAAAGTTCTAGCACTGCCGCGAATCCTGCGTTAATTTGCGGCATCGACACATTCGATGGAGTTGCCGACGATGATTCGCGCTGCCCAAGCATTGTTTATTCTTCTGGCCATCTCGCTACTGGCAGGTTGCGGCTTTCATCGCGACAAAACCCTCGCCGAACTCACACCCCTGTATGCCAACGAAGCCTCGCGCTTCGTCGCCGTGGATGGCATGGAGGTGCACTATCGCGATGAGGGCAGCGGGCCGGTCTTGCTCTTATTGCACGGTTCCAACGCCTCGCTCCATACCTGGGACGGCTGGGTGCAGGAACTCCAGTCGAACTATCGGCTCATTCGCCTCGACCTGCCTGGCCATGGCCTGACCGGACCGCACCCCGAGAACCGGTACCACTGGGCCGAGGCGGCGCGGTTTGTCGATCATTTCGTGCAAAAGCTGGGGGTGGACCGCTTCGTGATCGTCGGCAATTCCATGGGCGGCGGCATCGCCTGGAACTATGCGCTGGCATTTGCGCAGAAGGTCGAGAAACTCGTACTCCTCGACGCCCGCGGCATCCCGCCGCAAGAGCCGCTGCCCTTTGCTTTCCGTGCCTACAGCGTGCCGGGCCTCAACGGGCTACTGACCGTGTTCACGCCGCGCTGGATCGTCGCGCAAAGCCTGCGCGACGTTTATGGCGACGCCAGCAAAGTGAGCGAAGCGCTCATCGACCGCTATTTCGATCTCGGCCTTCGCGAAGGCAATCGCCGCGCGACCGCCTATCGCATGAGCCACCTCGACACCTACGAGGCGCTGCCGCGGCTCGCCGAACTCAAGCTGCCCACGCTCATTCTGTGGGGCGAAAAGGACACTTGGATCTTGCCCAAATATGGCCACGAATTCGCGCGGCGCATCGCTGGCGCCAAACTCATCCTCTATCCTGGGCTGGGCCACGTGCCGATGGAGGAAGCTCCGCAGGAAACGGCACGGGATGTGAGGGCGTTTCTGGGGCGCTAGGTTGATGCAGTCAAGTGGATCCTTGCCCCGCCGCTCAAATCCTCTCCACCACCGTCGCCGTGGCCATGCCATGGCCGATGCACATCACTTGCAGGCCGAGGCTGCCGCCGGTGGCTTCGAGGCCGCAGAGCATTTTGGCCATAAGCCCGCCGCCGGTGGCGCCCAAGGGGTGGCCGTGGGCGATGGCGCCGCCCCAGGGGTTCACCTTGGCGGGGTCGGCGGAGAGTTCGCGCTGCCAGGCGATGACCACGGTGGCGAAGGCTTCGTTGACTTCGAACCAATCGATGTCCCCCATGGAAACACCGGCGCGCTCCAGCGCCAGGCGCGTGGCGGGCACCACGGCCATCAATTGCAGGGTCGGGTCGTCGCCCACCACCACCCGCGCCCGAAAGCGCGCTTTCGGGCGCCAGCCCTGCGCGCGAGCGAATTGGGCTTCGGCCACCAGCACCGCCGACGCGCCGTCGGAAATCTGGCTGGCATTGCCGGCGGTGACGATGCCTTGTCCAGGGGCGCGAAACGGTGTCGCCAAGGCGGCAAGTTTGGCCGGGTCCACGGGGCTGCGCACCCCTTCGTCACGCGTCAGGGTGAGGGCCGCGCCGGCGCCATCGACGCCCGGCGTGGGCAGCAGTTCGCGTTCGATACCCGCGGCTGAAGCGGCGGCGGCACGACGGTGACTTTCGACGGCGAAGGCATCGACTTCTTCGCGCCGTATGCCCCAGCGATCGGCGATGCGTTCGGCGCTTTCGCCCTGGTGCACGAGCTCGTGGCGCTCGAACAGCGCCGGGTTCAGCACGTGAAAGCCGGTGAAATCTTTGCCGGGGGTGATATCGGAGAGCATAGGCACTCGGCTCATGCTTTCCACGCCGCACGCGAGGACGCAACGCGCATCACCCGCGGCGATCGCTTGGGCGGCGAAATGTACGGCCTGTTGCGAAGAGCCGCACATGCGATTCAAGCTCACCGCCGGCACGGTGACCGGAAAGCCGGAAAGCAGCACGGCCAGGCGCCCGACATTGGCCCCTTGTTCTCCCGCTTGGGTAACGGTGCCGCAAATCACGTCGTCGATTGCTTTGGGGTCGAGCGCAACGCGTTGCACCAGGCCTTGCAAGGTATGGGCCAAGAGGCTGTCGGGACGAAGGTCGCGCAAGGCGCCGTTGCGCTTGCCGAAAGGGGTACGCAGGGCGTCGATGATCAGGGCTTCGGGCATGAGGATTCCTCGGAGGTTTGGGTGGCGCCGTCGGGTGGGGCGGCCACGGTGGTGAGCAGGCGGCCGCGTGCCAGCCGCAAGGCGAGCGTTTCGCCCAGGGTGGCTTGGCGTGCGTCGCGTAGCACTTCGCCGCGGGCGTTGGTGGCAATGGCATAGCCGCGGTCGAGCACCTGCTGGGGGTCGAGCAGGGCCAGGCCGCGGGCGAGTTGCGCCAAGCGGTGGCGGTTGTAGTCGATTTGTTTGGCGGCGGCCAAGGGCAAGCGGCGCGCCAGTTCCGCCAGCTGCTGCGCGGGCGGCAGCGGCGCGGCGAGCCGGCGGCGCAAACGGGTGGCCAAATCGATCAAGCGCCATTGCCGATGTTCGTCCTGGCGCGCAAAGGCGCGCGCGAGTCGCTGCCCGAGTTCGCGCAGGCGTTCGTTTTGTGCCGCCAGCGCCGCGGCCGGATGTTTGAGGCGGCGCGCCAGATGATCCAGGGCGAGCATGCGCGTTTCGATGCTGTGCTGCCCGGCGCGGGTGAGGCGGGCGGTGAGCACGCCACAGCGATGCCGCAGCGCCTCGCCGTCGGGAGTGGCCAGCATGGCCGCAGCGGTGGGTGTGGGGGCGCGAACGTCGGCAACGAAATCGGCGATGGTGAAATCGGTTTCGTGGCCCACGCCGCTCACCACCGGCAGCGCGGAGCGAAAGATCGCCGCGGCGACGGGTTCTTCATTGAAGGCCCAGAGGTCTTCGATGCTGCCGCCGCCCCGGGCGAGGATGAGCAGGTCGCACTCGGCGCGCGCATTGGCCAGGTCCAGCGCCGCGGCGATCGTCGCGGCGGCGCCGGCACCTTGAACCGCGGTGGGATAGAGCATTACCTCGGCGGCGGGATAACGTCGGCGCAAGGTGCTCAGAATGTCGCGCAAAGCCGCCGCAGCGGGGGAGGTCACCACCCCGATGGCGCGGGGATAAGCGGGCAGCGGTCTTTTGCGTTCCGCCGCGAACCAGCCCTGCGCTTCGAGCTGGGCTTTGAGGCGGGCAAAAGCTTCGTAGAGGCTGCCCACGCCAGCCAGGCGCAAGGCCTCGATACTGAGCTGGAATTCGCCGCGTGCTTCATAGATGGTCGCCACGGCCTTCACTTCGATGTGCTGGCCGTCCGCCAGCTTGAAGGTCAGACCCTGCGCGCGGTGCCGGAACAATACGCAGCGGACTTGGGCACGCTCATCTTTGAGCAAGAAGTAGCAGTGTCCCGAGGCCGCCCGCGTGAAGTTGGAGATTTCGCCGCTCACCCAGTTGTTGGGGAGATGTTGTTCCAGCAACAGCCGTGCGGAACTGACCAGTAGGGACACCGGAAGCACGTCCCCGCGAGCAGGCATCTGCGGCGTCTGCGGAAAAGCGCTTACCATAAGCTGCCAGGGGTCATGCCGCTGTCATGGCAAGGCTCTGGCGGCAAAGAGAAATCCACAACGAGTGCCGACTGCCGAAAATTGTCAAGCCCTAAATATGGGATGCCCCTGCGCGTCGTAACTGCGTAGTAGCTATATGATTTCATGAGATAAAATGCCGACGCATTTTTGAGCGTTTTAGGGAAAATGACGCTTGGATGAAGCTTTAGCGACGGTTTTTACATCTTGTGCACAAAATTATCCACAGTTTGTGTGGACAACCCAGAGGCGATAGGCAAGCGCTGCAAAAGGAACGCGCTCAAGCTGCCGGCGAAGCCTGAAAACATGACCAAATGACCCCCCCCAGTTACAATAATCAGCTTTGACCATCGGCCCCATCCGAAATGAGTTCCCAGCCTGCGACCAAGCCGGAGGCGGCAGCGCCTTCCAATTTCCTCCGGCAGATTATCGCCGAAGACCTGCGTTCCGGTAAGTATGCGGCGCGACGCTGGTGTGGACACCCCGGTCCGGCGCGCGACCAGGGCTTGGGCGCAGTGGATGCGGCCGCGATCCGCACCCGCTTTCCGCCGGAGCCCAACGGCTACCTGCACATCGGTCACGCCAAATCGATTTGCCTCAATTTCGGCTTGGCACAGGAGTTCGGGGGTGTCTGTCATATGCGCTTCGACGACACCAACCCAGAAAAGGAAGAGCAGGAGTATGTCGATTCCATCCTGGAGGCCATTTGCTGGCTCGGTTTCGACTGGCAGACACCGTCGGGCGAGGTGCTCTATTTCGCTTCCGACTACTTTGCCTGGATGTACGAATTCGCCGAGGCGCTCATTGAAGGCGGGCATGCCTATGTCGATAGCCAGAGCGCCGAGGAAATGCGCTCCCGACGAGGCACGCTGACCGAAGCGGGCCAGGACAGCCCCGATCGTGGCCGCAGCGTGGCCGAGAACCTGGTGCTTTTTCGACGCATGCGCGCTGGCGAATTTGCCGACGGGGCCCACGTGCTGCGCGCCAAGATCGATATGAGCTCGCCCAACATCAATCTGCGCGATCCGGTGATCTACCGCATCCGCAAGGCCGAGCATCACCGCACCGGCAACGCCTGGTGCATTTATCCCCTGTACACCTTTGCGCATCCTATCGAGGACGCACTGGAAAACATCACTCACTCCATCTGCACCCTGGAATTCGAAGATCAAAGGCCGTTTTACGACTGGCTGCTGGCGCGCCTGGCGGACTGCGGCAAGCTGGCCCGGCCACTGCCGCAGCAATATGAGTTCGCGCGACTCAAGCTCACTTACGTGGTGCTGTCCAAGCGCAAGCTCATCGAACTCGTGCAGGAAGGGCACGTGGCCGGCTGGGACGACCCACGCTTGCCCACCCTGGCCGGGGCGCGCCGGCGAGGCTATACCCCCGAAGGGTTTCGGCTGTTCGCCGAACGGATCGGGGTGTCCAAGGCTGATTCCTGGATCGACTACAGCATCCTCGAAGAATGCATGCGCGAGGACTTGAACGAGCGCGCGCCGCGGCGCGTGGCGGTGCTCGACCCCTTGAAGCTGGTGATCGACAATTACCCGGTCGACCAGACCGAGGCCTGCGAAGCGCCCAACCACCCCCAAAAGCCGGACTGGGGCAAGCGTGGCTTACCGTTTTCGCGTGAACTGTGGATCGAGCGCGAGGACTTCATGGAAAGCCCGGTCAAAGGGTTCTTCAGGCTCTATCCGGGCAACAGTGTGCGCTTGCGCTACGCTTATGTGGTGAAATGCACCGGTTGCGAAAAAGACGCCGCCGGCAACGTCCTCGCCGTGCATTGCGAGTATTTCTCCGACAGTAAGTCCGGCACGTCGGGCGCCGACAATTACAAGGTCAAAGGAAACCTCCATTGGGTCAGCGCCAAGGTTGGCTATGAAGCCGAGGTACGGCTCTACGATAGACTCTTTCGCGTGCCCCAACCGGGCGCGGGCGAGGCCGATTACCGTAGCGAAATCAACCCGCAGGCCAAGCGCATCGTTCGGGCCTTCCTTGAGCCGAGCCTGGCGCAGGCGAGTCCCGAAGAGCGCTTCCAGTTCGAACGCCACGGCTATTTCGTCGCCGACCGCGTCGATTCGCGCCCGGGGGCGCCGATTTTCAATCGCGCCGTGGGTTTGAAAGACTCCTGGGGCAAGGGCTGCTGAGGGCCCGCTCCGGCGGCCGCTCGGCGCGAGACCAAGGGCGTGAACCCCGACCATGCTTGAGTCTCGGGAGACTCTCGAAGCGCGACTCGCCGCCGCAACCGAGGTCAAGTCGCGCATCGAGGCTCTGAATGCGCTATCGCGCGCCCTCGCTTTCAGCGAATCGGGCCCCGCCGCAAACTTTGCGCGCGAGGCGATCGAGCTTTGCGGCCAGGCGGAATTCACCGACCAACCCTATCGCGAAGGTTTGGCCGAGGCGCATTTCAACCGGGCACGCGCCTGCGTGCAGCTCTCCGAATATGGCGAGGCGATGGAGGCGCTACTGGCCGCCGCACCGCTTTACGACGCATTGGGCGATCGCGCTGGGGCGATGTGGGTGCAGAACGAATTCGGCCGAATCTGCTACTTTTTGAGTGATTATCCAGCCGCGTTGGAACACTATTTGCGCGTACAGGAGTTGGCACGCGAACTGGGGAACACCAATCGCCAGGCCGGCGCCCTGCATAACATCGGGCTCATCCATTCCTCGACGGGAGCGCCCGAGGAAGCTGTTAAATGCCTATCCGAAGGCCTGCGCATTGGTGAAGCCGCCGGGGACCGCTGGGTGCAGGCATTTCTTCTCGGCGGGCTGGCCGAAGTGAGCTTTCATCTGCGACGCTACCGCGACACGCTGCAGTACGGGCGGCGCAGTGTGGCCCTGGCGCGCGAGCTTGCCATTGCCAATCTGGTGCATGGCAGCCTGCTGCCGGTGGCCTGGGCTCATTTCGAGCTGGGTGAGGATCAGTCAGCTGGCACGGCGCTCGACGAAGCACTCGCCTCGGCGTTGGCCGCGGGTGATCAGCGCGGCCGCAGCGAGGTGCGGCGCGCGCAGGGCGAGCAGGAGAATCGGCGCGGACGGCATCCCGAGGCCCTGGCGCTGTTGGGCGAGGCATTGTCATTGGCGGAGATTCTCGGCGAGCAAGCGCTGGTGGCGAGCTGCTGTCTTGCCCTCACCGAGGCCTATCGGGCGCAGGGGGATTTTGCCGCGGCGCTGGCACACCACGAGCGCTTTCATCGTGCCGACAAGCAGGTCTTCAACGAAAAGTCCGACCTGCGCCTCAATACACTGCACGTCATCCACCGCCTGGAAAAGATGCGGCGCGAAACGGAACTCTATCAGCTACACAATGCCAGCTTGCAGGAGGAAATCGAGGAACGGCGCCGGATTCAGGATGCGCTGGAGCACCATGCCAATCACGATTCCTTGACCGGCCGCCTCAACCGCCGCGCCTTCTTCGCGCGCGGCGAGGCTTTGCGCGATGCGTGTCTGGCCAGTGGTCACCCGCTTGCCGCGCTGATGCTCGACGTCGACCATTTCAAGGCCATCAACGATCGTTATGGCCACCAGGGCGGCGATGACGTGCTCTGCGCGGTGGCGGAGATCATCGCCGGGGGCCTGCGGCAGACCGATCTGCTGGGGCGTTATGGTGGGGAGGAATTCGCGGCGCTCTTGCCCGAACTCGATGCCGAAGGCGGCCGGCAAATTGCCGAGCGCATTTGCGCCCTGATCGCTGAACGAAGGCTCCAGGTGGACGAGCGGGCTCTGCGAATTACGACAAGCATTGGGGTAGCGCAGATCGAGCCAAACGAGAGCCTCGATTCCTTGTTCTCGCGCGCCGACCAGGCCCTTTATGCCGCCAAGCAGGGTGGACGCAACCGGGTCGAGGTATGGCGGCGGGCGGGATAGGCCGAGCACACTGCATTGCGTCAGCGCTTGCCGATAGGCGGCGGCGCAAGTTCAATGATGCGCTGATAGAGCCGTTCAGCTTCGTCGCGCGGCTTCAGTCCGAAGAGCGGGTTGTCGTTCTCGCGGAAGGCACGATGGATCTGCTCCCAGTCCGCCGCAAGCAAATGGCGCACAGCCAGCGGAAACAGCAGGTCTTCCTCCTTGCGCAGGTGCCCCCATTCGAAGTCGGCGTAGCGCAATGCGGCTTCGCGGAATGCTGTCAAGGCGCCCTCCTGAGCCTGCTCCAGCGCCTGGAGCTTGGCGCGCAAGGCTTCGATCAGCCCGTAGCCGGCGGCATGCTCCAGTTCGAGTTCGGTCAGCAGGGCCTCAGCCTCCGCAGTGCGCTCTCGGAGGCGACAAAAGAGCTGTGTCTCCTCCTTGGGGTGGTGCCAGCGGTCGGGGTAGGAAATGATGTAGTCGACGATGGCGTGCAGCACCGGCAGGCGTGGAGCGAGACCGTCGTCATCGAGTCGCTGTGCCAGGTAGCGCAGCGCATAGAGGACAGTGGCGATGGCGAGATGCTCGTCGCGCAGAATGCTCAGCGCCGCCACGTGCGGCACCGGCGCTTCAGTAGGTTTCGACATGCAGGCGGCCTTCGCCCAAAAGCTCTCGGCGCAATGCCTGCCAGTTGGAGCCGCGCGCTCTGGCTAGCTGGTCGAACACGGCGATCACCCCTTCTTCCATGCCCTTGTGCCCGCACAGGTAGACGTAGCAGTTGTCGTCCGTCAGATGGCGCCAGACTCTTTCACCTTGCTCGCGCAAGAGATCTTGCACATAACGCTTCGGCTGTCCGGGCTCGCGCGAGAAAGCGAGGTGCACGTCGATGAAACTCTTGGGCAGCTTCATCAGCGGCCCAAAGTAGGGCAGTTCGACCTGCGAGCGCGCCCCGAAGAAGAGCGTGAGCTCGCCGCCCTCCTTGAGCGCCACGCGCCGCCGCCGCCTCTCGGTCATGGCGCGCATCGGCGCGGCGCCGGTGCCGGTGCAGATCATCAAGAGCGAAGATCCGGGGTGGTTGGGCATGAGAAAGGTGGTGCCGTAGGGGCCCACCACGGTAACCTCGTCGCCCTTTTTCAGGTCGCACACATAGTTCGATGCCTTGCCCAGCACTGGGCGGCCGTCACGGTCATGGGTGACGCGCTTTACCGTCAATGCGAGGTTATTGTAGTGCGGGCGCTCGCCTTCTCGCGGGCTGGAAATCGAGTACATGCGCGGGTGGAAGGTGCGGCCCGTTTCATCCACGCCGGGGGGGATGATGCCTAGCGCCTGGCCTTCGAGCACGGGAAACGGCTTGTGCCCGAAATCGAGCACGATGTGCCGGATCTCGATGCTTGCGCCTTCGGGGGTGAGACGATAGTTGCCGGCGACGGTGGCCTTCGAGGGATGCTCGGGAGTGTAGAGGTTAGTATAGGGATGCGCCGCCGACCACGGGGGACGGGCCTGCCCGAGTTCGGCGGCGCTGGCCGTTTCGGACAGCGCCGCGACGTCCTCCGGCAGCGTCGTCGCGGCGCCGGGCGGTCGCCGATCGAGTTCGGTAGGCTCTGGCAAGGCCTCCCAGGCCAGTTGTTCGGCAAGGCTGTAGGGCTGGGTCGGCAAAACGTTGCGCCACGAATCAATGGCGCCGGTGGGGCAGGGCGGAATGCAGGCGAGGCAGTTTTCACAGATCGAGAAGTCGACCACGTAATTGCGCGCATCGTGGCTGATGGCCTTGATCGGGCAGGTCTCTTCGCAGGTATTGCAGCGAATGCAGACCTCGGGATCGATCAAGTGTTGGCGGAGGACTTCCGGCGGCGGCAGGGGCGCGTTCATGGGCGGAGCGGGGGCGGCTAGTTAAAGCGTACGTAGGCAAAATCCACCGGCTGATTATTGATCCCCCGCGCCGGCGGCGCAATCCAGTTCGCGAATTGGCCTGGTTCGGCGACGCGTCCCATGAGCGAAGCGACGAAGGCGCGATCTTCGGCGCTGGGCAGCCAGTGCACGGCCTGGGCGGCCCAAGCGTCTTGGCTCAGCACTTCACCGCTGGGCGCCACGCAAATCTGTGCGAAGGTGCCGATTTTGCGGTGGAAAGCCTTGTGCGGCACGGTTAGGCGGAAATTGACCCCGGTCTTTTCGATCACGCGGTTCCAGCGCTCCACCCCGGCCATCGAATCTTTGATGTAATCATCGCGCAGCACTTCGTTCAAGGCATTGAGCATGGGCACATCCTCACTGGCGAGCTTGCCCTCGCGCACGCCGAGAAGGTTATAGCGTGCGCTCTTCAGCTGATGGTCGTCGCTGCGCTTGCCCTCTTCGAAGCGGCCTTTCAAACCGCTGGAGTAGTAAAGCGCGGCGTTGGAGGACTGGTCGGCACCAAAGAGATCAAGCGTGACGCTGAAGTGGAAATTGAGGTAACGCTGAATGGTCGGCAGGTCGATGACTCCCGCTGCTCTGAGCTTGTTCGGGTCGTTGGTCTTCAACTGATTCATCACTTCGCAGGTACGCTGCAAAATGCGCGCGATGCCCGACTCGCCCACGAACATGTGATGTGCTTCTTCGGTGAGCATGAAGCGGCAGCTTCGGGCCAGCGGATCGAAGGCCGATTCGGCGAGGGCGCAGAGCTGGTACTTGCCGTCGCGGTCGGTGAAATAAGTGAACATGAAGAAGGAAAGCCAATCCGGGGTCTTCTCGTTGAAGGCGCCGAGGATGCGGGGATTGTCGGGGTCGCCCGAACGGCGCTCCAGCAGGGCCTCGGCTTCTTCGCGGCCATCGCGCCCGAAATAGCGGTGCAGGAGGTAGACCATGGCCCAGAGATGGCGCCCCTCTTCGACGTTGACTTGAAAGAGATTGCGCAGGTCGTAGAGCGAGGGACAGGTGAGTCCGAGGTGGCGCTGCTGCTCCACCGAGGCGGGTTCGGTGTCGCCCTGAGTGACGATGATGCGCCGCAGGTTGGCGCGATGCTCGCCCGGCACTTCTTGCCACGCGGGTTCGCCCAAGTGTTCGCCGAAGTGGATGCGCCGCTCGGCATCGCGCGGCACCAGAAAAATACCCCAGCGATAATCGGGCATCTGCACGTAGTCGAAGTGCGCCCAACCGGAAGGGTCGACGCTCACTGCGGTGCGTAAATAGACCTCGAAGTTCTGGCTGCCTTCCGGACCCATGTCCTGCCACCACTGCAAGTAGTTGGGCTGCCAGTGTTCGAGTGCGCGTTGCAGGGTGCGGTCTTCGGAAAGGTTGACGTTGTTGGGGATTTTTTCGCTGTAATCGATCATGTTCAT
Source organism: Casimicrobiaceae bacterium (assembly GCA_026646885.1). Taxonomy (GTDB): domain Bacteria; phylum Pseudomonadota; class Gammaproteobacteria; order Burkholderiales; family Casimicrobiaceae; genus JACPUX01. Next base: position 264,909 of record JAPKHK010000005.1, on the reverse strand, counting down.
TCCTTGGGTAGAGAGCGTTGCGATTTGGCGGCGCAGGGCATCGCGGGCGGTCGGTTAGACGCGCGCCCGGTCGAACTGCGGCCGGTTGCCGCTGCCATAAACTGACAGCGCGCCGCGCTCGCCGGTGGCGTTGGGACGGATGAAAATCCAGTTCTGCCAGGCCGAAAGTCGGCCGAAGATTCGGGTTTCCATGGTCTCGCCGGGACCGAAACGCAGACTCGCCTCCATGCCGGTCAGGGCATCGGGCGACAGGCTCGCACGTTCTTCGCAGGCCAAGCGAATTTCTTCCTCCCAGTCGATGTCGTCGGGGGCGGCGGTGATGAGCCCGAGTCCTGCGGCGGCGGCAGCCGGAATACGCTCACCCAGGCGGCCTCGGAGCGCGGCCAGTTGCGTGGTGTCGTGGTCGAAACGGGCGGCCAACCGCGCCTGCCCATTGACCATGGGATAGGCGCCGAAATTTTGCTCCGACAGGACCAAGGCGCATTGCTCCCCTGCATCGTGCAAGGCATAACTGCGATCGGCGGCAAGCAGGATCTCCAAGAGCGTGCCGGCGAAACAAGATTCCGGCGTGGCCAGCGCGAACATCGAGCGCGAGCTCACTTCCAGACGCGCCAGGGTGCGGCGCAAAAGGCCCTGGGTTTCGCGCACCAGCCAATCGTCGGCAAACTGAACGAGGCTCTGATCGACGGCCAGCACTTGCGCTGCGTCGCCCGCGGTGTTGAGCAGCCACAGACCGATCTCGGGGTCGCGGGTGCGCAGGTTGAGCATGGCGTCGTCCAATTCGCGCGCCATGGCCAGTGGCCACCAAGCGGCAGCCTGGCCGTGGATGGCCTCAATGGTTTGTGGTGGCGCCTCCGCTGGCGCCCGGATCAGCAAGGTCGCCTGCCGCGCGGCGCGATCGAGCCGCACATCGACCCAGCGATAGTGATAACCAGACTCGTCGATCGTCCGGGCCAAGGGCGGCAGCGGCACGCCTTGCGCCGATTGCGGCCGCAGTGTGGTGGCAGCGAGGCGCAGGGCGCGCTCGGCCACGGCCGCGGCAAACTGCTGCGGTTTGGCCAGACCATCGACCAGGCGCCACTCCTTGGCCTTTTCGCCGCGGATGCCTTCGACCGTGGTACACAAGATGTCGGCATGGTCGCGCCGCACCCGGCGCTTGTCGGTGAGTCGCGTGAGGCCACCAGTTCCGGGCAAGACGCCGAGCAGTGGAACTTCGGGCAAGCTCACCGCTGAGCTGCGATCATCGACCAGCAGGATTTCGTCGCAGGCCAATGCGAGCTCATAGCCACCGCCAGCGGTGGCGCCGTTGAGCGCGGCGAGAAATTTGGGTCCGCCGTGGCGGGAGGAGTCTTCGAGGCCGTTGCGCGTTTCGTTGGTGAATTTGCAGAAATTTACTTTCCAAGCGTGTGACGACTGGCCGAGCATGTAGATATTGGCGCCCGAGCAGAAAGTGCGTGGTTTGGCGCTGGTGATGACCACACAACCCACCTGCGGATGCTCGAAGCGAATGCGCTGCACGGCGTCGGCCAGCTCGATGTCCACGCCCAGGTCATAGGAGTTGAGCTTCAGGGTGTAGCCAGGGCGAATGCCGGCATTTTCATCGATGTCCAGGAGCAGCGTGGCGAGGCGCCCTTCGATCTGCAATTTCCAGTGGCGGTAGCGGGTCGGGTCGGTCTGGTAATCGACCGGCGGTTGCGACGCGGCGGACTCGCATTGATCGGACATGGGGTTTTCCTTTACGTAGGCAGCAACTGTTGGAGTTCCTGAAAACTTTGCTCGACGCTGCGCTGCGCGGTGTCCAGCACACGATCGGCCTTGCTGTAGAGCGGATCGCGCGCGACGAGGATCTGACGCAAATCCTCCATCGCTTCATCGTTGCCCGCCATGGGGCGCAAGTCTCCCTGCGCGACCACGCGGGCCATGTGTTCTTCGGCGCTGGCGCGCAACCAAATGGTGAAGCAGTGCGACAACAGATAGTCAAAGGTTTCGGGTTGCGCGACGATGCCGCCACCGACACAAATTACCGCGCGGTCGCGTTCCTTGAGAATGCGTTCCAGGCAGCGCCGCTCGACGCGGCGGTAACCCGCCTGCCCATAAAGCGAGAAGATTTCGCTGGTAGGCATACCGGTCTCGCTTTCGATTTCGCGATCGAGTTCGACGAAAGGCAGGCCGGTTTCGCGGGCCAGACGCGTGCCCAGCGTGGTCTTGCCGGCTCCGCGCAAACCCAGGAGGACGATGCGCTTCTTGCGCGCGGCTTCTTCCTCCCCGAACTCTCGCATCAGCCGAAAGACGATCTCTTCCAGGCGGTGTTGCGGCAGGCGTTCGAGAAAGCGGCGGATCAAGCGCCGCTCGATCGTGTCCTCGCCCTCGGGGGCGAACCACTCGGCCAAGGGACTGCCCAGCGCGACGGCGATGCGGCGCAGAAGGGCGACGGAAATGTTGCCTTCCCCAGCTTCGAGGCTCGCCAAATGACGCTCCGAGACGCCCGCTTCGCGGGCAGCGAGCTTGCGCGACAGGCCGCGGCGATCGCGCGCCTCGCGCACTCGGCGCCCGAGCTGCGCCAAAAAGTGGGTCTCTTCGGCCACGGGTTGCGGTTTCTTGAGAGTTCCGTCGATAATTGGAGCGTGCATAAAAGTGCATAACAAAATAGACTGTAGTGCACGATAATGCTAATCTTGATGTGTGTCAAGGGCGATGCGGGTGATCGTTGCTAGCCGGAAAGTCCTGACAGGACGAGAGATGCGGCGCCCTGTGGCGTGCGGGACGGGGACTTGGGTGGGGCGACAGGATCGCCGTAGCGCCCTTTCGGGCGCAGAAAAGTGCATCGGCGGTTTCGCGGTGCCCTCACTCGCTTGTGCGCAAGCGCAGCAAAATGCATCATAAGTCGATCTTCGCCGCGACGGCGCCATCGCCTCGCGCGCGGCTCTTGAATTTGCCGCCGATCTTGCCGCTGCCCGGTCAGGGGTGGTTGGCAAGCGGCTGGAGGGTTTTCGCGCATGACACCGGAAGCTTTTCAGGGTTTACTTGCCAGCATCACCGCCACCGTGGCCGGACGGCCCCTGGATGCGGCATTGGAGGATTTGCTCAACGAGCGCTTTCCCGCCGGAGGCGATGTCGTGCAGACCATCGTCAAGGCCTGCGGCGAAGCCATGACCGAAGGCTGGATGTGCAAATACGAGGGTGGCGGCATACGTTACGGCCGCGTGATCAAGCCCAGTCCCACCACCCAGGGTTTCTCGGTGGACGTGGTGGACATGAAGGAGATCGTCGGCCCGCGCCATACTCACCCCAAGGGCGAAATCGATCTCATCATGCCGCGCTCTCCCCTGGGCAAGTTCGACGGACGCGGGGCGGGGTGGCTGGTCTATGGCCCCGGCACCACGCACCGTCCGACGGTGACCGGTGGGCGCACCTGGATCTTGTATCTGCTGCCCGATGGCGAGATCGTTTTTTCCTGAATCATTGCCGCCACGACGGCTGCATCACGAGAGCTTTGGAGGAATCGGATGGACCTAACAGTAGCCGATCACAGCGTCAGCCCGCCGCGCTTGCAGATCCCGCGCGCGTACAACGCCGCACACGATTTGCTGGAGCGCAATTTGCGTGCGGGGCGAGGCGCCAAGACCGCATACATCGACGACGCCGGCAGCTGCACTTACGGACAGCTCGCCGAACGGGCCAACCGCTGGGCCAATGTCCTGGGAGCCTTGGGTGTGCGGCGCGAAGAGCGGGTGTTTCTGTGCCTGCTGGACACCATCGACTTTCCGGTGGCCTTCCTTGGCACGATCAAAGCCGGCGCCATCGCGGTCCCAGTGAATACGCTGCTCACCGCCAACGATTACGCCTACATGCTCAAAGACAGCCGCGCCACTACACTGGTGGTCTCGAGCGCCTTGTGGCCGAGCTTCGCGGGGATCGTCGCACAGATACCCACGCTCAAGAACATCGTGATTTCGGGCGGCGAGGTGCCCGGCAAGCTCGGCTTCGCGCAGCTTCTGGCCAACGCCGCGCCAGAGCATGAAACCTGCGACACCACCTGCGACGACGCCGCGTTCTGGCTCTACTCCTCCGGTTCCACGGGTGCGCCCAAGGGCACGGTGCATCTGCAATCGAGCATGATCTACACTGCGGAACTCTATGGTCGGCCGATTCTCGGGATTGCCGAGAACGACTTGGTGTTTTCCGCGGCCAAGCTCTTTTTCGCCTATGGACTGGGCAACGGGCTTTCCTTTCCACTTTCGGTCGGCGCTACAGTCATTTTGATGGCCGAGCGCCCGACTCCGGCAGCGGTTTTTCAGCGCCTGACGGAAAAGCAACCGAGCATTTTTTACGGTGTACCCACGCTTTTTGCCGCGCTCCTCGCGGCGGCCGATGCGCCGCCGCGGGAGGCGCTGCGGTTACGCCGCTGCACATCGGCGGGAGAGCCTCTGCCCGAGGACATCGGCAAGCGCTGGACACAGAAGTATGGAGTGGACATTCTCGATGGCATCGGTTCCACGGAAATGCTGCACATCTATCTTTCCAACCGCGTGGGCGATGTACGCTACGGCACGACCGGAAAGCCCGTGCCCGGTTATGAAGTCCGCCTAGTCGACGATGCCGGACAACCGGTGCCGCAGGGCGAGATAGGTGAGCTGCAAGTGATGGGGCCCAGTTCCGCGTGCATGTACTGGAACAACCGCGAAAAGAGCCGCAATACCTTCCAGGGCTGGTGGACGCGCAGCGGCGACAAATACATCCAGAATGCCGAGGGCTATTACGTCTATGCCGGGCGCAGCGACGACATGCTCAAAGTGGGTGGCATCTATGTTTCTCCGGCCGAGGTCGAGGCTGCCATCATCACCCATGCGGCGGTACTGGAGGCGGCGGTGGTGGGCAAGGAGGACGAGAACCGACTGGTGAAGCCGGCCGCTTTCGTCGTCCTCAAACCTGGCCAGCAAGGCTCCGACACCCTGGCCGAAGAGATCAAGCGGCACGTCAAGGACAAGCTCGCGCCTTACAAATACCCGCGCTGGCTGGAGTTCGTGGCGGAACTGCCCAAGACCGCCACCGGCAAGATCCAACGCTTCAAGCTGCGCTAGGCCTCGGGCGGCAATGCGTGTCTTGATCATCGAAGACGATCCGGATATCGCCGGCAATCTCGGCGACTTCCTGGAGGGCCGTGGCCACGTTGCCGATTTCGCGCAGGATGGCGTGACCGGTTTGCATTTGGCGGTGTCGCAGGAATTCGATGTGATCATCCTCGATCTCGGGTTGCCCGGCATGGACGGCATGTGCCTGTGCCGCAAATTGCGCGGCGAGGCACGCCGGGATGTGCCGGTGCTCATTCTCACCGCCCGCGACGTACTCGAGGACAAACTCGAGGCTTTCGAGTGCGGCGTCGACGATTATTTGGTGAAGCCCTTCGCGCTACGCGAGGTGGAAGCGCGGCTGAACGCCCTGGTCGCGAGGCGCCGCGGTCGAGTGGTAGACACCAAGCTGGTGTTCGACCGCATCGTCTTCGATCCATCGAGCCTCGAAGTGACGGTCGAAGGCCACGCCGTGCACCTCTCGCGCAAGTGTCTGCGCCTTCTGGAAACTCTGTGCCGGGCACCCAACCGGGTGCACAGCCGCTCCGAACTCGAACACGCGGTCTGGGGCGGCGAGCAGACCGCCAGCGACACCCTGAGGAGCCATATGCACATGCTGCGGCGGGCGCTCACCGATTCGCGCGGCGCTTCGCCGATTGAAACGGTGCACGGGATCGGCTACCGCTTTGCCGCTCCGCATGCGCCCGCGTCATAGCCTCAGGCTCAAATTCGCTTCGACCTTTGCGGCTGCCGGCCTGCTCCTCGTGTTGTCGCACGCGCTGGCCATTCACCTTCTCAACCGCCAGCAAGAGGCCCAGCTCATAGACCAGATCGTAGCCGACGAACTCGAAGAGGTCTTGCAGCAATACGAGCGGCGCGGCATCGTCGAGGGCATGCCGCTGCGCAGCCTGCCGCGGCAGGCGGTTTACCCAGATAGCGACGCCAATTCGTTGCGCAAGTGGTTCCGGGCCAACTGGCTGGTGCAGGGCTATGTCGCCCGCAACGCCGAGGAGCGCGCCACCTTGCCCATGGAACTGCGTGATTTGCCCCCCGGCTTTCACGATCTGCAATCGGGAGAGAATCGCTACCGCATCGGGGTGCGCGAAATCGGCAGCGTGCGCTTTTACGCCGCTTACGCCGTGGCTCTGCATCAGCAGCGCGCCCTCACCTTCACTTGGGCGCTGGTGCTGAGCGCGGGGTTGACCGCGCTGCTCACGGTGCTGGCGGGACTGTGGCTGTCTGGCCGGCTGACCAGGCAAATCGTCGATCTTTCGCAACGGGTGGCGCGGCTGGACGATGCCGTGGCCGAGGACCCGCTCAAAGGGCTCTACCACGAGCGGGAGGTTGCCGAGCTTGCCACAGCTTTTGACGACTACCATCGCCGCACTGCGCGACTACTTGCACGCGAGCGAACATTTACCGCGGACGTGAGCCACGAGCTGCGCACGCCCTTGACCTCCATTCAGACTAGCAGTGAACTTCTTCTGGAAGAGGAACTCGCCCCGAAGGCGCGGGAGAGGGTCGAGCGCATCGCGCGCGCTTCCGCGCGCCTTTCTGGACTCGTCAATGTCTTCCTGCTGCTCGCGCGCGAGCAGGATAGGGGCGAGCGCGACGCGGTCGACCTGCGCGAATGCGCCGAACAGGCAGTGGAGGCGGTGCGCGAGCGCGCGCAGAGCAAAGGCCTCGATCTCAGTTTGGAGGTGCCCGCCGGAATCGTCGTCAGCGCCCCCCGCAATGCACTCTTGGTGGTGCTCTCGAATTTGCTGGGGAACGCCGTTCGATATACCGACGCCGGCGGCATACGCCTGCTGGGCACGGCCAACCAGGTGGAAATCATGGATACCGGGCCCGGCGTCGACCCGGAGCGAATTCCGGAGCTCTTCCAGCGCTTCCGTCGTGGCGATTCGCACAGCGGAGAAGGCTTCGGCCTTGGCCTGGCGATCGTCAAACGCATCTGCGAGCAAGCCGGCTGGCGCATCCGCATCGAGCCGCGCGCGGAAGGGGGAACTCGGGTGTTGCTCGCCCTGGCCTGAGTTGCGTACGCGTATTTCACAATAACTTCACAAGCCCATGACCTCGATTTGATGGGGGCCATCTAGACTGGCTCACGGAATGCATAGAAGACGAGTCCGCCGAACAGCCGCGCGGACCCATTCCAAATGGAGGGAAGATGATGATATGGCAGAGCGCGCTGCTTGCCACGCTGCTCGCACTGGCCACTGGTGCCCGCGCGGAGCTCGTGGTGGCGCAGGTTGTCCCGATGAGCGGCCCGATCGGCGTCGAGGGCCAGGCATACAACGGCGGGATTCGCATCGCTTTCGCGGCTGCCAATGCTGCCGGCGGGGTGCGCGGACAGAAACTCGTCCTGCGCACCATCGATGACGAATACAACCCGGACAAGACCGTCGCCGCAGTGCGGCAACTGGCGCGCACGCCGACCCTGGCGCTTATCCTGCCGGTCGGGTCCCCCTCGCTCACCAAGTTGCTCGCCGAGAAAGTCCTGGAGGAAACTCAACTGTCAGTGGTGGGCTTGGTACCTGGCGCGGAGCCTTTCCGCAAGCCGCACCACCCCTATCTCTACCATATCCGCGCCGGCGATGCGGATCAGTACCGCAAGATCATCGAGCACTCCCTCACCCTTGGACTGCGTCGCGTCGCGGTAGTCTATGTCGACATTCCCTTCGGGAAATCCGGCCTCGCGATCGTCGAGGGGGTGCTCAAAGGCCACGGCTTAGAGCCGGTCGCGCGCGCGGCGATTGCGCTGACCGCCCCGGAGAGCATCAAGGCGAGCCTTCAGGCAGTCAGCCAGGCGCGGGCGGATCTGGTGCTGCTCATCAGTCCCGCCAAGCGAGCCGGCGAGTACGTGGCCGCAGCGCGAGACCAGGGGCTGGTGGCACCGATCAACACGCTCTCCTATGGCAATGCAGAGACCATTTGCGCCGTCGCCTCGCCGGAAAAGGCACGTGGCGTGGGGCTGGCACAGGTCTTTCCGAATGTGCGCAACCGCGGGCTAAAAATTGTGCGCGAGTACCTCGACGACCTCAAGCGCCATGGTGAGCGCGAAGCCAAACCCTCACTGATGCAGTTCGAGGGCTATGTCGCCGCCCGCGTGCTGGTCGAGGGCCTTTCCCGCGCTGGCGCGGTGCCCACGCGCGCAGGGCTGACGCGCGCGCTAGACAACATGCGCAACTTTGACCTGGGTGGTTTTGTGATCGATTTTTCCGAGTCCAAGCACACCGGCTCGGCTTTCGTCGATCTGAGCATCATCGGCCGCGGCTGCCAGTTGGTCTACTGAATTGAGGCCCACTGCGAAGGGCAGTTTGCTTGACGGCGGTGGAAGGAAGTGTTGTCATTGCCGCACGATTGCGGAGTGTGTACGCAGTGGGGCCTTGTCGGCCATGCTCGCGGAATTGTTCCTTAAGGAGGATAGAACATGCAAACTGAAAAGTATGAACGGAATCGAGTGACCCGGCGGTTGTGCCACAGTGCGGCACTCGCTGCGGCGGCCGCGCTGGTGGCGCTGGCGCCCTGGGGCGCGGCTCAGGCACAAAGCGGCAAGGTCAAGGTCGGGCTGATGCTGCCCTATACCGGCACCTATGCCTCGCTGGGTAACGCAATCACCAACGGCTTCAAGCTCTACGTCGAGGAAAGCGGCGGGAAGCTCGGCGGGCGTGAGATCGAGTATTTCGTAGTCGATGATGAATCCGATCCGGCCAAAGCCACCGAGAACACCAACAAGCTCGTCAAACGCGACCAGGTCGACGTGCTGGTGGGTACCGTGCATTCTGGAGTGGCTCTGGCCATGGCCAAGGTGGTACGTGAGAACAACACCTTGTTCATCGTTCCCAATGCGGGCGCTGACGAGATCACTGGCCCGCTATGTGCTCCGAATATCTTCCGCACCTCGTTCAGCAACTGGCAGTCTTCCTACGCGATCGGCCCGGTGGTTTACGAAAAAGGTGCCCGCAAGGTAGTCACCTTGACTTGGAAGTACGCCGCGGGCACGCAAATGACCGACGCCTTCAAGGAATCATTCGAGAAGGCTGGCGGCAAGGTCATCAAGGAAATGACCCTGCCTTTCCCCAATGTTGAGTTCCAGCCCTACCTCACCGAAATCGCAGCGCTCAAGCCCGATGCCGTGTTCGTGTTCTTCTCCGGCGGCGGGGCGGTGAAGTTCGTCAAGGACTACGCGGCGGCGGGCCTGCGCGCGAGCATTCCACTCTACGCGCCGGGCTTTCTGACCGATGGCACGCTCGAGGCCATGGGTGAGGCCGGCCAGGGCCTTTTGACTTCCCTGCACTACGCCGACGGCCTGAGCAACCCTAAGGATGCCACTTTCCGCGCGGCCTACAACAAGGCCTACAAGATGGCCCCGGACGTTTTTGCTGTGCAAGGCTACGATGCCGCACAGCTCTTGGCCGCGGGACTTTCCGCCGTCAAGGGCGATGTGAGCAAGCGCGGCGACATGATCAAGGCGATGGAGAGCGCGAAGATCGATAGCCCGCGGGGCGCCTTTACCCTGTCCAAGGCCCACAACCCGATGCAGGACATCTACCTGCGCAAAGTCGAGGGCAAGGAGAACAAGTTCGTCTCCGTGCTGATCAAGGGCCTCGCGGATCCGGCGCGCGGCTGCAAGATGTAACCTGAGTATCTCCTAACCGAGTGAAATCTTGCTGCTCCGCCGCCTTTGCGGGCCGGCGGAGCAGTCTTGTGCATGGACTTCGTTTCTCTCCTCATTCAGACCCTCAACGCGGTGCAATACGGCCTGCTGCTCTTTTTGGTGGCCAGCGGGCTCACGCTGATCTTCGGCATCATGGGCGTGATCAACCTCGCGCACGGTAGTTTTTACATGGTTGGCGCCTATCTCGCGTTCGCCCTGGCCAGTTACACGGGCAGCCTCTTCACCGCGTTGCTCCTGGGTATTCCGCTTGCCGCCCTGCTCGGTGCCGGCTTGGAATGGGCGCTGTTCAGGCATTTGTACAAGCGCAACCACCTGGAGCAGGTGCTCCTCACCTACGGACTGATCCTGATTTTCGAAGAACTGCGTTCACTGGCATTGGGTGACGACGTCCACGGCGTTACCATTCCGGCGATTTTTTCAGCCTCAGTTCGGCTCTCCGAAACGCTTTCCTATCCGGTGTATCGCCTCGTGATCTCGGCGGTGTGCATTCTGATTGCGCTGGGACTCTATGTGTTGATTCATCGCACACGTGTCGGCATGATGATACGCGCGGGCAATTTTGATCGCGATATGGTGCAAGCCCTGGGCATCGACATCAACCGCGTCTATACCCTGGTGTTCGCGCTCGGAGTCGTTCTCGCGGCTTTTGCAGGCATGATCGCCGCGCCTGTGTCATCAGTGTTTCCGGGTATGGGCAATCATGTGCTGATACTGTCTTTCGTGATCGTCGTGATCGGCGGCATCGGCTCGGTCTGGGGTGCACTGGTGGCCGCGTTGGTGATCGGCTTTGCCGACACTTTCGGCAAAGTGCTGGTGCCCGATTACGCAGGTCTGGCGGTCTATCTGGTGATGGCGGCGGTACTGCTGTGGCGCCCCGAAGGAATCTTCAAGAGCTGATGTCCGCCGCGCTCAAGAACTTGCTGCTGTTGATCTTTCTCGGGGTGCTCGTGGCGTTTCCCTGGGTGGGACCGGCGTTTTATGTCGAGCTTGTGGCCAAGGGCATGATCCTGGCGATCTTTGCCATGAGCCTCGACCTTCTGGTAGGGGTCACCGGCCTGGTGAGCTTCGGGCATGCCGCCTACTTCGGCATTGCCGCCTATGTGCTGGCACTGATGACGCCCAAATATGAGGCGGCAAGCCTGTGGCTCACGCTGCCCGCGGCAGTGCTACTGGCCGGATTGGCAGCGCTGCTGATCGGTTTCTTCGTGCTGCGCACCAAGGGCGTGTATTTCATCATGGTTACACTCGCTTTCGCGCAGATGGCCTACTACCTGTTTCATGATACCAACCTCGGTGGTGGGTCGGACGGCATCTACGTGAATTTCAAGCCGACTGCCGCACTGGGCTCGGTCGTCCCTTTTGATCTGGATCAGCCCAAGGTTCTCTATTTCTTCATCGTCGCCTGTGCGCTCTTGGTGTACGCGGTGTTACGACAGCTGCAACGCTCGGCTTTCGGAAGTATTCTGCAAGGCATTCGCGACAACGAGTCGCGCATGCTCGCCATGGGCTATCCCACGTTTCGATACAAGCTTGCGGCGTTTGCGCTAGCGGGTGCGCTGGCGGGGGTGGCCGGCTATCTCTATGCCCTCTTGTTCGGTTTCGTCACGCCCGAGTACCTCTCCTGGCATCAGTCCGGCAATGTACTCCTGATGATCATTTTAGGGGGCATGGGCAATTTCGGCGGTGCCGTAGCCGGCGCTTTTGCCTTCGTCGCGATGCAGGAAGTTTTTTCCGACTGGACCAAGCATTGGCAGCTCATCATGGGTGGCGTGATCGTTGCCGCGGTGCTTTTTCTCCCGGGCGGATTGGCGGCGCTGCCGGCAAGGCTGCGTCGCAAGCCGACGGAGCGTGGGCATGAGTGAAGCAATTCTGTGCGCCGAGCGTCTGACCCGCTTTTTTGGCGGCCTCGCAGCGAATCAAGACGTATCCCTGGAATTACATCGGGGTCGATTGCACGCCCTGGTCGGCCCCAACGGTGCCGGAAAATCGACTTGCATCAATCTGCTCTCCGGTGATCTTGCGCCGACCAATGGCCGCATTCTCCTCGACGGGCAGGATATCACCGCGCTAGCCTCCTACCAGCGCTCGCTCGCCGGCATTGGCCGCAGCTATCAGCGCAGCAATGTCTTCATGCGGTTCAGTGTTTTCGAAAACGTGCGCCTGGCGGCACAGTCTCGGCGGCCGCGACCGTGGCGAGTTTGGGCCAGCGCTTTGGGCGACCACGCCGTCAACGAGCGGGCCGAAGCGGCGGTGGCCCAGGTGGGTCTTGAGGACCGGCGCGAACGCGTCGTTGGTGAACTCTCTCACGGTGAGCGCCGCCAACTCGAGGTGGCGATGGTGCTAGCCACCAATGCCCGAGTGCTGCTCTTCGACGAGCCCCTGGCCGGTATGGGGGCGGAGGAATCGAAGCGGATGATGGACCTGCTGCGGCGCCTCACGCCCGAACACGCCATTTTGCTGGTGGAGCATGACATGGACGCCGTTTTTGCCGCGGCAGACACCATCACGGTCATGGTCAATGGTCAGGTTCTGGAGTCCGGGCCACCGGAACAGATCCGCCAGAGCGCGGCGGTGCGCGAGGCCTACTTGGGCGACGACGAGGTCGTGCATGAGTGAATGGCTTCTCGAAGCCCGCGGTCTGCATAGCTACTACGGCAGTAGCCACATTCTGAACGGCGTCGATTTCCGAGTTCAGCGCGGCGAGACGGTGGCGCTTATGGGCCGCAACGGCATGGGCAAGACCACGCTGCTCAAGTCCATCATCGGGCTGGTGGTGCCTCGCCAAGGTAGCGTTCTGCTGGCCGGTCGCGAGGTCACTGGCAAACCCACCCATCAGATCGTGCGCAGCGGGCTCGCCTATGTTCCCGAAGGGCGCGGTATCTTCCCCAACCTGACGGTGGCCGAGAACCTGATCATGGCCGCCAGACAGGGGTCGCGTGGCCAGCGCGAATGGACCGTGGAACGTGTGCTCGCCACTTTTCCGCGCCTCGCCGAGCGCATCGACAACGGGGGTGGGCAACTCTCCGGCGGTGAGCAGCAAATGCTGACTATCGGCCGGGCGCTCCTGACCAACCCCGATCTGCTGATTTTGGACGAAGCGACTGAAGGCCTGGCGCCGATCATTGCTCGGGAAATCTGGCGCATCGTGCGCGAAATCAAGGCCGGGGGCATGGCTACGGTGATCGTCGACAAGAACCATCAGGCGCTCACTGCCCTGTGCGATCGCGGTGTCGTGCTGGTCAAGGGGCAAGTCGTCCTCGAGGGGACCTGCACCCAGCTTCGGGCGCAGCCAGAACTCATCCACCGCCACCTCGGCGTATGACTTTGGTCACCAGGCCCCGAAGTCCTCATATTTTCGGAGAAGAATTGAATCGAAGAGAGGAATTTGGGGGGGTGGCAAGGGAACTCGCCTCCTTGTTCCTGGAAGGGGATATACAAGGGGTCTCTTCCCTTGTAGGCAAAAGGGTCTGTACACCGTTTGCCGTTGCCCTGCGATCCTCGTTGGTTCCGGCTTGTTCGGGCTTAGGATGATGCGCTTCGTCGTGGCGGGGGGCCATCGGCTAGAAGTCCGTCACTGTCATCCGGCGGTGCCAAAGGGCGACGCTCCGGTCATGGTCATGCTGCACGAGGGTTTGGGTTCGGTGGCGATGTGGCGCGACTTTCCGCAGCGCCTTGCCGATGCCACTGGTTGCCAGACGGTGGCCTACTCGCGCTATGGCTACGGCCGTTCCGATCCTCTGGCGGCCCCGCGCCGCCCCGACTTCATGCACGAAGAGGCAATGTATACCTTGCCCGAGCTGCTCCAAACGCTGAATCTCGATGCTCCCATGCTCTTTGGTCACAGCGACGGTGGGTCGATCGCCCTTATCCATGCCGGCAGCGGCTTTGCCGTGCGTGGCTTGATCGTCCTGGCGCCGCATCTGTTCGTCGAAGACCTGTCCATCGCCAGTATTGCCGCCGCCAAAGTGGCGTATGAAGCCAAGGACCTCAAGGGTCGACTTGCGCGCTACCACGACGATGTCGAAGGCGCATTCCGCGGTTGGAACGACATCTGGCTAGATCCCGCGTTTCGATCATGGAATATCGAGGACTTGGTGCCGCGTATCGACTGCCCGATACTGGCAATCCAGGGATTGGACGATGAATACGGAACGCCCGCGCAAGTGCGGCGCATAGCCGATCTGGCCGTGGACAGCGATATCTTGCTCCTGGCGGATTGTCGCCACTCGCCGCATCGCGATCAGGCGGAGGCGGTTTTGCAAGCAAGCGCCCGCATGGTGGCGCGTCTCGCCAATCGTGCATAAAATGCGCTCATGGAATATCGACGCGAGAAGCTGATCCGCTTTCAGCACTGCGACCCGGCAGGCATCGTCTTCTACCCTCGCTATATGGGGCTGCTCAACGAAGTGGTCGAGGACTGGTTCAGCGACGGCGTGGGTATCGGCTTTCCGGAGTTGCACGACCGGCTGCGCTTGGGGGTGCCCACCGCCCGTCTGGAGTGTGATTTTCTAAGTCCCAGCCGGCATGGCGACGTGCTTGGCTTCCGCCTCTGGATCACCAAGCTGGGCCGCACCTCCATCGACGTGAGCGTCGCCGCGGATTGTGGAGATCAGCCGCGGCTCAAGGCGCGCTTGGTGCTCGTGCTGCTCGATCTGGTCAGCTATCGATCGGTGCCGCTGGACGAAGGCTGGCGGAAGCGCTTCGAGCCCTTCCTGCAAGGAACTTGTGGCCGGCTATGAGCGTAAGGCGCGCCATCAAACTGGCGGTGCTCTCCGACGTGCACCTCGAGGTCCGGCGTGCGCATCTATCGCGCATGGGCATGACCGAATCCGGCATCGACGAAATGCTCGCTGAGCTCGGCAGGTTGGCGGCGGAGAAAGCCGCCGAGGCCGATCTGGTGATCATTGCTGGCGACCTGGCCGTGGGGTGTGACGGAATCGCCTGGGCGGAAATCTCCTTCGCCGGCAAACCCGTCGTCTACATTGCTGGCAACCACGAGTTTTATCGCCACGAAATCGATCCCTTGCTCAGGGAAATGCACGTACGGGCCGGGCGCACGCGCAACGTGCGCTTTCTGGAAAACGAGCAGGCGAGTTTTCCGATTGCCGGGCAGGCACTGCGCGTGTTGGGTTGCACGCTATGGACGGATTACACTTTGTTCGGGCGAATCCGGCGCAAGGAAATGATGGAGGCGGCGAGCATGCAGTTGCTCGATCATCGGCGGATCCGGTCGCCGCGCGGCGGCTTTTATCTGCCCGACGAAGCACTGGCTCGTCACGAGGCGAGCCGCACCTGGCTGGGCGCCAAGTTGGCGCTGCCTTTTGATGGTATCACCGTGGTGGCAACCCATCACGCGCCGCTGGGGGCGGCGATCGCGCCGCAGTACGAAAAAGACACGCTGAGCCCCGCGTTCGCCAATGATTGCTCGGATCTGCTGTCCTACGAACCAGCCGCCTGGGTCTTCGGGCATACGCACTTCAACTTCGATCGTCGTGTCGGCGCCACGCGGCTTTTCAGTTATCAGTGGGGGTATCCCGGTGAGGGCATGGAAACCAAGGTGGGGATCCTCTCCCTGCCGCTCTCCGGCGCGGACGACACCGACAGACCCTGACGTGTAGCCAACCGCCGCGGTCACCAAGGAGATCATTCATGAAACTTTATTACAGCCCTGGCGCTTCTTCGCTGCCAGCCCATATCGCACTGCGCGAAGCAAATCTTTCCTTCGAGGCCGAGACCGTCGATCTCGCGGCCAAGAAGACCGCCAGCGGTGCCGATTTCCTTGCCATCAACGCCAAGGGCTATGTGCCCGCGCTCGCGCTCGATGATGGGGAGGTGCTGACCGAGGGCGCGGCGATTCTGCAGTACGTTGCTGACCAGGCGCCTGCGGCCGGACTCGCACCACCGGTGGGCACCCTGGCTCGCTATCGGCTCGCCGAATGGCTCAACTTCCTTGGCACCGAAGTGCACAAGTCGTTCAGTCCGCTATTCAACCCGAAAGCATCTGAGGACTGGAAAGACGCCGCTCGGGCGATGCTCGCGCGCCGGCTCGACTACCTCGCCCAGCAACTTCAGGAGCGACCCTATCTCCTGGGTGACTCCTATAGCGTTGCCGATGCCTATCTATACACCATTCTGAGTTGGTCGAAATGGGTGAAAGTCGATTTGTCGCGCTGGCCGGTATTGGCCGCCTACGGCGAGCGCATCGCTGCCAGACCGGCGGTGGCGGCGACTCTCGCCGCAGAGAAAGCGGCGCGGGAGCAGACCGCCAAGCGCTGAGGGCACGGCGCTTCCTCATTGCGTTGCGGCGCGGCAAGACCGCGCGTCGCGGCAGGTGCGAGTTCGGGCGATGAAACAGAACGAAAAGCACGGCATCCGTCTGCGCGGGGTGCGCCAGAACAATCTCAAGAATCTCAATTTAGATATTGAACTCGACGCCCTCACCGTGGTGACGGGTGTATCGGGCTCGGGGAAGTCCTCGCTGGTGTTCGACACCCTCTACGCGGAGGGACAGCGACGCTATGTCGAGACCTTCAGCCCCTATGCGCGCCAGTTTCTGGATCGCATGGATCGGCCGCAGGTCGATCGGATCGAGGGAATCCCGCCCGCCATCGCCATCGACCAGACCAATCCGGTGCGCAGCTCTCGGTCCACCGTGGGCACCATGACGGAACTCGCGGATTATCTGAAGCTGCTCTATGCGCGCGCCGCCACGCTGTATTGTCGAGGCTGCGGCCAAGCTGTGCGACGAGACGACCCGTCCGGCATAGCGACGCTGCTGCGCGAGCGCGTCGCGGCGTTTGGGGATCCGCGGCTGCTCATTACTTTCACGGTCCCCGTGCCGCACAACTTCCAGCCCGCGGAGGTGCTCGCGCTGCTCGAGCGTCAGGGGTACACCCGCATTCACGCGCGGAGCGCGCGCGAAATCGAAGTGGTGCAAGATCGCTTTCGTCTTGGCGGTATCGACTCCGCACGCCTCACCGAGGCGCTGGAAGCGGCGCTCAAGATCGGGCTGGGGCGACTCAGCGTGCGCGCTTTGGCGGAAGGCGATGGCGGCGAAGTGGCCCGCTGGCGATTTTCCGTCGATTGGCATTGCGCCGACTGCGACATTCACTACAGCGAGGCCACCCCAGCGGCGTTTTCCTTCAATTCACCCATCGGCGCCTGCGAGACTTGCCGAGGTTTCGGCCGGGTGATCGGCGTGGATTTCGCCCTGGTGGTTCCCGATGAAACCAAGACCCTGCGAGGCGGGGCGGTGAAACCTTGGCAGACCGAGTCATTTCAGGAATGCCAACGCGACCTCGAAGCTTGCGCCAAGAAGGACGGCATTCGCCTGGACGTGGCGGTCAATCGGCTCAGCCCCGAGGAGCGCGACTGGCTCTTCGAGGGCGCGGCCGGTTGGGTGAGTTGGAATAAGTCTTGGCCGGGAAAATGGTATGGGGTGCGGCGGTTCTTCGAGTGGCTGGAGAGCAAGGCCTACAAGATGCACATTCGCGTGCTGCTCTCCCGCTACCGGTCCTATACTCCTTGCCCCGCCTGCCAGGGCGCGCGCTTGAAGCCCGAGGCGCAGTGGTGGCGCGTGGGTAACGCTGAAAGCGCGCGCCTGACGCTGGGCGCCAATCGCCGCTGGCGACCGCAAGGCGTAGCTTGGACCGAGGCGCAGCTCGAAGCCTTGCCGGGGCTCGGTTTGCATGATCTCAATGGCCTGCC
Source organism: Casimicrobiaceae bacterium (assembly GCA_026646885.1). Classification (GTDB taxonomy): domain Bacteria; phylum Pseudomonadota; class Gammaproteobacteria; order Burkholderiales; family Casimicrobiaceae; genus JACPUX01. The sequence continues at coordinate 247,452 of JAPKHK010000005.1, read as the reverse complement.
GATCGCGCGCCTCGCGGGGTTTTTCGAGCGCCTCGCCGGAGCGACCGGACGGCGCGGCGGCGCCCAGGACGCGGCGCTTGAACTGCTGCTCAGCGAGATACGCGCCCGCCTCGCCTACCTCCAGACCGTGGGGCTTGGCTATCTCACCCTGGACCGCCAATCGCGCACGCTCTCCGGCGGCGAGGTACAGCGCATTAATCTCACCACTGCGCTGGGTACATCGCTCATCAACACCTTGTTCGTGCTCGACGAGCCTTCCATCGGCTTGCATCCGCGCGACGTGGCGCGGATCGTCGAAGTCATGCAGCGACTGCGCGATGCCGGCAATACCTTGGTCGTGGTTGAGCACGATCCGCAAATCATGCGCGCGGCAGACCGGCTGCTGGACATCGGTCCGGGTCCGGGCGAGCGCGGCGGGCAGATCGTTTTTCACGGACCGCCGTCCGGGCTGGCCGGCGCCGCCTCCTTGACCGCAGCCTACCTGCGTGGCGACAGATCGGTGCTCCCGCCTTCATTTCGCCGTCGCAACCTGGAAAAGACGCCGCGCCTCAGTTTGCGGGGCGTGCGCGAACACAACCTCAAAGCCCTGGACGTGGATTTGCCGCTGGGTGGCTTGGTCTGCCTCACCGGGGTTTCCGGTTCGGGCAAATCCACGCTAATCGCCGATGTGCTCTTCCCGGCGTTGCGCAAGCACTTGGGGCATGCCGGCGAAGTGCCTGGTGCCTTGGCGAGCCTTGCCGGCGCCGAAGCGCTGGGCGAGGTGGTGATGGTCGACCAGTCTCCCATCGGCAAGACCACACGCTCCAACCCGGCAAGTTACGTCGGCGCCTTCGATGCCATTCGCGTGAAATACGCCGCCTTGCCGGAAGCCAAAGAGCGTGGCTACACCCCCGGCACCTTCAGTTTCAATTCAGGCCACGGGCGCTGCCCCACTTGCGGCGGCAACGGCTTCGAACACGTCGAAATGCAGTTTCTCTCTGACGTTTATCTGCGCTGCCCGGATTGCAATGGCACACGGTACCGTCAAGAAGTGCGGGAATTACGCTATCAGGGGCGCAGTATCGACGAGGTGCTTGAGCTAACCGTGGCCCAAGCACTGGCGTTCTTCTCCGGAGAGCGCGAGGTGGCGGCAAGGCTGGCGCCTCTGGTGGAAGTGGGCCTCGATTATCTGCGCCTGGGCCAGCCCGTGCCCACGCTCTCTGGGGGCGAAGCGCAGCGCCTCAAGCTCGCCGGTTTTCTCGCCGAAGCCGCCACGGCGCGGAGCGCGAGCAAACCCACACTTTTTCTGTTCGATGAGCCTACCACCGGCCTGCACTTCGAAGACATCGCCAAGCTTCTCGCTGCTTTCGGCCGATTGATCGGCGCCGGGCATTCGCTGATCGTCATTGAACATAACCTCGAGGTCATTGCCGCAGCAGACTGGATCGTCGACCTCGGGCCTGAGGGTGGCGAAGGCGGCGGGGAGCTCGTGTTCGCTGGCCCGGTCGAAGCACTGCTCCGGCACCCGCGCTCATATACGGCGGTAGCTTTGCGCGAAAGTCTTGCCGGCACGACCGGCGGGGGGGCGATGGCCAGCGACGTCGCGCCCCGGGCGCGCGCCGGATTCGCCGCCATGGGACCGCGGCCGCAGGCGATCAGCATTCACCACGCCCGCGAACACAATCTCAAGAATATCGACCTCGAGCTACCGCTCGATCGTTTTACCGTCATCACCGGCGTATCCGGCTCCGGCAAGTCGACACTCGCTTTCGACATTCTCTTCGCCGAGGGGCAGCGGCGCTATCTGGAGAGCCTCAATGCCTATGCGCGCCAGTTCGTGCAGCCGGCAGGGCGACCGGACGTCGACGCCATACATGGCATTCCTCCCACCGTGGCCATAGAGCAGCGCGTGAGCCGCGGCGGGCGCAAGAGCACGGTGGCCACGCTCACCGAGATTTATCATTTCTTGCGTCTGATCTACGTGAAGCTTGGCACGCAATTTTGTCCGGAGTGCGCGGTACCGATCGAACCGCAGACACCCGAGGCCATCGCCGCGCGCATCCTGGCCGAATGGAAAGGCAAGAGCGTGCAGCTTCTTGCGCCCTTGGTGGTGAGTCGCAAAGGCCTCTACACCGATTTGGCCAAGTGGGCGAAGAACAAGGGCTTTCCGCACTTGCGAGTGGACGGCGAACTGCTGCCCACCGGCAAATGGCCGCGTCTGGCGCGTTTCTCGGAGCACAACATCGAATTGCCGGTGGCCACCCTGGCGGTTTCGGCGCGCACCGAGAAGGCGCTGCGCGCAGGCATCGCCAGCGCGCTGGATCATGGCAAGGGCGTGCTGCAAGTGTTGCCGGTAGGGGCGCGTGTGGCGGTGAGTTTTTCCACCAAGCGCGCTTGCCCCTGTTGTGGCAAGAGTTTCCCGGAGCCTGATCCGCGTCTCTTTTCCTACAACTCCAAGCACGGCTGGTGCGAGACCTGTTTTGGCACCGGGCTCGCCATCGAAGGTTTCGACGAGGCGCAGAGCGGCGAGGAAATTTGGTGGAACGAGTGGTTCGAAGGCGAGGCGCAGGACTGTCCGGACTGCGCCGGCAAGAGGCTGAACGCGACGGCCCTGGCGGTGCGCTTTGGCGAGCGGTCGATTGCCGATCTGTGCGCCTTGCCCGTGCTGGAGGCCGAGGCGGTCTTCGCCGGCCTGAAGCTCAGTGGCCGAGAGGCGGCGATCGCGCGCGACCTCTTGCCCGAGATTCGCCATCGCCTCGCCTTCCTTCGCGAGGTTGGCCTGGGTTATCTCAGCCTGGACCGTGCCGCGCCCACGCTCTCGGGCGGCGAGGCGCAGCGCATTCGTCTCGCTGCGCAGCTGGGCTCGAATCTGCAAGGCGTCTGCTACATTCTCGATGAGCCGACCATCGGCCTGCATCCGCGCGATAATCGCCTGCTCCTCCAAACCCTGGCGCGTTTAGCGGCCAAGGGCAATACCTTGATCGTGGTCGAACACGACGAAGATACCATTCGCGCCGCTGATCACGTCATCGACCTTGGACCCGGGGCTGGCACGCGCGGCGGCGAAGTGGTAGGCGAAGGCGACGCTCGTGCCTTGATGGGCAACCCTGCTTCGCTCACCGGAGCGCTGCTGGCGCGGCCGCTGCGGCATCCTCTGGCGCCGCGTCGGGCCGTTGGCCGCGACACACCGCGACTGCATGTCGCCCAGGCCGCGCTGCACAACTTGCGGCACCTCGAGGTGAGCTTTCCGCTGCGGCGGTTGGTGGTGATCACCGGCGTTTCTGGTTCGGGCAAATCGACGCTCGCCCGCGAAGTGCTGCACGACAATCTGGCGCTGCGCCTGGCGGCGGAGCGCAAGAAGAAAGCAATGCCCTGGCTGGGATGCGCCGAAATCGTCGGGTGGGAAGCGCTCAGCCGCGTGCTCGAAGTGGATCAGACACCCATCGGCAAGACGCCGCGCTCCTGCCCAGCCACCTATGTCGGTTTCTGGGACGACATTCGACGCCTCTTCGCGGACACCCAAGAGGCTCGCTTGCGGGGCTATACGGCCTCGCGATTCTCCTTCAATGTCGGCGGCAAACCGGCCGCCAAGCATGGTGCCAAAGGGGTTGGAGGCGGGCGCTGCCCTGCCTGCGAAGGGCAGGGAGTGCAGAAAGTGGAGATGAGCTTCCTGCCCGATGTGAAAGTCCCCTGCGAGGTTTGTCGTGGTCAGCGCTTCGATGCCGAAACGCTGGCCGTCACCTGGAAGGGCAAGAACATCGGCGAGGTTCTGGCGCTCTGCGTCGATGACGCATTGGCATTCTTCTCGGCCCATCCCAAGATCCAGCATGCCTTGCAAATTTTGCAGGACGTGGGTCTGGGCTATCTCACGCTGGGGCAGGCCAGCCCCACGCTCTCAGGGGGCGAAGCGCAGCGCCTCAAGCTCGTGACCGAGCTCGCTAAGGCGCGACCAGCGCGCGACCGGCCAGGGGCGCGCGGCGCGGCGCTGCGCCAGGGCCATACCCTCTACGTGCTCGACGAGCCCACCGTGGGTCTGCATCTGGCCGACGTCGAAAAACTCTTGCGCGCCTTGCATCGACTGGTCGACGCGGGCAACAGCGTGGTGCTGGTCGAGCATCACCTCGACGTCATGGCCGATGCCGATTGGATCATTGACCTCGGCCCCGAAGGCGGTGCGGCGGGCGGTCGGCTGGTCGCCCAAGGGCCGCCGGAGAAGGTCGCGAAAGTGCGTGCTTCACATACAGGGGCCGCCCTCAAACCATTCTTGGCGGAGCGCAGCCAGTAGCGGGTGCCGGGAACGCCGTTTGTGGCACGCGCTGGTCGGATCAGACGGTCGCCACCCGAATCATGTCGGCATCGTCTGCATGTTCGAGCAGGATGCGCCGCACGCGGTCCTGCCAAAGCCGCGCGAATTCGCGTGCCTCTTCGGAGCTGGCCGCCTGCTGCGCGGCGCGCTGCAGGAGCGGCAGCATGGCCGGGTCGGCGGGCACGCGAGCCAGTTCGAGGGTGACGTCGACCGCCGCGTTGTTGTCGCAGCGAGTGAAGCGCATCTCGCCTTCGATGTCCGCAGCGAATTCGAGCAGAAAACGCCGATCGAAGCGCCCGCCGATACCCTTGAAGCCATCTTCTCCGGTGGCGCCGGTCAGTAGACGGGCGATGCTCGCCATCACGCCAGTGACGCCCTGGGTCGCGCTTTCCGCGAATTCCACGCGCACCCGCCCGCGCTCCGGCAGGCCGCCCAGATAGAGTGCCTGCAATGCCCGGCGTGTAGCCAGGTACGCACCCGCCACGGTGGGGCAGGAGTGCCCGGCGAGCCGCACCGCGTCGGCGTAGGTGTAGGTGATGACGCCGCCCGCCGCCGCGCCCAGGAAATCAGCGAGCGGGTCGCGCAAGGTGAGGGTGGGTGCTTGTTCGAAAAACGCGGGAAAGCTCATGTCAATCTCCAGGATGCGGCCGGTGGTTTTCGCTGGGCTCGACGTGGATGGTGATGGAGGCGTTTCCCAACCCGGACCGCAGGGCCGTCTCGATGCGGTCGCAGGCGGCGTGAGCCTCGGCCACTGGCACCTGCCCGGGCACCAGCAGATGGAAGTCCAGGAAGCGCCGGGCGCCGGACTTGCGGGTGCGCAAGGCATGGAAATGTGCCCCCGGCGGCAGATGGGCACGGATGAGCTGTTCCGCCTGCGCCGTTTCTTCGGCGGGAAGGGATGCGTCCATGAGTCCGTCCACGGCGCGGCGTAGCAGCGCCAAACCGGTCCATAAGATGTGTATGGCGACGAGAACGGCAATGATGGGATCGAGCAGCGCCCATTGCGGTGCGATCAGCACCACCAGCAACCCGACAACCACGCCTACGGTCGTCCAGACATCAGTCAGGAGATGCCGAGCATCGGCCTCGATGGCGAGGCTGTCGTGCTGTTTGGCAGTGCGCAGCATCACGCTTGCCGTGGCGAGGTTGGCGCAGGCCGCCAGCACCGCTACCAACAAGCCGGGGCCCAAGGCGGTGAGTGGCACCGGATCGATGAACCGTTTTGCCGCAGCCGCCACGATCAGCAGCGCAGCGACGAGAATCAGCGCGCCTTCCACGCCACTGGAAAAGTACTCGACCTTGTCGTGCCCGTAGGCGTGGTTGTCGTCCGCGGGCCGTTCGGCGATGGTGACCGCAGCGAGCGCCATCGCGCCCGCCGCCAGATTCACGAACCCTTCCAAGGCATCGGAGAGCAGGCTGACCGAGACCGTGATGTAGGCAGCAGTGAGCTTGAGCCCCAGGGTCACCAGCGAAGTGACGATGGACAGCCAGGCCATGCGGCGCAACGGGCTCACCGCTGGCGCCCCCGCCGGGTGATTGGCGTGACGAAGCGCTTAGCGGCGGATGAAGTCGATGACCACGCCCTGTGGGCCGCGCTCGACATAATTGATTTCCACCATCTCGCCGTAGCGCATCTGCAATTGCTGCAGGAGCGGCAAGGGGTCGTGATCGTTGACGAAGCGCATGGTTTCGCCGGGATGCAGCGCATCCAACGCGCCGAAAATCGCCGCGTGGCGAAAGCGCTTGGCGATGCCGCGCGCGTCGAAGGGATAAATCTGATCGGGCAGGATATGCAGATGCGGATGCGACATGAATAACCTCGCGCTGTTGGAACGATCCAAATAATCGGACCGCTAGAATAGGCGCTAGTGTGGCACCGCGGTGCGGTTGCCGCCGTGATTTGAGTCAAGATTGATCGCCCGTGCCGTAGTGCGCTTCGTCAAGTTGTAACCTACCTCACTTACAATAGGGTCAACGCGAGGCGTCCACGATGAATCAATCCTCTGCAACTTATCCCCTGGTCTACTCCTGCTCTGGCTGTTCCGGTGCTGCCCAGCTCGCCAATGCGCTGGCGCTGGCCCTGAGCCGCGCCGGCCGGGCGGAGATGTCGTGTATCGTCGGAGTAGGCGGCGACGTCGCGCCGTTGGTGCGTCTTGCCCGCTCGGGGCGTCCCGTTCTCGCCTTGGATGGCTGCCATCTTGCTTGCGTAAAGGCCTGTCTCGCGCAGCGCCAAGTTTCACCCACCATTCATTTGGTGCTAGCCGAACTGGGCGTCAAGAAGATGCCGCAGCAAGCCTATTCCCGGGCCGATTTCGATGTCTTGTGGCCCGAGATTTGCCGCCAAGCCGAGAGTCTCGCCAATCGTCAGGTCGCCTGAAAGGCTTCGCCTCGGGCTCACGCCGCGCGCATTGTAGGCGCGGCATCTTAAAAAACTGTCTGTTCCGTCCTGGTGCATGATGCGGCTCGACTCCCGTTTCCAGTGCATGGGGCGGCCGGTCATGCCTGTGCGAACACGCCGCTGAAACCCGCGCCACGCAACGTCCCTGGACGGTCGTCGCGGTACCTGGCATTGCGCTTGCAATATCTTGGAACAGTACGACATGGAGCAGCGCATGTGCAAACTGAAGTTGGTGATGGTAGGCAATGGCATGGCTGGAGTGCGCACGCTGGAAGAACTGCTCAAGCTTGCTCCCGACCTCTATGAGATCACCGTTTTCGGGTCGGAGGCGGTACCCAACTACAACCGTATTCTTCTCTCGCCCGTGCTGGCAGGGGAGCAACGCTTCGAAGAAATCATCCTCAACGATCGCACCTGGTACCACGAGCGAGGCATCCGGCTCCACCTGGGAAACCCGGTGGTGCGCATCGATCGCCGGGCCCGAGAAGTCCATGCCGCGGATGGCACGGTCGCCCGGTATGATCGCCTGCTGCTCGCAACGGGTTCGACGCCGATACGGTTGCCCGTTTCCGGCGCGAATTTGCCCGGTGTGCTGGGGTACCGCGACATCGCCGACACTGAAGCGATGATTGCGGCTGCGGCGAAGTACCGGCATGCGGTAGTGATCGGCGGCGGCTTGCTGGGGTTGGAAGCGGCCAACGGTTTACAGGCGCGCGGCATGGCGGTGACCGTGTTGCATTTGGCCCCTTGGTTGATGGAGCGGCAGCTCGACGCGACTGCTGCGGCACTTTTGCAGCGCTCACTCGAACAGCGTGGGTTGAAGTTTCGCTTGGCGGCGGCGACGCAGGCGCTTCTCGCCGAGTCTGAGAATCCCGCAGCGCGCGTGTCCGGCGTGCGCCTCGCCGATGGCAGCCAGATCCCGGCCGAACTGGTGGTGATGGCCGTGGGTATCCGACCCAACGACACCCTGGCCCGGGAGGCGGGTCTGCACTGTGATCGCGGCGTCGTGGTTGACGACACCATGATGACTTTCGACCCGCGCATCTATGCGGTAGGCGAGTGCGTGTCGCACCGTGGGGTCGCCTATGGTCTCGTCGCTCCGCTCTTCGAGCAGGCAAAGGTCGGTGCGAACCACCTTGCCGAATTTGGCATCGCCCGTTACCGCGGCTCCACGCTATCCACCAAGCTCAAGGTCACCGGTGTCGATGTGTTCTCGGCAGGGAATTTCCTGGGCGGCGCCGACACCGACGAAATCGTTCTGCTCGACAAGAAAGCCGGCGTTTACAAGAAGCTGGTGCTCCAAGAGAACAAGCTCGTGGGCGCGGTGCTGGTCGGCGACACGGTCGATTCGAGCTGGTACTTGCAATTGCTGAAAGAGGGCAAGTCCGTTGCCGAATTGCGTGACCGCCTGATGTTCGGCCAGTCGGGTCTAGGCACTACCGGACACCAGGGCAAGAACCGCGCCGCGGAGCTGCCCGACGATTTCGAGGTGTGCGGCTGCAATGGCGTATGCAAAGGCACGATCGTCAAGGCCATCAAAGAGAAGGGCATCTTCACCCTGGACGAAGTGCGTCAGCACACCAAGGCTTCCTCGTCGTGTGGTTCCTGCAGTGGATTGGTGGAACAAATCCTCGCCTCGGTGGTGGGTGGTGCGTACCAACCGGTGGCTGCTTCGGAAAAGCCGATGTGCCGCTGCACCGATTACACGCATGAAGACGTTCGCCGCGCCATTCGTGAAAACCGCCTCCTTTCCATTCCCGAGGCCATGCGTTTCTTGGAGTGGCGCACGCCCAACGGCTGCGCCTCTTGTCGACCAGCGCTCAACTATTACCTTCTCTGCGCCTGGCCGCGGGAATACCAGGACGACGGGCAGTCGCGTCTCATCAATGAGCGCGCCCATGCCAATATTCAGAGGGACGGCAGTTTTTCGGTCGTGCCGCGCATCCATGGTGGCGTAACCACGCCGGCGCAACTCAAGCGCATTGCCGAGGTGGCGCAGAAGTACGCCGTGCCCACGGTGAAGATCACCGGCGGCCAGCGCATCGACCTCCTGGGTGTGAAGAAGTGCGATCTGCCCAAGGTTTGGGCCGAGCTCGATATGCCTTCAGGTTTTGCCTACGGCAAGTCGATACGCACCGTGAAAACATGCGTGGGCTCGCAATGGTGCCGCTTTGGCGTGCAGGATTCCACCGCCCTGGGGATACGCCTAGAACATGAACTCGACCGCATGTGGGCTCCGCACAAAGTGAAGCTTGCCGTTTCGGGATGCCCACGTAATTGCGCCGAGGCGACCATCAAGGATGTCGGCGTGGTCGGCGTGGATTCAGGATGGGAGATTTACGTCGCCGGCAACGGGGGCATAAAAGCCGAGGTGGCACAGTTCCTCGCCAAGGTAAAGACGGCCGAGGAAGTGCTTCAATACAGCGGTGCGTTTCTGCAACTCTACCGTGAGGAGGCGCGTTACCTCGATCGCAGTGTGCATTGGGTGCAGCGCGCAGGGCTGGATTACGTCAAAGCGCGCGTGGTCGGTGATGCCTCCAGCCGACAGGCGCTTTACGCGCGCTTGCTGGATGCCTTGCGCGAACTGCCCGACCCCTGGGCCGAGAGTGTGCGCGCGGGGAGCGGTGAGTTTCAAGCGCTGTCAATCGATTCCCCGCAACCCGAAGGAACTGGTCATGAGCGACTGGCTGAGAGTCTGCCCACTTGAAGAAATCCCGCGTTTGGGCGCGCGGGTGGTGCAAACTGCCGGCGGGGATGTGGCGGTGTTTCGCAACGCCGAGGACGAACTTTTTGCGCTGGCCGACCACTGTCCGCACCAAGGTGGGCCGCTATCGCAAGGCATCGTCTTCGACCGCCGCGTGAGCTGTCCGCTGCATGGCCTCACCCTGCATCTGGACAGCGGCGCCGCGCAAGCGCCCGACCAGGGCTGCGCGAAGAAGTTTCGTGTGCGCCTCGACAAGGGTGTGGTCTATCTCAATCTCGTCGCCTGAGCGCAAGGGGCCGGCGGTGTATCGCGAGACGATCAACCATTTCGCCGCCACGGCGGAAAAGAAGTCCGCGCAGCTGCGAGAGTTTCCTCTTTCGTTTCTGGTTGGTGCGATGATGGCCGGAGGCTATGTGGGTCTGGGCATCATTCTCATCTTCAGTGTGGGAGCGACGCTCGATCCGGCCTGGCAAAGGCTCGTTATGGGGGCGTCCTTCGGCATCGCCCTTACCCTGGTGGTATTCGCCGGATCAGAGTTGTTTACCGGTCTCACCATGGTCATGCCGCTGGGCTGGCTGCAGGGTCGCGTCGGTGGTCGAGCGGTATTGCATGCTTGGGCGCTGTCCTGGCTGGGTAATCTGCTAGGCGCGTCGATCTTGGCCGGACTCTTCCTCGCCGGTGGTGGGGGTGTGTTGCTCAAGGAGGGTGCGTCGCTTTTTTTCAAGGTGGCCAGTGCAAAGATGAACGCGCCGGCGACGGAGCTATTGGCTCGTGCGGTGTTGTGCAACTGGCTGGTGTGCCTCGCGCTCTGGATGGCGGCGCGCACCACGAGCGATACCGCTAAGTTCGTTGCGATCTTCTGGTGTCTATTTGCCTTCATCGCCAGCGGCTATGAGCACAGCGTCGCCAATATGAGCGTCTTCCTGATCGCGCTCTTGGGGGCGCATCCCGAGGGCGTTTCCTGGCCCGGCATGGCACACAACCTCATATGGGTTACGCTGGGCAACATCGCGGCCGGAGCCGTATTCATGGCGGGCGGCTACGGCTTGGTAGCGCGCCAAGCCAGCGAGTCGCGACCAATGCGCGAGCCCGCTAGCGCACCGGCTCGAATCAGCGGAAAGGAAGTGGGCTAGAATAGACGCTCTGGAAGTGACTCGACCCTCATGCGCCCCCAATCCATCACACTGCTCTGTTATGCCGTCGGCGTGCTTGGCGTCATTCAACTGGGCCTATTGTTTTTGCTCGGACCAGTTGACCTTGCCGCCGCCGCGCTATGGATCATCGCGGCGCTGGCGACCGTCGCTTCGGCGATGGGCTTGTGGCTGATGCGCACCTGGGGGCCGATCGCGTTCTTCGCCGGTTTTGGCACGGGTGTGATGATGATGACCGGTATCGGCCCGCAGTGGGTGAACGGCTGGCTCGGACAGGTGGTGGCCTACGGCGTGCCGGCGATTTATGCCCTCTTGGTCATGCCGCATTGGGCGCAGATGCGGAGCGGCGGGAACTGAGCACGCCGCGTTCGCTCAGCCTGATCAGCGCCAAGCCGCGCATCCTCAACCCGGGGATGCTCAGCGTGGAACTCGCCTTCGAACGCCTGGTCACCCGCCACGGTTTGAATCTCGAGATTCGGAGATACTGCCTCGAAGAGCAGAAGGAGGTCGCGCTGGGCGCGAGCGGGGTGCGCTTTGCTTGTCTTCTGGAGCGCTTCGAGGAAGCACTTGCGGGCGACCGTGTACTCTTCTGGGGAGATTTCCTGCACGCGTGGAACTACCATGTCTTCGATGTGCTCCCGGAGATCAAGGAGGACGCCCGCTTTCGGGCCGCGACCGAAGGCTGGAACGAGCGTGAGCGTGCGAGCCTGGTGCGCAAGTATCTGCTGCTTAGCCAGGCCACGCCGGAGACGCTGGCGAAGACCCTGAGTTTTGGCACGACCCTGCTGGGTGATCATGCCCTGATCCGTGCGATCGATTCCGGCTACGAGGACGATCTGGCTCGCTTCCTGCGCGGCTGCCGCGGCGTGTGGATGCGTGATGCACTCTCAGCGTTGCGCGTGGCGCATTTTCGGGGGGACTATGCGCGCAGCCACTTGGGCGTCGACTGCGCGCTGCTTCTGAGCCGCGGTGATCTCGAAGATGTGGCCCGCGCCGCCGCTAGCCCGGCCGGTCCCTATGCCGCTGTGCATTTCGGACGCACGACGATGCATCACGCGCAGGTCTTGGACTTCACTCGCCAGTTGTGCCAAGGCGCCGGCTTGCGGCCGCGCTGGCTCTCGTGGCTGCATGCCAAGCCGGAGTATTTTCGTCAGTTCCGCGATCGAATTCCCGAGCTCGATTGCGCAATGCCCCAAGACCCGCCTTATCCTGAGCTTCTGGCCGGCTTGCTGGGCGCAAACCTGGTGATCACCGATACCTATCACCTTTCGATACTCGCTTGGCGCGCCGGTGTTCCGGTGGTGTGCATCGGGTCCGGCGCCGAGTTGCCCACGCGCACGGTCAGCGACAAGAAGAAGGAAATATTTCACCACATGTATGGCGCATCGCCGTTTTATCTGTTCGCCGAAGCCCTGGTCGACCCGCGGCAGCGGCAGAACAAGTTGCGCATGATGCTCGAGGCTTTGAGTGCCGGGGACGCCATCGCTGGCATCAGCGAAACCATCGCACGGCATGCGGCGGCGGCGGAGTCGGAGTTGGTCGAGGCCATTGGCGCGGCGCGCGCCTTGGCGTGAGGCGCGGGCGGCATTGTGCGCTGCGCAAACGATCAGGCTTTGCAAGGCGTTCGGACTATGGGAAACTGCGGGCGCGGGGTTTTTCTTGCGTAGGGGAGTCAGTCCGATGAGTGAGACAGTCAAGTATTTGCTCGACGAGAGCCATCTTCCGAAATTCTGGTACAACATCGCCGCCGATTTGCCCTCGCCGCCCCCGGCGGTGTTGCACCCAGGCACCAAGCAGCCGGTCGGTCCTGACGATCTGGCGCCATTGTTTCCGATGGCGCTGATCATGCAGGAGGTCAGCACCGAGCGGGAAATCGAAATCCCCGAGCCGGTGCGCAAGATCTATCGGCAATGGCGCCCCAGTCCCCTGTTCCGCGCGCGGCGCCTGGAACAGGCGCTGCAAACGCCGGCCCGCATTTATTACAAGTACGAAGGCGTCAGCCCGGCGGGCAGCCACAAACCCAACACTGCGGTGGCGCAGGCTTTCTACAACAAGGAAGCGGGCATCAAGCGCATCAGTACCGAAACGGGCGCGGGACAGTGGGGCTCATCGCTCTCCTTCGCCGGGGCTCTGTTCGGCATCGAAGTGCAGGTCTTCATGGTGCGGGTTTCTTACGATCAGAAGCCTTATCGTCGCGCGCTCATGGAAACCTACGGAGCGCGGTGTGTGGCCAGCCCGTCGATGGAAACCAACTATGGCCGTTCGGTCCTGGCGGCCGACCCCAATTCCCTGGGTAGCCTGGGCATCGCCATTTCAGAAGCCGTCGAAGTCGCGGCGACGCACGACGATGTCAAGTATGCGTTGGGTTCGGTTCTCAATCACGTGCTGCTCCATCAATCGGTGATCGGGCTCGAAGCCATCGAGCAAATGGGGATGGCCAATGATTATCCCGATGTCGTGATCGGCTGCGCCGGCGGCGGTTCGAACTTCGCCGGTATCGCTTTCCCCTTCATCGGCTTGCAGCTGCGCGGCGGCCGCAAGGTGCAGGTGATCGCCGTAGAGCCGGCGGCTTGCCCCTCGCTCACGCGCGGCAAGTATGCCTACGACTTTGGCGACACCGGCGGCATGACGCCGCTGGCGAAAATGCATACTCTGGGTTCGAGCTTCATGCCCTCGGGCTTGCACGCCGGCGGTTTGCGCTATCACGGCATGTCGCCGCTGGTATCGCATTGCAAGGAGTTGGGCCTACTCGAAGCGCGCGCCTATAACCAGATCCCCTGCTTCGAAGCGGCGGTGCAGTTTGCTCGGGCCGAAGGCATCGTGCCGGCGCCGGAGTCCAGCCATGCCGTGCGCGCCGCCGTGGATGAAGCGCTGAAGTGCCGCGAGTCGGGCACTTCCAAGGCGATTCTCTTCAATCTCTCCGGCCACGGTCATTTCGATATGCAGGCCTACATCGACTACTTCGAGGGCAAGCTCAAGGATCAGGCCTACGACCAGAACGCGTTGGACAAATCCCTGGCGGCGCTGCCGGTGGTCTGAAGCAAAGCGCGACCGAGCAGCAGGCCAGCGGGGCGGACGCGGGGTCCGCCCCGTTTTCATTTCGGGGTCCGGCGAGGCATCTAACCTACCCTGGCACGATCAGGCATCGGCGAGCCTCCTGATCGCCGTTCCGGTCATTCGGGCAATGCGCCAGTCGGGCAGCACGTCGGCGCCGAGGCTTTGATAGAAGTCGATCGCCGGCGCATTCCAATCTAGAACCGTCCATTCGAAGCGCCCGCAATTGCGCTCTACCGCGAGGGCAGCCAGATGCGCCAAGAGCCTGCGCGCGTAGCCCCGGCGCCGGTAGGGCGGCCGCACGAAGAGGTCTTCGAGGTATAAGCCGCGCTTGCCAAGAAAAGTGGAGTAGTTGTGAAAGAACAAGGCAAAGGCGACAGGCTGTCCATGCTCTTTGCCCATGAGCACTTCCACACTGCGCTGCGGACCGAAGAGCGCCTGAGTGATATCTGCGGCGCTGCTCACGCACAAGTGGCTGAGCTTTTCGTAGTCCGCCAGTTCACAAACCATGGCATGGATCGCCGGAACGTCGTCTTCTACGGCGGCGGCGATGGTGAATTGCGGTTCGCTCACGGGTGTGCTCCTGGGTTGAGGCGGCGGCCGTAGATCATCAAGTCGCGTTCGATGCCATCGAGCACTGCAACCCGAGGCAGATGGCCCCAGCGAAGAAAGTCAAAGCGCTCGAACAGGGCGATACTCGGCTGGTTATGCCCGAAAATGAAGGCGAGCGCGGTCTCGATCTCGAGCTGGGGCGCTTGCGCGAGGGCATGCGCCAAGAGCGCTCGGGCGATGCCCTGACCGTGCCAGGCGTTGCCCACATACACGGCGACTTCGACGGTATGGCGGTATGCCGGGCGCCCGTAGAAACTGCGCAAGCCGAGCCAGCCGGCCGCGGCGCCATCGCGCTCCGCCACCCAAAGTGGACGCTGCGGTGCAGCATGTTCGGCAAACCAGGCCTGGCGGCTCTCTACGGTCACCGGTTCGAGGTCGGCAGTGGCCAGCCGGCCAGCAATGGACTCATTGTAGATGGCGACAATGGCCTCGCGATCAGTTGGGAGCGCTTTACGAATCAACATGTTTGGCACATTTGCAACAGCTCGGCGCAGCTTTGTGGCGGAATTGTGACGATTGATGGAATTGCCTTGTTCAGTATTGTATCGTCTTAGGCACGGGTAAACTCGGGTCAAAAACTCGGGCAGCCCCAAAGAACGCTACTAAAGGAGGTTGTTCAATGAAATTCGAACGCAAAGCCCTTACCACCGCCGTGCTATGCGCGCTCGGTGTCGGTGGAGCCGGGTTCGTTCTGGCCACGGGCGCTTACGCCCAAGCAGGCGAACAGAAGCCGGCCAAGATCGAAAAGATCGAAGTGACGGGTTCCAATATCAAGCGCATCGAAGGGGAAACTGCTCTTCCCGTGACCGTGATTACCCGGCAAGACATCGAAAAGATGGGGGCGGTCAATACCGAAGATGTGCTTCGACGCATTTCTGCCAGCACCAGCATGTTCTCCGACACCACCCAGGGTGCCGGCTACGCGCAGTCTTTCGCCAACCTGCGCGGTCTGGGCGCCAATTCGACCTTGGTGCTGCTCAACGGCCGGCGGGTTTCGAATCATGCCTTCGGCAGCATCGGCGGCACGGTATCGGTCGACCTCAATTCGATTCCCTTCTCCGCCATTGAACGCGTTGAAGTCTTGCGCGACGGCGCGTCCGCGGTGTATGGCTCCGACGCGATCGGCGGCGTAATCAACTTCATTACTCGCTCCGATTACCAGGGCGCCGAAGTGTCCTTGCGCTATGGCGACACCGAAGCCAGCATCGGCGGCGGCGAACGCGGAGCCAATGCGGTGTGGGGCATGGGCGATCTCGCCAAAGACAATTTCAACGTGCTGGTGAGCTTTGGCTGGCAGAACAACTTGCGCCTCAAGGCCGTGGATCAGAAGCTCTATGAGCGGGGTGAAAGAGAATTGGCCGATCCGTTCCCACTCACGTCCTACCGCGGCTTTCCTGGCCGGCTGATGGAGTTCGGCATCAGCCCAGGCGCCTACACCGGGGACTGCAACCCGACCTTCACCACCATTCAGACTTCGGGCACAACGCCCTCGGGTGACCCCTTGATGCGTTGCCGAGGCCGTTATGCGGCTTACCTCGACAACTTGCCGGACCAGCGCAAGTGGGACGCTTTTGCCCGCGCCACATGGAACTTGGGGAAGGATCATCAGCTCTTCGTCGAAGGCACGATTTCGCGTGCGCATAGCATTGGTCGCATTGCACCCACACCGCTGTCGAGCGACTTGACTCGCATTGACCCGGCGACGGGTACGCGGCGCGCGGTCCTCTATCCCACCAACGGCCGTCATTACCCAGTCGATCTTCTGGTCAGCTTGGGCTATGACCCCTTCGACACCGGCGTGCCCGGTTTTGCCGACTTCGCCTGGCGTGCTGAGCCCGGCGGTAACCGCATCAGCGACGTAGAGGCCATTCAGACCCGCGTCGTCGGCGGGCTCAAGGGTTTGATCGCGGGCTGGGATTACGAAACTGCGGTGAGCTGGGCACAAAACGACGCTACCCTCAACTACACCGGCTTTTTCCATGAGAACCGGCTGCTCGATGCCTTCGAGGCCGGACTCATCAATCCCTTCGGGCCGGTCGACGCCGAGGGCGAAGCGGCGCTGCGTGCCGCGGAAATGCGCGGCGAAATGCGCAAGTCCAAGGGCAAGACCCTGCAGTGGGACGGCAAGATGAGCCGCGAACTCATGGCCATGGGCGGCGGCCCCCTCGCCGTTGCGGTCGGGGCCAACGTCCGCAGCGAGAAGATCAACGATCATCCCACCAACCCCGACTACTCGGCGGGTTTCCACGTCGGTGGTGAGGGTACGGTGCCCACGGTCAACGCCAGTCGGACGGTTACGGCCCTTTACGGCGAGTTTTCCATTCCCTTCGCCAAGGGTTGGGAAGCGCAAGTCGCGGCGCGGGGTGACCACTACACCGACTTTGGATCCAAGGTGAGTCCGCGGGCGTCGCTGCGCTGGCAACCGGCTAAGAGCATGCTCTTCCGGGCCTCGGCGGGAACCGGATTCCGCGCACCTTCCTTGTGGGACGCAAAGAGCCCGGATGCCGAAACCAACACGCCAGACAACGTGTTCGATCCGGGCTGCCCGCCGGGATTCGAGGAAGATCCGCGCTGCTTCACGCAGTTCACCGTGCGGAACATGTCCAATCCCAACCTCAAGCCGGAGAAGTCCAAGCAGTTCACCGTCGGATTCGTTCTCGAACCCACGCCGCAGATGTCGGTCTCCATGGACTATTGGGACATCAAGAAGAGCGACACCATCGGCTCGGTCAACGGCCAGGACATTTTGACCGATGACTCGCTCTATGCCTTCTACTCCCCCACCCGCGTGCTCCGCGATCCGGCAGGCTTCCTGCTGTACATCGCGCAGCCGCTGGAGAACCTCGGCGGAGTCAAGACGGCGGGCCTCGACCTCGACCTGGTAGCGCGCTTCAATGCCGGAGCTGGCAAGTTCACGGCATCCCTCGCCGGAACCCTGATGACCAAATTCGAGGCGCAGCAGGGCAAGGACACTCCTTACACCAGCTATCTAGGGCAAGGCGGGGCGGGCGTCTTTGGCGGTGCGGCGTATCCCCGCTGGCAGCACACCCTCACCTTGGACTATGAGCAAGGCCCCTACGGCGTGACCTTGGAGCAGCGCTTCGTGCGTGGCTGGTCGGAAATTGCCATCAACACCATTCCCTGCGCATTCTACGGGGATTGCGAGGCCAAGCACGGTGTGGGGGATTACTCGACGTTCAATCTTTCGGGTCGCTATACCGGCATCAAAAACATGAAGTTGACGCTGGGTGTGCGCAACCTGCTCGATCGCGAGCCGCCTTACGTAGACTCTTCGAGCAACGGCTCGCATGCTGCGGGTTATTCCAACTCCGTGGCTGACCCGCGCGGCCGGTTTTGGTACGGCAGCATCAATTACAAGTTCAAATAAAAGTGGGTTCACGGCGGCGCCCGAAAGATGCGCCGCCCTGTGGTTCCAACGGCCGGCGCCCAGGGCGCCGGTTTTTTTGGTGCGCCGACCAATGCCTCGGCCTGGCCAAAGGGCGCTGGAAGGCGTATATTTGGCGAGTCCCGCGGCCAGTTCGGCGCGAACGAGAATTTGGAATATCAACTTTTCAAGTGAGGGGGTTTCTCATGGTATTTCGACGCAAAGCACTTGCGGCCGCCATCGTGTACGCGGTGGGCGGTGCCGGCTTGGGCGCATTCGCCGTTACATCCGCTCTGGCTCAGCAGCCAGCCGGCCAGCAACCCACCAAGATCGAAAAGATCGAGGTGACCGGCTCCAACATCAAGCGCATCGAGGGTGAGACGGCAACTCCTGTCCAGGTGATCACCCGTAAGGAAATCGAACGCACCGGCGCGACCAACTTGAACGAGCTGATGCGCGCCCTGCCAACCATCGACATTTTCGATCAGGGCGAATTGGCCTCGAACAGTCCCGCCGGATCAGGCACCGCCACGATTCGCATGCGCGGCCTGTCGGAAACCAACGTGTTGGTGCTGCTCAATGGCCGGCGCGTGCCGGTCAACGCGCTCTATGACTCTTCGGGCGCGGGCGCTGCTTTCGATATCAACATGATCCCCATTGGTGCCCTCGAGCGCGTGGAAATCCTGAAGGATGGCGGTTCAGCCATTTATGGTGCTGATGCTGTCGCCGGCGTGGTCAACTTCATCACGCGCAAGGATTTCTCCGGGATCGAAGCGCAGGTGGGCTATGGCACCTCCAGCCGCAGCGACGGTCAGGAACAGAGCCTGAGCGTGACCGGCGGTTGGGGATCACTGGACAAAGACCGCTTCAACGTGCTCGGTTCGTTCCAGTACTTCAAGCGTGATCCGATACTGCGCAAGGACCGGGACATCTCCAGTTCGGTCGATTTCCGCCGCTACGGCGGACCGGACCGCCGCAGCGTCTTTTCACCTTACGGCAACCTGCTCGACGACGACTTCAACTTCACCGGCGAAACGGTCAAGCCCTGCCCCCCAGAGAACTTCAGCGGCGGCCTGTGCCGGTATGACTTCAACACCGATCTGCTCACGGCCTACAACGGCGCTGACCGCTGGAGCGCGATGGTCGTGGGCAGCTTCCAGTTCAGCCCGAACTGGAAGGGTTTCGCGCAAGCGTTCATGGGAGAATCCAAGGACCACTTCGACGCCCACCCGGTCCCCGATTTCTTTGTTCTGCCCACTGGGCAGTGGTACACGGGCCGCTTCATGCAGGGCGGACCGCGCATGACCGACCGCAAGTCCACGCTCGACGAGCTGATCCTTGGCGTGGAGGGCACGATCGGATCGATCGATCTCAACGTCGCGGCTGGCCAGGGCAAGAGCAAGGTCACCAACCGCGACAGCAACTACTACAACTATGACCTGTGGTATTCCGCCCTGGAGGCGGGCTTGCTCGACGCTACCGTGTCCACCAACGACCCAGCACTGGTGGAGAGCCTCAAGGTCAACCCGCTACGTGTCGGCAAATCACAAGTGAGCTTCTTCGACGCCAAGATGTCGGGCGAACTCTTCCAGATGAAAGCCGGTCCCTTCGCCTACGCCGCGGGGGTATCGGCGTGGCGCGAAGAACTGGTTGATACGCCTGATGAGCTCACCCAACAAGGATTGGTCGTGGGCAGCATCCAGCAGGCACCGGTCAATGCATCCCGCAACGCCAAAGCCCTCTTCGGCGAAGTGAACATACCTCTGGGTATGGGCGTTGAGGTGCAAGGTGCGGTGCGCTGGGATGATTACCCCACCGATTCGCGGACCTCGCCCAAAGTCGCCGCACGGTGGCAGCCCAACAAGACCTTCCTGCTGCGGGCCTCTTACAGCGAAAGCTTCAAAATGCCGACGCTTAAGCAGCTCTTTGGGGCGCAGGAAGAGGGCGCGATCAACATCTCCAGCGACGAGGAATGCCAAGCGATTGGCCAGCCGGTCGGCTGCTTCATCCCGGCCTACCAGGTGAACGGTTCCAACCCCAACCTCAAGCCCGAGATCGGCAAGACCTTCAACATCGGCGGCGTAGTTGAGGCAGGGCCTCTTTCGCTGATGCTCGACTGGTTCAAGATCGAAAAGCGCGACAACATCACGACGCCGACCATTCTCTCCTCGCTGCTCGCTGGGCGCACCGGGCGCGCGGCCAACGGTCAGCTCTTGGTGTATACCAACCTGCAAAACACCAGTTACTTCGAGGCCTCCGGCTTCGATGTCGATACGCAGTTGAAACTCTCGCTGGGGAGCCTCGGCAAGCTGGGGCTTCGTGACGTTGCGACCTATTATCTGTATCAACGGCAGCGCGGTGCGAGCAGTGACCCCTGGTACAACTACGTCGACACCTACGCGACGCCCCGGTGGCGCAACTACTTCAAGACCGAATGGGAAATGGGTTCGTGGGTAGTCGGCTTGTCCTGGCGCACCATCGCGGGCTTCCGCGACACCGACGATCCGTCGAGCGGTGAAGAGCCGATTCCGGCGTCGGTCCGTACTGTGGGCAAGCATGAAGAGGGTGACATTCAGGTCAGCTGGTCGGGCATCAAGAATCTGCGCGTCGACCTCGGGGTGAAGAACTTCCTCGATCGCATGCCGCCGATTTCGATCCAGAATGTGAGCAGCAATGCCTACACGCAGATGGGTTTTGCTGAGCTCTACACCAACCGCGGCCGCTTCTTCTACGGCTCGGTGAACTACAAGTTCAAATAGTCTGGCTTCAGGCCAGATGCTGCAACCTGGAGCCGGGCGCCGCCCGGCTCTTTTTTGCTCCGCAAAACACCTGTCGACTCATTTGCTTTACCTGTAGCGCTTTTCCCCGCCCTGCGGCCGCGCTAGAATTGCGCAATTCGAAGGAGGTAAGCATGTCACTGTTCTCATTGCGCGGAACGAGCCAGAGCTCGCGCACACGTCTGGTTTGGCTCCTAGTAGCTTGGGTGTGTTCCTGGACGGGGCACGCCGGGGCGGGGACCAATAGCGTCGAGGAGTTCTTCAAGAACCCTCAGTACCTTGGCGTCAAGATTTCGCCGGATGGCACGCACTTGGCGGCAGCGGCACCCGCCGATGGCCGCATGAACCTGGTGGTCATTTCCCTCAAGGAACGCAAAGGCGGGCGGCTCACGCGCATGAAGGATGCCGACGTCGTCGATTTTCATTGGGTGAACAACGACCGCCTGGTATACAGCCTGGGCAATATCAACGAGCCCTCGGGTTCAAGGAAAAAACACGTCGGCGGCCTTTTCGCGGTCGACCGCGACGGCAAGAATGCGCGCGTGCTGGAACCCACACTCGATTCGCTGCGGAGTTCCGGCCAGCTCGTGCACCGCTTGAGTTCTTTTCTTGCCCGAACCAAGGAGCCTTCCGACGAGATCGTTGCACTGTCCAACGATCGCAATGCCAAGAACCCGGACGTATATCGCCTCAACACCAAAACCGGCCGCAAGACCTTGCTGACGTGGGAGAACCCGGGTCGCGTCGCCGACTGGGTCTTGGACAAGGAAGGTGCACCGCGCGCTGCCGTGTCGCTCGACGAAAAGCTTCGCGCCACGATTTGGTGGCGATCGAGCGCGGAGGCCAAATGGGTGGAACTTGCCCAATTTGACCTCTTCGAGAAGAACTTCGTCCCGCTCGACTTCGGCTACGATGGCACCCTGTACGTCCTTTCGAACCTCGGGCGGGACAAATACGCGCTCTATACCTATGATCCGGAGAAGAAGGCGCTCAAGGACCTGATCTTTGAGCACGCGCAAGTCGATGTCGGCTGGACCAATGGAGTGACTCCCGACCCGTCCGCCTTGATTTTCGACCCCAAGACCAAAAAGCTCGTGGGTGTGCGCCATGAGGGCCTCAAGCCCGGCGTGCAATGGCTCGATCCCGTCTGGGCCAAAGTCCAGGCCTCGCTCGATGCCGCCTTGACCCCGCAGGTGAATCTCTTCCGCCCGCCCGAGGAGGGCAGCAATCGCATGGTGGTCTATTCCTATTCCGATCGCCACTCGGGAACCTGGTATCTCTTTGACGCTGCCGCCAAGCAAATCGAAGAGGTGGTGTCTATGCGGCCTTGGCTCAAAGAAAGCGATCTGGTGGAGATGCAGCCGCTGGTGTTCAAAGCTCGCGATGGTTTGGACATCCCTGCCTACCTGTTCCTGCCTAAGGGCAGCGAGGGCAAGAAACTGCCCTTGGTGGTCAATATCCATGGCGGCCCGCATGTCCGGGCCGATTATTGGGGCTTGCAGATGTGGGGTCCGATGGAATCGCAGTTCCTCGCCCAGAACGGTTACGCCGTGCTCTTGACCAACTTCCGCATGACGCCTGGTTTCGGGCACAAGCTCTACACTGCCGGACTACGGCAGATCGGCAAGGCCATGCAGGAGGATATCGAAGACGGTGTCGATCATCTCGTGGCCAAAGGCCTCGTCGACCCGGCGCGAGTCTGCCTCTATGGTGCGAGCTACGGCGGCTACGCGACGCTGTGGGGCCTGATCAAGACACCGGACAAATACCAGTGCGGCATCGCCGCCCTGGCGGTCACTGACCTCGAGCTTCAACTCACCTCCACGCAAGGCGACACCGTCTACAGCGATGAAGGCTCCTATTACTGGGCGCGCATGGTGGGCGATCCGAAAGCGGAAGCCGATGCGCTACGCGCGGTATCCCCTGCCCGGCATGCCGATAAGATCAAAGCGCCCACGATGCTGGTCTTCGGCGAGGCCGACGGACGCGTGCCCTTGGAGCAAGGGGAAAGAATGAAGGCAGCGCTGGAGAAAGCCGGCAAGCGTACGGAATGGATCGTCAAGGCCGAGGAAGGTCACGGATTTTCCAAATTGGAGAACCGGATCGACATGTATAGCCGCATGCTGAAGTTCCTGGATGAACACCTGGGTGGGGCAAAAACCGTGCGATAACGGCAAGAGCCGGGAGATTGGGCGGAAAACAAGCCTATGCTTTGCCGGGCCAGCGCCAGCCGTGGCGTCTCGATGACCAGGGCTTGAGCCCGCCCATGACCGGCGGGCCGGTTCGCCGAGAAGACGCTGAAGTGGCGTTGCGAAGCGCTCGCGCGGCGACTTGATCGGAATTTCCTTGGGCCCAAGCCACCGCCTGAGGCTTGGACGCGCGCTCACCATTGGCAGCAATGGGCGGAGGGCGCGGCCTCGATTGGGTGTCGCAGTGTCTTTTTCACGCAACAAATTGCCAGCCGCGCCGCCACTCAATTGGATAAATGTGTTTATTAACATATAGTTGACTATTTTCCTTGCTGTGGCCGCCATTGCTGATCGTGGCGCAGATGGGGTATCGTTTACTCACCGGCCCCGGGAGGGGCCAAAAATTTTAATACGGAAGGGGTCCACCACCATGAATTTGCAAAGAAAACAGCTGGTCCTCGCGGTCCAGACGGCCTTGGGCTTGGGCGTCGCCGTGACGCTGGCCGCGTCCGGTTCCGCGTTGGCGCAAACTCAGCCGCAGAAGATCGAGAAGATCGAAGTCACCGGTTCCAACATCAAGCGCGTCGATACCGAGACGGTTGCTCCTGTGGAGATTATCTCCCGCGAGCAGATCGAGCGGACCGGATTGGCCACCGTGGCCGAAGTGCTGCGCAACATTCCCGCCAACAGCGGCGGCAGCTTTGGCGAGAGTTTTACCAACAGCTTCGCGCCTGGCGCTGCGGGTATTTCCCTGCGCGGCCTTGGGCAAAAGACCACCTTGGTGCTGATCAACGGCCGGCGCACCGCGGGCTACGGCTTTGCCCAGAACCTGCAAGATACCTTCGTTGACCTCAATAGCATTCCCAACAGCGCGGTCGAGCGTATCGAGGTGCTGAAGGACGGTGCGTCAGCGGTGTACGGCTCGGATGCGATCGCTGGGGTGGTCAACGTCATTTTGCGCAAGGATTTCGTTGGCGCTCAAGTGGGCGGCGGCGTTGGGTCATTTGAAGGCAAGAGCGACTATCGGCTCAACGCGGTGGGCGGCTTCGGTGATCTGGGCCGTGATCGGTTCAATGTATTCGCCTCCTTCGACTACTACAAGCGCGACCTGGTCATGCTTTCCGACACCGAATTCGGCAAGTCGCGGGATATGCGCGGGCAACGCGGTGGCCGCAACCACGAGTCGCTCACGGGGGCGGGGACCTGGCGCCAGCTCACCGCAACCGGGGGTCTGTCGACCAACTTTCGGGCCAACGCCGACTGCGCCAGCAACGGGTTCGTGCTGAACGGTGCCCAGGCGGTGGATCGCGGTCTCATCGCCGGTCCTTTGGGCAACAACGGTTGGAACAACGCGACCAATACCTTCTGCGCCAAGGATTTCAACGATCAGTTCACGGCGCTGCCCAAGACCGAGCGTATGGGGCTTTTGACTCGCGGCAGCTTTAACCTTTCCGCGACTATGAGTGGCTACGCGGAATTCGGATGGAGCGAAGTCAACTCCTTTCAGAAGTTCCAATCGCCCTTTTTCGCTGGCACGACTGGCCTAACGCAAACGGCCGCCGGTCTGAGGCCCTTCACCTATAACATCAATTTTGCCCCCGGCGCATCAGGCAATCCGTTTGGTACCAATGCCCGCTATGTGGGTGTGCTCAACGACATGGGCACCCGCGACACCGAGATCGAGTCCACCACCATGCGGTTTCTCGGCGGGTTGAACTATAGCTTTGGCAACTGGGATTTCGACAGTGGCATGGGCTTCGCGAAGAACGAAGTGGAATCGGCATATACCAACCGCCTGTCGATCGCCGGGGTGAGCAGTCTCTTCGGGGTGACCACCAACCCACAGCCGCCATTGCCGCTGTCCACAGGAAGCACTTATAACCTCGATAATTGGACGAGCAATAGCGCCGCCTCGCGGGATATGATGCGCGCCAACTTCCCGCGGCAATCCACCTCGGAGATGTCTTTCCTCGACACCAAGGCCAACACCGAGCTGGGCAAACTCTCCGGCGGCCCGATCGGCTTGGCGCTGGGTGTGGAATTCCGCAACGAGAAACTGAAGGACCGGCCGGCGGAAATTGCCCGCGCGGGAGGCATTCTCGGCCAGGGCATCACCGCCACCGACGGCAAGCGCGATTCTTACGCGGCTTACGGTGAATTGTCCTTGCCGGTTACTTCGATGATCGAGGGTCAGTTGGCGGCGCGCTACGATCACTACAGTGACTACGGTAGCTCGACCACGCCGAAGGTCGGCGTGAAGTTCAAGCCGACCGGTAATTTGCTGCTGCGCGCCAACTGGGGCAAGGGTTTCCGTGCTCCGACCTTGCCGGAAATTTCGCCCTCGGTGGCCACATTCTTCACTTCGGTGACGGATCCCCTGACCAACCAGATCACGCAGATTTCCGGCGTGTTCGCTGGCAACCCGAATCTGGAAGCGGAGAAGTCGGAGTCGGCAACCTTTGGCATCGTCTTTGAGCCCACCCGCGACATCAACGTCGGCATCAATGCCTATGCGTTGAAGTGGAAGAACATCGTCGCCGCGCCCAGCTTCCAGAGCGTGGTGAATGCGGGCGGACCGAACGTGATTCGCGATCCGGATACCAATGCCATCGTCACGGTGCTTTCGGGATACACCAATCTGAACGAGACCAAGACGCAGGGCTTCGATTTCGATGCCAAGTTCAGCTTCAATACCGGCATTGGCAAGTTCACCGCGCGCACCAGCATGGCCTACATCGCGAGCTTCAAGGAAAACGGCGTCGAGACCGTGGGCACCAACGGCGGTACCAATACCATGCCGCGAGTTCGGGGCAACCTGGCCTTTGATTGGGAGAAGCAGCCATTTACCGCCACTCTGTCGGCCAATTACGTGCATGGGTACTATCAGCAGCTGCTGCCAGGGTCGTACTATACCGAGCAGGATCCGCGCTTCCAGAACGGTACCTACGGTGAACGCATTCCGGCCTACACCACCTACACCCTCTATGGCAAATACCAGATCAACAAGAATCTGCGTGTGATGGCCACGGTTGCCAACCTCACCAACGAGAAGCCGCCCTATGATCCGGGCTTCAGCGGCACATACCTGTACGACTTCAGCATGTACGACGTGCGGGGTCGCCAGTACCGCGTGGATTTCGAATACAAAATCAAGTAAGCAATAAGAAAAACGCCTCGGAGCATGCTCCGGGGCGGTGGCAGGAAACTTCACGGCCCCCAGCTTGCTGGGGGCTTTATTTTAGGGTTTGCGTTGCGCGAGATTGGCCGCAATGCGCATGCGCAGGGCGTTCAATTTGATGAATCCGCCGGCATCCTTCTGGTCGTAGGCGCCAGCATCGTCTTCGAAGGTGGCGATGGTGGGGTCAAACAGGGAATCCGTCTTGGAGTCGCGGCTGACGACGATGACATTGCCCTTGTAGAGTTTCAGGCGGACCCAGCCGTTGACCTTCGCTTGGGTGAAATCGATCAGTGCCTGCATGGCCTTTCTTTCCGGGCTCCACCAATAGCCGTTGTAGATCAGGCTGGCGTAGCGGGGCATGAGATCGTCCTTGAGATGCGCCACCTCCCGATCGAGCGTGATCGACTCGATGGCGCGGTGGGCCTTGAGCAGGATCGTTCCTCCAGGAGTCTCGTAGCAGCCGCGCGACTTCATGCCCACATAACGGTTCTCGACCAAGTCTAGGCGCCCGACCCCGTGTTTCCCGCCCAGCTGGTTGAGCTCGGCGAGCAGCGCATGGGGGGACATGGCATGGCCGTTGATTTTGACCAAATCGCCGCCGTTGAATTCGAGGTCCAGATATTCGGCGGCATCGGGAGCGGCTTCGGGGGATACCGTCCAGCGCCACATGCTCTCTTCCGCCTCGGCTGCGGGGTCTTCGAGGTGACGTCCTTCGAAGGAGATATGCAAAAGATTGGCGTCCATGGAGTAGGGCGACCCGCCCTGCTTATGTTTCATGTCCACCGGTATGCCGTGCCGCTCGGCGTAGGCCATCAGTTTCTCGCGCGAGAGCAAGTCCCACTCCCGCCAAGGTGCGATGATCTTGACGCCGGGCTTGAGGGCATAGGCGCCCAGTTCGAAGCGTACCTGGTCGTTGCCCTTGCCGGTGGCGCCGTGAGAAATGGCATCGGCACCGACCTGATTGGCGATCTCCACCAAGCGCTTGGCAATCAACGGCCGGGCAATCGAGGTGCCGAGCAGGTACTCGCCCTCGTAGATGGTATTAGCGCGAAACATCGGAAAGACGAAGTCGCGCACGAACTCTTCGCGCAGATCGTCGATGAAGATGTGCTCGGGCTTGATACCGAACTGGAGAGCCTTCTTGCGGGCGGGCTCCAGCTCTTCGCCCTGGCCAAGGTCAGCCGTGAAGGTCACTACCTCGCAGTGATATTGTTCCTGAAGCCACTTCAGTATGACCGAAGTATCCAGCCCGCCCGAATAGGCGAGCACGACGCGCTTGATTTGACTCATGACCCTGTCTCGCTTCCTTCAACAGAACTTGTGCTGTAGCGCCATTACTGCGGCGCATGGCAAACGGCCTCGATGTTGTTGCCGTCGGCATCAAGTACGAAGGCGCCATAATAATTGGGGTGATAGTGCGGTCGGAGACCCGGGCGACCGTTATCGCGTCCGCCGGCCGCCAGAGCCGCCGCGTGAAAGGCATCCACCTCGGCGCGCGTGCGGGCGCGGAAGGCCAGGTGGACCGGCGGTCGTTGGGGCCTGCCTTGAGCAATCCAGAAATCGGGCTTGGGTGCGACACCAAAACCTGCCCCCACGAACCCGCCCGCCTGTTCTCCCGTGAATTCGGCGAGAAGCGTGTAGCCCAAGGGAGCCAAAGCCCGGACATAGAAAGCCTTGACCGCGCTAACGTCGGTGACGGAAATGCCGAGGTGGTCGATCATGGCGCGTGTCGGGGGCCAGGGGATCGGCCTGTCAGGCCGCCGCTCAGCGGCTTAACCCTGGCCGCGCTCAGGTTAGCCTTCGCCGAAATCGATTGCGCCAGGCTCGTACTCAATCGTCCACCTTTCCGCAGACCAAATACTCGAGCAAAGCCTTCTGCGCGTGCAGCCTGTTTTCAGCCTCATCCCAAACGACACTCTGGGGTCCGTCGATGACTTCGGCGGCGACTTCTTCTCCGCGATGCGCGGGCAGGCAGTGCATGAATAGGGCATGGGGGCGCGCCTGCGCCATCAGTTCGGCATCGACCTGCCAATCGGCGAAATCCTTGAGGCGCTCTTCGTTCTCTGCTTCGAACCCCATGCTCGTCCAAACATCGGTGGTCACGAGGTCGGCGTTGCGACACGCCTCCAGGGGATCGGCGAACTCTTCGTAGTGATCCATCCCGTACAATCCAGCACGGCCTGGTTCAACTTCGTAGCCGCGTGGTGTCGACACGCGCACATTGAAGTCAAAGACCTCGGCTGCTTGCAACCAGGTATTGCAGACGTTGTTCGAGTCGCCGATCCAGGCCACGGTCTTGCCTTGAATGGAGCCGCGGTGCTCGATGAATGTATAGATATCGGCCAGAATCTGGCAAGGGTGGTATTCGTTGGTCAAACCGTTGATCACCGGTACGCGCGAATGGGCAGCAAAGCGCTCGATGATGGTTTGTTCGAAAGTGCGAATCATCACGATGTCGACCATGCGTGAGATCACTCTCGCCACATCCTCGATGGGCTCGCCCCGAGAAAGCTGCGTGTCGCCCCGATTGAGATTGATGGCGATGCCGCCCAACTGATTCATGCCGGCTTCGAAAGAGACGCGAGTGCGGGTGGACGACTTCTCGAAAACCATCGCCAGGGTGCGGTCCCGCAGCGGCTGATAGATTTCATAGCGCTTGAAGCGCTCCTTGATCCAGCGCGTGCGCGCGAAAAGATACTCCAGCTCTTCGCGGGAGAAATCCTTGAGCTGCAAGAAATGCCGGGGCGGTTGCATCGGGCTGGGCAGGTGCGACAGAGCCAACCATTCTAGCATGAGGCAGGCGGCGCGCTGCGGTGCAGCATAAGCCTATGGTAAAATGCCTTCCTACCCGCAGCACTATGACTCCCCCCACCGACTTTGTCATTCGAGGCCTGACCAAGGCTGGGAAGCCGTTTCGGCCGAGCGACTGGGCCGAGCGCCTGTGTGGCATGATGTCGGTATTCGGTCAGGAACAGAAACTGCGCTATTCCCCTTTTGTGAGGCCAGTGGTCATCGACGGGGTGCGCTCGGTGGTCGTTGGCGCCAAACTCGCCGAGTTGGAGCCGCGGCTTTATACGTTCCTCATTCATTTTGCCCGGGACAACGAGTTGCAGATGACTTACCAAGCCGACGCCATTGCTTCGCTGTTGCCGCGGCTGACGAAACCGGGAAGCTGATCGCGCCGGAGGATCAACAAAAAAGGCGCTGCTTCGAGCGCCTTTTTGTTTTGGGTGCAGCGAGGGTTAGGCAGCGGGCGCCGCCAGTGCCTTGATCGCGTGCGTTAGGCGGCTCTTGTGGCGGGCGGCCTTGTTTTTGTGAATGATCTTCTTGTCGGCGATGCGATCGATCGCTGCCACCGAGCTTTGGTAAACGGACTGCGCCGCGGTCGCGTCGCCGGTCGCGATGGCTTTTTGCACTTTCTTTATTGCCGTGCGCAGGGTCGAACGCAGGCTGGCGTTGTGCTGGCGCTGCTTTTCCGATTGCCGGGCGCGTTTTCTGGCCTGGGCGGAGTTTGCCATGGCGGGGAATCCTGTGGTGTCGCGAAAAAAGACTGTGCATAATACGCGCTTTCCTCGATCCCCGCAAGGGCGGCAACGGCCGCAATGAACCTGCTCAAAGCCCTCACCGCCGTCAGCGGGATGACCTTGCTGTCGCGCGTCACCGGCCTCATTCGCACCAGCGTCCAGGCGGCGATTTTTGGCGTAGGGGCGCACACCGACGCCTTTGAGGCGGCTTTCCGCCTTCCCAACATCCTGCGGCGAATGTTCGCCGAGGGGGCGTTTTCCCAAGCCTTCGTGCCTATCCTTGCCGAATATCAGGCCAGGCGCGGCACCGAAGAGACGCGCCGGCTCATCTCCCGAGTGAGTTCCTTGCTTGCTGCAGCTCTGTTGGTCCTTTCCTTTCTGGGTGTCCTTGCTGCGCCGGGGTTGGCGTATGTGCTGGCGAGCGGGTTTGCTTCGCAACCGGGCAAGATCGAGCTGACCTCGGGGCTGATCAGTATCGTCTTTCCCTACATCTTTTTCATCTCGCTGGTCTCCTTGGCGGGCGGTGTGCTCAACGTGCATCGCCGTTTTGGCGTTCCCGCGTTCACCCCGGTGCTGCTCAACCTGGCACTCATCGCGTCGGCTTGGCTGCTCTCCCCGCACTTCGCCCAGCCGATCTATGCGCTGGCGTGGGGCGTCATCATCGGCGGCATTGCGCAGCTCGCGCTGCAAGTCTGGCCCGTCTATCGCCTCGGCTTATTGCCCCGCTTGGACTTTCGCTGGCGCGATGAGGGGGTGGTGCGCATTCTGCGAGCCATGGGTCCGGCCATGCTTGGGGTCTCCGCGGCGCAGATCAGCATACTCATCAACACGCAGCTTGCTTCCATGCTGGGGGACGGTGCGGTAACTTGGATCACCTACGCAGACCGGCTGATGGAGTTTCCCACCGGCCTGCTGGGGGTGGCGCTGGGCACTGTTTTGTTGCCCAGCTTGGCGCGTCACCATGGGCTCGGCGAAGGCCAGGCCTACTCCGAATTGCTCGACTGGGGGCTGCGCTTCACTTGCGTGCTTGCCCTGCCCGCCGCCCTTGCGCTGGGCCTGATTGGCGTGCCACTCATCGCCACCATCAACAAGTACGGGGCTTTTACGGCCTTTGATGTCGCCCAGACCCGCGCCGCGCTTCTCGGCTACAGTGTCGGCCTGATCGGCCTGATCGGCGTGAAGGTTCTTGCCCCGGGTTTCTATGCCCGCCAGGATATGAAAACACCCGTGAAAATCTCGGTACTCGCGGTTGTCGTTTCGATCGTGGCCGCGACACTGCTGATGAATTGGCTTGCTCATGCCGGATTGACGCTGGCTACGTCGATCGGCGCCTGTGTCAATGCCAGCCTGCTCTTGTGGATGCTACGTAGGAAAAAGATCTATGAGCCTCAGCCTGGATGGTGGAGGTTCCTTGTCAAACTGGCGTTGGCCTTGGCGACCTTGGCCCTGGTCATTGGGGTGGTCTCCGGGCCGGACGCGTTTTGGCTGGAGTCTGGCATGATCGCTAAAGCCGGCCGGCTGGCTCTGGTGATTGTCGCGGGAGCCGGAGCCTATTTTGGCGTGCTTGGGCTACTCGGGTTTCGGCCCCGCGATTTCCTGCGCTCAGAGAACTGACTGGGCAAGGGCGGTGCTTGGTCGGTGGCCGATCGACCGATTTGTCTGGGGGAGGCGTTTCGCCCGCGACAAGCGACTCCTTAGCGCTCGCCGCGAAAGGGGCAGGTCTTCTTCGTGCACTCGACGTAAAGATAGAGAGCGTGTTCGCGAATCTTGAAGCCGCGCTGCGAGGCGATCTTGGCCTGGCGCTTTTCGATTTCCGGATCGTAGAATTCTTCCACGTGACCGCACTGAATGCAGACGAGATGGTCGTGATGTCCGGCCTTGGCCAGTTCGAAGACCGCCTTGCCTGATTCGAAGTGGTGCCGCACCAGAAGACCGGCTTGCTCGAACTGGGTCAGCACGCGATATACGGTGGCGAGCCCGACATCGAGATCCTCGGCCAGCAGTTGCCGGTATACATCCTCGGCGGTGAGGTGCCTCTCCGTGCTGCGCTCGAACAGGTTGATGATCTTGAGCCGTGGCGTCGTGGCTTTGAGGCCGATGGTCTTGAGATCGCTTGGGGTAGTCATGCCGCGGCGCCGAAAACCTGAGGATGGTTGCCTATGATATAGTTTGTTTCCCTCCGCTGATAGCTCAGATTCAAGTTTCGTTCGCCATGCGTTTGCTGCGTATCATTGCCCCGCTTTATCTTCTTCTCCTTTCCGGGTGCTCCTGGGCTCCCTCCTGGGGTGTCCACAAGATCGATATCAATCAAGGCAATGCACTCACTCAGGACATGGTGGAAAAGCTCAAACCAGGGCAGACCCGCCAGCAGGTGCGCGCCATACTTGGTACGCCGCTGCTTGCCGACATCTACCATGCCAACCGCTGGGACTATATCTATGAGTATCACTATCAGGGCAAGCTCCTTGCCCGTCGCCAGTTCCGCGTTTTTTTTGAGACGGACAAGCTGTCGCGCTGGGAAGGCGACGAACAGCCGATATCCGCGGCAATTCTGAACCGCAAAGCGCAGGCCGTTGGGGGTGTGCAAGGCGATAAGGGCGCGCCCGAGGCGCCGCCAGAGCCCGGATTTTTCCGCCGCCTTTGGGACTGGCTGAAGTCCTGAAATGGCTCTGAAACTAGCCATCGCCGGTGCCGGCGGGCGAATGGGGCAGACTCTGCTCGAAGCCGTGCTTTCTGTCTCGGACCTGCGGTTGGGCGCTGCCCTGGAGGTTCCAGGCAGCCCGCTTCTCGGGCAGGATGCGGGGGCTCCCCTCGGCAAACAAACCGGAGTGAGGGTCACGTCGGACATCAAGGAAGCCCTGGCTGTTAGCCAGGTGCTGATCGATTTTACCCGCCCAGAAGGCAGTCTGCGGCATCTCGAAGCCTGCCGCCAGCAAGGCGTTGCGGCCGTGATCGGAACCACCGGCTTCAACGCGGAGCAGAAGGCCGCGCTTGCCGAGTTGGCCAAAACCGTGCCGATCGTCTTCGCGCCCAACATGAGCGTGGGCGTCAATCTGATGATCCGCCTGCTGGAAATCGCCGCGCGCACCTTGCCCCAAGGGTTCGATATCGAAATCATCGAAGCCCATCATCGTCATAAGGTCGACGCGCCGTCGGGCACCGCCCTGCGCTTAGGCGAAGCGGTGGCCGGAGCCCTGGGGCGCGATCTGAAGGCGTGCGCGATCTACGGGCGAGAGGGCGTAACCGGGGAACGCGATCCCACGTCCATTGGGTTCGCCACGGTGCGCGCCGGCGACATCGTAGGCGAGCACACGGTGATGTTTGCGGGGATCGGTGAGCGCTTGGAAATCACCCACAAGGCCTCGAGTCGCATGACCTTTGCCCAAGGAGCGTTGCGGGCCGCACGCTTCCTCGCTGACCGACAGCCCGGCCTATACGAAATGGCCGATGTCCTCGGGCTCGGCACGGGGTGCTGAGGGGCGCGGTTGTTCGGCAGGCGCGGTGCGGCTAGAATAGCAACTCTTCCGTGAGCTGGCGGAATCCGGCCAGCGCGTTTTTCCTCTAATCATGCCCTTATCCGCCAGCGCCGTCGAACGCCTTCCCCGGCACTGCCGCTCAGTGGTCTTCGACGGTTACCAACGGGCCGACGGCCTGTGGGATATCGAAGGTCGCCTCCTCGATACCAAACACCATGACTACCTGCTTTCAAGCGGGTTGCGGCGAGTTGGCGAGCCGGTGCATGACCTGAAGCTTCGGGTCACCATCGACCGCGAGTTCGTCATCCGCGACCTCGAAGCTTGTTCCGATGCCGTACCCTACCCTGGGGGTTGCGATCGTGTGGCGCCGGATTACCGGCAGCTCATCGGCGTGTCGCTCCTCAAGGGCTTTCGCAAGAAAGTCGATGCTCTGGTAGGTGGTGTCCAGGGGTGCTCGCACCTTACCGAACTGTTGTTGTATGTGCCTACGGCCGCCATTCAAACCTTCGCCGGGGACATGAAGGACAACGACCACGGCGATGAGAAGCCCTTCCAACTCGACCGTTGCCGAGCGCTGGAAACGACGAGCGAAACGGTGCGCCGATATTATCCCAAGTGGTACAGCGGGCTGGGCAAAGCGAGCGGATCCGTTCCACAAACGATTCTCGATGAGGGGAGTGTGAAGTGAAGATTCATGAGTATCAGGGCAAGGAAATTCTGCGCCGCTTTGGCGTGGCCACGCCGCGGGGAATGCCCTGCTTCAGCGTGGACGAGGCGGTCAAGGCGGCGCAGGTACTTGGCGGAAGCGTCTGGGTCGTCAAGGCGCAGATTCACGCCGGCGGCCGCGGGAAGGGTGGTGGTGTGAAGATTGCAAAATCGCTCGAGGAAGTGCGCCAACATGCCGGACAGATTCTCGGTATGCAGTTGAGGACCCACCAGACCGGGCCGGAGGGGCAAAAAGTGCGGCGCCTCTTGGTCGAAGAAGGCGCGGACATCAGAAAGGAGCTGTATGTGGGTATGGTGGTCGACCGCGTGACCCAGAAGGTCTGCTTGATGGCGTCCTCGGAAGGCGGCATGGACATTGAGGAAGTTGCAGCCCACGCACCAGAGAAGATCCACAAAGTGTTCATCGATCCGACCAGCGGCCTGAAGGACACCGAAGCGGACGACATCGCCCGTAAAATTGGCGTCCCGGATCCCTCGGTGCCGCAGGCGCGGGCCGTTCTGCAAGGACTCTACCGGGCGTTTTGGGAATCGGATGCTTCGCTTGCGGAAATCAATCCGCTCATCCTTACCGGCGACGGCCGTGTCGTGGCGCTCGATGCCAAGATGAACTTCGACTCCAACGCGCTGTTTCGCCACGAAGACATCGTCGCGATGCGCGACCTCGACGAGGAAGATCCCGCCGAGATCGAAGCTTCGAAGTTCGATCTGTCGTATATCTCGCTCGATGGCAACATCGGTTGTTTGGTGAACGGCGCGGGGCTCGCCATGGCCACAATGGACACCATCAAGCTCTTTGGCGCGGAGCCAGCGAACTTTCTCGACGTCGGGGGTGGGGCTACCACCGAGAAGGTGACCGAGGCGTTCAAGATCATGCTCAAGAATCCAAGGGTCAAGGGCATTTTGGTCAACATCTTCGGAGGCATCATGAAGTGCGACACCATTGCGGCCGGTGTTGTTGCGGCCGCCAAGGAAGTCAACCTCGGCGTGCCCTTGGTGGTGCGCATGCGGGGAACCAACGAGGACATTGGCAAGGCGATCCTCAAGGAATCCGGCCTGCCCATCATTTCCGCCAGTGATATGGCGGATGCGGCGCAGAAGATCGTTGCCGCAGTCGCGGGCAAATGAGAGTGCGCGCCTTTCGTGCCGGGCAGTCGCAGGGGTCGCGCCGGGCGCAAATCGAGCCGCGCAGCGGCGAACAATGTTCACTCCTTTCCAGGGGAAGGGAGCAGAGGGAAGGTAGTCTATGAGCATCCTGATCAACAAGGACACGCGGGTCGTCACCCAAGGTATCACCGGCAAGACCGGGCAGTTTCACACGCGGATGTGCCGCGAATACGCCAACGGCAAGAACTGCTTCGTGGCCGGCGTCAATCCCAAGAAGGCGGGCGAGGATTTCGAAGGCATCCCCATCTACGCCAGCGTGCGCGAAGCCAGGGACAAGGCCGGGGTGACCGCGTCCGTGGTCTATGTGCCGCCGCCCTTTGCTGCCGCGGCGATCTGGGAAGCGGTGGATGCTGACCTCGATTTGGTGATCTGCATTACCGAGGGCATACCGGTGCGGGACATGATCGAAGTGAAGGACAGGATGAGAAAGCAGAACAAGAAAACCATCCTGGTCGGCCCGAACTGTCCGGGGGTTATCACTCCCGACGAAATCAAGATCGGCATCATGCCTGGGCACATCCACAAACCGGGACGCATTGGTGTGGTCTCGCGCTCGGGCACGCTCACCTATGAAGCCGTGGGCCAGCTCTCCGACCTCGGCCTGGGGCAGTCCAGCGCCGTGGGCATCGGCGGCGACCCAGTGAACGGCTTGAAGCACAGGGAGGTGCTGGAGCTGTTCATGAACGATCCGCAAACCGACGCGGTTATCATGATCGGCGAAATCGGTGGCTCCGACGAAGAAACAGCCGCGGAATGGTATGCCAAGGAATGCCGAAACAAGAAACCGGTGGTTGGTTTCATCGCCGGGGTTACGGCGCCCGCGGGTAAGCGCATGGGCCACGCCGGCGCCATCATTTCCGGAGGCAAAGGCACCGCGCAGGAGAAACTCGCCGTGATGGAAGCCTGCGGCATCAAGACCACGAGGAATCCGGCCGAGATGGGCGCGCTCTTGAAGAGCGTGCTGTAGGCGAGTTTTCGGCGCGGGCCCAGCTCGGGGCACGGGGGCGAGGCTGAAACCGCGTCGCCGTGTCCGAGTCCTTGCTCTGGCGGTACGGGCAATCGGGCAAAACGCGACAAATCCATTGCCGGCGCCCCTCAGGCTATGATAAAAGCATGATGCTGCGGGCTGTGGACCGGGGCGTGCATACGCCGGGTTACGGCGGAGGACGCGGAAACTCTGCCCCAAGGGGCCTTCCGATATGCTGCGTTTGAAAGACTGGCGCAAGGAACTGCTGCCTGGCTTGGCGATCATTGCGGTGGTCGCGCTGATCGGCGCGACTGACTGGCTCGTCGGCGTGGAGCGGCGCCTCTATGATGCGGCGATGCATCTCGGCAGCCACCGGGTGAGCGACCAGGTGGCGGTGATTGCCATCGACGATGCCAGCCTGGGGGCTATCGGGCGCTGGCCGTGGCCGCGTGACGTTCACGCCGAATTGGTGGGCAAGCTGGTCGCAGCTGGAGCCAAAGTCGTTGGTTACACCGTGTTCTTTGCTGATGCCCAGGCCGGCCTCGGTCTTGGGCAACTGGAGCGCTTGCGACAGCGATTGACCCAGTCCAGCTTGGCCGCGCATCCGGATGTCGCGGTTCGGTCCGATTACGCTGCGCTACAACACCTGATCGACGAAACTGCGCGGGAATTGGACGGTGATCGCAAGCTCGCGCAGAGCCTGACCCAAGCGGGCAACGTCTTTCTGCCCATGAGCCTTGAATTGGGCGACCCAGGCGGGCGGGCCTTACGCCAGCTACCCGACTACGCCACACGCAGCGCAATGTCCGTAGAGCCTGGCGCGGGTGGTGCACGGCCGGCGCCAAGTCGGGGCGCTACGCTACCTCTGGAGAACCTGGGGCAGGCCGCCGCCGGTCTTGGCTTCATCAATCTCACTCCGGACGAAGACGGGGTGGTTCGCTCCCTCCCCCTGCTGTTGCGCTACGCCGAGCACAACCTCCCGGCCTTGCCCCTGGCACTGGTGGCGCGTGCGCAGGGCCTCGACCTCAAGGCCTTGCGGGCGAAAGTGGGTGAAACGGGCAATCTCGGCGGGCTGCGCGTGCCAGCCGACCCGAGCCTGCGCCTCTATCCCTTTTTCCACCGTCCAGGAGGTGCCGAGCCAGGTTTTGCGGTGGACTCCTTTGCCGATGTCTTGTCGGGCACACTGCATCCGGAACGCTATCGCGACAAGATCGTTCTCGTCGGCGCCACAGCCTCGGGATTGGGTTCCACGGTCGTCACCCCGGTCTCGGCTGCGCTGCCGACGGTGCTGCTGGCCGCCAATGCCGCCTCCAATCTTCTGCGGCAGGACTTTGTCCTGATTCCCAAACATCGCGCCCTCATCGAGTGGCTGGTCTTTGCTTTGGTGGGCGCCTACGTCCTGCTCATACTCCCCCGCCTTGGCGCGCTGCGTGCGGCCCTCGGGACGGGCGTTCTGTTGGTGCTGGTCCTGGGCAGCGGCGTTTATCTTCTGGCGGTACAGGGCCTGTGGCTGAGGTTCGTGCCGGCCGCCTTGCTGCTGGCGTTGGGGCATTTGGCGGTCACCACGGTGAGTTATCTTTCCACCGAAGAGGCCAAACGAGCTGCGGACGATCATTCCGCGGAGAGCAACCGTATGCTCGGGCTCGCCTTCCAAAGCCAGGGGCAGCTCGACCTCGCCTTCGAGAAATTTCGGAGCGTGCCTTTGGATCGGCGCATGCTCGACCCACTTTATAACCTTGCCCTTGATTTCGAGCGCAAGCGGCAGTTCACCAAGGCGCAAGCGGTGCTCAATCATATGGCGGAGCTCGATCCAGGTTTTCGCGATATCAAGGAGCGCCAGCAGCGGCTGACCGCACTGGTAGGACAGATCACCGAGCCGGCGGCACGCGCGCAGCAGGCGAGTCTCATTGCAGCAGGCCCAGAACGAACGCGCCTGGGGCGGTACGAAATCGAAAAGGAACTGGGCAAAGGCGCCATGGGCGTGGTGTACCTGGGGCGCGACTCCAAGATTGGCCGGGTTGTGGCAATCAAGACCATGGAGCTTTCGCGCGAATTCGACGCGCAGGAACTCGCTGAAGTGAAATCACGCTTCTTCCGCGAGGCCGAGACGGCAGGGCGCCTCTCGCACCCGAACATCGTCACCATCTACGATGCAGGGGAGGAGCAGGATCTAGCCTATATCGCCATGGAATTCGTCAAGGGTCGCGACCTCATCACTTATACCCATCCCGGCCGTTTGCTGCCGCTGGCGAAGGTTCTGGAGATCCTCGCGGACGTTGCCGACGCACTTGCCTATGCCCACGAGAACCAAGTGATTCATCGCGACGTCAAGCCGGCGAACATCATGTTTGAGCCGGAAAGCGGACTCTTGAAGGTGGCCGATTTCGGCATTGCGCGCATTTCCGACGCCAGCCGCACGAGGACGGGCATGGTGCTGGGTACACCGTCTTACATGTCCCCGGAGCAACTGGGCGGACGCAAGATCGACGGGCGTGCCGATCTCTACGCGCTGGGTGTTACCCTGTACCAGTTACTCTGTGGCCATCTGCCTTTCGAAGGCGGATCGATGACCGAACTGATGTACAAGATCGCCAACGACCCTCCAGCAAACATCCTGGATTACAATGCTGCGCTTCCAGAAACGCTGGTGCGGCTGGTCGTGAAGGCCCTCGCCAAACGCCCCGAGGACCGTTTTCAGTCCGGAACACAGCTCGCGGCAGCGTTGCGCGAATGTCGCGCCGAGCTTTTTTCCGAGATTATCGATATTGGCTTGGACACCACCGCATGATTCAGTGGAGCGCTTGAATGGATGAGCGAGTGGCGCTCGAGGGGGTGGCGCTGACCGATTGCGGCCAGGTTAGGGCGCATAACGAAGATGCGGTCTTTCTCGATTCCGAGGCGGGTGTCGCGGTGCTTGCCGACGGAATGGGGGGCTACAACGCCGGCGAGGTGGCCAGCGGCTTAGCGGTGAACCTGATCAGCCAGGGGCTCATGGCGCGGCTGCCTCTCGAGAAACCCAATGCCCGCAGAGAAGGCTCAGGTGGACCGAGCGCGGCGGCGCGCTTGATCGAGGAACAAGTCATCCTCGCCAACCGAGGCATCTTGGAAGCGGCGGCAAGTCAGGCGGAGTGTGCCGGAATGGGCACCACGGTGGTGTTGGCGCTCTTCCACTGGGGCAAGGTTTGTGTGGGCCACGTCGGCGATTCCCGCATGTACCGGTGGCGCAAGGGCGTGCTGGAACAGCTCACTCGGGACCACTCTTTCCTTCAGGAACAGGTCGAAAGCGGCATCCTCAGCGAAGATGAGGCGCGCCGCTCCACGTACCGCAGCCTCTTGACCCGAGCCCTGGGGATAGACCAGGAAATCGAGGTCGAAATTTCGGAGTACGCCCTCGACGAAGGGGACTTGTACCTGCTTTCTTCCGACGGGCTGACCGACATGCTTGAAGCCGACGACATGCGCAGCATCATCGGCCAAGGCGACGCGCCGGTTGCCGATATTGGCGCCCATTTGGTCGCCGAAGCCAATGCGCGCGGCGGGCGGGACAACATTTCCCTGATCCTGTTGCGCATTCCGGCCGGATTCTTGCAAGCGGATTCCTGGTGGCAGCGCTGGCTGCCAGGAAATTCTTGAGTAATCCCTAGGAGGAGAACGGCGCATGGCGAAGATCGTCTTGCACCTGGAAGACGGCTCAACCCGCGAATACAACCTGACCAAGGATCGTTTCACGATCGGGCGCCGCGCGGCCTGCGACATCGTTCTGAGCAACCTGGCGGTGAGTGCCGAACACGCGGCCATCTTGACGATCCCACCCGATTCCTTCGTCGAGGATTTGGATAGCACCAACGGTACGTATGTCGACGGCCGCCAGATCAAGCGGCATTTCTTGCGTGACGGGGACGTCATTGAAATCGGGCGCCACCGCATGGTCTATCAAGTGGCGGACGGTGTGCCCGCTACCGTCGCGACCACCGCCGCCGTCAACGCCACCGAGTCGTCGGTTGGCAAGATCTCCGGCGAGCCTCCGCCAGCGCCCATGCCGGCGGCGATCCTGCGCATCGCTAATGGCCCGAATGCGGGCAAGCAGATCGTGCTGGAGCGGGAGACCACCTCGCTGGGCAAGGTTGGCAAGGCCGTCATCACCATCACGCGCCGCCCGCACGGGTATTTTCTGGCTCAGCTAGAGGGAGCTGAGCCGCCCGCCGTCAATGGAAAAGCGATGGAGGGTTCGCCCTACCCGCTGTTTTCCAACGACGTGATCGAACTGGCTGGCGTTCGCATGGAACTGCAGGTTCCTGGGCTTGGTCCAGCGCAATAACGGGGCAATAGCTGACGTTTTTCGGCACTTTGGCGCATCGATCGGGCCCGCGGGGGTGGCAACTTGGGCCGCCAGACCATGCGCGTCTCTTAGCGCGGTTGGGTGCATGGAAGGCGCGGTGTGTACGCTTACTGACATGGAGTCGGTGATGCAGAGAGCAGAGGCGTTCTTGGCAAGCAGGCTAGGGTGGGCGTTGCGGCCAACATCTCGCGACGCCGACGATGCCAGCGAAACGAAACCCGTTGCAGGTGCGCTGGCAGAAAAAACAAGGGGAACGTGCTGCGGGCAGCCTTCAGACCGGCTTTTTCGCCGGGAGCTTGGCCCCTGGGCCGAGCCTGGTTCTCGATTGCTGGCAGCGCGCATAGGCGCCAAGACACGGGGAGCTATCCGGGAGAGCAACGGCAGAGGAGGAGGGGCTTCCCCTCACCGAGGTCCTGCGGCTAAAATTGCCAAACGGCAAAACCAACCCCGCAGAGGTCGCACGAGGTTGCCGTATAGGGGAGGGGTGGCATTCCGCCCTGGCGTCTGGCACGGTGGTTGCTTAGAATACCCCGCACAGGTATGAGGTGCTTGCCCATTAACCAAGGAGAGTGGATATGAAGAAGCGTCTGCAAAAAGGTTTCACCTTGATCGAACTGATGATCGTGGTCGCGATCATCGGTATCTTGGCCGCGATTGCGTTGCCCGCGTATCAGGACTACACCGCCAAGGCGAAGATGTCGGAAGTGGTGCTGGCTGCTAGCAGCGCGCGCACCTGCGTGACCGAAATCGTCCAGTCCACTGGCTTTGCCAGCCTGGATAGCTGCGGAAGCTCGTTCAGCGCAACCAAGTACGCCACGAGCATGGCAGTGAACGCAACCTCAGGTGTCATCACCGTCAACGGCACGATCGACGGCACAGCGGTTACCGCGACGCTGACGCCGACCGCCAATGGCGCGAATGCGATCAAGACCTGGACCTGCGTGGCCAGCCCGATCAAGTGGTCGCCTGGTTCCTGCCGCTGAGCGCGCGGGAAATCCATGAAAAAGCGGCGGTAAGCCGCTTTTTCATTTCTTGGGTTGCCCAAATCCGCGGCCGGTGGGCTTCGATCCATAAGCAACCCCGGCCAGGTCAGGTCTGCGCGCTCGACGATGAAACTTGACAAGGACCGCCCCATCATCCACTGGCTTGGCGGATTGGTTCTTCTCGGCGCGCTGGCGGCCTATCTTCACCCCTATTTCGGTATACGGCACGATGCCGTCCTTTATCTGGGCCAAGCGCTGCTTTACTGGGATCCCGCGCAGTACCGAAGCGACCTTTTTTTCGCCTACGGCGGGCAGACCCAGTTTAGCGTCTTTCCGCCTCTCGTTGCCCACCTCATTCACTGGTGGAGCGCCGCCGAGGTCTTTCGCGTATCGGCCGCGCTGGCCATCCTCGGATTCGTCCTTGCCTCCGCCTATTTGATTTGGCAGTTCTTTCCCGGGCGGGAGCGCTATTTCGCGTTGCTTGCGGTTGTGCTCATGCCCGGCGGCTACGGCGCCTGGCGCGTCTTCGCCTACGGCGAAGCCTTCTTCACCGCCCGTTCCGTCGCCGAACCGCTCGTGCTCCTTGCCTTGGCCGCATGGTTCACGGGTGCTCGCCTTCCCGGCTTGGCCTTGTGCGGGATTGCAGCCATGCTCCATCCATTGCAGACCCTGCCGGGCCTGGTCGCGCTATGGACCGATTTGGTGCGAGCCGATCGGCGCTGGCTCCATTTGCTCTGGGGCGTCCTTCCGGTCGCGGTGCTGAGTGTGGCCGGGTCCCCTTTCGATCTGGTCTTGCGCCGCATCGATACCGAGTGGCTGGCTTGGCTCGCCGAGGCGAGCCCGCATCTACTTCCCCGTAGCTGGGCCATGCGCGATTGGTGCTACCTCACGACGGACCTCTTCCTCGGGTGGTTGCTCCTTCGCCGCAGCGAAGGAGGTCTGCTTCGCATCACCAAAGCCATCATCACGAGTGCGTTGCTGGGGACTCTGGCCACGCTTTTCCTCGCTGACCTGCTCCGCCTCTGGCTTCCCGCAGCATTGCAGCTCTGGCGCGCGCATTGGCTGCTGCATTGGCTGGTCATGGCGGCGATACCGTTCCTCCTCCTCGAGGAGTATCGGTCGCAAGGCCGCCGGAGTCCGAAATGGTGGTCGCTGGTGACGATCTGTGCACTGGGCGTACCCGCCGGGGACATTGCCCCCGCGCCAATCGCCATCACGCTTCTGATTCCCTTCTACCTGGCCTGGGATCGTCTATCCGAACGCGTCCGGCCGGGGCTGCGCAAAGCCTTGGGACGGGCGCTCGCGCTGCTGCCGCTCGCGCTGCTGGCGAAATTCGTGTTTGGTGCCGTCAACCTGATACAAGTGACCCCTGGGGGCGCCGACGCACCGCGAATCGAATTCCTGCTGCTCAGCTTCCCGCTCGTCGCGGGGGCGCTTGCCGCGAGCTTGATCCTGCTTTGGCAGCGCATTCCGAACTGGCGATTCTTCCTGCTCGCTGGCGGCGCAGCGGCGCTTTTCTATGCACTCCAAGATTGGGACAGGAGGAGCACCTGGACGCGCTACATCGAGTCGGCGCAGCATTCGCCCGAGCTCTTTGGCGTGCGTCTCGAGGAAGGTGCGCAGGTGTACTGGGCGGAAGAACTGGTGGCACCCTGGTTGATCCTGCATCGCCCCGCCTTTTTCAACGGACACCACGCTGCGGGACTGGTGTTCAGTCGCGACACGGGTCGCGAGTATGATCGACGGCGCAGGGCTTTCGAACCTTTGCTATTTCAGCAGCACCTCTGCCGCATCATGGACTCGTTGAACACCCGTCCGGGCGAATGTCGGCTCAGTGAAACGGTGGTTGCCGACATTTGCCGCGAATTCGCGGGCGAACTGCGCTATCTGGTGCTGGAGCGAAACATGGAAAGCGGACCGCCGCCCTTGGGCACATGGGCGATTCGTGGCGGGCAGAGCGGGGAGCGCGACATCCTCTATCGGCTCTATCGCTGCGCGGATCTTTCAAACGAAAGCGCCGCAACACACGATTCGGCCGCGCCATCTTCATTCGGGAATGAAGGGGAACGCCGGTCATGACCCGCCCGCGACTCCGAGGTGCAGCGATGGCCGTCGGGCGCGCGGAGTTGGTTCGCTATTTCGGAGCTTCTCTGTTGGCGCTGCTGATCGACCTGAGCATCTTTTCGATTGCTCTGCGGATCTTCGGGATGCCCTGGATTGCTGCGGCAACGGTGGCTTTTTTGGCGGGCGCCGCTGCCGCCTATATACTGAGCATCAGGCTGGTCTTCCGCAACCGCAGTTTAGCGCATACGCCACGAGTGGAATTCCTCGCCTTCGCCGCCCTTGGTGGCGTGGGGCTCATCGTGACCCAGTTGGTCTTATGGGTAGGGATCGAACTCTTCGGCCTGCATCCGGAGTTGACCAAACTAGGTGCGGCAGTGGTGACCTTTTTCGTCAATTACGGACTGCGCAAGATTCTATTATTTCGGGGCGGCCGTTTGCGCCCAGGTATCGAGACATGAAACCGGTGGTGGTGATCATCGGCGCTGGGCCCGCGGGCTTGACCGCCGCACTCGAGTTGGCCAAGGACGGCCGCTTTCGCCCGCTCGTGCTGGAGGCCTCGGACTGCGTCGGGGGCATATCCCGGACGGTTGTCTACAAGGGCAATCGCATGGACATCGGGGGGCACCGTTTCTTTTCGAAATCTGACTGGGTCATGGATTGGTGGCGAGCGATTCTTCCGCTCCAGACCGGAGCCTGCTCGGCGCAAATCACCTATCACGGACAGCGCCGCATCGTTCAAGCCGACGCCGAGGGAGCGGAACGCGGGAGCGAGGGCAGAGTCTTGCTCCTGCGTCAGCGGCTCTCGCGCATCTACTTTCTACGTCGCTATTTCGACTACCCGATCAAACTCAATGCCGCCACCGTTGCCAATCTGGGGCTGGTGAGGATTGTCCGCATCGGCTGGCACTACCTCTGGGCAATGGCTTTTCCGCGGCGGCCCGAACGCTCGCTGGAAGACTTTCTGGTCAATCGCTTTGGTGCGGAACTTTATCGCACGTTTTTCAAGGACTATACCGAGAAGGTCTGGGGTGTGCCTTGCCATCGCATCAGCGCCGAGTGGGGAGCGCAGCGTATC
This sequence comes from Casimicrobiaceae bacterium, assembly GCA_026646885.1. Classification (GTDB taxonomy): domain Bacteria; phylum Pseudomonadota; class Gammaproteobacteria; order Burkholderiales; family Casimicrobiaceae; genus JACPUX01. The sequence continues at coordinate 203,401 of JAPKHK010000005.1, read as the reverse complement.
AAAGGGCTGTCGATTCTGGAGGCATTGCGGCATGCCATGCGCGCTGCGCTTGGCAAAAAGGCGACGGCGACCAAAACCAGCCTCATTGAGCAATTCCTGTATCCTCGCCTCGGACCGGGCCAGCTCTGGGAGGAGGTCGCCAGGCGCGTGGAGGAAGCCGGGGGGGAGATTCACTTTGGGCGTAGTGTGGTTGCTCTTAGGCATGAATCAGATCGGATCACCTCGGTTTCGGCGAGGAAGAGCAACGGCGAACTCGAAGAGTTTTGCGGCGCCTATTTCATTTCGACCATGGCCGTCAAGGACCTGATTGCGGGCATGAACCCGACGCCGCCCGAGGAGGTCCGGCGCATTGCGTGTGACTTGCCCTACCGCGACTTCCTGACGGTGGGCCTCTTGCTCAGACGCATGCGAGCCAATCCGCAGGCGCGAAGCGAAAGCGAGACCAATGCTCCGGCGGACAACTGGATCTATATCCAGGAACCCGATGTACGGATCGGTCGCCTTCAGGTCTTCAACAATTGGAGCCCGGATCTGGTTGCCGACCCGGCAACGGTCTGGCTCGGTCTGGAGTACTTCTGCCAGGAGGGCGACGACCTGTGGTCGAAGAGCGATGAGGAGATGCGCGCCTTGGCGGTATCTGAACTAGCGCAGATCGGCATGATCGATGCCACCGATGTCTTGGATGGCACCGTCGTCCGCGTACCCAAAACCTACCCTGCATACTTCGGCGCCTATGCCGAATTCGGCCGCGTCCGCGATTGGGTCGATCGCTTGGAAAACCTCTTTCTGGTCGGGCGCAACGGCATGCACCGATACAATAATCAGGATCACTCGATGCTGACCGCCAAGCTCGCGGTGGAGTCGATACTTGCGGGCACGACGGACAAGGCGCGAATCTGGGCCGTCAATATCGACGACGAATACCACGAGCAAAAGGGGTAGCCGCGCACCGATGGCGACAAAGTGGAGTTCAGTCCCGCCCTTGCGGCGTTTGCAGTTCCGCCGCTTCGATCACGAGACGGGCGATGGTTTGCAGCAGAGGTTCATAGTCCCCCAGCGCGCCGAGCGTGCGCACGGTGAGGCCCGGGTGTGCCAGGCGAGCGCTTTCCAGCAACGTCGGTAGATCCGCCTTGAGGTGACCTCCGCGCGCGAGAAACAACGGGGCGACTACCACTTCCGTGCACCCGGCTTGAGTGAGCGCAACGATCCCTTGGGCGAAGCTGGGCGTCATGCGTTCCAGAAAGCCCAAGACGGTTGGAGTATTCGGCCGCAGTTCGGCGAGGTGTTTCTGAATGCGCCGGAAGGGCTCGGCCCACTCCGGATCGGAGGCGCCATGCGCGAAGAGCAAAATGCCGGTTCTGGGAGTCATCGGACTCAGTGCTTGCCGGTGCTGCCAAAGCCACCGGCGCCGCGCACGCTCTGCGCGAAATCGTCTACCACGCGGAATTGCGCCTGGAGCACGGGAACGATGATCATCTGGGCAATGCGCTCCATGGGACTAACGACAAAGGGGTCCTTCCCACGGTTCCAGCAAGACACCAGCAAAGGCCCCTGGTAATCCGAGTCGATCAAGCCGACGAGGTTGCCGAGCACGATGCCATGCTTGTGGCCTAGTCCAGAGCGCGGCAAGATCATGGCGGCGAGGTTCGGGTCAGCCAGATGCATGGCGAGCCCGGTGGGGATGAGGGCAGCCTCGCCGGGCGCGAGCGTCAGCGGCTCGTTCAGGCAGGCGCGCAAATCGAGACCGGCGGCCCCAGGGGTGGCGTAGGCGGGAAGGTATTCCCGCATGCGCGGGTCGAGCAGCTTGAGATCGATGGCGGGCATGAAATGCTGGAGAAGTTTGCGGATCAATGGGGCGCGCCGGGTTCGGCGGCGAGGCGTGCGGCGATTTCCTGCACCAAGCGGCGAGCTAGTGCGTCCTTGGGCAAGCGCGGCAAGGTGTGGGCGCCGGCATCGTCTAGCAGCGTGACCTGGTTGTCATCTGCGCCCATGGCACTGCGCGCGTCGTTGGCGATGAGCAGTGGCAGTTTCTTGCGCCGCCGCTTCTCTTCCGCGAATTCCAGGACCCGCTCACTCTCGGCGGCGAAACCGACGCAAAAGGGCCGTTGCGGCCGAGCCGCGACGCGCGCGAGGATATCGACCGTGGGGGTCAGGTCCAGTTGTAGCGCGGCTGCGGATTTCTTCAGCTTCTCCGGCAGTGGCGCCGCGGGGGTGTAATCCGCCACGGCAGCGACGGCGATAAAGAGGTCGCAGCTAACCACCTCGGCATCCACGGCGGCGAGCATTTCCGCCGCACTACGGACGTCAACGCGACGCACACCCGTGGGCGCCTCCAGGCAAACCGGCCCGCTCACCAGCGTTACCTCGCCGCCCGCCTCGGCGGCGGCGCGCGCGAGAGCGTAACCCATTTTTCCGGAACTGAGGTTGGTGATGCCGCGCACCGGATCGATCGCTTCGAAGGTGGGTCCGGCGGTGAGCAGAACCCGCCGGCCGGCCAGCACTTTTGCTTGAGCCCAGGCATCAACGGCGGCAACGATCTGGGCTGGCTCGAGCATGCGGCCTTCACCGACTTCGCCGCAGGCCTGTTCGCCAGAAGCCGGGCCCAAGATGACCACGCCGTCCCGCTCGAGCTGCGCAACATTACGCTGAGTGGCGGGGTTCTGCCACATCTTGCCATTCATCGCCGGCACGACCAGCAACGGGCAATCGCGGGCGAGGCAGGCGGTGCTCAAGAGGTCGTCGGCCATACCCAAGGTGAGTCGCGCCAGAAAATTGGCGGTTGCCGGGGCGACCACCAAGGCGTCGAGGTCGCGGCCAAGGTCGATGTGGCCCATGGCATTGTCGGGCCGATCGTCCCAGAGCCCGGTGAAAACGGGCTGCCCCGAAAGGGCCTGAAAGGTCGTCGGGGTCACGAAGCGGGTGGCGCTCTCAGTCATCAGCACCTGTACGCTGAGGCCGCGCTTGACCCATAAGCGGGTGAGCTCGGCCGCCTTGTAAGCGGCAATGCCGCCGGTCACACCTAGACCAATGCGCGACAGTGGGCGCGCACTTTGCAGAATGTTCACAGGAGCCTTCCGGATGTGGATGCGACAGAGTTTAATATGCGCCTCCTCGCCCTGACTAGCTGCCTATGCGCATCCGCGACTGGCCCGCCGCCGAACGCCCCCGCGAGCGCCTCCTGGCGTCTGGCGCAGCGGCATTGTCGGATGCCGAACTCTTGGCCATATTCTTGCGCACCGGTGTGGCGGGGCACAGTGCCGTGGAACTGGCGCGGACGCTGCTTGGCCGTTTTGGCAGTCTACAAGCCTTGTTTGCCGCGCCGCTGGGGGAGGTGTGCACCGCCAAGGGCTTGGGCCATGCCAAATACGCCCAACTGCAGGCGATCCTTGAGCTGGCTCGCCGGGTCTTGGCGGAGCAGGCCAGCGCTCGCGACGCGCTCAGCTCGCCGGCGGCCGTTCGCGACTATTTGCGCCTAACCCTGGGCAACCGGCCCCATGAAGTATTCATGGCGTTGCTGCTCGATGCCCAAAATCGCTTGATTCAGGCCGAGGAGCTCTTTCGCGGCACGTTGACGCAAACCAGCGTCTATCCCAGAGAAGTCGTGAAGCGTGCGCTTACATACAATGCCGCGGCAGTGATTTTCGCCCACAACCACCCTTCGGGCATCGCCGAGCCCAGCCGCGCCGACGAAATGCTGACTCAGGCGCTCAAAGCGGCGTTGGCGCTAGTGGACATTCGCGTGCACGACCATTTGATCGTGGCCGGCAATGGCGTGGTTTCCTTGGCTGAGAGGGGCTTGGTTTGACGAGGTATTGCCGCCGCGATAGGGCCCGGCGGAACTAGCGATCCACGGAGTGCCGCGAAGTGATTCCCACCCGCCGCCGCTTCCACACATCGCCTTGTCTTGGGGCCATGCTTCTGGTACCATGCGGAGCTTTTTCCAAGTTCAACTTAGGTGTTCGCATGTCCCGCGTCTGTCAAATCACCGGTAAGGGCCCAATGGTCGGGCACAATGTGTCCCACGCCAACAACAAAACCAAACGGCGTTTCTTGCCCAACTTGCAGCGCCGTCGCTTCTGGGTAGAAAGCGAGAATCGCTGGGTATCGCTGCGCCTCACTAACGCCGCGCTGCGCACCATCGACAAGAAGGGCATCGACGTCGTGCTGGCCGAGTTGCGTGCCCGCGGCGAAGCCGCCTGAGCGCAATTCACACGATTAGGAGTTCGTTATGCGCGAGAAGATCAAGCTCGAATCGACCGCCGGAACCGGCCATTTTTACACGACGACCAAGAACAAGCGCACCAAGCCAGAGAAAATGGAGATCAAGAAATTCGATCCCGTGGCGCGCAAGCATGTTCCGTACAAAGAGACCAAGCTGAAGTAGTTGCTCGGTCACTCGAAAAGCCCGCCTGACGGCGGGTTTTTTTCGCCCATGCGGCTTCGGAAGCGACTCACTTGACGCGTTCCAACACCGCCGCAAAAAAGCCGTCGCAGCCATGCCGGTGCGGCAGGAGCTGCAAATCCTTTCCGGTATCGAGCTCGATCTTGGCGGCGGACAGAATATCTGTCGCGGTCTTGCGGCGGAAGCCATTGGCTTGGGCGAGAAAGCCCTCGACGATGTTCTCGTTTTCCTCGTTCAAGACACTGCAAGTGGCATAGACCAGGCGTCCGCCAGGTTTTACTAGGCGCGCGGCGCTGGCGAGGATGCGGGCCTGCTTAGCGGCGAGTTCGCTTACCGCGGTGTCGTCGTGGCGCCATTTTAGGTCCGGATTGCGGCGCAAGGTGCCGAAGCCACTGCAAGGCGCGTCGACCAGCACTCGATCGGCTTTGCCAGTCAGGCGCGCCAGTTTTGCGTCGGTTTCGTCGCTGATCAACCAGGGTTGCACGTTGTCGAGGCCGCTTCTCGCCAATCGCTCACGCAAGTTGCGCAGACGCCTCTCATTGAGGTCCAGCGCGTAGACCTGACCTTGGCCGCGCATGGCCGCGGCCAGCGCGAGGGTTTTGCCGCCAGCGCCGGCGCAGAAGTCGACTATCGTGTGATGGCGGCCAGGTTCGACCAAGAGCGTGATCAACTGGCTGCCCTCATCTTGCACCTCGAACTGTCCGGATCGAAATAGGGCGTGGTGCTGCAGTGCCGGCTTGCCGCGGACGCGCAGGCCCCAGGGCGAAAAGGGCGTCGGCTCGCTGGCGACCCCGGATGTCGCCAGCGCGGCTTGCAGATCTTCGCGTGTGCTGGCGCGGGTGTTGACCCGCAGATCGAGGGGCGCCGCCTCCTGGACGCTGCGCGCGAAGGCCAAGGTCTCGGCCTCGCCCCATTGGGCGCGCAGTCGCTCGTACAACCAGTCGGGAAGCTCCGCTTGGGTGGCAGAGTCACCTGGCGGACTTTGGGCGAGGCGGGTTGCCAGCCAGGTTCTCTCCGCCCCTGAGAGCGCTGGGGCAAGCTCCCTTGCCGAAAATCCGGAAAGGCGATTGAGAACCAGGATGGCGTTGGCGCGCGGGTCGCTGCCGGCCAATGCGGCGACGGAGCGGCGTCGCCGTAGCCAGGCAAATGCCGCTTCCGCTACGCGGGCGCGGTCCTTCTGCCCCAGTTCCCCATGGGCGCGGAAATAGTTGCGCAGTATGAGGTCGGCAGGCTGGGAAAACCTGCCAAGTGTTCCGATCAGCTCGGTCAGGACGGCGAGATCGTGGTGACGCGGGCTCATCGGTGTACCCTCCCCCCGTCCCCTCTCCGTGGGAAGGGATGATCGCGGTTGGCCGCCAACGCAGCCTGGAATTTCCGTATGAGGCCCCTCGGTTGGCCGAGCGAAAAGTTCACGGCGCTGTCTCCTCGCCCAGGATTCTCGCCAGTCGCAGTTCGCCCGTGCCGCGCTGTGGATCCTTGACACGAATTTTCACCGGCACATGCCCCACTTCCGGGGCAAACCACACCAGGGCCTCCGCCTCGGAGCCGTCCACTGCCGTTCGCGACCAGAGCTCAGCGTCGAAATCGCCCATGGCAATGTGCACGCGCTCGATGCCTTTGCGCTCAAAATGATACTGATTTAGGCGGCGTGGCGTGACAATATTCATGGCGATGCGGGTCTCGCCCGGCGGAACGAAATAGAACTGCAGCAGGAAGCTCAGAAGATCAAGTGTACCCGCCGGCAAAGCGGCACTACTGCCGTCACGGAAGGTGACCGTGAGCGCCTGCCAGTCGAGGCGCGCCGCTTCACGCTTTTCCGCGCTGCCGCGCTCGATCGCCACCTCCTCGGGTTGCAGTCCATCGAGGGTGATTCTTCCGTGGCTCGACGCGCGCAGCTTGCCTCGGTAGAGCAGCGCGAGTAGTCCATGGGCTTCGCCCACGGTTTGAATCGAATAATACCCGTCGCGGTGCTCGAAACGGTAGCTGCTCTCGCCGATGTGCAGACCAATGCTGCCGTAGAGCACGGTGTACACGAGATCGATCTTGGGCGGTAGACGCTGGGCCGGCGGCGGTGTCGCGAAGAAGGGTAGCGATGGCTCGGTGTCGCTATAAGGTGCAGCGTCGGGAAAGACCGGCTCGGCTTCCTGCGGCGGGGGCAGCCGGGGCTGCTCGGCCGCGGGAGGGGGTACGCTGGTCGTCTGCTGCGTAGGCGTGCGCGCACTTGGCGCGGGCCGGGGCCTCTTGGGCTGAGTCGGGACTGCCGCTTGGGGTAATGGCGGCGGTGGCAGTGTTCGCAGCTCGGCCGTGAGCGGCAGAGGATCGGGATAATCACCTGGATCGATTTCAAGCAAAGACCCCGCCACGAGGTGCGCCAGTACGGAGAGCGCAAGCGCGAGAAGAAGAGGCCTCGATACTCGTGCGCGGGCGCCCGGGGTAGGGTTCGGAGAAAGCGCGCGTTCAGCTGACATGCGCAAGTTTTTGTGGGGCGGTAGGCGGCTCGCGAAGACGCCAACGTAGCGGCAACACCGGGAGATCAGGTTCCGCAAGGCGCGATCAGAACTGCGCCAGCCGCCGCCGCGGCGGGTTCGCCACGGAGCGTCACGCGGCCTTCGCTCACGGTCAAGCGATCTTCGCAAAACCATTGCACTGCCATCGGATAGATACGATGTTCCACCTGCAAGACCCGGGCCGCGAGTTCTTCGGGGCGATCCTCTGGCAGCACGGGCACAGCCCCCTGGATGACTATCGGGCCATGGTCGAGGGCGGAGGTGACGAAATGTACGGTGCACCCATGGATGCGCACACCGTCCGCGAGTGCGCGCTCGTGCGTGTGCAACCCCGGATAGCAGGGGAGCAGCGAGGGATGGATGTTGAGCAGGCGGCCGGAATAGAAATCGACGAACACCGGCGTCAGAATTCGCATGAAACCTGCGAGTACCACCAGATCCGGCCGCTGAGCCTCGAGTGCAGCGACCAGCGCCGCATCGAAATCCTCCCGCCGCGGGAGGTCCCGGTGCGGAACGCAGAAAGTCGCGATGCCTGCGGCGCGAGCGGTCTCCAGCGCCTTGGCGTCGGATCGGTTGGCGCCAACCACGACGATCTGGCCAGCGATACGCCCGGCCTGAGTGGCCTTGAGCAAAGCCTCGAAATTGCTGCCCCGCCCCGAGACCAGCACGGCGATGCGCTTCACTTGTCGCTGCCGATCAGAGTACGATGGTTCCGGCCGCTCCGGCGTCACGGCCGTGGATCTCGCCAATCACCCATGCCGTTTCTCCTTGTTCTCTCAGCGCTTCGAGGACGGATGGCGCGGCTCCCGCGGCGCAGATCGCCACCATCCCGACGCCGCAGTTGAAAACTCGATGCATCTCTGCATCCTCGATCTTGCCTTGTTTTTGCAGCCAATCGAACACCTTGGGACGCGGCCATCGCTCGCGATGTAGCACGGCCTGGCAGTTGTGGGGGAGCACCCGCGGCACGTTTTCCACCAAGCCGCCGCCGGTGATGTGGGCCACACCCTTGATCCCTCCGCGCGCCATTGCGTTCAGCAGCGGTCTGACGTAAATGCGGGTCGGCTCGAGCAGCGCTTCGCCGAGGCTGCGACCATCGAACTCGTCACGGAGCCGCGCGCCGCTCACTTCAAGGACACGGCGGATGAGGGAAAAGCCGTTGGAATGTGGGCCGCTCGAAGCGAGGCCGAGCACCACGTCGCCGGGAGCGATGGCGCGCCCGTCGATGATGCGCGCGCGCTCGACTACGCCGACGGCAAACCCGGCAAGATCGTATTCTCCCGGCGGGTACATTCCGGGCATCTCGGCGGTCTCACCGCCGATCAAGGCACAGCCGGCCCATTCACAGCCTCGGGCAATGCCCTCGATAACCGCACCGGCAGTAGCGACCTCGAGCTTGCCGCAGGCGAAGTAGTCGAGAAAGAAAAGCGGCTCCGCGCCCTGCACCAAAATGTCGTTGACGCTCATCGCGACGAGGTCGATACCAACGGTATCGTGCTTGTTCAGCGCAAAAGCGAGCTTCAACTTGGTTCCAACGCCATCGGTTCCGGAGACCAGCACCGGGTCTTGGTACTTCTGCCCCAACGCAAACAAGGCACCAAAGCCGCCGATGCCGGCTAGCACTTCCGGACGCAGCGTGCGTCGGGCAAAGGGCTTGATGTGCTCGACGAGGGCGTCGCCGGCATCGATGTCGACGCCGGCGTCGCGGTAGGAAAGCGGGGAAAGGGTCATCGTTGAGTCGCAGGGCGCGGCGCGGTAGAGTTGCACATTTTACCGAAAAGCCTCTGACTTCGCCCCGGTTTCCGACCGCCTAAGCCCGCCAGCATGGAACAGCTGCTTCTCGAACTGGTCGCGCCAGAACCCCCTCAATTCGCAAACTTCCTCCCCGGTCCGAACGCCGAAGCACTCGCGCTGCTGATGAGCCGGTTGGCGCAGGGTAGCGGCGAATCCATCATTTATCTCTGGGGCCCTCCTGGCGCAGGCAAGACCCATCTGCTCCGCGCTGCCGTGGCGGCGAACCCGGGGGGCACCTATCTCGGACCGGATGACCCCTGGCGGGACGATCCCGGAGTGGGGCTGCTGGCCGCGGATGACGTGGATCGTTTTGACGCCCGGCGGCAAGGCGCGCTTTTTTCGGCAATCAACGCCCTGCGGGCGGCGGGAGGGTTGGTGCTGCTCGCGGGGGCAGTCCCCCCGGGTCAGCTGCGGCTGCGTGAAGACGTGCGTTCGCGTCTGGGCTGGGGCCTGGTTTTCGAGCTCAAACCCCTGGCTGATGAGGACAAGCCGCGGGCACTGGCGGAGTATGCCAAAGCCAGGGGTTTTGCCATTCCTCCCGAGGCGATCGATTATCTCTTGCGACATGGTCGGCGCGATATGGGGACTCTCGTGCGCGCCATGGCCACTTTGGATCGCCTATCGCTGCAGCAGAAGCGGCCCGTGAGCCTTGCCCTCGCGAAGCGTCTCCTGCGTCCGGAGCCATCATGAAACTCAGCTTGTTCGATCTCGACAACACCCTGCTCGATGGTGACAGCGATTATGCTTGGGCACAGCACCTCATCGAAATCGGCGTCCTCGATGCCGCGGCTTACGAAGCCGAGAATGAGCGCTACTACCAAGATTACTTGGCCGGTCACCTGGACATTCGCGCCTTCCTGGACTTCCAGCTCGCTCCCCTGGCAAGCCATGGGCTCGCTGAACTTGATGCCTGGCGAGCGGATTTCCTCGAACGCAGGATCAAGCCGATGGTGCTGCCGGAGGCCCGGCTGCTAGTGCAGTCGCGGCTCGCCAGAGGCGATCGCGTGGCTATCATCACCGCTACCAATGCCTTCATCACGCGTCCCATTGCTGACCTCTTCGGCGTCGCGCATCTGCTTGCCACTGAGCCGGAGTTCCACGCCGGCCGCTACACCGGGAAAACCTTGGGAGAGCCTTGTTTTCAAGCGGGCAAGGTGAAGCGTTTGGATGCCTGGTTGAGCGCTTCTGGGCTCACGCTGTCCAGTTTCGCGGAATCCTGGTTCTACAGCGATTCGCGCAACGATCTGCCCCTGCTTCAGGTGGTCAGCCACCCCGTCGCGGTCCGACCGGACCCAGCGCTGCGCGAGCATGCCGAGCGCTTGGGCTGGCCGATTTTGAGTTTGCGCGAGGACTCGTGAACACCCTTTCCAAAGCATGTCAACGGGCCGCTGTGAGCGGGCGTTATCGCGCCTGACACTGGCACAGTGTCGCGCGGCAACGCGCAGTCTCCACAACCCATTGACTGAGGACATTTTTCCATGAACAGACTGCTTAGCACCCTGATTGCTGGCGCCTTCGCTGCCTTGGCGGCGAGCGCCCACGCAGCCGATGCGCCCAAACCCGCAGCGACCCCAGCGGCCGTGCCTGCGGCCGCCGCAACGGCCCCGGCCCCCGCAGCGGCGAGCACCAAGGCGACCGAAGCCAAGCCGGAAGCAAAGGCCGAGGCCAAGCCGCAAACCAAGACGGCGAAGAAGACCAAGAAAACCAAAGAGAAGAAAGCCAAGGCACCGGCTTGACGCTCGCCAAACCCCGCCAACTTGGCGAAAGCCTTGTCAGCGAGAGGGAAAGCTAGATAATTTCGCAGCTTTGCACGGAGCGCCTTCCCGCCGTACCGCGGGCGCGTCGCCGTGCGGGCGAAAAAACACACACTTACGAGGACGATCAAACCATGAGCAAACTGCTGTCCACCTTGATTGCCGCGCTGTTCGCGGCCGCTTCTTTCACCGCCGTTGCTGCCGATGCGCCCAAGAAGGACGAGAAGGCTGCTGCCGCTCCCGCCAAGGATGCCAAGGCCGCCAAGGCTGCTCCCGCCAAGGACGCCAAGAAAGAGGAAGCCAAGAAGTAATCAGGGCGACTTCCTGAGCAAGGCAGGGCTACGGCCCTGCCTTTTTGTTTTGTGCGGTGGGAGAATGCAATATTTGCCAGTGGATTGCGGCAGAGGACGCGGGGAGCGAGCGTGAGCGAGATCTGGAAACCGAACGTTACCGTTGCGGCCATCGTGGAGCGTGCCGGGCGCTTCTTGCTGGTGGAGGAGGAAACTGAAGAGGGTTTGCGCTTCAATCAACCGGCAGGGCATCTCGAACAGGGAGAGAGCCTGATCAGCGCACTCATCCGCGAAACGATGGAAGAAACCGGGTACACGGTCCTACCCGAGCGATTGTTGGGGATTTATCGCTGGTATCACGGCGCCAAGGATCGCGTTTATCTGCGCTTCGCCTTCGCTGCTTCGGTGCAGGGGCACGACGCAACACGGGCGCTGGATGTCGGCATCGTGCGGGCCGCTTGGCTTGACGAGGACGAACTTGTCGAGGCGCGACCGCGGTTTCGCAGCCCGATGGTGGCACGTTGCATCGCCGATTTTCGAGCCGGGAAGTCCTATCCTCTTGATCTGTTGCAGGAGTTGCCGTGAATGGCCATCGGGATTGCCTGCGCCGCATGGGGTTCGATCCCAGTGGGCACTGAGAAGATAGTCATCGGCCTTTCCGGAGGCGTCGATTCGTCGGTGGCGGCCCTGCTTTTGAAGCGACAGGGTTACTCCGTGCTGGGCGTCTTCATGAAGAACTGGGAAGATGACGACGACGAGGAGCACTGTAGCTCGCGGCAAGATCTGGTCGATGCAGTTAGCGTTGCGGAAGTGCTGGGCATCGAGATCGAGGCGGTGAACTTCGCCGCCGAGTATCGCGAACGCGTCTTCGCCCATTTCCTTGCCGAATACCGTGCTGGGCGCACCCCCAATCCGGACGTGCTTTGCAACAGTGAAATCAAATTCAAGGCGTTTCTGGACCATGCCCTGCGTTTGGGCGCCACGGGCATCGCCACAGGGCACTATGCGCGCTTGCGCGGACCGGCCGGCACGAAAGAGCTACTCAAGGCGGTGGATCGCGGAAAGGATCAGAGCTACTTCCTGCATCGCCTGACGCAGCAGCAGCTCGCACCTGCTTTCTTTCCCTTGGGCGCGTTGGAAAAGCGCGAGGTTCGCGCCATCGCCCATCGCGAAGGTTTGCCCACCTTCGCCAAGAAGGACAGCACGGGCATTTGCTTTATCGGCGAGCGGCCATTTCGCGAGTTCCTGGCGCGCTACCTGCCGCGTGAGCCCGGCGACATCTGCACACCAGAAGGGCGCCGCATCGGCCACCACGAGGGGCTGATGTATTACACTCTGGGCCAGCGCCAGGGCTTGGGCATCGGGGGGACGCGCGGCGCGGCAGGGGCGGCTTGGTACGTCGCGGGAAAGGATCTGCAGACCAACACGCTCATCGCCGTGCCCGGCCATGAACATCCGCTCCTCCTGCGGCAGGAGATCATTGTGGAAGACCTCTTTTGGATCGGCGCTGAGCCGCCGGCCCCCGGCGCAGGCTACGGTGCCAAGACCCGCTACCGCCAGGCCGATGCCGCCTGCTCCATAGAATACTGCACGGGGAGAAGCCTGCGGGTGTCGTTCGATGTGCCGCAATGGGCACCCACGCCAGGTCAATACCTGGTGTTGTATCGCGGCGAGGTGTGTCTGGGCGGCGGCGTCATCCAGTAAGGTTTGCCGCCGCTATTCCCTCAGAACGGGATATCGTCCTCGAAGTCGTCGAGCTTGCTGGGCTTGGCGGGCGCGCCCGTCGGGCGCTGCCCGCTACCGCCGGCCTCCCGGTCGGCCGGCTCGCCGCTCCCGGTGCGCGAGCCGAGCATTTTCATTTCTGAGGCGATAATCTCGGTGGTGTAGCGGTCCTGGCCTTCCTTATCCTGCCATTTTCGAGTTTCGAGCCGGCCTTCGACATAGATCTGGCTGCCCTTTTTCAGGTATTCGCCCGCGATTTCGGCCAGGCGCCGGTAGAACGTCACCCGGTGCCATTCGGTTTTTTCCTGTTTGGTGCCTTCTTTGTCCTTCCAGGTTTCGGTGGTCGCGAGAGAGATGTTGGTGACTGCGTCACCGTTAGGTAGGTAGCGAACTTCCGGGTCGCGACCAAGGTTGCCGATCAGAATCACTTTGTTGATCGAGGCCATCAGGTTTCTCCCATAGATTTGGCGAAGGACTGCGCGTTGTAGGTTGGCTGCTTCGGCATGGAAAAGGTGAGGAGCAGCCAAATCAGCGTGAGACCGGCGCCGAACCAGAACACCGCAGCCGGCCCCACATGTTCCGCGAGCCAGCCGCCGATGGCGCCGCCCACGAACATGCCCAGAAATTGTACGCCACTGTACACGCCTATGGCGGTTCCCTTGAGCTGCGGCGGGGCAAAACGCGAAACCATGGCGGGAAGCTTGGCCTCCAGCAAGTTGAAGGCGGCAAAGAACACCAGCAGGGCCAAACCGAGTCCGGCCAGCGTTCGCAGTTGTGCCGCAAGCAAGACTTGGCTTACCAGCAATAGTCCGACGGCGCCGACAAAAATGGGTTTGCTGCGCTCTGCACGGTCTGCCTGGCCAAAGAACGGAAACACCAGGAGCAACGATACCACTAGCACCCCGAGGTAGACCTGCCAGTGCTGCTCGGCCGCGAGGCCGTTGTCGCGCAATGCAAAGGGAACTTGCACGAATAAGGACATGAGGGCGGCGTGCAACGTGAAGATACCGAAATTCAGTCGCTGGAGAGCGCCATTGGCGAGCACCTCGCCGAACTCGTTGCCGCGTACTCGCCGATCAGATCTTTCCTCCTGACCAAGCGGGTCAGGAACGACCGTTTTGACGACGAACATGGCAACGAGAGCAAGGAGCCCGGTTAGCGCAAAAATGCCCGGAACGCCGATCAGGCGCGAAAGCGCGGGGCCAGCGATCAAAGAAAGCGTGAAGGTCGCGCCGATGGTCATGCCCACCATTGCCATGGCCTTGGTGCGCACGCTCTCGCGCGTCAGATCGGCGAGCAGGGCAAGTACTGCCGCGGAAATTGCACCCGCGCCCTGCAAGGTGCGCCCGACGATGATCCAGTAGAGGTCCAGGGCGGCTGCCGCCAGAAAGCTCCCGGCGGCGAAGAGGATGAGCCCCAGGTAGATCATTCGCTTGCGGCCCCAGCGATCGGAAGCCCAGCCAAAAGGAATCTGGAGCAAGGCTTGGGTCAGGCCGTAGGTGCCTAGCGCGATGCCGATGAGGAGCCGATTGCCGCCGCCCGGCAGACCTTCCGCGTAGAGCGCGAATACCGGCAAGATGATAAACATTCCCAGCATGCGCAAACCGAAAATGCCGGCCAAACCGGCGGTGGCGCGGCGTTCCAGCGGATCGAGGCGAGCGTTGGGACTGGCGGCGAGAGCTTGCGCCATGAAAGAAGAAGGCTTTGGCGTGGTGTAGCGAAACTGGGCTATATTAACAGGTTGACTCATTCCCCGCCATGCGAGGCCTTGCGGCCGGTATGGCTTTTTGGTCAAGACCACGACGCATGGAATACATCCGCATCCGGGGCGCCCGCACCCACAACCTCAAGAACATTAGCCTCGACTTGCCACGTCAGAGGCTGGTGGTGATCACTGGGCTTTCCGGGTCCGGCAAGTCCTCTCTCGCTTTCGACACGCTCTATGCCGAAGGTCAGCGACGCTACGTCGAGTCTCTCTCGGCCTATGCGCGGCAGTTCTTGCAGCTCATGGAGAAGCCCGATGTCGATCTGATCGAGGGGCTATCGCCAGCGATCTCGATCGAGCAGAAGGCAACCAGCCATAATCCGCGCTCCACGGTGGGGACGGTGACGGAGATCCACGATTACTTGCGCCTCTTGTACGCGCGGGTGGGCGAACCCCATTGCCCGGATCATGGCGTAAGCCTCGCCGCCATGAGTGTCGGCCAGATGGTAGACGCGGTCCTCGCCTTAGCGGAAGAAACGCGGGTAATGATTCTCGCGCCGGTGGTCGTCAGCCGCAAGGGCGAACAGGCTGAGCTTTTCGAGGAGCTGCGTGCCAAGGGCTTCGTTCGTCTGCGCGTCGATGGCAAGGTCTACGACATCGACGCGCCGCCCACTCTGGCCAAGAGTCAGAAGCATACGGTCGAAGTGGTGGTCGACCGTCTCAAGGTGCGACTGGATCTCAAGCAACGCCTTGCCGAGAGTTTCGAAACGGCGCTGCGTGCTGGCGAGGGGCGAGCCCTGTTGGTCGAGATGGACAGCGGCCGGGAGCATCTCTACTCGGCGCGTTTCGCCTGCCCGATCTGCAATTACGCACTGGCAGAGCTGGAGCCGCGGCTCTTCTCCTTCAACAATCCCCTGGGTGCGTGTGCCCGCTGCGACGGGCTAGGGCAGGTCACCTTCTTCGACCCGCGCCGGGTGGTGGCGCTGCCCCACCTTTCCCTTGCCTCGGGCGCCATCAAGGGCTGGGACCGGCGCAACCAATTCTATTTTCAAATGTTGGCCAGCCTAGCCAGGCATTACGGCTTTGACCTCGAAGCACCCTTCAACTTGCTCCCCGAGAGGGTACAGAGCATCGTTCTCTTCGGCAGCGGCCGCGAGACCATCCCCTTCCAATATCTGAGCGAGCGCGGGCGCACGACATTCAAGGAGCATTCCTTCGAAGGCATCATCCCCAACCTGGAGCGACGCTATCGTGAAACCGACTCGGTGATGGTGCGCGAGGAATTGGCCAAGTTCATCAACAGCCAAGTCTGTCCGGAATGCAAGGCCACGCGCTTGCGCCGCGAAGCGCGACACGTCAGCGTGGGAGGCAAGGCGATCTACGAAGTCTCTTCCTTGCCCTTGCGGCTGGCGGCCGCGTTTTTCGGAGAACTGCGCCTCGATGGACACCGCCAATCCATTGCCGACAAGATCGTCAAGGAGATCACCAACCGTTTGCAGTTCCTCAACAACGTCGGCCTGGAATACCTCTCACTTGATCGCGCCGCTGACACGTTGTCTGGCGGCGAAGCGCAGCGCATCCGGTTGGCGAGCCAGATCGGATCCGGGCTGACCGGAGTGATGTACGTGCTCGACGAGCCTTCGATCGGCCTGCATCAACGGGACAACGATCGCCTGCTGGCAACGCTGAAGCATCTGCGCGACTTGGGCAATAGCGTCATCGTGGTGGAGCATGATCAGGAAGCGATCGAGGCGGCCGACTATGTGGTCGACATGGGCCCCGGCGCGGGCGAGCACGGCGGGGCGGTGATCGCCCAAGGTTCACCGCTGGAGATCCGCGCGGCTCCCGATTCACTCACCGGAGCGTATTTGGCGGGGCGACGGGCCATCCCCATTCCAAGGCGCCGGCGCCGGCCCAAGGGCAGGCAAGCGCTGCGTATCGCCGGCGCGCGCGGAAACAATCTCAAGAGAGTCGAGCTGATTCTTCCCTTGGGTCTGTTCGTTGCCATCACCGGCGTTTCCGGGTCCGGCAAGTCGACTTTGATCAACGACACGCTCTACCCCATCGTTGCGCGGCACCTGCACGGCAGCTCGCTTGAGCCCGCGCCCTATGATGAAGTGCACGGTCTCGAGTTTCTCGACAAAGTGGTCAGTGTGGACCAGAGCCCCATCGGGCGCACGCCGCGCTCGAATCCGGCCACGTACACCGGCCTATTCACACCCATACGCGATCTCTTCGCGCAGGTGCCGGAGGCAAGAGAGCGCGGCTATGGACCCGGGCGCTTTTCCTTCAATGTCAAAGGGGGGCGATGCGAAGCGTGCCAAGGTGATGGCTTGATCAAAGTGGAGATGCACTTCCTGCCAGATGTCTATGTGCCTTGCGATATTTGCCACGGGCAACGCTACAATCGCGAGACCCTGGAGATCAAATACAAAGGCCGGAACATTCATGAAGTACTACTGATGACCGTGGAGAACGCGCAGAGCTTTTTTTCCGCGGTTCCCGTGATCGCCAGAAAACTGGCTACTCTGGCCGATGTCGGGCTCGGCTATATCACGCTGGGGCAAGCAGCCACCACACTTTCCGGGGGTGAGGCGCAGCGAGTGAAACTGGCGCTGGAGCTTTCGAAGCGGGACACCGGACGTACGCTCTATCTCCTGGATGAACCCACGACGGGCCTACACTTTCAGGACATCGAGCTCTTGCTCAAGGTGTTGCACCGCCTGCGCGACCACGGCAATACCGTAGTGGTGATCGAACACAATCTCGAGGTCATCAAGACCGCCGACTGGCTGATCGACCTCGGACCGGAAGGCGGGGATGGTGGGGGGCAAGTCGTCGCCGAGGGGTCACCAGAGGAAATCGCCGCCCATCCCAATAGCGCCACCGGAGCCTACCTGCGCCGAGTGCTGCAGGGCTGAGGCGCTTCCCGAAAAAATGGCCCGCACCAGGCGGGCCAAGGAGGGAGGAGGTGTCTACATCACTGTTGACATTCAGTTGACCGTAATGCGGCGGTTTGGTTCCGCCTGAAGCTTCGGTAGACGCAATTCGAGCACGCCGTCGGCATATACTGCCTGCGCCCGCTCAGCATCGACCACCAGCGGCAGTTCGAAGCTGCGCTCCCAGCGCCCTATGCCGCGCTCGCGCAGAAGCACCGTTCCTTCGCCGTTTTCTTGCGCGGCGCGCGTGGCGACGATGCGCACTTGCTGTTTCTCCACTTCGACTTCGATGTCGGCGCGAGGTATGCCGGGCAACTCGGCGTGCAGCACGTAGGCGTCGTTGGTCTCAATGACATCAATGGGCATGGGCCGGCTTGCTTGTACGGCCGCAGTCGGTCTGAGAAAAGCTTGCACTGCGCTACGGGCGGGGCGGACTGTGCAGGTGAACATAGGCTTACTCCTGATGGTTTAGTGCCATGCCCGGGAGATGGGGTTTCGCTGAAGGATTTCAAGAGGTTTTTGCGCTACCGGGCTCGCGCACCAACCATGCATAGAAGAGCAGCACCGCGCTGCCGCACAGCGCAATCGCCATGACCATGGGAAAGGCGCTGCGATCGTAGCTGTGGCCCACGGCGATGCCCACGGCGGCGGCAAGACTCATCTGCACGAAACCGAGCAGGGCCGATGCCGATCCGGCCATTTTTGGATAGGGAGCGAGAGCCCCACCGATGGCGTTGGGCATCACGAGCCCGGTACCGACCATGTAGAAGAACATCGGTAGCAGAATCGCCCAGATCGAGGTCAAGCCCGTCAGCAGCAGCACCAGCATGGCCAAGCCGGCGGCCGTGGCGAGTTGGGCTCCCAAAAGCACCATGCGGCGGGTCCCGAGGCGCAGTGTGTGGCGGCCCGAGAGGAGCGTTCCGACGACATAACCCACCACGACGAAGCCAAAGCTTGCGCCGTACCACTGCGGGCTGAGCCCGTGCAGGCCGATGAGTACGAAAGATGACCCGGAAATGAAGGAAAAGAGCCCGGCGTACGCAAAGGAGAAGCAGAGCAAATAACCGCGATAGCCGCGTGCCCGCAACAGGCCGCCGAAGTTCCGCGCCATGCGCGTTACGTGAGTGGCCTCGGGATCGCGGTGGGCATTGCTCTCTCCTAGCATGATCGCGGTAGCCGCCACTTGCAGCAGCGAGAATAGGGCGAGCGTGGCGAAATTGGCGCGCCAGCCAAAGATCACAGTGAGCCAGCCTCCCAGCACCGGTCCGATCATAGGAGCGAGCGCCATCGCACCGCTGATGTAGGCCAGTACCCGCGCCGCTTCGGCCGGGCCGTAGACGTCTCGCACGATCGCGCGGCCGAGCACCGGCCCGGCGCAGGCGCCCAAAGCCTGCAGGAAGCGCGCTGCAATTAGGGTCTCGATGCTGGGTGCGAGCATGCAGGCGATCGATGCCAGGAGATAGATAGACAAACCTGCAATAAGAATGGGGCGGCGGCCGTAGCGATCGGAGAGCGGTCCGTAGGCGATCTGGGCGAGGGCGAAGCCGGCGAGAAACACCGAGAGCGTCAACTGCACGTTCGCAACATCGGTGGCGAGATCTTCGGTCAGGGTCGGCAGAGCCGGGAGATAGAGGTCGGTGGATAGCGGACCGAGGGCGACCAGCGTGGTCAATAACAACGCTAGTCCGAAGGTGGGTTTGAGCATGACGGCATTATCCCAGAACCGTAGACTCAAAAGCACGCCCATTGCGGGACCGACGACCTGCAAACCGGGCGCAGGGCGCGTCGAGGCCTTCGGGAACCGGTCCCGGCCCGTCGAAACCCGCTGTCGCGGAGGCGGCACCTGCCATGCGCAGCGCGGCTGCGGCCGGCTTCTTCCCCGAAATGTACAGGCTGAAACGCGGTTTGGCGCCGAGGGCGCTATGCCGACTATCGGCCCGAGCGGAGTTTCGTGCCGTGCTTGGTGCAGTTCGTCGCGCAGCCGTTGCGCCAGGCAGGGCGCATCAATAGATTGGCGCCATGTTCAACCGCGGCACCAATCAAGGAGTGATCAAATGAGCAAGCTTTTCTCGCAGACCCCGTCCACTCTGACCGACAGCATTGGCTTTTCCAGCCTCGTCATCGCGGGCCTCTTGACCCTGGCCCTTGGCAGCTGGTCGCCACTGCCGAAGGTCGAAGGCACCGAAGCGGCCCCCTCCGTGGCACAGACGAACACCTATCTGAGTGCAGCCGCTCCGGCGCAGAAGAATGTGCGCGGCTGACGGCGGCCGCGCGGCGCCTCTGCCCCGACTCCGCCAGCCGGCGGGAGCGGAGCAGAGGCGCTGTCCAAATCTGACGGAGCCGCTGTGCGGGCTGATCGTGGCCGTGCCAGCTAGGCCTCCTGCGCTCAGCCAGTTCACCAAACTGCCCCAGTACTTTCTAAGTCTTGGGCCTTTGAATGCGCTGCACTTCAGGGATGGCGCGCAAGGCCCGCATGACACGGGCGAGGTGTCGCCGATCGCGAACCTGGATGGCGAAAAACATGTTGACTACCGTCTCACCCTCGGGCCGGTCCATGCTCACATTCTCGATATTCGCCTCGGCCTCGGAAATGGCGCCCGCCACCCGGGCCAGAACGCCGCGTTGATCGGCGACAGTCAGGCGGATGCCGGCATCGAATTCGCCCTCGACGTTTTTTGCCCAGGCCACTTCCAAAAGCTGCCCCGCCTCTGGGCCGCGTTTTTGCAGGACGGGACATTCGGCGAGGTGCACGACCATTCCCTGGCCGGGACGGAACTCGCCAACGATGGGGTCCCCCGGCACGGGTCGGCAACATTTCCCATACTGAATGGCAACGCGCTCGACGCCGTCGAGCGAAATGGGTGCCCTGGCAGCTCCTGCGGGCACGGCTCCCGTCCGTTCCCCGCTGGCGAGGAGAGCCTGGGCCACGACGAAGGCATGCCTTCGGCCGGTACCCACGTCGGCGAGGACCTCCTGGCGGGTACGTGTCCCGTAGGTCTTGAGCACGCGATCCCAGTGCGCGCCGCTGGCGGGCAGATCGGTATCACCCAGGGCCGCAAGCGCCTGGTGCAGCATGCGTTCGCCGAGTTGCGCCGATTCGCGCTGATGTAAGGATTTGAGGTAATGGCGAATGCGTGAGCGCGCTTTTCCGGTGGCAACGAAACTCAGCCACGAGGCATTGGGCTTGGCCGATGGCAGGGTGACGATTTCGACTTGATCGCCGTTGCGCAATGCCGTGCGCAAGGGAGCAAGCTCGCGGTTGACCTTGGCGGCCACGCAGTGGTGGCCGATGTCGGTGTGCACGGCGTACGCAAAATCCACCGGGGTCGCGCCACGCGGCAAGGCCATGATGCGGCCCTTTGGGGTAAAGACATAAATTTCGTCTGGAAAGAGGTCCCCCTTGACGTGTTCCAGGAACTCGCGCGAGTCACCGGATTCGCTTTGAATCTCGAGCAGGCTTTCCAGCCAATGGTGCGTCTGCTGCTGGGCTTCGGCGAGATTGTCTTCGCCCGGCAGGTCCTTGTAGAGCCAATGCGCGGCCACACCGGCCTCGGCCACGCGATGCATCTCGTGCGTGCGAATCTGGATTTCGACTGGAGTGCCGTAGGGGCCAAACAATGTGGTATGCAGTGACTGGTAGCCGTTGGCCTTGGGGATAGCGATGTAGTCCTTGAACTTGCCAGGCAGGGGCTTGTAGAGCCCATGGAGGACTCCCAGAGCCGCGTAACAAGAGGTCACGTCGTTGACCAGAATGCGAAACCCGTAGATGTCGAACACCTGCGAAAAAGACAAATCTTTCTCAAGCATCTTTTTGTGGACGCTATAGACCGTCTTTTCCCGCCCCGTGACCAGTGCATCTATGCCCGATGCTTTGAGGCGGCCGTGAATCGCTTCGAGCATTTTGCCCACGACTTCCCGCCGATTGCCGCGCGCTGCCTTGATCGCCTTGGCGAGAACCCGGTAGCGCAGAGGGCGCAGCTGCCGAAAGGCGAGGTCTTGCAACTCCTGGTAAAGTGCGTTCAGACCCAGTCGGTTGGCGATTGGCGCGAAGATGTCGATGGTTTCTTGGGCGATGCGCTGGCGTTGATCGGGTTCCATCACGTCCAGGGTGCGCATGTTGTGCAAGCGGTCCGCGAGCTTGATGAGTATGACGCGGATGTCCTTGGCCATGGCCAGCAGCATCTTGCGGAAATTCTCCGCTTGCGCTTGCTCGCGCGATTGGAACTCCATTTGGTCGAGTTTCGAAACGCCATCGACCAGCGCCGCGACCGGTTTTCCAAATTTGAGCTCGATCTCCGCCCGCGTGACCTGAGTATCCTCCATGACGTCATGCAGCAGCGCCGCACACAAGCCCTGAGCGTCCAGCCGCCACTCGGAGAGGATGCTGGCTACGGCCAGCGGATGGGTAATGTAGGGGTCGCCGGTCTTGCGGAACTGGCCGCTATGCGCCGTTTCCGAGAACTCGTAGGCGCTCTCCACCAGCGCGACTTCCGCCGGGCGCAGGTAGTGGCCCAGATGTCGGGTGAAGTCCGCGATTTCCGAAGTCACCGCCATGTTCCGGCGTCACCATGGCGCGAAGGGGAACTATCCGGCCTGCTTGTTGAGAATCTCTACGCCGACCTTGCCGGCAGCCACTTCGCGCAGCGCAATCACTGTGGGCTTATCCCGGTCAGCGTCCAGCATCGGCTGCGCGCCGGTGGTGATTTGGCGCGCTCGATAGGTCGCCGCCAGGGTCAACTCGAACCGGTTGGGAATACGCTTCAAACAGTCATCAATGGTGATGCGTGCCATGGTCGGGATCAATTCAGCAAGTTGGAGATCAGCGCCGCCTGGCGTTGCGACTGCTCAGCCAGGCGCAGGCCGGTGGCTCGCAAGATCGCGCGCAGATCATCGAGCGCGGTCTGGAAGTCATTGTTAATGATAACATAATCAAACTCAACATAATGCTCGATCTCGGCGCGCGCCGCGGCGAGCCGCTGGGCGATCACATCCGGTGTGTCTTGCCCCCGCCCATGCAGGCGCTGCGCCAGTACCGCCAAGGACGGCGGGAGGATGAAAAGGGTGACGGCTTCCGGCAGAAGCCGACGTACCTGCGCTGCACCTTGCCAATCGATTTCCAGCAGCACGTCGCCACCTCGATCGAGCTTCTCTCTCAGCCAATGGTGCGAGGTTGCATAGAAGTTGCCATGGACTGCCGCGCATTCGAGGAAGGCGCCTGCGCCCTGCAAGCCTTCGAATTGCGCCTTGCTCACGAAGTGGTAGTCAATGCCGTCGACTTCGCCTGGGCGAGGTGGCCGCGTGGTATACGAGACCGAAAGACACAGCGCCGGCTCGACCTCCAAAAGCGCCTTGACCAAGCTGGTCTTGCCCGCGCCCGAGGGCGCGCTGATGACAAACAGTTTGCCGCGCATCGGGTTTCCCCCAATCACCGCGACAAAACCGCAATGTTATGTTCATGGGCGATGCTGCCGAACATGACGACGGTGCACCTGCCTGCCTTGCGGGCGAACGCGCGAACGGTGGGAGGTGGCGCAGCATTCATGACGCGATGCTAGCACAGGCCGAGGGCGGCCGGTATGCTCGGGCGCGAGCGAGCGGGAGAGTGTGAGCCATGGGCGAGACAAGAATCGCTGCCTTCGGGCATCGGAACAGCAATGGCAAGGTCGTCAGCGCAGCGCAGGCCGTTCGGCTGATTCGTGACGGTGACACTATCGCCACCGGCGGGTTCGTGGGCATCGGCTTTCCCGAAGGTATCGCGGTCGCACTGGAAGAGCGCTTCTTGGCGAGTGAGGTGGCCTCTGATCAAGCGCAGGGTGGTCCGCACGATCTCACCCTGGTGTACGCCGCCGGCCAAGGAGACGGCAAGGCGCGCGGGCTCAACCATTTTGGTCACGAGGGTCTCCTGCGTCGGGTGATCGGCGGGCATTGGGGTTTGGTGCCCAAGCTCCAGCAACTGGCGATCGGCAACCGGATCGAGGCCTACAACTTTCCCCAGGGCGTGATTTCGCATTTGTTTCGCGACATTGCCGGGGGCCGACCAGGACATCTGACCACTGTCGGTTTGGGCACCTTCGTCGATCCACGCCACGGCGGCGGGAAGATCAACGCGGTGACAACCGAAGACCTGGTCGAAACGGTGACCATTGGGGGCCGAGACTTTCTCTTCTATCGCGCCTTTCCCATCAATGTCGGCCTCATCCGCGGCACCACGGCCGATCTCGACGGCAATATCACCATGGAGAAGGAAGCGCTGACGCTCGAAGCCCTGGCGATCGCCACCGCTGTGCACAATAGCGGGGGGGTGGTGATCGTGCAGGTCGAGCGCGTGGCCGAGCGCAATACTCTCAACCCGCGGCAGGTGCGTGTCCCGGGTGTACTGGTCGATTGCGTGGTTGTCGCGGAAAGGCCTGAGCACCACCAGCAGACTTTTGCCATCACCTACAACCCGGCATATGCCGGCGAAATCCGTGTCCCCATGACGGCGATTCCGCCCATGGCCATGAATGAACGCAAGATCATCGCCCGGCGCGCCGCCATGGAATTGCGGCCCAATGCGGTCGTGAACCTTGGCATAGGCATGCCCGAGGGCATTGCGAATGTCGCCGCCGAGGAGCGATCCATCGACCTGATCACCCTGACCGCCGAACCCGGGGTCATCGGTGGCATCCCAGCCGGCGGGCTCGATTTTGGTGCCGCGGTCAATACCCAGGCGATCATCGATCAACCGGATCAATTCGACTTCTACGACGGCGGCGGGCTCGACCTGGCCTTTTTAGGGTTGGCTCAGGCCGATCGGCAGGGCAACCTCAATGTCAGCAAATTCGGGCCCAAGCTCGCCGGGGCGGGAGGATTCATCAACATTAGCCAAAACGCGCGCAAAGTCGTTTTTGTCGGCACATTCACGGCCGGGGACTTGGAGATCACCGTCGAAGAGGGCAAGCTGCGCATCCTACGCGAAGGCGCGGCGAAGAAGTTCGTTGAAGCGGTCGAGCACCGCACGTTCAGCGGAGATTACGCGATCAGTCGGGGTCAAGAGGTACTATTCATTACCGAGCGCTGTGTCTTCGCCTTGTGCCCCGAAGGCCTCAAGTTGACCGAAATCGCACCGGGCGTGGACTTGCACCGCGATATCCTGGCGCACATGGAATTTCCGCCGCTCGTTCCGCAGCCGCCCCGGGTGATGGATGCGCGCATCTTTCAACCAGAATCCATGGGCTTGCGTCAGCAACTATTGGAGCGTCCCCTCGCCGATCGCCTGGTCTATGACGCCGCGCAGGACACATTCTTCGTGAACTTCGAGGGTCTCGCCATCGAAGATGCTAGTCAGATCCAGTCCATCCGCGATTTGGTCCGAGCGCGGCTGCAACCCCTGGGGCGCAGGGTAAACGCCGTCGTGAACTATGAGAACTTCAGCATCCGCCCGGAGCTGCTAGAGTCTTATTCGGCCATGGTTTCCTGGTTGTGCGAGCATTATTACCGGGAGGTCACGCGCTATACCACCAGCGCCTTCCTGCGCCTCAAGCTTGGCGAGGCTTTGGGCGAGCGTGGTTTGTCGACCCAAGTGTACGAAAGCGCCGAGGAGGCCAGGGCGCACCTGACCTCGCTGAAAAAAAGTAGCGGGTGAGGCGCTCCGCCCTCGGCCAACCGAGGGCGGGCGATCTCGGTTGACCGCTGGCGCGACTGCAGTGTCGTGCCGCTCCCCATGGGGCGCTTAGAACCGCGCGGCATAACCAATGGAAAGACCTACCGAGGCCGGTGCGGCGACAAGGGCCGCCTGGTGCGCGCAATGACCAGGTACCCAGATTTCTTCAAATCCATTCCACTTCCAGTGCCCTTCCACCCAGCGGCAGGTGCTGCTTATTCGGGCGGGGGCGACAGCCACTACCGGTGCAGCGACATGTACGTGCCGAATGGCGACCGGGACACCAACACGGACGTGAACATGACCCCGGCCGTGAGCGGAGGCAGTGCCGGCAATGCCCAGCGTGGCAAGGGTTAGAGTGGCGACCAGCAGTTTACGGTTCATGGCTCTCTCCTATTCAAGGGTTACGACGATGTTTGCCTAACGCTGCTTAGGTTGCCGGCGTTTACCCTCGGGTTGGGAGAGAATTGTTGCAAGAAATTTCCGCATTTCGCTGGAGCGGGCGAAAGCTAGGACCCGTTTTCTCGGCTGGGCTGTGAATTGCGCGTCGGGCTCTTTCGTGGGGCTGGCTCGAGAACAAGGAATCAGTATTCCACGGGAACGGGATCGAGGCTGCGCCACAAATACCAAGTTGCCACCGAGCGCCATGGCTGCCAGCGCACGGCCAGCTCGCGAATCGCCGCGGGGCTGAGATCTTCCCCGTCGTTGTAGGCGAGACTTACCGCGCGCCGCAGTCCCAGATCGGCCAGAGGCAGGATGTCGGGGCGCAGCTCATGAAAGATCAGGAACATCTCGGCAGTCCAGCGGCCGATGCCCTTGACCGCGGTGAGCTCGGCGATTACGGCCTCGTCGTCCTGTTCGGCCCAAAGGCGGGGAGTGAGGCGGCGACTGGCGAAGTGCTCAGCCAAATCGCGGAGGTACTCAACCTTTTTGGCCGAAAGGCCGCAAGCCCGCAGCGTCCCGACCTCACAGCGCGCGATAAGGCGCGGCGTAAATCGCGGCACGGCCGCGCTGACGCGGGCCCAGACACTGTCGGCTGCTTTCACCGAAATCTGCTGACCGACGATCGCCCGGGCCAAGGTGGTGAAGGGGTCGCTGCGCCGCCGCAAGTGGATGCCCGGGTAGCGCCGGATCAAGCTTCGCAGCACGACATCTCGCCGCGACAGGGCACGGGTAGCCTGGTCCCAGTAGTTCGGTTTCACGGTCGGACTATAGCAAGCTGAGGTCGCCAGGCCAATGGTGAGGGGCAGCGGAAAGTGATACATTGCGCGCTTTCGCGTCTCCCCTGGGGTGAAACATGCTGGTCCGGGCGTTGGTCTTAGCCGTGGTTGCCGTTTCTTTTGTGCCTTTCCCCGCGTCGGCCAAAGCCGATCCCAACAAGGTGCTGCGCTGGGAGTTCCAAACTGCGGAAACTGGATTCGACCCCGCGCTGGTAAGCGACACCTATTCCAACACGGTGATCGAAGCCATTCTCGAACCGCTGCTCACTTACGACTACCTGGCCCGTCCCTCCAAGCTGATGCCGCTCACCATCACTGGCATGCCGGAAGTGAGCGATGGCGGAAAGACATTTCTATTCAAGCTGAAGAAGGGCATCTATTTCGCGCCCGATCCGGCATGGAAGGGCAAGAAGCGCGAACTCGTCGCCGAAGACTACGCCTACAGCATCAAGCGCCTGATGGACCCCAAGCTCCGGGCACAGATGCGCTTCATTGTCGACAACAAGATCGCCGGTCTCAATGAACTGGCGGCCCGGGCGGAGAAAGAGGGCAAGTTCGATTACGACTCCAAGATTCCCGGGCTCGAGGTGGTCGACCGCTACACACTGCGCATTCGCCTCGTCCAGCCGGACTACAACTTCCTCTATATTTTGGCCATGCCCACGGTGGGCGCGGTGGCCCGAGAAATCATCGAGCACTACAAGGACGACACCCAGGGACACCCTGTAGGCACGGGCCCTTACATGCTCAAGCAATGGGTGCGCGGATCGAAGATCGTTCTCGTCGCCAACCCGGAGTACCGGGGCTTCCTGTGGGATTTCAAAGCGGGAGACGACCCCGAAGACAAGGCCATCGTTGCTGCCATGAAAGGCAAGCGCATGCCGACCATCGGCACTGTCGAGATCTCCATCATGGAAGAAGAGCAATCGCGCTGGCTCGCCTTCCAGCGTGGCGAACTCGACGTGCTGCGCTTCCCCGGCACTTTTGCGCCGATCGCTCTGCCGAACAATCAGCTCGCCCCGGACTTGCTCAAGCGCGGCATCACCATGAGTCGCATCGTCGAGCCCGAGATCACCTACACGGCTTACAACATGCGCGACCCCATCGTGGGCGGATTCGAAAAAGAAAAGGTCGCCCTGCGACGAGCGTTGACCATGGCTTATAGCAATGCCGACGAAATTCGCATCATCCGCAAGGGGCAGGCGATCGAAGCGCAGTCCCCGATACCGCAAGGGGTGGTGGGTCACAACCCCAAGTATAAGAGCAGTATTCCCCATGATCCGGTGCTTGCCAATGCGCTGCTCGACAAGTTCGGCTACAAGAAGGGCAAGGATGGTTATCGCAACCTGCCCAACGGTAAGCCGTTCACTATTAAGCTCACTACCGAAACCAACGCGGTGTCGCGTGAATTCGATGAACTGTGGAAGAAAGCCTTTGACTCGGTCGGTCTGCGCATGGAAGTCGACAAGGGCAAGTTCTCCGACCATTATCGCGCCGCCAAGCAGTGCCAGTTGCAAATGTGGGGGCAGGCTTGGATTGCCGATTACCCGGACGCCGAGAATTTCATGCAACTGCTCTATGGACCGAACATCAGTGCCAGCAACAATGCTTGCTATAAGAATCCGGAGTTCGACAAGCTATATGAGGCGGCGCGGAGCCTGCCTGATTCGCCAGAACGTGACCGTAT
Source organism: Casimicrobiaceae bacterium (assembly GCA_026646885.1). Lineage (GTDB taxonomy): Bacteria > Pseudomonadota > Gammaproteobacteria > Burkholderiales > Casimicrobiaceae > JACPUX01. The sequence continues at coordinate 175,739 of JAPKHK010000005.1, read as the reverse complement.
TTACGAGAAGATGTCGCGTATTGTCGAGGCTGACACACCTTGGCGTCTGGGAGTGAGCCGTTACCGCACCCAGCTCGTGCAGCCACAAGTGAAGGGATACAAGAAGCATCCCATGATTCGAGCCGAATGGCTCTACATCGACATCGATCCCAAGAAATAGGCGCTACACCAGGCGAACCCACGGCGATGACCGCCCGCCACCTGTTAACGGTCCTGCTGATCGCATGGTCGAGCCATGGGCTTGGCGCGGCCGATCCGGGCAAGGTGTTGCGTTGGGTGCTACCGCGTGCGGAGACCGGCTTCGACCCCGCGCGCGTGCATGACTATTATTCGGGAAGCATCGTCGAGAACCTCTTCGAGCGGCTCGTTACCTACGACTACTTGGCGCGTCCGGCCAAGCTCGTGCCTCAGACCGCGGAGGCCTTGCCACGGGTAGAGACCAACGGCCGTACCTACACCTTCAGGATCAGAAGAGGCATCTACTTCGCGCCAGATCCAGTGTGGCAAGGCAAGAAGCGCGAGCTGATAGCGACGGATTACGCCTACTCGATCAAGCGCTTCGTCGACCCCAAGCTGCGGTCTCCCTGGAAATTCCTGATCGAGGGCAAGATCCTCGGCCTCGATGCCGTAGCCGAGCGCGCGGCCGAGGGCGGCGGGAAATTCGACTACGATGCGCCGGTACCCGGTCTCGAAGTGATCGATCGGTACACGCTACGCATCCATCTGACCGGCACCGACTACAACTTCGCGCATATCCTGGCCATGCCAACTTTCGGTGCGGTTGCGCGCGAGGTCATCGAGGCTCATGCCGAGGATACCCTGGCGCACCCGGTGGGCACCGGACCTTATCGGCTCCAAAAGTGGGTGCGCAGCTCCAAAATCCTGCTTGAAGCAAATCCGCATTTTCGCGGTTTCGTCTGGGATTTTCTGCCGGGTGACGATCCCGGGGACAAGGAACTGGTGCGAGCGATGAAGGGCAAGCGAATGCCCCAGATCGGTAGGGTGGAAATCAGCGTCATTGAAGAGGATCAGTCGCGTTGGCTGGCTTTCCAGAAGGGGGAGATCGATCTGCTGAACATGGAGGGGCCGCTCGCCCCCATTGCACTGCCCAACAATCAGTTGTCGCCGGCGCTAAAGCAGCGCGGAGTGCGCCTCAACCGCATAGTCGATCCAGAAATCATGTATACCTACTGGAACCTGCAAGACCCCGTGGTCGGCGGCTTGGGCAAGGAAAAAATCGCGCTGCGACGTGCGATGGCGATGGCCTACGACGTGACTGAAGAGATTCGTGTCATACATAATGGCCAGGCGGTCGCCGCAGAATACCTCGTACCCCCCGGAGTAGTGGGTCACGATCCCGCCTTTCGCAGCGGCATACGCTTCGACAGGGCCGCGGCGAACGCCCTGCTGGATAAATTCGGCTACCGCAAGGGCCCCGATGGCTGGCGGACACTGCCTGACGGCAACGTCTTGACGGTGCGCTACTCCTCGCGCCCCGATTCGCAAGGAAGACAGTACGACGAGTTATGGGCCAAATCCCTGGAGAGTATTGGCATCAAGATCGACATTCACAAGGACAAGTTTCCCGACCTCCTCAAAGCCGAGAAGCTCTGCAAGTTGCAGATGCGCACCGGCGCCTGGATTGCCGACTACCCTGATGGGGACAATTTCCTGCAGCTTCTCTATGGCCCGAATACCGGTCAGAGCAATAACGCCTGTGCCAGGATCCCTGAATTCGACATCCTTTACCTGAAGAGCAAGAGTCTCCCCGATGGGCCCGGCCGCAATCAGCTCTACCAGGATATGATGCGCACCATGGAGGCCTACACCCCTTGGCGCCTCGGCGTCTCACGCTATCGCAACATGCTCATCCAGCCGCAGGTCATCGGCTACCGAAAGCACCCGATCCTGCATGCGGAGTGGGCGTACATCGATTTGGATAGGGCCGGTGGGCGTCGGTGAAAACGCCGTGGATTTCGGCGTCGCGCTTGGCCCAGCGGACGAACGGCGACCAAACGCAGGCGGAATGCGCACGCCTGGCGACTGCCATGGCCCGGATGGCCCGAACGTGGTAAATTATCGCGCCCCGCGGGTGGCCCATCCGGCTGCCACAGGGTTCGCGCCAGCAGTGATTCCCACCCGGAGACGACAGGCATGATTCGCCACAAGTTGGTGTTGCTTGGCTTGTATCTTTTTGCCCTTGGAGGCCTGGTTCCCCAGGCCGGCGCCGCCGCTGACCTTAAGAAGGTGTTGCGCGTCGAGTTTCCCGTGGCCGAAACGGGGTTCGACCCCGTCCTCGTGCACGACCTCTATTCCTCGACGGTGGTCGAGGGAATCTTCGATTCGCTGCTCACCTACGACTATCTCGCTTCGCCGGCGAAGCTCGCGCCACGCGCCGCGGAGAACATGCCGGTGGTCGAGAACGAGGGCAAGGCCTACACCTTCAAAGTGCGAAAGGGCATCCACTTTTACCCCGACCCGGCCTTCAAGGGCCAGCGCCGGGAGCTGACGGCGGAGGACTTCGCCTATTCGATCAAGCGGCACAAAGATCCCAGAAACCGCTCGGTGTGGAAGTTTCTGCTCGACGGCAAGATCATCGGCCTCGATGAAGCCGAAGCCGAAGCGGTCAAGAGCGGCAAGTTCGACTATGATAAGCCGATCGCCGGCCTCAAGGTACTCGACCGCTACACATTGCGCATCGAGCTCAAAGTCACCGATTATAACTTGGGCTACATCCTTGCCATGCCCAGCCTGGCCGCAGTGGCCCGCGAGGTGATCGAAGCCTATCCCAATGACACCAATTCCCATCCTGTCGGCACCGGTCCTTACTATCTGAAGCGCTGGATCCGCTCGGCCAAGATCTTCCTCGAGGTCAACCCCGAATTCCGCGGCTTTACCTGGAACTTCAAGGGGAGTGACGAGGAGTGGGACAAGCGCGTGGTTGCGGAGATGAAGGGCAAGAAGATGCCCCTCATAGGTCAAGTGGAAATCAACATCATCGAAGAGGAGCAGTCGGCCTGGCTCGCATTTCAGAATGGCGAACTCGATATCCTCTACCTGCGCTCGCAGTTCTCGCCGGTGGCCATTCCCGAGGGCAAGGTCAACGAGCAACTTGCCGCGAAGGGTGTGCGCCTGAATCGCATCACCGACCCCGAGATTACCTATCACTACTTCAATATGCGCGACCCCGTGGTGGGTGGGTATGCCAAGGAAAAGGTCGCCCTGCGCCGCGCCATTCTGATGGCTTACGACAACAGCGAAGAAATTCGTATCATTCGTAAGAACCAGGCGGTGGAAGCGCACTTTCCCGTGCCCCCCGGGGTGGTGGGGCATATACCGCGCTACCGCGCCAGCAATGCTCACAATGTCGCGCTGGCGAATGCCTTGCTGGATCGTTTCGGCTACCGAAAGGGCGATGACGGTTTTCGCACACTGCCCGACGGCCGGCCGTTGGTCATCCGCTATGCCTCGCAGCCGGATTCCACAGCGCGACTCTTTGATGAGTTGTGGAAAAAGACCTTCGACGCTGTCGGTATCCGCATGGAGGTCCAGAAAGAGAAGTTCGCCGAACTACTCAAGCTCGAGAAGCAATGCCGCTTGATGATGCGCGGCGCGGCCTGGATTGCTGATTATCCCGACGGCGATGATTTCGTGATGCTGCTTTATGGAAAGAACGTTGGCCAGAGCAACAACCCCTGCTTCGAGCTACCCGAGTACGATGAAATCTACGAACGGTCGACCAGAATGCCACCATCGCCCGAGCGTGACCGGCTCTATGTCGATCTGGCGCGCCTCGCTGAAAACTACGGCGTGTGGAAGCTCAACAACACTCGCTATCGCAATATGCTGGTTCATCCACGGGTGAAGGGCTACAAGAAGCACCCCATCCTGCTAGCTGACTGGATGTATCTCGACCTCGAACAATGAACCGAGCGCGGCACCGCGCCGAAGAGCGAGCCGCGTAATGCCCTACGAAGGAGGAGAAGTGAAATCGTCGACCTTGATGTCTCTTAGCATTGTGGCGCTGCTAGCCTCGCCTTTGGCGCAAGCCGCGCGAATTACGTTGCCGATATACGGTGCAGACGAGCTCAACCGGGCCTGTGATACGGGACTCGCGCAGGTCAAGACCCTGGTTGGCCGCCTGGAAAGCCTGCCGCTGGCCAAGGCGTCAGTCAAAACGGTCCTGCACCAATGGAATCGGCTCTATCTCGCGCTGGAAAACGTCGAGGGCCCGATCTACCTGCTGAACAGCGTCTCCCCGGACGAAAAGGTGCGCGAGGCGGGCGACAAGTGCCTTATCAAGCTCAACGAATTCAGTACTGAACTCTACCAGAACGAGAAGCTCTACCAGCGCATTCGCGCCGTGAGAAGCGCTAGCGCTGTCGACCAGAAACTGCGCCAGGATCTCATCGAGGCTTTCGAAGACACCGGTGTGGCGTTGGAAGGCGAAAAGCGCCAGCGCATGAAGGCGATTTTGCAGCGCTTGGAAAAGCTGCGCCTCGAATTCGAGAAGAATATTCGCGACAACAAGTCAAAGGTCAGCTTCAGTGCCGAAGAGATGAAGGGCCTGCCCGAGGACTTCATCGCGCGTACGAAGCGTGACGAGCAGGGGCGTTACCTTTTGGGTTTCAACTATCCCGAATACGAACCCTTCATGGAGAACGCGGCAAGCGAAGACGCGCGGCAGCGTTATCAGTTCGCTTTCGTCAACCGCGGCACATCGAAGAACATCGAGCTCCTGAGCGAGGCCATAAAGCTGCGCCAAGAGATCGCCGCCCTTTACGGGATGCCGAGCTTCGCGGATTTCATGATTCGCCGCCGCATGGCCGAGAAGCCGCAAGCGGTGTTGAAGTTCCTCGGCGAAGTCAAGACGGCAGTTCAAACCAAGGAGCGTCAAGAGATCGACGAGTTGACGGCTTTGAAAGCGCAGCGCACGGGCAAGCCGCTGGCCGAAACCAAACTCAACCGCTGGGACGTGGGTTATTACCAGTCGCAGATCAAGAAAGCGCGCTTCGCCATCGATCAAGAAGCATTGCGCCGACATTTTCCCGTCGAGGCGACCGTGCAATGGGTGATCGAGGTTGCCCAGACGCTCTATGGAATTCGCTTCGAGCGCGGCGAGGTACCGGTCTGGCATGCGGACGTGCGCTACTACGACGTGAAGGATGCAAAATCCGGCAAGCTGCTCGGTGGAGCCTATCTCGATCTCTTCCCGCGCGAAGGCAAGTATGGCCATGCCGCCGTCTTTCCGGTGCGCGCGGTGAGCACTCTGGCAGCGCGGCGCCCGATCAGCGTGCTGGTCACCAACTTCAACCGCCAGGGACTCAAATACTCCGAGGTCGAAACTTTCTGGCACGAATTTGGCCACCTCCTGCATGGCGTGCTCTCCAATACGCGCTATGGGCCGCACGGTGGCACCACCGTCGAACGCGATTTCGTCGAGGCGCCTTCGCAGATGTTTGAGGAGTGGTGTCGGCGCAAGGAGAGTTTTGCGGTCTTGGCCCGGGTCTGCCCGAGCTGCCCTCCGCTGGACGATGACCTCCTCAAGCGCCTCGGCGAAGCCCGGCGCTATGGCAAGGGCATCATGTACGCGCGTCAGCACCTCTACGCCGGCTACGACATGGCGCTTTCCGGCGCAAACCCTGGTGAGCCGCAGGCGGTGTGGGAGAGCATGGAAGCGGCCACCGCCTTGGGCTATATCCCGGGCACGCAGTTCGCCGGTTCCTTTGGGCATTTGATGAGCGGCTACGCCGCTGGCTATTACGGCTACATGTGGTCAGAAGTCATCGCCCTCGACATGCTCTCGCCCTTTGGCAATAACCTCATGGATGCCAGAGTGGGCAAGCGCTATCGCGACGCCATTTTGGCGCGCGGGAGCGAAAAGAAAGGCATGGCGATGGTGCGGGAGTTTCTGGGGCGGGAGCCGTCGCCCGAGGCCTTCTTCGCCGAAATTACCGGCCGGCGGCATTGAGGCGCCGTGACCGCGCGGGTGATTCGAGTTTGGCGTAGGCAAAAGAGGGTCGGGGTTTTTGGCATTGCAGTGAGATCGCCCGAAGCGCCGCCGTGCACCTTCCGCGGCTTGCTGGGCAATTGGGGGTAGCAATGAGCGCGTATATCATTCGAAGACTCTGGCAGATGTTGCCCACGCTGTTGGGCGTCGTGCTGCTGATCTTCTTTCTCTTCAACTGGATTGGCGGCGACCCAGCGTATGTGCTGGCCGGCAAGATCTCCAACCAAGATCAGATCGATAACATCCGGCGGCAACTGGGAGTGGATCAACCGTACTGGAAGCAGCTGCTGATTTTCATGCAGCAGATCGTTACTGGGGATTTCGGTGCGAGCTGGAGCACCAACGAGAAAGTCTCGCAGATCTTCCTCACGCGCCTGGGCCCTTCCCTGACCGTGTTGGTGCCGATTTTGGCCCTGGAAACCTTGATCGCCATCGTCATTGCCTTGGGCGTGGCGTATGTACGCGGTTCACTCACCGATCGAATGGTGATGGTGGCCTGCACGGTGGGAATGTCGATCAGCCTGCTGGTGTACATCATCGTCGGGCAGTATGTTTTTGCCTACAAGCTGGGCTGGTTTCCGGTGCAAGGCTGGGGCGAGAGCGTCGTCGAAAACCTCTTTGTCTACGCCGCGCTGCCCATCTTGCTCGGGCTCGTGGTGGGCATTGCGCCCAATACCAGGCTCTATCGCACTTTCATTCTCGATGAAGTCAACCAGGACTACGTACGCACTGCGCGCGCCAAGGGGGTTTCGGAAAATCGGACCATGCTTGTGCATGTGCTGCGCAATGCGCTCATTCCGATCATCACCAACGTCATGGCTTATTTGCCGGGCCTCCTGGTTGGTGCCTTCCTGCTTGAGCGTTTCTTTTCCATCCCCGGCATCGGCCGCGAGGTAATCCTAGCGGTGGAGCGCAGCGACTTTCCGGTGATCAAGGCGATCACCATCTATGTGGCCATGGCCACCATGGTAATAAACCTTCTCGCCGACTTGATGTACAAGGCGGTCGATCCGCGCGTGGTTCTGAAATAGGAGCGGCCATGAGTGCAACGACATCGCATCCGCATTTCCTGCCCTCGCCGGGCCTCTGGACCCTTGCCTGGCGCCGCATGCGCCGCGACCATGTGGGCATGGTCTCTCTGCTCATCGTCGCCGTATTCGTCGCGATGATGATCACCTCGGGTTTCGGCTTGATCGCCAAGGACTGGGCGAAGGAGGTGGGAGTCAACTACGCTCCCCCCTCCTTTGTCGGTGTCGATCGATCGGCACCTGTCCCTGGCAAGGTTTCCAGTGATGTCGGCGAGGGCGAGGTGATGGACAGCAATGTCAGCGACCCGATCGCCAGCGAACTGGCCGAGCTGCGCCAGAAACTCAAGGGCGGCGGCCCGCGCGCCAGCGGCGACAGCAGCGTGGTCGATCCGCTGGCCGACGTCATGGCGGAGATCAAGGCCAAGGGCGGTGCCGAGGCGGTGCAGCAGCAGCGCGCGGAAACCCTGCTCCTCGGCGCCGACAAATGGGGCCGAGACGTGCTGCAGAAGGTCATCAAGGGCTCGGAAACGTCGATCTTCGTCGGCCTAGCCGCGGCCTTGGTGGCCACGCTGCTGGGGACCGTGTTCGGTGCCTTCTCCGGCTATTTCGGCAAGTGGGTGGACGACTTCTTCAACTGGTTCTATAGCGTCTTTACCTCCATTCCCTACCTTTTGCTGATTCTCGCCATCGCTGCGGTACTGCAGCAAAAGGGCCTGGTTACCATCATCCTCATTCTGGGCCTGACGGGTTGGACGGGCATCTATCGCTTGATCCGCGCCGAGTATTTGAAGCACAAAGCGCGCGAATACGTGCAGGCGGCCGACGCAATCGGTGCTTCGGCCAACCGCCGCATGTTTGTCCACATTTTGCCAAACGTGAGCCACGTGATCCTGGTGCAGATGTCGCTGCACGTCGTGCAGTTCATCAAGGCCGAGGTGATTCTCTCCTTCCTGGGCTTCGGCGTGCCGGTGGACGTGGTCTCCTGGGGCAGCATGTTGAACGAAGCGCAAAACGAGCTGATCCTCGGCAAGTGGTGGCAACTGGTGGTCGCCGGCACGGCGATGGCCTTGCTGGTCACGGCCTTTTCCATGCTCACCGATTCCCTGCGCGACGCGCTCGACCCCAAGCTCAAGTAAGGACGCACCATGGCTGAGCAAGAAATTCTTTTGGCAGTGCGCGACCTCACGGTTTCCTTCCGGCTTGATCGTGATCACCATTTTGAGGCCGTCAAGCGCGTGAGCTTCGACGTGCCCGCCAATACCACCGTCGCACTGGTCGGCGAGTCGGGGTCGGGCAAGTCCGTGACTTCGCTATCCATCCTGGGTCTGCTGCCGCCCGAGAATTCCAGCATCCTGCCGGGAAGCAAAATTCTCTTCGGCGGGCACAACTTGGTTGGGCTGCCTCCCGCCGAGATGCGCAAGCTGCGCGGTGCAGAAATCTCCATGATTTTTCAGGAGCCGATGAGTTCGCTAAACCCAGTGTTCACAGTCGGCTACCAATTGGGCGAGGTGCTGCAACTACACCTCAGAATGAGCCCCAAGCAGGCGCGCATCCGTGCCATCGAGCTCTTGCGCGAAGTTGGCATACCTGAGCCAGAGCGCAAGATCGACGCCTATCCCTTCCAAATGTCGGGCGGACAGCAGCAGCGCGTGATGATCGCCATGGCCATCGCCTGCGAGCCCAAGCTCCTGATCGCCGACGAACCAACTACCGCGCTCGACGTGACCATACAGCGGCAGATCCTCGAACTCATCGGTGAGCTGCAAAAGCGTCACCGCATGTCGGTGCTGTTCATCACCCACGACCTGGCGGTGGTGGGCGAGATTGCCGATCGCGTGGTGGTGATGAAAGACGGCGTCATCCGCGAACAGGGGGCCGCCAAAGACATCTTCGAGCGGCCACAGGACGCCTACACCAAGGCGCTACTGCAATGCCGGCCGCAGCTCGAGCGTCGCCCGGTGCGCCTCCCGGTGATCGACGATTTCATGAGCAATGGCGGCAAGGCGCCGCCCCCTGCGGCCGAGCGACCCCGCGGCCTCACCGGCAAAGAATCGTTTGTGCTCGAAGTCAAGGGTTTGTGCAAGGATTTCTACTCACGGGAAGGCCTTTTCGGCAAGAAGACCTTCCATGCCGTGAAAGACGTTTCTTTTCGGCTCGCCAAGGGCAAGACGCTCGGACTCGTGGGTGAGTCGGGCAGCGGCAAGACCACCGTGGGGCTCACTCTGATGCGCCTGCACGAAGCGACCAGCGGCGAAGTGCTGTTCGACGGCAAGGATCTCTTGGCGCTGTCGTCTCGCGAAATGATGGCTTACAAACGCCGCATCCAGATCATCTTCCAGAACCCCTACGCCTCACTCAATCCGCGCTTCACCGTAGGTGCGATTCTCATGGAGCCCATGCTCATCCACGGGATCGGCGCTGGCGAGGAAGAGCGGCAGATTATGGCCATGGATTTGTTGAAGCGCGTGGGCCTGCCCGAAGTCTCGTTCCACAAGTACCCGCATGAATTCTCCGGCGGGCAGCGCCAGCGCATCGCCATCGCGCGCTGCCTCACCATGAAGCCGGATGTGCTGATCTGCGACGAATCCGTTTCCGCGCTCGACGTTTCGGTGCAAGCGCAGGTCCTGAACCTACTGCAAGACCTGCAAGACGAATTTCAGATGAGCTACGTCTTCATCTCCCACGACTTGGCCGTCGTGAAATACATCTCCGACCAGGTCATGGTGATGAACCAGGGCGAAATCGTCGAAATCGCGAATTCCGACGACATCTATCGCAGCCCCAAGCACCCCTACACCCAGAAACTGCTCGCTTCGATTCCCAAAGGGTGGCAGGCGGCGTAGGGCAAGGCAGAAAGCTTATGACGGGGGCAAACTGGTAACGCTGCCCGAGGAATTGCTGCCGTTGCCACTAAGCGTGTTGTTGCCGCGGCTACGCAGGGTTGCGCCCGCTCCCGTCTGGTAGAGTCCGGTGACGTTGCCGCTCACGCGGCTGCGGTTGACCGTCAAGTTCGCCACACCGCCGGAAGTGGAGCTGGCAACCAGACCGCTGTCCGAGCGGGTGATCGTGGAGCGTGTCACTTGCACGCGAACCGTGGTCGTGCCAAGCAGCGACTGGGCGGAGATGCCCCAGCCGCCGCCCGTGCCCGTAACCAACACCTGCGAGATGTCTGCCCGTGTGCTGGTGCTCGCGCTGTTGCCGCCAACCAAGATGCCGTTGTTGGCGTTACCGAGAAACTTCGAGCGTGTGATGCTTGCCGTGACACCATTGATGAGATAGGCGCCGATGTGGTTGTCTCGCAGTAGGCTATCCGATATTTGCACCTTGGCGGTGGCGTTCACCGAAACGCCATGTCCCGAGGGAAAATCGGAAATGACGACGCGGTCCATCGCCAGGCTTTCGCCGCTGGCCATGTAAACGCCGTGCGTAGCGCCGGCGCCGGCGATGAAGAGGTTACGCAGCAAGGCGTGGGTGCCCGCGCCGCTGACTTCGATCGCCGCCCCGCCGCTGCTCGCGACGATGCCGGCGTGCACGCCCGGTGCCCCGATCAATGCCACCGACTTGCCGAGGAACACGTTGCCGTAACTGCCGGTTTCAAGCGCGATAATCTCTCCACCGTCTGCCACGACGCCCAGCGCCGCGGCGAAGGTTTTGCAGGGCGAGGCATTCGGGCAGGCACTGGAGACGTTGGCATCACTGCCGCTGTTCGCGGCGACGAAGGCGCGCTGTGCGGGTGCGGTTGGCGTAAAGGCGTTCGAGGCCGCCGATTCCGGCCCCCAGCCGACGCTGTTGTGTGCCGCGACGGTGCAGGTATAGGTGGTGCCGTTGGTCAGCCCCGTCACGTTGATCGGCGAGGCGCTGCCCAAGCCGGTGATGCTGCCCGGGTTGCAGGTGGCGCGGTAGTTGTCGATCGCCGCGCCGCCGTTCGACCCGGGCGGCGTGAACGCCACGGTCGCGCTGGCGTTGCCGCCGGTCGCCGTGCCTATGCTGGGAGCACCCGGCACCGTGGTGGCGGCAGCGCGGAAATTGGCCACGGTATAGGCGGTGTTGTCGAGCGTCTGCTGATTGTCGGCGCCGGCGTCACCCATGGGAGTGCCGCCGTAACTCACGCCCGGATTCGACCAGTATTGAATGCGCGTGCAGCTCTTTTGGACGGCGGTGCAGGCATTGTTGTAGGCCATGATGGTGCGCCACGGGGACGGAGCGCTTGGGCGGGTATAGCCGTGGGCGTGGGTGTAGGGCGTGGTCCCGGAATCCATGTAGACATCGTGCCGCGCCCCCATGTTATGCCCTAGTTCATGACCGAAACTGTAGTATCCGGTGGCGCAGCCGCGCGCCACGACATTGTAGCCATACGGCGCGAAGCCCGTCGACACCGTGGACATAAACCAGCCTACGCCGCAGTAGCCGCCGCCGTTTTCCACCCAGAGGCTTACCAAGTCCGCGCCATAGGTATCGCGCAGGGTTTGGACGCTATCGATGTAGCCGTCGGCATAGGTCACGCGATCGAGGTCGGTGCCGATGTCGCCGCTTTCGCTATACGCCACTTCCACGCTATGCACCAAGCGCAAGCGCTGCATGATGCCGCTGTTGGCGTAGGATTGGTTGGTCTCGGCGATGGCGAGATCGATCAAGTTCAGAATTGCGGTCGTGCCTCCTGCGGCACTGCGCGTGGTGGCGGTATAGGCCACCATGACATCGATGGTTGAGCCGTCATCCGCTTTGGTGCCTTTGAGCTGCGGAGTTCCGGTCTTGGAAAGAGGCGGCACCGGCGTCTCCGGCTCGTCCTCCGGAAATAGCTGCTCGTCGATTTCCTGCGTTTCGTGCACGCCATTGCCTACGTAGCGAATGTGATAACGCGCCCCGGGCAGGGTGATGTTGCCGGAAACGACGTCGCCGCTGACAACCAGGATCACCTGCGCTTGCGGGTTGTCGCGAAAGTTCCCCACCCAGATCAGGCCACGCTCGAAGCGCTCGATGCGTGTAGGTAACACCACCACCGAAACCTCATCGAAGAGATTGAAAAGGATACCAAGACCGCCGGGGAAAAAACCGCCCGGCAGGTCGGCCGCTGCGGTGAGTAGCGTCGTGTTGATCAGCACCTCCCGGGCGCGCACCACCTGCGCGTCGCGCACCACCTGCCGATCGGTCTGCATGGCCGCGGATGGCCGTGAAAAGAGCGCTGGCGGTTGTGTCTGGGCATGGCCGACGTTCGGTTGCAGGAGCTCCAACAGTGCTGCGAGCCAGAGCAGCCACAGATGCACTCCCGGTGTGCGATAACGATCAATACCCATCATTGAACCCCAGCGCTGCGGGCAAGCACAGTCGATCCGCGCAGTATCTCGACAATGGCGGATCTGGGCAAGTTGGAAGCCGCCAAACGGTAGGCAACGAGGGAAGTCCGGTCAACCGTCCCGGGGCGGCCGACCACCTTGGCTTTGTTCATCCCACGTTGCCAAATGAGCGCTTTGCATCCAGTTTGCCCACCACATGCATCTCACAGCGCCTGCAATCGAAAGTGAGGGTGAGCGTCTCTTTGCCGTGCTTCAAGGTCATGGGGTCGGGCCGCAATCCTTTGACTTCCTTGGGGCAGAGATTGTAGGAATAGCGCAGGCAGTGTTTGGTGATCATCAAAGACACGGCGCCTTTTTCGCGGTTGGTTTCGTAGGCCTCGGCGATCAGGGCGACGCCGTGTTGCTCCAAGAATGCGCGGGCCTTGGCGTTGAAGACATTGCCGAGGTAGCTCAGCTCCCGCTCGGGGTAGAGGGACGGCGGGTCGGCGGGTTGCGCGCGCGGCGGTCGGGCGTAGGCCGCGGCGCGAGCTTGGCGCAATGACTCGACGGCCTGGCGGCGCAGGGCATTGCTGGCCGAGGCAGGCAAGAAGGGTAGAGGGTTGCAAGCGAGTTTGACTTCGGTGGCGATGAATTCGGTCCCCCCGAGCTTGGCGAACTGCTCGGCGAGATGCATCTGCGCTTTGCCGGCATCGCGCGCCGCGTTTGCCAGCCCTGAGTAGCTAGCGCGGCCGCAATGGCCGGCTTCGTCGCGAAGATGCAAGGTCAGGCCAGCGTTGGTTGGTGCCAACTCGATCGCCACCCCGATGAGCCGCTCGGCCGAGGGTTTTTCGAGCAGACGCAGGAAAGCCCAATCGCGGTTGCGCAGCAGTTCCGTGCCCGGAGCCAAATCCTGCGGCAGATGCGCCGGGAAAAGCCGCTGCCGCCGCCCGCTGCCTTCCACGCGGTTGATATGTACGCCGGCCAACTCGCCGTGGGCGTCGAAATAACACAAGCCGTCGCCATTGGCGATGGGTGTCGTCGCCTCGATGTCGATAGCCTCTCGCGTCAGGCGCAAGACGCGGCCGATGGGCTCGCCGGAGAACTTGGGCGTGTCGAGGGCGGCGATGTCGGCTTGGCGACCGTTGAGGAAATAGTCGGTGCTGTCGCGGTTGAAGGTTTTTTCTGGCTGCGGTTGGAAAGTGAACGTCGAGCGGCCCGCCGAGGCCCGCGCAAGCTCGGGGCGGGCCAACAAAACTTCGTCCAGCTTCTGGCGATACCAAGCGGTGATGTTTTTGACGTAAGCCGCGTCTTTCAAGCGCCCTTCGATCTTGAACGAACGAATGCCGGCATCGACCAGAGCCGCAAGGTTTGCGGTCTGGTCGTTATCTTTCATGGACAGGACGTGTTTGCCGCTGGCCAGCGTTTCGCCTTCGCTGCCCACCAGGTCATAGGGCAAGCGGCAGGCCTGGGAGCATTCGCCGCGGTTGGCGCTGCGGCCGGTTTGCGCATGGCTCAGGTAACACTGGCCGCTGTAACTCACGCATAACGCGCCGTGGATGAAAAACTCCATGGTGGCCTGGGTTTCATTGGCGATGGCGCGGATTTGCGCGAGCGTCAGTTCGCGCGCCAGCACGATTTGCGAAAAACCCACGCCTTCGAGAAAGCGCACTTTGGCAAGGCTGCGGTTGTCCATCTGCGTGCTGGCATGCAACTGGATGGGCGGCAGATCGAGTTCCAGCAGGCCAAAATCCTGAATGATGAGCGCGTCCGCGCCCGCTTCGTACACCTGCCAAGCGATGTCGCGCGCGGTGTCCAGTTCGTCATCGCGCAAAATGGTGTTCAGCGTGACGAAGACCTTGGCGTGATAACGATGGGCAAACTCGGCGAGCCGAGCGATGTCAGCCACGCGGTTGTCCGCCGAGGCGCGCGCGCCGAAAGCCGGCCCGCCGAGGTAAACGGCATCGGCGCCGTGTTTCACCGCTTCGATGCCGATGTCGGCGTCGCGCGCTGGAGCCAGGAGCTCCAAACTTCGGGTGGGGACGGCAACTGGCGCCGGCAGGGGCGCGCGCATGGCAATCTCGGCTTAGTCGCGGAAGTTGTTGAACTGCAGCGGAAAGTCGGTGATCGACTTTTTCACCAGAGCGATGGCCGCTTGCAAGTCGTCGCGCTTGGTGCCCGAAACCCGCACCGTGTCGCCTTGTATGCTCGCCTGCACCTTTATTTTGCTGTCTTTGATGAGGCGCTGAACCTTTTTGGCGAGTTCGGTTTCGATGCCCACTTTGACGGTGACTGTTTGTTTCACCTTGTTGCCAGTGATCTTCTCGATCTTGCCTTGGTCCAGACAGCGAATGTCGACGCCGCGCTTGGCGAGTTTGGCGGTGAGGATTTGCTGCACTTGGTCGAGCTTGAATTCATCGTCGGCGAACACGGTCAGCACTTTGTCGGCCAGTTCCACGCGGGCATCCGAGCCCTTGAAATCGAAGCGGGTGGAAACTTCCTTGTTGGTTTGGTCGACGGCGTTGTGCACTTCGACCTGATTGACTTCGGAAACGATATCGAAAGAGGGCATGGCAAGACTTGGGCGCGGAAGGAAAAGGAAAACGCTATCACGCCCGGCGGGCGGACTCAAACAGTTGGGAATGGGGCAAGGCAGGCGGGCCGGACGGGGAGGCCGACTGCCGGTCGAAACCCTCCTGGTTTCGCCGGCGTCCTGGCTCTTGGTACTCCACCCTCCTCCGATGTACTGCGCTTTCCGGCGGGGGGTGTCCGCCGAAAAATTTGGCGGACTATACGTGGCCCGAAAGGTGGCGTCAAGGAAAATTTTTGACGATTTCTTCACAACCAGGTAGGGCTGTTCCAGACGCCGTAAGCCATTGATGCAGAACGGCTCGGCTCGCCTGATCAGGCGTCTATGCAAGCCTCCGCCTCGATCTCCACCAGCATCGCCGGATCGATGAGCCGGCTCACCTCGACCATGGCGGTGGCGGGGCGAATGTCGCGGAAGAATTCGCCATGGGCGCGGCCGATCGCTTCCCAGTGATCGATATTGACGACATACATGCGCGTGCGCACCACGTCCTTGAGACTGGCGCCAGCTCTGGCGAGGGCGTTTTCGATGTTCTTCAGGGTTTGCACGGTCTGCGCATAAGCGTCGCCCGGGCCCACGATCTGGCCCTGCGCGTCGGTGGCCGTGGTGCCGGAAACCCAGACCATATTGCCCAGGCGCACGGCTCGGGAATAACCGACGATGGGCTCCCATGGGGTGCCGGTGGCGAAGTTTTGTCTGGGCATGTCGCATCCTCGAAACGAAGAGAAGAGAAATCGCCGCACGGCCGGCAAAGCGCCGCAGGGGGCCCTGATACAATGCCTCCCTCGCTTTCCTTCGTCGCGCAATGGCTTCGTGCGCCGCCGCCAGCATGAGTGCTCCACTGCTTTATCGCATCATCCCCAGCAATCCGCAAGCCCATCTTTTCACCGTGAGCTGCACGGTGGCCCAGCCTGCACCTGCAGGCCAGGTTTTGCGCTTGCCGACGTGGATTCCGGGCAGTTACCTCATCCGCGAGTTCGCCCGCAACATCGTGCGCGTGTGGGCGAGCGCCGGCGGGCAGGGGGTGGCGGTGGAAAAGATCGCCAAGGATGCCTGGCGCTGCGCGCCGTGCGCCGGGCCGCTGCTCGTGAGCTACGAGGTTTACGCTTGGGATTTGTCGGTGCGTGCCGCGCATCTCGATCAGACCCACGGCTTCTTCACCGGTAGCAGCGTTTTCTTGTGCCCCGAGGGGCTCGCCGAGCAAGCCTGCGAAGTGGAAATCGCGCCGCCGGAGGGCGCCGAGTATGGCGCCTGGCGCGTGGCCACGGCTTTGCCGCGATTGACGGCGCCGGAGTATGGCTTTGGGCGTTACCAGGCGGAAAGCTACGACGCACTGATCGACCATCCCGTGGAAATGGGCAGCTTCACGCTCACCCGGTTTGAAGCGCATGGCGTGCCCCACGACGTGGCCATTACCGGGCGGCACGGCTGTGATTTGGCGCGCCTTACCGAAGACCTGCGTCGCGTCTGCGAGTGGCAGATCGATTTCTTCGGCCGTCCGGCGCCCATGGACCGTTATGTTTTTCAGGTCATGGCCGTGGGCGAGGGCTACGGAGGACTCGAACACCGCGCCAGCACCAGCCTGCTCTGTTCCCGAGACGATCTGCCGCACCCGCGCATGGAAGGCCTGAGCGAGGAATACCGAGGATTCCTGGGGTTGGCGAGTCACGAGTATTTTCACACCTGGAACGTCAAGCGTATCAAGCCCGCGGCCTTCGTGCCCTATGACTTAAGCCGCGAAAACTACACCCGCCTGCTGTGGGTTTTCGAGGGCTTCACGTCGTATTACGACGACCTGGCCTTGTTGCGTTGCGGCTTGATCGATGTCGACAGTTACCTCGAACTCTTGGGGCGCACGGCAACCAATGTGTGGCGCGGCAGCGGGCGCTTGAAGCAAAGTGTGGCCGATTCGAGCTTCGACGCCTGGATCAAATACTACCGCCAGGACGAAAACGCTCCCAACGCCGTGGTGAGCTATTACGCCAAGGGGGCTCTGGTGGCGCTCTTGCTCGATTTGCATTTGCGCCGTCACAGCGCGGTTTGTCTCGACGACTTGATGCGCGCGCTCTGGCGGCGCTTCGGTCAGACCGGCTTGGGAGTGCCTGAGCACGGCGTGCAAAACTTGGCCGAGGAAATTTCCGGGCTCGACCTGGCGCCCTTTTTCGCGTGTTATGTGGCAGGCACCGGCGAGTTGCCCCTGGCCGAGGCTTGCGCCGATTTTGGTTTGCGCTTCAATTTGCGCGCCGCCGACGGGCCCAATGACAAAGGCGGCCGGCCGAGCAAGAACGGAGTGGGCAAAGTGACCTTGGGCGCCAAAGTGGCGCCCGGCAACGAAGCGAAGATCACGCACGTATTCGACGATGGCGCGGCGCAGCGCGCCGGACTGGCTGCGGGCGATGTCATCGTCGCGATCGGCGGCTTGCGCGCCAGCGCCGGGAATTTTGATGCGCTTTTGCAGGCGGCACGCGGCGCGGGCAGTGTCGAAACCTTTGCCTTCCGGCGCGATGAGTTGATGCGCTTCGATCTGCCGCTGCTGCCCGCAGCTTTCGACACCGTCTGGCTGGAGCTCGAAGAAGACGCGCCCGCCGAGGCCTTGGCACGTCGAGACCGCTGGCTGCAGAAAGCCGGCTAGCGCGGCGCAGCCGCTGCCTCTAGCGCTGCGTCGATTGCTGCGGGTTCGCGCAAGGGGCGGATGCGTTCGTGCAAGGCGCGAGCCCAGGCATCGCCGCGGGCGAGCCAGCAGAGCCAGGCCTTGAGCCGCCCCGGCGCATGCCGCGGCAGCACCTTTTCTTGTACGGCCTGCCAATAGGTGTGCAGCAGAGGTGCCAGCTTCGCATGGTCCGGTGCCGGTTCCGTGCCGCGCAGGCGTTGCGCCAGGAAGGGGTCGGCCAACGCACCGCGACCCAGCATCACATCGCGACAGCCGGAAATGCGAATACAGGCGTCGTAGTCGACGCGGTTCCAGATGTCGCCATTGGCGAACACCGGCACCGCCACCGCCTCGCGGATGCGGGCCAGCCATTCCCAGCGCGCCGGCGTGCTGTACGCGTCGGCGCGGGTGCGTGCATGCACCACCAATTCGTCGGCGCCGCCGGCCGCCAAAGCGCTGGCGATCGTCAGCGCTTCTTCGGGGTGGCGCACACCCAGGCGCATTTTGGCGGTGACGGGAATCGCTTTGGGCACGGCGCGGCGCACTGCCGCGACGATGGCATAAAGCTGTTCGGGTTCGGCCAGCAAAGCCGCGCCGCCGCCATGCCGATTAACCAGCGGGGCCGGGCAACCGAAATTGAGATCGATGCCAAAGGGCGAAAACTCGGCCGCGCGCGCCGCGTTTTCGGCAAGGCACGAAGGGTCGCTGCCCAGCAATTGCAAGCGCAGAGGCGTGCCCGCGGGGGTGCGCGCCCCCTGGCCCAATTCGGGTGCCAGGCGAAGAAAGGCACGGCGCGGCAGCAAGGTGCCGCTGACGCGCAAAAATTCACTGACGCAAAGGTCGTAACCGCCAGCAGCGGTGAGGATGCCGCGCAGGACATCGTCGGCGAGCCCTTCCATGGGGGCGAGCAAAACACGCATGGCGTCATTGTAACTAACCGGGCGCGGTGCTGGCGCTGCGCGTGGGCCAGGGAGCAACCCATTCGCCGGGGTACAATTCTTGGCATGTTGAAGCTCGTCCTCGATACCAATGTCGCGCTCGACTGGCTGGTTTTCGACGATGCGCGTTTTCAACCCCTGGCGCTGCGCATTACCGTCGGCGAGGCCGAGGTGATCACCACCGCGGCTTGCGCCGCGGAGTTCTCGCGCGTGCTCACCTACCCGACCCTCAAGCTCTCCGCGGCGCGTCAAGCCGAAGCGGCCGCGGCCTACACCGCGCGCACGCGGCAGGTGCCGGAAAAGGCCGCGCTGCGCGGGCTGCCGGTGTGCCGCGATGCTGACGATCAGAAATTCCTGATTCTCGCCGCGACCGCGGGCGCGGATTGGCTGCTCACTTATGATCGTGCTCTGCTCGTCTTGGCGCGACGCTTACCCGCCGACATTCCGCTGCGGATCGCCACTCCGCTCCAAGTCGTGGCAAAGCTATTCGTGAGCGCTTAGAGCAAGGCCGCTCTATTCCAGGCGACCTTGCGCAGCGTTATATCGAGAGATATATTACGCATCTTCACTTGACTTTCGGTTCGCTGCACCCATGCTCTTGGCCAACTTTCGCGCGACGCTGACGGTCTCTACACTGTTGCTCGCGCAGACGGCTTGCGCCGGCGATCTGATCGTTTCCGCGGCGGTGAGCTTGAGCAATGCCTTCAGCGAGATTGCACGGGAATATCGCCAGTCGCATCCCGAAACCCGAGTGATATTCAATTTCGGCGCTTCCGATGTGCTGGTGCGCCAGATCAGCAACGGTGCGCCGGTCGACCTTCTAGCCTGCGCCGACCAGGAGTCGATGGATCTCGCCCAGAGGCATGGTCTCGTCGCTTCGCACGATCGGCGCAACTTTGCACGCAACACGCTGGTCCTGGTTGCGCCCGCGAACGACCAAGTTCAGCTCGCCGCGCTGAGCGATCTGACTGCCCCTGCAGTCCGGCGTATCGCCGTCGGCAATCCGGCGAGCGTGCCCGCCGGGCGTTACGCCAAGCGAGAGCTGGTTGCTGCTGGGCTATGGGACAACCTAGCGCCCAAGCTGGTGTTTGCCCAGTCGGTGCGTCAGGCGCTCGACTATGTGGTGCGCGGTGAAGTCGAAGCCGGCTTCGTCTATGCCACCGACGCCGCGATTGCCACGGACAAGCTGCGGTGGGTTCGCGCGGTGCCGCTGGACAGCTCCTTCAACTATCCGATGGCGCCGACGGCCAAAGCGGCTCATCCGACCGAGGCGCGCGAGTTCATGGCCTACGTTCTCTCCGCCCGCGGGCAGGCGGTCCTTGCCAAGTACGGCTTCGAGGCGCCGTGAGCGAGTTCGGCCCCGTAGTGGCGGGGCGCGCGGGCGCCAGGATGCGTGATATGGAATCTGCCATGAAGAATACCCACAGATACAAGTCCTCATGAAACGACCCCCGGTGATCTTCAACTCTGCCGATCCTGCCGTCGAGGCAATGCTCACCACTCAGGTGGCCGCCATGCCGCCGGACCGCGAAATGGAGTCGCCATGACCGAAGCCTGGATTCCGCTCGCACTGTCGCTCAAGGTCGCGGGTTTTGCGATTATCATCGACTTGGCGCTCGGCGTGGCCCTGGGTTTCCTGCTCGCACGCCGGCGCTTTCCGGGCCGCGACTTTCTCGACGCCGTGCTCACCCTGCCCATGGTGCTGCCGCCGACGGTGCTGGGTTATTACCTCTTGGTGCTGATCGGCTCGCGTGGGCCGATTGGCGCTTGGCTGCTCGAGACCTTCGGAATTCGCCTGATTTTCACATGGCAGGCAGCGGTTTTAGCCGCGGCAGTGGTCTCTCTGCCACTGGTGTTGAAGGCGGCGCGCGCCGCTTTCGAAGCGCTCGACTCCGAATTGGAACAAGCGGCCCGCAGCCTGGGTGTTTCCGAGTTCGCCATTTTTCTGCGCGTTTCGCTGCCCTTGGCGTCGCGTGGCATTCTGGCCGGCACGCTGCTCGCGTTTGCGCGCGCCATGGGGGAATTTGGCGCGACGCTGATGGTCGCGGGGAGCATTCCCGGCCAAACCCAAACGCTGTCCATCGCGGTGTACGAGGCTGCCCAGGCGGGACAGGATGACACCGCCAATTTCCTGGTGCTGGTCACTTCAGTGGTTTCGCTGTGCGTTCTGCTCGCCGCCGGGCGCGTTTTGCCCGCCGGGGCTAGGGGCGCTTTTGGACGGGAGCCGCGGTGATTTGGCAGATCGATCTCCGCAAGCGCTATGGAAGTCGCGAGAAGGCCTTCGCCCTCGACGTGGCGTTCGCAAGTGATGCCGCTCGGCTGGTGCTCTTCGGCCCATCGGGCGCCGGCAAGAGCCAGACGCTCAAAATGTTGGCCGGGTTGGTACCGCCGGATGCGGGGCGAATCGCCTTTCAGGGCGAGGCGCTTTATGATTCGGAGGCCGGCATCGATGTCAGACCACAGTCGCGGCGGCTCGCTTTCGTCTTCCAGAACTATGCGCTTTTTCCTCATCTCACCGTGCGCCAGAACATCGCCTTCGGGCTCGATCATGGGTTGCGCAATCCCTCGCGGCGCTGTGCCGATCCAGGGGTGGAGAGATGGATTGCGGGCTTCGATCTGGGCGGGGTCGAAGATCTCTACCCCGCGCAGATTTCCGGCGGCCAGCAACAGCGCGCGGCGCTGGCGCGCGCCCTGGTAACCGAACCGCGCGCGCTTTTGCTCGACGAGCCCTTCGCCGCGCTTGACCGCAAACTGAGGCAGCACCTGCGTGGGGAACTCTTGGCACTGCAAGGCGAACTGCGCTTGCCGATCATTCTGATTACCCACGACGAGGAAGATGTGTCGCTGTTTGCCGAGGAAGTGATCGAGATCGAAGCCGGCCGGCCTCGGCAGAGAGCGCCATGAGCGCCCCGCGCGGCCGCCCGAAGGGGCGCCAGGCCACTACCCGGAGCCGCGCAGCGGGGAACCTGCGTCACCCCCTTTCCCGGGAAGGGAGATGGGGGGAAGGTACACGGCCGCCCGCCGGGCCGCCCCAAGGGCGCGCAAGCCAAACACCGGAGCGGGCACCGCCCGCGAACCGTACTCACCCCCTTCACCAGAAGGGGGATGGGGGGAAGGTACACGAGTGAGCACGCGCCGCCAACGCAAGCCCTTGGCGCTGCGAGGTTCGCTGTGGCTTACCTCGGGGGAGGCCAACTTCGGCGGTCACGGGCGCATCGGCTTGCTCCAGGCTATCGACCAAACCGGTTCCATCACGCAGGCGGCCAAAGCCATCGGCATGAGCTACAAAGCCGCGTGGGACGCGGTGGACACCATGAACAACTTGGCCGGTGAACCGCTGGTCGAGCGCGCCACCGGTGGGCGTGGCGGTGGTTACACGAAGTTGACCTCGCGCGGCCAAGAATTGATTGCGCGCTTTGCCCAGGTTGAAGCGGCGCATGCGCGCTTCGTCAAGCTGCTCAACACCGAGGCGGCGGGTCTCCATGCCGACCTCGATCTCTTGAAGACGCTCAACATGAAAACCAGCGCCCGCAATCAGTTTCTCGGCACCGTGACGGCCATACGCGCCGGAGCGGTCAACGACGAAGTGGAGCTCACCTTACCCGGCGGGCAGGGCATCGTGGCCATCATCACCCGCGAAAGCACCGATGCGCTGGGTCTGAAGATCAAAACCAAGGCCTTCGCCTTGGTGAAATCATCGTCGGTCATCATTGCCCGCGGCGAGGAGCGCTTGCCGCTTTCCGCCCGCAACCAATTGCGCGGGACGGTGGCTTCGATCACGCAGGGCGCGGTGAACGCCGAGGTGCGCATCGATCTGGACGGCGGCGGGCATCTGGCCGCCACGGTGACCGAAGAAAGCGTCCAGGCGCTTCAGTTGGCTATCGGTGAAAAAGCCATCGGCGTCTTCAAGGCTTCCAGCGTGATCATCGGCATTCCGGTGTGAGCGCTGCGTAAGAACCGGCCACTCCGCGATTGCTTCGCGCGCCGAGTAGCGCCAGCTACTTCTTGAACTGTTGTCCGATCCAGCGGGTCAGTGGTCGCCACTGCTCCCAATCCTGTTCGGCGCGGGAGCGCGGCAGCTCGAACACGGACACGCCATCGCGGGCGCAATGCACATAGACCTGCCCGTCGCGCAGGTGCGCCACCAAGGGGAATCCGCAGCCATCGAGGAATTCCTCGAGTTCCTGCGCCGACAGGGTGCGCGAGTCGATGCGATTGCCCACCAGGCCGACCGGCAAGTCGCCCTTGCGTATGGCCTTGTATTCGGCGATTACTTTGAGAAAGTCGCGGGTGGCGTCCATGTCGAAGGCCGAGGGCGCCACCGGCACCAGCAGGAGGTCGGCGCGGCGGACCGCGTCGCGCAGCTCTTCGCCGTGCAAGCCCGCCGGGCTGTCGATCACCAACCAATCGAGTTCCTGCGCGCGCAGCGCAGCGCGATCCTCGTCGCGCCCGACGCCCCGGATTTCGGGAAGAAACTCCGAGCGCCGCCTGAGCCATTGCGTGGCTGACTGTTGGCGGTCGAGATCGAGCAGGCCGACTTTCTGCCGGCGCCCGGCCAGCCAGGCCGCCAAATTGGTGGCGAGCGTCGACTTTCCGGCGCCGCCTTTGGGATTAGTGACGAGTAGCGTGTGCATTTTCTGGTCGACCTCCTCCGGGTTATAGGACTTCCACAATGGGCTGCAAAGCCGCTGCACCCAGGCGCGCGCTGCGAGCGCCGCTCCATCCGGTTTCCAAGTCGGGCAGGTCGGCATTGTCCTTGAACGGCATTTCGAGGGTCAGTGAAACGCACCCGAAATGATGACCGACATGTTTCGAGGCGAGCTTGAGCGCATCCTGGTCGTAGCGGCTCGGCTCATAGCCGTGGCGGTCCTGGAAATCAGGGCTGGCGCGCTTGTAGGCGGCGACGAAACGCTCTTGGTTGGTCCGCTGCGCTTCGCTTACTGAGGGCAGCATCTCGCAGCCCGATATGAAGTTGTAGGGGATTACTTCGTCGCCATGCACGTCGACGAATAGATCGACGCCCGTCTCCCGCATCCGCTGGCGCACCCAATAGACCTCGGGGCTGCTGGCAAGCGACGGCGCCATCCATTCGCGATTGAGATTCGCGCCCGCCGCGTTGGTGCGCAGGTTCCCGCGGACGCTGCCGTCCGGATTCATGTTCGGCATGACGTGCAGGACGGCGCGCTCGAGGAGGCGTCGAGCGAAAGGATCGTCACGATCCAGTAGGCGCTCCAGCAGGCCCTCGACGAACCACTCGGCCATGGTTTCACCCGGGTGCTGGCGGGCGGTGATCCATACCTGGCGCTTGTGGGAGGCGGGCGCGCCAATTTCGATCAGGTTGAGATCGCGGCCTTCGACACTGCTTCCCAAATCGAGCACTCGTGCCAACGGTGAATTCTCAGCGGCGCCCAGCAGCGAAAGGTGGCGCTCCCAGCTGTAGGGCTCGAAATAGGCAAAATAGACGCTGTCGCGCTCGGGGGTGCATTCGACCACCATTTCCTGCCCATCGTAGGTGGTAGGCACGCGGAACCAATGCTGACGGTCGTACGATGCCACCGCGCGGTAATCGCGCCAGCCCTCGGGATAAGTGCAGGCCCCCGCATTCTCGAAAACCAGGCGACAGGCTTGGCCAGCGGCTCCCTGCAAGCGAAAATGAAACCATTGGGTGAAATCGGCGGCGTTATCCGCACGCACCCGCACTCGTATGCTCCGCGGTTGTTCGAGCGCCACGACCTCGATGGCGCCGCTGTCAAAGTTCGAACTGATCTTCAATGCCAGGGCCCTCAGAGAAACCGCATTGTAGCTGGGAATGGCTTGCCGTGGCCCTTTCCGGCGGGAGAGCGGGGAGATGCTAAAATGCAAAGTTCTCCCGCCTGATTCCAACTTCATGAAGCGCTCTCGCCAGACCCACCGCACCCGACTCACCCGAGAAGCCGAACATTTGGTGCGCTTTGCCACCGGCCTCGCCAACTCAGGAAGCCGCACCGAAGACGGCTACTGGGAGCAACGTTTGAGCGCCCAGGTCGAGAAGATGCTCAAGGCCGGCAACGAAGATGCCCTGATCGCGGCGCAGGAGCACCTCTATAACGCCAATACCCGGGCCAGTGACGAACTGGCCGATGCACTCGAGGCGCATTGTGAGGGAACACGCTTTGCCACATCCGAGGGCGAGTTCGCGATGGTGTTGATCGCTGTTCCCATCCTGGCGTGGTCACGTTTCGGCATTCCCACCGGGACCGTTCCAGCCGGTGTCCTCAACGATATTCGCGTTCATCTGCAGGCGCATGTGCTAGCCGGGGGAACTCGCCTGGGTTTGGCTGATGCACTCTTCAGCATTGATCAACTGCCGCGCGGGTTCTGTCCCACGCTCGCCCTGGCCAAGGAGCTATGGGCCGCCGCGCTGGCCGCCAAGAACTTGCACATCGACCCCAAGCGCCTCGCCGAAACGGCCAATTTCATAGCTGATTCTCGCTACCTCTTGGCGGCGATTGCCGCACCCGTTGGTCAAGCGCACTTTCGCTGGCAAGAACCGGATGCCACGCGGGAGAGCGTCGATGTCCAATGGCGTGCCCAAGGCGCCCCCGCGCTTCAGGGTGCGCTGCCGGCATGCGCCTTCGAAGTCGTCTTGCCCGATGCGTTCTTTTCCGCCTGCCGCAATTCCGACCGCGAACTTCGGCCGTATTCTTTGCGTGCCGGTGCCGCGTTCCTGGAGATGAGCTTCAACATCGCGGTCGAAAACCTGAAAGTTGTCCTTGCACCGTTCCAAGAGCATGATTTGATGGAATTTCGAGTAAGCTTCTCGGCCGATGATTCGGGCGAAGTGGTGCATGGCGTCGTTTGGCCCATGCTCGAAGGGGAGAATGAACTCGGCGCGACGGCGCAGGAGATCGAGTCGGTACTGCGCGAATGCGGCGTCGGCGAGGTGCAGACGCTGGAACAGACCTTCCCCTTCGAATACTGTGACGATTGTGGCGCCCCACTCTTCCCCAATGCCGCGGGTGAGGCCGTACACATCGAACCGCTCGAAGAGGGGCGCGGCAGCGCAGGCCACCTGCACTGATCAGACCGGGTGCACGCCCAGGTTCGGACAAAAAAAGAGGGCGCCGACTGGCGCCCCGCTAAGCTTACGATGGAGAATCGATCAACCACGAAACGTGCTACTGCACCTGGTGGACACTTGGCCCGGAGAATTGTTCCCTTGGCCGTTGGTCAGCTGCCCAGCGGCGAATCTTCAAGCCAGATCAAGGCGGCCATCCGGCCCGTCTCCTTGCCGCGTCGGTGGGAGTAGAAGCGGGCGGCGTCGCTCCAGGTGCAGAGCCCGCCACCATAAACGGCGGACACGCCAATGCGAGCCAGGCGCAACCTGGCCAAGCCGTCAAGATCGGCCCGCCATTTGCCGGGTGGGCTAGGGCTAAAAAAGGCGGTTGCTGCGGAGTCGCCCGAGCAGAAAGCCGCACGCACTTCCTCACCAACCTCGAAGGCCGCGGGTCCGATGGCAGCACCCAACCAAGCCATAATTTCCTTGCGGGGAACCGGCAGGCGCGCGACGGTGGCTTCGAGCACGCCGGCGGCCAAGCCGCGCCAGCCGGCGTGCGCTGCTGCGACATGGTGGCCGGCGCGGTCGCAAAAGAGCACCGGGAGGCAGTCCGCAGTCTGGATCGCCCCCGCCAGGGCAGGCCCATCCAAAACCAAGGCATCCGCCGGCTCGTCGCTTGGAGCCGCAAGGGGATCGAGGACGCGGGTGCCGTGGACCTGATCTAGCCAAACGATCGGGCGCCCGCATAGCGCCTCGAGTTGCGCCCGGCCAGTTTCGGCCAGTGTATTACCCGGGGCGCGCGTGGAGACGTCGAAAGCCGCTCCGTTGCGCCCGGCTCGCGTGGTCATCAATGCCTGCACCCGTGGGGGCGCTGGCCAATCGGGGACGAGCCAAGGCAGGTTCAGGGCTCTGAGCCGTGCGCTCACCGGTGCGCTCATGCGCTTGAACCGTCCAGGTTGGCCAGGAGCGCGGCAAAGTCGGCGGGCAGGGGAGAATGCCAATGCATCGCTACGCCCGAGACCGGATGGAGCAGGCCCAACTCGGCGGCGTGCAGGGCTTGACGGTGAAAGCCCAGGGCGGTTGAGCGCCGGCCGTAGATCGGATCGCCAACCAGGGGGTGTCCGATGGAGGCGAGATGGACGCGGATCTGGTGCGTGCGCCCGGTATGAAGCTTGCAGCGCAAAAGCGTACATGTGGCATAGCGCCCGGCGATCTCGTATTCGGTCAGGGCGGGTTTGCCTTGAGGTACCACCGCCATCTTAGTGCGCTGGGCGGGGTGACGGCCAATCGGGGCCTCCACCCGCCCTGCGCGGATCACGCGGCCCTGCGCGAGGGCCAGATATTCCCGGCGCACCGTGCGCGCCTGCAGTTGCCGCACGAGGGCGGTTTGCGCGGACAGCGTCTTGGCGACGACGAGTAGGCCGCTGGTGTCTTTGTCCAGACGGTGGACGATACCGGCGCGCGGCACACCTGCGAGCTGCGGTGCATGTTGGAGGAGGGCATTGAGTAGCGTGCCGGACCAGTTGCCGCTGCCCGGATGCACGACCAGGCCGGCCGGCTTGTCGACGACCATGAGCACCTCGTCCTCGAATACGACGGCCAGCGGAATATCCTCGGGCAGAAACGCGGTGTCCTCTGCCAACGGGGGCACGGTGAGGGAAACCCGTTCTCCGCCCCCGACTTTGTCGCGCGCCTCGCGCGGTTTGCCATCGATCAGAATGCGGCCTTCGTCAAGCCATTGCTGCAAGCGACTGCGAGAAAACTCCGGAAAGGCGAGGGCCAGCGCGCGATCCAGGCGCTGGCCGCAGGCCGTAGCCGGAAGCGTGGTCTGGCGCGGGCCGGAGCCGAGATTGCTTGGGGTATAATCGCCCGACCTCATAGAAGGACTCATCGATGTTTCGTCGTGCGCTATCACTCAGTACTGCCGCCTTGCTCGTGGTTTTGGCCGGAGGCTGCAGCCTGTTCTCCGAAGTGAAGGATGAAACCACCGGCTGGAGCGCGGAAAAGATGTACAGCAATGGCCATGAGGCCTTGGTGGAAGGCGATTATAACCGCGCCATCAAATTGTTCGAAACGCTCGAAGGCCGCTACCCCTACGGCCGCTATGCCCAGCAGGCGATTATTGAGGGCGCGTACGCCCAGTACAAATCGGGCGAGCCGGCGCTGGCCATCGCCGCCGCCGATCGTTTTATCAAGCTGCATCCGGATCATCCCTCGGCCGATTATATGTACTACCTCAAGGGGCTGGCGAATTTCAATGAGGACTTAGGCTTTCTTGGCGCTCTTGCCGACCAGGATCTGTCGGAACGCGATCCAAAGTCGGCTCGCGAATCCTTCGCCACCTTCCGCGAACTGGTCAACAAATTTCCAGAAGGCCGCTATGTGCGGGATGCGCAGGCGCGTATGGCGTATCTCGTCAATGCGCTTGCGTCCCATGAAGTGCACGCAGCTCGATATTATTTCGATCGTAAAGCCTATGTTGCGGCGGTGAACCGGGCGCAATTCGCGCTGACCACCTATCCGCGCACGCCTTCCAACGAAGAGGCCTTGGTCATCATGCTGCGTAGCTATGAAGCGCTGAGACTCGACACTTTGCGCGACGACACTCGGCGCGTCCTCGCTGCGAATTTCCCCAACAATCCGTACTTGAGCGGGCGCATCGAGAAGCCATCCTGGTGGAAGTTCTGGGCTGCGAACGAACAGCGTTACGTGACCGCCTCGTCGACCCCCGCCACATCCGAAGAAAAGCCCTGGTGGAAGTTCTGGTGAGCATCAAAGAAGGCTATCGCGTCGGCAAGTTCGCGCGTGCGGCGCATCGGCGGCAGGCTGCGCCACAGTCTCTTGCCATAGGGTTTTTCCACTAGCCGCGGATCGCAAATCAGCAACACCCCGCGGTCACTTTCCGAGCGAATGAGGCGCCCAGCGCCCTGCTTGAGCGCGATAGCGGCTTCGGGTACCTGAAAGTTCATGAAGCCGTTGCCGCCCGCGCGCTCGATTTGCGCGAGGCGCGCGGCCAACACCGGATCGTCGGGCGGTGCGAAAGGCAGCTTGTCGATGATCACCACTGAGAGCGCATCACCGCGTACGTCGACACCTTCCCAGAAGCTCTGGCTGCCCAGTAGCACGGCATTGCCGAGATCGCGAAAGCGCTCCAGCAACTCGCTGCGTGATCCCTCGCCTTGCACCAGCAGGGGATAATCCAAGCCCTCGCGGGCCAGCGCATCAGCCATCAAGCCGCGGGCCCTTTCCAGTGCCCGGAGAGTGGTGAAAAGCATGAACGCGCGTCCGGCACTGGCGCGAAGCACCGGGAGAGCGGCCTCCACCACGGCTTCGGTGTGCCGCGGATCCTGCGGCGAGGGCAATCCGCGCGGCACGCACAGCAGTGCCTGGTTGCCATAATCGTAGGGACTTTCCCAGCAGACACAATGGGCATTGTCCAAGCCCATCTGGGCCCGGTAATGGGTGAAATCACCGTTCACCGCCAACGTTGCCGAGGTGAAGATCCAAGTGCGGCCGCTTTTCTCCACCTGTTCGCGAAAGACCTCGGCGACGGACAGCGGCGCCGCCTGCAGCACCCAGCCGCTCTGGGTGGTCTCCAGCCAACGCACCCAATCCTCGGACGTGTTGTCACGCCAGCGCTCCATCCGGGCAGAGAAATCGTTGGCGCGCAGCAAGCAGTTTTCCAGATCTTCGCTGCGTTCCCCGTGCACCTGCAATTCAGAGCGCAAGGCGTGCAGGCGTTCGGCGAGATTGGTCAGAGCGAGGGCGAAATCGGTGCTTGCAACGAGCGCCTCGCGTACCTGGCGACCAACGCCTGCGCCCATCGCCAGGCGAAAGCGCTTTCCCTCCAGGGCGAGGGCGGCAGCGGTATCGACGAGGTCACGTGCGTCGAGGGCGCCGGTGCGTCCGGCTGCCTCGCTGTCGCGGGCAAGCTCGGCGAGCTGGCCCCCGCCAAGCTGCTCGCCGAAGAATAGCGTGGCCGTGTCCGGCAATTGATGGGCCTCGTCGAAGATCACGGTATGGCAATGGGGCAGAAGTTCGGAAACACCCTCGTCGCGCAGCATCAAATCGGCGAAGAACAGGTGATGATTGACGACCACTACATCCGCGGCCAATGCTTCGCGCCGCGCGTTCATGACGAAGCACTCGCGGAAGTAGGGACAATCCGAGCCCAGGCAGTTCTCGCGCGTGGACGTTACCGCCGCCCAGAGGCCAGCCGTCTCGGGTACCTCGGAGAGCTGCGCCTTGTCGCCAGTGCGGCTGCCCCGGGCGAAGGACTGGATCTTGTGCAGCCAGCGAATCTCCTGTCGACTGGCAAAGCGCCCCTCGGTGGCGGCGCGCTCGAGATGATGATGGCAGAGGTAGTTGGCGCGCCCCTTGAGCAGCGCGGTGGTGACCGGCACACCAAGCGCCTCGCGCACGAGCGGGAGGTCGCGTTCGAAGAGCTGATCTTGCAGCGTTTTGGTTCCGGTGGAGAGGATCACTCTGCCGCCGGACAACAAGGCGGGCACGAGGTAGGCGAATGTCTTTCCGGTACCCGTGCCGGCCTCGGCCAGCAGCGAGCTGCGCTCCTCGATGGCCTGCGCCACCGCCTGGGCCATCTCCAGTTGCTGGCCGCGACAGCGATAGCCTGGGACTTTGCGAGCTAAAACCCCTTCCGGGGAAAAGACCGCGAGCAAGTCGGCGGAAATCATGCGCCATTGTACCCGCCAAAGCGGTGATTTTGATCCAGATCAGGCGTGGCTCGCCGCGAATGCGAGGACTCGCTAAAGCGCCGGAGCAGGCCGCCGTTAACGTAACTGTTGAACCGCCAAATGACGGAGGGGTCATGGGTGTGATGGCAGAACGGCCCGGGCGAGACATCGCCCCGGCGGCAGTAGCGGAATCTCTCGGACAGCACCTGCGCCACTGGTTGCGCGACCGGCTGGTGGTTTGGCTGGGGGCGATGCTCCGGCGCTCGCGCAAAATTTATGATGGCCCGTGCCCTGGCGATGACGAAGCAGATGCACCGCGCGCGCGGGGAGAATCCTTGCGGCGGGATTCCGGCGTCGCCGCGGCCGCCGCGGCGCCTGGCTCACCGCCGCCGAAGAAGCGTTCCAAAGCCTGGCTAGTTTCCGGACTCCTCATGATGTTCGTCCTTGGTGCGTCTGTCGCGGGGAGTTTCAGCTACTGGTTTTTTGAAAGCAGCTTCGAGGCCAACGACCGGATGGCCTCTACTGCTATCAAGGAAGCCAAAGCCGCCGAGAAGAAAATGATCGATGCGCAGCGCAGCCTTGGCACACTCAAAGAGGACCTCGCCTCGTTGAAGCTGATGCGCCAATCGGATCAGGCGCGTATCCAGCATCTCACAAACCTTTTGCGCGGCCGGGGCACCGAAATTCCCGCCGCGACTGCGGCGAACGCGCTGCCCCTCCGGGACGAGACCCGAACCGCCACCGTGGGGTCGGCGAGCACCGGCCGAACGGGTGCCGACGGAGCCTGCACGCTCAGTGGCACCGGGGTAGGGGCCCAATTCAAGGATTGCGTCGCGGCGATGAACGCGGGTCAGCGTTGAGCCAGACCCAGCATTCCGAACGTCATCCTATGGCGTGGACCGGTTCCGCGGGGGACAAGGCTGACCACGCCAGGCGGTCGCGACGGATCGGGGCTGCACGCGTTGGGCAACCCTGACGCCTAAGCAGACACAGGGTTGAAATGCAGTGGTGCACCGTCCAGGATGGCCGCGTTCACCAGCCCGGCTCTCGCTCGGGCGTCGCGGTGATTTTGTGGATGGACAAATCAGCCCCGTTGAATTCTTCCTCGGGATCGAGTCGCAGTCCCACCAACTTGTTAAGCATGCCGTAGACCAGCAGGCCGCCAAGCACCGCCACGCCAATGCCCAACAGTGTGCCGCCAAGCTGCGCCGCCAGGCTGACGCCGCCCAGACCACCGAGGGCTTTTTGCCCGAAGATGCCCGCCGCGATTCCGCCCCAGGCGCCGCATAGGCCGTGCAGTGGCCATACTCCCAGTACGTCGTCGATCTTCCAGCGGTTCTGCGTGAGGGTAAACATATAAACGAAAAGCGCCCCGGCAATGCCGCCGGTCAGAAGCGCACCAATCGGGTGCATGAGGTCCGAACCCGCGCAGACGGCGACCAAACCTGCCAGGGGACCGTTGTGCACGAAACCCGGGTCATTGCGTCCCGCCAGCAAGGCGGCCAGCGTGCCGCCCACCATGGCCATCAGCGAGTTGACCGCCACCAGGCCGCTGATCTTGTCGATGGTCTGCGCCGACATCACATTGAACCCGAACCAGCCCACCGAGAGCACCCACGCACCCAAAGCGAGGAAGGGAATACTCGAAGGCGGGTGCGCCGCCACGCCGCCGTCCTTGCTATAGCGCCCGCGCCGGGCGCCCAGTTGCAACACTGCGATGAGCCCTAGCCAGCCGCCCACGGCATGCACCACCACGGAGCCGGCGAAGTCATGGAATTCCTCGCCGGTCACGCCCTTGAGCCAAGCCTGGAAACCATAGGCTTGGTTCCAGGCGATGCCCTCGAAGAAGGGATAGACGAAGCCGACCACGAGAAAAGTCGCCGCGAGTTGCGGATTAAAGCGCGCACGCTCGGCGATACCGCCGGAAACGATCGCCGGAATGGCCGCCGCGAAGGTCAGCAGAAAGAAGAATTTCACCAGATCGTAGCCGCTCTTCTGCGCGAGCGTGCTCGCATCGACGAAGAATGTTGTGCCGTAGGCGATGGCATAGCCGATGAAAAAATAGGCGACGCTGGAGACCGAGAAGTCGACCAGAATTTTCACCAGGGCGTTGACCTGGTTTTTTTTGCGCACGGTACCCAGCTCCAAGAAGGCAAAGCCGGCGTGCATGGCCAGTACCATGATGGCCCCGAGCAGAATGAACAACACATCATTGCTGGTTTTGAGCGCTTCCATACCGCCTCCCCATGGGTGATGGAGTCGGCAAAAGCAGCGTCCGTGCCAAACCGGCTAGCAATTGATTGTTATAGAAAAAACGATTGACCCCGATGGGCTCAAGGTATCATTCGCACTTTTGTGGTGCGTGAGCGACGCCACCTTGGTGCATCGCACAGGTCTTGGGCGCAAAAAATCGATCGTCCTGGGGATGCACAGGGGCAGAGCGGCGGAGCACCAAAAAGAAAGCCCGGCACGAGGGCCGGGCGGTAGGCTGCTGTTTGGCTCAGGCGGCAAGGAGCTTCTGCAGTTCGCCCGACTCGTACATTTCGCGCATGATATCCGTGCCGCCGACGAATTCCCCTTTGACATAGAGCTGGGGGATGGTTGGCCAGTTTGCGTATTCCTTTATGCCCTGCCGGATTTCTTCGTCCTCCAAGACGTTGACCGCGAAGATGTCGCGAACGCCCGCAGCATTGAGGATTTGCACCGCGGCGCCGCTGAACCCACACTGCGGAAACTGCGGCGTGCCCTTCATGTAGAGCACCACGGGGTGGCTGGCGACTTGGTTGCGTATGGTATCTTGAATGCTCATGGAAACTCCTGGAATTGAGGTTGGAATTTTACCGGAAATAGACCGCGTGCCCGGTCTGCGGTTCGCTCCACGAACATGAACCCCCACCTGCAAGAAGACCGTTTGCGCATCCAAGGAATCGTGCTGGCCGCAGGCCGGGGCAGCCGCTTTGGCGCGGATAAGCTCTTGGTTCCTCTGGCCGACGGCCGCGCGATGGTTCTGCACAGCGCCGAGCGCCTGCGTGCGGTGTTGCCAAACACGCTGATTGTGGTTCGGCCAGGGGCCGGCGCGCTTCTCGACCTTCTGGTCCAAAACCGTCTTCCCCATGTCGTCGCCGCGAACGCCGAACTGGGCATGGGCCATAGCGTGGCGGCGGCCGTGGCCGCGACGCCCCAGGCACAGGCTTGGCTGATTGCCCTGGCGGACATGCCCTATGTGCAGCCGCACACGTTGGCGCGGCTCATTGCCGCTCTTGAGGGAGGAGCACAGCTCGTGGCACCCCGTTTTCACGGCCGGCGCGGCAACCCGGTGGGTTTTGGTGCGCCATTCCGCGACGCCCTGCTGGAGCTGCGCGGTGACGCCGGGGCGCGCTTCATCGTGCAGCAGCATGCCGCGCAGATGCAGTGGATCGAGGTGGACGATCCGGGTGTCGTTCACGACATCGACACCCCGGCTGACCTCGCGGCGCAAGAAGGAAGGCGGCCGCCTCCGCAAGGAGAGGCGCGGCAATGAGCAGTGAAGCCGACGGATTGGCGATTTCCACGCACGTCACGCTGCCTTTGAGCGAAATCGCGCTGACGGCGGTCCGTGCCCAAGGCGCTGGCGGCCAGAACGTGAACAAGGTTGCCAGTGCCATCCATTTGCGCTTCGACATTGGCGCTTCGTCTTTGCCGGATTTCTACAAGCAACGCCTCGCGCGTATTTCCGATCATCGCATCAGCGCCGAACAGGTGGTCGTCATCAAGGCGCAGCGCTTTCGTACGCAAGAGCGAAATCGTGCCGATGCCCTGGAGCGGCTGCGGGAGCTATTGCGCAGCGTGGCAGTGCCGCGAAGGGCACGCATCCCCACCCAGCCGAGTGCGGCCGCTCTGGCCCGGCGTCGCGAGGACAAGCAGCATCGCGCACGCCGCAAGGCGCAAAGGCGCGGCCAGGAGGACTGACTTGTCGACCCAATCAGTAACCCCGACCGAGGAGTTCCTAACATGCATATTCCTGTCTCGCTTGGCCTACCGCTCCTGCTCCTGAGCGCTTGCGCCACCATGAATTCGACGGTGCCGCGCGAGGACTTGAAACGGCAGGTCGCCGATACCGAGCGCGCTTTTGCCAAGACCATGGCCGACCGTGATCTGGCCGCATTTCGCGGCTTCCTCTCGCCGGAGACCATCTTCTTTACGGGGCCCACGCCTTTGCGCGGCCCGGACGCGGTGGTTGGATGGTGGAAACGCTACTACGAGAAGCCGCAGGCGCCGTTTTCCTGGGAGCCAAAGCAGGTGGAGGTGCTCGATTCCGGCACGCTAGCACTTTCCAGCGGACCGGTGTATGACCCCCAAGGCAAGCACGTGGGTAACTTCACCTCGGTGTGGCGCCTTGAAGCGCCGGGCGTGTGGCGCATCATCCTCGACAAAGGCGAGCAGGTCTGCGATTGCGCCAAAGGGAAGTGAGGGGGCGAGCCACGGGATGGGAGGTTGGCGCCAGCTTCGCCTGAAAGGCCGGCGGCGCGCCGGCACACCGACTGAGCCATTCGACTCAAGGCGGTCCACCGCAGCGTCTAGGCGCCATTGAGCTCGAACTCTTGACCGGCCTCTGGCACCGTCACTTGCCAACCGAGGTCGTGCCCCAGCTTTTCGCCGAACTCCAGTGCGGTGCTTGCTTCGCCATGCACGATGAAGGTCTGCCGCGGCGCTCGGCGGAAAGCGCCCAACCAACCAAGGAGGGCGGCTTGGTCGGCGTGGGCGGATAGGCCACCGATGGTGTGGATGCGCGCGCGCACTGGCACATCCTCGCGGAAGATGCGCACGCTCTTGGCTCCATCGACGATGCGCCGGCCGAGCGTATGCGCGGCCTGAAAGCCCACGATCACGATGGCCGATTCCTTGCGCGGCAAGTTGTGGCGCAGGTGGTGCTTGATGCGCCCGGCTTCACACATGCCGCTGGCGCTAATGATGATGGCGCCGGCAGCAACGCGGTTCAGGGCTTTCGACTCTTCCACGTCCTGCACGAAGCGCACCCGCGAGAAGAAAGCGTTGCGCCCTTCCCAGTTGAACAGCCGGTGGGTCTCGGCGTCGAGCACATCGAGGTGCCGGAAGGTGACCTCGGTGGCGGCGGTGGCCATGGGCGAATCGACGTAGATGTCGATGGGCTCCAAGCGGCCTTGGCGGGTGAGATCGGCGAGCAGAAAGAGAATGTCTTGGGTGCGCCCCACGGCAAAGGCGGGAATGATGACGTTGCCGCGGCGGTGGCGCAGAGTGTCCTCCAGGGCGGAGACGATTTCTTCCACCGTTGCCGGCCAACTCTTGTGCAGGCGGTTGCCGTAAGTCGACTCGACCAGCAGATAGTCCGCTTCGGCGATGCGGGTGGGGTCGCGCACCAACGGGTGGCCCGGTTGGCCCAAATCGCCGGAGAAGACGATCTTGCGCTCGCCCCGGGCGCCTTTCGCCCAGCACTCGATGATCGCCGAACCCAGGATATGCCCGGCGTCGCGAAAGACGCACCGCAGGCCTGGAGCGGGCTCGAAGGGTTCGTCGTAGCGCAGGGGGCGGAGCTGTTTGAGGCAGGATTGCGCCTGGGCCACGGTATACAGTGGCGCGGTCTCGTTGCGCCGTGCACTCCGCCCCCGTCGCCCGTCGGGACGGAAATTCTCCCACTCGGCCTCCTTTTCCTGGATGAAGGCGCTATCGAGCAACATCACTTTGAGCAGCGCGGCAGTGGGTTCGGTGCAATAGATGGGGCCTTTGAAACCCTTGAGGCAGAGCCGGGGCAGGAGCCCGGAGTGGTCGATGTGGGCGTGGGTCTGTACCACGGCCTGGAGCGCGCGAACGTCCCAGTCGAGGGCGGAGAGATTGCGCTGGCGCGCTTCGCGCCCGCCTTGAAACATGCCGCAATCGATCAGCACACGGCTGGCGGCACACTCCAGCAAGTAGCTCGATCCGGTGACTTCGCGCGCCGCGCCCAAAAAAGTCAGTTTCATGTCGTTCCTTGTCTCTGTGCTCGTGCAGAGGGGCCTTGAAATCGCCGCATGCGCCCCAAATTTTTCGATTGTACCTCGCCAAGCGCCTGCGGTTGACTTGAGTCAACATGGTGCCCGGAGCGGTGTGTATCTTAGGTTCGTGACCGGGCCCGAAAAAGCGGACGCGGCCGCGAGTGTTCAAGTCTCGAAGAGAGGAGCTGACCATGGCCAATTTGACGGTATGGGATCCCTTCACCGAAGCGGGTCTGGATGATTTCTTCAAAGGTTTTTTGCGCCCCGCGCGCTTTGAGAACAAGGCGCCGGTGCAGATCAAAATGGATGTCAGCGAGGACGACAAGAGTTACACCGTTCACGCTGAAATCCCCGGCGTCAACAAGGAAGACATCCACGTCGCCATCGACGGCAATCAGGTGTCCATCAGCGCCGAGGTAAAGAAAGAGTCGGAGCAGAAGGAAGGCGACAAAGTGCTGCGTAGCGAGCGCTATTACGGCAGCGTCTATCGCAGCTTCGCCCTGGCGAGCGAGATCGACGAGAGCCTCTCCAACGCCAAGTACGACAATGGCGTGCTGGAGCTGAAGCTGGCCAAGAAGAAGGAATCGCAGGCCCGCAAGCTGGCGATTTCCTGAAATCGGCGATCGGGTCGCAAGCGGGGGCGTGCCCCCGCTTGTGGCCGTTCAAGTTTCGAGCCGCTGTCTCTGCAACTCCAGCGCCCGTGTATAGAGAGCTTCGCGGGGCGCACCGGTGAGCTTTGCGGCAAGTTTGGCCGCGCGCGTTGGCGGCAATTCCGCGAGCAAGATGCGCAGCACTTCTTCGCTGCGGGCGTCGAGGGGCGCAGCGGGGTGTCGCGCAGCCGCTTCGACAATCAAGACAAATTCCCCGCGCTGACGGTGAGCACTTGCCTGAAGCCAGGCCGCGGCCTCGCCCAAGCCGCACCGATGTACCTCTTCGAACAGTTTGGTAAGTTCACGGGCGATCAGCACTTGCCGGTCGACGCCGAGCACGGCGCACAGATCGGCAAGACATTCGGCGACGCGATGCGGCGCCTCATAGAAAACCAGCGGCAAGCCCAGGGCATCAAGCGTGTGGATGCGCCGCTGCCGGGCCGCCGCTTTGGTCGGCAGGAACCCGGCGAAAATGAAGCCGGTTTCGCCCTGTCCGGCCACCGACCAGGCGGCGGCCAGCGCCGAGGGGCCGGGAATGGGCACGATCCGGTAACCTGCCGCGCGCACCGCGGCGACGACGCGCCCCCCTGGGTCGCTCAGAGCGGGAGTGCCCGCATCGCTGACCAGCGCGACACTCTGGCCGCACGCCAAGCATTCGATAATCCGGCCACCGGCGGCGTTTTCATTGTGCCTATGCAGAGCGAAGCAACGGCCGGAGAGGCCGAAGTGCGCTAGCAAGCGCTTGGTATCGCGGGTGTCCTCGGCGGCAATGTGATCTACCGTGGCGAGTATGTCGAGCGCTCTTTGGGTGATATCGCGTAGATTTCCGAGCGGAGTCGCGAGCACATATAATATGCCCTTCTCGGCCACGGCAGGCGAATGATGAGAATCGGTCATTGCAAAGGCGGGGACGCAGGTGCCAGGCGCAATTGGGGTCCGCTGCTGCTCATGCTTGTGGCCGCGTTGGGCGCGCAGCGCGCATTGTGCGCCGACCTCGCGCCGGCGACAAGCGACAGCGCGCTCGCCAATCCGAGCAAGGCCGCCGTAGCGCCACGCTACGCTCTGGTGCTGCCGGTTCTTGCGGCGGGCTTCGCCGCGCCCGCCGAGGCGCTGCGCGCGGGTTTCCTGGCAGCCGCTCGGATTGGTCACGAAAACCAGGCGGTGCAGCTTTTCGCCCATGCCGAAACGCAGGCGGTGGCTGCGTTCGCGCGGGCAGTGCAATCCGGAGCCCAAGTCGTGGTAGGCCCGCTCGCGCGGGGTGACGTTGCCGCGGTGCTTGCGCAGGGGGGTGACTTTCCCCCGACGCTGTTGCTCAACACCCCGGACCAGCGAGCAAGCCTGCCTGAACGCGTGACGGTGCTGGCACTCTCGGTTGAAGCCGATGCCCGCCAGCTGGCGCGGCTCGCCTGGAAGGAGGGCCGCGAGCGCATTGCCGCGGTGGGGGGCGATGCACCGCTCAATCGTCGATTCTTGAGCGCGTTCGCCGACGAGGCGGAGATGCTGGGCATGAGCATCGTGCACCGAATCGGATTTTCGGGGGACACTCAACTCCTGCCGATGCTGCGGCAGGCCATCGAAGGGACCAATGCCGATGCGCTGCTGCTCGCGCTCGATGCGCCCGAGGCTCGAGTGGCGCGGAGCTACCTCTCGGCGCTGCCTGCCTATGCCAGCGGGCAGGTGCTTGACGATCGCGCGCCCACGGATCTCATAGAGCTGGCGAACGTGCGTTTCGTGGAGATGCCATGGCTGGCTCAGCCCGATCATCCCGCCGTAATGGCCTATCCTCGCCAGGAACTCGCCAACGCCACCCTGCAGCGACTCTACGCGCTGGGAATCGACGCTTATCGTGTGGCGCGCCTCATCGCCCAGGGGCAAACTGCGGCCAACATGGAACTCGACGGCGTCACCGGACAACTTTCGGGACGGCAAGGGCAGATCCTGGTGCGCGAAGCCAACGCGCTGGTTGTGCGCGGAGGCGAATCGGTGCCAGTCGAGCGATGAACCGTGGCGCCGCGGCCGAAG
This sequence comes from Casimicrobiaceae bacterium, assembly GCA_026646885.1. Lineage (GTDB taxonomy): Bacteria > Pseudomonadota > Gammaproteobacteria > Burkholderiales > Casimicrobiaceae > JACPUX01. The sequence continues at coordinate 136,864 of JAPKHK010000005.1, read as the reverse complement.
CCTTGGCTGAGAGTTTTCTGCGCGCGCATGGGCTTGCCGTGCTGGAGCGCAATTTTCGGTGCCGCGGCGGCGAAATCGATCTCATTGTCCGTGACGGCGAGGTTCTCGTATTCGTGGAAGTCCGGCTGCGCGGCAACGCCCGTTTCGGCGGCGCGGGCGCCAGTATCGACCGACGCAAGGCCGGACGCATACGCCTTGCCGCGCAGTTCTATCTCGCGCAGCAAGCCAGCGAGCCTCCATGTCGCTTCGACGCAGTGTTGCTGGACGGTTTGGGCATCGAACGGATCGAGTGGCTGCGCGACATCTTCTGATTCGCCCAAACAGAGCGTTGGGGGTGGTGGGCTGCTACAATCCGCGCTGGCTTTTTTGCTGCCGCCACGATGATCGACTTGCATGCCCGGGTGCAGGAGCAATTCGGCGACGCCGCCAGAGTGCTTGCGGCGACGGGCGATTTGCTCGTTCCCCGCGTCGCGCAGGCTGCCGAACTGCTGGTACGCTGCCTTCTTCGAGATGGCAAGCTTCTGGTCTGCGGCAATGGCGGCGCGGCCGCACAAGCGCAGCATTTCGTCGCCGAGTTGCAGGGCCGTTTCCGGCGTGCTAGGCCCGGTCTGCCAGCGATTGCGCTGTGCGGCGACGGCGCCACGATGACGGCGCTTGCCAACGATTTCGGCTATGAAGAGGTTTTCGCCAAGCAGGTCCAGGCACTGGGGCACGCCGGCGACACCCTGCTTGCCTTCTGCGCCAGTGGCAATTCGGCCAATGTGCTGGCGGCGATCAATGCGGCGCAGGAACGGGGCATGCCGGTGGTCTCATTGACAGGGCGGCATGGCGGACAGGCCGGCGAACTGATGGGGCCGGGTGATGTCCATCTGTGCGTGCCGCACGACGACGCGCAGCGCGTGCAGGAGATGCACATCTTGATGATCCACTGCTTATGCGAAGCCATCGATCTGATGCTGCTTGGCGAGGAGGACTGATGCAAAAATTATTGCTTGCCCTGGTGCTTGCCGCTACCTGTTTGCCATTGACGGGTTGCTTTCCGCTGGTCGCCACGGGTGTGGGCGTGGGCGCCATGATGATCGACGATCGTCGCAGTTCCGGTGCTTACATCGAGGACGAGGTGATCGAGAACAAGGTACTCATTCGCCTCAGTGAGAAGCTCGATGCGCGCGCGCACGTCAACATCACCAGCTTCAATCGTGTCGTGCTGCTCACCGGCGAAGTGCCGGACGAAAGCGCCAAACGCATCGCCGAGGAGGTGGCGCGCAGCCAGGCCAATGTCCGAAATGTCGTCGATGAGCTGGTGGTAGGCCCCTACTCCGCTTTCTCGGCGCGCAGCAACGATGCTATCGTCACCTCGAAGGTGAAGGCGCGCTTCGTCGATGCCAACAAATTCTCCCCCAACCACGTCAAAGTGGTCACGGAGAACGGCGTGGTCTACCTGATGGGCCTAGTCAAGCCTCAGGAAGCCGTCGACGCGGCGGAAATCGCACGCCACACCAGCGGCGTGACGCGGGTGGTCAAGGTCTTCGAGTACATCAATTGACGGACGCCCGAGCGCTGCCGCCGCCGCGGTTTTTGGCCAAGATCGCCAGCGCCGAGGAATGCGAGCGGCGCGTTGCGATGCTTGCCCGTCCTTTGGTTTTCACCAATGGCTGTTTCGACATCCTGCACCGCGGCCATGTGAGTTATCTCGATCAGGCGAGAGCGCGGGGCGCGGCGCTGGTGGTGGCGGTGAACAGTGACGCGTCGGTGCGTCGCCAAGGCAAAGGGGACGATCGTCCGCTCAACCCGCTCGAAGACCGAATGGCGGTGCTTGCGGCCCTGGCGAGCGTCGATCTGGTGGTGCCTTTCGAAGAGGACACTCCGCTCGAGCTGATTCGCCGCTGCCAGCCTGATGTCCTGGTCAAGGGCGGCGACTGGCCGGTGGAGAAGATCGTCGGCGCACCGGAAGTGCTGGCGCGCGGTGGCCAGGTCGTTTCCATTCCGTTTCTGGTCGATCGGTCGACGACGGCCCTGGTGTCGCGAATACGAAACAATCTCGGCTGAACGCCGGTATCGGGCGCCACGCGGATTGCCAGCGGCCCCTTGCGGCGGCTATTCTCCGGTCATGAATCCAGCCGACGCCGAGGGTCATGCGAGCGAGCGGCCGCCAGAGGCGCGCCGTCGGGTATCGCCGCTTTGGGGAGCGTTGGTCGTGCTGGCGCTGGGCGCGGGCATCACGTTCTACCTGGCCATGCGGGTTACCGAGCATGCTCGGCGCCAGATCGAAGAACGCTTCGAAACCCGTGGGACCTATCTCGCGGCGCATTTTTCGCGCCGCCTGGACGATCTGGAAAACCTGATCCTCGGCCTGCAGAGTGCCTTTATCGCCTCCGCCGAAGTCAATCGGCGCGAATTCCACGATTACGCCGCCAATCTCAACCTTGCCATGCGACTGCCTGGCTTGCAGGCGATTTCCTTTCATCGGCGGGTGCTGCAGCACGAGCGGGAGGCGTTCATCGCGCAAGTGCGCCAAGATCGCAGTCTCGATCCCCGCGGCTATCCCGATTTCACCATCCGCCCGGCGGGCGATCGCTCGGAGTACATCGTCGCCGATTTCGTCGAACCCATGGCGGGCAACTTGACTGTCTTCGGTTACGACGTCTCGACTCAGGAGGGCAACTTCGATGCCATAACCGAAGCCCGCGATAGCGGCCAGTTCCGCGTTTCCGCTCCTTTTCGCATCGTGCAGTCGCCCGAGGGTCCGCCACGGGTCGTGTTGCGCGCACCGGTCTATCGTCGCGGCCGGCCGATCGAGACCATCGCTCAACGGCGTGAGGCGCTGTATGGCTTTGTTGTGCTCACCATGGAAACGCGGACGTCTTTTCGCGATCTCTTCGATGGCCTGTTGGCCGAGGGCGAACGCGTGGTGGTCGATGACGCAGGCCGGCCCGGCGGCGATGGCGCGGGGGAGGTGCGCCTGCTCGCGGAGATTGGCCCAAACCAGGACGCGAGCGCCCTCCAGCGCGAGATGCCGATCGAATTCGGCGGTCGTGTGTGGCGCTTGCGGCACAGCGTCAACGCTGCTTGGGTCGACAATCAGCCAGCCCAGCAGGCGCCGCTTCGAATCCTGACGGTGGGACTGCTGGTCTCATTGCTGATTGCCGCGCTTTTCTACTCTCAGGCCAACGCCCGCTGGCGCGTGCTCGGCCTGGTGAACGAGCGGACGAGGGTTTTACGGGCTACGCTGGACAACATGGCCCAGGGGATCAGTGTTTTTGACGATCAATTGCGACTCATAGGGTACAACCGGCGCTTTGGCGAGCTGCTCGGATTTCCCGAGGAGTTCCTCTGCGAAGGGCGCGTCTTTGCTGACTTCATTCGCCACAACGCGCGGCGCGGCGAGTACGGCCCTGGCGATGAGGAAGAGCAGATCAGGGAGCGGGTGGAACTTGCCCAGCGCTTCCTTCCTCATCACCTCAAGCGGATGCGACCCGACGGCACCGTTCTCGAGATCATCGGCACGCCGCTGCCCGGCGGGGGCATGGTGACTACCTATACCGACATCACTGCGCAAGAGAAGGCGCGCGAGGCTGCGCTGTCGTCCGAGAAGCGCTATCGCACGCTGGTGCAGATGTCGCCGGAGGCGGTATTCGCCCACCGCGAGGGCAAGATCGTGTTGGCCAACCCGGCCGCCGCCGCCTTGCTCGGGGCTGAATCGGCAGAGGCATTGATCGGAAGAAAGATCGAAGCGATCGTCGCTCCCGAGGATTATCCGCGGGTGTGCGAGCGCATCCGGGTGCTAGTTTCGGGCGCGACTGATCACGTCGCCCTGAGCGAATTGCGCTACCACACGCTCGACGGGCGTACGATCGAAGTCGAATCGACCGGCACCTTGATCGAACTGGATGGCGAATCCGCGGTGCTGACGGTGGCGCGCGACATCACTGAACGCAAGCGCATAGCGGATCAAGTGCTGAGAGAACGGGATTTTCGCCAACATCTCATCGAGTCGATTCCGGGGGTCTTCTATCTATTTGACCAAAGCGGCCGTTTTCTGCTCTGGAACAAGAACTTCGAGACGATGACCGGCCTCACCGCCGCGGAGATGCGGACTGCCCATCCGCTGGACTTCTTCGCGGGCGAGGACAAGGCGCTGATCGCCGAGCGCATCTCCATGGCCTTGACGCTGGGCACGGCCACGGCCGAGGCCCTCTTCATCCACAAGGATGGAGTGGGGAGACCCTTCTATTTCACTGGCGAGCGGGTCGCCCTGGAAAACGGGGGCGCTGGGTTGGTGGGTGTGGGCATCGATATCTCGGAACGCGTCGAAATGCAAAAGACCTTGCAGAGGCAAGCGGAGATCCTGCAAACCACCCTGGAGCATTTGCCGCAAGGCATCAGCGTCATCGATCAGGCGCTCCACGTCATTGCCGTGAACCAGCGCTTCTTCGAGCTCCTGGACATTCCCCAGGCGCTGCGCCGCGTGGGCGTGCCCATCGAGGAAATCTTCCGCTCCAACGCGCGCCGCGGCGAATACGGGTCAGGCGACCCCGAGAAACTCGTGCAAGAGCGCATGGCGGCCGCGTGGCTCTTCCAGGCGCACCACTTCAAGCGTGTGCGACCCAAAGGTATCGTGCTCGATATTCGCGGCACACCATTGCCGGGGGGAGGCTTTGTCTCATCGTACACCGACATCACTGAACAAGAACGGGCGCAAGAAGCGCTGCGGCAATCCGTGCGGCGCTATCGTATGCTCATCGATCTTTCGCCCGATGCGATGATCGTGCATAGGCACCGCCGCATTCTCATCGCTAATCCCGCGGCCGCCAAGCTCTGCGGGTTGGCCGGGCCCGAGGAAGCCATCGGCCAGGACGTGCTCGAATTCGTTGCACCGGCATGGCAGCAGATGGTGTGCGACCGCATTGCCATGCTGGAACGCGCCCCCGAGCTATTTCGCCTACCGCATGTAGAAGTCGAGTACCGGCGCCGCGACGGCGTGTCCGTTCCGGTCGAGGGTTCGGCCACCGCCATCGACCTGGAAGACGGGCCGGCGATCATTTCCGTGCTGCGTGATATTTCCGCCCGCAAGGAAGCGGAGAATTTGATCCGCCGCGAGCGCGATTTCAGCAGGAAATTGATCGAGTCGGTGCCTGGGATCTTCTATTTGTTCGACGCGTCTGGGCATCTTCTGCTCTGGAACCGCAACCTCGAGATCGTGCTCGCCAAGCCGAGCGAGACACTGGCCCGCAGCGCGGCGCTCGAACTCTACCAGGAAGTCGATTGGACCAATCTGCGGCAGGCCACGCGACAAGTGCTGAAGAAAGGCGAAGCGAGCCTGGAGGCGAGCTTGGTTGCTAGCAGCGGGCGGCCGATTCCCTATTATGTGACCGGAGTGCGTTATGAAGTGGAGGGCCGGCCGGTGGTGATCGCCATGGGCATCGATGTCTCCGAGCGCAAACTGGCCGAGGCCGCGATACGGGCGAGCGAGACGCGGTTTCGCAGCATCTTCGAGCGCGCCATCATCGGCATCGCTACGGCCGACGGAGAGGGCAATCTGACCGCGGCGAACGAGGCTCTGGGGCAGCTCCTGGGCTATTCGCGCGACGAGCTCAGGGGCATGAACATCGGGCAATTCACCCACCCAGAAGACTTGCCCGCGGAGCTCGTGCATTTGAACGAGCTGGCCAGCGGCGCAAGCGAGACCTATCGCATGGACAAGCGCTACATCACGCGCAGCGGTCAAACGGTGTGGGTGGATCTCTTGGTGACCCTGATGCGCGATGAGCAGGCCCGCCCTGCCGGGGTGCTGGGCATGGTAGTCGACATAACGGATAGGAAGCGCGCTGAACAAACCATCCGCGACCTCAATGAAACCCTCGAAAGACGAGTCGAGGAGCGCACCGCCGAGCTTGCGGCGTCGAACCAGGAATTGGAATCCTTCAGCTATTCGGTCTCCCACGATTTGCGCGCGCCCCTGCGCGCCATGAACGGGTTTTCGCACCTGCTCGAAAAGGAGTATGCGGCGTGCATCGACGCCAAGGGTCTCGACTACCTCGCTCGCATCCACGGTGCCTCGAAGCGCATGGGCGAGCTGATCGACAACTTGCTCGAATTGGCGCGCGTGAGCCGCGGCGAGCTACGCCGCGAACCGATCGACCTAGCCGCTTTCGCAATGGAAATCCGCGCTACTCTGGAAGAGCAATTTCCCGAGCGCAGGGTGCTCTGGGACATTGCTCAGAGCCTGCCCGCAAGAGCCGATCCGGTGCTGAGCAGGGTTTTGCTCGATAACCTGCTGCGTAATGCGTGGAAATTCACCGCCGAGTGCGAGCAGGCAAAGATCGAGTTTTTCTCCAGCAGCGAGGGCGGCGAAACGGTCTTCGTCGTGCGCGACAATGGTGCCGGCTTTTCCATGGATTACGCCGCCCAGCTCTTCAAGCCGTTTCAACGCCTGCACGATCCCCGGCGCTTCGAGGGCACGGGAATCGGCCTGGCGATCGTACAGCGCATCGTGCGCCGGCATGGCGGGAAGATCTGGGCGGAAGGGAGGGAAGGCGAGGGCGCGACCTTTCACTTCACTCTGCCCGGGTTTTGACCCAGGAGGATCGGGCGCCACTGTATAATGGCAAAAGCGGGATCAAGGCGAGGCGGCAGAACGTCTGCCCTGATTCGCGCGAGCGACTCTTGCGGAGAAAGCGATGCGGCCGTTCGATAAACTGCTCGATGCCAAAGGGCTCAATTGCCCTCTGCCGATTTTGCGCACCAAGAAGGCCATGAACGAAATGGCCAGCGGTGAAGTACTCAAGGTGCTGACCACGGACCCGGGTTCAGTCAAGGATTTCCAGGCCTTTGCCAAGCAAACCGGGCATCTGTTGCTGGACCATGGCGAAGAGGCCGGAGCCTTGGTTTTCTTCTTGGAAAAGAAATAGAACCTTCAGGCGGCCAAGACGGTCACCGCGGCGGGTCGGCGCAAGTTGCGAAAGAGTGCAGATGAACACGGCATCGACCAACCGGCGCGGCGGCGCCATTCTTGGTCCAAAGGCCAGAAATCGAGGATGCGATGAACGACAATCCAGTCGTGGAACTTGATGCGGACAGCTTCGCTGAGCGCATCACCGATCACCCCTTCGCGATCGTCGATTTCTGGGCACCCTGGTGCGGGCCTTGCCGGGCGTTTGCTCCGGTCTTCGAGGCGGCGGCGCGAGCTCACCCGGAAGCCTTGTTTGCCAAGGTGAACACCGAAGAGCAACAAGCGCTTGCCGGGTACTTCAAGATTCGCTCCATCCCCACGCTGATGGTCTTTCGCGACAATGTCGTCGTCTATTCCCAAGCCGGGGCGCTTCCGGCGGGGGACTTCGAGAAGCTCGTGAGCGCAGCGGGCGCGCTGGACATGGATGAGGTGCGGCGCCAGCTTGCCAGCGAATCAGGACAGTCGGGGGAAGCCGGAACGTGATCCCGAGTGGTCCGGGGCGCTGTCGCCCAAGGGTGCCGCTCGCACCGCACCGATCCGGTTGATCGGGCACCCGTCGTTTTCCGTGTTTGCGCCGCGGCGGGGAGCCGGCGCCTGTCTTGAACAGCAAACCGATAAGCCGAAAGCCGAATGAGTGTCGCATTGCTGCTGGTTCCGGACTTTCTGCTCATCGTGCTGGGCTGGGCTCTTTCGCGGGCGCCGAGTTTCGGCGACGCGTTCTGGGAGGGCGTTGATCGCCTCGTTTATTACCTGCTTTTTCCTGCCCTACTGATCCGCTCGCTTATCGGATTACCACCCTTGGATTCGAGTTGGCTGCAGCTTGGCGCCGTGGGCTTGGGTTTCACTTTGGCGGGCATGGCCCTGAGCTTGCTCGGGCGCGCATTGCCGCGACTGACTCGGCAACAGTTCGCGGCCTGTTACCAGTGTGGTTTTCGCTTCAATACTTATGTTGCGTTGGCCGTTGCTGCGCGCCTGGAGGGTGAAGCCGGGCTAGCCGGTATCTCCTTTCTCGTCGGGCTCCTGGTGCCTATCGTCAATCTCGGCGCGGTCGGCATGCTGGCGCGAGCTCAAGGTGCGCGCGTTTTTGGCGAAATTCTTCGCAATCCCTTGGTGCTCGCCTGCATGGCAGCGTTCACCTGGCGTTTCTTCGGGTTTGCGCTTCCCGCGCCCGCGACCCGGGTACTCGAGCTGCTGGCCAGTGCGGCACTGCCACTTGGCCTGCTGAGCGTGGGGGCCGGCCTGGTTTTGCGTGGGGCGATGCGATCCTGGCCAGCGGTGGCTTTCTGGAATTTCCTGAAGCTCTGCATCCTGCCGGCGCTTGCCTGGGGGTTCGCGCATTGGGCTGAGCTTCCCGCACTGCAGATGCGCCTGGCGGTGATCATGGCGGCGGTACCGACCGCGACCTCAGCCTATGTACTGGCGACGCGCCTGGGCGGGCAAGGCGCACTCGTGTCGCTGTTGATATCTAGCGGCACCGTGTTGGCTATGTTTAGCCTGCCGCTGTGGCTCTCGGTGATCTGAGCGTTAGTCGATTTGCCTGTGGGGCATTGGCCGGCTAGCGCCCATATTGCGAGCGGAAGCTGCGCACGATGGCATCTTGAATGCTCTGATCGTTCGGGTCATAACGCGCGGCGCGCTGTAAAGCCTCGACTGCGGCGCGGTGACTGCCCAAAGCCTGTCTGGCCAATCCCAAGCATTTCCACGCATCTGGATTGCGAAAGTCTTCGTCCGCCCATTGCCGGCAGATCTCCGCCTGCTGGGTGAAGTTCTTCTGCGCGCCGAGAACCTTGGCTTCTGCTTCCCATTCGGCCCATCGTTTCCTCTTGATTTCGAGGGGGGTAGGCACGGAATCGACAGGGTCGTTGGCGGCAATCTGGGTAGCGGGTTCATTGGGCTGTATGCGGTGGATCACCGCAGCGGCCTGCTCGACCACGTTGGCGGCAAAGGCTTCGACTTCGCGCGCGGTGGCCTGCATGGGCTCGGCCCACGCCATTCCTGTGGCCCAGAGGAACGCCACCAATCCGGCGATGCCGGTGAAAGCGTTGAGCTTGCCTACCGGGCTGTGTGTGACGAGGCAGTCCTCGGCTGCATCCCAGTCGGTTTCGAGCTGATTCATCAGTGCCTCCTTCCCTAGAGCCATGAGCGCCAGCGAGACTACGGGAACGCCGCATCCCATCCCGCGCCACCAGACATGTACCGCGCGTCGGAAGCTGCTGATCCAACGGGTGCGGATGTTGGGGCGGTTGTGCGCGCTGCTGACACCGAACTGAACGTAGACCCCGAAAAGCCACTTGCCGGGTGTGGTGTGCAGATAGACCTGCAACAGAGTTTCCAGAGGTACCCAGGTTCCGGTGGTGATGATTGGGGCAAGCATGGGGTGGGTGAGCATAGCGATGGTGTTGGGGCTGATGACGCCCAGAAAGCCCAACACATAGTAGAAGGCAGTGAGCGATACCCCCCACAGACCGTAATCAAACAACCGCGCAGCCAGCCGAACCCAAGCCCGGACTCCGCTGGTACGCAAGTTTTGCGCACGCTCCAGTTCCACCATTCGTAGGCGAAACAGCCAGGTCGGGTCCTCGATCGGCTCGAAGGTGCCCATGAAAACGGTTTTTTCCTTGCGCCACTTGAGGATGGTCAACTGGGCCACGGCGCTGTTGAATGGTTCCGCGGTCCGCCTGCGCCGCTGCGCGATATTGCTAACCAGCGTATAAATCCCGGCCGCGACCACGCCGCCACCCAGGGCCCAGATGAAGAGGAGTTGCGATTGCTTGAGCAAGTTGTGCCAGGGAGTGACCAGCCAGATCACTAGCAGCAACATCGGGATGAGGGTGGCTGCGGCGGCGATTTGATAGAAGGCGCCTCGCGCCACTAGGTTGAGCCCGGCGGTCAGGCCATGGTGGTGTGCTTTCTGCTGGGCGTAATTGGGGTTGCTGAAGTCGGCTTCCGAGCCCGCGGTGAAAGTGACCGAACGCCCCAACCCCAAGGCCTGCATGTTGGCAACGAAGTGCCTGCGCGCGGCGTCACTGCCGATATGGATACCGGAGGCGATTTCTTCATCGTAACGCTGCCGCAGCGCCTTATCGGTGAGGATGTGGCTGGCGTGATTGACGAAGCGTAGAGCTTCCTCAATTTCGTTCTGGTCGTCGCGGGTGTTGAGGTAATACTGACGAACCAAATTGCGCAAAGCCGCGCGCACCGCCTTGTCGCTGGCGGTGGGGGGGATGCCCAGGGCTTCGTAGAGAGTAACTTTCATGCGCTTGCCGACAAGTTATTCCATTGGCATGGAAATGCGGCAATGATGGGTGAAAAACCCCCACGGCGCAAGAACGCCCAAGCCAGCGAGGGATGACAATTCAACCACGGCGAGTTTCATGAGGCAGGGACGCACATGGCGACGCCCTCGGGGATCCAGCCCTGCGCTTGCATCTCACTGTAAACTGAAGAACTGGTGGTGAAGCGATGGTTCATTACCGGATAAATGTTGTTGTAAAGCCTATAGACCGGCACCAGTCCGGGGGTGCAAGAGGTTCCGTTGGGCGAAAGCGCGGCATAGAATGCGATCGCTTCATAGATCCAATCCGGGTTGGATTTGAGGCTCTCACACTCGCCGGGGCTGATGGTGTAGAAATGCGAGTCCACATTGCGCGCGGGATTGCCGACGAAGCGGCAGACGCCGAGCGTTCCCGGTGCCTGAGCAGGATAGGCGCGGAAGGTATCCGTCGTTGCGGCCCAGCGACTCCACGTCGCTGAAATCATGTCGGCTTCGGCCTGGCTCGCCGTTCGGAAGTAGTGATTGAGGAGCGTATCGCGGAATTCGTAGACCGGTATCGTCGGAACATTGTAGGTGCTGGTGCGCCAGATGCCGCGGCCGTAAGTGCCGGCGACCAAGGTGTTGTTGTCCGCGAAGAACAGCGCCCTGATCAAAGTGGCGGCCGGACCCTCATTCTGCGTGTTCCAGCTGGCGCCGCTGTTTTCGCTCACGAACAGCCCCACCTCGGTTCCCACGTAGAGCACGTTGGGCTGAGTGGGATGTACGGCAATGGCGTAGGCCGGGGCCTGCGGCAAACCGGCGGAGACGTTCTGCCAGTTCGCCCCGTAGGTGTCGCTCATCCACACATTGCCGCTGCTGAAACCGCCGAAGGTGATGAATACTCGTTGCGTATTCGTGGGGTCGAAGACGATGCTGGTCACGATGCGGTTGGGTAGGCCGTTGACGGCAGTCCAGGAGGGCGCGGCGGCGAGGGCGTTGCCGGTATGGTAGACCTCGCCGTTGTTGTGTCCGACCCAGATCTGGTTGGCATTGCCCGGGCGCATGGCGACCGTGCTGAGGTAGTTCGTCTGCGCGCCGTCGATCAGTGCCGAGGAGGCCGCCTTGATGACGCGCCACGAAGGCTGCGCCGCGCTGCGCGCATTCTCCGAGAGCCACAACGAGGCCGCGCCGGCATAGATGCGCTCGCCGTTGGCCGGATCGACAATGTAGGGCGCGATGAAGTTCACCTTCTGCGTGGCGTCACGGCCGCAGGGGAAATAGTCGCGGTCCGGATCGGCTTTGGTCGCTTCCGTAATGCCTTCGCAAATGCTCTTGCCCGTGTCGTCGGCGACGTTCCAGCGGGCGAGGTGTAGGTATTGCGTGGAAAAATACACCCGGGTCGGGTAGGTGGGATCGAAGTAGCCCGGCCCCCCGTCGCCGGTACCCGGCTGCTTCCAGACGCCGCCGAGATTGGGAGACAATACAAAGGTCGAATTGTCCTGAGTGCCGCCGATGACCGAAAGTCCGCCAGCTTCGTTCCGGCCGCTCACCGCGTAGAACTGTGTAGTCACCAGGCCGCCGCTGCTCACTTGCCACCCCTGCATGTTGGTGACGGTTTGCGGGTCGGCGCGATAGACCCCGCCATCGGTGCCGAAAAGCGCAGTGCGATTGCTGCCGCCATCGTAAGCGGGGTGATTGACGATGACGTGATGGTCGGCGTGGGCCGAGTACATGCTTTCGACGATGTAATACTGGCGGCTCCAGTCGCTGATGCGGGAGAACGTGCTACCCCCGTCGGTCGAGCGATGCAAGTCGATGCCGCCGACGATGATCGTGTCCGCGTCGGTTGGATCGACCCAAATGGTGTTTCCATACTCGCCCTGGTTGCCCAGCGCTTTTGGGTTGGATGTCTTGGTCCAGTTGGCGCCGCCGTCGGTGGACTTATAGATATCACCGTTGTCCTCGTTGACCGAAGCGTAGACCACGCTGGGTGCGGATTTAGACCAGGCGATGTTGACCCGCTTCAACCAGATGCTATCGACGGCCGTGCCCACTTGTATGGGTGTAAAGCTGGCGCCGCCGTTGGTGGATAGGGCCACTTGCCGCCCGCTCATCGCCGCCAAAACGCGGTTGGAGTCGGTGGGAGAAAAGAGGATCCGCCAACCTACGCCGAGGCTATTCGAGCTGTTGCTGATTTGGTGCACTCGGGTCCAGCTGCTGCCGCCGTCGGTGCTGCGGTAGATGCCGCACCAATTGCCGGCGAAAAGGATCGAGGAGTTGCTCGGGTGAGTGGCCACGTCTTGCACATACCGCCAGCAGCTGCTGGTGCCGGGGTCCGTGGCGTTGAGCTTGGTCCAAGTAGCGCCGCGATCGGCAGACCTCATGACGCCGATGCCGCGGAAGCCCGCCACCCATTCGCCCGTTCCAGCATACAGCACGTTGGCGTTGTTCGGATCCTGCGCCAGCGCGGAGATGGTGAGCGAGGAGGCGAAGTCGTTGGTGGCCGTCCAGTTGGCACCACCGTCAGTGGAGATCCAGATGCCTCCGGTCGCCGCGCCAAGATAAATGCGGTTGTGATCGATCCGGTCGTAGAGGATCGCGCGCACGCGGCCGGCGACGACGTCAGGGCCGACGGCGGTCCAGCCGCCGATGCCACCGGACTTGTCGCGGCCGGATTTGAGTATAGCCTCCCGTTGCGATACCGCCCTGGCCATGCCGTCATCGGGAATCTGACCGTGCTCGTCGCGCTGAAAGAGCTCGATGTACTTGCGCACGTCTTCCGAAGAACCGGCGACATCCGCTTTCTTGGACTTGGCCAAAGATCGCGCCAGGCGGTTCTCCGGCAAGCGGCAAATCTGCTCCGCGTCGAGCGATCGGGCCGAGCGCCATTGTTCGACGGCCTGGGTGGAGAGCCGGAGGGCGTCGCCCAGAGCCCCGTCGGAGGGTCGTGGATCAGACGCGCAGAGGGTCTTCAAGCGTGCATAGCGCTGCGGGAAGGTGTCGCCCGACGGGGTTGTCGAGGGGAGATGGGCACAGCCCGCGAGGCCACCTAGAACAAGGGCGCAAAGGAGACGACTGGCGGAGGAAGCATTGCGAAGCATGGTTCACCTGAGGAAGGCTCGTGCAGAGGAGGTTTATAGCGCAGTCATCGGCCGAAATCCAGCGGAAAAAGCGGGCTACTTCCCCGTGACTCGCGCGTTCTGCCGCTTCCCCTGAACGCGCTCGAGGGGCCGTGTCGCGCCGAGCAAGAAAATGCCGTCCGCCGGGAGGCCATCGGATCGCGAAGGGTGTCATGCCAGCGGGGACTCAGCGGCGGCGTACTTCCAGAATGCCGGCGACCTCTTGCACCAGTTTCAGCATTCGCTTCAGGTGCTCGACGCCGCGCACTTCGACAGTGAAGAACATACGCGCCAGATTGTGCTTGGAAAGTGTGTTGACCGCCGTGACGTTGATCTTTTCTCGGGAGAAGACCTCGCTCACGTCGCGCAAGAGGCTCTGCCGGTCGGTTGCCAGGATCTCCAGATCGACGGCAAACACCTCCTCGCGCGCTTGCCCCCAATCTGCGGTAATCAAGCGCTCTGGGTGTTGCGCCTGCATGCGCGCGACATTGCTACAAGACTGGCGATGTATGGTAATGCCCTTGCCGCGGGTGACGAAGCCGATGATCGGGTCGGGCGGCACCGGTTTGCAGCATCGGCCGAGACCGGTGAGCAGCTTGTCCACGCCGACGATGAGAATGCCGCTGCCGCTTTTTCCTGCCCGGCTTTCATGCGTGATGGCCTCCGGGGCGAGATCGGCCAGAGCCTCATTCGGCGGTGCCTGCCCCGCAGCGGCCCGGATTGCAAGCTGCAGATCACGGCTGTTGATCTCGCCTCGGGCCACGGCCGCGAAAAATTCCTCGGCTTTGCCGTATCCGGCGGTCTGGGCGCAGTCCTCGAGCTTCAAGGCGGTGAGGCCTTCGCGCTGCAACTCCTTCTCCACCATGGTCCGGCCGTGCGCGACGGTCTCGAGGAGCTGCTGCGCCTTGAACCATTGGCGAACTTTGGAGCGGGCCCGGCTGCTTTGCACGAAGCCCAAGCCAGGGTTGAGCCAATCGCGGCTGGGCCCGCCTTGCTTAACCGTCAACACTTCCACTCGCTGGCCGCTTTGCAAGGCGTAATTCAGCGGCACCATGTGCCCGTCGACCTTGGCGCCGCGGCAGCGGTGCCCAAGGTTGGTGTGCACATGGTAGGCGAAGTCGATGGGGGTGGCGCCACGAGGCAGATCAACGACTCGCCCCTGCGGCGTGAAGACGTAAACCGTGTCGGTGAACAGGCTGCTCTTGAACTGCTGCAACCACTCGCCGGCATTGGCGACTTCGCTCTTCCACTCCAGGACTTGGCGCAGCCAGGCAATCTTCTCGTCGAAGGAGGGGTCGTGCCGGCCGCCCTCCTTGTAGCGCCAATGGGCGGCCACGCCGTATTCCGAGTGCTGGTGCATCTCCAAAGTGCGGATTTGCACTTCCAACGCTTTTCCTTCCGGGCCAATCACCGCGGTGTGCAAGGAGCGGTAATCATTGGCCTTGGGGCGGGCGATGTAATCGTCGAACTCCTTGGCAATGGGTGTCCAGAGGTGGTGCACCAATCCGAGCACGGCGTAGCAGTCCTTGACGTCGGCGACGAGGATGCGTACTGCGCGAATGTCGTAGATCTCCTCGATGATCGCCTGCTTGCGCTGGAGCTTCTTGTAGATGCTATAGATGTGCTTGGGCCGCCCGCTGATCTCGCCCTCGATGCCGGCGTCCGCAAGCTCGCGCTTGAGTAGGGTGATGACTTCGGTGATGTATTGCTGGCGGTCGAGCCGGCGCTCATCGAGCAGGCGGGCGATCTCTTTGTAGGTGGCCGGGTCGAGCGCGCGCAGCGCGAGGTCTTCGAGCTCCCACTTGATCTGCCAAACACCCAGGCGATTGGCCAGCGGTGCGAAGAGATCCCGCACTTCGCGCGCGTTTTCGCGGCGCAAGCTCTCGTCGCCGCTCATCAGATGACGCAGAGCCTGCAAGCGCTCGGCTAGCTTGATCAGCACCACGCGGATGTCCTCGACCATCGAGAGGAGCATCTTGCGGAGGTTCTCCGCCTGCGCCGCGCGATCAGCCTCGCTACCCCCGGCCAATTGCGCCGAACCGATGCCGCCCATGCGGGCGACGCCGGCGGCCAGCGCGGCGATTTCCGGGTTGAGTCTCTCCGCGAGCGTCGTCGCGGCCGATGGCGCGGCGCTCGGTACGCCCAAAACCAAGGCCGTGGAAAGGCTTGCCGCATCCAGCTGCAAGCTCGCGAGGATCGCCGCCGTGCCCGTGACGCGATCGATCCACCGCTCACCGTCCGGAGTGAGCGCTTCACCGCACTCGGAGACCGCTAAATCGAGGGCGCGGCGCAATAACGTGCGGTCCTCGGCGCTGAAGGGAGTCGCCAGTTCGTCCAGCCAGGTGACGAGCTGCTGCGGCGCCTCCAGTAATGGGGCGGCGTGGACGACGGCTACCATGGAGCGATCAAATCGCCGCCTTGACCGTTGCGGCGATCTGCTCAGCCCAGTGCGCGGCTTGCGCCGCTTCCCGGGCTTCCACCATGACGCGCAGCACCGGCTCGGTGCCCGAGGCGCGCAACAGCACGCGCCCGTCCTCCCTTAGCTCGCTTTCGGCCGCGGCTTGCGCCTCGCGTATGCGCGGATTGTTCATCCATTCCTTCCAGCCTTTGCCGCCCTCGAAACGCACGTTGACGAGCCTCTGCGCGTACATCGCGAGGTCCGCGGTCGCGCTGCCGAGGCTCCGCGATTCGCCGCGCAGCACGCTCAGTACCTGCAAGGCGGCGATGATGCCGTCGCCGGTGCTGTGCTTGTCGAGGCAAATGATGTGTCCCGAGTTTTCCCCCCCAAGCAGCCAGCCCTTGTGCTGCATTACTTCCAGCACATACCGATCGCCCACCGCGGAGCGCGCAAAAGGAATGCCCATGCGGGCCAGGGCGTGCTCGAAGCCGAGGTTGCTCATCAGGGTACCGACGACGCCACCTTTGAGTCGACCCTGAGCTTGCCTCTGGCGGGCGATGACATAGAGCAGTTGGTCGCCGTCATAAGCCACACCCTGGGCATCGACCATGACCAGGCGGTCACCGTCACCATCCAATGCGATACCTAGATCGGCTTTCTGCGCGCGCACTTGCTCCTGCAATAGTGCGGGGGCGGTGGCGCCGACGCCGGCGTTGATATTGACTCCGTCGGGATGGTTGCCGATGGCCAATACTTCTGCGCCCAATTCGTGGAAGACCTCGGGCGCGGTGTTGTAGCTCGCGCCGTGGGCGCAGTCGACTACGATCTTGAGCCCCTTGAGGTCCAACTCGTTGGGAAAGCTAGACTTGCAAAACTCGATATAGCGGCCGGCCGCGTCGTTCACCCGTCGCGCCTTGCCCAGAGCGGTGGAAGGCACGCAGCGAATCGGCGCCTCCAGCGCGCGCTCGATCGCCTGTTCCACCGTATCCGGGAGCTTAGTGCCCGCGGCGGAGAAGAACTTGATCCCGTTGTCCTCGAAAGGGTTGTGCGAGGCGCTGATCACTACGCCCGCGGATAGTCGCAAGGCACGTGTGAGGTACGCCACGCCGGGCGTGGTGAGCGGGCCAGTGAGGTAGACGTCGACACCCGCCGCGGAAAATCCCGCTTCCAGGGACGCCTCCAGGAGGTAGCCGGAAATGCGGGTGTCCTTGCCGATCAACACTGCTGGTCGCTCCCCCCCGGCGCGCGGCACTTCCTCATGGGTCAGGAGGACTTGGCCGGCGGCGTAGCCCAAGTGCATGACCAGCTCAGGCGTGATCGGCGATTCGCCCACCTTCCCGCGCACACCGTCAGTGCCAAAATATTTTCTGCTCATCGCTTTTTCCCTGTGTCTTTCGCGGCGTGCCGCAGCCTGCGTTAGCCTTGCCCCGCGTTGGGGGTCAACCGCGCACTGCCGGCCAGGCCGCGAGTCCTTGCGCGGCCCGCCACACCTTAAGTGCATCGATGGTCGCCGCCACATCATGCACCCGCAGCAAAGCCGCGCCGTGCTCTACCGCCACGACGGCGGCGGCAATGCTAGCGGCGAGTCGTTCCCCCACGGGCCGCCCGGTGATCGCCCCGAGCATGGACTTGCGCGACAGGCCAGCGAGCACCGGATACGCCAAATTCGCGATCGCCCCGATCCCGGCGAGCAGCGTCAGGTTGTGCTCGAGGCTCTTGCCGAAGCCAAAGCCCGGATCGAGTACGATTCTCTCCCTGCCGATACCGCCCGCGGTGCAGGCAGCGGCCCGGCTGGCGAGAAAGCTGCGCACTTCCTCAAGCACGTCGCCATATTGCGGCTGCTCTTGCATGGTACCCGGCTCGCCCTGCATATGCATCAGGCACACGCCGACATCGCTCGCCGCAACCGCGTCGAGCGCTCCCGGTGCTTGCAGCGCGCCGACGTCATTGATCAAGGCGGCTCCAGCGGCGATGCCGGCGCGCATGACTTCGGTCTTGCGGGTGTCCACGGAAACGGCCACGCCATCCTTGGCCAGCGCCGTGATTAGAGGCAGTACACGGCGCAGTTCTTCCTCGACCGATACTTCCCGGGCGCCAGGGCGGGTCGATTCGCCGCCGATGTCGAGGAGGTCCGCGCCTTCGTCCAGAAGCCTGTGTGCCTGATCCAAAGCGGGGCCGAACCCAGCATAGCGCCCGCCGTCGGAAAAGGAGTCAGGTGTAACGTTGAGGACACCCAGTACCAAGGGACGGCTCAACCGAAAGACAAAACGCCCGCAGCGTAGCGGGCGTTTTGCGGCGTGGGCGGGATGCGCTTCGGCCATCGGTGTGGCACGCTGGTCCGGACTACCCCCTAGGCCGGTTTGGCCGAGGGAGCGGAGCCGACCGCGCCTTTGCCCGTCCCGCTTTGGCCTGGACCAGAGCTGGACTGCGAAGGCTTGGGTGGCCGCGGTTCGCGACCGTTCATGATGTCGTCGATCTGTTCCGCGTCGATGGTCTCCCATTCCAGCAAAGCCTTGGCCATGGCTTCGACTTTGTCGCGGTTCTCTTCCAAAAGACGCCGCGCCAGGGCGTATTGCTCGTCGATGATGCGCCGGATTTCCGCATCGACTTGCTGCATGGTCGCTTCGGAGACGTTTTTGTGCGTGGTAATGGAACGGCCGAGGAACACTTCGCCTTCGTTCTCGCCATAAACCATAGGCCCCAAGGTGTCGGACATGCCCCATTGCGTGACCATGCGCCGCGCGATTTCGGTGGCCCGCTCGAAGTCGTTCGAGGCGCCAGTGGTCATCTGGTTCATGAAAATTTCTTCCGCCAGACGCCCGCCGAACAGCACGGCGATGGTGTTCAAAAGCCGATCGCGATCTTGGCTGTAGCGGTCTTGTTCGGGCAATTGCATGGTCACGCCCAGGGCGCGGCCGCGCGGGATGATGGTGACCTTGTGCACCGGATCGGTCTTGGGCAGGCAACGCGCCACCACGGCGTGGCCCGATTCATGGTAAGCGGTGTTCCGGCGCTCTTCTTCCGGCATGACCATGGAGCGGCGTTCCGCACCCATGATGATTTTATCTTTGGCGCGCTCGAAATCGTCCATGTCCACCAGACGCTTGTTGGCGCGGGCGGCAAAGAGGGCCGCTTCGTTCACCAGGTTGGCCAAGTCGGCGCCGGAGAAACCCGGCGTACCGCGGGCGATGATGTCGGCTTTCACGTCCTGCGCCAGCGGCACCTTGCGCATGTGCACCATGAGAATTTGTTCGCGGCCGCGAATGTCGGGCAGCGGCACCACCACTTGGCGGTCGAAGCGGCCCGGGCGCAGGAGCGCGGGGTCCAGGACGTCCGGACGGTTGGTCGCGGCGATGACGATCACACCCGAGGTGCCTTCGAAACCGTCCATTTCGACCAGCAATTGGTTCAGGGTTTGTTCACGCTCGTCGTTGCCACCGCCCAGACCGGCGCCGCGCTGGCGGCCGACAGCGTCGATTTCGTCGATGAAGACGATGCAAGGCGCGCTCTTCTTCGCCTGTTCGAACATGTCGCGCACGCGCGCCGCGCCGACGCCGACGAACATTTCGACGAAGTCGGAACCGGAAATCGAGAAGAACGGCACTTTGGCTTCGCCGGCGATGGCTTTGGCGAGCAGCGTCTTGCCGGTTCCGGGCGAGCCCACCATCAGCACGCCGCGCGGGATGCGTCCGCCGAGTTTTTGAAACTTGGACGGATCGCGCAGGAACTCCACGAGTTCGCCGACTTCCTCTTTGGCTTCGTCGCAACCGGCGACGTCGGCGAAAGTAACGGTGTTGTTCGACTCATCGATCATGCGCGCCTTGCTCTTACCGAAAGAGAAGGCGCCACCGCGTCCGCCGCCTTGCATCTGGCGCATGAAAAAAATCCACACGCCGATGATCAAAAGCATCGGGAACCACTGCAAGAACATATTGAGCAGGAGCGAAGGTTCCTCGTCCTGTTTGGCATCTACTTTGACGCCATATTTGATGAGGTCGGAAACCATCCAGATGTCGCCCAGCACGCCGGGGCTGTAGGTGACGTACTTCCTGCCGTCCGTGGCCTCCCAGCGAATCGTGCGCCCATCGATGAACGCGCTGCGCACTTTGCTCTGGCGGGCGGATTCGATGAATTCGGAATAGGCGACGTTGTCCTTGCCGACTTGGCGCGAATCGAACTGCTTCACCACGGTGAGTATGACCAGGCCGATGACCAGCCAGATGCCCAAATTCTTGAGGAGGTTGTTCAAAGAAAGCTCCTGAATTGCCCAAAAAGGCGAAAAACCGCAAACGCCATTCTAGCCGCCGCGCGGTCCGGCGGCCAGCAAATACACCTCGGGGCTGCGATCGCGTGAAGCCTTGGGCTTACTGATCTGCAGGGTCTTGAATTGCTGGCGCATTTGTTGCACCAGCGCCTCGAAACCCTCGCCCTGGAAAGCCTTGGCCAGCAGCTTCCCCCCCGGTGTGAGCCATTGGGCCGCAAAGGCTGCCGCCAGTTCCACCAGATGGACACTGCGGGCCTGATCGGCCGAGGTCACACCGCTGATATTGGGACTCAAATCGCTCAGAACAAGGTCCGCCCGACGGCCGGCCAGCGCCTTTTCCAGCGTTTCCAGCACGGCCTCTTCGCGGAAATCTCCCTGAAGGAACGTCACTCCCGGCAGAGGCGCCATTTCCAGGAGATCCAGCGCGAAAACGCGGCCTTGGGCGCCCACTCTTTGCGCCGCCACCTGGCTCCAACTGCCGGGCGCCGCGCCCAAGTCCACCACGGTCATGCCCGGCTTGAGGAGATGGTCCTTTTCGTCCAACTCCAGCAGCTTGAACGCGGCGCGCGAGCGATAGCCCTGGCGCTGGGCTTCGTGCACCCAATGGTCGCTGATATGCTCATGCAGCCAGCCCTTTTTCGACTTGTGCTTTCCAGCGGCCAGTTCAAGCTCCTATGCCAGCGGCCGGGCGCCGCGCGCCGGGCCAAAACCGGCGCGATGGCTTACAATGCCCGCCATGAAAACTCTAACACCCCCCGAGCGCCGCGATCTGCGTGCCCAGGCTCATGCTCTGCATCCGGTGGTCATCGTCGGGCATTCCGGCCTCACCGCCGCCGTCTTGCATGAAATCGACGTCAGCCTGCTTGCCCATGAACTGATCAAAGTGCGCGTCGCCAACGACGACCGCGTCGAGCGCGAGGCCTGGCTCGAGCGCATTTGCACCGAACTCGATGCGGCACCCGTGCAGCATATCGGCAAGCTCCTGGTGCTTTATCGGCAACGCCCCGCGAAAGAAGAGGACGAGGCGCCTTCCGAGCGCCGCCGTCCCCAGCGGCCATCGGAGCGGGCCGCGGCGCGCCAACCCGGCGCGAAGCGCCCCACCGCGCCGGCCCCTGCAGGGCGCAAGCCGGCCGAGCCCAAAGCCGCAAGAAAGCGCCTGGTACCCAGCAGCGAAAGAGAGGTGTCGGCCGCGGCCCGGCGCCGTCGCCACCAAGATGTCAGTCTGCCTTCGCCCCACGCGATCCCGGGAAACCGCCGGCGGTCGCGCGGACGCGGCTGATGTCTAAGTCCCCGGGTCCACAGCCAAATCTTCGGGAATGCTGGCCCCTCGCGTCACACATACTTTACCGCTAGCACCTCGTATTCCTTGACCCCACCGGGCGCGGTGACTTCCACCACGTCGCCCTCATACTTGCCGATAAGTGCACGGGCAGTTGGCGAGCTGACGGAGATCTTGCCGTGTTTGATGTCGGCCTCGTCGTCACCGACGATCTGATAGGTGAAAACGTCGCCGCTTTCCAGGTCCTCCATTTCGACCGTCGCTCCGAACACGATGCGGCCCTCGGCATCGAGTTCCGAGGGGTTGATGATGTGCGCGTTGGCGAGCTTCGATTCCATCTCGGCGATGCGCCCTTCGATGAAGCCCTGGCGTTCCTTGGCCGCGTCGTATTCGGCGTTCTCGGACAAATCGCCATGCGAGCGCGCCTCGGCGATGGCGGCGATGACCTTGGGCCGCTCCACGGTTTTGAGGCGATGTAATTCGGCACGCAGTTTCTCGGCGCCGGAAACGGTCAATGGAACTTTGCTCATGCTTCCCTCAATGGCGCAGCGTCGAACCGCTGCGCGTCAATGCAATTGTTCATGAAGAGATTGCAGGGCGTAGGGTACCAACTCCCCCATGCCCTGCATACCCAGCGCCGCGGCGCGGGCGCCCGCCAAGGTGGTGTAGGTGGAAACACGCCCTTGCAGCGCGGCGCGGCGTATGGAATAAGAATCTTGAACGGCGCTGCGTTTGTCTTCCACGGTGTTGATGACCAGGGCGATTTCTTCGTTCTTGATCAGGTCAACGACATTGGGCCGACCCTCGGTGACCTTGTTGATCGTGGCCACGGGAATGCCGGCGTTGGCGATGGCCGCCGCGGTGCCGCGGGTGGCGACCAGTTCGAAACCCAGTTCGTGCAGAATGCGCGCCACTTCGATGGTGCCGGGCTTGTCGAAATTGCGCATCGACAAGAACACTTTGCCCGAAGTGGGCAGCTTCACGCTGGCGGCGAGCTGCGACTTGACGAAAGCCTCGGCGAAGGTTTTGCCCACGCCCATGACTTCGCCGGTGGACTTCATTTCCGGCCCGAGGATGGTGTCCACGCCGGGGAATTTGATGAACGGAAAAACCGCTTCCTTCACCGAATAATACGGCGGCCGAATTTCGCCAGACACGCCTTGCTGCGCCAGGGTTTGGCCCACCATGCAGCGCGCCGCGATTTTGGCCAGCGGCCGGCCGGTGGCCTTGGAAACGTAGGGCACGGTACGCGAGGCGCGCGGATTCACTTCGAGTACATAAACGATGCCGTCCTGAATGGCGAACTGCACGTTCATGAGACCCACCACTTCCAAGCCCTTGGCCATGGCCATGGTTTGCCGGCGCAATTCTTCCTGCACTTCGCTCGATAGCGAATACGGCGGCAGCGAACAGGCCGAATCGCCACTGTGCACACCGGCTTGTTCGATGTGTTCCATGATGCCGCCGATCAACACCTCCTGGCCATCGCAAATGGCGTCGACATCGACTTCGATGGCGTTGTTGAGGTAGCGATCCAGAAGCACCGGCGAATCGTTGGAGACTTTCACCGCCTCGCGCATATAGCGTTCGAGGTCGCGCTGCTCGTGCACGATCTCCATGGCCCGGCCTCCCAGCACGTAAGAGGGGCGCACCACCACCGGGTAACCGATTTCCTGCGCCAGGCGCAGCGCATCTTCTGGCGTGCGCGCGGTGCGATTGGGCGGCTGCTTCAACTGCAAGGTATGCAAGAGCTGCTGGAAGCGCTCGCGGTCTTCAGCGCAATCGATCTTGTCGGGCGTGGTGCCGATGATGGGCACGCCGTTCGCTTCGAGGTCGCATGCGAGCTTCAGGGGCGTTTGCCCGCCGTATTGCACGATCACGCCGAAAGGCTTTTCGATGGCGACGATTTCCAGCACGTCTTCGAGGGTGAGCGGCTCGAAGTAGAGCCGGTCGGAGGTGTCGTAATCGGTGGAGACGGTTTCCGGATTGCAGTTGACCATGATGGTCTCGTAGCCGTCTTCCCGCAGCGCGAACGCGGCATGCACGCAGCAGTAATCGAACTCGATGCCCTGACCGATGCGATTGGGTCCGCCGCCCAGCACCATGACTTTCTTGCGCTCGGTGGGCTGGGCCTCGCACTCTTCTTCGTAGGTGGAGTAAAGATAGGCGGTATGCGTGGCGAATTCCGCGGCGCAGGTGTCGACGCGCTTATATACGGGGCGCACGCCCAGCGCATGCCGATGGGCGCGCACCGCGGCGGGTTCGGTGTCGAGGAGTTTGGCGAGCCGCCGGTCGGAAAAACCCTTGCGTTTCAAGATACGCATTTCCACGCTCGACAGGGCGGCGAGCTTGCGGCCGCCGAGTTCTTTTTCGATGGCCAGGAGTTCTTCGATTTGTGCCAGAAACCACAGGTCGATGCGGGTGAACTGATGAATTTCGGCGATCGACATGCCGATGCGGAACGCGTCGGCCACGTACCAAAGACGCATGGCGCCGGGGTCGGAGAGTTCGTTTTCGATCTCTTCGCGGTCGCCGTTGATGGGGTCGAGCCCATCGACGCCGATTTCCAAACCGCGCAGCGCTTTTTGCAAGGACTCTTGAAAAGTGCGGCCGATGGCCATGACCTCACCCACCGATTTCATTTGCGTGGTGAGGCGGTTGTCGGCCTGCGGGAATTTTTCGAAAGCGAACCGCGGCACTTTGGTGACCACGTAATCGATGGTCGGCTCGAATGAAGCCGGCGTGGCGCCACCGGTGATGTCGTTCTTCAGTTCG
This sequence comes from Casimicrobiaceae bacterium, assembly GCA_026646885.1. Taxonomy (GTDB): domain Bacteria; phylum Pseudomonadota; class Gammaproteobacteria; order Burkholderiales; family Casimicrobiaceae; genus JACPUX01. The sequence continues at coordinate 112,824 of JAPKHK010000005.1, read as the reverse complement.
TCGAGGGTGTAGCCCACGGCGAGCTTGGCCGCCACCTTGGCGATGGGAAAACCGGTGGCCTTGGAAGCCAGGGCGGAGGAGCGCGACACCCGCGGATTCATTTCGATCACGATCATGCGCCCATCGGCCGGGTTGATGGCGAACTGCACGTTCGAACCGCCGGTGTCGACGCCGATTTCGCGCAACACCGCGATCGAGGCGTCGCGCATGATTTGGTATTCCTTGTCGGTGAGCGTTTGCGCCGGTGCCACGGTGATCGAATCGCCGGTATGCACGCCCATGGGATCGAGGTTTTCGATCGAACAGACGATGATGCAATTGTCTTTGCTGTCCCGCACCACTTCCATTTCGAACTCTTTCCAGCCGATCAGCGACTCTTCGATCAGAAGTTCGTGGGTGGGCGAGGCCTCCAAGCCGCGCTCGCAAATGGTGAGGAATTCTTCTTTGTTGTACGCGATGCCGCCGCCCGAACCGCCCAGCGTAAAAGAGGGGCGGATGATGGTCGGGAAGCCCACTTCGGCCTGCACTTTGAGTGCCTGCTCCATGTTGTGCGCCAGGCCCGAGCGTGCCGAGCCCAAGCCGATTTGGGTCATCGCCGCTTTGAACTTCTCGCGGTCTTCGGCTTTGTCGATGGCGTCGCGGCTGGCGCCAATCAGCTCCACGCCATACTTTTTCAGCACGCCGTGTTTAGCGAGCGACAGGGCGCAGTTCAAGCCGGTTTGTCCGCCCATGGTGGGCAGGAGCGCATCGGGACGCTCCTTTTTGATGATCTTTTCCACCATTTGCCAGGTCACCGGCTCGATGTAGGTGACGTCGGCCATTTCCGGATCGGTCATGATGGTGGCCGGATTGGAGTTCACCAGGATGACCTTGTAGCCTTCTTCGCGCAGCGCCTTGCAGGCCTGCGCGCCGGAATAGTCGAACTCGCAGGCCTGGCCGATGATGATGGGTCCGGCGCCGATGATCAGGATGGAATGAATGTCTGTGCGTTTGGGCATGGCCTGGCTCTGCTGCTTTGGCGTGGCGCCCGGGAGGGCGCGCGCCGCCGCGAAAAATTCAACTGATTTCGAATACGCCCCGTTCTACGAGGTCGATCAGGCTGTGGATGACTTTGATGTGCAGTTCTTGCACGCGGTCGGCATAACGCCCCGCGGGGGTGCAGATACACACGTCGGCCAGGGCGTTGAGCGGCGCCTCTTCGCGCCCCGAGAGCACGATCACTTTGAGGCCGCGGGCGCGGGCCGCCTCGGCCGCGCGCAAGATGTTTTTGCTGGAACCGCTGGTGCTGATGCCGAAAAGCACGTCGCCCGGCCGCCCTTGCGCCGCCACGAAGCGGGCGAAAACTTGCTCGTAGCCGTAATCGTTGGCCACACAGGACAAATGCCCGGCGTCGCTGATGGCCATGGCGCCCAGCGCCGCGCGATCTTCGCGAAAGCGGCCGGACAGCTCTTCGGCGAAATGCATGGCGTCGCACATCGAACCGCCATTGCCGCAGGAATACACCTTGCAGCCTTGTTTGAAGGTAGCAACCAAAAGCTCGCCGGCACGGGCAATGGCGGAAAGCGCCGCCTCGTTCTGGCGCAAGCTTTCCAGCGCCGCGGCGGCCTCGGCCAAGTGCGCGGCGACGATGCCGCGGCCGACAGGGTCGCTCATCGCGCCTCCATCATTTTGACGTAGCGGTCGAAAAGGTAGCCGAGGTCATGCGGCCCGGGGCTGGCTTCCGGATGGCCCTGGAAACTGAAGGCGGGCCGGTCGGTGCGCGCCACGCCTTGCAAGCTGCCGTCGAAGAGCGACAAATGCGTCACCCGCAAGTTGGCGGGCAGGGTTGCGGCATCGACGGCAAAGCCGTGGTTTTGCGAAGTGATGAGCACTTGGCGGGTGTCTTGGTCTTGCACTGGATGGTTGGCGCCGTGATGGCCGAACTTCATCTTGACGGTGCGCGCGCCGCTGGCCAAACCCAGCAATTGGTGCCCCAGGCAAATGCCGAAGGTGGGCAGGCCCGCGTTCACCAATTCGCCGATGGCATCGATGGCGTAAGTGCAAGGCTCGGGGTCGCCCGGGCCATTGGACAAGAACACGCCATCGGGCCGGCGTGCCAGCACTTCCGCCGCAGGCGTTTGCGCGGGCACTACGGTAACGCGGCAGCCGCGCTCGGCCAGCATGCGCAGAATGTTGTGTTTGACGCCGAAATCATAGGCCACCACATGAAAGCGCGCGGCGCCCGCGGCCCGGTAACCTTCGCCCAGCGCCCAGGTGCTGGCGTTCCACTCGTAGGGCTTGTCGCAGCTCACCACCCGGGCCAAGTCGAGCCCGGCCATCGAGGGTGCCGCCCGCGCCGCTTTCACCGCGGCTTCGGCATCGACATCGCCGGCCATCAAACAGCCGTTCTGCGCGCCCTTTTCACGCAAGATGCGAGTGAGCTTGCGGGTGTCGAGGTCGGCAATGCCGACGATGTTCTGCTCGCGCAAATAGGCCGAGAGGTCCTGGGTACTGCGAAAATTCGAAGCAAGACGCGGCAGGTCGCGAATCACCAAGCCCGCCGCATGAATGGTTTTGGCTTCCCAATCTTCCGGGTTGACCCCGGTGTTGCCGATGTGCGGATAGGTGAGGGTGATGATCTGCCGGCAGTAGGACGGATCGGTGAGGATTTCCTGGTAGCCGCTCATTGCGGTGTTGAACACCACCTCGCCCGTGCTTTGCCCCAAGGCGCCGATCGCGCGGCCCTGGAACAGCGTTCCATCGGCCAGGGCGAGCAGGGCGGGGGCAGACTGCGGGGCGAGCAAAGACACGCGGGAACTCCAGAAGGATGGGCAGATGTGGAAAGCGGGGCTGGCTTTGGGCCAACCCCGCTCTGAATTGAGCGGTAAATTATACCCTAGGCGAGGGGCCTGTTCAACGGCGAGGCGCGCGAGCGACCGCCAAGTGAAAGGGCGCGTTTCGGCGGAACTTCAAGCACCGTTCCGGTTGCGCTGACCTTTGTGATGGCACAGGGCGCGCCCATACCGCCGCTCAACTCCTTCCCCCTCGATGGGGGAAGGCGGGGATGGGGGTGGAGGACAAACGCCGCGCCGCGCGTGCATCCGACACTCGCAGCAAAGGACTGTTCGAGCCTTCGCCGCCGCCCAGCGAAGGATCGAGGGAAAGCAGCGGCCTCCTCTCAGGCTGCCCGATCGAGCGGCTCCACTTCGGCGCGTATGGTCTTGGCAATCGAGGATTCGGCAACGCGCAAATCGAACTGCGTCTGCAGATTCAACCAGGTCTGCGCGTCGCCCCCGAAAAATCGCGCCAAACGCAAAGCGGTATCGGCGGTGACGCCGCGGCGCTCCAAAACGATGTCGTTGATGCGCGAAGCCGGCACGCGCAGGTGTTTCGACAGGGCGTTGACGCTCATGGCAAGAGGGCGCAGATAGTCTTCACGCAAGATTTCGCCAGGGTGCACCGGGCGCATTCCGTTCTTCAACATGGCATCACCTCGTGAATTTCAGCCTCAAGTTACTTGTGATAGTCCGTGATCTCGACCGCAATGGGGCCTTGCTCGGTCCAAACAAAGCACAATCGCCACTGCTCGTTGATGCGAATGCTATGCTGACCAACGCGCTCACCGTGAAGTGCTTCCAGGCGGTTTCCCGGCGGTGCGCGTAAGGACTCAAGGCTGGTCGCCGTGTGGAGCTGAGTCAGTTTCCGTTCGGCAACCTGCTTGATGTTTGCGAATCGCCGCGTCTTACCCGTGGCAAAAAGCGCTTCAGTATCCCGACATTTGAAAGCGAGAATCATAGCCGACAGCGTATACCGTTTATCGGTAAACAGCAAGCACGGCGAGGCGACGAAACGGTACTCGTCGGCCCGAGCACGTATCAGCGGGTTTCCTGCTCTTAGTTTTTGGCAGCCGCTTTTGGGAGGCCCGTTCGGGGGCCGTCATTGCACGGTGTGGAGTGTCCTGCACCGCTGCGGACGATAAACGGTGTGTGCGTGCGGTCCGCCAGCGCCTTGGCGGTTTGCGCCGCGCGCGCCAGTGCGGCGGGGACCGCTTGCATTTCACGGTCAGGCAGAGTGGAAACAGACTTCTTCAAGGGTTCGATCCTTCGTCGAGCAACTCAGGCGGATTGACGCCGTGGTCGAAAGGCCACCAGAAGAGTGCCACCCTAGCAGGTCTCGGAGCCTGAAACCGGCTACCGACCGGCACACACACCTTCGTCTTGGGTTGTGATGACGTATTGACAATAGCTACACGGCTGCCGATAATCCGTATATCTTTTGTGTATGCATCAATTGGAGTGGCCAATGCGTGACGCTGCCATCAATCTGCGAGCCCTGCCCGAACAGCGTGATTTGATCGATCACGCTGCGAGCCTGCTGGGCAAGAACCGTTCGGATTTCATGCTCGAAGCGGCTTGTGACCGAGCCCAGTCCGTGGTGTTGGATCAGGTCTTTTTCCGCCTGGATGCTGACAAGTTCAAGCTGTTCACCGCAATGCTCGATGCGCCCCCTGGCCCGAATCCCGGCCTGGAGCGCCTCATGGCTGTCAAGGCACCCTGGCGCACTGGTGCGGCATGAGCGCGCCCGCCGGGCCGCCCCAAGGGCGCGCAAGCCAGGCACCGGAGCGGGCGAAGCCCGCGAACCGCAATCACCCCCTTCCCCCGGAAGGGGGCGGGGGGAAGGTCCACCGATGAGCGCGCCCGCCGGGCCGCCCCAAGGGCGCGCAAGCCAAACGCCAGAGCGGGCGAAGCCCGCGAACCGTAATCACCCCCTTCCCCCGGAAGGGGGCCGGGGGGAAGGTTCCATTCCAGCTGCCGGGCCGCCCCAAGGGCGCGCAAGCCAGGAACCGGAGCGGGTACCGCCCGCGAACTGCATTCACTCCCTTCCCCAGGAAGGGGGCGGGGGGAAGGTACACCAGTGAACTTGCAACTGAGCGCACCGCAACCGCTCACCGCCATCCACGTCCTGAACGAATTCGCTTGTGGGGAAGCCAGCCTCGATGAGTGGCTCAAGCGCCGGGCACTGACCAACCAGTTAAGCGGTGCGAGCCGCAGCTTCGTCGTCACGGATCCGGACAATCGTGTCTATGCATACTACGCAATGGCCGCTGGTGCGGTTTCACACCAGGCGGCAACCAGCAGCGTGCGCCGCAACATGCCCGACCCGGTGCCGGTGATGATTCTGGCCAGGCTCGCCGTTGACCACCGTGTCCAGGGCATCAAACTCGGCGCCGCCCTGCTTCAAGATGCCGTCAATCGGGCTGTGGCGGTGTCGCAGAACGTCGGTGTGCGAGCCTTGCTCGTCCATGCTCTTCATGATCGTGCCAAGCAGTTTTACCACCACTACGGCTTTCAAGAGTCACCGCAGCATCCAATGACGTTGATGCTAGGCCTCAATACCATCAAGGCTTGAAGCGATTCGACGCATAGCATCACCCGCGTCGAGCGCAAGCCGCGTCGTTTACGAAAAGCTTAGGAAGACCGAGCCTCGTGACAGCGGGCCCACTCCATGCGTGCATAGCTGCGATCCTCAGTGATTGGTGGCGCTCATCTCAACGGGCCTGCGCTTGCGCCGAGTCAATGACCCCTGGCCGAAAGAAACCTCATCGACACAATTTCGCACCCGGTGGCGAAGCGGTTGCCGGGCCAATCGCGAAATAACCATCATATTTGAGTCCGCCGACAATAACCGGCTCGAAGCTCAACTGGCCATAGCGCAGCATGTCGGGGGCAAATCCGACGTCACGATAGTCATCCAGGTCATGAACGCCTTGCGTTCCGTCGAAGATCCCCCAAAACGTCCCGCCCGACGCGACCATGTTGAGGGAAACGGGCGCATACCGCTCCAGCAGCGATACCGCCGGAACGATGTTACGCCCACCGTATGTCAGGGGCTGCTTGGCGGCGTGGAGGTTGCCAACCACCGCAACAGCCCAGGCCTGCGGCTTTTGGTCGAGTTGGCGCGCAATGTTGTCCGCGTACTGCTGGTCGGTGCCTCCTGCGAAGGCGGCAACCTCTACCGGGTGCCCAATGCGCTTCATCGCCCGAACGAAGTCGATCAATTCGAACATCGCTACCGTGGTTCGGCCGTCCTGCCCGGGGCGAGCCCACTCAAAGTGGGCAAGAAAGGCGCAGCACTCTTCCTGCGTGCCGTCCGAAGCGACGTAGCGCGCGAGTGCGGGGCTCTGGCTCCCATCGAGTTCGAGGAGCAGCAGAACCGGCGAGCGCTTCTCCGCAATCGCCTGGCACACCAGATCCTTGGCGATTCGGGGCACTTCCGACGTGCCGTGAATCTCGCCCAGCACCAGCAGTCGAGATTGAAAAGCTCTCGCGCCAAGAGCGGGGGCACCTTCGCAGGGGGAATCCTTGGTTTGAACGGGTAACTGAGCGCAAGCCGCGCAGAGTGCAAGCGCGAAACTTGCGGCAATTCTGCAAACGGTAGGGCGCGTGCAAACACGGGTCGAAAATGTTTCACCCTGTCTGATCGCTCTACTACTCATCACCTCGGACCTGATCGCACCCGCGGCGAGCATGTTTACGAAGCCTTGTCATAGGCAAAAACAGTGTTCTAGGCTCAGGGGCTTTTCCCCTTCGCGGCCTCGATGCGCTCCTCTATGCCCGGGTGGCTGCTCAGGAACCCACTGTGCTGTTTATCGGCGCCGGTTCTGGCGGCAAGCAGGCGCAGCGCTTCGGCGAGGTCATCCGAAGACCGCCCGATTTTCGCCAGCAAGCGCCGCGCAAAGGCATCGGCCTCGCGTTCGGCGTCGCGGGAATGCCCGGCCGTGATAACTTCTCTTGCAAAGCGCTCGGCGATCTTCTGCGCCATATCGGGGTCGGGCAACACAAAGACGAACAGCAATCCCAAACCGGCGTGGCGCCAGTACGTTTGCAAGTCGTGCTTGGCGTGCAGATGTCCGAGTTCATGGGTGCCGAAGGGGTTTTGGGATTAGCTACTTCTATCGCGATTGCCAAGCCACCTCACACATCTAGAGCTAAGAACGAAGTCCAAGTAGGCGCGACGGTTTTCACAGTCGACATCAGGCAGAGCGCAACGCCCATGGCGCCATTCAGCAGCGAAAGGTTTCTAGTTTCTTTGCCCGGCAACAGATCTACAAAACCGCCTATTCCGGTCTTCGAATAGGCCGAAAGGGAATACCGGCACCAATACTGCGCGGCTTGCCGGAGCTGCTGGTCGTCGAATTGATGAGCCAAAATAGAGTACATTAGTGCTAGCCCTGCGGATCCATGACACAAACTGCACTCTTGGACGCCCGTCTCGTCACCAAACTGCGAAGCGCTACCGAGAGCAATCGAATGAGCATCTGATATGAGCCCGGAATCATCCAGCGCCCTTCCGGCTGCGAGCACCGCGAAGGCGATGCCCGGGCTTCCGTAGCACCAGGCGTTTCTGGCAGGTCTCGGATCGAAACGATTATATGGGAAAACCGATGTGGCCCGCCCGAGACGTGCTGCGAGGAGATCGTCCAGCAACCGGCGGAGCAGTTCCGTAACGGGCGCCTTGCATTGAAGCCGGCTTCGCGCCTTGGCAAGGAAGGCAATAATGCCTGGCAAGCCGTGCGCCAAGCCTAGGTTGTCCCAGCACGGAGCCGCCGGCCCCCTCGATTGCCCCGTCTGAGCACCACCGACCGCGGACAAGGCCGGTTCAAATGAGTGGTGTCTGTAGGAACGCTGAATCAATTCCGCACACTTCGCTACGATCGACGATCCGTGGAGGTCTGCTGGTCGGCAGGCTCCGTACACCCCAATTCCAGCGAGGCCGTCTGTTAGGTCAAGAAGGCCGTCGCCGGGCCACTCGTCTAAGTGGTTTAGAATCGTAGCATCAACCTGCTGCAAGAAGTCTATGCAAGTGGCGCTTGAGAACTCTTCGATACGGTCATGGTAGGTGCTAATGAGCCATGCGAACCCGGGAACGCCGCCGAAGAGACTCAAACAATTTTGGTCCTTTTCAACCGCATGGCCGATTGTATTGAATATTCTTTCCGGGAAGGGCAGTTGAGACAGCGCGGCCCTCCCCTCAAGGTGAGCTATGGAGAATAGAAGACTACCGACCAAGCCTACCGATACCGATGCCGCGGGCAAAAGCGTTTGCCAATCAGAATAAACAGCGGCCTCTACCTCCTGCCAAAGCTGATAAATATGGAAGTGTTCAGGTTCGCTTTCGTGAAAGAGCGGAGTCCACTTCGTCTTCATGGAGCAACCTGCAGCGCAGCGGTCGGCTGCGCGGTCGGGAAATAGAGCAGGGCGTCGAAGGACTCCAGCACCGCCATACGGTGCAAGGCGCCCTCTTCCGGGTTGTACATGGCGCCGATGTTCTGATGGAGTTGCCCGCGATTGAGCCACGCGGCAATTGGGGAAGTTCGGGGCAGAGTGTCGAGTGGCCAATAACTGTCCGAGGCCGCAAGCGCGTGCAGGGCACGCTCCAGCGTGGGGACTGGAGAATTTGCCATATCGCCGATCTTCTGTACGCGCAAGCCTTCGCTGTGGTGAACGGCGCGTACCTCGCCGCCGCCGTAGAGAGTTCCGATTGCCAAGTAGCTCGAACCCAACGTCTTCTTGACCACTTCCCCGAGGCTGGGCGAACCGCCGTTCTCGCCAAATGCGGCATGGAAATTGTGCGCCAAGACCAGGGCTTTCACCCCGGGGCGCGCATCGAGGGCTCGCAGCAGCTCGGCCGCCATACCTGCATCGCGCGCTCCCAAGGGGTCGTCAGCATAACGCCAGCGCAAATACTCGCGCAGATACCGCAGGTCTTCGAGCGCAGGGGCGAGGCCCGGGGTCGCCAACGCTGCAGGTTCTAGCTCCGTGGCGAGCGCCGCCAGCACGGCACCGACCTCCCGAGCTTTGGGGCCATCGAGTTTCTGTTCCAAGTCCTGTCTGGACAAGGAAAGAATGCTCAAAGGCTCGCGATATTTCTCATGCAGCGCCGCTTGCTGCTCTTTCAGTGCCGCCATGAGATCGGCATAGGCGAAGTAGTGCAGGACGATATCCAGGCCGACGACTTGAATGCGCTCCGCCGCGCCGCGGCGCTGGTTTTCCCGGGCCACTTCGCCCAGCAAGGCGGTGAACTCCTCCGTCCCAAAGACCCAGTCCGGGAGCCGCGAAACGGCGCGCTCCAGTGTTCTTTCGTTGCCCGTCGCAAGCGCTGCGTCGACGGCCCGCGCGCCGTGGGCATCGGTTTCCACTGCAAGGATGCGAAAGTCGGGAGGTACGGCGCCCTCGGCGAAAAGGCGGCGCAACAGCTTGAGCCCGTTTGCGCTGCCGTGGCTGTTTTCTCCCAGAGCGACCACGCGATACCGTGTCCATTGCGCCGCAATCCGTCGACCGAACTGCGGGTGATCGACGGGCTGCAAGTAGCGCTTCAGTTGACGCGGCGCGGCGACGGAGCCACCGCCCGACCACACCTCGAGTTTGGAGGTTGGCGCTTCGGGGAAGGCCAGCACGTCGGAGGGGCCGATGCGATAGTTTGAATGCTCTGCCGTTGCTCGGTATTCACCGGGCGGAAGGCAAACCTTTCCTGCCCCGGTCTTGGCCTCGACCACGAACTGTTTTGGGGGCGAAGTGAAAAGACGCACCGGGAACTGGTATACCGGCAGGCGTGTGGTTCGTGTACCGCGCTGAATCATCTCGACGTGCACCGGGTGATCGCAAGGCGCCAAACGCAGCACGGTCTTGGTTTTGCGGTCGGTCACAGGTGCCTCGGCATAGCCGGTGGGCGTGCTGACGCTAAGCACGAGATTTTTCTCCAGGTTCTTGGGGCTGATCGCGAACGCGCCATCGCGCCCCGTGCGCGTTGCTTCAAACGGCAACATGCTGGTACCCGCCGTGCGCTGCGCCGGGTCGAACAGTGAAACCAGGGCGTGGGCCACGGGGGCGCCCTGCGCGTCGATGATTTGGCCGCTAAGGCTCCGGGTTGCCGCAAAGGATGGGGAGCAGGGGAGAAAACCCGTCAGCCCGATGGCCAAAATCAAGCCAGCGCCGCTCAAGATGCGACGGCCTCGTTGCCATGGACAGGTCGGGGGTTCGGCCGAGGGCGCGTTACGGTGCGTAGGTAATCCGCGCGAAGACTCGCTCGAATCCGCCATTGCGAAACAAAATGTCCGCCACATAGAGCAATAACCTCCCTGGTTTGTCATTGGCGACAGCGCCGGGCTACGATTCGGCCACTACCCATAGCACGCAAATGGTGACCAACGCGCGAAAAAAACAAGGCCGCGACCCATCGAAAGTCAGTGTCCTGCGACCCGGGTGGTAGCGGAACGCTTGCGGGCAACGCCGAAAAGATAGACCAAGGAACCTGAGATCGGTCACCGATCGGGACTCACAGCAGCCTTCCCCTTCGCGGCCTCGATGCGCTCCTCCATGCCCGGGTGGCTGCCGAGGAACCCGCTGTGCTTTTCGTCGGCGCCGGTTTTGGCGGCAAGCAGGCGCAGCGCTTCGGCGAGATCATCCGAAGACCGCCCGATTTTCGCCAGCAAGCGCCGCGCAAAGGCATCGGCCTCGCGTTCGGCGTCGCGGGAATGGCCGGCCATGAAGACTTCTCTTGCAAAGCGCTCGGCGATCTTCTGCGCCATATCGGGGTCGGGCAACACAAAGACGAACAGCAATCCCAAACCGGCGTGGCGCAAGTATTTTCGCAAGCCGTGTTTGGCGTGCAGATGTCCGAGTTCATGGGCCACCACAGCATCGAGGCGCGGCGAATCGCCCAGCAAAGCGACCAGCTCATCGGTGAGGATCACCACACCCCCCGGCACTGCGAGCGCGTCAGCACCAACCCGGTTGCCTTTGCGAAACTCGACCGAAAGCCCGTGGATCTCGGTCGAGCGGGCAATTTCATTGATTCGCTGGGTGATGCGCGCACGTTCTACTTCGGATAATTCGCTGGGCGCAAAGTGGGCGCCATCGATGGCGCGCAGGGCTTCTGCGCCGAGGCGCTTCTCAATCTTCGGTGGCAGATGCATGCTGGCCCAGTCCGCCGCGGGCGGCAGAACCCAACCCACGAGAAAGACCACCGTCGTTAACCACAAAAACAGCGCGACCATCAGCGCTGGGGTGGTTGCCAAAGTGCGACGCAGGAGCGTCTCTTGGGGCGGCTGGAGTCCGAGTTCGACGGCGAACTCGCGACTGGGCAGGAGCAACTGCCCGCCATCAGGCGCGCGCAGAATCGGCCGCGGCGCATCGCATCCGCCCAGCCATTCGAGTCTCGGGCGTGCCACCCGCAGCACGGCGCCACCCTGCGGCAAGATCAGCAGGCTCTCCCCTTCGGAGCGCAGCTCGGCCGACCAGGCACGTGAACTTTGGCCATCGAACCACAGCGCCATGGGGAACTGATCGTCCGCGGGATTCATAGCGACAAATCCAAACCCAGGCCCTCGGACAGCGATTCGCCGACCGCACTTTCGTTGCGGGTGGGTGACTCGATGAACTCATCGAGGCTGCCGTCGACGTAGATCGTGACGGCCTGCAGACGCGCTTCGCGCACCTTGATTTGGCACCACGGCGCGGCGAGTCCCAGCGTGGCCACCGTGAGCAGGGCGTTGCGCAAAAACAGCCGGGCATGCACAACGAGCGATAATTTGCTGCGGAAACGCACCCGATCGGCCAGGCACAAGCGATGCAAAATCAAGTTGAATCCCCTGGCCCCGACATAGCCGCCTACGAGAGAAACGTAGGTCAAAAGAACGACCGCCGATATTGCCCCGCCAAGCTCAGCTCCCAAGTAAGGCACAATCAGCCACCAAACAACCACGCTGCCGAACAGCAGCTTCATGAAGCGCCGACCGCCCACGCGGTAGTTGAGTGCGTTGAGGTCGCGGGGACTTGCGGCCAGCGTAACTCCCGCGTCGCCAAGCCGCAGGCCGTCGAACTTCAGGCAGACAATCGCGGCGGCTGTCCATGGGAAAAGCAGCGCGTAGATCAGTAGTGGCACCCAGACCTCCCATAGCTCGGAGAGCCTGTTCGTGCTTAGTTGCCCAAGACTCCAGAACGCAAGCGCGGATACTGGCCAAACGAGCAAGGGGTAGACCGCGTTTGCCGCTTGGCGGACGGTTCCGAAGAAATGAAAGTGCAAGCCGCGCCAGCTATGGTTGCGCGCATTGAATGCTAGCGTGCTCAGCACAAACCAGGGTGCGACCAAAATCACTCCGATGATGACCGCTGGCCTAGCCCAAGGGAACAGCGTCTGCAGGCCCCAGGCCAAACCCAGAATGGCAAAGGCCAGCAGGCGCCCATACAGAATTGGCAGGGGGCGTCCTTCGTAGACCAGCGGCACGCCATCGATCAAGGTGTGCGACGCGAGGTACTGCCTCTGCCTCACCTTGGCCCAGGCCGAGTAGATACCCAGGGTCAGCAAAGAGAGGATGCGGTTCACATACCATAAGCGCGCATACTCGCCCGCCGAGCCGATGAATTCGATTTTCGCGGCCCGCCCGGCGGGTGGCGCAGGGGTCTGCTCCGAGTCGGCGAGGGCGTCAGGTGTGTCGCCGAGTTCGCCCGTCGGGTCGCCGCCGCCTGGGAGTGTGGCAGCGCGCACCGGCGGGGAATTTAGGGAGCTCATGAAGGACAAAGGCAATAATCCGGTTCTGCTGTTTTCGGTTGCGCTCAGGCGGGCTCCGGAATCGACTCGGGTGGGACGATAATTTCGGTAACGCCTGCGCCGTTCAGCATCGCAACATACCATTCACTGCGTGTATTGTAGGCGTATCGTAGCCGAAGCGGCTGGCGTGGCGCTCTCGCGTTGCGGGCGCTAGTGTGCGCTGTGCCTTGCTGTTGCGCTGGTTCGCTGCGGCGACTGCCTAGAGAATGATCCTACAGGCGTTGTCTGGCAGCTATCGGCCGAACGGCCGATTGACGCGGGTGACGCGATGTGGTAACGGCTGCGCGACTCTTTCTGTTGGCGACCATTGCAATCAGTGCGCCATAGAGTCTTGGCAATTCCGCGGCGGCCGCGGTAAGACCTCGTACCAAATTGTCTCAATCCCGTGCCTCGGTCTTTGCGCTCGACCTAGGTGCAAAAAGCGCCAGCCAGTCCGGGGATGCCATCGCCGAGCGCAATCTGCTCCAGTTCGCATGAGTCGTGAGTATGATTGCTACGCAGGAGACGAAAAGCATGGCCCATTGCGGTTGCCAATGGGCTAGAGAGTCGAGTTCCGTCACGCTCCTGGTCCAATGAATATCGAAGTAGTATTGGTGAAGGAATGCCAAAAGGTTAAAGCATGCATGGATGCCCACACAAAGCCATAAGGATCGGGTGACAAGATACACATAACCCAGGCTGGCGGCGAAAACAAACGTGCTTAGGAGGTAAGGGTGCGCGACGTGTAGGAGGGTGAACACCAATGCTTGGATCGCTACCGCGGCGTGGATTCTGCGCTTGATTGTTAGGGCTGGGAGCAGCAAACCGCGAAAGAAAAACTCCTCTGCGGCTGGGCCGAAAAAGATGGTCACCGCGACATAGGCGAGCACATGGAGCGAATAGGGGGGGCGGGGGTTAGTCTGGGCTTCGTGAAAGTGCCACAAGCGATAGGCCAAATCACGATCGAACTGTGATACCGCCCACGCCTCAAGCGCGCTCTCGCCAAAAGTGAGCATGAGCATGGCGGCGACCCATGCGACGCCGAAAATCCAAGCTTTTGCACTCGGGCGAGTGCCGACGAGGCCCACGATGTTCGCACGATTAAGGCGAAGATAAACCGCGCAGCTCAGCAGCAGCAAGCCGTACATTGCCCCTTGGACCAGGAGATCCCAGAAGAACGACGATACCAGGGCGGGAAAGAAGGTCGTGGTCAATGCCCTTGCAACGACCCAGAAGAACAGAATAGCAATCAGGTCTTTCCAGCAGGAAGCTTGGTCGCGGCGCATGGTTTCTATAATTGGCTTGAAAGATTCAATCGTGGTTGCCCGACCGACACAATAACCGCGTCAAGCGGCTGGCACCACAAAGCGCTCGACTGTTCTCGCGGGAAACTTACTGATTGCCCGGTTGGTCCGATCCTTCCCAGTGTACGATGACCCCAATCCGGTCGGGCAAGTCTTCTACAAGTACACTGCCTGGCAAATCGCGAATTTTCCATACAATGAGGAAGTCGCCGGCGCTGGACCCGATCATGATGATCGCCCAGCCTGCGAGCACGGGTTCGTTAACCCATGTCGCTGCGACCAAAGGCAGCAACCCCAGGAAAATCGCCGGCGCCAATCCTCCGGCGCGGTTGATCCAGACCGGCATCGGCCCGACGGGATTGGCGTAAGGCATGAGGTAGCGCCACTGCACGCCGAATTTCACGCGAAAGCCACTGCGACCTCGGTTCAGTACTATCCATGTCAATGCGTGAAGCGCTTCGTGCGCCACGCTTAGTGCGATAAGAATGACAAGAAGCACTGGGATCGATGTCGCAGCGATTAGCGCGCTGAGAGGAGGCACTGAGGAGGCTAGTGCCCAGGCGATATTCAAACCGACGACTATGCTGGCGGCGAGCAGCGTCCCCAACACGTTGCCGTGTAGGAGAGAATGCGACCGATCTTCAGACTCACCAACCAAGTTCATGCCCACATCAGTACGCCGCGCGCTCGGTTCAGTTTGGATATGTTCGTCAATTTCCTTATTGGGGTGCCCCGCCGAGTGCGGTTGCCACCAGCAAAGTGGTCGCATTTCCGAGCGCATGAGGAAGAAAGGCCGCCAGCAACCCATGCGAAAACGACCTGGGGCGCCAGGCCAGGTATGGTCGGTTCATCTGCTTGTCCATTGCGTGGCTAGCTCCGGCCCGCTCGGGCGTGTTTTGGCCTTGAGAAGGCATCACGGAGGCCATTGTAACTACACGCAAGCGTCCGAAGGGCGGTCTCCCAATCATCACGCTTGCGGTTTAGTCAATGGACAATGAGCGACCGGACTCAGCAACTTTCACCCTCATCTGGTTTCGTCGAGGGAACAAGATCCCAGCGCACCCTCACGCCGATGCTATCCTCAGAATCCTCTACTGGAACGCTCCCAGGGACGCCGCGAAGCTGCACGAGCAGCATGAAATCTCCGGCGGCGCCCGCAATCATCAGAATTGCCCAGCCGGCGACGTACACGTCTTTTGTGACCAAGGCGTAGATCGCGGGCAGTATGCCCAGGAGCAGGCCAGGAGCCAGTGCTCCGATTCGATAGGTGGTGGCGGGCATTAACCCACTCGGGTGTACGTAGGGCATCAATGCCCGCCGATCGATTCCAAATTCGACTTTGAAGCCGGGCTGGCCACGATTTAGAAGGCCGAAGGTGATGCCATGAATTGCCTCATGGGCGATAGTAAGAACGACAAACCCAATGGTAAACAGGACTATCGAATCAGCTGCGATTGCCGCCATAGGCCAGTCGTCCTGAAAGACCGCCACCCAAGCGCCGTTTCCGACCGCCAAGAATGCTAGGCAAAGAAATGTTGCAAATGCCGCACCACGCATCCCCTCTTGCCCCACTTCAGCCCCTCCACTCATCTAACATGGCAACAATACGGGCGGCCATTCGCGCTTGGCGACTTCAGACCGAACTACTCTCGTCAGCCACCAATTTGCCCGTACGGTGGGCCAGCAAAAGTAGCCGCACATAGTTGACGGCTCCCCAAGCGATGGCGGCGAAAATCAGAAAGTCGCCAAGGTTATACGCAACGGGTAGCACCTTCGGGAATATGGCAATCCAGTCAGTCGCTGCGCCTCGCAGGTTTACTTCAACAAGATTGCCAAATGAGCCAGCCGAACCAAGAATGAAGGGGTAGTTCATCAGTGGAATGCGGGAGGCGACCCTAAGCACGAAGAAGAGAAGGGCGAAGCCCATGTTGCCAATCAGAAGTAGCCATTGCTGCCCTACCTCGTGTTCCGCGCGACCAATCAGAACAAGCTCACCCAGGTAGAACCTCCCTTGTCCGAGAGGCAGCGTGGCCACGACCACGAGGCGGGTCAACAATTCAACGAGCAGAAGGGACAGCAAGAGAAGGGCGACGCGCCAAGCAGACGCATCGAACCACTTCCCCGTGATGGCTCGACGGAGTCCCCTCCAGGCGCGAATTCGCAATCTCAAAAAGGGTTCTATTCCTTGCAGGTTTGGCTGCTCGGCGCAGGCGGGCCGGGGAGCCAAACAAAGGTTGATGCGTTCAATTTCTTGCAGCTCATGTAACTGCGTCAAGACTAACATTGCCACAGTCAGTGAGAAGTTACGACCCAATTGGTTACGGACAAATTAGCTTGAAGGTGCAATCGCGGTTGCCCGACCAACATCTGGGGCGCTTCGGCCGGATGACAGCACAAGACCCTGACTCTTCCACGGAGACTTACTGATTGCCCGGTTGATCCCATTTTTCCCAGTGTACGATGACCCCAATCCGGTCGGGCAAGTCTTCTACAAGAACACTGCCTGGCAAACCCCGAATTTGCCAGAAGATGAGAAAATCACCGGCGCTGGAACCGATCATAATGATCGCCCAGCCTGCCAGCACGGGTTCGTTAACCCATGTCGCTGCGGCCAAAGGCAGGAACCCTAGGAAAACCGCCGGCGCCAATCCTCCCACGCGGTTGATCCAGACCGGCATCGGCCCGACGGGATTGGCGTAAGGCATGAGATAGCGCCACTGCACACCGAATTTCACGCGAAAGCTACTGCGGCCTCGGTTCAGCACTATCCAGGTTGAAGCATGAAGTGCTTCGTGCCCTACGCTCAATGCGACAAGAATGGTAAGAAGGGCTGGAATCGATGCGCTATCGATTAGCGCTCTGAGAGGAGGCGGCCCTGAGGCGACTAGTGCCCAGGCGATATTCAAACCGACGACTATGCTGGTGGCGAGCAGCGTTCCTAATGCGTTCCCGCGTAGGAGAGAAAGCGACCGATTGTCGGTTCGGCAATGACGCTCGCAACTTTCCAGTGAGGGCGCTGTATCGTTAGGCATAAAGGGAAGGCGGGATCATTTGCGCGACTATGGTACAGGCCCCGGGGAAAGGAATATGCTCATCCCCCGGGGGGGATTACGGCTACTTCTTGCCGAGCAGAAGCCCGGTGATCAGACCAATCGCGTAGGCGATCAGTATGGGGTTGCCACCGCTTACTTCTTCAACTTCCGCAATTGACAGCTCTCGCATTCTAATCTCCTTACTGTGATGGCACCAGTAGCGCCTTGGTGCCAAAGGCTTCCTGCCAATGCGGCAAGATCGGGATCAAGGCACTTGCCTCGAGTTAATTCGTCCGAATCTGCGGCGGAAGTATTCCGTCCTTCTTCAGTCGCTCAATGATCCAGTAGTAATCCGACTCGAAGCCAGCGCCCGAGATGACTTCGAATTCTTGCTGCGAAAGTTCCTTCATGTTCACTCCTCAATCGATCGGTTGAAATTGCAGCTGCTACCGGCAGGTTGCCTGTCGGGGCGAACCGGACGATGGCTTCTGAGGCGGTTGTCGCGTTCTACAGAAACTTCCTTTTTGTCCGGTCGTCGCCATTGTCAGCCGCGTTTTGAAGTGATGCCATGGTTCACATGCACTATTGACATCGCGGCGGTGGCGTGGTAGCCCTGGTAGTGGAAAGCAGCTTCCGCTCGTGTGGCGACGTGGAGCTTTGCGAGTACAGACACCACTTGATTACGCACGGTGTTTGTCGCGCGTCCAAGTATCTTGGCGATCGCCCAGTTGCTCTTGCCTTTGGCGACCCATGCAAGCACTTCCAGTTCTGCCGCGCTCAGTTGCTTCAGATCGTCACCAGTTGCGGGTGGTGCCGGCTCATCGGTGCACCTGCGGCGGCGAAGAAGAATGCCGGCGGTCTTGCAATACAGCTTCGGCAAAACTGACTCCAGGGCGGCCAGCAGTTGGGCAGTTTCGCCGAAATCGACGCACACCGTCTGCACCACAAAGAGAACGATCCCACGCCGCCCGGCGGGCTCGGTCGCACCATGGAGCAGCAGAGTGCGGCGGCAGGCGCGTGGGCGCTCGGTGCCTTGCGACCGTTCCGACACGCGCGCGAACGAATGGTGTTCGTCGGCAATGGGGGTGATTCGCGTTGCGGCGGCTTGGCTGCGGCCGGCCAATTGAAGCGGCCGGATTGCCGCTTGGGGTGGCGCGATGGAGAACCGGTGCAGCCGCGCTGCTGCCTCGCCCTCGGCGAGCCACACCATCTCGCAAGGAGCGCCCGTTGCCAGCTTGAACGTTGCGGCAACAGGTCGGCGGCACCGCAGCCATTGGCGCGTGAGCTGGGTCATCACAGGCCCATCGCCATTGTGCCCGGCGACACCATTGCACAGCAGGTCGCGCACTTCTTCCGGCAAGGCTTGATCGATCATTGCCGCTTGCCGCCAATGGTCGCCGCCTTCGATTTCGCCCAGACTGAGCAATATGGCTTCGGCGCGAAGCTGGGGCAGCAGAAACTGGGTCAGCCAAATCCGCAGATCGTTCTCCGTCTCCACCCATTCGAGAGCAGACAGAAGGGCCAAGCAGAGTGTGTCGGTCTCGATCCTCGCGGCCTGGAGACTGAACCTCCCATCGTGCGAATACTCGGCGCCATCCTCGCGAACGGCGTAGGCGTTGCAACTGGAGCGCTCAAATTGCATCTCTTCTCCCTGATCGTTTGCGCCGTTCTACGCCGCCGGCTGTCGGTCGTCCATTTCCCCGCGTGCTTCGGCATTGCTTTCCCTTGGTGACGCGCCGGGCTGCGCCGGCACCAACAAATCCCGCACCACCTTCCCGCCATGCAGCACCACCACGCGGCTCGCCGTGGCGATGGTCTCCGGCCGATGCGCGACGATCACACGAGTGACTTGCAGCGCCTTGATGGCGGCATTGACTTCGTGTTCCCGGTCGATATCCAAGTGGCTGGTCGCCTCGTCGAGAAACAGCACCTTCGGCCGTTTGTAGAGCGCCCTTGCGAGGAGCACGCGCTGCTTCTGTCCACCCGAGAGCACCGTACCCATGTCGCCCACCAAGGTGTTGTAGCGCATCGGCATGGCTTCGATTTCGGGGTGCACGGCGGCCATCTTCGCGCAGGCTTCGATCCAGGCCGGATCGGCGTTGGGGTCGAAGAAACTGATGTTGTCGGCGATCGAGCCGGCAAAGAGCACATCGTCTTGCATCACCGTGCCGGCGATACGCCTCGCTGTTGCGCCGATTCGCTCCGGCGACCGCCCAGGGAAGTTGATCAGGTTGCTTCCGCTGGCAGCTGCTCTTTCGCGGCGACGTTCTTTCTGACACCTTGCAAGCCGAGGAGAAAGGCCGTCCCCGCAAATACATACACCCACCACGGAAGCGATAATACGCCGGAATAGGTGATCCGGTCCCCCAGTTGTTGCATGGCGAACGCGCCGGTTTGGTTCAGGCCAAGATGCACCCCAACACACAGGGCGAATCCGTCTCGTCCGCTTGCATAGAGTGTTCCGAGGAGTACACCCAGCACGGCGGCAACGCCAACCTGCACCGGGTCGGGCAGGTGCGCTGCGGCGAAGCCTACTGTCGTCAGCAGCACGATTATTCGATCAGAGAGTCCTTCTGCTCGCAATACGACAAAGCCGAGTTTGCGGAACAGAATCTCTTCGGCAATGGCGCTGATCGACAGAATAGCCAGGACTGACCAGAAGCCGTCCATGCCTAGCCAATCGCGAAGTTGAATATTACGCTCCGCAACGGCGATCGAGTTGTCAAACAGCACACCGGCCAGTTCCCCCCCCAGGATGGCAATGCCCACCCCAAGTCCGTAGGCGGCCAACACGGCAGAAACCCAACGAGTCGTATCGACGGATAGAGGGATGATCTTGCCGGTGTGCATGGCGGCGACAAGCGTCAGGCGACGTGAATCTGGCTGATGTTGCTCGGGCCGCCAGCGGGGTTGCGGTTCGTCCAGATCCAATAGACTGCGTATCCGAGGGGAATGAGAAACCCTCCGGAGACTTCTTCGATTTCCTGCACTGTCATCTCAGTCATTTTGCGCCTCGTTTGAGTGGAAAAGAAGTTGCCGACAATTGCAGGCTAGTATGCCTCATGCCGACGATCAATCCTACCTGCCGTCTCCGGTTCGGTCGATACGCCGTGCGGAGTACTAGGCGGCGCGACTGTGGCTCGAATCGCCAACTCCGTGCGGTTTGCGGTACCCGTTCGCTGGTACAGCCTCTGCAACTGCGTTTTAACCGTGGCCGCGCTCTTACCAAGGATCTTCCCGATTTCCCAGTTGGACTTCCCAAGCCGCAAGAGCTGGATCAGCTCCTGCTCGACTGCTGTCAACCTCATCGTCGGAAATTGTGCGCACCTTTGATGATCTGGCTGTGTAGAAAACCATACGTCGGTGGCTAGCGCTGTCGCGAAGTGCCTGACGGCCATCCCACAGGGAGGTGTTCTTCCTGCCATGTTGAACATGGTCAAGAAGCTGAAACGACCGTCGATAGGTGCCAAGATTCCGTCCACCAGGCAATTTGTGAACCCGTGGCGTTCGATGTTGATCTTCCAAGCCCTATCCTGGATTCCGCGCCAATCGGGGCCAACTAACCAGAGCGGCGCCCGAACACGATACCATCGACGCAATGCTGCGCTGCGTAGTTCATGGTTGCCATCGATTAGCCCGAGGACGTAGCGATCGGTCATATTCACGCATATGACGCGATCTACAATCAGGTCCGTAGCGGTAACGGTGCCAAATCCAAGAATAGTTGCTTCATGCGGGAAGATACGTACGAGCTCTCGGCGTGCCCACTCCGAAAGTTCTGCCTCATTTGCGGGACGAGACTGCGTATCTTGTTCGTCGCCCGTGGGAGCGCTGGATTGGCGACATATTTGCGGAGAGAGGGGACAAATTCCCATGTTCGGAGTCCCGCCTGTTTCACCGGCATGAGCGATCCACGCGGCCCGGAGACTGAACCTCCCATCGTGCGAATACTCGGCGCCGTCCTCGCGAACGGCGTAGGCGTTGCAACTGGAGCGCTCAAATTGCATCTCTTCCCCCTGATCGTTTGCGCCGTTCTACGCCGCCGGCTGTCGGTCTTCCATTTCCCCGCGCGCTTCGGCATTGCTTTCGCTTGGTGATGCGCCGGGCTGCGCCGGCACCAACAAATCCCGCACCACCTTCCCGCCATGCAGCACCACCACCCGGCTCGCCGTGGCGATGGTCTCCGGCCGATGCGCGACGATCACACGAGTGACTTGCAGCGCCTTGATGGCGGCGTTGACTTCGTGTTCCCGGTCGATATCCAAGTGGCTGGTCGCCTCGTCGAGAAACAGCACCTTCGGCCGTTTGTAGAGCGCCCGTGCGAGGAGCACGCGCTGCTTCTGTCCACCCGAGAGCACCGTACCCATGTCGCCCACCAAGGTGTTGTAGCGCATCGGCATGGCTTCGATTTCAGCGTGCACGGCGGCCATCTTCGCGCAGGCTTCGATCCAGGCCGGATCGGCGTTGGGGTCGAAGAAACTGATGTTGTCGGCGATCGAGCCGGCGAAGAGCACGTCGTCTTGCATCACCGTCCCGGCGATGCGCCGCAGCGCACCGCTGCCCAGACGGCGAATGCTCTGGCCTCCAATGAGCACCTCGCCCGCGGTGGGCGGCAAGATGCCCAGCATCACGTTGATGAGGGTGGTCTTGCCGCAACCCGAGGGGCCGACGATGGCCACCGACTCGCCCTCGGCGATGGTCAAGTCGAGGCCGCAGAGCACCTCGGGTTCGTGTTCGGCATACCGAAAACGCCCCCCCCGCAACTCGATGGTGGCGCTCAAGGCGGTGGTGTCGATCTCCAGGGCTTCTTCGGGCTCGGCCTCGGGCGCGGCCCGAACGATGTCGGCCAGGCGCTCGCCTTGCAGTTGCAGCATCTTGAGTTCGAAGAACTTGTCGATGAGGCCCGACACGCGCGTGCCGAACTGGTTCTTGTAGGCGAGAAAGGCCATCAAGGCGCCCACGGTGAACTGCCCGTCGATCACCAAACGCGCGCCCAGCCAGATGATGGCGATGTTCTCCAGGCCGAAGAGCACCCCGTTGGCCACCTTGAAGGCGAGGAGCATCTTCTGGGTTCGGAGGTCGGCGTTGATCTGGTCGATGAGGAGTGTGAGCCAACTGGCCCGGCGCTCTTCCTGGCGCTGGAAAAGTTTGATCGCCTTGACGCCGCGCACGGTTTCCAGAAAGTGGCTTTGCTGCTTGGCGGCGTGAACGATCTGTTCTTCGGTGGCATGGCGCAGCGGCATGAACCAGGCCCAGCGGGCCGCGCCATAAAGCAGCATGGCCGCCACCGCCACCCAAGCCAGCGTGGGGCTGTAGAGGAACATCATCGCCAGCGTGATGACCGTCATCAGGCCGTCGAGCAGGGCTTCGACAAAGGATGTGGTGAGCGCGCGCTGGATGTGTTCCACCGCGCCGAAGCGCGAAACCACGTCGCCGAGGTGCCGCTTCTCGAAGTACTGCACCGGGAGCTTCAAGAGATGGCTGAAGAGGTTGGCGCGCCATTGCACGCTGAGCGAGGTGGAGAGGTACAAAATGGCCCAGCCGCGCGCGGCGGAAATCGTCTCCTGCATCAACAGCAGCAGGCCGAAACCGATGGCCAGCGTGGCGAGCAAGTCACGGTCGGCGGCGAGCAGGGCGTGGTCGATCACCCATTGCAGAAAGAAGGGGCTCACCAGCGCAAAAACCTCCAAAGCCAAAGCCAGAAGCAAAACCTGAAGCAGTGAGCGCTTGAGCCCGGTGACCCGCCCGACCAGTTCGCGCAAGCGCACGCGAGGCGGCGGCTTTTGCGCTTGGAAACCGGCGTCGGGCCACAACTCCAGCGCCACGCCGGTAAAGGCGCGGCTCACCTCGGCCAGCGGCAGATGGCGCTCGCCGCAGGCGGGGTCGTGAATGGTGATGCGATCTTGCGCCACGGCCTTCAGCACCACGAAGTGGTTGAAGTTCCAATGCAACACGCAGGGCAAACGAAGCTCGGCGAGGTGCGCGAGGTCGAGCTTCAAGGCGCGGGTGGCTAGTTGCAGCTTTTGCGCCATCTTGACCAAATGCGCGAGGGTGCTGCCTTTGAGCGACACCGGAAATTGCTGGCGCAGGTTCGCCAGATCGGTGCGATGGCCATGGTAACCCGCGACCATGCCCAAACAGGCCAGGCCGCACTCGGTGGCCTCGGTTTGCAGAAGCAAAGGCAGGCGGGTGCCAAAGCCAAAGTGCAGGCGGTCGAGCATGGCTAGACCTTCCCGCTCAAAGTGTAAAGCGGCTCCAGCACCCACTCGTACAGGCGGCGCGTTTCCTGCACGATATCGGCTTCGAGCAGCATGCCCGCCTGGAGCCGCTGCGCTTGGCCATAGGCTTCGATGTCTTGGCCGGACAGGCGCACGACGATGCGATAGAGCGGTTCATTTGTGTTGGACGCCGCAGCGCCGCCGCCGGAGATCGCCGCAACTTCCTGGCTGCTGAGCGCCACTTTCGAGACCGACACCACCTCGCCCGCCTGGTGGCCGAATTTCTGGTAGGGGAAGGCCGGATAGCGCAACCGCACCGCATGCCCGGCCTGCACGAAGCCCACCGCGCGGCTGGGCGCATAAAGATGCGCCTGCAAGCGGGCCGCATGCGGAATGACCGCCAGCAAGGGGCGGGAAGGGTCCACGGCCTGCCCCGGTTCGGCGACGACGGCCGTGGCCACACCCGCCTCGGGCGCATGCACGGCCAATTCGCGCCGGCTTTCGCTTTCCACGAACTCTTGCCCGGCGTTGGAAATGCCGCGCTCCAAGGGCGCGAGTTGGTTCTGCTGGCGGGCCGGAAGGCTGGCCCGCTCGGTGCGCAGGGCCTGGAGTTGCCGATCCAGCGCCAAGCGTTCCCGGTCCAGCGCTTGCCGGCGGCTTTGTTGTTCGAGCCAGGCATCCTCCCGTTCTTGCACTTGCAGGGCGGTGACGTAGCCCTGCTGCTGCAAGCCGCGAAAGCGCTCCAAGGTATCGCGGGCGATGATGAGCCGCGAATCTTGCGCCTCAATCTGCGCCAGAATTTTCTCCCGCTCGAGTTGCAGGCCGGCGGCGCGTTCTTCCAGGGCGGCGCGCTCTTCGCGCTGCATCAGGCGGGTTTTTGCCAGCTCGTTTTGAAGAGAGGCCTTGCGGCTCAGCACTTCGTGGCTGATGCGGGCCTGCACCGGGCTCGAAGCGGCGTCCTGACGTTCGCTGGTCAACACGTAAAGCAGATCGCCGCGCTGCACGGCCTGGCCTTCGCTCACCGCTTTACGCGCGACGATGCCGCCCGACGGGGCGTAGACCCTGACCAAGCCGGTGTCGGGAACCAATTGCCCGCTCACCGTGGTGTGCCGGGTGTATTGCCCCCAAACGAGAAAGGCGAGAATGGCGCATGCGCAAGACGTGGCGATGCGCACGAAAACTCGCAAAGTCACCGGCCGGATGAGCACCACCTCGCCCAGCCAGCGTGCGCGTTGGTGTTGCAACGCCTCTTGGCGAAACAAAGGAACGCTCACCGGTGAACCTTCCCCCCGTCACCCTTCCTGGGGAAGGGCGTGAACACGGTTCGCGGGCGGTACCCGCTCCGGATTTTGGCTTGCGCGCCCTTGGGGCGGCCCGGGGGGCGGCAGTGGACCTTCCCCCCGGCCCCCTTCCGAGGGAAGGGGGTGAGTACGGTTCGCGGGCGGTACCCGCTCCGGTATTTGGCTTGCGCGCCCTTGGGGCGGCCCGGCGGGGGGTGGTGGACCTTCCCCCCAGCCCCCTTCCGGGGGAAGGGGGTGAGTGCGGTTCGCGGGCGGTACCCGCTCCGGTGTTTGGCTTGCGCGCCCTTGGGGCGGCCCGGCGGGCGCGCGGCAAAGGGGCGCGGCGCCAGGGTGGCATCGCGAATACTTGGCATCGAGGGCTCCCTTAGAAGGAGCTTGCGAGCGGATATCAAGGTACCAGGGCTGTACAGAGGTCGTTCCATCGGCGGAGTTGGATTGAGGCAGATCGCTTTGCCCTTGGCTTGCGGTGTTCCTGGGGGATGAAGACACGGCCTGCTTGGGTTGGCGAAATGATGCAACACGCGCGGCAAGGTCGCTATCGGCCGGTCGGCCGATTGACACAAGATGTGTGGCGTGGTAACAGCGCGTTCTGCAGTGAGTCTTGACGCACCAAAGAGCTGGGCATCTTCTTGGCGAATCAGGCGTTTCGCTCGCAGGGGCGCGGACTTGGGCGAGTGCGGTCGCTTTTTACTCGCTTTGGTTTCTCGGCGCGCGCCCAAGGAACACACCACTGACGCACTTTGTTGTATGATGCCTTATCGCGTGTGCCTCGCTGAGGCGGCGCGACTCAAAACACGAACAACAAAATTGGCAGCAGAATTCGCCGTCTTGGGGACGACAGGATTTCGAGATGTTTGAAGTGAGGACGTCATCATGCGCGAGGCCGCAACGCTGCTCGAACCGCAATTGACGCTGAAGGAAAGGCGCCGAGTGTCTCCGGGTAATCCGGCCCAAGCCCTGGCGCAGGCAACGCAAGCGTGCCCCTGGGTCGCCGGAGCGCAATGTCCGAAGGGTTGCGATCACCGAGTCGAAACGGCCGCCCGCCAGCGTGCCCAAGCGGCCACGCTGCGCTCGGAGAATGACCTGGCAGCGTGGGCCAGGCTCACCCTGCACGCCCGCCTGCCCCACCGCGGGGCGCTATTCGGCATGGGCACGGTGCATCTGACGGGCTTGGTCGTCGATCGAGTGATTCGCAGCAATCTCGATGAAGCCTACGTGCAGCGCCTGTCCACGCCCGGACGGGAACTGCGCAGTCCCGCCTTGCATTTGTGGAACCAGCACCGCGCTCCTTTGTTGCTGGAGTGGCCCGCCCTGGGAGGCATACAAGACGCTTTCTGGCGAGCCAATTTCGAAAGCGCGGGGTTTCGCAACTGCCTGGTGGATGGGTTGCTTGCGCCGCTCGAAGGGCGCTTCACTTTTCTGGCACTCTTCGATCTGGAGGGCGCCCTTGCGCGTTGCCCGCGGGCGGTGCGTGAATTGGCGACCCTGCCGGCGCATGAGGCATGGCTTGCGCCTGGCGAAACCAAGAACGCCCATGCCTTGAGGTTGAGCAAAGCGGAAAGCGAGTTGCTGGAACATCTGCATCTGGGCAAAACTAACGCCGAAATCGCTAAGACCCTCACGAAAAGTGCCGCGACGGTGAAGACGCAGTTGGAACTGCTCTATCGCAAGACCGGCGCAAAGAATCGCGCGCAGTTGGTGGCCAAGACTCTCGCCTAGGGCGCGGGTCCAGTTCCTGCTTCGATGCAAGGCGGGTGCTTGGAGTTTTCTTGGTAGACGCGTCTTGGCGGCTGCTGCCGTGTCCACACACCGCATATCGAGACTCATTCTCCTCGCCGGAAAAATCGAATGAATTGGACGGGCAGAGAAGGTATATACTGCAAATATAGTCCCTTTCCGGAGGCGAGTATGCGAACCGCAAAGTTGTTTCTCAACGGGCGCAGCCAGGCCGTAAGGCTGCCCAAGGATTTCCGTTTCGATGGCGACGAGGTCTATATCAAGCGTGTGGGCGATGCTGTCGTGCTGCTGCCGCGCAAGGAAGGATGGGGCACACTGGAAAAGGCGCTTGCCGCTTTCGAACCCGGTTTTGTGCTGGAGCGCAGCCAGCCTGAGCAGCAGAAGAGGCAAGCGTTTGCGCCATGAGATACCTGCTCGACACCAATATCTGCATCTACCTCATCAACAAGCGTCCGGCGAAAATTCTCGAACGGTTTCAACGCGTCGAACTGGGTGACATCGGCGTGTCGTCGGTGACTGTGGCCGAACTGGCTTATGGAGTGGCGAAAAGCGGGTCCGATCGCAACCGGGCCGCGCTGGAAGGTTTTCTGTTGCCCTTGGAGATCGCCGATTTCGATCAGATGGCCGCCTGGAAATTCGGTGAAATTCGAAGCGCGCTGGAGCGGGCCGGCATGCCCATCGGCCCTTACGATATGCAGATTGCGGCGCATGCGTTGGCATTGGGCTGCACGGTCGTGACCAACAATATGCGCGAATTTCAGCGTGTGCCAGGCCTCAAGACGGAGAACTGGGCCAGCTAGTTTCTAGAAACTAGTGTCTAGAAACCAAATCTTGCAAATCGTCCCGGTGGGGAAGGAGAGAGAGTCCGCGTTCGAAGGGCGGGCTCTTTTGTCTGCAAAGACCACCTAGCGACTCCCCCCCGCATCCACCACCGCCAGCGCCGTCATATTGACGATGCGCCGCACCGTGGCGGTGGGGGTGAGGATATGCACCGCCTTGGCCGCGCCCAGGAGTATGGGGCCCAGGGTGACGCCGTCGCCCGCGGCTTGCTTCAGCAGGTTGAAGGAGATGTTGGCGGCGTCGAGCGTCGGCATGATCAAAAGATTCGCTTCGCCTTTGAGGCGCGAGTTCGGGAAGGAGGCCATGCGCACGCTTTCGGAGAGTGCGGCGTCGCCGTGCATTTCGCCATCGACTTCGAGCTCGGGGGCGCGCGCGTTGAGCAGTGCCAGAGTGTCTTGCATCTTGCGCGCCGAAGCATCTTCGTAGCTGCCGAAACTGGAGTGCGACAAGAGGGCGAGTTTGGGCGTGATGCCGAAACGGCGGATTTCTTCGGCGGCGAGCAGGGCGATTTCGGCGAGCTGCTCGGCGCTGGGGTCGACGTTGACGTAAGTATCGGTGATGAACACCGTGCGCTTGGGCAGCACCAGCGCATTCATGGCGGCGTATTCGCGCACGCCTGGCCTGAGCCCGATCACCTGATCGACGTAGTGCAGGTGCAGGGCGTAGGTGCCGAAGGTGCCGCAGAGCATGCCGTCGGCGTCGCCGCGATGGATCATCATGGCGCCGATCAAGGTGTGCCGGCGGCGCATTTCGATTTTGGCGTATTGCACCGAAACGCCGCGTCTTTGCGTGAGCCGGTAGTAGTCGCTCCAGTAGTCGCGATAACGCGGATCGTATTCCGGGTTGACGATTTCGCAATCGCTGCCGGGTTTGAGCCTCAGGCCCAGGCGCTCGATATTGCGTTCGAGCACGGCGGGGCGGCCGACCAGGATGGGTCGCGCCAGGCCCTCATCGACCACGACTTGCACGGCGCGCAGCACCCGCTCGTCTTCGCCTTCGGCGTAAACGATGCGCTTGGGCGCCTTCTTCGCCGCGGTAAATACCGGCTTCATCAAGAGGCCCGAGTGGTACACGAACTGCGTGAGCTGTTCGCGATAGGCGTTGAAATCGGGGATCGGCCGGGTGGCCACACCCGAATCCATGGCCGCTTGGGCCACCGCCGGCGCGATCTTGACGATGAGGCGCGGATCGAAGGGCCGGGGGATGAGGTATTCCGGGCCGAAGGTGCTGCTTTCCGCGCCATAGGCCGAGAGCACGATGTCCGATTGCTCCGCCCGCGCCAGTTCGGCGATGGCCCGCACCGCGGCGAGTTTCATTTCATGAGTGACGCTGGTTGCACCGACGTCCAAAGCGCCGCGAAAAATGAAGGGGAAGCAAAGAACGTTATTGACCTGATTGGGGTAATCCGAGCGCCCTGTGGCGATGATGGCATCGGGCCGCGCCGCTTTGGCGAGGTCAGGGAGGATTTCCGGTTCGGGGTTGGCGAGTGCCAGGATCAAGGGCTTGTCTTTCATGCCGGCGAGCCACTCGGGCTTCAACACTTTGCCCGCCGACAGGCCCAGAAACACGTCGGCGCCCGGCAGGATTTCGGCCAGCGTGCGCGCGCTGGTGTCCTGGGCATAGCGGGCTTTGTTTTCGTCCATTTCTTCGACCCGGCCACGGTAGACCACGCCCTTGATGTCGGAGACCCAAATGTGCTCGCGTTTGACGCCCAGGCTCACCAAGAGGTCGAGGCAGGCCAACGCCGCGGCACCCGCGCCGGAAACCACCAGCTTGATCGCGCCGATGTCTTTGCCCACCACCGAAAGCCCGTTCAGCACCGCCGCGCCGACGATGATGGCGGTGCCGTGCTGGTCATCGTGAAAGACCGGAATCTTCATCCGCTCGCGGAGCTTCTTCTCGATGTAGAAACACTCCGGTGCCTTGATGTCTTCGAGGTTGATGCCGCCGAAAGTAGGCTCCAGCGCGGCGATCATGTCGATCAACTTGTCCGGGTTGAGTTCAGCGATTTCGATGTCGAAGACGTCGATGCCGGCGAACTTCTTGAAGAGCACGCCTTTTCCTTCCATCACCGGCTTGGCCGCCAGCGGTCCGATCGGCCCCAGGCCCAGTACCGCGGTGCCGTTGGTGACCACGCCGATAAGGTTGCCGCGGGCGGTGAGGCGTGAGGCCTCGCCGGGGTCGCGCACGATTTCCTCGCAGGCCGCCGCCACGCCGGGGGAGTAGGCCAGTGCCAGATCGCGCTGGTTGACGAGCTGCTTGGTGGGCTGTACCGAAATCTTGCCCGCCGTGGGCAGACGGTGGTATTCGAGGGCGGCGGCGCGAATGTCTGGGTCCATAATGGCAACTCGGGATGATCTTAGCGTAGCAATGAATATAACAAAGGCGCGGGTGCCGCGTCGTACGTAATTGCCGCAGTGCCGCGGGCGCGCTGGTCGGCTATTCAGCGGGCTGCTGCGAGCGTCTCGCGCACTGCCTGGCGCAACGTGCCTGTGTTGAATTGGCTGGCCACGCGCGCTCGTGCGCCGGCGCTCAAGCGCGCCCAGAGCGCGTCGTCGTCGGCCAGGCAGTCGCAGCTTTCGGCGAAACTGGCGGCATTCGATCCGACCAGCAGCTCAGCTTCGGTCGTCCAGCCCAGCTGCGCGGCGAGCAAAGGCGTGACGACCGCGGGCAGGCCTTGCGCCCCTGCTTCGATCACTTTGAGCGGAATGCCGGCGGCAAAGCGCGTCGGCGCGATGAAAAGGCGCGCCTTGGCATACAGCGGTGCCAGGTCAGGCACCGGGCCGAGCACTTGCACACCTTGGGCCGCGAAGCTGCGCACGAGAGGCGAACGTTCGGTGCCCCAGCCGGCGATGGTGGCACTGATGGTGCGCAGGCGCCTCAGGCGTGGCCAGATTTCGCCGAAGAAGTAACGCAGCGCGTCGGCGTTGGGCTCGCTATCGTGATTGAAGGCGCCGACGAACAACAGACCCTCGCGCTCGCGTGGCCCGGGTGTGTTCTCGCCGACTTCGGCGGTGGCTGACACGACGACCACCGGCGCGGCGCAGTGGCTGGCATAGAAACGCTGCTCTTCCGGGGAAACCGCTACCACGACGCGCGCCATGCTCGCCAGGCGTGCTTCGCCGTGCGCCAATTGTTCCACCGTTTCCGGCGCCACCGCTTCGCCACGCAGGTTTCTGCCGCGAAGCTCACGATGAAAAGCGATCGCCTCGGTGTCGTAGACTATGGGTGGCAGTGTCACACCCTGATCGCTCAGCACGGCCGCGGCACCCATATGGGATTTGCGGCAGATCCAGAGCAAATCATAAGTCGCCGCTTGGCTGGCCAAGTGTTGGAGCAAACCTTGCGGGCCGGCGGGCTCCAGCAAGACCGTGCCCGTGGGTAGCGCCTGCTCGGCCTGCGCCCGGCTTTGGCCGCGCAGACCGAACACGGCATAAAGTGAGACGGCGTGTCCTTCGCCCAGCAAGGCTTCGAGCACGGCGCGGGCGCGCGGCAAACCCGCGCCGTAGCGAGCAATGGGCGGGAAATCCTCCACGAAGAGTATGCGCATGACCATGAGGCGTTAGGCGTGCGTGGGGCTCTCAGCGGGCCGGGAGCTATTGGCCGTCGGTGGATGCGGTCCAGTGTCCCGATTTGCCCCCGAGCTTTTCAAGCAGACGCACTTCGACGATGGCCATACCTCGGTCCACTGCTTTGCACATGTCAAAGATGGTCAATAAGCCGACGCTGGCGCCGGTAAGCGCTTCCATTTCGACGCCGGTGCGGCCGACGGTTTCGGCGGTGACTTCGATGCGCACTTCGCATGACGCCCGGTCGATGGCGAAGTCCACCGCCACGCGTGTCAAGGGTAGGGGGTGGCAGAGTGGAATGAGTTCCGCGGTTCGCTTCGCCGCCTGTATCGCCGCTAGGCGGGCCACGCCCAGAACGTCCCCCTTCTTGAGATCACCGGACTCGATTTGCGCCAGCGTATCCGGCAGCATGCGGATGCGCCCGCGAGCTCGGGCCACACGGCGAGTCTCGGCCTTGTCGGCCACGTCGACCATGTGCGCCTGTCCAGTCGCGTCGAAATGGGTAAAATGTAAATTTTTGTCAGACATGCGCGAAGCCGTGAACTTACAAAAGAACCGGGCAATCATAGCATCATGCTGAAATGCCGTTGGTTTCTCCCGCTATTTGCCTTGGCGGCGCTCTGGGTCAGCGCCGCCCCCAGGGCCCAGCCAGTCATCTCTCACGCACTACCCGATCTAGGGGATGCCTCTCAAGCCGTGCTCTCGCCCGCGCAGGAACGCAAGCTCGGCGAGTCAGCCATGCTGGAACTGCGTGCCTCCGGAGCCTATCTCAACGACCCCGAGATCAATGCCTACCTCAACGAGCTGGGTCTGCGGCTTGCCGCAGCCGTCCCAGGAGGCAAGCGCGACTTCGAGTTTTTTGCCGTCAACGACTTTGCCGTGAACGCCTTTGCGCTGCCCGGCGGGTTCATCGGCGTCAATGCGGGCCTGCTCCTGCTCGCGCAATCGGAGTCGGAATTGGCGAGCGTGCTCGCGCACGAAGTCAGCCACGTCAGTCAGAATCACATCGCCCGCATGATCGACTCGCAGAGCAAGGCGGGGCTCGTGTCGATGGCGGCGCTCGCGCTGGCGATCCTTGCCGCGCGTTCCAATCCGGAGGTCGCACAGGGTCTGGCCCTGGCTTCCCAGGCGGGGTTGATGCAGGCGCAGCTCGACTACACTCGAGAGCACGAGCGCGAGGCGGACCGCATCGGCGTGCAGGTGCTCGAGGCCGCGGGCTTCGACACCCGTGCGATGGCGAGTTTCATGGAGCGGTTGCAGCGCGCCACCCGCGCCAATGATACTGGCAAGACGCCGGGCTACTTGCGCACCCACCCAGTTACCACCGAACGCATCGCCGAGGCGCTCGATCGCGTTCGGGACAAGCCTTATCGGCAAGTTCGCGACAGCGAGGAATTCCACTTCGTGCGTGCCCTGGCGCGCAGCTACCAGGGGGAAGACCGCGCCGCCGTGACGCATTTCGAAGTGGCGCTCAAGGAACGCAAGTTCAATCACGAGGCGGCCACTCGCTACGGGCTGGTCGCGGCCTTATTGCGCGCCAAGGACTACGCCAGCGCCGAGCGTGAACTGGCGGTTTTGGAGAAGACGCACGCGCGACACCCCATGATCGAGGCCTTGGCGGGGCAGCTCCTCTTGCAGTCAGGGAAGGTCAAGGCCGCGGTGGCGCGGTATCAAAGCGCGCTCAAGGCATTTCCCGGGCACCTGCAGCTCGTTTACGATTACCCGGAGGCCTTGTTGCGCGACGGACAATCCAAGCTTGCGGTCGCGTTCGTTGCCGAACAACTGCAGCGCTACCCGCGTGACGGGCAGTTGCACCAACTCGCGGCGCGGGGTTACGCCGATCTGGGCAGACGCGCTCTGCAGCATCGCCACCAGGGCGAGTACTATGCTTGGAGAGGCAACCTCAAGGGCGCCGTGGAGCAGATGGAACTCGCCCTCGGCAGCAACGACGGAGATTTCTACCTGCTCTCGGTCGTCGGGGCGCGGCTCAGGAGCTTGAAGGCGGATTTCGAGGAGCAGGTGCGCGCCAAGAAGACCGGGTGAGATGCGAAGGCGGGTGCGCCGAGGCAACGTCAAGATGCCGTGATCTCGCGGCGTGAGAAGGGAACAACAGGTAATGCACAAAGCGTTGATTGGCCGCCTGGCGCTCTTGGCTGTGGCGGTAGTGGTGGCAGGGGGGGGCTACGCCTGGTGGAAGCAGCGCAGCGTCGAGAAGGCCAAACCGCAGTATCGCACCGCGGCTGTCGACCGGGGCAGCATCGTTCAGCGCATCAACGCCAACGGCACCCTCAATCCAGTGACGGTGGTCAATGTCGGCACACAGATCTCCGGCACGGTGGTGCGCCTGCACACCGACTACAACCAGCCGGTCAAGGCCGGACAGATTCTCGCCGAGCTCGACCCGGTCCTCTTGAAGGCGCAGATCCAGCAGACCGAGGCGAACTTGCGCAACGCGATGGCGGCCCTGGCCCTGGCCGAAAGCACCCTGAAGCGCAACCGCGAATTGGTGGAAAAAGGCTTCGTCTCCGCCGCGGTGCTCGACCAGTCAACCAAGGAAATGGAAAGCGCGCGAGCGCAGATTGCGGTCTATGAGGCGCAACTCAAGCGTGACCAGGCCAACTTGAACTACAGCGTGATTCGCTCGCCGATTTCCGGCGTGGTGATCAATCGATCCATCGATGTCGGCCAGACCGTGGCAGCGAGCTTTCAAACGCCCACTTTGTTTCAGATCGCCCGTGATCTCGAGCAGATGCAAATCGACACCAGCGTTGCCGAAGCCGACATCGGTGCGCTCAAAGAGGGGCAGTCGGTACGCTTCAACGTCGACGCCTTCCCGGATCAGGAGTTCACGGGCCGAGTGCGGCAGATTCGCATCAATCCGACCACCCAACAGAACGTGGTCACGTATAACGTGGTCATCGCGGTCAAGAACGATTCCGGCCTTTTGTTGCCGGGTATGACGGCGCACGTCAACGTGGTGGTGGATCGCAAGGATCAGGTATTGCGCGTACCTGCGGTGGCGCTGCGCTATCGGCCCAGCGACGAACCCAAACCCAATCGCGCCGAGGCGGGCGGCGAGCAGCGGCGCGGCCCGTCAGCGGGGGCGGCCAATGGCAATGCCGGTAACGCCGGCAGTCCCGCAGTGCGTACGCCGGCGCGCGGTGCCAGAGTCTACAAGTTGGGTGAGGACGGGAAAGCGGTGCCCGTGGAAATCAAAACCGGCATCACCGACAATCGCTTCGTCGAACTCACCGACGAAACGCTGAAACCCGGCGACCAGGTTGTGCTGCGGGAAATCGGCAAGAGTGCCACGGCTGACGCCGGCAACTTCCGAATGCGCCTGTTCTGAGCGTCGCCACATGGCATCGCTCATTCGCCTCAGCGGCATTACCAAGCAGTACGCGACACCGGGCGGTGTGGAGGTGCCGGTGCTCTTTGGCATCGACTTGACCATCGAGCGCGGTGAGTTCTTGGCGATCATGGGTCAGTCGGGATCGGGCAAGTCGACGCTGATGAACATCCTCGGTTGCCTCGACTCCCCTAGTGGCGGAAGCTACGAACTCGAAGGCCGCGACGTTTCCGCGCTGGGCGACGGCGATCTGGCGGCAGTACGTAACCGCACCATCGGCTTCGTGTTTCAGGGTTTCAACCTCTTGAAGCGTATGAGCACGGAAGACAATGTCGCTCTGCCTCTGGCCTATGCCGGTATTGGACGTGGC
This sequence comes from Casimicrobiaceae bacterium, assembly GCA_026646885.1. Taxonomy (GTDB): domain Bacteria; phylum Pseudomonadota; class Gammaproteobacteria; order Burkholderiales; family Casimicrobiaceae; genus JACPUX01. The sequence goes on along the minus strand of JAPKHK010000005.1, from coordinate 78,537 downwards.
GAAGCCAGGCGGCGCGCCCGCGAGAAATTGGCCCAGACCGGCCTCGCCGACTTCGCAACGCGCCTGCCCAATCAGCTCTCCGGCGGACAGCAGCAACGCGTGGCTATCGCTCGAGCGCTGGTCAACCAACCGGCCCTGGTGCTTGCCGACGAACCTACCGGCAACCTCGATACCCGCACTTCGGAAGAAATCATGGAGGTGTTTTCCCGACTCAATCGTGACGAGGGCATCACCGTGGTTCTGGTGACGCACGAACCCGACATCGCCCATCATGCCAAGCGACTGGTGCGCTTGAAGGACGGCCTGGTCACTTACGACGGTCCGGTGGCAGGGGGGCTGGCATGAGCGCTGGCAACGCGTGCGGGCGAAGAAGCGGCGCCGCCCTCGCGGCGAACCGAGCTGACTTTTTGGTACCGCGCGGCGACTGTGAGGACTCCGCCAGACGATGAGCCCAGGCCAAGTCCTTCTCGAAGCCATTCGTGCCATGGCCATGAATCGCCTGCGCACCGCGCTCACTATGCTGGGCATGGTCATCGGTGTCGGCGCCGTGGTTTTGATGATGGCCGTCGGTCAGGGCGCGCAGACCAAGGTGAATCAGTCGATCGCGACCATGGGCAGCAATCTCTTCATCGTGCTCTCGGGTGCGGTTACCTCGGGCGGCGTGCGGTTTGGCACCGGCAGCGCGCAAACGCTTACGACCGATGACGCGAACGCCATTGGCCGCCTCGCGACGGTGCGCGAAACCGCACCGATGATCAGCGGCGGCTTTCAGCTTGCCTATGGCAACGCCAATTGGGGTACGCTGGTTTGGGGCACATCTCCTGGTTACTTCGCCATGCGCGCCTGGGATACCGAGGAAGGCGAACTTTTCGGCGACACCGACCTGCGCTCGGCCTCCCGCGTGGCGGTGATCGGCCAGACCGTGGCGGAGAACCTCTTTCCCGAGGAAAGCCCGATCGGCAAGACGCTGCGCATTCGCAACAGCCCCTTCACGGTCATCGGAGTCCTTGCCAGGAAGGGACAGAACCTCGACGGACGCGACCAAGACGACACTGTTTTCGTGCCCCTTACCACGGCCCGTCAGCAGCTCATTCGCACGCCTTTTCCTGGCAGTGTGCGGATGATCATGGTGCAGGCGGTTTCCGAGCAAGCCTTGAGCGAAGCCGAGGCGGAGATGACCCAACTTTTGCGTGTGCGCCATCGTATCCGCGAGGGCCAGGACGACGACTTCAGCATTCGCAACATGTCCGCGGTCGCCGAAACCGCCGCGGTCGCCGCGCGCGCGATGTCGCTCATGCTCGGTGCCATTGCCTCGGTGTCGCTCCTGGTGGGGGGCATCGGCATCATGAACATCATGCTGGTCTCGGTGACTGAACGCACCCGGGAGATCGGCATACGCATGGCGCTAGGCGCGCGCCGCCGCGATATTCTCTGGCAGTTCCTCGCCGAGGCGTTGATGATCTGCCTGGTGGGCGGGCTGGTCGGCCTGGCGATCGGTGTGGGCGGTGCCTGGGTCGCTGCCGAGTTGGCTAGCATGACCGTTGAGGTTACGCTCGCGGCGGCTGGCGTGGCTTTTGGCTTTTCTGCCGCGATCGGCATTTTCTTTGGCTTCTATCCGGCGCGCAAGGCCGCCTCGATGAAGCCCGTTGAAGCCTTGCGCTACGAGTGAGCGCGCCGCGATTTCTGGGCCCCGGACCGGTACGCGCGAGGCCGCAAGCCGAGCCCAGCGACCTTGGCACGAATTCTAAGCGGACGCGGTCTTTCGCGTGCTGAAGTCGATTTCGCGATAATCAGGCACTTGCATAGCCTCGTCCAGCGCGGCGCCATGCCAGGGCGCGAAATCACACTCGCTGCCGCAAGAATCCGCGCTCAGCTCGCGCCAAAGGGTCTGCGCCAGTTCGAGCTTCTCGGCGCGCGTCAGCTGGTCAATTGCGATCATGGGAGTCCTCCGTGGCCGTTCTGGGGTTGTTGATCTCGCACTGATGATAGTGCACAGGCAGTTGCTACTTCAAGACCATGCGGTTACGCCAAGGTTCCCATGACGCGACTGGGCTTGATGCGCTGCAAGAATCAGCTGCGCATGAAGCCCAAATTCGCCTGCGCAAAACTTGCCAGATTGGGAAAGACATAATCGATGTCTCCCGCACCCACACCGAACCAAGTCGCCAATGTGGCGCCGTATTGCTCCAGCGAAGTGGTGGGAATCCACACCCCATCGTCGGCGGCATCGTCCGGACCGCCACAAATCAGGGTCGGGTAGCGGCCAAAGCACTGACCGCCATTGACTGCGCCGCCGACGATGAATTGGTGCCCTCCCCATGCGTGGTCGGTGCCGCTGTTGGAACGGGAGCGGAACGTGCGCCCAAACTCGGAGAGCGTGAAAGTGGTCACTTGATCAGCCACGCCCAGGGCGACGGTGGCGTTGTAGAACGCGCGCAAGGCCTCCGCGACTTCTTCGAGCCGGCCATTGTGAAAGCCCAACTGCTCAGAATGGGTGTCGAAGCCGCCCAGGCCGCAGAAGAAGCACTGGTGGCTCACGCCCAAGGCATTGCGTCCGGCAATCATGCGCGCCACGCCTTCGAGCTGGCTCGCCAGGCCCGAGCCGACGCCCTCGAAGGCGGTGTCGATGGCCGGCGTGCTCGCGCTCACCGCTGCGCTCAGGGCTTCGGCCGATTCGAGGGCGCGGTTCATGATCGACGAGGCCTTGGCGGTGATCAGGTTGCCTCCGTCGAGAGCGAGAATCTTGCGCAGCGCCTGGTAGCGCGCCGCTCCGATGCTGGAGCTGGTTTCCGCGGAAAGTGCCAAGCCTCCTTCGCCGGACACGGCCAGGGGCACGCTCGTTTTTCCCATGACGAACAGGGCATTGTCGTCGAAGGAAAGCGCCGTCGGAATCAAGCCGCCGCTGGCATTGGGAAGTCGATCGGCCATGCGTCCGCCCCAGCCGCTAGCCACTTCGGCTCCAGGGATGTTGCCTTGGTGAACAAGCTGTTGGTCGGAGTGGGAGAAGAGGTTCTGGGGCACGGACTGGCCGGCCCGGAATTGCGCCCGCGTGATCGGTGCAAGCAAGGCGCCGACGTTGAAAAGCGGGGCCATCTTGCCTTGCCCGTAGAGCTCGTGCAGCGGACCGAGCGCGGGGTGCAGGCCATAGCGCTTGCCGTCGCCGTTGGTGATGGGCAGGAAGGTGTCGCGTCCTATGGCCACGCCGGAAGCGCCAGTGCGCACGGCGGCGTACGAGGCATAGTCGTCAAGCGAAACGATGGTGTTGTTGCAGTCGTTGCCGCCAAACAAAAAAACGCAGACCAGGGCGCGATAGCTGCCCGTGGCCTGCGCCAAGGCGGCGGGAACGCCGCCACGAGTGAGCGTTTGCGCGAGGCCCAACGCGCCCAGGGCCCCGGCTCTTTGAAGAAATTCGCGTCGATTCTGCGTCATGTCAGCGGCTCGTCTGGTAAAGATAGGAGTTCGCGGCAAGGTAGAGCGCCATCTTCACGCGCTTGTCGGGTTTGTTGGCCGGCACGGCATTGATCGCTTCGAGGAGCGTGTCGCGCATTGCCGGCTCCATGACCCCGCCGAATAGGCGCTCATCGATGCGGGCGACAAGTTCTACCGGGTTGGCGGCAAGCGCCTTCCAGGGTTCGATGTCCCACTTCGTGCCAATCGCCTCGGGAAACTTGGAATAAGGCGACAAGCCGCCGTTGTAGACGAGGTCATAGATGAAGCCCTCGCGCGCCAGCACGGTATTGGCGTTGTGTATGCCAAATTGGGGTGCCTTGAGCGTCGTGCCCGGCAGGGCGAAGCCCGCGGGGTAATAATTGAACACCGAGGGCGAGTAATAGACGTGCTGGCCCATACGCCTCGGCCATTTGCTCACGTAAATGCCGTCGCTCCTCGCTTCGAGGGCGCGCAGCAGATTGGTGACCAGTTGTACCGGCTCCTTGAGCAAACCGGTCTGGGTGCTAAGGCGCGGATCGGCGCGCGCTTCCGGATCGAGCAGCACGGCGCGGATCACCGCTTTCATATCGCCGCGCTGACCCTGGCCGTTATCGTTGAAAGCGGCGCTCACCCTTGCTACATACGCCGAACTGGGATTGCTGGTGACCAGCTGGCGGATGAGGTGCTGCCCGAGATACGGCCCGACGTTGGGGTGCAGAAACAAGGTGCGGATGGCCTGTGCGAAATCCGCCTGCGCGCTCTGGCCCGAGGGGAAGTTCACCGCGCCAAAGAGCAGCTTGGCGTCGCCGTCGTGGCCGTCGGGGTAAGTGACCATGTCGCCGACGTAATGCCGCCGATTGTGTTGAAAACGGGACGCGGTGCCCGGCTTGTCGATCTTGGTGCCGCGCTTGCCGCCGGGGGGGTAGGTCCATCCGGTGAAGACCCGGGCCAGTGCCTTGATGTCTGCTTGGGTATAGGTGGGAACGGGTATTCCCTGGGCATCGAGTATGGGAGTACCGTCGGCTTTGAGTTCCGCCGTGCCGATGGTGAAGAGCTGCATGATCTCCCGGGCGAAGTTCTCGTTGGCGCTACGACCGGTCGCGGGGTCGGGGCGGTCATTATTCACCCAGTCGAGGTAATGCCCCATCTGCGGTGAAATAGCTACCCGATAGAGCAGTCGCTCGAAGTTGCCGAAGGCCTCCTCGAAGAGAATATTGTGAAAGCGCGCCATGACATGCGCGGTCTCCATATCCGGATCTTTCATGCCCGAGACGACGATGAGCTGCGAGAGCGCCCAGGCCACGCGCTGGCGCAACTGATCCGAGGAGCCTAGGGCGTTGGCGAAGAAGTCGGCTTGCACTTGCAGGAGCGTGAGCTGCTGGAGTGCGCAGCGGTACTCCTCGCTCTTCGAATCGGCGTTGAAGGTGCAGGTAGGCGAGTCGTCCAAAGAAAGGTGCGTGTACTTGCTGTCAGGATAGCCGGAGAGCGGCTGAGTGAACTGTTCTTCGATCCACTGGGTGGCCCCGAGAGCGCGGACCCGTTCCACGCTCGACGGGGTGGGGCCGAAGCTCGCCTGGTTGAGCAGCCGAAAGGCGTCATAGGCGGCGGAGGCCAAAGGCGGCACGCCAGTGGCTGGATAGGCGTAAAAGGCGATGCCTTCGTCGACATAAGCGGGAAAAGTGCCCAACACCCAATCGCGCTCGGACGCCAGCGCGGTGTAAAAATGAGCGCCGGTGGCGCGGTTGTACATGCGGTACACGGCGATGCGACCTGCGGCAGCTGAAGTAAAGGCGGCGAAAGCCACGCCTTCGTAGGCGTAACCGGCGAGCCCGCGGGCAAAGTCCCTTTCGTCGGAAGACGCAGCATAGAAATGGCTGCCGCTGTCGCCGCGCCAGAAGCGATAGATGGGGACGGCGTCCTGCTCATCCTCCCCAGGCGCGGCGAAAGCTGCACCCTCATACTGGAATGGCGAGCCGCCACGAAGTAGCGAGTCGCGCTCGGCTTCGCTGGTGGTGTAGAAATGGGTGCCGCGCGCCGCGTTGTAGAAGCGATAGGCGGGTGTTCCTGCGGCATGCGCGTTCAACCCCAGCACCAAGCACGCCAGACTCAGCGCAATGAGCAACACGGTGGCAAGATCCCGCCAGCGATCGTTCAGCGGGTGGCGGCTCCAATTCTTCATCTCCCGACCCTTCTCCTGAGTTCATGTCGTTCACACGGACGCAAGAGCCATGCCAATGTCATTAGCTCTTTGCTTCTCCTGATGAAAGTGAGTTTGCATCCGAGGTGCTTGTGTCGCCTAAACCCGACAGATCACCATGCTTCTAAGGCAACTTGTTGATTGCACGTCAATAGGGTGCGTCGCTTCATGACGACAGCATGGACCCGCAGGGGCCATGTCCTTCGGGAGCCCGGCTTGGGGAGCGCTCGCGAACGGGCCGCCTGCGGCTCGAATCGCGGCCAGAAAGGCGGTCTCGCTCGGACGAGAAAGGAAATACTCGTCACTCCCTCTGGGCCAAGAACTACTGGTCCAACACACCCGCCGAATGCCGGCCGGCTTCAACAAACACAAGAATGGTGAGGGGGCAAAGATGCTGCAATCGATTCGTCCGCACATGCTCGGTCATTTGTTCGCGACTGCAACCACCGCGCCCGTTTGGGGGGCCAGCGCACCTTTGTTATCACGTGTAATGGCACGGGCATGCACAACGGCTCAGCCACGATCAAGTCGGCCGGCAATGACAGCTTGCAAGAGAATGGCCTCGGTTCATTCGGAACGATTGCCCTTTTTGCCATGCAGTGGCGCGACGCAGGGCAGGAAACGAGCGGCTGGCGGCAGCTCGCTTCAAAAAGGGGGGAACCAAGCACTTCGCGGGCATCGGACAGCGAATGCCGACGTGCGCGACACAGCCGTATCGAGCCTTTGCCAGGCCACCGGCATGCCGACGCGATTTGACTGGCATTGCCGGTGTTTGGCAACAGTGTCTATGTGCGCGTAAACAGAGAGTTACGCCGGCTCTCGGAATGTTTGTTGGCGCGTGCCAACACGCAGATACTTGCGTTCACCTAGGAATGGGTCGATAACGTATTGAAAAAAAGAACATAAAAGTCTTTGGCACGCAAATCGCTGTCGCCTGGCCAGCCTGCAATAGATCCAAGCAGGCATCGTCCAGGAGGCTCTATGTTGCGTTCGTCCATTGCCGTATTTCTGCTTTCGTTGGTTGCCGCCTTTTCGGCGAGCGCCGCCCAGCGCACTTTCGTTTCGACCAGCGGGAACGATGCCAACACCGCCAGCCATTGTTCCAACACCGTCCCCTGTCGGGGATTCGCGGCGGCCCTGACGGTCACCGATTCCGGCGGTGAGATCATTGTCCAGGATTCCGGCGGTTATGGGCCGGTAACGATCGACAAGTCGGTGAACGTCATCGCGCCGGAAGGCGTTTACGCCTGCATCAGCGTCTTCTCCGGCGATGGCATCACCATCGCCACACCCGGTATCCACGTCGTATTGCGGGGGCTGAACATCAACCGCATCGGGGGTACCGGGAACGGCATCAACATGTCCGCCGGCAACAGCCTCGTCGTGCAGAATTGCGTCATCACCAATTTCAGTGGTGGATCAGGGCTTCTGGTCAGCAGCGACGCCCTGGTGCGCGTTCTCGACTCGCTATTGCGTGGAAACAGCTACGGTGCGCGATTCTTGGCGGGCAAGTCGGCGCTCGTTTCCGGTAGCCGCCTACTCGAAAATGCTACGCACGGCATCGCCGTCGAAGCCGATGTCACTCCGATCGGAACCGTGGTAACTCGCTCGGAAGCATCGGGCAACGGACATTCAGGCGTCTTCCTCACCGCCACCAGCCAAGGAGTGATCGATTTCGCCCTCACCGATTCGGTGGTGGCGAAAAACTCCTTCGGTCTCACCATGGTCGATTCGGCTGGCAGCAAAGTGATCGCCAGCGCGAGCAACAATCTCATCAGCGACAACCTGAGCCATGGGGTTACCGGTCTTTCGGCGAGCAACGAGGCAAGGCTGATCATCTCCGGCAACAAAATCACCCACAACGCCCATGGGATCTATAACACCGGAAGTGGCGTCGTGCAATCGACTGGAGATAACACCGTGGCAGGCAACTCCAATCCCAACGTGGGCGCGATCACGAGCCTCACGAATATCTAGATCGTCGGCCGTGCCTCGGCATGCCTTCGCCCAACCCGGAGCGCCTCCGGGCAGGCTTTCCGCTTTCCATATCCATCGTCAAAAATGAGGAGAATCCGATGCAGTCCTTTCCATTTACTCGTCTGATACTCGTCGCTGCACTGACCATGCCGGTCTTTGCGAACGCCGCGCAACGCACCTTCGTATCGACTAGCGGCAACGATGCCAATGCGGCGAGCAATTGTTCCAGCACGGCCCCCTGCAGGGGCTTCGCGGCGGCGCTCACGGTGACCGACGCCGGTGGCGAGATCATCGTGCTGGGCTCCGGCGGTTACGGGCCGGTAGCGATCAACAAGTCGGCCTCGATCATCGCGCCAGAAGGTGTTTACGCCGGCATCAGCGTGTTTTCAGGTAATGGAGTGACGGTCAGTGGCGCGGGTGTCGAAGTGACGCTGCGCGGCCTCAACATCAACGGCCTGGGCGGTGTCAACGGCATTGCCATGAGCTCCGGGGCGAGCCTGACGGTGGAGCGGTGCACCGTGTCGAACATGAGCGAAGACGGCCTTTTGGTTGCGGCGGCGGCAAAGGTTCGCGTGCGTGACAGCATCTTCGCCGACAACGGGCAGCAGGGTGCCACCATCGGCGGCGCCGCCAAAGCGCTGGTGACCGGCAGCCAGTTCTATCGCAACACCAGCGTGGGGCTTTTGGCGCAGGCGTCGGGCGTCGGCCAAGAGACCGCGGTCGAAGTCAGCGACTCGCACGCCCACAGCAACGGCGCCGCGGGCTTTCAGGCTCAGGGCATGTCCAGCGGCTCGGCGCGCTTGGATCTCATCAACAGCACCTCCACGGTCAACGCCAGCTCCGGGGCGGTAGCCTTCGCCAGTGGCGGCAGCGCGCGAACCAGCGTCACCGGCGCGCTGCTGGCCGGTAATGCCTATGCCGGGGTGCTTTCCACCGGCGCGGGTGCCACACTGGTCGCCAGTGGCAATGCCATCACTCGCAATACCACCGGACTGGTGCAATCTGCGTCAGGCGTGCTGGAAACCGATGGCAGCAATGTCGTGCGTGAAAACCCGACTGCAACCGCGGGATCGATCACTTCCTTTGCCAAGATCTGAAGCGTCCATCGGCGTAGTGAGCAGGCTGGTTCGGCGCTACGAGCTGGCGGTTTCACGGGTGTGCCGATATCGGAGAAAAGAGGAGAATTCCATGTCGCTAATTCGCAGTCTATCGTTCCTCGGCCTAAGCGGATTCGGGCTTTTTCTTGGTTTGCCGGGAACGAGCCTCGCGGCGCAACGCACTTTTGTTTCCGTCAGTGGCAGTGATACCCATGTCGCGATCAATTGCTCCAGCACCTTGCCCTGCCGAACCTTCGGGGCGGCTTACGACGTAACCGACGCCGCGGGCGAGATCATCGCTCTCGACTCCGGTGGTTTCGGGCAGCTTGCCATCAGCAAGTCGATCTCGGTCATTGCGCCCAAGGGCGTGACCGCCGGCATTTCGGTCGATTCGGGTGTGGGCGTGTCCATCTCCGCGCCGGACATTGAAGTCTTGCTGCGCGGATTGACCATCACCGGCACGGGCGGGTCCTACGGCGTTCAAGTCAATGCCGCCGCGAAAGTCGCCCTGGAGGACTGCGTCGTCACGCGGCTCAACACTTCGGGATTGGATATTGCGGCGCCGGCGACCGTCGTGGTGCGTAACAGCCGCTTTGGGCACAACAGCGTTTTTGGCCTGCGCGCGAGCGGCAACTCCAAGGTGTTCGTCACCGGCAGTCATTTCTACTCCAACGCGGGGGGCGGGTTGTTGGTTTATTCCACGGGTCTGCCCGGTACACTCGCGGTCGTCAGCCGGTCTCACGCGCATGGGAATGCAAGCTTTGGTTTCTATGCCCAGGCGCACTCGGGAGGTGTGGCGCAGATCGATCTCGTCGCCGCGACGATCAGCGAGCATTCCTCGACCGGCGTGATCAGTTACAGCGACGGCGGCAGCGCCGCGGTCAGCGTACGCAGATCGGTGCTCAGCGCCAATTCTTTTGCCGGAATGCAGTCCATCGGCGCCGGGGCGCGGCTGATCAGCAGTGGGAATGTGATCACCAAAAGTCAGACCGGCATGATCCAGGTCTCGGGCGGCGTGATCGAGACCGACGGCAGCAACGTCGTGCGCGGCAATGTCACCAACACATCGGGCGTGATCACCAATATCAGCGGAACCTGAGCGGCCGCGGTAAGCGCTTGGCGGCGCGTGCAATGCGCGGCCGCGAAGAATCGCCCGTTCGCGCCTGGCGAATGGGCAGCGGCGCTTGTCGACGCTCGGCCACTCGCGTAGCATTGCCACAGGGGGCGTGCAGGGGAATGCAGAGGCAACAAGCAGATTCTCGCAGCACCCTCACCAGTCCGTTATTCAATCGACCATGGGAGGTCAGGATGTTGCGTACTTTGTCGAGTGTTTCCGCTCTTGCCTTGTGCTTGATTGCTGCGAACCCGGCCTTTGCCGCGCAGCGCACTTTCGTTTCCACCAGCGGCAGCGATGCCAATACCGCGAGCAATTGCTCCACCACCGCGCCTTGCCGCGGTTTTGCGGCCGCACTCACGGTCACGGACGCCGGAGGCGAAATCATCGTCCTGAGTTCTGGCGGTTACGGACCGGTGAGCATCGACAAATCGGTGAGTCTCATCGCCCCGGAAGGCATCTATGCCGGCATCAGCGTTTTCTCAGGCAGCGGCATCACCATCGCCACTGGCGGCGTCGATGTGGTGCTCAAAGGCCTGAGCATCAACGGTCTGGGGGGCGAATACGGTATAAACATGACCAGTGGTTCCACGCTTCTGGTTGAGAACTGCGCGGTGTCCAATTTCTCGACGAGTGGAGATGTGGCGCTTCTGGTCAGCAACCAAGTTGACGTTCAGGTGAAAAATTCGGTGTTCCGCAAGAACTACCGCGCCATCAGGATCTGGGGCGGCGCCAAAATGTTCATTGCCGATACGCTGGTAACGGAATCTAGTTACACGGCGGTCGAAGTATTAGCCGATTCGGCTTTCGATACGACGCGTTTGGAAGCCGATCGCCTGGCGATCCAAAGAGGCTCGGCGGCTGCTTTCAATGCAACCTCAAGCGGCGGTGGGACCGTCGTCGCGAGTATCAAAGATTCGTCGTTTCACGGCAATAGTTACGGTGTATACGCCGATGCCAGCTCGAGTACCACCCGCGTGAGCATTGCGCAAAGCGACGTTAGCGGCAATGTCACCGGCATTTACGCTTATGGATCGGGAACGGTCGTGGTCTTGAGTCGCAACACCGTCACTCGGAATGACAGTGGATTGGTTCAGGCGGCGAGCAGCGTGATCAAGAGCGCCAGCGACAATGTGGTTGAAGAGAACACGACCGCCGACGTCAGCGGCAGCACCACGGCAATGACGCTGAAATAGCGCGATAACCCGGAAGATGATTCGCCGCGGCGCCGGTTGGGAAACTCTCCGGCGCTGCGGGTTGCTAGTGGTTACATCCAACGTCATAAGCTAACGGCTTCAGCGCCGCATTAGAAACCGCACGCGGTCATGAGGTCTAGGGCGTAAAGCACATCGTTTCGGAGGATTTCATGGTTCGCATTTCTGTTTTCTGGCCGGTCGGGCTGCTGCTTTTGGCCGCCGGGCCTGTTTGGGGCGTGCAGCGCACCTTTGTTTCCACCGCAGGCAGCGACGCCAATACCGCGGCCAACTGTTCGCGCACTTCGCCTTGCCGAGGGTTTTCGGCGGCGCTCACGGTGACCGATGCCGGCGGTGAAATCATCGTGCTCGACTCCGGCGGCTATGGAGCGGTGGCCGTTGCCCAATCGGTGTCTATCATCGCGCCCGAGGGTGTATACGCGGGCGTCTCGGTGTTTTCTGGGAGCGGCGTGAGCATCGCGACGGCCGGCGTGAATGTCATTCTGCGGGGTCTGACTTTCAACGGCTTGGGTGGGTCCTACGGCGTGAACATGAGCGATGGCTCGGGCCTGGTCGTCGATCGATGTCATTTCAGGAACTTCACCGACGGCGTGTACTTCACGGCGGCCGGCAAATTGCGCGTCCTTGACTCGATATTCAACGGCAACGGCTACGGCATCGAAGCGCGTGGCGGGACCACAACGGTTACGCGCTCCAGCTTCTTCGAAAATTCCTATGGCGCCTACGTCGCCGCCACCGCCGGAGAAACCATAGTGGACGTCGAGAAGTCGCTGGTCAGCGGCAGCACGTCTTCTGGGTTCTATGTCTCAGCCGGGTCGGGAGCCACGGCGCGGTTGATGGTGACCGAAACCACCATCACGCGCAACGTCAACGGAGTTTTTGCGTATGCTCTGAGTGGCGGCACGGTTTCCACGACCGTCAGCAAAAGCGCTTTGAGCCATAACACCAACGCTTTGCGGGTGGACGGCGGAGCAGTCATGGTAGTCAGCGGCAACACCGTGACGCGCAACAGCATGGGGATGGTCAATTTCAGCTCGACCCTCAAGTCTGCAGGTAACAACAGCGTGGAAGAGAATCTCGGCAATACTTCTGGAACGATTACGCCCTTTGCGATGATTTAGGACTGCGGCAGACATACTGCCCTTCGATGTTGACCCAGCAAAGGTGCGAAGTCTGCGCCACGGTCATTTTGTCTAATTTACCGCGTGATGAGGAGGCCTCCATGTTGCGTTCCTTGCTTAGTGTTCTTGCCCTGTTGTTCTCTCTGCTGGCGGCTTCGCTTGCTCATGCGGTGCAACGAACCTTCGTGTCCATCAGCGGCAGTGATGCCAATACCGCCAGCAACTGTTCCAGCAGCGCACCTTGCCGGGGCTTTGCCGCCGCGCTCACGGTTGCCGACCCCGGCGGTGAAATCATCGTCTTGAGTTCCGGCGGCTATGGCCCGGTGACCATCAACAAGTCAGTGAGCATCATCGCCCCCGAGGGCGTCTATGCGGGTATCAGCGTCTTTTCCGGCACCGGTATCACCATCGCGACTGCAGGGGTCGATGTAATTTTGCGCGGACTGAGCATCTACGGCCTAGGCGGAACTTTCGGCATCGACATGACGGCAGGCAATAGCTTGGCGGTGGAGAACTGCGTCATCCGCAACCTGTCCGGCAGGGGGCTGTCGGTTGCAACCGCCGCCAAAGTCGATGTGCTGGAATCAGAATTCTCGAACAATGGCTTGTACGGTATCAGGCTGGCAGGTAGCGTGAAGGGCACCGTTTCCGGGGTGCGCGTTTTTGGCGGCACGAGCGGTTTCGAATTGAGCGCGACCACCAGCGAGAATGCCAGCTTGCTCTTGGAGAACTCCATCGTGAGCGATAGTGTCCAGACCGGTGTCACGGTCACGGCAACCGGAACCGGCACTGCCCGCCTGATGCTGCGCAACACCAGCGTCAGCCGCTCCGGCTGGGAGGGCATCGTTGCTCAGGCCGATGGCGGCACCGTGGAAGTTCAGGCGGTCCAGACGCTCTCCTTCGACAACGCCTTCCAGGGCTTCTACGCCCTTGCATCGTCCACAGGTTCCGCGCGCTTGGATGTTCGCGATTCCGTATCCAAGCGCAACAGCATGGGCGTCTACATTCAGGCGGCTACAGGGACAACGAAAGGCAGCATCAGTAATACCCTGCTCGCCGACAACGCAACCTCCGGCCTGCGTGTCTATGGTGCGAACGCGACGCTCACTGCCAGCGGCAACGTCGTCATTGGCAACGGTGTGGGGCTATCCCAGGCGTCGAGCGGCGTTTTTTACTCCGCGGGAAACAATGTGGTGGAGGGCAACTCCACCGCAACGGCTGGAGCCTTGACCCCGGCGAACATGTACTGAAGATCGCGACTTGTGAATGGTCTTGGGGTCTCTTAGCTTCCCATCAAGCCCGGCTTGCCCGCCGACCAGCGGGTGAACTCGGTGGCCAAGAGTTCCGCGTGTTCGCGCTCTTCCGCGGCGAGTTCGCGGTAAAGCTGCGCCTCGGTGCTGTTGTTCTGCGCCCGGGCGGCTTGTTCAGTGAAATAGGCGGCGGCGCGCTGTTCCATGGCGATGGCGATGCGAAAGAGATTGCCGGGGTCGTCCGGGCGGCTAGCCACGCCGCCGAAGATTGCCGCGAGCTTCACTTCGAAGCCGGGTGCCGAGGCGGGCGCGTCGATGTGGTAGCGGCGCGAGAGCGTATCCATGTGCTCGTTTTCCATGGCCGCAAAGCGCTCGAACAGCGCTTTCATTTGCGGATCGCTGGTGGCTGCCGCGGCGCGGGTGTAAAAGGCGCGCCCGCCCAGTTCGATTTCAAAAGCGGTGCGTATGCCGGCGAGCGCCGCCGCGTCTTCCGGAGCGTGTGCATCCATGGCTTCGAGCGCGCCGCCGCAATGCGGGCAGCGGCCATAGGGAAAGGCAAATCCTTCGCTCACCTTGGCGCACTCGCGGCAACGCCACTGCAGCGTGGCGTCGGCGCAGCAGATGTAGGGGCCGTCGGCTTCGTCTTCCAGCGGGCGCTGGCACTTGGGGCATAACATGGTCGGCTCCTTGGGTCAGTGGACGTTCTCGGCGCTGGGCAGCGGCGGTGCATGGGCATCGACGGTTTCGCTGCCTATCGGCCAGACGCTCTTGCCGGTCTTGAGCCAGGCGGCGATGGCGCGCGCCCCGCGGCGGCCGGCGGCCATCGCCAGAATGACCGTGGCGCCGCCGGTGACGATGTCGCCGCCCGCGAACACGCCCGGCAGGTTGGTTGCCTGGGTGGCTTCATCGGCCACGATGTAGCCGCGCTTGTTGAGTTCCAGTCCCTTGGTCGACTGGCTGACGATGGGGTTGGCTTTGGTGCCCAAGGCATAGATCACGGTATCGCAGGCGAACTCGACGAATTCGCCCAGGGGCACCGGGCTTCTGCGGCCGCGCTCGTCCGGCTCGCCGAGTTTCATTTTTTCGGCTTTCAAGCCGCGTACATCGCCGGCATCATCGAGCAGCACTTCCACCGGCGCATGCAGGAAACAGAATTCGATACCTTCTTCTTTGGCGTGGCGAAGCTCTTCCACCCGTGCCGGTGCTTCGGCCTCGGAGCGTCGATAGACGCAACGCACGGTGCCGGCACCCAGGCGCTTGGCCACGCGCAGGCAATCCATGGCGGTGTTGCCGGCGCCGATCACCACCACGCTCTGGCCCTTGCTGATGGGTGTGTCTTCGTAGGGGAAACGGTCGCCGCCCATGAGGTTGACCCGGGTGAGAAACTCGTTGGCCGAATACACCTGACCCGCGAATTCGCCGGGTATGCCCAAGAAAGCCGGCGCGCCTGCGCCGGCGGCGACGAACACCGCGTCAAACCCCATGTCGCCGGTGAGTTGGGCGACGGTGAAGGTCTTGCCGATCACCTTGTTGGTTTCGAACTTTACGCCGGCGTCGCGTAGTTGATTGACTTCGCGATCGATGATTTCACGCGGCAGACGGAAAGAGGGAATACCGTAACGCAAAACGCCGCCCACCACGTGCAGCGCTTCATAAACCGTCACTTCGCAGCCGTATTTCACCAGATCGGCCGCCGCGGCCAGTCCGCCCGGCCCCGAGCCGACGATGGCCACGCGGCCGAGGCGTTCCGCCGCTTGTTTCTTCGCCGGGCGCGGCAGGGCATTGTCGCCGACGAAACGTTCCAGGCGCCCTATGGCCACCGGTTCCTTCTTGGCTTTGATCAGCACGCATTGCGCCTCGCACTGGCTTTCCTGCGGGCAGACCCGGCCGCAGACCGAAGGGAAGGGGCTGGAATCGTAAATGGCATCGACCGCGTTCTCCAGATCGCGCACCAAAAGATGCCGAATGAAGCGAGGGATGTCGATACGTACCGGGCAGCCTTCGATGCAGGTCGGCTTGATGCACTGCACGCAGCGCTCGGCCTCGCGCAGGGCCGCTTCCCAAGCGTAACCGAGGTTTACTTCGTCGAAACTCGCGGCGCGCTCTTCCGCATCGCGTTCCGGCATTTTCACTTGATGCGGCTCGACGGCGCTGTATTTCTTGTAAGTGCGTTTGCCTTCGATCAGCAGCTTTTGCTCCAGGTTGCACACATGATCGAAATCTTCGTTAGCTTGCGTTTCCTGCTTCTTGAAGCGTTTCTGCCGGGCATTGAGTTCCTTGAAATCCACGAGGTGGGCGTCGAAATCGGGCCCATCGACGCAGGCGAACTTGATTTCCCCACCCACCGTGACCCGGCAGGAGCCGCACATGCCGGTGCCATCGACCATGATGGTGTTGAGTGACACCATGGTCTTCACGCCGTAGGGGCGCGAGGTTTCGGCGCAGGCCTGCATCATCGGCATGGGGCCGATGGCGACGATGAGGTCGGGCCTCTCGCGGTCGAGCACATCCTTCAGTGCCGCGTTGACGAAACCCGGTCGGCCGGCACTGCCATCGTCGGTGCATACGATCAGCTCATCGCTGAAGGCGGCGAGTTTGTCGTCCCAGAAAATGAGATCGGCATTACGAAAGCCGACGATGCAGGTGGTGCGGTTTCCCGCCTCCTTGAAGGCCCTCAATTGCGGAAAAATCGGCGCCACCCCGAGGCCGCCGCCCACCAGCACCACGTGGCCGACGCGGTCGATGTGTTGCGGCAGGCCCAAAGGCCCGACGAAATCGGCGAAGGCTTCGCCCTCCTTGAAACCGTCGCGCATTTCGCGCGTGGTCTTGCCCAGGGCCTGTACGACGATGGTGACCGTGCCGCGCTCGCGATCGAAGTCGGCCACGGTGAGCGGAATGCGCTCCCCGTGTTCATCCAGGCGCAGCATCACGAAGTGGCCGGGCTCGGCGGCACGTGCCACGTCGGGCGCTTCCACTTCCCAAAGAAAGGTCTGCGGCGAGTACTGCTCTCTGCGGGCGATTCGAAACATGGCCAGTCCTGTCAGTCGCGGTATCGTTGCAAAAAGGAAGAAAAAGCGCCGCTCGGCCGACTTTGGCCAGAGGGCAGGCAGACGGTCGAACGTGCCATGGACAATCCTCCTTTGCATTAAAGTGGTATTCCGGTACGAAAATACCAAATTAGCGCGACGACGACAAGCAAGCGAAAGCGAATAACTTGCCTGACGTCAAGAACGAACCACCGAGCCCTTGTCGCACCGGTACCTTAGCACCTTCGTGCCGAAGATACAGCCCCACCTCAGGCGCGGGTCGCGTCCCGCGCAGCCATGGGTTATGCTCGCGGCCATCGCTTTTGGGGGAATCGAGATGTCGAAAAAAATGGGCCTGGGCGCCTTGACGCTCTTGGCAGTGCTTCTATTCGTGCTGGGTGGGAACACCTTGCGCCACGGTTCGCGTCAGATGCAAGTGCCCCCGGTGCCGCCCCTGGCGATCGACACCGCCGCCGCGGCGCAACGACTGGCTGCCGGTGTGCGTTTGCGCACGGTGTCGCACGATGGGCAAGACGCTGCGAGTGCCGCTGAATTCCAAAAACTCCACGCTTTGTTGGAGAGATCGTTTCCACGCGTGCACGCGAGCCTCAAGCGCGAAATCGTCGGCGGCCATAGCCTGCTTTACACCTGGCCGGGCAGTGATCCGAAAGCGAAACCCATATTGCTCATGGCGCATCAGGACGTGGTACCCATCGCGCCGGGCACCGAGAAGACCTGGCAGGCCGATCCCTTCGGCGGCGAAATTCGCGAGGGCTTCATTTGGGGGCGCGGGGCTTGGGACGATAAGGCCAATCTCTTCGGCATCTTCGAGGCCACGGAAATGCTCTTGGCGTCGGGGCATCAACCGCGGCAGACGCTCTACATCGCCTCGGGGCACGACGAAGAAATCGGCGGCGAAAATGGTGCCGTGGCCATCGTCGCCCTGCTGAAAGAACGCGGCGTACGGCTCGATTTCGTGCTCGACGAGGGCCTCTTGATCACCGAAGGCGTGCTCAAGGGGCTCGACGCGCCGGTGGCGCTGATCGGCACCGCCGAAAAGGGCTACCTCACCTTGGCGCTTACCGCCACGGCGACGCCGGGTCACTCGTCCATGCCCGGGCCGGAAACCGCCATCGGCATGTTGTCCGCCGCGCTCACGCGCCTGGAAGACCGGCAGATGCCGGCCGCTTTCCGCGGCGTGGCGCAAGAGCTTTTTGCCACCATCGCGCCGGAAATGAACGGACTCAATCGCGTGCTGCTTTCCAATCTGTGGCTCTTTGGCCCGGTGGTCAAAGCGCAGTTGGAAAAAGGCGCGAGCACCAACGCCATGTTGCGTACCACCACCGCGCTGACCGTAATGCACGCCGGAAACAAGGAGAACGTGCTGCCCGGCCAGGCCGAAGCATTGGTCAACTTCCGTCTCCTTCCGGGCGATACCGTGGAAGGTGTCACCGCCCATGTGCAGAAAGTGGCCGCCAACGACAAAATCGCCGTACGCCGTGCGGGCAAGTCCGGCAATGAGGCCTCCCCCATTTCACCCTCCGGCAGCCCGAGCTATCAGCTCATCAACCGCACGATACGCGAATTGTTTCCGGGCACCGTGGTTGCGCCTGGCCTAATGATCGGCGCCACCGACGCGCGGCACTTCTTGGGTATCGCCGACGCGGTTTACCGCTTTTCGCCCGTGCGCGCCCGCCCCGAGGATTTGCCGCGTTTCCATGGGACCAACGAGCGCATCTCCGTAGACAACTATGCGGAGCTGATTCGGTTCTACTACCGCCTCATCAGCAACGCCAACGCCAAGTAGGTGCGCGCAAGAACCACGGTTCAATGCGCGAGGCACCAATCCAGCGCATCCTCCAGCCTATCGTCACCCCAGAACAATTCTCCGTTGCAAACGAAGGTTGGCGAACCGAACAAACCAAGCTCACGCGCGATGTTGGTTTCGGCGAGGTATCTTTCACGCACCGGAGCGCTGTCGGCCGCGGCGAGAATGGCCATGGGGGCTTTGCCCAGGCCGGAGAGAATCGAGCCGAGTGTCTCCTGTTCGCCGGGGTCTTGGCCCTCGAGGAACCAGGCGCGATAGGCCGCTTGGGTGAACTCGGAGCACCAGCCTTCCATCGCCGCCAGCGTGGCCACGCGATTGGCGCGTTCTTCGGCATCGATGGGGTATTTGGGCACACCTTTCCAAGGCAAGCCATGGCGCATCGCGCGCCGCTCCACGTCGCGCCACATGTATTTGAGCTTCAGCGGCTTGGTCGAGAAGGGAACGTTCTCCTGTTCGCGCATCAAGGTGCGCACGCTGAAGGGGCGCCAGTTGAGGCTCAATCCGGCTTGCCGCGCCAGTTTCTCGGCGCGCAGCACGGCAAGGTAAGTGTAGGTGCTGCCGATGAAGTAGAAGAAGTCGAGCTGTTTCGGCATGTTTGAACCTCCCTCGCATCATCAGGCTGCAAACTCTAGCACCGAGTCGCCGCCGCAGGAACTCTCGTACAATGCGAGGCATCGCAATCGCGCCGCACCGGCTACAAAACCACCGCTACATTCTGCTGATGGTCGTGATGGTGCCGAAGGAGTTGTTGGTGTTATCCCTCACGGTGTTGTCGCCGGTCGATTCGAACACCGCTGAAGAGGTTTGACACAGCCCGAAGACGCTATTATGGGTGACGGTGTTGGCTGTGGCCACCAGCCTCGTGCCGCTGCCTTCGGCTGTCAGCCCGGTGGAAGTGTTGCCGCTGATCAAACTGCCCGTCACGCTGGCGAGGGTGGTGCCGCCATTTGATCTAGCGTAGATGCCATGACCGTTTCTGCTTGCCACAGAATCCTTGACGTTGAGTTCCCATCGGCCACTACTTCCGGTCCAACCGTTGATGCCCGCTGAACCATTACCTGAGGCTTCGGAGCGGTTCACTTCCAGTTTCGTCGTTACCCCGCTGCCCAAAGCGAAGACGGATAGGCCGCTATCGGCGTTGTCGATGAAGCGGCTGCCGGACACTAGCACCGACGGACCGTTGACAAAGAAGGCGCCGACATTGTTTCCCTGCAACAGCGAATCGAGCAGGCGCACTGTGACCGCACCCGACACATAGAGTCCATTACTAGAACTGAAGTTGCTGATGACGCAATGCTGCACCACCAAGCTGTCGCCGGCGGTCATGGAGATACCGCTGCCGCTGCCGCCCAAGCGGTTGACGCTCAAGCCGCGCAGCACCACTTTCACACCCGCGGTGGCGATGGTGATGCCGTTGCCGGAGAACACCGAAATGCCGGCATAGATGCCTTCCCGGGCGATGATGCTCACCGACTTGTCGATGGTGACCGGCCCGTAACCGCCGGAACTCTGCACGATGATCTCGCCGCCGCTGTCGGTGACGGTGAGTGCGGCGGTGAAGCCGCGGCAAGGCGTGGCGTTGCCGCAGTTGGTGACGGTGTTGGCGTCACTGCCCGAAATGGACACGAAAGTGCGCTGAACGGCGGATGCGGAGAAAGCAGCGCTCAGAGAGAACAACAGGACAAACCAAGACGAAAACCAACGCAACATGACGGCCTCTTCATCGTAGGGGTGGAAGAACGCCAAAGCCCTGCGGCGCAACCAGCGCCGCAGGGCTTTGGTGCGCGTAGCATAACAAACCGCGCAGAAAAGGGCCGGAGAAAGGCTATTGACTAGGCAAGGGCCCGTTCGAGGGCAAGCGCGGCGCTACAATAACCGTCTGCCGCCGCTGTTCTACCAGCGCTGTATGCGAATGCTGTGCAAAAGCGGCCATGATCGAGAAGAGATCACTGCCTTATCGACCCGCCCGGTTCCGCCCTGGCCGGCGCGGCCCGCGCCGCACCGGCTACAAAACCACCGCTACATCTTGCTGATGGTCGTGATGGTGCCGGAGGCGTTGGCGGTGTTGTCCCTCACGGTGTTGTCGCCGGTCGATTCGAACACCGCTGAAGAGGTTTGATACAGCCCGTAGACGTTATTATGGGTGACGGTGTTGGCTGTGGCCACCAGCTTCGCGCCACTGCCTTCGGCTGTCAGTCCCCGGGAAGTGTTGCCGCTGATCAAACTACCCGTCACATTGGCGAGGGTGGTGCCGCCGGATGATTGAGCGTAGACGCCATGAACGTTTCTGCTTGCCACAGAGTCCTTGACGTTGAATTCCACTTGGCCATTAGTGCTGGTCCAACCGTAGATGCCCACTGAACCATTACCTGAGGCTTCGGAGCGGTTCACTTCCAGCTTGGTCGTTACTCCGCTGCCCGAAGCGCCGACGACTAGGCCGAAGTCGGCGTTGTCGATGAAGCGGCTGTTAGAGACCAGCGCCGACGGACCGTTGGAAACTTGCGCGCCGACATCATTTCCCTGAAACAGCGAATCGAGCAGGCGTACTGTGACCGCACCCGACACATAGAGTCCAGAACCAGAACTAAAGTCGGTGATGACGCATTGCTGCACCACCAAGCTGTCGCCGGCGGTCATGTAGATACCGTTGCCGCTGCCGCCCAGGCGGTTGACGCTCAAGCCGCGCAGCATTACTTTCACACCCGCGGTGGCGATGGTGATGCCGTTGCCGGAGAAAACGCTGATGCCGGCATAAATCCCTTCCGGGGCGATGATGCTCACCGACTTGTCGATGGTGACCGGCCCGTAACCGCCGGAACTTTGCACGATGATCTCGCCGCCGCTGTCGGTGACGGTGAGTGCGGCGGTGAAGCCGCGGCAAGGCGCGGTGTTGCCGCAGTTGGTGGCGGTGTTGGCGTCACTGCCCGAAATGGACACGAAAGTGCGCTGAACGGCGGATGCGGAAAAAGCAGCGCTCAGAGAGAACAACAGGACAAACAAGGACGAAAACCAACGCAACATGACCGCCTCCTCATCGTAGGGGTGGAAGAACACCAAAGCCCTGCGGTGCAGTCTGCGCCGCAGGGCTTTGGTGCGCGTAGCATAACAAACCGCGCAGAAAAGGGCCGGAGAAGGGCTATTGACTACGCAAGCGCCCTTTCGCGGGCAAGCGCGGTTCTACGGGGATCGTTTTCGACTGTTCGATGAGGCCGATCGCGGTCAAGGCTTCTTCACTGCGCAATCCCATCCACCCGATCGAGCCGCAGCACGATTTTGCTGTATTGCTGACTCTTCAATTCCACCGCCTCGTTGCCGATCCAGCGCACCACACCGCCGCCTAGGGTTTGGCCGTTGACGTAGAAGGTGAGGCCGCGCTTTTCTTTGAGGCTCCAGTCGATCATTTCCTTGAAGGCGGCTTGGACGGTATCGCTCATCTTTTTGCTCTCCATGGCAGGGGATTGGGCGAGCGCCGGAGTGGCGAGCGCCAAAAGGCTGAGGGCGGCGCCTTGCGCCAAAAATTCGCGTCTTTGTCTATCGGTTTGCTCGTCGTTCACGTGGGCTCCGGGTTGGGGTGTTGGGGGTGGTTTGCGGCGAGGGCCTCGATGCCGCCCAAAAGTCCGGCCACTTCCAAGCCGCGTTGCGCCAGCAGGAAGGCCGCGGCGGCTGTGCGGTTGCCGGTTTGGCAATAGATGATCCAGGGGCGCTTTTTGTCCAGCTCGTCGACGCAGCGGCGCAGCAAGGACAAGGGCAAATTGATCGCACCTTTGATCGCCCCGCGCGCGAATTCGTCGGTGGTGCGTACGTCGATGAGTCCAGCGCCGGCCTTCACCATCTCCTGCGCATAATCGAGATCGATCCAGCGCACCAGCGGTGCGCCCAGGAGCTTGTCGAAATCATCGGCGGAAAGGCGCATCAGCTCGCCGGCCTCCAGCGCGATCACGGTGGCGTTGCGCGGCAACTTGGAGATGAGCGCTTCCTCGCCAAAAGCTTCGCCGGGGCCCAATTCCGCGACCGGCACGACCTTGCCATCGGGGAGCTTGCGCGTCACGACCACGCGTCCGGACTTGATGAGGTAGTAAGCGTCGCCCGCGTCACCTTGCCGGATGATGGCCTGCCGCGCGGCCATGGGCGTGGATTCCAGCCGCTGGAAGAGGGCGGCGAGGTTGCCGGCCGGAACCTTCTGGAAACTGGGTTGCTGCATCATGCGGAATACCCAACTGGTGTCTTCCACGCCCAGCTCCTCGACCTCATAGGCGCAGGACTGCTCCATGGTGAGCAAGCGGTCGAGCGCGGCGCTGTCGATTCTTGCGACGGTTACCGGCGTTTTGGCGATGCCTGAGAACTGCCTCGGTTTCAAGTGCACCAGGGGGTAGAGCGCATCGGGGCTGTCGGCGGCCAGCGCTCGGCGAAAACCGTTGGGGCGCACGAGACTGATTTCGCCTTCGAGAAGATAGATCGAATCGCTGTCGCTGTCCCCCGCTTTGAACAGAATCTCCTCGGAGGCATGCCGAGTAATGCGCGCTTCGCGCAATAGGGCGGCGAGGCTTTCCTTGCCCAGGGCGTTGATGGGGATGAGCGAGCGAAAGCGCTCGGGTGCGGTCATGCGTCCTCCGGATTTCGGCGGCCGATAATACCCTTGGCCAAAGCTGGGAGTAAGATAGCGCAGGGCTGCGGAAAATCCTAGGGGCACGGAGCAGGAGTTTCGGCATGGCATTCGATTTCACTACCCTCCTGCAGGACGATCTGCCCGCGCGGCGGGTTGCCTGCGGCGAGATCATCTTCGAGCTGGGCGAGGAAGGCGACCGCATGTACGTGCTGGCCGAAGGCCAGGCGCAGATACGCGCCGGCACCGTCGTGCTCGACACCGTCAGCGCAGGCGGCGTGCTGGGTGAAATGGCCCTGCTCGACGATCAGCGGCGCAGCGCCAGTGCGATCGCCATGACCGACTGCCGACTCATCGCCATCGACAAGTCGGCGCTGATGCAACAGATTGCCCGCGAGCCGCGGCTTGCCATCGAACTGGCACGCCTGGGCGTGCACCGGCTGCGGGCAATGGACTTCCTGGCCCAGCACGACGCGCTCACGCGCCTGCCCAACCGCAGCCTTTTTCAGGAAAAAGCCCATCGGGCGATGGTGCGGGCGCGCCGCGTGAGCGGCGGTTTCGGCGTGCTGTTCATCAACCTCGATCACTTCCAGACCATCAACGATTCGCTCGGCTATGCCGCCGGCGACCTCTTGCTGGCCGCGGTGGCGGAACGGCTGCGCGGCGCCCTGCACGAACTCGACACCCTAGCCCGCCTGGGGGCCGACGAATTCGCCGTTCTCGCCGAAACCGGTCTCACCAGCCAGCAGCAGGCCAGTATCGCCCAGAGCCTGCTGGATACCTTGCGCGCGCCCTTCGTTCTGGGCGCGCAAGAAATCTTCGTCACGGCCAGTGTGGGCATCGCTTGCTTTCCGGAGGACGGCGACGATGCCGAGAGTCTGCTGGCCCATGCCGACGCCGCCGTGCACCGCGCCAAGGAACGCGGCAGAAACCAGTACGCTTTCTTCTCGGCCGAACTCAATGCCCTTGCTCGCGAGGCGCTTACCTTGAAAAGCAATCTGCGCCAGGCCATCGAGAGGCAGGAATTCGTGCTCTACTACCAGCCCCGCGTCGATCCGCAATCGAGCCGCCTTCTCGGCGTGGAGGCACTGATTCGCTGGCGGCATCCGGTGCTGGGGCTGGTGCCGCCGTCGAAGTTCATTCCGTTGGCGGAGCAAACCGGGCTCATCGAATCCATCGGCGACTGGGTGCTCGAAACCGCCTGCACGCAGCGCGCCACTTGGACGGCGGCGGGCCATGCGCCGTTTCGCGTGGCGGTCAATCTCTCCTTGCGCCAGTTGGCCGCCGGCGATCTCGATGCCCGCGTGCATGATTTGCTGCGCCGAAGCGGCGTGCCTCCGGACCAGTTGGAACTGGAGATCACCGAGAGCGTGCTGATGGAAGATCCGGCCGGCGCCATGCACGTGCTGAAGAAACTGCGCACGCGCGGCGTCGGCATTGCGCTGGACGACTTCGGCACCGAATACTCTTCGCTGTCTTACCTCAAGCACTTTCCCCTCGACTACATGAAGATCGACCAATCCTTTGTGCGCGGCATACCGCAAGACGGCGACGACATCGCCATCGTTCGCACCGTGCTCACGCTGGCCCGCAATCTCAAGCTCGGCGTGATCGCCGAGGGCGTGGAGACCGAAGCGCAGTGGCATTTCCTGCGCGAGCTGGGCTGTGATGAGGTGCAGGGCTACTGGGTGAGCCGGCCGCTGCCGGTGGCGGAAATGGAGGCCTTTCTGGCGAGATCGGCGGCATGATTGCGGCCGGGAGCGCGCCCGAACCTGGGCGGCGGGGCGCGCTGCTCATGCTTTTGGGGGCACTCCTGGCCCTGCTGCTGGCGCTCGACGGCAGCGGGGTGCTCGATCCATTGCATCGGGCAAGTTTCGACCATGCCGCCCGCTGGGCTCGTGGCGGCGCATCCGGAGTGCCGGCTCTGGACCCGGTGGTGGTGGGCATCGACGACGCGTATGTCGATGCCCGGCGCGAGCCCTTGGCGCTGATGCATGAAGACCTCGCACTTTTTTTCGACGGACTGCGCTTGGGCGAGGCGCGCGCCGTCGGAGTGGATATCATCTTGCCGCAGAAGACCGCGCGGCACCTGCAGCGCCGCGATCAGCCGGAATTCTCCTACGATCTAGTGCTGCTGCGTGCCTTGCATGCCGCTAGCCGGCAGCTCGATGTGCGCCTCGGCGCGACTTGGGAGCCTGGTCCAAAGCGCTTTCGGCCGATACAGATCGATTTCCTGGCGGCGGCGCGGGGCGGGCGCGAGTCGGGCGCCCTGGCCTCGGTACTGATCTGCCCCGATGAGGATGGCGTGGTGCGCCGTTTGCCCGGCGGCGTTTGCCAGCCCAAGAATGGTCCGCCGCCCTTGTCTTATGCTCTGGCAGGCACCGCCTTCGAAGCGGGGGAAGTGCGTTACATCGATTTCGCCCTGGGGGCGCCGTTTGTGACACTGCGTTTCACTGAGATTCTCGCCTGGGTGCGTGAAGGCGCCCGCGAACGATTGCGCGACGCCTTCGTCGGGCGAACGGTATTGCTGGGTTCGACCTTGCGCTTCGAGGATCGGCTGCGCGCACCGCTGCCCTTGGCGCAGGCCGAACCGGATGGACTCTTCGTACCCGGCGTCTTGCTGCATGCACAGATGCTGCGCAGCGCAGCCAGTGGGGGCGGACTGCGGCCCGCCCCGGGCGCCGTGACGATCGCCCTGGCCGCTGTGAGCGCGGCCTTGGCCTTGCTGCCGCGCCTGCGTCTGGCCGTCGGCGCGATGCCGGTCGCGGCCCTGCTGCTGGTCGGAGGCACTGGCTTTGCCTGGAAGGCGGGGATTTTTTTCTCGCCGGTACTGCCGCTTCTGACCTTGCTGGGCGCTTTTTTGGGGCGTGCCGGGGTCGATTACTGGCGCGTGGAGCGGGAGCGGCGTTTGTTGCGGCGCTCCTTTCAGGGTTTCGTGAGCCCGCAAGTGCTCAAGGCCCTGCTGGATGGGCGCGTCACCCCCGATCGCCGTGGCGAGAGCGTGCGCGTAGCGGTGCTTTTCGCCGATATCCGCGGTTTCACCACCCTTGCCGCTACCCGGCCGCCGCGGGAGATTTTCGCCTTGCTCAACGCCTATCTCGCGCGCATGACCGAAGCCATACACCAGCACGGCGGCACTATCGACAAGTTCATCGGCGACGGCATCATGGTCGTCTTCGGCTATCCCGAGACCATGCCCGATCCTGCCCAGGCGGCGCTGGCGGCCGGCCAGGCGATGCTGGCCGCGGTCAAGGAATTCAACGCCGCGCATTCCGAGACGCCGCTCAAGATCGGCATTGGCGTACACTGCGGCGAGGTGCTCGCCGGCGCGGTCGGCTCGGCGGCGCGCTATGAATTCACGGTGATCGGGGACGTCGTCAACGTGGCGGCGCGCCTGGAAGAACAAACCAAGGATTTGCAGCAACTCATGGTGGTATCGCGGCTGGCCTGGGAGCAAGCTGGCCAGCCCGCAGGTTTCGCGGCGCTGGGCTTGCGTGCGGTGCGCGGCCGGGGCGAACTCGAATTGATGGGTCTGAAGGAAGAATGATGAAGCGCTGGATAGTATGCTGCGGCCTGCTGTGGGCAGCGATGGGAAGCCAGACGAGTGCCGCCGAGCCGGTGGGCATGGTGCTGGATGTGGTCGGTGCGGTTCAATTCGTCAAGCCGACGGTGCAGGACGTGCACCTCTTCACCACCCTCGAACCGGGCGTGCAGATCGGTTTGGGGCGCGGTGCCAGGCTTGTTGCCACCTTCTACGCCCGTGGCGCCGAGCTCTCCTTTCTCGGACCGGCTAGGCTCAAGGTCGGGGAGGAGGGCATCGAGATGATTTATGGTCTCAACCCCCAAGAGCGTGCGCTGCATCCCCAAGATGTCGTTGCCGCCAGCCAGGGCATTACCCGGCGCCAGCAGCAGGCGGCGATCAGCATGCGCAACATCGACCCGCTGGTGTCGCCCGTGCACCAAGGCGCGGTGCGCGAAACCACACCCGAATTCGAGTACTCCGGCGTGACGGAGGGCCTCTTCCTGGCGGTATTCGACCGGGACGCCAAGCTCGTCGTCCGCGCTCCTTTGGCGGCGGGGGGAAGCCTGCGCTTGGCAGCCGATCAGGCCTTGCGACGGGGAGAATCCTATTCCTGGACCCTGATCGAAGACGATGGCACACCCAAGACCGTGAAGCGCAAAGTCTTTCGCGTGCTTCAGGAGGATGAAGTGGCGCTGGTGGACGCCCGCCGACCACCGGCCGAGGCCACCGTGGCCCAGTGGGCGCTTTATGCGGGTTTGCTGGAAAGCCTATGGCTGCGAACCGAGGCCAAGGCGGTCTGGGCGCGACTGGCCAGGGCGCGCCCCAACGATCCGACCCTGGCGCGGTTTGCGCAGTAGGTCCAGGCGCTGGAGCGCCGCGCGGTCGCAGGGGCGCCCGAGCCGCTTCGAAGCTATAGCATCGCCAACGGCGTGATCGTGCCCGAACTCGCGCCCAGCGCATTTTCTCTGACGCTGTTGTTGCCCGTCGAGAGAAATGTCGCGGATCCCGCCTGATAGAGCCCGTAATCGTTGTTTCGGGTGATGGTGTTCCCACTGATGAGCAGGCGCGTTGCGCTTCCGTAGGCGTACACGCCGATATCGGTGTTGTGTGAAACCAGCGTGTTGGTGAGGTTCGCTTCGGCGGTTCCGGTGTCCGTGCTCTGGACCTCCAAGCCATAGAGACCGTTTTCGGTAGTCATGGAATTGCTGACGGCGACCACAACGCTGCCCGCGGTGGCGTAGGCATCAAATCCGGCGCCTCCGTTGCCGCTGCTCACCGTTCGCTCGGCTGATACCTGGGTTGTTCCCGTGGCACTGGAGCGAACATATACCCCGTGTGCCTGATTGCGCAGGAACCAACTGTCGGTCAAGCGCGCGGTGGCGCCCCCAGTGAACCATGCGCCGTAATAATTTCCCTCGAAACGGGAATGGGTGACGCTCACTACGGCGGGGGTCTCTATCGAGAGTCCGGCCATCCAGGCGCCAGCGAAATTGGATACCTCGCAGTTCTCCACCGACAGGCTGGCGCCAGCGCTCATGGATATGCCGTTGTCGCCGCCTAAGCGATTGATGGACAGACCGCGCAGCACCACGTGCACTCCGGGTGTGGCGATGGTCACTCCGTTGCCGGAGAAGACGCTGATACCGGCGTAAACGCCGCGCGGGGCGATGATCGACACCGACTTGTCGATCGTCACCGGGCCATACCCGCCGGAGTCGAGCACGATGATTTCGCCGCCGCTGTCGGTGACCGTGAGCGCCGCGGTGAAGCCGCGAC
This sequence comes from Casimicrobiaceae bacterium, assembly GCA_026646885.1. GTDB lineage: Bacteria > Pseudomonadota > Gammaproteobacteria > Burkholderiales > Casimicrobiaceae > JACPUX01. The sequence continues at coordinate 50,382 of JAPKHK010000005.1, read as the reverse complement.
AGGGGCTGGCCTTGGCGCAATTGCTCGCGGTGTTGCTGTCACTGCCGCTAGTGGAAACGAAGGTGCGTTGAACCGCCAGGGCTTGGCCGCTCAGGGCGAGTCCCAAAGCCAGCAGAATCGGGGTAGGAATCGAAGGAAACATGGAGTTCTCCGCTTGAAAGTCGAATCTTGGAAGGTCGCGTCAAAGCGAGGGCACAAGGATCGCCGGCAAAGGCGATGCGCCCCCGCGCAGGCTACATCCTGGACGCGCTGGTAATCGTGCCGCCGCTAGCCGCAACGCCGTTGGCATTGACCGAATTCCCGCCGGTCGTGGTTAGAACGGCGTTGCTCTGCTGATACAGGCCATAGAAGGCATTGCGAGCAATCAGGTTGCCGTCGACGACCATCCGCGTGTTGTCACCGCTGGCAAAAGCCCCCACAGACCCGTTGTGAGATAGCACGCTGGCACTAGCGCTGGCGACGCTGCTTCCGCTGCCCGAGGAGCTGGCAGACAAACCATAATTCCCGTTTTCGTTGGCGACGGAGTTTCGAATCGCCAAATAGGCATTCCCGGAGGTGGCACTGACGTCGAATCCGGTGTCGTTGCCGCTGGCCACGGTTCGCTCCGCGGAAACCCGGGTGGTACCGCTCGAAACAGACTCGACCCATACGCCGATGGATGCGTTGCGTAGGAATTTGCTGTCACTGATCCGGGCGGTTGCGCCAGACCGAATCCGCGCACCATAGTGATTACCCTGGAACATCGATTCGGTCACCGTCAGCGCGGCCGGCGCGTCCAGAAAGAGCCCGGCGCGGATCGAGGTGGAGAAACCGGAGACCACGCAATTGGCGACGGTAAGGCTGGCGCCATCGCTCATATGGATGCCATAGTCACCGCCCAACCCGTTGATGCTCAGGCCACGCAGCACAACCCGCACGCCGGCGGAGGCGATCGTCACGCCATTGCCGGAGAAGACGCTGATCCCGGCATAAACGCCCTCGGGCGCGATGATCGATACCGACTGGGCGATGGTGACTGACCCGTACCCGCCGGAATCGAGCACGATAATTTCGCCGCCGCCGTCGGTGACCGTCAGGGCTGCGGCAAATCCGCGGCAGGGTGTGGCCTTGGCGCAGTTGGTCGCGGTGTTGCTGTCGCTGCCACTCGTGGAGACAAAGGTGCGCTGCACGGCGCTTGCCGTGAAGGCAGCGCCGAGAAGCGAGGCGAGCAGAACCGCGCGGGTGATGGATCGAGACATGACCACTCCTGAGGTTGGCAAAATTACCGAGATACGTTGATCTGTTTTGCCCGGAAGGGCAGAACGAAACGCCCGGCATCTTAGGGGATAGACGGGCCGATGTCGAGCGCGATTGCGCAATCAGGAACCGGTGGATCGATCCGCAGCTGTGCTTGATGGCGGCGGCGCCTCTGCGGGCGCGAGGTAGCGCTCGCGCAGCAAATCATAACGCTGCTCACGAGCGGCTTCGATCTCTTTGAGCACGCGCCGCAGCGGCACGTCGAGGCGAGTCAGCGTTTGCGCCGCCAGCATGAGGCTGCCCTCTAGAACTTCGGGTACTACTTCGCTGGCACCGGCACGCTTCAACTGTTCGAGCTGGCTGTCATCGGCGGCACGCACGACCACCGGTAGATCGGGCTTATGCACCCGCGCATGCGCCAAGACGCGCAAGGCCGCGCCGATTTCCGGAAAAGTCACCACCAGAATGCGCGCCCGCTTGAGCCCCGCGGCGAGCAGCACTTCCTCCCGGTCGGCGTCGCCGAAGACCACGTTCTCACCGGCCCCCAGCGCCTGGTGCACGCGCTGTCGGTCGATGTCCAGGGCGATGAAGGGAATCGCTTCGCGCGCCAGGAAACGCGCCACTGCTTGGCCACTGCGCCCGAAGCCGCAGATGATGGCATGGTCCCGTACGCTTTCGGCCTTGGCGCTCACCAAGCGCAAACTCTCGGCTTCCTCGGTGGCCGCCTGCCGCGGCAAACGCTCGGCCAATCGCCTGGCTTGCTCGATCAGAAGCGGGGCAATCAGCATGGAAAGCAGCATGCCGGCAAGGGAGGGCTGGGTGATTTCGGCCGGCAGCAACCCGCTGGTGCTGGCCAGCGTCAGCAGCACGAAGCCGAACTCTCCCGCTTGGGCCAACTGCGCCGCGGTGCGAAATGATACCGCCCAGTCGGCACTGAAACCGCGGGTCAGGAGCAGCATCAATAAGCCCTTGCCCACCACGAGCCCCAGCACCACCAGCGCCACCCAGTCGATGCGCTGCCAGACCACGGCGAGGTCGAGCATGGCGCCGATGGTGATGAAGAAAAGGCCTAACAAAATGTCGCGAAAAGGCCGGATATCGGCCTCCACTTGATGCCGATACATGGTTTCCGAAATCAGCATGCCGCCGAGGAAGGCGCCCAGCGACAGCGACAGTCCGGCCCAGTGGGTGAAAAATGCCAGACCTACGGTGACCCACAGCACGTTGAGCATGAACAGCTCGCTGGAGCGGCTTTTTACAACCAGATCGAACCATTGCTGCATCAGCCGGCGTCCGACGAGCACCACCAGGAGCAGGATAGCCGCCGACTGCCCCAGGGCGATGCCGAGGTGGCGCAAAAGACCGCTGGTATCGGCGAGCGCCGGAATCAAGATCAGCAAGGGCACCACGGCCAGATCCTGAAAGAGCAGTACGCTCATGGTGCGCCGCCCCGAAGCCGAATGAAGGTCAAGCTTTTCCGCCAAGAGGCGGGCCACGATGGCGGTGGAGGACATGGCAAAAGCGGCGCCGAGGGCGAGACTTCCTTGCCAGGCCAGACCGCCGAGATAGGCGATGGCCATGCTGGCCAGCGTGGTCAACACCACCTGCGCCCCGCCCAAACCAAAAACCTGCCAGCGCATTGCCATGAGGCGAGCGAGCGAAAACTCGAGCCCGATGGAAAACATCAGGAAAACGACGCCGAACTCCGCCAGCTCGGTCGTTTCGTCGCTGGGCGGCAGCCATCCCAAGGCGTGCGGTCCCAAGGCGATGCCGATGGCGAGGTAAGCCAGCAGCGAGGGCAGGCGCAGCAGGCGCGCCAAGGCCACGGCGAAAAGCGCCGCGGTGAGCAGCAACAAAACGAGGCTCAGGCTTTGGTGCATGGTTCGCAGTTGCTCGGCATGGGCATCATTGTAGGATGCCGCGGCCCAAGGCGCCTGATTTGGGTCAAAGCGCCGGGAGCCCCCGGGCCGGCATTCAACCGGCCTGTCCGAGCACCCGCGCCGTCAGTTTTCTCGCCAAGGGTGCGATGAAATAGATCAGAGGTACCGCCACGACATAGGCGATGACGAAAGCCTTGGCCCAAAGCCGCGGAAAGTCGTCCACCCAACCCACGTTGACCAAAGTAATGACGAAAGTCATAAGGAACACCATCATCGCGCCCATGACCAGGGAAAAGACTATCTGAAACTTCACTTGCAAAATCGCGCTCACTTTGCCCACTTCGAGCCCTCTTCATACCATCCTTTGCTGGTGTTGACCACCTTGACCACCAGCAGCATCACCGGCACTTCGATCAACACGCCCACCACGGTGGCCAGCGCCGCGCCCGACTCGAAGCCGAACAGGCTGATGGCCGCAGCCACCGCCAGCTCGAAGAAATTGGAAGCGCCGATCAGCGCCGAGGGACAGGCGACGCTGTGTTTCTCGCCCAGGGCGCGGTTGAGTCCGTAGGCCAGGGCCGAGTTGAAGAACACCTGGATGAGGATGGGTATGGCCAGGAGCGCGATGATCAGCGGCTGCTCCAGTATGGCTTTGCCCTGGAAGGCGAAGAGCAGCACCAGGGTGGCCAGGAGTGCGCTGATCGACCAGGGGCCGAGCTTCGCCATGACGGCGTCGAAATGCGCCTGACCCTTGGTGAGCAGCGCCTTGCGCCAGGCCTGGGCAAGCAACAAGGGAATCAGGATGTAGAGCACCACCGAAGTGACCAGCGTGCCCCAGGGTACGGTGATTGCCGAAATGCCCAGCAGCAGCCCGACGATGGGCGCGAAGGCGAACACCATGATGCTGTCGTTTAGGGCAACTTGCGAGAGCGTGAACAGCGGGTCGCCGTTGGAGAGCCGGCTCCACACGAACACCATCGCGGTGCAGGGTGCGGCACCCAGCAGAATGAGCCCGGCGATGTAACTGTCGATCTGCTCGCTGGGGAGCCAGGGCGCGAAGAGCTGCCGAATGAACAGCCAGCCCAGCAGCGCCATCGAAAAGGGCTTGACCAGCCAATTGACGAACAGGGTCACGCCTATGCCTCGCACATGCTGGCGCACTTCGTGCAAGGCGCCGAAATCCACTTTCACCAGCATCGGGATGATCATCACCCAGATCAGAAGGCCCACGGGCAGATTTACCTTCGCCACTTCAAGGCGGCCCAGTACTTGAAAGGGCGCCTGCCACACCTGCCCAAACGCGATGCCGGCGACGATGCACCCTGCCACCCAGACGCTGAGGTAGCGCTCGAACACGCTCATGCGGGTTGGGCTGTTCACGAAGCGGCCTCGGTGTGGATTTGTCGCGCTGCCGCCGCGGCGGCGGCGAGATCAAGAGTTTCCAGGGGTAGCGCCAGAAAGGCGGTGACGCGCTGATGGAGCGCCGCGAAGGTGACCTCGAACGCGGCGCGCTGGGCCTCGTCCGGAGTCACCAGCGCGGGATCGGGAATGCCCCAGTGGATGGTGCGCGGCTGCCCCGGCCAAACGGGGCAGGCCTCGCGCGCGGCATGATCGCAGACGGTAAATATGAAATCGACGCTCGGCGCGCCGGCGGCCGCGAATTCATCCCAGGACTTGGAGCGCGCATCGACGCAGGGAATGCCATGCCGCGCCAGCGTTTCCAGGGCGAGCGGATTCACCCGCCCGGCCGGATGCGAGCCGGCGGAATATGCGCGCACACGTCCAGCGCCAAGGTGGTTGAACAAGGCCTCGGCCAGAATGGAACGGCAGGAGTTGCCGGTGCAGAGGACCAGAATGTTGTGGGGGGATTTCGACATGGGCGTATGGGCCTTGGTGCGAGGGGTGGATGGTCGTGAGTGCGCGAAAGCTGGAATTTCGCTGGCCCTTCGCAGGTCGTCAAGTTTTGTGATCGACCTGTCAAAAACCACCGTGGGTGGCCCAGAACGGTGCCGGTGTGACGATCGGGTGCTGATTGGCCAGTGCCAGCAGGTCTTTGTCGCCGGTGATGAGGTAGTCGGCGCCAGCGCTGGCCTCGCCGTCGCTCTGGCTGGGGCAAACACTTTGGGCGCCAAAGCTCGTTCTTACGGGGTGAGCACATGTTTCGCGCTTGCACCCCGAACGGCGGCTCGCGGCACCGCCCGGTCGAAGGTCAGCAGGCGAGCATTTTCGGCTTACCGCCAGCGCCAGCAAATAGCCAGCGGTAGCCCGTCGCGAGCCCATTGACGTCGAGCAGCGCGCACGTGACTAAACGCCTTCCTGGTCGCGCAGGCGGTCGACTTCTTCGTTGCCGACCAAGGGGCCGCGCGGGGCGAAGGGCCGGAAGCCGCAAAAGCTGTTCGACTCGCTCGCCAGCAGGCGTCCAATGGGCGGCGCAGCCTGCGTGAGCGCACTCCTGGCCAATGCCGAGATGATCCGGCCGGCTGACTTGCGTTCCCGTCTGGCGAGTTCTTTGGCTACGTTGAGAACGTCGTCGTCGATGTCGAGTGTCGTGCGCATGGGATATCCTTCGTTGATGCGGTGATGCTGCTGCATCGAGGTGTCAAAACGCAAGCCCGTGCTTCGCGTCTCAGCGCCTTCGCAGCAACGCCGTCAACACCGGTGGCGTCAACAGCGTGGTGAGGATGACCATGATCACCACCACGGAAAACATCGCTTCGCCCAGTACGCCGAGTTGCCGGCCGGCCACGGCGAAAATGAGGCCCACTTCACCGCGCGGCACCATGCCCCAGCCGACGATCCAGGGGCTTACGCCACGACCGGCGGCGAAACCGGCGAGCAACTTGCCCACCACCGCCGCCACGGTGATACCCAAGGCGATGGCCAGCAGGGTCGGATCGGCGAGGGTTCTGAGATCGACTTGCATGCCGGTCAGCACAAAAAACACCGGTACGAAAAAATAACCGATGGGTTCGATCATCGACTCATGTTGATGATGGGCGTGGCGTTCGAGCAGGGTGCGCAGGCTCAGACCCGCCTTACCGGCGGGCAGCAGCGGCGCGGCTTCTTGCACGATGCGCGGCGTTTCGAAATGCTTCAAGAACACCGGTTCGAACAACAGGCCCGCGGCAAAGGCTCCGATGATGGGCGCCAGGCCAATGAGGTGCGCGAGCCACGCGAGAAACAAGCCGGTCGCCAGCACCTGGGCAAACAACATGCTGGGGCCGGCGTCGAGCCGCGCCAGCCAGCGGCTGGAATGGGGCGCGATCAAGCGCCCGATCCAGATCGAGCCGCCCAGGAATAACGCCGCTTCGGCGATGATCCATAGCGTCGCCGCCAAGCTGATCGATCCGGCCTGCACGATGCCCGAGACCACGGCAAGAATCACCAAGCCCAGCACGTCGTCGATGACCGCCGCGCCCAACACGATGCGCGCTTCGGTGGAGCCAAGCTTGCCGAGGTCACGAAACACCCGTCCGGTGATGCCCACGGAGGTGGCGGCCAGGGTGGCGCCAAGAAAGAGATAGGTGTTTTGCGATTGTCCGGGGAGCAAAAGCGGGCCGGCGACCCACGCGCCCAGCGCGAACGGCGCGGCGATGCCGATGGTTGCCACACCCGCGGCACGTCCGCCGACCCGCATGAGATCCGCGAGGCGCGTCTCCAGACCGATTTGCAGCAAGAGCACGATTACGCCCAGTTCGGCGATGAAGGCGATGATCGGGTCTTTGGCGACGGTGTCGAAGTAAGCGACACCCAGAAGCGAGAGGTTGCCCAGCGCCACACCCAGCAGCAACTCGCCCAACACCGCCGGAAAACCCAGGCGCTGCGCCAGCGGCGCGAAAAGGCGTGCCGCCAGCAGAATGAGCGCGAGCCACAGCAGGTTTTCGCCCACCACGCCCGAGCCCGCCGCCCAGACGCTGGCGGGAAGGAGCAAGAGGAGGGCGAGCGGTTTTTGCATGGGCGCCGCAGCGACTTGCGAGCTACCCTAGGCGGGCGGCGGCCCGGCGCTCACCCCGATCATTGCGGGCGGAGGCGCGAGCTCCGTGGTTTTGTGCTTTTCGTGCGGATGCCAACCCAGAATCAGCAGCAGGGCAAAAAAGCCGACCACATAACCCACGACGACGAACCAGCCGTGACGCAGCCACTGCCCGACCGACTTCGCTTCGGGGAAAAGGTTGGACACCGCCACGCCGGCCGAGGACCCGAACCAGATCATCGAGCCGCCGAATCCCACCGCATAGGCGAGAAAGCCCCAGTCGTAGCCGCCTTGCTTCAGCGCCAGTGCGGTCAGCGGGATGTTATCGAACACCGCAGAAATGAAGCCTAGCGACAGCGCCGAGGGCCACGAAGCGGGCGGCAATTTCTCCACCGGCATCATCGAAGCGCAGGTTACGAGCGCCAGGAGGAAAATCGAGCCCTTCAGGGCGTCGGGCATCAAGCTCCACTCCGGCTTTCGCACAGGGATAGCGGCAAGCAGCACCACCCAAACCGCGACGCCAAGAAAGGGAAAGTGCTCTGCCGCTTCAGGGAAATTCAGGTTGACCGTGACGTTGGTGGCGATGGCAAAGACCAGAATGGCACCGACCACACCCACGCGCACCCAGTCGATGTGATGCGCCGCCTGCAAATCACGCACGATGGCCTGATGCTTGTGCTGCAGCAACGCCGCAGGAAAGCCGAATACCAGCAGCGCGACGGCGGCGGCAATGTAGGCCTCGACCACGTCGAGCGGGCTGACGCCGTCGATCCACATCATGGTCGTGGTGGTGTCGCCGACCACACTGCCCGCGCCGCCGGCATTCGAAGCAGCGACAATGGCGGCCAGATAGCCGATATGCACCTTGCGTTTGAAGACACTGGCGGCGATGGTCGCGCCGATCAGTGCCGCGGCGATGTTGTCGAGAAAGCCCGACAGCACGAAGATGATGACCAGCAGTACGAAAGGGCCCAGCCAACCCTCGGGCAGCAGGCGCGGCAGAACTTCCGGCACGCCGCTGTCCTCGAAATGCCGCGCCAGCAGCGCGAAGCCCACCAAGAGGCACAGAAGGTTCACCAGCAGCACCCATTCGTGCGCCATGTGTGCGCCAAAACCCGCGAGACCCGGGCCGAACTTGAAGCCGGTGAAAATGATCTTGTAAATCGTGATCACGGCGAGACCCGTCAACGCCACCTTCAGCACGTGGTGATGAAACATCGCCACACCCAGCAGCGTTGCGGCGAAAAGGACGAAATCCACCGGAATGCCGGCAATGGAAGGCGCTTCGGCGGCCAGAGCCAAGGGGGCGAACAAAAACAGACTGCCGGCCGTGGCCAGGCGGGTGCTTATCCCGCTGCGGACAAAGAAGCGCATGCTCATCTCCAGGTCAAGTGCGCGCGATTTTACCATTGGGCAACGGGCCGCCCTTTGGGGAAGGCATAAGTAATTTCCCCAATGGGTGGCGTCCGGTCGAGGCGCAAGCCGGTGAAAATGGGATAATCCCCACGTTCCGCTACATCGATGAGGATTTCGCCCATGCGCAAAGCCCTGGTCCCGGTGGATGGTTCCGCCAATTCCGATCGCGCCGTCCAGCATTTGCTGACGCTGGCCCAGACCAACCCGGCCCTGGAAGTGCTGCTGCTCAATGTGCAGCCCGAGGTCGACGATTGGCAGGTGCGCCGCTTCTTGAAAAAAGAGGAGGTGGAAGCCATGGAGGAAGCCAAAGGCGGCGATGCCTTGTTGTCGGCGCGCGCCATTCTCGATGCCGCCCAGATCAAATACCAACCCCTGGTGCTGATCGGGCCGGTGGGCGAGACCATCGCCCAAACCGCCGCGGCCGAGCAATGCGACGGCATCGTCATGGGCACCCATGGCTTGGGTGCTGCCGCCAGCGTGCTGCTGGGCTCGGTTTCCACCGAAGTGATTCAACACGCCACGGTGCCGGTGACCCTGGTCAAATAAGCCACGACCCATCCGGGAGACAGGCGTGGAAGCCACGGTCCTGTTCATCTTCCTCGCCGTCTACCTGGGCATGATCCTGGGGGATTTTCCGTTCCTGCAAATCGATCGCACCGGCATCGCCCTCCTGGGCGCCATCGCCTTGGTCGGCAGCGGGGCGGTGAGTCCCGAAGCGGCTGCCCGCTCGGTGCATCTGCCCACCGTGCTGCTGCTGTTTTCTTTCATGGTGCTTTCGGCGCAAATGCGCCTGGGGGGCTTCTACACCTGGGTCACGCAGGCGGTGGCGACGCTTCCGGCGGCCCCGCCTGCGCTGCTCGCCTATCTCATCGCCGTGGTGGCGGCGCTTTCGGCGGTGTTTTCCAACGACATCGTTTGTCTCGCCATGGCGCCGGTTTTGGCCGATGCCTGCGTCAGGCGCCAGTTGAATCCGGTGCCCTATCTGCTGGCGCTGGCCTGCGCCGCCAACGTGGGTTCGGCGGCAACGCTGATTGGCAACCCGCAGAACATGCTGATCGGCGAAACCCTCAAGCTCTCCTTCGCCGGCTACTCGCTGACCGCCGCGGTGCCGGTGTCGCTGGGGCTCGCGGCGACCTGGGGCATCATCGTCTGGACCTTTCGCGGGCAATGGGCGCTCACGCGCGGCAGCGCTGCCGGCGCGCAGTTCGAGCGTCGCGACGAAGACGACGCGCGTTTCGATCTCTGGCAGACGGTCAAAGGCCTCGCCGTGGCGCTCGCCTTGCTGCTGGTTTTTTTGTTCACCGACTGGCCACGCGAAGTGGCGGCGCTCACCGGCGCGGGGCTCTTGCTGCTCTCGCGACGGCTCCACAGCAACAAGATGCTGGGCCTCGTCGATTGGGAACTCCTGGTTTTGTTCATCGGGTTGTTCGTGGTCAACCACGCCTTGCAGCAGACCGGGCTGGCGGCACGAGGCCTTGCGGCATTGGCTGGTGCGGGGCTGCCGCTAGACAGCCCGGGGCCGATGTTCCTGATCACGCTGGCGGGCTCGAACCTGGTCTCCAACGTGCCTGCGGTGATGCTGCTTCTGCCCGCGGCGACGCAGGAATGGTCCGGCCCGCTGCTGGCCCTCACCAGCACTCTGGCGGGTAATCTGCTGATCGTCGGCTCGATCGCCAACATCATCGTCGTCGATGCCGCTGCCCGTCGCGGCGTGCGCATCGACTGGCGCATGCATGCCCGGGTGGGCGTGCCGGTCACCCTCGTCACCCTGGGCATTGCCGCGGCGTGGTTGGCCTGGTGGCTGCGGTGAGCGCTTGGGCGAGCCTTCTTCTGTGCATCGCGGTGATTGGCTTCGCCGGTGCGCGGCTGTCGCGCTATGGCGACGTCATCGCCGAGAAGACCGGCCTGGGCCGCAATTGGGTCGGCCTGGTTCTGCTTGCCACGGTCACTTCGCTGCCCGAGCTGGCCACAGGCATCTCCGCGGTCACAGTGGCCCACGCGCCCAATATCGCCCTGGGTGATGTGCTGGGCAGTTGCGTGTTCAATCTCGGCATCCTGGTGGTGGTGGATTTTCTCTATCGCGAAGAATCGCTCTATTCCCGCGCCAGCCGTGGCCACATTCTCTCGGCCGGTTTCGGCGTCGTGCTGATCGGGACGGTGGGCCTTTCTTTGCTGCTGGCGGCGCAAGGCGCGACCCTGGCGCTTGGCTGGGTCGGGGCCTACACGCCGCTGATCATTCTCATGTACTTTCTGGCCATGCGCTCGGTGTTCCGTTTCGAACGGCAGGAAGTGGCCGAGTTCGTCGAAGACGTGGTCGAGCGTTATCCCACGATCACCTTGCGCCAGGCGATCGTCCGCTACGGCCTGGCGGCCGTTGTCGTAGTGGCGGCCGGCATCTGGCTGCCCTTCGTCGGCGAGGAGGTCGCGGCCACCATGGGTTGGCACAGGTCCTTTGTCGGTACGCTGCTGATCGCCGCCGCCACCTCGGCCCCGGAAGTGGCAGTGACGGTGGCGGCGGTGCGCATGGGCGCGCTCGACATGGCAGTGGCCAACCTCCTCGGCAGCAATCTGTTCGACATTCTGATCGTCGGCATCGATGACATCTTTTATACCAAGGGCCCGATACTCGCGCATGTTTCGACGGCGCACGCCTTCTCTGCGCTTTCGGCCATGGTGATGACCGCTGCCGCCATCGTCGGCCTGTTCTATCGGCCCAGCGGCAGGCTACCCTTGGGCATGGGCTGGATCAGCCTGTTTCTTCTGGCGCTCTACCTGCTCAACAGCTATATCCTCTTCCGCTATGGCGCTTGAACAGGGCCGCAAGGCCTGGCACACCGAATCCACCGACGCGGCGCTCACCGCGCTCGGCGCCGAGGCGCGGGGCCTTGCCGCCGACGAGGCGGCGGTGCGCCTCCTGCGGCATGGCCGCAACGAGTTGCCGGAAGCGCGCGCGCGCGGCCTGGGGCGTATGCTGCGGGATCAGTTCGCCGATTTCATGATCCTGGTGCTGCTCGCCGCGGCGGTGGTTTCCGGCATCGTCGGCGAACCGACCGATACCATCGCCATCATCGTCATCGTGCTGCTCAACGCCGTGCTCGGCGTGGTCCAGGAGTGGCGCGCCGAGCGTGCCCTGGCGGCGTTGCGCCGTTTGGCGGCGCCCTTGGCGCAGCTGCGGCGTGACGGTGCGCTGTGCGAGTTGCCGGCGGCGGAACTGGTGCCGGGTGACATCGTGCTGCTGGAAGCCGGCAAAGTCGTGCCGGCCGATTTGCGCTTGCTTGAAGCGGCCGAGTTGTGCATTGCCGAGGCGGCGCTCACGGGCGAAGCGCAAGCGGCGGTGAAATCGGTCGAGGCACTGCCCGAGGCGCAAATGCCGCTCGGCGACCGCCTCAACATGGCCTGGAAAGGCACCCTGGTGGTGAAGGGTCGCGGGCTCGGGCTGGTCGTCGCCACTGGCCTCGAAACCGAGCTGGGCCACATCGCGCGCTTGTTGCAGGGCGCCGAAGAGGTCAAGACGCCGCTGCAAAAGCGCCTCGCGCGTTTCGGCGCGCGTTTGGCCTGGGCGGTCCTGGCGATCTGCGCGGTGATTTTCGTCGCCGGCCTGGCACGTGGCGAACCGCCGGTGTTGATGTTCCTCACCGCGGTGAGCCTCGCCGTGGCGGCGATTCCCGAGGCTCTGCCGGCGGTGGTGGCGATCTCGCTGGCGCTGGGCGCGGGCCGAATGGTCAAGCAGAATGTGCTCATCCGGCGCCTGCCGGCGGTGGAGACCCTGGGTTCGATCACCTACATTTGCACCGACAAAACCGGCACGCTGACCCAGAATCGCATGCATGCGGAGGTGTTCTGGGCCGACGGTGCGGATGAACGCGCCGAGCCCTGGCCCAGCCTGCTGCGTGCCTTGGTGCTGGTCAATGATGCCCTGCCGGGCGCCGAGGGGCGGATCATCGGCGAGCCCACCGAGGTGGCACTCTTGGAAGCGGCCCAAGCGCGCGGCCTCGACCCCCAGGCGCTGACGCGGCGACTGCCCAGGGTCGCCGAGTTCGCATTCGATTCCGTCCGCAAGCGCATGAGCACGGTGCATAGGCTAACGCCGGAGACGGATGATCTCGCGGGTGCTGAGTCCAATCAAACTGAACCCGGAGTGTTCCCGCCTGAGCTTCCTCCCTTGGGTGGGTTTGCCGGCGAAGAGGCTTTGCCTTCGGGCTCGGAAGCGCCCGCTCCAGGCAATGCATCTCGGGCAAGTCTGGGGCGACAGGTTGCCGCCGAGGCCGCGCTGCAAACCTCGGCGTCGACGGCGCGTTACCTGGTCTGCGTCAAAGGCGCGCCGGAAGCGGTGCTCGGGCGCTGCGCCTGGCAGCTCACCGCCTCGGGGCGCGTGGCCTTCGACGCCGCGCCGAGGCTGGCCCAGGCCGAGCGCCTGGCGGCGCGTGGGTTGCGCGTGCTGGCTTTGGCGCAGAGCGAACTTTCGGCCCTGCCCGCGAGTGTCGATGAAGCGGAAGCTGCGCTCACCTTTCTTGGCCTCGTCGGCCTTATGGATCCGCCGCGCGAAGAGGCCGCGCAGGCCGTCGCCGAGTGCCAGGCCTCAGGCATCGTGCCGGTGATGATTACCGGCGATCACCCCGCCACGGCGCGCGCCATCGCCCAACGCTTGGGCATTCTGGACCACGGCGGGCGGGTGGTCACGGGTGTGGAATTGGCGGCACTGAGCGACCAGGACTTCGCCGCCGAAGTGAAAGACATCCGCGTTTATGCCCGGGTCGATCCCGAGCAGAAGATTCGCATCGTGCGCGCCTTGCAAGCCGTCGGGGAATTCGCCGCCATGACCGGCGACGGCGTCAACGATGCGCCGGCGCTCAAGGCCGCCGATATCGGCGTGGCCATGGGCAGGGGCGGCACCGACGTCGCGCGCGAGGCGGCGCCGATGGTGCTGCTCGACGACAACTTCGCCTCGATCGTCCAGGCGGTGCGCGAAGGGCGGCGCATTTTCGACAACATCCGCAAGTTCATCAAGTACACCATGACCAGCAATTCGGGCGAGATCTGGGTGATCTTCCTCGCCCCTTTGCTGGGCTTGCCGATACCGCTACTTCCGATTCACATTCTATGGATCAACCTCGTCACCGACGGCCTGCCCGGCTTGGCGCTGGCCGCCGAGCCCGGCGAGCGCGACCTCATGCGGCGCTCGCCGCGGCGGCCGCAGGAGAGCCTCTTCGCGCATGGCATGTGGCAGCACATGGTCTGGGTTGGACTGACCATGGCGGCGGTGTGCCTGGTGTTGCAGTCCTGGGCACTGGGCCGCGAGGGTGCGCACTGGCAGACCATGGTGTTTACCGTCCTGTGCCTGTCGCAGCTCGGCCACGCTCTGGCCATACGTTCGGAGCGCGAATCCACCTTTCGCCTAGGCTTCTGGTCCAACCCGGTGCTTATGGCGGCGGTGCTGTTCACCCTCGTCCTGCAATTGGCGACGATCTACCTTCCGGTGCTCAACCCGATCTTCAAGACCTCCGCGCTCGAACTCGACGAACTGCTGTTGTGCCTCGTGCTTTCGACGGGCGTATTCTTCGCCGTCGAACTGGAAAAGTTCTTGGTGCGCCGGGGCTGGATCTATCGCCGTTGAGCCAGCGGACTGGGTTAACTCCAGAAACCCCAAACGCTGCCGTTACCACAACGCAGAGGCGGGCGAGGGGAAAATCTTTGCTTCTCCCGCCGCCGACACTGGGGGAAAACGCATGGGCGACTTCGGCGGTCGCTTGCATCGTTTCGGCACGCTCAAACTGCGCATCACGCTGGCGGCGCTGCTGCTGGTGGCCTCGAGCGCGGCCGGCACCGGCTGGTTGATCGTGCAGGATATGTCGCGCCGGGCCGAGATCGCCTCGCTGGAGGCTAGCCGGGAAAGCGTCATGCGCGAGGCGCGTGCCATTACCGCGCGGCTCATCCAGTTGCAAGAAATCCTTGCCGGTGTGGCCGAACGCCTGTCCGGACCGGCTTTGCGCCAACGCGATGGCGTCGCGCTGCGCCGCCAGCTCGCGGAACGGGCGGCGCTGCCCCTGCTGTTTGGCGAAGCCGCAGTCATCGCCGCGGATGGGAGCGCGCTGGCGATCAGCGGAGCCGGCCGGCTGACCGGCCACCCGACCGCGCAGGCCTTCTTTCGCCAGACTGTTCAAGAAGCGCGACCGCTGATTTCCGCGCCTTTTGCGCAAGGCGCGGTGCTGCTCAGCGTGCCCATACGCGAACCCAGCGGCAAGCCGCTGGCGCAGTTGGTCGCGGAGTTGCGGCTGGATGCCACCGGGGTGCTGCGCGAGTGGATTGATCTCGATCCCGATTCCGAGGCCTTGGGTGTGGTGCTCGATGCAAGGGGCAATATCCTGGCCCAGGCCAGCGCATCACCGGCGCTCGGTGTGGCCGAGCGCGATGCCCTTGTGCAAGAGGCGATCGCGGCCTGGCGAGCCATGGGCGAGCCGGTGGAGCCCATGGGTGTGGCCGAGCGCGTCGGTGAGCAACTCGTCGCCCATGCGGGCATCCCCATGGCCGATTGGGTGGTCATGCGCAGCGTCGATGCCGACTTCGCTTTGGGAGGGCCACGCGAGGCGCAAAGACAGGCGCTCAAATTGGGTTTTGGCGTGGCGGTAGCGGCGGGGCTATTGCTCTTGCTCATCCTGGTTCTGCTGTTCTCGCCCTTGCGGCGCCTGGAAGCGCGGGTGCGGCGCTTGCGAGAGGAAGGCGGCGATGACGAGCGCGACTGGCCGCAAGCTTGGGGCGAGTTGGGCGCGCTTTCCGCGGCCCTGCGCGAGGCCATGCAGCAAAGGCGAGAGCTGGGCGTGGAGCGCGCGACGCTGCTGGCGCGCATGCGCGCCGTGCTCGATCATGTACCTCTGGGCATCGCCCTCACGCAACACCGGCGCTTCGTGCTGGTCAGCGCGAACCTGGGGCGTCTGTTCGGTTATGAAGCCGCCGCCCTGGAAGGACAAGGCACGCGCCTGCTCTACCCCAATCAGGAAACCTACGACGCCCTAGTGGAACGCATTACCCGGATCTTCGAGGCGGGCCATGCTTTCGATGAGGAGTTAGTAATGCTGCGGCGCGATGGCTCGCGTTTCTGGGCCAGGTTATGCGGCGTACCCGTGGATCGCCGCCATCCCGATGCGGGAACCATTTGGACCATCGAGGATGTGACCGCGGCGCGCGAGGCGCGCGAGACACTGTCCTGGCAATCGACCCACGACCCGCTGACGCGCCTCGCCAATCGTCGCGCATTCGAGGGCTTGCTCGGCGAGGTGGCCGGAAATAGGCGCCGTGAGCCGGTATCCGCGCTCTTCATCGACCTCGATGATTTCAAAGCGGTGAACGACCAGGGTGGCCATGCCGCGGGCGATCAAATGTTGATTGCGGTGGCCGAGTTGCTGCGTGCGCAGGTGCGCACTACGGACACCGTGGCGCGCCTGGGCGGAGATGAATTCGCCGTGCTGCTAAAGAGCTGCGAACTGGAGGCCGCGCAGCGCGTCGCCCACAAGATGGTGGAGGCGGTGCGCGAGCATCACCTCGATTGGGCGGGAAAGGCCTTTCGCGTCGGGGCCAGCATCGGCGTGGTGGAAATTACTCCCGCGCTGCCCGAGCTCAAGGATATCCTGGGGGCAGCCGACGCTGCCTGTTACGCCGCCAAGCGTGGTGGCAAAGGACGCGTATGTATTCACTGGGCGGACGCCGCTGAACCTTCGCAGTGTTGCGATGGCTGAATATGACCTAGCTCGCAAGCGTAAACCGAAAGACCGCGCCTTGGCCCGGTGCCGATTCGGCCCAAATGCTGCCCCCATGACGAGAAACCACGCGCGCGGCCGTCGCGAGCCCGATGCCGGTGCCTTCGAAGTCCTCCGGATGGTGAAAGCGCTGAAATGGCTGAAACATTCGCGTGGCGATCTGGGGGTCGAAGCCTGCGCCGTTGTCGCGCACCTCGTAGACGGTTTCGTGGCCCACGCTCACATGACCGAAGTTCACGCAAGGCTGCGCGGCCTTACTTGAATACTTGACCGCGTTTTCCAGCAAGTTCTGCAGGAGCATGCGCAAGAGGCGCCTATCGCCCCGCGCGCGCAAGCCGGGTTCAACTTCTTGCATGAATCCGTCCCCGCCGGAGGCTGCTCGCAGATCGCTGAGAAGTTCCAGTACCATGGCGCTCAAGTCCACCTCGGTGATTTCCACCGCCATTTGGCTCACGGTGGAAAGCTGCAAGAGATCGTCGATAAGGCTGCCCATCTTGCCTGCCGCGCCGACGATGCGCTCCAGCAATGCCTTGCCCGAGGGGTCGAGCTGCGGCGCGTTCTGCAGCAGCAGCACCCGGGAGAAGCCGTCGATGGCGCGCAGCGGCGCCCGCAAGTCATGGGAAACGGTGTAGGCGTATGCCTCCAGCTCTTTGTTGGTGCTCGCAAGCTCGCGCGTGCGCTCGGCGACCTTCTGCTCTAAGTCGAGATTGACGTGCCGCAGTTCCTCTTCGGCCAGGCGCCGCAGTTGTTCGCGCTCGAAATTTTCTAGTGCGAAAGAAACGTCCGCGGCCATTTCGATCACCAGCGACATCAGTTGATCGTCGAAAAACTCGGGCTCATCCGAAAACAAGGTCAAGGCGCCCACGATGTGGCCGCGCAGACGCAAGGGCAGCGACGCCGCGGCGCGCAATCCTGCTTCGCGCAGGATCGGATGCAGAGGAGCATGCCGCGCAGTGGCAAGCAAATCGTTGCAGAGGTAAATCTGCCCCTCGCCCAAAGCAATTTCCACCGGCGCGGTACGCGCGCCGCGAGTGTTGAAGCGAGGTAAACGGTCGAACCACACGCGGGATTCCCCCGCCCATGCGAGCAAATCGATGTCGCCAGTGCCGACCTCGAGCCAGCCGAACCAGGCGAGCTTGAAACCGCCACGCTCCACGGCGATGCGGCAGATCGCTGGGAACAACTCCTCGCGCGAAGTGAAGTGCACGATGGCCTGGTTGGTTTCGCTCAGCGCGAGATAGAGCCGATTGAGCCGGCGTATGTGTTCTTCCGAGGCAGTCAGTTCCAGGGCGCGCCGTTCAAGTTCGGCGTTCTTCTTTTCCAGCTTCTTGACCAGCACCTCGCTGTAGACCTTGTAGGCTTCTTCCTCGTCGATGCGCGGAGCATGGGCCGTCACCTGCCCCGCATCGACCCGGGCGAGCACTTCCCGGACCTTCGCCATGAAGGGTTCCGGCTCGGCCGGCTTGACGATGAATGCGTCGGCACCCAGGTCCAAGGCCAGCTTCTCGTCTTTCCGTTCGGTGTAGGTGGCGGTGTACACGATAAAGGGTATGCGCCGCAGCGCTTCATCCGCCTTCCATTCGCGCAGCAGGGTGTAACCATCCATCACCGGCATGAGCAAATCGCTGATCACGATGTCTGGCAGCCGCTTTCGGGCTTCTTCCAGAGCGGCCTGACCGTCGTTGGCCTCGGTCACGCTGAAGCCGTGGCCGGACAGCAACGCGCACAAGAGGTAGCGGTTTTCCAGCTTGTCGTCGACGACCAAGGCGTGGTGGCTCATTGGGTCCTCACGAATTGCTCGACCTGGGCGGCAAAGGTTTGTGGGTCTATGGGTTTTTCGAGGTAACCGTCACAGCCCGATTCGATGCAGCGTTCGCGGTCTCCCGCCATTGCGTAAGAGGTCACCGCCACCACGGGGATGCCGTCGAGTTTGGGATTCTCACGCAACGCCCTCGCCACGGCATAACCGTCCATACCGGGGAGCTGGATGTCCAACAGTATCAATGCCGGATCGATCTCGTTGGCCTTCGATAGCCCGGCCGCGCCATCGACGGCGTGGCTCACCTCCCAACCGCGCGCTTGCAGGAGATAGGTGACGAGGTAGCGGTTCTGCTCGTTGTCTTCGATCAGCAGAATGCGCTTGTTCATGTCGTTCCCTCCGTCAGCAAGGTCGTCGCGGGCAGGGTCAGGGTGAATACGCTGCCTTCGCCCCAAACGCTCTGCGCTTCGATGCGCCCGCCCATCAGCCCGGCCAGGCGCCGACAAATCGCCAGGCCGAGCCCCGTGCCTTCATGCTGGCGCGAAAGTGCCGAGTCCACTTGGCGGAAAGGTTGAAAAAGCTCGGCCAGATCTTCCGGCTTGATGCCCGGCCCAGTGTCTTTGACCTGCAACCGAATGGTCTCTCCGGACTTGCCGTTCGAACTGTCCGCGTCGGATTTCACCCGGTCCACCACAAGGTTTATCGTCCCCCGCTCGGTAAACTTGATGGCATTGCCGAGCAAATTGAGCAGAATTTGTTCCACCCGCCGTGCGTCGCCACACCAACTGGGCGCCAGCTCCCGACCGCTTACGTGCAGGTTGAGACCCTTCTGTTCGGCCAGGGGGCGGACAATGCCCAGCACTTTGTCGATCGAAAGACCGAGATCGAAGCGCTCATTGGCCACTTTGAGCTCGCCCGCCTCGATTTTCGAGATGTCGAGCACGTCGTTGATGAGCGCGAGCAAGTGTCGGGCACTGTCGCGCGCCATGGAAAGCTGCTTCTTCTGCTCCTCGTTCAAGGGCCCGGGCAACTCCTGCAGCACCAGGCCGGTGAAGCCGATGATGGAATTCAAAGGTGTGCGCAGTTCATGCGACATGGTCGCCAGAAACGCCGACTTGATGCGATCGGCCGCTTCCGCCGCATGTTTGGCCTCGCGTAGTTCGGCCTCGGTATCCTTGAGCGCGGTGATGTCGACGATGACCCCCACCAATCCGGCTGGCGCACCTTTGTCGTCGCGAAATCCCGCCACCGAATACAAGGTGTGGTGCACTTTGCCGTCGGCAAAAGGGATGTCCGTTTCGCGCACCAGGGTGCTGCCCGCTTGCATAACGGCGGCGTCCTCGGCCTGATAAGCTTCGCGGTCGGCAAGTGGTAGGTAGGGCAGTTCCAGCACGGTTTTGCCAATGAACTCTTCGCGGCTAATCCCGAAGGCGTGGGTATAGGCGTGATTGCAGCCGCGAAAACGCAAGTCCGGCCCCTTGTAAAAAATCGGACTGCTGATACGGTCGATCAAGGCATCGAGAAAGTGGTTGGCTTCGGCCAGATCTTGCGTGCGCCTGGCCACCTTGTCTTCCAACTCCGTGGCGTGAGTGCGGGTTTCGGCGTAGAGTCGCGCGTTTTCCATCGCCAGGGCAATGGGGATGCAAAGCTCGCGCACCAAGTCGAGGCTATGCTCGGGCGGGGGCACCTTCTGGCGGGAAAAGATACACAGCAGACCGACGTTGCGGCCCTGAATTTCCACCGGGAAATAGATATTCCAGCGCACCTCGGCGTCATGCACGTTGCCGCAAGGCAGGGCCGCTTTGCGGTCGCTCGCCGCAAGGATGGCGTAGGGTTGGTCTTTGGCCACGGTTTCCAGCACCGCCGGACAAACCGCGTCGCACATCGGGCCGCCACCGGGGGCACGATCGGTTTCGCCAACCGCATTGATGCGGGCACCGACATGCAAATGGCCGGGGTTTGCGTCGCGCACACAAAGCACGCCGCCTTCGCAGCCAGTCAGTTGCAGCGCGCCGCGGACCGCCTCTTCCAGCACCACCTTGAGTTCGAGGCTGGCGCCCATGGCGCTCAAGGTGTGATTGACCACGGCCATCTGTTCGTTGCGACGGCGGATGACCGCGGTGCGCGCCGCGACCTCTCGGCGCAGCAAGGCCAGAGCGACCGCGGCCGCCAGCAACAGCGCCACGAAACCCAGGCCGACATAAAGCAACCAGGAAGGAAAGGTGGGCTGCACCTCATCGATGGTCCAGCGTTTGAGCGAGCGATAATAAGGCGAGTTGGGGTCTTGCTTGAAAGCTTGCAGATGCCTATCGATGGCGGCCAGTATCGCCGGGTCGCCCCTTCTGGGAGCGGCGAAAAATAGCGTCGAAGGCGCGAAGACGATGGCGGTATCTTCCAAATTGAAGGACGCCGCATGCTTCACACCAAAGAAGCGATTGGTGACCACGGCATCGGCGGAGCCGCCTTTCACGGCGGCAAAGGCTTGGGCGAAGTCTTTGTGCGGCACCAGTTCGACGCGCAGCGCGAAACTTTGCGCCAAGGATTGAAACTGCGATTCCTGGATGGAGCCTTGCAACACCGCCACGCGGCGACCGTCGAGATCGGGCAGGGCGCGGATGCCGCTGCCGCGCCGAGCATACACCTGCGCCCAACTCGAAAGCGCGGGTTCGCGATGAAAATTGTAAAGGCGTTGCCGCTCTCCGGTGAGGGCGACGTCCGGCATGAGGTCGATTTCGCCCGTGGCGAGCCGCTGCAGACCTTCGTTCCAGTCGCCGCCGACATACTCGATTTGCCATTGCTCGCGCTGGGCGATGGCTTCGATCAAATCGACAAAAAAACCCTCGGGCTGCCCCGTAGGGGAGAGTCCGATCTTGGGGCTGTTTTCATAGATCCCGACGCGCAAGGTTTGCGCGCTCCAGGCGGGCATCGAAGCCGCCAGCACCAAGAGCCCGATGCCGCCCGCGAGCCGGGAAACACGATACGCCCAAGCTTGCCAAGCTTTTGGCATGACCACCCATTTATTGTTGCGACATTCGAGCGCAAGCTACTCCCGGCAAAATCGCGCGTCAAGCCGGGTTAAGGCGGTGCGCAGCGAGCACACCACTGCTCGATCGCCAAGCGCATCGCCACGGGCTGCTCGGTGGGAATCCAGTGCTGGGCGTCGAGGACGGTCACTTCGCTTTGCGGCAATGCCGCAAGCTGTCGGCAGGTTTGTTCCAGGGTGCTGAAGCCGCTGCCGCGCGCCAAGAGCACCATTGTCGGGACGCTGATTTCCCTCAGAGGCGGCAGCGACGCGGTCACCGCAAGGAGGTCCTGAAGGTAGATGAGTAGCGGGAAACTCTTCAAATCTTCGCGCACGCTGGCGAAGCGTGCTTCGGGGAACTTGCCGGTCGCGGCCAGGGTCTGCCGAGCAGCGCCATCGAGCTTCTCGAGATCCAGGGGCAGCAAGCTGCGTCGATGCAGTCCGCAAGCGGCCAGCGCCAGCAGCAGGGGCACGGCCGCGGCAAGCACCGGGCGCAAACGCGCCGCCCAGGCCAAGGCTCCCCGCAGGCTTGGACGCAGCATCGGCTCGATGAGCACCAGCGCCACTACCTCATTGGGATGATGCCAGGCAAAATGTAAGGCCAGATTGGCCCCCAGGCAGTGACCCACCAGCGCCACCTGGGCAATGCCCTCTTGCGCCAGAACGACGGCGAGATCAGCACACCACACCGAAAGCCCGACACGCCCGCGAATCAACGAATCCCCATGACCGCGCAAATCGATACGCACAACATCCCATTGCTCGGTGAGCGAGGTTTCCCGCGCGAATTCAGTCCAACGGGTGCTGTTGCTGGCCATGCCGTGCAGCAACACCACCGCGCGGCGTGCGCCGGCAGCCGCTCCACCGGGAGCCCGCCGCAGCCGGTAGGACAGATGCGCGCCATGGCCGATTTTGATGCTTCGGCTTTGCTCAGGGCTGGCGGCGGGTTCTGCTGCTGCGGTCATGCGGCACAGTATAGCCGCGGCAAGCGGAGCAGCCGCCGATGAATGCCCCAGGTATCGATTGGAGCCTGGTCGGCGGCGTCGTCGGCGGCATGGGTTTGTTCCTTCTGGGCATGGGCCTCATGACCGATGGCTTGAAACTCGCCGCCGGCGGCGCCCTCGAACGCATCCTCGCCAAATCTACCGAAACGCGCCTGCGCGCCCTGCTGTCGGGCGTGCTGATCACCGCTTTCGTGCAGTCGTCCAGTGCCGTCACCATGGCGGCCATTGGCTTTATCAATGCCGGCCTGCTGAGTCTGGGGCAGATCATGTGGGTGCTCTTCGGCGCCAACGTGGGTTCGAGCATGACGGGTTGGCTGGTCGCCCTGGTGGGCATGCGCTTCGAAGTCGAAGCTTTCGCGTTGCCCATGGTCGGCGTGGGCATGCTCTTGCGGCTCACCGGCCCGGGCACGCGACGCGCCGCTTTGGGTTTGGCCCTGGCTGGTCTGGGGCTCCTCTTTCTGGGTCTCGATCTGTTCATCAAGACCTTCTCCGGTTTGCATCTCGACTTCGCCCTGCCTCAGGGCGATACCGTCGCCGATGTGCTGCTCCTGGTGCTGCTGGGCATCGGTGTGGCGATGCTGGTGCAGTCCTCCAGCGCCACGCTGGCGGTGGCACTGACGGCCGCGCAAGGCGGCTTGCTGAGCCAGCAGGGTGCGGCTGCGGTGGTCATCGGTGCCAACATCGGGACCACGGTGGCGGCGGTGCTGGTGGTGCTGAACGCCACCTCCAACGCCAAGCGGGCGGCGGCAGCACAGGTGCTGTTCAACTTCATCGCCGCCGCAGCGGCGCTTATGCTGCTGCCCTGGATCATGTCGGGCATTGCCGCCGGGCGCGCGGCTCTAGGATTTGAACCGGTGCCGGCGGCGGAACTGGCGCTCTTCCACACCGTGTTCAACCTGCTGGGCGTGGTGCTCATCTGGCCCATAACTGGGCGCTTCACCGCTTTCCTGGAAAGCCACTTCCGTAGTGCCGAAGAAGATGAAGCGCGGCCGCGTTTTCTGGATCAGACCGTGGCCGCCATACCCGTGCTGGCGCTCGATGCGCTGGATCGGGAAGTGCGCCGCATGGGCAGCATCACTTTGCGCCTGGCGCGGCAAGCCGCGGCGCTGGCATGTGGCGAACGCGGCGTTTTGGAGCGCGACGAGCGCATCGTCGATCGGCTCAACCAGTCGATCGCGGAATTCATCACCCGGCTCAACCGCGGCAGCATGGTGCCGGCCAGTGCGGCACGGCTGCCGCGTATCCTGCGGGTGGCGCGTTACTACGAAACCGCGGCCGACCATGCGCTTGAAGCCGTCAACGCCGGTTGCGAGGTCGATGGCACGCCGGGGACGCCTGGTAGCGCTCCTTTTCACGCCCTAGCCGAAGACCTTTTTGCCGGTGCCGATCCCGAAGCTGGCCTGCTCGTTCCGGAAGTTCTCGAAGGCATGCTCGGGGTACTGGAAGAGCGTTACCAGGAACTCAAGGCGGAACTCTTGGAGGCGGGCGCCTCCGGCGTTCAGCCGGTGGCCGTGATGGATGCCCGCTTGCGTTCCGCCAGCGCCTTGCGTCGCGCCGTTGAGCAAGTGGTGAAAGCCGCGCGCGAACTGACCTCTTTGTCCGAAGAACATGCTCTGCGCACGGGGGTGATCGGCGCAAAGGTTGGTGGAGACGGATCTTGAGAGCGTTGCTGCGCCGCTGGTTGCCGGACCCTGACAAGCTGCGTGAAAATCGCTGGCTTCGATGGCTCGGTCCCACCGTGTTGGCACCGCATCTGTGGCGCTTCACCCGGCGCGGTGTGGCGCTGGGTGTCGGCCTGGGAGTGTTTTTTGGTCTGTTGATCCCGATTGCGCAAATGCCGGTTTCGGCGGCGGCGGCAGTGCTCTTGCGGGCCAACATCCCCACCGCGGTGGCGGGGACGCTGGTGACCAACCCCATTACCTTCGGACCGCTCTATTACGCGGCGTACCGCATCGGCAGCGCCGTATTGGGCGAGGAAGTTTTGCCCGCCACGGCTGCGCCGGGCGAGGCGCATGTCGCTCGCGAAGGGCTATCTGGCTGGGTACGCGATTTCGCCGAGCGCGTGGCTGCGCTGGGACGTCCGCTGCTCCTGGGCTTGGCCATCCTATCGACGGCCCTCGGTTTCGCCGCTTGGACGCTGGTGACCCTTGCCTGGCGCCTTAGAGTCTGGTGGGATTGGCGTCGGCGCAGCCGGCGCTGAGTTCGGTCTGGTAAGCTATGCGAGCAATCGGTCGGCTGTTTCAACTGCCCCGAGGAGAGGAGCCAACATGCAGTTGCTGCTGATTCTAGGCATCGTTTTTGCCATCCTTGCGGTACTGTTTGCCGTGCAAAACAACGTGCCCGTCACCGTCCATTTGGCGGTCTGGAGCTTTGAGAGCACGCTGGCCGTGGTGCTGCTGGCGGCGTTGGGGCTGGGCGTCCTGATTGCCGCGCTGCTTTCCACGCCGCGCGTGCTGCGGCAGCAATGGAGCGGCGCGCGCTTGCGCCGTCAAATCAATTTGCTCGAAGAGCGCAACGCAGCGCTCGAAGCGCGTGTCACCGAGCTGACTCAAGCGCTGGAGGGAAGCGCGCCGCAGGCACTGCCGCCAGTGGTGGAGCCCAAGCCCTACGTTGGACTCAAAACGCTGATCACCGGAGGTGCCGGGGGCGCGGACGGGAAGTCTTGACGACTGGGGTGCGCGGGCAATGCCCGTGGTGTTCGATCAGGGGGCGCCTCTGCGACCGGATTTGAACCATCCATAACCGCTCACTAGCACGATGCCGGCGCATACCAGCGCCGTGCCGATCACGAAACTCGTTTCCAACGGCTCATCGAGCAGCCACACGCCGAAGGCCACGCCGAAGATCGGGGTGAGAAAAGAGAACACGCCCAGCCGCGAGGCGAGGTAATGCCGCAAGAGCCAGAACCAAGCAAGATAACTCGCGAAAGACACGATCAGAGATTGGAATATCAGGCTCGTCCAAGCGATCGGCGTGGGGTTGAAGCCGGTCTGCCCCAAGGCCGCGACGGCGAGCAACAGCAGCACCGATCCGATGGCGAGTTGATAAAAGAGCGTCTTGGTCGCCGGCGCTTGGGCCAGGCGGGTGAGTCGCACCGCCACCGTGGTGGCGCCCCAAGCCAGCCCCGCGAGCAGGGCCAGGAAATCGCCCCAGAGCATGCTGGCCAGGTCGCCCGAGGGCGTGCCGCGCCCGGCAAAGGCGATCACGATGCCGCCGAAAGCGCAGAGCACTCCCAGCCATTGCAAGGGCGCGAGGTGCTCGGCGGGCAGCCGCCAATGCAACGCCAGCGCCACGAAAATCGGCGCGGTGTAGAGAAAAACGACCAGATGCGAAGCCAGAGTGAAACGCAGGCTTTCGCCGATGAGAAAAAATTCCAAGGCGAACAGTACGCCCACCACGAGACCGGCTCGCCAGGCGCCATCGTCCCCGACGAAGGCGATGCCTTGGCGGTGCATTACCCATCCCACCAGGAGCGTCGCCACCGCGGTGCGCAAGGCGATTTGAAACAAGGGCGTGATGTCGGCGGCCGCTGCTTTGAGCAGCACCTGCTGAAAGCCCCAAACGAGGCAGAGCAGTAGCATCAGACCCATGGCACGGCCGTCGAGGGCAAGACGCGTGTCGATCATGCGTGAGCTTTCATGCTATCGCTCGGCCGAGGATCGAAGGTCAAAGATTCAACGCTCATTGCTTGGGCGCCGGGCGCTTGGCAACCTGGCGCTTGAACCAGGCCGCCCAATCATCGAGAAAGGTGTAAACCACTGGCACCACCACCAAAGTGAGAATGGAGGAGGTGATCACTCCGCCGATCACCGCCTGGCCCATGGGCGCGCGTTGTTCGGCGCCTTCCGAAAATCCCAGCGCCAGCGGCAGCATGCCAAAGACCATGGCCAGCGTGGTCATCAAAATCGGCCGCAGACGCACCCGTGCGGCTTCCAGGATCGCCGTCTCGCGCGCGCTGCCGGCGGCACGCGTTTGGTTGGCGTAGTCGACCAGGAGAATGGCGTTTTTGGTCACCAGACCCATCAGCAGGATGAAGCCGATGATGGAAAAGATATTCAGGGTGCTGTGGAAAATCATCAGCGCGACGATGACCCCGATCAAGGTGAGCGGCAACGAAGACATGATCGCCAGCGGTTGCAAGAAGCTCTTGAACTGCGAAGCCAGAATCATGTAAATAAAAATGATCGCCAGCAGCAAGGCCGACATAGCGTAGCCGAAAGCTTCCTGCATGTCCTTGGTGGAACCGCCCATCACCCAGCGGTAGCCGGGCTTCCACTCCATGCCGCGGAGCACGGTCTGGATGTCCTTGGACACTTCGCCCGCCGACCGTCCGTAGACGTTGGCGGTGAGCTCCACTTCGCGCGTGAGGTCGCGCCGATTGATTTGCGACACCCCCAATGAATCCTTGAGCGCGGCCACTTGGCGCAAAGGCACGGCGCGCGGCGTGCCGTCGGCTTGCAGTTGCGCGGTGGGTATCATCACCCGGTCGAGATCGGCGCCGGTGGCGCGATCCCCGGGTGCCAAGCGCACCACCACGTCGTAGTTTTCGTCGTCGGGGCCGCGCCAAGTGCCGGCATCTTCGCCGGCGAGCAGGGGCCGCAGCGTAGCGCCCACTTGCGCCAAGGTGATGCCCAAGTCGGAGGCCAGCTCGCGGCGCATTTCGACGGCGATGCTGGGCTTGGCGGGTTTGAGGCTGCTGTCGAGATCGACGAGACCCGGAATGGCCCGCAGGCGCTTTTGCGTTTCTTCGGAAATGCGCTCCAGCTCGGCGAGATCGGTGCCTTGCAGGCTGAGGATCAGAAGTTTCGCCCCCGAAACTGGGTTCATCACGCCGACGTGGGTGACGGTGATGCCGCCGATTTGTTGCAAGCGCTCGCGGATCGGCTTGGTGAGTTGCAGCTGGCTGCGCGCCCTTTCCTTGCGTTCCACCAGCTTGATGTAGATCGACGCGGCGTGTTTGCCGGTGTTGCTGGTGTTGATGGTGGCGTAGGTGTATTTCACTTCGGGAAAGTCACGGAGCGCGGCATCGACTTGCCTCAACTTGGCTTCGGTGAACTCCAGCGAAGAACCCACCGGCGTCTGGAAATTCACTTGCGTTTCGGCGAAGTCCGCTTGGGGCACGAACTCCGTACCCAGCAAAGGCACCAGAAAAAGGCTGCCGACGAAAATGCCCAGCGCCGCGACGAGTGTTTTGCCGCGGTGTTGCAGCGACCACTTCAGCATCGCCTGGTAGAAGTCCGAGCTCAGTTTCACCAAGTGTTCGAACCAGCGCAAGACCGCGCCCAGCGGGCCGCGCGGAAAGTGGCCATGCACCGCGGGGTCGCGCCAAATCGAGGACAGCATGGGGTCGAGGGTGAAGGAGATGAACATCGACAAAAGCACCGCGGCGGCGACGGTAATGCCGAACTGATGGAAGAAGCGGCCGATGATGCCGCCCATGAAACCCACCGGCAAAAACACCGCGACGATGGTGAGGGTGGTGGCGAATACCGCAAGGCCGATTTCGCGGGTGCCTTCCAGTGCCGCGGTATGGTGATCGGCACCCAACGCGGCATGGCGCACGATGTTTTCGCGCACCACGATGGCATCGTCGATCAATAGGCCGATACAAAGCGACATCGCCATCAAGGTGAGCATGTTGATGGTGAAGCCGAAGGCGTAGAGCGCCAAGAAAGTGCCCAGAATGGCGATCGGCAGGGTGAGGCCGGTGATCACCGTGCTGCGCCAGGAGCCCAGAAACAAGAAGACGATGGCGATGGTGAGCAGCGCCCCTTCGATCATGGTTTGCTGGGTATTGCCCACACCGGTGCGGATGGGCTTGGAGGCGTCTTTCAGCACCTCGACCTTGACCCCGGCGGGCAGTTCGCGCGTCAGAGCCGCCGCGGCTTCGGCGACGGTCTTGCTCACCTCGATGGTGTTCTGGCCGCGGGCCTTGAGAATGTCCAGAGCAAGGATGCGCTGGCCATCTTTGAGAGCCAGGCTTTCTTGTTCCTGTTGGCCGTCGACCACTTCCGCCACTTGTTCCAGATACACCGGCTGGCCGCCGCGGCGCGCCACGATGATGCGCTTGAAATCATGCACCGCCTTGAGGCGACCTTCGAGCCGCACCACGCGCTCGCGCTCCAGCGAGCGGATCGCGCCGGTGGGCAACTCTTGGTTCTCGGCCTTCAAGGCGCTGATGATGTGATCGGCGGAGACACCCAGCGCTTCCATGGGCGCAAGTTTCAGATAGACCAGCACTTGCCGTTTCACCCCGCCCACCAGCGTCACCGACCCCACGCCGCGCGCATTTTCGAGCCGCCGCTTGATGACCTGGTCGGCCAGGGTGGTCAATTCACGCAGGCTGTAGCCTTCGCCGCTGACCGAAAGCGAAATGATCGGGCGATCGGAAGGATCGAAGCGCAAGACTTTGGGCTCCTTTACTTCCTTGCGGAACTGCGTCTTCACCGCTGCGACCTTGTCGCGCACATCCTGCGCGGCTTGTTCGGCATTGACGTAAAGTTCGAATTCCGCCATCACCAACGAGCTGCCCTCATAAGAGCGCGAGATCAGAGCCTTGACGCCGTTGATGGAATTCAAGGCTTCTTCGAGCTTGCGGGAAATTTCCGACTCGATCGTTTCCGGCGAGGCGCCGGGGTAATCGGTGGTGACCACCACCACCGGAAACTCGATGTCCGGCCATTGATCGACTTGCAGCCGCTGATAAGAGAAGATGCCCAGCACCACGAAGGCGAGCATCACCATGGTGGCGAAAACCGGGTTCTGGATCGAAACGCGGGTGAACCACATGAGGGGGTGCCTTCCTTATGCCGGATGTGAAGATATGCGCGTTAACGCCTATTTCGGCTTTGCGGCGGTCTTGATCTTCACCGGCACACCCAGCGGCAGATTGCCCAGGTTTGTTCGCACGATGGAGTCTCCGGCGGTCAAACCTTTGGTGATTTCGGCGCGACCGGTCGTTTCGTTGACCAAGCCCACGCTCACGTCTTGGCGCGCCAGTTTGTTCTCGGTCAAAACGTACACGCTGCTCGCGGCGCCATCCTGGCGCAGCGCCGTGACCGGTACCAACACCTCGGCGCGGCGCGCGGCAAGCACCAGACTGCCCTTGGCGAACATGCCCGCCTTCAGGGCAAGGCTCGGATTGGGGATTTCCACGTAAATCAAAATCGAGCGCGTGCCGGCCTGTGTGGCGGGGTTGATGCGCACGATCGCGCCGGTGAAATCTGGCGCGGTGAATCCTTCCACTTGAAAGCGAACTTGCTGCCCGAGGGCAATGCTGGGCACTTCGGCCGCTGGTACCGCCGCTTCGAATTCCAGGCGCGAGACATCGACGATGGTCAAGAGGCGCGTATCGACCGAAGCCTTGTCGCCGCGCTGCACCGCCCGCTCGGAAACGCTGCCGGCGATGGTGGCGCGCACCAGCGTGTCGTCCAGCGACTTCTTCGCCAGCGCAAGCTGCGCTTCGGCGACGCGCACTTGATCCATGGCCACCTTGGCATTGGTCTGATAATTCTCGTAGGCGGTTTCGGAGATGAACTTCTTGGCCAAAAGCTCTTCGTACTTCCGGCGCGATTGCTCGGCGAAGGCGGCTTGCGTGCGTGCCGCTTGCAGCGCCGCTTCGCGTTCCGCGAGGCGGGCGCGAAATTCGGTGTCGTCGATTCGGGCCACCACTTGCCCGGCTTTGACGGCGTCACCTTCTTTGACCAGCACCTCGGCGAGTTCCCCCGCCACCTTGGCCTTGACTATAGCTTGCGAAGCGGCACGCAGCACGCCGGTCAGCGGCAGCAGACGTTGGATTTCCCCAGCTTCGGCGCGGGTGAGGTCCTCCGCCGCCAATTCCAGCACCACTTCGGCGGGCGCCGCCGTTGGGCTCGGAGCGGGTGCTTTGGCGCGGCGCATGGCGATGGCGCCGCCGCCCGCGATAACCAAGAGGAACAGGACGATGAGCGTCCAGCGCAAACGGCTACTCATTTAGTTTCTCCGCCTTGGGGGGATAGGGTCGGCGCGCAAACCGCGCAGCATCAATTCGATGTACTCGCGCAGGAAAACTTCGTCCGGCGGGCTGGGTACGCCGCAGCAGCCCAGGGAATGTTTCCACACCAAGCGCATCATCAGCGGGGAGAACACTACCAGCACCAGTTCCTCGGCATCGAAAGGGCGAAATTCGCCGCTCGCCACGCCGCGCTGCAGTGCCTGTGCCAGAAGGCGTTTGGCGCGCTCGATCACTTCGTCGGCATAAAAGCGCGCCAATTCCGGAAAGTTGCGCGCTTCGGAAAACACCAGCTTGGGCAAACCGCCCAAAGGCGTGCTGCCCACCAGCTCCCACCAGCGCAACACGATGGCGCGAAACAGATCTTCGGCGGGCAGGGAGGACTGGGCGATCATCGATTCGCCCGCGGCGAGCAATGGCACCAAGCCTTCGCGCACTACGGCTTTGAAGAGGTCTTCCTTGCTATCGAAATAGAGGTAAAGCGTGCCTTTGGAGACCCCCGCCCGCGCGGCAACCTCTTCCAGTCGCGTGGCGGCGAAACCCTTCTCCACGAACAAACTCAGCGCCGCCGCGGTAAGCTCTTGCGGGCGAGATCCCTTGCGGCGTTGCCAACGAGTGGGCGAGCGGGGTGGCGGCATGAGGGCAGGTGCGGGGAAATAAATAACTGACTGGTCGGTAATATAATGCCGGCGGCGATCCGCGTCAAGGAAAGAGATCGCCCGTAAAGGCGCGGTTTCGGTTGAGCGTTACGCCTTTTTCGGCGCGAAGGCCCCTTTGCGCGCATGCTCGCTCACCGCAGTAGCGGCGGGATGCGTGAGTCGCCTTTCGGCCGAGATCAGAAAAAAGCGCTCCTTCAACTCATCGGTTTGACCCAGGGACTCGACCTTGTAGTGCGCTTTCACGTCATGCACGATTGCCGCCGGTGCCGGGAAGACGCCGGCGCCGGCTTCGCCGAAGGCTTTCAAGAGCGCGCTGTCGTGAAATTCGCCCACCACGCGCATGGACAAACCCTTGCGTTCCAGCCAACGGGGCAATGCGGCGTGCAGCGCGGTGTCGGCGCCGGGCAGCAGCAGCGGCGCGCCTTCGAGCCGCTCGGGAAAACGCCCCGCGAGTTGGCGCGCGAGCTGCGGCGCAGCCATGAAGGCCACACCGGTTTCGCCCAAGGGATGGCTATACCCTTTGATTTCCGCCCCCGGCGGCATCGGCCTATCGGCCAGCACCAGGTCGAGCCGGTGCATGGCCAACTCGCCCAGCAATCGTTCCAAGCGGTCTTCTTCGCACACCAGGCGCACCGCTTCCGGCAAGGCCAAGACGGGGGCGAGCAGGCGGTGGGCGATGAATTTGGGAATGACATCGACGATGCCCACTCGAAACGTGATGAAACGCTTCTCGGCACCACTTTTCAAAAGCTCTTCGAGTTCGCTGCCGGTTTGGAAGATTTCTTCGGCGTAGGATAGGGCGAGCCGCCCCGCTTCGGTGAGTTCGAGGCGGCGGCCATGGCGCTGAAAAAGACTCACGCCGATGCGCTCCTCGAACTGCGCGATCTGCCCCGAAAGGGTCTGCGGCGTCAGATGCAGGCGCTCCGCCGCACGGTTGACGCCGCCGGCTCGCGCCACCGTGGCGAAATAGAGGAGGTGTTTGAAATTGAGCATGTCGGGCTGCGCCAATACTTCGCGTTTTTCGAATGATTGGCGAATTATTATCTGTTTGCCGCGAACATTCAACCGATCCAGAATGGGGCCCTTGCCACTCGCTTTTGGGAGGTGCCATGAAGCTGCAAGTTTTCACCCAAGGATTCGACCTCACCGACGGCTTACGCGCTCATGTCGAACGACGCTTGGCTTTCTCCTTGAGCCATGCGGAAGATGTTGTCTCGCGGGTGATCGTTCGACTGTCGGATCTCAACGGGCCGCGCGGCGGCATCGACAAGTGCTGCGGCATCGAAGTGCGCCTCAAGAATGCGCCGCCCTTGGTGGTCAAAGACGTGCAGGGCGACCTCTATGTCGCCATCGACCGCGCCGCCGAGCGCGTCGGCCGTGCCTTCTTGCGCCGCATCGCGCGCCGGCACGCCGCCGCCTTGCACGCGCCGCGTCATCCACCGATGCAGGAACGCTCGTTATGAGCGGGTATCGATGACCACCAAACCGCGACAGCCATTGACGATTCGACTCACGACCACTCATTTTGCGGAGAACTGGAACTCATGAACCCCGACGAACAAAAAGCCCTGCTGGCCATCGCCATTCACGCCGCCTTCGCCGATGGTGCCAAGGACGAACGCGAGCGTGACGCGGTGCGCCAGCTGGCTGAGCGCTTGGCCGCCGATTCGGATACCGCCGATCTGGCAGGGCTCTACCAAGCCGTGTTGCTCAAAGACCTGCCGCTGGCTTCCTGCGCGGCCGCGTTGGGCGAGGCCGGGCAGCGCCTCTATGCTTATGAAATCGCTTTGGGCGTATGCGAGGCCGACGGCGCATTGGTGGAAGAAGAAAAGCGCTTCTTGGCCGAACTCAAAACACTCCTGGCGCTACCCGCCAGCGAATCCTCGGCCGCGGAAGCACGCGCGGCCGATTTCCTGGCATCGGCCTCAGTCTCGTTACCGGCCTCTAGCAGCGCCCCGGCGCCAATCGGGAGCAGCACCGCAGAACTCGACGCGAGCATTCTCAACCATGCTCTTCTAGCCGGTGCGCTCGAACTGCTGCCGCAATCCTGGACGTCGATGGCCATCATTCCGCTGCAAATCAAAATGGTCTATGGCATTGGCAAAGCGCATGGCGTTTCGCTTGACCAAGGGCATATCAAGGAGTTTATCGCCGCGGCGGGTGTCGGTCTCACCTCGCAGTACGTTGAACAACTCGGCCGCAAGCTGCTGGGTGGCTTGCTCGGCAAGGCCGCCGGAAAAACCATCGGAAGAATCGGCGGCGCCGCCACGGGCATGGCCTTCTCTTTTGCCACCACCTATGCGCTCGGGCAAGTGGCACGGCGCTACTACACGGGCGGCCGCAGCATGACGACCGCGATGTTGCGCGAGACTTTCCAGGATTTGCTCGGACCGGCAAAGCAGTTGCAAGCGCAATACCTGCCGCAGATCGAGCAAAAGGCGGCGAGTCTCGATGCCGGGCAGGTCATGGCCCTACTGCGCAATTGAGGGTTTGAGTTCATGAGCGTGACCGACCCTAGCGCGGTGAGCTTTGCCACCCCTTCAATGTGGCTGGGCTTCATTGCTTTCGTGCTCGCCATGCTGGCGCTGGATCTCTTTGTCTTCGGCGGACGCAAGGCGCATCGCGTGGGAGCAAGGGAGGCCGCGGCGTGGGTGGCGGTTTGGGTCTCGCTCGCCTTGGCCTTTGCCGCGCTGCTTTGGTGGCACCTTCATGAAACCCAGGGCGCCGCGGTGGCGCGCACCAAGACCTTGGAGTTTCTTGCCGGCTATTTGATCGAACAGTCGCTGTCCGTGGACAACATGTTCGTCTTCGTGATGATCTTCACCTATTTCGCGGTGCCGCCCGAGTTACAGCGTCGCGTGTTGCTCTACGGCGTGCTGGGCGCCATCGTCATGCGCGCCGGTATGATCCTCGCCGGGGTGTGGCTGGTGCAGCAGTTCGCCTGGGTGCTCTATGTCTTTGGCGCATTCCTGGTCATCACCGGTATCAAGATGTTGATTTTCGCCGAAAGCCAACCGGACCTGGAGAAGAATCCGCTTTTGCGCTGGCTGCGCGGGCATTTGCGCATCACACCGCAGTTCCATGGGGAGAAGTTCTTCGTCCGTGACCACAGGTCGAGCGCAAGCCGCGCGATTCCTGGCGGGGTGAGCGAGACGAAACGTGAACCAGGGGCCGCAGGCCCCGCTCAAGCTCGTGGCGAGGAAGCCCCGTCCTTCCAGGGCGGGGTGACTCACAAGGGCTTGCTCTGGGCCACCCCGATGTTTCTGGTGCTGGTGCTCATCGAAGCGAGCGACCTCGTTTTCGCGGTGGACAGCATTCCGGCGATCTTCGCGGTGACCACCGACCCCTTCATCGTCTTCACCTCGAACATTTTCGCCATAATGGGCCTGCGCGCCCTTTACTTCCTGCTCGCCGACATGGCCGAGCGCTTCCATTTGCTCAAATACGGCCTAGCCCTCGTGCTGGTGTTTATCGGCGGCAAAATGCTCGCCATGCCCTGGTTTCACCTGCCCATCCAATGGTCGCTGTCGATCGTGGCCAGCATCATCTTGATTTCGGTGGTGGGGAGCCTCGCAACATCGAAACCCAAGCCTGCCGCCGCGGAAGTGCCTTAGCGGAGTCTCGCAGGAGACCGTAGTTGCCGGGAAAGAGAGTCCCTCCGCGGCCACGGGATACGAAGGGCCAGCCGGAAGGTCGCGGCGCACCGTGCTCCTCGCGTCACGCTTCGTCACAGGTTTTCCGCGCGATGTAGAAGCCGTAGCCGAAGTACGCGCGGCAACGCTCGTAGAGCTCGATCTCCTGTGCGTGATCTGCCACGACCGCCTTCGCTGCGTCGCTCGATCCGTGCGCTTCCAGAAACGCCCCAAAGCGCGACTGCAGCGGGCGGTAGTAGGCCTCCAGCCAGCAATGCTCCGGAAGCACGAAATAGCCCAGCGGCGCGTAGCCGCTTCGTTCGAGCACGGCCATTTTGGACGAGGCGGTGCCGACTTGCGCATACTCGGTCCGCCAATACGATTCGATTTCCGCGGGACGACTGCCCGTCAGCCAGGTCAGTTCGGAGACGGCAAGGATGCCGCCGGGCTTGAGAAACCGGCGCCATTCCCGCACGCCCCTCGCGAAGCCGATGTTGTAGATCGCACCCTCCGACCAGATTGCGTCCAGCGTCTGCGGGGCCAGCGGCAGCGAATCCATGGAGGCCGCCACGGTCGCGATGCGTCCGCAAAGGCCGGCCCGCTTCGCGGTTGCTGGAGCGTTTCGAGAAACGCCGGCAGGAAATCGATCGCCAGGAATTTCGCATCGAGTTCCCGCGCCAGCACGAGCGTCGAGGCGCCGGTGCCGCAACCGATGTCGGCAATGCGTAGACCGCACTGATTGCGCAGGCCGGACAACTCGATGGCGCGGCAGGTTTCGGCCGGCCCGCCGGGGCCCTGGCGCTCGGCATCCCGATGAAGCTCCATCAGCAGCTGCAAGGCGTCCATGCGTCCCCATTTCGCTTCCTGACCAGCCCAATCGTAGCACTCGCCGCTCGGCCGGGTGATGGGCAGCAGGCGGCACGCACGCTCACCAACGGCGCCCTCGCCGGGACAGGCACCGCAGTGGGACAGCAAAAGTCAGTCGCCGCGACACGGTGGTGCGGGCCGCGCGCAAACGCGAAGATGCGACGCCGACGCGGTAAGATGCGCTGTCCTTGTTTGCAGAAGAAGTACGTCTCCTGATGCCGTCACTAAGCCTGCTTGATCACCTTGCCGCGGCCGGTACCGGCGACGACCCGCTCCCCTTGCTCGCCGCCGTCGCCGACGCCGTGCGCCCGGCCAGGGGCGCCGACGCCGCCGCCCGGCTGCGCGAACTCGCCGAGGCGCTGACGGCGCATCCGGCGGCGCGCGACGGCCTGCGGCGCGCCCTGCTCGGCCTGCTCGCGCAGCGCCACGCCGTGCTGCTGCTCGCCAACTCCGGCATCTACCCGGCCACCGGCGTCGTCGCCGAAAGCTATGCACGCCTGATGCACAGGCTGCTGCCGGAGGCCGACGACCCGATCCAACTGAAGAGCGCGCTCGGCCGCATCTTCCGGCGCGGCGACGCCGAATGGCTGGAGGCGCTGCCGGCGGCGGAATGGGCCGGCTTCATGCGCGTCCTCGATCCCGGCGCGGCCGGCGATGCCGCGCTCGAGAGCCTGTTCGCCGACCTGATCGAGGCGCTGCGCGTGGTCTCCCACCGCATCGCCGCCGGCGGCCTCGAGCCGGAGATGCTGCGCCTCGACCCATCGCTCGAACTGCACGCATCGCCCTTTCTCGCCCAGTGCGAGGAGGCGCTGGCCTTCGCCGCGCGCAGCGAGGTGGCGCGGCGGGAAGGCGCCTGCCTCGCCGACGACGAGCGCCACCTGCTGGTGCTGCTCGAGCAGTGCCGCGAAGCCATCGAGCGGGTGCGGCGGCGCGCGCGCCAGCAGGGCGCCAGCTTCCATCTGACCTTCCGCATGCGCCGCCTGCGCCAGCTGCTGGAACGCGCGCAGCAGCTCGCCGGCCTCGCCGTCGCCCTCTGCGCGGGCGGACGCGACGCCGCCGCCGAACGCATCGCCGAATTGTGGCGCGAGCTGGCGCTGGCCGAATGCCGCCGCAACGACCTGCGCCGCTTCTGGCGGCAGAACCTGGAACTGGTGGCGCTGCGCGTCACCGAGAACGAGGGCCGCATCGGCGAGCATTACATCAGCGAGACGCGGCCAGAATACTTCGGCCTGCTGCGCTCGGCCGCCGGCGGCGGCTGCATCATCGCGTTGATGGCCGCCGGCAAGCTCTGGCTGGCCACGCTCGGGCTGGCACCGCTCGCCGAGGTGCTCGCCTTCTGCCTCAACTACGCGCTCGGCTTCGTGCTGATTCACGTGCTCGGCTTCTCGGTGGCCACCAAACAGCCGGCGATGACCGCCAACGCCATCGCCGCCGCCATCGACGAGAAGGAAGGGCGCGAGCGCGACATGGAGTCGCTCGCCGCGCTGGTGGCGCGCACCCTGCGCAGCCAGCTGGCAGCCATCGCTGGCAACGTCGGCCTCGCCGTGCCGGCGGCCATGCTGTTCGCCGCGGCGGCCTTCGCGCTGACCGGCGCGCACTACGTCGCGCCCGAGAAGGCCGTCCATCTGCTGCAGGAAGTCGACCCGGTCGGCAGCGGCGCGCTGCTTTATGCCGCCGTCGCCGGCGTCTGCCTGTTCCTCGCCGGCCTCATCGCCGGCTACTACGACAACCTGTGCGCCTACAACCACATCCCGCAGCGGCTGCGCCAGCTCGCCTGGCCGGCGCGCCTGCTCGGCGCGGCGCGCTGGGAGCGCAGCGTCGCCTACATCGGCGACCACCTCGGCGCGCTGGCCGGCAATTTCTTCTTCGGCTTACTGCTCGGCGGCGCCGCCGGCCTCGGCCACCTGCTCGGCCTGCCGCTCGACATCCGCCACATCGCCTTCTCCTCCGCCTACTGGGGCTATGCCCTGGCCGGCCTGGAGTTCAAGGTCGACTGGGCGCTGGCGAGCCTCACCGCCGCCGGCGTCTTCGCCATCGGCCTGGTCAACCTGCTGGTGAGCTTCTACCTGGCCATCTGGGTCGGATTGAAGGCGCGCGGCGTCACTTTCGACCAGCGCCTCGGCCTGGCGAAAGCCATCGGCCGGCGCCTGCTGCGCCAGCCGCGCGAGTTCTTCCTGCCGCCGCGCGCGGCGCCGAGGGAATAGAAGGCTTCCAGGCAACTCATGCTGATATTCGGCAGCGTCTTTGCCATCGGCGCAGTGCTGTTCGCCCTGCAGAACAAGTGACGGTGGCGTTCATCCTCTGGCGCTGCGACAGCACGCTGGCCGTGGTGCTGCTCGTCTGGCTCGGCCTCGGCGCCTTCATCGCCGCGCTGGTGTCGACGCCCTCGGTGATGCGCGGCCAGTGGGGCGGCACGCGCCTGCGGCCGCCCGTTTTTTCACCCGCCCGGGTTAAGATGCAGGCAGGCTTGCAAGCGACAGGGAATCACGCCATGAAGACGAATTACGAAGTGATCATCGTCGGCGCCGGCAGCGCCGGTCTCGCCGCGCTGCGCGAGGTGAGGAAGCGCACGCAGGATTTCCTGCTGGTCAACGACGGCCCCTGGGGCACCACCTGCGCCCGCGTCGGCTGCATGCCCTCGAAAGTGCTGATCGAGGCCGCCAACGCCTACCACCGGCGCCACGCCTTCGAAGAATTCGGCCTCCGCGGCGGCGACGCACTCTCCGTCGACCTGCCGGCCGTGCTGCGGCGCGTGCGGCGCCTGCGCGACGGCTTCGTCAAGGGCACCCTGCAGGCCACCGACAACCTCGGCGAGCGCGCCGTCAGCGGCCGCGCCCGCCTGCTCGGCCCCGGCCGCCTGGCAGTGAACGGCCAGGAAATTTCCGCGCGCGCCATCGTCCTCGCCACCGGCTCCAGCCCGGTGGTGCCGCCGGCCTGGCTGGCGCTGGGCGACAAGCTGCTCACCACCGACACGCTGTTCGAGCGGGAGGCGCTGCCGCCGCGCATGGCGGTGGTGGGCCTGGGCGCCATCGGCGTCGAGATGGCGCAGGCGCTGGCACGGCTGGGCATCGCGGTCAGCGCCTTCGGCCGCGGCCACATCGGTGGCCTCTCCGACGCAAAAGTCAGTGCCGCCGCCACG
This sequence comes from Casimicrobiaceae bacterium, assembly GCA_026646885.1. Taxonomy (GTDB): domain Bacteria; phylum Pseudomonadota; class Gammaproteobacteria; order Burkholderiales; family Casimicrobiaceae; genus JACPUX01. The sequence continues at coordinate 12,054 of JAPKHK010000005.1, read as the reverse complement.
GCGCTGCTCGGCGGCGAGTTCGCGCTGCACCTCGGCGCCGAAGCGGAAGTGATTGCCGCAGACGGCACGATCCGCGTGCTCGCCGGCGACGCCGAAGCGACGGTCGACGCCGTGCTCGCCGCGCTCGGCCGCCGGCCCAACCTCGCCGGCCTCGGCCTGGAAAGCCTCGGCGTCGCGCTGGATGCGCGCGGCCTGCCGCCGGTCGACCCGAACACCCTGCAGATCGCCGGCCTGCCGCTGTTCCTCGCCGGCGACGCCAACGGTGATCGGGCACTGCTGCACGAGGCCGCCGACGAGGGCCACATCGCCGGGCTCAACGCCCTGCGCCTCGCCGCCGGCGAAAAGCCGGCCTGCTACGCGCGGCGCACGCCGCTCGCCATCGTCTTCTCCGAACCGAACATCGCCGTCGCCGGCCGCCGCCGCGCCGAGCTGGCGGCGGGCAGCTTCATCGAGGGCGAAATCGACTTCGCGCGCCAGGGCCGCGCCCGCGCCGGCCAGCGCAACCGCGGCCTGATGCGCCTCTACGCCGAACCGGAAACGGGGAAGTTCCTCGGCGCCGAGATGTGCGCGCCGGCCGCCGAGCACATGGCGCACCTGCTGGCGCTGGCGCTCGACCGCGGCATGACGGTGCGCGAGCTGCTGCGCCTGCCCTTCTACCACCCGGTGCTGGAGGAAGGCCTGCGCAGCGCCCTGCGCGAGCTGGCGGCCCGGCTGCCGCCGGCCGGCGAATCCGACCTGAACCCCTGCGCCTTCGAGGCCATCGGCGCCGAGGCGCTGGATTGAGCATGTTCGCCGACGCCTACACCGAGTTCACCGTCCTGCTGCTGACCGCCGCCGTCATCGGCGCGCTGGGCGTGCGCCTGCGCCAGCCGCTCATCGTCGTCTACATCGTCGTCGGCATCGCCGTCGGCCCCTCGGCGCTCGGCTGGGTGACGGCACGCGACCAGATCGACCTGCTGGCGCAGATCGGCGTCACCTTGCTGCTGTTCGTGGTCGGCCTCAAGCTCGACATGCACCTGGTGCGCAACCTCGGCAGCGTGGCGCTCGCCACCGGCCTCGGCCAGCTCCTGTTCACCATCGTCTTCGGCTACCTGATCGCGCTGGCGCTCGGCATGTCGGCGATGACGGCGCTCTACGTCGCCGTGGCGCTGACCTTCTCCAGCACCATCATCATCGTCAAGCTGCTCTCCGACAAGCGCGAGATCGACTCCCTGCACGGGCGCATCGCCATGGGTTTCCTCATCGTGCAGGACATCGCCGTGGTGGTGGCGATGATGGTGCTCGGCGCCCACCACGCCGGCAGCGGCGACGGCGGCTGGCTGGCGATCGCCGCCACCGTCGCCGTCAAGCTCGCCGTCGTGCTCGCCGTCATCGCCGCACTGATGCGCTGGGTGCTGCCGCACCTGCTGCGCCGGATCGCCGGCTCGCCCGAGCTGCTGCTGCTCGCCGCCGTCGCCTGGGGCACGGCGCTCGCCACTGCCGGCGAGCTGTTCGGCTTCAGCAAGGAGGTCGGCGCCTTCCTCGCCGGCTTCTCGCTCGCGTCCACCCCCTACCGCGAGGCGATGAGCACGCGGCTCACCAGCCTGCGCGACTTCCTGCTGCTGTTCTTCTTCATCGACCTCGGCGCCAAGCTCGACCTCTCGGCACTCGGCGGCGACCTCGGTCCGGCCGTCGTCCTGTCGCTCTTCGTACTGGTCGGCAACCCGCTCATCGTCATGGCCATCATGGGCTGGATGGGCTACCGCAAGCGCACCGGCTTCCTCGCCGGCCTCACCGTGGCGCAGATCAGCGAGTTCTCCATCGTCTTCGTCGCCATGGGCATCACGCTCGGCCACGTCGGCCAGGAGGCGCTCGGCCTGGTGACGCTGGTCGGTCTGGTCACCATCACGCTGTCGACCTACATGATCCTCTACTCGCAGGCGCTCTATACCCGGCTCAAGCCCTGGCTTGGCCGCTTCGAGCGGCGCGTGCCCTTCCGCGAGCTGGCGGTCGAGCAGAACGAAGCCGGCCCAGCCGAAGCCGATGTCATCGTCTTCGGCATGGGACGCTACGGCAAGCACCTGGCGCAGCGGCTCGAACGTCTGGAGACGCGGGTGCTGGGTGTAGACTTCGACCCCGAGACGGTGGCGCACTGCCGCCAGCGCGGCATCCCGATCCGCTTCGGCGACGCCGAGGATCCGACCTTTCCCGAGACGCTGCCGCTGGACGGCACGCGCTGGGTGGTGAGCACCCTGCCGCAGCTCGACGTGAATCTCGGCCTGCTTGACGCGCTGCGCCGCCACGGCTACCGCGGCCGCGTCGCCATGACCGCGCACGCGCCGGCCGACATCCTCCGGCTCGAACACGCCGGCGTCGACCGCGTGCTGCAGCCCTTCGACGACGCCGCAGAGTTCGCCGCCCGCGCCATCGGCAACGAAATTCACACACAGGAGCGCTGACATGGAAAAACCCGCCCACATCCTGATCGCCACCGACCTGTCCTCGCACGCCGGCAAGGCCGAGACGCGCGCCGCCATGCTGGCGCAGGCGCTCGGCGCCGGCAAGCTGGTCCTCATGCACGTCGTGCCGAGTTTGCCGCTGGAGGCGCTCACCCACATCCTCGAGCGCACGCCGTTGGAGACCGAGCAGCAGTTGCTCAACGCTGCCTACGCGGAATTGAAGGTGCGGGCGGACCGGCTCGGCGCGAAGTACGGCATCGCCACCGGCACCGCCGTGCGCATCGGCCGCCCGCACATCGAGATCGCCGAAGAGGCCGAGGCGCTCGACGCCGGGCTGGTGGTGGTCGGCGGCTACGGCGCCCACCTGGTGCGCGAGCTGTTCCTCGGCGCCACCGCCGAGAAGGTGCTGAGCAAGAGCCGGCGCCCGGTGCTGGTGGTCAAGCAGGAGCCGCTCTCGCCCTACAAGCGCCTGCTGGTGCCGGTGGACTTCTCGCCCTGCTCCGCCCGCGCGCTGGACTGGGCGCAGGCGGTGGCCGATGGCGCCGAGCTCACCGTCGCCCACGTTTACGAGGCGCCCTACGAGAGCACGCTGCGCTACGCCAGCGTCGAGGACAAGGTGCTGGAAAGCTACCAGGCCGCCGCGCGCCAGCAGGCGCAGGACGCCCTGCGCGCCTTCCTCGCGCCGCGCCGTGCCGCCGGGACTGACTTTCTGCAGCGCATGCTGCACGGCCATCCCGCCGCCGGCATCCGCGAGCTGGCCGAGGAGATGCGCCCCGACCTCATCGTCATGGGCAAGCACGGCCAGTCCGAGCTCGAGGAACTGCTGCTCGGCAGCGTCACCAAGCACGTGCTGTTCGAGACGCACTGCGACATGCTGGTGGCGCCGGAACGCTAGATGCAGGCGGCGAACGAACTGCTCTTCGTCGGCGCGCTGCTCTTCGTCGCCGCCGTCCTCGTCAGCGCCTGGGCCTTCCGCGTCGGCGCCCCGCTGCTGCTGGTGTTCCTCGTCGTCGGCATGCTGGCCGGCGAGGAGGGGCCGGGCGGCATCCGCTTCGACGACTTCCGCGCCACCTACATCGTCGGCAACATCGCCCTGGCGGTGATCCTCTTCGACGGCGGCCTGCGCACGCGCGTCACCAGCTTCACGCTCGGCTTCAGGCCGGCCATGTCGCTCGCCACGCTCGGCGTTGTCGTCACCGCCGCCATCACCGGCGCCATCGCCGCCTGGGCGCTCGATCTCAGCCTCATGCAGGGCCTGCTGATCGGCGCCATCGTCGGCTCGACCGACGCCGCCGCCGTCTTCTCGCTGCTGCGCAACCAGGGCATCGGCCTCAAGCAGCGCGTGGCGACGGTGCTGGAGATCGAGTCCGGCAGCAACGACCCGATGGCGATCTTCCTCACCGTGGCGCTGGTGACATTGCTGGCGAGCGGCGAGGCGCCGTCGTGGCAGATCGGCGTCTTTTTCGTCCAGCAGATGGGCATGGGGCTCGTCGCCGGCTATGCCGGCGGCCGCCTGCTCGCCTGGGGCATCAACCGCATCCGCCTCGCCGAGGGCCTCTACCCGCTGCTCGCGCTGGCCGGCGGACTGTTCGTCTTCGGCGCCACCGCCTACGCCGGCGGCAGCGGCTTCCTGGCCATCTACGTCGCCGGCATCGTCCTCGGCAACCGCCCGGTGCACGCCCTGCACGACATCCTCAGCGTGCACGACGGCCTCGCCTGGCTGGCGCAGATCGTGATGTTCCTCGTGCTCGGCCTGCTCGCCACGCCGAGCGAGCTGGTCGCGGTGGCGCCGGCGGCGCTGCTGGTGGCCGCCGGCATGATCCTCGTCGCGCGCCCGGTCGCCGTCTGGCTGTCGCTGCTGCTCTACCGCGCCCCGGCGGCGGAGAAGCTGTTCATCTCCTGGGTCGGCCTGCGCGGCGCGGTGCCGGTCGTGCTGGCGCTGTTCCCGCTGATGGCCGGGCTGGAACAGGCATACCTCTATTTCAACGTCGCCTTCTTCGTCGTGCTCGTCTCGCTGGTCTGCCAGGGCTGGACCATCACGCCGCTGGCGCGGCTGCTCAAGCTGGAACTGCCGCCCGCCTTCGAGGCGCGACAGCGCGTGGCGCTCGACATCGGCGGCGACAAGGGCTTCGAGCTGGTCGGCTACCAGGTGCCGGAATGGAGCCCGCTCAACGGCGCCGGGGCGGACGAGCTGGATCTGGCGCCCGGCGAGCGCATCGTCGCCGCCTTCCGCGGCGACCGGCCGCTCGAGCCGCCCGAGGCCGCGCGCTTCGCCGGCGGCGACATCGTCTATCTCCTCGCGCGCAGCGGAAACGTCGACGCCGTCAGCCGCCGCTTCGCCGCCCGGCCCCTGCCGGAGCCGCTGCTCGAGCGCCGCTTCTTCGGCGACTTCGCCCTCGACCCGCAGGCGCGGCTGGCGGACGTCTGCCTCGCCTACGGCATCCGGCCGCCCGCCGAACTGGCCGACCTCAGCCTGGCGGAAGTGATCGCCCGCCGCTTCAAGGGCGTCCCCGTGGTCGGCGACCGCGTCACCCTCGAAGGCATCGACCTCGTCGTCAGGCAGACGGACGGCAAGTCCATCGCCAAGGTCGGGCTGGTGCTGCACCCGCCCCCGGCGAACAAGGACCGCTCATAGCAGCGCCCGCTCGGCGCGCCGCAGATCCTCTTCCGGGCCGAACAGCACCACGGCATCGCCGGCCTCCAGCCGCGTGTCCGGCGCCGGCGACAGCCGGCGCTGCCCCTGCCGCACCAGGGCCGTGACCGCCACGCCGTCGAGGCCGCACTCGCCGAGGGCGCGCCCGACCGCGGCGCTCTCCGCCGACAGCAGCACCGGATGCAGGCGGTCGCCGTCCCCCGCCGGCTGACTTTCGTCGAGCCCGTTCTCGCCGCGGAAGAACTCGCGCATCAGGCGGTAGCGCCCGCTGCGCTGGTCGCGCATGCGGCGCACCACGCGCGACAGCGGCACCGCCAGCAGGAGCAGCGCGTGGGAAGCGATCATCATGCCGGCCTCGAGCGTCTCCGGCACCACCTCGGTCGCCCCCGCCGCGCGCAGCTCGTCGACATGGCTCTCGTCGCGCGTGCGCACCATCACCGGCAGCTCCGGCCGCCGCCGGCGGACATGGTGCAGCACCTTCAGGGCGGCGGCCAGGTCTTCGTGGCTGACGACGACCAGGCGCGCCCGCTCGACGCCGACGGCGTCGAGGATGTCGCCCTCGGCGCTGTCGCCGTAATACACCGGCTCGCCGGCGCGGTGCGCTTCCCGCACCCTGGCCGGATCGAGGTCGAGCGCCACGAAGGCAATTCGCTCCTCGTCGAGGAAGCGGCCGACGCTCTGGCCGATGCGGCCGTAGCCGCAGATGATGACGTGGTCGCGGAAATCGCCGGCCGCCCTGGCGTCGATGCGAAGCGATGCCTCGACCGGCTGCCGCGGCGAGGAGGCCGTCAGTCGCCTCGCTAGGGCATGGTTGTAGCGGATCAGGAAGGGCGCGACGATCATGGAAAACAGCACAGAGGTCAGGACGACCTGCCCGGCCAGCGGATCGATGCTGCCGTCGCCGAGCGCGAAGGCGAGCAGCGCGAAGCCGAACTCGCCCCCCACCGCCAGCAGCAGGCCGGTGCGCCAGGCCGTCAGCGCGTCGATGCCCGCCCGGCGCACGATGTACGCCACCAGCAGGGTCTTGACGAGGAGCAGCGCCGCGGCGCCGAGCAGGCCCCAATGCCACAGCGCAGGCAGCTGCGCCGGCTCGATGAGCATGCCGATGCCGACGAAGAACAGGCCGATCAGGACGTCGCGGAAGGGCCGGATGACGGATTCGACCTGGTGGCGGAATTCCGTCTCGCCCAGCACCATGCCCGCCAGGAAGGCCCCGAACGCCATCGACATGCCGAGGCTGTGGGTGATCCACGCCGCCACCAGCGAGACGAACAGCACCGTCAGGGTGAACAACTCCGCCGAGCGCTGCGCGGTGACCAGGTGGAACAACGGGCGCAACAGCCGGCGCCCGCCGAAGAACACCAGCAGGAAGGCCGCCGCCGCCTTGGCGAGCGTCAGGCCGAGCGCGCCGGCCAGCGCGCTGGCGCCGACCGCCGTGCCGAGCACCGGGATGATCACGACGAAGGGCACCGCCGTGACGTCCTGGAACACCGACATGGCGGTGCCGAGCCGGCCATGCCGGCTGTTCTCCTCGCCCTGCTCGGTCAGCTGCTTGACGATGATGGTGGTCGAGGACTGCGCGAAGACGGCGCCGACGATGAAGGCGGCCACCGCCGGCAGGCCGGCCAGCCAGGCGAGCAGCGCGACCGCGACCGTGGTGAGCAGCACCTGGGCGGTGCCGAGGCCGAGCACCAGATGGCGCAGGGCGTAGATCTGTGGCAGGGAAAAATTCAGGCCGGTGGTGAACAGCAGGAACACGATGCCGAACTCGGCCAGGCTGCGCAGCGGCTCCGGCTCGATGACCGGACCCGCGGTATGCGGCCCGAGCAGCACGCCGACCAGCAGGTAGCCGAGGCTGGAGGGGATGCGCAGCCGCTGGAAGACCACCACCACGGCAACGGCGGTCCCCAGCAGGAGGAGCATCTCCACGAAAAATTGGTCCATCGGGCGGTTTTCAAAAAATGAGGGCACGCGCCGCCGGCCGGATGCCGGCTGGAATTCCATCGCTGCTCGAAGTTACCAGAAATCAGGCGCTCCGGCAGTCCGGGAAAGTCAGTTGCTGGATTACGGCGAACGGGTGCAAGCGACCCCTTGCGGCCGTTTTTGCTTGTAGGTCGGCCTTCAGGCCGACAGCAGCGGTCGAACAGACGTACACGTCGGGCTGAAGCCCGACCTACCAGTCCGCTCCTGGCCGTAAGCGCCCCTCCCGAAACATATCGCCGTCCCGCGACGACTGACTTTCCCGCCGGCTCAGCGCCGGCCGCGGCGGCGCCAGTCCCACCACACCTTCAGCCGCCACAGCCATGTGGCGAGCAGCCAGGCGGCGAGGCCGGCGGCGCTGGCTATGATCGCCATGCCGAGCAGCAGCGGGCGGCCAAGCGCGGCGATGCGCTCCCACCAATAGGCCGTCCAGCCGAGCACGCCCGGCTCGCGCGGTGCGGCAGGCGCGGCGTCCTGGCGCGGCGCCTCCTCGCCGAGGATCGCGCTGCCGATGCGGTAGGCGGCGTAGTAGAGCGGCGCGTAGGTGACCGGGTTGCTCACCAGCGTGCTCGCCACGGCGGTGGGGACGTTGGCGCGCAGGACGATGGCGGCGGCGGCCGAGAGCGGGATCTGCGCGATGGGAATCAGCAGGCCGAAGAACACGCCGATGGCCACGCCGAGGGCGACGCCGCGGCGGGTCAGGCGCCACAGGCGCGGGTGCTGCATCGCCGGCGCCAGCCAGCGCAGCCAGCGGTTGGCGCGCAGGCGCTCGGGATCGGGCAGCAGGCGGCGCAGGATTTGCTTCATGGCGCTGCGATATCGTCTTGCGTCCTGGCTTCTCCGTCCTGTGCGCGCAGCAGGATGCGCCCGCCTCCGCTATGCTTTACTTCATACATCAAGGCGTCGGCCTGCGCCAGCAGCCGGCCGATATCTCCCGGCGCCCGCCGGTGGCTGGCGATACCCATGCTGAAGGTGACCGGCCAACCGTTCGCCCGCATCGCGGCAAGAAGCCGGTCGCGCAACTCCTTGGCATAGGCGAGCGCGGCGTCCTCGTCCATGCCGGGCAGAAGCAGGGCGAACTCGTCGCCGCCGAGCCGCCCGGCGATGTCGCCAGCGCGCTGGCGAGCGCGAAGCACCCCGGCGACCTCGCGCAACAGCGCATCTCCTGCCTCGTGGCCCAGCCCGTCGTTGACCTGCTTGAACTTGTCGAGATCGATGAACATGGCGGTAAAGGGCGCGCCCTGGCGCCGCGACAGGGCAAGCGCGTCGCCACCGCGCTCGTAGAACGCACGACGGTTGGCCAGGCCGGTCAGCGTGTCTTCGCGCGCCTGCCGCACCTCGCGTTCGAGTACCCGGCGCAGCAGCGCCACCAGCCAGACGCCGCCCAGGGAAACCGCGAGACGCATCATGGTATTGAACAGCAAAGGCGTCGCCGCGTCGCCATCGAGCCGCCAATCCACACATGACCACAAGGCTATCGTCAGGACGGCCATGGCCAGCCCCGGCCCCAGGCCCAAGTACCAGGCTACGGCGATGACGGGAAGGCTGAAAAAGGGATGAAACTCATAGCTCAGGCCCGACCGGTAATGCGCCCAGGCGAATAGCGCGGTCAACACGAGGCTGGCGGCCAGCACCCCACGTCGGGCCCGGACCTGCGGACTCCAGAGTATCCATCTGCGAATGCTCATGCCTGGATTCTGCCTGTTGTCTGAAATCGATTGCGCGAACGCGATCATGGTACCGCGTGCAGGTACTCCCGCTGCGCGATCAGCTTCGCCCACGACAGCGGGCTCCACTCGGCCTCGGCGAAGATGCCGAAGGCGAGCGTGAGCGCGGCGGTGGCGAGCGGCGGCAGGAGCAGCAGCCAGGCGGTCTCGCGCCGGCCGCGCGCCGGGATGTGCTCGTGCGGCCAGGCGGCGGGCCGCGGCTGCATCCAGGCGCGCCAGAGGATGGGCAGGAAGTAGGCGGCGTTCAACAGGCTCGAGGCCCAGAGCACCCACATCGCCCAGCCCATGCCGGCGGCCTCCGCCCCGTCGCCGAGCCAGACCTTGCTCACCGCGCCGGCGGTGAGAGGCGCGCCCATCATGCCGAGCGCGGCAACGCTGAAGGCGGCGGTGGTCCACGGCATGCGCCGCCCCGCGCCGTCCATCTCGCTCACCTTGTGGATGCCCAGCGTCTCGGCATAGTTGCCGGCGCAGAAGAACAGCGTGATCTTCATGACGCCCTGGTGCACGAGGTGCACCAGCCCGCCGACGGTGCCGAGCGGCCCGAACAGCGCGACGCCGAGCGCGATGTAGGAAACCTGGCTCACCGTCGAGAAGGCCAGCCGCTTCTTGAGGTCGTCCTGCACCAGCGCGCGCAGGCTGCCCCAGAGGATGGTCGCGGCGGCGACGAAGGCGAGCGGCATCAGTAATCCGAGCGACTGGGCGAACTCGACCCCATAGACTTCGTAGACGATGCGCACGATGCCGAAGGCGCCGGCCTTCACCACCGCCACCGCGTGCAGCAGGGCCGAGACCGGCGCCGGCGCCACCATCGCCTGCGGCAGCCAGCCGTGCAGCGGCACCAGCGCCGCCTTGACGCCGACGCCGGCGATGAGCAGCAGGAAGATGGTCTTCAGCGCCGGGGCCTGCGTGTCGCCGAGCGCCGCAGCGATGCCGCCCTGGGCGAACTCGGTGTGACCGACCAGACTGTTGAGCCAGACGATGCCGGTAAGCAGCACGGTGCCGCCGGCGAGCGTGTAGGCAAGATACACCGTGCCGCCTTTCATCGCTTTTTCGGTGCCGCGATGTACTACCAGCGGAAAGGTGGACAGCGTCAGCAGCTCGTAGAAGACGAAGAAGGTGAACAGGTTGCCGGCCATGGCGATGCCCATGGTGGCGGTGACACACAGGCTGAAGAAGCCGAAGAAGCGGCTGCGGTGCGGCGCGCCTTCGAGGTAGCCGATGGCGTAGAGCGTGGTGAACAGCCACAGCACCGTGGAGAGCGTGATGAACAGTAGCGCCAGCGCATCGGCCTTGAAGACGAGGTCGAGGCCGGGCAGCACGGCGTAACGGAAGACATAGTCCTCGCCGGCGGCCACGCCGGCGAGCAGGAGTCCGACCAGCGCGAGCTTGGCCAAGGCGCCGGCGAGGTTGAGCGCGGTGCGTAGCACGACGCGCTCTTCCGGCAGGGCGAAGATGACGAGGCCGGGCAGAAGCGACGAGCACAGCACCGCCAGCGGCAGGAGTTCGTTCGCCGTCATGGGCCCGCTCCGACGGAAAGAAGACGCAGGAGTTCCATGCCGCGCAGCCCCAGCAGCACGCTCGCCGCCGCCAGGGCGAAGGCCGACCATTCCAGGGCGCGCGGCGCGCGGTGCGCCGCCGTCTCCGCCGGGGCGTCGAGGAAGGCCTGGCGCAGCACGCGGAAGACGTATACCGCCGCCAGCAGCCCGCCGACGATGACCACCGCCGCCAGCGCCCAGGCGCCCTGTTTTAGAGCGGCGTCGATCAGCAGCCATTTGGCGAGGAAGCCGCCCGAGGGGGGCAGGCCCATCAGCGTGACGCCGGCCAGCGCAAAGGCGAACAGCGTCAGCGGCAGGCGCCCGGCGACGCCGGCCACGCCGGCGACGGTGTCGCGGCCGGTGACGTGGATCACCACGCCAGCGGCGGCGAACATCGCCGCCTTGGCCAGACCGTGCGACACCGCTTGCATGACGCCGGCGGCCAGCGCCGGCCCCGGCGTCGCGAGCAGCGGAAAAATGAGGAACAGATAGCCGAGCTGCGCCACCGTGGACCAGGCGACCAGCAGCTTCAGCCGCTCGGCGCGGATCGCCCGCCACGAACCCCACAGGATGGCGGCGCTGCCGAGCAGGGCCGGCAGCCAGGCGGCCGCGGCGGCGAGCGGCGCGAAGGGCCCGAGCCACAGGCGCAGGACGAGGTAGAAGGACGCCTTCACCACCAGCGCCGAGAGCAGCGCCGAGACCGGCGCCGGCGCGCCCCCGTGCGCCGGCGGCAGCCAGAAGTGGAAGGGGAAGAGCGCCGTCTTCAGCATCAGGCCGGCGAGCATCAGCGCGGCGGCGAACCAGACGGCGCGCGGCGCATCCGCATCGACCAGCGGCAGCAGCGTTTCGATCGAGACTGTGCCGTAGACGCCGTAGAGCAGCGCCACGCCGAGCAGGTAGGCGCCGGAGCCGAGCAGCGTCGCGAAGAGGTAGCGCAGCGCGGCGCCGAGCTGCGCGGCGCCGCCGCCCGAGGCCACTAGCCCGACCGCGGCGAGGCCGACGAGCTCCAGCGTGACGTAGAGGTTGAAGAGGTCGGCGGCGAGGAACAGCGCGTTCATGCCGGCGAGCAGGAAGCCGGCGAGCGGCCAGAAGTGGCGCGCGGCCTGATCGCCCGGCGCGAAGTAGCCGCGCGCGTAGAGCGCTAGCGGCAGCGCCACGCCCTGCGTGAGCAGCAGCATCACCGCGGCGAGGCCGTCGGCGGCGAGCGCGATGCCCAGCGGCGGCGCCCAGCCGCCCGCGGCATGCGGCTGCGGCCCGTGCGCCAGCAGTTCGCCGGCCAGGGCAAAAGCCAGTGCGCACTGCACGGCGATGCCGGCAATGGCGAGCCAGGCGCCGCGTCCCGGCCCGAGCAGGAAGGCGGCGCTCGCCCAGGCGAGCGGCAGGAGGATCAGCCAGGGCAGCGGCTCAGTCATCGTTGGCCAATTCGTCACGCCCGCTGAGCGCCTGGTAGCGCCGCGCCAGCGCCAGCACGGGCGTCGGTGCCTGGGCGTCGGGCACGACCTCGGCGCCGACATCGGCGGCGATGGTGGACAGATAGGCCACGGTGATCTGCCCGGAGACATTCCTGACCAAGCGTTCGAGAGCGAACACCTTGGCGCGACTCGCCGATGCCTCGGCTGCGCGCGGTGGCACTTGGTTCTCGATCCTGGTCCAGGGTCTGCTGCCTGCGGAAACAGTTTCGCAGATTGCCGGAGCAAAGGCGCTTCTGCACTGGCATGAGC
>JAPKHK010000049.1 GCA_026646885.1 Casimicrobiaceae bacterium | reverse complement strand
GGAGCCGGCGCGAGCGCGGCGGGCGTCGCCCCGGAGGCCGCCGCGCCGGTGTTCAAACACCGCGCCTTGCCGCGGCTTCGCGGCTGCCCTGACCGTCACCGACTCGGGAGGTGAGATCGTCGTCCTCAAATCCGGTGGTTATGGACCGGTGGCCATCAACAAATCGGTTTCCATCATCGCGCCGGAGGGCATTCATGCCGGGATCAGCGTCGCCTCGGGTAACGGCGTCACCATTGCCACTGCGGGAGTGGATGTGGTGCTGCGCGGCTTGAGCATCAATTACCTGGCGGGGAGCGGCAACGGCATCGACATGACCGACGGCAACAGCCTCCTCGTACAGAACTGCGTGATCACCCGGTTCACTTCCGGCTATGGGCTCAACGTAAGCACATCCGCCCAGGTGCGCCTCCTTGACTCGCTGTTGCAGGGGAACAGTTACGGCGCGGTCTTTGAGAATGGTGCCACGGCGCTGGTGTCTGGAAGCCGCTTCTTGGATAGCGGCGGTTATGGCTTGTACGCTCATGGCAGCGGCGCCGGGGTGGTGGTCCGGGTCGAGGTGAACCACTCCGAAGCATCCGGGAATCTCTATGCGGGGTTCTTCGCC
>JAPKHK010000048.1 GCA_026646885.1 Casimicrobiaceae bacterium | reverse complement strand
GCCCGATCCAATCGCAGAACCGCTCCCCCCTCACGCCTATGATGGCGCACCACGCTTTGAAGATGACCTACCTGCCCATGCTTACCCTCCCGTTATCGGCTATCCAGCGTCACCAAAGGTTGCCCCCCGACGGATGACTAATCAGTTATTCCTCCTAGTGGAAGCACTTGCCATCGTGGGGCTGATGGTGGTACTGTATGTGGGGTATCAGGGCTTGAAAACCATTGACGCTAATGTGGAGCGTACTGATAGCGTTAGCGCAACTTTTGAAGCGCAAATTGAAGCCCAGCGTATTCAGCCCACCGCCACACCCCTGATTAGCGTGAGCCAGGTGATCCTGCCAGGGGGACACATTTGGGATCCTAACGGACAACACCGCTTTAACCTGAATGAAGTTCCCGCCCCCTATCGCAGCGCCTTTCAGCAGCAGTTGGCTGCCCCCCGGGCTGATTTCGTCCCCACCACCGAAGGCGGGCCCATCCGCCTGGAAATTCCCAGCATCAACATTGATGTGAGTGTACGGGCAGGCGATGCTTGGGAAACCTTGCAAGCCAGTGTGGGACATCTCACCTTCTCTGCTGACCCAGGGGCGCAAGGCAATATGGTC
>JAPKHK010000047.1 GCA_026646885.1 Casimicrobiaceae bacterium | reverse complement strand
CCATGTTGAAGGCTGGACGTTCGGTGCCGCTGAACGGATAGAAAGGGTGCTGAAAAGTGGAAACCATGGGGCGTGGAATTCAACTTGCAGGAGACCCTAAAGGCCTTCGTCGATTTCACCCAGGGCCTGTCCAACGTCGAGTTGATGAGCTTGCGCACCCTGTCGCACCGTGAGAAGCTGCCGCTGCACAAGCCGCGCGAGATCGTCGAACGCTACAAATTCGGCAAGATCGAAAGCAAGTGGCAGAAGCTCGATCCGGCGCGTCTGAACGATGCTCCCAAAATCCTCGGTGAGCGCGTGTTGGGACAAGAGGAGGCCATCAATGCGGTGACCGACATTCTCAAGCGCGCCAAGCTCGGCCTCTCCGGCATTCAGCATTCGGCGCGCTCCAACAAGCCCAAGGGCATTCTGTTCTTTGCCGGCCCCACCGGCGTGGGCAAAACCGAGATGGCGAAAGGTTTGGCCGAACTTCTTTTTCACGAAGAACGGGCGTGCATTCGCTTTGACATGAGTGAGTATTCGCAGCAGCATTCCGATCAGAAACTGCTGGGCGCGCCGCCGGGGTACGTGGGTTACGAAGAGGGCGGCCAGCTCACCAACAAGGTCAAGGAAA
>JAPKHK010000046.1 GCA_026646885.1 Casimicrobiaceae bacterium | reverse complement strand
GCAGGTAGGAGAGCAGGGTCGAGCCCTCGCGGCGAAAGGTGCCCAGCCCGCGCAGCACGATGCGCAGCTGTGCCGGCAGGCTGTGCGCATGGCGCGCGGCGATGATGTCGAGGCGCTGCGAGGGCTGGATCACCAGGCACTCGAGCGGACGCAGCGCGATCCCCGCCTCGGCGCGGCGGGCCTCGTCGAGCCGGCCCACCGTGTCGTTGATGCGCGCGAGGCGCTCGAGATCGACCTCGAGGGTGTCGAGGAAGATGCTCGACAAGGCGTGGCCGGCGATCTGCGCCGGCGAAGGGTAGCCGCCCGCTGCACGCACTCTCCCCTCCTCGGCGGTGCGTCCGGCGCCGATCACCAGGATGCGGTCGGCGCCGAGGTGGATCGCCGGGCTCACCGGCGCGAGCTGGCGCATCGAGCCGTCGCCGAAATACTCGCGATGGATCTTCACCGCGGGGAAGACGAAGGGCAACGCCGCGCTCGCCAGCACGTGGCAGACGTCGAGCTCGGCGCGCACGCCGAGGCGCTGCGCGCGCCGCCAGGGCTGCAGCTCGGGCGCGCCCTGGAAGAAGGCGAGGCTCTCGCCGGAGGAATAGCCCGAGGCGGTGACGCTGAGCGCGCGC
>JAPKHK010000045.1 GCA_026646885.1 Casimicrobiaceae bacterium | reverse complement strand
GCTGGTCGAGTGGCTCGCCGGCAGGCTCGACCTACCCTATTTGCACATCGACCCGCTGCGCATCGTATGGGTTGGTTCAGAGTGGCGCGGCAGTGTTCAATTCCGCAGGCGACAATACGGTGGGCGACAACTCTGCTGCCAATACCGTGGGCACGATTACCAGCGTCGCCAAGATGTAGCCAAATGCTCTCGGCGAGCGATTTTCTGCGATGCATTCGCCAGGGTCGCAGCGTCGTAGATCCTCTCGCCGAACGGCATTGCGTGATCGACCGAGCCGTTAACCCTCCTTGCACTTTGTTATGCTATGTGCACCTCGGCCGTAGGGCGCGGGGTACACCCCACGGCCACCTGTCCTTTGTCACCCCACACGATGAGGAGGCCGTCATGTTTCGTTCGTTCTCGTCTCTTGTTGTCCTGTTGCTCTGTCTGACCGCTGCTTTCTCCGCCCGCGGGGCGCAACGCACTTTCGTGTCCACTAGTGGCAGCGACGCCAATACCGCCAGCAATTGCTCCACTACAGCACCCTGTCGCGGTTTTGCAGCGGCGCTTACCGTCACCGATGCTGGGGGCGAGATCATTGCCCTCAACTCCGGCGGTTACGGTCCCCTGACCATCGACAAGTC
>JAPKHK010000044.1 GCA_026646885.1 Casimicrobiaceae bacterium | reverse complement strand
GTAAGCCGCGCGCAACACCGCCCGCGCGCCCTCTTGCCGGATTCTGCCGAAATGTGATCGCCCAGACGGGCTTGCTTGCCCATTGCATGCGTTACGCGCAAATCGAGCAACGGACCAGTGGTGATGCCGGCGCGGCCGTGACGCAGCGCCGCCAGCAGAGAATCGAGCTGCAGGCCGCCCTCGAGCAGAGCGGCGGTGCGCACACTGCCGAAGAGATGGCGGTGATGCTCCACCATTTTCACAAAGGGAAATGAAATCTGGCGAAAGCGATTGAAGTTGCCGTGGGCATCGCTGCCGGCAATGGTGTAGACACGCCGGCCGGCCAGCAACATTTCGCGCCACTGTTGCATGCCCTGTTCTTCCCAAAGCCTGCCGCCGTTCCAAAACTGCAGGCCGTTCAAGCGCGCATGCGCGAGGTCCGCGTCCGCCCAGTGTCCGCGGCCGAGCAACACTCTCTCCAGCAAGGGCGGCGGCACGGCGGGATGCGCGGCAAAGGCGAGCGCGCCGGCCTCGAGCTGGGCCAGCACCTCCGCGATGGTGTGATCGGGCCGGGTGCGCAACCAGCGTTCGGCACTGTCGCCGCTGCCGCGAATGAAGCGGGAATGATTGAGAATGAGAAAATGC
>JAPKHK010000043.1 GCA_026646885.1 Casimicrobiaceae bacterium | reverse complement strand
ATATGGACCCACATCCCCAGAAGCAGCAGCAGCGGAATACCGATGTCGCGGCGTTGGATGAAAGTTAAACCAGCCGAGCAGGAGGGCAGTTGACCAAAGTCAACAGATTGACGTTTGCGTCAACGTAAACTTCGACACATCGGAGGTGAGCGCTGCGAAGGCGGCGCTGCAACCCAACCAGCCTCCGGTCGGCGCCGTGCCCGCTTCACCCGAGGGGGACGCGCGCATGGGCCCTGAACAGGACCGCGCCGGCACCCGCCGGTCGAAGGTCGAACATTGGAGAACGAGGATGACAGCCCGATCGGTATCGATAACATTCGCCGGCAGCGGCGGCGCGGGGGTGATGACCGCAGGCAACATGCTGCTCGACGCCGCCGGCCGTGCCGGCTGGTATGCCTACATGACCCGCTCGTCGGGCGCGCAGATCCGCGGCGGCGAGGCCGCCGCGATGATGCGTCTGTCTACGTCGCCGGTGCAGTCGCACGACGATCAATATGATCTGCTGGTCGCCATCGACTGGGAGAACGTCGGGCGCTTCTCCGCCGAGATCCCGATGACCGCCGATAGCCTGGTCGTCGGCGATCCCGACGGCGGCGAATTCCCCGAGGCCATCCGCGCCAAGGGCACAC
>JAPKHK010000042.1 GCA_026646885.1 Casimicrobiaceae bacterium | reverse complement strand
ACCTCCGTGAGGTGGCCCCCGCACGACGACACGATGCAGACCTTCACGCGGCGGACCGTCCGGCCGCCACGGTCGCCAGCAGGGCACTGAACTGGCGCGCGGTGCCCTGCAGGTCGTAGCGCTCGAAGGCCAGCGCCCGGGCCCGCGCGCCCATGGTGGTGCGGGCGGCCTCGTCCGAGAGCAGCCGCCGGAGCGCCTGCTCGAGCGCGCCGGGCTGGCCGCCGGCGTCGCGCGGCGAGAAGTTCCACGTCGTCGGGGCGACGATCTGGTAGTTGGCGATCACGCCCTTGCGCACCACCAGCCAAGGGCCGAGCGTGCCGCGCGCGGCCTCGACCAGGCCCGTCGCCTGCGCCTCGGCCGGCATCGCGCCGTGCCGGCAGAAGGGCTCGCCGGGTACGATCGCCTGCACCCACGCCTCCATCGCCGGCAGCACGCGGGCGAACTCGAGCACGCGCGCGACCACCCGCGACAGCACGTTGCCACCGCCGCGTGCGACCAGGTCGCGCACCAGCGCATGGCCGTCGACCACCTGCCGGGCGAGCGCGCCGCACTCGAAGGCCTCGCCGCCGAGCCGCGGCGCCTTGCACCACGAGTAGGCGCCATCCTTGTCGGCGAGCGGTTCCGTGCGCGCAGATCG
>JAPKHK010000041.1 GCA_026646885.1 Casimicrobiaceae bacterium | reverse complement strand
CGGCATCTTCCGCGATCACCTCAAAGCAGTCAGGCAGGGTCGCTCGACGAACGGCCCACGAATGATAGCGCCCTGCTTGAAAAGGCGATGGGATCCCCGCAAACAACGGCTCCTCCGAGCGCAAGATATGCACAGGCGTTTCGCGGCCATGATACATCTGCCGCATATTGTAGATCTCGCCCCCAAACACTTCTGCGATCCCTTGGTGGCCAAGACAAACTCCCAAGAGGCTGTGCTGCACACCACAAGCTGCGATCAGCGCAGGCATGATCCCCGCTTCGGAAGGGATCCCGGGTCCGGGAGAGAGCAAGATCTTCTCGTAAGCAAGGGCTTCTTCGAGACGGATCTTGTCGTTGCGGATCACATCAAGCTCGCGAACACCGAGTTCTTCAAGAACATGAACAAGGTTGTAGGTGAAAGAGTCGTAGTTATCGAGAACAAGCAACCGCATCGCTCACCTCTGCGCCCCTTGACGCTCGGCCATCTGCAATGCAGCGCGCAAAGCACCGAGCTTGTTGTTGACTTCTTGCATCTCTTCGGCGGGCCGAGAGTCTGCGACGACGCCCCCTCCTGCTTGGCAATGCAACACCCCGTCCTTGCTCAAAAAAGAGCGGATCACGATCGCGTGATTGCAACTGCCATCAAAGCCCAAGCAGCCGATCGCTCCACC
>JAPKHK010000040.1 GCA_026646885.1 Casimicrobiaceae bacterium | reverse complement strand
GCAGTGGCAGCATCTCAGAGAAATTCGTTTGATCGTGGACGGCACAAAAATCGGCTTTGGTCACCAATTGTTGATGGTCAGCATTGCCTATCGCCGACGATCGATTCCGATTGCCTGGACATGGCTCAAACAGGTGCGCGGTCATAGCAGTGGTCAGAAGCAGATTGAATTGCTCAAATATGTCAAGACACTTTTGCCTAAACAAGCAGTCGTGTTTCTGGTCGGTGACAGCGAATTTGGCTCGATTCCGGTGCTGAAGCAGTTGAATCAATGGCGCTGGCAATATGTGCTTCGTCAGAAAGCCAACACCGGTTTTCGACCTGGCAAACGGGACGCTTGGCGAGCGTTGGGCGGTTTCGTGAAAAAACCAGGTGAGAGCGTTTGGCTGCCAAAAGGTTTTCTCACCCAGCAACACGCCTTTCCGGCTTCCGTGCTGGTATATTGGAAGATCGGCGAAAAAGAGCCCTGGTGTCTGGCGACCAATCTGACCGATTGCAAATTGGTTTTACAATGCTACAAACGCAGAATGTGGATTGAAGAAATGTTTGGCGACTTGAAAAGACACGGCTTTGATTTGGAGAGCACCTTGCTCCTCGAGCTGCTGTACCGATAGGTTCACGGAGAGGCGCATCGGCAGATCCTGATCATGCCAGGTCCGAGCCTGTAGGCA
>JAPKHK010000004.1 GCA_026646885.1 Casimicrobiaceae bacterium | reverse complement strand
GGTTCTTGTCGATTTCCTGCTTCTGCGCGGGCGGCAGAGCAGCCAGTTGGCCGACGGACATCTCAGCAATGTCGGCGGGGAAGATGGTCAGATCGCTCATGGCCGTCCTCCTCACTGGTACGCCCGAGCGAAGGTCGAGTAGCGCGAGACGCGCCGCTCAAAGGCTTCGATTTCGGAGATCAGGTAGGTGACGCGCGCCCCGAGCTTGCAGAAGACGGGGCCGAGCTGTTCCTGCCGCCAGCGGCGCAGGGTTTTGACGGAGAGCCCCCAGCGGATGGCGAGCTCGTTTTCGTCGAGGGCGATGCGGGTGGCACCGTCCGGTAGGGGCCGGGAAAGTTTCCGGCCAGATTGAACAGAGGGGACTTGGTTTTGCATTTGGAGCACTCCTTTTGTTGAAGTGCTCCTACTTTCTTGCAGCGGGGCTTGCGATATTTCGCAGTGATCCCGCTGAAATCACGCAGGAATTACAGCGCCGCTTTCCTCACGCGATTTCTGGCTCGGCAGGTGTTTCGTCTGTGTCGTGGGCCGCCCCGAGATGATCGGGCATACCGATGTTCAACTCCCACAGGCGCGGCTTGTCATTGCCGTCCGCACCACGGAAGTAGGTTTGCCATTCAGGTGCGCCACGGAAGAGCTCGGCCATTGTTCGGAACGTGACGCCAGACGCTGCCTCGATCTGCGGACGTGTCCACTTGCGTCGGCCGGATTCCCACCCGTTGACGAAGACCTCGACCACGTCGATCCAATCCTTCTTGGTCAGCGTCCACGCGTCTGGCCAAGGACCCACGAGCACACCGCTGCGTGCGTCATCCTTGATCAAACGCGGAACATTGGTCACGACGGCTGCGCTCTGGCGGCGGCGTACCTCGCCGTCGACCCGGGACAGGTCAATCGAAACCTGCCCATTGACGTCCTGTGCCAATGTGTCCAGTGACACGACGATGCCAGGCCCGAGGAATCGGCGCGACAAACCCGACGTGGTAGTCAGCACGATAGTCAAACCCAGATTCGATTGCCGCAGCGCGGTGTCCATCTTGTCGGCATGCTTCGATTCCCCGAGGCGCGACACGAGTGCGACCGGCAGACGCTGATCGCCCATGCGGTAATTGCCGAGTACGTAGGGCTCCTGTTCATCCACGGTCAGTGGCACGTCGACCAATTGCGGCTTGAGCAGTTGATCCAGCCGTTCGCGCAGGTAGGACTTCTCGACCGTATACCGGCACAGGTCTCCGTCGGAAAGGTCGTAGCGTTCACCCGTGAGGTCGTCCAGCGCCCAGGTATTGGTGCTGTTGAAACTCACCTTGAGGCGTCGGAAGCCGGGCTGACCTTCCTCGTCCTCGACGGGCACGGTGATATGGTCGCCGGGTGCTTTCCGTCTCAGCAGTCCCTTGCTGACGAGATCTGCGGCGGGAAGATCAAGCGCTGTCAGCAGATGACCGTCGACGTCATCGGTCGCGAGATCGAGCAGTGTCATCTCGGCCCGGAACAGCGCCAGATCGGCCCCGACCTTTGCCGGTTGCACCCGTTTCATAACACCCAGTGAGGTCAGAATGTCCTCGCCACACCGGCGCATTCGCGGATCAGGCAGCGCGTGCAGGTTGCAGGAACCGCGCTGACCCACGGTGATGTCGAGTGCGCGAACATCTTCCTCGCCATCAAATCGAATTACGAACGCCAGCTTCACCTCGAGCACCGAACGGCAGCTCAAAAGCGGGTTGCGCTCCCCAAAGTGCTGGGTAGAAATACCCCAGACGTTGTCGCTGTTGGCCAGCGCCAGCGTGATGCTGTGGCGGGTATGACCGAGGGTCACGGACAGCGATGAAATCCAAGCGTCCTGAATTGTTGCGCCGGAGACCCTCGCGTCCCTGAGATTCACTACCTGCTTGAACATCGAAAGCTCATAGCTGACTGCGTCCACCGGCTGCTTCGAGAGGGGTTTCTCGAAGCCGATCACTGCAAACCGATCTGCGAGGCGTTTGGCGGTGTTCGGCTTGTCGGAGAGCACATGCACCTTGTTTTCGGCGGGGTCGTAGACCAAGGTTGCTTCGAGAGCGGGCGTGAACAGGAGCAGGTCGCGCCGCCGATCTTTCATTTGGCGCAGCAACTTCATCTTGCCGGGGTGGTAGACAACCAGATAGTGCAGCCGTCGCTTGGCGGCTTCGTCGCCATCATCCATCTCGAAGTGGATGACCTCGCAGCTTTTCTTGGACTCCTCGTCCAGGCCCAGAATCTCGCCGACACCCTCGTGCAACTTGTCGGCGACCTCCTTCGTCCATTCGAAGTCACGGCCATCGCCGTCGCGCACGGTGAACCCGAGAAATTTCTTGTGGCCGTGGAAATGGTGCGTGAGGTAGATCGTCTCGATCTGATCGAAGATGCCCGGAGCTTTGACGCGCAACCAGATCAACCGGGTCATCGCGTCGGCAGACCGATCGAAGGTGTCGATCTCCGGGTGGTTCCCGAATTCGATTTCCCCGTAAGCGTGTCCCAACATCTCCTCAGTGCGGAAGCGCACGAGCTGGAGAAGGCGGACTGCCTCCTGGTCAGCGATGGTGATGTCTTCGCGCTTGACCGACGTGATACCGTCCAGCAGATCCGAGCGCGCCTGATGCTCGGGTTTGGTCGCATCGAGAACGCCAAGGAATGCGAACTTGTCGACCTGCGCCAGCAGCGAAAGCGCTGGCAGAGTCGCCGAATTGATCAGGTCGGCGACGTGCTTGCTGTTTTTCTGAGACTTCTTGGCCACTCGATGCTCCTTGAACATTGCTGAGTGGCCTTCCTCCCGTTTCTGGACTCGCCCTCAGCGTCAGACGACTCTCACGGGATGATTCCCAATTTGATCTTGGTCTTGATGCTGGATAGCCAGTCCTCGCGATATTGCAGGGCGAGCGCATCAAGATTGACCCGGCCGACACCGGCCTTGCGGGCCAGATCCTCCCGCGAAGTCATGCAGTCGAGCCAGCCCAGTCCGTTCGATGCCACCAGGGCGGCCTTGTCTGCGGTCGTGACCACGATGACCTGGGACGGCAGCAGCTTATTGGCGAACAGCCAAGCAAAAAGATGCTTCTCGCCGTCGTCGAGCGTGCTGCACGGCGGATTGCTCAATACCAGTGTGGCAAGTTCCTTACGGGTGACGGGGTACTGCCCGGCAAGCCCAGCCTTCAAGTCGGCGGGGGGCACAGCGACGTGGCGAGGATCGCCCGGATTGCCAGTCAGTGCTTCTTCAACGCACTTCTCGACCGTCTCGACAGCGAAGTGGTTGCTGATAGCGGTCCAGCAGCCGGTGCGGAACGATTCGAGAATGACATTGGTGTCCGCGAAGACCCTGATTTTCGGCATACTGTGCTCACCTCACAGCTCGAACGGTGCGGTGAGGTCGTACTGAGCGAACAGCTCTGTCAACCCGCCGAGACCAAGACCCATGGCCTTGGCCGCTTTGCGAGCCGACAGCCTTCCGTTCTCCAGGGCCTCGTGAAGCATCTTCACGAAGGTAGGTGAGAACCGTTTGGGTGGGCCTGAAACGGATGGGCGCTGCTTCTCTTGCGAGAGGTTCCGCCGCGTCTCGTCACCAATGAGCTTCAGGTTGAACAGTCGCCACGCCAGCGTAACGGGAGCGACCCGCAGCAGTGCAGCAACTTCACACAAATGCGCGATGTCGTCGAGACGATTTCGGTCGATCAACTTGTCGAGTGAGGCGCTCGGCATCAGCAGCGCAGCGGCGAAACTATTCGCCAACTGCTCGATGCGCTTGCCTTTGCTGCGCTCCTCGACAGAGTTCGACTCCCGGTGTTCCGGCCTCATCGCGTCCCAGGTTAAGGCATGGAAAAGCTCGTGCGCGAGATCGAAAAAACGCCGGGCTTCGCTCTCGTTGCGGTTGATCAGGATGACCCCCATCTCCTCGAGGTGACAGGTCGCACCCGAAATGGACTGACCATCGGCAGCGTCGACGGTGTCAGCGAACAGCACAGGGATGTCCAGTTCACGTTCGATTTTGTCTATCAGGCCTTCGGCTGGAATGACGCCAAGGTCAAGTTCGACGACCAGGCTCTCTGCGCGCTCCTGAGCATCCTCGTAGGAAGACTGGGCGGATAGCCGCAACGCCCGCTTGAGCACGCTTGACCGGCTGTCCTGCTGCTCGCGCAGCCAGCGAAGCAGACCGATCCATTGACCGGCCTTCAGCTCGAATCCGTCGAGGCTGTCCTCGGGCACCTCCGGCGCGGCACGCCAGGAGAACTGCGCCTCGCCAGCAACGGCAAACGGGTCGATGAAGAACTCGAGATCGCGGTCCAGCAGGTCGGACAGCGTCAACATCTCGTCCGGCTTGAGTGCGCGCTTTCCGTTCTCGATATCGGACACCGTTTGGCGGTCGTTGAGACCGAGACCCTGGGTGAGCTGATCCTGCGTCCAGCCCTTGGCCTCGCGCGCCGCCTTGACGCGGTAGCCGATCAGCTTTTGCGAGATTTTCTCGAGCATGGCAGTCACCTCCTAAACCAGCATTTTAGTCTTGCGAATGTAAAAACGCAAGATAGTCTTGCGTACATCAATTTGCAAGTAGATCGATTACCCTGCGTTGCCATCCGATTCGGAAGATCAGGCTCACTATCCCTGACGGTTGCAATTCCTCGGAGCCGTCATGAAGAACCTCGAACTCGCATCTCCCACGGAGATGAGCGCCAGCGCCCGCGCTGGTGAAATCACCGCCATCCTTGCGGCAGCCATCGTCCGCACCGTAGTCGCAGAAGCGCCAAAACAGAGAGAAGTTGGCCTTGGCTTCCTGCCCGACCAGCGCGTTCATACAACCCCCTATCAAGAGGAGAAGTTGTGATGAACGAGAAACAAGCATCCGTCGCGGCACGGATCGCGGAGCTGGCCTGCCTGCCGATGTCCGAGCTCTGGACGGTGTGGGATCGGTATTTCCCACGCCGCCCGGACTACCCCAACCGCACGCACGTCGAGTCCCGCCTCGCCTACAAGCTGCAGGAGGAGGCCTTCGGTGGCCTCGCGCCCGAGACCAAGCAGCGCCTGGAAGCCATCGGCGCAAAACACTCCAAGATCAAGCTGCGGGCCAAGCCGCGCGAGTTCGATTTCGCGCCGGGCACCATCCTGCTGCGCGAATGGGGTGAGCGCGAACACCGGGTGACAGTCACCGCCGAGGGGCTGTTTGAGTACCAGGGGCGCAACTTCAAGAGCCTGACGGCGGTCGCCCGCCACATCACCGGCGCGCACTGGTCGGGGCCACTGTTTTTTGGCCTGGGCAAGGGAGGTGCGCAATGAGCGAGATCGCCAGCACCAAGGCCCGCAAGCGCTGCGCCGTCTACTGCCGGGTGTCCTCGGATGAACGGCTTGACCAGGAGTTCAACTCCATCGACGCGCAGAAGGAGGCGGGGCACGCCTACGTCGCCAGCCAGCGATCCGAGGGTTGGATTCCGGTAGCCGACGACTACGACGACCCTGGCTTCTCCGGAGGCAACACGGATCGGCCAGGGCTGAAACGCCTGATGGCGGACATCGAGCGCGGCCAGATCGACATCGTGGTGGTCTACAAAATCGACCGCCTGACGCGCAGCTTGGCCGACTTCTCCAAGATGGTCGAAGTGTTCGAACGCCACGGGGTTTCCTTCGTGTCGGTCACCCAGCAGTTCAACACCACCACCTCGATGGGTCGGCTGATGCTCAACGTCCTGCTGTCCTTCGCCCAGTTTGAGCGCGAGGTCACCGGCGAGCGCATCCGCGACAAGATAGCCGCCGCCAAGCGCAAAGGGATGTGGATGGGCGGCGTCCCGCCCCTGGGTTACGACGTCGACAACCGCCTGTTGGTCATCAACGAGGCCGAGGCGGCGGTGGTGCGTCGTATCTTCGAGGAGATGCTGACCATCGGTTCTCCAACCCAAATCGCCGTCAATCTGACTGCCGACGGCATCACGACCAAGGCCTGGACGACGCAGGAGGGCCAGACCCGCAGCGGCACGCGCATTGACAAGAAGTACCTGCACAAGCTGCTGCGCAACCGCATCTACCTGGGTGAGCTGTCGCACAAGGGGAACTGGTACCCCGGCGCTCACCCGCCGATCATCGACCAGGAGCTTTGGGACAAGGTTCACGCGGTGCTGGCCAGGGATGGGCACGCCCGGTCGGTGGAAACCAAGATCCGGTCGCGCACCGACGCCTTGCTGCGGGGTCTGCTGTACGCCCCCTCGGGCGAGCGGATGTACCCGACCTACTCGCGCAAGAACGGTCGCAAGTACCACTACTACGTGTCCAAGTCGGAAAGCCGGTTCGGAGCACCGGGCAAGAGCTACGAGCGTCTGCCTGCGCCGGAGATCGAGGCAGCGGTGGTGGCCCAGATCCGCACGGTGCTGACCAGCCCGGAATCAATCGCATCAGTCGTGCGCCACATCCAGCGCAACGGCGGACAGGTTGACGAGGCCACCACGGTGATGGCGATGGGACGGCTCAACGACGTGTGGGATCAGTTGTTCCCGGTCGAGCGCCACCGCATCGCCAACCTGATGATCGAGCGCATCGACCTCGTCCACGTCGGCGAGGTGCAGGGCATCAAGGTGAAGTGGCGGGAACTGGGCTGGGACGCCCTGATCGGCGAGTTCGTCCCGAGGGGCATCGGCGCGGAACTGGTGGAGGTCGAAGCCTGATGGACGACACACTGGAAACCTTTGTGCCCCTGACATTCCGTCGCCGGGGCGCGCGGCGCGTGGCCGCCGACGACCGCCACGTCCACGATGTGACGCTGCTGGAGGGGGTGGCACGCGGTTTCTACTGGCAGCACCTCGTGGACACCGGCGTGATGAAGAGTGGGTCAGACATTGCCCGGGCCGAAGGACTGCACCCCTCGGTGCCCAACGAGCTGATGCGTCTGACCCTGCTCGCGCCCGACATCCTCGAACTGCTGATGGCCGGGCGGCAGCCTCGCCGAATGAACCTGATCTGGTTCCAGCGCAACCCGCTGCCGGTGGATTGGGAAGCGCAACGCCAAATCGTGAAGCGCTTTGAGGAGAACGCATGAGCAAGAAGCACCGTGGCCGGTTCAAGGGTGATCCGGTCACCTATCAACTGCCGAACCCGGCAGGCGGCGTGCAACTGGAAACCTTCGTGCCCTGGACGCTGGTGAAGCGGGGGTTCAAGAAGCAGGTCATCACGCCCTTGGACGCGCCGCAGGAATTCTTGGCAGAGGCCAAGCAGGAGCGCACGGCTCAGGCGGCGGCACAGGACAGCGCGCTGATGCGGGCACTCGGACTGGCATACCATTGGCAACGGCTGCTGGATGAGGATCGAGCCGCGTCGGTAGCCGAGATTGCCAAGGCCGAGGGCCTGGACGTAACGCAGGTGCGCCGGATCATGCGGCTGACCCTGTTGGCCCCGGAGGTCATCGAACGGTTGGTAGGTGCGCCCGACATTGTGCTGGAGCAGGTGATGCGCCGCCCCTGGCCCGACATCTGGTTTGAGCAATCTAGAGTTCCGTGTCTCTCGACCTGAGCTCCACTGACCGGCACCACCATTCGATTCTTCAAGGATCCAACTGCAGGTAACTAAGTGGTGTGGTCAGTCAGCAAGATCACTCACGGGCAGCAGGTCGGCCACTCCGGACAGACAACCAGTACAGAACGAGCGACAAGAACCTGCCCGACACCCGTCGTTGCGAGTTCAACAGGCTCGGCTCGTAAAAACTAGGTGGTTCGACTTCTCAAACGCAAGGCGTTACTGACTACGCTCAAAGATGACAGGCTCATGGCTAGCGCTGCGATGATCGGCGACAGCACCAGGCCGAAGACCGGGTAAAGGACGCCGGCCGCGACCGGTACGCCCAGCGCGTTGTAGAGGAAGGCGAAGGCCAGGTTCTGGCGCATGTTGCCGACCGTTGCCGCCGAGAGCACCCGCGCGCGGGCGATGCCGCGCAGGTCGCCCTTGACCAGCGTGACTTGCGCGCTGTTCATGGCGACGTCGGTGCCCGTGCCCATGGCGATACCCACATCCGCCTTGGCCAGCGCGGGGGCGTCGTTGATGCCGTCACCCGCCATGGCGACGACGCGCCCTTCCTGCTGCAGGCGTTCGACCAGCGCCAGCTTGTCGGCGGGTTTCACTTCGCCATGCACCTCGTCGATGCCGAGGCTGCGCCCGACGGCGCGGGCAGTGGTTTCGCCGTCGCCGGTCGCCATGATCACGCGCAGGCCGGCGTCGCGCAGCACAGCCAGCGCTTCCGGTGTGCTTTGCTTGACGGGATCCGACACGGCGAGCAACCCCAGCAGGCGCCCGTCGGCCGCCAGATGCATGACGCTCGCGCCGCCAAGCCGCAGTTCTTCGGCCCGGGCGGCCAGAGACGAGACATCCACGCCTTCCTGTTCCATCAGGACCGTGTTGCCGAGGGCAAGGCGATGCTCGCCGACCTTGCCGCGCACGCCGATGCCGCTGGAGGATTCGAAATCCGCGGCCTTGTCCAGCGCCAGGCCGTTGTCGCGCGCCGCCTGGACGATGGCGTCAGCGAGCGGATGCTCGCTGCCCTGGTCGAGGCTCGCCGCGAGGCGCAGTACCTCGTCCTCCGTCATGCCCGGCGCGGCGACCGTCCGCTCGAATGCCGGGCGGCCTTCCGTCAGCGTGCCGGTCTTGTCCACGATCAGGGTGTCGATCTCCCGCAGGCGTTCGATGGCAGCGGCATCGCGGAACAGGATGCCGTGATTCGCCGCCTTGCCGGTGGCGACCATGATCGACATCGGCGTGGCCAACCCCAGGGCGCAGGGGCAGGCGATGATGAGGACGGAAACCGCATTGATGAGGCCGAACAGCCAGCCGCGCTCGCCGCCGAAGATGCCCCAGGCGAAGAAGGAAAGCAGCGCGACGCCGACCACGGCCACGACGAAGTAGCCCGCCACCACGTCGGCGAGGCGCTGCATCGGCGCCTTGGAGCGTTGCGCCTGCGCGACCATCTGCACGATTTGCGACAGGACGGTTTGAGCGCCGACTTTCTCAGCGCGGATCACGAGGCTGCCGGAGGTGTTGAGCGTCGCGCCGATGGCCTTGTCGCCTGGCTTTTTGCTCACCGGCAGGGGTTCGCCGGTCAGCATCGATTCGTCGACCGCGCTGCTGCCTTCCGTCACCTCTCCATCCACCGGCACCTTCTCGCCGGGGCGAACGCGCAGCAGGTCGCCGACATGAACATGGGTCAGTGGCACATCTTCCTCGCCACCGTCCGGGCGGATGCGCCGTGCGGTCTTGGGCGCGAGTCCGAGCAGCGACTTGATCGCCGTCGAGGTCTTGGCGCGGGCGCGCAGTTCCAGCATCTGGCCGAGCAGGGTCAGGGAGATGATGACGGCGGCCGCCTCGAAATAGACGCCGATGCGGCCGTGCGCCTCGAACGAGGGCGGAAACAGGCCTGGAACCAAAGCGGCGACGATGCTGTAGGCGAAAGCGGCGCCGGTACCGATGCCGATCAGCGTCCACATGTTGGGGCTGCGGTTGGCGATGGACTGCCAGCCGCGCACGAAGATGGGCGCGCCGGCCCAGAGGACGATGGGCGCGGTGAGCAGCATCTCGGCCCAGGTGCGTGCGCCCGGCGTCAGCCACGGCAGCAGATGTCCCGCCATGGCGAGGAAGACGACGACGACAGTAAGCGGCAGGCTGCCCCAGAAGCGATGGCGAAAGTCGCGGTATTCGCCGTCGTCTTCCTCCTGCTCGAGGTCCGGCAGCACCGGTTCGAGCGCCATGCCGCACTTGGGGCAGCTGCCCGGCCCGATCTGGCGGACTTCCGGGTGCATCGGGCAGGTGTATTCGGTGCCGGCCGGCGCGCTGGCCGCGCTGTCCTCGGGCGCCGGCGAGAGGTAGCGCTGCGGATCGGCGACGAACTTGTCGTGGCATTTCTGCGAGCAGAAATGGTAGGTCGTGCGTTCATGCGCGGCGGTGGGTTTGCCGGCATCCAGCGCCACCCTCATGCCGCAGACCGGATCTTTGGCGTCCTTGACTGGGTGGGAGTGCGCGGCGGTCGAGTGGTGCGCATGGTCGTGATGACTGGCTGCAGTCGGGCCAGCCGCTTCGGGTTTCGTGTGCTTTTCCACTCCGCTCATTTGATTCTCCTTGCCTACGTGGCCTGAGGGTGACTCAGGTCAAGGTTGGTGCCTGTCCGGAGTCTTTGCCGATGCGTGGAATGAACGCGGGCGTTGTTTCAGCATAGTGCGTCCATGCGTCGCCAAAGGCGATGGCTGAATCACGCTCTTCGCGCCGGGAAAGACGGACATAGATCACGAGCAGGATAGGGAACATCACCAGCGTGATCAGCGTCGGCCATTGAAACAGGAAGCCGATCATGATCAGGACGAAGGCGGCGTACTGTGGGTGGCGAATGCGGGCATAGGGACCCTCGGTGGCCAGTTGACGATTGGCCTGCGCTGCGTAGAGTACGCGCCATGCGACCGACAGGAGCCAGAAACCGCCGCCGATGAACAGCGTCGACAACAGGTGGAAGGGGCCGAAGTGTGGATTGGAACGCCAACCGAACATCACTTCCAGCAGATGGCCCGAGTCGTGGGCGAGGAAGTCGACACCCGGGAACTGCTTCGCCAACCAGCCGGACAGCAGGTAGATGGTGAGCGGAAAACCATACATCTCGGTGAATAGCGCCACGATGAAGGCCGAGAACATGCCGAGGGTGCGCCAGTCGCGCTTGCTCTGCGGCTTGAAGAAGCTGAAGGCGAAGAAAATGAACAGGGCTGAGTTGATCAGCACCAGCGACCACAGGCCATAGGCGGGGGTTGGATCAGTCATTTTCCTGCTCCATTGTCCGGTTTGTCGCTGTCGGCGCCATGGCCGTGACCACCGTGCATGAACAGGTGCATCAGCGGGCAGGCCAGCAGGATCAGGTAGGGCAGCCAGCCGAGCAGACCGGACAAGTGCATCCGGTGCTCGAAGGCCAGGAGCAGAACCACGAGGAGCGCGAAGCCGCCGAAGACCCAGCGGGAGCGTCGACTGGTCCTGGCGGTTGCCGCTCCTATCGCCCCGTGCGGGGAATGGTCATGAGTTTGCATCGTATTTCCCCGAGGGCAACGACTTGGATGGCATTCCGTGCTGACGGTGTCTGCGAAGATAGCTTTGCGGGTCGGCCACAAAGGCATCCCGGCATATCTGTGCGCAGAAGTAATAAGTCTTGTGCTGATATTCCGCTGCTGCGACTGCAGTGAGCCGGCTGACTACCATGCCGCAAACGGGGTCCTTGTAGTTCAAGTCGTCGGAACGATGTTTCATACGCCATCCTAAATGTTGATCAATTTCGATGAGGTTCATGTCACTGCCACTATGCCCGCGACAACCCGACACGAACATGACCCGAAAATGACATTTTCGTCAGTTGGACCGGGCTATCCCTCAGTGCAACCGCGCTGGCGGACGGTTGCAGCAAGCGCCGCTCATCGGATGCGCCTCGTTCTCGATTTCGTTGCCCTCGATGAACTTCCACAGGCTGCGGCGCCAGCGATGCAGACCGCCGCGGAGAATGAGGCCTGCCCCGGCAACGACGGCTTCGATTTGAGCGAATGTCGCCTGGCGCAGGTCATATTCGACTGTGAGGTCATCCGAGCCCGGAACGGCGGTCGCGACGCCCATCATGCCGAGGAGCATGCCGCACGCGGCGCGAAGCGTCTCCTGTTTCGGCGCGATGAAGCGGAGCTTGCGCCGCTTGAAGATGGGGACGACATTATTGACGCCTCCTGGAGAAGTGTAGAGCGATGGGGTGGCAATGAAGCGCTCCTGACATTGCGCCGAACAGAAATGGAACTCGAGCCCTTGCCATGTCGTCGAGTATGGCGATGCGGCAACGCCTATAACCATCCCACACACCGGGTCGCGGCTCGTTTCAGGTTTCCTGGTCATGGCTCTCTCCTGTCAAGGTTGCGCATGGAGATGCTGAATGTATGCAGCGTGCAGGTAATGCGCCGTCCCGCCAGCGCCGACTTTCGGAGCATGCGTCAGATCAGATCGCCTGCATGACCCGCTCAAGTTTCCCGCGCACCGTGGCGGCGAGAGGCTCGATGTTCGGGTTGTCGACGAGCTGAAGCACGGCAGCCGGGTCCATGAACTCAACAAACACGACACCGGCGGCATCCTGACGGACGACGACGTTGCAGGGTAGTAGCAAACCGATGGACGGTTCGGCGGTCATCGCCTGATGCGCCAGCTTGGGGTTGCAAGCGCCGAGGATGCGATACGGCGGCATGTCCTCGTCTAGTTTCTTTTTCAACGTGGCTGAAACATCGATGTCGGTCAGTACGCCGAAGCCTTCGTTCTGCAACTCGGCGGTGACACGTTCGATGGCCTGGTCGAAGGCAAGGGGGGCGTCAGGATTTCTGTGTGTGAGGCAGTTGGGTGAATTGGCTGTTGGCTGATTCTTCTTCTGTCTTCGGGCCCCCGCCAGGCGGCCGGAGGCGCCCCGGTTGAGCCATGTATTCATGGTTCAACCCCCTCATCGGCCGGCGTGTACCGCCGCCGTGAATCGCTCCTCGTACAGTATCGCGAACTGGTTCATCGCCTCGCGCCATTCCTTGGCCGCGCGCCCCCAGTCTGCCGTGATGTTGCGCAGCGCCAGCCAGATCAGCTTGGTGGCCGCATCGTCGCTGGGGAAGTGCCCGCGCGTCTTGATGATCTTGCGCAGTTGGCTGTGGATGCTCTCGATGGCGTTGGTGGTGTAGACCACGCGTCGTACCGCCGGCGGGAAGGCGAAGAACGGGATCACGCGGTCCCAGGCTCGACGCCACGAGGCCGTCACGGTGGGGTACTTCAGGCCCCAGGCGCCGCGTTCGAACTCGTCCAGGGCTTGGGCGGCAGCCTCGGCGCTGGCGGCGGTGTAGACCGGCTTGAGCGCCGCGGCCAGCAGCTTGCGATCCTTCCAACTGGCGTAGTCCAGGCTGTTGCGGATCAGGTGCACGATGCAGGTCTGCAGCGTCGTGGCCGGGAACACCGCGCCGAGCGCCTCCCCGATGCCCTTCAGGCCATCGGTGACCGCGATCAGGATGTCGCCCACGCCGCGGGTCTTCAGGTCGTTGAAGACCTTCATCCAGAACTTGGCCCCTTCGGTGTTCTCGATCCACAGGCCCAGGATGTCGCGCGTGCCGTCGGGCAGCACGCCCAGCGCCAGGTAGATCGCCTTGTTGCGCACGACGGCGTCCTCGCGGATCTTCACGCGCAGCGCGTCGAAGAAGACCACCGGGTACATCGGCTCCAGCGGCCGGGCCTGCCAGGCCGCGACCTCGGCCATCACAGCGTCGGTGACCGAACTGATGAACTCCGGACTCACCTCGGTGCCGTACTGCTCGGCCAGGAAGGCCTGGATCTCACGCACGGTCATGCCGCGCGCGTACATGGCCACGATCTTGTCGTCGAAGCCGGTGAAGCGCCGCTCGTGCTTGGGGATGAGCACCGGCTCAAAGGAGCCTTCGCGGTCGCGCGGGACCTCGATGCGCACCGGGCCGTCCTCGGTCAGCACCGTCTTGCCGGTGCTGCCGTTGCGGTGGTTGCCAGCCTCCTCGGGCTTGGCTGCGCCGGGCGGGTAGCCCAGGTGGTGCGACAGTTCGGCACCCAGCGCGCGTTCGATCAACGCCTTCTTGAAGGCCATCGAGGCGACCTGGACCGCCTCGGCGCTCATCGGGCCGGTCACGAACTGGTCAATGAGTTCCTTGGGGATCGACGGCATCGCCGCCGCAGCGGCCGCAGCCGCCTTCGTCGTCTTCCTGCTCGGCATACATGCTCCTGTGGGTCATGCTATGCCTCGCACACAAAATTCCGGACACCCTCAAGGCAAGCGCAACCTCTTTTCCGAAACCGTAGCGTGTGCTCATTGCTCTCTCCTTGTTGGGTATGTCTATGCGCGGTTCATTCTTTGCTGTGTCCTTCGAGGTCAGCGCGACGCTCCTGATACTCGTCGCGCCCGATCTCGCCGCGCGCATAACGCGCATCCAGAATCTCACGCGGGGATTGCCGCGTTTCGCCCTTGTCGCTACGACCGGACGCCGCTTTGGCGAACAGCCAGACCAGCAAGGCGATCGGTATCAACCAGAGCAGAATCATGCCGATGCCCATCATGCCTCCGTGATCGTAGCCCCACATGGCAATGTCTCGATGAACGCGCTTAATTGGCTGGTTTCGGAGGCTCGCCAGGCGGCATGCCCATGCGGCCCTGCATCATCATCTGCATCATGTCCATACGCTTCTCCATCATCTCCATGCGCTTGGACATCATGTCGTCCGGGGCGATCTTGCCTTGCCCCATCATCCCCATGCCGCCACCCATCATGCCCATGCCCCCCTGCATCATCGGACAACCCATCATGTCCGATTGCATGCCCCGAGCCATGCCCATGTTCTCCTGCATGGTCTGCATGTGCTCGTCCATGATCTTCTGGCGTTCCTCGGCCGTCTTCGTCTTGGACAACCGTTCGAGTTGGGTGCGCATTCGGCCCAGGTTGTCCTGCATCTTCTGCACGGTCTTGCCATCCGGCTGTGCCTGAGTAGTTACTGCCGCGCCGGGTTGAGCCGGATGATGGGCGTCGTCGGCAAAGGCCGGCATGGCCAGAACGATGGAAGCAGCGATAGCGGAAAGTGTGATCGATTTCATGGCATTACTCCTTTGCTGAAGTTTCAATGACGGGCGAAGGACGACGTACTGCCGTCCTGACGCACGAGGAAGATTTCGTAGGGCTGCTTGCCGGGCATGTCCATGCCGGGCGCGCTTTGCGGCATACCGGGCGAGACGAGGCCCTTCGCCTTCGGCTTTTCTGCCAGCAGGCGCTTGACGTCATCCGCCGGAACGTGGCCTTCGACCAGATAGCCGCCGACCTCGGCGGTGTGGCAGGAACCCATGCCGACCGGCACGCCCAGCCGCTGCTTGTGCGGCGTGACATCGTTCATTTCGTGGGTGACGACCTTGAAGCCGTTCGCCTTCATGTGCTCGACCCATTTGCCACAGCAGCCGCAGGTCGGGCTTTTGTATACCTCGACGGTCGGCAGGGCGGCTGCGGCCCAGGCGGCTGGCGTGAGCAGTGCAAACAGGACGGCGGCGCGGATTGCTGGTTTCATGCGGGACTCCTTTCTGATTCGATGAATCCAGTATGAACCGCGAACACCAACGCCAGCCTGACCGCGAGATTACATTGCTGTCATGTTTGCTGGCTGTGGCGAGGAGGCAAAGAAATATTCATCGATCGCCGCTTGGAGCCTGCGGTGAAGGTCGGCCTCATATGTTGCGGACAGTTCCCCATGCAGACGGCGGGCAATCGTCTTGAATATCCTGACCATCGCGGGATCGAAGTGTTTGCCTGCATCGCGTTCGAGAATGGCCAGAGCCGTCTCGGGGGGCATCGGCGCCTTGTAGGGACGTGCCGACACCAGTGCGTCGAATACGTCGACGACGGCAAAGAGACGCGCAATCCGTGGAATCGCTTCCCCCGCCAGACCGTCTGGATAGCCCGAACCGTCAAACTTTTCGTGATGGTGCCGGATCACGTCAGCCGCCCTTTCCATCCACGAGTTGCCGGCGACGATGTCCAGGCCGTGCAGCGTATGGGTCTTCATGATCTCGAACTCATCCGCAGTCAAGCGGCCGGGCTTGAGCAGAATGGCATCGGGTATGCCGATCTTGCCGACATCGTGAAGAAAGGCACCGACGATCAGATGGGCGATTTCATCATCGGGCAATCCCATGGCCTCGGCCAGGGCGATCGCGCACAGGGCAACGCGGTAGTTGTGTGCATCCGTATCCGAATCGCGCTTGGCGACTGCACTGCCGAGAGATGTCAGCAGTGACAGATTGGATGTCATGAGCCGGGACGACAGGTCGGTGGCGTGTCGCAGCAAGCCGCGCAGTACCGGATAGAGCACGGCGGCCGTCGCCAGCACCGTCAAAATTGCCATCGTCACGGTGCCGACGATCCGCTTGCGCCATTCATCGAGGGTGGCCGCCTCGATACGGTAAAACCCCTCCAGATAATCTGTTTGCCGGCTGTGACGATCGAGCAGCCGGACCTTCTGGCGGATCAGCTTGTCCGTGCCGATGGTCAGCCACTCGTGCCAATCGGTTGCGACGGCAAGTGGCGTTGCCGGCAGTGTCCGCAATTGCGCCCGCGTCGATTCGGGAAGAGTGCCCCAGGCCTCATAGATTGTTTCCCCGTTCGCGTCATGTACCCGCAGCCCCACCAGATTGCTCCAGCGGAACAGTTCCTCGACTTCACGGTGGTCGTCGTTGCGCAACCCGCGGTCGAGCATTTGCATCACCGGTGCCTGGAAATGACGGACCGCCGTTTCCACCATCGCCCTGGCAGACGCTTCGACTCGCCGCGACTCGATCAGGTAGGCGCCACCGCCGGCTAACAGGCCGAGAAATAGCGCTGCTGCCGCGATTCTTACTACAAGATCGTGGTGGATATGGCGAAGGCCTTGCGGAGCATTCATGAGGAGAAGGGCATCGCCCGTTCCTCGGGAACAGTGGCGGGCGATGTCCTGAAGTTAGTGCGCGTGTCCGCTGTGACCATCCTGCGCCATGGCAGCAGCTTTCGCCAAGGGCGTGAAGCGCGCCTGCTCGGCGGCTTTCCCGGCCAGCGTGATCGACACCACCGCCTTCATGTCGGGCGTCGAGGCATATGTACCCGAACCCTTGAGCCGGTTGTCGCCATCCGGAGCCAGGTTGACCGTGGCCTTGGCCTTGCCGGACAGAATGGTCACCGTCCCCTTGGCGCCCGCCGTCGGCACCTTGGTCCCGGCGTGGTCGGTGACATAGACAACCACGGGGTTGTCCTTCGCCTCTTTGCCGTCCTTGGCCACCACCAGTTCGAAGTGGTAGATGCCCGCCATGCGCAGTTGACCGCCGTTGGGCGCGGCCTGCGTGTCCAGATATTCGTCGGAATGCGCCAGGGCAGCCCCGGTGGAAAGGGCGAACAGGCTGGCAGCAGCGGCAGCAGTGATCAGGGTCTTGCGAAACATCTTGGTTCTCCTTGGGTCGTTGGGAAATGTGTCGGGTCAGAAGCTATCCTGTCCATGCTCGGCCAGCAGTCGTTTGAGCGGCTTCTCGCCCCAGAGCCAGAACATCAGCGGCGTCAGCACGGTGTCGAGCAGGGTGGAACTCACCAGGCCGCCGAAGATGACGACGGCGACCGGATGCAGCACCTCCTTGCCCGGGGCATCGGCCGAGAGCAGCAGCGGCAGCAGCGCGAAGGCCGCGACCAGCGCGGTCATCAACACCGGCGTCAGGCGCTCGAGCGAGCCGCGCACGATCATGTGCTGGCCGAAGGTTTCATTCTCGAAGGCGCACAGGTTGATGTAGTGGCTGATCTTGAGGATGCCGTTGCGCGTGGCGATGCCGGTCAAGGTAATGAAGCCCACCAGCGCGGCGACCGACAGCGGCTGGCCGGAAATCCACAAGGCGATCACGCTGCCCACCAGGGCCAGGGGTATGTTGCCCATGATGATGAAGGTCAGCGTCGCCGAGCGGTAGCGGCTGTAGAGCACCATGAAGATCATCGTCAGCGAGATCAGCGCCAGCAGGGTGATCAACCGTGCGGCTTGCTCCTGCGCCTGGAACTGGCCCTCGAGCGCCGTGAAGTAGCCTTCCGGCAGTGGGTTGGATGCCAGTTCGGTGCGGATGTCGGCGATCACCTGCGACATGTCCCGACCGTTGGTATTGGCGGAAAGCACGATACGCCGGCGCGAGTTTTCGCGGCTGACCTGGTTAGGACCGTCGCTTTCCTCGACGCGGGCGATTTTCGACAGCGGCACGAAGCCGGTGGGCGTCTCGATCAACAGGCTAGCAAGTGCCTGCGGCCCGCGGGCATCCTCCGGCAGGCGTACCAAGAGGTCGAAGCGGCGGTTGCCCTCGACGACCTGCGTGATGCGTTCGCCCTCAATCATCTGTTCGAGGCTACGCAGCAGATTGCCCGGCGCGACGCCGTAACGTGCGGCCTCGGCATAGTCGAGATGGATCTTGACCTGCGGGATCAGCACCTGCTTCTCGATTTGCAGATCGGTGATGCCAGGAATCTTCGCCAGCCGTTCCCGCAAGCCACCCGCCAGACCGCGCAGGGTGTCCAGGTCATCGCCGTAGATCTTCAGCGCGATCTGCGCGCGCACGCCGGAGAGCAGATGGTCGAGACGGTGCGAAATCGGCTGGCCGACGCTGGAAACGGCCGGCAGGGTTGCAAGGCGGCTGCGGATGTCGGCGATGACGGCGTCACGGCTGCGCTCCGACGTCTTGAGATCGACTTCCATCTCGGTGGAATGGACGCCTTCGGCGTGCTCGTCCAGTTCGGCGCGGCCGGTGCGCCGACCGACCTGGGTCACCTCGGGCACTTGCTGGACGAGTTCCTCGGCCAGGGTGCCGATGCGGTTCGACTCGGCCAGCGAGGTGCCGGGATTGAGCATCACGTTCACTGTGAGCGTGCCTTCGTTGAACGGCGGCAGAAAGGAACGCGGGAAGAACGGCACGCTGGCGCCGACCAGCACGACCGCGACCAGCGCGACGGCCAGCAGGGTGCGCGCATGGGCGAACGACCAGTGCAGCAGACGCGCGTCCTGGCGCTTGAGCCAGATCACCAGCGGGCTGTCGCCTGCGTGCAGCTGCTTCATCCGGGGCAGCAGGTAATAGGCCATCACTGGAGTCAGCGTCACCGAGACGATCATGCTGGCGAGGATCGACACGATGTAGGCAACGCCCAGCGGCGTGAACAGCCGGCCCTCGATGCCGGGCAGCACGAACAGCGGCACGAACACCAGGACGATGATCACCGTCGCATAGACGATCGCGGAGCGCACTTCCAGCGTCGCCGCTGCGATCACCTCTATTACCGGCCGTGGCGAAGATTCGGCTCGATTGATCTTGAGGCGGCGCAACACGTTCTCGACGCCAACCACCGCATCGTCGACCAGTTCGCCGATGGCGATCGCCAGGCCGCCCAGCGTCATCGTGTTGATCGACAGGCCGAAGTAACGGAACACTAGGGCCGTCACCAGCAGGGAGACGGGAATCGCCATCAGCGAAATCACCGTGGTCCGCACGTTGAGCAGAAACAGGAAGAGAATCACAGCGACCATCAGCGCGCCGTCGCGCAAGGCCTCCTCGACGTTGGTCACCGAATGCTCAATGAAATCGGCCTGCTTGAACAGGAAGGCCGGCGCGGCCACGCCCGGCGGCCGGCTCTTCGCCAGATCATCCACCGCCTTCTCGACCTCGCGGGTCAGCGTCACGCTGTCGGCAGACGGTTGCTTCTGCACCGACAGGATCACGGCCGGCTTGCCCTGGTAGCTACCGTCGCCGCGCTTGATGGCGGGCGCCAGGCGGACATCGGCCAGCTGCTTGAGCAGCACCGGCTGACCGTTCTTGACGGCCACGACCAAGTTTTGCAGGTCCTCGATGCGGCTGGTGCGACCGATGGCACGGATGAGGAATTCGCGTCCCTGCGCCTCGAGAAAGCCGCCGCTGGTGTTGGCGCCGAAGTCGCGCAGCGCCGCGTCGAGTTTTTCGCGTTCGACGCCGAGCGCCTGCAACTGGGCCGGCTTCGGCTCGACGCGATACTGGCGCACCTCGCCGCCGATCGGAATCACCTGGGCGACACCCGGGATCGTCAACAGCCGCGGCCGCATCACCCAGTCGGCATACTCGCGCACCGCCATCGGACTGGCCTTGTCCGGGCCGGCGGCAGTGTCGATAGGCAGGGCGATCAACAGGATTTCGCCCATGATCGACGAGATCGGCCCCATTTGCGGCACGATGCCTGGAGGCAATTGCTCGCGCACCAGGTTGAGTCGTTCGGCGATCTGCTGGCGGTTGCGGTAGATGTCGGAACCCCACTCGAACTCGACATAAACAATCGACAAGCCGATACCGGAAACCGAACGCACACGGGTGACCCCCGGCATGCCGTTCATTCCCGACTCGATCGGGAAGGTCACGAGCTGTTCGACCTCTTCCGGCGCCATGCCGCCAGCTTCGGTCATCAGGGTCACCGTCGGCTTGTTCAGGTCGGGAAAGACATCGACCGGCATCTGGCGCAGCGTGATCGCGCCGTAGATCATCAGCAGCAGCGCGGCGCCCAGCACCAGCAGCCGCTGTTTGAGGCTGGTGTGAATGATGAAATCGAACATGGTCAGCGCACCTGGGACAGCAGACCAGCGCCTTCGGTGACCACGCGGTCGCCGTCATGCAACCCGTCGATCACGGCCACGTTCGCGGCATCCAGCGGCTGGGTGCGCACTTTTTTTGCCATGAAGCGCTCCGGTGCCGCATGCACCCAGACTGCCGTCTCGCCAGCGCCGACTTTTGCCATGGCCTGGAGCGGTACGGCCTCGCCCTTTATTCCCTGCGCGGTACGCACCACGACCTTGACCGGCTGTCCCACAGCGATGGAGGCATCCGGCTTGACGATGCGAAACAGCAGGGGCAGAGCCTGCTCGCGCAGCTGCCGCCCGCCGCCGACGAAATTCAGTTCCAGCGCGGTTTTTCCGGCCAGAGCGCTGGCCGACTTGAGGGTGCCCACGATTCCCGGATCGTAGGCCAGCGCCTCGACGGCAAGGCGCGCCGGATCGACGATCTCGAAGAGGGTCTCGCGGGCATCGACGATCTGCCCGGCCACCAGATGGTGCGAGGCGCTGATCACGCCGGTTGCCGGCGCGCGCAGCGGTTCCGCGCTATCCACGCTGGCGGCGACAAAGGCGCGCCGATGCTGGAGCGCGGCGCGCTCGATCCGTGCCGCTTCGATTTCCTTTTGGGGCACGGCGCCTTCGAGCTGCTCGTAGCGTTTCACCCGCTGGTCGGCGATCGCCAGCTGTGCTTCCAGTTCGGCTAGTTGCGCCTTCTGGTTGCCTTGCTCGATGGCGCTGGCCACCGGCTTCAGATAGGCCAGCACTTCGCCCTTGACGACCTTCCTGCCCCCGACCGGCATGCCCTTGGGACCGGGCTGGACGCTGCCGGCAAAGGGCGCTTGCACGCGACCACTGGTTTCCGGATCGGCAATGACGGTGCCGTTGAGCTCGATGCCGGCCGCCAGCTCACCCGTACGCACCTGGACGGTACGGATGCCGAGGCGTCGTTGCACGGACTTGGGCACGAACAGACTGCCGTCGGCCAGCCGTTGCGGCCCTTCCTGGGCGAGGGGCGCTGCGGCACCGGCGGCTACAGGTGCAGGCGCCTTCGCAGTCTCATTGCCATGATCCTCGCCACCATGGGCATAAACGTTGGCTGCGGCCATTCCCAGCAGGACAACGAACAAACGCTTTCCATTCGAAACCATTACTTCACTCCCTTTGTCTGACGACGGC
Organism: Casimicrobiaceae bacterium; assembly: GCA_026646885.1. GTDB lineage: Bacteria > Pseudomonadota > Gammaproteobacteria > Burkholderiales > Casimicrobiaceae > JACPUX01. The sequence goes on along the minus strand of JAPKHK010000004.1, from coordinate 276,118 downwards.
GACGAACGATCAGCAGCGCGATGGCTACCAGCCCAAGGACCCCGCCAGCAAGCCAGGTGACGATTTCGGCCCAGCGATGAACATGAGCGGTGGCGCCGCCCGGCGGCGCGGAGATTTCCAGCGTCGTCGTCAGCAAGTCGGCGCTGTCGCCGGCTTCGATGGCAATCGTCAGCGGCAGCTTGGTTCCGGCTGCGGCATTGACCAGCGCACCAAACGGTGCCACATAGACACCGGGACGGATTTCCTTGGCGACTACGTTCTGTCCGCCCCCGTCGACTTCGAGCTTGGCCCCGACGATCGGTTCGTTGGTGGCGAAACGGTCGAGGAACAGGCTCAGTCGTCTGCCTTCCGGCTTTGCCTCCTCCACTACGGCGACCAGTTCTAAATCCTCACTTTGCGCGATGGCACGAGGAGCAATAGCAACGGTCGGTGCCGGCGCTTTGGCTTCATCGCCGTGGTCCTCGCCGCCGTGCGCACTGGCGCCGGTACTGCCCAGCGCCCCCAGAACTAGAAAACTCAGGACGACAATTCGCTTGATATGAACACTCACGGCAGGATTCCTCTCGCTTGATTAATTCGAGCACGGGCAGCGGCTAGGGCATTGGTTGCCCGGAGTAGGTCAAGCCGTGCCTCGTTGGCGGCAGCGCGCACGCGCATGAATTCAGCCAGACCCAGTTCGCCCAGCGCAAATGCCTTGTCCTGCAACGCCAGACGCTCCGACGCCAGTCCGGCGCGGACCTGCGCGGCCTGATGAACCGCCTCAGCGTTGTCCAGTGCCACCTGCGCCTCGCGTTGTTCAGAATCCAGCTCGGCCGCAACTTGGCGATATTCCGCTTCGGCGCGGATCAATCCCGAGTTGGCGACGGCGATCTTCGGCGCATTGCGTGCCTCGCTGGCGAAAGGAATGCGGATGCCGACGCGTACGGTGTTTACGTTGGACGCGTCGAAGGCGTCACGCGACTGCACCACTCCAAAGGAGAGTTCGGGCGGGTTGCGTCTGTCCTCGCGTGCCACCTGCATCTCGGCACGCGCACGCTCCACGGTGGCCTGAGCCAGACGCAGGCGCGGATGTTCGACCGTTTGCGACGACGCGATCGTCTCCTCAATCGGGGTAGGCAGGCGGTCGAGGCCGGTCAGCACCCGATAACGTTCCCATGCCTGTCGTTCGCGTGTGCCGGCCTCGGCCATGGCGCTCTTTGCGGCCAGAGTCTCCTCTTTCGCTAGCAGCAAGTCGGTACGCGCCAGATCGCCGGCTTTTTCGCGCCGGGCGATATCGGCTTCGAGCTTCTCCGCTGTCGCCAGGCGTTCGCGTGCGATCTCCTGTTCTGATCTGGCCGACGCCACGTTCCAGATCGATGTCCGCAGGTCGCCGGCAATGGCAAGACGCGCGGCAGCGACCGCTGCCTCCGCATCGGCCGCATCCTTGGCCGCGAACGCCTGGCGTGCATCACGCTGTCCGGGAAGCCAAAGCGGCAGGGCCAGCTCAACTTCGCGCTCGCGAACCCCGTTGTTCTTGTTGAGTCGGTCGTTTTTTTCCGCAAGACCGAGGGAGGGAGGTTCGGGAAACCACGCGTCGGCGATCGCCTGACTGGCCTCGGCTTCGCCACGCCGGGCTTCGGCTGCTCTGACTTGCGTGGCCCGCTCCCAAGCCCGATCCAGCGCCTCGCGTAGGGTGGGATCGGCCCAGGCATGGAGGGGCAGGATAGCCAGAAGAAGCCCTCCTGCGAAAACCCGCGATAGATTCATGAATCTCAAGATCGCCATCCTTGCTCAAGATTGTTGGATTGGCCGCCATCTTGCCGGGGTCTTACCAACAACAACCTGACCTGCGGATTACATTTCTGTAATCTGGATACTTGCGCATGGATACGGCGGAAAATGTGCCATCGATGCTCGCTATTGCTGGAGAAAGTGATGAAGATTTTGGTCGTGGAAGACGAACCCAAGACGGGAACCTATTTGAAGCAGGGCTTGGACGAGGCCGGCTTCGTCGTTGATCTATCGGCCAACGGCCTTGATGGACTGCATCAAGCGCTGAGCGAAGCCTACGACCTGGCCATCCTCGACGTCATGCTGCCGGGCATCGACGGCTGGCAGGTGTTGCAGGGTATCCGGCGGGCGGGCAAGGACATGCCTGTGCTGTTCCTGACCGCGCGTGATCAGGTGGACGATCGGGTCAAGGGATTGGAATTGGGGGCGGACGACTATCTGGTGAAGCCGTTTGCCTTTTCCGAACTGCTGGCCCGCGTGCGCACCCTGCTGCGACGCGGCGGCAAAACAAAGGAATCCGAGTTTCTGCGTGCCGCCGATCTCGAACTCGACCTTTTGCGACGGCGCGTCAGCCGTGCCGGCAAGCGCATCGACCTCACCGCCAAGGAATTCGCCCTGCTCGAACTGCTGCTGCGCCGGCAGGGTGAGGTTCTGCCGCGCTCGCTGATCGCCTCCCAGGTCTGGGACATGAACTTCGACAGCGATACTAACGTCATCGAGGTGGCGATCAAACGCCTGCGGCTCAAGATCGACGAAGGTTTCGAGCCCAAGCTGATCCGGACTGTGCGCGGCATGGGCTATGTGCTGGAGATGGCGGATTGACGGCACGACAAGGCCCCTCCCTCACGCTGCGCCTGACGCTGTTGTTCGCGCTGGCCTCGGCGCTGGTGCTGTTTCTGCTCGGGCTGCTCATCGGCAATGCCGTGGAAAGGCATTTCGAGGAACAGGACATGGAACTGCTCTCGGGCAAAATGGAACTGGTCCGGCACATGCTCGACCGCTCGAAGGGCCCATGGCCGAACCGCGCGATGACTCAAGAGCTGAATGACGCCTTGACCGGGCATCACGGGCTGGCCGTCTCCATTCTGGCGGCGGATGGTCAAATCGTCTTCACGAATGACACGAATGTTTTTTCGCCGGGTCTGTTGTCGGCCGGAGCAGCCGAAAGCGGACGACCCCTCAAGTGGGTTGCCGGCAACGGTCTGCCGATGCGCGGCATCGTGGCTTCTGCCGCGACGGCCGAGGCAGGTACCACGCTTACCGTTGGCATTGCCACCGAAATCGGCCACCACGAACATTTCATGGAATCGTTTCGGCACACCTTGTGGTCATTCGTAGCAACGGCAGCCCTCGTCATGGGCATGCTCGGATGGTTCATTGCGCGCCGTGGCCTGTTCCCTCTGCAGGCAATCAAGCAGCGGGCAGCGGCGATCACTGCAAAAAACCTGCACTCCCGCCTGCCCTCGGAGGCCATTCCCCGCGAACTGGCCGAACTAACCGACACGCTGAACGGCATGCTCTCAAGGCTGGAAGCGTCGTTTCAGCGACTCTCGGACTATTCCTCGGATCTCGCGCATGAACTGCGAACGCCGGTCAGCAATCTCCTCACGCAGACCCAGGTGACCCTTTCGAAAGCACGTTCAGCCGACGAGTATCGCGACCTGCTGGCTTCCAACGCCGAGGAGTTCGAACGCCTGTCGCGCATGATTTCTGACATGCTTTTCCTGGCACAAGCCGACAACAATCAGGTCATTCCGAACCTTGAGTCCGTCGACTTGGCCGAAGAGGTTCGCGGCCTCCTGGAATATTACGAAATCCTGGCCGAGGAAAAGCGCTTGCACCTTTCCATCTCGGGCAATGGCCTTGTCGACGGCGACCGTTTGATGCTGCGGCGGGCAATCAGCAATCTCCTTTCCAACGCTATCCGCCATACCCCGGAGGATGGCAGTATCGCCATCCGGATTCATGGCAGTGATCAGGGGCTGGTCGGTCTCACCGTCGAAAATTCCGGTCCAGTCATTCCTCCTGAGCACCTTGAGCGTCTATTCAACCGTTTTTACCGAGCAGACAGCGCTCGGAACAGGACAACGGAGGGGGCTGGATTAGGTCTGGCGATTACCCGCTCGATTCTCCGTGCCCATGGAGGGGACGTCCATGTAACTTCCGCAGACCAATTGACCCAGTTCATGTTGTTGATGCCCGCCAAATCTGGTGAGTAGCTAGAGGGGGCCATGCAAGCGAGCTGAACGCTCGGTTTGGTGCGTTTTCATCCTTCGGTCGCCGGCGGCAACCACTCTCCAACCACAACCGACAGCCCTGAAACCCGCATCAATACAGGAAGTGGCCTCGCGCACGCTCGCGAGGCCACCAGATAAAACCGGAGAACAGAGAGGCCGCGAAGGGCCATAACTGTGGGAACGGGAGGGGTGCCGCTCGCGAGGCAAATCGGCGAAGGCCCGCCAGAACTGGCCCTGCGGGCAACGTGAAAAAGCCCGAAACGAGTTCGGGCTTTTGGAATTGGTGGAGGCGGCGGGAATCGAACCCGCGTCCAAAGGTCCTCTACAGTCGGGACTACATGCTTAGCCGCTTCATTTGGTTCTCGCCCATCCGCCGCCGAAGGGCAGGCTGCGGTTTGGCCAGTCACCTTGATTTAATGCGGCATCAAGTGACCCGATGCAGCACGAGCGCATGAAACTGACCTCGCTGTGAGGGTTTAGCTCACCCGGGCCATGCGCCACCCGGTGCGAGGTCCGGCGGGATTAAGCCGCCAGAGCGTAGGTTTCGTCGTTCGCAGTTAAATTTGCGATTGCTCGTTTTTTACAAGGACAGGCGCCTTGGCATGCCCCGCGCTGCTTCGCAACCCCTGTCGAAGCCAAGTCGCCCCCGGGTGCTGTTGGCCGTGCCGGCTTGGGCACGTGCGCGTTACGGGCATAGGATAACAAATGTCGGGCCAAGTTCCCACGCCGCCGACCGGTGTTGCGCCGGGGCCCGCGCCGTGGCTGCGCATTGACCACCTGACGCGAAGTCCGGTAACCTAAGCCGCTTTTCTTCCGCTCTGCCATGTCTCCTGCCACTCCCGCAACTCCCGCGGCAGCCCCCAGTTTCGAGGAGGCGCTTACGGAACTCGAAGCCATCGTCGCGGCGATGGAAGGGGGGCAGATGCCTCTCGAAGCCGCGCTTGCCGCCTATCAGCGCGGCGCCGAGCTGCTGCGCCAATGCCAGGCGGTGCTGGTCGATGCACAGCAGAAGGTCAAGATTCTCGAAGGCGGCGTTTTGCAGCCATTCGCGCCGCCTGGCGGATCGGACGATGGGGCCTGAATCAGCGCAGGCTTGGGCGGATTGGGCCGAAGCGGGTCGCCGGCGTATCGAAGGGGTCTTGGCCGCGGCGCTTCCCTCTGACGCGCTCGAGCCGCAGCGACTGCACCAGGCCATGCGCTATGCCGTTTTGGGTGGGGGCAAGCGCGTGCGGCCGCTGCTCGCCTATGCGGCCTGTGAGCTGACGGGTGGGTCTTGGGAGCAAGCCGACGCGGTGGCCGCGGCGGTGGAGCTGATTCACGCCTACTCGCTCATTCACGACGATTTACCTTGCATGGACGATGACGATTTGCGCCGAGGTCAGCTGGCCTGTCATCGCCAGTTCGACGAAGCGACCGCCCTGCTTGCCGGGGATGCCCTCCAGGCTCTGGCCTTCGAGGTCATTACCGAGGCGCGGATCGAGCCCGCACACGCCCATCGCGAACTGATGGGCTTGTTTGCCCGCGCCTGCGGTTCGCGGGGCATGGCCGGTGGACAGGCGATCGATTTGGCGAGTGTGGGCAAAGAGATCGAGGTGGCAGAGCTGGAGTTGATGCACGTGCACAAAACCGGTGCCCTGATCCGCGCTGCCGTGCTGTTGGGTGCCGCATGTGGCGGCGCGCTCAGCGGCACCGAACGCGAACGTCTCGACCATTACGCCAAAGCCGTCGGGCTTGCCTTTCAAGTAGTCGACGACATTCTCGATGCCGAAGGGACTTCGGCGACGCTGGGCAAAACCGCGGGCAAAGACGCGGCCGCCAACAAGCCCACCTATGTCACCGCCCTGGGGCTGTCCGCGGCCAAGGCGCGTGCCGCCGAATTGCACGCCGAAGCGCGCGCCGCGCTGGCGAGCTTCGCTGATCGTGCATTGCCCCTTTTGCAACTGGCCGATCTCATCGTGTTGCGCCAATCGTGATCTATCCATTGCTCGAAACCATTGATTCCCCGGCGGACCTGCGCCGGCTCGACCGCGCGCAGTTGCCGCAGTTGGCGCAGGAATTGCGTGAATTCATGCTCCAGAGCGTGTCCAAGACCGGCGGGCACCTGTCGTCGAATCTGGGCACCGTGGAGCTGACCATCGCTTTGCATTACGTGTTCGACACCCCTAGCGAGAGGCTGATCTGGGATGTAGGACACCAGACTTACCCGCACAAAATCCTCACTGGGCGGCGCGAGCGCATGGCCGGGCTGCGCCAGTGGGGCGGCATCTCCGGGTTCCCGCGACGCGACGAGAGTGAGTATGACACCTTCGGCACGGCGCATTCGAGTACCTCGATCAGCGCTGCGTTGGGCATGGCCGTGGCGGAGAAGCTCAAGGGTGGCACGCGCTCCATCGTGGCGGTGATCGGGGATGGGGCGATGAGCGCCGGCATGGCCTTCGAGGCGCTCAATAACGCCGGCGCCATGGACGCCAACCTGCTGGTGGTCTTGAACGACAACGACATGTCGATTTCCGAGCCCGTGGGCGCATTCAACAACTACCTTGCCAAGCTGCTCTCGAGCCGCTTCTACAACAGCGTGCGCCGAGGGGGTGAAAAGGTTCTGGCGAAGTTGCCACCGATGCGCGATTTCGCCAAGCGCGCTGAAGAGCACATGAAGGGCATGGTGCTTCCGGGCACTTTATTCGAGGAATTCGGCTTCAATTACATCGGGCCCATCGACGGCCACGATTTGTCCGCCCTCATTCCCACCTTGCAGAATCTGCGGCAGCTCAACGGGCCGCGCCTGCTGCATGTGGTCACCCGCAAGGGGCATGGCTACCGCAAGGCCGAGGAAGACCCCATTCTCTACCATGGCGTGGGGCGCTTCGATCCCCTGTCGGGCGTGCTGGCGAAGCAAGGTGCTCCGACCTACACCGAAATATTCGGTAAATGGCTCTGCGACATGGCCGACCAAGACCCGCTGCTGGTTGGCATTACTCCGGCGATGCGGGAGGGCTCGGGGATGGTCGAGTTTTCCCAGCGATTTCCCGGCCGCTATTTCGATGTCGGCATCGCCGAGCAGCATGCCGTCACATTTGCCGCGGGTTTGGCGTGCGAAGGGTACAAGCCGGTTGTGGCGATCTATTCGACGTTCCTGCAGCGGGCTTACGATCAACTCATCCATGACGTTGCGCTGCAGAATCTGCCGGTGCTTTTCGCTATCGACCGCGCCGGACTGGTGGGCGCGGACGGCGCCACCCACGCGGGTAGCTTCGACTTGTCTTATCTGCGGTGTGTGCCGAACATGACAGTGATGGCGCCGGCCGACGAAAACGAATGCCGGCAGATGCTCTTCACTGGTCATCAGCTTGGCACCCCGGCCGCGGTGCGCTATCCCCGTGGCACAGGTGCGGGCGTTGCCGAGCGGCGTGAAATGAACGCTCTGCCGATCGGCAAGGGGGAGCTGCGTCGCTCCGGAAAACGCCTTGCGCTGCTCGCTTTTGGCAGCATGCTCGCGCCGGCGCTGAGGGTCGGGGAGGAACTCGATCTGAGCGTCGCCAACATGCGTTTCGTGAAGCCCATCGATCGGGCTCTGATCAGAGAGCTGGCGCAACGGCACGAGGCGCTGGTGACGGTCGAGGAAAACACGCTTGAAGGCGGCGCCGGGAGCGCGGTGGCCGAGGTGCTGGCGGAGGAGGGCATGGCCGTACCGATTCTCCACTTGGGCCTGCCAGACACTTTTCTCTCCCAGGGCGATCCGGGACTCCTACTCGCACAGTGCGGGCTCGATGCGGAGGGTATCAACCTTGCCGTTCGCGAGCGCTTCGGCGCGCTCCTCAAGCCGGCGGTGGCCCGCCCTGCTGCCTGAGCGGTTATTGCGAGCCGGCGGGTGATTTGGCCGGCGCCGCCCCTGGAGCTTATACTTGCCCCCATGAATCTGCGCGAATCCCTCCCCGAAACGCTGCCCATCCCTGATGTGCAAAGCAGCGTCGACCACCGCAATTTGGCCATCGACGACGTGGGCATTCGGTCCATTCGCTACCCCATGCGCGTTGCCGATCGCGGCGGTGAGCCCATGCCCACGGTTGCCATCTGCAACATGTATGTTGAGCTGCCCGAGCACGTCAAGGGCACTCATATGTCGCGCTTCATCGAGCTCTTGCAGCTCTGGAAGGAACCGGTGAGCGTGATCAGCATGGAAGGTCTGGTGCGTGACATGTGCGAGCGGTTGCTGTCGCACTCCGGTCGCATCGAATTGCGGTTTCCGTTTTTTCGCAATAAGGCCGCGCCAGTGTCCGGGGTCGAGAGCCTGCTCGACTACGAAGTGATGCTGATGGGCGAACTGCGCCAGGGGGTGTTCGGGCGCACCCTCCAGGTCGTGGTGCCGGTGACCAGCTTGTGTCCATGCTCGAAGCGGATCGCCGCCTACGGCGCGCACAACCAACGCTCGCACGTCACGGTCACCGTCGAAACCGGCGCGCCAATTTGGATCGACGAGCTGATCGCGATGGTGGAAAGCCAGGCGTCTGCCGAGCTATTCGGGATTCTCAAGCGCGCCGACGAGAAGTTCGTCACCGAGCGCGCGTATGACAACCCAAAGTTCGTCGAGGACACCGTGCGCGACGTTTCCGCGCTGCTTGAGGCTGACCAGAGGGTCGTGCGCTACGTGGTTGAGGCCGAGAATTTCGAGTCCATCCATAATCATTCGGCCTACGCGCTGATCCGCGGGCCCAAGCACCGCTGAGCCGACGCCCTCTCGCGCTGCGCGCTGGTCTTCAGGCCACGCCGACAGGTCCGTTCTCGCCTAAAATCTCGATTTTCCCTCTCACGGTGCTTGCACGCCCATGAAACCGGTGCTCATTTGCCGCTTTTCCACTACTGAAGGCGCTGGCTATTTCGCCACCTTTCTTGCCCGCAACCGCATCCCCATGGAGGTCGTGGCGATCGACGCCGACGATGTGGTGCCTGAATCCCTGGCGGCCTACAGCGGCTTGTGCATGATGGGTGGGCCAATGAGTGCCAACGATGATCTCCCCTGGATTCCGAAAGTGCTCGCACGCGTGCGCGAAGCCGTGGCGGCCGATAAGCCGGTGATCGGCCATTGTCTGGGCGGGCAGCTCCTTGCCAAAGCGCTAGGGGCAGCGGTGACGCGCGCGCCGCACAAGGAAATCGGTTGGGGCAAGGTGACCATCGCGGCTACACCGATGGGCGCCGCATGGTTCGGCGAGCTGCGCGAATTCGAGTCTTTTCACTGGCATGGCGAGACCTTCGCGATCCCCAACGGGGCCGACTTGATCCTCTGGTCGGAATTATGCGCGCACCAAGCGTTTGCGTGGGGCAAGCACCTCGGGATGCAGTGCCATGTCGAAATGACTGCCGAAATGGTCAAAGCATGGTGCGACAGTGGCGCTGCCGAAATCGCCGCATCCAAAGGCCTGGGCGTGCAGACGCCCGAGCTCATGCAAACCGATCTGGCCGGGCGCGTCGCCCGACTGTCCGCTGTCGCTGACCGTATCTACACCCGCTGGATTCTCGGGCTCGCCCATGCCGATTAGGCCGTTGCCGGATCTGCTGATCAGCCAGATCGCCGCCGGCGAAGTGGTCGATCGGCCGGCGGCGGCCCTCAAAGAGCTTTTGGAGAACAGCCTCGATGCTGGCGCCACGGAAATCGCCATCGATCTGATGGAGGGTGGCGTCAAGGAGATTCGGGTGGCCGACGACGGCTGCGGCATCGCACGCGAGGAGCTGGCCCTCGCGCTGTCCCGCCATGCCACCAGTAAGATTGCCGTAGTCGACGATCTCGATGCCATCGCCAGTCTGGGTTTTCGCGGCGAGGCGTTGGCGAGCATGGCCGCAGTCGCCAGGGTGAGCTTGGTTAGTCGGCCGCGCGAGGCCTCGCATGCCTGGAGCATCGTGGCCGAAGGCGGCAATTTGGGCGAACCCCAGCCGGCGTCTGCCATGCCAGGCACCACTATCACCGTGCGCGATCTGTATTTCAATACGCCGGCGCGGCGCAAGTTTTTGAAGAGCGAGGCGACCGAATGGGGCCACTGCGACGAGACGGTCAAGCGCATCGCCCTGGTGCGCCCGCAGGTGGCTTTTGCCTTGCGGCACAATGCCCGCGCCGTGCGGCAGCTGCCCTCGCAGACCGCGGCGCAACGCGTCGGTGCGTTGCTGGGCGAGGAGTTTCTCGCTCAGGCGCGCGTTGTCGGTGAGGCTACGCCAGCGCTGCGCCTCGACGCTTGGATCGCTACCGACGGCGCGACCCTGCGCGAGCCGCTGTACCTTTATGTCAACGGTCGCTTCGTGCGTGACCGCATGCTCGCGCACGCGGTGCGCGAGGCGGCACGCGACCTGCTGCACGGTGGTCGCTCGCCGTCCTGCGTGCTGCTCCTGGAGATCGACCCCTCCGCTGTCGACGTGAACGTGCATCCGACCAAAAGCGAAGTGCGCTTTCGGGAGGGCAATGCCGTCTATGGGTTTGTCCGCAATGCGCTTGCCAAGGCGCTAGCGCTGCGCGGCGGTGCGATCCTGCCAGAGCTGCGCCTGCCCCAGGCGCAGCTTGCAGCGCTGAGGAGCGCGCCAGGCCCGACGCCCTCCGGCAGGGGCGCACCCGCCCCGGTGCAACAGGCGATGCCGTTGGCGGCGCGCGAACCGGTGGCGAAGTATCTCCAGCAATTCTCACCCGCGGGGCATCCGCCCCTGCCCGAGGCGCCGCCAAAGGAGGAACTCGCCCCGCTCGGCTTCGCGCTTGCCCAACTGCATGGCATCTACATCCTGGCGCAGAACCGCGAGGGCCTGGTGCTGGTGGATATGCACGCGGCGCACGAGCGCATCCTCTATGAACGGCTCAAGTGCGCGGCCGATGCGGTGCCGGCGGTGCAGACGCTTCTCGTTCCGGTCACCCTACGTGTCGATGCCATGGAACTGGCCGTGCTCGAGCGGGACCGCGCGGCCCTGCACGCCATGGGCTTTGAATTTAGCACGCTCTCAGCGCAGAGCGTGGCGTTGCGCACGGTGCCGGCCCTGCTGGCGGGTGGCGACTTGCCGGCGCTGGTGCATGCGCTGCTCGCCGATTTGGCCGAAGACGGCACCAGCGGGGCGGCGGCTCAGCGGCGCGACGCTCTACTCGCGACCATGGCTTGCCACGGCGCCGTGCGTGCGCATCGCCAGCTCACCCTGCCGGAAATGAATGCGCTGTTGCGCGAAATGGAAGCCACCGAACGCGCCGGATCCTGCAATCACGGGCGGCCGACGACACGCCAAATCAGCCTCGCCGAGCTTGACCGGCTGTTTCAACGTGGCCGCTGATCGCGCCGTTTCCGCGTCTGGCAAGTGGCCGCCGGTGCCGGTGCTGGCCGGGCCGACGGCCAGCGGCAAGAGTGCCCTCGCCTTGGAGGTGGCCGAACGTCTCGGCCTGGAAATCATCAGCATGGATTCGGCGCAAGTCTATCGGGGCATGGATATCGGCACCGCCAAGCCCAGCGCCGCAGAGCAACGGCGCGTGCCGCACCACCTGCTGGATCTGGTTGCGCCGACGCAAGCCTACTCGGCGGCGCGCTTCGCCCAAGATGCGGCGCGAGCTATCCGGGAGATCTATGCGCGCGGCGGTTTTCCGCTGGTCGTTGGCGGCACCATGCTCTATTTTCGGGCCCTGGTCGCCGGGCTCTCCGAATTGCCTCGGGCCGACGCGGCATTGCGCCAAAGCTTGGAGCGCGAAGCCGCGGCGCGCGGCTGGCCTGCGCTGCACGCCGAGCTAGCCCGAGTGGACCCGGCCAGCGCGGCCCGCATCCAGCCTGCTGACAAACAACGTGTGCAGCGCGCCTTGGAAGTCTGGCGGCTGTGCGGGCAGCCACTCTCGACGCTCCAGGGTGCGCGGAGCGCCGCGCGCGATCTGAGTTTCCGACCATTCCTGCTGGTGCCGGAAGAGCGGGCCGTGCTGCACCAGCGGATTGCCCGACGCTTCGAACGTATGCTTGCGGGGGGATTGGTCGAGGAACTGCGGGATCTGCGTCAGCGTCATTCACTGAGCCCGGATCTGCCAGCGATGCGCGCAGTCGGGTACCGCCAGGCTTGGCGATACCTCGACGGTGAACTCGACGCCGCGGCATTGCGAGAGCGGGGCATCGAAGCGACGCGGCAACTGGCCAAGCGCCAAGTCACCTGGCTGCGCGCAACGGCCGGCGAGCGCTTCGACAGTTTTGGGGAGACTCTCGTCGTGACCTTGGAAGATCGGCTTGGACGCTGGCGGGAGGACGTTTCTGCACTGCAACAAACGAGCGGCTTTATGTCATAATTGGCCATTCCCGCACTTGCCTCGCGGCCCTGAACATGCCTGGCCAAACGCTTTACGACAAACTCTGGAGCAGCCACGTCGTCCGCACGGAAGCTGATGGCACCGCGCTGCTCTACATCGACCGGCATTATGTACACGAGGTCACCAGCCCCCAGGCCTTCGAAGGCCTTCGGCTCGCCGGTCGTAAGCCCTGGCGGGTCGGCTCGGTGGTTGCCACCGCCGACCACAATACCCCGACCAAGGATTGGCAAGAGGGTATCCGCGATCCGATTTCTCGCACCCAGGTCGAAACCCTCGACGCCAATATCCGCAGCTTCGGCGCCAAGGCGTATTTTCCGTTTCGTGATCCCGGCCAAGGAATCGTGCATGTCATCGGGCCCGAACAGGGGGCCACGCTGCCAGGCATGACCGTGGTGTGCGGCGATTCGCACACCAGCACCCACGGCGCGCTCGCCGCACTGGCCTTTGGCATCGGCACCTCCGAAGTGGAGCATGTGCTGGCCACGCAATGCCTGCTCCTGAAGAAAGCCAAGCGCCTCCTGGTTCGTGTCGAGGGCGCCTTGCCGCGCGGCTGCAGCGCCAAGGATATCGCCCTCAAGCTGATCGGCGAAATCGGCACCGCCGGCGGTACCGGCCATGCCATCGAGTTCGGTGGTAGCACCATCCGCGCTTTGTCGGTCGAAGGGCGCATGACTCTATGCAACATGGCGATCGAGGCGGGCGCGCGCTCCGGCATGGTGGCGGTCGACGAGGCCACCATCGCTTATCTGCAGGGGCGACCGTTCGCGCCCAAGGGCGCCGATTGGGAGCGGGCGGTCGCTTATTGGCGCACGCTGGTGAGCGACCCCGACGCCGAGTTTGATCGCGTGGTCGAGCTGGCGGGCAACCGCATAAAGCCTGCCGTGACTTGGGGCACTTCGCCGGAGATGGTGGCCAGCGTCACCTGCCGGGTGCCGGATCCGAAGAAGGAGAGCGATGCGGTGCGCCGCGAGGCCATGGAAAGAGCGCTTGCCTACATGGGGCTCACACCGAACACGCCGATCACCGACATCAAGGTCGATAAGGTATTCATCGGCTCATGCACCAATTCGCGCATCGAGGACCTACGCGAGGCGGCCGCCGTTGCGCGAGGCCGCCGCAAGGCAGACCAGGTGCGGCAAGTGTTGATCGTTCCCGGTTCAGGTTTGGTGAAAGCGCAGGCTGAAGCCGAGGGTCTGGACCGGATCTTTCGCGCCGCTGGTTTCGAATGGCGCGAGCCGGGTTGCTCGATGTGTCTGGCGATGAACGACGACCGCCTGGAGCCGGGCGAGCGCTGCGCCTCGACCTCCAATCGCAACTTTGAAGGGCGCCAAGGTGCTGGCGGGCGCACCCATCTGGTCAGTCCGGCCATGGCGGCTGCCGCCGCGATTGCGGGACGTTTCGTAGATGTCAGGGAACTCGCGTGAAAGGAGGACGGGAAATGAAACGCATTGGATGTGCCGCTTTGCTGGCGCTGTTTGGTCTGGCCCTCGCTGGATGCAACACCGTGGCGGGCGTGGGCAAGGATGTCGAAAAAGTCGGCACGAAAATCCAGGATGCCGCAACCAAGAAGTCCAAAGACAAGGACGAAAAGACGCAATGATCGTTGTTGATGGGGGCAAATCTTGTCCCCCGCCAGAACCCTGCGCCAAGCGGGGCGGATGAAAGCTCGCCATGCAGCCGTTTACGCAACACCGAGGTTTGGTCGCTCCGCTCGATCGGTCCAATGTGGACACCGACGCGATCATTCCTAAGCAGTTCTTGAAGTCGATCAAGCGTTCGGGCTTCGGCCCGAACCTCTTTGACGAGTGGCGCTACCTGGACCACGGCGAACCGGGCATGGATAACTCGCGGCGTCCGCGCAACCCCAGTTTCGTGCTCAACCAAGAGCGCTACCAAGGGGCGAGCATTTTGCTCGCACGGGAAAACTTCGGCTGCGGATCGAGCCGCGAGCACGCGCCCTGGGCGCTCGCAGACTTCGGATTCCGTGCCGTGATCGCGCCCTCCTATGCCGATATTTTTTTCAACAACTGCTACAAAAACGGACTCCTGCCAATCGTTCTGGAAGCCGGCCTCGTCGATAGGCTCTTCCAGCAAACCCTTGCGCAACCCGGATTCAACCTGCTCATCGATCTTCCTGGCCAAGAAATCGTCTTGCCTGGCGGCGAGCGAATGGGGTTTGCCATCGACCCTTTCCGCAAGCGCTGTCTCATCAACGGACTGGATGACATCGGGCTGACTTTGCAACATGCCGACGCAATCCACGCCTTCGAGGAGCGGCGCCATGCGGAACAACCCTGGCTCTACTGAAGATGAAGATCGCCATACTTCCCGGTGACGGCATCGGGCCCGAAATAGTCACCCAGGCGGTACGCGTGCTGGAGTTCTTTCGCGCCGAGGGCGAGAAGATCGAACTCGATTGCGGTCACCTCGGGGGTGCCGCCTACGATGCCGAGGGGCATCCCTTTCCGGAATCGACGCAGCGGCTTGCGCGCAACGCTGAGGCCATCCTGCTGGGTGCGGTGGGCGGGCCGCGGTACGATCGCCTGCCCCGCGAGGTTCGCCCTGAGCAAGGCATTCTGGGCATTCGCAAGGCGCTGGGTTTGTTCGCCAATCTGCGCCCGGCCATCCTCTATCCGGAACTCGTGGCAGCTTCCTCGCTCAAGCCCGACGTGGTGTCGGGTCTCGATATCTTGATCGTGCGCGAACTCACCGGGGACATTTACTTTGGCCAGCCGCGCGGCCGACGGCGAAATGCTGCGGGCGAGCATGAGGGTTTCGACACCATGCACTACGCGGAGTCCGAAATCCGCCGCATCGCGCGCGTGGGCTTCGAGGCGGCGCGCAAGCGGCAGGGACGCCTCTGTTCCGTGGACAAGGCCAATGTGCTGGAGACCAGCCAGTTTTGGCGAGAAGTGGTCACTGACGAGGGCAAGAATTTCCCCGAGATCGCGCTCTCGCACATGTACGTGGACAATGCAGCGATGCAGCTCGTACGCAATCCCAAGCAGTTCGATGTAATCGTGACTGGAAACCTGTTTGGCGACATTCTTTCCGATGAGGCCTCGATGCTCGCCGGTTCGATCGGCATGCTGCCCTCGGCTTCGCTCGATGCGAACAACAAGGGACTGTACGAGCCTTGCCACGGGTCGGCGCCCGACATCGCTGGACGGGACCAAGCGAACCCTCTGGCCACGATGCTGTCGCTGGCCATGCTGTTTCGCTACAGCTTCGCTCGGGAGGACTTGGCGACGCGCATCGAAGGCGCGGTGCGCAAGGCGCTGGCGGGCGGGCACCGCACGGCGGATATCGCTCTTGCCGGCGAGCCGGTGCTGGGCACTGTGGCGATGGGCGATGCGGTGCTTGCCGCCCTGAGTGTCTAGACTAAAAGCGATACGGCGAGCAAAGAACACGGGCGAGGGCGGTTCCCCGCGATAGGGAGGCGATTGGTGACACGGGTGAAGAAATGATGCGAGTGGGTTTCGTAGGTTGGCGGGGCATGGTTGGTTCGGTCCTGATGCAGCGCATGCAGGAAGAGCGCGATTTCGACTCGGTGGAGCCGATTTTTTTTACGACGTCGCAAGTGGGAGGCAAGGGGCCGGCGATCGGCAAGGACATCGCGCCTCTGGGAGACGCGAACGATGTCGCCGCCTTGCAGCAAACCGACGTCATCATTTCTTGCCAGGGCGGCGATTACACGAGTTCGATCTATCCGCAACTGCGCGCCGCCGGATGGCGTGGCTACTGGATCGACGCCGCCTCCACCTTGCGCATGAAGGACGACGCAGTGATCGTCCTCGACCCGGTCAATCGCAGCGTGATCGACGAGGCGTTGGGCCGCGGCATCAAGGATTACATCGGCGGCAATTGCACCGTGAGCCTCATGCTCATGGCCCTTGGCGGGCTCTTCGCCCACGATCTGGTGGAGTGGGTCACCGCCATGACGTATCAGGCAGCCTCTGGGGCGGGGGCGCAGAACATGCGCGAGTTGTTGCAACAGATGGGGGAAGCGCATCGCGTCGCCAAGCCGTTCCTGGAAGACCCGGCTTCGGCGATACTTGAGATCGACCGCGAAGTGGCCGGAATACTGCGTGACGAGGCCTTTCCGACAGCGCAGTTCGGCGTGCCGCTGGCTGGCAGCCTGATCCCCTGGATCGACAAAGATCTGGGTAACGGCATGAGTCGCGAGGAGTGGAAAGGTGGAGCGGAAGGCAACAAGATTCTTGGCCGCACCGCCAAGCCCATCGCCATCGACGGACTGTGCGTGCGGATCGGGGCGATGCGCTGCCACAGCCAGGCGCTGACCATCAAGCTGAAGAAGGCCGTCCCCCTTGCCGACCTCGAAGCCATCATCGCACAGGCCAACGATTGGGTCCGCGTGATCCCCAATCGGCGTGATGCCACCATCAAGGCGCTTACACCAGCGGCGGTAACTGGCAACCTTGATGTTCCAGTGGGACGGCTGCGCAAACTCGCCATGGGTGATGAGTATCTCGGTGCCTTCACTGTCGGCGACCAGTTGCTTTGGGGTGCCGCAGAGCCCTTACGCCGGATGCTGCGGATTCTTCTGGAGCGATGACGACATTGGCATGAAATTGCCTTCCCAGAGGCGTCCGCGTCGCCAACGCGTTCCCACCCGCCAACCACAGATGACCTGCCACCGAGGTCCGAGCCTGGCCGAGACCGCTGGTGCTGGGGCAAGTTTGCAACACTCATGGCCACGACGAGAAAGCGGCCATGGTTCCTGTTGGGCGAAAGCCGAGCCGTGGATCGGGGTCTAGCAACCCGCAGGTAGGCCACTATATCTTGGGTTATTGAGATGCAACCAACGCGATCCATCGTGGTTGCGAGGCTTCTTGAGGGGAATTTTCGCTTCTGAGGCAATTCGCTGCCGCGCCCATCGATCTCGCCCGGAAAGTCGTAAATTCGTTTTCTAATAACGTGGATTAGCTTGCAAGCCTAACTCCATGATGTTAATTTAGCTTCATAGGAGAGAACTCCAGGGGAAGGCATGAGGCTCAAACCGCTAATTTCGTACTGTCTGTTGGCAGGAGTGCTTGCGCTTCCAGTCCCCGCTCTGGCGGTGGCGTTGGGCAAGCTGGTCGTCAGTTCCGGGCTGGGGCAGCCGCTAGTGGCGGAGATCGAAGTCCTATCCGTGACCAAGGATGAACTGGAGAGCCTGACGGCAAAGATCGCCGAGCCTTCGGCCTATCGGCAGAATGGCTTGGAGTATCAGGCTGCGCTCTCTCGCATCAAGGTCGCGCTGGATCGTAGCAAGGACGGCAAGACGCTCTTCAAGCTGTCTAGCGCGCAACCGATCAACGAACCCTATATCGATCTCCTGCTCGAAGTGAACTGGGCAGCCGGCCGGCTGATGCGGGAATTCACCTTCCTCCTCGACCCTCCTGGTTACACACCTGCTCCGGTGGCGCCCCCCGTTCCTGTCGCGGCGCCGGCTGGGGCGCCGCGCGGCGTGACTGTCGAACCGGCCCCCGCCGCCGAGGCGACTACCGCGCCGGCTGCGGCGCCGGCGGCTATCGCCGGTAAGCCCGAAGCCGAGGCCGAAAGCGGCAATCAATACGGCCCGACCAAAAGAGGCGACACTCTGGGAAAGATCGCGCGCCAGGTCAAAGCCGAAGGGATCACCTTGGAGCAGATGTTGGTTGCGCTGTTTCAAAGCAATCAGACGGCATTTGATGGCAAGAACATGAACCGGTTGCGTGTCGGCCAGACGCTCACCGTTCCGAGCGCGGATCAGGTTGCCGCGGTGGCGAGCGGCGAGGCCGCCAAGCTGGTGCGTATTCAAGCGGCGGATTGGCGCAGCTACCGTGATCGTCTTGCTGGAGCGCCGGTTCCATCGCAGAGCGAAGCCGGTGCGGGCGCCGCGACCGGCCGGATCACCACAGCCGTCGAGGACACTGCGCAAGCCGCGCCTGGCGGTGACCAGCTCAAGGTCTCCCGCGCGGAAGGCGCGGGCGGCGGCCGGACGGGCAAAGGCAAAGCAGCTGCGGCGGCGATTGCCGAAGACAGCGCTGCCAGCGAGCGCGCACTCAAGGAGGCCAATACGCGAGTGACCGACCTCGAAAAGACGGTCAAGGACTTGCAGCGGCTCATCGAGCTCAAGAACCGGGAATTGGCGGAGCTGCAGAAGGTTGCGCAGGCCGCCAAAGCTTCGCCTTTGCCGGCACCAGCAGTGGCTGCGGCACCGGCAGCCGTTACGGTGGCGCCGGTAACCCCCGCGCTCGAGGCACCCAAAGCCGCTGAGGCGCCGAAACCGGAAGAGGCGACGAAAACAGCGAGTCCGCCCCCGGAGCCGCCGAAAACTGAGGCCCCGCCAGCGGAATCACCCAAGGCGGCCGAAGCGTCGAAGCCCGCCGAGCCGCCCAAGCCGGTCGAACCAGCCAAGGATGCTGCCGCCGAGGTGGCCAAGGCAGCGCCCGCGCAACCCGAGGAACCCGCCTGGTACGAAGAACTCTTCGCCGACCCGATGATGGTGCTGGGCGGTGGCGCCGCGATCGTGCTCCTCGGTGGCCTTTGGGCGGTGTTGGCGGCACGGCGGCGCAGGCCTGCGGCAAGCTACGAGGACAGCATACTCACCGGTACCGAGATCAAGACAAATACCGTTTTTGGCAACACCGGTGGTGGCGTCGTAAACACCGGGGATAACTCGCTGACGACGGGTTTCAGCCGGCAAGGTCTAGGCAATATCGATACGGACGAGGTCGATCCAATAGCCGAAGCCGAGGTCTATCTCGCCTACGGTCGGGATGCGCAGGCCGAAGAGATCCTGCGCGATGCCCTGCAAAAGGATCCAAACCGCCAAGAGGTATATCTCAAACTCCTCGAAATCCAGGCGCAACACAACAAGGTCGCGGCCTTCGAGACCCTGGCCCAGGAGTTCTATGGCGTGTGCAAGGGGCAGGGCGAGGCCTGGGAGAAGGCGGCCGCGCTAGGACGCCAGCTCGATCCCAAGAACGCGCTCTACGCCGCGCCCGAGGGTACGGTAACGATGGCCGCCGCGGCCTCCGCGACGGTGCCCGACGACGCGGACACCCTGGTACCCGCTCAGCCGACGCCCGAGCTAGTGATACCGGAGCTGAAGTTCGCGCCGGACCGTACCCAGACTTTCTCGGTACCGCCCGCGCTGGCGGAAGAAGAGGTGCCGACGGCTGTGGGCCAGCCAGCGCCGATCAAGGAATTCGAAGCGTTGGATTTCAGCCTTGACGACCTTGCTCCTCGTACGGTCGCGCCGACGCAGCCCCCGCCGACGCAACCATCGCCTACTCCAGCGCGTCCGAGCCTAGACGATACCGTGAAGCTCGACGATCTCGACTGGGAGGAGCCTAGCTTCAAGCCGACACCCGCCGTGTCGCCCGCACCGGCCAAAGCGGAGCTCCCGGAGATCCGAATACCCGAGCCCGAACTGGCGATGGCCGCGGCTCAGCCGGCGCCAGCGCCGGCGCGGACGCCCAAGCCTGCGACACCCGCCCCGGCACCTCGCGTTGCGGCACCTGCAATCGCGGCGCAGACCACGGCCGGACTCGACCTCGACAAGCTCGACCTGAGTTTCGACCCAGATCGCATTCCTTTTGAAGATCCCACTCCCTCGGTGCTCGACGGTCAGTGGCATGACGCCGCTACCAAGCTCGACTTGGCCAAGGCCTATCAGGAAATGGGTGATATCGAGGGAGCACGCGAGATCTTGCGTGAAGTGCTGCATGAAGGAGACGAAGGGCAGAAGAAGGAGGCCCAGGCCATGCTCGATCGCCTGCACTGAGAGTGGACTGTCTCACCGGCCGGCGGGCGGTCTCCCCCGCCGGCATTTTTTTGTCCCAGGGTTTTGGCGTAAGCGGTATCATCGGCCCCTCGCTCATGACATCCAAGCACCCCATGCCCGTCTTGCTGGCCTTTCTGGTCGGCGCGATTGCCGCCGCCGCCTTTGCGCCTGTGGGAGCGCTGGTGGTGGTGGGCGGCTGCCTCGCCTACGGGGTGATGCTGCACGCGCTTGGCCCAGTGCTACTGCGCGTGCTTTCCCAGTGTTGGCGGCTCAAGTGGTTGCTTCTGGCCACGCTGTTTCTGATGGCCTGGCCGGTTCCTGGTCAGGCGTTGGCGGAGGGGCTGTCAGTGTATTTTCCCAGCCGCGAAGGGCTGGAACTCGGCCTGACACAGACGGCTCGCGTACTCGCCGTCATCGCGCTCTACTGCGCTTTGCCGGGAGCGTTGCCATTGCCTCAGCGCACCGCTGGCCTGTACGGCTTGCTGCGGTTTTTGGGTCGCCCCGGCCGACGATTTGCCGTGCGCCTCGCCCTCACGCTGGAAGCTCTGGAGTCGATGCGCGGGCAAGACCACTGGGCACTGTTGCGCGCGGGCCCCGCTGCCGCCAGCGCCCCCGCGCCACTGTTGGCGCTAGGAATTGCCGCGCCAATGAGAATGTCCGAGCGACTTTGCTCGGTGGCGCTGCTGATCCTGTTTGGATTCGGATGCTGGCTTTCCGAACTGCGCTGAATACTTGGGGAACATGGGGTGAAGCGGCGCTGGGCTCTTGGTCTCGAGTACGATGGGAGGGGTTTTTGTGGCTGGCAGTCGCAGCCCAGCGGACATGGCGTTCAAGACGCACTGGAGAGAGCCATCGCGAAAGTTGCCGGTGAAGCCATAAGGACCCATCCTTTGGGGCGGACCGACGCAGGTGTGCATGCGCGGTTGCAGGTGGTGCATTTCGATACCACCACCAATCGCCCTGAAAGCGCTTGGGTCAGAGGCGTCAATGCAGCACTGCCGGGCAACGTAGCGGTGCGTTGGGGCGTGCCGGTCAACATCGATTTCCACGCGCGAACGAGCGCGCGAGCGCGGCAATATGTTTACGTGCTGCAAAACTCTTCGGTCCGTCCGGGACTGGATGCTGGCCGGGTCGGCTGGTATCACCGGCCTCTTAATCTCGCGGCCATGAGAAATGCGGCGCGGTGGCTCATCGGACGGCATGACTTCAGCGCGTTTCGCGCTGCCCAATGCCAGGCACGGACTGCGGTGCGCGAGCTCACGCAACTGGAGATCTCTGCGGTGGGCGGATGTTTCTTTTTTGAGCTGTCCGCGGATGCCTTTCTCCACCACATGGTCCGCAACATCGTTGGCTCGCTAGTGTATGTTGGCAATGGTCGGCATGAGCCAGAGTGGTTGGGTGAGCTGCTCGCGTCGCGTAATCGAAAACTCGCTGCACCGACCTTCGCCGCCGATGGGTTGTATTTGCTTGGCGGTGATTACGATCCTGGTTTCGGCTTGCCGGAGACACGGCGATCCTGGCCGGTGCTTTCGCCTCATCCGCCAGTGGGGCCATGATCATGCCGAGAACGCGGATCAAGATCTGCGGCATCACTAATGCCGCGGACGCGCGGACTTGCGCTGCGGCCGGCGTCGATGCGATCGGACTGGTGTTCTACCCCGGCAGTAGTCGCCAAGTCGAGCCCGCCGCGGCGCGGTTGATCGTCCAGACTCTGCCTCCTTTTGTCTCGGCCGTTGCCCTCTTCGTCGATGCTGCTCCGGCATATGTGCGCAGCGTGCTCGCCGAAGTCCCGGTCGATCTGCTGCAATTCCACGGTGACGAAGCGCCGGAATACTGCGAAAGCTTCGACAGACCATTTATCAAGGCGCTGCGCGTTCGGCCCGGGTTCGATTTGCTACAATACGCCTCCCGCTTCCGCCGCGCCCGCGGCCTGCTGCTCGACGCGTTTCGGGCGGATTCCCCGGGCGGAACTGGAGAGGTTTTCGATTGGTCCTTGATTCCTTCTGCACTGCCAATGCCCCTGGTACTGTCCGGCGGGTTGCGACCCGAGAATGTGGCCACCGCAGTGCGCCGTGTGAAACCCTGGGCGGTGGATGTTTCCAGCGGGGTCGAGGCCGCCAAAGGCCGCAAGGACGCGGCACTGATTCGTGCTTTCGTGCAGGGTGTGCGTGATGGCGAAGTATGATTTGCCGGACGCCCGCGGTCATTTTGGCCGTTTTGGGGGGGTGTTCGTCGCCGAAACGCTGCTAGCGGCACTGGACGAGTTGCGCTCGCAATACGAGGCGGCACGAAGCGATTTGAGCTTCCTCGCGGAGTTCGAGCGCGAGCTCAAGCATTACGTCGGGCGGCCCAGTCCGATTTATCATGCGCAGCGCTGGTCGAAGAAGCTGGGCGGAGCGCAAATCTATCTGAAGCGCGAAGACCTCAATCACACCGGCGCGCACAAGGTCAACAACTGCATCGGCCAGGCCTTGTTGGCGCGGCGCTTGGGCAAGAGGCGGGTGATTGCCGAAACCGGCGCCGGGCAGCATGGTGTAGCCACGGCCACGGTCGCGGCGCGCTACGGCATGGAGTGCGTGGTCTACATGGGCGCGGACGACATCAAGCGCCAGGCCGCCAACGTCTATAGGATGAAGCTCTTAGGCGCGAGCGTGGTGCCAGTCGAATCGGGTTCAAAGACGCTCAAGGATGCGCTCAACGAGGCGATGCGCGATTGGGTCACTCACGTCGAGACCACGTTCTACATCATCGGCACGGTCGCTGGACCGCATCCCTATCCGATGATGGTGCGCGACTTCCAGGCCGTGATCGGGCGGGAGTGCTTCGTCCAAATGCCGGAGATCGCCGGAGGCCAGCCGGACGCGGTGATCGCTTGCGTGGGCGGCGGCTCCAATGCCATGGGAATCTTCTACCCCTATATCGAGCACCAAGGCGTGCGTCTAATTGGCGTGGAGGCCGCGGGCGAGGGCTTGAGCACTGGGCGCCACGCCGCGTCGCTGTCCATGGGGCAGCCCGGGGTACTGCACGGGAATCGGACGTATTTGCTGCAAGACGACAACGGGCAAATCATCGCAACTCATTCCATCTCGGCCGGCCTCGATTACCCCGGTGTCGGTCCCGAGCACGCCTGGTTGAAGGACACGGGGCGGGCTGAATACGTGAGCATCACCGATGCGGAGGCACTAGCGGCCTTTCATGACTGCTGCCGGCTCGAGGGCATCATTCCCGCGCTGGAATCTAGCCATGCCCTGGCCTACGCGGCGATGCTTGCCCCGAGCCTGCCGCCAGAACAGCGGCTGCTCGTCAATCTCTCTGGCCGTGGCGACAAGGACATGCATACCGTCGCCGACGCTTCCGGAATTCCACTCTGAGGCCATGAAGCGCATCTCCGACGCAATTGAAAAGCGCCGCTCCCGCGGACAGGTGGCGCTGATTCCCTTCGTCACCGCCGGGCACCCTCGGGCGGAGCAGACTTTGCCGCTGATGTTTGCGCTCGTCGAAGCAGGCGCGGATATCATCGAACTGGGCGTGCCGTTTTCCGATCCAATGGCTGATGGCCCGGTGATCCAGCATGCCTCGGAGGTTGCCTTGGCGCAAGGCATGAGCCTGCGGCAAGTCCTGGCGACGGTCGCGGCGTTTCGGCGAGACGATCAGACCACTCCGGTGGTTCTGATGGGCTACGCCAACCCGGTCGAAGCCATGGGGGTGGATGCCTTCGTCTCGGCCGCAGCACAGGCAGGAGTGGATGGCGTGCTGGTGGTCGACTATCCGCCAGAAGAGAGCACGGAGTTCGCGCAGGCGCTAATTGAACGGGGCCTGGCACCAATTTATCTCCTGGCGCCGACGACTACCCCAGCGCGCATGGACGCCGTGGGTCGCCTGGCCCGTGGTTACGCCTACTACGTCTCGCTCAAAGGCGTGACCGGCGCTGGCCACATCGATCCAGAGGATGTGGGTAGGCATCTGGCGGAGATTCGTCGTCACATCGCCCTGCCATTGGGTGTGGGGTTTGGCATTCGCGACGGCGAAACAGCGCGGGCGGTCGCCGCCTATGCCGACGCGGTGGTGATTGGCAGCAGGCTGGTGCAGGAAGTCGAGACCGCACCGGCCGGTTTGGCGCCAAGCCGCGCCCGGGACTGGCTGGCCGAGATACGGCGGGCGCTCGACGCACCTGTTCCCCAACGAGGAAAGCCATGAGCTGGATACAGAAACTCCTTCCGCCGCGTATCAAGTCGTCCACGGGAGTGAAGAAGGCGGTTCCCGAAGGGCTCTGGGTGAAATGCCCGGCCTGCGAAGCGGTACTTTACCGCACCGATCTCGAAAATAACCTCTACGTTTGCCCCAAGTGCAACCACCATAATCGCATGAGGGCTCGCGCCCGCATCGAACAGCTGCTCGATCCCGAAGGGCGCTTTGAAATCGGCTCCGAAGTTGTGCCCATCGATAGCTTGAAATTCAAGGACTCGAAGCGGTATCCGGATCGGCTTGATGCGGCTACCGAGGAGACCGGCGAAACCGACGCACTGGTGGTCACACAGGGTTCGATCAAGGCTGTGCCCTTGGTGCTTGCGGTGTTTGAATTCGAATTCCTCGGGGGGTCGATGGGTTCCGTGGTAGGCGAGCGCTTCGTGCGCGGCGTTGCCGCCGCGGCGGAACAGCGCCTGCCCTTCCTCTGCGTAGCCGCGAGCGGTGGAGCGCGCATGCAGGAAGGGCTCTTTTCGCTCATGCAGATGGCCAAGACCACGGCCGCCCTGCAGCAGCTGTCACGGGCCGGGTTGCCGTTCGTCTCAGTCCTTACTGATCCGACCATGGGCGGTGTATCAGCCAGTTTTGCGATGCTCGGCGATCTGGTTATCGCCGAGCCCGGCGCGTTGATCGGCTTTGCCGGGCCGCGCGTGATCGAGCAGACCGTGCGCGAGAAGCTGCCCGAGGGCTTTCAGCGGGCTGAGTTCCTCCTAGAGAAGGGCGCCATCGACATGATCGTGGACCGCCGACAAATGCGCGATCGGCTCCCACAACTGCTCACATTACTGCAGAAGCAGTCGGCACCGGCGGCCTGACCATCTCAGCGCAAGCGCGCCACGAATCCGCTTAGCACTTGTCTGTCGCCTCCACAAAATCTGCGCCTTCGCTGAGCGATTGGCTGGCGCATCTAGAGACGCTGCACCCCAAGAGCATTGAACTTGGCTTGGAGCGGGTGCGGGCGGTCTACGAGCGTCTCGGAGCCCGCCCGCAATGTCCTGTGATCGTGGTCGCCGGGACCAACGGCAAGGGCTCGACCTGCGCCATGCTCGAAGCGGTCTATCGTGCGGCGCACTACCGCACTGCACTCTACTCGTCGCCGCACCTGTTGCGCTACAACGAGCGCGTGCGCATCGATGGTCGCGAAGCAGATGACGCGGGCTTGTGCGAAGCCTTTGCCGCGGTCGAGGCAGTGCGGCAAGCCGTACCGCTTACTTATTTCGAATTCGGGACGCTTGCCGCAGTCTGGCTATTCGCTCGCCAGGCGCTCGACGTTTGGGTGATGGAAGTCGGCCTTGGCGGCAGGCTCGATGCCGTCAACGTGCTCGATGCTGACGTGGCGGTGCTCACCGCGATCGACATCGACCACACCGACTATCTCGGAGACACACGCGAAGCGATTGGCCAGGAGAAAGCCGGCATCTTTCGTCGCGGCCGGCCGGCGGTAATTGGCGACTCTCGTCCGCCTCGATCAGTGCTTAAGGCGGCCAAGACCTTGGACGCCACGGTCTGGGTGGCCGGGCGCGATTTCCGAGGCCGGCCGCGGGGCGATCGGTGGGACTATCTTGGACCGGGCAAGCAGCGCTATGGGTTGCCGCATCCTGCGTTGCGTGGGCGTTATCAGATCGACAACGCGGCG
Source organism: Casimicrobiaceae bacterium (assembly GCA_026646885.1). Lineage (GTDB taxonomy): Bacteria > Pseudomonadota > Gammaproteobacteria > Burkholderiales > Casimicrobiaceae > JACPUX01. The sequence continues at coordinate 250,160 of JAPKHK010000004.1, read as the reverse complement.
ACCGTCAGCGCGGTCGTCGAACGTTTGTCCGACCGTTTGCCGGTGGACGCCGGTGCACTGCGCGCGGGGCTGCTTGGCGTCACCTGGCCAGGCCGGTTTCAGGTTTTGCCCGGCCGGCCCACCTTGATTCTCGACGTCGCCCACAATCCCCAGGCAGCGCAGGCACTTGCCGCGACTTTGGGGCGCAAGAACCCCGCTGCGCGAACCTGGGCGGTTTGGGGAATGCTCTCCGACAAGGATCTAGCCGGAGTGGCAAGGGCAATGGCGCCTGTCGTGGACGTATGGCTGCTTTGCGACCTGCCGCCACCTCGTGGCGCAACGGCCGCAAGCTTAGGCGAAGCGCTGGCGGCCGCAGGGGTGGGCGCGGACGCCTTGGCAATGTTTCCCGATCCGGCGAGCGCCTGCGCGCAAGCCTGGGAGCAGGCGGGCGAAGCTGATAGAATTGTCGTTTTTGGTTCCTTCCTCACCGTTGCCGCTGCAATGCGCTGGCGTGCCACCGGGGTGCCCTGAACCGATGCCGGAGAATCGCAAGGACTTGGTGGATGAGCACAAGCGCCGGGCTCGCAGACGCCTGGTGGGCGCGGCCGTCTTGGCGCTGGCCGCCGCAGTGATCGTGCCACTCTTCCTGGAGAGCGAGCCCAAGCCTCTGGGACATGATGTCCAGATATTGATTCCGGCAGTCGAAGGCAGCAAATTCGTCAGCCAGATCTCTCCAGCCTCCGAACCAGCTGGGAGAGCGCCGGGAATGGCGGTGGCAGCGGGTGCGGCGCCCGGTGCAAAGGATGCGGCCACCGGTGCGGCCGGCTCGAACAGAACCGACCAGAGCCACGAGAGCGCGACGGGACCAGCCCATGCGGATTCTGGCGACGGCAATCGGAAGATCGCGGGTGTCTCGACTCCCGCAGCCGCCGACCCACCCGCGCAAGCGTCGGCCGCGCCTGCGGCCACGCACAACGCAGCGCCTTTGGATCCTGCGCCTTCCGCCGCGCCGGCAGCTGTGTCCAAAGCCGGCAGCGCGACCAAACCCGTGAGCAAGGCCCAGGGGCCGCAAGCCGCTCCAGTCTCCGCAAAATCGGCCGATTCCGGCTTTGTGGTTCAACTGGGAGCCTACGCCGATGCGAAGGTTGCGCAGGAATTGCAGGCCAAACTCAAGGCGGCAGGATTCTCCGCTTTTGTCGAGCGCCTCGACACAAGCAAGGAGAAGCTGCATCGGGTGCGGGTGGGACCCTACGTCAGTCGCGATGCGGCCGATGCTGCCCGCGTTCAACTCAAATCCAAGGGCCATAGCGGTATCGTGGCGCCGCTTTCCTGACCAGCTGCGATGACTCTTTTCGACTACGTCGTCATTCTCATGGTTCTGGCTTCGGCCCTGTGGGGCCTCTGGCGCGGCGTGGTGCGGGAGGTTCTGTCCTTGCTTGGCTGGGTTTTGGCCCTAGTGGCGGCGATCATGTTTGGCGGCGACATGGGGGAACTGCTGCCCACCTCGTTGCAGAACCCTGCCGCACGCTACCTGCTGGGCATGCTTTTGATGCTGGTGCTGGTCCTTCTTGTGGCCTGGCTGCTGGGTTGGATTCTGCACCGACTTCTTCACGCGGCGGGCTTGGGCTGGTTAGATCGCGGGCTGGGTGTGATTTTTGGCATCATGCGCGGCGTGCTTGTGGTGCTGGTGCTGGTCTTCATCGCCGGTCTCACCAAGCTTCCGCAAGAGCGCTGGTGGCAAGAGTCGCTGCTGGCACCCTATCTGCAGCAAGCGGTACTGGGGTTGCGCCCGTTGCTGCCGCAAGAAGTGAACAAGCGACTCAAGTATCAGACGAGCTGATTGAGTCGTGAGTGGGCGCCGCCGGCGAAGGCGTTCTCGAGAGTGATGTCGCCACTGAGGTGGAGAGGTACGCGGGATGTGCGGAATCATCGGGGTCGTGGCTCACACACCGGTCAACCAACTACTCTATGATGGCCTGCTGGCGCTCCAGCACCGCGGGCAGGACGCGGCAGGCATTGCCACCACTGCTGGCAACGTCTTCCACATGCACAAGGGCAAGGGCATGGTGCGTGATGTCTTTCGCACCCGGCATATGCGCGATCTGCTCGGCAATGCTGGCATCGGCCATGTGCGCTATCCTACTGCGGGGTCGGCTTCGAGCGCATTGGAATCGCAGCCTTTCTATGTCAATTCGCCCTACGGAGTGCTCCTTGCCCATAACGGCAACCTTACCAACAGCGAGGAGCTGCGCCAAGAACTGTTTCGGCTCGACTTGCGGCACGTCAACACTCATTCGGACTCCGAGGTCCTGCTCAACATCCTGGCGCACGAGCTGCAAGTAGCGGCCAAGCAACGCGGACACTTGGACAGCGATGCGGTTTTCGCTGCGGTGGCTGGCGTACACCGGCGCTGCCGGGGCGCTTACGCGGTCGTGGCGATCATTGCGGGTTATGGCTTGCTCGCGTTTCGCGATCCCTATGGCATCCGGCCTCTGATCATCGGCAAGGCGGAAAGCTTGGGCGGCAGCGAATACGTGATCGCATCGGAGTCGGTGGCGCTGGATATCCTCGGCTTCGAGGTGCAGCGCGATGTCGCCCCCGGCGAAGCGGTGCTGGTCGATTTCCTGGGGCGGATGGAAAGTCGCCAGTGCGCCGAGAACGCTTCGCTCAATCCCTGCATTTTCGAGTTTGTCTATCTTGCCAGGCCGGATTCCATGATCGATGGCACGTCGGTCTACGAGACCCGCGTGCGCATGGGTGAGCAACTGGCGGAGAAGATCCGGGTCATGCCCGAGGCGGGCGACATCGATGTGGTGATTCCGATACCCGATTCCAGTCGACCCTCCGCACTTGAACTGGCCAAACGGCTCAATGTGCCGTACCGAGAAGGGTTCGTGAAAAACCGCTACATCGGCCGCACCTTCATCATGCCCGGACAAGCGATTCGAAGGAAGTCGGTGCGCCAGAAGCTCAACCCCGTGGGTGTGGAGTTTCGCGGCAAGGTGGTGTTGCTTGTGGATGATTCGATCGTCCGCGGCACGACCAGCCGCGAGATCGTACAAATGGCGCGCGACTCAGGCGCGCGCAAGGTCTATTTTGCTTCGGCGGCGCCGCCAGTGCGCTACGCCAACGTCTACGGCATCGACATGCCGACGCGGGAAGAGCTGATCGCCAGCGAGCGAAACGAGGCCGACATCTGCCGAGAGATCGGAGCCGATGTCTTGATTTACCAGAATCTCGAGGACCTCAAGACCGCGGTGCGCAAAGCCAACCCCAGGCTGTCGAGCTTCGAAGCATCCTGCTTCGACGGCTGCTACATCACTGGCGATGTCACCGCCGACTATCTCAGCAGCCTTGCGTGCGGCCGCGACGGTACGCGTGGAGGTGATGCGGAAGATGAGGCTCGGGACGAGGGTTTATTGGCGGCCGGTTAGCGCAGCTGGCGGGGACTGTCTCGGCCAGCACGGTGCGCGACCCGATGCACGAGGCTTGACGCGGCGCAACGCAAGCCTTATGGTTGCAGGCATGCGCCGATTTGACCGTCAGCTTGCGGGCGCTTCATAAATCCTGCTAAAGCGTGTCATCGACCCGCTTCAGCTTTGCTGGCGGGTTTTCTTTTTTGGCGGATCGACCATGAAAGAGCGTGGCTTCACCACTCGAGTTCTTCACTCTGATCGCTTGGGTGAGCCCGAGCACGGCGCTTTGCACAAGCCGCTGCATACCTCCGTCGCATTTGGCTACAGAAATGCGCGGGAATTGGCACGGGTTTTTCAGGGCGAAGTGAGCGGTTTTGTTTACGGTCGCCAGACCAATCCCACTGTGGCGGCACTGGAAGCAAAAATCACCGGCATGGAGGGTGGAGTTGGCACAGTCTGCTTCAGTACCGGCATGGCGGCGATAGGCTCAGCGCTTTTCTCCTTGCTGCGGCGAGGCGATCATTTGGTTTCCAGTTCTTTCTTGTTCGGCAACACCAACAGCCTGTTCAACAGTTTCGACGCCCAGGGCGTCGCAGTGAGCTTCGCCGATGCTACTTGTGTCGAGGCCATAGCGTCGGCGCTGCGACCGGAAACCCGCGCGGTGTTTGTCGAAACCATCGCGAATCCGCGCACGCAAGTTGCCGACCTGGCAGCGATCGGGACTCTATGCGCGGCGCGCGGCCTCCTCTACATCGTCGATAATACCCTGACCACGCCCTATCTATTTCGGCCGCGCGGGGTTGGCGCGAGCCTGGTCGTCAACGCTCTGACCAAATACATCGGTGGCCATGGGAATGCGCTGGGCGGCGCCATCACCGATACCGGATTGTTCGACTGGTCGAACTACCCGAATATCAGCGAAGCCTATCGCAAACAGAAGATCGCTGCGTGGGGGCTGACGCAAATTCGCAAAAAGGGGCTGCGCGACTTCGGCGCAAGTCTGGGCGCCGAGGCAGCACATCACATCGGCGTGGGCGCGGAGACGCTGGCCTTGCGCATGGAGAGGGCCTGCGGCAATGCTGGGACGCTTGCAGCCCTGCTCGCGGCACACCGACGGGTGGCACGGGTGTATTACCCCGGGCTCGCCACGCATCCGCAGTTTGGTCGCGCGGCGGAACTCTTTCGCGCCCCAGGGGCGCTGTTGAGCTTCGAGCTAGCCGATGAGGTCGATCCTTTTGCTTTCCTGGACCGGCTCAAGGTCGTGGTGCTCTCCAGCAACCTTGGCGATACTCGTACGCTGGCCATCCCGGTGGCGCACACCATTTACTATGAAATGGGTCCGGAGCGTCGTGCCGGCATGGGCATCGCCGACTCGCTGATCCGCGTTTCGGTGGGCATCGAGGACGCCGATGATCTTCTGGAGGACTTCCAGCAGGCGCTCGATGACACCTAGCCTGATGAGCCTGGAGCCGGCCAGGGCAGCGCAGTCAGGCCCCGTGCATCGCAGCGCAGATAGCCGCCGGGCAAGCGCCAATCCGCAAGCACCCAACGCTCGCAGGGTGCACCGTCGATGGTCAGGTAATGGCGAGCCGGTCGATGAGTGTGCCCATGAATCAGCCTGCGGCAACCGCTGGCGCGCAAGGCCGCTTCCACTGCCCGGGCGTTGACGTCCATGATTTCCTGGGACTTTGCCGCTTTCTCCAAGTCGCTCGTCGCGCGCATTTCGCCGGCCAGGCGCTGGCGTTCCTGCAGGGGCAGGGCCAGAAAGCTCGCCTGCCAGTTTGGGTCGCGCGCCTCCCTGCGCCAGGTGAGGTAGGCCGCGTCGTCGGTGCAAAGTTGGTCGCCGTGCATCAACAAAGTCCGCTCGCCCTCGATGTCGGCCAGGGTGACCTCTGGCATTAAGCGCGCCCCGCAGGCTGCGGCGAAGTCCTCTCCCAGCAGAAAATCGCGGTTGCCGTGCAGGAAGGCGAGCCGCACGCCTCTTTCTGACAAGGCTCGCATTGCCAAGATCACCGGGCGCCAGGCAGGGTTGCCGAGATCGTCGTCGCCCACCCAGGCATCGAAGAGATCGCCTAGTATGACCACCTCGCGGGCTGCTTGCGCCGGCCCACGCAGAAACCCGAGATAAGCCTCGGTGACGTCCGGTCGCGCGGGCGCGAGGTGAATGTCCGAAACCAGGAGCGTAGCCAAAGCGCAGCTCGAAGGGTGCGCTCTATGGGTTACGTGGCCCGGGGTGGCAAATGCTGGCCGTAGGCCTAGGCTGCGACTTCTTCGGCGCGCAGGATCAGCACATCGTCAACCGGAACGTCTTGGTGTCCTGCGCGGGAGCCGGTTCTGACACGTTTGATCTGGTCGACGACATCCATGCCCGCCGTGACCTTGCCGAAAACGCAATAACCCCAGCCCTGCGGCGTGGCATTTCGAAAGTCAAGGAAGGCATTGTCGGCCACGTTGATGAAAAACTGCGCGGTGGCCGAGTGGGGGTCGGGAGTGCGCGCCATGGCGATGGTATAGCGCTGGTTGAGCAGACCGTTCTGCGCCTCGTTGGCGATGGGCGCGCGTGCCGCCTTCTGCTTCATGCCAGGGGCGAAGCCGCCGCCTTGAATCATGAAGTTGTCGATGACGCGGTGAAAAACCGTGTTGTCGTAGAAACCGTCGCGCACGTATTGCAAGAAATTTTGAACCGTGGTGGGGGCTTTTTCGGCGTCGAGTTCAATCGTGATGTCGCCGAGTGACGTGTGCAAGATGACCATGATGTTCCTATTTGTCGGTGGGGCGCAGCGAGGCTTTTTCGATCAGCACCTTGTCCTTCGGGACGTCGCGCGGGAATGGGCCACCGGCTCCGGTGGGCATGGCCGCGATCTTATTCACGACATCCATGCCCGAAATGACCTTGCCGAACACGGTATAGCCCCAATTGCCGGGCCCTGCATAATTCAAGGGAGCATTGTCGGCGACGTTGATGAAAAACTGTGCAGCGGCGGAGTGAGGATCCGGCGTGCGCGCCATGGCGATCGTGCCGGGCACATTGCTGAGGCCCGCCTTGGTGCTCGTTTCCCCTTCGTTCTTGATTGACGGCTTGGTGGGTTTTTGCTGGAAGTCGGAGGTAAAGCCGCCGCCTTGAATCATGAATCCCTTGATCACGCGATGAAACTGCGTGCCCGCATAGTGTCCGCTCTTCACGTATTGCAGGAAATTCTCCACGGTTTTTGGGGCTGCCTCCGGGTAGAGCTCCAGCACGATCGTACCGGTGTTGGTCCGCAGTTCGACCTGCGGATTCGCCGCCAGTGTGATGCTGCATGTGGCCAGCAGAACCGCGCCCGCGAGGGTTTGATGCCATTTCATCCGTCAACTCCTTTTCGTCTTCGGGGGTTTGCGCGACCCTTTGGCCGCGACTTTGATCAACCCGCCCCGCAACTGCGCCACCGCGGTGGTCGCCGCCACGGCCGGGCCCTCATAGATAATCTGCCAGCGGCCATCAAGTTTCTGCCAGTACTGTTCTTTGCGCATGCGGTTGCTGACCTTGTCGCTTTGGTAGACCTGCTCGAAGCTCGCCACCGCGAGATTCTCGCTTCCAGGGTATTGGAAAACCGACAAATTCGTCACGTCCACGCGTATGAAGGTCCTTTGCGCGTTCACGTTCCGCTTATGCTCGCGCCATGCGGCCAAATCCTTCCCTTGGCTACTAAAAAGTGGCGCATAGTGGCGCAGATAACGCTCGGTATCTAGCGATTCCCAGTCCCTGCGCCAAGCTTCGAATTCGTGGTGGAACTCCTGGGCTTGTGCTTGAACGATACCGGGTTCGACCCATTCCAACCGTGGTGTGATGATGACCGGCAGTGAGGCGTCCTCTAGGTTTGCCGCCAGATCTTCGAGTTCGCGGTTCGCCATCACTACGCAGCCGTCCGAGGCGAAGGGCGCGCGGCTATAGGTATCACTGGGCGTACCGTGCAGCCAGATGCCATGCCCGCTATGGCCTTGGCGTCGGTCCCATTCGTTGGGATAGTTGAGAGGGAAGGCGCCGCTACCGTAGAAATCGGTCAGGCGCGCAGGAGAAATTGTGCCCGTCGTGTGGTAGATGCCGATCGGCGTCTTCTGATCGCCCTCTCGGGTCTTGCCGGCGCCCAAGCGCCCGATGCTGACGTAGTAGTCAGCGATCCGCATTAGCTGCCCAAGACGATTCTCGAATACGAACAGGCGGGAGCTGCTGGTATCGACGACCAAGAGATGCCGCTCCTGCGTATCGAGTCTCCACACGACGCGGGGCAAGGTTCCGGCCGGCGGCGGCTCCCAAGCGCGGCGCAAGCGCTGGATTGCCTCCGCCCGGAGTTCGGCGAGGCGAGGCCCCGAATTCGGTATGCCTTCGCCCATACTCGACAGTGGGCGCGCATGGGCCAACAAGAGATCGCCTTTGATCAAGTGACCCAGGCGAAAGTTAGGAAACCGGCGCAGCAATTCGTCGACCTGCTGTTCGGCCGCACGGATGCGGCTTGCCTGAATTTCCTGCAGTGCGCCAACGAGCATCGGCTCTACCTCGCTCGCTTCGGCGACTGGACAAGCGACCAGCAGCCCTACCGCCAGCAGGGGGGACAGGGGCCGGCACCCGCCCGCGGCAGGTGCTGCACTGCGAGGCGTCTTCACTTGCCGGATTGCTCCTGCGCAATGCGCCACTGGCCGCTTTGCTTCTCGAGCAGCAGCGTCTTGCTGGAGACGGTGCTGAGGCGGTCAGACCGGTAAGCCTGGCGAAAATTGAGGCGAGCGTGCGTCGCATCGATTGCTGTGACCTTCGGGCTCAGGATGCTTACGCTGATCTGCTTGGGTGCGAGGATACGTTCACGCCTTTGGGCCTTCCAGGCGTCGTGGGTCAGCCCAGGCGGGTGATAGCCTATCGCGTAGAACGAGAGATAGGTCTCGACTTCCCGGTTCGACCATGCCTTGGCCCAGGATTCAATGGTGGCGATGATGGCGTCGGATTCATCCGGGGTGGGCACTGGTTTGGCACTGTGGGCGGGTGCCGCGACGACGGTGGGCGCTGTGGCCACCTGCGCCACAGGGGCAACAACTGCCGCAGGCGGTGCCGGCTCCTTGGCGGGCGGAGCGGCCGCCGCGACTCTAGCCGAATTGCTGCGGGTACCGCTGGTTTTGCCATTGGGAAACATGTCACGGATCAGGGAGAGTTTGGTCTCGGCTGACTTATTCGATTTGTCGAGTTGCAAGGCCTTGTCGTAGGCGACACTTGCCATCTTGGCGTAGATATCGCCGAGGTTTTCATGCGCCGTGGCATAGCTGGGGTGAGTCTGGATGGCCATTTCCAGGGAAACCTTGGCTTTTTCGTACTGGCCCTTGGCAGCATAGAGCACCGCAAGGTTGTTGTATGGTTCAGGGAGCTCTGGGTATTCCTCGGTCAGAGCCTGAAAGAGGCTGATCGCTTCGTTGGTCTTGCCTTGTTCGGTGAGCACCACGCCCTTGAGAAAACGAGCCAGCGGATCTTTCGGTTTCCCCGCGAGATAGGTGTTCAGCTTGTCCAATGCCTGCGGGTGATTTCCTTGCTTGATCAGCTTGTTGACGTCCTGAAGATCCTGCCCGGTGGCCGGGGTCGCAGGCAACAACGCCAAGGCGAGAGAGAGGAGCGCGGAGCCCAGACGCCTCCAACGCGTAAGCAGGAAAGCTGCGAATCCGGTCATGAGTGGCTTGAGGTTTGACAAAGTGCGGCAATTCTAGCAAGAACAACAGGGTACTGCCAGGACGAAGTGGCTGTTTTTGCTGGATTTGGGGGCCAGCTCCGGAGGCGTCTCGCGTATAATACACAGTTAACTATCCCCCGTAGGAGCGCGCAGGAACATGGAAGCCGAACAAGTCAACCTCATCGCCAACACCCTCGCCGACCTGCGCCGGCGCTGCGGCGAACTGCGGAGGTATCTTTGACTACGAGACCAAGCACGAGCGCCTAGACGTCGTCAATCGCGAACTCGAGGATCCCGGCGTCTGGAATGAGGCCGCGCGAGCCCAGGAATTGGGCAAAGAGAAGAAGGCCCTCGAAGCCGTAGTCACACAGATCGACACCGTGGAGTCGGGGCTCGATGATTCGGACGGACTTTTTGAATTGGCCCGGGCGGAGTCCGACGACGATACCTTGTTGGCGGTGCAAGCCGATGTGGCGGGATTGCAAAAGCGCGTGGAAGACATGGAGTTCCGCCGCATGTTCAGCAACCCCATGGACCCGAGCCCGTGCTTCATCGACATCCAGGCGGGTAGCGGGGGCACTGAAGCCCAGGATTGGGCCTCGATGCTGTTACGCATGTATTTGCGTTATTGCGAACGCCGCGGTTGGGTAACCGAGATCCTCGAGGAATCGCCTGGCGAAGTTGCCGGCATAAAGAGTGCCTCGGTCAAGGTCAATGGCGACTATGCTTATGGTTATTTGCGTACGGAGACGGGCGTCCACAGGCTCGTGCGCAAATCACCCTTCGATTCCAACGCGCGGCGCCACACCTCCTTTGCCAGCGTTTTCGCTTACCCCGAAGTCGACGACTCCATCGAAGTCGATATTAACCCTGCGGATTTGCGCATCGACACCTTCCGCGCCTCGGGCGCGGGCGGCCAGCACATCAACAAGACCGATTCGGCGGTGCGCATCACGCACTTGCCCACCAACATCGTCGTGCAATGCCAGAACGACCGCTCACAGCATCGCAACCGTGCGGAGGCGATGGCGATGTTGAAGTCGCGCCTCTATGAGCTGGAGCTGCGCAAGCGCCAGGCCGAGCAGCAGAAGATCGAAGACTCCAAGACCGACATCGGCTGGGGCCACCAGATTCGCTCCTATGTGCTCGATCAGTCGCGCATCAAAGACCTGCGCACCAATTACGAAGTCGGCAACACCCAGGCCGTGCTCGATGGCGACCTCGACGATTTCATTGCCGCCAGCCTGAAACAAGGCGTTTGATCCGCCCCCACCTCTTCTTCCCGGAATTCCCATGACCGACGCCCACACGCCACCCGCCGTGCTCGACGAAAACCAGATCATCGCCGAGCGTCGCGCCAAGCTCGGCGCCCTGCGCGAACGGGGCAACGCTTTTCCCAACGATTTTCGGCGCGATGCTCTGGCGGGAGATCTCCATGCCAGCCACGGCGGCAAGGAAGCCGCGGTGCTGGAGGCGGAGAAGACCGTGGTGGCGATTGCCGGGCGCATGATGCTCAAGCGGCTGATGGGCAAGGCGAGTTTCGCCACGCTGCAAGACGTGAGCGGACGCCTGCAAGTGTATGTCGCCAAGGATGCCGTGGGCGAGGAAGCCTACGAAGCGTTCAAACATTACGACTTGGGTGACATCCTGGGCGCCCAAGGGCATCTCTTTAAAACGCGTACCGGCGAACTGACGGTCCATGTCACTCGGATCCGCCTTCTGACCAAGGCGCTGCGTCCACTGCCTGAGAAATTCCACGGCCTGACCGACACCGAGCAAAAGTATCGCCAGCGTTATCTCGATCTCATCACCAACCCCGAGGCGCAGCGCGTCTTTCGCGCCCGTTCGCAGATCCTGCAAGGCATCCGCGAGTTTTTCGTGGAGCGCGGCTATCTTGAAGTCGAAACGCCGATGATGCATCCGATTCCGGGTGGTGCCGCGGCGCGACCTTTCGTCACCCACCACAATGCCTTGGACATGCAGCTCTATTTGCGCATCGCGCCGGAGCTTTATCTCAAACGCCTGGTGGTCGGTGGCCTGGAGAAGGTTTTCGAGATCAACCGCAATTTCCGGAACGAAGGTATTTCCACGCGCCACAACCCGGAATTCACCATGATCGAATTCTACGAGGCCTACCGGGACTTCCATTACCTCATGGATCTCACCGAAACCTTGTTCCGCGAACTGGCGCAAAAGGTGCTGGGAAGCAGCGTGGTCACCTATCAAGGCCGCAGCATGGATCTGGCGAAGCCCTTCGATCGCCTGACCATGCCGCAGGCGATCGCGAAATACCATCCGCAATGGACCTTGCAGCAGCTCCATGACGCCGGCTTTCTCATCGGCCAGCTCGCCGCGCGCAAGGTCGATATCAAGCACGGTGCCACGCTGGGCGAGTTACAACTCTTGTTCTTCGAAGAAACGACCGAGGAGCAACTCTTCGAGCCCACCTTCATCGTCGATTATCCCGAGGAGGTCTCTCCCCTGGCGCGGCGCAATGACGCCAATCCGGCCATCACCGACCGCTTCGAGCTTTTCGTCACCGGACGCGAAATGGCCAACGGTTTTTCCGAGCTAAACGACCCCGAGGACCAGGCGGCGCGTTTCATGGAGCAAGCGCGACAAAAGGAAGCCGGCGACGCCGAGGCCATGCATTACGACGCCGATTACATTCGCGCCCTGGAATACGGTCTACCCCCCACTGCCGGGGAGGGGATCGGCGTCGATCGGCTGGTGATGCTGCTGACCGACAGTCCCTCGATTCGGGATGTGATTCTGTTTCCGCAGCTGCGGCGCACCGAGGCTTGAGCGGCACCGCAGTTGAGTTGGACCTGAACGAATCTGCGACCCTTGCACGGGGTAGAATCGTCCCAATGTTTGAGTGACGAGTAATTCAAGGCGCAGCGAGGCGAACCCTTGGCGGAAGGCGGCAACGACCGAAGCGGCACGGTGGATTTGCGTATTACCGGCATGACCTGTGCCGCCTGTTCGGCACGCATCGAAAAAGTTCTGAACCGCCAGGAAGGTGTCGAGGCCGCGGTCAATCTTGCCACGGAAACCGCCCGCGTCACTTTCGATCCGAGGCAAACCAACGTCGATGCCATCCTAGAAGTCATCCGCGATACCGGTTACGGGGCGAGCCCGATGGCCGCCGATGCCGCATCGCTCGAGCCCGCCGATGCCAGCCGTGAGGGCTTGGCGCTAACCGAGTTTTGGATCAGCGCCGCGCTGACCTTGCCTTTACTGCTCCCCATGGTGGGCATGGCGCTGGGGCGCCACGAGTGGATGCTGCCGGCTTGGCTACAGTTCGTACTAGCCACGCCGGTGCAGTTCTGGGCGGGGCGACGTTTTTATGCGGGTGCCTGGAAGAGCTTGAAAGGCGGCAGCGCCAACATGGATGTGCTGGTGGCGCTGGGCACCTCGGTGGCCTATGGCTTCAGTCTCTATGCCTGGCGGGCTGAAGCGCTGGCCGGGCAGCTGTATTTCGAGGCCAGTGCCACCATCATTACACTGGTGCTGCTTGGCAAGATGCTCGAAGCGCGTGCCCGTGCCCGCACCGCCGAAGCGCTGGCGAGCTTGATGCGCCTGCAACCGGCCACGGTGCAGCGCGAGCGCGACGGGGTGGTCGAAGAGGTGCCCGTCGCCCAGGTGTCGCCGGGCGAAGTTTTCCTGGTTCGCGGCGGGGATGTGGTGCCCATCGACGGCAGGGTGCGTGAAGGCGAGTCCAGCATCGACGAATCGATGCTCACCGGCGAGAGCCTGCCCGTCGAAAAGGCGCCCGGGGCAAAGGTTTTCGCGGGGACGCTCAATCACGCCGGACAGTTGCGTTGTGTGGCGACGGCGGTGGGGAGCGCAACCTTGCTCGCCGGAATCGTCCGTATGGTGGCTGCGGCGCAGGGTTCGAAAGCGCCGGTGCAGCGCCTGGTCGATCGCGTCGCGGCGGTTTTTGTGCCGGTGGTGTTGGCGATTGCCGCCCTGACTTGGCTCGTCACCTGGTGGTGGACCGGAACTTTTGCCACCGGCCTCATGCACGGCGTCGCGGTGCTGGTGATCGCCTGCCCCTGTGCGCTGGGTCTGGCCACGCCCACGGCGCTGATGGTCGGTGTGGGACGCGGCGCCCAGAGCGGTATTCTGATCAAAAACGCCGCTGCCCTGGAACATGCGCAGCACTTGGACGTGCTGGTCGTGGACAAAACCGGCACCTTGACCGAAGGTGCGCCACGCGTCACCGGGGTTTTCCCTGCGGCGGGCGAGACGACTGAATCACTTTTGCAGGCGGCCGCGGGTCTGGAGCAGGGTACGGTGCATCCCCTGGCTCGCGCCATATTGGAAGAAGCACGCCGCCAGGGCTTGGTGCCCAGCGTGCTACACGAATTCACAACCCTGCCCGGCCTCGGCGTCACCGCCAAGGACGGGGAGGCAACGCTGCGCCTGGGGTCGGCGCAGTTCTTGAGCGCCAGCGGCACCGAGTTCGACTCTGGCGTGCTCGACCTGTGGTTCAAGGCGGGGCAAACCGTGGTGGGTGTAACCCGCGACGCGCAACTCTTGGGTTGGCTCACCTTGGCCGACTCCTTGCGACCTGGGGTCGTGCAGGCGGTTGCCGCGTTGCAGCGCCAGGGAACACGGGTGGTCATGCTCACCGGGGACCATGCGGCTACGGCGGCGGCGATCGCCCAGAGTGCCGGGGTCACCGAATTCCGTGCCGGGCTCTTGCCGCAGGACAAAGCTGAAGCCATCAAGAACTGGCAGGCTCAGAGCCTGCGAGTCGGCATGGTGGGCGATGGCATCAATGATGCGCCGGCGCTGGCCCAGGCCGATGTGAGTTTCGCCATGGGCGCGGGCTCCGGCAGTGCCTTGGAAACGGCGGACGTCACCTTGCTGCGCAACGAGCTTGCCGGGGTGCTGGCGGCGATGTCGCTGTCCCGTGCCACCGTACGCAAGATTTGGCAGAATCTGTTCTTTGCCTTTGTCTACAATGTCCTGGGCATTCCGCTCGCGGCCTTGGGCTACCTCAGTCCGGGGCTTGCGGGGGGGGCGATGGCGATGAGTTCCGTATCGGTGGTCACCAGTGCCTTGCTGCTCAAGCGCTGGAGGCCGCCGGCAATTTGAGAGGTGGACGATGCGTCAAAAATTTGTGGTGCAAGGTATGACCTGCGGCGGATGCGCCAGCAGCGTCACGCGCGTGATCAAGGCGCTGCCGGGAGTGAATGAAGCAACCGTGACGCTGCAGCCGGGTGGTGCCGAAGTGGAGTTCGATCCGAGCCAGGTCAACGCCGAGCGCATCGCCTCGGCTATCACCAAAGCAGGCTTCGAGGCGCAGCCCGCTTGAGCCGACAAGGCGTGAGGCTTCGGGCGTTCCGCTGAACGCGAACGGCAGGCCGGGCCCGCCGCCTGATGGCTCGGCAGGTGCCGCTAGGGACGCGAGTGTTGCTCCGCGGCGGCATTGCGAAACACCACCACGTGATCGACATCGAGCTTGATCCCGATCTTTTCGCCGATGGCGTGGTTGTGATGGCTGGGAACCAGTGAAAGCACGCGCTGCCCACTCGCCAGTTCGAGGGTATAGAGAAACTCGGCACCCCGAAACGCCTTGGCGACAACTTCCGCTTGGATGGACGAAGCGTCGTCATGCACCACGTCATCCGGGCGCAGTAGCACCGACACCCGGCAGCTCTTGCCGCAGCGCGCGCAACCTGCGCTGCAATCCGTGGGTATGCGTCCGGCGAGTTGACCCAGCTCGATCGAAACTTCGCGTGGGTTCAATACGACGCCCGGTAGAAACACGCCTTGACCAACGAAATCGGCGACGAAGCGATTGTCCGGGCGGTGATAGAGGTTATAGGGCGTGTCCCATTGCTGAATGCGACCTTCGTGCATGATGCCGATGACATCGGCCACCGCAAACGCTTCATGCTGGTCGTGGGTTACCAGCACCGCGGTGATGCCCGCGGCCTTGATGATTTCGCGCACCTCCAGCGAGAGTCGCTCGCGCAAATCCACGTCGAGGTTGGAAAAGGGTTCATCGAGCAGCAGCAGCTGCGGCTGCGGCGCCAGCGCGCGTGCCAGGGCGACGCGCTGCTGCTGTCCGCCGGACAGCTCGTGCGGGTATTTGCCGCCGGCTCCGGGCAAGCCCACACGTACCAAAAGATCATCGACGCGGCGAGTTCGTTCGGCGGTGTCAAGCGCGCGCAAGCCGAAACTGATATTGGCGGCAACGTCTAAATGCGGGAAAAGCGCGTAGTCCTGAAACACCATGCCCACCCGCCGCGCTTCCGGTGCAAGCTGCCAACCCACTCGGCCGACCACTTCATTGCCGATGCGGATTTCTCCCGCCAGCACCGGCTCGAAGCCCGCGATGGCACGCAGTACGGTGGTTTTGCCGCAACCCGATGGACCCAGCAGACAGCCGATCGCGCCGGGTTCCAGATGCAGGCTCAGATCATCGACGACAGGGGTGGCGCCATAGGCCAGGTGCAGGTGGGAAAGCTCAAGCATGATCCTAAAAACCTCAGTTGACCGCTCGCCTATTCAGTTTCAGTCAGGCTGGACAAAGTCTGCGGGTGAGTCTGGGTCATCACCTCTTGGGTGAGCACGCTGCACACCCGCTGGCGCCTTTGTCCGGGCGCCTGGCTTTGTCGCTCCTCCTTGAATAGAATGGCTATTCCGCGTCGTCGCTTCGCGCCATGCACCCGGCCAAAGGCACCATCGGGCGTGCCCAACTGAGGTTTCTAGGATGATTGCGCGATCGATTACAATTCTCATTATGGCTGAGATCACGCGCGCGCGCACCCTTCCATGAGGGCGTCCCTGGCATCGCCACGATGGCGATCCTCCCTTGCGCTTCGGCCTTGGACGCTGGCGGCTCTGGCGATCGGCGCAGTGCTGGCGCTGCCGATCGCCAGCGTCGCGCTCAATCTTTTCGCTGGCGGTACCGGCGAAACTTGGGCGCATTTGTGGGCGACCGTGCTCCCGGAGATTCTGTTGAACACTCTGGGTTTGTGCCTTGGTGTTGGGGTGGGGGTGATGGTGTGTGGTGTCGGCCCGGCTTGGCTGGTCACCATGCACGACTTCCCCGGCCGGCGTTTTTTCGAGTGGGCATTGGTGCTTCCGCTGGCCGTGCCGGCCTACGTCATGGCCTATACCTATACCGACCTGCTGCAATTCGTCGGGCCCGTGCAGACCGCTTTGCGCGAGGGGATGACTTGGAAGAGAGGCGACTATTGGTTTCCCGAGGTGCGCAGCTTGGGCGGTGCGATTGTGATGTTCTCCGCCGTGCTCTACCCCTACGTCTACCTGCTGGCGCGCACGGCCTTCCTGGAGCGGGCCGGCGGCATGCTAGAAGCGGCGCGCAGCTTGGGGCTCTCCGCCTGGGGATCGTTTTTCCACGTGTCCTTGCCGCTGGCGCGTCCGGCCATCGTCGCCGGGACGGCACTGGCCTTGATGGAAACGCTGGCGGACTATGGCACGGTCGCGTATTTCGGAGTGCCGACTTTCACTACCGCGATCTATCGCACCTGGTTTTCGCTGGGGGACCGAATTGCCGCGGCGCAATTGTCGGCGGCGCTTTTGGCTTTCGTGGTGCTGGTTTTGGTGCTGGAGCAAAAAAGCCGCGGCCGGGCGCGTTTTCACAACACCACGGTACGGCAGAACAAGGCGACCGGCGCGAGGCTCGCGCCGCTGGCCGCTTGGGGGGCGGTCGCGGCCTGTGCCTTGCCCTTGATCGTGGGGTTCATACTGCCGGCGAGTCTGCTCCTGAAGATGGCGCTCACCGAGGGTGACGCGCAGTTCGGTCTGCGCTTCTTCGAACTGGCCCGCAACAGCTTCAGCCTCGCCGCGCTGACGGCGGCTATCGCGGTGGCGCTGGCCTTGCTGCTCGCCTACGCCGCGCGCTTGGAAAAGGGGATGGCCACGCGGCTGATCAATCGCTCGGTGGGATTGGGCTACGCGGTGCCCGGTTCGGTCATTGCCGTGGGGGTGTTGATTCCCGTTACGCGCCTGGATAACTGGTTAGCGGCACAATGGATGGCGTTGACCGGAAGCAATCCGGGACTGCTTTTGACCGGAGGCATCAGCGCCCTGGTATTTGCCTACCTCGTGCGCTTCTTGGCGATCGCCCTGCAAACCGTGGAAGCAAGCCTCGGCAAGATCACCCGTTCTATGGACGAGGCGGCGCGTTCACTGGGGACCGGGCAGGCCGATCTGCTGCGCCGAGTCCATTTGCCATTGCTGCGCGGCAGCGTATTGACCGCGGGCTTGCTGGTTTTCGTCGACGTCATGAAGGAATTGCCTGCCACGCTGGTAATGCGGCCCTTCAATTTCGACACCCTCGCGACACAGGCCTACACCCTGGCATCGGACGAACGCCTGGCCGAGGCATCGACGGCGGCCCTGGCGATCGTCGCGGTCGGCATTTTGCCTTTGATCGCGATTACCCGGCAGATTGCGCGGCGGCATTAGCGCAAAGGGCATAGCCCTGCCACCAGCCGCGCAACATGCCAGCGGAAGCGGCATTCAGGCGCTTTTCGCGGCTTCACTCCAGGCAATCGACCAATGGCGGCGTTCGACGTAGCGCCACACGTCTTGGTAGGGTTTGCCGATCATCCATTGGAGAGCAGGACCGGCGTTGATGCAGGTCCACTTGCTGCCACGCTTGCGCCAGGTTGCCTGGGCGATGAAGGTGGGAGCGGTGATGGTCATGACTTTCGCGGTCGCTGTTGCCATGGTCGAGCTCCTTCAGAGAAAAGCTCCTACCAGGGTTTACGACCGGACTGCGGCGGAGTTGAGCCGCCGCAGCCGGTGAACAAGAGCGAAAAGCGGCGCCTATTTCCAGCCGGCGCGATCGAAGGCTTTTTGTGCGGTGGCAATGTTTTTGGCGAGATCGCCCACGTTGATGCCATCGGCTTTGAAGCGTCCGAGGGCATCCAGCGCCGGATTCTGCACCGCAGCGTTTTTTGCCGCCGGCCATTCATTGTTGCCATTGGCGAAGTAGGCTTGTGCGTCGTCGCTGGCGAGGTACTCTAGAAATTTTAGTGCGGCGTCTTTGTGGGCTGCGGTTTTCAGCATGCCCCCGCCGGAGACGTTGATGTGCGTGCCGAAGGACGTTTGGTTAGGCCAAATCACGCCGACCTGTTCCATGACCTTCTTGTCGTCCGGCTTGGTGGAACGCATGAGGCGCGCGACGTAGTAGGAGTTGGAAATCGCCACGCCGCACTCGCCAGCGGCCACTGCCTTGATCTGATCGGTGTCCCCGCCTTTGGGCGCGCGGGCGAAGTTGGCTACCAGACCCTTGGCCCATTCTTCGGTCTTGGCTTCGCCGAGGTGCTGAATCAACGCGGAACCCAACGAGAGATTGTAGGGATGCGCTCCCGAGCGCACGCAAACCTTGCCCTTGAGGCGGGGATGGGCGAGGTCCTCGTAATTCTGCACCTCGGCCGCGTTGACGTTGGCCTTGTTATAGACGATGACTCGGGCGCGGGTCGAGAAGGCGAACCATTGGGGGGTGCGGAGATTGGCTGGAATACGTTCCTCCAGGGTGCGCGACTTGACCGGAGCGAAGAGTCCCAAGGCGTCAGCTTGCGCGAGGCGCGCCGCGTCGACGGTCAGAAAGATGTCGGCCGGGCTGTTGGCGCCCTCGTTTTTGATGCGTTCCAGCAACTCATCCTCTTTGCCTTCGATGCGATTGATGCGAATGCCAGTCGCCTTGGTGAAGTTGGCATAGAGCGCTTCGTCGGTCTGGTAGTGGCGCGCGGAGTAGAGATTCAGTACGGGCTCGCTGGCCGTTGCGGTGGAAGCCAGCAGCGTAAGGGAAGCCAGGGTGATAAAACGCAGAGGGTTCACGAGAGCATCCGGTGGGTTGTTGGGGAAACACGTGAAATACTAGCATTATTTTGGAGAGAATGGGAATAATTCCTATTTGTGTTGTCGTCCTGGCGGATGGCGCCATGGCCGCGCGGCGGTTGACTGCACCCGATGATTGCTGCGTCGAAAATTGCGTTGCGGGAGTTGCCTTGCGCCTGTCAATCCTTGCCAGGTTTCGTTGATCTTCGCTGGAATGCGCCGACCTGGGCGAATGGCGATGCCGAGCAAGTTGCCGCGGGACTGTCTGTTCGCGTTGACCGAGAATCGTCGAAAAGCGATAATTATAGGTTCGGGGTGTAGCGTAGCCTGGTAGCGCGCCTGGTTTGGGACCAGGATGTCGGGAGTTCAAATCTCTCCACCCCGACCAAGCATTTTCGGTTTTTCGCCCGACCGAGCGCCCGTAGCTCAACTGGATAGAGCACCAGCCTTCTAAGCTGGGGGTTACAGGTTCGATTCCTGTCGGGCGTGCCACCTGTGAAGGTGGCGGCAGTTTCAGTGGTGGCTGTAGCTCAGTTGGTAGAGTCCCGGATTGTGATTCCGGTTGTCGTGGGTTCGAGTCCCATCAGCCACCCCATTACTTTTTCCGGAATGGTCCGCGCCGCTTTGGCGCGGACCACAAGCGTCGCGTCAGGGTTCGCCCTCTTGCGCCAGGTTTAGGCGCGTATTACAATTACCGACTTTGCAGAATTCGCATTTTCAGAACGGATTTCCATGAAAACCTTTTCGGCCAAGCCGCGGGACATCACGCGCGATTGGTATGTCGTCGACGCTACCGACAAGGTGCTCGGCCGGCTCGCCAGCGCTATTGCTCACCGTCTGCGCGGTAAACACAAGGCGATCTATACGCCGCATATGGATACCGGCGATTTCATCGTCGTCACCAACGTCGAGAAGTTGCGCGTCACCGGGAACAAGGCCGAGGATAAACTTTACCACCGCCACAGTGGCTTCCCGGGAGGTATCTACAGCACCAACTTCACGAAGATGCAGGCCCGGTTCCCGGCCCGCGTGCTCGAGAAGGCGGTCAAGGGTATGCTCCCCAAAGGCCCCTTGGGCTACGCCATGCTGAAGAAGCTCAAGTGCTATCGTGGTGCCGAGCATCCGCATCTGGCGCAGCAGCCGAAAACCCTGGACCTCTGAGAGCGCTCATGATCGGTAACTATTACTATGGCACAGGCCGCCGCAAGAATTCCGTGGCGCGCGTCTTCCTGAAAAAGGGCACGGGCAAGATCACGATCAATGATCGCCCTCTGGATCAGTTCTTTGGCCGGGAAACAGGCCGGATGGTTGTTCTTCAGCCCCTCAAGCTTACCAACCACGAAGCCAACTTCGACGTTCTGGTGAACGTGCAAGGTGGCGGCGAGTCTGGCCAGGCTGGGGCGGTACGCCACGGCATCACGCGTGCACTCATCGATTATGATGCGGCGCTCAAGCCGACTCTCTCTGGCGCCGGCTTTGTCACTCGCGATGCGCGCGAAGTCGAGCGCAAAAAAGTTGGCTTACACAAAGCGCGTCGGCGCAAGCAATTCTCTAAGCGCTAACACAATGTTTCGAAACAAAAAGCCGCTTTCGAGCGGCTTTTTTTTATGGTGCGATGAGCGAATGCTACAATCATATTCCACTTGACTGGAGGGGCCATGATCAAGGTTGGCGTCGTCGGCGGTACTGGCTACACGGGCGTCGAGTTGCTGCGGCTGCTCGCGCAGCACCAAGAGGTTAAGCTCGACTGCATTACCTCCCGCAAGGAAGCGGGCACGCCGGTTGCCGAAATGTTTCCGAGCCTGCGTGGCGCCGTCGATCTGGCTTTTAGCGAGCCGGGCACGGGGCGACTCGAAGCTTGTGATCTCGTTTTCTTCGCCACGCCCAACGGAGTGGCGATGGAGCAGGCTCCCACCTTGCTCGCCGCGGGTGTGCGGGTGATTGATCTGGCGGCGGATTTTCGCCTCAAGGATATCGCCGCCTGGGAGAAATGGTATGGCATGAAGCACGCTTGCCCGGAGTGGGTCGCGCGGGCGGTTTATGGCCTCCCGGAGGTCAACCGCGAGGCAATTCGTGATGCTCGGCTGGTCGCAAATCCCGGATGCTACCCTACGGCTGTGCAGCTCGGGCTCCTCCCGCTGGTTGAAACCAATGCGGTCGACCCGTTACATCTCATTGCCGATGCCAAATCGGGCGTCAGCGGGGCGGGACGTAAGGCGGAGGTCCATGCCCTTTTTAGCGAAGCCTCCGACAACTTCAAGGCTTACGGTGTGCCCGGCCACCGGCATTTGCCCGAGAT
The DNA here is from genome assembly GCA_026646885.1 of Casimicrobiaceae bacterium. Taxonomy (GTDB): domain Bacteria; phylum Pseudomonadota; class Gammaproteobacteria; order Burkholderiales; family Casimicrobiaceae; genus JACPUX01. Next base: position 228,948 of record JAPKHK010000004.1, on the reverse strand, counting down.
CGTTCAAGGCCTCGGTAAGGCAGCCGGGAGAGAGGTGGGCCTGACTTTCGTACCGCATCTTACCCCGCTGATACGCGGAATCCATGCGACGCTCTACGCTCGCCTCAATGATTCCGCTCTCGACGTCCAAGCGCTTTACGAAAGGCGCTACGCCGGTGAGCCCTTCGTCGATGTCATGCCTGCGGGCTCGCATCCGGAAACGCGCTCCGTGCGCGCCGCCAATGTCTGCCGGATCGCCGTGCACCGGCCGCAGGGCGGCGATACGGTGGTGGTGTTGGCCGTGGAAGACAACCTGGTGAAAGGTGCGGCTGGGCAAGCAGTGCAGAACATGAACTTGATGTTCGGATTTCCCGAGACCCTTGGCCTCGGGCAACTCCCGGTATTGCCCTAGATCGGCGATGATACGGACACTGCGGCGGCATTTCGGCATATCGGCGCCCCGTCTGGCTGTGCGCACCCATGTGGCATGGCCGATCCGCGTCGCTTGGGGTCTGGTCTTGGGCGGATTGATTGCCGCCTTGATCTGGTGGGGATACGATACCGGCCGTTTGTTTGCCGGTTTCGACCGTAGCGAGGCCGCGGAGGAACGCGCCAAGCTAACCGGTGAACTGGGCATCCTGAGGGAGGAGATTGCCGTTTTGCGCTCGCGCGCCGTGCAACTAGAGTCCGAACTGTCAGTTGCCAAGGGAGCGCAGAGCGTGCTTTCCACCCAAACCCTGGCATTGCAGAAAGAGAACACGCATATCAAGGAAGACCTGGTCTTCCTGCAGAAGCTCTTCGCTGGCAGCGGCAAAGAAGTTGCTCTGTCCATCCAGCGGCTGCAAGTCGAGCGCCTGAGCCCTACGGAATACCGCGTGCGTATGCTGGTCGTTTATGGGGGGCGAAAGAATGAGGAATTCTCAGGTTACGCACAGTTGGAGGCGCGATCCGCAGATGGCCGGGTGCTCGCTGGCGTGCCGGACCAGGACGCGGCAGCGCAGACGCCGCTTAAGCTCAATTTTAAGTACTATCAACGTGTCGAGGCTAGTCTGCAGGTGCCCTCCGGCACCCTCGTCAACTCCATTGAGGTGCGCGTGTTCGAGAATGGGAACCCCCATCCGCGGGCCGCGCAAACCTTTTCCTTCTGAGAGGTACGCATGTTCGGAGACAAGAAAGGCCATTCCCCACAGAAGCGCATCGACAGTTTGATCGGTGTAGGTACCATCATAGAGGGCAATGTCGTCTTCAGCGGTGGATTGCGAATCGACGGCCGGGTCAAGGGCAACGTGACCGCCGATGGTGACTCGGCGTCGACCCTTGTCGTCAGCGAAGCGGCGCGGGTCGATGGCGAAATCCAGGTCAGTCACGTGGTCGTAAACGGCCAAGTCAACGGTCCCATCCGCTCCGTGGAATACCTAGAGCTACAAAGCAAAGCCCGCGTCGTCGGTGACGTGAGCTATCGGCGCCTGGAGATCCAACTCGGCGCTACGGTGCAGGGAAAACTTGCGTCGCTTGATGCGGGGGAGGGGGCGAGCGTGGTGGAGCTCAAGCGTGGTGCGGGAAATTGACCTGGATCGGGTTTTTCTTCGATAATTCGCCTATTGTTTCCTAGGAGCCTTTGCCATGAATGCCCCCACCGAATTCAGTACTCCGCTCAACTTCACGGACGCCGCTGCTGAAAAAGTCAAACAGCTGATCGATGAAGAGGGCAATCCCAATCTGAAGTTGCGGGTGTTTGTGAGCGGTGGCGGCTGCTCGGGATTTCAGTACGGATTTACCTTCGATGAGGATGTGGCGGACGATGACACCTCCATGGTGAAGAATGGCGTGACGCTGCTGATCGATCCCATGAGCTACCAATATTTGGTTGGTGCCGAGATCGACTATACCGAAGGGCTGGAGGGCTCGCAGTTTGTCATCAAGAATCCCAATGCCCAGACCACTTGTGGCTGCGGATCTTCGTTCTCGGCCTGAGCTGGGCTGCGCCAAAATGAAACGGGGGCTACGGCCCCCGTTTCATTTTGGGTAGATCGCCCCCAGCACACGCGGCCCGGCCGCGCCGGTCACGGTCGGGAGGTTCCCGGGTCGACCTTGAAGTGTTTGGCGGGCAAGCCAGGCGAACGCCATCGCCTCCACCCACAGTGCGGCAATACCGAAATCTTGGGTCTGCACCAGCTTCGTCTCTGGTAGGTAACGGGCGAGACGAGCGAGGAGATCGGCGTTGAATGCGCCGCCGCCGCACACAAGAACTTCGTCGGCACCCCGGCAGTGCTCGCGGATTCCCCCGGCGACGCTGGCGGCGGTCAATTCGGTTAGGGTAGCGAGAACGTCTACCGGGTTCTCATCACCGGACAAATGCCCTAACAACCAGGCAAGATGGAATCGGTCTCGCCCCGTGCTTTTGGGCGGAGACAACTCGAAATAGGGATCGGCGAGCAGCCGCGCCAGGAGCCCGCCGATTACCCGTCCCGTAGCGGCCAGACGCCCGCCTTCGTCGAAGGTGATCTGCCAATGGCGTGACGTCCAAGCATCTAGCAGCATGTTGCCGGGACCGGTATCGAAGCCTCGCACTTCGCCCGTCGCCGGCAGATCGGTGACATTGGCTACGCCCCCGAGATTGAGCACGACGCGGTGCGCGCTGGCATCGCGAAACAGGCCCGCATGGAAGGCGGGGACAAGAGGGGCACCTTGCCCGCCGGCGGCAATATCGCGGCTGCGGAAGTCAGCAACTACCGTAATGCCGGTTAGTTCGGCTAGCAGTGCTGGTTGATTGATCTGCAGAGTGTATCCAGCCGCTGGGTCGTGGCGAATGGTTTGTCCGTGGCAGCCGATCGCGCAAACGCTCGCAGCGACGACCCCGGCCCGGTTGAGGAGTTGTCGTGTGGCGGTCGCATAGAGGGTCGCCAACTCCCGGCTGATCAGTGCGGCTCGGCGTAGCTCGTCGGCGCCGGCCGAATGCAGATCGAGGAGGCGGTGGCGCAAGCTCTCGTCGAATTGCAGACTGTGGTGCGCCAAAACGCGCGGAGCAGGAGTGCCGAAATCCACTAGAACCGCGTCAATGCCGTCGAGGCTGGTGCCAGACATCAGCCCAACGTAGAGCTCCCGATCGGTGGAAAGAAACGAAGCCGGGGTGGTTTGGGCGCCAGGCGCAATTTTTGCGCTAGAATTCATATATTTTGAGCCGCCCGCCTGCCCATACCCGCCGAAGATGCCGGGATTGTAGCAAACGCTTTTGTTGCGGCAAGCCAGCCGCCACTCACTGCCCCATCAGCTCATGACCCCCGACATTGCCCAGCAGATGGCCATCTTCAAACGTGGCTGCGAAGAACTTTTGGTTGAAACCGAGCTGATCGCCAAGCTCAAGCGCGGCCGACCGTTGCGGGTGAAGACCGGTTTTGACCCGACGCGCCCTGATCTGCACATCGGCCATACAGTCCTTTTCAATAAGATGCGGCAGTTTCAGGACTTGGGCCATCATGTGATTTTTCTCATCGGCGATTTCACTGGCATGATCGGCGACCCCTCGGGCAAGAACGCCACCCGCCCGCCGCTAACACGCGAGGAAATCGAAACGAATGCCAAGACCTATGCGGATCAGGTATTCATGATTCTCGATCGCGAGCGCACCGAGGTCGCCTATAACTCGACCTGGTTCACTGACCTTGGGGCAGCCGGCATGATTCGTCTGGCGGCCCAGTACACGGTGGCGCGGATGCTCGAGCGCGATGATTTCGCCAAGCGTTATGCCGCACAGCAATCGATCGCGATTCACGAATTTCTTTACCCCCTGGTGCAAGGTTACGACTCCGTCGCTCTTAGGGCCGATATCGAGTTGGGCGGCACGGACCAGAAGTTCAACCTTTTGATGGGGCGACCCTTGCAGCAGCATTGGGGCCAGGAGCCGCAGTGCATTCTCACCATGCCGCTTTTGGAGGGGCTGGATGGGATCAACAAGATGTCGAAGTCGCTCAACAACTACGTCGGCATCACCGAGCCGCCGCAGGAGATCTTCGGCAAGCTGATGTCGATTTCAGACGAGCTGATGTGGCGCTACTATGACCTTCTTTCATTCCGGCCCAGCGAGGAGATTGTCCGCCTCAAGGCCGAGGTCGTGCGTGGGCGCAATCCACGCGAGGTCAAGGTTCTGTTGGCCCAAGAGATCGTGGCGCGGTTCCACAGCCGCGCAGCGGCCGAAACGGCCCTTGCCGAATTCGAGGCCCGCTTCAAGCAAGGCGCGGTGCCGGAGAACATGCCCGAAGTCACTCTCCATACTAACGGCCAGGGGATCGGTGTTGCCCAGGCGTGCAAGCAGGCTTCGCTGGTCGAGAGCACGTCCGAAGCTCTGCGGCTCATCCAGCAAGGCGGCATTCGAGTCGACGGGGAGCGAGTGAGCGACAAAGCGCTGATCTTGGCGGCCGGTGTGCGCTACGTCGTGCAGGCGGGGAAACGCAAGTTTGCACGTGTGGCGGTGGAGTGAGTAGGGGGAGCCGACTGGCGCCGGTGGCAGGTGGCTCGCGCGGCTCGTTGTAGCCTCAGTGGACCGTGGCGGTTGCCAGCAAGCGCATGAAATTGCCCGACTTGAGGCGATAGACACCATCGCCCTGGTATTGGGCGTCATCGAGATCCGAGCGCGTGAGCGCTATTTCCATGTCGCCCAGCCGGGCCTCGAGCAGTACGTCGTCCGCCACCGTGAATTCGTCCGGCCGACGGCGGTATTCGGTCTCGAACACCAGGCCGTCGAATTGCACGAAATCGGCATCATCGAGTGAGTCGTAAAGGTTCATCGCCGTCCGTACCGCTTGCAGCGGAATCCCGCTTCGATCGCTAGATGGGGACATGTCTGTGCTCCTTCAAGCCGGGCTTCCACACATTCTTTAACGGCGGCGCTGGCCGAGGGTTGACCCCCGGTTCGGAAACTGGGCAAGCGGCTGCCGCCAAGGCGCGGCCCAGAGCCGCTCGATAAGCCCGTGCCGCACCGGCGCGGGCCCGTTGCCACCCTTTCCGTGTGGCGGCTAATAGGTTATGCAGGCGGCGTTGAGAATGCCGGCCGCCAAGGAAAGGGCGGCCAAAAGCGTGGCGCCAGCGGTGCGCCCCTGTCGGATGGCTTCGGCAGTGCCGGGTATGAGCCTGCAGGCCACGAGATAAGCGCCGATTTGCACGACTAAGGCAATCAGTCCCCAAATCAGCATGTCGACTGGACTGACGCTATGGGCAATGGCGCTGGTAAGGGGCAGGACGAAACCCAGAAGGGTGCCCGAGAGGCTGATGGCTGCTGCCGTGTTGCCCTCGCGAATCAAGGCGAACTCCCGATAGGGTGTTACCCGCACGTAGACGAACAGGAATACCGCGACCAGCAGCAGGGCGAGGGCAAAGTACAGCAGGAAACTGGGGAATCCAGCCAGCGATTGCGCTAGCTTGTCCATGGTCGGTTTCTCCTCAGAGCGAGGCGCAGACAGCCCTGGTATCGACCACCGCGCTCAGTCGATTCAGCGCAGCGGCGCCCCAAAAGCACGAGCCTTACACAGTACGGATGACGCTTCTTACTCGGGGCAAGCGCAGCTCGTTCGCGGTGATCTTGCCCTGCGAGGATGATAGCCGGTTTTTTGCGGGCGCTGGCAATCAAATAACCACGCTGCAAGGCGACTGAACGGCGCGGGCACCAGCGGCACGGCGGTGCATCGGTGTCAAGAATTCGCCGCTCTAACTATATCCTGCGCGAAGCCCGGTAATGCCAGCATCGCGCCATGGGTCTCGGCGTTGTAATAGCGCAAAGAGCCAATCCCTCTTGCGGCGAGCCGTAGCGCCACTTCATCGCCTGAGAGGGCCTTGGGATCAAGGGTCTGCGCGGCGCAGGCAAAACCCCAGAGGGCTCCGTAGAGCGGCACGGCAACGAGATAGGGGCGAACTAGGGCAAAGGCGCTGCGTATCTCTTTCAGCGTTCTGGCAAAGCGCTGCGGCTGAAAAAACGGCGCGCCAACATGCATACTCAAAGCACCGCCAGGGTTGAGGCGGCTGGCGCAGAGGGCATAGAACTCGGGGGTATAGAGGGGCGCTGAAGGTCCCCCTGGGTCGGTAAGGTCGAGTACGAGCAGGTCATAGCTCGCCGTTTCCCGCTGCAGGTAGGCAAGCCCGTCTTCTACAACCACGCGTACCCGAGGGTGGTCGAGGGCACCGTGGTGAATGGCGGCGAAGTATCGCCGCGCCATGCTGATGACCGCAGGATCGATTTCCACGACCGTAATAGCGTCGATGCTCGGGTGCTTGAGCAATTCGTCGGCCGAACCACCGTCGCCCCCCCCAATCACTAGCGCGGATCGAGGGGCGGGGTGCGCGATCGCGGGAAGGTGCACGAGGTTCTCGTGATAGAAGAACTCGTCGGCCTCGGAACTCATGAAGCCGCCATCGAGCTGGAATAGCCTGCCAAAAGCCTGCGTGTCCCATACTTTGAGGTCTTGCAGAGCGCTGCGGTCGGCGGCGAGTTGCGTGGTCGGTTTAATGAAATGACCGCAGTCGTCGGTAAGCCATTCGGCAAGCAGGGGTGCGCGGGTCTCGCTGGCGGTTCCACGCCACACCTCGCGGTCCACCGGTTCTTGGGGTTGAAAAGCCGCGCGCAAGGCGGCGAAGACCGATCGCGCGCGGTTGCTGTTGTCCTGCTGCAAGTTGCAGACATAAAGATCGGCCGTCACTGCGCCGTGTTCCGGCCAGGTGCGCACAGCGAGATGGGACTCGGTGAGCAGGATCATACCGGTGACTCCTTGGGGGAACTGATGGAAGCGATCGCCAACGATCTTCAACCCGGCCTCATCGACCAGCCGCAAACAGAGCGCCCGCAGGGCATCCACCTCGGTCAGCGCGGCGTATCCAGCACGGCAGGCTCGCCATTCGCCCAGCAGATGCAATCCCTGCATGCCATCGACCCCCATCGGTCCAGCCGCCGTGCCCTTGTGCGATGCCGGAGCTACCGCGCATCTGCAAGAGCGACTGATGTCTACGATCAAGATTATTGATTGTCCGCATTATTGCCGATCTTAGCTGGCTACGCGATAATCCGAACTTTCCGCGGCGACGACTTGAATCAAACCGCGCTGAATCCTTCCTAGGCCCTCCCTGATATGTCCGATCCTCGTCTCGCCCACGCCATTCGCTTCCTCGCCATGGATGCGGTTCAGAAAGCCAATAGTGGCCACCCGGGCATGCCCATGGGTATGGCTGAAATTGCCGTGGCGCTTTGGCGCGAGCATGTCAAGCACAACCCGGCCGACCCGCACTGGCCTGACCGGGACCGCGTGGTGGTCTCGAATGGCCACGGGTCGATGCTGCTGTATTCGGTCTTGCATCTGACAGGCTACGACCTGCCTATGAGCGAACTCATGCGCTTTCGCCAAATGCATTCGCGCACGCCGGGGCATCCCGAATATGGCGCCGCGCCCGGGGTCGAGACGACAACTGGTCCGCTTGGGCAGGGGCTGGCCAATGCCGTGGGCATGGCGATCGCGGAGAAGGTTCTGGCGGACCGATTCAACCGTCCTGGCCACAACCTGGTCGACCACCACACCTACGTACTTCTGGGCGACGGTTGTCTCATGGAAGGCATTTCGCATGAGGTCTGTTCGCTCGCTGGCACCTTACGGCTGGGCAAACTTATTTGCCTCTACGACGACAACGGCATTTCCATCGACGGTCATGTCAAGGGTTGGTTCACCGACGACACGGCCAAGCGCTTCGAGGCGTACGGTTGGCATGTTGTGCCCACTGTCGACGGCCACGATGTAAACGCCGTGAGCCGTGCGCTCACCTCGGCAAAGAGCGTGGCGGACAGGCCCAGCCTGATTTGCTGTCGCACCGTCATCGGGCGTGGTTCCCCCAACAAGGCTGGCACCCACGATGTGCATGGTGCGCCGCTTGGTGAAGCCGAGATCGCGGCCGTTCGACAGGAGCTTGGGTGGGATCTGCCACCGTTTACGGTGCCCGAGGATGTCGCCGCCGGTTGGAACGCGCGCGAGCAGGGGAAGGCGGCGCAAGCGGCATGGGAGCAGCGGCTAGCCGCTTATCGCAAAGCTTTCCCCGAGTTGGCCGCGGAATTCTCGCGCCGCATGGCCGGAGAACTTCCCGAGGGCTGGTCCATGCGCGCGCATCGGTTGCTGGAAGACGCTCAATCGAAAGGCGCGAACGTCGCCACGCGCAAGGCTTCGCAGATGGCTATCGAACAGCTCGCGCCCGATCTGCCTGAGCTATTTGGCGGATCAGCCGATTTGGCCGGATCCAATCTCACGCTCTGGTCTGGGTCCAAGGGAGTGAGTGCCGGGGCAGGGGGCAATTACGTTTATTACGGCGTGCGGGAATTCGGCATGGCGGCAATTATGAACGGCATCGCCCTGCATCGCGGATTCATTCCTTACGGCGGCACGTTTCTGGTGTTCTCCGATTATGCCCGCAGCGCCTTGCGCATGGCGGCGCTAATGAGAGTCGGCAGCATCTTCGTCTTCACCCACGATTCCATCGGCCTGGGCGAGGATGGGCCCACCCACCAGCCGGTGGAGCATGTCGCGAGTCTGCGCCTCATTCCGAACATGCAGGTCTGGCGACCCGCCGATGTGGTCGAGACCCTGGCCGCATGGACAGCCGCGGTGCAGCGCCGAGACGGACCGACCAGCCTCATTCTCTCCCGCCAGAATCTTCCACCGCAGACCCGCGACGCCGCGCAGCTTGCCGCGATCGGTCGTGGTGGCTACGTCCTGCGCGAAGCGAACGAGGCAAGGCCGCGCGTGGTGCTGATCGCTACCGGTTCAGAAGTGGCCCTGGCGATGGCCACCTACGACGCGCTCGCCAAAGAGGGCATCGCGGCGCGCGTGGTGTCCATGCCTTGCGCCGAAGTATTCAGCGCGCAGGATGTCAGTTGGCGCAACTCCGTCTTGCCCGAAGGCGTGCCGCGCGTCGCCATTGAAGCTGGGAGCAGTGGGAGCTGGTATCGTTTCGTGGGCTTGGACGGCGCGATTGTCGGCATGGACAGTTTCGGGGAATCTGCTCCTGCGGGCGAGCTTTTCAAGCATTTCGGGTTTACCGTCGAGAATGTCGTGCGCGCAGCGCGCAACGTGATTTGAGCCAGGACGTTTGCTTTTTTGTCAGGAGTATGAAATGACCATCAAAGTAGCAATCAACGGGTACGGACGCATCGGCCGCAACATCCTGCGCGCGCTCTACGAGGGCAAGCGCAACCAAGAGATCCAGATCGTTGCCATCAATGACCTTGGCGACGCGAAGACCAACGCGCACCTTACCCGGTATGACACTGCGCACGGCAAATTTCCCGGCACCGTAGCGGTCGACGGCGATTACATGGTCGTCAATGGCGACAAAATTCGCGTACTGGCCCAGCGCAGTCCGGCGGAACTGCCTTGGGGGCAACTCGGGGTCGATGTCGTGCTCGAATGCACCGGGCTCTTCACCAGCAAGGAAAAGGCCTCGGCTCATCTGAAGGGCGGGGCGAAGAAGGTGATCATTTCGGCGCCTGGTGGCAAGGATGTCGATGCGACTATCGTCTATGGCGTCAACCACACCGTGCTGCGTGCGGAACACACGGTGATATCCAACGCCTCTTGCACCACCAACTGCCTGGCGCCGCTAGTGAAGCCTCTGCACGAGAAGATCGGCGTCGTCCAGGGACTGATGACGACCATTCACGCCTACACCAACGATCAGGTGCTCACCGACGTCTATCACGAAGATCTGCGCCGGGCGCGATCCGCCACGATGTCTATGATTCCCACCAAAACAGGTGCCGCGGCGGCGGTGGGTTTGGTTTTGCCTGAATTGAACGGCAAGCTGGACGGTTTCGCCGTGCGCGTGCCCACGATCAATGTTTCGGTTGTTGACCTCACTTTCGACGCTAAGCGCACCACCACTGTCGACGAAGTGAACGCCATTCTCAAGGGAGCCTCAGAAAACGAGTTGAAAGGCATACTGGCATACAACACCGAGCCGCTCGTTTCGATCGATTTCAATCACAATCCGGCCTCGTCGACCTACGATGCCACGCAGACACGAGTCATAGGCGGCACGCTCGTCAAAGTCCTCGCTTGGTATGACAACGAATGGGGTTTTAGTAACCGGATGCTGGATACTACATTGGCGATGATGGCGGCGAAGTAGTTCGAAGAGTGCCCCTATTCGTTGCGGCGAAGGCTAACCCAGGCAAAGCCTGGGTTAAGGGAGCGCAGCGAGCGGCAGAAGCCACAACGCCTTGGGGTTTTAGTAACCGGATGCTGGATACTACATTGGCGATGATGGCGGCGAAGTAGGAGCGAATCCCGGTCGATTCATCGTGGTGCAGGCTAATGCGAGGCAGCGCGGGTTAAGCGGGGCAGAGGGGCGATCCGCAGTCCTGTCCGGTGCTGGGAGGGAAAGCGTCTGCAGGCCAAGCGCCGACACATGTCACGTGCGCTGCCAGTCTCGTCGGACCGGACGGTTTCGTGGCCGGCTGCCCGCAAGGCATCGCGCAGCGGCTACAATATCGCTGCTGCGAATCGACAAGGCCCTGACCATGCACTTCAAACGCCTCACCGACCTTGACCTCAAGAACAAGCGCGTCTTCATTCGTTCCGATCTCAACGTGCCACAGGACGATGCCGGCAATATCACTGACGACACCCGTATCCGTGCGTCGGTTCCGGCTATCGTGCACGCCCTCGACGCGGGTGCGGCGGTTATGGTGACCTCTCATCTTGGCCGGCCGACCGAAGGCGAGTGGTCGGCGGCGGACTCACTCGCGCCGGTAGCGCAGCGCCTGAGTGAATTGCTGAGGCGGCCGGTGCCTTTGATCAAAGACTGGGTCGAAGGAGTTGCGGTTGCATCGGGCCAGGTGGTCGTGTTGGAAAACTGCCGCTTCAACAAGGGCGAAAAGAAAAACAGCGACGAACTGGCGCAAAGAATCGCCAGACTGTGCGACATCTATGCCAACGACGCCTTTGGCACCGCCCACCGTGCCGAGGCAACCACCTACGGCATCGCCAAGTTCGCACCCGTGGCCTGTGCGGGACCATTGCTTGCTGCTGAGCTCGACGCTTTGGGCAAGGCGCTGGGCAACCCCGCTCGGCCGTTGGTAGCCATCGTCGCTGGTTCCAAAGTGTCTACCAAGCTCACCGTGTTGAGCAGCTTGGCCGACAAGGTCGATCAACTCATTGTCGGCGGCGGAATCGCCAATACCTTTATCCTTGCGTCCGGTGGCAAGATCGGCAAATCGCTGGCTGAGCCGGACCTGGTCGGCGAAGCCAAGGCGGTAATGGCCAAAATGGCCGCGCGCGGAGCCTCGGTGCCGATTCCTATCGACGTAGTCTGCGCCAAAGAGTTCTCGTCCAGCGCATCGGCGACATTCAAGAACATCCGCGATGTTACTGATGACGACATGATCCTGGACATCGGCCCGCAGAGCGCGGCCGCGCTTGCCGCGATGCTCGCCAAAGCCGGGACCATCGTCTGGAACGGACCGGTCGGGGTTTTCGAGTTCGAACAGTTCGCGGGCGGCACCCGCGCCTTGGCCGAGGCCATCGCCCGGTCGAGTGCGTTTTCGATCGCGGGTGGCGGCGATACCTTGGCGGCGATCGCCAAGTTCGGCATTGCTAAGGACGTGTCCTACATCTCTACCGGCGGCGGTGCTTTCCTCGAGTTTCTGGAAGGCAGGACATTGCCTGCCGTTGCGGTTCTTGAAGAGCGGGCCGCAAACTGAATGCCGCGGGTGGCGGGTCGGACAAGGTCCGCATTTCCAAATTGATGTCCGAGCAGGGGCTATGCTCGCGCCGGGAGGCCGACGAGTATATTGCCCGCGGCTGGGTCTACGTAGACGGAATGCAGGTGACTGAACTGGGCAGCCGGGCGTTGCCCAGCCAGAGAATCACTTTGGCAAAGGGGGCGCAAGCGAGCCAGGCGGCGCGTGTAACAATTCTCCTCCACAAGCCGGTGGGCTATGTATCCGGCCAAGCGGAAGCCGACTGCGAGCCCGCGGCCAAGCTTATTTGCGCGAAAACGCAATACCGTACCAGCGATGCCACGCCGCCATTCGATCCCGTGCACAAGCGTGGCCTCGCACCGGCCGGGCGCTTGGACATCGACTCGAGCGGATTGCTGGTGCTCACTCAAGATGGTCGCGTCGCCAGGTTGTTGATCGGCGAGGATTCCACGATCGAGAAGGAATACCTGGTGCGCGTCGAGGGGCACCTCGATCCGGTGGGGCTCGCGCTGTTGCGACACGGACTCCAACTCGATGGCAAGCCGTTGAAGCCCGCGAAAGTGAGCTGGCAGAACGAAGACCAGTTGCGGTTCGTACTGCGCGAAGGCAAAAAGCGCCAGATACGCCGCATGTGCGAACTCGTCGGTCTGCGGGTGACCGGGCTCAAGCGCGTGCGTATCGGACGCGTCAAGCTAGCCGACTTGCCGTTGGGTCAGTGGCGCTATCTCGGAGCCATGGAACGCTTCGATTAGCGTCGGCTCGGACTCGGACGGAGAATACAAGGACCAACGAAGTGTGGCGAGAGACCAAGCAGAGCCCTAGCTCTGTGTCAGTGGCCTACCTCGACTTGGAGCGCAACGGCGAGGTCGGCGCGATCGACGCTGCATCCGGAAATGAAGCAAGTCCGCGACGAGGCTGAGCCCTCGGTCGAAATGCGGGGTATGAAGTCATGCAATCCGCGGCAAGGCAAAGCAAACCGGCGCTGCTAATCATATTGCGAGGCGCCTCCGGAGGGGGCAAATCCTCGGTGGGCGCGGCGCTCAAGAAGCTTCGCCCAAACCTGGAAATCCTCGAAATTGACGATTTGAAGCGCGCTGCTTACGGCAGCGCCGCGAAGTGCGTGCCGAGTGTCGATTACCCCAAGGCGGGAGCCCTGGCGCGCCGACATCTCGACCTGGGCCGCGATACAGTGGTGATCGAGCCGCTGTGCGACCGCTGGCACCTTCGTTCCGTCCTCAGTGCCGCGGGTCGCTTCACCCGCTCCCCTGATGTGTTGCTGATTTGGCTGGAATGCTCACTACCGGTCGCGGTTGAACGAAAGCGCGGAAAGCAGGATTCCGCCTTTGTAGAGTGGCACCATCGGCCCGTGGTAAAGCGTGATCGCCCGCGCGGGGAAGTGGTTATCGACTCCGAGCAGTACACCCCAGAGGAGATCGCCGCAACGATCCTGGGGTTAGCTGATGCTGCCAGAGCCGGTTCATCTTCCTGCAGACGATAGCGAACGACCTTGCTGGTTGCGTACGCTCAGGCGTTCCGCAGGCAACCGGTCGGGAGACGGTAGCAGAGGCTTGACCCGGGAAAAGTGGCGACCGCGCCGAGCCATCTCGGGGCGACTCAACCCTCGTCGCGGTAACGACGCAAGCGGATAGCGACGGCAATCATGGCTACCCCGGTGACTACTCCGATCCAGAGTTCCGCGGTCCCAAGCAGCGACCACGCGCTCGACGACAGAGCATAGTCATTGAGGTCATCGTAGCGCAAATGGATTCCGCCGCGATCACGCAGAGCCCAGATCCCCGGTGTGGCCGAGAGCAGGATACGGCTCACGATATGTTGCATAAACCAACCGGGGTCGACCGGCAAAGCAAAAATCTGCTTGGCCCAAGCGAGTAGCATTCCCGCGAGTAGCGGCACACCAACGGCCCAAAGAAACGGCTTGGAGCGGGCCCAGGCGGAAACCATCAGTAGCCACCCGGCACAAGGCAGCGCCCAGAGTACATGCACGGGCCAGACCAGCAGGAATTCCAGAGGGAACCGGTAAAAACGCGGATGCGCGAGGAGTTCCCCAAACACATTGACGCCCAGCGCGGCAAGCGTCAGACCGACGATCAAGCTCATCAACAGGCTCACCAGAACCGCGGCGGCCCAAAGCAGGGCTGGCGCCAGCAGCAGACCAGCGCCGAGTTTGGCTAGCACAGTGTCGCGGTCGGAGATTGGCAGCGATTTCCAGAATAGAACGCTGCGATTGCTGCGATCGTCATACAGCGCGCCAATGAAGTAGAAGAAGACCACGAAGCCCATAGTCAGAGATAGCGGTACGGCCGCGGCAATGAACGAGTAACTCAGCGCATTGGCGATGTGTACCGGGGCGTCCGGGTTCTTGAGGACCTCGCCCACAGTGACCGAACGCGAGTATTCCATGCCGCCGATGTTCAGATGCTGGCTGTTCAGGTCGCCTCGGGTCAGAGGAATGGCAAGCGACAAGGCGAGCACGGCGACCATCAGCGCGGACACCACCGCAGGAGCCCAGAAAAGACCGCCCTTGTGTTCCCAGAACTCCCGACGCAGTAGCCATTTCAGCGTGTTCATGCCGAGGCTCCTTTCATGGTGGCTACGAATAGATCGGCGAGGCCCGGGCTGCGGGTTTCGCCCCATTGGGCCAGTGTGGCGCGCGGCTGCCCATCAAAGAGCATCACTGCCTTGCCAAAAACCTGTCGCTCGTCGAGGGGTTGCATGGCTCTCGCGGCATCGATGTGCTCGGGTGTGACCATCACCTCGGTAAAGCGCTCGGCGATTTCGTCCATGGTGGCCGAGAGCACGATACGACCTTCACGGATGAACATGACGTCGGTGAGGATGTGCTCGATCTCTTCCACTTGGTGGGTCGTGAGGATGATGGTCTTCTGTTCGTCAAAATAGTCCTCGATCAGGCACTGATAGAACTGCTTGCGAAATAGGATGTCGAGTCCGAGGGTGGGCTCGTCGAGCACCAGCAACCTGGCATCGATGGCCATCACCAGCGCGAGATGGAGCTGTACGATCATGCCCTTGGACATCTGCTTCACTTTCATATCTGGGACGAGTTTGGTCAGGGCGAGGTACTTTTCGGCCTTGCGGCGATCGAAGCGCGGGTGGACGCCCGCGACGAAGTCGATGGCGTCCCGCACCCTGAGCCAGCGTGGCAGGATGGCGACGTCGGCGATGAAGCAGACTTCTGCCATCAGCGCGTCGCGGTCGCTCTCAGGGTTCTTGCCCAGTACCCGCAGTTCCCCCTCGAAGGGAGCGAGGCCCAGCAATGCCTTGAGAGTGCTCGTCTTGCCCGACCCGTTGGGTCCGATCAGGCCGACGATGCGCCCAGCGCCAATCTCGAAGCTCAGGTCGTTGACAGCCACCATTTTGCCGTAGCGCTTGGTGAGATGCCGGGCGCTGACCACTGCGGCATGGCTTTCGCTCATTTCTTGTCTCCGGTCGCTTGGCGTTTCAAGAGTTCCTCGGGATCGAGACCCAGGCGGCGGATGCGTACCAGCATTTGCGGCCATTCCTCGTGCAGGAAACGCGCGCACTCGGTCGCGAGCAGGCGGTCGCGGGCGCCATCGGTGACGTACATGCCAAGCCCCCTTCGTTTTTCAACCAGAGATTCGTCTGCCAGTTCTTGGTAGGCGCGGGAGACGGTGATTGGGTTCAACTGGTACTCGGCGGCGATTTGCCTTACCGACGGAAGTGCGTCGCCCGGTTTGAGCGTGCCATCGAGCAACATGTCGACAATCCGGCCCTTGAGTTGCCGGTAGATTGGCGGGCCGTCCAGCCAGGAGATACTCATGCCATGGTCTCCGAGGGCGGCCCGTTGCGACCACGCCACCTCGGCCAAGACGTGCGCCGCGCGGCTGCGGTGATGACGGCTTCGGCAGCTTCGTACCAGTCAATCCATCCGAGTGGCGTATGCATTGTTTGGGAGGTCTATCGATAAGTAGTGTGATAGTAATGTACAACACCATAATGCTAAATTCAAGCGCAATCTGCGGGAGCAACCGAGAGGGGAAGCTGCGGCACCGGGACCTCTTGGGTTGCGGGCGCCGCTCCGCGTCTCGCCCCACATGCCGGCCAAGCCGACTCCGGAATGGTCTTCGCCAAGCGGCGGGTCAGGCTTGGTCGGCGAGGGCGGGGGGTAACGACTGGCGCTGATTGCGCCTTGGTGCCACAGGTGGGCTTTTTGTGGCAAGGAGCGACGACTCGCCAAGGAAGGGATGGCTCAGCAGGGAAGCGCCTCCCGTCGTGGTGCGACCGGAGGATTTGCTCAGCGTGCTTCGATCTGAAACTCGCCGTTGTGATCGAACGGCAAACGCTCAGTAACCTGTGTGACGGTACTGGCCAGATGACGGCCGGCAGGTGTGCCAAGCACCACCGAGCCTTTGATGCGGTAGCGCAGTACGCCCCCCGTCTTGGCCGCTTCGCGCAGGATCTTGGGCAGTAGCAGGAGATTTGACGAACCCTGAGTCTCCAATACCTCGCTGGCAAAGCGAGGTACTTTCACAAACTCGCTACTCACCACGGTGGCAATGGCGACGCCATTGATCTCCAGGTCGAGGCTCAGGCCAGTGATGTCGAGGTCAGCGTCGTTAGGATTGGTTACCCGGAGCTTGATGGCGAAGCGCTGTTCCAACGGTGTGGCGCCTACGAGTGCCATGCTCAGCAGCGTCACCTTGGGCCGCTGCGCATAGGTGCCCACGCCTGCGCAAGCGGCAAGCGCCAGGCCGGCGAACAAGGAGCACGAGAGCGCCCAGCGGCGCGCGCGGAGGGAGAACATCGGCAACCTCGCAAGGCAATTCGCGCATTATCCTCGAAAGGACTCTTTGGCGCACTCCGATCGACCCGGCCGCGGGGCTGACCAATGTCCGTGCCTCGAAGCGGCGTGACCAATTCCGAGCAATTTGCGCGGTAAAGTCATCGGCTGTCGTGCCGTAGATCAAGGCGAAGCGCGGAAATGGTCAATCCGAACCCGACGCATGGGCGGCCATTGGCGGCGTGCACGCGCACGACACGGACCCGCCTCCTGCCGAGAGTCAGGGAATTGAACGGTGGGCGCACTTGACCGCAACCCATTTGGCCCGTCGACGAACCGGGCCGCCACCCGGCGGAATGGGTGGGCTGGGGGAGTGGCGGAGGAAGTCTCCGGAACGGAAGGAAGGAGCAAGCCGGCGTATGAGCGAACCTCGGGGAACCCTCGATCCCCTGCCCAATGACCAGGAACTAGTGAGCTTGATCGCGGCAGCGCGTGAACTCGCCGACGCCGAACGCTTGGTCACACTCGTGCCGTATTTGTGCGCGGACGGGCGCCCCAATGCCGGTCTCGATGCTGCAGACGCGGCGGTGAGGATAGCCGCGGATCTGGGCGATACCTGTTGGCGGGTACGCGCCTTGCGGGCGAGAGCACGGGCGAAAAGCGAGCTTGCCGATTATCGCGCCGTGGTGCGAACCCTCTTCGAGGCTCAGGTGCTCAATGCCGACCTGGCCGATGCTGAAGAGGCGCGCGAAATTCAGTCCGCGTTAGGTCTTGCCTACGGTCGCTTGGGCGCGCGCGCCGAGGCGATCGCCGCACACCAGCAGGCCCTGACCCTATCGCGGCAAAGCTCGCTACGAGCGCAATTCGATGCCCTGGCGAACTTGGGTATTACGCTGATGAATTGCGAGCGGCCCGAGGAGGCTGTCGAGAACTTCCGTCAGGCGCTCAGTCTGGCGAACGAAATCGGCGACGCTCGGCTCGCCTTGCGCGCACGCATCAACTTGCTTGCCTCGCGCGCGGTGGCTGTTGATTTCTCGCGCAGGCGCGGCGACGCATCATCAGTCACGCCCGCGCTGGAAGGCATACTCACTGACTACCAAGCGCTGCTTGCCGATTGCCGGTTTGCTCAAGCGGCTGGTTACGAGCAGCTGGTCTATCAGCACATGGGCATCGTACTGCGCGGTCTGGAGCGCTTTGCCGAAGCGAAAGAGAAGTTGTCCTGCGCCTTGGCTTATGCTCTGGAACACCAGTGGGAGAGAGTCGTCGCCGACGTGCGCTTTCACTTGGCTGCTATTCTCGCGCAAACTGGTGAATTCGAGGCGTCCGAGCGAATGTTCGATGAAGTGCTGGCATTCTACCGGCACACCGAATTCAAGATGTCGATCCTCGAGGCGCATCGCGAGCGCGCGCAGCTATTCGAACGGGCGCAACGCTTCGAGCGGGCTTATGCGGAGCTCCAAGCGTTGGAGAAGTTGCGTCTGCAAATGGTGGCTAGCGAAGAGCAATTGAGCATGGCACTGCGGGCTTGGCGCGAGGAATATGCCGCCGCGCGCGAGGCTCGGGATGAAGCGGAGCGCCGTGCGCGCGAACTGGCGGCAAACAATGCGCGCCTCGCCGAAGAAAACCTGGCCCTCGACCTGGCTGCCCGGCACGATGCCCTGACCGGGTTGCCCAATCGGCGTTTCGCCGAGCACTGGGTGACAGAATGGCGGCGCAGCAAGCCGGAGGTGGACAGCAGACTGGCGCTGGCGGTGATCGACATCGATGATTTCAAGGTCATCAACGACCAATGGTCGCATCTCGCCGGAGACGCAGTGTTGAGCGAAGTAGCGGACATACTCCGCGCTAATTGTCGCCACGAAGATATCGCGCTGCGCCAGGGCGGAGACGAGTTCCTGATGTTCTTTCCCCACACCCGTGCCGAAGACGCGCTGGCGGTCTGTCGACGCATCGTTCGCCATGTGGCGGCACATGATTGGCAGCGCCTCGGCGCCGGCCTCAAAGTGACGGTCTCCATTGGCGTGGCGGGCGGTGAGGTGGGGAGCGAATTCGAGCCGCTGCTAGCCGCTGCTGATGCCCAGCTCTATCGCGCCAAAGCGGCTGGGCGCAACACCGTTGCGCCTCTGCCAGAAGCGGCGTAGGCGGCCAGGGCGAGAGTGAAGCACACTTTCTGCTTGCGGCGACCGGGGTCAGGGTGTGCTAGTTGAGCACCGAAGGGCATAGTCGCAAGAAGGCTTGGCTTTCGAGTTGATCGAGCAGGGCCCGGGCCAAGTCGGCGCGGGTCAACTGAGAACGCAGGTCGCTGCGCAAATCGATGCCCAGGCGGTAGTGAGCGGTGCCCGGTCGGTCCAATAGTCGGGGCGGCCGCAGGATGGTCCAGGCGAGTTGGGAATGCCGAATGATCGACTCTTGTTCGTTGGCCTCACGCAGCCTTGCCGCACCGATGATTCTTGGCAGCAGGGCGCGCGCCACGAACGATAGACGTTGCTGGCTGTCACCGGCGCCGATGGTGGAAACGCTGATGAATCGGGGCACCCCGGCGGACTCGAGCGCCGCGACGATGTTTCGGGTGCCTCGTGAGCGCACCGTGCCGGGCGCTTGCCCAAGTCGCACCCCGAGCGCCGAAACCGCGGCGTCCATGCCCGAGACCGCTTCGCGCACCGCGTCGAGGTCGAGGGCGTCGCCACGCCGCGCCTCAAGCCGAGGGTTGGCGAATCCAAGTTGTTCGGGACGGCGAGCGAAGGCGCGCACCTGGTGCCCGCGTTGCAGAGCCTGAGTCAATAGTTCGAGGCCGGTATTGCCGGTGCTGCCGAAAACAACGATTTTCATGACGATCTCCAGGAGTCATTGGGCGGTCCGGGAAGCCGGACGGTGTTGGAAGCGCGCATTGCGGAAAGCCGCGGCATGGTGGGCAGCAACAGAGTCGGCCTCAGCGCTGCGCGTCGGCGCGTTGGCGATACCAAGCGACGCACCGTGCCAGGCCGGTCACCAGAGGCGTCGGCGGGAGTCCGAAAGTTGTCTCGAAGCGCGTGTCATCGACCACGAATTGTTCGGTGAATTGGTACATCATTTCCACCGCGGCGCGGGCGCCTGGATTGAAGAGCCCCACGAAGCGCAACAACCGGGGGCTCACGACGGTGTGTCGTGCTGCGGTGCCGAGCGTTTTCGCCGCGATGGTCAGCATGTCGGCCTGGGTGCGCGCCCCGGCATGCGGGGCAAACCAAGCTTTGCCCAAGGCTTCATCACGGGTACCCAGCAGGGCGGCGGCAAGGCCCACATCTTCGATATAGGCAAAACTGTGCGGCGTGGTCGCCGAACCCATGAGCTGCGCTCGCTCGCCGCGCAGCAGAGGCGTGAAGACGCGGTCCCCGAAAGCCGAAAGCGTCACCCCGGGGCCGTAATAGTCGCTCGAACGCAGCGCGGTGGCTGCCAAGTCGCCGCGCTGATGCGCCGCCATTACTTCTTCGGCGAGTCGGGCCCGCAAGTGGCCTTTTTCCGAGCGCGGCCGAAAGGCGGCCGCTTCATTCATGGGCAGCGCCGGGTCGTACATATAGAGGTTTTCGATCGAGACGTAGCGCGCGCCGGCTTCCTTGGCGGCCGCCAGTGCGTTGGCTTGCAGCGTCGGGAATAGTTGCGCCCAGAGAGGGTAGGGCGGGTTGAGCGCTTGGTAGACGACGCTCGCGCCGCGGGCGGCACCGCGCGCCGCATCGGGCTCGGCAAGATCGGCGGCCACGATCTCGACTGTGGACGGCATCAGGGCGGGGCGCTGTCCGCGCCGATTCAGGGCACGCACCAGGTGACCCCGATCGATCAATGCGCGGGCGATCCAACAGCCGATCGGGCCCGTGCCGAGAATGAGATGGATGGGTGGATGCATAGGCGGCTCCAGCGGTGAGTTGAGGGTAGTGATCAGCTTGAGGGCTAAAGTAAAAGTATATAATGTAAAAGTAAATAACATTCACTTTAACCAGCAATGTTAAGCTTGTCAACATGTCGCCTAAGAAATCTCCCCCAGCCCTCGCTAAAGAAAAACCGTTGCTCACGAAGCGGGCACCGGCGCCCACCCCCATCCCGCCCCAGCGCACCGAGCCGGCGCCGGTGCAACGCAAGCGACCGGGCAGCTACCATCATGGCGATTTGCGGCGCGCGCTCATGGATGCGGCGCTGGCTTTGGTTCGGGAACGCGGCCCCGGTGCCTTCAAGCTGGTGGAAATATGCCGCGCGGCCGGGGTGAGCCAGGCCGCTTTTTACCGGCACTTCGAAACGCGGGAGCAGTTGCTCGCCGATCTGGCGACCGAGGGCTTTGAGCGCTTGCGCCAAATGATCGCCACCAACCTCGGCAGCGCAACGGACCCGGGCACCGCGGTAAGGCAAGGCGGCATCGGTTATCTCTTGTTCGCGCGCGATTTTCCCGGCCATTTGCATCTCATGTTCAACACCGTGGGAGTTGAGCAAGCCGCCCTCCCGCGAGACCCGCGCAGCTTGCAGCAGATGCTCGCCGGCGAGGACTGCGCCGCGGCGCCCGGCGGCGGCAGCGCCACCGAAGCCGCATTCGCCGCGGCCGCGTCGGCCGGACAAGAAACCTTTGCCGCGCTGGTAGGCGCCTTTGCGCGCCTTGCCCAACTGCCGGGAAAGCCCCACTACTGGCCCAGCGAAGCCGCGCCAGCGGTGGCGGTGGGTTTTTGGGCCATGGTCCACGGCGTGGCGGTTTTGGCGCTGGAAGGGCAATTGGGGCGCGATCCCTGGGGCCAAGAAACCCAAACCTATTTGCGCGACTGGTTGCTCGATCCCTGGCTCAAAGGCCTGGCGGTGCCAGCGAGCAAGGCGCCGCGCGGCAAAGAGCGTTGATCACCGGCAAGGTAGGGCGCACCCGGCCCGACTAGAATCCGGAACATCATGGCGCAAGTTCCTCCTATTGCTGCGTTCGCTCCCCCGGAATCTTTCGAGGGGCTGCTCGTCAAGGTCGGGCAGCCAATCGACGATGGCCACGCTCGGTGTCGCGGCGAGAACCCGAATCCGCGCCGCCGCGTGCTGGGCGAGCGCTCTACGAGTCCCGGCGCGGCGAACGCCGTCCGATCGAGGTGAACGCCGATGGCCACTGACTCCAGCGATAGGATCATGGAACCGCCGCCGCAACGGCGACGCAGTCATTTGCGTGCCGCCGACCTGCACGGATTGAGCCGCCTGAGCTTCGACGCGGTGAATGGCCTGACCGACCTCGTGGAGGCCATGCATCACACCATCCGCAAAGCCCCCGCGCCCTTGGCGGCGCCTACCGAAGGGCGCACGCGGGGCATCACCGGTTTGGTTTATCGCAGCGTGCGCGGAGTCACCGGCTTGGTGGGCGGCGCTTTCGATGCCGTGTTGGCGCGACTGGTGCCACTCTTTGGCGAGCCGGCCTCCACCCCGGAGCGCGAAGCGGTGTTGGCGGCGCTCAATGGCGTGTTGGGTGATCACCTCGAAGCCCGGGCGAACCCGCTGGCGCTGCCGATGCGTTTGCGCCGCGATGGGAACGCCTTGAGCTTGCACCCGACCGCGCTTGCCACCGCGCTACCAGCCGCCACCGGCAAAGTGCTGGTGCTGGTGCATGGACTGTGCATGAACGATTTGCAGTGGCGAAGGCGCGGCCACGACTACGGCGCGGAACTGGCGCGCGATATGGGTTTTACGCCGGTTTATCTGCACTACAACAGCGGTCGCCATGTGTCGACCAATGGGCGCGAATTCGCCGCGCTGCTGGAGCTTCTGCTGACGCACTGGCCGGTGCCGGTAGAAACTTTGGCGATCATCGGACACAGCATGGGTGGTTTGCTGGCGCGCAGCGCCTGCTTTTACGGCCGAGCCGCCGGCCAGCAGTGGACCACGCGCTTACGCAAGCTCATCTTCTTGGGCACGCCGCATTTTGGAGCACCCTTGGAGCGCGGTGGCAACTGGGTCGATCTAGTGTTGGGGAAAAGTCCCTATTCGGCACCGCTGGCACGTCTGGGGAAAATGCGCAGCGCCGGTATCACCGACTTGCGTCATGGCTGGCTGCTCGACGAAGATTGGCAGGGGCGCGATCGTTTCGCGGCGGGCGGAGAGGCCCCGCACCCGGTACCGCTGCCCACCGGCGTGGACTGCTATGCCATCGCCGCCACCACCGGCAAAGCAGCGGGCAGCCTGCGCGACCGCTTGCTCGGTGATGGCCTGGTGCCGCTGGCCAGTGCTTTGGGATGTCATGCCCAGCGCGACCGCCATCTGCTGTTTGCCGCGGACCACCAGATGATCGTGCGGGAGACCGGGCACCTCGGTCTGCTCGACCGAAAGGAGGTCTACGCGCAGATCAGACATTGGTTGCAATAACGCCTACGGCTCTACTTGGGTGCGGGCATCCCACCCGCCCCGCGACCCTGAGCGTATGCGCGAATTGGGCTCCAAGTGCGCGGCCGGTGGTGACACGAATAGCGGCGATGCCAAGTGGCACGATCGACGACGACTCAGTAGAATGTTTGCGCTACCCCCTTCGAGGTTCACTCGCCGGGCTGGGTGGGCGCCTGCGCGAGCAGGCACACTCAATCAATATCTTTCGGGAGGATCAAATGTGTTCGATAGGCTCTATGAAGCTGGCTCTTATGCTGGGCTTGTGTGTGGTTGTCACAGGCTGCGCCACGAGCCGCAGTGAAATCAAGATCAGCTCACCTGCAGCGGGCGCGACCGCGCTCGTCAATGCCAATGGTCCGGTGGCGGTGATCCGCAGCGTGAGCGATGAGCGGGTGTTTGAACAGGCCCCGCAAGACCCCAGCACTCCTTCGCTTGGATTTGAAGGCGCTGCACAGGCCAGCGCCGAAGTCAAAGCGCGGGCAATCGGCCGCAAACGCAACACCTATGGCAAGGCCTTGGGTGATGTGCTACTGCAACCCGGGCAAACCGTCGATGGCATCGTTCGCGAAAACCTTGCAACGGCGCTCCAGCAGGCGGGCTACCAGGTGAAATCGGAAAAGGACGCGCCCGATGCGCCTTTGAGGATCGAAGTGGGCATCAAGAAGTTCTGGGCATGGCTGCAACCGGGGTTTTGGGCCATCAAATTGCATACTCAAATCGCCACTGATTTGCGCGTCAACGGGTCGAACACGCCGGTTCCGGTGGCGGTAAAGACGGAGGAAGGCATGCAAATCGTCACTGATAGCAGTTGGATGGAGACCATCGGCAAGGCCTTGGATAGCTACCGGGACGAGGCGACCAAGGCCTTGGCAAATCTCCCCAAGCCGCGGTAGGAGCTGGCGCGTCCAGCGCGCGACCATGACCGCGAACGTTGGCGATGAAGAGCCGTTTTCCGGTCTCCTGCCGGAAACCATTCTCAACGCCGTTGACGCGCTGGGTTTTCGCACCGACGGCCGGCTCTTGCCACTGAACAGCTACGAGAACCGGGTGTTCCAGATCGGCATCGAGGACGCGCCGCCGATAGTGGCCAAGTTCTATCGCCCGGGTCGCTGGTCCGACGCGGCGATCGAAGAAGAACACGCCTTTGTCGCCGAACTGGCGGCCGAAGAGGTTCCCGTGGTGCCGGCGCTGACCACGCGCGATGGCTGCCCACTGCACGAATGGGAGGGTTTTCGCTTTGCCGTCTTCCCCAAGCAGCCGGGTCGTGCGCCCGAGCTTGATCGGCTCGGCACTCTCGAGCAGCTTGGGCGTTACCTTGCCCGAATGCACCTCGTCGGCGCACGCCGCGGATTCCACGCCCGTCCCGCGCTCGACATCGCCTCCTTCGGTGAAGAACCTCGCGACGCGCTGTTGGCGCTGGGCTTTCTACCGCCCGAGCTGGAGCCGGCCTATCGGAGCATCGTGGCCTTGGCGCTCGAGGGCGTTCGGGCCTCTTTTGACCGCGCGGGTACGGTCGTCTCGCTGCGCTTGCATGGCGATTGCCACTTGGGCAATGTCTTGTGGACCGACACGCGTGGCGGCGGGGAACCCTTTTTCGTCGATTTTGATGACGCGCGCAGCGGCCCCGCCATGCAAGACCTTTGGATGTTGCTCTCCGGCAGCCGCGAGGACATGGGTCAACAACTGGGAGAGCTGTTGCGCGGCTATGAATTGCTGCGCGCTTTCGACGAGCGCGAGCTGACGCTCATCGAAGCGCTGCGCACGCTGCGCCTGATCCATTACGCCGGTTGGCTGGCGCGGCGCTGGCACGATCCGGCGTTTCCCGCGGCGTTTCCCTGGTTCAACACCACGCGCTATTGGCAAGACCACATTTTGCAGCTGCGTGAGCAGGTGGCCGCGATGCAGGAAGAGCCATTGGCCGTGGCGAGGCACTAGCGCTTGCTGCGCAGTCTCTTGTGGGCTCGGCTTACTTTTTCCGGCTCGGCTCAATCGAATAGCGGCAAGGATTGGCCATATGTTTCTCGAGGCGCCGCTTCTCGTGCGGCAAGCGCGACGGCACCACCTGGCACCAGATTGGCCGCGCGCACGCCCAATAGCCGCAAGCGCCGATCGAGCGGCACGCGCTTCAAGCATTCGCGCGCGGCGGCAAGTATGACTTGCGCTTGATCGGTGGCTTCTTCTCGCGTGCTCACGCGGGTGAGGGTGCGAAAGTCGTCGTAGCGCAGTTTGATGCCGATCGCTCTGCCTAGATACCCTTTGCGCTGCAAGTCGCGGCTGACGCCTTCGCACAGCGCGATGAGAATGCGGGACAGTTTGGCCCGATCACGACGCGGATCGAGGTCGCGATCGAAGGTGGTTTCGCGGCTGATCGATTGGGGCTCGCTTGCGGTTTCCACCGGGCGCTCATCGCGGCCGTGGGCGGCATCGTGCATCCAGCGTCCGTAGTGTTTGCCGAAATGTTCGATCAAAAATTCCACCGGCGCGGCGGCCAATTCTCCCACCGTGCGTAGGCCCATTGCATTGAGCTTGGCGCTGGCCTTGGGGCCGATGCCGTTGATTTTTTTCACCGCCAGGGGCCAGATGCGCGTGGGCAAATCGGCGAGGCTCAAGAGCGTGATGCCATCGGGTTTGTCGAGTTCGGAGGCGATCTTGGACAAAAGCTTGTTCGGAGTAATGCCGATGGAGCAGGTGAGGCCCGTGGCGCGGAAAACGCGGCGCTTGATTTCGGCGGCCAGCGCTGCGGCTTCGCCTGGCACTTCGGTGAGGTCGATGTAGATTTCATCGATGCCGCGGTCTTCGATTTTGGGCGCCACTTCGGCCACCGCGGCTTTGAAGCGTTGGGAATAGCGCCGGTAGGCGTCGAAATCAGCCGGCAGCAGGATCGCCTCGGGCGCGAACTGCGCCGCTTTCATCAGGCCCATGCCGGAGAACGCGCCCAGCGCTCGCGCCTCATAGCTCGCTGTGGTGGCCACACCGCGGCCGAGGTAGCTTTTCAAGCGCGGGAAATCGCCTGGCGCCGTTTCGGGCGGCAGACGTTCACGCCCCCGTCCGCCTACCACTACCGGTAGGCCGCGAAGTTGCGGATAACGTTGCAGCTCGACCGAGGCGTAAAACGCATCCATGTCGAGGTGGGCGATGCGGCGTTCCATGGGCGCATGCTACCGCAATAACACGGCGCCGCGACTGACGTAGAATGACGGTTCGTGGCGCGGCTGATGCGCGGCGTACGGGGGACGGGGCAATGGGGAATGGGAGCTGGAGCAGCAAGCGGCCGGCGCGGCGACTGCGCCTAGCCGCGATGGGTTTGGCGTTTTTGCCGGCGCTTGTGGGCGCCGCCGAATACCGCGTCGGGCAGCGGATTTTTTGCGACGGTGCGCAGATCGGCAAGTTCGAAAAAGGGCGGGTGATCGCCATTCAACCCCGGCCAGGTTGGCCCGATCCTTTCTATGAAGTGCAGCCCGATGACGCCGGGCCGCCCTACAAATGTTTGCCCAAATACATGAAACCCGCCGACGACACGCCGGCGCCGCCTAGCGGTTTGGCGCTTTGCCAGCCGGGGGCGAAGGTCGAGGCAGCTTTGGGCATCAGTTGGTATGCCGCGGTGGTGCGCGAGGCCCCCAACGCCCAAGGTCGCTGCCCGGTGCATTTCGTGGGTTACGGCACGACTTACGATATCGCCGTGGCGCCGAGTTCGCTGCGCCCGCCGGGCTCGGGGCCCATCGTCAAGCCCGATCGCCCTTTGCCCGAGCCGGTGCCGGGCAAGGTCGCGGCAAGCGGCGGACGCATGCCCGATGGCCACTATGCTTGCCACAAAATTTCCGGCGCTTCTCTGATCGCCGTGGGGGCGGTGGAGGTGCGCGGCGGCAAAGCGCATTTTCGCGGCGGCTTGCCTGACGGTTGGACCTTGGGCGAGATTCGGCTCGCCGGCAGCGATGCGCGCGGGCAGCCGCTGATCAAAGTGAGCTACCGCAGCCGCTCGGGGTTTGGCGATGAACTCGATTGTGTGCCGAAATAGGGGGACGACAATGGAACCCATCGTGCGGGCTGGCGCGGGGATTGCGGCGCTGGTTCTGGTTGCATGGGGCGCGCAGGCGGTGGCGGCGCAGCCCGCCTATCGCCCGGGCGAGACCGTGGAATTCAAGAGTTCGAGTTATCCCGAGAAATGGGAAGAGGTCACCTTCGTCGGCAGCACGCCGGGCGGGAGCCAGCCCATCATTCGCCAGAAGCCCAACCAGTTCAGCAAAGAAGGCAACCAGCGCGCGGCCAGCTGGGACCAGATCAGACCCTTGGGTTCGCGCCCCGCCGCGGCACCGGTCGTGGCGCAAGGCGCGGGATCGGCGAAGCCGCAGACCGCGGCGGCCGACAGTGCCAAAGCTCCCTCGGCTGCGACGCAAACGGCGGCCAGCGCCGGGCGCGGGACCGCGGGCGGTGGCTTGATGAGCCAGGCGGAAGTGCTGAGCTACCTCAAGAGCCGACTGGGCGACCAGCCTTTTCAGAACCCGCGCCGCGAGGCGATCAAGTACGAGTTGGCGGAGATGATCAAAGCGCGCGGCTTGGATTTCGTCTACGACGCCACACCTTCACCTTTCTACGACGAACTGAGCCGCCTGGGCGCCAACACCAGCGAGCTGGGTTTTCCGCTGCGTGAAAATTATGGTCCGCCCACGCGTCAGGCCTGGCTCATGGGCACTTGGAAGCTCGGCAAAGTGGCGCCCGCGGTGTATGTGCAAAAGGGCGAGTGGATCTATCGCAAGGGCGAGATCGGCGTCTCGGGGCTGGGGACGCTGAGCCTGGAAGCGCAGGGTAGCTACACCTGGAAAAGCGCCACCGACCAATCGACCCAAGGGCGTTGGCGA
This sequence comes from Casimicrobiaceae bacterium, assembly GCA_026646885.1. Classification (GTDB taxonomy): domain Bacteria; phylum Pseudomonadota; class Gammaproteobacteria; order Burkholderiales; family Casimicrobiaceae; genus JACPUX01. The sequence goes on along the minus strand of JAPKHK010000004.1, from coordinate 201,251 downwards.
CCGGCTACCCAAGCGGAAATGAAGGCCCAGGGCGGCGATGGCGTGGTGCTGCTCAAGGCCAAGAGCGGCTACGATTGGATCGTCACCCAAGATCGCACGACCACGCTCAAGGGCGACTGGATTCGCGTGTCGGAATTGGGCACGCGGCAGATCAACGAATATGGGCAGCGCTGAGAGGACGTTGCGGTGGGTTCCTTTCGAACAAGCCGGTTGATGTCGGCCGGAACGATGCTTCGAGGCGGGGTTCCCGCGCATGGACGAGCTTGAGCGCCGCGACGACCGAATCGCGCAAGCCCAGGCGCGGGCTTTCCTGCTGCTGGCCGCGGCGGCGCTAGGCGTAGGCTGCATCGTCTATCTGTTGATTCTGCGTCTGGCGGTGCCCGAGCAGATAGCGCGTATGGCCGGGCCTGCGGCGCTGCTGGTGGTGGTGGCGTTCGCGCTGTTTTGTTACCGCCGGGGGAATGTTCGCGCCGGCCTGTATGCGTTGGGTGTGGGCGTTTGGCTGGAAATCACCTTCATGGCCTGGATTACCGGCGGCATCAAGGCTCCGGCGCTCTACCTCTATCCCCTCATCGTGCTCATGGCCGGCTGGCTCTTGAGCCTGCGGGCGGCTTATGTTTTCGCCGCAGCTTCGGTGGTTTCCTGCCTGGGGCTGACGCTCGCGGAATCTTACGGGTGGCTCGCGAGTGTCGAAAACCGACCTTTGCTACCGTTGGTGGTGCAAAGCGGCGCTTTGATTTTCCTGGCCGTGATCGTGAGGCGTCTGGTGGGCGGGTATCAGCAGCGCTTGGCCGAAACCCGGCGGCTCAATCTCGAAATTGCCGAACAAGTCGCGGCCCTGGGGCGCAGCGAAGCCAGCTATCACGATCTCTTCAATACTGTGCGCGACGCCATTTACATCCAAGACCGCGATGGGCGATTCTTGGACGTCAATCAGGGCGCAGTGGAAATGTACGGGCATCCCCGCGAAGCTTTCATCGGGCGCACGCCCGAGTTCGTGTCCGCGCCGGGCCGCAATGATCTCGCCGGCGTCGCGGAAGCGGTGGAACGTGCGCTGGCGGGTGAGCCGCAGCGTTTCGAGTTCTGGGGCCAGCGGGCCAACGGCGAGGCCTTTCCCAAAGATGTGCGCTTGGTGCGGGGCCAATGGTTCGGCAAGGATGTGATCATTGCCGTGGCCGAGGACATTACCGCGCGCAAGCGCGCCGAAGAGGAGCTGCGCGATTCCGAGGAAAAATTTCAGAAGGCTTTTCGCGCCAGCCCCATCGCCATCGCCATCACCCGGCTCGACGATGGCTGCTTTCTCGATCTGAACGATGCCTGGGTGCAGCTTTTCGGCTGGACGCGGGAGGAAACTCTAGGTCGCAGCTCCGTCGAAACCGGCCATTGGTTGCATGTCGAAGATCGCCTAACCTGGAGCGAGCGCCTGGGGCGCGAAGGGCGGGTGGCCAGCCACGAAGTGACTCAACGCAATGCGCGCGGCCAGCTCTTGCAGGTGCTGCTCTCCTCCGAAGTCATACACCTGCAAGGAGAAGTTTGCGCGCTGGTGCTCGCCATCGATCAGACCGAGCGCAAAAGGGCCGAGCTTGCTTTGCGCGAGAGCCGGGCGCGGCTTGCCGAGGCGCAGCGTATCGGACACGTGGGAAGCTGGGTGTTCGAGCTGGACAGTGGCAACATGGCTTGGTCGGAAGAGATGTACCGCATACACGGGCGGGACCCGGTCAGCAGCGCGGGTTCACTGGAAGAGTTGTTTGCCAGCGCCCATCCCGAGGATCGCACCGCCTTGCAGATGGTTTTTTCGCGGCTCGGTGCGGGGCCGCGCCGCGGCGAGCAGATCTACCGCGTGGTCTCGCCCGAAGGGCAAATCCGGACCATCCATTCGCGCTGGGAAGTGGCGGTGGATGGCCAGGGTGCCGCGCTGCGGGCAATGGGAACCTGCCAGGACATCAGCCAAGCCGAAGCCGCGCGCGCGGAAGTGCAACGCCTCAATGCCGATCTCGAACGTCGCGTGGCCTTGCGCACTCTCGAACTCACCCACGCCAACCGCGAACTCGAATCTTTCGCCTATTCGATTGCGCACGATCTGCGCTCCCCCTTGCGCGGCATCGACGGCTTCAGCCACTTGTTGCTGGAGCAATATCAAAGCGGGCTCGACGAGCGGGGGCGTGATTATCTGCAGCGGGTACGGGGCGCCGCGCAGCGCATGGGGCTATTGATCGAAGACATCCTGGAGTTGTCGCGAGTCACCCGCCAGGAGATGCAGCGCCAGCGCGTCGACCTCAGTGCCTTGGCGGCGGAAGTGATCGAAGAAATGGCGCAAGCGCGACCCGAGCCGCGACCGACAGTTGCGATCGCGCCGGATTGTGTCGCGGAGGGCGACCCGCAGCTCCTGCGCCTGATGCTGCAAAACCTCCTGGAGAACGCCTGGAAATATTCCGCCCGGAGCGCCGCGCCTGAAGTGGTTTTCGGCTGTGAAATCCAAGACGGCCGGACGGTCTATTTCGTGCGCGACAACGGCGTGGGTTTCGACGCCCAGTTCGCTCAGCGCCTTTTTGCGCCTTTCCAGCGCCTGCACAAACCCGAAGAATTCGAGGGCAACGGCATCGGCCTTGCCACCGTGGCGCGCATCGTGCGCCGTCACCAGGGCGAGGTGTGGGCGGTTTCGCAGCCCGGCGTGGAAACGGTGTTTCGCTTCACCTTGGGCGGCGCGGATTCGCTAAAATACCGCCTCGATGCCCACGGCGCAGATCGCGCCGCAGGCCCAGGAGATCACCATGCCGATTTATGAGTACCGCTGCCGCGCCTGCGGCAAGGAGTTCGAAACCCTCGTTCGCGCTTCGGGGCCGGCGCCGGAATGCCCGGGCTGTCATGGGCAGGACTTGGCCAAGAAACTGTCCTCGTTTGCCGCCATCAGCGTCGCCGCGGCTCCGCCGCCGCCCATGGGTTGCGGCGGTTGCGCCAATCCAGGCGCGCACGGGGGTTGTCCCTACGGGGACTGAGGGTGAGGCCAAGCTGCCGCAGCGTGTTTGGCCCTTCGTTTTTTGCCCGGGCGGATCTTGGCGGCGGCCGGCGACAGAAACAATTCCAGCGCAACGGTTACGATTCGTTAACGGCGTTTTACATCGCTTGGCTGCAGAATTAGGCCATCGCGTAGGACTTGCCCGGTCGGCAAGTTCGCGAAACTTCCAGAAGGAGTTGCCAAATGAAATTCAAGACCAGCCGTCTCGTCTTTGCCGGAGCGCTTGCGCTTGCCTTGCCCTTGAGCAGCTTCGCCCAAGGCCCGTGGGGCCACGAAGGCGAAGACGGTTTTCCGAATTTCGCCTACGATGGCGGCATGATGCACGGCGGTGGGGCGGGCATGATGCAAGGGCCAGGCCCGGGCATGATGCAAGGCCATGGCATGAAACACGGCCGCGGCATGGGGCCGATGATGCATCTGCGCGCGCTCAATCTCACCGAGGCGCAACGCGACAAAATTTTCAGCATCATGCATGCTCAGGCGCCGGCGATGCGCGACAAGCACAAGGCGATCCGCAAGGCGCGCGAAGAGTTGCGGACTTTGGCGCATGGCGACAGTTTCGACGCCGGGAGGGCGCGCGCTGCCTCCGATGCCTTGGGCAAGGCGGTGAGTGAAATGGCGCTGCTGCGGGTGCAGACGCATGCGCAAGTGCATGCCGTGCTTACGCCCGAGCAAAGAAAGAAGGCCGAAGAGATGCACCGCCACCGCGGGCCGCAAGGCGGGCCGGGCATGATGCAGGGGCCGGGGCACCGCCACGGCTGAGGCGAAGCGCCGCTGGCCAGGCAAGCTGGCCGCGGCGAGAAGTCACTCGGCGCGCGTCGCCGGGTGACTCGCGGCCTAGAGCATGCCTCTAGGTTTGAGACTCGTGCCGGCGCCAACGATCGCCACGACTTCGAGTTCAGCTTGTGTCACTTTGATCTGCCCAGCCGCGACGAGCCCGCCTGGCAGGTCAAAGTTGTTTGTGCAATATTCAATCGTGACCAGCGCCGCACAGCCAGTTTGGCGGGCCGCAGCCTTCCGGTCGGTCTGCCCAATCACCTCTCACCGCAGGTATACTGGGCGCCAATGCGCCGCTTGCGCGTCGCTGGTCTTGCCGCTTGGAGGCGCTTGCCACCGGCGGGGTGCGAACGCTCGGCTAGGGCCCCGGGGTAAATGGCTGGAGCGGTTCCTTCACCTACTTGAATTGGGTCGCGATCGGCGCCAAACGCGAGTGCCAGCGGTGGCCGTGAGATGATTGCCGAAGGAGGCAGCGCAAGACTTGGTCAATAAAGTTCCGAATGAGGGTGCCAGCATGGGAGTGGCAAACGGCAAGGCTCCGCGTCGCGGGAGAGATTCGAAAGAGTTGGCTGAGTCCATCAGGCACTCGGCCAAGCGGAAGAATATCCCGCCCGCCGGCTTGGAAGCGCAGGGCCGCATACAGGAAGCAACCAGAATCCGCCATGAGTATAATCCGCACCTGCCGCCGAGTCTCCGCTCGGCCACGGACGCGACGGCGGCGGACAGGCTGCCGGAGCTGCTGGCTACCGCCCGCCAGCGGGCGCTGACGGACGACGAGGCCAAACTGCTGGCCGACGCACTGCGCCGGCACGAGCCCTGGCTGGAATGGAGCGGCAAGCGCGAGAAGCCCTGGTTCGAGGTCGAACCGGTTGCGCTGCACATGCACGAGCGCGTCTCCACCCAGGCCATTCTGCGCGTGCTGGCGCGCGAGGACGTCGAGCGCGACCTCTTCGCCGATCCGCAGCAGGATTACGCCAAGGCGGTGCAGTTCTACCAGCACGACGTAGACTGGGCCAATCGCATGATCCTCGGCGACTCGCTCCAGGTCATGGCCAGCCTCGCCCGGCGCGAAGACCTCGCGGGCAAGGTGCAGATGATCTACCTCGACCCGCCCTACGGCATCAAATTCGCCTCGAATTTCCAGCCGCAGCTCGGCCAGCGCGACGTGAAGGACCGCGAGCAAGACCTCACCCGCGAGCCGGAGATGGTCAAAGCCTACCGCGACACCTGGACGCTCGGCATCCACTCCTATCTCGCCTATCTGCGCGACCGGCTGGCCATGGCGAGGGAGCTTCTGGCCGATACGGGCAGCATCTTCGTGCAAATCAGCGATGAGAATCTGCATCGCGTCCGGTGCGTGATGGATGAGGTGTTTCGTGCCGAAAACTTCGTCTCTCTCATCACAACCAAGAAAACCGGAGGCATGGGTGAGGCGCGCTTGGACAACGTCTCTGATTACGTGTTGTGGTATGCGCAGAATCTGGAGCAGATGAAATACAACCCGCTCTATGTGACAAAAGACTTTCGTGAAGGCGCTGGCGCACGATTCGCGAGGATAGAACTTGCCGAGGGATGGTCACGCCCGATTCTCGACGCAGAACGAGAAGAGCCGGAACGCATGCCAATAGGTGCGCGTGCTTGGCGCGGCGACCCTCTGACTTCGGAGACGGCTAGTGAATCTACAACCTTTGATTTTGAGTTGGATGGCGAGCTTGTAAGGAGGCCAAAAAAAGGGGGGTGGAAAACGAATGCAGCAGGAATGGCGCGGCTACGCCAAGCGGAGCGCTTGTTGAAGACGCGCGACTTCGCCAATCTCAAAAAGTATTTCCACGACTTCTCCGCCAGCGCACTTGGCAATCTGTGGGACGACACGATGGGGACGGCCGAACAAGACAAGATTTACGTCGTCCAGACGACAACCAAAGTCATCGCGCGCTGTATGCTAATGACCACCGACCCCGGCGACCTCGTGCTGGACCCGACTTGCGGAAGCGGAACGACTGCGTATGTGGCCGAGCAGTGGGGCCGGCGTTGGATCACTTGCGATTCCAGCCGCGTGGCGCTAGCCCTGGCCAAGCACCGACTGATGACCGCTAAATTCGACTATCACCAACTCCGTCCACTAAGCGCGGAGGACGTGGCGCGCAATCCGCACGGGACCTGGCTCACCGATCCGAGCGGCCGGATTCCGGGCAAGTCCACTTTCTCGTGCAAGACGGTGCCGCACATCACGCTGAAGAGCATCGCTCGAAACACCTCCCTCGACCCCATCTTCGCCAGGCACGAGCCCGTCCTTGCCGAAAAGCTGGAGAAGCTGAACCGGGAGGTTGCCAAGGTCGGCGCGGCCCTGAAGGAAAAGCTGGCCGAGAAGTTGATCGCCAAGCATCGTGAACTGGGGGCCAATGCGGTAAGCGATGCCGACGTGCGCCGCTGGCTGCTGCCGGACACCCAGCCCGCGCTGATCAAGCCGGTGCCGGCCCGGAATCCTCTCAAGGGCGTGACGGCTAAGCAGGCGGAGGCCTATCGCAACGCGATACCGAAGCACGAATGGAAAGAATGGGAAGTGCCCTTCGACACCGATCACGAATGGCCGAAGACGTTGCAGGAGGCACTGACGGCCTACCGCGCCGCCTGGCGGGCGAAGATGGACGAGGTGAACGCCTGCATCGCCGCAAATGCAGAGATGGAAGAGCTGGTGGACAAGCCCGAGACCGTGAAAGGCGTGGTTCGCGTGACCGGCCCATTCACGATGGAGGGCGTCATCTCCGTGGAAGACGGGCCGGACACGCCGATCGGCGGAGCGCCTGGCGAACTGGAGACCTTCGACGGCAATGCCGCGGTGCAGAACGCCGAAGCGCATCTCGACACGATCATCCGCCTGCTCAAGGCGAGCGGGGTGGATTTCCACGGCAACAAGAACATGAAGTTCAGCCGGCTCGATCCGCTGACCAGGGCGTCGCTCATTCACGCCGAAGGCGAGTGGATGAATGGCGACCAGAAGGAGCGCCGCATGGCGGTGAGTGTAGGCCCGGCCGTCGGCAACGTGTCGGCTATGCAGGTGGAGGATGTCATCCGCGACGCGAACCGCAAGGGCTACGATGATGTGGTCTTCGCCGGATTCGGCTTCGACGCGACGGCGCAGGATGCGATCGAGAGCGGCAGCCATCCGAAGCTCAGGCTGCACATGGCGCTGATCCGCCCGGACGTGGCGATGGGCGATCTGTTGAAGACGCAGCCGGGCAGCCAGCTCTTCACGGTATTCAGCGCGCCGCGCATCAAGCCGCCGATGCTGCGGGGGGACGGCGAGCATGTTATCGAGGTCGAGGGCATGGATGTCTACGATCCGGTGAGCAACACGCTCTTTCCGACCGACAAGGAGCGCATTGCCGCGTGGTTCCTCGACACCGACTACGACGGCCGGACGTTCTGCATCTGCCAGGCTTTTTTCCCGGACAAGAGCAAGTGGGGCAAGCTCGCCAAGGCCCTCGGCGACGCGGGGGTGGTCGAGGAGGAGGCTTTCGAGGCTCTGAGCGGTCTGACAAGCCTGCCCTTCCCGCGCCCGGAGCGGCTCGGCAAGGGCGAGGCGTGGCGCGTGGCGGTGAAGGTGATCGATCCGCGCGGCAACGAGGGCATGCGTGTCATACCGATGCCGGAGCGGACCTGAGATCGTGGCGAAGCGCGAACTCGCTCATTGGTTGACCCCGGGGCTCGAGCAGAGCATCCGGGAAATGAACCCGTGGTGGCGCGGCGAACCGGTGCGCGGCGTCGAGCCGATCCGCCGCTGGGCTTTCGCGCCCGCACGGCGAAGCCTGCTGAACGGTCTTTCTCCCGCGACGGTGGTGCGCGGCCCCAGGCAGATCGGCAAGACCACGCTGCTCAATCAGATCATCGATTCGTTCCTGAGCGAGGGCATCGCCCCGCGGCGCATCCTGCGCCTGCAATTCGACGATCTACCGATTCCTCGGCGGGTAAAGTGGCCGCTGACCGAGCTCGCCTACTGGTTCGCCGACAATATCCTCGGCAAGACCTTGACACTGGCTTCAAGCGAAGGGGAACCGGCTTACTTTTTTCTGGATGAAGTCCAGAACCTGGCGGACTGGGCGCCCCAGCTCAAGAACCTGGTGGACATCAGCGGCGTGAAGGCGCTGGTCACCGGCAGCTCCGCCCTGCGCATCGAGGCGGGTCGCGACAGCCTGGCCGGGCGCATCACCACGCTCGAAATGGGGCCGCTGCTGCTGCGGGAGATCGCGCAGTTTCGCGGATGCGGGGAGATTCCGCCGTATCTCCCGCACAACGGCCTCGCGCCGCTGAAAGACAAGAAGTTCTGGCACGGCCTGCGCGAGTTCGGCCTGCACCACGCTGAAGCCCGCGATGCCGCGTTCCGGGCTTTCAGCGAGCGGGGAGCCTATCCCGTGGCGCATGCCAAGGCCGGCGTGCCCTGGGAGCAGGTCGCCGATTTCCTGAACGAGACCGTGGTGCGGCGGGCAATCCAGCATGATCTGCGCATGGGGCCGCGCGGGCAGAAGCGGGATGAACATCTGCTCGAAGAGGTGTTTCGGCTCGCCTGTCGCTATGCCGGGCAATCACCGACGCAAAGCCTCTATCTCGATGAAGTACGCCGTGCCATGAACGCGAACGTCGGCTGGCAGCGCATTCTGAATTACCTGAAATTTCTGGACGGCACCCTGCTGCTGCGCCTGGTCGAACCGCTGGAACTGCGGCTCAAGCGCCGCCGCGGCGCGGCCAAGCTGTGCCTGTGCGACCACGCCCTGCGCGCGGCCTGGCTGCAGGAAAAGGTGCCGCTCGATCCGGAGGCGCTCGCCCGCGAACCCCATCTCAGCGATCTGGCCGGACGCCTTGCCGAAAGCGCGGTCGGATATTTCTTTCGCTCCATCGTGGGCCTGGACGTGGCGCACTTTCCGGAACGCGCGGCCGAGAAAGAAGTGGATTTCGTGCTGACCATCGGCGAACAGCGCATCCCGATCGAGGTGAAATACCGGCGTCGGGTGGATTACGGGGACACCCTGGGGCTCCGCCAGATGATCGAAAAGACGGTCTATCGCGCGCCTTTCGGCATTCTGGTGACGCAAGGCGACGACCCGGCGACCGACGATCCGCGCATCGTGAGCCTACCGCTCTCTTCACTGCTGCTGATGCGGTAAGTCATGGCCCAGGACGAAATCCCCATCCAGCCGGTCGAGAATCCGATCCTGTGTTCTCCCTACAAGGAGCCGGATCAGCACTGGCTGTATGACTCCCGTACCGGGATCCCGACAAAAACGCCCGGCAGACGGCCGGCGAGCTACTGGTTCAAGAGCGAACGCTCGGGAAGCGCGCAGCAGCAAATGTCGTTCATCGCGGAGGAAGAGCGCGACGATCTGCCGCTGGTGAATGCGCTGCGCGACGACGTACGGCGCTGGCGCGACTCCGGGTGGGAAAACGCGAGCGAGGCAACAAAGAAACTCCTGCGCCACTGGTGGCGCGAGGACCGCGGGCGGCGGCTGTTCTTCTGCCAGGTCGAGGCGGTGGAGACAATCATCTACCTGCGCGAGATTCTGGCGCTGGGCAAGAAACCGCGCTGGACACCCAAGCTGACGCTTGATGAATTCGGCACCCTCAGCCTGGGCCGCAATCCGCGGCCGGACCAATGGAAGACGAAAGTCGCGCAGCATCCGAAGCTCGCCGACATTCCGAACGACGCGAGCGCGAAAGCAATTGCCCGTTACGCCTGCAAGATGGCGACTGGCAGCGGCAAGACGGTCGTGATGGCCATGCTTATTGCCTGGGCGTTCTGCAATCGGGGCACGAAACCGGGTGACGCTCGCTACCCCAGGCGGGCGCTGGTGGTCTGTCCAAACCTGACGATCAAGGAGCGCTTGTCGGTGCTACGGCCTGGCCACCCGAACAACTACTTCGAGCAGTTCGACATTGTGCCGACGGCATTGCGGCCGGAACTGGCCAAGGGCACGGTGCTGGTGACCAACTGGCACTGGCTCGCGCCTGAGGCCGAGGTTCAGAACGTCGGCGGCGCACCCATCGTAAAGCTGGGCGAGGAGAGCGCCGAGGCCTTTGCCCGAAACCGCCTTGGTGGCCTGTGGGACGATGAACCGCTGATGGTGCTGAACGACGAGGGCCACCATGCCTACCGCCCCGCACCAGTGGGTGAGGACGAGATACTGTCCGCAGAGGAGAAAGCCGATCGCGAGGAGGCGACAGTGTGGGTGAGCGGGCTGGACAAGATCAACGCGGCCTGCGGCATCGGGCTCTGCGTGGATCTGTCGGCGACGCCTTTCTACATTCACGGCAGCGGCTATCCGGAGGGCTCGCCGTTTCCCTGGATCGTGAGCGACTTTTCGCTGGTCGACGCGATCGAGAGCGGCATCACGAAAATTCCGCGCCTGCCGGCGATGGACAATACCGGACGCCCCGATCCCAAGTACTTCAAACTCTGGGAACACATCACCCGCGATATGAAAGCCGGCGAGAAGCTCACCGGCGGCAAGCCGAAGCCGGCAGTAGTGTACAGAAAAGCCGAAGATGCGCTGCTGACGCTGGCGGGCGAATGGAAGCAGAAGCTCGAACAGGTCAGCTCGTCCGCGCCCGGCCAGGAGCGCACGCCTCCGGTGATGATTGTGGTCTGCGACAACACCGATATTGCCAAGGAATTCTACCGGGCGATTTCGGGCGAAGAGCTTGTCGAGGCGGAAACGCCCGACGAGGACGAAGGCGACGAGGACGCAGCGCCGAAGCGGCGCAAAAAGAAGGCAAAGGCGCAGAAGCACTACGGCGCGGGACTATCAGGCTTTCCAGAACTCTGGAACCGCAAGGGCGCAGAAGTCACCCTGCGCATCGATTCCAGCCTGCTCGCCGCAGCCGAGAGCGAAGACCCGAATGCGACGAAGAAGGAGGCGGCGCAGGAGTTGCGCAAGATCGTCTCGACAGTCGGCCGGGCGGGCGAAGCGGGGGCGGACATACGCTGCGTCGTCAGCGTGAACATGCTCAGCGAAGGCTGGGATGCGAACAACGTGACGCACATCCTTGGCCTGCGCGCCTTTCACAGCCAGTTGCTTTGCGAGCAGGTGGTCGGGCGTGGATTACGGCGCATGGACTACACGCCCGATCCCGAAACGGGGCTTCTGACAGCAGAATACGTCGACATATTCGGAGTGCCTTTCTCGCTGATACCGTTCAAGGGCCGCGAGCCGGGCAAGGGCCCGCCGCCCGAAGACCGACCCAAGCACGAGGTCATGGCACTGCCGGAGCGCAAGGCGTTCGAAATCCGGTTTCCCATCGTCGAAGGCTACGTCGTCGACCTGAAGCGCAATCTGATCAGGTGCGATGTCGGGAGCGTGGAGAAGACGACGCTCGATCCGTGGACAACGCCAACCGCCGCGTTCGTGCGCCCACAAGTGGGCTACCAGGTCGGTCACCCGGGCGCGCAAACCGGATTCGGGTTCGATCTCGTGGATCGGCAGGCGTACTACGACTCGGTGCATCCGCAAACCATCGAGTTCGAACTGGCAAAGGAGATTGTCCGTGCGCTGACGGAAACATCCCTTTCCGGCAAGCAGGGACTTCGCCAGCACAACCGGGCAATGTTGTTTCCGCAGGTGCTGCGGATCGTCAAGGAGTACGTCGCGTCGCGCATCGACCTGGCGGGCTGCCATCCCTGCGAGATAGGCTTGCAGACCTACGCCCAGCGCATCATCGGCTTGCTGCTGGCCGCGATCACGCCTGATGACGAGCGCGGCGAAGCGCCGCTGCTGCCACGGTTGAATCGCTACCGGCCGGTGGGCAGCACGGAAAGCGTGCATTTCAAGACCGTGAAGCCGGTACAGATGACCGGCGCGAGCCACCTGAATTTTGTCGCCTGCGACACCGGCTCGTGGGAACAGGCGGCCGCCTTCCAGCTTGAAAAGCTGGCGAAGGACGGGGTCGTATTCTGCTACGCGAGGAACGATCGGCTGGAGTTCAACATTCCGTATGAGCTTTACGGCAACCCGCAAGTTTATGAACCGGATTTCATTGTCCGAATGCGGAATTCAGTGAATGTGGTGCTTGAGATCAAGGGCAAGCAGCACGAGGATACCGATGCCAAGCACCAGGCCGCGAAGCGCTGGGTTGAGGCGGTCAATCGCTGGGGCAAGCTGGGGCAGTGGGGCTTCTTGGTTTGCCGCGAGCCGCAGAAGCTCGGCCAGCTTCTTGGCAAAATTGCCTCGAACAATCGCGTCATCTAGCCGCGTCGAATCCGAGTTTCTGCTCCTGATCACAGAGGACTTTCACAGAGCCCTTTCAACGCTGTCCGTCTGCACAACCGAAGCCCCTCGCCTTGAGGCTCACCGCGCGCAAATCCGCGACGTGCTCCGACGGCCCGAGCCGCTCCACCCGTCCGCGCCCCAGCTTGTAGCGGTAGTTGTTGGTCAAGGGGTCGGGCACGGCGTGGCAGACGGCGTTGGCCGGCGCGTCCGGGTGGTTGAAGCCGGCCTTGGCCACGCCCTGGCGCATGCCGGGGTCAAGGATGGCCACGGCTTCGAAATCGCCTTGGGTTACCTTGATGTGCCCGGCGGCGAGCAGGGCCTTGAAGTGTTGGTCGGCGCTTTCCACCCCCAGGGGCATGCCGGTCAACACGTAAACGGTGTCGTTGACCACGCGCACCTGGTCGCCGTTGGCGATGCCGCGCCGTGCCGCATCCTCGGGATGCATGAACAACATTTGCGGCAGGCCCCGCGCCGCGGTGTAGGGTTTCCGGAAGTCGTCGAAACCGCTTTGCCAGTTTTCGTTGATGCGGCCGTTGGTGATCCAGAGTTCGTTTTTTTCCGGGCGCGGTTGGGCCGCTGCGTAGAACTCGCTCCAGCCGGGGAAATTCCAGGGTGACTTGAGCAACACGGCTTTGCCGCTGTGGGTGTTGAAAGCCTGAATGAGTTTATTGCGCCAGGCGTTGGCGTCGGGCAGGGCGTTGTCGGGGTCATGCAGGCGCGGAGTGCCTAAGAGTTTGCCCTGCGCGCGTCGCACCGGGGTCTGGATGCCGTCACTACCCAGCCCCGCCAGAAGCGCGTGGCCCGACTTGCCCTGCCGCCGCGCCTCTTGCACCAGCTCGTGATAATCGTAGGCGCCGCCGCGCGAGTGGCGGGCCGCCTCTTCGAAGACCTCACTGGCGCTAGACCAGGCGAAGCGCTCGCCCCAGCCCATGCGCCTGGCGAAGGCCTGCACCGCCCACCAATCGGGTTTGGCATCACCCGGCGCATCGGCGAAAGCCGGGTATAAACGCAAGCGGCGTTCGCCGTTGCAACGCGTGAAGTCGGCTTCGCCCCAAGTGGCCGCGGGCAGCACCAAATCGGCATAACGGGTGTTGAGCGGTGCCACGGGGTAGATGTCGGAGTCGACCAGCATCATGCCGCCGGCCTCGATGCGCGCGATCAGGGCGGCAGCCGCGGCGGCGGGGTCGGTTGCGGTTACTTGCTTGGGCTGCCCGATGGTGAGTTGGGCGATGGCGCGTTCCAATTCTTTGGAAGCCGCCATGGCGCCGATCCAAGTGGTGCCGAACACCCAGGCGAAGCGCAGCTTGCCGTCGATCAGCCAGCGGTCGAGGTTCAAGGGTTTCTTGCGCCGCCCGGGGTATTTCTCGGGCGATAGCCAGCCCGGATGACCCGGCGCGTTCACCATGCCGCGCTGGTGTCCGCCGCCGCGGCCAATCACCCGACCCGGCCGATTGCCCGCGCCGCAGATGAGGCCCAGGGCCGCGAAAGAAGCACTGTTGAGATAGTTGTTCGACCAGTAGTTGCCTTTTTCCAGCATGAACGAGGCCTTGGGCCGCGAGCCATCGGCGCGCGGGGCGGCCAGGAGTTGGGCGGCGCGCAGAATTTTCTCCGCCGCTACGCCAGTGAGTCGCGCGGCGTCAGCCAGGCGGTGTTCCTCGCGCCCGAGCACGAAGGCGCGATAGTCGGCCCAATCGCTTTGAAACGTGCCCCAGGTGGTGCGCCACTGCCAGGGTGTGTTGCGCGTGCCGCGGCCCAGGCCCTGATCGACTTCCCAGCGCTGAGCGATCCAGCGGTCGATGAAGGCCTGATCCTGCCAGCCGCGCTCCACGATGATGCGTGCGATGGCGTTATGCAACACGGTGTCGGTGCCGGGCAGCACCGGCAGCCACAATCCACCCTGGCGCTCGCCCCAGGCCACGCCCATGGTCCGGTGCGGTGTGGCGAAGATCAGGGTCTTGTTCGGCGTGGCGCCGTGCATGATCCATTGCGTGAATAGTGTGCTTTTGGTCTCGAAGGGGTCGGTGCCCGAGCAGAACAGCACGTCGCAGGCGCCCCAGTCTTCGTAAGATGGGGCAAACGCTTCGAGGCCGGCGTCATCGAGTCCGGCGGCGTCGTTGGTGTTGGCGCATTTGTCGTGGGGCGCGAAGGCCGGTGTGCCCACGGCATCGAAGGCGAGCTTGGTGATGGCGTAGGTGTTTTCGAAATATTGGTAGGAATAGGCCTTGATGCCCCAGGCATGCTCGCCGTGGTGCCGCAACACGTGCTGCGACACCCGCGCCATGATGTCGATGGCAACATCCCAGCGCACCGGCACCAGTTGCCCGGCGACGCGCAAAAGCGGCGTGCCGAGGCGCTCGCGGGTGCGGTTGGCAGGGTTGTGACACTTCTGCGCCAGGGTGCCGCCGCGCATGGAGTGGTTCCCCCCCGGGTTGACCGCCTGCGCCTCGGGGTCGGGCAGCACCAGGACATGATGCGCTCGACCCTGCCAGGAAATGAGGTTGTGTTGCGCCGGATTGGCCCAGGGTACGGTGTCGTCCGCGGCGCCGCCTGCCCGCGCGGGCCAGCGCCAGACGCGATAAGCGCAACCCACCACGCAATAGTCGCAGGCGGTGGTGAACTGTTCGGCGCCTTTGGGCGGCCGGGGAGGCGCGAGTTCAGCCATGCCTGGCTCCGGCGCCGAACACCAGGCCCATCATGCCCACGGCGAAAATGTCCGCACCGCGTAAATCCAGCAGCACCTGCGGCAGGCTTTGCGTGGCGTGGCCGGTGATCACCACACCATGGCGGGTGAGGTCGAAGGTGGTGAGGTGCCTGGGGCAGGGGCCTAGCACCTGCTGCGCGGCTTGCAGGCTGCCGCGCAAGTCGCCGCCCAGATGCGTGCAGCGGGCGCTGAACGCGACGATGTCTTGTTCCGGGCCGATGCCGCCGGCCGCCGGCACACCGAGCTTCACCATTACGTTGGCCAATCCCGGGCGCGGATAGTCGAACCAATAGCCCCGGCCCAAAGTCAGTTCATCGAGACGCAAGAGCCGCTCTGCGCTGAACTCGGCGCGCTGCGCCAGCAGCGGCGCGGGCAGGCCCGCGACGGCGGCGAGCATCACCAGGCGGCTGCCCTGGAGCAAAAAATCGCGGCGCGACAGGCAAGCTCTTTCATCGCTCATGGCTTTTTTCCTCGGGGAGCGGGGCATAAGGCGGCAGGCGGGGTGGCGTGAGCGCGGGCGGGTGTTCCATACTCAAGCTTTCGAGAAACGCGACCAGATCCGCTTTCTCCTGCTCGCTCAAACCCAGCGCTTGCAACAGCGGGCTTTTGTTGGCGCGGGTGCCGCCGCCGCGATCGAAGAAGTCGACCACTTCACGCAGAGTCGCCAAGGCGCCGTTGTGCATGTAGGGCGCGGTGTGTTTGAGCTCGCGCAGACTGGGCGTGCGGAACTTGCCGCGGTCGCGCGCATCGCGCGTGGCGTATTCCAAGCCCAAGTCTTCGTCGCTGGCGCGGTATTGCTCGCGCGTGACGCCCCGCTGCAGGTTCTGCCAGCGGGCGGTGATTTGCAGCAGCACGCTGCTGTCGGCCAGGGAGGTTCGCGGCACACCCAGCGCATGGAATTGCTGATCGCTGAACAAAGGGCCGTTGTGGCAGCGAACACATCCGGCTTTGCCGCCAAAGAGCGCAAAGCCGCGCCGGGCCTCGGGGGAAAGCGCTTGGGTGTCGCCCGCCTGCCAGCGGTCGAAAGGCACTAATTTCGGGTCGCTCACCAGGGTTCTTTCGAAGGCGGCGATGGCGGCCCAGGCGTGTTGTATTCGCGGCCATTCGGTGCCAAAAACGGCACCAAAGCGCTTTACGTACTCCGGCACATGGCGCAGGCGCATTTCCATCATTGCGAGATCACCATTGCCTGCTACCGCGCCTTCTGCGGCGGATTGCGCCTGAGCTTCCAGGCTCGCGGCCGCGCCGTCCCAGAAGAGGCGGTTGTAATAGGCGGCGTTCCAAATCGTCTGCGCGTTGCGCCAATGCACGGTGCCGGGATAACCGCGAGAGGCTGCGCTTTTTTCGCCCCAACCCAAAGTGGGCCAATGGCAAGAAGCGCAGGAGGTCGAGGCATTGCCCGACAGCCGTGGATCAAAAAACAGCAGGCGCCCCAACTCGACCTTTGCCGCGCTCATGGGGTTGTCGAGCGGCACGGGAACCGCAGGCAAGGGGCCGAATTCGGCTCGCGCCACACTCGCGACGCCGATGAGCAGGGCGGTGAGAAAACTCCTCATCGATCCGCCCCCGGCACCAAGGCGTAATCAAAAGGCAAAGGTGCTGCCGCTGGACTGGCCGGAGCGGACAGCGCTTCGAGGAAAGCCACGAGCGCCGCGCGCTCCTTGGCGGTGAGGCCTAGAGGTCGCAGTTCGCTGCCAGCGCCCCCGCCGCGGTCGTAAAAATCGATCACCTCTTCCAGTCGAGCGAAAGCTCCGTTGTGCATATAGGGTGCGGTGAAGCCGAGGCCGCGCAAAGAGGGTGTGAAAAAGCGTCCGCGGTCGGCGCCTTCTTTGCTCACGGCGTAGGCACCGAGGTCCTTTCTTTCCTGCATATAGTTGGGCACACCCAGCGTCGCGTGATGGCGCAAGAGGCTGATCGAGCGCAGTGGCTCGGTGGTGATGGCCGATGCCTCGGGCACGCCCAGGCGATGTGCCTTGCCGTCGCTCAGCAAAGGCCCTGAGTGGCAGCGGATGCAGCCCGCTTTGCCTTCGAAAAGTGTCAGACCCTCGCGCACCGGCCTAGGCAGGACGATGGCCTCGCCGCGCCAGTAGCGATCGAGCGGCGTGTTCGCGGCGTCGAGCGTCTTGAGGTATTCGGCGATGGCGGTGAAAATCTGCGGCCCGTAGGGCTCTGTATCTTTGCCGTAGGCCTGCCGCCATAGCTTCATCAGTCCGGGGATTTGGCGCACCCGCTCCTGGATGAGCCGGGCGTCGGCATTCATAAAAAACGCTTCGGTGATCATGTCGCGCACCGCGGTCGGCAAGTCGCCGGCATCGAGCCGCCCGTCCCAGGTGAGGCGCCTCTTGAGTCGCACCGACCATAAACTTGGCGTGTTGCGGAAATATTCGCTGCCGCTGTAACCCCGCGATTGGGCCAGTCCGTCGGCGAAACCCCGCTCGGGCAGGTGGCAACTGGCGCAACTGCGGCTGCCGTCGCCAGATAGTCGCGGTTCAAAAAACAGATGTCGGCCCAATTCGGCGAGCGGCGCTTTCACGCTGGCCGGCGGGGGCAAGGCCTGGAGTTTCGATTGCGCGAGCCCGGACAGGGGAAACAGGGCAAAAACCAGCGCGAAGACCAATTTCATTTCACGTGCGCGGCACCAGTGTAACGAATCAGCGGGGCATCCTGCAGAATCACGTGGCAGCTCGTCTTCCAAGTGAGGATTTCTTGCCAGAGACGGGCATCCTGTTCGCGGCTCAAGCGCGTTCCCGGCGGCGGCAATTCAATGAAAAAGA
Source organism: Casimicrobiaceae bacterium (assembly GCA_026646885.1). Classification (GTDB taxonomy): domain Bacteria; phylum Pseudomonadota; class Gammaproteobacteria; order Burkholderiales; family Casimicrobiaceae; genus JACPUX01. Next base: position 183,725 of record JAPKHK010000004.1, on the reverse strand, counting down.
CCCGCCCGGTTTCGGCCTGCGCGAACTGGCCGGCGAGTGGGGGCGCATCCCGGCGAAACTCTTCCGGCGGCAGGTGGCAGCCGCGGCAGTTGAGCGTGTAGAGCGTGGCCGCGCTCTCCAGGGCGAAAAGTGGCGGCGGTGCACAGAGCACCGCCGCCAGGGTGAGGCCTCGCAGCAACTTCACACCGGCGGCGCGATCACGGGGCAGTAAGCGTCGCATGGTGCGGAAGGCCTCGGCGCACAAACTCACTTCTTGATGCTGATGACCTGCGGCTGGGTCACCGCCTTCAAGCCATCGACGCCGAACTCCACGCCGTAGCCCGAGCCTTTCACGCCGCCGAAGGGCACCATGGGATGGATCATGCCGTGCTGGTTGATCCATACCGTACCGGCCTGGATGCGGCTGGCCACCTCTTTGGCGCGATTGACGTCATTCGACCACACCGAGGCGCCCAGGCCCACGTCGAGGCGGTTGGCCGAAGCGATGGCATCTTCGACTTTGCTGTATTTGATGATCGGCAGCACTGGGCCGAACTGCTCTTCGTCGACCAGGCGGTCGCCATCCTTGAGACCGGTGACGATGGTCAGCGGATAGAAGTAGCCGGGACCCCCTTTGGGCGCGCCGCCGCAGACGATGGTGCCGCCTTGCGCTTTGGCGCTTTCCACCAGCGATACCACTTTGTTGAATTGCATCTTGTTCTGGATCGGCCCCATCACCGTGCCCTCGGCCATGCCATCACCCATGGGCATGGCTTCGGCGAGGCCCTTCAGGGCGGCGACGGTGTCATCGAACAGGTTCTCCGGCACATAAAGCCGCTTGGCGCAAGCGCAAGTCTGACCCATGTTGAGAAACGCGCCCCAGAAAAGCCCCATGGCCATGGCCTTGGGGTCGGCGTCGGGCAACATGATGGCGGCGTCATTGCCGCCCAATTCCATGGTGGTGGGCGTGAGATTCTTGGCCGCGGCTTCGGCGATCTTCGCGCCGGTGGGCCCCGAGCCGGTGAACATGATCTTGTCGATGCCGGGGTCGGAGACCAGCCACGAGCCGACGTTCCCGGGGCCGCTGATGGTGTTGACCACGCCCTTGGGCAGGACGGCGCTGATCAAGCGCACCAGTTCCAGGGTGCCGATGGAGGTGTACTCCGAAGGCTTGATCACCACGGTGTTGCCGGCGCGAATGGAGGGAATGATTTGCCAGATGGCGATCAAAAGCGGCCAGTTCCAGGGCGCGATGGCGCCGACCACGCCATAAGGCTTGCGATGCACTTCGTCGCGCCGGGTGTCGTCTTCGAAAGCAACTTCCACTGGCAGATCGAGGCTGGCGGGTACTTGGGTCCAGACTTCGCAGCCCCACAGTTCGAAACGCGCGCCGGGCACTTGATCGGGGCCCACCCCGCCCAGGGGTTTGCCCTGTTCGCGCGTGACCCACTCAGAGAGGTAAGGCGCGTTGGCTTTGATGACTTCCGCCACTTGCATCATTAGCGCCTTGCGTTCGGCATCGGGCCGGGCCGCCCAGGCCGGTTGCGCGGCGCGCGCTGCGGCGACGGCCGCACTCACCTGGTCGCGGGTGGATATCGGGACCAAACCGACGGGCTGGCCGCTGGCGGGGTTGATCGACTCGAAGGTTTCCACCGAGGCGACTTGCTCACCATTGATGGTATTGAGGTAAGTATTCATGCGAGGCCCTCCTTGGATGCCGTGTTTCGTTGCTACTTGATTTCGCCGCCGATGCCGGCGAGCGTGAAGGAAAGAATCGAACCCTTGGCGTCCAGCAGCGCAGTGTGCGCCTGACGCTCGGTACGAATGGTGCTGGCGAACGTTTTGCCACCGTCGTTGCTGCGGGTGATGGCACCGCCCAGACCGGCCAGCACGATCTCGCCATTGCGGGCGAGGCCCGTCGTCAAGGCTTGATCGGTGCCGCTGGCGACGCTGGCCCATGTTTTGCCGTGATCGGTGCTGCGCAGAATGTTGCCGCGCATGCCCCAAACCAGCAGCGCGCCGTCGGCGAGCGCCAGGCCGCCCCAGATCGAGCCTTTGTAGGGCAAAGACACCGCTTTGAAGCTGCCGCCCTCATCGTCGGTGTAGTAGAGGTTTCCGCCTTCGGCGCAAATCCAGAGCCGGCCCTTCCCGTCGGCGAAAATCGCATAAAGGTGCTGATCGGCGAATTCGCCCGAGGAAACACGCAGTTCCCGCCAGGTCTTGCCACCGTCGCCAGTTGCCGCGGCAAAGCCGAAAGCACCTACCGCCAGGCCTTTCTTGCTCTCATCGAAGAACAGCGCAAACGGCACCACTTCGCGGCCCAGGTCGCCAGCGCGCGCCCAGGTTTCGCCGCCGTCGGTGGTGGCAATGACCACGCCGCCATGACCCGCCGCCCAACCGTTTTTGGCATCGGCGAAAGCGAGTGCGGGAAGGGTCGCGCGAGTCGGCGTTTTGGCCTGGCGCCAAGTGTGTCCGGCGTCATCGGAAAGCAGCACGGTGCCAAAATCACCCGCGGCCACGAGTCGCTCGCCTGCCGCGGCGGCGGCTAGCAGCGGCGCTTTGTGCGCGATCGCAGCCAGATAGGCTGGGGTGTCTCGAAATCCGCCCCTGGGCGTCTGGGCGTAAGACAGGGCGAAGGGCAGCAGAAGAGCCAGAAACAGGGATGCCAAGATCTTCATGCTGCTCCCTCCGCGCCGGCGTGTCGTGCGCACGGCCAAGGCGTCGGTCGTGTGGCGGCATTCGCGGGCGGTCGCATCCCCAAGGGGCCCCTGCTCCCTGCTCATGCCGCGACCTCCGGGCGGACGGGGGTGCTGCACGGCCAAGGCGTCGGTCGTGTGGCGGCATTCGCGGGCGGTCGCATCCCCAAGGGGCCCCTGCTCCCTGCTCATGCCGCCCCCTCATCCTGGCCATCGCAGTAGCGGGCATAGGCGCGTTCGCGGGCGGCGTCGGCCTCGCCGTCGCTCAAGTGCAGGGCTTTGGCGATGCGATGCAGCAAGGCGTCTTCAAAGCGCACTAGGGTTCCGTCGGCATAGACGACTTGCCACAACATTTCCAGAATCGTGGCGCGCTCTTCCACGGAGAAGTTCTCTCGCACCGCTTGGGTGAACACCCAATCGTCCAGCGCTGCGGCGAATTCGCCTTCGGCGATGCGCAGCAGGGTATCGGTCTCGGTTTCGGGCAAATGAAAGTGTTCGCGAATCAAGCGCCGAATCACTTGGCGTTCGGATTCCGGAATGTTGCCATCGACTTGCGCGGCTTCGATCAGCAGCGCGGCGACCGCGAGATCAGGGCGCGCGTAGGGCAATTCCGAAGGCGCGGCAGCGGGTCTCAGGCGCAGCTTGGCGAGTAGGTTTTGGAAAGGCATGGTGCGTTCAATGAGCAAGGAATGGGGCGCGCACCGGGCGGCGGCGGGGGATGAGCACGTCGATCATCACCGCCAGCGAAGGCAGCAAGGTGAGCGCCATGAGCATGTTGACCATGAACATGAAAGTGAGCAGCAAGCCCATGTCGGCCTGAAACTTCAGGGCGGAGAACGACCAAGTGGCCACTCCGATGGACAGCGTCACCGCGGTGAAAAAAGTGGCAATGCCCGATTCCATCAGCGCTTGACGGAAGGAAGTGGCGATGTCCACGCCCTGCGACAAGTAGATCTGCAAGCGGTTGTAAATGTAATAGGCGTAATCGACGCCTATTCCCACCGCCAGCACCATCACCGGCAAGGTGGCGACGGTGAGGCCGATGTCCATGGCCTGCATGAACCAGTAGCCCAGGAAGGTAGCGAGGGTGAGCGGCAGGCAGCAAGCGAGCATGGCCCGCCAATCGCGGTAGGTGAGGAGCACCAAGACGATGATGGTGGCGTAGACGTAGAGCATCATCGGTAGCTCGGTGTGTTCCAGCACGTCGTTGGTGGCGGCCTGCACGCCGGAATTTCCGCTGGCGAGCCTCAATTTGACCTCGGGTTGGCGCTCGCGTTCGCGAAAATCGCGCACCGCGGCAACCACCGACTTGATGGTGGTGGCTTTCTGGTCGGCCAAATAGATGTTGACCGGCAGTACCGTGCAGCCGGGATTGATCAGCCCCGTGCCTTCGGGAATGAGGCCCACCGAGTTGGCGAGCGAGCGCTCGTCGAGCGCCAGCGCGGTCCACTTCGGGTGGCCCTCATTGGTGCCGGCGTAGGCCTGCTTGGCCAGCTGCGCGATCGAGGCAACCGAAAGCACGCCCGGCACATGGGACATCTGCCAGGCGAATTGATCGATATGGGCCATCACCTCGGTTTGGTAGCAACCGTCTTTGGGGGTCTCGAAGACCACGGTGAGCACGTCCAGCCCGAGGTCGAAGTGAGAGACGATGGCGGCAGCATCGCGGTTGTAGCGCGCGTCAGCGTGCAACTCGGGCGCGCCCGGCTGCAAGTGACCGATGTGCCGGTGCTGGCTTTGCTGAAAGGCGATGCCGAAAAGCACCACGCTCGCCACGGTGCCGATGGCGGCGTTGCGCGTCGTGGCGACGCGCCCGAACAATTTCATGATACGGCCGCGGGATTCGCGCAGGCGAAACACGCGCTCGGTGAATTCCGGGCCGAAGCGAAGATAGGATGCGGCCACCGGCAGCATGATGAGGTTGGTGACGATCTTGTAGGCCACGCCGATCGAGGCGGTGATGCCCAACTCGCGGATCATCGGAATGGGAATCAGGGTGAGCGTGGCAAAGCCCACGAAAGCGGTCACCAAAGCCATGGTGCCCGGAATGAACAAGCCGGTGAAGCTGCGCCGGGCAGCCACCTCCGCGGAGTTGCCGGCGCAAACTTCCTTGGCGATGTGATTGATCTGCTGCACGCCGTGTGAAACGCCGATGGCGAACACCAGGAAGGGCACCAGCACGGCGAGGGGATCGAGCCCGTAACCCAAAAGCTGCAAGGTGCCGAACTGCCAAATCAGCGACACCAAGGAACAGGCCATGGGCAGCACGGTCAATGCCAGCGAGCGCGAATACCAGAAAACGGAAACCGCGGTGAGCAAAAAGGCGAGGACGAAGAACTGCACGACACTTTTGGCGCCTTCGGCGATGTCGCCGATCTGTTTGGCGAAACCGATGATCTGGACTTCGAATTGAGCATCTTCGTATTTCGCGCGCAGATCGCTTTCCAGACGCTTGGCAAAGCCGAGGTAATCGAGCTTCTGTTTGGTTTGCGGGTCGTGCTCCAAGAGATCGGCCACCACCATGGCACCGCTGCTGTCGCTGGCGACCAGGCTGCCCATGTAGCCGCCGGCCAGGGCGTTTTGGCGAATGCGGGCGATTTTTTCGGCGCTGAGTTGATCGGGGGTGATGTCGCCACCAATCACATCTTCGGCGCGAAAGCCCTCTTCGGTAACCTCAAGCACGCGTGTGGTCGGCGTCCAGAGCGAGGAAACGGTTCGGCGGTCGATGCCCGGCAGGAACATCACTGCCTGGGTGACCTCGTTGAGCTTCTTGAGGCCGGGCGCGGTCCAGATGTCGCCCTGGCGCGCATGCACCACGACGAGGATGCGATTGGCGCCGAAGACCTGATCGCGATACTGGTTGAAGGTTTGGATAAATTCGTGGCCCTGCGGCAATTGCTTGTCGAAGCCCGCATCCATCTTGAGCTGGGCGGCGAAGACCGCCATCAGCAGGGTGAAGGCAAGCAGCACGCTCAGGGTGAGCTTGCGCTGCCCAAAGAAAAATGCTTCGAACTGGCGTACGAGGTGTTCAATCATCTTGCATCAGAAAAGGGCAAACCTCTGGCGCGGGGTTGGCCCGCGGCTCCCCGCCAGGGGTGCCGCGAACCGATCCCGCCAGACGCTTCGCGACCGTCGGCTCGGGACTCAGAAAGTATAGGCGAGGCTGCCGAACATGAAATCGCGGTCGCGCATCAGGTTGTTGCCGCCTCCGCCCCAAAAGCGAGTGAAGCCCAGGGTGGCCTTCCAGCGGCTTTCACGATCGAAGTTGAGGGTGAAAGCTGCGGACTTGCGACCTTCGATGAAGGGCAGGGCATTGGGGGTGGTGCCATGCACATCGTGCGTGAGGTCGATCTGGGGCGAAACGTTCCAACCGCTATTGAACGCGTTCGGGTAGGTGAGGCCGGTGGAGATTACATAGCCCCAGGAGGTTTTGGTGGGCAACTCATAGTTGGTCAGCAAATAGGGCACGCGACCCGAGCGGTCGAGGCTGGGGTAGACCGCCATGGCCGCTTCCGCCAACACATAACCTTCCGCCGCACCCAAGGCGGTCATCACCGCGCCTAGCGGACTCGAAGGCGCGAAGAGGTAGAAGGCGGTCAGGTGCATTTGCCACTTCTTCTCGGTGGTGAAGCCGCGCGCCACCTTGCCGGGGTATTCGAAGACCGAGAACTCGCCTTCGATGGGCACGGTGGGGTCGATGGCCACACTGTCCTTGGGCCGGTACGAAAGCTCGGCGCCCACCGCCACGGGCCCCACGGTGGTGTTCATCGACACGCCGAAGAGGTCGCGCTTGGCGCCGTAGTCCTCGAAGTAGGTCACGCCCAACAGGTTGCTGGGGCTGCCGGCGTTGGTGAAACCGATGAAGGGAATCTTGTCGTGGTAGCGCAAGTAGTAGAAGCCGAAGTCGGTTTTGAGGGCGTCCGATTTGTAGCGCAAGGCGGCCCCAAACTGCCCGCCCTTGGGCTGGCGCACGCCCTCGCGGTAGGCCACGGAGCCCACGCCGGCGACGCCGAAGGCGGGGTTGCTGTCCGATGCCAGGTCGGAAACGCCCAGACCGTGGCGGCCGCCGGGGTCGCCGACGGTGCCATAAGCCAGCGGGTTGTTGCCGCCGGCGCCAAAGAGATAGTAGTTGGCGATGGAGGTGGGCACATAGGCATGCACGGCGCTGGGGCCCAGCACATCCGCGGTGGAGAAGAAGGTGCCCGTGGCCGGGAAGGTGAAGGCGTTCCACTTCCACTGGTAATAACTCTCGAAGCTCAGGTTATCGGTGACACTGGCGTTCAGGGAGAGCATGGGCGCCGGCTTGAAAATTTCCTTCAGTTGGGTGCCGGGAATGCTGGCGCGCTGGATGTCGATGGCGTTGATGATATTGACGCCACCGTAGATGAAAATGTCCTCGCCCCAGCTCATCACCTGATTGCCGAGCTTGATTTTCGCGGGGCGGTCGCCGAAGGACAGATCCTTGGCGATCCAGGCGTCGAGCCAGGTCCAGTTGTTGACCGCGAGATCCTTGGCGTCGTCGGAAAGCGGATTGCGACGCGTGTCGTCTGCCTTGAAGTCCTTCAGCCACGAGGCGCGCACCAGACCGGAAAAACCGCCCGGCGCCTTGAGGAAAAGCTCGTGCGTGCCCTTCAAGGCGAAGGAGACGAAGTCGCCCTTCTTATAGTTGAGGTTGCCGTCATCGGATTGCAGGTAGTTGAAGTCCGGGTTGGAGCTGTTGGGGTCGTTGGGAAAAACGACTTCGCCCAAGGTGCCCGAAACCGGCACGCAGCCGCCGTTGTCGTTGCCGATGAGGCCGCAGTTGGTGGACTCCAGGCGCTTCCTGAAGCCTAGCGAAATGGTGCTGTCGAAGCTGCCCGAAATGCCGCCGTTTTCAAATTTGAAAGCCTGGGCGGGGGGCGCAAGAAGCGCTCCCCAACCGGCGGCGGCGAGTGCCAGGGCGAGGGCGCGCCGGGAGCCGGGACGATGCGTGTTCTTCATGATCAAATCCTCCTGTGGACGCTCTTAGCGGTCGCCGACGCGGCGCAGTTCATCGGGGTTGAAACGGCTTTTTTCGATGCGGCCTTCGCGACCGGCGAGCCAGTCGGTCTCCGGACGCTCTTGGGTGGCGTTCTCGCCGATGTAGCGGCCGACGTTCAAGTCATAGGACACGAATTCCTGGCCCACGCAGGCGGGGATTTCCGGCGCCACCCACAGGCTCGACTCCTGCACGCGCCAGACCTTGCCCTGGGCGTCATAGTTGTCGGCGACCATCAGCGCCCAGCTATCCTCGTCGAAAAAGAACACGCGCTTGGGGAAAATGTGGCGCATGCCTTCCTTGAGCGTCGCTTCGACCTTCCACACCCGATGCAGCTCGTAGCGGATGAGGTCGCGATTGACGAACTCCGGACCGTAGACATCCTTGTACTTGCGGCTTTTGTCGATCAGCTTCCAGCTGTTGTAGGGGATGTACATTTCCTGGCGGCCGACGAGCTTCCAGTTGTAGCGGTCCATGGCGCCGGCGAACATCGGATACTGGTCCACCGTTTCGAGGTTCTCGTAGCCGGGCACGGGGTTGTCGTAGGCGAAGGTCGGCGCGCGGCGTACCCGGCGCTGACCGGGGAAGTAGAGCCAGGCGTCGGAAGAGGCGTTCATGAACCAATGCGCGAGGATGAGTTCCCCGGTGCGCGCCGCGGGCGAAACCACGGCATTGAGGAGCTTCATTTCCACGCCGGCGACTTCCTCGATGCCCTTGTTGCTTTTGTTGTGGAAGGGCACGGTCACCCACTGATCCTGCACCAGCGGCGTGAAGTCGCCGCTCTTGCTGGAAAATATGGTCGAGTAGTATTCGACCCGCCCCTCGCCCATGTACCGAAGCTTGTGGTTCCACATCGCCTCGGCGCCGCTTTGCGGGATGGGGAAGAGCACCGCCGCGCCGAGCGCTTTTTCCAGGCCCCAGCCGTTACTCGAGACCTTGGCCTCGCGAGCGTTGGTTTTGGTCCGTTCATAAACGAAGTCGGGGAAGCCGCAACTGCGGCGCGTCGGATACACGTCCATCCGGTAGCCCTTCAAGGCTTTGACCACGGCGATCTGGCCTTCGGAGAGCTTGTCCTTGTATTTGTCGACGTTGCCCGCGTCGATGGCGAACAAGGGCTTGTCGTCCTTGAAGGGATCGATGCGTTTCTGCCCCGGCTTCCAGCCCGCGGGCGCGGTGGTGATGCCGCCTTTCCACTCGGGAATGCTGCCGTCCGCGTTGGCGGCCTTGATGGCGCCCACGGGGGTGAGATCCTTGCCCAGGCGGGCGACTTCCTGTTCGGGTGCTGCCGCAATGGCTAGACCCCAAATGCCGGCGAGGCACAAGGCCAGCGCCGATTGTTTGCTTCGTTTCATTGCCACTTCCTCCTTTTGCTGGGGTTTTTTCTGCAAACCGAATCAGGGGCCGCGCAGTTTGCGCACGGCGTTGGGGGCGAGTTTCTGTTGTCGCGCCGTTGCCACCGCTGTGGCTTCGACGGGGGTGCTGCTGCCGTTCAACTGGATTGCCACAAAATCGAGCAGCACCAGGATTTCCGCGTCGCCAAGCTGCGCGAACCCCGGCATGGCGAGATTGAAGCGTTCGCCGGCGACGGTGATGGGGCCGGCCAGTCCATTCATCAGCACCTGCGCCAGATAAGCGCGACCCGGCTCAGTGGCGGCCCGCGCGCCCAGAGTGCCGGCGAGGCGCGGCGCCATCCCGGGCGTGCCTTCGCCCCCTGCGGCATGACAAACGGCGCAGTGCTGCGCGAAAAGTGCGGCGCCGCTGGGCTGGGCCATGGCGGCCGCGGGCAACAGGGCGATCAGCGCGGTGACGAGCAGCCGCTTCAAGATTGCTTCTCCGCCAAGCCGATGATCACCGAGGTGGTGCAGTGGAACATGTTCGCGGTGTTGGCCATGCACCAGTTGATGTCGTTGTGCAAGCCCATGCGGTAGGCGGGACGGTCGCCGACGTTGAAGTTGCACAAGCAGCGCCCGCAGGAGTTTTTGCCGCAACAATCGTTGTAGCTGATGAGATAGTCCTTGCCATCGACCGGGTTGCGGCAAGTGCCTATCCAGGCCACTTTGGACATCTCGGTTCCGGGCGGACAGGAAGAAGTCGTCCCGCCGCAGCAGCTGCAAAGGAATCCGTCGAGGGCGCAATAGCGCCAGTATTCGCACTGCGATTCATCCGGTCCCTTTTTTTTGCCCGCTCCCGGCCCCATGGCGTTGGCGCTGCGTTGGACGCGATCGAAAGGCAGCACCGGCAGGGCCATCGTCCCGACCACCAGCAGTTTGCCCACCCGCGCCAGGGCGCTGCGCCGGGAGGTCGAAAACGCGACCTTGCGGGCGGAGCGCTCGAACCAATCGTCAAACCATTTCATGCCATATCCTTCAAGGTTGCTCGGCTTGCTGGGCGAGGAAGCTCTGCACCGATTCCACCTTCATCTCCTTGGCGGTGAACAAGCTCTCCAACTGCTCGCGCGAATTGACCAGGCCTTTGGCCCGAACCAGACCGTTTTCGTCGAGCAAAACGGCGTAGGGCAGTTTGCCGACGCGAAAACTCATGCCCAATTCAGCCGAGAGCACGTAAGGAAATGCGTCCAAGCCGTTCTTGCGGGCGAAGCGTTGGTGCTCCTCGGTTTCACCGTCCGAGGCAAAAGCAAGGCGCAGCCAGGCCGCTTCGTCCTTGGCGATGGACTTCAGGATAGGCAGCAGTTTCTTGCAGACCGGGCAGGTGGGCGAAAGAAAAAATAGCAGCTGGCTGTGCGTTCCTTGCGCGCCGACGCTCAGCACTGGCCCGCTCAAGGTGGCCAGATCGAAACGCGGTGCGGCCTCGCCCACCTTGGGGCCGGTGTCGAGCATCAAGGCGCCCATGGGCGCAATGCGCTCGTACAAGATTCCAATTTGGCGGGCCAAGGCGAAGACAACCAACAACAGCACCAGCACCACGACCCAAAGGACGATGTTGGAAATCAGCAAGGCTTCGTTCATGAACTCAGTTCCTCAATTGGGCCAGGCGGGGCGTGTTGGCGAGCAGTTGATTCACGGCGGCATACAGGCCATAAAGGCCGATGGCGCCGCCGGCCACGGTAAGGGAGTCGAGCCAGACCAGTTCGCGCCCGGTGCTGCTCGCGTCGGCCAAGAGCGCCAGGCCGATCAAAACGAGGTTGCGTAGCACCAGCGCCCAGGAAAGATGCTGTCCCCCTTGGCTACCGCAACCGCAGTCGATATGGGAGCGGCCTCGCGCCAGATTGATGGCGACCGCAAGCGTCACCACGGTGAGCAGCGCCGCCGCGGCCAGCGCACCCCAAGGACGGCTGGGCAGGGGCAGCAAGGCGAGGGCGGCGGTGATTTCGGCCAAGGGCAGCACCCAAGCGATGAAGGGAACGAGGGCTTCGGGCAACAGGCGGTACTGTTCCAGCGCCAGCGCGAAGGCCTCACGATCGACGAGCTTCTGCCCGGCGGCGACCAGCAGCACGATGGCCATGGTCGCGGCGGCGAGATGGGTCAGTATCGGGTCCAGCGCCGGCATCAATGCAGCTCCAGCATCGTGGCCGATTCCGCCACGCCTTCCAGGCGCTTGATGAATTTGGGCTGGGCGCCGGCATCGAATTTGGCGATGGCCATCTTGACGGCGTCGAGGGCATAAAGCCGGGGCTTCGCCCCCTGGCTCACGACCAAGGCCACCGCGGCATGGCCGGGCAGGCGCGCCACGCGCTTCTTGGCTTCGAGATCGAGCACCCAGATTTCATCCGCCGGATTTTTGTGCGTGCCTTCGGCGCCGTTTTTGTGCATGCCGATGAACATCCGCCGCGCGTCGCGATGCACGGCAAAGAGCTGGTAACCTCCCGGGCGCCACTTCTGTTTGGCGTCGGCCGCGGCGAGTAAGCTCCAGGGTGCAGCAAGCTGCGGAGTTTCGCCCGACAAGTCGGCAGCGAACACCTGGCCATGAAAACTCACCAAATAATGCGTGTCGCCGATCGACTGGCTTTGCACGTAGACCGGGTCTTGGTCCGGGTCGAAGAAGCGCGCGCTGCGGGTTTTGCTCTTGAGCGTGCCGTCTTCGTTCAGCACGTGCGTGGCCAGCGTGCCGTCGCCGCACAGGGTCGAAAAGCGGTTGCCCGCGGTCTCCGAGGGAATGACGATCCAACACCCCGGCGTGGGAATTTCGGCGGCGAACTTGCGCGCCTTCAAATCAACCACTGTGACCGACGAGGCGGGTGTCGCGTTTTGCACGAACAGCCAGCGGCCGTCGTGCGAAGTGCGGACGATGCCATAATAGGGCAGCGCTTGCGCGCGCCGCGGGGGAATGACGATTTCGGCGCGCCACTCCAGCGAGGCGGGGTCGTAGATTTCCACCACATCGGTGCGCTCGCCGCGCGACAGGCGCGGGAAATAGGTCGCGGTGACATAAAGCTCCTGGCGGTCGCGCGACAGCGTCGATTGTCCCGCATAACCGGTCGAGATCTGACCCAGGTATTTCAACTGCTCGCCATCGATCACATGCAGGCGATTGTCGACGATGTGCTGGATGGTGATGTCCGACACATACAGCCGATGTTCATTCGGCGGCGGCATTTTCGCCACCGCGAGGGTTTCCGCGGGCAGCTCGGCACGCGCGGCCAGCGCGCCGAGCGCCAGGCCCGCGACGGCGGACAGAATGTGACCGATGCGTCTCAAGACGACTTCTCCTCCTTCAGTGCCCGCGTGGATTCCCCCTCCTTCGGGCGGCGGATGCATTGTAAGCAGCGTTTCCTCGCGGCCGTTAGCCGAAATCGGCAAATGCCTCCGGTGCTCGCTCCGCCGGGGCGGGCAGACGGATAGACTTGCCAAAGCGCCGCCTTTGGGCTTAACTCGGCGCCATGATGCGGACTCCCAATCCCAATTCGGCATGAGCACGGCCAAGGATCTCTTCGATCCGCTGGATGAAAACTCGCTCTATTCGCTGGTGCGCCGCGAAACACGGGACGCCGACGAGCAGGCGGCTTGTCTGCGCGACTGGGACCAGGTCTACGAACAGCTCACGCCCGGGCAGTTCGAAGGGCGATTCATGGAGATCTGGTTTCGCGGCATTCAGCTTTTTCGCGAGGTCACCAATCGTTCGGTGTACGAGGCGGGTCTGATGCACGAAGGCGAGCGGGTGCTCGGCGTGCCGGTGATGATGCAGGGCAAAGGGTACTTTTGCGGCCACCCGATTTCTCCGGACAGCATCATGACCATGCGCGGCGGTGACGAGCTCGACTTCCGCGCCCCGGAACATTTCGACATCGTCGCCGTGGCGGTGCCGGAAAGGGTGTTGGCGCAATACGCCAAGGAAATCGAGCAACGCGACATCGAGCGCGACTTGGGCGGCATGTCGGTGGTCGCGGCGGGCAAGGAGCAAGTGGACGAATTTCGGTCTTTTTTGCTCACTGTCCTGGAATCGGTCTCCCGCACGCCCTCGATGCTCAAGTTCCCGGCCATGCAAAAAGGCCTGGAGCACGCGCTGCTCTCCAGCGTCATGAAAGTGCTGTTGCCGGGGGAAGAGGCCGCACGCGCCGTCCCGCCGCCCACGGGGCGGCACACCTTGGTGAGCCGCGCCCAGGAATACATGCGCCAGCATGTCGACGAGCCGCTCACCGTGGAAGACCTCTGCCGCAGCCTCAAGGTGAGTCGGCGCACCTTGCAATACAGCTTTCAGGAAGTGCTCCAGTTGAACCCGGTGAGCTATTTGCGCGCCATGCGCCTGAACGGTGTTCGGCGCATGCTGAAGTCGGCCGATCCCGCCAAAGAATCGGTGCAAGACATCGCGGCGCGCTGGGGATTTTGGCACTTGTCACATTTCGCCACCGACTATCGCCGCATGTTCGGCGAGCTGCCTTCGGAGACCCTGCGTGGCAGCGCCCATCCCGCGCGCAGCGTGTAGCTTCTAGAAACTAGTGTCTAGAGACTAGTCTCTAGAGCGGCGATAGGGCGCTAGGGTTAGCGCTGGCGGGGGGCATAAGGCCAAAAAAACTCGCGCCTTCCGGCGCTCCTACAGGGCATGGGCGCATTGTTGCGCCATGACGTTCATTACATGGGCGCATTGTTGTGCCACGACGTTCATTACATGGGCGCATTGTTGTGCCACGATGTTTATTACGCATTGTAGGAGCGGCGGCAGCCGCGATAGGGCGCTTGGGTTAGCGCTGGCGGGGGCATAAGGCCAAAAAAGCTCGCGCCTTCCGGCGCTCCTACAGGGCATGGGCGCATTGTTGTGCCACGACGTTCATTACATGGGCGCATTGTTGCGCCACGATGTTCATTACGCACTGCAGGAGCGGCGGCAGCCGCGATAGGGCGCTTGGGTGAGCGCTGGCGGGGGGCATAAGGCCAAAAAAGCTCGCGCCTTCCGGCGCTCCTACAGGGCATGGGCGCATTGTTGCGCCATGATGTTCATTACATGGGCGCATTGTTGCGCCATGACGTTCATTACATGGGCGCATTGTTGCGCCACGATGTTCATTACGCATTGTAGGAGCGGCGGCAGCCGCGATAGGGCGCTTGGGTTAGCGCTGCCGGGGGGGGCATAAGGCCAAAAAAGCTCGCGCCTTCCGGCGCTCCTATAATGGCGGTGGCAAGGCTGCGAGAACATCCAACGCTTGGGCGAATGATGCGGCCGGATGCAACACGTCGAAATGGAGTGCTTGCATGCCCGCAGCTCGGGCGCCGGCGACATTGCGTTCCTGATCGTCGACAAAAACACAGGCCGCAGCGGGCAGATTCAGGGCTTCAAGGCACAGGGCATAAGCCCTGGGGTCGGGTTTCAGGATATGGGTGTAGCTGCCGTCGATGATGACATCGACTTCTCGCAGCACCGCCACGCGCTGACGCAGTTCGGTGCCGTAGAACAAATCCAATTCGTTGGAGAGCACCGCAAACTTCGCGCCTAGTGCCTTGGCTTGGCGTATGGCGGCAATCGCTTCCGGCCGGATCATCGTTTGGGGGTCGCCGCCGCGGGCGCGAACCACAAAGCTTGCCATGTCCGTCCAGGTTTCGCCCAAGAGCGCGCCGACTTCCTGGGCGCGTCGCAGCCAGTAGTCGCGCTCGCTGATGCGCTCGGCCTGCATCTCCTGCCACAAAGGATCGCTCAGCGGGTCGAATGGTCCTCGCCAAGTGAGCGTGCCGCGCGGCAGGCCGAGGGCGTCTTCGGTGAGCGGGTGCGTCTCGAACAGGCTCTTGGTGATGACGCTCCCAAAATCCAACACCAATGCCCGGTTCATGCTCCTATGCGCCCTTCGCTCACCCACCGGTCGAAGAGTCTCATGGCCTCGTCGGTGAAAGCGTCGTCGTTGATGTGCGCGGGGAGTTCCCGCAGCTCGGCTTCACCCCAGGTCTCAGCCCGCAGCGCGGCGATGAAGGCGGCCAAACCCGCGGGGTCATGCAGCGGAGCACCGGGCCGGTCCCATTCTTCGATGCCACCAAGCGGCAGCAAAAAAGCGGTGGGGCCGCGCGCTTCGCGCAAGCGTTGGGCGATGGCTCGGGCAGTCGCCGCGCGTTCTTCGGGAGTACACATCGCCGAGGCGATGAGGCGATTGTGGGCGTGGCTGGGGCGGCCGGCGAGGGCCGCGGGCGGCGCCCAGGCAGGAAAGTCGATCATGTCGGTGGCGCCGGGAGCGACGATCTGCGGCACTCCGGCCAGGCCCGCCGCGCGCAAGCGACTAGCCCCGGCGGTGACGCAAGAACCGCCTAGATGATTGGCCAGTTCCTGCAAACTGAAATCGAACACGGCGACAAATTGGCCTTGCTGCGCCAATCGTTCAAAGGCGCGCCCGCCCATGCCGGTGGTGTGAAAAATCGCCACCTCGTAGCCGCGTTTTTCCAAGGCCGGCTTTAACCGCTTCATGTAGGACAAGGCCGATGAACCCAAGGAAGTGATGCCCACCTGAGGGCGAGCCGCCGCGGGCGGGCGGGCAAGTCGGCAGGCGCCCAGCACCGCGCCGGCGGCTTGCGCGAGCGAGGCCCGGCACAGCTCGTTGAGGCCATAGAGCCCGCCGGCCCAAAGGACCATGATGAGATCGGGCGAAATGCGCTCGGGCGGCAGGAGCGGCGAGAACGCCACCGTGGACAAGACCACTTTGGGCACACCCAGGGGCAGAGCCGCGGCGACTTCAAGGGCCAAGTCCGTGCCCATGGTTCCGCCAAGCACCAGAAGGCCGTCGATTCGGCCCTGCGCTTGCCACGCGGCAGCCAATGCCGCCGCGCCCCGTGCCATATGCGCCATGGCCGTGTTTTCATCGCCGCTGGCGGCAATGGCGGCGAGGCTGAGACCTGCCGCCGCGGCCACCGCCGAGTTGGGGATGTCAGGCGGGAAAGGCGCGCCCCCGAGCACACCGACATCCATGACCACGGCGCTGCCGCCGCCTTCTTCCAAAGCGGCGCGCAGGAACAGCAGTTCATCGGCCTTGGTGTCGGCGGTGCCAACCAAAAGGACGCGCGGCTTGAGGCTCACGAACTGCATTCCACTTCGGCGAAGGCGGCTTCGAGCACGTCGAGCAAATGGTCGCTTTCTTCGCGCGTCAGCACCAAGGGGGGCGACAGGATGATGTTCGGACCGGAAACGCGCACCATTGCGCCGCGCCGATAAGCCGCCCGGGCAACTTTCTGCGGCAGGTCGGCGCCGCGCGGCAGCGCTTTGCGGTGTTCTTTGTCCTCGACCAATTCCAAACAGGCCATGAGGCCCACGCCACGGACATCGCCGACATGCGGAAAACGAAGAAAGCTCAGCAAGCGGTCCTGGAACGCCTTGCCCACGCGCGCGGCATTGCCCGGCAAATCGAGCTCTTCCACCAGCTTGAGCGATTCGATCGCCGCGGCGGCGGCCACCGGATGCGCGCTATAGGTGTAGCCGTGAGATATCGCTCCGGGCCCGGCAGGCGCTTCCAGAAAAGCCTGCGCGACGCGCTGGCCGACGGCGGTGGCGCCCAAGGGCACATAACCCCCGCTGATACCTTTGGCGAGGCACCACAAATCCGCTTTCACGCCCCAGAGCCGGGTTCCGAACATCGCTCCGGTGCGTCCAAAGCCCGTGACCACCTCATCGGCGATCACCAGCACGCCGTGTTTGTCGCACACCGCGCGCACCAGCGGCCAATAGTTCTCGGGCGGCACGATCACGCCGCCCGCACCTTGCACCGGCTCGGCGATGAATGCGGCCACGGTGTCGGCGCCCTGAAAAACGATTTCCCGCTCCAAGAGCTCGGCGCAAATGCGCCCGAGCTCGCGCGGATCTTGGGTGTAGGGATTGCGATAAAGCCAAGGCGTATCGACATGAAAACAACCCGGCAGCAAGGGCTCGTAGGGACGCCGGAAATTGGTGTTGCCGTTGACGCTCATGCCGCCGAAATGTACGCCGTGATAGCCCTGGCGCAGACTGATGAACTTGACGCGATCGGCCTGCCCTTTGAGCTTCCAATACTGGCGCGCGAGTTTCAGGGCGGTTTCGACCGCATCGGAGCCGCCGCTGCTGAACATGACCGCGCCGACTTCATCCGGCGCCATCATTTCGACGAGTTTCTCGGACAGTTCGATGGCGCGCGGGTGCGTGGTGCCGCGGAAGGTGTTGTAGTAGGGCAGTTCGTCGAGCTGTGCGACGATGGCGTCGCGCACGCGCCGGTTGCTGTGGCCGAAGTTGGCGCTCCACAGGCCGCCCACGCCGTCGATCATTTTGTGCCCGTCGACATCCCAAACCCATACCCCTTCGCCGCGGGCGATGATGTCTGGCGGCGTGTCGCGCATCGCTTGGGGGTGCGCCATGGGGTGCCAAAGATGCCGGGCATTGGCTTTTTTCAGATCATCGGGCTGGAAATTCATGAGCGCAAGGGAGAGAAGCGGGCAACGCGCCGCGCCGGGCGAGCTTAACTCTCGTTTCTGTGTATGCAGTATCCCAAATCGGCAAGGCGAGGAAAATTTTCCGGAAACTTGTTTTTCCGCGGTCGCGGCGTTGCGCGGCGCGAGAGCGAGTGATACAAACTCTCCGCGAACCGCTCCATCGTCCGTGTCATTCCTTTGCCATGACTTCAACCCGCTATCCCCGACTTGCCTTGTTTCTCGATGGCCAATGGCTCACCGAAGCCAGCGGCGGCACGCGCCCGGTGCTAAACCCCGCAACGGGACAGACACTGGGCATCCTGCCCCTGGCCGCCGAGGCCGAACTCCTGGCGGCGGCGCAGGCCGCGGAGCGTGGCTTCGCCCTGTGGCGGCGCACGACCGCGCATGGCCGCTGGGAGATCATCACCCGCGCCACGCGGCTGTTGCGCGAAAGGGCCGATTTCATCGCCCAAGTGATGACCCTGGAACAAGGCAAGCCTCTGGCCGAGGCCAGGCGCGAGGTCGTGCTTTCGGCCGATATCATCGATTTTTTGGCCGAAGAAGGAAAACGCGCTTACGGGCGCCTGGTGCCTGCGCGCAGCGAAAACGTGCTCGCGCAGGCTGTGGTGCCGGTGCCGGTGGGGCCGGCCGCACTTTTCACACCTTGGAACTTTCCCGTCAATCTTCCCGCGCGCAAAGTGGGTGCCGCGCTCGCCGCGGGCTGCAGCGCGATCTTGAAACCGGCGGAAGAAACACCGGGCACCGCCATGGAACTGGTGCGCGCTTTTCACGATGCCGGTCTGCCCCCCGGGATGCTGAACTTGGTTTGCGGCGAACCTGCTTTCGTTTCCGAAACGCTGATCGCTCATCCCGCGATTCGCAAGGTGTCCTTCACCGGTTCCATCGCCGTAGGCAAACACTTGGGCGAATTGTGCGCCCGGGGTGTGAAGCGCTTTACCGCGGAATTGGGCGGGCACGCGCCAGTGCTGATTTTTCCCGATGTGGACCTCGATGTGGTGGTCAAAGCCTGCGTGCAAGCCAAGTTTCGCAACGCCGGACAAGTGTGCGCTTCGCCGACGCGATTTCTGGTGCATGATGGACTCGCTGGCGAGTTCGCCGAGCAGTTCGCCGCTGGGGCTCGAGCGCTGAAAGTCGGCTCGGGCTTGGAAGCGAACTGCGCCATGGGCCCCTTGGCGCATGCGCGCCGGGTGGCGGAAATGAGGCAGCTGGTGGAAGACGCCCTGAGCCGCGGGGCGCGTCTCTTGTGCGGCGGGAAGGCCATCGAAGGGCGAGGTTTTTTCTTCGCGCCGACGGTATTGGCCGACGTGCCGATCTCCGCGCGCGTCATGGCGCAAGAGCCTTTCGGTCCGATCGCGGTGATCAATCGCTGGTCGAGCGAAACCGGGGCGGTCGAAGAGGCCAATCGTTTGCCCTACGGCCTCTCCGCGTATTTGTTTACGCGCGATCTCGCCACCGCGCATCGCGTCGCCGATCGTATCGAGGCGGGCATGGTCGGCGTGAATCATTTTGGCGTCTCGCAGCCGGAAACCCCTTTCGGCGGAGTGAAAGAAAGCGGCCTCGGCTCGGAAAGCGGGCAAGAGGGTTTGCGCGCCTATCTCGACACCAAGCTCGTGAGCTTTGGCGCACTTTGAACCAGAAAACAGGAGGAAGACGATGAGCGGAAATCAAGCCCTGCCGCTGTCGGCGATGATCGCCACCGCGGTGGGCGTGGTGGTGGTGCAAAGCACCATGATCACCATGTTGAACGGCACGGGTCTGGGCGGCATGAATTTCCTGCTGGCCATCGGCATGTCCGGCCTGCTGGCCCTGACCTACGTGTGTTCCTTCGCCGAGCTGGCCTTGATGTTGCCCAAATCCGGCTCGGTCAGCGCCTATACCCAGGCGGCGCTGGGGCCGGGGCTGGCCATCGTGGCCACACTTTCGGGTTATGTGGCGGTGGCGCTCCTGGGCATACCCGCCGAGTTGATCCTCGTCGATACGCTGCTTGCCGACGTGGCGCCAGGGCTCGTGGGGGGTTTGCCCTATCCGAGTCTCGTGCTGCTCGCGCTTTTTTGCCTTCTCAATCTGCGCGGCATCGATGTCTTCGCGCACATCCAGAGTGCCCTGGTCGCCATCATGTTCGTGGGCCTTTTCGTCATCGGCTTTGCCGGCTTGGGCAGCGGCGCGGGCAGCGCGCTGCCGCCGCTGGCGGTTGATGGCGCCGCGGCGGTTGCGTTGGTGGCGCTGGCTTTCTGGGGCCTCGTCGGCCTGGAGTTCGTCTGCCCCATGATCAATGATGCTCGCGACCCAAGCCGCAACCTGCCCCGGGCCATGATCATCGGTCTGATGCTGGTGGTCGCGGTGTACGCCACGTTCAGTCTCGCCGGCATGCGCATGCTCTCGCCGGAAAAGCTGGGCGGCGCGACCCCTCATGTCGATCTGGCGCTGGCGATTTTCGGCCCCGGCGCCAAGCTCGCATTCGTGACCCTGGCCATACTGGGCAGCGCCACGCTGCTCAACACCGTGCTGGCCAGTGTGTCGCGCATGATCCAGGGCATGGGACAATGCGGGCAACTGCCGCGCCTTTTTGCCGCGCAGAACGCGCGTGGTGCGCCGACCTGGGCGCTGGTCGTTTTCGCCCTGGCCATCGCGGCGGTGCGTGTGCCCCTAGGCCTGGATGCCTCGGCCATTCTTTCGCTCACCGTCGCCGCGGCGGGCTGTTGGCTGGTGGCCTACATGATCGTGCATCTCGACCTCATCGTTTTGCGCCTTCGTTTGCCGCAACAGGCGCGGCCCTTCCGCTCGCCTTTTTTCCCGCTGCCGCAACTGCTGGGCATTGTGGGTATGGGCTACGTCTTCCTCAACATCGCACCCACCCCGGAACTGGCCGGCCCCATTTACCGCAACGTGGCCGCCATGTTGAGCGGCACGCTGGCCTACAGCCTCGTCTGGACCCTGCTGGTGCAGCGGCGCAATCCCTTCCGGGCGGATTGGGCACAGGTGCTGCGCGAGGGTTGAGGCGCACTTGATGTGTACCGCCCGGCGAGTCCGGAGGCGGCAAATTGCGGTATGAAGCGGCAGGGCGGGCGTTCAGGAACAGCGGCTCCACGCCGGCCGTTGTGCGCTTGCGCAAGTAACCGGTGTCGGGCACAATCCCGCCGGAAAGTTACCCGCTACGCGTTCGATCTCACCGATCGCGGGCGTCCTGAGCAAGCGGTGGCTGAAAGTCGCCGAAAGAAGGGACCGCGGTATCGGGCCGCTGGCCAGAATCAACCGAAGGGAGCAAATCTTGATTTCCAAAATGCAAGAGATCGCTGGCGGTGCGCGCCGGCGGAGTGCCTGGTGGGTATTTGCCTTGGGTTTTGCGCTGGCGGCGCCGGCACCGGCGGCCATTCTCACCGTGACCGGCACGGGCGACACCATTGCGGCCGACGGCGTCTGCACCTTGCGTGAAGCAATTACCCAGATGAACAGCGCGGGGCCCGCCGGGAATGGGTGCTCAAACACCGGCGCGGCGTTTGGAACCTCCGACGAGATTCGCTTCAACATCGCCGGTGCCGGGGTGCATACGATATCCCCGACCTCGGCCTTGCCGACCATTACCGTGCCGGCGTCGATCGATGGTTACTCCCAACCCGGCGCGGCGCAGAATACCGCCGCCGTGGGATGGAATGGCACGATTCTGATCGAACTGAGCGGCGCGAGCGCGGGCGCAGGCGCAGATGGACTTCGGCTGTTGCCGGGCGCGAGCGGGTTGGTCGTGCGCGGTCTGGCGATTTTTGGTTTCTCATCCAATGGCATTAGGCTGGGCGACCCGGTAGTCAACGGCAGTTCGAGCGCCAATGCGATCTTCGGCAACTTTGTCGGCTTGCGTGCCGACGGCACTACCAGCGCTGGCAACGTCCTGCACGGCGTTAGTGTCAGTACTCTGGGCGGTAACGCGAGTGGCAATTTCATCGGTAATGGCACCGCAGCGGGGCGGAACGTCATTTCCGCCAACGGCGATTGTGGCGTGGTGATCAACGGGCATGACAGCAATACGATCAGCGGAAACTATATTGGCGTGGACCCGAGCGGCGACGCCGGCCGCGCGAACGATGCTTGCGGTGTTTGGATCAACCAGGGTGCGGACAACGGCGTCATCAGTAACGTCATCTCCGGCAACAATGGCTGGGGTGTTTTGATTGGCGGCAACGTGGCTAGTGCGAATTCGGTGCTGGAGAATTTCATCGGCGTGAGTGCCTCCGGCCTGCCGATGGGAAACGCCAGCCATGGCGTTCTCGTGGCCGCTCCCAACAACACCATAGGTAACGTGGGCGATGGCAATACCATCGCCTATAACGGTGGGCGCGGCGTGGCCATCAGTTCGACCGGGCCCTACAGTGGCAACCGCATCCGGGAAAACCTGATCTACTCCAATGGCAACCTTGGCATCGACCTCAACCTCGATGGCGTGACCCTCAATGACCTTGGTGACCCCGATACCGGACCCAACTTGCTGCAGAACTTTCCGGTGCTGACTTCGGCGAGCACTGGCGGCGCCATCGTCGGCACCCTCAACAGCACCGCGAGCACGTCCTTCCGAGTGGAGTTTTTCTCTTCGCCGTCCTGCGACCCCTCGGGGTATGGCGAAGGGCAGGTCTACCTCGGCAGTGGCAATTTTACGACCGACGGATCGGGAAACATCGCGGTCAATTTGGCCGCTGGTCCACTGACCGCAGGGCATGCGATAACGGCCACGGCGACCAACCTGGCCACCAATGACACCTCGGAGTTTTCCGCCTGCATTAGCGTTGCCGGCGCGGCTGCGCCGGAAATCCAAATCACTGGTAATGCCACGCCGATCGTCGATGGCGATGTCACGCCTTCGCTGGCCGACTATACCGATTTCGGCACCACGACCATGGGCACGCCCGTGACGCGTACCTACACGATCGCCAACTCCGGCGGCGCCACGATGACCCTGGGTGCGGGCGCGGTAACGCTCTCGGGTGCGGGCTGCGGCGAATTCTCGGTAAGCGCGCAACCGGCGACCACGGTAGCCGCCGCCGGCTCGACCACGTTTACCGTGCAATACCTGCCCACCAACGCGGGCACCGACACTTGCACGGTCAACGTCAACAGCGATGACGCCGACGAGAACCCCTACAACTTCGTCATTCAAGGCACCGGCAGCGCGGCGGCTGCGGGATCGGCGGCGGCTATTCCGACGCTTTCGCCTTGGGGTCTGGGCTTGCTCTCCCTGCTGCTCGGTCTCGGCGCGGCAATTCGGGAGTGGCGCCGCCGCCAAAGCTAGGGGAAGATCGAGAACGGCCAGCCGGGCTGGCGCTGCAATCGAGCCGAGGGGAAGCCTCAGTGCTTCCCCTCGGCATTTGTTGGGGCCGCCGGACGGTCGCGCCTGTGCGCGACACTCGTCTCTTGCGGGCAAATCTCTGCGCTTCTTCCTGGCCAAAGCCCCAGCAAGGACCGAAAAAGCAAACGCTCAGGCCGCGAACTTGCGGCATTCCTTGAGGCAGGCAGCGCACGCTTCGGCGCAATCGCGGCAGGGGCGGTGTTTCTTCTCGTGTTTGCGACATTCCTTTTCGCAGTTTTCGCAAACTTCGGCGGCCAATTTCGCATACTTGGCGAGGAATTTTGATTCCGTGGCGGCCAATTTTTGCAAGGTCGCGCAGACCGCGATCAATTCGTTCACCGCCTTGCCGCAGATTGCCATTTCCTTGTCGCCCTGGGCCAGGAGATCAAGACAATGGTTGAGGCAGACCTCGCCCGTACGCAGGCAATGGCCGGCCGCTTCGGCCAGCGGCGAGGTGGCTCCCTGGCCGTGGTGATGGGCATGCATGTGTTCGTGCTGCGCATCATGCTTATGGTTATCGGCGCGGCTGCCGCCCGCCACCGTCAGCGTGGCAAGGGCGCCCATGCCGGTGACCAGGGTTCGTCTGTCCATCGCAAGATCCTTTCCGTTTCTCGACCATTGGCCGGAATTGGCCTGGCGGGAGTATACCGCCACGGCGGCCGGTGGCGTTTGACCGCGCCGCGGCCAAACGGCGATACTCTCACCTTGCCTCACCCCTTTGCGCGGGCTCACGAGGCTCCGCGTTCTTCTCTAACCGCCACGAGTGGAAGACACCATGCAAGGACATTATTCCCCCGATTTCAATCGCTTTCTATCCGCCCGCGCTCGCGGGCTGCAAAGTTCAGCGATACGCGAGATTCTCAAGATCACCGAACGTGCCGAGGTGATTTCGTTTGCCGGCGGCTTGCCGGCGCCGGCGACTTTCCCACTCGAAGCGATGCAGGCCGCTTTCGCCAAGGTGCTCGCCGAACGCGGGCGCGAAGCGCTGCAATACAGCGCCACCGAGGGTTATGCGCCCTTGCGTGCATGGGTCGCCCAGCGGTTCTCCACGCCGGCCGCGCCGGTGTCTTCGGACGATGTGTTGATCGTCTCCGGTTCGCAGCAGGGGCTCGATCTCTTGGCCAAGGTGCTGGTCGACCCAGGTGACCGTGTGCTGGTGGAAACGCCGACTTACCTTGGCGCGCTGCAATCGTTTTCACTTTTCGAGCCGCGCTTCGTCGCGCTCGAATCCGATGCCGACGGCCTCCTGCCCGAGACCATGGATGAATCCCTGCGCGGCGCGAAGTTTCTCTATTGCCTGCCCAACTTCCAAAACCCCACTGGGCGCCTGCTGCCGCTCGAGCGGCGCCAGGCGCTCGCAGCCAAGGCGCGCGAACTCGATCTCCTGCTGCTCGAAGACGACCCTTACGGCGCACTGTCTTATGCCGGCGAGGTGCCGCCGGCCATTCGCACGCTCGCACCCGAGCGCACGGTGTACATGGGTTCCTTCTCCAAAATCTTGGCGCCCGGTCTGCGTTTGGGTTTTGTCATCGCCCCGCCGGCGATCCGTGCCAAGCTCGTGCAAGCGAAGCAAGCGACCGACCTTCATACCGCCACGCTGTCGCAGCAGGCAGCCTTCGAGGTCGTGAAGGACGGCTTTCTCGACACGCACATTCCGAAGATCCGCAAACTCTATCGCGAGCAATGCGAAGCCATGCTCGGCGCGCTGAGCCGGCACATGCCGCAAGGGGTGCACTGGAATCGGCCGCTAGGCGGCATGTTTCTTTGGCTGGAATTGCCACGGGGTTTGGACGCCACCCTCCTGCTCGCCAAGGCCGTCGAGCAAAACGTCGCCTTCGTTCCCGGCGCGCCGTTTTACGCCAATGATCCCGTGGCGGAAACGCTGCGGCTGGCCTTCGTCACCGTGCCGCCGGAGAAGATCGAAGAGGGTGTGGCCCGTTTGGCGGGTGTTTTTCGCGCCATGTCCTGATCGCGGGGACAGCGGCCTGGGCGGCGGACCGTCGAGCGCGAGGCAATCGAGAAACTGGCGTGCGAGGAGCTTCGTCGCGAAGCGGGCGTGCGCGCTCGAATGTGTTCAATCGGACTTGGCGAGAAAGTGTCCCAGCGCCTTGTCTTCCGCGGCGATGTGGTCGGTGAGCCAGGTGCGCAGGAACGCGACGGTCTCCTGCTCCATTCCGATCGTTTCCCTTTCCAGCTTCGCCTGCAACGAGAAGAGGGTTTCGAACAGCCTGACGTGTATTTCACGGTGGCGATCGAGTTCGGGATAACCGCGCTCGGTCATGATCCGTTCCTCGTGCTGGAAATGCTCCTCGGCATACCTGACCAACTCGTTGAGCACTTGCAGAATCTCGCGACGATCCCTGTTCTGCGTAAAGGTGAAGTGAAAATCGTTGAGCAGGTCGAATAGCTGGCGGTGCTCGCGATCGATGAGCGCGTTGCCGATCCGGTAGGTATCGTTCCAGTTGAGCAGGGCCATGGGCTTACCCGTTGTGGTTTGCCGGCCGGCTGGTGCCGGCGGCGAACAGCGGAAAGAAACCCCGATCGGTCTTGAAGAGGTGGCGCGCCACCACGTCGCCGGCGAGAAACTCGATCATGCCGCCGAGTCCGGCCCCGCCCGAGGCTACCGTGTGGCGCAGGTCGCGCGCGCGCGTCAGCAGGTTGGCATGGGCGTGCCGGTGGGCGTCGAGCCCGGCAAAACCACGCTGCGCGAGTAGCGCTTCCTCATTGGCGAAGTGCCTGGCGATGTGCGCCAGCAAACGGTCGTAGGCGTCGGCGACACCGTCGGTCTTCTCCTGGTCGGCAAGGAAGGCATCGATCAGCTCGTTGGCCAGTCTGAAGAGCTCGCGGTGCTCACTGTCGATGGCCGGCTCGCCACACTCGTAGGCCTCCTGCCAGATGAGATGGAGGGCGGCCAGGCCATGGCTGTCGGCCCATAGATCGGAGTTGCCGCGGGCATCGACCTGCACCACATTGCGGCCGCTGCGCTTGGCGGCATAGAGCATGTCGTCGGCGCGCCGGAACCAGTTATCGGCGTTCTCACTGCTCAGATGCTCGGCTACACCAAGACTAACCGTCAGCCAACCGACCGCGGAGAACTGGTGGCCGGCTATGCTGCCGCGCACGGATTCAGCCAGTCGGGCAGCACCACGGTGCCCGGTGGAGGGCGCGAGCACGGCGAACTCCTCGCCGCCCCAGCGAAACAGCGCGTCCGAAGAGCGGATTGTGGCGTTGCCGAGGAGGGCGATATCGCGCAGTACTTGGTCACCGGCCTGGTGCCCGAATTGGTCGTTGACGCGCTTGAAATGGTCGACATCGAAGAGGATCAGCGATAGCGGCTGCTTGTGGCGCAGGCTGCGGTCGAGTTCTTTCTCGATGATGTGATCGAAATGCGCCCGGTTCCACAGACCGGTGAGCGTATCGGTGGACACCCGGTCTTCCAATTCGGATACCCTTTGGCACAACTCGATGCGGATTGTGCATTGTTCGGGTGTGGCGCACTGTCCGGCGGCTGGGATCGATGTAGTTTCGCGCAGGATCATGAGCCCAATTACGTCCTCTTCGACAATACCTTTACGCCAGATTGTCCATTGGCGTCCGGGAGTGCCCGAACAGGCCGTTCTCTATCAAACGTTCAAATTATAACCTATTGATTAAAAAAAGGTATAGCTCCCGATGGGCAATGTGAGGTGCACCGAAGGCATCCACGTGAAGCTTACTGAAGCGTGAATCATCGGCGCTTACCAGACGAAAAAAACCAGGTACCAAATCGTGGTCATCAAAAGGATGGGCAGGAGGATGGCGACTGAAGCCAGCACTTGTCTCGTCCGACTGATCGCAGCGGTGCGAAGCAGAGCCAAGCTGAGCCAGAACGAGGCAAGGCCGCCAAGACTCAGCAAGACAATACGAAACGCGGGCAGCCACCCCAGCCACAGGTGCTCGGCTTTGAGATGGGTCACCGTGAGCATGGAAAGACCCAGGATGACGCTGGCGGCGGCCAAGGGCGTGAGCGCGAGGGTGAGCCGCTGCCAGGTCAGACTGGCGGTGTTTGCCAGGCGTGCTGCCAGCCATGGCCCCAGGCCCAAAACCGCGCCTAGCGCCACGCCGCCGCCCAGGAGATAGGCGATGATCAGCCCACCGTCGAGCCAGGTGAAAAGATCGTTGGCGTCCGGGTAGTGGGTCAAGAGCCACCATGGGGCGTTGCTATCCAGAAGGGCAAAGGACTCGCGCTCGACCAGCCATTCGGCCAGCGCGAGTTTGAGATCGCGAAACCAGGGGCTCACCGTCCATTGAAAGGCGGCGGTGGCAACACCCAGCACGCCGAACAACAAGGTGACGGCTTCGGCGGTGCGCGCGGGCGCATTGCGGTCCAGCACTTCGGCAAAAGGTGAGCGCGCCGCCAATTGCACGGCATCGCGCTGTCCCGCGCAGCGGCCGCAAGCGTGGCACTCCGAAGCGCTGTGCATGCGGCGCACGTCCACCAGGGGCGCGCAATTGATCGGAATGACCGGCCCGCGATAGCGCGACCAGGCCTCGCGATCCACCCGGTAGTGCAGCGGTGCGATCTTGGCGAGCACCGCAAAAACACCCGAAGCCGGACACAGATAGCGGCACCAGATGCGCTTTTCGCGGCCGTAGAGAAGACCGATGAGCACCGCCGCCACGGTCGAGCCGCCCAGCACCAAGAGCGCGGCTTGCGGATATTCATACACGCTCACCAATTGCCCGTACACCGTGGTGGCCACGAAAGCGACGAAAGGCCACCCCGGCCATTTCAACCAACGCGGCAAGGCGCGGCCGCGCCCGCGGGCACTGGCCCATTCGGATAGAAAACCTTCGGGGCATAGAAGCCCGCACCACATCCGGCCCAGGAGCACCGTGGCGATCATGACACCCGGCCACCACAGACCCCAAAAGACGAATTGCGCGAACAAGCGCAGGTTGTCCCAAAGATGCGCGTTCTGCGCCGGCAGGGGTAGGAAAGCCGGCACTACCACCAGAAAGGAGTAGATCGCCACCACACTCCATTGCACCCCGAGCAACAGGCGGCGATGCCGGCGCAAAAAAAGCCCGAGAGCGGCCAGTTTGCCACTCTCGGGCGAGGGGGGTAGGGGAAGCGCGACCTCAGTCACTTTGGCGGCGTCGGTAAAGTGCCAGCACCAGGAGCCAATAGGCGCTCCAGACGAGCAAAGTGGTCAGCGCCGGGCGGGCGCGGTAGCCGGAGAAGTCGGCGAGGAGTTTGCCGAAGGTGGTGCCGTCATCGAGCAGTGAGCTGACGTCCCATACCGGATCGACCAGCGCCGGCAGCCAATCGGCGCCGATCATGCGGTCCACCGCGGCGACCAGTAAAGACGAGGCCAGCACCAGGAGCAGCACCGAGGAGAGCCGCAGCAGCAGCGGCAATTGCAGGCGAGTGAGGCTCTTCGATGCGAGCCAGGCCGTCGCCAGCGCCGCGAGCAAACCCGCCAAGGCGCCCAAGGCCAGTGCTTTGATTGCGCCGCTTTGCGCCAGGCCATAGAGGAAAATCACTGTCTCCGCGCCTTCGCGCGCCACCGCCAGGGCCGCGACCGCGGCAATGCCCAGCATGCCGGCGCGCTCCTGGGCGCGGCTCAATTCGCCATGCAAACGACTGCGAAACTCGCGGCCGTGGTGGTGCATCCACAACACCATTTGCGTGATGAGGCCCGCGGCGACGAGCAGCGCCACGGTCTGAAACGCTTCCAGCGCTTGGCCGGTGAGCTCGTCCTGCACCGACACCAGTGCCCATCCGAGCAAAAAGGCCAAGGCCACACCCGCGGCCAGGCCTGAGTAGAGCGCGCGACGGCCTTTGCCGCTGCGGTCATTGACCTTGAGCCACGCGAACAGGATGCCGGCGATCAGTAGCGCTTCGAGGCTTTCGCGCCAGACCACAAAAAACGCGTTCCCCATGGGCCTAGCCTCATTTGGCGACGATCCGACCCTGCGCCGTGGCAGGGTGGAATTCGTCGAAGAAGTTATAGCTACCGGGTTGCAAGGGCGCGAAGACCAGGGTGCGCGTGACTCCCGGCGCGAGCACCGATTCTTTGCGCAACTCGAGGCTTTCGAATTCGGCGGCGTTCTTGCCCTGGTTGCGAATCTCCAGGCGAAATTTCGTTTTGGCCGGCACCTCGATGACTTCCGGTTGCAGGCGTCCGTCGAACATCACCAGCACGAAGGTGGGCGGCTCCGCGGCCCGCGCCGCAGAAGACAGCAGAAGGCCCAGGGCGAGGAGCAGTCTCGTTAAGGGCAGAAGTCTTGGCATTCGCTAAGGTGAACTGAGTCGAAGAGAAGGGTTTGGGGGATTAACAAGGGGGCTGGCCCCCTTGTTCCTTAGGGGGGATGTACAAGGGGCTTCCCCCCCCTTGTTGGTAAGAAGGGATGTGTTGGCCGTTTGTTGCCGCCCGGCGATCCCTTTTGGTTCCGGCTTGTCCGGCTCAGGTGGGTCCAGGCCATGCCGATCAATAGCTCAGGCTGGCGCGCAGGCCGAAGACCTTCACGTCCTTGGCCTCGGGGTTGGCGCCGCCGCGGCGTATCCATTGCAGGTCGGGGCTGATCTCGAACTGTGGGGTCAAACGGTAGCGGTAATAGATCTCCGCCACCTGTTCGGCTCCGGCGGGCGCGAAAGCAAAGTCCGGTACGCCGTCGCCATCGAGGTCGCCGCCGCTGCCCAACTCCCGGTAAGCGCTACTCGCCTTGAGCCAGGCCAAACCCAGCCCCACGGCATCGGCACCGCGCCCCCAGGCGGAGCCGTTGAATTCCGCGCCAGCCGCCAAGGCTTGGCGGAAGGGCAAATCGCCTTTGAGCAAATGACCGTAGCGCGCAAACAGTGTGATGCCCTCATCGATCCGCTGATCGATGGAAACGCCCCAGCCGCTGTGGCGCTCGGTGCCGGTGCCGTCGAGCCGGGCTGCTTGGTCGCGGCTCCAGGCGTAAGCGCGGTAATTGCCGCCCAGGCCGCCAAAGAGTTGCAAATGTTTTTCGGCTTGCAGCATCACCAAAGGCGCCGCAAGGCTGCGCTGGTAATTCGAGCCTTCCTCGCCGGCGCCGAACACACCCAGCGTCACCCGCCAGGGCTCGGTCTTGTTGGTTTCGTTGAGGTAAGAGGCAATGAATCCGGGCTGAAAACCGTTGGCATCGACACCCACTTCGCCGCCGGCATCCAAAAGCGGGTTGTGGACGAACACCGAGTTGAGAAACTGGGTGGCTTCGTCCGCGGAGGCCTCGTTCTGATCGAAAAAGCCGAAGATGTCCATCTTGCCGAAGGTAAGTTCGAGCTTCTCCTTCGAGTATTGCTTGAAGCCGCCGAAAGGCAAGGGAATAGCGGCTTGATACCAGGCCTGGCCCAGCACCGCCACCGAATCGTCGGGCGAGGCGCCGCTAGCGCGGAAGGCCACGGCATTAGGGGCGCTGGCGAAGTGGCCCAAATTGCCCAAACGGGTGTTGAGCCCCAGCCCTTGGCCGATGCGCACGTGACCGAAGAGCTTGTGCTCGACGCCGCCCCATTCTTCGAGCGGCAGTTCCACGGTGACGTCGGCGCGATAGTTGAGCTGGCTCCCGCCTTGGGCACCTTCCGGCAGGCCGGCAACGCCCTGCGCCACGGTGACGAGACTGGCGCCCACGGCGATGCCATCGAGTTTTTCGGCGAGCTTGGCGGGTTTTTTCATGTCCAGCACGTCCTTTTCCACCGCCTTCAGGCGTGTGGTGATTTCCGGCTCGTATTGCGAAATGCGCTCGCTCTCCAGACCTTTGCTCAGGGCCTCACGCTCGCCCTGTAGGGTTTTTACTTCCTTTTCGAGTTCGGCATTGCGCGCTTCCAGGCGATCGAGGCGCTGCAAAAGCTGCTGCAAGAGCGCCTCGTCCTTGGCGCTGGCCGGCAAGCTCATGCCCAAGGCCAGCAAGGCCGTGGCGAGGGCAAAGCGACGCATCTCAGTACCCGCCTTTCTTGCCGATGCCGACATAGGTGAACTCGTATTCGACATCGAAGGGCTTGAACCAGGCGCGCACGCCGGTGGCGCGGTCGGTATGCCGGCCGAAGTGGGCGTGTTTGTTTTCCGAGGGCGGCAGGATGGTGTATTTCACTTTGTATTTGCCTGGCCCGGCAAGCTTGATGTTGTCGCCGTAATGCGGGCCGTCGTTGGCCACCATGGGCATGAATTCACCGTTTACTTTGAAGTCGCCGGCGATCTTGCTGACCTCGTACTTGACCACGAGATAAGGAATCCAGGCGCCTTCCTCGAATCCATTGGGGTTGTTCGAAAGGGCGTGAATGTCGGCCTCGATGTGCACGTCCGACTCGGCCGCTTTTCGCATCATGCCGTCGGGTTCCATTTCTACCGGCTGCAAATACACCGCGGCGATTTCCATGCCGGCGCGGTGCTGCGGCACGCCGATGGGATATTCGAGGGCCAAGGCGGGCGTGGCGAGGGCAGTGCTGAAGGCGAGGGCGCAAAGAAGTTTCTTGGAGGTGATCATGGGGTTTCTCGGGTTGGGGTGGGGTTCTCGGGTCAAGACAACATTTCCGGCAAGGGACGGGCGTAGGCGATGCGCAGCGCGCCGCTGGCGACCGTTTGCCAAAGTAGGCCGGGCGGCGGGCCGTGCAGCCAAAAGTCCGGGGGGAGCGTTGTCACCAAAGCTTGGGCCGCCTCTGGCGCACGGGGGCGGCAATCGGCTTCGGTCTCGGCTTTCTGCATGGGCATGGACGCTCCTTTTCGTAGCGAGGGGGTCGGTCCCGCGCTTCTTGAAAGGGAATATTAATGCGAACGATTCGCATTTGCAAGAGTCGATTGGGGTTTTCTTGGACTGTCGGCCACATGGGTGTGGGGCATGGGCGTCGTGCGCGGTTCGCCGGGTCCGCGGTTCGGCTTTGGAAATGTGGCTTTGCGGGTACGGGCAAAACGGGCGCTGGCGGCGCCCTAGGGGCGCTAGTCCAGAGGCTGCACAGGGCCTACTTGGCGGATCGAATCAGGCGTAGGTATCGATGTTGCCGCCAATGCTGGAGGTGACAGCGGCGCCCGGGGCGGACTCGAGCGCCTGCAACATGATGGCGGCACTATTCTTCTCGATGTCCAAGGCTTTCTTGAGCAAGGCCAAGCTCACCGCCTGAAGATTGCGGGTATTGGCCAGCTGAGTGGCTAGATTGGCAATGGCGTTGACATCGGTGCCCATGCGTTAGTAACGGCCCTGCGGCGAGCAAACTTGAGCGGCGCCTATTTGAAGACGACGGTTTTGTTGCCATGCACCAGCACGCGATCTTCCAGATGGTAGCGCAGGCCTCGGGCAAGCACTGATCGCTCGACCTCCTTGCCATACTGCACGACATCCTCCACGCGGTCGCCATGATCGATGCGCACGACGTCTTGTTCGATGATTGGACCTGCGTCCAGTTCGCCGGTCACATAGTGGCAGGTCGCGCCGATGAGCTTAACGCCTCGCTCGTAGGCCTGGTGGTAGGGCTTCGCCCCGATGAAGGACGGCAGGAAGCTGTGGTGTATGTTGATGATGCGGCCGGGGTAGGTGGCGCAGAGATCGGGCGGCAGGATTTGCATGTAACGCGCCAGCACCATCACGTCGCCGCGGTGGCTTTCGAAGAGTCGGCGCACTTCGCGGAAGCCGGCGGCCTTGTCTTCGGCGTTCATCGGCACGTGGTGAAAAGGAATGCCGTGCCAATCGACGAAGTCCTGCAAGTCCGGGTGATTGGAGATCACGCAAGGAATGTCGGCCTTGAGGTCGCGCGCGCGCCATCGATAGAGCAGGTCATTGAGGCAGTGATCGTGCTTGCTGACTAGAACGACCACGCGCTTGAGCACCGCGGAGTCGGTGACTCCCCAGTGCATCTTGTACTCGGTGGCGATCGGGGCGAAGCGCAGCCGCAGTTCGTCGATGTCGAAAGGTAGGCTGGCGGCGTCGATCTCCTGGCGCATGAAAAATATACCATCGGCTTGATGGTAATTCGCTTCGGCAATCGAGCCGCCGAAACCGGCGAGGAAGCCGGCAACTGCGGCAATGATTCCGGGGCGATCGGGGCAGGTGATGTTCAGGGTGAAGAAGCGTTCAGGTCGCATGCATGGGCTTTCTCAAGGCGGCATATTGTAGCGCGGGAAGCGATTCGATCGGCGCGATGTCGCGCTTCACGTCAAGACCGGCGCGAGAGGCATATACAAAGCGAACTGCCCGGTTTAAGCTTTGCCGCTTTTCTGCCTGGGAACGGACCAGGCTCGGCGGAAACCCGCTGTGCTCGCGATCCGTGCCGGGGCCATCCACGAGATGGAGGACAGATGTTGATCGGTGTGCCAAAGGAGATCAAGAATCACGAATACCGCGTCGGCCTCACTCCGGCGTCGGTGCGCGAAATTGTGCAGCACGGCCACGGCGTGTTAGTGCAAACCCAGGCGGGGGTGGGCATCGGCGCGACCGACCAGGATTACCGCAAGGCCGGAGCCACCGTCGCGCGGAGCGCGGCGGAGGTGTTCGACCGCGCTGACTTGATCGTCAAAGTCAAGGAGCCACAGGCTGTCGAGCGCCGCCGGCTGCGTGCCGGCCAGGTGCTCTTCACCTATTTGCATCTGGCGCCTGACCCGGAGCAGACCCGGGACTTGATGGCGAGCGGCGCCACCTGCATAGCCTATGAAACGGTCACCGCGGCGAACGGCGGCTTGCCGCTCTTGGCACCGATGTCGGAGGTGGCGGGCCGCATGTCCATTCAAGCCGCCGCGCACTGCTTGGAGCGCGAAGCCGGAGGCATGGGAGTGCTACTTGGCGGGGTGCCCGGCGTGGAGGCCGCCAAGGTAGTGATACTGGGCGGCGGCGTGGTCGGAGCCAATGCGGCGATGATGGCCGTGGGCGTGGGCGCCGAGGTGGTGGTCATCGATCGCTCCGTCGATGTGCTGCGCGCGCTAGTGCGCCAGTTCGGCTCGCGCATACGGACTCTGGCGTCGAACGCCGCCGCGATCGAGGCAGAGGTGACCACCGCGGCCGCTGTCATTGGCAGTGTGCTCATTCCGGGCGCCGCCGCGCCGAAACTGGTCAGCCGCGCTGTCGTCGCCGCCATGCGCCCCGGCGCGGTAGTGGTGGATGTGGCTATCGACCAGGGCGGTTGCTTCGAGACCGCGCGCCCGACCACGCACGCGGCGCCGACTTATAGCGTGGACGGGGTCGTGCACTACTGCGTGGCCAACATGCCGGGGGCGGTGCCGCGAACCTCCACTTATGCGCTCAACAACGCCACGCTTCCCTATGTGCTCGCCTTGGCCAATCGCGGCTGGCGCGAGGCGCTGGCGGCTGACAGGCACTTTGCCTCGGGTCTTAACGTCCACGAGGGCAAGGTCACCTGCGCCGGTGTGGCCGAGGCTCTCGGGCTCCCGCTCACCGACCCGCGGAGCGTGCTTCAAGCATGAGCCGGTCGTGGCAACAGCGCGGGCAGGGCGGTAAGATCAGGAATGATCACGTCGGGCACGGCGCCGAGTTGCTCCAAAGGGGCGCCGCTGCGATTGACCCATGCGGTCGTGAAGCCGAAACACTTGGCGCCGGTAGCATCCCAGCCGTTCGAGGACACGAACAGGATTTCATCCGCCGGGCAGCGGAAATGCTCGACCGCCAAGTGATAGACCCGCGGGTCTGGTTTGTAGAGGGCCACCGCGTCCACGCTGAGGATAGCCGCCAGATACTGTGCCAGGCCGGTGTAAGCGGCCAAGGGTTCGAGCATGCTGCGCGTGCCGTTGGAGAGAATGGCGCGCGGGTAGGGCGCGAGCGCCGCCAATGCGGCGGGCACTTCCGGGAAGGGTGCGAGCTTGAGATAAGCATCGAAAAGCCGCGCCTCCGCTTCCGGCCCGAGCTCGAGTCCGCGCGATTCCGCCGCCCAGCCCAGTGCCTCGCGGGTGACTTGGGCGAAGTCCTCCCAGCGGCCCATCATGCTGCGCAGCCAGGTGTACTGCAACTGCTTTTCGCGCCAGGCCAGCGAAAGGGCAGGGCCCTGGCCGGGAAACAGGGATTCACAAAGATGCGTCACGGAATGCACGTCGAAGAGCGTTCCGTAGGCATCGAAGACCAGCGCGCTGAAGGGTTTATGCAGGGTCATGTCGACAATCTAGAACCGGCCGTCGATGCTGTCAACGGTCGTGCCGATGCACCGAACGCTGGCGCCCCCACGCCATGAGAATCGTCCCGGGCACAACCGCGCTTTCGACCTGGCGCCAGATTGCCGCGGCGCCGCTCGAACTGTCGCTTGATCCGTCTTGCTTTCCAGCCATCGCCGCGTCGGCGCGCCGCGTCGAGGAAATCGTCGCGCGCAATGAGCCCGCTTACGGCATCAACACCGGCTTTGGCAAGCTGGCCAATACCCACATCGCCGCTGATCAGCTCGAACGCTTGCAGACCAATCTGGTGCTATCGCACAGCGTGGGCACAGGCCCATTGCTCAGCGACGATACCGTGCGGCTCGTCCTGGCGCTGAAGATCGCCAGCGTGGCGCGCGGCTACTCCGGCGTGCGCCCGCAAGTGGTGGAGGAGTTGGTGACCCTCTTTAATGCCCAGGCCTACCCGTGCATCCCCGCCAAGGGCTCAGTGGGCGCTTCCGGAGATCTCGCGCCGCTGGCGCATTTGTGCGCGGCACTGATGGGCTTGGGCGAGCTGCGCGTCAAAGGCGAGCGCCTGCCCGCGGCCGAGGGGCTTGCCCGCCTGGGGCTCGCACCTCTGCGCCTCGCCGCCAAAGAGGGGCTGGCGTTGCTCAACGGCACGCAAGTATCGACCGCCTTGGGCTTGCAGGGCCTCTTCGCGGCGGAGAACGTGTTTGCCGCAGCCGTCGCTTCCGGCGCCCTGTCGGTGGATGCCGCGCGCGGCAGTGATGCGCCTTTCGACGCCCGCATCCACGCGGTGCGCGGGCATGTCGGCCAAATCGCGGTGGCCGCGCGCTACCGCGAGTTGCTGGCCGGCAGCGCCATCCGGCGCTCGCATCTGGCCAACGACGAGCGTGTGCAAGATCCCTACAGCCTGCGCTGTCAGCCCCAGGTAATGGGCGCTTGCCTCGATCAGATCCATCACGCGGCGAAGGTGCTGGCCATCGAGGCCAACGCGGTATCGGACAACCCGCTGATCTTTGGCGAACAGGGGGACGTGCTCTCCGGTGGCAACTTCCACGCGGAGCCCGTGGCCTTCGCCGCCGACAACCTCGCGCTCGCCATCGCCGAAATCGGAGCCTTGGCGGAGCGCCGCATCGCCCTGCTGATCGACGCCAATCTGTCCAGCTTGCCGCCCTTCCTCACCCCTGAGCCCGGGGTCAACTCGGGGTTCATGATCGCGCATGTCACCGCCGCGGCGCTGGCCTCCGAGAATAAGAGCCTCGCCCACCCCGCGAGTGTCGACAGTCTCCCCACCTCCGCCAACCAAGAGGATCACGTCAGCATGGCGACGCACGCGGCGCGACGGCTCGAAGAGATGGCGCAAAACACCGCCACGATCATCGGCATAGAGCTGCTGGCCGCCGCCCAGGGGGTTGATTTCCACGCGCCGCTCGCCACTTCGCCGCGCCTCGCGGAGTTGCATAGGCGCGTGCGTCGGCGCGTGCCTTTCATGGCCGAGGACCGCTTCCTCGCACCGGAAATCGAAGCGCTGAAGCGCTTCGTGCTAGCGGGCGGCGGCAACGATTTCGCCGCCGATTTGCTGCCCTCGCTCGCATGAAAAGGCGCGTCTGGCGCAATGCGCGCCTTTCCACCATGGCCACGGCGGGTGACTTCGGCGTCATCGAACACGGTGCGCTCGCCGTGGTCGACCAGCGCATTGCCTGGGTGGGTGCCGCGAGCGACTTGCCCGGCGAGTGGCAGAACGCCGAGAGCATCGATGCCGGTGGTGCTTGGATCACGCCGGGGCTAATCGACTGCCACACCCATTTGGTGTACGCCGGCAACCGTGCTGAGGAGCATGCCGCCCGCTTTGCCGGGGCAAGCTACGCGGCGCTCGCCGCTCGCGGAGGGGGCATTCTCGCCACGGTGCGTGCCACGCGCGCGGCCAGCGAAGACGAACTGCTCGACCAGAGCATCGCCCGCCTGCGCGCCCTGTCCGCCCAGGGGGTCACCACCGTGGAAATCAAATCCGGTTATGGCCTCGACATTGCCACCGAACTCAAGATGCTGCGCGTGGCGCGGCGCCTGGGCGAAGAGACCGCGCTGCGCGTTTGCCCCACTTTCCTGGGCGCTCACGCACTGCCGCCCGAATACGCCGGTCGGGCCGATGATTACGTCGCCCGGCTGATCGACGAATTGCTGCCCCAGGTGGCGTCGGAGCGGATTGCGCTTGCGGTCGATGCCTATCACGAACATCTCGCCTTCGATGGCGCGCAGGTAGAGCGTCTTTTCGAGGGTGCGCGCGCTCACGGGTTGCCGGTGAAGCTTCACGCCGACCAACTGAGCGACAATGGTGGCGCGGCTCTGGCGGCACGCTGCGGAGCGCTCTCGGCCGATCATCTCGAATATGCCAGCACGGCGGGCATCGCGGCATTGGCTGCGGCAGGAACCGTGGCGGTGCTGTTGCCGGGGGCTTACCATTTTTTGCGCCAGACTACGCCCCCACCGGTGAACGCCTTGCGGCGCGCCAGGGTGCCGATGGCGGTAGCCACTGACTGCAACCCCGGCACCTCACCGCTCACTTCGCTGCCGCTGGCAATGAACCTCGCCGTGGTGCTCTTTGGCCTGACTCCGCTCGAAGCGTGGCAAGGTGCTACGCGCAACGCGGCGCGTGCGCTTGGCCTGGAGGGCGAAATCGGCAGCCTGGAGGTCGGCAAACGCGCGGACTTGGCGCTATGGAATTTCACTTCGCCGCTCGATTTGGTGTACACCATGGGTCAGGCGCCTTGTCTCGGAACCGCAATCGCCGGGGAACCGCGGGAGACTGCGTGAGCACAGCACTTTTCGATCTTTCGCGCGGCGACTCGCCTCTTCTGATCAGTGTGCCGCACGCCGGGACTTGGGTGCCCGAGGCGCTCGCCGCCAGCTTTACCACGGAGGCGGCGAGCCATCCGGATACCGATTGGCACGTCCACCAACTGTACGCCTTCGCGCGCCAGGAAGGGGTTTCGATGATCGTCGCCAGGGCTGGCCGCTATCTCATCGATCTCAATCGCGATCCGCAAGGCGCGGCGCTGTATCCGGGGGCCGACAACACCGAGCTTTGTCCAACCAGCACCTTTGCCAATGTGCCGGTCTATCGCGATGGCGCGGTAGTGGCCTCGACTGAAATCGAGCGGCGACGCGCCGCCTATTTCGATCCCTATCATGCCGCCATCGCCAGCGCGCTGGGCGCGATCGCCGAGCGCCACGGCTACGCGCTGCTGCTCGATGCCCATTCCATCTGCGCGCAGGTGCCGCGCTTCTTCGCTGGCCGCTTGCCCGACCTCAACTTGGGCAGCGTGGGCGGCAAGAGCGCGGCGCCGAATGTCGAGGCGGCGGCCTGGCGCGAGCTGAGCCATGCGCCGGGGTTCAGCGCGGTCTTGAACGGGCGCTTTCAGGGCGGCTACATCACGCGCCATTTTGGACAACCGGCGCGCAGCTGGCATGCCTTGCAGCTCGAGATTGCCCAGGCTTGCTATCTCGACGAATCCGCCCCCCGAACTTGGGACGCAAAGCGGGCCGCGCCGCTGGTTGCGGTGTTGCGGCGCCTGGTCATCGCCTTGCTCGCGACTCGTCCGGAGTGAATGATGAAGCGCATCTACGTTGCCAGTCAGCGGCTCGATGCCTATCTTCTGCGCGACGCGCTGGTGCAGCGCGGTATCGAGGCTCGGGTATTCAACGAGTATGCTCAGGGCGGTCTGGGCGACATCCCGCTGGACGCAGTTCAACCCCAGGTCTGGGTGGAAGACGAGGATGTCGAGCGCGCCTGCGCCGTAGTCGGCGAGTTCCGGTGCCGCGGCACGCCGACGGCCAACAGGCTGTGCGCCTACTGTGGGGAAATCAACCCCGGGACTTTCGAACTGTGCTGGAAATGCGGCGCGGGTCTCTAGGCTCCCGGCTCTTCGCGATGGGGTGAAAAAAGACGAATCGGAGTGCGGATTCCAGGGAATTGGCCAAGAGGACTTGCCCCTTTGTTTCAAGCGAAGAGTGGGCAGGTGATCTCTTGCTGGGTTCGCGCGATGTTGCTTTCCGGCGCCTGCACGCTAAAGGCGGCCATTGCTTCCGGCTCAGCCGGGTTGAGAAGGAAATGAGTATGTATTGGCATCGTTGCTTCGCGCTGTTCTTCACTGTCTTGACGGCCGCTACATCCCTCGCCGGTGCGCCCACTCTCCCCCAGGGCATGCGTCTAGGCGACGAGGTCGTGCCGCGCGCCTATCAGTTGCATTTCACCGTCGACCCCGCGCGCAGCGAATTCGAAGGCGAGGGCAGTATCGACGTGATGCTCCATGCGCCGCGGCAGCGGATATGGATCAATGCGCATCAGCTCGCGGTGAGCGGGGCCGAGGCAGAAGTGGCCGGCCGCAAAGTGGCAGCCAGCGTTTTGCCAGGTGACGACCAAGTGATCGGGCTGTCTTTCGCGGAAACGCTTCCCGCTGGCCCCGCCCGGCTTTCCATGCGCTGGCGGGCATCCCTGGCCAGTGTCGATACTCGCGGAGCGTTTCGCCAGAAAGAGGGAGGCGCCTGGTACGCCTATACTCAATTCCAGGCGCTCTCGGCGCGGCGCGCTTTTCCGTGTTTCGACGAGCCGCATTGGAAGACTCCTTGGCAGATCGCCCTGACCGTGCGTGAAGCGCATCTGGGCTTCAGCAACGCGCCGCTGCTACGCGAAAGCGCTGCCCAAGCGGGCTGGAAGAAACTCGAATTTGCCGCGACCCCCGCCCTGCCCAGTTATCTCGTGGCTTTCGCGGTTGGTCCCTTCGAGGTGCTGGACGGCGGCACCGCGGGCAAGAAGCAAACGCCGCTGCGCTTCATCGTGCCGCGCGGCCATGGCGACGAGCTTGCCTACGCCCGCGAAGTGACGCCCAGGATATTGGATCTCTTGGAAGATTATTTCGGCACACCCTATCCCTTCGCCAAGCTCGACAGCCTGGTGATACCCCATACCGTGGGTTTTGCCGCCATGGAGAACGCCGCCCTCATCACCTACACGAGCGCGGCCATTTTGGCTCGGCGGGAGGTCACTAGCGAACGCTTCAAGCAGCGCTATGCCACGCTCGCGGCGCACGAGATCGCTCATCAATGGTTCGGCAATTGGGTCACCATGGCCTGGTGGGACGACCTGTGGCTCAACGAGTCCTTCGCCACTTGGCTCGCCGAGCGCATCGTCGATCAGTTCGCGCCGGAATGGTATTGGCCCTTGCGGGTCGACGACGCGCGCCGGCAGGCGATAGAAGTCGATCGGCTGCCTTCCACCCGCAAAGTGCGGCAGCCCGTGCTGAGTCGCGACGACCTCGCCAACGCCTTCGATCGCATCACTTATCAGAAAGGCGGCGCAGTGTTGGCCACCTTCGAAGCCTGGCTGGGGCCCGAGCGCTTCCGAGACGGGGTTCGGCGCTACCTGGCCCGCCACCCTTGGGGCAACGCCACGGCGGAAGATTTTTTTGCGGCGCTGGCGCACGATGATGTCCGCGTCGCCAAAGCTTTTTCCGGGTTCATCGAGCATCCGGGGTTGCCGCTGATCGACCTACGATCGGCTTGCGAGAACGATGTCGCGAGCGTGGCCTTGCAGCAGACGCGCTTCGTGCCGCGGGGTCTCTCCGCTCCGGCGCAGGCGCCGTGGGCGACCCCGCTGTGCCTGCGGTGGCAGCGGGGCGAAGCCCAACAGTCGCAATGCACGCTGCTTGAAGGCGCCGCGGCTCAACTGACACTTGCAGGTAGCGGCTGTGCCGAGGTGCTGCTCGCCAATCCCGGGGGGGCGAGTTACGCCGTCACCCGACATGCCCCGGAGGCGCTGCGCCAAATTCTGACCACCAAGGACCGCCTGAGCGCCGCGGAAGCCATCGCGCTGCTGCACGATGCCGAGCTGCTGCTGCGTTCGGGCCACCTTCCTCTGGACGAGGCGCTCGCGGTGTTCGCCTGGGGCGCGGCGCGACCGGAGTTGCCGGTATTGGCGGTTGCCGCGGAGAGTGCCCAGCGCATTCCGCCCATCTATTGGGGCGATCCCAAGCGCGAGGCCCGTTGGATCTTGCAGCACTTCGGGGCGAGCGCGCGGCAGATAGGGTGGTCGAGCAAACCCGATGAACCCGGCGAAGCCGAGCAATTGCGCATGAACCTGCTGCCGCTGGTGGCCGAGCGCGGCAGTGAGCGGACGTTGCGACAGGAAGCGCGGCGCTTGGCGCGCACCTGGCTCAAGCGCCGCGCCGGTCTGGAAGCCGCCGCGGTGGAGCCGGTGCTGCGCAGCGCCGCGCGTTTCGGGGATCGTGCTCTTTTCGACGAATACCTAAAGGCGGCGCGCCGCGCGCGCGACCGCAACGAGCGCCGGCAAATCGTCAGCGCCATGGGGCTTTTTCCGGGGCCGGCAGGCAAAGCCTTTCGCCTGGCGCTGCGCACCGGCAAGCTCGACGCCCGCGAGGGACTGGAAGCCTTGGAGCTGGCGCTGGGCGAAGCGGCCAATCGCCGAGAAACGCTCCACTGGATCGAGCGCGAGTTTCTCTGGCTCAAGAATGCCTTGCCGCAAGACATCCTGGCGCGGGTGCCGCGCTGGGCCAATGGCGCTTGCACAGCCGCCGAGCGCGACCTGCTGGCCCGCCTGTGGTCACCGCGCACGAAGGAGTTCCGCGGCGCGCCGCGCACGCTGGCCTTGGCACTGGAGACCATCGACGCCTGCATTGCGGCGCGGCCGGCGGAGGCAAGCTAGCCGGAAAAGCTGGCTGGCTTGCGCCTGCGTCGGCGGGTAGGATGTCACCCTCGGCGGCTTCCTGCGGATAAGAAAGCTTTGGCCTTGGGTCACTCACGCATCGGGTTAGGCGCCCGGAATTGCCAGAGTCGATCTGCATGAGGCACCAGGATTTGCGGCCGCATTGCGTTGCTGCGGCCTGCTCGCATCTTCATGTCCCGGGTGGGCGGTTGGTCTTGGTGGAGGGAAAGTAATGCTCAACGCGCTTACGCTACTGCTGGTTTTCCAACTCCTGGGTGAAACGCTCACTCAACTTTCTGCGCTGCCGGTTCCCGGCCCGGTTATCGGCATGGCGCTGCTCTTCTGCGCCCTAGCTTGGCGAGGTGGTCCATCGGCCGAGTTGCGGGAGACCGCTTCGCGGTTGTTGCAACACTTGTCCTTGCTTTTCGTGCCGGCCGGGGTGGGTATCATGCTGCATTTCCAGCGCCTGGGCGACGAATGGCTCTCGCTTCTGCTTGCCGTGATTGCGAGCACGCTGCTTACCTTGGCGGTTACCGCCGTAACCTTGCAACGCGCGCATCGCGCCGCCGAGCGCAAGGAGTAGGGCATGTTGGGCACCAAGCCATTGGCCGAAATCTGGGTCTATCTGGCCGCCTCTCCGTTACTCGGGTTGACTTTGACGCTGCTGGCCTACCAGGCGGCGCATGCGCTGGCGCGAAGGGCCGGGATGCATCCACTGGCTAATCCCGTATTGCTGGCCGTGGCGGCGCTGGTCTTGCTCCTCCACGCCACGGAAACACCCTATGCAACCTATTTCGAGGGCGCGCAGTTCGTGCATTTTTTGATCGGCCCCGCCACCGTGGCGCTGGCGATTCCGCTCTACGCCCAGTGGGCGCGCCTGCGCAGCATGGCGGGCCCTTTGCTGGTGGCACTGGTGTTGGGCTCGCTTACCGCGATTTGCAGCGCGGTACTAGTGGGCAAGCTGCTGGGTGGCAGCGACGCTTCGCTGTTCTCGTTGGCGCCCAAATCGGTGACCACGCCGATCGCCATGGGTATCGCCGAGCGGTTCGGGGGCCTGCCCTCGCTCACCGCGGTGCTGGTGATTGGCACCGGCATTCTGGGTGCCGTCTGCGGGCGCTTCGTCTTTCGCTTGCTTGGCGTGGACGACCAAGCCGTGCGCGGCTTTGCAATGGGTGTTGCCGCCCATGGTATCGGCACCGCGCGAGCCTTCCAGGAGAGCGAGGAGGCGGGCGCTTTCTCGGGTCTGGCCATGGGTCTCAACGGCCTGCTGACCTCGCTTTTGGTCCCTTTGCTTTTGCCTTGGATGCAGCGCTGGGTATAGAGGAATGCCTGTTCGACGGTGGAGCCGCCGTTTGGTTTGCCAGGAGATCCTGCAACACCTCCAAGAAAGCGCGAGTGCGCGCCGGCAATAGGCGCCGGCCCGGAGTGACGCACCAGATGGTCACCGCGGGCAGGTCCCAGGCGGGCAGGACACGGCGCAGTTGCTTTTCGCGCAGCGCGGCGGCCGCGTCGCGCTGGGTGAGCGGAGCGATGCCGAGCCCCTGAAGCGCGAGACCGCGCAACAAGGCGATGGAATTGGCTGCCACCGGTCCGGCGGGCAGCCCTTGCCAGACGCGTTTACCCTTGCGCAGTAGCCACGCTTCAGGATTTCCCTGACTGCCTATGAGTTGCAGGGCGCGGTGCTGCAACAGCGCTTCCGGCGTGGCTGGCAGGCCTTCGCGTTCGAGGTAGCCCGGACTCGCATAAAGACCCACCGACAGATCGACCAGGCGGCGCGCAACCAGCGTGGCGTCATCGGGCAAGGAGGTAGCGGCGCGCAGCGCGAGGTCGAAACGTTCGGCGACGAGATCGACGCGGCGCGGCGACAAATCGAGCTCCAGGCGGACTTGCGGGTACCGCTCGATGAAAGTGGCCAGCACGCGCTCGGGGTCGATCTCGAGCAAGTTGGGCGGCAATGATACCCGCAACGTGCCTTGCGGTCGCGCTTGGCGATGTTGCGCCAGGGCGAGCGTGGCATCGGTTTCTTCGGTGAGGCGCCGGGCATGCTCCAGCACCGCTTCGCCGAAATCGGTGATGGCCAGGCGGCGGGTGCTTCGCTGCATGAGTTTTTCGCCCAGCAGGACCTCGAGTGTGGCGATGCGCCGCGATAGCGTCGATTTGGGCAGGCGCAGACGCTCCGCGGCGCGCGAAAAACTGCCCGCTTCGATCACCCTGGCGAATAGCAGGAGGTCATTGGCATCGAGTTCCCGCGAGGTCGGTATTGTTCCACGCATGGAACGATGATAACCGATTCGTGGGCTTCCGCGCGACGTGAAGCCTGCTTAAAGTGGC
This sequence comes from Casimicrobiaceae bacterium, assembly GCA_026646885.1. Taxonomy (GTDB): domain Bacteria; phylum Pseudomonadota; class Gammaproteobacteria; order Burkholderiales; family Casimicrobiaceae; genus JACPUX01. The sequence continues at coordinate 139,739 of JAPKHK010000004.1, read as the reverse complement.
GGCACAGTCCAATCCCAAGGAGACCTCGATGAGAATCCTGCAAATCAATGCCAGCGCCCGCCGCGAAGCCTCGCACTCCAGCCGCATGGCCGACACCATCGTGGCCGAATTGCGCCAGAAGTACCCCGAAGCCGAAGTGATGCGCCGTGATCTCGCCCGCGATCCGGTACCTATGCTCGACGAAGGGGCGCTCGAAGCCCTGTTTACGCCGGCGGCGGAGCGCACGCCGGAACAGACGGCGCGGGTGGCCATCGATGATCGAGTCATCGCCGAGGTGCAAGCCGCCGATGTGCTGGTGCTCGGCGTGCCGATGTACAACTTCGGCGTGCCGGTGCAGTTCAAAGCCTGGATCGACGCGCTGGCCCGCGCTGGCGTCACCTTCCGCTACACCGCGCAGGGGTCGGAGGGGTTGTTGCGCGGCAAGAAAGTGTATGTCGCTTTGGCGCGTGGTGGCCTCTATCGCGGAACCGAAAGCGACAGCCAAGTGCCCTATCTCAAGACCGTGCTCGGCTTCTTGGGCATGAGCGAGGTGACTTTCGTTTATGCCGAAGGTTTGGCCTTGGGCGCCGAAAGCGAAGCGCGCGCCATCGCCGCGGCGCAAGCAGAAATTGCCGCGGTGGTGTGATTTCAGCAAGTGGGCCCTCTGGATCAGGAGCAAACCATGAACGCTCTGGCTTCACCGGTCTTGGATTTCGTCACGCGGCGCATCGAGCGGCGCCTGGCCGGCCGCGCCACGCACGACGGCGCAGGCGTGGCGCTCACCCGCTTGGTGACCCCGCCGTTGCAAGTACGCCTGGACCCTTTCCTGATGCTCGATCGCTTCTGCAATGAGCGTCCCGACGATTACCTCGGCGGCTTTCCCGATCATCCGCACCGCGGTTTCGAAACCGTGACCTACATGATCGCCGGGCGCATGCGGCATCGCGACAGCGGGGGCAATTCGGGCTTGCTCCAGCCTGGGGGCATGCAGTGGATGGTGGCCGGTAGCGGCCTCATCCATTCGGAAATGCCGGAGCAAGAATCGGGGCTCATGGAGGGCTTCCAGTTCTGGATCAATCTGCCCGCAGCGGACAAAATGAACCCGCCGCGCTATCGCGACTTCGCGCCCGAAGAAGTCCCCGAGTTGCGCCTGGACAGCGGCGTCTTGGCGCGCATCATCGCCGGTTCTTTTGGGGGAAAGCGTGGGGCGGTGCGGCGTCCGCGCACTGAACCGCTCTTGTTGGACTTGCATCTGCCCCAGGGCGCGACCATCGACGTGCCCCTTCCGCCCCAAGCGAATGCTTTCATCGTGCCTTACCGCGGCGGCGTGGAAGTCGCCGGTGAGCGGCTAGTCGCGGAAGAATTGGGAATACTCGCCAACGAAGGCGCAGGAGTCCGCCTTGCGGCGCCCGATGCGGCGCGCGTCTTGCTGGCCGCGGCCCAACCGCTAAGGGAACCCATCGCGCAGTACGGGCCTTTCGTAATGAGTAGCCGCGAAGCCATCGAGGCGACGCTGCGCGACTATCGCGACGGCAGATTCGACAACGCGGCCGTGGCGAGACTCGAATCCTAAGGTTCACCAGCTCCCCGACGCACCTCCGCCGCCGGAACTGCCGCCCCCTCCGGAGAATCCGCCAGAGCTGCTACTGCTGCTGAAGCCGCCGGAGGAACTACCGCCGGAGGTAATCACCCACCCGCCCACGTTCGCCCGGCCTTTGCTGCGTAGCGCCTCGCCGGCCTTGATATACCAGGGCTGGCGCTGGCAAATGAGCTTGGCGACAGGGAATCCTAAGAGGTAGCTGCCCAAGATCCACAGTGCCCCTTGGGGACCGACGACGACGATGGGAAACATCGCCCAGAAGGGAATGAGAAAGACGTACAGGAACCATCCCGCCCCCGGCGTGAGCACGCCGATCACGGTGAACAGGCCGATGATGCCAAAAATGAAAGCGCCGAGTAGTATGCGCTCGGTGAGCGGAATATCGGGCCCCTTGAAAAACGAGGACTCGCTCTCGCCGTTGGCACTAACGCTTTCGCTGGCCACCGCCTCACCCTTGATGGCGCCAATGATCGCGACGACACCTTGTTCCACGCCGCCGTCGTAGTCGTTCGCCTTGAAGCGCGGCGTAATGACATTGCGGATGATGCGGCTGGCGGTCACATCGGTGAGGGGGCCTTCGAGACCGTAACCGACTTCGATGCGCAGGCGCCTATCTTTGGGTGCAATGAGCAGCAAGACGCCGTTGTCCTTGCCTTTCTTGCCAAGCTTCCAAGCTTCGAAGACCTGCGCCGCGAACTCCTCTACCGTGCCGCCTTCGAGGCTCGGAATGGTGAGCACGGCGATTTGGTTGGTGGTAGCCTCTTCATGCGCCTTGAGCGTTTGCGTGATGCGCTCGCGCGCCCCTGCCGAAAGGATTTCGGCGTTGTCGGTAACCCGGCCGCTGAGGAAGGGTACCTCCAGCGCTAAAGCAGCGCTGCACCACAGAAACAGAGCCAAAAATCGGGCGAGTCTGTTCATACGCCTTTCTCCAAGACACGTTCGGCGGCGATTTCATCCGCTTGCTTGGGTCCGGCGAGGCCGGCCTCGAGCAGCAGACGCTCCAAGGTGTCCAGACCGCTGGCAATGGCGCCTTCGAATTCGCCTGCGGCGAGGCGCGGACGCATCGCCGCGATGACCGCAGCAAGCTTTTCCTCGGTGAGTACGGCACGCAGGCCCACGTCCGGCAGCACCACGACCGTGCGCTCGAACTGTGCTACCAGCAGCAGCACCGCATGGCGCTTGGCGGTGAGAAACCACTCTCGCTCTAGGAACATCGCCGCCGCGTATTGCCGAACCTCGGCCTCGCGCTCGATGCGGGAGAGAAAGCAGCGCGCAAACGCGGGTGCGAAAACGGTCAGAGCGGCAGCTGTGGCCCCGGTCGCGATTACCACAAACGCCGCGAGTGTGACGTGCTGGGTGCCGATCCAGTCCGGGCGCTGCCACTCGGCAAGGCCCATCGCGGCGGCCGCGAGCGCGGCGAAGAGGGCGAAGGCCTTCCAGGGGATTTCCGGGTAGTTATCGCACTTGCCGACGGTGGCGACGACGATCTCGACCCCCGTGCGCTCCTCCAGCGTTTCCGCTCGCCCCTGCAACGGCCCGTGTTGCAATTCGTTTTCCGGCATCGTGTTTTCCTCGTGTGGTCGGCACAATACGCGCTCGCGAGGGTAACACAGACTCGCGCGAGTTGCTGCCTTTGGGGCACAGGCCAGCGTGCGTGCTCACTGGGGTTTGCGCGCTCGTGGGCGCCCTGGTTGGGGATCATTCGGGAACGTCTGCTGGGAGTTCAGATTCGCTCGACGCCGCTGGCGTAAGCCGGTACAATGCACGACTGCGGCTTCTTGACCAGTCCTCTTCGCCGCAGTCACCTTCGACTTTTCGTCTCATCCCGTTTGCCTGCGACTGGGGCGCTCTGAAGAGCGTCACAGGCCGATATTTTTCAAGAAAGTTGTTATGTCATTCCAAGAACTCGGCCTCGCCGAGGCGTTGTGCCGTGCCGTAGCCGAATTGGGTTACGACACTCCTACCCCCATTCAAACTCAGGCCATTCCAGTGGTCCTCGCCGGCAACGATGTCCTTGGCGGCGCCCAAACAGGCACCGGCAAGACCGCCGGCTTCGTGCTGCCGCTTTTGCAGCGCTTGGTGCAAGCGCCGCGCGTGTCCCTGGCAAACAAGGGCCAACAACACAAAGAGCATTGGCCGCCGCGCGCGCTCATTCTCACGCCCACCCGCGAGCTTTGCGCGCAAGTGGAAACGAGCGTGCGCGCCTACGGCAAGTTCTTGCCGCTCAAGTCCCAGGCGGTTTTCGGCGGCGTGGGCATCGGCCCGCAATTGGCCGCACTCAAGCGCGGCATCGACGTGCTGGTGGCGACCCCCGGGCGCTTGCTCGATCTGCACGGCCAAGGCGCGCTCGATTTGCGGCGCATCGAAGTGCTGGTTCTGGATGAGGCCGACCGCATGCTCGACATGGGCTTCATCCGCGACATTCGGCGCATCTTGCAGCTTCTGCCCGCGGCGCGACAGAACCTGCTGTTCTCGGCAACGTTTTCCGACGAAATCAAGGTGCTGGCCGACGGCATGCTCAAATCGCCCGTGCTGATCGAGGCCGGACAGCGCAACGCCACCGCCGACATCGTGGAGCAAAAGGTGCATCCGGTGGAGAAGAGCAGGAAGCGCGAGCTCCTCGCCCATCTCATCAAATCGCAGCAGTGGTTTCAGGTGCTGGTATTCACGCGCACCAAGCATGGCGCCAACAAGCTCGCCGAGCAATTGCTCCGCGAGGGCATTCCGGCCCTCGCCATCCACGGTAACAAGAGCCAGGCGGCGCGCACCCGCGCGCTGGCGGAATTCAAGTCTGGCGATCTGCAAGTGTTGGTGGCTACCGATATTGCTGCGCGCGGCATCGATATCGACCAGCTGCCGCATGTGGTTAATTATGATTTGCCCAACGTGCCCGAAGACTATGTGCACCGTATCGGCCGCACGGGCCGGGCCGGGCAGAGCGGCGAAGCTGTCTCGCTGGTCTGTGCCGAGGAACGCTCCTATCTCGCCGACATCGAGAAACTGATCGAGCGGCAACTGCCTCGGGAAATCGTCTCCGGCTTCGCGGCTGAACTGGGCGAGGCGTCGCTTGGGACTCGCGCCGCACCGCCGGCGCGCACCCGGGCAGCGTCTAAACCCGCGGCGCGGCCACCGCGCCAGGGAGCGGCGACGCGGACTCAGGTGCCGCGTGTGCCAGCACGCGAAGCCAAGCCGCCGCTCCCGGCTGGCCAGACGCAGAATAGGCCTAAATCACAGCAACGCGCCGACGGTTTCGTGCCCACTCCGCAAGCGCCTCGCAGCGGAGCGCAGACGCCCCGTCACAAAGGCTTCTCCGGTGGGTTTGACAATCGTCGCCGTCGCACCGAGACTCCCGCACTTCTAGGCGGGCGCCGCGGGTGACCAGTGCATCTGCGGTGCCCGCGTCTGACCGATTGACCCGCGTTTCCGCCGGCAGCTGATGCCGGCGGCTTAGCAGCCGGCTGCTGACAGCGAGGCGGCGATGGTCTTTGGCATTCTTGCCGATGGGGTGTTGGTGCTCCACCTCGCCTTCGTGCTGTTCGTGGCGCTGGGTGCAGTGGCGGTCGCGCGCTGGCCGAAGCTCGCCTGGCTGCACCTGCCGACCACCGCTTGGGGTGTGTGGATCGAGTGCAGTCACGGCATTTGCCCGCTGACGCCGCTCGAAAGCACATTGCGCCAGCTTGCCGGGGGAGAGGCGTACGAGGGCGGCTTCGTCGCGCACTATCTCGGCGCGCTCATTTATCCGCCGGGGCTGACGCCAGAGGATCAAATCGCGCTTGGCGCCCTGGTCGTGGGGCTCAATCTGGCCGGTTACGCGACACTGCTCTATTATCGTCGGCGACGGCGTGCCAAGCGCTGAAGCATGGCCTGCGTCGTGGCGGGCGCGATCAGTCCGCGCCTTCCAGCAGCTTTCTGGCTCTTTCCTGAGTAGCGGTGCCCGGGCCGTCGCTGCTTGCGCGGGTGCGTTTTCGGAGCAGGCCGACCAGCACAGCAAGGCCCACAAAAAAAAGCACGAACGGCCCGCCCCACAAGAGTAGAGTCGATGTTTTCAGCGGCGGCTTGTAGAGCACGAAGTCGCCGTACCGTTCCACCAGAAAATCGATTACCTCGCGATCGCTCTTGCCTTTTTGCATCTGCTCGCGGATCTCGCGGCGCAGATCTTCGGCCAAGGGCGCATTTGAGTCGGCGAGCGATTGATTCTGGCAAACCAGGCAGCGCAAATCCACGGCCAAAACATTGAGTCGCGCTTCGATCGCTGGATCGGCGGCAAGCGGCGCCGCTTCCTTGGAGTGCACCGGCACGGCGCCGAGCAGAGTAACCAGCAATAGCCAGATCGAGGGCTTCATGGTGAGAGCTGCCTCACTTTGGGTAGGAGTACCTCAGCCCAAACCTTGGGAGTGACCGGGCCGATGTGCTTGTAACGAATCTGCCCTTGCCGATCGATGAGAAAGGTCTCGGGCGCCCCGTACACGCCGAAGTCGATCGCCACTCGGCCTTCCAGATCCGAACCGGAGGTCACGTAGGGATCGCCGAAGCGCTTCAGCCAGGCAAGCGCGTCCTCGCGCTGATCTTTGTAATTGAGGCCATAGATCGGCACGATGCCGCTCTTGGCGATGTCGATCAGCGTGGGGTGTTCGTCCCGGCAGGAAGGGCACCACGATGCCCAAACGTTGAGCAGCCATACTTTGCCGGCGAGATCCCGCTTGGCCAGCGTTTTGGCCGGGTCATGCAATTGGGGTAGCGCAAAGGCTGGCGCAGCTTTGTCGATCAAGGGTGAGGGCACCTCGCGCGGATTCAGCGAAAGCCCTCGCCAAAGGAACACGACCAGAACGCCGAAGATGGCCAGGGGAATCAGGTAGCGCAAGGATTTCATGCCCGAACCTCTTGTGCAGCGGCCTGCTCCCTTGCGCTTTCGCTTGCCCGCGCTCGCAGGCGATAGCGTCGATCGAGCATGGCCAGGAGTCCGCCCAGCGCCATGATCACGCATCCGCCCCAAATCCAGTTGACGAAGGGCTTGACGTAAATCCGCACCGCCCAAGCTTCCGCTCCAACCGGATCGCCCAGCGAAACATAGAGGTCGCGAGTGATGCCCCGGCTGATGGCCGCTTCGGTCATGGGCATGCCGGAGGCATCGTAGCTGCGCTTCTCCGGCCGCAGCACGGTTCGGACCCTGCCTTCCCGCAGCACTTCCACCGTTGCGGCGATGGCTCGGAAGTTCGGGCCGCGCCTTTCGCCCATATCGACGAGGCGGAATTGGTAATCGCCGACCGTGGCAGTGTCGCCGATCTCCATGCGCAGGTCTTTCTCGATCTGGTAGCCCATCACCAGTGCCACGCCGATGATGAAAACCGCCACACCCAGGTGCCCGAGTTGCATGCCCCACCAGGAGAGCGGCTGCTGTGCGAGGCGCGCCGGCCAGGCGCGGGCGCCAGCGTGCGTGAGGCGGTCTCTAAGGCCAAGCGCCGCGGTGGCGATGACCCAGAACGCAAGCACCAGACCCGAAGCGACCCAAGGCGACCAGCGCCCCATCCACCACGGCAAAGTAAGGCCGGCAAGGAGCGCGAGACCCAGCGCCAAACGGGTGTCTCGCCAGAGCATGGCGACGCTGCTTTGCTTCCACCGCACCAAAGGCCCCAAACCCATGAGGAAGATCACGGGAATCATCAGTGGATAAAACACCGCATCGAAATAAGGCGGTCCCACCGAAAGCTTGCCCAGGCCCAAAGCGTCGATGAACAACGGGTAAAGCGTACCCAGTAGCACCGCGGCCATGGCCACCACCAGCAAGATATTGTTGGCGAGGAGAAAGGCTTCACGCGATACGGGGGCGAAGTTGCTGCCCAGTCCGACCTGGCCGGCGCGGGCGGCGTAGAGCGTCAATGAACTGCCGATGACCACCGCGAGAAAGCCTAGGATGAACACGCCGCGTGCCGGATCGGTTGCGAATGCATGGACCGAGGTGAGCACCCCAGAGCGAACCAGAAAAGTTCCCAGCAGGCTGAGGCTGAAGGTGATGATGGCGAGCAACACCGTCCAGCTACGAAAGGCGCCGCGCTTTTCGGTGACCGCCAGCGAATGAATGAGTGCCGTGCCCGCCAGCCAGGGCATGAAGGAGGCATTCTCGACCGGATCCCAGAACCACCAGCCACCCCATCCCAGTTCGTAGTAGGCCCAAACGCTGCCCAGAGCGATGCCGGCGGTCAGAAAACACCACGCCAGCGTCGTCCAGGGTCTAGACCAACGCGCCCAGGTGGCATCGAGCCGGCCGCCCAGGAGGGCAGCAAGCGCGAAGGCAAACGCCACGGAGAACCCAACGTAACCCATGTAAAGCATGGGCGGGTGAAAGACCATGCCTGGGTCCTGCAGCAGCGGGTTCAAGTCGCGGCCTTCGGCTGCGGCTGGGAGCAGCCGCTCAAAGGGGTTCGAAGTCACCAGCATAAACAGCAGGAAGCCGATGGCGATCATGCCCATGAGCGCTAGCACGCGTGCCACGAGCACCAGTGGCAAATGCTTGCTGAAGCGCGCCACCGCCGCCATCCACCCGCCGAGCATCAAGCTCCAGAGCAGGAGCGAGCCTTCGTGCGAGCCCCAGGTTGCCGCAAGGCGGTAGGCCAACGGCAGCTTGGAGTTCGAGTGGCTGGCGACGTTCAACACGGAGAAGTCGTTAATGGCGAAGGAGTAGGCTTGGAATAGATAAGCGATGGTGATGAGCACGAAGGTGCCATATGCTGCCGGCCGCGCGAGGCGCATGAGTGTCGCATCGTCACGCGCCGCGCCATAGAGCGGCACGGCAGCGAGTACCAGCGCGAGTAGCATTGCGAGGATCAGGGCGAAGTGGCCGAGTTCGGGGACCATTGTGGGTGGGTGGAAGTGAGGGTTAGGAGGAAGGGTCTAGTGCGATTGCGCGTGGCACCGGTTAGCCTTCGCCAGAATGACATGCCAATGCATCATGGTTTCAGCAGTGATTTCTGAGCCTTCTGGGCTTGTTCAACCGCATGCGCGGCCTCAGGTGGCATTTGATTTTGGCTGCGGCTGGGCGCCTGCGCGCCCTTAACTTGCGCGTCGCGCAAGTTAGCCTTCGCCAAAATGACATGCCAATGCATCATGGTTTCAGCAGTGATTTCTGAGCCTTCTGGGCTTGTTCAACCGCATGCGCGGCCTCAGGTGGCATGTAATTTTCGTCATGTTTGGCGAGGACTTCGGAGGCGTGGAAAACGCCATCGGCTTGGAGCCGTCCTTGGGCAACGACGCCCTTGCCTTCGCGAAAAAGGTCGGGAAGGATGCCCTGGTATATCACAGCGATGGTGTGCGCGGTATCGGTTACCTTGAAGCGGATTTCGAGGCTGTCCCTGCTTCGTTGCACGCTACCTTCCTCCACCAGTCCGCCCACGCGAAAGGCGCGACCCTGCGGGGCTTCCTTGTTGACCACTTGAGTGGGCGAGTAATAGAAGACCAGGCTGCTGTTGAAGGCGTTGAGAATCAGCGCGGCGGCCACGCCCAGAACGGCGAGTCCAGCAAGAATCCAGGCGAACCGCTTATGACGAGCTTTCATTGCTCTTGGCGATTTCATGGGCGAGTTCAGCTTCTTGTCGCAGGATCTCCAAGGCTCGGCGGCGGCGCTGCCGCACCAGCAGGATTTCGGCGACGATCAGCACCACGGTGACGAGGTACGAGCCCCAGATGTAGAAGCCGTGGCCGCTGAGGGAGAAAAGTTCGGAATTCATCGGTTCGCCTTCAGCGCTTCGACCAGCCAATCGGCATGGCGTTCACGTTCGATGATGATGGCACGCACCCGCAGCAGCGCGATGGCGATGGCGTAGGCCCATGCGGCGAGCGCCACGAGGAGCATACCCCAGAGCATGGTCTGCGCCATTTTCGGCGCTGCCGTGAGACTCACGCTGGCGCCCTGGTGCAGGGTGTTCCACCACTTCACTGAAAAGTAGATGATCGGGATGTTCACCACGCCCACCAGGGCCAGCACCGCTGCGGCACGGTCCGCTCGGCGCGCATCGTCGATGGCCGATTGCAGCGCGAGAAAGCCAAGGTAGAGAAAGAGCAGTATGAGTTCCGAGGTCATGCGCGCATCCCAGGCCCAGTAGGTGCCCCAGGTCGGCTTGCCCCAGAATGCCCCGGTCCAGAGGGCGACTATGGTGAACATTGCCCCGGTCGGAGCGAGCGCCGAGGCCATCATCGCCGAAAGCCGCGTCTTGAAGGCGAGCCCGAGGGCGCAGTAGATCGCCATTACGACATAGATAAACATCGACATCCACGCCGCAGGGACGTGGATGAAGATCACTCGGTAGACTTCGCCCTGCTGTGCGTCGGTGGGTGCCACCGCGAAGCCCAGATAGAGCCCGGCCACGCAAAGCAGCGCGGCGACCACCGCAAACCATGGCCAGAGTTTGCCGGCGAGGGGGTAGAAAGTGGCGGGTGAGGCGTAGTGGTAGAGATTCATGCCGTTGCATTCATTCGTAGGCGATGCGCAGTGCCGCGCACGTGGCCCAGGGTGTGCCGAGTCCGGCCAGAAGCGATCCCGCGCCGAGCAAGGAGAGATGCCCTCCCGCGCCCAGTCCGTTGGCATGCGCTTCGACCGCGCCCGCCCCGAAGATCAGCACCGGGACGTAGAGCGGAAGAACCAGCAGCGACAGCAGCACAGGGGCCGCGCGCAAGCCCAGGGTCAGAGCGGCCCCGATTGCGCCGAGCATGCTCAGGATGGGCGTGCCCAGCAGCAAGGAGGATACCAGCACCCCCAGCTCTCCGGTGCTCAATCCAAACTGCAGCGCGATCAAGGGAGAGACCAGCACGAGGGGCAGCCCGGTGCAGAGCCAGTGGGCGAGCATTTTGCCGCCGACGATGCCGGCCAGCGGCAGGGGCGAGAGCAGCATCTGCTCCAGCGTACCGTCGGCGTAGTCATTGTTGAACAGGCGCCCCAGGGCGAGCAGCGTGGCCAGTAGCGCGCTCACCCAGGCGATGCCTGGGGCGATCGTTTTGAGGAGCCTGGGGTCCGGATTGAGGCTCAACGGAAAAAGGCTTACCACGATCACGAAGAACAGCAGCGCCACGCCCAGTTCGCTGCGGGAGCGCAGGGCAAGCCGCAGATCACGCTTGAGTGCCCACAAGATGGCTTCACCGGGGCCAAAAAAATCGCGCTCGTTCACTGAAACACCAAGTCGCGCGCGCGCGCCGCGGGTATGCCTAGGTCCTGGTGCGTGGACACCAATGCCGCGCCCCCCCGCTTGAGATGCTCGGCCACGGTTTGCGCTAGCAGCGCCAGGCCCTGTGCGTCCAGCGCCGCACCCGGTTCGTCGAGCAGCCACAGCGGCTGCTGCGCCGCCAGCAGGCGGGCCAGGCCGAGGCGTCGGCGCTGGCCCTGGGAGAGTCGGCGTGCCAAGAGTCCACGGCGCGCGTACAAGCCGACACGGCGCAAGGTGTCGTCGATTTCGGGCGCCTCGCCGGGTAGGCCGGCGAGCGCGAGGTTGACTTCCAGGTTCTCGTGTGCGGTGAGTTCGTCTTTCACCGCCGGTGCGTGGCCAAGATAGAGCACTCCCTCCCGCAAAGCCGAGCTGAAGGACGACACCGGCGTGCCGCGCCACAGGATGCTTCCGGCCGCGGGTTCCCCCAGTCCGCACAACATGCGTAGGAGTGTGGTCTTGCCGCTGCCGTTGGGTCCGCGCACGATCAGCAGCTCGCCTTCGGTGACCGCGAAGGACAGACCACGAAAGAGTTCGACATTGCCGCGTTGAGCGCAAAGCTGGCGCGCTTCCAGCAGAGTGGCGGGGGGCAGCATGATGTTGGGGATCGAATCGCTTCAAGCGGGTTGGCGAGCGGCAAGCCGCCCGGTGCGGTGCAGTTCATTGGCGCGAGATTGGGAACGGCGAATTATACCGGAGGCGCGGCCACCGGCATGCAGTTAGATCAAGCCGGGGCGCTTCTGGTCACGTCCGCGCTGGGTTCCGGGAGAGTGAAGCAGAAACGCGTACCCTGGCCAGGGTGGGCTTCGGCCCACACCTCTCCGCCATGCTGGGCGACGATGCGCTGGACCGTCGCGAGCCCGATGCCGCTGCCTTCGAACTGATCCGGCAAGTGCAAGCGCTGGAAGGGCCGAAAAAGCCGGTCGGCATACCGCATGTCGAAGCCCACACCGTTGTCGTGCACGAAGAATTCTCGTACCCGACCCTTGGCGATACAACCAAATTCGACGCGCGCCGCTGCGCTGGGACGGGTGAATTTCCAGGCGTTGCGCAGAAGATTGTCGAGCACCACGCGCAAGAGCGAGGGGTCGGCCTCCGCCCATAAGGGGCCGGGTGTCACGAATTCGACCGGGTGCGGTTCCAGTCGGCGCAATTCCTCAGCCGCGGCGAGTGCCAGCTCGGTCAAATCGACACTGCGCCGATGGACGGGTGTGCGAGCGATCCGCCCCAAGGCGAGCATGTCGTCGATGAGCTGCGCCATGCGTCGCGTGGCGGCCAAAATGCGCTCTAGATGGTCCAGGCCCCCGGCGTCGAGGTGGGCGGAATAGTGGTCGCGAAGCACTTGGGCAAAGCCGCCGATGCTGCGCAACGGGCTCATCAGGTCATGAGAGACTGAATAGGAGAAGGCTTCGAGTTCACGGTTAGAGGCTTCAAGGCGCAGGGTGCGTTCACGCACTCTCTCTTCGAGGGTGTGATTGAGCTGATGTATGGCGTCCTCGTTGCGCTTCTGGGCGGTGATGTCACGGCCGGTGCCCCGATAGCCCTGGAAGCTGCCGTCCTCGCCGAAGACGGGTTTGCCGCTAATGGTGCACCAGCGCGTCCCGCCGTCAATGGCAGGCATCTGATAAACGAAATCACGGAAGGTTTCGTGGCGCTCGAGTTGGGTGCGATGTTCAGTCCAACCCGCATCGCTCACACCCAGAATGGGCAAGTCCCAGCGTCTTCGTCCGATGACTTGCTCCGGATCGATGAGACTGATCTTCGAGATGCCGACGGAGACGAAAGTGAAACGGAACTCGGCATCCTGTTCCCAGAACCAGTCATTGGAAAACTCGGCAACGTCGCGAAAGCGCTCCTCGCTTTTGCGCAGTGCGGCGGCGGCGCGCTCGCTTTCGGTGATGTCGGTGTAGGTGGTGACGAAACCGCCGCCGGGCAGGGGCTCGCCACGGATTTCGATCACCTTCCCGTCGGGACGGGTGCGCTTGAAGCGGTGCGGCTGGAATTGCCGGGCCACGGCCACCCGGGCGCGCACCTGTTCTTCGATGTCGCCGGGGCCGTATTCGCCGCGCTCAGCGTTGTAGCGAACGAATTCCTCGAAGGCGATGTGCTCCGTGGCGAAGCGTTCGGGGAAACCCAGCAGATCGAGGAATTTCTGATTCCAGGCCACTAGCCTGAGGTCGGAGTCCACCACGCTGATGCCCTGGGCCATATGGTCGAGCGTGGTGCGCAACACACCGGCACGAGCGGCAAGCTCGTTGAGGCGCTGATCGCGTTCGAGCGCCGCTGCCGGCACCGGCGCGCGCGCCGGGCCGGGTTGGCATTCAGCGTGGTGCCGTCGCCAAGGGAGCAGCGGCCGGGGATGGCAGCGCATGACTTGCTTTCGGGGGTCCGGACATCCTGTTTCACTTCACGGAAGAATGCGCCGGAACTTGAGCAGCGACCCACTAGGGCTTCTTGGCCGCCGGTGGGTGCCCGGCATCGATTTCGGCAATCAAGGCCGCAATTCGTGCTTTTTCGGGTGACTCGTCGGGGATTTGCGCCAGCAGGGCGGCCAGTTTGCCGCGAGCCGCAGGCAGCGCGCCAGCCGCCAGTTCGTAGCCGGCGGCTAGAGCCAGGGCCGGAGCGAATTGCGGATCGATCGCCAGCGCTCTGAGTGCCAATTCGTAGGGCTTGCCCGCGAGTTGCCCGCCGGCTGCCATGGCTTCGGCATTGGCCCAATGCGCGAGGATGTCTGGGTCGTTGGGCGCGAGACGATCGGCCTGGGCGTAAGCGGCTGCGGCTTCCCTATGGCGTCCTAGGGCGCCTTGCGAGCGAGCCAGAAGCAGCCAGCCATTCAGGTTCTCGCGATCCTGTTCCATCCTCGCGGCCAAACGGTCGACGAGTTCGGCCATTTCCTCGGGCGAGGGCACTTCCTGGCGCGATTGCTCGGCAAGTAGGGCTGCCGGGTTGCCAAACTTGACATACAGCGCCGTGCCCAGGAGCGGCAGGGCCAGGACCAGCCCGAGGGCGAGCCATGGGCGCCGGAAGGGTTCGGTGAAAGCGACCTCCGCGTTCCCAGCGGTGGCGGCGGCGTCGAGATCTTCGGCCAGCCTATCGGTCAGTTCTTTCAGTCCCGCTGCGTGCTCGGCCTCGGTAATCGCCCCTTTGGCGAATTCCGCCTCGATTTCGGCTTTCTGATCGCGATATACGGCGACGTTGGCAGCCTGGGCTGCGGTCACTTCCACCGTGGAGCGGCGCAGTAAGGGCCAGGCCAGGAAAGCGGCGGCGAGGAGGGTGAGCAGTGCCGCGGCGAGCAGAAAGGTCAGCATTGGATGGGGTGGGAAGGAAAAACAAATTATACCTGCCGTGCCGGCTGCAAGTGCCCGCAAGTCAGTCGCGCGCTTCGGAATCGAGCCAAATGGTCACCGGGCCGTCGTTGCAAAGCTGCACGTGCATATGCGCGCCAAAGATGCCGGTGGGCACGGGTTTGCCCAATTGAGCTTCGAGTGCCAGGACGAAGCGACGAAACAGCGGTTCGGCGATTTCCGGGGGTGCGGCGGCGGTAAAGGAGGGGCGGTTGCCTTTCTTGGTCGAGGCGTAGAGCGTGAACTGGCTCACCGCGAGGGCATCGCCCCCCATTTCTTGCAGCGAGCGGTTCATTAACCCCTGTTCATCGGCGAAGATCCGCAGCGCAGCGATCTTGCGGCATAGCCACTGGATGGCGTCCTCGCCATCACTAGGCGCGACTCCCACCAGTAGCAATAACCCGGACCCGATGGCGCTGTGTGGTACGCCCTCGGTGAGCACTCTCGCCTCGCTAACGCGCTGCACCAACACCCGCATCAGCGCGCCACCTTGCGCTCGATGGCGAGAACCTTCCCGTCTCGGAAGAAAACCGTGGTAATGGTCTGTGGGTCACCCGGATCCGGCAGATAAGTCCAGCGCTTGGCCTTTCCTCTGCCCGATGGCGCAGGGCCGGTGCCACGCACGTCCGGCGTGCCGATCTTGTGCAGTACCTCTGCTTCGTCCATGCCTTCACGCAAGAAGCGCCGTTCTGCTGGATCGCCGCCGACCGCCCTAGCTTTTTTGCTGGCGCTCGATTTCTTATGGATTTCGCCCGTTGGGCGGCTTTCGCTCGCGGGTTTGGTTACGGGGCCTGGGGAGGAGGGCAGGACATTGAGTGAACGATCCTCCTCGATGCTGCGAACCAGCGTGCCGGCCGGACAGGGCTCGCTCTGGTAGGCACTCCTGCCCGCACTGTCTCGGCACAGATGGACGGTTGCCGCCGTCGGCGCGGCAGCGAGGAGTGCCGAGAAAGCCAGGGAGGCGGCGCGGCACGGTACGATCGTCTTCATCCTGCCCGCCCTGCTGGCGAGAAGTATTTGAGCGGATCGGGCAGTGCCAAGGTCTTCTCCGGCATTTTGCAGTCAGGCGCGGTCTGTCGGTTCAATTCGCTTACAATGCGCAGTATCCCTATAGCCAAGTTTACTATGTATCGCGCTGCCCGCGTCGCTGAGATTTCGCCCTTCCAGGTCATGGAAGTGCAAACCTCGGCGCGCGCTCTCGAAGCCGCGGGACGCAGCGTCGTCCACATGGAGATCGGCGAACCGGATTTCCCCACGCCCGAGCCAGTGTTAGAGGCGGCACGGAGGGGCTTGGCCGCCGGCGACCTTTACTACACATCGGCCTTGGGGATTCCTTCTTTGCGCCAGGCAATTGCCGATTGGTACTTCAGTGATTTCGGTGCCGCCGTCGATGCCGAGCGGGTAATCGTCACCGCCGGATCTTCGGCGGCGCTTTTGCTCGCCTTCGCGCTCCTCGTCGATCGCGATGACGAGGTTCTGCTCGCCGACCCCGGCTACCCCTGCAATCGCCACTTCGTGCGGGTCCTCGAAGGGCGGGCGGTGGGCGTTGCGGTCGGTCCGGAAACGGCTTACCAGCTCACGGCGGAGCTGGTCGAGCGCCATTGGACGCCGCGCACGCGCGCCGTGCTGATCGCCTCGCCCTCCAACCCAACTGGCACGCGTGTGCCGCCGCAGGCACTGCGCGAGATCGCCGCTGTGGTGGCGGAGCGTGGGGCGGCGCTGATCGTGGACGAAATCTATCTGGGGCTGAGCTACGGCGAGCGTTGGCCCACGGCGCTGGGCGATTTGGAAGGCGTTTACGTCGTCAATAGCTTCTCGAAGTATTTCAACATGACGGGCTGGCGCCTCGGTTGGCTGGTTGCCCCAGCGCAAGCTGTGCGCGAGATCGAGAAGCTGGCGCAGAACCTCTACATTGCGCCATCGACGCTATCTCAGCGTGCGGCGCTCGCCTGCTTCGCCCCCGAAACTCTGGCCCTGCTCGAGAGCCGGCGCCTCGAGTTCCAGTCCCGGCGCGACTTGCTGGTGCCGGCCCTGCGTGATTTAGGCTTCACCATACCGATCTACCCGGATGGCGGGTTTTTCGTCTACGCCGACTGCACGCGTTTCTCGCGCGACAGCATGGCGTTCAGTCGCGAACTGCTGAAGCACACCGGAGTGGCCATTACTCCGGGCGCGGATTTTGGCTTCTATCGCGCCAACGAGCATGTGCGCTTTGCCTACACCGTTGCCGCCGACAAATTGCGCGACGGCTTGGAGCGGCTGCGTGCTTACTTGCAGTGAAGCGCGCCGCCATCTTGCTGCTCACTCTGGGGCTGCACGGCTGCGCCGCGGTCGCCTATTACTGGCAAGGGATAAGTGGGCAGGCCGAGCTTCTGGCTCGCGCCCGACCGATTGCCGAGCTCATCAGCGACGAGACAACTCCGCGAGAGCTGCGCCAGAAACTCGAGCTGGCGCAGGCGATCCGCGCGTTCGCGGCGCGTGAACTAGCTTTGCCCGACAATGCGAGCTATGCGCGTTTCAGCGAACTGGGCCGGGCGTATCTGCTCTGGAATGTATTTGCCACGCCGCGCCTCTCGCTCCAGCCGGAACTAAGCTGTTATCCGGTGGCTGGATGCGTCGCCTACCGGGGGTATTTCGAGGAGGCGCAGGCGCGCCGCGAAGCTGCTGCGCTGCGCGCCAGAGGACTCGACGTGCACTTGGGAGGAGTGCCTGCTTATTCGACCTTGGGCTGGTTTGCCGACCCCTTGCCCAGCACGGTAATCCACTACGGCGAGTTGGAACTGGCCCGCCTGATGTTTCACGAGCTTGCGCATCAGGTGGTGTACGTGAAGGACGACACGACCTTCAACGAGTCTTTCGCGGTTGCCGTCGAAGAAGAGGGGCTCGCCCGCTGGGTGGCACAGGAGGACAAGGCGCACTTGCGGGAGCGCCTTGGACGGAGCCAAGGCCATCGCCAGGGGTTTCGCGAGCTGATTCGTCGCACCCGCGACCAGCTCGCCGACCTCTACGCATCGCCCTTGCCTGAGGCCGAAACGCTCGCCGAAAAGGCTCGCGCCTTCGCCGCCATGCAAGCCCAATACCGCGAGCTGCGCCAGCAGTGGGGTGGCTACGCGGGGTACGATGCCTGGTTTGCCCGGGAATTGAACAACGCGAGCTTGGTCTCGGTCGGGCTATATGCCGACAAGGTGCCGCAGTTCAAAGCGCTGCTCGTCCGCTGTGGTGGCGACCTGCCCCGCTTTTATGCTGCCGTTCGTACCCACGACCACCTCGAACGAACCGCCCGCGGCATCCGTCTCGCCGACGCGAAATCCGGTTGTGCGGGTTGATCTGGCCGTGCCAAGGGCACCCGACGGTCCAGGCGCCGTCGGGTGCCGCCTCTTTAGTCTTCTTGCTCGATAGCGCGAAAACCCGCTATAATTTCCAATTCCCTTGCCTCACCCGACGCAGACGGGGAGGCCGAACTTAACGCCCACAAGGAGTCTGCATGCGTCACTACGAGATCGTCTTCATCGTTCATCCGGACCAGAGCGAGCAGGTGCCCGCAATGGTCGAGCGCTACCGTGCCATGGTCACCGCGCACAATGGCCTCATCCATCGCCTCGAGGATTGGGGCCGTCGCCAACTTGCCTATCCGGTACAAAAGGTGCACAAGGCGCACTACGTGCTCATGAACATCGAATGCGACCAGGAAGTTCTGGCGGAAATCGAGCATGCCTTCAAATTCAACGACGCAGTGCTGCGCCATTTGGTCGTCGCCAAGGATGGTCCGGTGGTCGCGCCTTCGCCGATGATGAAGGAAGAAAAAGCCAAGTCCCTGACAACGCCGCCTAGCGGCGAAGCGGCGGTGCCGGCGGCGAGCGCCCCGGTCGAACCTCCCGTGGCCTGAAGGGTGCGGTGGCTCGGAACGCGCTGAGGCTTACGGCGCGGCTCCTGGACAAAGATGCGCTGCGTTTCACGCCCGCTGGGATTCCCGCGCTCAACCTCCAGTTGCAGCACGAGTCACGCCAGTTGGAGGCCGGTGAAGCGCGGCAGGTCGATTGGGTGCTGGATGCCGTGGCCTTTGGTCCGGTTGCTCGGCGCCTCGCCGAGATCCCGGCGGGTAGCCTGATCGAGTGCGCCGGGTTCATCGCCCCCAAGAGCCGCCGCAGTCGCCAAACCGAATTGCATTTGACCGAATTTGATATTGAAGAAGGAAATTGATCATGGCTCGTCCAGTAGGCAGGGGTAAAGGCAAAGACAAGGGCAAGACCCGCAAGGATCGTGGCAATAATCTGTTCAAGCGGCGCAAGTTCTGCCGCTTCACTGCGGAGAAGGTCAAGGAGATCGACTACAAGGATGTCGACGTGCTCAAGGATTTCATCGGCGAGAACGGCAAGATCATGCCGGCGCGGATCACTGGCACCAAGGCGCGCTACCAGCGGCAACTTTCCACCGCGATAAAGCGCGCGCGCTTCCTGGCGCTGCTGCCTTACACCGATCTGCACCACTGAGAGGGTTAGAAACCATGCAAGTGATTCTGATGGAGCGCGTCGCCAATCTGGGCAATCTGGGCGATGTGGTCAAAGTCAAGGAAGGCTATGCGCGCAATTTTCTTATCCCCAACGGCAAGGCCAAGCGGGCGACCGCCGAGAATCTAAAGCTCATCGAGGCCAAGCGCGCGGAACTGGAGAAGCTCGAAACGGAGCGCCTGGCCGGAGCCCAGCAAGTGGCCGCCAAGCTCGACGGTCTGGCCGTGCAAATCGTGCGCCGGGCAGGGCCGGAGGGTCATTTGTTCGGTTCCGTCACCAACCTCGACATTGTCGAGGCGCTCGCCGCACAAGGCTTCGTCATCGAGAAGGCGGGCGTGCATCTGCCTGAGGGCCCGCTCAAGAACGTCGGGGAATACGATATCACCGTGAGTGTGTATTCCGGAGTCGATGTCAGCATCAAAGTTGGCGTGGCGGCGGAATAAGGCGGTTCCGCTCCGAACTTCAGGCAAAGGGCCGCAGTGTGCGGCCCTTTGCGTTTCTGTCGTGGCCGCCGCGGTTTCCGCTACAATGCTTCGTACGCGACACGTCCTACCATGCCCAACGATCTCGTCCTCGACCAAATCAAAGTGCCGCCTCATTCCATGGAGGCAGAGCAGTCGGTGCTGGGCGGACTGCTGATCGACAACCACGCGCTGGATCGTATCTCCGATCTCCTCTCCGAGCACGATTTCTACGCCGATGCGCACCGCATCATCTTTGGGCAGATTCTCGGCCTCATCATGGAAGGGCACCCGGCGGACGTGATCACCGTGGCCGAGCGGCTGGAATCTTTGAAGAGGCTCGATTACGTCGGAGGACTCGCCTATCTCGGGCAACTCGCGCAAAACGTTCCTACCGCGGCCAACATCCGGCGCTATTCAGAGATCGTGCGCGAGCGCGCTATCCTGCGCGCATTGGCCGGCGCCGGAACGGCTATCGTCGATTCCGCGTACAACCCCATGGGTCGGGATGCGCGGGCAATTCTCGACCAAGCCGAGCAGCGGGTTTTCGAGATCGCCGAACAGGGTATGCGCAGCGACGGCGGTTTTCGCGAAATCCGCCCATTGCTCACGCAAGTCGTGGAGCGCATCGAAGAACTCTATGGCCGCGAAAACCCCAGCGATGTCACCGGTGTGCCGACCGGTTTCGCCGATCTCGATCGCATGACCTCGGGTTTCCAGCCCGGGGATCTTGTGATCATCGCCGGCCGGCCCAGCATGGGCAAGACCGCGTTCAGCCTTAACATCGCCGAACATATCGCCTTGGCGCCGAAGCTGCCGGTGGCGGTGTTCAGCATGGAGATGGGGGCGACGCAACTGGCCATGCGCATGATCGGATCGGTGGGGCGCTTGGACCAGCACAAGATCCGTACGGGTCGCCTGGCCGCGGAGGATTGGGAGCGCCTCTCGGCGGCGCTGGGCAAGCTCAACGAGGCACCTCTGTACATCGACGAAACCCCGGCGCTCACGCCCATCGAGGTGCGTTCCCGGGCGCGGCGCTTGGCCCGGCAATGCAACGGGAAGCTCGGCGCCATCGTCATCGACTACTTGCAGCTCATGAATGCTTCGCAGCTCGCTGGGGAGAATCGCGCCACCGAGATTTCCGAGATCTCCCGCTCGCTCAAGGCGCTCGCCAAGGAACTGCACGTGCCGGTGGTGGCACTATCCCAGCTCAATCGCAGCTTGGAGCAGCGCCCAAACAAGCGTCCGGTCATGTCTGATTTGCGCGAATCGGGTGCCATCGAACAGGACGCTGACCTCATCCTGTTCATCTATCGTGACGAAATCTATAACCCTGAAAGTCCCGACAAAGGGATCGCCGAGATTATCATCGGCAAGCAGCGTAACGGCCCTATAGGGACGGTGAAGCTCACCTTTCTGGGCGAGTACACGCGCTTCGAGAATACCGCCCTGCAGCGGCCGCACTAACACAGGTTACTTCTCGCGCCGCAACGGCAGCGGGGCTCAGCGTGCCAAACGATGGCCCCACCAAGTGCGCTTCAGTCCTCTTGCTGCCAGATCTTGAAGAAATCGACCTCCTCCTTCAGAGCGCGCCACCATACCTTGCCGCGCCCATCGTGCGCGCCGCAAGGCGTGAAGGTGACGAACCCGGGGTAGTGCTTGCCCTCGCGGTGCGGGTCATCGCGCTTCAAGCGCGGTGGCGCCACGAGCTTGCCCTGATCGTCGGAGAAAAGCGGGAAGAGCCAGCAGCCGGCCGGCTTGTAAGCCCATTTGTGTTTGCCATGGGCCACCGCCAGGGTTTGCAGGGCGCAGCGGCCGTCGCGCTCGGTAAACACGCAGCGGGTGTCGGCAAAATGCGCCGGCTTGCGGTTATAGCGGTGAGGGCGGACCTGCGTCTTGCGGCCCGGGGGCGCGCCCAGCGGCGGGTCGATGACGTAATCCGCGGGCAGATGATCGAAATGCTTGGCGTGTTTTTTCACCAGCTTGTGAATCAAACGCTCTTCTTCGGGGCGCAAATAGGCTCCATCGCTGCAGCAAATGCCCTCGCAGCGCGTCAGTTCACAAGGCAGGAGGCGGGTGTGTTGCTTCATCGTTCGTGGTGGAATCGCAGTTGTTGCGGATAGGGTACGACATCTTCGCTCTCTCCCAAGCGGATGCGGGCTTGCACACTCTTCCACCAGTCGGCGTCGAGTAGCTCGGCGTGATGCTCCATGAAGTACTGCCGCGTCTTGGGATCGGTGAGCAAGAAAGTCGCGAATTCTTCAGGAAAAATGTCGTTTCTGGCGATTGGATACCAAGGCTTGTCGGCGAGTTCGTCCTCGTCGTTGCGCGGCGGAGGAATGCGCCGGAAGTTGCAGTCGGTGAGATACTCGATCTCGTCGTAATCGTAAAAGACCACGCGCCCGTAGCGTGTGACGCCGAAGTTCTTGAAGAGCAGGTCGCCAGCAAAGATGTTGACCGCCGCGAGCTCGCGCAGAGCGTTGCCGTATTCGCGTACCGCATCGTGCAAGCGCGTGTCGTCCACTTGCGCTAGATAGATATTGAGCGGCACCATGCGTCGCTCGATGTAGAGGTGCTTGATGATGATGACATCGTCCTCCTCCTCGAGCAGCGACGGGGCCAAGGTGCGCAGCTCCTGAAGCAGTTCGGCGGTGAAGCGCGCCTTTGGAAATGCCACGTCCGAGTACTCCAGCGTGTCGGCCATGCGCCCGACCCGATCGTGATGCTTGACCAGGTGATACTTCTCTTTGACCAACTCGCGGGTGGTGTCCTTGGTATGTCCGATCACGTCTTTGATCACTTTGAACACATAGGGGTAGGAGGGCAAGGTGAAGACCGACATCACCAGGCCCTTGATACCCGGAGCGACGATGAAGCTGTCCGTGGAATGTTTCAAATGATGGAGGAAGTCTCTGTAAAACAGCGCCTTGCCCGCCTTCTGCAGACCGATGATGGTGTAGAGTTCGGCCCGGGTCTTGTAAGGCATCATGCTGCGCAGGAATTGCACGAAGGCCGCTGGCGCCTCCATGTCCACCAAGAAATACGCCCGGTTGGCGCTGAATACCGGCGCGAGGTCGCGGTCCTCGAGGAGCAGCGCGTCGAGGTAGAGCTTGCCATCACGGGTATGGCGGATGGGCACGACGAAGGGGATCTCCTGCATGCCGTTGATTACCTTGCCCACCATGTAGGCGCTGCGGTTGCGATAAAAAAGCGAGGAGAGCACTTGGATTTGCAGGTTGGCCTCGAAGTGCAGCGGCCGCGGAAAGCGTTTGCGAAAGGCGCGCAGCAAGCAGCGCAGGTCGCCGCGGAAGTCGACATAGGGGGACTTGAGATCGAGATCCAGCAAGGCGTTCATCAGGGCATGGCGCACGCCCTGATAGCGTGGGTAGTAAGAGCGGTACGCCGGCGAATCGAGGTCGATGTGCTCGGTGGAGATGGTGGGTCGGACGAAAATGAAGCGGTTGTGGAAGTAGACCCGGTGCAGAATCTTGCAGCTCACCGAATTGAAGAACACTTCGGCACATTCGGGCTGGCGGTGATCGATCAAAAGCCCGATGTAATGAAGTTTCACCCGCTCCCACA
Source organism: Casimicrobiaceae bacterium (assembly GCA_026646885.1). Taxonomy (GTDB): domain Bacteria; phylum Pseudomonadota; class Gammaproteobacteria; order Burkholderiales; family Casimicrobiaceae; genus JACPUX01. The sequence continues at coordinate 117,077 of JAPKHK010000004.1, read as the reverse complement.
GGGCATCGTCTGCGGCAGTGGCGCCGAATTCGCGTTCCAGGCGCTCGACGCATTCCGCCACGCGGGTATCGTAGAAATCGATTCGATCGCGTGAGGCATGCTGGATTGCGAGCCAGTCGCCGGTTTCGAAATAGCGCCGGGCCACTTGCGAGCAACTGCGAAAGAGCCGGTAGTGGCGGTTGAACCCGTCGAGCATGGCCTGGGCGATGCCCCGGGCCAGATGTTCGCGATCGACGGTCTCGCCAATGCGGCGGGTTTCCACCGCGTGAGCGGAATGGTGGCGGGGTGTGGTAATCATGCCGCAATGATACCGGAAAGCGGCACCGCGACTGGCAGCGTCGGCCTCGCGCGAGGAGTGCGCCGGACGGGCGGGAATGATGCTAGTATTTCCATGCAAGCGTCATGAGGCGCGAAGTCGATGCGTCGCGACGCAATGGAATTGGGAACTTGCCGTTACAAATGCGGATCAACCAAAAAATGGGTCTTAGCGTTAGGAAGGGGGCGCGGAAGTATCATCCGCTACTTTCAGGAGATCGGAACATGCTTAGGAAAGTCTTGATCGTTGCCGGTGCCTTGACGCTCACCGCGTGCGCGGGCCCGCATTATCATGGTCCTCCTCCCGGTTATTACGACCGTCCGACGCCGAACCATGGTGCGCCAGCCGGGTTCGGGCGGGTCGAGTCGGTGCAGATGGTCGCGGGTTCCGGGGGCACCAGCGGTTCGGGTGCCATCCTGGGCGCCATCGTGGGCGGGGTGATCGGTCATCAGTTCGGCGGCGGCCGCGGCAATGACGTGGCCACCGTGGCGGGCGCCCTCGGGGGTGCGGCCATCGGCAACGAGATGGAGCGATCCAACAACCCTGGGCGTGACTATCTGCGCGTGGTGGTGCGCATGGAAAACGGAGCCTATCGCACGCTCGCGCAGCCGCCGGGAACCGATCTTCGCCCCGGTGATCGGGTGCGGGTCGAAGGGCCGAACATCTACCGCTATTGAGCGTTGCCGGTTCGTATCCGCTGGCCGTCGAGCAGCTTGCATCGTGCGGCAGAGCCGTGGGCCTCAGTCGCGCTCGGTCACCTTGGCAGCGACCGTCCGGTCATCGGCGCGCCGCGGACCCCGGTAGATCATCCAGAGCTTGAGGAGGCAAATCAGCACGAAGGCGATGAGCAAGGGCAGCGCGAGCATGCGGGCCGGCTCGTCCTGCCATTCGGTTGCGGTCAGCGCGCGTTCGGGCGAGGCAGGCAGGAAACGCACTTCCGTGGTGGCTCCAACCGTCAGCGCAGCGCCAAAGGCAAGGCGCCGATAGGTCTTGTCGGCCACTTGCCACTCGATGACCGCGCCCGGACCCTGGGGGGTGCTCGCGGCAGCGGTCGTGGTTGCGCTGGCCACTTGCGCTTGCACCGTCCACATACGGTTGATGTAGAGCCAGCCGGCAAAGGCACAGGCCAGCAGCAGCAACACCAAAACGGAAAAGATGTTGCTGCGCAGAATGTCGCCCTTGGTGATGATTCGCTGATGATAGCCCATGGTCGAACTCGCCCTCACACTTCATATTGTTGCCCAGGCCATTATGGCGGCCCGCAAAACGTAGGCCAAACGGCGATCAAATCGACGGCAAGACTCCTGGTGCGGCGCCGTCGACAGCGACGCCTGTGAAAACGAAACGCGTTCCGTCGAAAAGGCCCCGGTCGCTGAGCTTGAGTTCCGGAATTACCAACAACGCCATGAAAGAGAGCGTCATGAACGGCGCCCGCAGGGTTGAGCCCAGGTGTTCTCCGGCAAAGCGCGTCAACTCCGCGTAGCGAGCGGCCACCTGCTCGCCGGGCTGGTCGCTCATCAGCCCGGCAATTGGCAAGGGAAGAACTTCCACGCCGTCCTTGCCGGCTACGGCCAGCCCGCCCCGCTGGGCGATCACCGCATTGATGGCCTGCGCCAGCGTATCGGCATCGCAGCCCACGCCGATGACGTTGTGGGAATCGTGCGCGACGCTGGAAGCTAGCGCCCCTTCTTTCAGTCCGAAGCCCCGGATCAAAGCCACCGCGGGCGCGCTGGGTTGGTAGCGATTGGCAACCGCCAAGAGCAGCGCATCCTGTTCCACGGAGGGCGAGATGGCGTCCTCGGCGCAGGCCAATTCCAGGTTCAGCGATCCCGTGAGGAGTGCGCCGTCAGCCGCAGCGATCACCCGGCACCGACAATTCTTCGCGCCGGGCGGGGCCGGGATGCGCAGCTCCGCAGCCGTGACCGGCCGCGCGGCAAAATGGTTGATCGCCGCCACCGGCGTTCGCGTCAGGAGGCAGATGCCGGCACGCGCGACCTCGCGTCCTGCCAACCAGGTGCGGAGCACCGTGAAGTTCTCCAGATCGGCAAACAGCACGGCATTCATGGCATCACCCGGCGCGAGCAGTCCCAGCTCCAAGCCATAGTGCGCTTGCGGCGTCTGGCAGGCGGCGCGCAGCACGGCAAATAGATCGTGACCTGTGGCGCGTGCCCGGGCGATGAGCCGGTTGATGTGCCCGCGCGCGAGGTCGTCGGGATGGCAATCGTCCGTGCAGAACATGACCTTGCCTGGATGCGTGCTGATGAGCGGGTGCAGAGCCTCGAAATCGCGCGCCGCCGAACCTTCGCGGATGAGTATCGACATGCCTGCGGCCAGTTTGTCCTGCGCTTCGGCGAGCGTGGTGCATTCGTGGTCGGTGCTGATGCCGGCTCGCGCATAGGCCTCGGCGTCCCTACCCCGCAAACCGGGGGCGTGGCCATCGATCGGGCGGCCCCGAGACTTGGCCACTTGCAGCTTGGCCCAGACATCGGCGTCGCCCTGAAGCACGCCTGGAAAATTCATCATCTCCGAAAGGTAGCCGACACCCGGCAAACCGAGGAGCTCTTCGACATCGGCGACCGCAATGGTTCCACCTGCGGTTTCAAACGGCGTTGCCGGAACGCACGCCGGTGCGCCGAACAAGAAATGAAAGGGCGTGCGGGCGGCATCTTCGAGCATGAAGCGCACGCCTTTGACCCCCAGCACGTTGGCGATTTCGTGCGGATCGGATATCGCCGCGATGGTGCCATGGCGAACGGCCAACCGGGCGAATTCGCTCGGGGGCAGGAGGCTGCTTTCGACATGCACGTGCGCGTCGATGAGGCCGGGAGCGAGATAGGGCAGTGCTGGATCAGCGGGCCCGCTTTCGTGCCAGGCGGTGATCCGACCCTCTTGCCATTCGATCTGGCCCGCTGCGACCCTCGACGCAGCCAGGTCAATGCGGTTGATGGAGATCTTGCCGGATGCCTGGTCAGAGCGGAGTGCCAGCATGTCGTTCAATTTGATCTGCGATTGCATCTAGATGTGGGCGAGCGACAGGATAGCGCATCCGGAAGGTGAGCGCAGGTCACCTAGATAATCTGTAGCGGTGGGCAATGAGGCGCCTGATTCGGAGCCCAGTCCTGCGGACCCGATTCCCCAGGCCGTTACGGGGCGGTGGCTCCCAAGCACCTTTTCAAAACGCGCAACAGCGTACCCAGAATCGGCAGCTTTTCGTAAAGCTCTTCCGCGGCATCCCAGTAATCGCGATGGAAATTGATTTTTCCCGATGCGTCGAAGCGCAGGTGGCTGGCGCCGGTGATGGTCTGCGGCCGCCCGCGCATTAGGAAATGAAAAGTCCACAGCAGCATCGCGCCACCTTCGCTGGGAAAGCGCTCGGTGACGCGAAAACGCGGCGCCTCGACGGTCTGGAACATGTGGGCGAAGACCTTCGTGATGGCAGCCACGCCGCGCAGTTCGTTGAAGGGGTCTTTGAAATAGGCGTCCTCGGTGTAGAAATCGGCGAAGCGTTCGAGGTCGTCGGGGCCTAGGTTTTCGAAGAAGTCGATGAGGGCGTCCAGTTGCGGCATGGCGGTGTCTTGGTGAGGGCGGCGGGTAGCGATCGTCAAGCGCCGGTGAAGCGGCGCACCAGCGGAAAATAGAGCCGGTAGGGCAGCAGGCGCAGAAGTTTCAACCAGCGCGTGAAGCGCTTGGGGAAATGGATCTCGAAGGCGCTGCCGGCCAGGCCGCGCAGAATTTCTTCCGCCGCTTGGTCCGGCGAAATGAGGGCCGGCATGGCGAAGTCATTTTTGGCGGTGAGCGGCGTGGCAACGAAACCCGGATTGATCAGCCGCACCCCCAGACCGCGCGGCGCGAGGTCGAGATAAAGCGCCTCGGCGAAATTGTTGAGGGCCGCTTTGCTGGGTCCGTAAGCCAGGGCCTTGGGCAAGCCGCGATAACCGGCGACGCTGGACACGAAAGCGATCTGTCCGCGGCCCTGGCGCAGCAAGATGGGCGTGAGCGCCGCCGCAAAAGCCATCGCTCCCAGGAGGTTGACGGCCAAGAGGCGCTCAGAGACGCGGTGGTCGTAGTCCCAAGCGCGCATGGGCTGGTAGTCGCCGGCCAGATAAATGGCTAGATCGACGCCGCCCCACGCCGCGAGCAACTTGTCCGCGGCCGATGCGAGGCTTCGCGGGTCAGCCGCGTCACACGGCAGTGCCAGGGTGTCGGGCAATTCCCGAGCCAGCGCCTCGAGGCGTTCCACCCGCCGCGCCGAAAGTGCCACCTGCGCCCCGCGTGCTGCAAGGGCACGTGCCAGCGCTTCCCCGATGCCGCTCGAAGCACCCAGAAGCCAGACGCGTTGCTGGCGCCAGTCACGTATCGGGGTGTTCATCGCTTGCGGAAAGACAAAGTGACTTCGCCCAGGCGAAAGCCCCATTTGGACATCACCGAGCGGTTGAGCATCACTTGCTCATCCATCAAGAACATCCAGTCGTCGAAATCGACGTGATACGTTTTGCCGTCCACCGGCAGCGCCAGCACATAACGCCAGCGCAGCGCATTGCCCGCCGCTTCGCCCAGCGCGGTGCCGATCACGTCATCGGCACTGCCGCGGTAGCGTCCCGGCGCCTCGCGCACGATAGTCCAAACCCGGCGCGATTCGCTGCCGTCGGACCAACGAAACTTCTCGTCCAGGGTGCCGGTATCGCCTTGCCAGCGCGCCTCGATGACCACGTGAAAGCGTTTGATCACCTCGCCCGAGCGGTCCTGGAACATGCCCCAACCATCGAGGGTTCCGTCGAAGTAGCTCGCCAGATCGAGCCGCGGCTGCTCTTGCCGGTATTTCTCCACCGTCACCCCGGCACACGCGGACAGCGCCAGGGCCAGAGCGAACACCCATACCGTTTTCATATCGTCATCTCCAAAGATTGCCGCCAGCGCCAGGCGAGCGCCGCGGACACGAGTTTGAACAGCACCGGGATAAGGCAATACACCGCCGCGAGCGCCGTTTCACCGCCGGGTTCGCCGGGCCGGTAGCCCAACCCGGCCAAAAGCGGCAAACCGATGCCCGCAGCCAAGGCGAGATTGACTTTGGTGACCAGGCCCCACCAGCCGAAATAGCCACCGGCGTCGGTGCTGCGGCTTTCGCGTTGCGCAAGATCGGCAAGCAGCGCGGCGGGCAGCGCGAGGTCGGCGCCCAGCGCAAAACCGGAAAGCAGGCAGATGGCGGCGAAGGCTGTGGTATCGCCCGGCCCGAGCGCAAACGCCCCAACGAAGGCCGCCACCGAAAGCAGCATGCCGGCGATCCAGGCCCGCACGCGGCCGATGCGCCGCGCCAGGCGCACCCAGATCGGCAAACCCAGCGCGCCAGCGATGAAGTAGATGGCCAGGAAAAGGCCGCTCCAAGCTTCCGCGCGCAAGACATCGGCAACGAAAAAAAGCACCAGCGTCGCGGGCAGCGCCGCGGCGATGCCGCTCGCGACATAAACCCAGAGCAAACGGCGGTAGGCGGGGTCACGCAAGGCCGCTTGTGGCGGGGCCGCGGGGTGCGACGTCTCACCGCTTTCGACCGCCCAGCGCGGCGTGCCCAAGAGGGTCACCGCCGCCAGCAGCACCAGCAGGATCACGAAGAGCCAAGATAGCCGGGCCAGCCCCAGGCCCAGTTCGAGCGCCAGCAAGCCAGGCAAAACCGATGCCGCCACCACACCGACCAGACCGAAGCCCTCGCGGCTCGCGGTAAGCAAAGTTCGCTCCCCCGGGCTGCGACCGAGTTCCGCGCCCCAGGCTTGCAGCGCCACGGTGGCGAGGCTGAAGCCAAAGTAGGTGAGCACCAAGGCGCCCGCCAACCACGCCGCGGCGAAACGCTCCGGCGGATGCATCAGCGCCAGCATGCCCAGGGCGAGGAAAGGCAGGGCGAGCAGAATCATGCCGCGGCGGGCGCGCCGCCGATCGCTCCACCAACCCAGGATCGGATCGAGCCCGGCGTCGGCAAAACGAGCGACGAGCAAAATGAAACCCAGAAGCGCCAGATTCAGACCCACCTCATCGGCGTAGAGCCGCGGCACGTGGACATACACCGGCAGTGCCGCCATCGCCAGCGGCAACCCCAGGGCGCCGTAGGCGAGCCAGTGTTTCGCCGGCAGGGGTGGGTTCACGGCGTAGTGCCTCGCAACAGCGCTTCGCGCACTTCGGGCGCGCGGGTGCGCTCGTCCAACCAAATGCCGAAGAAATAGGGTGCGAACTCAGGATCGGCGATTTCGCCGAGAGTTCGATCATGGAAATAGAATCGCGTGGCGCCGCTGGGCAGATAAACGCCGGTGAGTTTGTCGCCCGCGGATACGTCGGGAAACAGCGTGACCAGGCGCTCGCCCCAGCGGGCGAGGGCTTCTTCGGGGGCGCCGAGGCGGCGCATTTCCTCGATGCTGGTACGCGCGATGCGCGCGCCTTTGATCTCGCGCCGGTACTCCAGGCTCAGGGCCAGCGGCGCGCGCGGCGGATCGGCGGACCCGTTGGTGGTCCACAAAGTGGCGCGATAGACGCGCCAGCCGAACCAAGTCAACTCGCCGCTGCCGCGCGCTTGCCAGTTTTCCTCCTGAGTCAGCGCCTCCGGCAGCGCCCAGGCGGGTGCCGCAAAAAGCGCCGCAGCGAAAAGAAGCCATTTCATCGCTGGTGCTCCAGTTGAAACTGCACTACGTCGGTGGAGCCAGTGGCAAAGCCGGCCTCGCAATAGGCGAGGTAAAAGCGCCACAAGCGGCGGAAGCGTTCGTCGAAACCCAAGCCGGCGATGGCTGGCCAGGCCGCCTCGAAATTGTGCCGCCACTGCGCCAGGGTGCGGGCGTAGTCCGCTCCAAAATGAAACGCCTCGCGCACCACCAACCCAGCGTTCTGCGCGTGCTGCCGGAAACCCGTGACTGTGGGTAACATGCCGCCGGGGAAGATGCACTGCTGAATGAAATCGGTGCCTTGGCGATAACGGGCAAAGAGGTCTTCGCGCAGGGTGATGCTTTGCACCAGCGCGCGCCCGTGGGGCGCCAGGTTCTTCGCCACCGTGTTGAACCAGGTCGGCCACCAGCGCTCGCCCACGGCTTCGAACATTTCCACGGAAACGATGGCCGCATAACGACCGTCGAGATCTCGGTAGTCTCTGAGTTCCAAGCGAGTGGACTCGGCGAGCCCTGCCGTCTGCAGGCGCTCGCAGGCATACGCCAACTGCGACGGAGACAGCGTGATGCCATGCACCTTGAGCGCTGCCTCACGCGCGGCGATTTCGGCGAAGCCGCCCCAGCCGCAGCCGATTTCCAGCACCTCTTGGCCGGGGGCGAGGGCGATGGCTTCAAGGATGCGCCGATTCTTTGCGTCCTGTGCCACCTCAAGCCTGCGTTCAGAGTCTCCTTCGAACAGAGCCGCCGAATAACTCATCGTCGGGTCGAGCCACAGGCGGTAGAAGTCGTTGCCCAGATCGTAATGCGCCAGGATGTTGCGCTTCGAGCCGGCGCGGGTGTTGGCATTGAACCAATGCTTGAGCCGCGCACCCAGGAGGCTCAGCAGGTTGCCGTACAAGGCGCGGGCTATGGTTTCGCGGTTGGCGTTGAGCAGGGTGAGCAGTGCCGCGAGGTCGGGTGTATCCCATTGGCCATCGAGATAACTTTCCGCGAAGCCGATGTCGCCGCGTGCCAGCACGGCGTCGAAAACGCCCCAGTCGCGCACCGCCAAATGCGCCGAAACCGGCCCGGCGCCGAAGTTTTGCATTCGTTCGCCCGGCAATTGGACTTCCAGGCGACCGCTTTGCAGGCCTTCGAGCAAACGCAGCACGGTGCGTGCCGCGCGCGGCAGGCGCCTGGTTTGGGGCAGGGCCAGGGCCAGAGAGGGTTGGGCGTTCATCGGGTCGTCTCCTCGAGCGGGGGTTCGGGTTTGCGAAAGAAAGGCAAGCGTTTCGCCCACAGACGCAGCGCTTGCCAGTGGATACGGATCATCACCCCCAGGGTCATCCAGGGGTAAGCGAAAAAGGCTCGCCACAACGCGCTTTGGGTCAGCGGCTGGCTGCGCCCGGAAATGGCGGTGTGGAGTTGATCTGCCGCTTCGTCGAGAAAATCGACGCGCGCCACGTGTTCGCCAGCTTCGGGCGCGTGGCGGAAAGCGAAGCGATAGCTGCCGCGCACCGGCATGAAGGGCGAGACGTGAAAAATTTTGCGCGCGCTCAAACGGTCTTGGGCGGTGATCGGGCGGCCATCGGGGTGCGCCAGGAGATAGTTGTGGCGCTCTCCGAAAGTATTGTTGACTTCGGCCAGCACGGCGACCAGCTCGCCTTGGGTATTGTGGCAATACCAGAAGCTCACCGGATTGAACACGTAACCCAAGATGCGCGGGAAACATTGCAGCCAGACTTCGCCCGTGGCGATGACGCCCTCGCGGGCGAGCAGGGCGCGTATCCAGGGTAGCGGGTGAGAGCCGTCGTGCGCGCCATGATCGGCAAACCAGAAAGAAAAGAGATTGCGCCGGTTGATCGAGAACATGCCACTCGACGCGGTTTCAAGTTGGCTGAGTGGCAGCAGCAAAAAGAACACCGGGTAGCGAAAGACGTGCCGCACCGGCTGCAGCCGGCGGTGCACCACCTGGCCGAAAGCGATGCGTAAGGCGTTCATGGGTGTACCTTCCCCCCGGCCCCCTTCCGGGGGAAGGGGGTGATTACGGTTCGCGGGCGCTGCCCGCTCCGGTGTTGTTCTGGCGCGCCCTTGGGGCGGCCCGGCGGGCGGCCGTGTACCTTCCCCCCGTCCCCCTTCCGGGGGAAGGGGGTGAGTATTGTTCGCGGGCGGTACCCGCTCCGGTGGCTGGCTGGCGCGCCCTTGGGGCGGCCCGGCGGGCGGCCGTGTACCTTCCCCCCGGCCCCCTTCCGGGGGAAGGGGGTGATTACGGTTCGCGGGCGGTACCCGCTCCGGTGGCTGGCTGGCGCGCCCTTGGGGCGGCCCGAAAGACGCGCTCATGCCACTTGTTCCTCAGCCACTTGCTCTTGCCAGGGAGCATGGCAACCCAGGGCCTGGGCGACGGCGAGGCCGGATTTGAGGCCGTCTTCATGAAAGCCATAACCGTTCCAGGCGCCGGCGAACCACACGCGATCCAGTCCCGAGAGCGCGGCGATTTGGCGCTGCGCGGCGATGGCGGCGCGGTCGAAAATCGGGTGAGCGTAGTCGAACTGGGCGATCGTTTTCTCCGCGGCTGGCGGCTCTAGCGGATTGAGCGTCACCACCACCGGCTGTTCGGTGGGCAGGGGCTGCAAGCGGTTGAGCAAATACGAGACCGAGACCGGGCGGAAATCGCTGCGGCCGCCCTGCGCGAGGTAATTCCACGCCGACCAAAGCGACCGGTCGCGCGGCAGCAAGTGGGCATCGGTGTGGAGCACCGCGTGGTTCATTTGGTAGCGCAGGGCGCGCAGCGCCTCGACTTCCGCGGGGCGGGCATCGCGGCCCAAAAGCGCCAGCGCTTGGTCGCTGTGGCAGGCGAGTACCACCTGATCGAATTCCTCCACGCCTTGGTCATGCACCACCAGCATCTCGCGGCCGGTGCGCAGGATCTGGCGCACCGGGGTGGCGAGGCGAATGTCGCGCAAGCCGGCGGCCAGCTTCTTCACATATTCACGGCCGCCGCCCGCCACCGTGCGCCACTGCGGACGGTCGAAAATCTGCAACAAACCGTGGTTGTTGCAAAAGCGCACGAAGGTGGCCAGGGGATAATCGAGCATTTGCGCCGCCGGGCAAGACCAGATGGCTGCGGCCATGGGCAGCAAATACCAGTCGGCGAAAGCGGCGCTGTAGCGGCCCCGCTCCAGAAACTGCCGGAGCGTCTGCGCTTCTTCACCACGAGTTTGAAGCCAAGCCATGCTCTCGCGATTGAAGCGCACGATGTCGGCCAGCATGCGCCAGAACTCGGGTCGCAAGAGATTGCGGCGCTGCCCGAAGACGGTGGCGAGATTCGACCCCGCCCACTCGAGCGCGGGTTCGCGCAGCGACACCGCGAAAGACATTTCGCTCGGCACCGTTTCCACGCCCAAATATTCGAACAAGGCGGTGAGCTGAGGGTAGGTCTGGTGGTTGAAGACCAGAAAGCCGGTGTCCACGGGAAACACCTGGCCGTCGAGGCGTACGTCCACCGTGTGGGTGTGGCCGCCCAAGCGCCGTTCCGCTTCGAACAGGGTGACGCGATGCCGGCGCGAAAGTAACCAGGCGGCGGACAGGCCGGAAATGCCGGAGCCCACCACCGCGATGCGTTGCGAGGAGCGGCGGCGCTCGGGCGTGAGCGGTGCGAGGGAGGGCGGGATCAAAGTCGCGGTGGCCATGGGAATCTCCGGAATCAATAGGGGTGGGTTAGGCTGATGCGCGCGGGCGTGGGCCTGGCGGCGCAATCCCCGTTACACACTGTCGGCAGAATGCCGCGCGCTTCCTGGTGCCAATGCAGGTAGGTTTGCCACCTATCGTTGTCCAGGACGAAAGAATCGCTATGCTCCCCTTTGACCTGGCCATCCACGACTGCGACAAGGGCCGGGGCGCCGGCAGAAGAACCTTGGGAAGTGACTGCATCACGCGCAAGCGCCGCGCTGGTCGTGAGCGCCAAGGCAAGCGCGAGGTAGGCGAGGGTTTTCATAAAATGTCCTGGACAAAATGGGAAAGTGAGCCTACTATAAGCCTCAAGTTTTTCCTTGTCAAGCGGTTGTCCAGGACAAATATGAACAGACCAATGATGAACATCGCCGCCGTCGAACGCGAAACGGGGCTCGGCAAAGACACGCTGAGAGTCTGGGAACGCCGCTACGGCTTTCCGCAACCCGAGCGCGATCAGCATGGCGAGCGCGCCTATCCCCTGGAGCAGGTGGAAAAGCTTCGCCTCATCAAGCGTTTGATGGGCCAAGGTTTGCGGCCTGGACGCTTGTTGACGGCCAGCGACGCCGACCTGGCGCAGCTCGGCGCGCCCGTCGCTCCCGCCGAAGCCTCAGCGGCCGAGGGCGGGGTGTCCGCGACCCTCGTGCCTTTGATTCGTCAGCACGATCTGCCCGCGGTCAGTAACGCCTTGCGCCAAACTCTGCACCGCCAAGGTTTGCAGCATTTCGTGCTGGAAACGGTGAGCGCGCTCAATCGCGCCGTCGGCGAGGCCTGGATGCGCGGCGAAATCGAAGTCTTCGAAGAACACCTCTACACGGAACAAATGCAGGCGCTGCTGCGCCAGGCGATCGGCGCTTTGCCCCAAGGCGAAGGGCGGCCGCGGGTCTTGCTCACCACGGTACCGGAAGAACAGCATGTCCTGGGCCTGTTGATGATCGAGGCCCTGCTCACTTTGGAAGGCGCGCGCTGCATCTCGCTGGGCACGCAAACGCCACTGGCGGATATCGCCCTGGCGGCCAGAGCGCAACGGGCGGACATCGTCGCTTTGTCGTTTTCCGCAGCCTTTCCTGCGCGGCAGGTGTTGCCGCTCGTGAAGCAACTGCGCGCTCGACTCGATGCCGCGTGCGACTTGTGGGCGGGCGGCGCCGGTGTGGAGCGTTTACGCGCTCCCGAAGCGGTGCACCTGATGCGTCACCTGCCCGATGCGCTCGAAGGCTTGGCGCGCTGGCGACGCGAGCACGAACACTGAGCAGCACGGCGGTTTGTTGCCTCGGAGGCGACGCTTATGGCCCTGACTTATGACCTTGCGGTGATCGGTGCCGGTTTATCGGGCACTGCTTTTCTGTGGCATCTGGCCGAGGCGCTAAGAGTCGCTGATCACCGAGGCGGTCGGGAATCGACGGGACCGCGGCTACTGGTCATCGATCGTCAGGCTCGTTTGGGTCCAGGCCTGCCGCACAATGACGAGTATGTGCTGCCCTTTCACATCACCAACATGTGCGCCGCCGAGATGGGGGTGTGCGCCGACGCACCGGGCGACTTCCAGCGTTGGATTTCTGAGCACCGAGATCAGCTCTTGGCCGAGCACCCCGAATGGGCGCCACACTTTGAACCGATGTCCGAAGGCATCAATGATGGCTGCCAGCATTTCCCACGTGCCGCCATGGGCGAATATCTCCAGACCCGCTGCGCCGAGGCGCTGGCCCGATTGCGTGAGCGCGGCGTCGAGGTCGAGGTGCAAACGCATTGCGAAGCCCTTGACTTGCAACGCCGTGACTCCGGTTTTCGAATCACGGCGCGCCGTCTCAAAGCCGATGCAAGCCGTGAGTTCATCGCCAACCGGGTACTGCTGACCACTGGACATTGGCTTCCCGAGGGCGGCGCGGCCGATTTTTTCCCCTCGGTATGGCCCGCATCGACCCTGGCGCGGGGTATTCCCAATGGAGCGCGCGTGCTGGTGCTGGGCAGCAGCCTGTCGGCGATCGAAACGGCTTTGACCCTCAGCGCCGAAGGTGATTTTCGGCGAGCGAGTGACGGGCGGCTCGAATACCGGCCGCCGCCGCATCCGCGGCGCCTCAGCTTGTGCTCGCGCAGCGGTCAGTTGCCGCGGGTGCGCGGCCGGCGCGGCCGCCGGGTCAATCAGATCTTGACCGAGGCGGCGCTGGCGGGTCTTGCGGCGAAGGAGCGCGGTACCTTGCGGCTCGCCGAGGTGATGAGCTTGCTCGAGGCCGAACTGCGGCTCGCCTATGGTGGCGCTTTCGACTGGGCGCGGGTGACTGCGCCCAGCGGTTCCGCCTCGCAACAGCTATCGGCATTTTTGCGCGAGGCGTGTGAAGGAGACGGCGCCGCGGGCGAGGTGCTCTGGCAGGCCGTGCTCGCGCCTCTCTTGGCGTGGGCAAGCCGACTCTATCTTTGCTTAGAAGAAGGCGAGCGCGCGCGCTTCGATCGCGAGTTCACCACGCTCTTTTTCCTGCACGCGGCCACGCAGCCGGCACGTAACGCCGAGAAGCTGCTGGCCCTTCTGGAGGCGGGCGTGGTGGAAGTGATCAAAATGGGTGATTCATATCGCCTCGAACGCGATACGGATAAAGGCGCCTGGCAACTCACCCATAAAAACGAGCACGGTGACACGCGGCGCGCGGAATTCGACTTCGTGGTGGATGCGCGCGGCCAGCAGGGGGATTACCGGCGCAATCCCACGCCCTTGGCTCGGGCACTATGCCGCAGCGAATGGTTGGTGCTCACCAAAGGCACTTATCGCGGCGTGGCGATCGAGCCGCAAACGCACGCTGTGCTCGGGCGCGATCGGGACGGTAAAATTGCACCGGTCGCCGGGCTTTATGCTTTTGGTGCAATGACGCGCGGCCAGATGCTCGATGCCAGCATGGCGCGCGGTCTGGTGTTGGCCAGCGCCCAGCTTGCGCGAAGCCTGGCGCGCGAGTTCCTGGCCTCGCCCTGAAGGCCGGCCGGACGTGCGCGCGGACACGCATAGGGGCAGGGAACCGCCGGGGATAACGTGCATCCAACCGCTGTTTAACGAGTAGGAGCGCAGGCAAGTGAGACACGCAACTTTAGTGGCAATTTCGATGGGGATGATCATGAGTCTGAGCAGTCATTTCGCCAGCGCCGCTGGCGACCAGAACGACCTGACCGCCGCGCAGGCTTTCGCGGCGGCCAAAGCCGGCGAGGTGAAGCTCGTCGACATACGCACCCCCCAGGAGTGGCAGCAGACCGGCATCGCGCCGGGTGCGGCCGTAGTCGATTTTTATCGCGGCCAAGAAGTTCTGGTGCGCGAAATCCTGCAAATGGTGGGGGGTGACAAGAACGCGCCCATCGCGCTAATTTGCCGCACCGGCAACCGCACCACGCAAGCGCAGCGCCTGCTTCAAGCGCAGGGCTTCACCCGTGTTTACAACGTCAAAGAAGGCATGGCCGGCAGCGCGGCAGGCCCGGGCTGGTTGCGCCAGGGGCTGCCGACGGAACAGTGCTTGAAGTGTTGACCCCGGTGGGTAGACGGCTTCACGGCGGTGAGAGAAACGCCTGGTAGGGCGGCTCGGCGAGCGGCTTCGCCTCGAAGAGGGCACGGCAAAGGCGCAAAGCGCGATCCGAGCAAACAGCGAATGGCGCCCACTGACCACGGCACCGATTCATCCACCCCGCGGCGCGGACGCAAATACAGGCGAGGGCTTTTTCGGTAACATTCACCCATGTCCTCCCACGGCCCCAAACATCAAATCTTCGAACACCTTGCCCGCGTCGGCAAAGGTGTGGCGCACGCTTTGCGCCTGGAGTTGCTGGAAGCCATGGCGCAGGGGGAGCGCAGCGTCGATGCTCTGGCCAAGGCCTGCGGCCTGCCGCTGGCCAATGCCTCGCACCATCTCTTGCTGTTGAAGGATTGCGGCCTCGCCACCTCGCGCAAGGAAGGTTTGCAGGTTTTCTACCGCTTGGCCGACCCCGAAGTGATGACGCTGGTATCGGCCCTGCGGCACATCGCCGAGCGGCAACTGGCCGAGGTGGAGCGTATCGTGCGCGAAAATTTCGCCAGCCGCGATGCCTTGGCGCCGGTGCGTCGCGAAGAGCTTTTGTTGCTCGCGCGCCGCGGCGATGCGGTGGTGATCGACGTGCGGCCCGAGGTCGAATATGAAGCCGGGCACATCGCGGGCGCGATCAACGTGCCGCTCGACGCCTTGCCGCGATTCTTGAAGAAGCTGCCTAAGGAGCAAGAGATCGTGGCCTATTGTCGCGGCCCCTACTGCATGCTCGCCTTCGACGCGGTCGCCCATTTGCGCAAGAAAGGTTTCAACGCCCGCCGCCTGGAGGAAGGGTTTCCCGAGTGGGCGGCGCAAGAACTGCCGGTGGAGCGCTGAATTCACAACGACGAAAGCGGCGGAACGGCGGTACGATAAACCGCCCTCAAAGCCGGGCGCGCAATACGCGGGTAAGTTCCTCGTCGCTCAGTAATACTGGATTGCTCTGCATGCTCGCACCGCGCGCGTTGGCGACGATGTGTGGCAAGTCTGCTTCACCGATACCGTAGGCACCGAGGCGGGGCAGATCAAGCGCCGTTTGCCAGTTGCGCAAGGTGTCGAGCAAAAAGCCGCGAGCCTCGTCACCATTCAAGCCCTTCTGTTTGGCGAAGCGGCGGCCGATTTCACCGTATTTCGGCAGGGTCGCGCTATCGGGCTCGCGTGCTTGCAAAGCGGCGATGTTGGCGGCGGTGACCTCGGCCACCAAAGTGCCGCAGACCACGCCGTGCGGGATGGGAAAAAACGCCCCCAGGGGTGAGGCCAAACCGTGCACCGCGCCCAAGCCTGCCTGCGCCAGACAAATGCCCGAAGCCAGCGCCGCCCAGGACATTTTTTCTCGGGCCGGTTCGCTCTGCTCGCGATGAAGGTCAAGCAAGGCGTCCTTCACCGCCATGATCCCGGCCCGGGCCAAGGCGTCGGTATAGGGATTGGCGCGCCGAGAGACGAAGGCTTCCAGGAGTTGGGTGAAAGCATCCATGCCGTCGGCGGCAATCAGCGCCCGCGGACAAGTGGCCAAGAGATCGGGATCGACCACTGCCCATGCCGCCACCAGACGCTCGTCGCGAAACGATTTCTTGAAACGCCCGGCATGAGTGAGCACCGCGTTTTTGGTCGCTTCCGTACCGGTGCCGGCAGTGGTGGGCACGGCGATGAAAGGAGTTTCCGGGCCTCTGTAAGGCCGCTCAGGACCGACACCTTCGAGGTACTCCAACACTGAGAGGCCGGATTTGAGCAAACCCGCAATGGCCTTGGCGGCATCCAGCGCGCTGCCGCCACCGATGCCGAGCACGGCATCTACCGGTTCGTGCTTGAGGTTACTTACGGCATCGTCGATCCACTGCGTCTCGGGTTCGCCTTCAACCCGCAAACGGTGCACGAGAAAGCCGCGCTGCGCCAATTCGCCCAAGAGCCATGCGCTCTGCTCCATCGCTTCGAAGCTATGGCGGCCGGTGACCAGCAGAATCCGCTGGCCGAAACCGGCGGCAATGTCCGGGACTTTGCGCAGCGCCCCCGCGCCGAATTCGACGCGAGGCAGCCGGGAGAGCGAAAACGGGGGGATCACGCGATTGGTCCCAAGAGTTCCGAGGGGGCGCCGAGCGCCGATGGTCAGGAAAGCTACCCCGAAGCTCGCGATGTATCAAGCGCCCGCACTTGACACCCCGCGGAGTGCAGCTTGCCGGGTGAAAGCTGCCGGCGGGAGCGGGCAGGGGTGTTCATCAGACATTTGTGGCCGACTGCCCTTCGCTCCAGCGAAGATTTCGATAATCAAAGCCTCTCGCCAAGGTCGGTTTGACGACTTCAAAGTACGGCGAGATGTCGAAGTCGCGCGGCACGAACAAACTGTGGTGCCGAATGTGCAGGATTTCGTCGTAGCACTCGTTGCAGTTTTCGCGCGGCGCCGGGCGTCGCGTGATCTGCGGCAGTATCGGGTAGCGCACGGCTTGAAAGGCTTGCGCGATCAGCGTCGAGCAAATGGCGCGGGTGGGGTCGCCGCTACCCAGGGCGAGCATGCGCCGGCGCCAGCGCACCGGAACGGGCGGCTGCGGCAGCAAATAGCGCACCAGGTCGAAGATGTTCTTGAGGTCGTACTTTTGGCCGCAGCGTGCTAGGGCCAAGGCGATGACGCGATCGCGGTCCTCGGCCGTGAGGCCGACCGGACGGCATATCCGGGTGTGCAGCTGGGCATATTTGGCGAGCGGCACGGCCACCACCCCGGCGACGACATCGGCTTCCACCAGCCATTGCCCCGGCCCTTGGGCGGGTAGCGCGTCGCCTACGTACAGTGCCGCGTGCGACCAGGTCGATTGACTCAGGAATTTGATCGCTTTGCTAAAACGCGTGTTGCCTTCGACCAGCAGCACGTCACCGGGCCGAATGGTGGCGGACAGGGCCTCGAAATCGCTGGTGGCCAAAGGCTGATAGCGCGGATCGGCTTGGCTCAAATACCGCGCCAAACGACTACCGAGGGTGCGAAAGAAGGGGCTCATCGATCCGATTTCCTTGCGCCAAAGCCGGCGGCTTGGGTGATGTCCATTAGACTAGGTTGCAGAGCAAACCTTACAGCGTTGCGAAGCGTATGTGTGCGAGGGCGCAGACCAGGGCCGCGAGGTGTATTGTTTCACAAGCGCGGGCGAGGGACGGTTACCCCTGGGCCAGCAACAAGGAATAGGCACGGTGCATGGAGCGATCGGCGTGAGCATCTCGAACACCCTGGACCGAGGGATGAGCCTCGTCTTGCTGTGGAACGCGGCCTTGCCCGGCGCGGCTTATTGCGCCTTGTTCCTGATTGGAATCAGTGGGTCGCCACTGCACGCCGAGCCGGTTTGGGTCGGTCAGTTTTCGGCTGGGGGCGAATGGCCCGTCCCATGGCGCGTCGAGCCGATCGCTCGCAACATTCCTCCCACCGCTTACCGACAACGCGAGTGGGACGGCGTGAACGCGGTGGAAGCCCAGGCCGTGGCGAGCATGGCGCTTCTGGCTCGACCGCTCGTCATCGATCTGGAAAAGACGCCCATCTTGTGCTGGCGTTGGCGCATCGACGCGCCTCTTGCCAAAGCCGACATGCGGCAAAAATCCGGTGACGATTATGCCGCGCGCGTCTATTTGAGTTTCGACGTGCCCCGCGAGACCTTGAGCCTGGGCACACGCCTGGCCTTGTCGATGGCGCGCGCGGTGCGCGGCGGGCAAGTGCCCGATGCCGCGATCAACTACATTTGGGACAACCGCTATCCCGTGGGCACCTGGCAGGCCAACACCTATACCGACCGCGCCCGCATGTTGGTGCTGCAAAGCGGTGCCGCGCAAGCCCGCCGCTGGGTGAGCGAGCGGCGCGACGTTGCCGAAGACTTCGCCCAGGCGTTTGGCCACGCCCCGGAGCGCATTACGGGCCTTGCGCTGGCCACCGACACCGACAACACCGGCGAAGCAGCGCGCGCGGGATTCGCGGATTTTCGATTCGTAGGGCGGGAGGAGGCGTGCTGAGCTAGGCAAGCAGCGCATGCTTGGCGATTGCCGGTCAAGCGTTTGCAGCGCTCGATCGCACATAGACTCCTGCGGTTCCTGTCGCCTGCTCGGCTCTAAGCTGTGGTGCCGCGCCATGCCAGGGTCGCTGCGTGTTGCCCTTCGATGCCGGGCGACTATCCTCAGTTCGCCTGGTGCGAAATTCCCAAGTGCGCGGGTTCGCGGCCGCGGCCGGCTGCTTGTTCCCGCTTATCCTTCCGCCTCGCGGCGCAGCCATTCCGACGGGGCTACACCGGTTTCGCGAATGAAGGCGCGCGAGAAGGCGGGTTGGCTGCCGTAGCCAACCGCTTCGGCGACGTGCGTCAAGGGCTGACCTTGGCGCAAGAGGCGCTGGGCCACTCCGAGGCGCAATTGCGCCAAAAACGCCGCCGGGCCAGTGCCCATCACTTCTTTGAACAGGCGGGCGAAGGCGGTGCGGGAGAGGTGAGTGCGCGCGGCCATGGTCTCTAGCGACCAAGGGTCGCCGGGCGCATCGAGCAACTCGGTAAGCAGGCGGGCAAGGCGCGGATGCGAGAGCCCAGCGAGGAAGCCCTGCCCCACCATACCGTGCTCGACGGCAAAACGCACGATTTGTATGAGCAGCACGTCGCAAAGACGATCGAGCAATACCTGCCGGCCGGTGCGCGCCGCGCCGGCCTCGTCGAAAAGCAGCCCCAGCGTGGGCTCGAGTCCGGGCGCCTGGCGCAAAGGTGCAAGCACCACTTCGGGAAGAGACTGGGTGATGGCGTTATCGAGCCCCGCGTCGTAGCGCACGCTGGCGCACAGCACCTCGGCGGTAACACCCTCGGCCACGTCGAGGCGGTGGCGCAGCGGGCGCGGATAAAAAAGCAGCGTGGGCTCGGTGATCGCGATCGGCGCGCGCGCCCGCTGCGTCGCGCGCAGGATACCCGCGCGCACGATGTGCAAGTGCCCGGTTCCTTCCGCGGCATCGAAATCGTGCAGACCGCACAACGATCCGGCATAAAAGGTGTGGGCGCGCAGCCCCACGTGATGCAGCAGGCGCGAAACGGCGTCGGTCGTTTCCATCGCGTCGGTACGAAAGGTTATGAACTGGGTACGAATGATAGTCGCAGGAGCGCGGGCCGAGCTTACGCTTTGACCTGGAGTGCGCATCCCGCGCGCCCTGATCTTACGGAGATTGCCATGAGCTCGCATTTCGTCGTCACCCAGATGTCGGCCGTTACCCTTGCCCGTGCCAGCGCAGAACAGAAGGACGTGCTGGAAGTCGCGCAGAAGCAAGTCGGCTTCATCCCCAACATGTACGCCAACATGGTCAATGTGCCAGGCGTGCTCACCACCTATCTTCATGGTTATGCCGCCTTTAGGCAGAAATCCGGTTTTACGCCAGCCGAGCAGGAAGTCGTCCTTCTCGCCATCAGTCAACAAAACGGCTGCCGGTATTGCACGGCGGCCCACAGTATGCTGGCCGACAAAGTCTCCGGTGTGCCAGCGCCGGTGCTCGCGGCGATTCGCGCCGAGCAGCCGATTCCCGACGCCAAGTTGAAGGCCTTGTACGAGTTCACGCAAGCCTTGGTGCGTACCGCGGGTAAGCCGGGTCCGGCGGCGGCCGATGCCTTTTTGTCCGCTGGCTACACCGAGAGCCAGGTGCTGCAAATCGTGCTCGCCGCGGCGGTAAAAACGCTCTCCAATTACACCAATCATTTGTTCCAAACCAAAATCGACGACAAGTTCGCCGCTTATCAACTCGGCTGAGCACACCTTCGAGGCGATACTTCTTTCAATAGTCTGTAAGAAATCGCGTATCAATTCGACTGATGTACAGATGAACACGTGTTCATCTCCAACCCTGAAACTTTCCACTAGGAGATCATCATGAAAACTTCCATCACCGTCGCCACCACCGCGCTGTTCTTTGCTTTGGGCATGGGCACCGCGCAAGCTCAGAAGATCGAAAACTTCGAAGCCAATTACCCCGTCGTGCAATCCGTGCCGGGAGAAGCGCCCGCCAAAGGAATTGCGCTGTCGCCCAATCACCCGAGCTGGCCGCAAATTCCAGCGGCGCAAAGCGTGGATTCGGGCAAGATGAGCGAATCGCTGCGCGGCAGTAACGTGGACGCGCGTGAATCGCATTACCTCGCATGAGTTGCGGGAAGGCGCCGGAGAGCTCTCCGGCGCCGATTTCTTCAACCCGACACCGGTTCTTTATTCCGCGCCCAGTGTCTTTTTAACCTAAAAACGGGGCGGTTGGACGCAGCGCAGAGTGCGTTCCGGCGCAGGCGAGGCAAGGCGCAAAGCGCGGCGAGGTTGAACACCTCGAGAGGATTGGCAACGCCGCGTCGCCAAGTCCGGTGCGCGCTATCCGCTACGGAGCGGCCTACCCAAAGGGTGAGCGCGCAAAACGACCGATACTCTTTCATCCTCACACACTTTCCAATTAAGCAAAGCGGCCAACTGCTGTTTCTAGGTTTAATGCGCAGCGGGTCCACCCCGCGGCCTCTCGTTTCGCGCACGAGGCTCATAGGACTCGCCGCTGAGGCGCGAGACCCGGCATGGGCGGTTGAGGCAATCCGTATTGGGGCGCGCGCGAGTGACGCGAGTCAGGTGGTCGACGCGAGCGTGAAAACCAGTCCAACCGCGGCGCAGCCGCCGATCACCGGCATGATGCCGATTCTGTAACGGAACAAAGCGAGGGCGGCAGCCAGGCCAACGAGCGCGGAAAACCACTCGAAGCTCCCGGCGAAGGGGCGGGCGGGTGTAGCTTGCGGCCACAAGACGTGCCAGGCGAAAAACACCGCCAGGTTGACGATGACGCCAACTACCGCCGCAGTGATACCGGTCAGCGGCGCGGTGAATTTGATGTCGCCGTGGGTCGCTTCCACCAGCGGACCGCCGATGAGGATAAAAAGGAAGGAGGGCAGGAAGGTGAAAAAGGTTGCCACCGCCGCGCCTGCCGCACCCGCGAGGAATAGCGACTCGGCTCCGAAGATCTCCTTGGTCCAGCCGCCGACAAAGCCGACGAAGGCCACCACCATGATCAAAGGCCCGGGTGTCGTCTCGCCCAGTGCCAGGCCGTCGATCATTTGCGGGCCAGTGATCCAGCCATAGTGCTCCACACCGCCTTGATAGACGTAGGGCAGCACGGCGTAGGCGCCGCCGAAAGTGAGTAGCGCGGCCTTGGTGAAGAACCAGCCCATTTGCGGCAACACGCCGTGCCAGCCGCTGTGGGCCGTGAGCATCGCCAAAGCACCGCCCCAAAGCCCCAAACCCACAGCGCTATAGCCCACCAGTCGGGCCCAGGAGAAGCGCACCCATGCAGGTGGCGGCGTATCGTCGTCGATGAGGGCGGGGCCGAAGTGCTGGTCGGTCGGGCCGTGGCTGCCCCCGGCTTGGAATTTGTGCGGGGCCAGCTGTCCACCGACGTAGCCCAGCAAAGCGGCACCAAGGACGATGGCCGGGAAGGGGACTTCGAATACGAAGATGGCGAGGAAGGCGGCCGCGGCCATGGTCCACAGCAGGCTGTTTTTGAGCGCCCGGGAACTGATGCGCCAGGCGGCGAAAATGACGATGGCGGTTACCGCCGGTTTGATGCCATAAAGAACACCGGCCACCAGCGGCAGGTGGCCGGCAGCCAGATAAATCCAAGTGAGCAGAATGAGCAGGATGAGCGAGGGCAGCACAAACAATACGCCAGCGATGATGCCACCCACCGTGCGGTGCATCATCCAGCCGATGTACACCGCGAGCTGTGTGGCCTCGGGGCCGGGCAGCAGCATGCAGTAGTTGAGCGCGTGCAGGAAGCGCCGCTCGGAAATCCAGCGCCGTCGTTCAACCAACTCCTGGTGCATCATGGCGATCTGCCCCGCCGGGCCGCCAAAGCTGATGAAGCCCAACTTGAGCCAGTAGCGGAAGGCTTGGCCGAGCGTGACGGGCGGCGGCGGGGCGGTGGGGGCGTTACTCAAGGACGCTCTCCAGGCGATGGTCGTTGTCGACCCGTTTGATCGACCCCCCCTCGATGATCACTGCATTTCGCTCAGGAAAGTTCACGCCGCTATCGCCGTAGCCCGTACAGCCTCCAGGACTTGCACCAGTTCATCCACCTGCCCCGAACTAAAGAGTCCATCGGGTCCGCGCGGCGTGAGATCCGTGAATGGCGACTCGTAGAGCATTGCCGCTTCCATCACGCCGTGCGCTGTGAGCTGGTTCACGATCAGGTTGACGAACTCGATCTGATTGGCGGTCCAGGTCTTGCCGTTGAGGAATCCGGCCAAGGCTTCCTTTGCTGCTTGCCGGTCAAGGCCGACGAGCGAGCGCACAAACAGTCCGAGCCCTTGCGACTCCGCTGCGGCGCGCTGAATGTCCTCTGCCGCGCCCACCCCGTTCTCGGTCAGCATGCGCTGAAGTTCCGTGAGATCGGCGGGCGTCAACGCCTTGATCATGCGGAGTTTATAGACCGCAACGTGGTCTTGATGAGCGCGCAGGAAGGCCTGCGCCTTGCTGCGGAACTTGACATAGTCGGTGCCCTGCCCAAAGCCGGGCAACACAAACGCAATTTCTCCGCCCATCTCATCCTCAAAATCGGTGTAGATAGGCCTGCGTTTCTGCTTCTCGATGAGCTTGATCAGATCACGCAGCCGCCGACGCATTCCCTCCAGCATTGGGACGGATACGTCTTGCCACCACTCTTCGGTTTGCACGTCCTGGATCAGAGCCATTTGGTCGCGCACCATTGGAATCGCCGACGTCTCTTCCAGCAGACCGGCGAGCTCCTTGATTTGATCGCGCAGCCGGGCGAAACCTGGCTCCGACCGCAGCATCGCAAGCTGGAGATGTAAAACCAGCAGGTCGAAGCGCTTGGCTTCTTCGCTTTCTGGGTCCAGCTCCGAGGGCAAGCCCGCAACCTGGTGCGACAGCTCCGACAGCGCCTCCGGCGACAAGACCGCCCAGGCCTCAAACCTGGCGTATTTTTCGACCATGCGCCGCCGCGGTCGCACGACGAAGTTGGCTGGATTCATGGCGACGACTTCTTGCTGGAGCAACGCCGCAACTTGCGTGCGCACCTCGTCATCTGACTCAGGGTGTCCAGGCGGTGGCGCCAGTTGTTCGCGCGCCGAATTGCGGTCGGATTCAGCCAGCTTCCTGTCCAGCTCGCCAATCAACTCCAAGCGCGCATTGAACAGCCGCTTGCCCAGGGACTCGGGTAACCCGCCCTCAATGGCGGGGATGTTCTGGCTGAAGTACTCCAGGTTCTGGCAGTAGTCGAAGACGCAGAAAAACTCCTTGTCTTTGCTCGGCCCGAACAGGTCCGCACACAGGCGCGTGCCACGGCCGAGCATCTGCCAGAACTTGGTCTTCGAGCGCACCAGCTTGAAGAACACCAAGTTCACGACCTCGGGAATGTCGATTCCGGTGTCGAGCATGTCCACCGAGATGGCGATGTGGGGTGCTTTGTCCTTGGCCGAGAAGTTGTCGATCAGGCTCTGCGCGTACTCGGTCTTGAACGTGATCACGCGCGCGAACTCGCCCTTGTAGTGCGGGTAGTTGGCGTTGAAGCGCTCGGCGATGAACTCGGCGTGGTGCTGGTTCTTGGCGAACAGGATGGTCTTGCCGAGCCGATCGCCGCCGGCCACCGTCAGGCCTCGCGTCATGAGATGTTCCAGGACCTTGTCCACCGTGTCCTTGTTGAACAGCCACTTGTTGACCGCCTCGGCCTCCACGCGATCGGGCACGCTGCCCTCTTCGTCCCACTCCAGCGCGTCCCACTGATCTTTGTCCTCTTCGGACAGCTCATCGTACTTGATCCCCTCGCGCTGGAACTTGAGCGGCACCGATACGGCCTTCGGCGGCACGAGGAAGCCGTCGCGCACCGCTTCGTCGAGCCCGTATGCGTCGGTCGGCACGCCGTTCTCTAGGTCGAAGAGGCTGTAGGTGTTGCGGTCCACCTCGTCCTTCGGTGTGGCCGTGAGCCCGACCAGCAGCGAGTCGAAGTAGTCAAAGATGGCGCGATACTTCTGGAACACCGAGCGATGGGCCTCGTCGATGATCACCAGATCGAAGTGGCCAGCACCGAAGCGCCGCTGCCCATCCTTAGTTTCGTCGATCAACCCCATCATCGTCGGATAGGTGGAGACGAAAACCCGTCCCTCGGCGTCCTTCTCGGTGACCAGGTTCACCGGCGAGGCGTCGGGCAGGTGGTGCTTGAAGGCATTGACCGCCTGATTCACCAGCGCCACTCGGTCGGCGAGGAACAGCACCCGCTTGACCCAATTGCAGCGCATCAGCAGATCGGCAAGCGCGATGACCGTGCGCGTCTTGCCGGCACCCGTGGCCATCACCACCAGTGCCTTGCGGTCATGGTCCCGTTCGAAGGCCTCGGCGATGCGCCGAATGCCGCGCGTCTGGTAGTAGCGCTCGACGATGGCCGGATTGATCTCGCCCGCCGCCAGCGGCTTGCGCGTACTGCGCCGCTGGATCGCCAGCTCCAGCTCTGCCTTCGTGTAGAAGCCCTGCACCGCGCGCGGCGGGTAGCGTGTGTCGTCCCAGAGCCAGTGCTCGTAGCCGTTGGAATAGAAGATCAGGGGGCGCTGGCCAAACTGCCGCTCCAGGCAGTCCGCGTACAGCTTGGCCTGCTGCTGGCCGACGCGCGCGTCGCGCCGGGTTCGTTTGGCTTCAACGAGCCCCAGTGGCTTGCCGTTGTCGCCCCAGAGCACGTAGTCGACGAAGCCCTTGCCCTGCTTGTTGGGCATGCCGGCGACTTCGAACTCCCGGTCCGGTGGCTGGTCGAGCGGCCAACCAGCTTCTTTCAACAGCAGGTCGATGAAGTAGTCGCGAGTCTCGGCCTCGGAGTAGTCGTGGGTGTCGGGCTGCGCCGCTGCGGCCTGCTTGGCCGCCGCCACCTCGGCGCGCAGGCGCGCGAGCTGCGCGTCGAGCGTGGTCTTGTCGGCCAGCAAGGTGGCGAGCTTCTCGTCGCGCTCGCGCAGACCCGCTTCAAGCTGTTGCAACTGCTCGGCGGTCTGCACGCGCACCGGGGTCGCCTTGGGCAGTGCGCCCGCGTCGAAGGTCAGGCCCGGCGCTGGTCGCGCCGCGCGGCCGTAGCTGCGGGCGAGCCAGTAGGTCACATGGAACAGCTCGCGCAGCGCGACCATTGCGTCATTGTGCGGAATGGGCCGATGGCCATGCACAGCTCGGTTGCCCAGCGTATTGATGACCCGCGCCTTGCTGAACACCGCCTCGCCTGCGGCTTCCTTGAAGCTGGGGTCGTGGATCAGCGCCGACAGGTTGTCCTGGTACGGCAGCTTGAGGGCGGCATCGTGCTTGTAGGCCCAGCCCACCGCGAGTTCGAGCGCGCGCCGCGCGTAGAAGCACGACGTGCGTGAATCGGCGTGCACGGCCGCCTCGGCCCTGGCCGCCGCGTCGAAGACAGCCGGCCATTCGCGCTGGAGGAAGGCGAACTGACTCACCTGGGCGCATCCAGTTCGGCGGCCAGTTCCTCGACGTACTTGCGATAGCTGAACACGCGGCCACGCTGCCGGTTGGTGACTTCACCCACGATGCCGATGCGCTCCAGATGCGCCAGCGACTTGTTGACCGTGGCCGGCGTGAGCCGCGTGGCCCTGACCAGCGCGGCCGAGGTGGCGATCGGCTGGCGCTGCAGCGCCTGGTGTACCGCCAGCGCCGATGCCGCGGCGCGGCCCAGGCCCGCGATGCGGTCGCGATCCGCGTTGACCCGCTTGAGCAACACATTTGCCGTCGCCACGCCCTGCGTCGCGCTCGCCTCGATGCCCTCGGCGAAGAAGTCGAGCCAGCGCTCCCAGTCCCCGCGCAGGCGCACCTCGTTCAGCAGCTCGTAGTACAGCGCCCGATGGGTCTTGAAGAACAGACTCGGGTAGAGCATCGGCTCGCGCAGCACGCCGTCGGCCACCAGCTGCAGCACGATCAGCAGCCGCCCGATGCGCCCGTTGCCGTCGAGAAACGGGTGGATGGTCTCGAACTGCACGTGCGCGAGTGCCGCCTTGATCAGCGGCGGCACGGGTTCGGGCTCGTCGTTGAGAAAGCGCTCGAGCGATGTCAGGCACTCCGGCACCGCATCGGCCGGCGGCGGTATGAAGACGGCGTTGCCGGGCCGCGTGCCGCCGATCCACACCTGCGTGCGGCGCACTTCGCCGGGCGACTTGCCCCGGCCGCCGGGATGGGCAAGCAGCACCTTGTGCATCTCGCACAGCAAGCGGGTGCACAGCGGCAGCCCCCCGCGCAGCTTCTTCAGGCCACGTTCGAGCGCTGCGACGCAGCGGCTGACCTCGCGCACATCGGCCACCGGCACGCCGGGCTGCTCGTCGATCTCGTACAGCAGCAGGTCCGCCAGCGAGGACTGCGTGCCCTCGATCTGCGAGGACAGCACCGCCTCCTTGCGCACGAAGCTGTAAAGCAGCAGCGCCGCGTTGGGCAGCAGTGCGGTGACCGCGTCCAGCCTTCCCAGGGCGACCAGCGCCGCGTCGAAGCGCCGCCGCAGTGCGGCCGACCACACGACTGGCGGCTCGGGCGGCAGCGGCACGGGCACGAAGGCCTGGAACGGTTCTCCGGCCGTCGTGACGGTGACGTAGCGGCCGGGCGCGGGTCGGTGCATCGGAAGGGGAACCTATAACAAGACTCTGCGTAATTTTAGGTTAGACCGCTAACGTAAATCAATGGTCGGGCTTGTTGTAGGGTGGGCTGCCCGACCGACGTCGTCGAATCGGGGCGGAATTGCTCGGGGATTGCAACCAGCGACCCGTCGGTTGAAATCGCGCTGTTAGTGAGGCGCTTGCAGATCAGATAGTTGCATGGGTAGGGCCATTTGCTGAATGCGGCTCTCATGCCGATGGCTCCTCAAGGTTGCAATTCACCGGACCAGCGCCGAGGAACTAGCCCGCCGCCCCGGTGAAGCCGACGCCGCGCACTAACTGTTTGCGCAGCCGCCATGCCCTTGTCATGAGCGGAGAAACGGGAGGGGGTAGCAGCAGATTGCCAAGCGTCGAGTACGCGTAGGTTGGGGTGAGCCTGCGAACCCCAACGAATTTCCGTCACCGCTCGCCATATCCGCTTTCTCCTCCCATGCCGCTGCCCCAATCACGATCCCGCATGCCAGCAGCGATATACCGGTGAACACTCGAATAAGCCCAGTCCGCTGCGCATCCGACATATCCATGCTTCACTGGATTGAAATGCACATAGTCCACATGTCGCTCGTAATCGCCGTCGTCACGGATCAGGTGTTCCCAATAACGCCGCTGCCAAATGCCACGCTCACCCTTGCCCGCCCGGCTTGCATTGCGGCGCTCTCCTTTTACCAGACGGCGTGAGAATCCCGCCTTGATCAACATCCACCGCATCGCGAAGTCCGCGTCGCCCACCGGCAGAGTCCAGATCGCATGCAGGTGATCCGTTAGCACCACGAAGGCGTCGATGTAAAACGGATGTCGTCGTTTCACCTGTGCGACCGCCGTGCGCAAGGCATCCACGCGGTCTACCAACAAACGAAGGTCACGCTCCGCCAAATTCACCGTGAAGAAATAGGTGCCACCCCTTACGTTCGCGCGCCGATATCGCATCGTCATCCCCGTTGACAATTCCACGTAGGTTGGGGTGAGCCCGCGAACCCCAACGTGGCCAAAGATGATTGATGTTGGGGTTCCTGTCGTCACCCCAACCTACGGGCTACGAGCGCGCGCTCGCCGGTGAACTCATTCGCGCCCGTCTGCCCGAACGCCTCGCGGCTCTGCACAGGGTTGTCGATGATGTCCGCCAGGGCCTCGACCGACGGTTTGTCCTTCAGCGCCCCGGCCAGTTCGCGGTACAGCTCGCAGAAGACGTCCTCGGGGACGCCCTCATGGTCGATCAGCGGCAGCCAGATTTCGCGCCAGGTCTCGGACCACACGCCGATGAACTCGCCGCGCATGGCTACAGCTCTCCCCGGAAGGCGCGGTGCTGGAGAGAGGCGAAGAGCTGATCCGAGGCCTGTAGGCAGGCGTCGTGCGTCCGCTTCCAGGCCTCTACAGCGGCAACCCGGTCCGCGAACTGGCGCTGTAACAGAAGGGGCGGCAGCGGGAGGCGAATCCGACTAAGCCCATCCTGGTTTATAGTGTGCTGTCCGGCGGACGTCTTGCGGTGCTTCGCGATCTCGCGTTTCCCGTGGGAGCCGTTCAATAGAAAAGCGAGAAATTCACCATCCACGCTTGCAGCGTCGATCCGCACGCGCATCACATGATCGTTGAAGTAGACACGCTCCGGATACCCGGCGAAGAGCGCGCACCGGCCAACATATTGTGGGTTTCCGTTCACGCGTATGAACAGCAGATCGCCCGGTACAACTTCGTACTTCTCCGCTTCGGTCGAACTCAGTGTGATTCGATTAACGTTTGAGAAGTCAATCCAACCTTCACGGATATCGCGAAGGCGGAGCACGATGCTCTGACCTACCTCGGACTCTGGTCTCCGGCGCGTCATGCCGTTCGTCACATCGCGGAGCAAAGTGCCTAGTTCGGAAACCGGCCACCCCTTCGGATTCGTGGCGGGGTCGCCGAACATGTCGAGGAAGATGGATTGGGTGAGGGTGTCGAGTTGGGCGAGGGCAGCGCGGCGCTTGGCCCGCAGCGCGTCCGCTTTGTCCAGGATCTCCGCAATCCGCCGCTGCTCGGGGAGGGGTGGCAACGGGATCTTCACCCCGCGGACAAGATCAATATTCAGGTTCTTGACGGTTGCTCCCGCCGCACGGCGCTCGAACTCGGAGTAGACGGCGTTCGAACCGAGCAAGTGATAGAAGAAGTCGGCATCGACGTCGCCCCGTCGAGGAGAAAGCACAAGCCAGCCGTCATGTATACACCCTGAGGTACGCATGATGTAGGGCTTGCCGAAGCTCATTGAGTTCGTCAGCAGGAAGTCTCCCGGCTTCACTGCGCGCGACCGTTGCGCACCCTCTGGTCGAATGCGCTTCTTGGTGCCCGTGATGTACTTCGATCCCTCCGAGGCATCACCGATCATGATCCAGTTGATGCCAGCAGGATCTTCGGTGATGAAGTCATCAATCGGCCGCGGCGACCCACCGCGAGCAATATCGAAAACTTCGCCGAGAGCCAAGAGCGGCCAACCGCTCATCTGAGCATCCCCTCCAGCTCCTTCATCCCCCGCTGGATCTCCTCCTCCAGCTTCGCCAGGTCGGCGAGGATCTCCTTCGGCGCGCGGTGCTCGACCGCCTCGTGCACGACTTCCTTGTAGCGGTTGAGCGAGAGGTCGTAGCCCTGCGCGGCGATGTCGGTCTTGGGCACGCAGAAGCTCTGTGCAGTACGCGGACGCTCGCGCTCGGCGCCTGAGCGCTGCGCCCAGCGCGCCAGCACGTCGGGCAGGTTGTTCTTGGCGTGCTCGTCGGCGGCAAGCGGCGTCTTCGGCGCGGGGCCGAGCTTGTCGTCCGGCAGCAGCGGCGTGCGCTTGTCGTCGAGGCTCCAGCCATCCGCCTCGACGTCGTAGAACCAGACCTGGTCGGTGCCGCCGGAGTTGGTCTTGGTGAAGAGCAGGATCGCGGTGGACACGCCGGCGTAGGGCCGGAACACGCCGCCGGGCAGCTTGACCACGGCGTCGAGCTTCTGGTCTTCCACCAGCATGCGGCGCAATTCCTTGTGCGCGGTGCTGGAGCCGAACAGCACGCCGTCGGGCACGATCACCGCGGCGCGGCCGCCGGGCTTGAGCAATCGCAGGAAGAGCGCGAGAAAGAGCAGTTCGGTCTTCTTGGTCTTGACGATCTGCAGCAGGTCCTTGGCGGTGTTCTCGTAGTCCAGGCTGCCGGCGAAGGGCGGATTCGCCAACACCAGTGTGTACTTCTCCGCATCAAAGGCGTGGTCCTGCGCCAGCGAGTCGCGGTAGCGGATGTCGGGGTTCTCCACGCCGTGCAGCAGCATGTTCATGCTGCCGATGCGCAGCATGGTGTTGTCGAAATCGAAGCCGTGGAACATGCGGTGGTGGAAGTGCTCGCGCAGCCTGGCGTCGTGCAGGAGGTTCGGGTGGCGTTCGCGCAGGTGCTCGCCGGCGGCGACGAGAAAGCCCGCGGTGCCGCAGGCCGGGTCGCAGATGACGTCGCCGGGCTGCGGCGCGGTCAGCTCCACCATCAGCCGGATGATGTGGCGCGGCGTGCGGAACTGACCGTTCTGCCCGGCGCTGGCGATCTTGCCGAGCATGTACTCGTAGACGTCGCCCTTGGTGTCGCGGTCCTCCATCGGCACCGCGTCGAGCAGGTCCACCACCTTGGCCAGCAGCGCCGGCGTGGGGATGGTGAAGCGCGCGTCCTTCATGTGGTGCGCGTAGGTGGAGTCGTCGCCGCCCAGCGTCCGCAGGAACGGGAAGACGTGCTCGCCAATCACGGCGTACATGTCGCCGGGGGCGAAGTGCTTGAAGCGCGACCAGCGCAGGTCGTCGTAGGGGCGGCCCCCATCCCTGCCAATGCCGTCGTTGCCCTCGGGGAAGACGCGCCGTTCCATCGGCCGCTTGAACCGGGCGGACTTGTTCTCCTCCAGCGTGTGCAGGTCGTCCAGCCGGCGCAGGAAGAGGAGGTAGGTGATCTGCTCGATCACCTCCAGCGGGTTGGAGATGCCGCCGGACCAGAAGGCGTTCCAGATCTGGTCGATTTGGCTCTTGATGTTGCCGGTGATCACGTTGAAACTTTCGGAGGCTTTTGGTTTAGGAGAAATGCGACCGTCCCCGGCAGGGGTATGCATTCGCTTCGGCATACTGCCGCAAGCCTGGCGGATTATCAATCTCGACGGCTAACCGCCGGCCAGGTGTCGGCGCCCCGCGTCGATGCGCATCGCGGCCTGATACGGCAAACGTTGTCCCGATCGCAGGTCGATGCCCGGTGTACAATGGCAAGCATCGTTGTTCCCGGCCGCACGGCAGCGTGCCGTGGGCGGCCTGCTTCATGGATCTGTTGCTGCTCCTGCTGCTCATCGTTCTCAACGCGGTTTTTTCGATGTCCGAGATGGCCGTGGTCTCGGCCCGCAAGGTCAGGCTGCAACGCCTCGCCGAAAATGGCAGCCCGGGAGCGGAGACCGCCCTGGGGCTGCATGATGAACCCTCGAATTTTTTGTCCGCCATCCAGGTCGGCATCACCTCGGTGGGCATCTTGAGCGGCGCCATCGGCGAGACCGTACTGGCCGATCCGCTCGCGGAGTGGCTTGCGACTTACCCGCTGTTGGAACCTTACGCCAAGGGCATTGCGCTGACCGTGGTGGTGCTGGGTTTGACCTATTTCTCGGTGGTCATCGGCGAGCTCGTGCCCAAGCGCCTCGCGCTGCTGGCGCCGGAGGGCATCGCTACGCTGATCGCGCGCCCGATGGTCTGGTTTGCGCAAGCCGTGCGGCCGCTGGTGTGGCTGCTTTCGACCTCATCCTCGCTGATTCTGAGGCTGGTTGGCGCCCGCCGCAGCAAGGAGCCGCCGGTGACCGACGAGGAAATCAACGTGCTCATGGAACAAGGCGCAGAGGCCGGCGTGTTCCACGAAAGCGAGCAGGAAATCGTATCTAACGTGCTGCGCCTCGACGATCAGCGCATCGCGGCGATCATGACCCACCGCAATGACATTTACCTCGTCGACCTGGCCGACCCCGACGACGAGATCCGGCGCCGCATCGCCGAGTGCCCCTATACGCGCGTCATCGTCTGTCGCGACGGCCTCGACAACATCGTCGGACTCCTGCGCACGACCGACCTGCTCAAGCCCGCGCTGGCTGGCGAACCGCTGGACCTCCAGGGCCACCTGCGCCCTGCGCTGTTCCTCCCCGAAGGGGTGAGCACCACCGGTCTCTTGGAGAGTTTCCGGCGCCAGCGCGCGCAGTGCGCGCTCATCGTCGACGAATACGGCGAACTCAAGGGCATGGTGACGCTCACCGACGTGCTCACCTCCATCGTGGGCGACCTGCCCAACTCGGATGCGTCCGAGGAACAGGACGTGATGACCCGCGAAGACGGTTCCTGGCTCATGGATGGCAGCCTGGCGGTGGAAAGGCTCAAGTCGGTTGTGGAAATCGAGGAAGACCTACCGAGCGAGGAGAACTACAACACCCTTGGCGGTTTCGTGATGCGCATGCTCGGGCGCATTCCCGCCGTGGCCGACTATTTTGAGTGGCACGGCCTGCGCTTCGAGATCGTGGACATGGATAAGAAGCGCGTGGATAAAGTCTTGGTGACTCGCCTCCCGAACAAAATCCCTTGAGGCAGATGCAAGCGCATCGCAGCGCGTTTGCTCAAAGCGGTCTCCGTCTCGGTGCGGCCTGGTTGGCGACGCATATCGGTCTGGCCAACACTGTGATGTTCACCCACATCCCTTCGATCCTGCTGCTCGCCCCGCTGGCATTTGCGCCGAGGTTTGGGCGGCCGTACTGCTTTGTCTATTGCTCGAATCCCTCGCGGATATAGACGTGTCGAACCTGAAGCGCTGAAGCCGCCCGTGCGCGCAGCGGACACGAATACTGCCGCTGACCTGCTTCGCGGGAGGGCGGCTTCGTTCAGGGTTTCATGGCCAAGAAATTGGCGCCGCGCACGCCGTATTTGCGCGCGGTTTTTTCTTTGCTGGTGCCGGCGAAGGAGTCGAAATACTCCACCACCTGGCAGCGTGTGAAACCGGCTTCTTCGAGCAGCGCGAGGTAGCCTGCAGACTGCAGAGCGCCCGCGATTCAGCCGACCCAGAGTTCGATGTCGTTGCGCGCCGCTTCGGACAACTCACCATCGATGACGATATCGGCGAACTGCACTCGCCCACCGGGGCGGATGACCCGAAAAAGCTCTCTGAACACTTGCCGTTTTTCGGGACTGAGATTGATCACCCCGTTGGAGATGGCGACGTCCACCGCCGCATCTTCCAAGGGCAAATCGCCGATGTCCGCTTTCTCGAAGCGCACCTGCGGCATGGCCGCCGTCTCGGCTCCGGCGCGCGCTTTGGCGAGCATGGCCTCGGTCATGTCGAAACCGATCACCCGTCCATCGAACCCCACCCGCCGGCCCGCCAACAAACAATCCATGCCGCCGCCGGAACCGAGGTCGATGACCGTGGCCTGGTGCGGTAGCGGGGTCACGCGCAGCGGATTGCCCACCCCCGCGAAAGGTGCGGTCACGAAGTCGGGCAGCTCGGCCAGTTCGCTGCCGTCGTAACCCAGCATCGATGCGGCGTACACCGGGCCGCGATGAAAATGAAAGTCACCCTCGGGTTGTTCTGCCACCCGGGCGTAGGTCGACCGGATTTCGCTTTTCAGCTTTTCGCGGTCGAAACTCACTTCACAAACGAGCGCCATACTCAGCCTCCTTTCTCTTGAAGAACATCCCTGCGCAGGAAGCGGCTCGGCGAATCTCCGTGGCACAGCGGCCTGGCGCCGCGCCGATAATGCGCTCGCCGAGGCTTGGGGGCAGAGATGGCCTCTTTATAGTCCGATTCGCGTTTGAGTGCCAGGCCATTCGGCGCCGGAAGTAGGCCCTGGCGCCTGCGGTATTCATTCCCCGCTGGCGATTCCCTCGGCGCGCCACGTCATCGCGTGGTTGGTATTTCGCTGGGGATGACAAGCGTTTCCCATCCGCAGAAAAGTTGATCGAGATCCAAAGGACTTGCCAAGGTGACGGTAAAATTCAAAAAGATAGTTTCGCAATGGCGTTGAAGATTGGAGAGCGCGATGCTTCCTGGGCTGCGTCTGGATCTCATAATGTTTGCCGGCGCCTTCGCGCTGGCCGGTCATGCTGCCGAACCGCCGCCCGCCGCGAAGGCGAAGGGCTCCACCGCCGACCACGGCAAGTTCAAGGAACTGCAGGGCCCGTTCCGCACCGGCGAGGAAGTTACCGCGGCCTGCCTGAAATGCCACACCGAGGCGGCGAAGCAGGTGATGGCGACGCGCCACTGGACCTGGGACTACACCAATCCCGTCACCGGCCAGCGCCTCGGCAAGAAGACCATGCTCAACAGCTTCTGCATCGCCGACCGCTCCAACGAGGCCTTCTGCAACGCCTGCCATGTCGGCTACGGCTGGAAGGACGACAGTTTCGACTTCACCTCCGAGCGCAACGTCGACTGCCTCGCCTGCCACCACACCGGCCAGTACGCCAAAATCCCCGGCCTGGCCGGGCACCCGCCCTATGCGCGCATGGAATATCCGCCGAAGTCGGGCAAGTTCGTCGGCCCGGTCGACCTCGCAACCGTGGCCGCGCGCGTCGGCCGCAGCAGCCGCGAAACCTGCGGCGCCTGCCACTTCTACGGCGGCGGTGGCGACGGCGTCAAGCACGGCGACCTCGATTCCTCGCTGAAGCAGCCCGACCGCAAGCTCGACGTGCACATGGCCAAGGACGGCGGAAACTTCACCTGCTCGACCTGCCACCAGACCGAGAGCCACAAGGTCGCCGGCAGCCGCGTCGCCCCCACCGCCGCCGACCCGCACCGGCCCATCGTGCGCGGCGAAAAGACCGCGCGCAACCCGGCGACCTGCCAGGCCTGCCACGGCGAGCGGCCGCATCATGAGGGCCCCGGCGCCGGCCTCATCGGCAGCGTCGGCACCGGCACGCGCCTGAACAACCACGCGCGCACGCTGGCCTGCCAGAGCTGCCACGTCCCGGCCTTCGCCCGCGGCGGCGTGCCGACCAAGATGGCCTGGGACTGGTCCACCGCCGGCACGATGGACGCCGCCGGCAAGCCCTTCGTGAAGAAGGACGCGAAAGGCCATGTCGTCTTCGACAGCAAGAAGGGCGACTTCACCCTCGGCGAGAACGTCGTGCCCGACTACCTCTGGTTCGACGGCCGCGTCGACTACACGCTCGTCGCCGACCGCATCGATCCATCCGCCACGGTGCCGATCAACCGCTTCGGCGGCAGCCCGCGCGACCCGGCGGCGCGCATCTGGCCGGTAAAGCGCTTCCGCGGCAAGCAGCCCTACGACCTCGAGCACCTGACGCTGCTGGTGCCGCACACGGCGATCCCCGACGATACCGCGCTGTGGTTCAACTTCGACTGGGACAAGGCGCTCAAGGCCGGCACCGCCGCCGCCGGCCAGCCCTTCAGCGGCAAGTACGGCTTCGCCGCCACCGAGATGCTGTGGCCGATCACCCACATGGTGGCGCCGAAGGAGGACGCGCTGCGCTGCGCCGAGTGCCATGCGCGCGCAGGGCGGCTGAAGGAGGTCGCCGGTATTTACCTGCCCGGCCGCGACCGCCTCGAAGGGCTGGACCGCGCCGGCTTCGGTCTGGCCGGGCTCGCCCTGCTCGGCGTCCTGGGCCACGGCGCGCTGCGCATCCTCACGCGCGGCCGGCGCAAGGAGGAAAAGAAATGACGGAAAGGATCTACATCTTCAAGCGCTTCGAGCGCTTCTGGCACTGGACGCAGGCGCTGCTGATCATCTCCATGCTGGTCACCGGCTTCGAGATCCACGGCAGCTGGCAGCTGGTCGGCTTCAAGCAGGCGGTGGGCCTGCACACGGCGGCTGCCTGGGCGCTCATCGCGCTGTGGGTGTTCGCCATCTTCTGGCACTTCACCACCGGCGAATGGCGGCAGTACATCCCGACCCTGAAGAACGTCGACGCCATGTTCCGCTACTACGTGCTGGGCATCTTCACCGGTGCGCCGCATCCCTTCCGCGCGACGCAGCTGAAGAAGCACAATCCCCTGCAGCGGCTCGCCTACCTGCTCGTCAAGCTGGTCATCAACCCGCTCGTCTGGGCGAGCGGCCTGGCGCTGCTCTACTACCCGGCCTGGCGCGACGCCGCCGGCGCGCCGGCGCTGGGCAGCGTGGCCCTGCTGCATACGCTCGGCGCCTTCATGATGCTGGTCTTCCTCATCGCCCACGTCTATCTCGCCACCACCGGCCATACGCCGCTGGCCCACATCAAGGCGATGATCACGGGGTGGGAGGAGGTCGATTAGGAAAGGAGGCGTGCCATGAACGGACTCCTGCGTCGAGCGCGGCGGCTTGCCGCGGCGACCCTCTGCCTGGCCATTCCGGCCGCGTCCGCCGCCGAGGATTTCGGGGAAGCCGAGCGGCTGTATGCCGAGCATTGCGCGGTCTGCCACGGCGCGGACCGCGGCGGCTACATCGGACCGGCCCTAAACCGTGATCAGATCAAGCTGACACGGGAACAGGTGAGTGCCAAGATTCAGGGGGGCAGTGCGACGACGCTGATGCCGCAGCACCTCGCCTGGCCCCGCAAGCTCTCCAATCGGCAAAGGGAGCAACTCGCCGCACTCATCACGCAGCAGCCGAAGCGCGCGCTTGACTGGGGGCTGGAGGACATCCGCAAGTCGCTGGTTGTCCTCGCCGACGAGGCGGCCCTGCCGGCCAAACCCGCTTACCCCATAGAGGACATCGACGACCTGATGGCCGTCATGGGCCGCGGCCACTACGCCGCCGGCAGCGACGCCAAGGTCGTCTTCTTCGACGGCCGCACGCACAGGAAGGTCGGCGAGGTGCCCACCGGCTTCGCGCCGCACCTGATGGACTTCCATCCGAAACAGGCGCGCTGGGCCTATGTGCGCGACGACATGGGCACCATCCACAAGATCGACCTGTATTCGCTGAAGACGGTGCGCAAGGTGCGCGCCGGGCTGAACGGCACCTCGCTCGCGCTTTCGCGCGACGGGCGCCATCTTGCCGCCGGCTCCTACGTGCCCAACACGGCGGTGATTTTCGATGCGGCGACGCTGGAGCCGCTCAAGCTGATCGCGCTGCGCGGCCTCGACCCGGACGGCAAGATGGTCGAATCCGATTCCGGCATGATCACCGGCACGCCCTTCGCCGACATCTTCGCGATCGCCCTCGAACAGGCCGGCCAGGTGTGGATCGTGGACCTCGACCGGCCGGACCTGCCCGTCACCGCCATCGCCGGCGTCGGCCGGCACCTGCACGACGCCTTCCTCTCGCCGGACGGCCGCCATCTCGTCGTCTCCTCCTACGACGACGACGTCAACACCGTCATCGACCTCGCCGGCCGGCGCATCGTCAGGAAGATTCCCGCCGGCTGCCAGCCGCACCTCGGCTCCGGCGCCGTCGTGCGCGCGCACGGCCGGCTGCTCGGCATCGGCACCAACATCGGCACGCGCCCCTGCGCGCCGCGCGAAGTCACCGTGTTCGACATGAACAGCTTCGAGGTCGTCAAGCGCATCCCTGTCGCCGGGCCCACTGAGTCGCCGGCGGCCCATCCGAGGGCGCCCTACATCGTGGTCGACATCGTCGGCACCGGCCCCGAAGCGAACCAGATCCAGTTCATCGACAAGGAGCGGCTGGAAGTGGTGAAGACGTTGACGGTCGCCGGCACGCTCGGCCACTCGCATTTCCCCGAGTACACCGCGCGCGGCGATTACATTTACGTCAGCGCCCGCGCCGGCGGCGATCGCACCGCCGGCTTCGAGAGCGGCCGGCTCGTCGTCATCGACGCCGCTACGCTGGACATCGCCAAAACGATCCCGATGGAAGTGCCCGCCGGCGTGTTCTCGCGCCTGCGCGCGCGCACGGTGGTGGTGGGGATGGAGCCGGCGGCGCGATAGCGCGGTTGCCGCGTCAGTGGCCGAATCGGAGTAGCGCGACGGTGCCGATGCCCGCCAGGATCAGCAGCGCCTGGAGGACGAAGGCGCGGCCGTCGCTGCGGCGGTGCAGGGTCGGCACCAGGTCGGCCATGGCGATGTAGATGAAGCTCGCCGCGGACAGCGCCAGCACGTAGGGCACGGCCTGGCGCACCTCGGCCAGCCAGAACCAGCCGAGCGCGACGCCAGGCAGGGTCGCCAGGGACGAAATCAGGTTGAGCGCCAGAGCACGCGCCTTGCCGTAGCCGCTGTGCAGCAAAATGGCGAAGTCA
The DNA here is from genome assembly GCA_026646885.1 of Casimicrobiaceae bacterium. GTDB lineage: Bacteria > Pseudomonadota > Gammaproteobacteria > Burkholderiales > Casimicrobiaceae > JACPUX01. The sequence goes on along the minus strand of JAPKHK010000004.1, from coordinate 79,074 downwards.
CCCAGTTCCTGCGGAATCTCGTGGGCGATGACGGCCAGCGCGGTGGCCACGCCGAGCGCGGGCGAGGTCAAATAGGCGGCGGCGATTACCACGCCGTCGACGAAATTGTGGAAGGCGTCGCCCACCAGGATGATGACGCCCGCCTGATGGCCATGCTCCTGGCAGTCCTCGTCGTGGCAATGGCGCCACAGCACCGCTTTCTCCAGCAGGAAAAAGGCGAACAGTCCGGCCAGCACTGTTCCGGTGATTGCCAGCGGCTGGGCCTGCGCCAGGCCCTTCGGCAGCATGCCGAGGAAGGCGGCACCGAGCAGGGTGCCGGTCGCGTAGGCCAGCAGGCCAGGCAGCAGTCGCTGGCGCATGGCATCGGTGAACAGCAGCAATAGTGCGGCACCCAGCATCGCGCCGGCGCTGCCCAGCAGAGCGAGGAGAAAGGCTATTGCCACGATATTTCAGGCCCGTTTGGCGTAAGGCGTCGGGGGCGGCGCTGCAGAAACCGTTGTCCAAGCGGACCGATCTCTACGCGGCCCGTTTCTCGTGGCGCCCCGGCAAGCCGTCCTCGCCCAAAATGTGGCTCGGCTGGGTCGGGCAATGTGTCTTGCTCATGGTTCCTTCCTTGGTGATCGTTTGCCAGTTCGACACCGATGGCGTTCTCGCGTGCCCAGCCGAAGGTGATTCACTGATGTTGCTTGAGCAGGAGGCAAGTGTGCCAAGATGGGCATCGTCGCGACCAGGGACGCGCTGGGTTTCTGATTGCTGGCTGCTACTGGCGCGGCAAGCGCAGTGTCATGCCGCCGCCGAGCGTGATGTCGTCGATGTGCCCCGCCGAGTTCCCGTCCTTCGACACCAGGTGGATGTGGATGGCGTTCTTCACGTCCTTCTCCTTGATCGCCGGGACGTAAGTGCCGATGAATGCGCCGAAGTGCCTTTCCGAGTAGAAGCCCACGATATTCACCGGCTGGTCCTTCATCACGTAATTTGCCTTGGACTTGGCGAAGGACTCGCGCGTGACCGGTTTACCCTCCGTTCGGTCGACGTTGATGTGCCACTTCAGTTCGGCCGGGGTGCCGACCAGCAGGAAAGGGAAGGGCGTGCCGGCTGTGTTTATGCCGGTAGCGGCCGCACGCGCCTTGACGAAGCGCTGCAGGTCGAGATAAGTCTTCACGTCGGCGGGTACCGGCTCGTCCTGCCACTGGGTGTTCTTCGTCCAAGCGGCAAAGATCGCCTTGCCCTTAGCCCCGTGCTCCATGACGTAACCCTCGCCGCGAACCTTGGTCACGTAGGGCTTGCCCTCGAAGACGGTGATCTCGCCGTCGAGGCTCTCAAAGGCGCCGAGTCCGTAGGCAGCGTTCGCACCCGACATCATTCCGATCGGCACCGTGCCGGCCGTCTTGCCGGCGGCCACGATGTCGGCCTGCCTTCCGTAGTATTCGACCAGGCCCTCGCGGACCGTTGCGATACTCGCAATGGCGCAGGCGCTAAGCAGTGTGGAAAGCAAAATCGTGACGTTACGGCTCATGTGGATACCCTCCGGTACAGTGTGATGAGAAACGAGAATGATTAGGATCATGTCTTGCGGAGTTGCCCATCGATGACGCCCGAATGGCCGCGGCTTGCTGCAAAGCAAGCCCGAACTCGCTTGACACCCTCGGCGCCGCGCGCTCAATGCGCGCCTGCCCGGCGGCGATGCAGCGCCCTGCTTCCTGTGGCGCGGATGATGGGGCTATTTCACGTCCTTGATCGCCGACTTCAGCGCCTCGTGCGCCGGCTTGGGCTCTTTGGCCATGAGGCGTCCTTCCTGCTGGTGTTTGGCCACACCTTCCACTTCGAGCATGTCGGCCAACTCGGTGAAGCTCACCATGCCATTGCCCTTGCCGCCGTCTTCGGCGATCAGTTCATCGCCATAGTAGACCGCGGGCGCCTTGGCGCCTGGTCCGGCAAAGGCGTGGGGGACGATTTGCACCGGCAGCAGGTAGATATTGGTGAGCTCGGCGGCGACCTGCATGTTGTTGTTGCAGCGGACCCAGGGCGGGTCGCGCACCACCAAGGTCAGAACCTTCTGGCTGCCCAACTTCGTGGCGCCGGGTGTTCCCGCCCAGGCCGGGAAGGCGAGGCTCGCCAAGTGCATAACGGAAGCGGTCAAAAGGGCTATCGGCAAAGCGCGCGGCAGGGTGTTCATGGGAAGCTCCTTCGGTTGATTGCCGGATCGGTGGGGAGTATTCTAGTACTCGTTTGAGTATCGGTCGAGGAGGCGAACATGGCAGGACGAGTGGTGGGCCTGCTGCTCCTGGCGGCGGCCTGGATTGCGCCGGTAGCGGCCGCGGAGGAAGCGAAGCCGATGGCCGGGTTCATCCTCGGGCGGCCTTGCGCCGAAGCCGGCCGCATCGGCGAGTGCCCGTTGAAATGGGCTGAGGTTATGGTGTTTCGCAGCCTGCAGGGCAAGATCTATGACATCGACCTTTCCGCGAGCGGCATCAAGCAAGAGCGCCTGGACGAAGCCTACGGCCTGGAGGTGGAACTCTTCGGCAAGGTGCTGCGCGAGGGCAGGGAGGGGCGTGTCGCCGTCTCCCAGCTCAATATCGTCAAGCCGCCGGGCAGCCGCGAATTCTTCAAGGGCTGACTGTGAGTTCGCGTCCCCGGTCGGGGCCGAATGAGGAAAAACAGAATGAACCATGAAAAGCCGCTCACCACGGTGTGCACGGAGATCACGGCGAAACATTTTCCAGTCTTTACGCCGTGCCGCCGTGTTCGCCATGGTTCAATAGAAACTCCTTGCTGGAAAAAGTGGATCGCCGTCCTGGCGGGACGAGTGCCAGTAATTGTTTCTTTGGTACTGAGTTTTGCGATGGCGGTCCAGGCGCAGGGCTATGCGCGGCCGGAACTGCTGATCGAGACGGAGGAATTGGCGCGTATCCTCGACCAGAAGAACCTGCGCCTGGTCGACGCCGCCGATGCCGCCACCTACAGGCGCGCCCACCTGCCCGGCGCGGTGAATCTTCCCTATCTCGAGCTCTCCCGCATCGACGAGCGCCGCGGCAGCGGCCATCCCACGAGCAACTTCGAGGCCGAGCGCATCTTCGGCGAGGCCGGTGTCGATAGCAATACGCAAGTGGTGGTCTATGACGGCGGCGAAGGCGCGCCGGCAACGGGCGTCTGGTTCGTGCTCGAATTTTTCGGCCACAAGAACGTGCGCGTGTTGAACGGCGGCTTTCGCAAATGGCTGAAGGAAGGCCGCCCGGTGACGCAGGAGCTGCCGGTGATCGCCAGGAAAAAATTCACCCCGGCGCCGCAGCCTGAGAAGATCGTCACGCGCGAGTGGGTGAAGCGCAAGCTCGGCGAAAAGGGCATCGTCTTCGCCGACACCCGTTCCTTCAACGAATTTATCGGCCGCGAACAACCGGCGGGCGCGGCGCGCGGCGGCCACATCCCCGGCGCCATCCATCTCGAATGGAGCAACTTTTCCGCCGCCACGGCTTCCTTCAGGAGCGCCGCCGAGATCGAGGCGGAATTGAAAAAACGCGGCATCACGCGCGAGACCTTGGTCGTCACCTATTGCCAGGGGGGCCTGGGCCGCTCCACCGACGTGGCCTTCGCGATGAAGCTGATCGGCTGGGACAAGGTGGTCGAGTACCCCGGCTCCTGGGAGGAGTGGTCGGCCGATCCGCGGCTGCCGCTGGAAAGATGAAAGAACATTTGAACCGCGGATTGCGCGGATTTCCGCAGCTTCCAAAAACAAGATGTTTTTTGCAATGGGTCTGCGTCAATCTGCGTAATCTGCGGATGGCTTTGCTTCTTCTTGCCGTCGGGATTGCTTCGGGACCATCGTTTGCCGCTAACGCGCTGAAGCCTTTTTCCGGCACGGCGACCGATTTCGCCGCGCAGGATATGCAGGGCAGGCCGGTGCGCTTCTCGGCCCATCGCGGCAAGGTCGTGCTGCTCAACTTCTGGGCCACTTGGTGTCCGCCCTGCCGCAAGGAGATGCCGGCGATGGCGCGCCTCTACCAAACCTATCGCGAGCGCGGCCTGGAGGTGCTGGCGGTGTCGCAGGACGAGGCGCCGCTGGAGGACGTGCGCCGCTTCGCCGCGTCAATGGAACTGACTTTTTCCGTCTGGCACGACCGCAATCGCGAGGTGGCGCGGCATTTCAGCCTGCCGGGCGTGCCCACTTCCTACCTGATCGCCCGCGACGGCCAAATCGCTTACCGCGTGCTCGGTGAATACGACTGGAGCGGCAAGGAGGCGATCGGCGCCATCGAGCTGCTGCTCGACGAGGCGGAGAGATAGCGTGGTTTCGAGACGCGATCTGCTCAAAGCCGGCGGCGCTTGCGGACTACTGGCCGGATTGCCAGAAGAACTGCTGGCGCGCATCCAGGACCCCGGCGATCCGCTCTCCGCCTACCCCTACCGCGAGTGGGAGGACTTCTACCGCAGGGAACTCGCCGAGACACGCGGCAATGCGCAGGGCTGGGCCTTCCACTGCTCCAACTGCCAGGGCAACTGCGCCTTCCGCGTGTATGCGAAAGACGGCGTGGTGACGCGCGAGGAGCAGCTCGCCGAATACCCGCAGCTCAACCCGAACCTCCCCGACCCCAATCCGCGCGGCTGCAACAAGGGCACCATCCACTCGCAGGCGATGCATGAGAAGGACCGCTTGCTCTATCCCTTGAAGCGCGCCGGGGCGCGCGGTGCGGGCCAGTGGCAGCGCGTCCCCTGGGACGAGGCGCTCGGCGGCATCGCCGATCATCTGGTCGATACGCTGGTCAAGGACGGGCCCGGCGCGATTTTGGTCTACGCCGGCACCGGCATCGTCTCGCAGGGCAAGCGCGCCGGGCCGCTTCGGCTGGGCTCCTTGCTCGGCGCGCAGCGCCTGTATCCGTCGAGCGCCGTGGGCGACATGTTCACCGGGGCGAGCCTCGCCTACGGCATCCCCAACGTCGGCACCTCGCTCGACGCCTGGTTCGAGATGGACCTCATCGTGCTGTGGAGCTTCAACCCGAACGCCACGCGCATCCCCGATGCCCACTACCTGTGGGAGGCGAAGTGGCGCGGCGCGAAAATCGTCGTCATCTCGCCCGACTACAACCCGACGGCCATCCACGCCGACCTGTGGATTCCGATCAAGCCCGGCACCGACAGCTTTTTGGCGATGTCGCTGGTGCAGGTGGTGCTCGCCGAGAAACTCTACAAGGAAGACTTCATCCGCGAACAGACGGATCTCACCTTCCTCGTGCGCGAGGACAACGGGCAGCTCCTGCGCCTCTCCGACTTGAGGAAGGGCGGGCGCGACGACGTCTTCTACTGCTGGGACGAGGCGGGCGGCAAACACCAGGCCATGCCCGGCACGCGCGGCCACTTCCGCAAGACGCTGCGCCTGGGGGCGCTGAAGCCCGCTCTCACCGGCCGCTACGAGGTGAAGGGTGCCGACGGCAAGCCCATTCCCGTCACCACGGTGTTCGAGAAGGTGCGCGCCGAGGCGATGAAGTTCGCGCCCGAGGCGACGCAGCAGCACACCGGCGTGCATCCCGACGTGGTGCGGCGCCTCGCGCGCGAGTACGCGGCGGCGCACGACCCGGGGCTGACCATCGGCTTCTCGCTGCACAAGTACGCCTGGGGGATACTGGCCTGCTGGGGCCAGGCGCTGTTCTGCGCGCTGACCGGCCACGACGTGGTGGACACCGAGCACCAGTGGAGCCTGGGCGGCATCGGCCCGCTCTCCAACCCGAAGCCGGCGCGCTTCGGCTCCGGCTTCCAGGGCGAATGGATGGCCGGGCGCATGTGGGAGACCTTCCGCCGCCATTACGGCGAGGGCAAGGAGTTCGCGCGCCGCGCCGGCCTCACGCCGGAGGAACTGGTGAAGCTCGCCGAAACGGCGCGCGAGAGGAAATGGACCGCGTATCACGGCGAGCCGAAGGTGCGCCTCTCCTTCGCCGACAACCTCTTCCGCCGCAACAAGTCGGCCGCGCACTACCGCAAGGCCGTGCTGGAGGCCACGGAGCTCTACGTCAACGTCAACTTCCGCATGGACTCCTCGGCCGAGTACGCCGACTACGTGCTGCCGGCGACCAGCCACTACGAGGCCTGGGATATCCGCGGCGAGGTCGGCTATCACCGCTACGCCAACCTGACCATGCCGCCGCCGGGCCTGAAGCCGATCGGCGAAGCGAAGTCCGAGTGGGAGATCTGCCGTCTGCTGGCGGAGAAGATCCAGGAGGTCGCGAAGCGCCGCGGCGTAGGCCCCATCCCCGACCCGGAATTCACCGTCGAGCGGCAGGGCAGGAAGGAACCGGTCACGCGCGACCTCGACATTCTGCACGACGAGTTCACCATGCTCGGCCGCGTGAACACCGACCAGGACGTGGTGAAGTGGCTGATCGAGAACGTGCCGGCCTTCAAGCCGTGGACCTTCGAGGACGTCGTGCGCAACGGTTACCTCACGCTCAACACCAATGCCGGCCTCACCTCGCCGCTCTACCATGACAAGCCCTACCGCTCCTTCGAGGAGCAGTTTTATCTCAAGAAACCGTACCCGACGCTCTCCGGGCGCCAGCAGTTCTACGTCGACCAGGAGGTGTTCCTCAGGCTGAAATGCGCCGTGCCGACGGCGCGCGAGCCGCTGCATCCGGCGAATTACCCGCTGAAGTTCTATTCGCCGCACACGCGCTGGGGCATCCATTCCACCTGGCGCACCAACAAGCACATGCTGCGCCAGCAGCGCGGCGTGCCGCACGTGAACCTCAATCCGCAGGACGCCGCCGCGCGCGGCATCCGCGACGGCGACGCGGTGCGCGTGTTCAACGACGTCGGCGCCTTCCGCGCCATGGCCAAGCTGATGCCGGGCGTGCGCCCGGGCACGCTGACGATGGACCACGCCTGGGAGCCGCACCAGTTCGTCAAGCGCCTCGGCATGGACGAGCCGGTGGCCGGCCTCGTCTCGCCGTTGGAACTGGCCGGCGGCTGGGGCCACCTGCAGTTCGGCGCCGAATGGGACGGCAACCAGCTCGCCTACGAGTCGTCGGTGGACGTGGTGAAGACGTGAGCGCCGCCCGCCGGGCCGCCCCAAGGGCGGCGCAGTCAACGACATGGAGCCGCGAAGCGGCGAACGACCGTCACCCCCTTCCTCGGGAAGGGGGGCGGGGGGAAGGTACACCAGTGAGCGCCGCCCGCCGGGCCGCCCCAAGGGCGGCGCAGTCAACGACATGGAGCCGCGCAGCGGCGAACGACCGTCACCCCCTTCCTCGGGAAGGGGGGCGGGGGGAAGGTTTATGACACGCCAGCTCGCCATGGTCATGGACCTCAACAAGTGCATCGGCTGCCAGACCTGCACTTCGGCCTGCAAGACGCAGTGGACCAACCGCAACGGCCGCGACTATATGTACTGGAACAACGTCGAGACCCATCCCGGCCGCGGCTATCCGCGCAACTGGCGCGAGTCGGGCGGCGGCTTCGACGCGGCGGGCAAGGTGAAGGAGGGGCGCATCCCGAACCTGGCGCGCGACTACGGCGTGCCCTTCGACCTCAACTACGCGAAGGCGCTGAATGCGCAGGGGGCGCAGGGGGCGCAGGGGGCGCAGGGCATTCCCGTCGAGGCCGAGCCGCCGCATCTTCAGCCACTGACTCCGCCCACCTTCGGCCCGGGCTGGGACGAGGACGTGGGCGCCGGCGAGTATCCGAACAGCCACTTCTTCTACCTGCCGCGCATCTGCAACCACTGCTCCAACCCGGCCTGCCTCGCCGCCTGTCCGCGCGGCGCCATTTACAAGCGCGAGGAGGACGGCATCGTGCTGGTCGACCAGGAACGCTGCCGCGGCTACCAGCACTGCGTCGGCGCCTGCCCCTACAAGAAGGTGTACTTCAACCCGATGTTCCGCCGCTCGGAGAAATGCATCTTCTGCTATCCGCGCATCGAGCAGGGCCTGGCGCCGGCCTGCGCGCGCCAGTGCGCCGGACGCATCCGCTTCGTCAGCTTCCTCGACGACGAGGACGGGCCGGTGCACAAGCTGGTGACGAAGTGGAAAGTGGCGCTGCCGCTGCACGCCGAGTTCGGCACGCAGCCCAACGTCTATTACGTGCCGCCGCTCTCGCCGAGCAAGCTCGACGCGCAAGGGCGGCCGACCGGCGAGCGGCGCATCCCCGATGCTTTCCTCGTCGAGCTGTTCGGGCCGCGCGTGCCGGACGTGCTGAAGCTGCTCGAGGCCGAGCGCGCGAAGAAGCGGCGCGGCGAGGCCTCGGAACTGATGGACCTCCTCATCGCCTATCGGCACGAGGAGATGTTCCGGATTCCCGTCGTCGAGGTGAAGCGATGAGCCCACCCCGAAATCGCCGCTGCGCGGCGATCTCCCCGCAAGGGGCCAAGAAACACCCGGGGCGGCCCTTCGTGTTTCTTGTGCAACGCCTGCTGTTCGCGCTGCTGCTGCCGCTGGCTGCCGCCGCGGCGGAGATTCCGGTGAAGCGCGTCGACGGCGAGCCCGCTGCCGATCCGCACAGCCCGGCCTGGCTGAAGCAGGCGCCGGTGAGCGTTCCGCTCTATCCGCAGGCGAGCGTGCCGCCGGCAACGAAGGCCGGCAAAGGCAGCGTGAAGGTGCGCGCCCAGCGCGGCGCGGCCACGCTGGCGCTGCACCTCGAGTGGGCCGACAGAAAGCCGGCCCGGGAGCGCGGCATCGGCGCCTTCGCCGACGCCGCCGCCGTGCAGTGGCCGCAACGCGGTGATGCGGAGTTGCCCTACATTGGCATGGGTCACCGCGGCGCGCCGGTTTCGCTGTGGTTCTGGCGCGCCGACGGCACGGCGGAGCTGCTCTCGGCGGAAGGCTTCGGCACGCTCACCGCGCAGCCCGAGGGCGGCGTGTTGGCGCGCGGCGAGTGGAAGAACGGCCTCTGGCGCGTGGTGCTGTCGCGTGCCGAGGCGCACTGGCAGGAGTCGTTGCCAGTGGCCTTCGCGATTTGGAACGGCGAGGGCGCCGAGCGCGACGGCCTGAAGCGGCTTTCCGCCTGGCAGACGTTGCGTATCGGCAGAACCGCGGAGAAAGTCAGTCCCCGCGGCAGGGCGACACCGGGCAACGCCGTGCGCGGCAAGCGACTGATGCAGGCCAAGGGCTGCGCTGCCTGCCACGACTATCCGGGCAATCCGGTGAAGCCGACCATCGGCCCCGATCTCCGATTTGCCGGCGGCCTGCACGTGACCGCCTATCTTGAGGAATCGCTACGCGAACCCTCGAAAGTTGTCGTGCCTTGCAAGGGTTGCTTCATCGAACAGGACGGCCAGCGTGTGTCGATCATGCCGCCCTTCGAAGGCAGCGATGCCCAGCACGCGGACATTACGGCCTACTTGGGGTCTCTTCGCTAGCGGCAGGCCGTGGTTGAGACGACCGGACAGATCGACCGCGGACCGGCGCGCGAGACGAGCGCTTCGTGTTCCTGGTATTTTAAGCGGCATGCCGTAGGAGTTGTGATCTAGATCGACCATCGAGGAGTAGACGATGCAAGAAGAAGCAACGGGTTTGTCCCCGCGCCGTGTGCACGCCGGGGAATTGGCGCAAGAACTTGGGTCAGATTCCGGCGCCGGAAACGGCTGGGCTGCTGCGCCTGTCCAGCGGCTTGGAGGACGCCGCCGACCTGATTGCCGATCCTGACCAAGCCCTACAGGATTAGCATGAAGCACCTTAGCGTCATCGGCACCGGTTTTGCCGCGCTCTCTGCGGCGCGCCGGCTACGCCAGCTCGACAAGCAAATCGGCATCACCGTCATCGGCCCGCGGCCGGAGCTCGTCTTTCTGCCCAGCCTGATCTGGCTACCATCGGGCAAGCGGCGCGCTGAGGACTTGCGCATCCCGCTGCAGAACTTCTTTGCGCGCAACCGCATCGACTTCCATGCCGGCGAGGCAACCGGGCTGGAGAACGGCGGCCGCAGAGTGCTGACCACCAACGGGCCAGTGGACAACGACGGCCTGGTCATCGCCTGCGGCGGGCGCTTCATCAAGAAGCTGCCCGGCATCGAACACGCCATCACGCCTTGCGAAGGCATCGCCGCGGTGGAGCGCCTGCGCGACGCGGTACAGGCCATGCAAAGCGGCACCATCGCGCTCGGCTTCGCCGGCAACCCGAACGAGCCCTCGGCCATGCGCGGCGGGCCGATCTTCGAGTTCCTCTTCGGTCTCGACACCCAACTGCGGCGCGAAGGGCGGCGCGACAGAATCGCGCTTGCGTTCTTCAACCCCATGCCCAATCCCGGCAACCGCCTGGGCGAAAAAGCCGTTGCGCGACTGCTCGGGGAGATGCAGCGGCGCGGCATCGAAACCCACCTTGGCCACAAGTTGGTCGGCTTCGATCAGGGCAGGGTGAAAACCGAGGGCGGCGAGTTTGCCGCCGACCTCATCGTCTTCATGCCGGGGCTGACCGGCAACGCCTGGTTCGACGCTACCGACCTGCCGCGCTCGCAAGGCGGACTGATCAAGGCCGATGCGCAATGCCGCGTCGAGGGGCGTGAGCGGGTCTACGTGGCGGGCGACGCCGGCAGCTTCCCTGGCCCCGACTGGATGCCAAAGCAGGCGCACATGGCCGACTTGCAGGCGGAAGCCGCGGCAGAGAACCTACTTGCTGAAATGAATGGCGGCCGGCCGGAGAAGACGTTTAAGATCGAACTCCTCTGCGTGGTGGATTCGCTCGAAGCGGGCATGCTGGTCAAACGCACGCCCGAGGGGGGCTACGCCTTGCCGTCATTGGGACTGATGCACCAAGCGAAGGTTTTTTTCGAATCTTGGTATCTCAGGCGCTACCGCTGAGGCTGGGGCGCTCTCGCCGCGGCCGGCAAGCGGAGTATTTTCATGAGTCCTGAACTCTACGATGCTTGGTATCGTTCGCCGCGCGGGGCGTGGATAGGCGAGGTCGAGTATCGCCTCCTACGTGCGCTCTTGGTTCCGCGAGCCGGCGAATCGGTACTCGACATCGGCTGCGGTACGGGCTACTTCACCCGTCGTTTCGCGCTTGCAGCGGATGCGGGCGAGGTGGTCGGCCTCGACTGCGATGCGGCCGCAGTTCGCTATGCTGCGAGCCAGGACAGTACTGCGTATGTTCTCGGCGACGCGCAGCGCTTGCCCTTCGCCGATCGCAGCTTCGATCTGGTGGTCGCGGTCACCGCCGTGTGCTTTGTGGATGAGCCGCGTCTTGCGGTGGCGGAAATGTTGCGCGTGGCGCGGCGGCGCATCGCCTTGGGTTTGCTCAATCGCCAGAGCTGCTTGTGGTGGCAGAAAGGCCGAAAGGGCGGCAAAGGCGCGTACCGGGGTGCCTACTGGCACACCTGCGAGGAAGCGCGCGACCTGTTCGCGAATCTCCCGGTGGACCGATTGCAGATGCGCACCGCGATATATCTTCCCACGGGTGGCGCGTTGAGCCGCAAATTGGAGCCGTGCTTGCAGAGCGTTTGGCCCCGAGGCGGCGCGTTCATTGCCGTTGCGACCGGGATGAGCAACGAGACAGGTCTGTGAAACCGTGCGTGCCCTGCGCGATCGCGGACTCGCGGATTGGAGCGGGGCACTTGGCTCGCGCCAGGTGACAGATGACTAGCTCTTGACCCTGGCGGCGCGCAGATCATCGAGCGTAGCGTTGGGCGTAATCGCCCGGGGATCGAGCTGAAGCTCCAAGAGTGCCGGTCGCGCGGCCGTGAGGGCGCGCTGCAAGGCGGGTGGGAAATCTTTGGTGCGGCTGACGGTTTCGCCCAAGGCACCGAAGGCGCGCGCATAGGCGGCGAAGTCGGGGTTGCTGAGCGCGGTCCCGCAGACGCGGCCGGGGTAGCGTCGTTCTTGATGCATGCGGATGGTGCCGTACATGCCGTTGTTGATCACCAGGAAGATTACCGCCGCGTTGTAGTGCATGGCGGTGGCGAGCTCCTGGCCGTTCATCAGAAAGCAGCCATCGCCCGCGAAACACACCACGGTGCGCTGAGGCTGAACGATTTTGGCGGCGATGGCGGCAGGTACGCCGTAGCCCATGGCGCCGCTGGTGGGGGCGAGTTGGGTGCGAAAGGTGGGATAGCGATAATAGCGATGCAGCCAAGTGGCATAGTTGCCCGCGCCATTGGTGAGGATGGCGTCTTCGGGCAGGCGCGCCGAAAGCGTTTGCATTATCGTCCACAGGTCGAGCGCGCCCGGCACGGCGACGCGCATTTGGTGGGCTTCATAATCGGCGCGCGCGGCGGCGACGGTCGCACGCCAGGCTGCCGGGTCCACCGGCGGCAGATTGGCCAAAGCGGTGGCCATCGGAACCATGCCGGCGTTGATCAAAAGGTCCGCGGCATAAACGCGCCCGAGTTCTTCGGCGCCGGCGTGGATGTGGATGAGTTGCTGGCGCGGCCGGGGCACTTCGAGTAGGGTGTAGCCGCTGGTGGTCATCTCCCCCAAGCGGGCGCCGATCACCAGCAGAAGGTCGGCTTCGCGGATGCGCTGTGCCAGCCGGGGGTTGATGCCGATGCCGACATCGCCGCAGTAGTTCGGATGGCGGTTGTCGAAGAGATCCTGAAAACGAAAAGCGCAGGCTACCGGCAATTCGTTGGCCTCGATGAACTGCCGGATCTGCGCGCAAGCGTCTTGGTTCCAGCCGCTGCCGCCGAGGATCACCAGAGGGCGCTGAGCCGCGGCGAGTTGTTGCCGCAGGCGGGCGAGATCCTCGGCACCGGGATGCGCTTGAATGGTCTGAAAATGCGGCGCGTCGGCGACCCGCGCGGTAGCTTCGAGCATGTCTTCGGGCAAGGCCAGCACCACCGGCCCGGGTCGGCCCGACGTAGCGCGATGGAAGGCTTGGCTCACCAATTCGGGAATGCGGTCGGCGCGGTCGATTTGCGCCACCCACTTGGCCATAGGGCCGAACATGCGCCGGTAGTCGATTTCCTGGAAAGCGTCGCGCTCAACGCAATCGCTACCCACTTGGCCGATGAACAGAATCATCGGCGTCGAATCCTGGAAAGCGGTGTGTACGCCGATGCTGGCATTGGTGGCACCCGGCCCGCGGGTGACGAAACAAATGCCCGGCCGTCCGGTGAGTTTGCCGTAAGCCTCGGCCATGTTCGCCGCGCCCCCTTCCTGGCGGCAGACGATGAGGCGTAGCTTCTCTTGGACATCGTGCAAGGCGTCGAGCACTGCCAAATAGCTTTCGCCGGGGACGGCGAAAATGTGGTCGACACCGTGAGCGAGTAGCGCGTCGACCAGAATTTGGCCGCCGTGGCGAGGAGGAAGAGGGTTCATGGCCGGAGCAAGAAATTGCGGATGGCGCATGGTACACGTCCGGTGCATCTGCTTAAATGGGGAAGGCGACGGGTTTTTCCGAAAACGAGGCGGGCGAGCGAGAAAGGTGCCCGCGCGGCATGGGATGGCGGTACGGGTCGGACCTGGGTGCGTTGACTGTCCGCTTGGGGGGGTGGTCGTAGGCGCGTTCCTCCAACCGACTTTGGCTCAAGACTGCGCGCGGAATTCCGTTAACCAGTCATGTCGCATCAGCCCTTTAGCTTTCGGCTCGGAGCGGAGCCGCGACTCCTGGAGGCAGAGGTCGCCCGGCGCACGGTACAGCTCGGCTCGCTGTTCTGCGCCGTTTCCGCGCTGGGCTTCGCCGGTCTTTACGCTTGGCAGGGTCCGCCCGAATTTGTGCTGCCCCATGTGTTTGCGGCGATCATGCTGGTGCTGCTGGCTCAGCTCGCGACGCGTACGGCGGCGCTTGCGCTTTATCTCGCCATCACCCTTGGGTTGCTGCTCTTTGGCTACCAGTTGTTGCTACTCGGGCGCATCGACAATGGCGTGGTGGTCTGGTTCCTGGTGCCGTTCTCAGGAGCGATGATGCTGGGCTTTCACAAGCTGGGCATGTATTGCGCCATGTTGGCAAGTTGCGAAATATTGGGTGTGCTTGTCGCGGCCCGAATGGGGTGGCTGCCACCACGCGCAGTCATGGCCGAGACGGATCTCGTGATGGGGGTGTCGGTGCTCGCGGTGATGACCCTGGTCGGTCTCTTTGCCTTCGTGGCACAGCGAGCCCGCCGTTTGCTGATACACGAACTGGAGATGCGCAACACCAACCTCGCCGCAGTGAACAAAGAGCTGGAGTCGTTTGCCTATTCGATTTCGCATGACCTGCGCGCGCCCTTGCGCGGCATCGACGGCTTTACTTACTTGCTCGCCGCGGAGTACGGCGAAAAACTCGACGCGCAGGGAAAAGCTTATCTCGATCGAGCGCGTGCGGCGGCGCAACGCATGGGCGCGCTGATCGATGACATCTTGGAACTGTCGCGCATTTCCAGGCACAACATGCAGCGTAGCAAGGTCGATTTGAGCCAGATCGCGCGCGAGGTCGTCGAGGAGCTTAAACATTCCGCGCCGCAGAGGTCGGTCGAAATTTGCATCGAAGACGCGTGTTTCGCTTTCGGCGATCCGCAGTTGCTGCGCCTGATGTTGCAGAATTTGCTTGAGAACGCCTGGAAATACACCAGCCGTGAAGTTGCGCCCAAAGTCGAGTTTGGCCGTAAAACGAGCGAAGACGGCGAGGTCTTTTTTGTGCGCGACAACGGAGTGGGCTTCGACATGGCCTACGCTGACCGCCTGTTTTCCCCCTTTCAGCGCTTGCACAAACCCGAGGAGTTCGCGGGCAGCGGCATCGGGCTCGCCACGGTGGCCCGCATCGTGCATAACCATGGTGGCGACGTGTGGGCTGAATCCGCTCCGGGCAAGGGCGCGACGCTGCGTTTCACGCTCGCGGAAAGCGCCGTGTGAGGGTGCTGCCACAGCCGGGCCCGGCGGTGGCAACACTGTGGCAGTAAGCTTGGCCATCTTAGCCCCAACCGGCATAATGTGACTTTCTTGCCGCGACGATTCTATGATCCATACGCCTCCCGGCGCCTGGCCAGAGCCCGGCGGCGAATATCTCGCCAGCACCTACTTCATCGATTCCGACGCGGAATCGATTCGCCATTTTGCGCAAGCGACCGTAGCGGACGCAAGCACAGAGATCGAGAAGGCGGTGAGGCTCTTTTACCGCGTACGCGACGGCTGGCGCTACGACCCGTTCACCATGAGTCTTGATCCCGAGCCCTATGTTGCCAGTAACGTCTTGCGGGCCAAGGCGGCGTATTGTTTGCCCAAGGCGATCTTGCTTGCCGCCCTGGCGCGTGCGGCCGGTATTCACGCGGCAATAGGGCTCGCCGATGTGGAGAATCACCTCAGCACCGAAAAGCTCAAGGCCATGATGGGTGGCAAAACCACGTTCATCCATCATGGCTACGCGCTTCTCTTGCTGGACGGCAGATGGGTGAAGGCGGCGCCAGCGTTCAACATCGAGATGTGCGAGCGCTTCCACGTTCGCCCGACGGAGTTTGACGGGCGCAGCGATGCCATCTTTCAAGAGTACGACGCGAAGAATCGGCTTCACATGGAGTACTTGCGCGAGCATGGCTGCTGGTCGGATTTCCCTTTTGACAAGGTGATGGCTGATTTTCGCGCCTTTTACCCTACCGAGGCCTACCGGAGCGTTGATCCCGGTGAGCTGTTCGAGGACGGTATGCGAATCAGGTGAGCGCTGGTCGTGGAAATAACCTTGCTCCAAATTGCGTGGCGACAGGCCGCTGAGTCTGAGTCGAATGTGAGCACACAAACATGTTGATCAAAAGGCTTCTCCTTGCCATCTTCGGTTTGCTTTTCGCTTTTCCGGTTGGAGCGGCGGATGCCCTGGCGGGGGCGGCGCCCTTGGCTCTGGGGCCGCATTTGGTGGCATGCAGCAATGTTGCACAGGATTTTTCGCAGCTCGCGGGCGAGCCGGTAGAGGCTTACTGGGAGGGTATACCACGCGACGGTGAATATCGCTATGTGAACCAGCTCCTCACCGAGCCATCCGCGGCACTGCGCTTCAGCGTGACGCCGCCGGCGACTGACCTGTTTCCGCGCCTGCGCGGCGAGCCCAAGGAACACCTCGCGCTCTTTTGCTATCCGACCTCCAGCGCCAATGCCCGGGCCGAATTTCCCCTGCCAAGCGGCCACAGCGTGCCACGCATGGAGCGGGCCGGTGATATGCCGATTTGGTCGGACGCGTCCACAACCTATCCGCTCCTGGTGTATTCACACGGTCTCGGTGGCAGTCCCCTCTCCGACGATTATCTTGGCTCGATCACGCGTTTCGTGAGTCATGGCTATGCCGTGCTGGCCATTTTTCACGGTGATCCGCGCTTTTCGCGTGTGCGACTAGAGGATTTGAGCGACTACTGGTACGCAGTGCGCAATTTCAGCGATCTCGTCGAAATGCAGGCAATCCGGCCGTTGGCAGTGGGGGCGGCGCTCGATTTGCTGCTTGCCGACGCGCGCTATCGCGAGCGGGTCGATGCACAGCGCATCGGCTTCTTCGGCACAAGCTTGGGCGGCGAGACCGGCCTGCTCATGGCCGGCGCCAAGCTGACCTCCTCCTTGGGGCTATCCGCCCAGCGGGTCGTCCAGGATGGCCGCATCAGAGCTATCGCCGGCTATGTGCCCTATTCCGGACAGAGTTTCTTGCCCGCGTTCGGCGATGACCAGAATGGGGTCGACGGGATCACCGTTCCCTATCTGGGCATCGTTGGTACCGCCGATTTTACGGCACCGGCCACCCTGACCGAGCAGGCCGTGAATCGCCTCTCCGGCAACCGGTTCTTGGTAGCCTTTCGGGATGTCGGGCACCGCTACGATGCGAGCTTGGTACCGGACATCTATACCTGGACGGTCACTTTCTTCGACGCCTTTCTGCGCGATGACCGGGGCGCGCGCGTTAGGCTTGGACGAATGCAAGAGGTGCTTGGTGGGCCGCAAGATGCAACGCGTGTCGACGTGCTGCACCCGCTAGCACCTGCGCCCGGCGAAGTAACGGTCGCTGAGTTCTATCATCCACAACTGAAACATTTCTTTGTCACCGCCTCCGCTGCCGAGGCCGCAGGCATCGACGCCGGTGCCGCCGGACCGGGTTGGAGGCGCACCGGCTTGAGTTTCAAGGCACATACCTTGGGCACGTCCAACGCCGCGCCAGTTTGCCGATTCTATGGGACGCCGGGCATTGGGCCGAATTCTCACTTCTATACCGGGAGCGCTGCCGAGTGCGCGCAGGTTCGTGGCGATCCCGCCTGGTACTATGAAGGACTCGCTTTCGCGGTACCCTTGCCTGGTCCCGACGGTTGCGCAGGTGATCGCCTGCCAGTCTATCGCGCCTACAACCAGGGCTATCCCGACAACGACTCCAACCATCGCTATACCACGAGCCGCAGTACGCTTGCCGATATGCAGCGCATCGGCTGGGCGCCTGAAGGCGAGGTGTTCTGCGCTTTGCCCTGAAACACCGGCGTCACATTCGCGACGCAGAATTGCCAGCGGCCGGTTTTTTCCGGCCGTCCCGTTCTCAGGAGCCCATCATGATGAGCAAGACCCTAGCCCTCGTCGGCGCGGCCGCACTTATTGCCGGTTGCGCCAGTACCGCACCCAGCACCGCCCCGGCGGCAGCGGAAAAGAAACCCGAAGTGGCCAAAGTGGCCCAGTGCTATTCGGGAGATACCGGCCGCTTCTTTGGCATCGGCGAGAAAACCACGATCTCTGGCCTGGAAGTGACGTGCACTGCCACTTCCGATGGCAAGAACGGCCAATGGATGTCGGCGAAGCGCCACAAATAATTACGCCCTAGGCACGCGGGGGGCGGCACGGGTGAGATTACTCGCCGCCCCGCTATCCGCGTCGAAGATTACATGCCCGGGTAGTTTGGCCCTCCGCCGCCTTCCGGCGTGACCCAGTGGATGTTCTGGGTCGGGTCCTTGATGTCACACGTCTTGCAATGCACGCAGTTCTGGGCGTTGATCTGCAGGCGTTTCCCGCCGCTTTCGGCATCGACGTACTCGTAGACCCCCGCGGGGCAGAAGCGCTGCTCCGGTCCTTCGTAGCGCGCCAAGTTCACCGCCAGGGGAACGCTCGCGTCGCGCAGCCGCAGGTGACAGGGCTGATCCTCCTCGTGGTTGGTGTTGGACAAATACACCGAGGAGAGCTTGTCGAAAGTGAGCACGCCGTCGTACTTGGGATAGGCGATCGGAGGGCATTCTTCGGCGGGGCGAAGATGCTCATGATCGGCTTTGCCATGGCGCAGAGTCCAGGGCACCAGCGCGCCTAGGCCCAGATCGTTCAGCCACATGTGCGTCCCGCCATGCAGGGTACCCAGCCACAGTCCCCACTTGAGGCCGGGTTTGACATTGCGCACCTTGTAGAGATCGGTGTAGACCCAGGATTGGCGAAAGGCTTTGGGGTAAGCGGCGAGTTCGTCGTGCGCGCGATCATCCGCTAGGGCGGCAAAGGCGGCCTCGGCCGCCAACATGCCGGTCTTCATGGCGTTGTGCGAACCTTTGATGCGCGGGACGTTGAGGAAACCCGCGCTGCAACCGATCAGCGCGCCGCCGGGGAAAACCAACTTGGGGATGGATTGCAGGCCGCCTTCGTTGATGGCGCGGGCGCCATAGGCGATGCGCTTGCCGCCGGCAAAGCATCCGCGAATCTCGGGGTGGGTCTTGAAGCGCTGAAACTCGTCGTAGGGAGAAAGGTTGGGGTTCTCGTAATTGAGGTGCAGCACGAAACCCACCGACACCAGGTTGTCGCCGAAGTGGTACAAGAAGGAACCGCCTCCAGTTTGGCTGTCGAGCGGCCAGCCTTGGCTGTGCATCACCAGGCCTTTGCGGTGCTTCGCCGGGTCGACTTGCCACAATTCCTTGATGCCGATGCCGTATTTCTGCGGATCGACTCCATCGCGCAAATTGAAGTGCTTCATCAGCTCCTGGGAGAGCGAGCCGCGCACGCCTTCGGCGAACAGCGTGTACTTGGCATGCAGTTCCATGCCAGGCTGGTATTCCGGCTTGTGGCTGCCGTCTTTCGCGAGACCCATGTCGCCCGTGGCCACACCCTTGACGGAGCCGTCGTCGTTGTAGAGCACTTCGGCGGCGGCAAAGCCGGGGTATATCTCCACACCCAGTGTTTCGGCCTCACTCGCCAGCCAGCGGCAGACGTTGCCAAGGCTGGCAATGTACTTGCCGTGGTTGCTCATGAGCGGCGGTAGCAGCCAGTTGGGAATGCGATAGGCGTCCCGCTCGGTCAGGATCAGGAAACGATCTTCGGCCACCGGCGTGTCGAGCGGCGCGTTCTTGGCCTTCCAGTCTGGGAACAGCTCATCGAGGGCTATGGGATCGATGACCGCGCCGGAGAGAATGTGCGCACCAACCTCCGAGCCCTTCTCCAGGAGGCAAACGCTGACCTCGCGACTGGCCTGTGCCGCGAGCTGCTTCAAGCGTATCGCCGCAGCTAGCCCCGATGGCCCGCCGCCAACGATGACCACGTCGTATTCCATCATTTCGCGCTGCATGCGCTTTCTCCCCGCCGGACTGTTGTGCAAGCGGAAATTATAAACCGAAGGTCCGGCCCGGCGCCGCCGCCGGCGTATAATGATGGTCCTTTACGCGCACGCTGAATTCATGGCCGACGACACCCGCATCTTGGTCCACACCGAGGTATTTCCCATGCGCTGGGGCGATATGGACGCACTGGGGCACGTGAACAACACGGTCTATTTCCGCTACATGGAACAAGCGCGCATTGGCTGGATGATGGCCAATGGCTACGCGGTGGATCTGCGTGACTCGCACGGACCGGTCATCGTCAATGCATCCTGCACTTTCCTCAAGCCACTGGTCTATCCGGGCGATGTGGAAGTGCGCATGTACCTTGATGAGCTGGGCCGAACGAGCGTTGGTAGTTGGTATGAATTGTGGTGCGAAGGTGACCTGTACGCCGAGGGGGCGGCCAAGATCGTATGGATGGATTATCGCAGCGGCAAGTCCGCGCCGCTGCCGGCATCGATCGTGGATCTGCTGACCTTCAAGCAGGAGGATCAAGCGCCATGAGCGAGCTTTTGTGGCAGCCCAGCGCCGGGCGCATCGCGACGGCGCGCATCACCCGTTTTGCACGTAGCCTCGAAGCGAAGATCGGCAGACCCTTGCCCGATTACGCTGCGCTTTATGCCTGGTCGATCGAGCAGCCGGAAGCTTTCTGGAACGCGATCTGGGAATTCGGAGAAGTGCGGGCTTCCATGCGCGGCGCGGTCACGCTGGTGGACGCTCACAAAATGCCCGGAGCGCGCTGGTTTCCAGAGGCGCGCCTGAACTTTGCCGAAAATCTGCTGCGTCGCCGCGACCACTCTGACGCCTTGGTGTTTTGGGGTGAGGACAAGGTCAAGCGACGCCTGAGTTCCGCCGAGTTGCACGCGCAGGTGTCGCGCGCGGCGCAGGCCTTGCGTGGCGCCGGCGTGGGGGAGGGTGACCGGGTCGCGGGCTTCATGCCTAACATGCCCGAAGCCGTGGTCGCCATGCTGGCCACGGCGAGCTTGGGCGCGATCTGGTCTTCTTGCTCGCCCGATTTTGGCGTGCAAGGTGTCCTCGACCGCTTTGGCCAGATCGAACCCAAGGTGCTGTTCGCGCCCGATGGTTATTGGTACAACGGCAAGCGCGTGGAAGTGCTCGACAAGCTGCGCGAAATCGTCGCCAACTTGCCGAGCCTGCAAGAAGTGGTGATCGTGCCCTATCTCGATGCGGCGCCTGCGCTGACCGGCCTGCCCTGCGCCAGAAGTCTGGGCGACTGGCTCGCACCCTACGTGCCTGGCGAAATCGACTTCGCGCACATGCCCTTCAGCCACCCGCTCTACATCATGTATTCCTCGGGTACCACCGGGGTTCCAAAGTGCATCGTGCATGGCGCGGGTGGCACGCTCTTGCAGCATCTCAAAGAGCATCTGCTGCATGGTGACATCGGCGAAGGCGACCGCCTTTTCTACTTCACCACTTGCGGCTGGATGATGTGGAACTGGCTGGTTTCGGGCCTGGCCACGGGCGCCACGCTGCTTTTGTACGACGGCTCGCCCTTTATCGCGCGCGGACGAATTCTCTTCGAACTGGCGCAAAATGAGCGCATGACGCATTTTGGCACCTCGGCGAAATACATCGACGCGCTGAAAAAGATCGCGCTGGTCCCCAGCAAGGACTACGACCTCGCCAGCCTACGGACGATGTTCTCCACCGGATCACCCCTGGCGCCGGAGAGCTTTGATTACGTCTATCAGTGCATCAAGCAGGATCTTTGCCTATCGTCTATTTCCGGCGGCACCGACATCATTTCCTGCTTCGCTTTGGGCAGCCCCACACTGCCGGTGTGGCGCGGCGAGCTGCAATGCCGCGGCTTGGGGATGAAAGTGGAAGTCTTTGACGACGAGGGCCGCCCCATCCGCGGCGAAAAAGGCGAGTTGGTGTGCACCGCGCCGTTTCCCTCCATGCCCGTCGGTTTTTGGAACGACCCGGACGGTGCCAAGTATCACGCGGCTTACTTCGATCGCTTTCCCAACATTTGGTGCCACGGTGACTACGTGGAACTGACCGCCCATGATGGCATGATCATCTATGGGCGCTCCGATGCTGTGCTCAATCCCGGCGGCGTGCGCATCGGCACCGCCGAAATCTATCGGCAAGTCGAACAGCTCGACGAGGTGTTGGAGAGCCTGGTGATCGGTCAGGATTGGGACCACGATGTGCGCGTGGTGCTTTTCGTGCGGCTCAAGGACGAGCTCAAGCTCGACGAGGATCTCGTCAACCGCATCAAGCAGCAGATTCGGCAGAACACCACGCCGCGGCATGTGCCGGCCAAGGTGGTGCAAGTCAGAGACATCCCGCGCACCAAGAGCGGCAAGATCGTGGAATTGGCGGTGCGCAACGTGGTGCATGGGCGACCGGTGAAAAACGTCGAAGCCCTGGCCAACCCCGAAGCATTGGAGCAGTTTCGCGATCGGGCGGAACTTGCCGATTGAGGACGCCCATGCTCCTGTCTCGTGCCCAGTCCTCGCTCCTGATCATCGACGTTCAGGAGAAACTGCTGCCGGCGATCGACGAGCATCAGCGCGTCCTGGTCAATGCGCTCTGGATCACCCGAGTGGCGCAACGACTCGGCGTGCCGGTGGCGGCGAGCGAGCAGTATCCGCAGGGGCTTGGTCCCACTGTGCCGGCGTTGCGCAATCTGCTCGCGGATGAACAAATCGGCAGTAAGCTTCACTTTTCCTGTGCGGCCGCGGGCTGCCTTTCCGATCTCCCTGGCGCCGAACGGCGGCAAAAAGTCCTGGTCGGCATGGAAACCCACGTCTGCGTGCTGCAAACCGCCCTGGGTTTGCTGCGCGAGGGGCATGAGGTCTTCCTGGTTGAGGAAGCCGTTGGCTCGCGGCGCGCTTCCGATCGTGCCGCCGCGCTGGCGCGCATGGGGCAGGAGGGGGTTCGCATCGTCACCCGCGAAATGGTCGCCTTCGAGTGGCTGGAAGCGGCCGGTACGGACGAGTTCAGGGACGTCAGCAGAACCTTCTTGAAATGAGGGGCGAACTGCATCGCCAGATCGCGGCAATCCGCCGGCTAGCGAACGGAAACTCCGTATAATCCGTATTCCCGAGTTGCTGCCGCGAATGGTATCTTCCGGTAGGGGATTTCCCCGGCTTTCGCAACAAGCATGAGTTTTCTTGCCCTCCTCATCGCCCTTGCCCTGGAGCAACTGCATTCGCTGAGTTTTCGGCAGACCTTGCAGCGCGGCTTCGTGCGCTACGCCAATCTGCTGGAACGGGAACTCAATGCGGGCGAAACCCGCCACGGGACCATCGCGCTCCTCTTGGCCGTGCTTCCGCCGGTGCTGCTCGCGTTTGCAGTGTTCTGGCTGCTGACTAGCCTTCACCCATTGCTTGGCTTGGTCTGGAACGCGCTGGTGCTCTATTTCAGCTTGGGATTCCGGCAGTTCAGTCATGCTTTCACGGCGATCGCCGAGGCGCTGCGGGCCGGTGACCTCAACGAGGCTCGCCGCCTTTTGGGCGACTGGCGAGGCAGCCGCGGCTTGGAGCTCTCAAGCAGCGAAATTGCCCGATTGTCGATTGAGCAAGGGCTGGTGGAATCTCATCGGCATGTTTTCGGCACCATCGCGCTTTTTCTGGTCCTGCCCGGCCCCAGCGGGGCGGTCTTTTATCGCTGTCTGGCAATCCTCGCGCAGAAATGGACGGGTGACCCCAGCACCCCGCAAGGCCAGGAACTTGCCGAGTTCGGGCGGCCGGCGCGGCGCTTGTTTGCCCTGATCGACTGGCTGCCGATTCGGCTGACCGCCGTGTCTTACGCCATCGTCGGCGATTTCGAAGATGCCATTTATTGCTGGCGTACCCAGGCGGCCGCCTGGGTACGCCCGGAACAAGGCGTTGTGCTCGCTGCCGGCGCGGGCGCCATCGGCGTGCGCCTGGGCGAACCGCTCCGGGAGGTCGGCGGCGGCCTGATCTATCGCCCCGAACTGGGCGTGGGCGAAGCCGCTGACGGCGAGCTGATGCAAAGCGCTGTGGGTCTCATTTGGCGGGCGCTGGCGGTGTGGATGGCGCTCATTCTGCTAGTAACCCTCGCGTATTGGGTGGGTTAGAACTCTGCGAAGATCGGCGGGATTCAGGCAGCACGCGGCTAATGCGGAGCCAATTCGGTGACCCGCCAAGGGATCAGCGACCAGGCGCCTCAGGCGAACTTCGCGGTAATGCCGCCATCCACCACGATTTCCGCCGCGGTCACGTACTTGGCCTCCTCGCTGGCCAACCAAAGGGCGGCATAGGCGACGTCCCAGGCTTCGCCCATGTGGCCCATGGGGCATTGCCCGTCGCGTTTTTCCATCATCGTGTCGACGTTGCCGTTGCCGTTGCCGTAGATTTCCTTGAGCGGCTCGACTACGAAAGGCGTCTTGAGCAATCCGGGCATGATCACGTTGGAACGGATCTGTTCCTTGGCGTATTGCAGGGCAACGCCGCGAGAAAAACCGAGGGTGGCCGCCTTGGTCGTGTAATAAGAAATGTAGGGCACACCGGTGTAGCGGATACCGGCGATCGACCCGATGTTGACGATGCTGCCACCACCCTGCCGCCGCATGTGAGGGATGGCGTACTTGCAGGTGAGGAACATCGAGGGGACATTCACGCCCAGGGCACGCTGCCACTTTTCGACAGGATAGTCCTCGGGTCCGCCGACTTCGACGATGCCGACGTTGTTTACCAGCACGTCGATGCGACCGAAGCGTGCCACGCATTCGCCCACCATGTGCCGAACCGCGTCGGCGTTCGCTACGTCGCAGCGGGCGATGTCCATCTCGCCGCCTTCGTCGCGGACGATATGCCGGGTCTCTTGCGCGGCATCGGAGTTAATGTCGCAGCCAAACACGCGCGCGCCTTGCCTCGCGAACAGAACGGCGATGGCCTTGCCGTTGCCCCAACCCGGGCCGACCGAGCCACAGCCGGTGACCAGAGCCACTTTGTCTTCTAGCCTTGGCACGTGCTTTCTCCTCGAGTATTTTGTTCTTCGCCGGGCGCATGCAGCATTTCGCGCAATGTGCTCTTCAGAACCTTGCCGTAGTTGTTCTTGGGCAGGCTTGCCACGAAGCGGTATTCCTTGGGCCGCTTGAAGCGCGCGATCTGCGCCAGGCACAGTTCGTCAAGTTCGGTCGCCACGACACCGTCGGCGACGACGAAGGCCACGACCACTTCTCCCCATTCCGGATCCTTGCGCCCGATGACCGACACCTCTCGCACCGCGGAGTGCCTGAGCAAAACTTCCTCGACCTCGCGCGGATAAATGTTGGAGCCGCCCGAAATGATCACGTCCTTGGAGCGGTCTTTGAGCGTGAGAAAGCCGTCTGCATCCAATGCGCCCAGGTCACCGGTCCACAGCCAGCCTTGGCGCAGCGTCTGCGCACTCGCTTCCGGATTGCGCCAATAGCCGCTCATCACCGTCTCGCCACGCACTAGCACCTCGCCGGTCTCGCCGCAGGGCAGGCTGTGTCCCTCGCTGTCGGCTACGCGCACCTCCACCAGGGACTGGGCGACGCCCACCGAGGCAATACGCTGCGACCACTGAGGGTTGAGGGTGTCGGCGAGCTGGGCGCGCGACAGGGCCGTTATGGTCATGGGCGATTCACCTTGGCCGTAGATTTGCACGAAACGGTTTCCCATGATCTGCAAGGCCAGCTTGATGTCCTCCACATACATTGGGCCTCCGCCGTAAACCACCGTCTTGAATCCCGCCGCGGATCGGCCGCTGTGTCGCAAGTAATGGACCAGGCGCTTGACCATGGTCGGCGCGGCAAAGAGCGACAGCCGTCCCACGCTTTCGGAGAGTGCCGCCAGTTCCGCCGGTTCGAAACCGCCGGATTCGGGAATGACGTGGCGCGCTGCCTTGAGCACATGGACGAAGTTATACAGGCCCGCTCCGTGCGACATGGGGGCGGCGTAGACGATGGCGTCGGCGGTATCGGCCGTATCGACGTCGGCGAGGTAGCAGCAAGTCATGGCAAGGAGGTTGCGATGGCTGAGCATCACGCCTTTGGGCCGGCCGGTGGTGCCCGAGGTGTAGAAGATCCACGCCAAGTCCTCGGCCGCGCGGTGCTGTGGGGCGATGGGCGCCGCCGCCAGGAGGCTCTGATACTCGCGCTCGCCGGCGACGAAGGCGCGCCGGAGCTGCGGCGCTTCGCCCAGCAGCGGCATTGCGCCGGTCAAGTCCCCGCTGACGAACAGAGCAGCCACTGCGGCGTCCTCTAGGCAAAACGAAGCCTCTCTTGGATGCAGCTTGGCGTTCACGGGAACGACAGCGAGCCCGGCCCACCAGCAGCCATAGAGCACTTCCAGGTACTCCGGGCAGTTGCTCATGTACAGTGCCACGCGCTCCCCGGGGGCCAGACCCAAGGAGCTGCGCAAATAGCCCGCGATGGCAGCACTGCGGTGCGCGAGCGCACGGTAGTCATACAGGCGCTGCTCGCCGTGAAACACCGCCGGCAGGGTGGGGAAGACCGTCGCGGTGCGCGCGAGGAGTTGAGCAAGGTTCATCTTACCGCCTCCAGGATGCTGACATAGTTGGCGACCGCCGAACCGCCCATGTTGAATACCCCAGCCAACTGAGCGCCCGGCACCTGCAGGGCGCCAGCCTCCCCAGCGAGTTGCATCGCCGCCAGGACATGCATCGAAACGCCGGTGGCGCCGACCGGGTGCCCTTTGGCTTTGAGGCCACCCGAGGGGTTCACGGGCAGGGTGCCGCCAGGGAACACCACGCCATCGTGGAATACCTGGGCGCCTTCGCCGGGCGGTGCAAGCCCCATGGCCTCATAGGCGAGCAGTTCGGCGATGGTGAAGCAGTCATGCACCTCCGCCAGCGAGAGGTCGCGAATACCGCACCCGGCTTGCGTCAGGGCGTTCTGCCAGGCACGGCGAGGTCCTTCGAAAGCGACGGTGTCACGGCGCGACAGGGGAAGGAAGTCGTTGACCTGGCTGCGCGCGCGTATGCGCACCGCGTGCGGAAAGCTCGTCAGCACTCCTTCTGGCGCGAGCACCAAGGCCGCCGCACCGTCGGAGATCGGCGAGCAATCGGTTTTGCGCAGTGGCGGTGCCACCAGGGGGTTCTTTTCGGAGACGGTGTTGCAGAAATCGAAGCTGAGATTCTTACGGAACTGTGCCCAGGGGTTGCGCACACCGTTGGCGTGGTTCTTGGCGGCGATGTGCGCCAGCGTGTCGGCGTGGTCCCCATAGCGACGGAAATAGGCTTGCGCCATGCTGGCGAAGATGCCGGGAAAGGTCATGCCGGTCGCGCCTTCTTCCTTGACGTAGGAAGCGTTGGCCAAGACCTCGCTGACCGCGGCATTGGGCAGGGCGGTCATCTTCTCCGCTCCCACCACCAGGGCGAAGCCCGCGCGTCCGGCTTCGATTGCGTCAGCCGCGGCGAAGACCGCCGCCGCACCCGAGGCACAGGCATTCTCCACGCGCGTGGCGGGTTTCCAACGCAGGCCCGGGTCGGTTTGCAGCACCAGCGACGAGCAAAAGATCTCCGGCACGAAGCCGCCGTTGAGGTTACCCAGCCAGATGCCGTCGAGATCGGCGGCAGCGATGCCGGCGTGGGCGAGCGCCTCGCCCGCCACGCCCATGATCAACGCTTCCAGATCGAGATCATCGAAGCGGCCGAAAGGCGAGTGTGCCCAGCCGATTATGCCAACACCCATGAATTCGCTCCGCATCTGTCGAGCCTGAAAGGGAAGTTTGGCCAATTCGCGCGCGCATGGAAATGCGTAGAATTACGCTATGGTGGATCAACGCGCTGCCGCACCCACACACAGCCTCCCCACCGGACTTTCCGGCGAGCACTGGGCGCTGGCTTTTCAGCTCGCCCCGGTGGGCCTGTGCGTGTCGCGCAACCGAGTGATCGAGGCCTGCAACGAGGCCTTCGCGCGCATGTTCGGCTATGGCCCGGAGGCACTGGCGGGAAAGTCGCTCGAAGTGCTCTATCCCTCGCCTACGGAGTTTCGACACATCGGCGAGCGCGGCCTGCGTATCATGCGCGACAGCGGATGCTACAGCGACGAACGCATTATGCGGCGCCGCGACGGGCAGCTATTCTGGTGCCACGTCTGCGGCAGATCGCTGGACCGAGCCGATCCTTTCGCCTGCGCGGTGTGGATGTTCGAGGACATCTCGGCGCGCCGCGCCGTTGCCTTGCCGTTGACTTCGAGAGAGCGAGAACTTGCCCCGCTGCTGGCCGCGGGTAAGACCAGCAAGCAAATTGCCCGCGCGCTGGGCATTAGTCCCCGCACGGTCGAGGCCCACCGCGCGCGGTTGATGCACAAGCTGGGTGTGTCCACGCCGAACGAAGTGATTGCGCGCCTGGCCGGGATTGCGTGAGAGCATGATCGGCAAGCGCGGGCCGCGTTGGCGGCGCGCTCACCGCGAGGCGACAAACCAAGCTCAGGGGCTGGGCGTGCGCTTGGACAGTAGCTCGATCGCTTCGCGGTTCGACCAAGAAAATACCTTCTCCGCGGCCTCTTGCCAGGGCAGCCACAGGTGCGAGAGGTGCTCGCGGGGCGCCAGCGTGACCGGCACCGGCGCCGGCACTTCCAAGGCGAAAACGTGCTCGGTGTTGTGCGTGGTGCCTTCCGGGTAGCGGTGACGCCAGCGCGGGTAGATCTCATACAGATTGCTGCGTTGCCAATCGGCAAGCCCGCCGAAAGCCGCGGCGTCGATGCCGGTTTCCTCCGCGAGTTCGCGTGTGGCCGTCTGCAACAAAGTCTCGCCCGGTTCCTGGCTACCGGTGACGCTTTGCCAGTAACCGGGGAAATCGGCGCGTTCCAGCAGCAGAACCTCCAGCGCCGGAGTGTAAACCAGCACCAGGGTCGATACGGGCAGCTTGGTGCCCACGCGTGGCTAATCTAGAAAGAGGTGGAAGGGCCGGCCATGTTCCTTCCAGAACGCGGCGGCTTCGCCAAACACGTCGCGGGCGATGGCGAAGTCTTCCCCGGCTGCGGATTCGAAGGCCTTGCTGCCCACCCACAGTACCACGCAGCCGGTGGGTGGCAGCCACTGCGCATCCATCAGGCAATCGGCCAGCGCATCCCAGTTCTGGCCGAAATGCCGCGGCAGGGCCAGCGCCTGGGCGAGGTGCTTGAGCAGCTCCTTCTTGGCGGTGACCTTCTGCGTATCGACGCGAAAGACTGGCAGCTTTGCCACCGCAGCGGCGGCAAGAACATCTTTCGCCGGGTGATGGGCAACGCGGTTGTGTTGGGCATCGAGTTTGATGTGCGGCACGAGGCACCTATTCGCGAATGCGTTGAAAGCTGCGGTAATGATCGGCGGTGTAGTAATACTCTCCGGGGACGCCCGCAACGATGCGCCGGGCGCCGCGATTCCTGGCGCGCGGGGTCTGGACCGTGTACTCGCGATAGTAGCCGCGCTTCTGGGCCGGCAATAGCCGCTCCCGGTTGCCAAAGACCACGCCGTCGCGATCATACGGAAAAGGCCCGCCCGCCTTGATCAGCGCCAGCGTTCGCGCGGCCTGGGGCGGCAAGTCCGCCAGCGCCACCCAGGGAATGTCGGCAGAGCGCGCCCACGCGCCGGCGGCGCCGAAGAACAGCAACAAAAAGGCGAGCAGCGCGCCGCCTCGGCACACTGCCCGGATTCGGCTCAGGATAAACCCGCTCACGCCTTGGCAGCGTCCGGATTGCGCAAGCGAATGTGCAGTTCGCGCAACTGCTTCTCGTCCACGGTCGACGGGGCGGCGGTCATCAGGCATTGCGCGCGCTGGGTTTTCGGGAAGGCGATGACGTCGCGGATCGACTCCGCACCGGCCATCATGGTAACGACGCGGTCCAGGCCGAAAGCGATGCCGCCATGGGGTGGCGCCCCGTATTGCAGCGCGTCGAGCAGGAATCCAAACTTGACTTGCGCTTCATCTGGCCCGATACCCAGCGCGCGGAAAACCTTGGATTGCACCTCTTCGCGATGGATGCGAACTGAACCGCCGCCGATCTCCCAGCCGTTCAACGCCAGGTCGTAGGCTTTAGCGAGGCAGCGTCCAGGATCGCTGTCGAGGTACTGCAAGTGCTCGTCCTTGGGCGCGGTGAAGGGGTGATGCAAGGCCACCCAGCGCTTTTCTTCCTCGTCGAACTCGAACATCGGGAAGTCGACCACCCAAACCGGGCGCCAGCCTGGGTCGGCGAAGTTGTGCTCATGGCCGATTTTGGTGCGCAGAGCGCCCAAGGCATCGTTCACCACCTTGGCCCTGTCAGCGCCGAAGAGGATCAGGTCGCCGTTTTCCGCGCCGGTGCGCGCCATGATCTGACCGAGCACCTCGGCACCGAGAAACTTGACGATCGGGGATTGCAGCCCTTCGTCGTTGAGTTTGGACTTGTCATTGACCTTGATATAGGCAAGCCCCTTGGCACCATAGATGGCGACGAACTCGGTATAGATGTCGATCTCGCCGCGGGAGAGTTTGCCGCCGCCGGGCACGCGCAGAGCCGCGACGCGCCCGTCGGGAAGTGCGGCGGCGGAGCGAAAAACCTTGAAATCAACGCCTTTCATCAGGTCGGTGAGTTCGGTGAGTTTCAGACGCACGCGCAAATCGGGCTTGTCCGAGCCATAGTCGCGCATCGCTTCGGCGTGGGTCAGGCGCGGGAAGCTTGCGGGCAGTTCGACATCCAGCGCCTCTTTGAAGGTGACGCGGATCATCTCTTCCATGAGAGCAGTGATCTCGGCTTCGCCCATGAATGAGGTTTCGATGTCGATTTGCGTGAACTCGGGCTGCCGGTCGGCGCGCAGGTCTTCGTCGCGGAAGCACTTGGTGATCTGGTAGTAGCGGTCGAAGCCGGCGATCATGAGGAGCTGCTTGAAGAGTTGGGGAGACTGCGGCAAGGCGAAGAAGTGTCCCGCATGCACCCGCGAGGGCACCAGATAATCGCGCGCGCCTTCCGGTGTGCTCTTGGTGAGCATGGGTGTTTCGATGTCGAGAAAGCCGTGCGCGTCGAGGAACTTGCGCACGGTCATCGCCACGCGATAGCGGAGCTTCAGGTTGTGCTGCATGGCCGGGCGGCGCAGGTCGAGATAGCGATGGGTGAGGCGCACGTTCTCGGAAAGCTCCTCGTCGTCCATCTGAAAGGGCGGAGTGAGAGAGGCGTTGAGAATCTCGATCTCCTGCGCAAGTACCTCGACTTCGCCGCTGACCAGGTTGGGGTTGACAGTTCCCTCCGGGCGTTCGCGCACCTTGCCGCTGACTTTGACCACGAATTCATGGCGAAGCTTCTCGGCGATGGCGAAGGTTGCCGCGCGGTCGGGATCACAAACGATTTGCACCAGCCCCTCGCGATCGCGAAGGTCGATGAAGATCACACCGCCATGGTCGCGGCGACGGTGCACCCAACCACAGAGGGAGACGGTTTGGCCCAGGTAGGAGCGGCCCACTAGGCCGCAGTATTGCGTTCGCATGATTGCTCCAAATACGAAATCGGATGGATAGGTAGCGTTCGAGAAAATGAGTTGGGGCGGGCGGGGCAAGGGGTGCCCCGCCCAATCAGTTTCGGGCGGCGGCGGGGGCGCGGTTCGACCGGCCCGGCGCGCGATGTCCGGGAGCGACGGTACCCATCGAGATGACATACTTCAGAGCTTCATCCACGGACATATCCAATTCGTGGACGCGGGCGCGCGGCACGATGACAAAATACCCGGAGGTCGGGTTGGGGGTGGTGGGCACGTAGACGCTCATGTGTTCGCCTTGCAGCAAATCCGCCACCTCGCCACGGGGCGTGCCGGTGAGGAAGGCGACGGTCCATGTGCCCGCGTGGGGGAATTCGATCAGCAGCGCCTTGCTAAATGCTTGACCTGAGCCGGTGAGCACGGTGTCGCTCACCTGCTTCACGCTGGTGTATATCGATTTCACCACCGGTATGCGGGATAGCATGCCCTCCCATAGCCGCAGCAGCTGCGCACCGAAGATGTTGGTGGCAATCACTCCAGTCACGAGCAGCACCAGGGCGGCGAGCAGTACGCCCAGACCGGGGAGATGAAATCCCAGCAACAGGTCGGGATGCCATGTCGGCGGCAGGAGCAGAAGGGTCTGATCCAGGGTCGTGACGAGGAAATTCAATACCCAGATGGTTATGCCGAGGGGCGCCCAGACGACCAGCCCGGTGATCAGATAACGTTTCATGCCGCCTCTATCCGGTCAACCGCAGCTGCAGCTACCGCCGCAGCACCCGCCACCCGTCGCGCCGGCCGTTTCGGTCTTGGCTTCGGGCTTGCTTTCGCTCTTGGTCTCCTCGGACTTCTTGTTCGAGCCGGACCCCTTGAAATCGGTGGCATACCAACCACTGCCTTTGAGCTGGAATCCAGCCGCCGAGATGAGCTTGACCAGGCTTTCCTGGGCACATTGGGGGCAGGTGGATAGCGGTGGTTCCGAAACTTTCTGGAGGACTTCGAGTTGGTTGCCGCAAGCTTCACAACGGTATTCGTAGATGGGCATGGCGAACTCCTAAGCCATTTGAATCAAACGGAAAATTATACACGATGGGACTGCCGGGCTGGTCGATTTCGAGGCTTCGGCTTGGAGTTCTTGGGTTCTGCCCGGTAAACTCGTGCCATGAGTGCCGACGAGATCTGGTGGTCCTTGGGGATCATGGTGGCCACCGTGGAGCTTTTTTTTGGAGCAATGTATTTTGTGGCAGGTGGCGCCGCCTTGTTTTGCGGGGGCATCGCGGCGCGCTACGGGGCGAGCCTGCCGGTCCAGTTTCTGGTCGCGGCGGCGGCCTACGCCGCGGCCTTGGGGCTGTTGAGGTACCGTAACCGGCGCCGCGCGGGGCCGGCCAGGAATTGAACACTAGCGAGGTGAATAATGAAGTTGCAGGGTAGCGTGTTTGTTGTGACCGGAGGCGCTTCGGGGTTGGGTGCCGCAACCGTGCGTATGGCCACCGCTCAGGGTGGACGCGTGGTCATCGCCGATCTCAAGGAGGACGAGGGCCGTGCCTTGGCTGCGGAACTGGGAAGCGCGGCGCGCTTCGCGCGCTGCGACGTCAGTGACGAAGCGAGTGCCAGGGCCGCCATCCAGGCGGCAGTGGATGCCTTCGGCGGACTCCACGCCTTGGTGAACTGCGCTGGCATTGCGCACGCCGAGAAGGTGCTCGGCAAAGAGGGGCCGCATCAGTTGGCGGCGTTTGCACGCACCGTGACGATCAACTTGGTGGGTTCGTTCAACTTGATCCGCCTCGCCGCGGAGGTGATGTCGAAGGCGGCCCCCAATGCCGCCGGCGAGCGCGGCGTGATCGTCAATACGGCTTCAGTGGCTGCCTTTGAGGGCCAGATCGGCCAAGCGGCGTACTCCGCCTCGAAGGGCGGCATCGTCGGGATGACCTTGCCCATCGCCAGGGAACTCGCCCGCTATGGGATACGCGTGATGACCATCGCCCCAGGTATTTTCGGGACGCCGATGATGGCGAGCTTACCCCAGGACGTGCAGGACGCGCTGGGCAAGATGGTGCCTTTCCCGCCACGGCTGGGTCGCCCGGACGAATATGCTGCTCTCGTACGGCACATTGTCGAGAACGAAATGCTCAACGGCGAGGTGATTCGCCTCGACGGTGCGATCCGCATGCAGCCCAAATGACTTTAGCGTCGTGCTTTGAGTAGCCCAAAGCTGGCGACCACCATGCCCAGGTAGAGGAGAAAATTCCAGCCTGGCAGAGACAGGCCAAGGAACGTCCAATCGACTGTGGCGCATTCGCCGCTGCCGGCGAGCGTGCGGTTGATGACGTCCAGGATTGGCAGCGTGTCGATCATATAGAAGATACCCATGCCGCAGCTGGGCACTTGCTCCGGCGGTAAGTGCTGGATCCATACGTGGCGAGCGGCGACGGCCATGCCCGTGCCGCCAATCAGCAGCTGCAGGACGGCGTAGGCCAGCGCTCCGCGCTGGTCGGGGTTGTGAACCGCGGCGGCGAGGAACACCAGCCCGAGCCCGATCATGGCCAGGCGCTGGAAGTAGCAAAGCGGGCAGGGCTCGAGGCCCTCGACGTATTGCAGGTAGAAAGCGTAGGCCAGCAACGCGGCACACAGCGCAAAGCCGAGAGAATAGCTCACGCGCCGCGTAGGCAGACGGTTGAACCAAGGCATGGAGTTCCTGGGGAGCGAAAGACCGTTTTCAGATTGCAGGCTGGGCTTTTGGTTCCGCGTCAGCCACGGCAAAGGCGCCGATGTTCGATCTTGATGCAGGCGTCGCTCACCACGACCAGCCCGGCCGCCGCGGCAAGCTCGCGCGCTTCTTCACTCTGTATGCCCAACTGCATCCACAGCGCCCTGGCCCCTATGGCCACCGCAGCGCGTGCGATGGGGGGAATCTCCTCAGTGCGGCGAAAGCAATCGACGATGTCTACGGCTTCCGGGATGTCGCCCAACGAGGCATAGCAGCGCTCACCGAGAACCTCCTGGCAACTGGGGTTGACCGGGATGATCCGGTAGCCGGCGCGCTGGAGGTAGGCCGCGACTTCGTTGCTGGGGCGCATCGGGTTTGGAGAAAGGCCGACCACGGCAATGGTGCGCGCGCCTGCGAGCAGCGCGCGCAAGGCTTGATCATCGGGATTCATTCGGCGCTTTCCATCATGGCGTCCGGTCTAAAACCGGCGCGTGCCGCGTCGCGGCGAAGTGCCAAACAGGGAAGCGAGACAAGTTGAGCGGACTGCATGCTGAGAACCCGGTGCGAACGATGAACGACGAAGTGTAGCCGAAACACCGCAGCTTGTTGCCCTTCGGAAGGCATCGCGGGCTATTTGGCTGCTCGGCAAGTTCGCGAGGCAACGAGTTTTTGCTCGCCGGAGGTGCGCGTTCCCACCCGCTTTCCCGAGCGGACTACCGGGATGCTGCGCCGCAAACGGAAATTGACCCGATAGATAGAAAGAGGTTAAAATCCCTCGACTTTTTCGCTCGCGCTGGAAGCGGGCCTTACAGCGAGCGGATGGCTTGCCCGCCATCGCCAATTCAACGAGGAGCAACGTGCGACGCAAACTGGTTGTCGGGAACTGGAAAATGTTCGGCAGCCTGGAGGGCAACCGAACGCTCCTGGAAGGCGTCAAGACGGGCATTGCGGAGGTGAAGGCAGAGGTCGCGGTATGTGTGCCGTTTCCCTACCTCGCTCAGGCGCAACAAATTCTCGCCGGCACACGCATCCATCTGGGCGCGCAAAACGTTAGCGAACACTTTCCCGGGGCCTATACCGGTGAAGTTGCCGCCGTGATGCTGCGCGAGTTTGGCTGCAAGTACGTCATCATCGGTCATTCGGAACGGCGCCATGGCCTGCATGAGTCGAACAAGACCATCGCCGCGAAATGCGCGGCCGTCGAGGCGTCGGACATGATACCCATCGTATGTGTCGGTGAAACATTGGCCGAGCGCGAAAAGGGCGCGACCGCGGACGTGGTGATGGCGCAGTTGGACGCGGTTTTGACCCGGCCGGACATCGACCTCGCCGAGGCGGTAGTGGCGTACGAACCGGTCTGGGCGATTGGCACGGGGCGCACGGCTTCACCTGATCAGGCACAGGAGGTTCATGCCCTGATTCGCGGTCGTCTGAGCGAAAAGCTGCGCAACAATGTTTCCATTCTGTATGGCGGCAGCGTCAAGCCAGCCAACGCGGCGGAGCTGTTTGCCATGCCCGACATCGACGGCGGCTTGATCGGCGGCGCCTCGCTGAAAGCGGCGGATTTTCTGGCCATTTGCCGGGCCGCATGAGTCGGCAGGCATAACGCATTGGGTGAAGTGAAGTGGAAGCGATTCTTCTGGTATTGCATGTTCTGGTAGCGGCGGGGGTGATAGGCTTCGTGTTGCTGCAACAGGGCAAGGGCGCTGACATGGGCGCCGCGTTTGGCAGTGGCAGTGCTGGCAGTTTTTTTGGCGCAGCGGGCTCGGCGAACTTTCTCAGCCGCACGACCGCTATCCTCGCCACCGTATTTTTTGTCTCGAGTCTGGGTTTGAGTTACCTCGGGATGCAGCGCAGCGCGCCAGAGAAGGGCGCTGAGGGGGTGATGCGCAACATTCCCGAACCCAGCAAGGAAATGAAAGCGCCCGCCGTCGCGCCGGCTGGGAGCGGCGCTGCGGCGCAGGAACCCAGCTCGAAAGCGAAGGATATCCCGAATTGAGCGGGCTCTGACTTACTTTTCTTGCAGGCGGCAAGGCAGCTCACCGAGAAGCTCCTCGCCAGCGATGCGGCACCGCTGCGGCGTGTGGCGCTTACTTTGGGCAGCAGTTTTTGGCCGACGTGGTGGAATTGGTAGACACGCCGTCTTGAGGGGGCGGTGGCGCGAGCCGTGTGAGTTCGAGTCTCACCGTCGGCACCAGAATAGAGGTTCAGCGGCGGCCCCCCGGCGGGGAGAGGCGGCACGAAACAAAGGAGGGGCGGGGCAGCGATGTTCCGCCCTTTTTGCGGGGAAAAGATGCTCGAAAACTACTTTCCGGTTCTGCTGTTCATCGCGGTGGGAATCGGCTTCGGTTTGATCCTTTTGATCGCAGGTGCCATCGTTGCGCCCAACCGACCCGACTCAGCCAAGCTTTCCCCTTATGAGTGCGGTTTCGAAGCCTTCGAGGATGCGCGCATGAAGTTCGACGTGCGTTACTACCTCGTGGCCATTTTGTTCATTCTCTTCGATCTCGAGATTGCCTTTCTTTTCCCCTGGGCGGTAGTGCTCAAGGAAATTGGTGTCTTTGGCTTCACGGCAATGATGGTGTTCCTGGGAATACTGATCGTGGGTTTTGTCTACGAGTGGAAGAAAGGCGCACTGGATTGGGAATGACCCGCTTCACCGAGAAGGCGGCTCGCGCCCTATCACAAGGAAACGTATGAGTATTGAAGGCGTATTCGAGAAGGGCTTCGTGACCACGACGCTCGACACTGTCATCAACTGGGCCCGCAACGGCTCGATGTGGCCGATGACCTTTGGCCTCGCCTGCTGCGCGGTGGAGATGATGCAGGCGGGCGCTTCCCGCTACGACCTCGACCGCTTCGGCATCGTGTTCCGCCCAAGTCCACGGCAGTCGGATGTGATGATCGTCGCCGGCACCCTTTGCAATAAGATGGCTCCCGCATTGCGCAAGGTCTACGACCAGATGGCCGAGCCGCGCTGGGTGATCTCCATGGGCTCCTGCGCCAATGGCGGCGGCTATTATCACTACTCCTACTCGGTGGTGCGCGGCTGCGATCGCATCATTCCGGTCGACATCTATGTGCCGGGCTGCCCGCCAACCGCCGAGGCGCTGCTCTATGGCATTTTGCAGTTGCAGAGCAAAATTTGGCGAACCAACACCATTGCCAGGACCTGAAAGAGCATGAGCGCGCGAATCGAAATGCTTGCCGCCCGCCTGCGCGAAGTGCTGGGCGATGACGCCGGGGCCGCGAACGCTGACCGTGGCGAGCTTACCTTGGTGGTGCCTGCGGGTTCCCTCTCGGCGACTTTGAAGACGCTGCGTGACGACGGGCAATTGCGCTTTGAATCTCTGATCGATCTGTGTGGCATCGACTATGCCGAATACCGCGACGGAGAACATTCCGGGCCGCGTTTTGCGGTCGTCTATCAGCTCTTGTCCATCACCCATAACTGGCGACTGCGGGTACGCTGCTACGTGCCCGACGACGAATTCCCGGTGGTCGATTCGGCAGTCGATTTGTGGCCTTCGGCGAACTGGTACGAGCGCGAGGCCTTCGACCTTTTCGGTCTTATGTTCAGCGGTCACCCCGATCTGCGGCGCATTCTCACCGATTACGGTTTCGTGGGACACCCTTTCCGCAAGGATTTCCCGATTTCCGGCCATGTGGAAATGCGCTACGACCCCGAGCAGAAGCGCGTGATCTATCAGCCGGTCACGATTGAGCCGCGCGAGGTCACGCCACGGGTGATTCGCGAAGAGCAGTATGCGCGGAACTAGGGGCGGAGCGACAAGAATGGCTGAAATTCAGAACCTCACCATGAACTTTGGGCCGCAGCATCCGGCGGCGCACGGGGTGCTGCGCCTGGTCCTCGAACTCGATGGCGAAGTGGTACAGCGTGCCGATCCGCACATCGGTCTCTTGCATCGCGCCACCGAGAAGCTGGCAGAAACCCGCACTTTTCTCCAGACCTTACCCTACATGGACCGTCTGGATTATGTCTCGATGATGTGCAACGAGCACGCCTATGTGATGGCGGTCGAGCGCCTGCTGGGTATCGAAGTACCTATCCGCGCGCAATATATCCGCGTGATGTTCGACGAGATCACCCGCATCCTCAATCACCTCCTGTGGCTGGGCGCCCACTCGCTGGACGTGGGCGGCATGACCACCTTCCTCTACGCTTTCCGCGAGCGCGAAGATCTCATGGATTGCTACGAGGCGGTTTCCGGCGCGCGCCTGCACGCCGCCTATTACCGCCCTGGCGGAGTGTATCGCGACCTTCCCGAGAGCATGCCGCAGTACACGGCGACTAAGATTCACAACGCCAAATGGATGGGGGGAATGAATGCCAACCGCCAAGGGTCGCTGCTGGATTTCATCGAGGATTTCACCTGCCGTTTCCCCGGCTACGTCGATGATTACGAAACTCTGCTCACCGACAATCGCATCTGGAAGCAGCGCACCGTCAACATCGGAGTGGTGACGCCGGAGCGGGCCATGGCGCTGGGGCTCACCGGCCCGATGCTGCGCGGCTCCGGAGTTGCCTGGGATCTGCGCAAGAAGCAACCCTACGAGGTGTACGACCGCGTCGAATTCGATATTCCGGTGGGCACCAACGGCGACTGCTATGACCGGTATCTCGTGCGGGTCGAAGAGATGCGGCAGTCCAACCGCATCATTAAGCAATGTGTGGATTGGCTGCGTGCCAATCCGGGACCGGTGATCGTTGACGACCACAAGGTAGCACCGCCGCCGCGGGCGCTGATGAAGCAAAACATGGAGGAGCTGATTCACCACTTCAAGCTCTTCACCGAGGGCATGCATGTGCCCGAGGGCGAGGTGTACGCCGCGGTCGAGCATCCCAAGGGCGAGTTCGGCATTTACCTTGTCTCCGACGGCGCCAACAAGCCCTACCGCATGAAGATTCGTGCTCCCGGCTTCGCCCACCTTGCCGCCCTGGATGAGATGTCGCGCGGCCACATGATCGCCGACGTGGTGGCGATCATTGGCACTCAAGACATCGTGTTCGGTGAAATCGACCGCTGACTCTCCTCGGAAATCCCTGAAGCTACGAGCATGTTAAGCGCTGAATCCCTCAAGAAGATCGACCGCGAAATCGCCAAGTATCCGCCTGACCAGAAGCAGTCGGCGTGCATGTCGGCCTTGCGCATCGCCCAGGACGAAAAAGGATGGCTGGCCCCGGAGGTCATCGATTTCATCGCGGGCTACTTAGGTATGCCGCCGATGGCGGTGTACGAAGTGGCATCTTTCTATGCCATGTACAACTTGCAGCCGGTGGGCAAACACAAGCTCACCGTCTGCACCAACCTGCCTTGTGCGCTCAATGGCGGCGCGCGCGCGGCCGATTATCTCAGAAGCAAGCTCGGCATCGATTTCAACGAAACCACCGGCGATGGACAGTTCACCTTGAAAGAGGGGGAGTGTATGGGCGCCTGCGGCGATGCACCGGTGATGCTGGTCAACAACCGCCGCATGTGCTGCAAGATGTCCGATGAAAGACTCGACCAACTCATTACGGAGTTGAAGTCATGAGCGCCCCGAACGGCCGCCCGAAGGGGCGCAAGCCATGGACCGGAGCCGCGAAGCGGCGAACCGTGATCATCCCCTCCCGTAGGGAGGGGGGGGGGAGGGTAGTCCGATGAGCGCCCCGAACGGCCGCCCGAAGGGGCGCAAGCCATGGACCGGAGTCGCGAAGCGGCGAACCGTGATCATCCCCTCCCGTAGGGAGGGGGGTGGGGGGAGGGTAGTCCAATGAGCGCGCCGATGTTCGACTACGGACCCGAGGCGGTCATACTCAAGGGCCTCAACGGCCAGAACTGGCGCCTCGCGGATTATTTGCAGCGCGGCGGTTATGCGGCCCTGAAGAAGATTCTCACGGAAAAGATTCCAGCGGATCAGGTGATCGCCGAGGTCAAAAAATCGAGCCTGCGAGGGCGCGGCGGTGCGGGCTTCCCCACCGGCTTGAAGTGGAGCTTCATGCCCCGCGCCTTCCCTGGCGACAAATATCTCGTCTGCAATTCGGACGAGGGCGAGCCGGGGACTTTCAAAGACCGTGACATCCTGCGCTACAACCCGCACATCGTTATCGAAGGCATGGCCATAGCGGCCTACGCCATGGGCATACGCACCGGCTACAACTACATACACGGCGAAATCTGGGAAACCTACGAGCGCTTCGAAGAGGCATTGGATGAAGCACGCTCTGCGGGTTGGATCGGCAAGAACATCCAGGGCTCGGACTTTTGTTTCGACCTCTATGCCCATCACGGCTATGGCGCTTATATCTGTGGTGAAGAAACGGCGCTTTTGGAGTCGATCGA
Organism: Casimicrobiaceae bacterium; assembly: GCA_026646885.1. Taxonomy (GTDB): domain Bacteria; phylum Pseudomonadota; class Gammaproteobacteria; order Burkholderiales; family Casimicrobiaceae; genus JACPUX01. The sequence continues at coordinate 39,205 of JAPKHK010000004.1, read as the reverse complement.
AGGCAAGAAGGGCCAGCCGCGCTTCAAGCCTCCTTTTCCCGCGAGCTTTGGCCTCTACGGCAAGCCCACCACCATCAACAATACGGAAACCTTTGCCGCGGTGCCCTTTATCATCAATCAGGGCGGTGAGGCTTTCCTCAACCTTGGCAAACCCAATAACGGCGGCACCAAGATCTTTTCAGTTTCGGGCGACGTCGCGCGCCCGGGCAATTACGAAGTGAGAATGGGCACGCCTTTCGCCGCGCTGCTGGAAATGGCTGGGGGCATGCGCGAGGGGCGGCCGCTCAAGGCCTGCATCCCCGGCGGCTCTTCTGCTCCAGTCCTGCCGGCGAAGACCATCATGGATTGCACCCTGGATTACGATTCGATCTCCAAAGCGGGCTCGATGTTGGGCTCCGGCGCGGTGATCGTAATGAACGACACCCGCTGCATGGTGAAATCGCTGCTGCGCCTGTCTTACTTCTACTTCGAAGAATCTTGCGGCCAGTGCACTCCCTGCCGCGAAGGCACGGGTTGGTTGTGGCGCATCGTCGATCGCATCGAGCACGGCAAAGGCAAGCAGGAAGACCTCGATCTCCTGTACTCGGTGGCCGACAACATCCAAGGCCGCACCATCTGCGCTCTGGGTGATGCCGCCGCAATGCCGGTGAAGAGTTTCGTGACCCATTTTCGCGATGAATTCCAGTACCACGTCGATCACCGCCAGTGTCCGGTGCCGGCCTACGTGTAACGAGCTTAAAGACCGAAGCATGTTGAACATCGAAATCGACGGCAAGGCGACCCAGGTACCCGACGGCTCGACGGTAATCGACGCCGCGCATATGGTCGGCGTATATATCCCGCACTTCTGCTACCACAAGAAGCTGTCGATTGCCGCCAACTGCCGCATGTGCCTGGTGGAAGTGGAGAAGATTCCCAAGCCCGTGCCCGCTTGCGCCACACCCGTCACCGAAGGAATGAAGGTCAAGACTCACTCCGCGGTGGCGGTGAAAGCGCAAAAGGCGGTGATGGAATTCCTGCTCATCAACCACCCCCTCGACTGCCCGATCTGCGACCAGGGCGGCGAATGTCATTTGCAGGACTTGTCAGTGGGGTATGGCAAGGGCGAATCGCGCTTTGGTGAAGCCAAGCGCGTGGTGCCCGACAAGGACTTCGGGCCGCTGATCGACGGCACCAACATGACCCGGTGCATCCACTGCACTCGCTGCGTGCGTTTTGGCCAAGAGATTGCCGGCATCATGGAGCTGGGCATGGGTGGCCGCGGCGAGCATTCGGAGATTCAGACGTTTATGGGTCATGCCGTCGCCTCGGAGCTTTCCGGCAATGTCATCGATCTATGTCCGGTTGGAGCACTCACCTCCAAGCCGTTCCGTTTTTCAGCCCGCAACTGGGAGCTTGCGCGCCGCAAATCGGTGAGCCCGCATGACAGCACCGGTACCAACCTGCAAGTGCAGGTCAAGCACGACCGCGTGATGCGCGTGTTGCCGCTCGAGAACGAAGCCGTCAACGAATGCTGGATCGCCGATCGCGACCGCTATTCCTACGTGGGGCTCTCTGGCGAAGAGCGACTCACTTCCCCCATGCTCAAGCAGCATGGCGCCTGGCGCACCGCGAGTTGGCAGGAGGCGCTGGAGCATGTGGCCAACGGCTTGAAGAAGATCGCCGCCGAAGCGGGTCCGGACCAGATTGCGGCCGCTGCGACGCCCTGGTCCACGGTCGAAGAGCTCTACCTCCTGCAGCGCTTTGTTCATGGGTTGGGCAGCAACAACGTCGACTTCCGGTTGCGTCAGGCGGATTTCTCCGCCGATGGGACGAGCCAAGGCGCGCCCTGGCTGGGCATGCCGGTGGCCAGTCTCTCCAAGCTCGAGCGCGCGTTGTTAGTGGGCAGTTTCCTGCGCAAGGATCATCCGCTTTTTGCGCAGCGTCTACGCCAGGCGGCGCGCAAGGGAATGAAGCTCTCGGTCATCCACAGCACCGCCGACGACCCGCTGATGGCGGTCGCCCAGCACCTCACCGTGGCGCCCTCGCAGTTGCCGCAAGCATTGGCGCAAGTGCTTGCCGCAGCGTGCGAGGCCAAAGGCGTCGCCAAGCCTTCGGGCCTGCTGAACTTGGTGATCACCGACACCGCCAGGGCGATTGCGCAGAGCCTCGGCGAAGGCGAGCGCAAGGCGATCTTGCTCGGCAATTTCGCTGCTCAGCACCCTCAGGCGAGTGTGCTGCAAGCCTACGCCATGCAGCTTGCCGAACTCACTGGGGCAAGCTGCGGATTTCTCACCGAGGGTGCCAACCGCGTCGGCGGCTATCTGGCCGGCGCTTGGCCACAGGGCCGGGGCCTCGACGCACGCGCGATGTTTGCATCGGCGCGCAAGGCTTATTTGCTTCTTCACCTGGAGCCGCAGTTTGACTGTGCTGATCCGCACACCGCGCTTGATGCGTTGCGTGGCGCCGAGATGGTGGTGGCGATGACGCCTTTCCGTGGCGAAGCGGAAACCTACGCCACGGTGCTGCTGCCGATTTCGCCCTTCACCGAGACCGCGGGTACCTTCGTCAATGCAGAAGGTCGTGCCCAGAGCTTCAACGGCGTGGTGCGGCCTCTCGGGGAAAGTCGCCCCGCTTGGAAAGTTCTTCGTACTTTGGGCCACATGCTGGACTTCTGCGGCTTCGACGTCGACAACCCGGAGGCCGTGCGCGAGGCCGCGCTTGGGCCTGCAGGCGCAGACCTGACAACGCGGCTATCCAATGCCATCGTCCCGCGGCCGCTGCCTTCGGTTGTCGCCGAAGGGCTGGAGCGCATCGCCGAAGTGCCGATCTATTTTGCTGACGCGCTGGTGCGTCGGGCTTCCGCTCTGCAGGCGACCGGCGATGGGCGCACGCCATTGGCCACGATGAACGGCGCTCTGCTCGCGCGCCTGGGCGCGGTTCCGGGCGAGCGCGTGCGCGTCGCTCAGGGCGGCGGGTCGGCGGTGCTTGTGGCGGCGCAGGACGACAGCCTCCCAGCTAACACTGTACGCGTCCCTGCCGCCCACGAAAGCACTGCCGCGCTGGGTGCCCCGGAATTGACGATCAGCGTGGAGCGTGCCCAATGAACGAGATCGAGCAGTTCATCAACCCCTACCTCGGGCCGGTTTGGGCGCCCATGGTGGCAGTGACCATCTGGACCCTCCTGAAGATCGCCATCATCGTCCTGCCTCTGGTTATCGCCGTCGCTTACCTCACTCTCGCCGAGCGCAAGATCATCGGCTACATGCAGGTGCGCATCGGCCCTAACCGCGTCGGGCCTTTCGGCCTCTTGCAGCCCTTTGCCGACACCTTCAAGCTGCTGTTCAAGGAAATCGTCATCCCTACGGGGGCCAACAAATACCTCTTCATCATCGCCCCGGTTTTGTCGATCGGTCCGGCCATCGCGGCCTGGGCGGTCGTTCCGTTCGGCCCGGAGCTGGTGGTCGCGGATCTCAACGCGGGCCTGCTCTACGTCATGGCCATCACCTCCATGGGTGTGTATGGGGTCATTTTGGCTGGCTGGGCCTCCAACTCCAAGTATGCCTTCTTGGGCTGCATGCGCTCCGCGGCGCAGATCGTCTCCTACGAACTGGCCATGGGCTTCGCTTTGGTCGGCGTGTTGATGGCGGCCAACTCACTCAACCTCGGCGAGATCGTCAAGGGTCAGGAGGGCGGCATCTTCCATTGGTACTGGTTGCCCCTACTGCCGATGTTCCTGATCTACGTGATTTCGGGTGTCGCCGAAACCAACCGCCATCCGTTCGACCTCGCCGAAGGCGAATCGGAAATCGTTGCCGGTTTCCATGTCGAGTATTCGGGCATCACCTTTGCAGTGTTCTTCTTGGCCGAGTATGCCAATATGATCCTGATTGCCACGCTGGCGTCGATCATGTTCCTGGGCGGTTGGTTGTCGCCCATCTCGGGGTTGCCCGATGGCTTTATTTGGTTGGCGGCCAAGGTCTCCTTCGTATTGTTCTTTTTCCTCTGGATTCGCGCCACTTTCCCGCGCTATCGCTATGACCAGTTGATGCGGCTGGGTTGGAAGGTTTTCATCCCCATTACGCTGGTCTGGATCATCTTCATCGGCGCGATGATGCAAACACCCTGGGCACACCTGTTCCACTGAGCGAGATAACGCCATGGTTTCCACGATTCGCCACTGGTTCAAGAGCTTCCTGCTGATCGAGCTTTGGCAGGGCCTGATGGTCACGGGGCGGCACCTTTTCGTGCGCAAGGTCACGGTGCAATACCCCGAGGAGAAAACGCCTCAGTCGCGCCGCTTCCGTGGACTGCACGCTCTGCGCCGCTACCCGAACGGGGAAGAGCGCTGCATCGCCTGCAAACTTTGCGAGGCGGTCTGCCCGGCGATGGCCATCACCATCGAATCGGCCGAGCGCGCGGATCACACGCGGCGTACCACGCGCTACGACATCGATCTCACCAAGTGCATTTTTTGCGGCTTCTGTGAAGAGGCCTGCCCAGTCGACGCCATCGTTGAGACGCGGGTGCTGGAGTACCACGGCGAGAAGCGCGGTGACCTTTACTACACCAAGGAGATGCTTCTGGCGGTAGGCGATCGATACGAGGAACAGATCGCGCGTGACCGCGCGATGGATGCGAAGTACCGCTGAAATTCTGGGCGGAAACGAGGAACGAACTTAAGGGAATAGTCGAGCGCGATTGGCATGGGCAGTAGGCGGGGCGGGCAGCCCGCCGTTGTCGCCGAGACATCCGCGAGAGAGCAGCCATGGAATTCAAGACCTTCATCTTTTACTGGTTTGCACTGGTGCTGCTATTTTCCGGACTGCGCGTCATCACCGCCCGCAATCCGGTGCACGCGGCGATGTGGTTGGTGCTTTCCTTTTTTACCGCGTCGGGTATTTGGGTACTTTTGCAGGCGGAGTTTCTCGCTATCACGCTGGTGTTGGTCTACGTCGGCGCCGTGATGGTCTTGTTCCTTTTCGTGATCATGATGCTCGACATCAATCTCTTGAAATTGCGCGAGAGCTTCAAAGCCTATTGGCCGGTCGGGGCGATGGTGGGCGTGCTGGTGGCCTTCGAAATGGCTTCCATACTTTATGTTGCCTATGAGCGAGCCCCCGTCGCGACAGGTAAGAGCCACGGTGCGGATTACAGCAATACCCGCGAGCTGGGCATGCAGATCTACACGGAATACGTCTACGCCTTCGAAATCGCCGCCGTGCTGCTGCTGGTAGCCATCGTCGCGGCCATCGCCCTCACCTTCCGTCGCCGCAAGGGCGTGCGGCAGCAGGATGTTAGCCAGCAGGTGCGCGTAACCAAGGGCGAGCGCCTGCGCCTCATCAACTTGCCCGTCGAGAAAGAGGCCGAGCCGGCCAAATCCGGCGACGCCGCCTGAACCGCGAGGGAGAACGCATCGTGTCCGCATTGCTAACGGTTGGACTGTCGCACTACCTGGTGCTGGGAGCGTTGCTCTTCGCCATCAGCATCGTGGGCATCTTCCTCAATCGCCGCAACCTTATCATCCTGCTAATGGCAATCGAACTGATGCTGCTGGCGGTCAATCTCAACTTCGTCGCTTTCTCCCACTTTTTGGGCGATACGGCGGGCCAGATCTTCGTCTTCTTCATTCTCACCGTGGCCGCGGCTGAATCGGCCATCGGCCTGGCTATACTGGTGGTGCTGTTCCGGAATCTTGGCGGCATCGACGTGAACGAACTCGGCAGCCTCAAGGGTTGAACATGTCGGGCATGGTAAAAATCTATCTTCTCGCCGCCTTGGCACCTCTGGCTGGCTCGATCGTCGCGGGCCTCTTCGGTCGCCGGCTTGGGCGACAACCCTCCGCTTGGATTTGCATCTTGGGCGTGGCGGTGTCCCTTGTCGCTTCGGTGATCACGTTTCAGGACGTCATGGCTGGGCGCCTCTTCAACGGCACGATCTACACCTGGCTGGTCTCCGGTTCGGCGGTGTTCAACATCGGCTTCTTGATCGACCCTCTCACCGTCACCATGATGCTGGTGGTCACCTTCGTCTCGCTCATGGTGCACATCTACACCATCGGCTACATGGCGGACGACCCTGGCTATGAGCGATTCTTCAGCTACATCTCGCTGTTTACGTTCTCGATGATGATGCTGGTGATGTCCAACAACTTCGTCCAGCTTTTCTTCGGGTGGGAAGCCGTGGGCCTGGTTTCCTACTTGTTGATCGGTTTTTGGTACAAGCGCTCCACGGCGATTTACGCCAACTTGAAGGCTTTCCTCGTCAATCGCGTCGGGGATTTCGGCTTTCTGCTGGGCATTGGCCTGATCCTCGCCCACTTCGGCACGCTCGAATACAAAACCGTCTTCATGTTTGCGCCGCAGATGGCCGCCAGCAGCATTAATATCCTGGGCGATCAACAATGGTCGCTGATGAGCGTGATTTGTATCTGCCTCTTCATCGGCGCTATGGGTAAGTCGGCACAGGTGCCGCTGCATGTGTGGCTTCCCGATTCAATGGAAGGCCCAACGCCCATCTCCGCCCTGATCCACGCTGCCACTATGGTGACCGCGGGCATCTTCATGGTGTCGCGCATGTCGCCGCTTTTTGAACTGTCCGATACCGCACTTTCCGTGGTCCTGGTGATCGGCGCCATTACCGCGCTGTTCATGGGCTTTCTGGGCATCGTGCAAAACGACATCAAGCGGGTGGTGGCGTATTCGACGCTCTCTCAGCTGGGTTACATGACGGTGGCCCTCGGCGCCTCGGCGTATTCGGTGGCGATTTTCCACCTCATGACTCACGCCTTCTTTAAGGCACTGCTGTTTCTGGCCGCCGGTTCGGTGATCATCGGTATGCACCACAACCAGGATATCCGTTATATGGGCGGGTTGTGGAAGTACATGAAGATCACCTGGATCACTTCCCTGATCGGTTCACTGGCATTGATCGGCACGCCATTTTTCGCAGGCTTCTATTCCAAGGAGTCGATCATCGAAGCGGTGAGACATGCCACCGTCCCTGGCGCGGGTTTTGCCTACTTTGCGGTGGTGGCGGGGGTGTTCGTCACGGCATTCTATTCTTTCCGCATGTATTTCCTGGTCTTCCACGGCAAGGAGCGTTTTGGCCGCGACCATGAAGATGCTGCCGCGCACGGCGGACACGACGATCATCATGGTCATGGCGGTACGCCCCACGAGTCACCGGTGGTGGTGTGGCTGCCGCTCGTGCTCTTGATGATTCCCTCGGTGGTCATCGGCTATCTCACCATCCAGCCCATGCTTTTCGGCGGCTTCTTTGGCGACGCCATCCAAGTGCAACCGAATCACCCGGCGATGAAGGAAATCGGCGCCGAGTTCCACGGCCCCGCGGCCATGGGCATTCATGCGCTCAGCACGCTTGCGTTCTGGCTGGCGGTGGGGGGAGTGGCGCTCGCTTGGTTCCTCTATCTCAAGCGACCGGATCTGCCCGGGCGTATTCGCAACGCCGTGGCGGGTGTCTACACCCTGCTCGACAACAAATACTACTTCGACCGCTTCAACGATTGGTTCTTTGCCGGGGGCGCCCGCAAATTCGGCAGCCTCCTGTCGCGCGGCGGCGACCGGACAATGATCGACGGCGTGATGGTCAACGGTTCGGCGCGGCTGGTCGGTTTCGGCGCGGCCTTGATCCGTCATGTCCAAACCGGCTATCTCTATCACTACGCCTTCGCCATGGTGCTGGGCATTTTCGCCTACTTGTTCTGGCGCTTTTTCACCAAGTTCTGAACGCATGACAGCCTATCTCTTGAGCCTTACCGTCTGGGTGCCGATCGTTGCCGGCCTGCTGGTGCTCGCGTTCGGCCGGGGCGCCAACGCACAGCTGGGGCGGATGCTCGCGCTGCTCGGCGCCCTTGCCGGATTTGCGGTGTCCTTGCCGCTTTACACCGGCTTCAAAGCGGATACCAGCGCCATGCAATTCGTGGAACTCGTGCCTTGGATTCCCGCCTTCAACATCAACTACCACTTGGGGGTGGATGGAATTTCGGTGCTCTTCGTCATCCTCAACAGTTTCACCACGGTACTGGTGGTCTGGGCCGGCTGGGAGGTGATTAAGGAGAAGACTGCCCAGTACATGGCCGCGTTTTTGATCATGTCCGGTCTCATCAACGGCGTGTTCGCCGCGCTGGATGCAATGCTGTTCTATGTGTTCTTCGAAGCGATGCTGATTCCGATGTATCTCATCATCGGCGTCTGGGGCGGCCCCAATCGCGTTTATGCCGCGATCAAGTTCTTCCTCTATACCTTGCTCGGCTCTTTGCTGATGCTAGTCGCACTGCTCTATCTCTATCGCGCAAGCGGCGGCAGCTTCGAAATCCTTCAGTACTACAAAGTGCCGCTGTCCATGAAGGCGCAGATTCTGATCTTCATTGCCTTCTTCCTCGCTTTCGCGGTCAAGGTGCCGATGTGGCCGGTGCATACCTGGCTGCCCGACGCCCACGTAGAAGCACCCACCGGCGGCTCGGTGGTGTTGGCGGCGATTACGTTGAAAATCGGCGCTTACGGTTTCTTGCGCTTCATCCTGCCCATCGTGCCGGATGCCAGCCATGAGTTGGCCGGTTTCGTGATTACGTTGTCGCTCATCGCCGTGGTGTATATCGGTCTGGTGGCGCTGGTGCAGACCGACATGAAGAAGCTCATCGCTTATTCGTCGATCGCGCACATGGGTTTCGTCACCCTAGGCTTCTTTATCTTCAGTCCGTTGGGCGTGGAGGGCGGCCTGGTGCAAATGCTCTCGCACGGCTTCGTCTCGGCAGCGATGTTCCTTTGCGTGGGCGTGATGTACGACCGCATGCACAGCCGCCTCATCGCCGATTATGGCGGCGTGGTCAACGTGATGCCGAAGTTCGCCGCCTTCTTCATGCTTTTTGCCATGGCCAATGCCGGCCTGCCGGCGACCTCGGGGTTTGTGGGCGAGTTCATGGTCATTCTCGCGGCGGTGAAATTTAATTTCTGGATCGCTTTTGCCGCGGCTACCACGCTCATTACTGGGGCGGCATACACCTTGTGGATGTACAAGCGGGTGATCTTTGGCGACATCACTAACCCGCATGTGGCCGAGATGTCCGATCTTTCCCGGCGCGAATTCTGGCTGCTTGCGGTGGTGGCGCTGTGCGTGTTGGGTATGGGTGTCTATCCCGCGCCCTTCACGGAAGTGATGCACTCCTCGGTCCGCGACTTGCTCGAGCACGCGGCCAAGTCCAAGCTCATGTAAGGAATTGCCGGTCATGACTTTCCCGGTTCCCAACCTCTACGCCGTCGCCCCCGAGATCTTTTTGCTCTCCTCAGTGCTGGCCATTCTGGTCATCGACCTCTTTGTCAGCGAAGGCCGGCGCCACGTGAGCTACTGGCTCACCCAAATCGCTCTTGCTGGTGCCTTCTTGATCACGCTGGCCACCAGCGAATACAAATCGGCGCACAGCTTCAGCAACATGGTGGTCGATGACCAGCTCGCCGACCTGCTGAAGCTTTGCGCCTATGCCGCGGTCTCCCTGGTGTTGTTCTACTCGCGCAGCTACCTTGCTGATCGGGGGATATTCCGCGGCGAGTTCTTCGTCCTGGCGCTATTTGGCCTGTTGGGCATGATGTTCATGATTTCGGCCAACAATCTCCTGATCCTCTATCTTGGCCTGGAGGTGATGAGTCTTTCGATGTACGCCATGATCGCCTTGCGGCGCGACTCCAAGCCGGCGGTGGAAGCGGCGATGAAGTATTTCGTGCTGGGTGCGCTCGCCTCGGGTCTCTTGCTCTACGGCATGTCGATGATTTACGGTGCCACCGGCACCTTGGATCTCAACAAGATGGCCTGGGCTATCTTCACCCGGCAGGCCAATGGCATGGTGCTGGTGTTTGGCCTGGTGTTCCTGGTTTCCGGTATTGCCTTCAAATTGGGTGCCGTGCCCTACCATATGTGGGTGCCCGACGTGTACCAGGGTTCGCCCACCGCGGTCACCTTGTTCATCGGCACCGCGCCCAAGCTTGCGGCCTTCGCCTTCGTCATGCGCTTGCTGGTCTTTGGCTTGCAGCCGTTGGTGGGCGAGTGGCACATGATGCTGGTAATTCTCTCTGTGCTCTCCATGGTGGTCGGCAACCTCACCGCCATTGCGCAGACCAATTTGAAGCGCATGTTGGCGTATTCGACCATCGCCAACATGGGTTTCATGCTGCTCGGTGTCCTTGCCGGCAACCCGCAGGGCTACAGTGCCGCGCTGTTTTACGTCGTCGCCTATGTGCTGGCTACTCTGGCCTCTTTCGGCATGATCTTGCTGCTGTCCCGCAAAGGTTTCGAGGCCGAAGATCTCGCCGACCTGAAAGGCTTGAACGACCGCAGCCCGTGGTATGCCTTCTTGATGCTGCTGGTGATGTTTTCGCTGGCGGGCATTCCACCTACCATCGGCTTCTATGCCAAGCTGCAAGTGATCTCGGCGGTAGTGAACGTCGGCTATGTCTGGCTCGCCGTGGTCGCGGTAATCGCTTCGCTCATCGGCGCCTTCTACTATTTGCGGGTGGTCAAAGTGATGTACTTCGACAGCGCCGCGGATAACGCCCCAATACTGGCTCGCGCCGACTCGCGCGTGCTCTTGAGTCTCAACGGCCTCTCGCTTCTGGGTCTGGGCATCCTCCCCGGCGGGCTGATGTACGTTTGCACCAGGGCCCTGGAGCTGTCCTTCTAGTCCCCGAGGATCGGAGCGCCGCAGGCACGCGCGAGGGTTCCCCCGATGTCGTTCTGTAGCGCTTTTTCCTGGCCTGCAAAATTGGAGCGCAGTCCTGCCGCTCCCCGACGACTCACGCCGCCTGTGCCATGGGCACAGGATTGCGGATCAAGTAATCAAATGCCGCAAGACTGGCCTTGGCTCCCTCGCCCAGGGCGATGACGATCTGCTTGAAGGGCACGGTAGTGCAGTCCCCCGCGGCAAAGACACCCGGCACCGAGGTCTGGCCTCTGGCGTCGGTCACGATTTCACCAAAGCGCGACAACTCGACGCTGCCCTTCAGCCAGTCGGTGTTTGGCAACAAGCCGATCTGAACGAAGACCCCTTCCAGCGCGAGGCGATGACTCGCGCCGCTCTTTCTATCGGTGTACGCGAGCCCTGCCACTTTCTGCCCGTCACCTAGCACCTCCGTCGTTTGAGCGCTGGTCAGTACGGTCACGTTGGGAAGGCTCCGCAGTTTCTGTTGCAGAACGGCATCGGCGCGCAGCTGGTGGTCGAATTCGAGCAGTGTGACCTCGGCCACGATGCCGGCCAAGTCGATGGCCGCTTCGACTCCAGAATTGCCGCCGCCGATCACCGCTACCCGCTTGCCCTTGAACAACGGGCCGTCGCAGTGCGGACAGAAACACACGCCCCTGGTCTGATATTCCTTTTCGCCCGGCACCTTGAGCTCGCGCCAACGCGCGCCGGTGGCGAGCACGATCGCCTTGGCCTTGAGGGTGGCGCCGCTGGCGAGCTTGAGCTCACGGCCGCCCGGTCCGGGCAGCAGCGCTTCGGCGCGCTGCCGGGCAATGATGTCGACTCCGTATTGCTTCACATGCTCTTCCAGAGCCGCAGCAAGTCGTGGGCCTTCAGTGTGTTTGACCGAGATGAAATTCTCGATCGCCAGAGTGTCCAGCACTTGGCCACCAAAGCGCTCGGCGACCACGCCGACCTTGATGCCCTTGCGTGCTGCGTAGATCGCCGCCGCCGCACCGGCCGGGCCGCCCCCCACGACCAGGACGTCGAACTCCCCTTTGGCAGTCAGCGCGGCGGATTCCCGTTCTGAGGTTCCCGTATCGAGTTTGGCCAGGATCTCTGCGAGGCTCATGCGGCCCTGGCCAAAGACTTCCCCGTTGAGATAGACGATGGGTACGCCCATGATCTGGCGCGACTCCACCTCGTACTGGAAGAGGGCGCCATCGATCATTTCGCATTCGATATTGGGGTTGAGCGCAGCCAACAAGTTCAGGGCCTGCACTACATCCGGGCAGTTGTGGCAAGACAGCGAAATGAAGATCTCGAAGTGCAACGGGCCGGCCAACGCCTTGATCTGGGCAACCTCCTCGGCGCTTAGCCGCGGTGGATGGCCGCCGATATGCAAGAGCGCGAGCACCAGCGACGTAAACTCGTGGCCCAGGGGAACACCAGTGAAATGGATGCGCGGCGCTTCGTTGGGGCGCCCTACCGAAAACGAGGGCCGGCGTGGCGCCTCGCCATCAGCTCGAACCTGGATCTTGGGCGAGAGGGCCCGCAACTCCTCCAGCAGGTCGCTCATTTCCTTAGCGGCGACGCTATAGTCGAGCGAGGCCACGATCTCCACCGGCTCCTGCAGGCGTTCGAGGTAAGTGGCTAGCTGTGTCTTCAAAGCGGCGTCGAGCATGAGGGTCTCCATGATGGCACTGGCAAAGCCGCCGCCCAAGGGCGGTGCCTTGCCGCTGCAATCCCCGCGCCGAGGGGGGTCCCGGCGCGGGCCCGAGCAACTTCAGATCTTGCCGACGAGGTCAAGCGAGGGCGCGAGCGTCTTGTCGCCCTCCTTCCACTTGGCTGGGCACACCTCACCCGGGTGCGAAGCGACATACTGCGCCGCCTTCACTTTGCGCAGCAACTCGGTGGCGTCGCGACCGATACCGCCGGCGTTGACCTCGATGATCTGTATGCGTCCTTGCGGGTCGATGACGAAGGAGCCACGCTCCGCCAGGCCGGCGGCTTCGATCATCATGCCGAAATTGCGGGTGATGGTGCCGGTCGGATCCCCCAGCATCGGGAACTTGATCTTGCCGATGGTTTCGGAAGTGTCGTGCCAAGCCTTGTGAGTGAAATGAGTGTCGGTTGAGACGGCGTAGATTTCCACACCCAGTTTCTGGAATTGGGCGTATTGATCCGCCAGGTCGCCCAGTTCGGTGGGGCAGACGAAAGTGAAGTCGGCCGGATAGAAGAAGACCACCGACCACTTGCCTTTGAGCGTTGCTTCGGTGACTTCCTTGAACTCGCCCTTGTGGAAAGCCATGGCTTTGAAGGGCAGGATCTCGGTGTTGATCATGGTCGTGTTCATTTGCGTGTCCTCTCGTGGATGAAAAGAAACTACGGTTCAAATGGTATCTGCGCGTGACAGGCAAATCCAATTGAATGTTCTAAATGCTTGGATAGAATCCGGCTATCGACCGGGGCGACCTAGGGGCGCACGGCTCCCATGCTTTCTCTCCTTGGCGGGCGTTACGGTTTGCCCTAATATGGCCGCTGGGGCGCCCCCGTTACAATGTGTTGCGGATGCGATGAACGGGCGCCGGGCGGCAGGTTCAAGGAAATTGGGGGAAAGCACATGAAAGTCGGCTTGTTGGTCACCTGCCTCGTGGACATGATGCGTCCGGCGATCGGCTTTTCCGCCCTGAAGCTCCTGGAAACCGCCGGCTGCGAGGTGGTGGTGCCGGCCGCTCAAACTTGCTGCGGTCAGCCCGGCTACAACTCCGGCGACCGGGAATCCGCCAGACGCCTCGCAGCCAAGCTGGTGGCGGAATTCGAAGCTTGCGATTACTTGGTGGCGCCCTCAGGATCTTGCAGCGGCATGGTGAGGACGCATTACCCGGAGCTTTTTGCCGACGATCCTACCATGCGAACCCGTGTCGAGGCACTGGCAGAGAAAACCTACGAACTGACCGACTTTCTGGTGAACGTGGCGAAACTCGACGCGGTTCCCGGTCGCTTCACCGGCACGGTTACTTACCACGACTCCTGCTCGGGCTTGCGCGAAATGGGCGTCAAGAGCCAGCCCCGCGCACTGCTCGCCAAGGTGCCAGGACTGAAGCTCACGGAGATGAACGAAGCAGAAGCCTGTTGTGGATTCGGCGGCACCTTTTCGATCAAATTCGGAGAAATTTCGGCGCGCATGGCGGACAACAAATGCCAGAACATCGACGACAGCCAAGCCGACGCCGTGGTGCTGGGCGACTTGGGCTGCATGTTGAACATCGAAGGGCGCCTGCGCCGTCGCGGCAACGAAAAGACTCGGGTACTGCACGTGGCACAAGTGCTTGCCGGCGACATCGACTGAGGAGCGCGCCATGCACATCGCCACGATGTATTTCAAGGAGCGGGCGCACGTCAAGCTCAATGACGACCTTCTGCAATACAACCTCAAGAAGAGCAAGGGCAAGTTCGTTGGCAAGCGGCTCGAGGCGATCCGGGAACTAGACGATTTCGAAGGCACGCGCGACGCCGCCAAGGCCATTCGGCAGCGCGTTCTCGACGACCTCGACACCTATCTTGAACTGTTCGAGCAAAATGCCACCGCGCGCGGCGCCACGGTCCTATGGGCGGAAACCCCCGAGGAGGTCAACCGTCATGTCCTCGACATCGCCGCCAGGCACGATCTGAAGAAGGCGATCAAGTCGAAATCCATGGTGAGCGAGGAAAGCGCGCTCGACCATGCCATCGAGGGCGCGGGCCTCAAGGTGGTGGAAACCGATCTGGGCGAGTATATCCTCCAGATCAACGACTACGAACCGCCTTCGCACATCATTGCCCCGGCGCTGCATAAGAGCAAGGAAGAAGTCGCCGCGCTTTTCGCCAAGACCCACGGCACCACGCCCAAGACCGGCATCCAGGAGCTGTGCCGCGAAGCGCGCGCGGTGCTGCGGGAGCACTATCTGACCGGCGACCTCGGCATCACCGGTGCCAATTTCCTCATCGCCGAAACGGGCAGCGTGATGCTGGTCACCAACGAAGGTAACGCCACGCTGTGCACCACGCTGCCCAAGGTGCACGTGGTCATCACCGGTATCGAAAAAGTAGTGCCCACGCTTGAAGATGCCAGCACGCTGCTACGGCTCCTGACGCGCTCGGCCACCGGGCAGTCGATCACCAACTATGTAGACATCCTCACCGGCGTGAAAAGCAAAGACGAATACCATGGCGCCGAGCATATGTATTACATCCTCGTCGATAGCGGCCGCAGCAAAGTGCTCGCCAGCGAAGTCAGGGAGGCGCTGCGTTGCATTCGTTGCGGCGCTTGTATGAACCATTGCCCGGTTTACCAGAATATCGGCGGGCATTCCTACGGCTGGGTGTATCCGGGGCCAATCGGCTCGGTGCTCACGCCCATGTTCATCGGCCAGGAAATCGCCACCGATTTGCCCAACGCCTCCACGCTATGTGGAGCTTGCGGCGCGGTTTGCCCGGTGCGTATACCGCTGCCCGATCTCTTGCGCAAGCACCGCGAGACGCAGGTTGCCGAAGACTTGCGGCCCTGGCATGAGCGGTTTGCCCTGAAGGCTTGGACTTGGCTGGCCACTCGGCCCGCGTTGTACGCTCTGGCCACCCGCGTCGGCGTCAGAGCAATGAAGGCGATGGGTGGCTACGAAGGTCGCATCCACAAGCTGCCGCTGGTTGGCGGCTGGAGCGAGGGGCGCGACATGCCCGCGCCGGCCGGCAAGACCTTCCGAGAGCTCTACGCTCAGCGCAGGGGATAGGCAGATGGCGAGCGCTCGCGACAATATTCTCGGCCGGGTCCGCGCGGCCTTGGGCAAAACCGCGCCCGATCCGCGCGCCCGGGAAGAGGCGCTGGCCTATATCGGCGCCCATCGCATCGGACCGCGCCCCGCCGTGCCGCAGGAGGGGCGGGGGCGCTTCCTGGAAAACGCCTTGAAGCTCGAAAGCACGCTCGACGAGCTGTCGAGCCGCGCCGAAATTCCGGCGGCCGTGGCGCGCTATCTGGAACGCATCGGGGTCGAAAAGAAGCTCGCCGGTTGGCCCGAATTTGCCGAGCTCGACTGGAGCGGGGCAGGTGTCGAAATCGCACTCCGGCCTACTCAGGGCCAGGATCTCGTCGGTATCACCGGCACTTTCTGCGCCATTGCCGAAACGGGCACAGTGGTGGTGCTGGCCGGACCGCAAGCGCCTACCGGCACCTTGTTGCTGCCCGACACTCACATCGCCGTGCTTGCGGCCTCGCGCATCGTGCGCGGCATGGAAGAGGCCTTTGCCCTCATCCGCCAGGAATGTGGCAGCTTGCCGCGGGCCGTCAACATGATCTCCGGCCCTTCACGCACCGGCGATATCGAACAAACCATCGTGCTCGGTGCGCACGGCCCGTATCGCGTGCATCTGCTCATCGTGTAGCGGCGCGAGGCGCCGGGTTTGTACCCAGGCGGCCGGGGCGCGGAATGAGGCCGCGCGCATGCCCCCAGGCCGTCGCGGGCTGGCGTGGAAGTCGCCTTGGCCGCCATGGTTTTGTTCCTCCCGGCAGCCTTTGGGATTGCCGCGAACCCGTTCCCGCCCGAACCGATGCCTTCCCGGTGCCGCCTCGCCTGGTGTACCATGGTTCAAGGGAGGCGCGCGGCTCCAGCGGAGCGCGGTTCGCGTCGGCGATAACCAATAGTGATTGAGTCCTCAACTCTTTGCATTTCTGGAGAAGAAATGGATCGAAGAGCGTGCTGGGCGGGATTGGCAAGGGCGCATCTGAGCTTACGAGCGAGGGATCCGCGAGGGGCTTCTCCCGTTGTTCGTCTGAGGCCGATGTCTAGCGCTTGCAATGCCGAGGCGGCTTGTTCTGCTTCCGGGGCTGCCGGCCTAAGGGATACGAGTTGCGGGTCTGGGCCGTGCCCGGGCCCCGTCGGGTAAGCGGGCGGCGACGATGGCGAATGGCAAGACGCGGATTGGTGGGCACGAGGACGGGGTTGAGATGCGCCGGATCCCGCCGACTGCCGCTGAAAGCCCGCCGGGCACGGAAGAGCGCCTGCGCCGACTGGTCGACAACATCCCCGAGCCAGTTGCCTACCTCGACCCGCAGCGACGCTACATCTTCGTCAATCAGGCTTTTCTCGACATGCGCGGCCTCAGTCGCGAGCAAGTCTATGGCCGCAACCCCATGGAGGTAATGGGGCCCACAGTCAGCAATCATTTCCAGCCGCTATGGGAGCGCGCGCTCAAGGGTGAAGTCCAGTCCTATGAGCGGCAAGTCACCAATGTCAAAGGCGAAACGCGCTGGATTCGCGGGCGCATGGTGCCGGACTTTGATCGGGAAGGGCGCATCTGCGGCGTGTATGTGGTGGCCACAGACATTCACGAGATCAAGGAAGTCGAAGCCCTGCGAGAACGCCGAGAGCGCGAGTTGCGCCTCCTCATGGACAGCATGAATTCCCCGGCCGCGTCAGTGTCCGCCGATATGCGCTATCGCATGGTCAACCGCGCCTTCGAGGAGTGGTGCGGCAAAACCATCGATGAACTGCGCGGCAAACCGGTTCCCGACGTAGTGGGGCAGGAGCGCTGGGCAGAAATCGGACCCACCATTGCTCGCGTGCTGGCGGGTGAAACCTTGAGCATGGAGCGCCTTCTGGTTTACCCCGACGGCCAGGAGCGTTGGATGTCGGTGACCTACACGCCGCGCTTCGACGACGAAGGCCAGAGTGATGGCTATTTTGCCGTGGCCACCGACATCCACGAACAGAAGCTAGTCGAGCAGCAGCTGCGCCGTGCCAACTGGATGCTGCTCTCGCACATGGAAAACACACCGCTTGCGGTAATGGAGTGGGACCGCGACGGCCGCTTGATTCGATGGTCTTCGCAGGCCGAACGCCTTTTGGGCTGGAGCCAGGAAGAGGCGCTGGGGGCGAAGCTTGGCGACTGGCGCCTCGTTTACGAACCCGACGCGACGCAACTCGAAGCGGCGCTGGAGCGCTTGCGCAGCGGCACCGAGCATCGCGCTACCGTTCTTACCCGCAACTACCACCGGGATGGGCGGCTCATTTGGTGCGAGTGGTATAACTCCTGCCTACGCGACCAGAAGGGAGCGCTCCTGTCCATCCTCACCTTGGCGCAAGACGTCTCCGCTCGTATCGAAGCCGAGGCGCGCTTGCAGCACTTGGCCACCCACGATGCGCTCACCGGGCTTCCCAATCGCCTGCTGCTCACCGAGCGCCTGCAGCAGGCCATCGCCAAAGCGCGACGCTTGAACGAGCGAGTGTCGGTGTTGTTCATCGATCTCGACGGCTTCAAGTACGTGAACGACACGCTGGGCCATCGCATAGGCGACGAGCTTCTGCGCGAAGTCGGCCAGCGTTTGCACCACGCGCTGCGCGAAGCGGATTTTTTGGCCCGCCTGGGCGGCGATGAGTTCATGATCGTGCTTGAACTCAAGGGCGGGGGCGAGGATGCCGGCGTGGTGGCGGAAAAGCTAGTGGCGCTCTTGCGCGAGCCGATCACCATCGTCAACCACGAATTGCAAGTATCGGCGAGCATCGGCATCTCGCTGTTCCCGAATGACGGTGAGGACCCAGAAACCTTACTCAAGAACGCCGATGTGGCGATGTATCGTGCCAAGGAGTTGGGCAAGAACACTTACCAGTTTTTCGCCAGCGAGCTGGCCGAGCAGCGCCTCGGGGAGATGGCCCTGGAGGGCGCGCTGCGTAAGGCTTTGGAGCGGGGGGAACTGAACCTGAACTTCCACCCCGTGCGCGAGACGGAAAGCGGGCGGTTGGCCGCGGTGCTGGTCGAACCCGCCTGGAGCCACCCGCTACTGGGCATGGTGCCACCCGAGCGCATCCTCGCACTGGCTGAACATTCCGGAGCCAGCGTGGCGCTGGGCGGCTGGCTTCTGCGGCGGGCTTTGGCGCGCTGCCACGCCTGGGCGGAAAAAGGGTTGTGGCTGCCGCGACTCATCATCAAGGTATCGGCGCGCCAACTGCGCCATCCGCAGTTCGCCGACGATGCGGCCCGGCAACTTCTGGAAAATGGCTGCCAGCCCGACCGCTTGTGCTTCGCCCTCACCGAAGCCAGCGCGGGGCAGGAATTGGCGGCCCTGCGCCCTGCCATAGGTGCGCTGCGCGAGCGTGGCCTGCGCTTTGCCATCGATGGCTTCGGCGCCGGTCGGGGCAGCGTGGAAGACTTCCGCAGCCTGCCGCTCGACGCCGTCTTCATCGATGCGAGCTTCACCGCCAACACTCCGGCAGATTCGCGCGACTCGGCGATTCTCGAAGGCCTCATTTTGCTTGCCCGCGCCTTCGCACCCGAAGTCACCGCCAAGGGTGTGGCCACGCCCGCGCAATGCAGCTTCCTCGCCGCGCTTGGCTGCAGCCATGTGCTGGGCCGCTACGCCGGGCCAGGTATGAGCGAGAGCGAGTTCGCCGACGTGTTGCGCCGCGAACACGGCAAATCGCCAGTGGCCGCCATGCCCGTTAGACGGCGGCGCGGCGCAGACAAATAGGGGCGCGGGCCGGACCTTGCCGCAGGAACGCCGGCAAGCCTCACAGGCGGGCCGAGTGCGGTGCCGAGAACGATGCGCGGATCGCGCGACCACAGGCGTTGAGGACCTTCCTCGCAAACTGAATCTGCAGAATTTTCTGCATCTTTTCATCACCTATTTGAGTGATGCCGGGTAGCGCGGTTGGCTGTACTATCTCGCGCAGAAATACTCGCGGATATCAATGGTGATCACCTTCGTACTGATGTCGCGCGTGACTGGCACCGGGCGATGGAAACTCGTGTAAGTCAGCGGTGTGAGTGGATTCGTCCGCCGAGCTGAATGGCGTCTACAAGAACACAAAGGAGAGAACATGCGCGACAATCAACCGAAGCGAGACCCGGGGGATGCTTTCCCCTGGACTCTGCCCATAGCGGTTCAAGCGGATACTCGCCCTTGGCCTTGGAAATCCGCGAGCTTCGCAGGATTTTCCAAAGCCTCGCCGGGTTGGCATGCTTGGATTGACAGATCACCCCCTCGACCGAGTCGCATCTGCGTCGTGGGCGACGTGTTGGTGGCAAATCCGGGAGTCGCCGCGAGTCTGACGATGCGAGAACCGGATGGTATCCCCACCGGGCTGTTGCAGTTGGACCTCGTGCTCGTTCAGCAACCCGGCATGTGGGTGGATCTGGTCACTCTCGCGCAAGTGCGTTTCGAGCGCTTGATGCCCGCAAACGCAGCAGCCTTTGAGACCGTGGAAGTCTACCTCGACGGACGCAAGGTGGTCCTTCTCGATCATATTCAGATTGTGGATTGAGCGCGAGCCCTTGCGGTTATCAAATCTGCTTTTGGGGCGCCCGATCCAGTGGCCTTGAGTCATTCGGGGGTCCTGTAGAAGAAACCGAGTAGCCAAATGGGGGCGCAATTGTGACCTAGGCGCCTGCTGATCGCACGACGGAAGAAGTTTCTCAGAGGAGGAGATCGGTGTCATGAAACGCAATTCGATTAACCTGATGAAGCGTACGATGCGTTTTGCAGGCTGTGGACTGGTCGGTTTACTACTCGCGGGTTGCGCGGGCAACCCGATCTTAAAATGGAACCCGCCAAATCAGTCGGCGGCGGATCTCAGCTCGGCGCACCGGATGGCCCAGGAGGCAAGAAGCACGCTGCAAGAAGCCGTGCGGGCGAATGTCGCGGCGACCCAAGGCTTGAGCAACGGGTTGATCGGCCTCGGCGGAGTCATCGCCGGATTGGCCGCTGGGCACGCCCATCGTGACGCCATCGTCGGAGGCGCGCTTTTGGGTGGCACGGCATATACCATCGGCAGCTACAATTCGAGCGCGGCGCGTCTGACGGTGTATCAAGCGGGCATCGATGCGATCAATTGCGCCGAGAAGGCGGTGGCGCCATTCGATGCCGTCGAGAAGTCTCGTGAAGCGATCGACAACGCAGTCAGCGCGCTTGTTGCTGCGCTCGCGCCAACCCGGGAGGCTCTGACCGCATTGAACACGGCCATCGGGCAGGTGGAGAAGGACGCAAACGCTGCCGAACCGGTGAAGCGTGCCAAGAAGGTTGCCGCCGCGACAAAGAAGAGCATCGAGCAAGGTGAGCAAGCGGTGAAGTTGGGCCGCGCGCTATTAGTCAGAATCGACCAAGCGCCCAGGGCTCTCATCAACGCCGTGGTCGATATCCAATGCGCGTTGGACAAGCAGGTCTTGGCCACCGTTCCTGATTTAACCTCGATACGCACAGCGATCTCGGGGTTGGCGGCGTCGGCCGGCATGTTTGCGCCGGGGGCTGGAGTCGACGGTTCCCTTTCAGAGTCACTGGCTGCTTATGCTGCGGCCAGTGGCGGCGTGGGGGACGGAAAGGGCACATCTCAGCCTTCGGCTTACAAAGGCGAACCGACCAATGGGACAGTTGATGTGATGTCCGCTTCCAAGAACCTCCTTGAAGCCGCCATCATTCGGGTAGCGAGCGTTGTGCCCACGCTCACCAGCGCCCGCGTGAACCTGGCTTCTCATCTCGCCGCTTTCCCTGAAACTTCGTTCGACTCCTTGGACAAATGCAAGGACGAGGTCAAATCGGCTGGACCTCTCACGACCGTACCCAAGACCATAAGCTTTGCAGGCAAGAAGGCGGAAAGTTCGACACTTCTGGTGCGAGGCGGCGTTCCGCCCTATGTGCTCCAGATTCAGGAAAGTCCCGCCGATGGTGTTACGCTGACTCAGCCCGCGCCTTTCGAGAGCGTGGCAAGGGTCTCGGTAAACGACACGATTGCCGGAAAGACGTTTCACATTCTGGTGATGGATTCGTCGCGGGCGCGGGCGGCCGAGACGGTGGAAATAAAAGTGGGGGCTGGGGATTAGCCCAGGCTGCTGGACCCGGCCGGGCCGGGTCCACTCAAGTGATGCCGCAGTGGCTGCTTCGAGTAGCTATGTGACGCCTTGACGGCGGGCGGGGAGGGATGAAAAAAATGGCCTTCATACACAACAAATAGGTCCAGCGCAGGCGACTAGGGCTTGTCGAGGTGCTCCTCCGAGTGCACATTCTGACCTACCGCTTCCCCAGCAAACTGCCCAGCACCCCCCGAATGATCTGCCGTCCCACCTGCGAGCCGATGGCGCGGGCGGCGCTCTTGGCGGCGGCTTCGACCATGCCTTCGCGGCTGCGGCCAGTGTTGCGGCTGGAGCCGGTGCCGCGGCCGCCCCCGAGGATGCTGCCCAGGCTATCGAGCCAGCCGCCGCTTTGTTCGCCGCCGGTCGGGGCGGTGCCGGCGGCTGCGTTGCCCGCGCCAGCGCGGCCTTTGAGTTTCTCGTAGGCCGACTCGCGGTCCACGGTTTGATCGTAAACACCTTGCACCAGTGATTTGGCCATTGCGGCCTTGCGTTCAGTGTCGCTGATCGGGCCTATGCGGGAGGCCGGCGGCAGCACATAGGCGCGCTCGACGATGTTGGGGCGCCCCTTTTCGTCGAGCGTGGAGATCAGCGCTTCGCCTACACCCAATTCGGTGATGGCCTGAGCGGCATCGAACTTGGGGTTGGCACGCAAGGTATCGGCGGCGGTCTTTACCGCTTTTTGATCGCGCGGTGTGAATGCCCGCAAGGCATGCTGCACGCGATTTCCGAGTTGCGCGAGCACGGTGTCGGGCACATCCAGCGGATTCTGGGTGACGAAATACACGCCCACACCCTTGGAGCGGATGAGCCGTACCACTTGCTCGATTTTTTCAAGAAGGGCGGCAGGGGCTTCACTGAACAAGAGGTGCGCTTCGTCGAAGAAGAAGACGAGTTTGGGTTTTTCGGGGTCGCCTACTTCCGGCAGGTTCTCGAACAGCTCGGCCAGTAGCCACAGCAGAAAGGTGGCATAGAGCCGGGGCGAGGAGAGCAATCTGTCGGCGGCGAGGATGTTGACCACGCCCTTGCCATCCACCGTCTGCATGAGGTCGTTGATGTCGAGCATGGGCTCGCCGAAGAAGCTGTCGCCGCCTTGTTCGGACAGCGTCAACAGCCCGCGCTGAATGGCGCCGATCGAGGCGGCCGAAACATTGCCGTATTCGGTGGTGAAGTCACGGGCGTTTTCGCCTACATGCTGCACCACGGCGCGCAAGTCCTTGAGGTCCAGAATCAGAAGGCCGTGGTCGTCGGCGATCTTGAACACCAATTGCAGCACGCCGGCCTGCACTTCGTTGAGGTTCAGAAGGCGCGCCAGCAGTATGGGGCCCATGTCGGATACCGTGGCCCGCACCGGATGTCCGGAGACGCCATAGACATCCCAAAAAGTCACCGGGAAAGCGGCCGGCGCCCAATCGGTGAGGCCCAGCATCTCCAGCCGCTTCTGGAATTTGGGGTTCATGGCACCGGCAGCGGCGAGGCCCGCGAGATCCCCTTTGACGTCGGCCAGGAACACCGGCACCCCGATGGCGGAGAAGCGCTCCGTCAACACTTGCAGCGTCACCGTCTTGCCGGTACCGGTGGCTCCGGTGATGAGTCCGTGGCGATTGGCCAGCCCAGGCAGCAGGGCAAGGTCGGTGTCTTGGTGACGGGCGATCAGGAGCGGAGCAGTCATGACGGGTGCCGGGGCGAGTTGGTCTTGGGGCGATTATCCTACAAACCGCCCTGCCGCACCGCGCCTCAGGCGCTGCCCAACCTATTGGGGCGGCGCAGGGGCACTACCGCGCCGTTGAATTCAGCGCGGGCCAGTTGCGTAAAGACGAGTTCGGCGACCGCTTCCCAGCCCGGTTCGAGCATCAGCATGTGCGGCAGGCGCGGCACGATGATCGGTGCGACGCCATAACGTTCGGCGGTTTGCGCCACTTGGTCGGGCGTGAAGATGGCGTCGCGCTCGCCGCCGATGACCGTGATTTCCTCGGGTGCGACGCGCCGCGAGCCATTCACAGGCAGAGTGAAAGGCATGGACAGATCCATCACTGCGCGCGGCGATTCGGCATGGATATGCCGCGTGACTTCGGCGAGCAGTTTCGCCGGCACGGCCGGAGTGAAATAGTGGTCGCGCAACGCCGCCAGAGACGCCTCGCTGGGCGAGCCGGCAGTCACTCGATGCACATGCCACAGGAAGTCCGGCTGCATCGCCAAGAGTCGAGCCGTGGAGGGCAAGAGGCCCATGGGTGGCACCGGCGCGAGGAGGGCCGCGTGATGCCAATGAGGCCGGTGCGCACCATTCTCGATAAGCCGCTCGACCACCGCCGCACCCATGGAATGCCCCACCAGCATGGCCGGGCGGCCATGGCATTCGCTGATCATCGTCAGGGCGCGCAACACGTCGTTGACATAGTCGTCGAGCGAGGTGACGAGGAGCGCCTCGCGTCCGCCGCTGCCACCATGGCCGCGCAAGGAAAGCGCATAGGCAGGGTGTTCGCGTGAAGCGAACCAAGGCAGGAAATTGACGCTCCAGCACCAAGCGTCGCAATACGCGCCGTGCACGAACAGCACTGGCCTGAGGCCGGCATCGTCTTCAGGCAGGCATGAGACGACTTCCAGATTGGCTTCCGGTGGGAGCATAAGAAGGAGAAGGCAAATGGGGTTTAATACGGATGCGGCCAGCGTCCACCGAGCCGCGCCGTCAGTTCATGCGCGGTGTGCGCGACGATGGGTCCGAGGGCGCGGATGCGCTCGTCGGTGAGGCGCGCCACGGGCCCGGCAAGCGATATGGCGCCCAAGGGCTCGGCGTGTTCGTCGTACACCGTGGCTGCCACGCAGCGCGTGCCCAAGGCATGTTCCTCGTCATCGAAGGAATAACCGCGCTGGCGGATTTGCGCGAGACACTGGCGCATGATCTCCGGCGCGATGATGGTGTTGTGGGTGAGCTTGGGCAGGCCTTTGACGCGCAATATCGCTTCCACCTGATCGTCGGGCAGAGCCGCGAAAATGGCCTTGCCCACACCCGAAGCGTGTAGCGGCACGCGGCTGCCAAGCTTGACCAGCAGGCGCATCATTTCTCGGCATTGCACCTGGCCGATGAACACCGCGTCGGTGCCATCGAGCACGGCGAGGTTGGCGGTTTCGCCGGATTGTTCCATGAGGCGGCGCAGATAGTGATGGGCTTGGCTGACGAAATCGCGATTGGCCAAGAACGCGCTGCCCACGGTGTAGGCCTGCAAGCCCACATACCACAGGCTCAGGTCGGCGTCTTGATACACATAGCCCATGCGCTCCAGCGTGGAGAGCAGGCGATGTGCGGTGGACGCGGGCAGGCTCACCTTCTGGGCGATGTGAGTCAGGGTGAGGCCTCCTTCCGCCTGCGCCAGGGCCTCCAGTAGCGACAAGCCGCGTGTGAGACTTTGTACTTGGCTGGGTCCGCCCGGCTTGGAGGGCGTGCGGCCGCGGCGGGCGGGCGGAGAGGCGCGATGTGGGGTCAAGGTTGGAGCTGCGGCTAGGAAACTGCGAATGATAGCGGAAATCGGTGGTGTAGGCCGGAAAGAGGAAGGAAAGGGGGGCGGTGTCGCGGCCGCCCCGAGTCGTGGCGGGCTACTCGGGCGCCTCGGTGGGGGGCGCTTGGGGCAGCGGCGCGGCGCAGGCGGGATCATCGTTCTTGACGTTGTTGACGCGGCGGCTCACCGCATAGGCACGCATTTTCTCGGCGGGGTAGGGGGTCAGCAAGGCGTTGGGGGTGTCGTTGGCGGGGTCGAGCCAGGCGGCGTAGTCGGTCGGCGCCAGAATCGCCGGCATGCGCTCGTGCAAGCGTTGCACCATGGCATTGGCGGCGGTGGTGATGATGGTGTAGGACTCGAGCAGCGCGCCTGCCGGGTCGCGCCAGCACTCCCACAAGCCCGCCATGGTGAAGGGACCATCGTCCGCCATGCCGATGTGCCAAGGCTGCTTCTGGCCGGGCGGCCCTTGCCACTCATAGAAGCCGTCGGCGGGTACTAAACAGCGACGCTTCTTGAAAGCTTGGCGGAAGGCGGGTTTTTCCGCGAGGCTTTCGGCGCGGGCGTTGATCAAACGTGCGCCGAGGTCTTTTTCCTTGGCCCAGAAGGGGATGAGGCCCCAGTGGGCAAACGCGGCTTCGCGTCCGCCGTGGGTATCGGCACGCACGATCAGTCCGTTTTGCGTCGGTGCGATGTTATAGCGCGGCAGGAGTTCCGGTGGCGTGCCGAGGCCGGCCAAAAGCGCGATGACTTGCGGGTGGGAATGCAATTCGTAGCGGCCGCACATGGCTTGAGGCAGGGCATTGGGCAAGAAGACAGGCGCATTGTAACGGGCTTGACGAGGGGAGGCAGCGGGCTATAATGGTTACCGTATATTTATGCGGTATCTTTAAGTTGCCCAGATTCGCGTGTTGCTGCGGGAGCTGTTTCGAGTAGCCGACCTTTTCATGTCTTTCGTCGATCTCTTTTCCGAAAAAGCCCAACTCTATGCTGCGGCGCGTCCGCGGTATCCCGAGGCGCTGTTCGCCTTTATTGCCGAGTTCGCTCCGGCGCGCCGCCGTGCCTGGGATTGCGGAACCGGCAACGGGCAGGCGGCGGTTTCGCTGGCGTCGTATTTTGCCGAGGTTTGCGCCTCGGATCCGAGCGCAGAGCAGATCGCTCATGCCATCGCCGCCGCTGGCGTGAGTTATTCCGTGCAGCGGGCGGAAGAGACCCATTTTCCCGATCGGCACTTCGACGTCATTTGTGTCGCTCAGGCCTTGCACTGGTTCGAATTCAAGGCCTTCTTCGCCGAAGTGCGCCGCGTGGCGGTTCCCCATGCGGCCTTCGTCGCTTGGGGCTACGATCAACTTCGGGTCGCTCCGGATTTCGATGCCTGCTTTCAGACGGTGGTGCTCGATGCGCTCCTTCCCTTTTGGCCGGCGCAGAACCGCTTGCTCTGGAACGGTTACACCGACGTGCCTCTGCCTTTCGAGCGTATTGCCGCGCCGGAATTCGCTATTCGAGTGTCTTGGAATTTTTGGCAATGGTTTGCTTATGTGCAAACTTGGTCGGCCATGCGCCACTGCGTGCAAGCGCAGGGGCCGGGTTTTCTGGTTGCGGCGGAGCAGGCGCTCTTGCCGCTGTGGGGTGTGCCGCAAACCGAGCGCGCCGTCGTCATGCCGCTGCATGTGCTGGCGGCGCGGGTAGCTTAGTCACTAAGGCCCGAAGTCTTCACATTTTGCGGAGAAGAATTGAGTCGAAGAGATGAACTTGGGGGATTTACAAGGGGGCTTGCCCCCTTGTTCCCAGCGGGAGATATACAAGGGGTTTCTCTCCTTGTTGGTAGAAGGGCTTGTTCGCCGTTTGCTGCCGCCCGCGCTGCTCTTTGCTTCCGGCTTGTGCGGCCTAGGAGGGCATCATGAGCACGGCAAAGGTTTCTCTGCACGCCACGCTATTGGAACTCGAGCGCAGCGCGCTCAAGCGCTGGGGCAAGGGCGATCCTTCCGGTTTTCTGGAAATCTGCGCGCCCGAGGTTACTTACTTCGATCCTTTTTTGACGCAACGCATCGAAGGCTTGCCGGCGCTCACCGCGTATTACGAAAGCCTGCGCGGCCGGATCAAAGTCGATCGCGATGAAATCTCCTCGCCTCTGGTTCAAGCCATGGGCGATTTGGCGGTGTTGAGTTTCAACTACCAGGCTGTGAGCAGCGACGATGGCATGTCTTGGCATTGCACCGAGGTGTACGGTCAGCGCGAAGGGGCTTGGCGCATTCTGCATACGCACTGGTCGCTACTGGCAAATGGCGCCTAGAACGCACGCAGCGACGATGGTTTGGGTAGGAGCGGCGGCAGGCGCGATGGCTTGGGTGGTTTGTGGTTTACAAAGTGGCCAAACCAAAAACCTCGCGCCTGCCGGCGCTCCTAGATTTGTTTCTTCGACGATTTTTTCTCTTCTTTAGTCCTTCCTAGCCATGCCGACCCTCACTTCTCGTCAGGCCCAAATCCTCGCCTGGATTCGCGAGCATATCGAAACCGCCGGCATGCCGCCCACGCGCGCGGAGCTGGCGCGGGCACTGGGTTTCAGCGCCGTGAGTTCGGCCGAAGATCATTTGCGGGCCCTGGAAAAAAAAGGCGTGATCGAAATGTTGCCCGGCGCTTCGCGCGGCATTCGCCTCACTGGTGGTGGCGGCCTGCCGCTGGTGGGGCGCGTAGCGGCGGGGCAGCCCATCCTCGCCGAGCAGCACATCGAACGCCATTACCAGCTCGACCCAGCGCTCTTCAAACCGCGGGCCGATTATCTTTTGCGCGTGCGTGGCGCCAGCATGCGCGACGCCGGCATACTCGACGGCGATCTTCTGGCCGTGCATCGCACCAGTGAAGCGCGCTCCGGGCAGATCGTCGTAGCGCGCTTGGGCGACGAAGTCACGGTCAAGCGCTTGAAGCGCCGCGGCCAGCAAGTGGAACTCTGCCCCGAGAACCCCGAATTTCAGCCCCTGGTGGTCGACCTGCGGCGCGAGGCTTTGGTCATCGAAGGCCTGGGCGTGGGCGTCATTCGCCAAGGCAAGGTTTTGTGAAGACTGCCTTCCCCCCGTCCCCCTCCCGGCGGGAGGGGGTGATAACGGTTCGCGGACTGCGTCCGCTCCGGAGATTGGCTTGCGCGCCCTTTGTGCGGCTTCGCCGCATCCGGCCTTTGGCCGGACCTGCCATTCGGCGGTCCTGCGCAAGCCGTCGGCTTGCTGGTAGGCGGCTGGGCGGGCGCGCGCATGCGCGGTAACCGCCATGTCTGCCGCCCTGGAAACCCTGCTTCGTCACCCCGCCATTTGGCGCGGCGAAGCGCTGGCCGTGGAAACGGCCACGCTCGCCAGCGGTTATTCCGAACTCGACGCTGAATTGCCCGGCGGCGGCTGGCCGCGGGGGGCGATCACGGAAATTCTTGGCGCTGCCGAAGGCATAGGCGAGGTGCGCCTCGCGCTCCCCGCGCTGGCGGCGGTCACTCGCGGGGGAGCTTGGGCGGTGCTGGTCAATCCGCCGCATCAACCCTATGCGCCGGCTTTTGCCGCCGCGGGGGTGGCCCTGTCGCGCCTCCTGGTGGTGACGAGCGCCGATGCCCGCGACCGCCTCTGGGCTTGCGAACAAGCACTGCGCGCCAGCTCTTGCGGCGCGGTGCTCGCTTGGCTACCGGGCATCACCGAACCTGAAGTGCGTCGCCTGCAACTCGCGGCGCGCGAAGGCGGTGGCTGGGGTGTGCTCTATCGACTTGCCGAGCGCAGTCAAGGCAGCACTTGGGCAGCGCTGCGCCTCGCGCTTCAGGCGGCCCCGCAAGGGCTGGAAGTGCGCATCCTCAAGCGCCGCGGCGGCATCGCCAGTGCGCCGCTGCGCCTAGCGGTAAGAGAGTGGAGCGGTTAATCGGCTCTGTCGGTGTTTCTGTCCAGGCGCCAAGGAGCATGGGCGCCGGAAACTCCGAATCGACGATCGAACCAGGAAAAAAGTCATAGGCCTTTTGGCCCATTGTATTTCAAGCACAGTTGCGTCTAGAATTTAATAAAATTGCCTCAGTGGCACAACGACAAACGCAAGGGAGGAACATATGGGCATATCGGCTCGCCACGGATTTTGTGGTCAAATCGCCTACCTAGCCGCAGTCTGCTGTTTCTGTTTTTCGCCGTGCTTCGGCCGGCCCTTCATCGGGAGTGAGACGCCGCCGCTCACACATCAGCTCGAACCGAGCTTTGAGCCCAACCAGGGCCAGTTCCATGCCGCAGTGAAGTATGCCGCGAACCGGCACCCTTATCAGGCCTATTTGCGCAGCGATGCCATCGCCTTGCGCCTGTTGCGGCCCAACCCCAGCAGCTCGCCAGGGCAAGTCAAACAGGGCGCCGCACTCGCTACCGTAGCCATCCAGCTAATCGGGGCAAATCCTCATGCGCATGCCGTTCCGGAGCAGCAAACGGCGGAGCGCAGCAACTATTTCGTCGGCACCAAGCCGGAAAGCTGGGTCACCGACGTGCCTCACTTTGCCGCAGTGACCTTTGTCGATGCCTACCCGGGTATAGACCTGCGGCATTACGCCAAGAACGGGAAACTCGAATACGACTTCATAGCCAAGGCAGGGGCGAGCCTCAAGGCCATACGCTTGCGCATCGTCGGTGCCGAGCGCACGGAAATCGATGCCGCGGGCGACCTCATCATCCATGCGAGCGGACAAGTGCTCAAACACCGCCGACCCGTTGCCGTGCAAGGCACGCAAAAAGCAAATGCGCTCATCACCGCCCGCTACGAAAGAACCGGCACAGACGAGTTCCGTCTAGCCATCGAGAGTCACGACGAGTCACAAGCGCTCACCATCGACCCCATCATCGACTTCGGTACGGTCTATGGCGGCGGTGTTGCGGTTTTGTCGGGCACGGCCGATGCGGGAGGCAACGTGTATTTATCGGGCGCGACTACCTGGCCCGGTTTTCCTACGGTCAACCCATTCGACGACACTCATCCGGATGAACGCATTGGCGGTTCGTCCGTACCGGTGGCCTTTGTCACCAAGATCGATCCGCTGGGTCGGCAAGTGCTCTATTCCACCTTCATCGGGGGCGAGGGCGGCGCTGTGGTTCGTGCCATCCGCGTCGACGACTCCGGCAGTGTCTACTTGGCGGGGCAAGCGGGCAATGACATGCCGACGACTCCGGGCGCTTTTCTTGGCAGCGACGCCGTGCCGCAAGTACCAGCCATCTACTATGGCTCCAGTCAGTTGGAACGTGCCGACAAGAGCCTCGGTTTTGCTCTCAAGCTCCAATCCTCGGGAAGCGCGATGGTCTATTCCACTTACCTCGCTCAAGTGGACCAAGTGAATGCGCTAGCCATCGACACGGCGGGCGCAGCGCACATCGCCGGTGCCACCAAGACCGCGGCTTTTCCAACCACTGCGGGCACGCTCCAGACCGAACGTGTCGTCGAAGTCGGAAAACTCTCCGGCTATTTGGCGAAGCTCAATTCGTCAGGAAGCGCGCTGCAGTACGGCACCTATTTCGGCGGTGCCGGGGGCGATACGGTCGTTTCCGCGGTCGCCTTGGGCGGCGATGGCAGCGCACATCTCACCGGGTACACTACTTCGAATGCGCTGCCTTTGGAGAAAGCGTTTCAGTCCGCCAAGCGCAGCGGCGAAGATGCTTTTGTCGCCAAACTCACCCCTGATGCAAACGCCCTGGCCTACTCCAGCTATCTGGGCGGGTCAGACACCAACTGCCTGAATGGCGCCGACTTTGGCACGGCGATCGCGGTCGACGGCGAGGGGTACGCCTTTGTCGCCGGACGCACCTACTCCGCGCTCTATTTTCCGGTCAGCAGCGGCACGAGAGGAGGACCTTATGGTTTCGTCGACATCTTCGTGAGCAAAGTAGCGCCGCTGGACGGCGCCTTGGTGCGCAGTGTCCTTCTGGGTGGAAACGATGCGGACAGCGTGTCCTGCGGCGCCGGTCTTGGCAACGGAGAACATCCGACCGCGATCTGGCTCAATGTCGACAAAACGGTAACGGTAGCAGGTTTCGGCGCCACACCCAATCTCGATATCGTGCAATTCGCCTTCCCGCTGGCGAATCCGGTCGCAACGACTGGAGGCGGATTTGTCACCACGCTGAATCCGACGAGTTTGGCGACCGTCTTCTCCACCGTGTTCCCGGGCATGACCAGTGCCGCGTCGAATCGATTTGGCGACATCTATCTCTTTGGAGCGATCAATAGTGGCTTCTTGCGCAAACCGGAAACCGCATTGCCAGCGTTCCCCGGCACCTTACCGATTGCCGATCCGGGTGGCAAGGTCGCCTATCTCGCAAGAATCCTCCGCCCGACTGCGCATCTGCTGCTCAGCACCGAATCCGACACGGCGACGTCGGGACAAGCCTTCGATCTCAAGGCGGATCTCACCGGTATTTACGAAGCTGGGGAGATCGAGTTTCTCGAAGGCGATGCCTTGCTCGGCCGGACGCCCATCGCAGAAGGTGCAACGAGCGCAAGTTTTCGCGTCACTGGCGCCACGCTGGGTTTTCACCGCTACGCCGCGCGCTTCGTGAGCCCGCTTCTCCCCGGAGGCCTGCGCTCTGGCACGCGCTTCCTCACGGTGGTAGCCCCCGAGTGCGATTGAGGAGACGGCCATGACATCACTTCTGCGTCTTGTGCTCGCCGGGGTCATCGTTCTTGGTTCCCTTAGCGTTACTCGGGTCGCGCAGGCAGCCCTTTGGCTTGCCGATTCCCAACGCGCTTATCGCGTCGACACCCATCAGAATTTGGTGCATTGGATGGACTTGCAACCCACCGAGCACAGCATCGTGGCGGTGAACGGCGGCAAGGCCTGGCTGCTGTCACACCAAGGCGGCCGCTTGATCGATGCCGAGGGCAACATGGTCACAAAGGTGCAGTTTGTGTCCATGCCCACCGCGTTCACCGCCGACGCGCTGCGCGGCGATCTCTTTGCCGCAAGTTCCAACGGCATACTGCGCTATGACTTTCAAGGCCAAGCGAGCTATTTGCCACTCACGCCCGAGCCGGTAGCGGCGATGCGCGTGGCCGCCGGCGGAGAACTGTGGGCACTCAGCAGTAAAGGTTTGTACCGATTCGCGAAGGAAGAGGGGTGGAATCGCGAAATCGAATGGGATGTAGAGGCAAGTCCGCCTCCCGACGATTTCTACATCGATCGTTTGCGCGGCAGCATTTGGTTGGTCGGCCAAGAGAGCATCAAGGCGTTCTCCGTGCGGGAAGGCGCATGGGTGGTCTGGTCAGTAGCGCGCGGCGCGTCGGCTCGCTCGGCGCACGCCTTCGATGCGGAGTCCGGGCAGCTCTGGCGCATCGATGGTGGCGTTCTTCTTGGTCATAAGTGGGGCGAGAAGGTCACCTCATTGGACCGCGATCTCGATTCCAGCGACGCCGATGCGCTTCGCTACGATGCCGAGGAGCGCATCCTCTGGTGGATGAGTGGCGTGCGCCTGATCGCATGGCATCTGCCATCCGGAAAGCGTACTGAAATCCGCCTCGACGAGCAGCAACAAGCCATGAGCACCGAACAGAGCCTGCCGGAATTTGAGCTGGGCCTACTGGGAGATGTGGAAAGCAAAGAGGGCGTTCTGCCGATGAGTGTCATTGTCAATTGCGCAGAGAGGTCTTGCACGCTCGAAGGCGGTGCGCTGAACGGGCTGCGCTTGCATGCAAGCATCGGTGATCAGTCATTGGAGCCCGCGGCCATCGATTGGGAGACGGGGCAGGTCATTCTCGCGCTGCCGGTCACTCTCACCGATGGCACTCATTTGCTCGAAGCCTGGATCGAATCGCGGGCGCAACGTCGCGTTGCCGAATTTTCTCTCTTGCTCACACAAGCCCAAGGACGCTTGACGCTCGCCAACCAGACCAAAGCCAATCAGGCGCCGAGTGTCAGCATCACCGCACCAGGCAACAACGCAGTCTTTCATGCCCCGGCCAAGATCGACCTTCAAGTCAGCGCCAGCGATCCGGACGGCACCGTGAAGCAAGT
The DNA here is from genome assembly GCA_026646885.1 of Casimicrobiaceae bacterium. Lineage (GTDB taxonomy): Bacteria > Pseudomonadota > Gammaproteobacteria > Burkholderiales > Casimicrobiaceae > JACPUX01. The sequence continues at coordinate 6,177 of JAPKHK010000004.1, read as the reverse complement.
CTCCTACTACCGTGGCACCACCTTGATCGGCACCAGCTCGGCATCGCCTTTCAGCTATTCGTGGACGAACGTGAGCAAGGGCACTTATAAGCTGACGGCCAAGGCAACCGACAACTCGGGTGCCTCGACCAAATCGGCGGCCATTACCGTGATCGTCAATCAACTCCCGACGGTGAGCCTCAGCTCTCCGGCAAACAATGCCAGTTTTACCGCACCCGCGAGCGTGACCCTTACCGCCAGCGCCAGGGACGGCGATGGCAGCATCGCCCAAGTCGAGTTCTTCGAGGGCAGCAATTTGCTGGGCGCGAAGACGGCCTCGTCCTTTACGATGGCATGGAACAATGTCGCCGCGGGCAGCTACACCCTCACCGCCAGAGCCACCGACAACCGCGGAGGAAGTAAAACGTCCGCCGCGGTCGCCATCAAGGTTAATGGCGTTACGCCGCCCACAGTGAACATGACAGCGCCGGCGGACAACACCACCATCCTTTCGACCGCGACGCTAACCCTCAAGGCCACGGCCAAGTCGGTGGCTAGCACCATCAGCAAAGTCGAGTTCTACGACGGGGGCACGCTCTTGGGCAGCGTTGCGGGAAGCTCGTCCACCGTCTATGCGCAACTCACCCGTGGTGGGTTCAGTACAGGGGACCACGTGCTCACCGCCAAAGCCTTCGACGCCAAAGGGCAGAGCACTATCTCTTCGACAATCCGCCTGCGCGTGGAAAGCGCCGGGCCGACGGTGCGCATCACCGCGCCAGCCGAGGGCGCGTTCTTCAGCCGGAATGTGCCGGTTCACCTTGCGGTCGAGGCCTCCTCGCGCCAAGGGACCATTTCGCTGGTGGAGTATTTCGACCAAGACGTGTTGATTGGCAGCGTCGATTACAGCCCCTTCGAGTTCAACTGGTATGGCGCACAACCCGGCGATCATGTCCTTACCGCCAAGGCAACCGATAGCAAGGGCGCCATCGCCGCGTCGGCGCCGGTGAACATCAGCGTCAGTTCAAACATCGCCCCGACGATCCGATTCAGCTATGCCGGCGAAACTTTTCGTGTTCCCGCCACGCTCACGCTCACCGCTTATGCTGCCGACGAAGACGGCTCGATCGGCAAAGTAGAGTTCTTCGCAGACAGCAACTTACTGGGCAGCGTGACGAGTCCGCCCTTCGAATTCGTTTGGGCGGAGGTAGCGCGAGGAGTTTATCAAGTCTCGGCGCGCGCCACAGACAATCAAGGCATGAGCGCCTCGACCGAAGCCTATGAGATCCATGTCGATGACACCTTGCCGAGCATCGCCTTTACCAGCCCCAGCGCCGGATCGACGCTCTGGCTCGGGCAGGCAAATCAAGTTCGCGTGGCCGGCGCGGTTCAGGGACCGCCCGGAACGAGAGTGGAGATCTTCGACGCGCTAAGTCCCAATTACGGTCAGGGCGCTCAAGTCTCCGGCGAAACCTTCTTCGCCGATTGGAACCCGCCGTTTTACGGAGCAGGAACACTCCTTGCGAGAGCGACCACGCGATCCGGTGCCAAGGCGGAGGTTTCGCTCCCGGTCAAGGTATTGCGGCCGCGGATCTGGTTCACCGACCCCGGCCAGAATGCTACAACCTTCGACGAGCAGTTCGTGGTGCGAGGGGGCCTAGCCGCGCCGCAAATCGAAGCGCTCACCGTGAACGGTCAGGCCGCGCCAATCGAGGGCGCGCGCTTTTCCTTCGGCCCTATCCCGCTGACGTTGGGTGCAAACTTTCTCACGGCCGAAATGACCGCCGTTCTCCCCGGCGGTGAACGGGTCACCGCGAGTGCAAGTGCCGTCATCACCCGGCTCGCAACGAGCGCACGAACGCTCGCCATCGATTCGATTGAACCCTATGACGCCACTCGCGTGGGTGGTCTGCCACAAGTCTCGCTGGGCAAAATGTGGCTGGAAGTGCGAGGCACCTATACCGGCGGGCCAGATACGCAGGTCACGGTGGAAGACGGGCAGGGCAATCGCGTTCTGGCGCGGCTCAGTGCCGGAGTTTTCAGGGCTCCACTGGCCGTCGGTCCAGGAGAGAGTACCCTCACCGCGCGGGCCTTCGGCCCCTCCGGGCCTGAGGTGACAGCCACCGCCAGCGCCTTCGGTTTTCCGCCCAGCGGGCAGTCCGTCGCCTTGGTGCGGATGGCGAAGCCCGATTCCTGCAGTTCCCTACCCACTGCGCCAGGCAGCGTCACTCTCGAGGCGGAGTTGCTGCCCATCAGCACGCTGCCTATCGTCGGTATCGAATTCTCCAGCGTCGAGAGAGGCGTGATCGGCCAAGTCACGCAGCCGCCGTATTCGCTTCAATGGAACAACGTCGCCGCGGGCGTTTACCACATACGCGCCCGGGCCTTGGCGAGCGTTGGGAGTTCCGCCTACTCCCCTCCGATCACCGTGGGCGTCGGTCAAGCAATCTCCTGCGAGTTGACCGCACCGCCGGCGCAGACAGAAAACTATTTCATCCATCCGAGCAACGTCAACCTCGAGGCCAGAGCCCTTGCTTTCAACGGTGAAGTCGAGAAGGTGGAGTTTCTTCGCGACGGAGTTTTGCTGGCAGCGACGCAAGACAAGCCTTACCAATACCTCTGGGAAAATGTCCCCAAGGGCAGGTTCAGTGTGACGGCGCGGGCAACGACCAAAGGTGGTGTTACGGCGAGCTCGCAGACCACGGTATCCGTAGCCGACCTTGCCGTCGCGCTGCAAGCGAACGACGCGGAATACAACCAAGCCCTGGAAAACCTTGGTGCTCCCGCCAAGATCAGTCTCCGGGCGACGCCTTCGGTCTACGGAGCGGCGCTCGATCATCTCGATTTCATTGCCTCGGGGAGCACGATCGGCCGCGTGAACGCATGGCCCTACGATTTCACCTGGCAAAGTGTTCCGCCGGGAACCTACGAAGTCATCGCCCGCGCCTATGGCCGCAACGGGGCGACGGCGGATTCCGCACCGGTGGCGATCAGTGTTGCGCCGCTGTGGGTGGCGCTCAATCTCTCGAATGCTGGCCCTATGAACGCGCCGGGGAGGGTCATACTCAGTGCCAACGCCAAGGCTTGGCAGAGCAGCGTCGAGCGCATCGACTACTACGCGGGAGAGACACTGCTCGGTAGCGGCACGGCCATCAACCCGGTGGTGGAATGGAAAGACATTCCGGCCGGCACCTACACCCTGACCGCCAAGGTGTACGACAGCGGCGGCAACAGCGCCACCTCCGCGCCCAAGACTCTGGATGTGCTGGGTCCACCGACGGTGAGGCTCACTGCGCCCGCGAACGGCGCCAGCGCGCCGGCGGGCGGCAGCATCACCTTGGAAGCCGAAGCGAGCGCGCCGGGAAGCAGAGTCAACAACGTGGTGTTCTATCAGGGGTCCACGCAGCTCGGTTCCGATACCAGCGCGCCCTACCAATACCAATGGACCAACCTGCCCCTGGGCACGCACACCCTCACCGCGAGCACGAGCACGCCGCAGGGCATGACGGCGACCTCGGCGCCGATTACGATCAATGTCACCAACGATCCAGGAGCCAGCATCACCGAGCCGCGGGCGGGGCAGAGCCTGCCCAGCGGCAGCCCGATCAACATCGTGGTGCAGGCGACCATGCCCTTGAGGGCGATCGACCGGGTGGAAATCTTCGCCGATGGGGTGCCGCTGACCACCGTCATGGCGAGCGGCGCGGCCAACTTCACCGCCAACTATAGTTGGATCGACGCAGCCTTCGGACAACACACCCTCAAAGCCAACGCGCACGCTCGAGACGGCACCCAAGTCGATACCGCAGAGGTGACGTTTACGGTGGTGGGGCCGATCAAGGTGCGCCTCGACAGCCCGCATCCATTGATGACCGTGCTCACGAGCGATACGTTTCACCTGAGCGCCCGAGCGTCGCAGGAGGCGGGTCGAATCATGGCGGTGCAGTTTTACTCGGGTGATACCTTGCTTGCGACGGCGGAAGCCGAACCCTACCTCTTCGCATGGAAGAACCCCCCGGTGGGGATCCATCATCTGCGCGCACGAGCCATCGATGCCAGGGGCCAGTACGCCGATACTGCCTATACTGCCGTGCGGGCGATTGCAAAACCTTACTTCGAAGTCGATCAGGGGATCGCGGGGGCTGCGCTTGAGACCGAGCATCTCAGCGTGACCGGCACCGCGATCGTGCCTTCCAATAGCGCCTTGGATGTCAACGGGATAAAGGCGTCGATTGACGAAGCCGATCGGTTTTTCGTCAATGACGTCCCACTTCAACCGGGCAGTAATGCGATTACGCTGACACTCAACAGTGAGGTCATACAGAAGTCGAGCCAGAGCTTTGACGTGACAAGCACCGGCCCCGACGCTTTCGTCGTCGTTCTCGACCGACAGGAGGGGCTTGCGCCACTGCGGACCAATCTCATCATCACCGATAGTGGGCGCGTCGCATTCGGGCGTATCGACATCCATTTGGGCGACGATTCGCAACCCTACCTGACGTTGACTACACTACAGGACAAGCAAGCCGTCGTGCCCTTGGAGTTCGAAGAACCAGGCACCTACACGATCAGCGTTCGTGTTTACAGCCCGGAAGGTGCGCTAATCTATGACATCAAGCGGCGAGTCTATGCCTACTCTCCACTCGGTGCGGCATTGCAGTCGGGCACGATCTTCACCACCTTTCTCGGGCGGCTACGAAGCGGAGACGTGGACGCGGCCGCCTCCCTTCTTGGTACGCAAATTCGGGAGGGCTTTCGGGAGACGTTCAAGCGACTGCCCAATGGCCACGCAGAGATCGTCGACTCTCTCGGAACGTTCAGCGCCTTGACCATCACCGAGGACTATGCGGCGATCAAGATTCTGCGGCGGAAGGGCTTGCAGACCTTCGAGTATGAGGTGCTCTTAGCCCCCGGCGATGACGGCATATGGCGCATAGTCGGGATGTGAATGGCGCTCACGCGGGAAATGGGATCAGACGCGTGGAGTGTTCTGCCGGCGAAACTGGAGCTCAGCGATGCAATTTGATGGAATCAAGAGGCTTACTACCGCCCAAGGCCGACAAGAAATCTACCTCGCCTTGCGTGCCTGGGCCAAAGCCAAGCCCAAGCGAGCGGCGGCGACGGCGCTGGGCATCGTCTTGGCGATCCTCTGGGTGTACGACCACTATGGGCACCCGGGGCGGGTGTTCGATGGCGTCACCGGTGAGCCGCTGGAAGGCGTGTTCGTCATTCGGCGCTGGGCGGCATCTGGCACCATGGGGCTCCATTCTCGGATGGGCTGCTACCAGCTGAAGATCACCCAGAGCAACGCGTCCGGCAAGTACTACCTGCCGCGGTGGTCCTGGTCGATCATCCCCGGGTCGCTGTTCGCCTCGGTCTCGGGGCAAGGGACGGCATTCTACAAGCCCGGCTATTACCAGGCGGCCGACCCGATCTACAACACCGATGAGCGTAGCTGGCTTTGGCCCGAGAATCGGTCTGCGGAGGCGAGGCTGTGGTCGCTAACGCGAAGTATTGAAGACGGGGACTGCGGGGGCGGAGACACCTACAAGTCCATACGCCTCCCGCTCTATGAAGCAATCGCCGAGGAGGGCGAGAGCATTGCGCGGACGAAGTCTGAAGAATCGATCGCCTCCAGCCTGCGTTTCCGCGCGGATCTTCTGCGCTTTGATGAGCTCTCAATCGCGACCAGAAACCAAAGAAGACCTGAGCCAAAAAGGGAGAAGAGATGAAAATCTATCGATATCTGCCGTTCGCTTTAGCGGCCGTTCTTGTGAGCCCAGATCTTGCCGCTTACGAGCTCGCCACGCATGCGAGGCTATCTTGGAACGGGTACCTGCGTTCGCAGCTCAACTTGAATCCGTCCAAGCGCGGCTCGCTTGGCCTACCCAAGGGTTCCTTTAGCGACCTGGGCAACTTCTACTATGACAACCGGGAAGATGGGCAGTCGCATCTTCGTAGCGTTACACGCTATGATTGGGACAGAGACAAATTCCCACCGGTCGAGGGAACTGACGCGAAGGTCGTTCTTGTGATTCCTCCCGGTTGGCTGATGCGCGGTGCGGTACGGGAAGATGACATCAGCAAGGCGACGGCCTATCTGGGCTACTTCCGCGACGTCCAACCGCCACCCTTCGACGATCCGTACGGAAACTTCGACCGGGTCTGCAATCACTTCTTCGATCCGCTGAACAACGCGCC
>JAPKHK010000039.1 GCA_026646885.1 Casimicrobiaceae bacterium | reverse complement strand
ATGCCGTCAACCTGTGTGGCTATCTGTCCGAGTTCATCTTTTGTAGTCGCATCGTTGATGGATGCCAACAAATCGAAGTATTTCTTCTCGAATTCTGTGAGTGGTATTGAATGCTGTTCAACAAGATTATGTTCAAGTTTTCCTTGTGTCTTTCTCATTTTTTCTCTCAATCCTTCCATGCCTTTTGACTCAGCCGGAGCGTTTGATTCAAACCAATCAGCAGGGGAACTCATGCCATCTTTCAAGCTATTGTATATCTTCCTCACCGCCCGCCGCAATCCCGCATCAGCCGAAACCGCCGCGGCAGCCACGCCGTTGACTGTGACGTTCTCCGCAGCAATCGCCGCCGGCACCGACGTGCCTTCCGGCCAAGTCACGGCGATGGTGCTCGCGCCGCCGGTCAAGGCGCCCTGCGCGCCGAGTGTAATGGGAATCGTGTAAGCTGCCGCAGTGGCGACTTGATTGGGTTGGACCGTAATCGCGTCGACGGTCACCGGCACAGCCGCTGCGATACTATAGACCGGCGAAGTGGCCGGTGAACTTTGGCCGCTGGTGAATGCTTCGAGCGTGTAGTTACCGGCCGTCGTGGGATTGACCAGACCGGTCGCTTCGCCGGCGGGCGTCCCTCGACTACGATACTGATGCCGCGGGTCGATGCTCGACGTCTCGGCC
>JAPKHK010000038.1 GCA_026646885.1 Casimicrobiaceae bacterium | reverse complement strand
GCCCCCTGGGCGATGAGGAACTCGAGAAGCTCGGGCCCGCTGGAGACGGCGGCGGCCAGCGGCGTGATCGTGCCGGGCTTGCCGGCCAGCTTGGCCCCGCGCTTCACAAGGAGCTTGCAGAGATCGAGGTGCCCCTCCTCCGCGGCGAGCGAGAGGGCCGTGATGCCCGGCGAGGGCGCGGCCTCGATGGTGTTGAGGTGAATGCCGTTGGACCAGAAGCCCGTGCCGCCGTCGAGCACCAGCACGCGCGTGGGGCGGCCGCGGGCGAACTCGATCGCGGCGAGCAGGCGGCGGCACTGCGCGGTGGACATGGCGCCGTTGTAGAACTCGAAGGACAGCACGCCGAGCGCGCCGTCGTCCGTCTCGCGGTAGGCGAGCTCGCGGTAGCCGAGCGCGGCCGGATCGGCACTGGCCGGCGCCATCAGCGTGGCGGGCAGCTCGGGCAGGGCCGCGGCTTGAGTGGCTTCAGCGACCTCGGCGGCGAAGGCGAGCGTGGCCGGGAGCTTGAAGGGGTGCGGGCTGTCGGCGCGGCGCACATGGCCGATCCACACCGCGCCGTCGGTCGTCGCGCGCAGGATGGCGTGGTGGTGGCGGGCGAGGATTTGTCCCGCTGTGGCAAGACCCCTCACCCCTTCCCTCTCCCCATGACTGGCTGAGCCTGGCCAACGCGGTGAT
>JAPKHK010000037.1 GCA_026646885.1 Casimicrobiaceae bacterium | reverse complement strand
GCGCTGGTGCGCAAGCTGCGCGAGAATGGCGTGACCGCGGATTTCTCCTTCGTCACGCGCCAGCGCGGGATGTTCTCCTACTCGGGGCTGAACCCGGCGCAGGTCGAGCGCCTGCGCGACGAATTCGGCATCTACGCGGTGGCCACCGGCCGCATCTGCCTGGCTGCGCTGAACACTCGCAACATCGATTACGTCGCGAAAGCGATGGCGGCGGTGATCAAGGGATAGGGTTGCCGGCCAATTCGACATTGCCCCGGGTCTCACGCTAGAATTGCAGATTGTTCCCCGATAGCTCAGTCGGTAGAGCGACGGACTGTTGACACGATGGCAGCCCACGCGGGAAACCGCGTGGTGAAAACACCCCCAATTCGGGGAACCCTAAGGCGCAACGCGCTAAGGCAATCCCGAGCAAGCAGGCAGAGGCCACCAACCGCTGCCGGGCATGTGTAGAGACTTTACGGGGTGCGCCTACAGCGGGCGATGCGCGCGAGCGTATCGCCGGCCAGGGCGAAGAGAAAGTCCAAGCCGGTTGGAAACTTCCGGGCACTTGTAATCCGCAGGTCCCTGGTTCGAGCCCAGGTCGGGGAGCCAGATCCGAAGGCCGGTGTGCCGCGTGCACACCGGCCTTTCTTTTCCGCGCGAGCGCGCGACGCACACCGGACCGGCACGGGCGAGGCCGCAAAACCCGCC
>JAPKHK010000036.1 GCA_026646885.1 Casimicrobiaceae bacterium | reverse complement strand
CAGGCCGATCGTCTCTTCCTTCTGCTCGGGCGACAGCAGGCCGGACATCGCCGCCTTCACGTCGTCGACCGCGTCGTAGATGATGTTGTAGTAGCGGATGTCGATGCCGTTGGTTTCGGCCAGGCGCTTGGCGTGCTGGTCGGCGCGCACGTTGAAGCCGATGATGCGCGCCTTGGAGGCGGCGGCGAGCTGCACGTCCGAGACGGTGATGCCACCCACTCCGCTGGCAACCACCTTCACTTCCACCTCCGGGGTGGAGAGCTTGGTGAGCGCGTCGCGCAGCGCCTCGCTGCTGCCCTGCACGTCGGTCTTGAGCACGATCGGAATGACTCCCGCCTTCTCCTCGCCGATCTGCGCGAAAACGTCGCCGACCTTCGCCGTCTGACGGGCGAGCTTCACGTCGCGGAACTTGCCCTGACGGTAGAGAGCCACCTCGCGGGCCTTGCGCTCGCTCTCGACGGCGAGCAGCTCATCGCCCGCATTCGGCGAGCCGGACAGGCCGAGCACCACGACCGGCATCGATGGGCCGGCTTCCTGGACGGCATGGCCCGCCTCGTCGAACATCGCTCGCACGCGGCCGAACTCGGTGCCGGCGATGTGTCGCGGGAAAAGAGCGCCGTTCCCTTCGCAAGCGGTAAGGTAAGGAGGGCGGACACTCTTGTCCGCCGAGAGAGGGCCTGATTTCCATTCGTGTCTGCCCCG
>JAPKHK010000035.1 GCA_026646885.1 Casimicrobiaceae bacterium | reverse complement strand
CCTGGCACATCGTCAACTGGGCCGGCCGCGATCTTTTCATTGCCGTTACTTATCTGTATCTCGTGAGCAACGGCGTGCACGGCCTGGTGATCGCCGCCGCCATTGTGCTGAACTGGCTGTTGCACGACTTTGCTTATTGGCTTTTCTGTTCGCGTCGCGAACAGTTCCAGTGGGGCCAGGGATGGCCTTCTTTTCCTTCACTCTTCAAGCACATCTTCTCGTTCAGGAGGAAACTCGATGCCACCCAACGGTCTGCCCATTCCAACGACCACAGATGAGCAGGCGGTCCTTTTTGTGGCCGTCTTTGAGAGCAGCACGATCATCCGTGTGCACGACAAGCGTGTGAACTTCACGCGCCGGCTCACGCCGGAAGAAGTGATCGCAAACATTCGCATCCTGTCGCAAAATGGCAAAGCCCGAGTACATTAACCAGACCTTGCTCGAAGGCCTGCAAGTTCTGGATTACTTCATCGCGCGCCTGCACCCGCTCGACGAAATCTCCATCACTGAGCTTAAGGACGAGCTTGGGATTGACTATCACAAATGCTTGCGCATCGTCAAGACGCTGCAGTTTGCCGGCTATCTCGATGCCGATGCCGAAGGCAAACATTTCACTGTTTCCAGAAAATTGACCCAACTGACTTGGCGCTATCTGCGAAAGATCAGGGAAGAGATCACGGCATCTTGACGTTGCCTCGGCGCACCCGCCTTCGCATCTCACCCGGTCTTCTTGGC
>JAPKHK010000034.1 GCA_026646885.1 Casimicrobiaceae bacterium | reverse complement strand
GCAACCGGACGGCAACGTCCAATCCATTGCGCTGGATCACCTGCTCGTCCTGCAAGGCTTGTCACCGCGTCTGGGGCCGGTGGCCGAATGGGGGCTTGCCATGGAGCGCAAACAACTGGTGGTGGACACCGAGCGTTTTGCGACCAGTGAGGCGGGTATCTTCGCGGTCGGCGACATCAACACCTATCCGGGCAAACGCAAGCTGCTGGTCTGCGGCTTCCACGAATGCACCCTGGCCGCCTACGCCGCCGCTGCCATTGTCTATCCGGACCGCCCGGTACTGCTGCAATACACCACTACCAGCACCCATCTGCGTGACTTGCTCGGCGTGGGCCACCCGTGAAGAGACGAGTTGCTGGCCAGCGCGAAAAAAATGGCGTCTTCTTCAAAAATCGCCAAATTCGCACTATAATTTGAGGCTGTTCCCTGATAGCTCAGTCGGTAGAGCGACGGACTGTTAATCCGCAGGTCCCTGGTTCGAGTCCAGGTCGGGGAGCCAAGAAACACGAGAGTCAGCAGGTTAGCGCCTGCTGACTTTTTTGCTTTCTGGGTTTGGCTGGTGCCAGTCTGGTGCCAGTTTCTGGGCTGATGAACATAGTCCAGAGCATCGGGCACGATCTGTTGCGAATGAGCTGCATCGAGACTTCGGCAGGCACCACTGCCGAGACCCAACCGTCGAAACCTCGTTGGCAAACGCGCTGCTCTGAGAGTAAGCGTCCTGTGTGTGCGCAAGAAT
>JAPKHK010000033.1 GCA_026646885.1 Casimicrobiaceae bacterium | reverse complement strand
GCTTTGGGGCCGCGCTCACCGTTACCGACAGCGGCGGTGAGATCATCGTCCTGAGTTCCGGGGGTTATGGCGCAGTCACGATCAACAAATCGGTGAGCATCATTGCCCCGGAGGGCATCTACGCCGGCATCAGCGTGTTTTCCGGCGATGGTGTCACTATCGCTACGGCAGGCGTCGATGTGGTTCTGAGAGGGCTTACCATAAACGGCTTGGGGGGCGATCACGGCATCTACATGACCGCTGGCAACAGTCTCGTTATCCAGAACTGCGCCATCGCCAATTTCACCACAACGGGACTCTATGTGAATGGCATCTCCCGAGTGCGCCTCCTCGATTCGCTGCTCCGGGGAAGCGGCAACGGCGCATACTTTCTTCATGGCCCGAGGGTGCTGGTCTCCGGCAGTCGCTTTCTCGACAACACCTATATCGGTCTGAGGGCTGGCGCCTCGGGCGCGGGAGTGGTAACCCGGGTCGAGGTGAGCCGCTCCGAGGCATCCGGAAATAGCCTAAATGCGGGCTTCTACGCCAACGCCGATACTGGCGGAAGAACCGAGCTCAACCTCAAGGACTCGATCGCGAGTCGAAACGCTCATGGCGTCGAAGTCAATTCAGATACCGGCACAGCTCTCGCGCGCGCGAGCAACAGCCTGCTCAGTGGCAACACGAGCGATGGTTTGTACGCGCATGGCAGCAGCGCAAAATTGGTGGCCTCTGGTAACAAGTTGACCGACAACGGCAT
>JAPKHK010000032.1 GCA_026646885.1 Casimicrobiaceae bacterium | reverse complement strand
GAGCTTTTCCCGCCTACCCTCCCTCCCAGCCCCCTCGTGACCGCCTCGAGCATGCGAAGCAGCGAGGGGCCAAGGAAACGCGGCGAGGCCAAGGGCCAGCGCACCGGCTCCAAGTTGTGCTGGCCCGCTCTGTTGGTGGGGCGCGGCGCGACCTCGGCGATCCTGCTCGAGTTCCACGGGCCCGTCGCAGTGACCGCCCTCGACTCCGGGCTCCCTCGACTGGCGAGCAGCGGATCGCCGGTCCAAGTCGCGTGCGGCCGCTGACCGCGCACGGCCCTCAGGCCGCCCAGGTCAGTCGCCAGGGGGGCGGCACGTTTCCCACCCAAAGGGGGGTCACGTTTGGTGACCGGTAACAGTGGTCGCCGGGGCGCGCGTCGCGCCGCGTCGGCTTGGGCTGCCCGCCCGCGTGCGTTCCGCGTCGAACGCGACCTCGGGGCCATCGGGCGCATTGAACGCGCAGGGGCACCGCAGCGCGCCCATCGCGCAGCGGAACTTGCTTCAGGTCGATACCGGCGCGGTCGATACCGGCCATGTGACTGTCAATTCCAATCGCCGCCCGGCCGGGCAGATCAGCGCCGGCGTCGGCTTCTTCATACTCGCACTTGCGACGGTCGGCATCGTGATGGTTCCTCGGTCGCCCGCGCCGCCCGCACGCTCGCAGCCCGCGACGGCAACGCGCGTCGTGCCTGCGGTCACAGCCTTCGACGCGACCCGCGCCGCCACGGGACGGGACCTCCACGCGCGCCTACTCGTGGCGGCCGACGTGCACGAGTTCT
>JAPKHK010000031.1 GCA_026646885.1 Casimicrobiaceae bacterium | reverse complement strand
CGTCGTCTGCATCGTCATCATCGTCGGTTTCGGATTGCTTGAAGGCGTAGTAGACGGTCAGCGGAAAGTCGGCGGCGTGAGCCTCGTGCATGCGTGCGAACGCCTTGCCCAGACCGATCTCGAAGAATTCCTGTGCCTTCTGCTTGTCGCCGTCATGCCGATAGGGACTTGCGATCAGTTCCTGCGCCTTGGGTGTTAGAGCCGTCGCAAACAGGGACGGATACAGGTTCTTGATTGACTGACGCAACCAGACATAGAAGAAGTCCGAGAGGTCGGCATAGCCGATGTTGTCGTAGTACGGTGGGTCTGTTGACACGATTGCATGGCCCACAGCATTGATCGCCGCTGCGGCATCCAGTTGTGTAGACTTGCCTGGGGCTGTCGTGGTCATGCTCTCGACTGCTGTCGCAGCAGACTCGGCAGAAGATGTAAATGGTGCTACAGCCGAGAATGGGGATAGCTCTGCAAAGTCCCAAGACATAGGAATGGCTTGCCGAGCAAATAAGGCGCGAATGTTCTGGTTTGTAGTATTCCAACTGCAGATAGTGTTTGACATTTCGGCCCAACGAGACAGCGCGATGCCAAGATAGGTTGCGACTGCATCGGCGTAGGATTGTGGCCCCGCGCCGCCGTCGGCCAGTGGGCGGTCGTCGTCGGGCAGGCCGGCGCGCATCGAGTCCGACAGTACCCTCGCTCGTGCCTCCTGTACCAAGTCGCTGAATGTGGTCAGCGCTACCAGTTGGCGCGGAGTGAAGAGTTTGTAGTGCTTGTCCATCCCGTAG
>JAPKHK010000030.1 GCA_026646885.1 Casimicrobiaceae bacterium | reverse complement strand
GAGGCAACCGAGGGAGAAAAGCGCCAGCTCGAACGATTCCTTGCGGGCTTGGCCGACCTTAGCCCGTCAAATCCGCCAGAAACTCCGAAGCCGGTGCCACGCCCGAGACGTGCAGGAATTCCCGCGCCCGCGTGCAGGCCACGTAGAGCAAGTGCCGCTCGGTGGCATACACCTCGTCGAGGTCGCTTTCGTCGCTCACGTTCTCGATGCGTTCTTGCAGGGGCATCACCTCGTCGTCGCAGGCCATCACCGCCACCGCGCGGAACTCCAGCCCCTTGGCAAAGTGCATTGTGGACACCGATGCCTTGCCGACCAACGATTGCACCTGCTCGTCCAGCACCACGAAGGGTAGCCCTGCGTGCTGAACGGCCTGCCGGGCGCGCTCCAGCTCCGCGTCGCTGCGCACGAACACGCCAATCTCGTGTGGAGCAAGGCCAGCATCCGTCTGGGCTTTTAGCCAGTCGCCCACGCCTGCAATCTCCAATGCTGCGGAGTCAAATTCATTCACTGTGGGTGCTGGGCCGTTGAACACCGACACCGTGCTCTTGCGGACATCGGTGTTGCCATCGACATCGGAGATTTCCTGCGCCAGCAGGCGGTCGGCTTGGGCGCGAATCTGGTGCGAGGTGCGGTAGTTCACCGTCAGCGTGCGGGAGCGCCCGCGCACATCCACGCCCAGCGACTTCCACGAGAACGCAGTCTGGAAAATCCGCTGGCCCAAATCGCCCGCGAAGAACAGCGCATTCGGGCGCGTGCCACCCACGGCAGCCAGAAACTTCAACTGCGCC
>JAPKHK010000003.1 GCA_026646885.1 Casimicrobiaceae bacterium | reverse complement strand
GAGCGCGGGCAAGTGCTCGCCAAGCCCGGCAGCATCACGCCGCACACCAAGTTTACGGCGGAAGTGTACGTTTTGAGCAAGGATGAAGGCGGGCGTCATACGCCGTTCTTCAACGGCTATCGGCCGCAGTTTTATTTTCGTACGACGGACGTGACTGGATCGACGGAGTTGCCGGCGGGTACGGAGATGGTGATGCCTGGAGACAACGTGTCGATCACGGTGACGCTGATTGCGCCGATCGCCATGGAAGAGGGATTGCGTTTCGCCATTCGCGAAGGCGGCCGTACCGTGGGCGCCGGCGTGGTGGCGAAGGTTATTGAGTAATTGACCCGTAACGGCCGGCGACTCCAAGCCGGCCCTCGCTCTTTGGAAGAATCATGCAAAGCCAGAAAATTCGCATTCGTCTCAAAGCGTTTGATTACAAACTGATCGATCAGTCGGCGATGGAAATCGTTGACACCGCCAAGCGCTCAGGCGCCGTAGTCAAGGGGCCGGTGCCCCTGCCTACGCGCATTGAGCGATATGACGTTTTGCGCTCGCCTCACGTGAACAAAACTTCGCGCGACCAGTTTGAAATTCGCACCCATTTGCGCCTGATGGATATTATCGATCCTACCGATAAGACCGTGGATCAGTTGATGAAGCTGGAGCTTCCCGCCGGCGTAGATGTGGAAATCAAGTTGCAGTAAGAGCGTGCTAGCGGGCGGAGTCCCGCGGGCACTTTGAAGGTTGCCGCCGATCAATCGCAATCGGTGGTGTGGAAAGGAAACGAAAATGAGTCTAGGACTTGTCGGTCGCAAGATTGGCATGACCCGCATTTTCACCGATGACGGTGACTCCGTCCCGGTGACGGTGTTGGATCTGGCCAACAATCGCGTTACCCAGATCAAGACCCCTGAGGCGGACGGTTACAGCGCCGTTCAGGTCACTTACGGGAAGCGGCGTGCCAGCCGCGTCAACAAAGCCGCTGCCGGCCATCTCGCCAAGGCGGGTGTGGAAGCGGGCGAAATGCTGCGCGAATTTGGCGTCGATCCGGCCAAGCTCGCGGAATTGAGCCCGGGCGCCACGATCTCGGTCGAAATTTTTCAAGTTGGCCAGAAGGTCGATGTTACCGGTACGAGCAAGGGCCGGGGCTTTAGCGGCGCGATTCGCCGGCACAATTTCAGCTCCAACCGTGCCAGCCATGGGAACTCGGTGACCACTAACGCACCCGGCTCCATCGGAATGGCGCAGGATCCCGGTCGCGTATTTCCCGGCAAGAAGATGGCCGGCCAATACGGCAATGTGCGCCGCACCTCGCAAAGCCTTGAGGTGGTCCGTATCGATACCGCTCGCCAGTTGCTGCTGGTCAAGGGCGCGGTCCCCGGTGCGGACGGCGGTGCAGTGATCGTGCGCCCTGCCGCGAAGGCGAAAACCGCGAGCGGAGGCAGATGACATGGAACTCAAACTGATCAACGAACAAGGTCAACCTTCGTCCACGGTAGCGGCATCGGATGCCGCATTCGGCCGGGACTACAACGAAGCGCTCATCCATCAGCTCGTGACTGCGTACATGGCCAATGCCCGTAGCGGCAACCGCGCGCAAAAAGGGCGTAGCGATGTGAATAAGTCTACGCGCAAACCTTGGCGCCAGAAGGGTACCGGGCGCGCCCGCGCCGGGCGCGCTTCCTCGCCCCTGTGGCGAGGCGGCGGTAGGGTGTTCGGGTCCAGCCCCGACGAGAACTTCAGTCAGAAAGTGAACCGCAAGATGTACCGCGCCGGCATGGCTTCGATCTTTTCGCAGCTGGCGCGCGAAGGCCGCCTATCGGTGGTCGAGCAACTCGCGCTGGAAGCGCCAAAGACCAAGCTTCTGGCGCAGAAACTCAAGGCCATGGGCCTCGACAACGTGCTGGTCGTCACGGATAACCTCGACGACAATCTCTACCTATCCGCACGCAACCTACCCGAGGTTCTGGTCCTGGAAGCTCACGAGGTAGATCCGGCCAACTTGATCCGCTTCCGCAATGTCCTGCTTACGCGGGCGGCGGTGGCTCAAATCGAGGAGATGCTGGGATGAGCGCCGCCAACAAGGAAAGACTGATGACGGTGCTGCTCGCGCCGCAGATTTCGGAGAAGGCCACTTTCGTCGGGGAACACCACGAGCAGGTGGTCTTCCGGGTCGTCCCCGACGCCACCAAGCCGGAAGTTAAGGCCGCCGTCGAATTGCTCTTCAAGGTGCAGGTCGAGGCCGTCCAGATCGCCAACGTCAAGGGCAAGATCAAGCGCGTTGGAAAATCCCTTGGCCGTCGCCGCAATTGGAAAAAGGCTTTCGTTTCCCTGAAGCCTGGCCAGGAAATCAATTTCGCGGGGGAGGCATAAGATCATGGCACTCGTCAAAGTCAAACCGACGTCGCCTGGCCGCCGCTCGCTGGTCAAGGTGGTCAACCCCGATTTGCACAAGGGCAAGCCCTTTGCCGGCCTGCTGGAAAAGAAGAATCGCAGTTCTGGGCGCAACAACAACGGGCACATCACCACTCGGCATATGGGGGGCGGGCACAAGCAGCATTATCGCGTGGTCGACTTCCGGCGCAACAAAGACGGCATCCCCGCGAAAGTGGAGCGATTGGAGTATGACCCGAACCGCAGCGCCAACCTTGCATTGTTGCTCTACGCCGACGGCGAGCGCCGCTACGTCATCGCGCCACGCGGCGTTGCGGTAGGGGCGCAATTGCTGAGTGGGGTCGATGCCCCGATCAAAGCCGGCAACTGCTTGCCCATTCGCAACATCCCAGTTGGCACTACCATCCACTGTATCGAGATGCAGCCGGGCAAGGGGGCACAGATCGCCCGCTCGGCGGGAGCTTCGGTGCAATTGCTGGCGCGCGAAGGGACCTATGCGCAGCTGCGCTTGCGCTCGGGTGAAATCCGCAAAGTCCATGTCGACTGCCGGGCGACGATCGGCGAGGTGGGCAATGAAGAGCACAATCTGCGCTCCATCGGCAAGGCGGGCGCCAAGCGTTGGCGCGGCATTCGCCCGACGGTTCGCGGCGTGGCCATGAACCCGGTTGACCACCCGCACGGCGGTGGCGAGGGCAAGACCGCAGCCGGCCGCGATCCCTGCAGCCCATGGGGTACGCCGACCAAAGGCTACCGTACCCGCCGCAACAAACGCACGAACAACATGATCGTGCGCCGGCGCCACGCGAACAAGGGGTAAAGCAAGATGGCACGTTCGATCAAGAAGGGCCCGTTCGTCGACGCCCACCTATTGAAGAAAGTCGAAGCCGCCCGGGGCGGCGCCGACAAGCGTCCGATCAAGACCTGGTCGCGGCGTTCAACGGTGACGCCGGAATTTGTCGGTCTCACTATCGCCATTCACAACGGCAAGCAACACATTCCGGTCTATGTTTCGGAGAACATGGTTGGCCACAAGCTCGGTGAGTTCGCGCTGACCCGGACCTTCAAGGGTCACTCCGCGGACAAGAAAGCGGCGAAGAAGTAAGGAGCCATGATGGAAACGACAGCAGTTTTGCGCGGCGTACGCCTTTCGGCGCAGAAAGGCCGCCTGGTTGCCGACCAAATTCGCGGCTTGCCGGTGGATAAGGCCCTCAATCTTCTGAGCTTCAGCCCCAAGAAGGGCGCCAAGATCATCAAGAAGGTGCTCGAATCGGCAATTGCCAATGCCGAACACAACGATGGTGCTGACATAGACGAGCTGAAGGTAAAGACCATTTACATCGACAAAGCCGACAACCTCCGGCGCTTCATTGCGCGCGCAAAAGGTCGCGGCAACGTGATCCTGAAACAGACAAGCCACATCCGCGTGGTCGTCGGCAACTGAGAGGCGAGGGACATGGGACAGAAAATTCATCCGACCGGCTTTCGCCTAAGCGTCAATCGCAACTGGGCATCGCGCTGGTTCTCCAACAGCAAGAACTTCGCTCCAACTCTGGCCGAAGACATCAAAGTGCGTGACTATCTGAAGAAGAAGCTCGCGCACGCCTCGGTGGGACGAATTACCATCGACCGTGCCGCCAAGACCGCGCGCGTGACGATTTATAGTGCCCGTCCTGGCGTGATCATCGGCAAGAAGGGCGAGGATATCGAAAATCTGCGCGCTGAAATCCGGCGCATCATGGGCCCTGATGCACGCACGGACGTCGAGGAGATCCGCAAGCCCGAGGTCGATGCCCAGTTGATTGCCGATTCCATTGGACAGCAACTCGAGAAGCGCATCATGTTCCGCCGCGCCATGAAGCGCGCCATGCAGAATGCGATGCGCCTGGGCGCGCAAGGCATCAAGATCATGAGCTCGGGGCGCTTGAACGGCATCGAGATCGCCCGCTCGGAGTGGTACCGCGAAGGCCGTGTCCCGCTTCACACTCTACGGGCGGACATCGATTACGGTTTTGCCGAGGCTAAGACTACCTACGGCGTCATTGGTATCAAGGTTTGGGTTTTCAAGGGCGAAGTGCTGGCGCACAACGCCGAGCCCGCGACGGCTCCGGCTGTGACCCCAGAGCCGCCCAAGCGTGGTAGAAAGTCAGGAGCGCGAAATGCTGCAGCCAGCTAGAAGAAAGTATCGCAAGGAGCAAAAGGGCCGCAATAAAGGCATTGCGACGCGCGGCAACAAAGTGAGCTTCGGCCAATTCGGCCTTAAGGCGATTGGCCGGGGCCGGATCACGGCACGCCAGATTGAGGCGGCGCGGCGGGCGATGACGCGGCACATCAAGCGCGGCGGTCGCATCTGGATTCGCATTTTCCCGGATAAGCCGATTTCCCAGAAGCCGGCAGAGGTCCGCATGGGAAACGGCAAGGGTAACCCCGAGTACTATGTCGCAGAAATCCGGCCGGGCAAGGTTCTGTACGAAATGGACGGAGTCGAAGAAACCTTGGCTCGGGAGGCTTTTGCCTTGGCAGCGGCCAAACTCCCAATTGCCACGACCTTCGTCCATCGCCTGGTGGGATAAGCCATGAAGACTAGTGAACGCAAGAAAGAGCTGCGCGCCAAGGCGCCGGCAGAACTCCAGACCGAGCTTTTGGAACTGCTGCAGACCCAATTCAAGCTGCGTATGCAGCAGGCCACGCAACAGCTGGCCAACCACAGCCAACTCGGCAAGGTGCGACGCGACATCGCGCGCGTGCGTACCTTGCTCAATGAAAAGGCGAGGCAAGTATGACTGAAATCAAAACTGCAGCAGCCGAGGCGCAGCGCAAGCTGGTGCAAACACTCATTGGGCGAGTGGTGAGCGACAAGATGGACAAGACCGTTACCGTGCTGGTCGAGCGTCGGGTGAAGCATCCGCTGTATGGGAAGGTCGTTACCCGGTCGAAAAAATACCACGCGCATGACGAAAAGAACGAGTTTCATGAAGGTGATGTCGTGGAGATTGCGTCCGCGCGACCGATTTCGAAGACCAAGACGTGGGTGGTAAGCAAGCTGGTCGAGAAGGCGCGTGGCGCCTAGGTTGGGCTAGAGGTCTTGCGGCGATCCTCGATCGCTGCTAAAATTATTAATTCGCCCGCCGCCACGACTTTTCGGCGGTGGGTTCATCTCCCCGAACGGGGTCCAAGACTGGCCGCCTCCTTAAAACGATAGGCGGGTTAAGTTGGAGTGATTTTTATGATTCAGATGCAATCCATCCTGGATGTTGCCGACAACACTGGTGCGCGCCGTGTGATGTGCATCAAGGTGATTGGCGGTTCGAAGCGCCGCTACGCCAACATCGGCGACGTGATCAAGGTTAGCGTCAAGGATGCCGCACCGCGCGGTCGCGTCAAGAAGGGCGAGGTATACAACGCCGTGGTGGTTCGAACCGCTCAGGGCGTGCGTCGTGCTGATGGCTCCGCAATCAAGTTCGATGGGAACGCGGCGGTGCTCCTGAACAACAAGCTCGAGCCGATCGGCACCCGGATCTTCGGGCCGGTTACGCGCGAGCTGCGCAGCGAGCGCTTCATGAAGATCGTGTCGCTCGCCCCGGAAGTGCTGTAGGAGGTCCACATGCACAAGATCAGGAAGGGCGACACCGTGGTCGCCATTTGCGGCCGGGACAAGGGCAAGCGCGGCGAAGTGAGCCGTGTCGTAGATGCCGAGCATGTGATTGTCGCTGGCATCAACCAAGTCAAGCGTCATCAGCGTCCAAATCCGGTTAAAGGCGTATCGGGCGGCATCGTTACACTGGAGAAGCCGATACACATTTCCAATGTCGCGCTGTACAACCCCGCCACTCAGAAGGGTGACCGGGTCGGCATCAAGACGCTGGAAGACGGCCGCAAGGTTCGCTTTTTCAAGTCCAACGGCGAATTGGTCGGGGCTTGATCAGGATTGGATACAAATATGGCTCGCCTCAAGGAATTCTACAAGCAATCGGTTGTGCCGCAACTGATGAAGCAGTTCGGCTACAAGTCGGTCATGGAAGTGCCCCGCATCGAGAAGATCGTCCTCAATATGGGCGTGGGTGAAGCGGTGGCGGACAAAAAAGTTTTGGAACATGCTAGCGGGGACATGGTCAAGATCGCGGGCCAGAAGCCAGTGATCACCAAGGCCAAGAAGTCGATCGCAGGCTTCAAGATTCGTACTGGCTATCCCGTGGGTTGCATGGTTACCCTGCGCCAGGAGCGCATGTACGAGTTTCTCGATCGCCTTGTCAGCATCGCGCTGCCCCGCGTGCGTGACTTTCGAGGCATTTCCGGCCGGGCCTTCGACGGTCGTGGCAATTACAACCTGGGTGTCAAGGAGCAGATCATTTTTCCAGAGATCGAGTACGACAAGATCGACGCGCTCCGGGGAATGAACATCACCATCGCGACCACCGCCAAGACAGATGCGGAAGCGAAGGCGCTGCTCTCGGCATTCAAGTTTCCGTTCAAGAACTGAGGCTGGCATGGCGAAGATTGCTTTGGTCAACCGTGAGCAGAAACGTCGCGATACGGTCAAGAAATACGCCGCGAAGCGCGCCGCGCTGCTCGCGATCATCAACGATGCCAAGCGCTCGGACGAAGAGCGCTTCGAGGCTCGCCTGAAGCTGCAGGCGCTGCCCAGGAACGCTAGCCCCAGCCGACTGCGCAACCGCTGCGCGCTGACAGGTCGGCCGCGTGGCGTCTTCCGCAAATTCGGACTAGGACGCAACAAGCTGCGCGAGATCGCGATGCGTGGGGAAATCCCGGGCATCGTCAAGGCCAGCTGGTAAGGGAGGGATCGAACCATGAGTATGTCTGATCCGATCGCCGATATGCTGACGCGGATTCGCAATGCGCAACTCGCCAACAAGGTGACGGTAGCGATGCCGTCTTCGCGACTTAAGGTGGCCATTGCCCAAGTGCTGAAGGACGAAGGTTATATTGACGGGCTCAAGGTGGCTGGTGACGAGAAAAAGCCGCAACTCGAGCTCGCCCTGCGCTATTACGCGGGCAAGCCGGTGATTGAGAAGATCGAGCGCATTTCCAAGCCCGGCTTGCGCATCTACAAGAGCAAGGAGGATCTCCCGCGGGTCATGAACGGCCTGGGTGTGGCGATCGTTTCCACTTCCCGCGGGGTTATGACTGACCGCAAAGCGCGCGCCAATGGCGTGGGCGGCGAAGTGCTCTGCATCGTGGCTTAGAAGAGGTATTTCGATGTCCAGAATCGCCAAACAACCTGTCCTCATCCCCGCGAAGGTCGAAGTGACCCTCGACGGCGGCCAGGTGGCCGTCAAAGGCCCTTTGGGGGTGCTTTCCCATAGCTTCGGCTCTGCGGTTTTATTCGAGCGCGACGGCGATTGTGTGCTCTTCCGCTCGGCCAATGACAGTCGCGAGGCCAATGCGATGTCGGGAACTGCCCGCGCGCTGGTTGCCAATATGGTCAAAGGCGTCACCGAGGGTTTTCAGAAGAAGCTGACGCTGGTCGGCGTGGGGTACCGCGCGGCCGCTGCGGGCGACACGCTCAATCTCACGTTGGGTTTTTCCCATCCTGTGGCGCACAAGATGCCCGAGGGCGTAAAGGTGGAGACTCCGACGCAAACCGAAATCATCATCAAAGGCATAGACAAGCAGAAAGTCGGTCAGGTCGCGGCGGAAGTGCGCGCCTATCGCAGCCCGGAGCCCTATAAGGGCAAGGGTGTGCGCTATGCTGATGAAAACGTGGTCTTGAAAGAGACCAAGAAGAAATAATCGAGGTTGACGATGAACAAGAAGGATTCTCGCCTCCAGCGCGCACGCCAAACCCGTGCACGCATTGCCCTGCAAGGCGCAGTGCGCCTCGCGGTGCATCGAACCAACAGCCATATCTACGCGCAGATCATCGCCGCCGGGGGAGATCGAGTACTCGCCAGCGCGTCGACCGCGGAAGCGGACCTGCGCAAAGAGATCAAGACCGGCTCCAACGTCGCGGCCGCGGCGGTGGTCGGCAAGCGTATCGCCGAGCGCGCGAAAACCGCAGGGATCGAAAGCGTCGCTTTCGATCGCTCAGGCTTTCGTTATCATGGTCGCGTCAAGGCATTGGCCGAAGCGGCGCGCGAAGGCGGACTGAAGTTTTAAGGAAGGTCGAACATGGCAAAAATGCAGCAGCGGGAAGAGGCCAAGGACGGCCTGCGCGAGAAGATGATCAGCATCAATCGCGTCACCAAGGTGGTGAAGGGCGGACGCATTCTTGGCTTTGCCGCTCTCACCGTGGTGGGTGATGGTGACGGTAGCGTCGGCATGGGCAAAGGCAAAGCCAAGGAGGTGCCGGTCGCGGTGCAGAAGGCCATGGAGCAAGCCCGGCGCAAGATGGTCAAAGTGCGATTGAAGGGCGGGACCCTGCACCATACCGTCGAAGGGCGCCATGGAGCGACCAAGGTTTTTATGCAGCCTGCGTCGGAAGGTACCGGCATCATTGCCGGTGGCCCGATGCGCGCGGTGTTTGAGGTGGTTGGGGTCACCGACGTTTTGGCGAAATGCCACGGCTCGACCAATCCCTACAACTTGGTTCGGGCCACGCTCAACGCCCTCGAGAGGCTTTCCACGCCCCACGAAATCGCTGCCAAGCGAGGCATGACAGTCGAGCAGATTTTGGAGGCGTGAGCCATGGGCGCAAAGAAGATCAAGGTTACGCAAGTGAAGAGTGTGATTGGCACCAAGAAAGAGCACCGTGCCTGTGTGCGGGGCCTCGGTCTCAAGCGCATCCGCCATACGGTAGAAGTCGTCGATACGCCCGAGGTGCGCGGCATGATTGCGCGGGTGAGCTATTTGGTCAGCGTATCCACATGAAGGACGTATCATGGAATTGAACACCATCAAGCCTGCCGCCGGCTCCAAGAAAGCGCGGCGCCGTGTTGGGCGCGGCATCGGCAGTGGTTTGGGCAAAACCGGCGGTCGAGGCATGAACGGGCAAAAATCGCGCGCTGGCGGCTTTCACAAGGTTGGCTTCGAGGGCGGGCAGATGCCGCTACAGCGACGACTGCCCAAGCGCGGTTTCATATCACTCACCCGCGCGGACGTTGCCGAGGTTCGTCTATCGGATCTGCAGCGCTTGCCCCTGGATGTTGTTGACCTCCTCGCCCTCAAGCAGGCCGGGATAGTGCCCGCCCTGGCTCGTGGTGCCAAGGTCATCAAGAGCGGCAAGTTGGAAAGGGCGGTCAAGGTTCAGGGACTGAGCCTGAGCAAAGGCGCGCGTGCGGCGATCGAAGGCGCAGGCGGCGCGGTCATCGAGTAACCCTGCAACCAGGCGAAGGCGAAATTGGCCAACCCCATCAATCCAGCACTGAAGGCAGGCAGCCGCTACGCAGATCTGAAGCGCCGGCTGTGGTTTCTGCTGGGCGCGCTGGTCGTGTACCGGATCGGCACGCACATTCCCGTGCCGGGTATCAACGCTACCATTCTCGACGAGCTTTTCCGTCAGAATCAAGGCGGCATCCTGGGACTGTTCAACGTCTTTTCCGGCGGGGCCCTGCAGCGCTTTTCCATCTTCGCGTTGGGCATCATGCCCTATATTTCCGCCTCCATCATCATGCAGCTCGCAGCGGTTGTTCTGCCTTCGCTCGAGGCGCTCAAGAAAGAGGGCGAGGCCGGTCGGCGCAAAATTACGCAGTACACTCGCTATGCCACAGTGTTTCTAGCACTCTTCCAGGCGCTGGGCATTTCAGTCGCGCTCGAAGGCCAGCCTGGACTGGTCATCGATCCGGGCGTTACCTTCCGACTGGTTACGGCACTGACGCTGGTCACCGGCACCATGTTCCTGATGTGGCTGGGAGAGCAAATCACCGAGCGGGGCCTGGGCAATGGTATTTCTTTGATCATCTTCGCGGGTATCGCGGCCGGTCTGCCGGCGGCCATTTCCGGGACTCTGGAGTTGACGCGGACCGGTGCTTTCTCGATTCTGCAGGTACTGTTCATCATCGCGCTAGTGATTGGCGTGACAGCGTTGGTGGTGTTTTTCGAAAAGGCTCAGCGCAAGATTCTGGTCAATTACGCCAAGCGCCAGGTGGGCAACAAGATCTATGGTGGGCAGAGTTCGCACCTACCGCTCAAGATCAACATGGCGGGTGTGATTCCACCAATCTTCGCTTCCAGCCTGATTCTCTTTCCTGCCACCGCCGCGAGCTGGTTCGGCCAGAGCGAAGGATCGGTTTGGCTGCGCGATGTGGCGGCGACGTTGTCGCCTGGGTCTCCCGTCTATCACATCCTCTATGCAGCATTGATCATCTTCTTCTGTTTCTTCTACACGGCGCTCCAGTACAATCCGAAGGACACGGCGGAGAATCTGAAGAAGAGTGGCGCCTTCATCCCGGGCTACCGGCCGGGAGAGCAGACTGCGCGCTACATCGAGCGGATCACACTGCGCTTGACGTTGATCGGCGCAATTTATGTCACGGTGGTTTGTCTGATTCCGGAATTGTTGATCGTGAAGTGGAACGTACCCTTCTACTTCGGTGGAACTTCGCTGTTGATCATCGTAGTGGTCACCATGGACTTCATGGCCCAAGTCCAGGCCTACTTGATGTCGCAGCAGTATGAGAGCTTGCTCAAGAAGGTGAACTTCAAGGGCGGCGGCAAGGGCGGATTGCCTACGCGCTGATGGCCAAGGAAGACACCATCCAGATGCAGGGCGAGATTCTGGAGACGTTGCCCAATGCGACGTTCCGAGTCAAGCTGGAAAACGGCCATGTGGTGTTGGGGCATATTTCCGGAAAGATGCGGATGCACTACATCCGGATTCTTCCGGGTGACAAGGTCACGGTGGAATTGACACCGTACGACCTGTCCCGCGCGCGGATCGTGTTCCGCGCCAAGTAGTGGCAGGAAAGCGAAAGGAAACGCTATGAAGGTTTTGGCTTCGGTGAAGAAGATTTGCCGTAAATGCAAGATAATCCGACGCAACCGCGTGGTGCGTGTGATTTGTACCGATCCTCGGCACAAGCAGCGCCAAGGTTGATCTCATTGACTAGGTAAATGGGTAGGTAGCGAGATGGCCCGTATTGCAGGCGTAAACATTCCCAACCACCAGCATGCCGAGATTGCGCTCACCGCGATTTACGGCATCGGGCGTTCGCGCGCACGCAAGATCTGCGAAGCCGCCGGGGTGGGTTACAGCACGAAGATGAAGGACCTGTCGGACGCGGAGATGGACCGCCTGCGGGAACACGTGGGCAAGTTTTCGGTCGAGGGGGATCTTCGCCGCGAAGTGACGATGAGCATCAAGCGGCTCATGGATTTGGGCTGCTATCGTGGCGTACGGCACCGCAAAGGCCTTCCCGTGCGTGGGCAACGCACGCGCACCAACGCGCGCACTCGCAAGGGCCCGCGCAAAGTGGTCCGCACCGCGAAGTAAAGGAAATCTAGTATGGCTAAGACACAGGTCAGAGCGCGGAAGAAGGTCAAGAAGAATATCTCCGAGGGTATCGCCCACATTCACGCGTCTTTTAACAACACCATCATTACGATCACGGATCGCCAAGGGAACGCCCTCTCCTGGGCAACGTCCGGCGGTGCGGGTTTCAAGGGCTCGCGCAAGAGCACGCCCTTCGCGGCGCAAGTAGCCGCGGAGTCGGCCGGCAAAGCGGCCCAGGAGTGCGGTGTGAAGAATCTGGAAGTACGCATCAAGGGACCAGGCCCCGGTCGAGAGTCGGCCGTGCGCGCTCTCAATGCCCTGGGCCTCAAGATCACCAGCATCGCGGATGTCACTCCGATTCCCCACAACGGCTGCCGCCCGCCGAAACGGCGCCGGGTTTGATTGATCCGAGCATTAGGCAAAGAGGATAGCAAAAGTGGCACGTTATATTGGTCCCAAATGCAAGCTAGCGCGAAGGGAAGGCACCGACCTATTCCTGAAAAGCGCGCGTCGATCACTCGACTCCAAATGCAAGCTCGATACGGCTCCAGGCCAGCACGGCCAGAAGTCCGGGCAGCGCATTTCTGAGTATGGTAGCCAACTGCGCGAGAAGCAGAAGCTGCGTCGAATTTATGGCCTTCTGGAGCGCCAGTTCCGACGGACCTTTGCCGAGGCCGCGCGGCGCAAGGGTTCTACGGGCGAGAATCTGTTGCAGGTGCTGGAATCGCGCCTGGACAATGTGGTTTACCGCATGGGTTTCGGGTCGACCCGCGCCGAGGCGCGGCAGCTTGTCACGCACGGTGCCATCGAAGTCAACGGCAAGAAGCTCAACGTACCCTCTGCGCTGCTGCGGCCCAATGATGTCGTTGCCGTTCGCGAGAAGGCCAAGTCCCAGCTTCGGGTGACCGATGCGGTGCAGCTGGCAGAAAAGAACGGCTTTCCCTCCTGGGTCGAAGTTGATGCCAAGAAGCTGCAGGGCGTGTTCAAGCAATTGCCCGACCGGTCCGAGTTCGCGCATGACGTGAACGAGAACATGGTGGTCGAGCTCTATTCGAAGTAATCAGGCGGCCTAGGCACAAGGAAGTCATATGCAGAGCAATGCATTTCTAACGCCACGCAATATCGACGTGCAGAGCACGTCCCCGTTCCATGCCAAGGTGGTGATGGAGCCCTTCGAGCGTGGCTTCGGCCACACGCTCGGCAATGCGCTGCGCCGTGTGCTGCTTTCGTCGATGCCTGGCTGGGCACCCACGGAAGTCACTATTACCGGCGTTCTGCACGAATACTCGGCAATCGACGGCGTCCAGGAAGACGTGGTTGATATCCTGCTGAACCTGAAGGGTGTCGTGCTCAAGCTTCACAACCGCGACTCGGCGCTGCTGCGCTTGAGTAAGTCTGGCGAAGGGCCGGTAACCGCAGGCGACATCGAGCTCACGCATGACGTCGAGATCATAAACCCGGAGCATGTCATCGCGCACTTGACCGCCGGCGGCAAGCTGGAGATGGAAATCAAGGTCGAGCGCGGCCGGGGCTATCTCCCGGCGACCGCCAGGCCCAAGGTGGGGACACAACGCACCATCGGTCGCATTCTCCTCGACGCGTCGTATAGCCCTGTAACGCGAGTGAGCTATTCAGTGGAGAGTGCGCGTGTCGAGCAGCGGACCGATCTTGACAAGCTAGTCATGGATATCGAGACCAATGGCGCCATTGAGCCTGAGCAGGCCATTCGCTACGCCGCCTCGATCTTGGTCGAGCAGTTGTCAGTGTTTGCGGATCTGCAAGGGACTGCCGCGCCGGTCGAGAGCCGGTCGGTGCAGCAGATCGATCCAATCCTGCTGCGGCCGGTTGATGATCTCGAATTGACCGTCCGTTCCGCCAATTGCCTGAAGGCTGAGAACATCTACTACATCGGCGACCTTATTCAGCGCACTGAAAACGAGCTGCTGAAAACGCCCAATCTCGGCCGCAAATCTCTCAATGAAATCAAGGAAGTGCTCGCATCGCGCGGTCTCTCGCTCGGCATGAAGCTGGAGAATTGGCCGCCGGCGAATCTCGAGAAACCTTAAGGACGAGTCGCCGGCACACGTAGTGGTGTCGGCGCCTGGATGAAATGCAAGAAAGGGCAGTGCCATGCGTCACCGTCACGGACTCCGCAAACTGAACCGCACCAGCAGCCATCGCCTGGCGATGTTGCGCAACATGACCAACTCGCTTCTTCGCCACGAGGCGATCAAGACGACCTTGCCCAAGGCTAAGGAGCTGCGGCGCGTGATTGAACCCATGATTACTCTGGGTAAGACCCCAACGCTCGCCAACCGACGATTAGCTTTCAACCGACTGCGCGATCGCGAGATGGTGGTCAAGCTCTTCGACGAACTTGGGCCGCGCTATGCCAAGCGCCCGGGCGGCTACTTGCGCATCCTCAAGTGCGGTTTTCGCGTCGGCGACAATGCGCCGATGGCCTTCGTCGAATTGTTGGATAGGCCGGAAGCGGCGGCACCCGAGCCAGTGTCCACCGAATAGCGCGGTAGCCGGCGCGCAGGCAGGCCCCTGGTGAGACCAGCACCGGGGGCTTTTCTTTTCTCTGGGGCGACGGCCTTGCCTGCAGCGGAGCTTGCTTTTCGGCATAATGGCTCGGGTCAGGCAAATCGAGCCTGCCCACAACGCCGAAACTGATCATGCGCATACTCGTGACTGGAGGCACCGGGTACATTGGTTCCCACACTGTCGTGCTGCTCATGCGGGCAGGGCATGAGGTGGCGATCCTCGACAATCTCAGCAACAGTAGCCCGCGGATACTTGAGAGGATCGCTCAAATCACCGGCGCGGCGCCACGCTTCCTGATGGTGGATCTGTGCGACCGACCCGCGCTCATTTCCTCCCTGTCGACCAACCCTCCTGACGCGGTAATGCACTTCGCCGCCCTCAAGGCGGTGGGTGAATCGGTGCTCAACCCGCTCCGTTATTACCAGAACAACCTTCACGGGACCCTCAATCTGCTTGAAGCACTGAGCGACCTCGGCACGCGACGGCTGGTGTTTTCCTCCTCGGCCTGTGTATATGGAGATCCGCTCACGTTGCCGCTGACCGAGAGCGCCGCCACGCGGCCGACGAGTCCTTATGGGCGAAGTAAGCTGATGATCGAGCAGATGCTGGCTGACCTCGAGGTTGCGCAGCCGGATTGGCGAATCGCGAGCTTGCGCTACTTCAATCCTGTAGGGGCACACCCTAGCGGACTCATCGGCGAAAACCCCAGGGATGTTCCGAACAACCTCGCTCCCTACGTTGCCCAGGTGGCTTCGGGAAGGCGCGAGCGGCTGCGCGTATTCGGCGCTGACTATCCCACACCGGACGGAACAGGAATTCGTGACTATCTGCACGTCATGGACTTGGCTGCCGGGCACTTGGCCGCGCTCGACTATCTTCTCCGTGGGGGGGCGTCGCTGACGGTTAACCTGGGCACTGGCCGGGGACATTCAGTCCTGGAACTCGTGGCCGCATTCGAAAAAGTGAGCGGCCGCAAGATTCCATATGACATAGTGGCGCGCCGGCCAGGTGATATTGCCAGCTGTTATGCCGATGCCAGCTTGGCACGAGCTGCCTTGGGCTGGCGCGCACAATTGAGCCTAGAGGACATGTGCGGGGATGCCTGGCGCTGGCAATTCCGAAATCCGGAAGGACTTGAGTAACTTCGCCTCGGGGCCGCAATCGACTCCAAGGGGCGACATTATCCGCCAAGTGAACGGCAATTGGTCGGGGTGAGAGGATTTGAACCTCCGACTCCTGCGTCCCGAACGCAGTACTCTACCAGGCTGAGCTACACCCCGATGCCATGCGGCTGACGATAGCGTCGTCGACCTGCCGTAGCCCGGCTACTCGAATAGACGTAGCCTGCGGGACCGACATTGGTGACACACAAAATCAGTGCGTCCGCTCAACCGCAAAGACTGCTAATTCTAGCAGAGCATCCCGGTACTTGGAACTCCCAAGGCATTCGAGTTGGATCTTTGCTCGATGCGCTTCCTCGCGCGCGCGGGAACAAGCATACTCGAGCGCGTCGGTGTGGCGAATGATTTCCAGAACCTGACCGAAGTCATCCAGCCGCGCTTCGGAAATGGCCCGGCGCAGTGTCTTGGCATCTTCGCCGGTGCCGACCTCCATGGCGCGAATCAAAGGCAGGGTGGCTTTGCCTTCCGCGAGATCGTCCCCGAGGTTCTTGCCGATGTCATCATGACTTCCGGAGTAGTCGAGCACATCATCGATCAATTGAAAGGCCGTTCCAACGTGCATTCCGTAAAACGCGAGCGCGTTTTCGGTGGATTCGTCTACCTCACCGAGGATTCCTCCGATGCGCATGGCGGCTTCGAAGAGCTTGGCGGTCTTGCAGCGTATGACTTCGAGGTAGCGACGTTCGTCGAGATCGGCGTTGCCGCAATTGAGCAATTGCAGAACTTCGCCCTCGGCGATGATGTTTGTTGCGTCACTCAGGACGCGAAGAATTTTCATGTTGTCGACACCGACCATCATCTGGAATGATCGCGAGTAGAGGAAATCGCCCACCAGCACGCTCGCGGCGTTTCCAAACATGGCGTTGGCCGTGGCTCGGCCACGCCGCAGTGCGGACTCGTCGACTACATCATCGTGCAGCAGAGTGGCAGTGTGAATCAGCTCAATGACCGCCGCGAGTGTGGGCGCGTGCGGGCCATCATAGGCGCAGGCTCTGGCGGCGAGCAGCAATAGAGCCGGGCGCAAACGTTTGCCGCCGCTGTTGATGATGTACTCCGAAACCTGGCTGACCAGAGCGACCTCGGAGTGCAAGTGCTCGCGCAGGCATCTATCGACCGCCGCCATGTCGGGCTGCAGCAACGTTCTTAGCGATTCCGGGGTCACGATGGCAGTCACGGCGACGTGGGGGGCGTGCCGATTGTCGCTGAGTTAAACGGTAAATGCTATGGGCCGCCCTACACATGTGTCAAGCTTGGAACGAGCCCGCGCCACGCGATGCCACCCCAGGACCGATCTGAGACCACGGTCTTTCTTCAGTTAGCGCTGAATTGGTGCCTGACTGGCGGCTAGATGTACCGGCTTGGGAGCGGCGCTTGGCGAGCAGCGGGGCTGTGGACACATTGGATCCTTGACTTTGACTTACGAGGGCGGGTGGGTTAGAATGACCCTCTTTTCTCTAGCCAGGAAAAACCATGTATGCGGTCGTAAAAACCGGCGGCAAGCAGTATCGCGTCGCGGCCGGCGAAAAACTCAAGGTAGAACAGATACCGGCAGACATTGGTGCGGAAGTGGTGCTCGATCAAGTGCTGATGGTCGGCGAAGGCGAGGGCGTGAAGCTCGGTCAACCGCTTCTCTCCGGTGCATCGGTGAAGGCCACGGTCCTTTCTCAGGGGCGTGGCGACAAGGTGCGGATCTTCAAGATGCGCCGCCGCAAGCATTACCAGAAGCGCCAAGGGCACCGCCAAAACTACACCGAACTGCGCATCGATAGTATCAGCGCGGGTTAAGGAGCAGGCAGAATGGCACACAAGAAAGCGGGTGGAAGCTCGCGCAATGGGCGCGATTCCCAGGCGAAGCGCTTGGGGGTCAAGGCTTTTGGCGGCGAGGCGATTGCTGCTGGGAGCATTATCGTGCGCCAGCGCGGCACTAAGATGCACGCGGGCGAAAACGTTGGCATGGGCAAGGATCACACCTTGTTTGCGCTGATCGATGGCAAGGTACGGTTTACTACCAAGGGTGCGCAAAAGAGAGCGACGGTTTGCATCGACCCGGCTGCCGCCTGAGCGGTGCCGAAACCCCTACGAAGCATCAGGCTCTGTGCCTGAGGCTTTCGCATTTGGGGGGGCTCGTTATCGCCGCTCGATGCGCCACAGGAGCGCCGCCGCCGCTGACAAGAAGACCAGAGAGGGAAGCGCGGCGCTAATTGCGGGCGGCCAATCATAGAGTAGCCCCAGATACGAAAAGAGGCGGTTCAGCAAGAGGAAGGCAAGGCCGAGCATGATTCCGGCAAAGATGCGCCAGCCGAGCCCGCCCGAGCGTCTCTGAAACTGCGCGAATGGAATGGCCATGACCATCAGCACCAGGATTGAGCCCGGATAGAGCGCCTTGGTCCAGAAGGCGATTTCAAATCGGGAAGCCTTCTGACTGTTCGCGCGCAAGTGCGCTATGTTTTGGTATAGCGAGGTGAGCGACAACATCTCCGGCGCAACTTGCAGGCCGTCGAACATCGCCGGCGCAAGAACCGTGGTCCAGGACTCCTGCTCGTCGCGTGAGATTCGAGCACCGTCCTCATCGAATTGCGTCCGAGTGACCTTTTGCAGCTCCCACTGGCGTTCGCCCTGGAAGCTCGCAAACTCCGCGAAACGAAGCTCCCGCAGGCGCCAATCCGGCGAGAACTCGAAAATTCGCACACCCATCAG
Organism: Casimicrobiaceae bacterium; assembly: GCA_026646885.1. GTDB lineage: Bacteria > Pseudomonadota > Gammaproteobacteria > Burkholderiales > Casimicrobiaceae > JACPUX01. The sequence continues at coordinate 374,197 of JAPKHK010000003.1, read as the reverse complement.
AGTGTTGTTCGGCAGCACGTGCTGAACATTGACAAAGCTCCTATCCTGCTTGAACCAGAAGCCGGTTCGGAATTCCTGTGCCACCATTCCCTTGACCGCCTGTAAGCGCACCTGCTGTGCAAGTTGCTCAGAGGCCGGAGCGACCAGTTCACCCAGAAGAAAGGTGGCCAGAAGGAGCCCGAGACCCACTCGGCCAATTGCCCAGACAACCTGCGTCAGTGAAGCGCCTCCTGCCCGAATCACCGTGTATTCCGAGTTAGCAACGAGCAGCGAGAGCGCGGTCAGGGTGCCGATCAGTGCGGCGATAGGTGCGAGCTCGTAGGCGTGCCCCGGCGCATTGAGCAGCACATAGAAAAGGACACGCCCAAGGCGGTAGTTGCCCTGTCCGAGATCGCGCAGCTCGTTGATCAGATCGAAAAAGGAAAAGAGTGCCAGGAGCGCTGCAAACACCAGTAGACTGCTGGCCGCGACCTCACGACCGAGGTAGCGAGTCAGGGTCTTCATCGGCGCGCCCTGATACTGTGCAGGAGTCTGTAAACCGAGAGCCGTCGGTAGAACAAAAGCAGCACCAATCCGGCGGTCAGGCCATGGATCACGAGGATTCCTGCGAGCAGGCCAATGCCCCCCTGCGCGATCAACGACTGAGCGATTGATGTGCAGCTGCTATAGATGGCCCAGATGAGCCCGGCGACTATCAGGTTGACCGATCGACCCACGCGCGGATCCACATGCGCAAGCGGTATCGCCATGAAGATCAGGATCAGGGCGGCCAGGGGGAGACTTATGCGCCAGAAGATCTCGGCGGTTTCCGCGGTTCCGCCCCGACCCATTAAGGTAAGCGTGTCGATTGCCTTGAGAGATGGCGGTTGCGCTCGCACCTCCGCGGCATCGAGGCGCATTCCGTGAACTTCGAAATCGACGTAGCGATAGCCGGCCGTCCCGGGTGTGCCTTCGTAGCGCCGGCCGTTTCGGAGGATGATGAAGCGATCGCCATTAGGCTGGGTTTCAAGATAGCCGCCAGCCGCAACTACCGTGACCAGTTGGTCGTTGTCGATGGCCTGCGCGAAGAAATTGTTGATGCTGTTGTCCAGAGCGTTGTAGCTCTCGACAAAGAACACCATCAGGCGATGATCCCGCTTCACCTCCTTGAACAGGCCCGGCGACAGCGCCGACAGCTCTTCGCGCGCCTCCAAGAGCCTCTGGTACTCTTCACTCTTTTGGGTTGCCCAAGGCGAGAGCACGATGCTGAGCAGAGCAACCACGAAAACGATGGGGGTCGCGAATATGGCAACGGGTCGAAGCCAGGCCGTGAGGCTTTGTCCGGCGGTGAACCAGACGATCATCTCGCTGTCGCGATAGGAGCGCGACAATGCCAAGAGAACGGCCAAAAAAGCAGAAAGGGCAATCAGAACCGGCAAATAGTAAAGCGCCTTAAAACCCAAGATCGCCACGACACCCTCGGCAGCCAGCGTCCCTCGGGCGGCCGCTCCGAGGAGACGAATCAGCTGCTGGGTAAACAGTATGCCGAGAAGTACAGTAAAAAGGCTAGCCGCGGTTGCCGCCAGTTCCCTCAGCAAAGCCCGTCGGAAGATCATTTTTGGGCCGATTTTGACATTTTTGGCGAGATACGCGGATAATCCGCCCTTGTCCAACCATTTTGTCCGGTTTCGCGCTTCGATGCAGGCACCGCAGCCGCTAGCGAGATGACCGCGAGATCCGGCCCCGAGAGACTCATGGAATTTACCATAAAAAGCGGCAGCCCTGAGAAACAGCGTAGTGCCTGCGTGGTGGTGGGGGTGTTTGACAATCGCAAGCCTGGGCTTTCCGCCGAGCTGATCGACCGCGCCTCCAACGGGTACCTTTCGGAGATCATCCGGCGCGGTGATATGGAAGGCAAGCTCGGCAGCACTCTGCTCCTGCACAATGTCCCCGGCACGCTCTGCGATAGGGTCCTCCTCGTTGGCTTGGGCAAGGAGCGAGAGTTTCGCGAAAAGGAATTCCGGCAGTCGATTCGGTCCGCTGTAAAACTGCTCAACGAAACTGGATCCTACGAAGCCGTGCTCTATCTCACTGAAGAGACGGTCAAGCGGCGGGATATCGCGTGGCGGATAGAGCACGCGGTGGTCATGGCCATGGACGCTGTTTATCGCTTTGATCGCATGAAGAGCCATCCTGAAGAGGTGCGACGCCCCTTGCGCAAGCTTACCTTGTCGGTGCCGCAGCGCAGCGACCTGCCGGCCGGAGAGGCCTCCGCCAAGCGCGGCTTGGCGATCGCCCATGGCGCCGCCTTGACGCGCGACTTGGGCAATCTGCCGGGCAATGTTTGTACACCGAGCTACTTGGCAGAGCAGGCTCTTGCCATGGGCAAGGAGCTGGAATTCAAAGTGCAGGTATTGGAGCGCGAGGAGATCGAAAGGCTCGGCATGGGCTCGTTCCTGTCGGTCACCAGGGGATCGGCGGAGCCGCCACGTTTCATCGTGATGGAATACCTAAACGGCGCCAAGAAGTCCAAGCCGCACGTCTTGGTCGGCAAGGGCATCACTTTCGACAGTGGTGGCATTTCGCTAAAACCCGGCCCAGAAATGGACGAAATGAAGTTCGACATGTGTGGCGCCGCCACCGTCTTGGGCGCCTTTCGTTCCATTGCCGAAATTGGCGCGAAGATCAACCTCGTGGGTCTCATTCCCGCCTGCGAAAACCTGCCTGGGGGACGTGCCACCAAGCCCGGCGACGTGGTAAAGAGCATGTCCGGGCAGACGATCGAAATCCTCAATACCGATGCCGAAGGACGGCTTATACTTTGCGACGCGCTCACCTACGCCGAGCGCTACGAACCCGCGGCGGTAATCGATATCGCCACACTGACCGGGGCGTGCATCATCGCCCTGGGGCATGTGGCATCGGGGTTGCTCAGCAACAACGAAGCTCTGGCGCGGGCGCTGATCACCGCAGGCGAAGAAGCGTACGATCGGACCTGGCAGCTGCCGCTCTGGGACGAGTATCAGGAACAGTTGCAGAGCAATTTTGCCGATTTCGCGAATATTGGCGGTCGCCCGGCCGGAACCATCACTGCCGCTTGTTTTTTGGCGCGGTTCGCGAAGAAGTATGATTGGGCGCATCTCGACATCGCCGGCGTGGCTCACAAGGGCGGCAAGGACAAGGGCGCCACGGGCCGTCCCGTGCCATTGCTCACGCGCTATTTGCTGGATGTGGCGGCCCGGGAGGGCTAAGTAAGAGATGACCGAAATCCTCTTCTACACTGATGCCGCCGATCGTTTGGCGGTCGCGGCGCGCTTATGCGCGAAGGCCTATGGTCAAGGCCGCCGAGTCCGGATTTTTGCCGCAGACTCGGCGCTGTTGGGGAGGCTCGACACGATGCTCTGGCAAACGCCGCCAACCGGTTTTCTGCCGCACTGCCGGTTGTCGGATCGCTGGGCCGAGACTACTCCGGTCGTGCTCGACTGTGCTCCGGAACATCAGGGTGCCGCTGATGTGCTACTCAACCTTCATCCCGAACCGCCGCCTTTTTTCGGGCGTTTCGAGAGGCTCGTCGAGGTAGTCTCGCGCGATGGCCCTGACCGCGAGGCGGCGCGCGAACGCTATCGCTTTTATCGCGCCAGGGGGTATGCTTTGCAGACTCACTCCCTCGCCGAGGAGCGCTGATGCCCACCGCACGCGAATTGCTCGAGCAGGCCGATGCCCTGATGCGGCGCAACCGAGATGCCGGAGCAGAAGACGTCCCGGTGCTGACCGACATCGTGCCGCCAGCGGTCGATCTTGAGGATGATGTGCCAGTTCTTACGGCAGTGGTTCCGGATCGACCCGCCACGCAGAAACCCGATTGGCAAGAGGAAGACAGCAGCGGCATCGACATCGATGCCGACCTCGCCGCGATGGGGCCGGAATTCCCGGCAAGCGAACCGAGTGCTTTGGCAAAGCCCGTCGATTTCGTCTCCCTGCGGGCCGATGTTCGTGTGCCCATGCTGGAAATTCCCAAGGAAACACACCAGTACCGCCTTGACCCGGTGAGTGCGGGAGTTCAGACACCGGGCGCCAAGACCAGCCCGGGAATTTCCGGGGAGATACTGGAAAGGACGCTGCCGCTCTCGGAACTCCTGAATGCACCCAACAAGACCGTCGAGGCCCAGTTTCTCGATGTTCCTCCGGGCGCCGCCCTCTCCCCAGTGCAGGCGACTGCGGCAGAAGTAGCCGGGCCTGCTCCCGCTGCCGCGCAGAGTTCCCCAGCGGAAGTGCCTTCCCCGCCGCAGGTGACCGAGCCGCCAAAGGTGGTCGATCTGAGTGCCCAAGTCGCGGAGCTAACCGAGCAGATCACTCTGCAGGTTTTGCAGAAACTCGACATCTATACCGAGCGCGGTCTGCAGGACCATTTGTCGCAGCATCTGCGGCCCGTAGTGGAACGTGCCGTCGGTGATCTAGTGGCGACCATCAATTCCAACGTCGGTCGGGTGATCAGGACGTTCGTCGCCGAATCGATCGAGCGCGAGATCGAGAGTTTTCGCAAAGAGATCGCGGAAACGGTCAAGCGCGCACAAGAATAGGAACGCAAGCGCGGGGCGCCCCCTGCCACGTCCGGCGGGCAGGGTCGATCCGGTATAATTCGCGGCTCCGCCGCCCTCTTGAATACGAGCAATCATGGAACTGGCCAAGAGTTTTGAGCCCCGCGCCATCGAGGCGCATTGGTACCCGACCTGGGAGAGTCAAGGCCTGTTCAAGCCCGCTATGAACGGTGCGCCGGCTTATTGCATTCAGCTGCCGCCGCCCAACGTGACTGGCACCTTGCACATGGGGCATGCCTTCCAACACACGCTGATGGACACACTCATTCGCTATCACCGCATGAAGGGCGACAACACGCTGTGGCAGTTGGGCACTGACCATGCGGGTATTGCCACGCAGATCGTGGTCGAAAATCAGTTGCGGGCTAAAGGCGAATCGCGCCAAGACCTGGGACGCGAAGCCTTTATCGAGAGGGTCTGGCAGTGGAAAGAAGAGTCGGGCTCGACTATTACCCAGCAAATGCGCCGCCTGGGTGTTTCCGGTGACTGGACACGTGCTCGCTTCACCATGGACGAAGGGCTTTCGCGCGCGGTGCTCGAAACTTTTGTACGGCTCTACGAAGATGGCTTGATTTATCGAGGCAAGAGGCTGGTGAATTGGGATCCAAAACTCGGTACCGCGGTTTCGGATCTCGAAGTCGAGACCGAAGAAGAGGCCGGAAAACTCTGGGAAATCCGCTACCCCTTCGAAGACGGCGGCGGCGGTCTGGTGGTGGCGACCACCCGGCCGGAAACGCTGCTCGGTGACGTCGCCGTCGCCGTGCATCCTGAGGACGAGCGCTATGCCACGCGGGTGGGTCGCAAGTTGCGCCTGCCGCTCTCCGATAGGCTGATTCCGGTCATTGCCGATGCCTACGTCGACCGCGAGTTCGGCACCGGCTGCGTCAAAATCACCCCAGCTCACGATTTCAACGACTTCGCCATCGGCCAGCGTCATGATCTCGCGCCGATTTGCATCTTGACCCTAGACGCAAAGATTAACGCAGCCGCGCCCGAAAAATATCGTGGACTGGACCGTTACGAGGCTCGTCAGGTCGTGCTGAAAGATCTCGCCGCGCAGGGCCTTCTGGTGAGCGAAAAAGTGCACAAGATGATGGTACCGCGCTGCGGGCGCACCGGCGAAGTGGTCGAGCCCATGCTCACCGATCAATGGTTCGTTGCCACCACGAAGGCGGCGCCTGCCACCCACCCGCTTTTTCCCGGCAAGAGCATTCAAGACTTGTGTCTCGAAGCGGTGGGCGATGGGCTTGCCGGCGCGCGCGAGGGGCAGGGCGAGACCGTGCGTTTCGTACCCGAGTCCTGGCTGTCGACCTACCTGCACTGGATCAACAACATCCAGGATTGGTGTATCTCGCGCCAGCTCTGGTGGGGGCACCGGATTCCGGCTTGGTATGACGAAGCCGGCAATGTCTACGTCGCCCGCGACGAAGCCGCGGCGCGTGCACAGGCGGTCGCCAAACTGGGCCGCGAGCCCCGGAGTTTTGCGCAAGACGCCGATGTGCTGGACACTTGGTTCTCCTCCGCGCTGTGGTGCCATTCCACTCTGGGCTGGCCAGACACGACTCCGGAACTCAAGACTTTTCTGCCCTCTTCGGTGCTGATCACCGGCTTCGACATCATCTTCTTCTGGGTGGCGCGCATGGTGATGATGACGACCTATTTCACCGGGCGCATTCCCTTCCACACCGTGTATATCAATGCCATCGTGCGCGACGCCGAAGGGCAGAAGATGTCGAAATCCAAGGGCAACATCCTTGATCCTTTGGATTTGATCGACGGCGCTGACCTCGACACCTTGGTGCACAAGCGCACCTACGGCCTGATGCTGGAAAAGCAGCGTGCCGCCATCGAAGCCGCCACGCGGCGCCAATTTCCCAAAGGCATACCGGCCTTCGGCACTGATGCCCTGCGCTTCACCTTCGCTTCGCTGGCGACCTTCAATCGCACGCTCAACTTCGATCTCAATCGCTGTGAGGGTTACCGCAATTTCTGCAACAAGCTCTGGAACGCGACGCGCTTCGTGCTCATGAACACCGAGGGGCGCGACTGCGGGCTCGATGCGAGCTTGCCGGTCAAGCTTTCGGTCATGGATCGCTGGATCATCAGCCGCTTGCAGCGCGCCGAAGCCGAAGTCGAAGCGCATCTGGCGGATTACCGCTTCGATCTGGGGGCACGCGCGATTTACGAGTTCGTGTGGGACGAATATTGCGATTGGTACCTTGAATTGGCCAAGGTTCAGCTGGCCGATCCCGCCCTCCAAGTACAGCGTGGCACCCGCCGCACGCTGGTGCGCGTACTGGAGGCGACGCTGCGCTTGGCCCATCCCATGATCCCCTTCATTACCGAAGAACTGTGGCAGAAGGTGGCGCCGTTGGCGGGCAAGGCTGGACCCTCCCTTTCCCTTCAGCCTTACCCGGTGAGCGAGCCGAGCAGAATAGATACCGCGGCCGAGAGTGAACTGGCGGTGTTCAAAGCCCTCGTCGAAGCGGTGCGCACCCTCCGCGGCGAAATGAACCTCTCGCCGGCGCAAAAGGTGCCGCTGGCGGCAACCGGGGACGCCGCTCGGCTTGCCGCATTCGCGCCCTATCTCCAGCCCATGGCCAAAGTTTCCGAGGTTGCCATTGTCGATGCCTTGCCGCCGACCGAGGCACCCGTGCAAGTCGTCGGAGATTATCGGCTCATGCTCAAAATCGAAATCGACCTGGCGGCCGAGCGCGAGCGCCTGGGCAAGGAAATCGCGCGTCTCGAAGGCGAAATCGGCAAAGCCGAGGCCAAACTCGGCAATGAGAGCTTTGTCGCGCGGGCCCCCGCCGCCGTGGTGGCTCTGGAAAGGGATCGCCTGGCGAGCTTTCGCGGCACCCTGGACAGCCTGCGCAGCCAGCTCGCGCGCTTGGGCTAGTTCGCCCGGCGATGCGGCAGTCCGCGCGGGCCCATCCTTTCCGGGCGCTGGCCGTACCGAATTTCCGGCTGTTCTTCGCCGGCCAGGGTTTGTCGATGATCGGCACCTGGCTGCAACAGGTCGCGCTCTCCTGGCTGGTTTATCGGCTGACCGGCTCGGCCTTGCTCCTGGGACTCACGAGTTTCGCCGGGAACATCGCCATTCTGCTTTTGGGGCCCATCGCCGGTGTGCTCACCGACCGCGTCGACAGGCGGCGCGCGGTCATTTGGCTGCAATCGGCGATGGCCTTGCAGGCGTACACCCTAGCGATCCTGACCGCCCTGGATTTGATTGCCGTCTGGCACATTCTGGCGCTGGCAGCTTGTCTCGGTGTGCTTTCGGCATTCGACTTGCCGTTGCGTCAGGCACTCATGGTGCATTTGGTCGAGGATCGGGCGCTGCTAGGTAATGGCATCGCGCTCAATTCGCTGTTGGTCAACGGCGCCCGTGTGATCGGTCCAGCCCTGGCCGGCTTCCTGGTGGCCTTGGTGGGGGAAGCCTGGTGTTTCGCCCTCAACGCGGCCAGCTTCATCGCGGTGATTTTTGCATTGCTGGCGATGCGTTGGACCGTGGCACCTCCCGAACTGAAGGCGCGTGGCTGGTGGGCGAGCTGGCGCGAAGGCGCGGCCTACGCCTTCGGCTATGCACCCATCCGCACAGCGCTTTTCTTATTGGCGGGTCTGGCCTTTTGCATCGCTCCCTACACCACGCTGATGCCGGTTTTCGCCAAAGACGTGTTCGGTGGCGGTCCGCACACCTTGGGTAGCCTTCTCGCCGCGGCGGGTGCTGGTGCCCTGGCGGGCACCATGTATCTGGCCAGTCGCGGCAACACTCGGCACCTCGATCTGGTGATTGCCCGGGCGGCGCTGGCTTCAGCCATAGGGCTGTTGCTCTTCGCGCTCTGTCCTTGGTATGTCTTGGCGCTGCCGCTATTGTTTATCACCGGTGGGGGCGTCATCGTGGCTGCGGCCGCGACCAACACTATCGTGCAGACCGTGGTCGATGACGACAAGCGCGGCCGTGTGATGAGCTACTACACCATGGCTTTCGTGGGCATGGCACCGCTGGGCAGCCTTGTGGCGGGCGTCGTGGCCGGGGCGATGGGCGCACCGTGGGCCCTGGCCATCAACGGGCTCCTTTGTGCCGCTCTTGCGCTCTGGTTTCGCGCTCAGCTGCCGCGCTTGCGTGCTGCGATTCGTCCAGCCTACGAGAAGCTGGGCGTAATTCGTCGCGCCTAGGGCGCCGGGGCGACTTCGACCAACACGTCATAGAAGGCCGCGGTCCCGCCCAGATCGGTGAGCTTCTGCGAAGTGACTTCGTTGACGTTGCGGCCGTCGGGGGAGAGTTTGCGCCACCAGATCGAGGGAGACATCGCAACCCCGGGCCGCACACGATCGGTAATGCGCAAGCGGGCGCGAAATTCACCGCGGTCATTGAAAATCCGTAGATCCTGCGCATCGACCAGGCCGCGCGCCGCCGCGTCATCAGGATGGAGTTCGAGACACGGGCAGCCTTCCTCCTCACGAAAGCGCGGCAGATGCCCAAAGGACGAGTTGAGGAAATTGCGCGCCGGTGGCGAGATCAACGCCAGTGGATAGCGTGCCGCGATTGCTGGTGCCGAGTCGCGTGATTCATGCGGGGGCGTGAAATGCGGCACTGGATCGATGCTCTGCGCAGCCAAGCTTTCACTATAGAACTCGCATTTGCCCGAAGGGGTAAAAAATTGCCCCGCGGCAAAAGGCGTGAAGGGGTCGGGCACCGAAAGGCGTGCCCAGCCCTTTTGCAGCAGTTCGCCCCAGTCTATGCCACGCATTCTCGGGTGATCCCAAAGAAAGGCTTGGCGGGCGATTTCCTGGTCACTTTCGAACAAGGCTGCTTCGCGGAAGCCCAAACGCCGCGCCAACAACCGAAAGGCCTCGCTGTTGGGTTTGGCCTCTCCCAACGCAGCGATGGCTGGGTGATTCACTAGCACGTAGAGATGGCCGTAGGATTTGTGGATGTCGAAATGTTCGAGCTGCGTGGTCGCCGGCAACACGATATCGGCGTAATCGGCGGTGTCGGTGAGGAAGCTGTCGTGCACCACGGTGAACAGATCTTCGCGACTGAAACCCTGCACCACCTTACGGCTTTGCGGCGCCACAGCCACGGGATTGGAGTTGTAGACGTAAAGCGCGCGGATCGGCGGCTGGGCTTCCAGCAAGGCGTTGCCGATGGCCGACATGTTGATGTGCCGGGGGCGATTGGGGAGCAAGTCCGGACGCTCCAGCGCCGCGGTGTCGATCGGATAAGTGCCCGAAGTCGAAAGCAGGATGCCGCCCGATGCGAAACGCCAATCTCCGGTCAAGGCCGGCAGACAGGCAATGGTGCGCATGGCCATGCCGCCACCGCCATGGCGTTGCAGGCCGTAGTTGACACGAATGGCGGTCGGGCGAATGCGCCCGTAGTCGGCGGCGAGGCTCTCGATCGCTGCGGCGGAAAGCCCGGTGATCTTCGCCGCTCGTTCGGGGAGCCACTCAGCCACCCGGGTCTTGAGTGCTTCGAAGCCAAGGGTGTGGCGAGCGATGTAGTCATGGTCGACCCGGTCCTCGCGAATGAGGCAATGCATCAGCGCCAAGGCCAGCGCCGCGTCGGTGCCCGGCAGCAGAGCGAGGTGCTGGTGGCATTTTTCCGCGGTTTGGCTGCGGTAGGGATCGATGGCGATCAACTTGGCGCCTCGCCGCTTGGCTTCCTGAATCTTGCGCCAGAGATGCAAGTTGGAGACGACCGGATTGGTGCCCCAAAGGATGATCAGTCGGGCTTCGGCAAAGCGCTCCGGGTCGGTTCCGACGGTGGCGCCGATGGTCGCTTTGTAGCCTTCGAAGCCGGCTGAGGAACAGATCGTGCGGTCCAGAATGGAGGCGCCCAGGCGGTGAAAAAAGCGCCGATCCATGCCTGAGCCTTGCACCAGTCCCATGGTGCCGGCGTAGCTATAGGGAACGATAGCTTCCGGACCGTCGGGCGAGTCAGCGATTTCCTGGAAGCGCTGGGCAATGGTGTCGATGGCCTCGTCCCAGCCGATGCGCGTGAACCGCCCGCTGCCCTTGGGGCCGCTGCGTTTGAGCGGATGAAGGAGGCGATCCGGGCTATAAGTGCGCTCCAGATAGCGGGCGACCTTGGTACACAAAACCCCCGCAGTGGTGGGATGGTCGGGGCTGCCGGCGACTTCGACGGCGCGGCCGTTTTCTACCGTGGTCAGTAGTGCGCAGGTATCCGGGCAATCGTGGGGGCAAGCGCCGCGCACCTGGCGCGATGGCGCCGCGATCGCCTGTTGAGACACCGCTCAAGCCCCTTGCGCTGCGGGCGTCGCCCCACTGGCGTCTTCGCTGGCCTCTCCGGAAGTCGCTTCGGCCAGGGGTTTCTTCATCAACAAGGCCGGCACTTGGCGACCTCGCCGAGTAGGCAGATGTGGCAGTTCGACATTGCCAGCCATGAGCACGGGCGGGCGGGCGCCGCCGGTGGCGCGCCCCACGAGAGTCTGGTCCGGGTTGCGGTCGAAGTGACTTTTGTCGCGCACTGGCGCCACTCCGGGCAAAGGGGTCGGCGCTAGGGCGCGCGATGGCCGGCGCTCCGCCGGGGCGATCTCGGGCAGGTGCTCGCGCGGAAGGGTGCGTTTGAGCAGGCGTTCGACTTCCAGCAGGAGCTTTTCTTCGTCCTGTCCCACGATAGAGATCGCCACGCCGCTCGCGCCCGCGCGGCCGGTGCGGCCAATGCGGTGGATGTAGTCTTCGGGCACGTAAGGCAGTTCGAAGTTGAAGACCAGAGGTAGTTCCTCGATGTCGAGGCCTCGTGCGGCGACATCGGTGGCAACCAGGACGCGAATCCTGCCTTCTTTGAAGGCGTCGAGAGCTTCGAGCCGGGCGAGCTGACTCTTGTCGCCGTGAATCGCGCTGGCTTCAAAGCCAGCCTTTTCGAGTTGCCTGGCCAGCCGTCCGGCGCCTTGCTTGGTGCGCATGAAAACCAGGGCCTGTTCTTCGCCGCGATCGCGCAGCAGTCGCTCGAGCAAGGCGCGCTTGTCATCGGCGCGGCAGACATAGGCGAGTTGGGTGACGGTTTCGGCGGCAGTGTTGCGGCGGGCGACTTCGATGAGCTCGGGCTGGTTGAGGAGCTGATCAGCGAGCTTCTTGATTTCCGATGAGAAAGTCGCCGAGAACAAAAGGTTCTGCCGCTTTGCCGGCAAGAGCGCAATGATGCGCTTGATGTCTGGGATGAAGCCCATGTCCAACATGCGGTCGGCCTCATCAAGCACGAATATTTCCACTTGATTGAGGTTGACGGTCTTTTGCTGCACATGGTCCAGAAGCCGGCCTGGGGTGGCGACCAACAGTTCGACGCCGGCACGCAGCGCCGCTTCTTGGGCGTCCATGGCGACGCCGCCGAAGACCACCGTGCCCCTCAGACCGGTGTGCTTTCCGTAATCACGTACGGACTCCTCGACCTGGATAGCCAGCTCGCGGGTGGGCGTGAGGATCAGAGCGCGCACCGGGTGTCGCGCCGGCGAAGGGCTGGTGTTGGCATGCGGCAGCAGGCGCTGCAGCATAGGCAGTGTGAAACCGGCTGTTTTGCCCGTGCCTGTCTGGGCCCCGCCCATGATGTCTTTGCCGGCCAGAATTGCCGGGATTGCCTTGGCCTGGATCGGCGTAGGCGTGACATAGCCGCGTTCGGTAACGGCTTTGAGTATGCTGGCATCGAGCCCGAGGGCATCAAAACTGGTCATGGTGCAAGTCTCCGCCCCTGGGCGAGTGTGCGAGCCGAAAAGGCTTGCGGTGCGGGCGCTCACGCCGAGCGAGCCAAAGGTCTGCTCGGTCCTCGGCCAAAACCCATAATCCGCGTTCTGGCAAGGGGGGCGGCGGAGATTCAAAAAGAGGCATTCTAACACTGCCTCAGTGTCAAATGACCGCGACCCGGTCGACCAAGTCGAAGGTGCTATAATAAAAAGCTTTTTTGCCCAAACATCGACATACATGTCTCACGCGCTTCGCAACATTGCCATCATCGCCCACGTAGATCACGGCAAGACGACTCTGGTGGACAAGCTTCTGCACCAGGCCGGGACCTTCGCCGCCCATCAGCACGTCGCCGAGCGGGTGATGGATAGCAATGACCTCGAGCGGGAGCGCGGTATTACCATTCTGGCCAAAAATTGCGCTATCGACTATTTGGGAACGCATATCAATATCGTCGATACGCCGGGGCATGCTGATTTCGGCGGCGAGGTCGAGCGGGTTCTCTCGATGGTCGACGGCGTGCTGCTGCTGGTCGACGCGGTCGAAGGCCCCATGCCGCAAACGCGCTTCGTTACCAAAAAGGCGCTGGCCCTCGGCTTGAAGCCCATTGTGGTGGTGAACAAGATCGACCGACCTGGGGTGCGTCCGGACTGGGTGGTCAGCCAGACTTTCGATCTGTTCGACAAGTTGGGCGCCACCGAGGAGCAGCTCGATTTCACCGTGGTCTATGCTTCCGCGCTCCTCGGCTGGGCTGCTCTCGATCACCGCGTGCCAGGCAGCGATATGCGCCCCCTCTTCGAGGCCATTCTGGCCCATGTGCCGCCTCCGGCGGGAAACGCCGACGAGCCGCTCCAGCTCCAGATCAGTGCCCTCGACTACTCTTCCTATGTCGGGCGCTTGGGGATCGGGCGAGTCCGCCGTGGCCAGCTCAAACCTGCGCAAGAGGTTTTTGTCTTGCACGGTGATCAACCCCCTCAGCGCGCCAAGGTCGGCCAAGTACTGGGTTTTCGCGGGCTGCTGCGCGAACCGATGGAGCGCGCCTTGGCGGGCGACATCGTCATGGTCACCGGCATCGAGGATTTAGGCATCGGGACGACGCTGGCCGATATCGACCACCCCGAGGCCTTGCCCATGATCGCGGTGGATGAGCCAACACTAGTGATGCAGTTCCAGGTCAACACTTCACCCTTGGCCGGCCAGGAGGGCAAGTTTGTCACCAGCCGCCAGCTGCGGGAGCGCCTGGAGAAAGAACTACTCACCAATGTGGCGCTGCGCGTGGAGGAAACCAACGATACCGACATCTTCATGGTTTCTGGTCGCGGAGAGCTTCATCTGACCATCCTTCTGGAGAACATGCGCCGCGAGGGCTACGAGCTAGCGGTGTCGAGGCCGCGGGTGCTGCTGCGCGAGGTCGACGGCGTGAGCTGCGAGCCCTTCGAGATGCTCACCGTCGACGTCGAGGAGGTGCACCAGGGCGGCGTCATGGAGGCGCTGGGCTACCGTCGCGGCGAGCTGCACAACATGGAGTCCGATGCCCGCGGGCGGGTCCGACTCGAATACCGCATTCCGGCGCGCGGCCTGATCGGATTTCAGAACGAATTCCTCAACCTCACCCGCGGCACGGGGCTGATGAGCCACATTTTCGATGACTACGCGCCGGTGCGCGGAGATATTCCCGAGCGCCGCAACGGCGTGCTGGTATCGGCCGAGGATGGGGAAGCCGTGGCCTATGCGCTCTGGAAGCTGCAAGAGCGGGGCCGCATGTTCGTCAGCCCGGGCGACCGCCTGTACGAGGGCATGATCATAGGCATTCACTCGCGGGACAATGACCTGGTCGTCAATCCGGTGAAGACCAAGCAGCTCACCAACATCCGGGCGGCCGGGAAAGACGAGGCCATTCTGCTGACGCCACCCATTCGCCTCAGCCTGGAGTATGCGGTGGAGTTCATCGCTGACGACGAACTGGTCGAAATCACGCCGAAGTCCATCCGCATCCGCAAACGGCACCTCAAAGAGCACGAACGGCGCAAAGCGTCACGCGAGGCGAGCTGAGCGATCGCCTCCGGTGGCGGTGTGCTGGCCAATGATGCGCAAAACCCTTTATCATTCTGCCAATTTCATCAGAATGATTCAGGGAGATGGGCGAAGAACAACGCAAGTATCCGCGCCGGCCGCTCAAGCGGCGTGCGCGAGTTATTGCCCGAAATGGCCCACCCATCGAAGGCAGCACGCTCGACGTGTCGTCCGGAGGCATGTGCCTGATTCTGCCGCAGCAGCTCGCCCCAGGCATGCCCTGCGCCATCAGCTTCGACCTGCCCGTAAACGCCTTCAAGCAAACCGTTTCAGCCGTTGCGCGCGTGGCATGGTCGGTATGCGGCGCCCAGGGCTTCAAGACCGGCGTGCAATTCACCGAGGTCGATCCGGCTAGCGCCACCGCGATTGCCCGGTACGTCGCGGGCGTCTGATCCAGGGCAGCTTGCGGATCACATCTGCTTGAACAGGTGAGCGAAGCTGCGACTCACCTCGAGCTTCTCGTCACTTCCTTTGAGTAGGACCTTTTGGCGGCCCTGGAAATCTCGGCTGATGCCGGCGATGGCCCTGGTATTGACCAGGATCGCGCGATGAATCTGCCAGAAGAGCTTGGGGTCCAGCTCCTCTACCAGTTCCTTGATGGGCTTGCGAATCAAGCTCTCTCCGTCGCGGGTCACCACCCGGGTGTATTTGTCCTCGGCGCGGAAGAAAAGCACCTCGTCGGTCGGAATCATGCGCAGGAGGCTGCCACGTGTGGCCTGAATCCACTCCAGGAAATGCTGGCTATGCGGCTCGATCTTGGCGGCCAGGCGTTCCAGTAGCGTACGCATCTCCTCTGGCGGCGCCACCTTGCGCGCTTCGAGACGCTTGCGGGTTCGCTCCAGGCGATCGTCCTCCACCGGCTTCAGTAGATAGTCGACCGCGCCTTCGTCGAAGGCGGCCACGGCATATTCGTCGTAGGCGGTGACGAAGACCACTTGCGTCTGCGCCAAGACCCGACGTGCGACTTCGATGCCGGAAATCCCCGGCATGCGGATATCGAGGAAAGAGATTTCCGGCTGTTGATCCTCGATGAGCGCTACCGCTTCTTGGCCGTTCTTTGCCTCAGCGACGATCTGCACTTCGGGCCAAACGCGACCGAGCGCCGCGCGCAGTTGGTCGCGCATCAGGCGTTCGTCATCGGCAATCACGGCGCGGAGTGCAGGCATGGGCTTCTCCTTCCTGTGCGGTGCAACAAGGGGCGGCTTGCTCTACGGGTTCGCTCCCATCGATAGGTATTATCAGTGTCACCCGCGTGCCGGGCGCCTGATCGAGGATTTCCAATTGGGCGCGATCGCCAAAGAGTAGTGCCAGGCGTTCGCGGATATTGGCTAGGCCCAGGCCCTTGCCGGGAGTTTCGGCAAAGCCCACGCCGCTATCAGTCACGCTCACCTTGAGCATGGCTCCTTCCCGCCGGGCTTTCACTTCGACACGCCCGCCTTCGGGCTTCGGTTCCAGCCCGTGCTTGATGGCATTTTCGACGAGCGTTGGCAGCATCATCGGCGGGAAAGGCAAGTTAGCGACCTCGGCGGGGATGTCGAAAGTGAAGGCGAGGCGCTCTTCCATGCGTACCCGCAGGATGGACAGATAGGCCCGTGCCAGCTCCGCCTCGCGCGCCAGAGTGGAACTCGCCTCGCGCATTTGGGGCAGGGAAGCGCGCAGATACTGGATGAGGTGCTTCTGCATGCGCGAAGCCGCGGCGGGGTCGATGGTTATAAGGTGGTCCACGCTGGCCAGCGTGTTGAACAGGAAATGGGGTTCGATCTGGGCTTGCAGCATGGCGAGTCGCGCTTCGGTGACTTCTTTGGCGAGGCGGGCGCAGCTGGCTTCGAGCCGTGAACTGGCCGCCTCATGTTCGGCAACGCGTCGGCGCCCGCCCATTACTTTGGCAACAGCCAGAGTCGCGAGCAGCGAGATGGTCAGTCCGATCGCCAAGCCATTGGCCGTTAACCGGTAATGTGCGGTCTCCCGGTCGATGGCTTCGGCAACGGCGACGTTGAGCGCCTGGGCGATTTCTTTGGCAAATCCCTCGGCGCTCGCCTCGGGAGGCAGAGGCAGTTGCGGCCGGCCGTCCTCACGGCGTTCAGCGTTTTCCTCGGCGATGTCCTGGCGAGTTTCGGCGCTTGCAACACGGCGTTCGATCATCTCTTCGATGCGTTCCAAGGCTGCTTCGAGCTTGCGGCTGGCTTCTTCGACCTGGCGGCCGGCGGCGTTCACTTTGACGCGGGCCTTTTCCGGCTTCTTGTCGACCTCCGCGGTACCTGCTGACGTTGCCTCCGCGGTCTTGGTGCTCTCAAACAGCCGAACGACCGGGTCGCTCGCCTTGGCGGGCGACCGCTCGCGGGGCATCGTGATCGTTCCGGTGGCGTAAACCACTATGGCCAGCGCCAGAAACGCCAGCAGGATGAACTTCGGCCAGGAGAGGCTCGCCAGTGTATGGGTCAAGCGACGCAGGAATTCGGCCATGGGTGGCTCCGCGGACGGATAGGCGCAAACATAGGCCAGTCCACCGTCTAGGGCAAGCGCCGCAGGACAGAAAGCCCGGTGCGGGGAGCAGGGCGTCCAGCGGCGCGACCGGACGCAGACCTCGATGCCCCATGTACCGATGCGGCGCAATGCTAAACTGCCCACCTGGACCGAGGGCTGGGAGCGGCGCGTTTGGGTAACGAATCTTGGGCGGGGTTAGCTGTCCTTGCGGCGCTCGTCGCTTTGATCGGGCTGGGCTGGATGCTGGCCAGTGGCCGGCGCGAACTGGAACGCCGACTGGAAGAGCGCCACCGTGCCATGCTTGCGGACCTGCACCAGGGTCTAGCCACCCAAGGTGAGCGGCTGGTGCGAAGCCAGCTGGAAGCGGCGGAGCGTCTGGGGGTGGTGATGAGCCGCGAACTGGCGGCCACCCGAGAAAACCTTGCCACGTTTGAACGTGCCGTGAGCGGCGAACTGACCGCGAGTCGGGAAGGGACGCTAGAGCGCCTCAAAGAATTGGCCCATAGTCTCCAGCAGCGCCAAGACGCCCTGCGCGCCGAACTAATCGAGCAGATGCTGCTGCGCTTGGCCGAGCAGGCCCGAGCAGAACAGGAGTTGTTGCAGAACACGCTCAAGGCCATCAGCATGCAGCTCGCCGAGCGTGTCGAGGGCATGAGCCGCAACGTCGATAACCGCCTCGAACAGATTTCTGGCAAGGTCAATGAGCGCCTGGAAGAGGGCTTCAAGAAGACCAACGAGACTTTCGTCAGTGTCATGGCGCGCCTGGCGACCATCGACGAAGCGCAAAAGAAAATCGACGGCCTGACCAGCAACGTCGTCAGCCTGCAAGAACTCCTCGGCGACAAACGCTCACGCGGTGCTTTTGGCGAGGTCCAGCTCGAGGCGCTGGTGCGAAACCTCCTTCCGGCGGGCAGTTATGCCTTCCAGCAGACTCTTTCTTCCCGGGTGCGCGCCGATTGCCTGCTCTATTTGCCGCCCCCGACCGGGACCGTCGCGGTCGACGCCAAATTTCCGCTGGAGAATTTCCAGCGCCTCTGCGACAGCGCGGCGAGCGAAGTGGAACGCAGCCAGGCGCTGCGGGCCTTCCGGGCGGACTTGCGCAGCCACATCGATGCCATCGCCGACAAGTACATCATTCCAGGTGAAACCTCCGATGGCGCGGTGCTTTTTTTGCCGGCGGAAGCGGTCTTCGCCGAAGTGCACGCCCATCACGGTGAAGTGGTCGATTACGCGATGCGGCGACGGGTCTGGATGGTCTCGCCGACCACCCTCATGGCGGTGCTCAACACCGCCCGCGCCGTGCTCCGCGATGTCGAGACACGGCGGCAGATTCACATCATCAAGGACGAACTGGGCAAGCTCGGCAAAGAGTTCGGGCGCTTCGACGAACGCATGAAGCGTTTGGCCACGCACATACGCCAGGCCCACGAAGATGCCGAGCAAGTGGCGGTCACCAGTCAGAAGATTAGTCAGCGCTTCAGCCAGATCGAGCGCGCTGAACTCGCCATGGAGGCGGGAGGATCGCCGGCGCTCGAACCCCCGGAGGAGGAGGGTTGATGTTCGAGCGCTGGCGGCGCTGGCAGCGCGAGCGCACGCTGGAAAGAGTGGCGCTGCCTGACCCGCTTTGGCAAGACGCCCTCGATCAGCTCGAATTCGTGAAGGATCTTACGCCCCAGGAGATCGTGCGGCTCCGGGAACTCGTCACGCTCTTTCTGAGCGAGAAGGCGATCGTCGGCGCCAAGGGGTTCGAGGTCACTGCCCTGATGCGCGTGGTCATCGCAATTCAGGCTTGCATCCTGATCTTGGGGCTGGACCTCGGGTGGTATCGAGGTTGGGAGAACGTAGTGGTCTATCCCGACGAATTCGTGCCGGGTTACGAGTACGAAGATGAGGCCGGGGTCGTGCATGTCCGCAATGAAGCGCTGGCGGGCGAAGCGTGGGAAGGCGGGCCAGTGCTGCTCTCCTGGGCGGATGTTGCGGCGAGCGCGGACTGGCGGACCGCCGGCATGAACCTCGTAATCCACGAGTTTGCGCACAAATTGGACATGGCCAATGGTGAAGTCGATGGCATGCCGCCGCTTCCCGCCTCGATGTCGCGCGCGGTATGGGCGGAGAGCCTCGGCGAGGCCTTTCAAGACTTCTGCCAGCGCGTGGACGAGGGGGAAATGACCGCCATCGATCCCTACGCCGCGGAAAGCCCGGGTGAGTTCTTCGCCGTGCTATCGGAAGTTTTCTTTGCCGCGCCGCTTCTGCTGCGGGACGAATACCCGCTGGTCTACGAGCAGTTCGCCTCGTTTTACCGGCAGGACCCAGCCCAGCGCCTACGGCCGCTTCGCTGATTTCGGGCGGAATGCCCGACAAACGGCTTCGCGGGTTTCGACATAGGGACCGCCGAGCAAATCCAGACAGTAGGGTACCGCGGGAAACACGCCATCGAGAGTCTCCTTGATCGCTTTGGGCTGGCCCGGCAGATTCAGGATGAGGCTGCGGCCGCGGGTTACTCCGAGTTGGCGCGAAAGGATCGCGGTGGGCACATACTTCAGGCTCACCGCGCGCATTTGCTCGCCGAAGCCGGGGAGCAGCTTGTGCGCCACGGCAAGGGTCGCCTCGGGCGTCACATCGCGTGGTGCAGGCCCAGTGCCGCCGGTGGTGAGTACGAGGTGGCAGCCGACGATGTCGGTGAGTTCGATAAGGGTGCGTTCTATGCTTGCCTGATCGTCCTGAATCAGGCGTGTTTCGGCCCGCCAGGGCGTAGCCAGCGCGGCGTCGAACCATTCCTTGAGGCCGGGAAGGCCGAGGTCCTGGTAGACGCCGAGGCTGGCGCGGTCGCTAACTGACACTAGGCCGAGGAGAAGTTCGTCGCTCACCGAAATACCCTCCCCCCGCCCCCTCCCCGCAGGAGGAGGTGACTACGGTTCGCCGCCGCGCGACTGCGCTTTGTGGATGTTGCGGGGTTCATGAGCTGGCTTCCAGCGCAGATTTGAGTTCCCGAAAGAGCTGCCGGTAATGCCGCGGCGGCTGGTTGGTTTGGCGCTCTTCGCTGGCTCGGAGAATGAGCGTCCGCAGATGTGTTCGGTCGATTTCGGGGTGCGCCGCGCACAATTCGTCGAGTGCCTTGGGGTCCGCCAGCAAGCGATCGCGCCAGGCTTCCAGCCGATGCAGGGCGGCGGTATCACGCCTAGGGCCTTGCGCCCATTCTTCCAAGCGCATGCGCAGCGGTGCGGCATCGACATCCCGCATCAAGCGTCCCAGGTACTGCATCTGCCGGCGTCGAGCCTCGCGGCTGGTAATGCGCCCGGCCTCTGCCAAGGCATCGCGCAATCGCTCGGGGAGGTCGAGCTGGGCCAAGCGCTCCGGAGCGACGCGCAGCAGGGCTTCGCCCAAGTCCTGCAGTGCGTGCATCTTTTGCTTGCGGCGGGTCTTGGACGGCTGGTCATCCGGCAGGCCGGCTTCATCGGGGGAAGAGTGGTTCAAGTTCGCGTACCCTTGCGTGCTTCCTGCTATGATAACCCGCTCTCCAAAACGATGATGCGCCATGGCCGCGAACGGTGACGGATTCCCGCTCGATACCGAGCAGTTGCAGCAAATCGCCGCCGAGGTATTGGACCGCGCCAAAGCCGCCGGTGCCACCGCGGCGGAAACCGAAGTCTCCCAGGCGGTAGGCCAGAATGTCGGGGTTCGCCTTGGCCAGGTCGAGACCATCGAATACAACCGCGACAAGGGCGTGGGCATCACTGTCTACCTGGGCCAGGCGCGTGGCCATGTGAGCACTGCCGATGTCGCGGCGCCAGCTCTGGCCGCAGCGGTGGAAAAGGCACTGGCGATCGCCCGCTTTACCGCGCCCGACCCATGCGCCGGGTTGGCGGACGCGGCGCTCATGGCGCGTGTATGGCCTGAACTCGAGCTGTATTTTCCGTGGTCCTTGCCCGCCGAGGAAGCGATTGAGCGCGCGCGGGCCTGCGAGGCGGCGGCGCTTGCTGTCGATCCCCGTATCAACAACAGTGAGGGGGCCAATGTCTCGACGCACCACGCCGAATTCGTTTACGCAAATTCGGCCGGCTTCTGCGGCGGTTATCGCAGCAGCCGGCACGGCATCGCCTGTGCCGTGATCGCGGAAGCCGATTCCGGGATGCAGCGTGATCATTGGTATACCTCGGCGCGTGCTGCCGCTGATTTGGATCCCGCCGAGGCGGTTGGGCGGCGGGCCGGGGAACGCGCTCTGCGCCGTCTGGACGCGGTCAAGCTGGGTACCCGCCAAGTTCCCATATTGTTCGAGGCGCCGGTCGCCGCATCGCTGATCGGGCATTTCGTGGCTGCGGCCAGTGGCGGCAATTTGTATCGCAAAGCCTCGTTCTTGCTCGATCGCCTGGGTGAGCAGGTCTTCTCGCCCCTAGTCGAGATCTCCGAGCGGCCGCACTTGCCGCGCGGACCGGCCAGCGCGCCCTTTGATGACGAAGGCGTGGCGACGCGGGCCCGCGAAGTCGTCGCCGGCGGAGTGTTCCAGGGTTATTTTCTCGGCAGCTATTCGGCGCGAAAACTCGGACTCCAGACCACCGGCAACGCTGGAGGTCAGCACAATCTTTTGCTCAGCCACGGCGACGAAGACTTCGAGGCGCTCATCCAACGCATGGGTCGGGGCCTGGTGGTCACCGAGCTGCTTGGCCAAGGAGTCAACTTGGTTACCGGCGACTACTCGCGCGGCGCGGTGGGCTTCTGGGTGGAGCACGGCGCGGTGCAGCACGCCGTGGAGGAGGTCACCATCGCCGGCAAGCTCCAGGAGATCTTCCAACGCATCGTCGCTGTGGGCAAGGATGTCGATCGCCGCGGCTCGCGCCAATGCGGCTCGATCTTGGTTGAGAACATGATGGTCGCAGGCAGCTGAAACAGAGCGTCCGGGGAGACACCACGACGATGAAACCGCTGCTGCGACTGTGGCAGGCGATGCTGGGCAGAGGGCATCCGCTGTCCAGCGTTCGCGCCGCCGAAAGGTGGATGGCGACCCTCGATCGGCGCGACGGATTCGCCCTGGCGGCGGAACTGACCAAGGTGCTGCTGGGTTTTGCCGCCTCGCGCGAGCCCGCATCACCGCGTGAACTCGGGGCCCTGTTTCGCGTCGATGCGGCCTTTCAGGGATTCCTTGCCACCTTGGTCGGTGAATACGTGGACCAATGCCAACGTGGCGGCAATCTGGAAGGGCGCCTCTGGACGAGTGCCTACGATTTGGGCCAGGCCTACCTCAAAGCCTATGGGAGGCTCGTGCGCGCCGCCCGGGAGAATATCAACAAGCCCGCTTGGACAGGTTGGTTTCCAGCGCTGCTGGCGCGCCACGCGCTCCATATGCGCCTGGATCTGAAGCTGCGGCAGTTTCGCTATGCCGGATGGAGCGCGGCGCAATGGCGGGAACTCCACGAGATCTATCAGCTCGCCGCGCTCTATGATCGCCAGCGTGTGCGCCAACCCCTGCCCGGCGAACGCCGCGGCATGAGTGTGGAGCAGGAATACATCGGCGCTCTGCTGATCGCGCGAGTCAACACCGGCAGCTTCACACCGCCGCAGATGGAATGGATTAGCCAGCGGCTGGGCGACTGGGCGCGAAGTCTGGTCATCGAGCCGCCAGGTGAAGCGGCTGGCGCGTTCGAGATCGACCTGTTGGGATTCGGAGGCCTGCGCTACGCCGACTCTCAAGCCAAGGACCACGGGGCAGAGCGTTATGGACGCCTCGACACCGGGCATTTGCATCGCCGTATCCAGGAAGCCTTGGCGCAAGATGAGCCGATCAATGGCGAACCGCGGGGGATTTCTTCGGTCGAGCAGCATTTTTTGCTGGCGCGCATGGCCGCGCTTTTTTCACCCGAGCCCTCGGCGCCGGTGCCCCGCGCGGAAAGGCGCAACGGCACGCAAATCGTGCGGGTGGTCGGGGGGTTGCCGGTGATCTGTCGTGCCATTGCCGAGATGACGCGCGCCGATCGGGCGGCGCTGCAGGCCGGAGCCATGCACAGCTACGAAGAAGTGACGCAACTCTATGTTTCGGGGCGCACGTCGACGGGCCAGAAGCAGGAGAGCCGGCTGCCCAGCGTGATGTGGCGCCTGCTCGATTCCAGTCAGACCGGGCAGCGTTTGGGTGCTCCGGTGGGAAGCCCAATCTGCCGCCTGGGCGATCTGCTGGCGGGGCAGGAGGTCAACGACCGCGCCTGGACCCTTGGCGTGGTGCGGCGCGTGCAGAGAAGCCGCGCCGAGGAGACCTACTACGGCCTGGAGGTGATGGCCAGAAAATTCATCCGCGTGATGCTTCAGGAGCGCGACCCGGTGATCGACATTTTTAGCGCGGACATGCACGGCACCCAGCGTCCATTTTATGGCTTATATTTGCCGGCTTTTCCGGAAAACCGCCTGCCGAGCCAGCGCAGTCTCGTGCTGCCGGAAGCGCGTTATAAGGAGGGACTCGATCTCAACCTCATCACCGGCACCAAGCGCTTTGTCATTCACCTCACGCGCTTGATCGAAAGAGAGACTGGCTGGATCTGGGCGGCTTTTAGCGCCGTGGACAAACTCGACTGAGCCCGCCAGGGCCGTTGCTCCGCGCCCGGTTGGGGTTTATCCTGATTGCCGTATTAGGCTCCAGCGCAATAATGGCGCATCTTGTTCATGGTGCGCCTGCTGCTGACAGCGAGAAACTCGGCGCACAGTAAACGTGACCGTAACTTCTGGGGGAATCCTTTGGGCGGACTGCTTGCTTTTTCGCGGCTGATCGATGGCCTGAGCGACCGTTTGGGTCGCGTGCTGATGTGGCTGGTGCTGGCGGCGGTGTTGATCAGCGCCGGCAATGCCATCATGCGCAAGGCTTTTAACATCGGCTCCAACGCCTTTCTGGAGATTCAGTGGTACTTGTACTCGGCGGTGTTTTTGCTGGGCGCGGGCTATGCGTTTCTCAAGAATGCGCATGTGCGTATTGATTTTCTCTCCAATCAGCTTTCAGCCAAAACCCGTAATTGGATCGATATCATCGGTATCGTGGTGTTTCTGGGCCCCTTGTGTGTCATCCTCATTACCTTGTCCTGGCCTTTGTTCATGATCGCCTGGACGACCGGGGAGATGTCGCAGAACGCCGGAGGACTCATCCGCTGGCCGGTGTATCTGATGGTGCCGGCCGGCATGGCCTTGCTGCTTTTGCAGGCGGCCTCGGAGTTGATCAAGCGGATTGCCTTTCTTACTGGCGCCGGACCCGACGTGGTTTCGCACGGACACGGCAGTCACCCTGATGAAAGCGAGATCGAGAAGGAGATCGAAGTGCACGCCTCCCAGGTAAAAGAGGAGGTGCGCTAATGGAATTTGTCGCGCAGAATTTCGTGCCCCTGCTTTTTTGCGGGCTACTGGCCTTTCTGCTCACCGGTTTCCCGGTGGCTTTTGCCCTGGCCGCGACAGGTCTCCTGTTCGGATTTGTGGGCATGGAGGCGGGGCTTTTCCCGCCCTCGCTCTTTCAGGCTCTGCCCTTGCGCATCCAGGGCATCATGCAGAACGATACCCTGTTGGCGATTCCTTTCTTCACCTTCATGGGGATCATCCTGGAACGCAGCGGTCTTGCCGAGGATCTGCTGGAAACGGTGGGGCAGGTCTTTGGCCCTGTGCGCGGTGGCCTGGCGCTGGCGGTAGTTTTCGTGGGTGCCTTGCTCGCGGCGACCACCGGCGTGGTGGCTGCCGCGGTCATTTCCATGGGTCTGATTTCTTTGCCCATCATGTTGCGCTACGGGTATAACCGCACCGTCGCTACCGGGGTCATTACCGCCTCGGGCACGTTGGCCCAGGCTATTCCACCCTCGCTGGTGTTGATCGTCATGGCCGACCAACTTGGGCGTTCGGTGGGCGACATGTATGCCGGTGCTCTGGTGCCCGGCCTGCTCTTGGTCGGGTTTTATGCGAGCTTCGTAATCCTGGTGGCTATTTTTCGGCCCTCCTGGGTTCCGGCCCTGCCCCCCGAGGCGCGCATCTACAAAGAGGCGAACGGGGCCAGCGGGCATCGCTCACTGGTGGTGCTGATGAGCATCGCCACCGCGGCCGCCTGGGTTTGGTCGAGGTATCACGACGGCATCCTCAAGGCGTGGACGGGCCGCGAAAACGCCGCACCCGGCGACGAAATCGTCATCATGTCGATGACCGTGGCGGCCTTCACCGCCCTGGGCTTGTCGCTCTTGAACCGCGGACTCAAGCTCAACCTGCTTTCCAAGCTCTCCGAGCGCGTGACTTTCGTGCTCATCCCGCCGTTGATTCTGATTTTTCTGGTTCTGGGCACGATCTTTCTGGGTCTGGCAACGCCCACCGAGGGCGGCGCCATGGGGGCCTTGGGCGCTTTCATCATGGCTCTGGTCAAAGGCAAACTGTCGCTCGACTTGCTCAAGCAGGCGCTGGAGAACACCACCAAGTTGGCCTGTTTCGTGATGTTCATCCTGATCGGCTCGACGGTGTTTTCCTTCACCTTCAACGCTGCGGACGGCCATGTCTGGGTGGAGCATCTATTTGACCGCATTCCCGGCGGCCCGATGGGTTTCCTGATCGTGGTCACCCTGCTGGTGTTCGTGCTGGGCATGTTCATCGACTTTTTTGAGATTGCCTTCATCGTCGTGCCGCTTTTGGCACCCGTGGCCGAAAAGGTGCTTCCCGCGTTGCTGCCTCCGGGCTCGGACGCGCTGATTTGGTTCGGGGTGATCATCGCCGTCAACTTGCAGACCTCATTTCTCACGCCACCCTTCGGTTTTGCGCTGTTTTACTTGCGTAGCGTTGCCGCCAAGACCGATTACAACGACCGGGTGACCAAGAAGCTGATCCCGGCGGTGACCACCTTGCAGATTTATAAAGGAGCCATCGCCTTTATCGTGATACAGATCGTAATGATCGCGGCGGTGATCATTTGGCCCCAGCTCGTGCTCGGCAGCCTCGACAGCGGGGCGGGGAGCAAGGTCAATCTAGACGACATCAAGATCGAGATGGAGGACCAGGGCTACGGCAAGAAAGAAGAGGATGCCAGCAAACTCTTTGGTCTGACGCCCGAGAAGAAAGCGGGCGACAGCAAGACCGAAGCGCCCAAGGGCGGTGAAGCGCCTGGCGGCCTGCCCAACCCGGCGGCGGATAAACCGGCCGCGGATGACGACGATCCCATGGCGGCCATCAAACGGGCGCTGGAAGAAGAGAAGAAAAAGAAGAAGTAGTCGGCCGTATACGAAGAGCCCCGGACTGATCCTCCGGGGTTTCTTGTGGCCAGCGAAGCCCGGGTCGTCGAACCGAGGCAAGGGCACGCGGGAGAGAGAATCGCCTGCCGCCGAGATCGTTGGAGAGCAAGTGTGCTGAACCTCGATAGTGCACCCGCCCAAACCTTCGCAAGCTGGCTCGATTCCGGCAACGCCGCGGAGAGTTGAGCAACGGTCAGCGCGTGCGGAAGAAAAAACCCCGGCACGAGGCCGGGGTTTCGAGAGGACGAACAGCCAATACCGGCTTAGAGCTTCTGCGACTGCATGAAGTCGTCGAAGCCCGCTTCGGCGAAGCGGAACCAGAGGTTCTGGTCGCGGCGATAGGCACTGTAGTCGTCGTAGACCTTTTTCCACTTGGGGTTGCTGGCGGACAGTTCGCCGTAAAGCGCCATGGCTTCTTTGAAAGCGGCGTCCATCACTTCCTTGGGCAAGCGGTGCAATTGCACGCCCGCGGCCACCAGCTCCTTCAGGGCCTTGGGATTCTTGGCGTCATACATGGCCTGCATGTCGGTGTGGGCGTAAGCGGCGGCGCATTCGATGATCGCGCGGTTTTCCGCGGACAGGCCAGCCAACGCCTTGTTGTTGACGTACAGCGACAACTGCGGGCCGCCTTCCCACCAAGCCGGGTAGTAATAATGCTTGGCGACTTTGTTGAAGCCCAGTTTCTGGTCATCGTAAGGCCCGACCCACTCGGTGGCGTCGATGGTGCCTTTTTCCAGGGCTTGGTAAATTTCGCCGCCGGGGATGTTCTGCGGCACGCCGCCAATCCGCTCCAGCACCTTGCCACCGAAGCCGCCGATGCGCATCTTCAGGCCCTTGATGTCGGCCAGGCTCTTAATCTCTTTGCGATACCAGCCGCCCATTTGCGCCCCGGTGTTGCCCATGGGGAAGTTGACGATGTTGTAGGCGGCATAAAATTCGCGGAACAACTTCATGCCATTGCCCTGATACATCCAGGCGGTGAGCTGGCGGGAGTTCAGGCCGAAGGGAATGGCGCAATCCATGGCGAAGGTGGGATCCTTGCCGAAGAAGTAGTAAGGGGCGGTGTGCGCGCACTCGACCGTGCCTTGCTGAATGCCATCGACCACGCCGAAGGGGGGCATCAGTTCGCCGCCGGCATGGACCGAAATAGTGAACTTGCCACCGGACATTTCCTTCACCTTGTTGGAGAAGGTTTCGGCCGCGCCGAAGATGGTGTCCAGCGCCTTGGGAAAGCTCGAAGCCAGACGCCAGCGAATGGTCGCTTGCGCGTGCACGGCCGGGGCGACACCCGCGGCCAGAATTCCGGCGAGACCCACGCCAGATTTGCTAAGGAATGAACGACGTTCCACGAAAGAATCCTCCTCGGGTTGGGAATGGGGTACCACGGCGGGAATTATAGGCGCCTGTCCTCGCCTGGCTAGTTCGGGTTTCCCCTAGTCGGCTATGGGGCGAGGCAGGGGGACCTGCTAAACTGGCAACGGTGCCCATCCGGACGAACGAACGATGCCTGCGAGCCTTCGGCAATCCCTTCATTGGCCTCTGGCCATCGTGCTGTCGTTGGCGATTGGGTCGCCGGCTGCCTTCGGCGCGGAAGGGAATGAGGAGGGGCGGTTCCGCTGGCGCCTGGCCAGCTCGTGGTCTGTGGCGACGCCGGTCACCGGTGAGATCATCAGCCGTTTTGCGCAGGAACTGCGCACGGCTTCGCAAGGGCGGATCGACCTGCGGGTCGAGGAGCCGAGTTTTCACAAGTCACCCCTGGGGGTGCTGGACATGGTGCGCTCGGGCAGCCATGAGCTAGGGTTCACCGCCAGCCATTTCATCCGCAGCCGGGATGCACCGCTGCCGTTCTTTGCGGCGTTGGCTGCGGGCATGAACGATGCGGAGCGCCTGGCCTGGTATCACGGTGGCGGGGGGATGAAGCGCGTGCGTGAGTTCCTGAGCTTGCAAGGGGTGTATCCGCATTTGCTGGGCAACGCCTGGATCGAGAGGGGGCTGTGGACACGGCGCGAGCTTAAGTCAGCGGAGGATCTGCGGGGCCTGCGCTTGCGCGTCCCCGGAGACCCGGCGCCAGCGTTCACTCGTCTCGGCCTGCGGGCAATCAGTATTCCCGCGGCTGATCTTCCCGAGGCTCTGGCGCAGGGCCGTATCGACGCCTTGGAATGGCCAGGAGCCAACGAGACTGCGCTCGCGGAAAGCCCGGCGAGCCCACTTTTTTACTACCCGGGATGGCTTGATCCGGGTGCGGAACTGGTCTTTCTGGTCAACCGAGAGAAGTTCGCCAAATTGCCGCCGGACTTGCAGATTCTCTTGACCGCCCGCATCAACGCCTTGGCGGGGGAGCTTCTGGGGGCGGCGCTGCTGCGCCATCAGGCGCGGCTGGAGAAGCTAGGCAAATCGCGTGTCGCCGTGCGCGCTCTGCCTCGCGCTATCGTGCAAGCCTTGCACGAAGCCAACGAAGAGGTGGTGCGCGAACAAGCGGAACGGTCCGCGGACTGGCAGGAGGCTTACCAAGATCGCCAGACGTTCACGGCGCGCTGGCGGGAATGGCAACGGCAAGCGGCGGGCGCCGCCGGTCGAGTCGGGGCGGCGGAGTGATAAAATAGCAACCTTTCACGGGATCGCGGGGGTACGCAGAAGCTTGCTCCACGCGAACCCGGTTCCCCCCTCTGCTCCTGGAAGGATTTGCCCCCATGTATCGCCGCACCGACACCATCGCCCATGTTGATCCCGATTTGTGGTCCGCCATGCAGGGCGAAATGCGCCGACAGGAAGACCATGTCGAGCTGATCGCTTCGGAGAACTACGTCAGCTATGCGGTACTGGAGGCGCAGGGTTCGGTGCTCACAAACAAGTATGCCGAGGGCTATCCGGGCAAGCGCTACTATGGGGGCTGCGAGTTTGTTGATTCCGCCGAATGGTTGGCGATCGAACGGGCCAAGAAGCTTTTCGGCGCCGCCTATGCCAATGTGCAGCCGCACTCGGGCTCGCAGGCGAACCAGGCGGTCTATCTGGCGGTGCTTAAGCCTGGCGACACCATTTTGGGCATGTCGCTGGCGCACGGCGGGCACCTTACCCATGGCGCCTCGGTCAATCTCTCCGGTAAACTCTTTCACGCGGTCACCTACGGATTGCATGCGCAGACCGAGGAAATCGACTACGACGAGGTGGAACGCCTGGCCCACGAGCACAAGCCGCGCATGATCGTCGCCGGGGCATCTGCCTACTCGCGGGTGATCGACTGGAAACGCTTCCGACAGATCGCCGATGCGGTCGGCGCTTACCTTTTCGTTGACATGGCCCATTACGCGGGCTTGATCGCCGCAGGCGTCTATCCCAGCCCGGTGGGCGTGGCCGATTTCGTTACCACCACCACCCACAAGACCCTGCGCGGCCCGCGCGGGGGCATGATTCTCGCCAACGCCGAACATGAGAAGGCGCTCAATTCTTCGATTTTCCCCAGCTTACAAGGCGGGCCGCTGATGCACGTGATCGCGGCCAAGGCCGTCGCATTGAAGGAAGCGATGGGTGCGGACTTTCGCCGCTATCAGGAACAAGTGCTGGCCAACGCGCGGGTGATGGCACAAGTGCTGAAGGAGCGGGGTCTGCGCATCGTCTCCGGCGGCACCGACAGCCATGTCTTCCTGGTCGATCTGCGCGCCAAGAAGATCACTGGCAAAGAAGCCGAAGCGGTGCTGGGCAAAGCGCATATCACCGTGAACAAGAACACCATTCCCAACGACCCAGAAAAACCGATGGTGACCTCCGGCATACGCATCGGCAGCCCGGCCATGACGACGCGCGGTTTCACGGAAATCGAGGGAGAAAAGCTCGCCAACTTGATTGCCGATGCGCTCGAAAGTCCCCAGGACGACGCCGTGCTGGCGCGCATAGCCGCGGAGGTCCATGCACTGTGCCAGCGCTTTCCGGTCTACGGATAGGGTCGCGCGGCCTTGGGTGAAAACGGGAGCACGGCGTGAGGTGCCCTTTTTGCGGCACCACGGATACCCAGGTGATTGATTCCCGGGTGAGCGAGTCGGGCGATAGCATCCGTCGCCGGCGCCGCTGCGCGGCCTGCCAGAAGCGCTTCACCACCTATGAGAAGGCGGAGCTGCGCCTGCCGCAAGTGGTGAAGCAGGATGGCCGTCGCGCAGACTTCGACGTCGAGCGTTTGCGCATCGGCTTTCAGCGCGCCGTGCACAAGCGTCCGGTACCGACCGGTTTCGTCGACCAGGCGATCGATCGCATCACGCAGCAGGTCCTAGCCCTGGGCGAGCGCGAAATCGCGTCGCGGCAGCTCGGGGAGATGGTGATGCAGGAGCTCTACCGTCTCGACAAAGTCGCCTACATTCGCTTTGCCTCCGTTTATCGCAGTTTCAAAGACGTCGATGACTTCCGCGATGCCCTTCGTGAAGTCGAGCCAGCGCCCAAGAAGACGTCGAAAAAGCGCGATGCCTGAAACTGCGCCATCCGGCAGCGATGCGGAGTTCATGCGCCGCGCGCTCGAACTGGCGGAGCGCGGGCTGTTCACCACCACTCCCAATCCACGGGTCGGCTGTGTGCTGGTGCGCGCCGGCAAGGTGGTGGGTGAAGGCTGGCACGAACGTGCCGGCGAGGCGCATGCGGAAGTCGCCGCGCTGGCGGCAGCGGGCTCCGCGGCGCAGGGCGCCACCGCTTATGTGACGCTGGAGCCCTGCTGCCATGTCGGGCGCACGCCGCCCTGCACCGAGGCGCTCATTGCCGCCGGCGTGCGGCGGGTGGTCTGCGCCATGGCCGATCCCAACCCGCAGGTGCGTGGCGCCGGTATGGCGTGCTTGCGCACGGCGGGCATCGCCGTCGATAGCGGGCTCATGCGCCGCGAAGCCCTAGAACTCAACCCGGGCTTCGTGAGCCGCATGCAGCGCGGCCGCCCCTGGGTGCGCGCCAAAATGGCGGCCAGCCTGGACGGGCGCATTGCCGCGCCCGATGGCAGCAGCCAATGGATTACCGGTCCCGCGGCTCGGCTTGACGGGCACGGCTGGCGCGCCCGCGCTTGCGCCATCCTGACCGCCGGCGGAACGGTGGCGGCGGATGACCCGCGACTCGACGTCCGGGAAGTGGCTACGCCACGCCAGCCCTGGCGCATCGTAGTCGATACTCACGGGCAGGCCCCGGCGCACGCTCGCGTATTCGTGGCACCCGGCGTGCTGCTGGTCGACGCGGGGCAGCACGTCGCCGGTCTGCCCGAGCACGTCGAATGCCTCGCCTTGCCCGACGGGCGCGGCAAGGTCGACTTGAGCGCGCTGATGCGGGAGCTAGCCCGCCGCGAGATCAACGAATTGCATGTCGAGGCCGGCGCGGGTTTGACCGGCGCGCTTTTGCACGAAGGCTTGGTGGATGAGCTTTTGCTCTACTTTGCGCCCTGCCTCCTGGGGGACCGCGGCAAGGGAATGTTCAGCCTGCCCGGCGTGTGCGGCTTGGCTGATCGGCTCAGCCTGGATATCCGGGAGGTACAGGCGCTGGGCGAGGACTGGCGCATTCTGGCGCGGCTCCCCGGCGCGACGAAGTGGCTGGAAGAACTGAAACCGTCGGCTTGAGCGCGCGAGAACCCGCGCACGGAGGAAGCAGCATGTTCACTGGAATCATCGAGGCCGTGGGCCAGATCACCCGCACCGAACCCCTACAAGACGGCCTGCGCATCACCGTCGACGTAGGCGAATGGCCGATCGACGACATCGCCATCGGTGACAGCGTGGCGCACAACGGCGTCTGTCTCACCGTGGTGGCGAAAGCGGCCCGGCAGTTGAGCTACGAGCTCTCCGCCGAAACCTTGCGCTGCACCACCGGGCTCGATCGACCTGGGCCGGTCAATCTCGAAAAGGCGCTGCGGTTTGGTGACCGACTCGGCGGGCACTTGGTGAGCGGGCACGTCGATGGCGTCGGGCGTGTGCTGGAATTCCGCCCGCTGGCGGAAAGCTGGTATTTGCGGATCGAAGCCCCGCGAGAGCTGGCCAAGTTCATCGCCAGCAAGGGCTCGATCACCGTTCAGGGTGTGAGCCTCACCGTCAACGAGGTGGCAAGCGCGAGCTTCGCCGTCAACCTCATCCCCCACACTTGCGCCATTACCACGCTTGGCGGGCTGAAGGCGGGGGACGCGGTCAACCTCGAAGTGGATTTGATTGCACGATACCTGGAGCGATTGCTGCCCGGCACGTGACCTCGCGCTAGCGTCCCCAGCACTTCATGGCGTCGCCTGACGCGGAGGTTCGCACCCCAAGATTGTTGAGCGTCAGCATGCCGCAAGTTGGATCGACCGTGGCCGACGATGGGGTGGCCTCCAGCGTGAAGGTGGTGGTTGACGAACCGCTGCCCAGGCTGACCGTATACTTCTTTTCGCTGGCGGTCGCCCCTTGGGGCACCGCGTCGAAACCAGCGCTGGCCAGCGTGCTCGCGGAGGGATAGCTGTTGGTGATGGTGAATTGCCGCTCCATGTATTGAGCGGCCTGCTCGAGCATCGCCTTCGCCGCGCCGCGATTGCTACGCTGCACGTAAGACTGATAAGAAGGATAGGCAACGGCGCTGAGGAGTCCGATGAAGGCGACGACGATCATCAACTCGATGAGCGTCATTCCGTACTGCGACACGCGGCGGTTCATGTTTCTTCCTTCCTCGATTTCACGCTCAGTTCAATTCCATCCATCGCGGATAGCGCGAGGACTCCGAAGACATGCAGGTGGGGATTCCGCCCGAGCTGACCTGGATGCTTCCCGTCGGGCATTTGATCGGAGCGCAGGCTCCGCCCACGACGATCAAGCCGTCTAGGCAGGGCGGGTTCGGCGCGACGCATGGCGCCTGACCGTTGCCGCCGCAGGTGGTGCTGCCGCCCCCGCCCGCGCTGCCCTTGGTGGGCGTCGTAACCAGCATGGTCGACGGCGACTTCAGCGACTGTCCGGCAAGCTTGATCCCCGATGGCGCCTTGCCGCCCACGAGATCACTGGCGTTGATTGTGCCGTCGTTGTTGATGTCGAAGAGCGGCACCGAGGGCTCGATGCCGCCGGTGAAGGCGTTGAACGCCATCAAATAGCCCGCGCCCGCGCCGGTGCAAGCATTGGCGCCAGGGGCATAGGTGTTGAACAAGGCGATGTCGAAATTCAGCGCCGCCGCGGCGACCACGCGTTCGCCGGAGGGGTTCGAGGAAAGCGTGCTGTTGAGATCGAGGTACCAGCCGCGCTTGGTGATCCAGTCGACGTTGTTGTCGCTCACCACGCGCGTGGCCGTGTCCATGTCCAGCGACGAGGTGATGTTTTGCTGCACCAGCGAACTGCGCCCGCTGATCGTGGCGCCGGTGTCGCGCAGCCCATAGACCGACTGCACGCTCTTGTCACTGCGGTCGTTCGCCTCGAAGAACTTGCCGGTGCCAAACAAGACCATGACACCCCCTCCCGGATGCTTGCGCAAGGTGGGGGCGGCGGTGATCGGTTGACGCTTGCCGCTGCCGTCCTTGGCGACGAAGAACACTTCGGCCGCCCCCCACAGACCGGAACTGGGGTCGAGCAAGAAGCGCCAGAGGTTGCCCTGGTAATCGCCAGCATAGGCGCCGACAATCGCGCCCGAGGAGAACTCCAGGCCGGCCGGGCTGGACAAGCCGTTGTAGGCGCCCGCGGCGCAACTGCCGTAGCCCGTATCGAGCTTGGAGAGCGAGTTGGTGCTGAAATTGTAGATGAGCATTTGCGCCCGGCAGCTGTTGCCGAGGTAGGGGGCGCTGTTGTCGCCATAGCCGTTGCCGAGCATGGCAATCCATTGGCCGGTGATGGTGCGGCCAACCACCGGAGCGGTCAGGCTGAAGCCCAGTTCCTTGAGCGTGCTGTCGGTGGCGTTGAAGCTGAGATCGAAAATGACGTCGCTGGCGCTGAACGCGCTGCCCTTGATCACATTGGTGACGTCCAGGCCGAACCAGCCGCGTCCGCCGCTACCCAAGCCTCCGACCAGTACGGTTTTCCAGTTCCCGCCCAAATACACGTCGCGCAGGGTGAGCGCGCCGTCGACATAATACTGATGCACGTAGTCATCCGGGGCGAGGTGGCGCAGCCGCGAATGCAGCGCCGCGGGCACGTAGGCGAAAATTTCCCGGCCGTTCGCACCGTCGAAAGCGTGCAGCATGCCGTCGTTAGCCCCGACAAAAACGATGGGCTTCTTGGACAAGACGTAAGCGGCGTAGGTACTGCGCGCGCCCGAGTAGTCGGTGGATCCGGTATCGCCGATGAACTGGTAGCCCTCGTCGTCTCTGCCCGAGACGATGATGTCGGAGCCGACGACATCGCCCAGCAATTGTTTGCGCTTGCGCAAGGTGATGGAGCCGCTCGCGGTGCCTTCCTTGGTGCGATCGCCGCGCAGCCAGCCGAAAAGGTTGCCATCGGCGGTGCCCAGCCGGGCGGTGCCAAAACTGGAGAAGAACGAGGTGTCGAAGGCGGTGCCGCTGCCGTTGACATGGGTGAAAATGTTCCGCCCGCTGTCGCTGGTAAAGGTCGAATCGGTGTTCCAAAGCATGGACCCGCGCGTGCCGTCTTCATTGACCTTGTAGGCGGTCAAGGTGGAGTACCACTCGCCCGGAATGAACTTGGAGTCGACGATGACGGTGTCGCTGGATACCCGCGTGGTGCTCGAGCCGATCTGGCCCAGGGAGGTTTCGTTGGCCTTGATGCGATTGAGAATCGCCGTGAAGGCGCGTTGAATCGACTGCGGGCTATCGGCGTTGAAGAACATGCCCCGGCTGTTGATGGCGGCGTGCCAGAGGTCGGCGACGTTCCCCGAGCTGTCCGGAGCAGTGGATGGCCAAGCGAGTGTTCCCCCCGCTAGGTTGGAGTAGTCACCGAGGTACATGCTCCCTGCCCACTCCGGCCGATTCGTTGCAGAGAGCCACTTACCCAGACCTAGACCGACGGTGAAGGTTACCATGTGCTGCCAGGTTGCGGGATCGTTCCGCGGGTCCCAATAGTCGGTCGATCCAGACACGTAGTACGGGATCATGTCGTTGCTTACACCAGTCTGCAAATCCCTCGACCAGTAATAGAAGGCGATATCCGCCAGGCTGTTGGAGTTGCCGTCCTGGAAGGGACCATCTGGGCTATAGCTCGTTCCGTCCGGAAGCGTGACGCTGCTGCTGTCGGCATTGCCATACGCAGTCGGAGAATCACTATTCCAGATGCCGTCTGTCATGACCACGCTGAAGTTGGCGCGACAGGTGCTGATGGGTGTTTCCGACACGCCGGGGTCGAAAGCCCTCGGGCTGTTTACTCCGGTCGTTTTAAGGAACTCGCCCGCGCGAATCAGGCCGCTGCGCAAGGGCGTGCTCCCGCTCGCCGGCAGTCGGGACATCCAGCTGTAAAAGCCGGAGCGATGGGTGGCGTTGGAGAGGGGCCGGATGCGATTGGCAACGGAGGTGCTGTCCCAGCCCTTGCAATCCGTTCGGTTGAAACCGCTCCCGCACCAAGACGACGACAGCGACTGGAAACTGACGCGGTAGCTGGGGTTGAGGTCGAAGAAGGCAATGTTGGCGGCGCTCACGGTCAGCAAATTGCGGTTCCGATAGAAGGAATACCAGTTGGCGAAGTTCTGCTGGTGGGTGGAGTCGACCGTGACCTTGACAAAGCATTCGTCTCGATTGCGCCGAACGGCCGCGGCCAGTCCTGCGCAAGTTGCGTTTGGCGGCGTGGTGTTGCGGACGAAAGTACCGGGGTCTGTTCCAGGCGCCGGCACCGTGAGGCCGGGGCCCAAGTCCTCGTAATAGGCGTAATAGTAGGCCGCGTCGGTAGGTGAATTGCGCAGATAAGTCAGCCGGTTGCTCGCTGGGGTAAGGGCGTTGTATGCTGGGCTATAAGTCACCATCGGTTGGTAGCTGGAGGACAAGTTGACCTTGACTCCGCCTGGATTGAAACCGTTGATCGGCGCATTGGTGAAGTCGGAGCTGAGCTTGGTTCCCGTCAGATTGGGGTGGTAGGGTGGGTCGTAGACCACGAAGGGATTATAGGCGATGGGGTTGAAGCCGGCGGCCAGCACACGCTTGCAGGTGAAGGTGTCCCAGTCGGTACCGCCCGTTCCAGCGCCCCAGCCGGATGGGCAGGTATCGTTGTAGGTGGTGCCGTCGATCGTGACCGTGGGGTTATCCGGCACGAAGGCCCAGGTCATACTGCCCGAATCGTCGAGGGTGAGGAGGATGTTCGGGTCCGCCTGCGCCTGCACGGCGATCGGTGTGGCCGGAAGATCGGGCCAGGACACGCCCAAACTGAGCTGGGGTAGCCCGAGCAGCAAAGCGGCGGCCAGGCTTGCCCGTAGCGGATGCATAGGGGATTCTGAAGGCTTGAACATATCTGACCTCGAAGACGATTGAATGGCGTGGCGTGCCTATTTGTTCGGCAGCAAGATCACTGCCATGCTGTAGTGCTCGGTCGTGGTGCGCCCCCCGGTGGCCCGCACGGTGGCCCGCAGCGCGGTTTCGTTGCGCCCGGTTTGCACGGTTTCGAGAGGTAGGCGCTCGATCACGTAGGTGGGATTGTCCTTGACGTTGAGGAGCTTGGTCGCGTCGACCCGGCCGTCCCCGAGTTTGTACACGCCGCCGCTCACCCAGTCGAAGTTGCGATTGCGCCAACTGTCTATCGTCCAGCCGTCGTTGGGGGTGAAAACCGGGGCGAGGCCGACCTTGATGGCCTCGAAATCGGGGCGGTACACGTAGAAATGCGCGTCCACCATGGTGGCGTCGCCCGCCGCGCGGGCGATGGTGCGATCATAAGTGGCGCCGGCGAGCTGCTCTTGGATGCGCGCGGTGCGCATGGCGGTGGTGCCTATCATGGTGGTGACCACCAGCAGCACCAGCACCAGCGCCAAGGCGATGCCGCGCTGGCGGGACGGGGGAGACGAGGGGAGTGTACGATGCGTCATGATGGTTCCGGATGAGATTGGCTGCATCACATAATGGGAACGCGGGTGCGCAGCGCCGCGTTGATCACATGCACTTGGCGAATGTACTTGTCGCTTACCGACGTGCTGGGAATGAACTGCAGGTTGGTGCCGTCCCAGGTGAAATCCTTCGGTTCCACGCCAAACCCGCCCTGGTCGCTGCTGCGCAGAACCAGATGCACGCTGACGCTGACCACTCGGCCCCAGTGGCCGCCGCTGGCGACGGCCGCACCATCCATCCAGGCGGTGGCGACGTTCAAATAGCCGGGTGCGCCGGCGGCATCCACGCCATAGACCACCCGCATTTGTTCGACGTTGGCAACCATGGGCTGAATGCCTCCGCCGTTGGAAGAATCCCAGCGGTAGAGGCTTCTCACGCCATTCACATCGGTGCCCACGAAGAAGCTGGGCATTTCCAGCCACATCACGATCGAGCCGCTCTTGTAAGGATTGCCGGAGAGCAGGGGGTGATTGCCGGCGATCTGCGCCGGCATGACGTTGTTGCCGCCACCAATGGTATGAGTCAGGGAGAGGGTTTCACCGGTGTTATCGACCCGGAACACGGTGGCCGAGCTGCAATCGGCGATGACCATGGGTTGCCCGCTCGAGACCCAGATCTTGCGATTGAGCGTATAGGGGGCTCCGAAGCTGGCCTGCTGGCGATAGCCGCCGAGGTCCAGGGTGGCCACCGGTTGGCCGTACATGACGGTGATGAAATCGGTGCCGCTCACGGGTGTCACGCCGCTCGCGCTGGGCAGGGCCAGCGATGAGACGGGACCGCCGAGCACTGCGGTCGACTGGTCGATCGGCGGAATCGGGAAAGACCCGCCCGAGCCCGTGGGCAAGGTGGCGGTGATGAACATCGGGGTGTTGTCGTCTTTCCAGCGATAGCACCCAAAGCTTCCGGTCTTGCGTATCTCACGGGTGATGTCTTCGAGCATGGCACGCGCGCCTTCCTGCAT
The DNA here is from genome assembly GCA_026646885.1 of Casimicrobiaceae bacterium. Taxonomy (GTDB): domain Bacteria; phylum Pseudomonadota; class Gammaproteobacteria; order Burkholderiales; family Casimicrobiaceae; genus JACPUX01. Next base: position 336,250 of record JAPKHK010000003.1, on the reverse strand, counting down.
TTGCGCCATGTTGTCTTGCACCAGGAAGGAATGCCGCGACGCGACAAAAACCGCCGACGCCACACCGACGAGAATCAAACCCAGCGTAACCCCAACCAGGAGTTCCACCATGGTGAAACCGCTCTGGCGCGGTGCGCGCGCCTGTTTCAGCGGTTCCCGAGGGTGTTCAAAAGGTAGGCCCATCACTCTTGCTCCCGACTATCAAAGCACGGTATCGATCTGGAATTGCATATTGCTGTTGCCGCCGGCGGTGGCGCTGTCGACGCCGCGGCTATCGTCCCAACGCACGGTAACCGTCAGCCGCTGCGTAAACGCGTTGTATGCGACGCCGCCTTGGCCGCTTGGGAGTGCGCAAGCGATACGGGCCTGCCAGCGCGCTAGCGGCGTCGAGCCCGCGCTATTGCAAACCGCGCTTCCGAGGGTGCCGACGACGCCGCCGCCCCCGGAGATGACGCCGGCGCGCTGAGCCCGTGCCTCTTCGATCATCTGTGCGGCAAACCAGGCGGCCTGGCTGCGGTATGAAGCGCTGCTGTTGGCGCGCAAGCCAACGCCTTGCAGCGCGGCGACGCCCAGCAGGCCCATGGACAGTACGACCACCGAGACCAGTGCTTCGAGCATGCTAAAGCCGCGGGTCCGGGCGGGTCGGGCCGGGCGGCGAGGGAATCGAGGGAAATAGTTCGGCATGGGCATACCCTGCTGGTCTGGTCAGTTCTTGACGATTTGAATGCGGCCGAGATGGTCGACGATGAGCTCGCGGCAGTTGCTGCTGTCCACGCACATCCGCACCCGGCTTGGATCGCTCGGCCTCATGTTGCTGCCGTCGGAGTTGCGCGGGCGGCCGGTGTCGTCAAAGGTGTAGTAGTCGCGTCGGGTCTTGCCGTCGGAGGTAAGGCTCGGCCAAGTGACATAATCCCAGCTGCTTCCGTCCCGTTCGACAAGAATCTGCGAGGTCACGCTAGACGTGCCGGAGCCGACGATGTCGCCCGCGGAGTAGGTCGCTTTGTTCAGCGGATTGACGAATACGCGGTAGCCGCTCTCCCAGCCGCTACTCGACTGCGGAATGACCGAAACGAATGTCCCGCGCGTGATAGCTTCCTGCCGGGCCCGCGCCACCGCGGAGTGGATTTCCCCGGCTGCCGAGCTGAGGCTGCTGCGCAACAGGAATTCGCGCATGCTGGGAAGGGCGACGCCCATCAGCACCGCGAGTACCACGACCGCGACGAGCAGTTCGATGATGGTGAAGCCGCGCGCTCTGGCGCGAAGCGCCGAAACTCGCCATGTCGTTGTCATGATACGCCTCGTGGTTGCCCACTCACGCTGATGTCATGGGCGCACCTTAGGCCAAGGCCAGTGCTCCGGCAAGCTTGCCCGGACGGACGGCGGAGGGGGCGGAACCAGCGGTGCGCTCGCGAGGCGAGCGCCGGTCTAGCGGTCAGGCGCGGCAGTTGAACGGTTCACTGCGCAAGCGCCCGAGACGGCTGGCGACTAAGCGCCTGCCCAGATGAGGGTCGTTCTTGGAGCAAAAACGGAACGACCCACCGACGAAATTGCGGTCGGGCCAACCTTCGCCATCGAAGGTGAGGCTACTCCCGCGCGGCGCGGTAAAGGTGAGGCTCGCGTGCTTGGCGAACCCTTCATGGACCAGCAGGACTTCGCCCATCACCGGATCGGCGCTGGCGGCTTCGGAACTGCGATCGACGAAGACGATCCAGCCTTCGCTCCAGTCGCGCCCGCCTTCCGCGCAACGAACCGGCAGGCTGCCGGAGGCGCGCCGGCACACGCTCACCTGGGCGGCGCGGCGCACCGCTTCGGTGCGAGCTAGAGCCAGTGCCGCGCGCAGGTCCACCTGAGCGCTGTCGATGCGCTGCCGATCGAGGAATTGGCCCATCCCTGGGAGTCCCACGCCGGCAAGGATGGCCACGACCGTGACGCCGACCATCAGTTCGAGGAGAGTCACGCCGAGCTGTGCTTGCCGGAACCCGAAAATGGGATACAAAATAGCCATAGCAGCCTCCCGCATTTGTGTCATTCGGCTTCTGGCAACATCGTAAGATGCGGAAGCAATTACGAAAATCCACCGAAAGGCCTAGGAAAAACGACCTAGGAAAAAAGTCATGGTTTGGCTGCTGGCGCGCTGCTGCGGCTTTGATCTGAATCATTCGAGCCTGGCGGGGGAGTTGCCAGCGGTGGCAGCCTGGGCGACTATTCCAAACTTGTTCCCGCGGTTGTCGGATCGACCCGTGGGGGAAGTCAACTATCGATTGCCGGCGCTCCAATGGAGCCCCCGGGAGAGGAATGGAAATGGCTGAAAAAGCACGCTTCGTTTGGGACGACCCGCTGCTGTTCGATGCGCAGCTGAGCGACGAAGAACGCATGGTGCGTGATACCGCGCACGCTTACGCCCAGGAGCGCCTGCTGCCGCGAGTGCGCGAGGCTTTTCGCAACGAGCACACCGACCCTGGCATCTTCCGCGAGATGGGCGAGCTGGGCCTCTTGGGGATGACCATCGACGGCTATGGCTGCGCCGGCATGAACTATGTTTCCTACGGATTGGTGGCGCGCGAAGTGGAGCGGGTCGATTCGGGCTATCGCTCGATGATGAGCGTGCAATCTTCCCTGGTGATGCACCCCATTTACGCTTACGGCAGCGAGGCGCAGCGCGAGAAGTATCTGCCCAAGCTCGCCACCGGCGAACTGATCGGCTGCTTTGGCCTAACCGAGCCGAATCACGGCTCCGACCCGGGGAGCATGGAAACGCGGGCCCGCAAGGCACCTGGCGGTTACAAGCTCTCGGGCGCGAAGATGTGGATCACCAATTCGCCCATCGCCGACGTTTTCGTCGTTTGGGCGAAAGGCGATGACAACGTGATTCGCGGTTTCGTTCTGGAGAAGGGCATGAAGGGACTTTCGGCGCCCAAGATCGAAGGCAAGTTCAGTTTGCGCGCGTCGGTCACGGGCGAGATCGTCATGGACGAAGTGTTCGTTCCGGAAGAAAACCTCTTGCCCAAGGTCGAGGGTCTCAAGGGGCCTTTCGGCTGCCTCAACAACGCGCGCTATGGCATTGCATGGGGCGTGCTGGGCGCGGCTGAGTTCTGTTGGCACGCGGCCCGGCAATACACGCTCGACCGCAAGCAATTCGGCAGGCCGCTCGCCGCCAACCAGCTCATTCAGAAGAAGCTCGCCGACATGCAGACGGAAATAAGCATCGCGCTGCAATCCTGTCTGCGCATGGGGCGCATGAAAGACGAGGGCCAGCTCGCGCCGGAAGTGGTGTCGATGATGAAGCGCAATTGCTGCGGCAAATCCCTGGACATCGCCCGCATGGCCCGGGACATGCACGGGGGCAACGGCATCGCCGACGAATTTCATGTCATCCGTCATTTGGTGAACCTTGAAACGGTCAACACCTACGAGGGCACGCACGACATCCATGCGCTCATTCTGGGACGAGCGCAAACCGGCATTGCCGCGTTCTGAGCGGCGTGACTCCCGCTGCCGCGATGCGGCGTAGACCACTTGCCCGGAACCGATCGTGACCCCTTTTCCCTTTCCGCTTTGGAATCCACCTTCGCTGCCGGTGATGGGGAGTGACTATCGGTTTCCGGTGCGGCACATCTATTGCGTGGGCCGCAACTACGCCGAGCATGTCAAAGAGATGGGCGGCGATAGTGCCAAGGAGCCGCCTTGCTTCTTCACCAAAGCGGCGGACGCGGTGGTGGCGGGCGGCGGACAGGTGCGCTATCCACTGGGTACGGAAAATCTCCACCATGAAGTCGAGCTGGTGGTGGCGCTCGATGGCGAGGGCGAAGAACTCAGCACCGAGGAGGCCAGGCGCTTGATTTTTGGGTACGCGGTGGGTATCGATTTCACCCGCCGTGACCTGCAAAACGCCGCCAAGGAAGCGCGCCAGCCCTGGGATTTGGGCAAGTCCTTCGCTCAAGCGGCGCCGCTGAGCGCCGTCCATCCCGTCGCAACCGTCGGCCCCGTCACGAGCGGACGCATCTGGCTGCAAGTCAACGGCCGGCCGCGGCAGGACGGACGCCTCGAAGACATGATTTGGAGTGTCCCCGAAATCATTGCCTACTTGTCGAAGTACTACCGGCTGCAGCCGGGAGATCTGATATTCACCGGCACGCCATCGGGTGTTGGGCCGGTGGTGCCTGGTGATCGAATCTCTTGCGGTATCGAAGGGCTGGGTATCTTGGAAGTGGCTATCGTTCAGCGGTAGCTGCGGCCGGAGCGGGGCATCTCGCCGCGGCGGTGTCGCTTCAAGAACCTGCCTTTGGGCATTTCGCCCCGGCGCGCTCGGCGTCAGACCTCGCCGTTACGCGCCGTGAGCCTGCAGATAGCCGGGGACTTCTCCTGGGCGCAATGCCGGCGCGAAGTGATAGCCCTGCGCCTCGTCGCAACCCTCGCTGCGCAGGAACTCGAGCTGTTCGTCGCTTGCCACGCCTTCGCCGACGGCGCGCAACTTGAGCGCCTTGGCCAGCGCCAAGATGGCGCGCACGATCGCCGCGTCGTCGGGGTCGGTCTGAATGTCGCGGATGAATTGCTGGTCGATCTTGAGTTTTCGCACTGGAAAGCGCTTCAGATAAGACAGGCTCGAATAGCCCACGCCAAAGTCGTCCACCACCAGTGCAATGCCCAGTTCGTCCAAGCGTTTCAGGGTATCCAGATCGCGCTCGCGATCCTGCATCAGCGTGCTTTCCGTGATTTCGATTTCCAGGGCCGATCCGGGAAGCCGGGCGTCCTCGAGTGCGTCGCTGACTGTCGCGAGCAGATTGCCTTGGTGAAACTGGCGCGCCGAAATGTTCACCGCGACGGGAACCCGCGGGCTTCCGCCATCGGTCCAGCGCCGAATCTGCTGGCAAGCCTCATGCACAACCCATTCGCCGATCGGCAGAATGAGGTTGCTCTCCTCGGCGACACCGATGAAGCGGTCCGGCCCCAACAGACCCAGCTCCGGATGGTGCCAGCGCAGCAACGCTTCTAGGCAGACCGGCGTTTCACGGGCGATATCGAAGATGGGCTGGAACCACAGCTCCAGTTCGCGGCGCTCGATCGCCCGGCGCAGTCCGTTCTCGACACGGAAGAAGTGCTCCGCGGCGACATTCATGTTCTGCGCGAAAAACTGCACGCGACTGCGCCCACTCGCCTTGGCCTGGTACATGGCGGTATCGGCGTTGCGCATCAAGGTTTCGACGTCGCGCCCATCTTCCGGAAAGACACACACGCCCACCGAGGCGGCGATGTGAAGTTCGTGCCCCTCGACCAACAGCGGGGGCTCCAGCGCATGCATCAGCTTTTCCGAAACGGTGCGTGCCTCGCCGATGTCCCCCACCTTGGGCATGATCACCACGAATTCGTCGCCCCCCAGGCGCGCCACGGTATCCTCGGCGCGCACGGCTGCGCGCAGGCGCGCGGCGACGTCTACGATCAGACGGTCGCCGGCGGCGTGACCCAGGTTGTCGTTGATGGTCTTGAATCGGTCCAAGTCGACGAAGAGCAACGCCACGCGATGGCCATGGCGCTCGGCCAAGGCGAGGCATTGCGACAGGCGATCGTGGAGCAGCGTGCGATTGGGCAGGTCGGTCAGGGCATCGTGGTGCGCCATGTGCCGCATTCGGTCCTCGATCTGCTTGCGCTCTCGAATTTCGGACTGGAGCATGCTGTTGGCTAAGACGAGTTCGATGGTGCGAGAGTGCACGCGCTGCTCCAGTTCGTCTCGTGCTTGCAGCAGCATCTGCTGCGTTTTCTTCGCTTCGGTGATGTCGGCGGCGATGGCTAGATAGCCGGTGATCTCGCCCCGGGTATCGTAGAGCGCGCTGACGGTGATCTGAGCCGGCAAGCGCCGGCCCTGGCGCGTGACCAGCGTCCATTCGCGCTCCTCCGCCGCACCCCTGCGCGAATGCACAATGAACACCTCGAATCCGGGTTGCACGGGTTTTCCGGTCTCGCGCGAAAGCTCGTCGGCGCGCTCGGCGATTTCCGAGGCATCGTGGAAAAGCGCCGGTGTTGCTCTTCCAACGACCTCGTCGGCGACGTAGCCGAGCATGCGCTCCGCGGCCCGATTGAAGGTTTGGATCAGGCCATGCGGATCGGTGGAGACGATGGCCAGATGGGCACCGTCAAGAATGGCTTTCTGCAAAGATAATGTTCGGGCGAGTACCTCCTCGGTCTCCTTGCGCGCACTAATGTCTTCGTACAGCCAAATCGTGCCATGGATGGGCTGCGCAGGATCAAGCGGCCGGCCGATGGTGCGGCACCAGAAGCGCCGCCCATCGCGCCTGCGAAAGTGAAAGATATGCTCGAACTGTCCGTCGTTGCTGATGGAGGTATAGGCGCGGCGCCCGGCATCGAGCCACTCCTCGTCGCTACCGTACCATTCTCGGGTACTTTTCCCTTGCATTTCGCCCGGCGCGAATCCAAACAAGTCCTCGGCCTTGCGATTGCAGCGCTGGATGAGGCGGTCCTTGATGAACGCAATGCCGATCAGTGCGTTGTCGAAGATTCCCTGCAATTCGAGCAGCGAGCGCTGCACTTCGCCCTCGCCCACGGCCTCGGCCAGGCCGATAAGGATGACCTCCAGGCCATCCAGCAGATTGACGTGGCGCACCTGGGCTCGATAGCGCAGCGGCAGACCCGTCTCGCGGCGCAGATTCAACATGCCGGTGGACGAGGATTCGGCCAGCAGGCGGGAAAACGTCTCTTGGGTATCCTCGGTGAGGTAGCTGGCGAAATCGCGTCCGGGCAGCTCGGCCAGGGGTCTGGCCAGAGCCAGGCCCAGCGCGGCATTGGCGCGCAGGATGCGTCCTGCCGGATCGACGGCGAGAGTTGGCAGAGGCGACAATGCCAAGACCTCGGGGGGCAGCGCGCTCTTGGAGTTTTCCGCGACGGAACGGGCCATTGGAACAGTGTAGACCTGGGAGCCAGGGTCCGCAAAGCCATGACTGGCAAAACGGCGGAGTCGCGCGCTGACTTTAGCGCGGCAGCGGGACCTCCGGCAGAGTCACCCGCGCAAGGGTGCCGCCCCCCTCCCGCGCCAGCAGCTCGAAGGTACCCCCATGCAGACGAGCCACCCGCTCGACGATGGCCAGGCCCAAGCCTGAACCCATCGCCCCGCCCCGAGCGGCCGACAGGCGCGTGAAGGGCTTTTTGAGCCGCTCGACTTGGTCGGCGGGGATACCCGGGCCGCGATCGGCCACTTCGAGGACGACCTTGCCGCGATCCCTTCGCGTGCTCACTTCGACACTGGGGCTACCGTATTTGTAGGCATTGTCGATGAGGTTGGTGAGCAGTCGCTCCACGGAGGTGCTGCGCAAAATGAGCTGGGGCAGTTCCGTGGCCTTGAGCTGAATCTCCTTGCCGTTGCGCCGGTATCGCTCGACCACATGGGCAATGATGCGGTTGAGGTCGCAGCTGGTCATGGTGAGGTTCTCTTCGCCGCGCGCGAAATCCAGGAATTGATGGATGATCCGATCCATTTCCTCGATGTCCTCGATCATGCCCTGGCGCAGAGTGGGGTCCGCGACGCCCATTTCTGCGCTCAGGCGCATGCGCGCCAGAGGCGTGCGCAGGTCGTGCGAAACACTGGCAAGGAGCACCACGCGATCGGCTTCCACTTGCGCCAAATTGGCGGCCATTTGATTGAATCCACGGGAGAGCTGGGCAATCTCCTCGGGGCCGGTTTCCGGCAGCGGTGGAGGAGTCTGGCCCTGCCCGATCGTCGCGACGGCTTGCGCGAGCCGGCGCAGTGGGCTGGCAATTCTCTTGGCGAACACCCAGGCCGACAAGCCCAGCAGCACGACCACGAAAGCGGTCCAGAAAAGGAAGCGCCGCGGCGTCTCGCTCTCCTGCAGGCGGGATTGCGGAAATCCGGCCCAGTAGGCGCGCTCTCCGGCCTGTAGGCGAATCCAGAACATTTGCTCGCGCGGCTGAACTCGGAGCTCGGTGCCTTCACCAAATACCTCGCGCAAGGTCTGCGCCAATTCCATCATCACGGGACTACGCGGCGGCAGACCAATTTCGGCGCGCTCTTGCACTCTCAAGATGCGTGCGCCATAGGCCTCGCCCAGACGTTCGAGCTGTCCGCTGCGCGCCGCCGCGTCGGCATTGGCAAGCGCCTCGCGCAGCGCCTGGAGCTGGGCAACTTTGGTATCGCTGATTTGCCGTAGCACCAGGTTGGCGCGGTCCTGACGAAAAAGCAGTATGGCGGCGGCTTGGCTGACCACGATCAGCACGACGAGCAGCAGCGCCAAGCGCCAGAAAAGCGACTGCGGCCACATTCTCAAGCTGCTTCTCCGTCAGGAACGAAGACGTAGCCGAAGCCCCAAACCGTCTGAATGTAGCGCGGATTACCCGGGTCCGGCTCGACAAGCTTGCGCAGCCTGGAAATCTGCACGTCGATGGCCCGGTCGAACACTTCATGATCGCGGCCGCGCGCCAAGAGCATGAGCTTTTCGCGCGCCAGCGGTTGTCTCGGGTGAGTCACCAACACTCTCAGGAGACCGAACTCCCCGGTGGTCAGGGTGAGCATTTCTTCGTTGCGCTTGAGGCTGCGCGTGGCCAAGTTCAGCGTGCAATGCCCGAAGCTCACGCTGCCGGTGTCCACCGGCGCCCCCGGCGCGGCGGTGAATTCGGCCTGGCGGCGCAATACGGCATTGATACGCGCCACTAGTTCGCGGGGATTGAATGGCTTGGGCAGGTAGTCGTCGGCACCCATCTCCAAGCCAATGATGCGATCGACATCTTCGCCCTTGGCGGTAAGCATGATGATCGGGACAGTCTCGCCGTTGGCGCGCAGCCTGCGACAGATCGACAAGCCGTCTTCCCCCGGCATCATCAGGTCGAGCACCAGAAGGTGCGGCGGGTCGCGCTGGAGCTTGCGGTCGATCATGGCGCCGTCGGTGAGCGTTTGCACCTGGAAACCTTGCTCGGTGAGGTAGCGATTCAAGAGATCCCGCAGGCGGACATCGTCGTCGACGATCAGTATCTTGGGCATGGCATGCCTTTGGTTCATGGCGTGTTTCCTTTCTGCTCTACGACCTCATGCTAGCGAGCCGTGGCCAGGGATCCCAGCACGCAGGTGTGACGCATTGTAACGCCCGGGCGTTTGGTTACGATTGCTTACACACTCGGTCTGGCCAGCACGGACCCTTGGGGCGAAAATGCCATCAAACCCACCGACCAGAGCCATCCGAAGACGCGGGCTGCCTCACGGGTTCCGGAAAGTGGGGGTGGATGCGGCCCAGTCCGCGGCTGCGGGAATGCGGGCAGGCCAAAGGGTCAAGCAACGTCGGCGTCACGGCAATCGTGAGCACGGCCTTGATGGTTCAAACCTATCGTGAAAAGGAGTCGCCATGAAGAGATTTGTCCAGACCGTCTTGCTCATTACTGGACTGAGTTTGACGCCGGCGTTGGTTGCGGCCGGGGCCGGGCCGGGTTCCGGCGGGACTTTCGCGCTGCCTCCCCAGGCCAAAGAGCGCCTCAACCTGACGCCGGAGCAAAGCGCCCAATGGGATTTCGCGGTTCAGCAAAGCCGCGCCGCGCGGGAAGCGGCAAAGCAATCGCGCCTGGAAATGAAAGATGCCACCAAGAATGAACTGGCCAAGCCCGAGCCCGATCTCGCGGCCTTGGCGGCTCAGGGGGATAGCATCCAGGCGCGCAACCAGGCAGCGCGCCACGCGGCACGCGGCGAATGGCTCAAGCTCTACGCCGGATTCAGCGGTGCCCAGAAGGCCACGGTGCGCGAAATCATGCTCCAGCGCATGGCCCGGATGGAGGAGTTTCGGCAGCGCATGCGCGAGCGTCATCCCGGCTAAGCACGTCCGGTTCTCCTAGCAGTAGACCTCCTCGGTCGATTGGGCCCGCCGTCAATCCGGCGGGTCATTTTTTGGAAAGAAAGCTACAAGGAAAACCCGCTCTCCTCGAGCAGAGAGCGGGTGTGCCACTTCGCTGCGGGGTGTCTTGCGCTGGGTCTAGCCTCAGGGCAGGAGGTGCTTGACACCCGCCTGCTCTTCCAGCAATTCGTTGAGTGTATGGGTCATGCGCTCGCGCGAGAAAGTGTCGATTTCCAAGCCTTTGACCATTGAGTATTCGCCGTTGGCGCAGGTCACCGGGAAGCCGTAGATCACATCGACCGGAATCTCGTACGATCCGTCGGACGGAATGCCCATGGTGACCCACTTGCCGTCGGTTCCCAGCACCCAGTCGCGCACATGGTCGATCGCCGCGTTAGCCGCCGAGGCCGCGGAAGACAGACCACGGGCCTCGATGATCGCCGCGCCGCGCTTGCCCACGGTCGGCAGGAACACGTTCTTATTCCACTCCTCGTCATTGATCATCGCTTTCACCGATTGGCCGCCGATGGTGGCGAAACGGTAGTCGGCGTACATCGTCGGCGAGTGGTTGCCCCAAACACAGAGTTTCTCGATGGCGGCCACAGGCTTGCCGGTCTTGGCCGCAATTTGGGAAAGCGCGCGGTTGTGATCGAGGCGCAGCATGGCCGTGAAGTTTTTCTTGGGCAGATCGGGTGCCGACTTCATGGCGATGTAGGCATTGGTGTTGGCGGGGTTGCCGACTACCAGCACCTTGACCGTGCGTTTGGCCGCCGCGTTGAGCGCCTTGCCTTGGGCGGTGAAGATTTGCGCGTTGGCGGAAAGCAAATCCTTGCGCTCCATGCCTGGGCCCCGCGGGCGGGCGCCCACGAGCAGGGCAACGTCGATATCCTTGAAGCCGGTGTTGGGGTCGGAATGCGCGCTCATGTCGGCCAGCAGCGGAAAGGCGCAATCTTCCAGCTCCATCATCACGCCCTTGAGCGCTTTCTGCGCCTTCTCGTCTGGAATCTCGAGCAGTTGCAAAATCACGGGCTGGTCCTTGCCGAGCATTTCGCCGCTGGCGATACGGAACAAGAGGCTGTAACCGATTTGACCGGCGGCACCGGTTACTGCAACACGTACGGGGGATTTCATGCGCGAACTCCTGGGCAAGTGTGGACGATACGACCCGCAGCGGCGGGCTGCGGCGCGGACGGGCCGGGGAGGCGCGATTCCGATCTCGGTGGCACCGCCGTCGGCACGAGCGGGAGCCGATGCTAAACCCTTTTTGTGCGCCGTGTCAAACAACTCTTATATCTTATATAAGATAAAAGTTCATTGATAGACAAGTTGTCAATTCTGGCCGATAATTGAAAATATGAAATCGGGCGCCATTTCGTCTTCTTCTCCATCGTTTCAGCCACTTTATCAGCAGATCAAGGGCTTGCTGACGCAAAGCCTGCAAAACGGAGAATGGCAACCCGGCGAGACCATTCCCAGCGAAATCGACCTTGCCACTCGCTTTCAAGTGAGCCAAGGGACGGTGCGCAAAGCCATCGATGAGCTGGCCGCGGAAAACATCCTGGTAAGACGCCAGGGCAAGGGCACGTTCGTTGCTACGCATACCGAGGAAGCCGCTTCGGTATTCCGCTTTCTTCGCATCCGGCGGTGCGACGGCCGCGAAGAGGCCCCCGAAAGTCGACTGCTGGAGGTGCGCCGCGGCAAGGCGACCGCGGAGGTGGCTCGTGCCCTGCAAATGAAACCCGGCGAAGCGGTGGTCGTGCTGACCCGCGTGCTCGACTATTCCGGCGAGCCGATCATTTACGACGAAATCACTCTGCCGGGGGTTTTGTTCAAGGGTCTTAGCAAAGTCAAATGCGAAGCGTACGAGGGTTCGATGTACAGCTTTTTCGAGACCCAATTCGGTGTGCGCATGATCCGCGCCGAAGAGCGCTTGCGCGCTATTGCTGCCGAACCCGAGGTCGCTCACCACCTCGGAGTGGCACCGGGAACTCCGCTCTTGTCCGTGGACCGCATCGCCTACACCTACGGTGACCGGCCGGTGGAGCTGCGGCGCGGGTCGTGTACGACGCGCCACCATTGCTACATCAATCAATTGAGCTAAGCGACGCCGATGGTGGCTTGCTCACTCGCCGCGGCGCCGTCCTTGGTTAAGGGGCTGGTTTGGGGGAGTCAGCCTAGCGCCACGTTTTCGACTGGCGGTAAATCCCCCGCCAGGGCTATAATGACGTGCATTTTTTGCAGTGCGACAAACAAAACGGATTCGCCAGCCCGACGATTGCGTCGCCGCGGTTTCCGGATGTTCCCGCGAGTTGCGCCGCAGGCGCGGGAATTGGGGAAAAGGGGCGTTGTGTCGCTGGGGCTTGCGAGCCGGGTTCTTTTCTCGATTTCGCCTTTTCACTGAAGGCCCAAGCCCATGTCCACGCTCGATCCGCCTGTCTCCCGTCCGCGCCCGAAACACCTCAATCTCGTCAAGATCAAGCAGCCGCTGCCGGCCATCGTCTCCATCCTGCACCGCATCAGCGGCGCGGCGATGTTCCTGTTCGGCATTCCCGTGCTGTTGTTGCTGGTCAATGGCAGCCTGGCTTCAGCCGAAAGTTATGCCGCTCTCAAAGAGGTGGTGGGTAGCCCCTTGGTGAAGCTCATTTTGTTGGGATTCGTGTGGGCCTATTTGCATCACTTCTGCGCCGGCATTCGTTTCCTGCTGCTCGACATCCACTGGGGCGTCGGCCTCGCCGCGGCGCGCCAGTCGAGCCGCGCGGTGCTGGTGGTGAGCCTGGTGCTCACGGTCATCCTGGGAGTGCGGCTATGGTGAAGCGCGAAGTCGTCGGCGCCCATTACGGGCTCAAGGATTGGCTTTATCAGCGCGTCACGGCGCTGGTCATGGTGGTTTACACCTTGGTCTTCTTCGGCGTGCTGCTCGCCAACCCGGGCATGGACTACAACGTCTGGCGCGCGGTTTTCGCCAATGTGCCGTTCAAGCTGGTGACTTTCCTCTTCTTGCTCGCGGTGTTTCTGCATGCCTGGATCGGCGTGCGCGACATTTTTATGGATTATCTGAAGCCCATGAGCTTGCGCCTGACCGCGGAAATCCTTGCCGCGCTGGCGCTGGTCTTTTACACCGGCTGGGCCATTCACATCCTTTGGGGGATCAAATGAGTCTTGCCGTTCGCAAGTTCGATGCCGTGGTGGTCGGTGCCGGCGGGGCGGGTCTTCGCGCCGCGCTGCAGTTGTCCGAGGCAGGGCTGTCGGTGGCGGTGCTCTCCAAGGTTTTCCCCACCCGTTCGCACACCGCGGCCGCGCAAGGCGGTATCGGTGCCTCGCTGGGCAACATGGGCGAAGACAACTGGCACTTTCACTTCTATGACACCGTGAAAGGTTCCGACTGGCTCGGTGACCAGGACGCCATCGAGTTCATGTGCCGCGAGGCGCCCAAGGTGGTCTACGAGTTGGAACACTTCGGCATGCCCTTCGACCGCAATCCGGACGGCACGATTTATCAGCGTCCCTTCGGCGGCCACACTTCAAATTACGGCGAAAAGCCGGTGCAGCGGGCCTGCGCCGCGGCCGACCGCACCGGCCACGCGCTTTTGCACACGCTCTACCAGCGCAACGTGCGGGCACGCACGCAGTTTTTCGTCGAATGGATGGCGCTCGACCTCATCGTCGATGCCGAGGGTGATTGCGTCGGCGTGGTGGCCCTGGAAATGGAAACCGGGGAGGTGATGATCCTCCAGGCCAAGACCACCATGTTCGCCACCGGCGGCGCCGGGCGAATTTACGCCGCCAGCACCAACGCCTTCATCAACACCGGCGATGGTTTGGGCATGGCGGCGCGTGCCGGTTTGCCGCTGCAAGACATGGAGTTCTGGCAATTCCACCCCACCGGCGTCGCCGGGGCGGGCGTGCTCATCACCGAAGGCGTGCGCGGCGAGGGCGGCATCCTCTTGAACAATAAAGGCGAGCGCTTCATGGAGCGTTATGCGCCGACGCTCAAAGACCTGGCGCCGCGCGACTTCGTTTCCCGCTCCATGGATCAGGAAATCAAGGAAGGCCGAGGCTGCGGGCCGGAGAAGGATCACGTACTCCTCAAGCTCGATCATTTGGGTCCCGACGTCATTCTCAAGCGCCTGCCCTCGATACGCGAGATCGCGCTCAAGTTCGCGCACGTCGATTGCATCAAAGAGCCGATTCCGGTGGTGCCTACCATCCATTATCAGATGGGCGGCATTCCCACCAATTACCACGGGCAGGTGGTGCGGCCCAAGGGCGGCAATCCCAATGCCGTGGTCAACGGCCTTTATGCGGTGGGTGAATGCGCCTGTGTCTCGGTGCATGGCGCCAACCGCCTGGGTACCAATTCCCTGCTGGACATCGTCGTCTTCGGCCGGGCCGCGGGCAATCACATCGTGGATTACAACCTCAAGAATCGCGCTCACAAAGATTTGCCCAAGGATGCCGGCGACCTGAGCTTAGCCCGTCTGGCGCGGCTCGACAGCGCGCAATCCGGCGAGAGCGTGGCGCAAGTGGCGCAAGACCTGCGCAAGACCATGCAGACCTATTGCGGCGTGTTCCGCAACCAGGATTTGTTGTCCGCGGGCGTTACCAAGGTTCTGGAGATCGCCGAGCGCGCCAAGCACACCGCCATCGCTGACCACTCCAAAACCTTCAACACCGCGCGAGTCGAAGCCCTGGAAGTCGACAACTTGATGGAGGTCGCCAAAGCCACCATCGTGTCCGCCGAGGCCCGCAAGGAATCGCGCGGCGCCCATGCGCGTAGCGACTTTGAAAGCCGCGACGACGTCAATTGGTTGAAGCACACCCTTTGGTACAGCGCCGCCAACCGGCTCGACTACAAGCCGGTCAATCTTCAGCCACTGACCATCGAATCGGTTCCGCCCAAGGCGCGGACGTTCTGATTTCGCCCAAGGATAGACGATGAAATTCTCCGTTTACCGCTACAACCCGGAAAAAGACACCGCGCCTTACATGCAAGATTACGAGGTGAAGCTCGAGCCCACCGACAAGATGCTGCTCGATGCCCTGGTGCGCCTGAAAAGCCAAGACGACACGCTCTCCTTCCGCCGCTCCTGCCGCGAAGGCGTGTGTGGCTCGGACGCCATGAACATCAATGGCAAGAACGGCCTGGCCTGCATCACCAATATGAAGGATTTGTCCGAGCCGGTCACCTTGATGCCCTTGCCCGGCCTGCCGGTGATTCGCGACTTGATCGTGGACATGTCGCAGTTTTTCAAGCAATACCACTCGATCAAGCCCTACCTCGTCAATGACACGCCGCCGCCCGAGAAAGAGCGGCTGCAATCGCCCGAAGATAGGGAGGAACTGGACGGACTTTACGAGTGCATTTTGTGCGCCTGCTGCTCGACTTCCTGCCCGTCTTTCTGGTGGAATCCCGACAAGTTCGTGGGGCCGGCTGGCCTTTTGGCCGCCTACCGCTTCCTCGCCGACACCCGCGATCAGGCCACCAGCGAGCGGCTGGACAACCTCGAAGATCCCTATCGTTTGTTCCGCTGTCACACCATCATGAATTGCGTCGATGTCTGCCCCAAGGGCCTCAACCCGACGCTGGCGATCGGCAAGATCAAGGAGATGATGGTGCGGCGGGCGGTCTAGCCGGGCCATGGCCCTCGCGGCGGCGGAGCTTTCACGCCTGCGCTGGCGCTGCCGCCGGGGCATGCTGGAAAACGACTTGATTTTGACGCGTTTCCTCGATGCCGAGGCGGCGCGGCTGACCTCGGCGGACCTCGATGCCCTCGAGAAGCTGCTGGATATGTCCGATAACCAGCTCTGGGACATTCTCGCCGGGCGATCCCCGGCCCCGGATGCCGCCTCGGTGGCGCTGGTCGAGCGATTGAGAATGGCCTGAGAGAACCCGCGATGATGATTTTGTTTGGAGAACGATGATGAGCGACCGCAAGGCAACCCTAAGTTTCAGTGACGGCTCTCCAGCCGTCGAGTTTCCTCTGATGGCCGGCACCGTCGGGCCGGACGTCATCGACATTCGCACGCTTTACGGCAAGACCGGCAAGTTCACCTATGACCCGGGCTTCCTGTCGACCGCATCGTGCAATTCCGCCATCACCTACATCGATGGCGACAAGGGCGAGCTGATGTATCGCGGCTATCCCATCGAGCAGCTCGCGGTGCATTGCGACTTCCTGGAAACCTGCTACCTGCTGTTGAACGGCGAACTGCCCAACCTCAACGAGCGCAAGGACTTCAACGAGCGGGTGATGCGCCACACCATGGTGCATGAGCAGATGCAGTTTTTCTTCCGCGGCTTCCGGCGCGACTCCCACCCCATGGCGGTGCTGGTCGCGGTGGTGGGCGCGCTTTCAGCCTTCTACCACGATTCGTTGGATATCAACGACGAACACCAGCGCCAAGTGGCGGCGATTCGCCTGGTCGCGAAGATGCCCACGCTAGTGGCTATGGCCTACAAGTACTCGGTGGGCCAGCCCTTCGTTTATCCGCGCAATGAGTTGTCCTATACCGCCAACTTCATGCGCATGATGTTTGCCACGCCTTGCGAAGATTACAAGGTCAACGAGGTGCTGGTGCGTGCCTTGGATCGCATCTTTATTCTGCACGCCGATCACGAACAGAACGCTTCGACCTCGACGGTGCGTTTGGCCGGCTCCTCTGGCGCCAACCCCTTCGCCTGTATCGCGGCCGGCATCGCCTGCCTCTGGGGGCCGGCGCACGGGGGCGCCAACGAGGCTTGCCTGTCGATGCTCGAAGAAATCGGCGATGTCTCGCGCGTCGGCGAATACATCAAGCGCGCCAAGGACAAGACCGACTCGTTCAAGCTCATGGGTTTTGGCCATCGGGTGTACAAAAACTTCGACCCGCGCGCCAAGCTGATGCGCGAAACCTGTCACGAAGTGCTGGGCGAACTGGGCTTGCAGAACGACCGCCTGTTCAAGCTGGCCATCGAGCTGGAAAAGATCGCCCTGGAAGACGAATATTTCGTGCAGAAGAAACTTTATCCCAACGTCGATTTCTACTCGGGCATCGTGCAGCGGGCGCTGGGTATTCCGGTCTCTATGTTTACCGCGATCTTTGCCTTGGCGCGGACCGTGGGCTGGATCTCGCAGTGGACGGAGATGATTTCCGACCCTGAGCAGAAGATCGGCCGGCCGCGCCAGCTCTACCAGGGTGCGACGCGGCGCGATGTTAAACCCGTTGCCTTGCGCTGAGGTAAGCGGACGAAAGTAATTGCAGCGGGCGCTTGGCGCCCGCTTTGTTTCCGGTGTCCGAAAACCCATGCGGCGGATGAGTAGATTGACGGCGAGAAGAGCTAGGTGGCGAGCATGATGAAAGAACTGTCTGGGAATTCTTACCTCTTTGGCGGCAACGCGCCGTTTATCGAGGAGCAATATGAGGCTTACCTCGCCGATCCGGCGGCGGTGAGTCCGCGCTGGCGCAGCTATTTCGAGCAGATTCGCGGCGGTGCGGCGGACGTCGCCCATGCTCCGGTGATCGAAGCTTTCGTCGCCCTTGCCAAGACGCGCAAGGCGGCGTCGACGGCGGCCGACGCCGTGGTCGAGGCGAAACAATCGGCGGTCGTGCAACTCATCGAGGCCTATCGCTGCATCGGTGTGCGCCACGCCGACCTCGATCCCTTGCAGCGCCAGGAGAAGCCTTACCTTGCCGAACTCGACCCCGCCAGCTATGGCTTCACCGAGGCCGATCTCAATCTTGAGTTCAACACCGGCACCCTTGTCGGCCCCGAGCGCGCGAAGCTGGGCGCAATCATTGCGCATCTTCAAAAGACCTATTGCGGCAGCATCGGCATGGAGTACATGTACCTCACCGACGCGCCCCAAAAGCGCTGGATGCAAGAGCGCATCGAAGGTGTGGCGGCGACGCCGAATTTCGATCGCGAATATCGCAAGCACATCATGGAGCGACTCACCGCCGCGGAAACGCTGGAACGTTACCTGCATACCAAATATGTAGGGCAGAAGCGCTTTTCGGGCGAAGGCGGGGATACTCTCATTCCGCTGCTCGATCATCTCTTGCAGCGCGCGGGCAGCCAGGGGGTGCAGGAAACGGTGATCGGCATGGCCCACCGCGGGCGGCTCGCGGTGCTTGTCAACACCCTGGGAAAGATGCCGGCGGACCTTTTCCTCGAATTCGAAGGCAAATATTCCTACGATCTGTCGGCCGGGGACGTGAAGTACCACCAGGGCTTTTCCTCGGACATCGCCACGCCGGGCGGGCCCATGCACTTGACGCTGGCCTTCAACCCTTCGCACCTCGAAATCGTCAATCCCGTGGTCGAAGGTTCGGTGCGCTCGCGCCAGTTCCGCCGCGGCGACCACGAAGGCAAACAGGTGCTGCCGGTGCTCATCCACGGGGACGCCGCGTTCGCGGGTCAGGGCGTGGTGATGGAGACCCTGAATCTTTCGCAAACTCGTGGCTACGGCACGGGCGGCACGGTGCACATCATCATCAACAATCAGATCGGTTTCACGACCTCCGATCCGCGCGATTCGCGCTCCACCTTGTATTGCACCGATGTGGCCAAGATGGTCGAGGCGCCGATTCTTCACGTCAACGCCGACGATCCGGAAGCGGTACTGCTGGCGACCGAAATCGCCTTCGATTTTCGCCAGACCTTCGGCAAAGACGTGGTCATCGACATGGTGTGTTTTCGCAAGCTCGGCCACAACGAGCAAGACGAGCCCATGGTCACGCAACCCTTGATGTACAAGAGCATCGCCAAACATCCGGGTACCCGCAAGCTCTATGCCGAGCGGTTGGAGCGCGAAGGCGTGCTCGCCAAAGGCGAAGCGGAGGAAATGATCGCCACCTTTCGCGCCGCGTTGGACAAGGGTTACCACACCAACAAGACCATCCTGTCGAACTACAAGCCGCCCTATACCATCGACTGGAGCGTTTTCAAAAACCGCGACTGGACCGACGCCTACGAAAGCGCGCTGCCGGCCAAATCCTTGAAGCGTCTGGCCAAGCGGCTCACGACCATTCCCGAGCAGTTCAAGCTGCATGCGCGGGTGGAGAAGATCATCGCCGATCGCAAGGCGATGGGCGAGGGCAAGCTCGCGGTCGATTGGGGCATGGCGGAGAACCTTGCCTACGCCAGCTTGCTCGAACAAGGTTTTGGCGTGCGCATCACCGGCCAGGACGTCGGGCGCGGCACCTTCTTCCACCGTCATGCGGTGCTGCACGATCAAAATCGCGAGCGCTGGGATGCCGGCACCTATGTGCCGCTGGAAAACATTGCCGAGAAGCAGGGCGCTTTCCGGGTCTATGACTCGGTGCTTTCGGAAGAAGCGGTGCTGGGTTTCGAGTACGGCTACTCGACTTCCGATCCGAACTTGCTCGTCATTTGGGAAGCGCAATTTGGCGACTTTGCCAATGGCGCGCAGGTGGTGATCGACCAGTTCATCAGCTCTGGCGAAGTGAAGTGGGGCCGCATTTGCGGCTTGGTCATGCTCCTGCCGCATGGCTACGAGGGCCAAGGCCCGGAACACTCCTCGGCCCGGCCGGAACGTTATTTGCAGCTGTGTGCCGAGCACAACATGCAGGTCTGCGTACCCAGCAACGCGGCGCAGATTTTCCATCTGCTGCGCCGGCAGATGGTACGACAGTATCGCAAACCCTTGATCGTGATGGCGCCCAAGAGCCTCTTGCGTCATCCTGGCGCGAGTTCCCCGCTGGAGGACCTGGCGGAAGGCGGCTATCAGACGGTGATCGGCGAAACCGAACGCCTGGTGGCGAAGAATGTGCGCCGCGTGATCCTTTGCTCCGGCAAGGTGTATTACGACCTTCTGGCCTACCGGCGCGAACAGAGAATCAGCGATGTCGCCATCATGCGCTTGGAGCAGCAGTATCCCTTCCCGCATGACGACTTCAAGGCGCAGTTGAAGAAATTTCCAGAAGCCAAGGAAATGGTCTGGTGCCAGGAAGAGCCGCAAAATCAGGGCGCTTGGTATCGGTTGATGGCCTATTTTCGCAACGATCTGCCGGCCAAGACGCGGCTTTTCTTTGCCGGACGGCCGATTTCCGCCTCGCCTGCGGTGGGCTACACCTCCAAACACGCGGCGCAACAGAAGGAGTTGGTCGAAGCGGCGTTCTCCAGCAAATTGTCGGCGGGTGAGATGAATGTCGCCTTGTGATGGATCGTTTTCGGTGGCTCGTGCAAGTCGCTACCGCGCCCGCGGCAGTGACTCAAAGCGCTGCCTGGCCACTGGGCAGTGATTGAATCGGAAGGATAGAAGATGTTGGTCGAAGTGAAAGTCCCTCAGTTGTCCGAATCGGTGGCCGAGGCCACGCTCGTCTCCTGGCACAAGAAGGAAGGCGAATTCGTCAACCGCGATGAAAACCTCATCGACGTGGAGACCGACAAGGTCGTGCTCGAACTCCCCGCACCGGCGGCAGGTGTACTGTCCAGCATCAAAAAAGGTGATGGCGCGACCGTGGTGGCGGGTGAGCTGATCGCGATCATCGACACCGAGGCCAAGCCCGGTGCAGTCGTGGCGAGTGTCCCGGCGGCAACCGGCGCGGGCCCGATCGCGGCGACTCCGGCCAAAGCCAGTGTCGCCCCAGCCGCGGCGACCGACGCTTTGCCGGCGGCACGCAAGCTCATGGCCGAGCAGTCGGTGGTGCCTGAGGCGGTTTCCGGCACGGGGCGCGGCGGCCGCATCACCAAGGGTGACGTAATGGCTCACGTCGAAGCGCGCGCCGCGACAGCGGCGGCCCCGCAGCCGGCACCCACGGCCAAGCCGGCGCCCGCGGAGAAGATGGCTGCGCCCGCCGTCGATTTGGCCGGCGCTTTGGCCAATCGGCCGGGAAAGCGCGTGCCCATGAGCCGGCTGCGTCAGCGCGTCGCCGAGAGGCTAGTGCAATCGCAGTCGACCGCGGCCATCCTCACCACGTTCAACGAAGTGAACATGTTGCCGGTCATCGACCTGCGCAATAAATATAAGGACCGGTTCGAAAAGGAACACGGCGTGAAACTGGGCTTCATGTCCTTCTTCGTCAAGGCGGCGGTGGCGGCGCTCAAGAAGTTTCCCGTCGTCAATGCCTCGATCGACGGCAATGACATCGTCTATCACGGCTATTTCGACATCGGCGTGGCGGTGGGCAGTCCGCGCGGCCTGGTGGTGCCCATTCTGCGTGATGTCGATCAGCTCTCCATCGCCGAAATCGAAAAGAAAATCGCCGATTTCGGCAAGCGCGCCCAGGACGGTAAGCTCGAAGTCGAAGAGCTCACCGGCGGCACTTTCACCATTTCCAACGGCGGCGTGTTCGGCTCCATGCTCTCCACGCCCATCATCAACCCGCCGCAGTCAGCCATTCTCGGTGTGCACGCGACCAAGGAGCGGCCGGTGGTGGAGAACGGGCAAATCGTGATTCGGCCCATCAACTATCTGGCGCTGTCCTACGACCATCGCATCATCGACGGCCGCGAAGCGGTGCTTTCCCTGGTGGCCATGAAAGAGGCGCTGGAAGACCCGGCGCGCCTCATTCTCGAAGTGTGATGCGCCGCGCTGACGAAAGCTACTCATGAGCCAAACATTCGATGTCGTGGTGATCGGCGGCGGACCCGGTGGTTATGTTGCCGCCATTCGCGCCGCACAATTGGGTTTTTCCGTCGCGTGTGTCGAGCAATGGAGCGATGCCGCGGGCAAAGTCGCTTTCGGCGGCACCTGCCTGAATGTCGGCTGCATTCCTTCCAAAGCGCTATTGCAATCCTCGGAGAATTATCATCTCGCCGCGCACCAGTTCGCCACGCACGGCATCGGGGTCAAAGGACTGAGCATCGATGTCGCGCAGATGATGAAAAGGAAAGATCAGATCGTCGCCGACAACCGCGCCGGTATCTTGTATCTCTTCAAGAAGAACAAGGTGACGAGTTTTCATGGCCGCGGCAGCTTCGTCTCTGGAGACGCTACGGGCTGGAACCTCAAAGTGGCGCTGGCATCGGGTGGCGAAGAGCGCGTGCGCGCCAAGCAGGTAATCCTGGCCACGGGCTCCAGTCCCCGCCCCCTGCCTGGCGCGGCAGTGGACAACGATCTCATCCTCGACAACGCCGGAGCGCTCTCGCTGCCCGCCGTGCCCAAAACCCTGGGGGTGATCGGCGCCGGCGTCATCGGCCTGGAAATGGGCAGCGTCTGGAAGCGCTTGGGCGCCGAAGTAACGGTGCTGGAAGCGCTGCCTTCGTTCCTGAGTCTGGCCGACGAGGCGATCTCCAAGGAAGCGCTCAAGGTGCTCACCAAGGACGAGGGATTGGTCATCGAACTGGGCGTCAAGATCGAAAAGGTCAGCGCCAAGAAACAAGTCAAGGTCGATTACACCGATGCCGCAGGCAAAGCGCAAAGCATAACTTTCGACAAGCTCATCGTGGCCATCGGCCGCGTGGCCAATACCGCGGGACTCAATGGCGAGGCGGTGGGCCTGAAACTCAACGAGCGCGATCAGATCGATGTCGACGGCGATTGCCGGACCAATCTGCCCGGGGTCTGGGCGATCGGTGACGTGGTGCGCGGCCCCATGCTGGCGCACAAAGCCGAAGAAGAGGGCGTGGCCGTGGTTGAGCGTATCGCCGGGCAGCATCCGCATGTAGATTTCAACACCATTCCTTGGGTGATCTACACCCAACCGGAAGTCGCCTGGGTGGGGCAGACCGAACAGCAACTGAAGGCCGCGGGCGTCGCCTACCGCGCCGGACAGTTTCCCTTCCTCGCCAATGGTCGCGCCAAGGGCTTGGGCGAAACGCGCGGCTTCGTGAAGTTCCTGGCCGATGCCAAGACCGACCGCATCCTGGGCGTCCACGTCATCGGGCCGTTTGCTTCCGAGCTCATTTCCGAAGCGGTGGTGGCGATGGAGTTTGGCGCCTCCAGCGAAGACATCGCGCGGATCTGCCATGCGCACCCGTCGCTTTCCGAAGTCGTGAAGGAAGCGGCGCTAGCGGTGGAAAAGCGGTCGATTCACATCTGATTCGCCGCAGGTTGGGGCAAGCAGTGAAACCGCAACGGCCCGAGACCAACGTTGGAGCCGGAATGGCCGACCCTCTGCCTCACGGGGCGCTGGCCAGGTATCTCGCGCCGCGCCTTCAAGAGCGTGGCATGGCACTCGATACGGCCCAGATCAGGGCTCTGGCGCGGCTGCAAGTGCTCCTTGACCAATTAGTCGCGTTCAAGACGGCACGCCACTCGCCCTTGCGGCGCTTGCTCGAGCGGCCGCAGCCGCCCCGCGGGCTCTATTTTTGGGGCGGAGTCGGGCGCGGCAAGAGCTACTTGATGGATGCCTTCTTTCATTGCGTCCCTTACCAGCGCAAGACGCGGGTGCACTTCCATGCTTTCATGCGTGGTGTGCATCGCGATCTCGCCACGCTCAAGCATGAGGTCGATCCCCTCAAGACCGTCGCCGACCGCATCGCCAAGCGCTTCCGGCTGGTTTGCTTCGACGAATTCCACGTTTCGGACATCGCCGACGCCATGATCTTAGGTCGCCTTTTTGCGGCGCTCCTGGATCGTGGTGTGGTCTTCGTGGCGACTTCGAACTACCGGCCGGAGGATTTGTACCCCAGCGGTCTGCAGAGAGAGAACTTTCTGCCCACGATCGCACTGCTTAGGCAGCGCCTGGATGTGCTCGAAATTGACGGCGGCATCGATTACCGTCTGCGCGCCCTGGAACGATTTCCGAGCTATCGCGTGCCATGCGATGCCACCGCCTTGGCGGCGCTTAGTGGAATGTTCGAGCAGATGCGCGATGGTGCCGACGAGCCTACCCAGGTCGAAGTGGAAGGGCGGCGCCTCGCCGCGCGGCGGCGAGCAGGCGGGCTAGTGTGGTTCGAATTCTCAGTGCTTTGTGAGGGTGCGCGCTCGCAACTGGATTACCTGGAGCTGGCGCAGCGCTTTCACACGGTGCTGCTCTCCGGTGTACGCGCCCTTTCCGCGGACGAGCGCGATGTGGCGCGGCGCTTCACTTGGCTCGTGGACGTGTTGTATGACCATCGCGTCAAGCTGATAATTGCCGCGGACGCGCCCGCCGATGCTCTCTACACGCAGGGCACGTTCGCCAACGAATTTCGCCGAACGGTGAGCCGCCTTACCGAGATGCAGACGCGGGATTACATGGCCGCGGCGCATCAATCCTCCTGAACCCATGGAGTACTAGCATGAGCACGTTCAAGGCCTTTCGTACTTTTGAGGAAACTGGCAAGACCACCAGCCGCTTTGTCCAAATGGGACTCGACGAGTTGGATGCCGGCGAGGTCGTGATCAAAAGCGAATTCTCTACCGTCAATTACAAAGACGCGCTGTCCGGCACCGGAGCCGGCAAAATCATTCGCCGCTTTCCGTGCAACGGCGGCATCGATGTCGCCGGGCGGGTAGTGTCCTCTGCTGACCCGCGCTTTCACCCCGGCGACCCGGTACTCTGCAACAGCTTCGACTTCGGCGTGGCGCACGATGGCGGCTACGCCGAGCGCTGTCGGGTGCCCGCGAACTGGGTGGTGCCGCTGCCGGCTGGCCTGGATGCCTTCGAAGCAATGTGCTTGGGGGTGGCCGGATTCACGGCCGGGCTGGCCGTGGAGCGAATGGAGCACTGTGGCCTCAAACCGGATAGCGGGCCAGTCGTGGTCGACGGCGCCACTGGCGGCGTGGGCAGCGTCGCCATCGAAATCTTGGCGAAGCTCGGCTATCACGTCGTGGCGCTGACCAGCAAGGAGACCGAGGCGGGATATCTCCAGCGCCTTGGCGCCAAGGAAATCCTCGCTCGCAAGAACCTCGATCTCACCCGCATCAAGCCCTTGGACAAAGCCACTTGGGCCGGAGCCGTCGACAACTTAGGCGGCGAGGTCCTGGCCTGGATGGCGAGCACCATGAAAGTCGGCGGCACACTGGCCTCGGTGGGCCTGGCGGCGAGCCCCGCCCTGAACACGACGGTCATGCCCTTCATCCTGCGCGGTGTGTCCTTGCTGGGCATCGATTCGGTCAACTGCCCGATGGAGCAACGCCTGAGAATCTGGCACAAGCTCGGTGGTCCTTGGAAGCCGGAAAAGACCATTGCGGCAGTGCGCACCATCGCTTTCGACGACCTGCCTACGGTCTTCGACGACTTCCTCAAGGCACAAATCACCGGGCGTGTGGTGGTGAAGTTCGAATGAAGGAGGTGTTGCCGGCGTACGTACCGGTTGCAGCGACGACGCGCGGCGGACGCATCGAAAGCGTGCATTATGGGTCGGCCCTTGTCGTCGACCGGCAAGGAGAAGTGCGTGCCTGCTGGGGCGATCCGGAAGGCCTCACTTTCACTCGATCCTCGCTCAAGCCCCTGCAGGCGATGCCCTTCATGGCGCGAGCAGGGGATCGCCATTTCAGCTTTTCCACGGCGCAGGTGGCTCTGCTCTGCGCCAGTCATTCCGGGGAAAACTACCACATCGAAGCCGTGGCCGACATGCTCACCCGCGCCGGGAACCAGGTCGAAGACCTTCAATGTGGCACCCACAGGCCGCGCTACTTGGATGACCTCGGTCTCCTGCCTGCGCCAGAGATGGCGTTTAGTGCCATCCACAACAATTGCTCCGGCAAGCATGCCGGCATGCTGGCATGCTGCCGCCTGATGGGTGCCCCGATCGAGGATTACCTTGCCTTCGATCATCCCCTGCAGCGCGAGATTCGCAGTGCCGTGGCCTACTTCTGCGGCGTCGCCGAGGAGGCACTGGTGCCGGGCGTCGATGGCTGCTCCGCTTTCAATTATGCGGTGCCTTTGCGAGGCCTGGCGCGTGCTTTTGCGCGACTGGCAAGTGGAGCGGCGGACGAACGCTATGGCGACGCGCCCCAGCGCCTGGTGGCCGCCATGGTCGCGCACCCGGAAATGGTTTCGGGAACGGGGCGCATCGATCTGGCTTTGATGCGCGCCGGCCAAGGCGATTGGGTCACCAAGATCGGCGCCGAAGGCGTTTACGCAATCGGGCTGCGTGCTTTGGGGCTCGGCGTGGCGGTCAAGATTGCCGATGGCAACGCACGCGCCTTGGGCCCGGTGGTGCTGGCGGTCTTGGATCGTCTGGGCCTAGCTGGGGTCAAGGCGCCGGAACTGGCGTCTTGGCGCGCAACGCCGCTAACCAATTGCCGTGCACGGATGACTGGTGAGGTCGTCAGCCTTCTTGACTGACATCAAGGCGAAGCAATTGCGCGCTCGGCGTGAACTTCCGCGGCACCCTATGGTCTTTAGCAGCGGGCAGGTTGCTCTTTACCGCGCCAGGCCTGGTAAGTCTGGGCTATACTGCGCGCCGACGCTCTGCCCGGCCGGGCGGCGGGTCATAACAATGGGTCAGGGAAGAGCCGCGGATGGGTGATCGCGAAGTCGATCAGCAGTTGGTGGAACGGGCGCAGCATGGCGACAAGCGCGCCTTTGAGTTGCTGGTGCTCAAGTACCAGCGCAAGCTCGGGCGCCTGTTGTCCCGCTTCGTGCGCGACGCCGGCGAGGTCGAAGATGTGACGCAGGAAGCGTTCATCAAGGCCTACCGGGCGTTGCCGAGCTTTCGTGGAGATAGTGCGTTCTACACCTGGCTGTATCGCATCGGAATCAACACGGCCAAGAATTACCTCGTGGCGATGGGTCGGCGCGCGCCCACCGCAACCGGATTTGATCACGAGGAGGCCGAGAATTTCGATGACGCGGAGCAGTTGCGTGACTCGAACACGCCGGAAAATGCGTTGATGAGCAAGCAAGTGGGGGAAACGGTGACGCGTGCGATGGATGCTCTGCCCGAAGAACTGCGTACGGCCATCACCCTGCGCGAGATCGAGGGGCTGAGTTACGAAGACATTGCGAGCGCCATGAATTGTCCGATCGGTACGGTGCGCTCGCGTATCTTCCGGGCCCGCGAGGCGATCGCCGCCGAATTGCGGCCGCTTCTGGGCACGGACAAAGATAGGAGATGGTGATGGGGGAAGACATTTCTCAACTGGTGGATGGCGAACTCGAAGCGCTTCAGGTCGAGCGGGTTTGCACCAAACTTGCTGACGGCGGTGCGCTGGAAACCTGGGTTGCCTACCATTTGATCGGCGATGCCCTGCGCCAGCAAGCCGATGTTGCTCCCGGCTTCCACCGGCGTTTCCGGGATCGGCTAGCGGCTGAGCCCACCGTGCTTGCTCCGCGTCGAAGCTCTCCCCGCCCTGGGTATATCGCCTGGGCGGCGGCTGCGAGCGTCGCTGCGGTGGCACTGGTCGGCTGGTTCGGCCTGCGGGAGCTGCAGCCCCCTACGGCCGCGTCGATCGCGCAGCTGCCGGCCACTGATAAAGCGCCGGTGGCGGTGGCCAGGCCAGCTCAGAATGCCGGGCTCAATGATTATCTGCTCGTTCATCAAGCCTATTCCCCGGCGACTGCCCTTCAGGGTGTGCGCCCTTATCTTCGCACGGTTTCGGAATCGGGGCAGGAAGCGCGTCAATGATGCGCCGCGTGTGGTGGTTGTGGGCCGGCCTGGCTTGGACCAGCTTGACCCAAGCTGCAGAGGTGGCCGCGGTGGACGCGGCGGCCTGGTTACAGGGTGTGAGCATGGCGGCGCGTCAGCTCAATTATGTGGGCACCGTCGTCTACCAGCACGGCAACAAGGTCGAAACTTCGCGTTTGTTTCATCTGCACGACGCGCTAGGTGAGCAAGAGCGACTGATCAACCTAGAAGGTCCGATGCGCGAGGTGGTGCGCACCAATGACCACGTGACCTGCTATTACCCCGAGTCGCGGGTGGCTCGAATCGAAAAGCGTAGCGGCCGCATCGCCTTTCCGGCCCTTCTGCCGCAGCAGATCGCCACACTCTCGGAGAATTACCATTTTCGGGTGGGTGAGTCGGCTCGTGTGGCAGGCATCGAGGCGCGCGCCTACGTTTTCGAGCCCAAGGACGGCCTGCGCTATGGCCACAAGTTCTGGGCAGACGATGGCAGCGGCCTGCTGCTCAAGGCGCGCATGGTCGACGAGAAAGAGGAAGTGATCGAGCAGTTCATGTTTACCGACGTGCGCATCGGTGGCAAAGTCGAGCGTAGTTCGGTGCGCCCAAGCATCAGTCGCCTGCCGCCGGACTGGAAAGTGCTAAGAGTGAGTCCTCCCGAGGCGGTTTTGCAAGATACTGGCTGGCAGGCCGGATACTTGCCACCAGGATTCACCAAGATCGTCGAAATGTTCCGCAGCATCAGCGGGAAGTCGGTACCAGTGGCGCACTTGGTGTTTTCCGACGGCCTCGTTGCCGTTTCCGTCTTCATCGAGCCGGTGGTCGGAGACATGCACGCACAGGGGTTGATTCGCAGCGGCGCGGTGAATGTATACGCGATCAAGCAGGGCGAGCATCTCATCACCGTCTTGGGCGAGGCGCCAGGGCGAACGGTTGAACGCATTGCTACCTCCATATCCCGTCGATGATCGAGAACTCTGCCCGGGTGGCCAGGGTCGAAGGCGGCGATGCATGGATTGAAGCGGCGCGACCGGTCGGCTGCGGCCACTGCCACGAAAATCCCGGTTGCTCCGTCAACCGTGGCGGGGTTTGCGCTGATGGGCGGCGGCAACTGATCCGCGTCGCCAATCCCATCGGGGCGCGACCAGGCGATGTGGTAATCGTCGGCGTACCCGAAGGCGCAATCTGGGCGGTGGCGCGGTGGGTCTATCTCGTACCCCTTGGGCTTGCTCTGGTGGGGGCTCTGCTGGGTCAGCAGCTCTTCGGCGGCGACGACCGAGGCGCGGCGCTCGGAACCCTCGGGGGGCTGGGCCTGGGATTATGGTGGGGGCGGCGGGTACAGGGTCAGCGTGCCCTGCGCCGGCTTTGTGAGGCGGCGATTTTGCGCCGCGATGATGCTGTCTAGCAGTTGTTTCTGGTAGCGAGGAAAGGAAGATGAAAGTAAAGCTTTTTGGCTTTTTTGCGGCGCTCTGTGCCATTGCGCTGGTCCACGCCCCAGCAGGGGCGGCGGCGAACTTGCCCGATTTCACCGATCTTTATGAAAAGCACGGACCGGCGGTGGTGAACATCAGCGTTACCCACAAGGCGAAGACTGCTTATCAGTTTCCGCACCTGTCCGAAGACGATCCCTTCTACGAGTTCTTCAAGCGCTTCGGTGTTCCGCGCGGACCGCAGCGGGAATTCCAGCAGGCCGCTGGTTCCGGCTTCATCATTTCCGCGGACGGCTATATCGTCACCAACAGCCATGTGGTGGACGGTGCCGAAGAGGTAGACGTAAAGCTCACCGACAAACGCGAGTTCAAGGCCAGAGTCATCGGCGTGGACAAGCGCACGGACGTGGCGGTGATCAAGATCGAAGCGAGCAACCTCCCGCGCGTCACCGTCGGCGATCCCAGCCGGCTCAGGGTCGGGGAATGGGTCGTCGCCATCGGGCAGCCTTTTGGCCTGGAGAACACGATCACCGCCGGGATCGTTAGCGCCAAGGGGCGCGACCGCGTGCAAGACGCCTTGGTGCCGTTCATTCAGACCGATGCGGCGATCAATCCGGGTAACTCCGGTGGTCCGCTGCTCAATCTCAAGGGGGAAGTTGTTGGCATCAACACCCTGATCTACAGCCGCACCGGGGGGTATATGGGTCTCGCATTTGCCATTCCGATCGATGTCGCCATGGATGTGGTGAATCAGTTGCGCACCACGGGCAAGGTGACCCGCGGCCGAATCGGCGTCACCATTCAGGAAGTGGACAAGGAAAAAGCGGAGGCTTTCGGATTGGCCAAGGCGCAGGGCGCACTCGTCAACGCCATTAGCAAAGGAGGCCCGGCCGAAAAGGCAGGCATCGAAGCTGGTGACATCATCCTCAAGTTCGACGGCAAGCCGGTCAGCGGTTCCAGTGATCTGCCGCGCATCGTGGCGGGCGTGAAGCCCGGAAGCAAGACCACGGCGACGATCTGGCGCAAAGGCACGACCAAGGATCTCACCATCACCGTCGAGGAATGGAAGGATGAAGCGGGGACCAGGCGTGCTGCCAAAGGCGAGCGGGGCGGCAAGGAGAAAACCAAGCCCAATCGCCTGGGGCTCATCGTCGGCGAACTCACGGAGGACCAGAGGCGCGAGCTGGGTACCAAGCACGGTGTTGTCATCGAAGACGTGGTCAATGGTGGCCGCGCCAACCTGCAACCTGGCGATGTCATCTTGACGGTGATCCACAAAGGTGTCAGCACCGACATCAGAAGCGTGGAGCAGCTCAATGGCGTCCTGGCCAAGGCCGAAAAAGGCGCCAGTGTGACCTTGCTGCTCAAGCGCGACGACGCGCAGCTCTTCGCCAGCGTCAAGCTCGCCGATTGATGGCCGGAAGCCGCCCGCAATTGCGGGTCTACGGGCGGTCGTACTGTTCGCTCTGCGCGGACATGATGACCGCCCTGCGCGCTCTTCAGCCCGGACTGGATTTCGACCTGGAATGGGTCGACGTCGAGGATGCCGACGAACTGGAAAGCCGCTACGGCGCTAGGGTGCCGGTGCTGGTCGGAGAGGACGGCAGGGAACTGTGCCAGGTTCTTCTCGACCGCCCCCAATTGGATGCGTACTTGCGCCAAATGCGCTAGAATCGCACACCAAATCCGCGCCTTGCGCCGGTCTGCGCGGCGCATGCCGGCCGGGTGATAACTCTTTGCTGGTCGAGAGGGCACTGGAAGGTGTCCTTTTTTTTGGGTCTCCCTGTGCAGCACATCCGCAATTTTTCCATCATCGCCCACATTGATCACGGCAAATCGACGCTGGCCGACCGTTTCATCCAGCGCTGTGGCGGTTTGTCCGAGCGTGAAATGTCCGAGCAAGTGCTCGATTCTATGGATCTCGAGCGCGAACGTGGCATCACCATCAAAGCGCAAACTGCGGCTTTGACCTATGTCGCGCGCGATGGCGAGACCTATGCACTTAACCTGATCGACACTCCCGGACACGTCGATTTTTCCTACGAGGTGTCACGCTCCCTGGCGGCTTGCGAAGGCGCGTTGCTGGTGGTGGATGCCTCCCAAGGGGTCGAGGCGCAGACCGTAGCCAACTGCTACACCGCCATCGAGCAGGGCGTGGAAGTCGTGCCCGTGCTCAACAAGATCGACCTACCCTCGGCCGATCCGGAACGTGTCATCACCGAGATCGAGGACATCATCGGCATCGACGCCAAGGACGCCATTCGCGCCAGCGCCAAGACGGGTGAGGGCATCGACGACATCCTGGAAGCGGTAATTGCCCGCATCCCGCCGCCGCAAGGGAATCCGGACGCGGCGCTGCAAGCGCTGATCATCGACTCTTGGTTCGACAACTACGTCGGAGTGGTGATGCTGGTACGAGTCAAACAGGGCCGACTGCGTCCCAAGGATAAGATTCTGCTCATGTCCACCGCCGCGAGCTACCTCTGCGAGCAGGTCGGCGTGTTTACGCCCAAGTCGGTCTCGCGGTCTGAGCTGTCCGCAGGCGAAGTCGGGTTCATCATCGCCGGCATCAAGGAATTGCAGGCCGCGCGGGTGGGCGACACCGTCACGCTCGCAGCCCGGCCTGCGGCGGCAGCGCTCCCCGGATTCAAGCAAATCAAACCCCAGGTCTTCGCGGGCCTCTACCCGGTGGAGGCAAACCAATACGACGCGCTCCGCGACGCCCTCCAGAAGCTCAAACTCAACGACGCTTCCCTGCACTACGAACCGGAAGTCTCTCAGGCCTTGGGTTTTGGTTTCCGCTGTGGTTTTCTCGGACTCTTGCACATGGACATCGTGCAAGAGCGTCTCGAGCGCGAATACGACATGGATCTGATTACCACCGCGCCCACGGTGGTGTACGAGGTCCTGCTGCGCGACGGAAACGTCGTCGAGATCGAGAACCCCTCGCGCCTGCCAGATCTGTCCCGGGTCGAGGAGATTCGCGAGCCGATTATCTCGGCGCACATCCTCATGCCGCAGGAATATGTCGGGCCAGTGATCACGCTCTGCACCGAGAAGCGCGGGGTGCAAAAGAACATGCAGTACCTCGGGCGCCAGGTCATGCTGACCTACGAACTGCCTATGGCCGAGGTGGTGATGGATTTCTTCGACAAGCTGAAATCGGTTTCTCGCGGCTATGCGTCGCTGGACTATGAGTTCAGGGAGTTTCGCGCGGCGGACGTGGTCAAGCTCGACATCTTGATCAATGGCGACCGAGTCGATGCCCTGTCGGTTATGGTGCACCGCTCCAACGCTGCGTACCGGGGGCGTGAAGTGGCAGCGCGCATGCGCCAGCTGATTCCGCGACAGATGTTCGACGTGGCCGTGCAGGCGGCGATTGGCTCGCAGATCATCGCCCGGGAGAACATCAAGGCGATGAGGAAAAACGTGCTCGCCAAGTGTTATGGCGGCGACATCACTCGCAAACGCAAACTGCTGGAGAAGCAGAAAGCAGGAAAGCGCCGCATGAAAGCCGTGGGTAATGTTGAAATCCCTCAGGAGGCCTTTCTCGCAATCCTGCAGGTCGGTGATGGAAAATGAGACCAACCGACCGATTCCTGGAACCAATCAACCGCCATGCGCTGGTGTTGCCGGGCGCGGGCGGGCAGACTATCCTGCATTTACCCGCTTAGAGAAAGCTCAATCGGACCATGAATTTTCCGCTGATTCTGTTCCTTGCCCTGATCCTCACCGGGGCGATCGCCCTGCTCGACAGAGTCTATCTCAAGAAGCGGCGCCGGGAAGGCGAAGCCGAACCCTGGTGGGTGGAGTACAGCAAGAGCTTTTTCCCGGTGATTCTTCTGGTGTTTGTGTTGCGCTCCTTCTTGGTCGAGCCTTTCAAGATTCCTTCGAGCTCGATGCGGCCCACCTTGGTCGTCGGGGATTTCATTCTCGTCAACAAATACACCTACGGCATCCGCTTGCCGATCATCGAAAAGAAGATCATCCCGATCAACGACCCCAAGCGCGGCGACGTCATCGTCTTTCGCTACCCGCTCGACCCCTCACTTGACTATATCAAGCGTGTCGTGGGGATTCCCGGCGACGAAGTGGAATACCGCGGCAAGCAGCTCTTCATCAATGGCCAGAAGATGGATCTCGCCGCCGACGGCAGCTACAGCTACCTGGAAGGCGGGCACAGTTTCATCACTACCGAGCGATTCAAGGAATCCCTTTCTGGTGTTCCGCACGCCATCGCCCGCAGCCCGGAAATGCCCCCGGTGCGGCTGTCCGGGGTTCGGACGTTCCCCGGGCGGGAAAACTGCGATTACAATGAGCACGGTTTTCGCTGCAAAGTGCCGGCCGGCCACTATTTCATGATGGGTGACAACCGCGACAACAGCGAAGACAGCCGCTACTGGGGTTTCGTGCCCGACGACCACATACGCGGCAAGGCATTCTTCATTTGGTTCAACTGGGATGACTTGAGCAGCTTTGCCTTCGAGCGCATCGGCCAAGGTGTCCATTAGGAGAAGGGGAACGGGAATGCAAAGGCAACGAGGTCTGTCCTTTCTGGGGTTCATTGCGGTGGCCGCCTTGCTCGCCGCGGCGGCGCTCATTGGTTTCAAGGTCACGCCGGTTTATATCGAGTATTTCACCGTCAAGAAGGTATTGGCATCGACCGCGATGGAGGGGAAAGACGCGCAGCCGGCGGAGATTCGTCGTCTGCTCGAGCGCAAACTTGCCGCGGATTATGTCGAAGCCATCACCTCCGGCGATCTCGAAATCGAGAAGGATGCAGGGCAAATCGTGCTCTCCGTTGAATATACGAGGAAGGTGCCGCTCGTCGCCAACGTGAGTCTGTTCTTCGATTTTGCGGTGTCGACCAGGCGTTAAAGGCCAATGCGGGCAGATCTCACCGCATCGCTCGGATATCGATTCACCAACCCGCGACTGCTGGAACAAGCGCTCACCCACCGCAGCTACGGCGCGCCGCACAACGAGCGCGTCGAGTTCATCGGAGACAGTGTCCTGAACTGCGTGATCGCTAGCCTCCTATACCATCGTTTCGTGGACTTGCCGGAGGGGCAGCTATCCCGGCTACGCGCCAATTTGGTCAATCGGGAGACTTTGCACGAACTGGCACTGAAGTTGGACCTCGGAGCGCATCTGCGCTTGGGAGAAGGTGAAGCGCGCAGCGGTGGAGCGCAGCGCCCCTCAATCTTGGCCGACGCCCTGGAAGCGCTTTTCGGAGCGATTTACCTCGACGGCGGATTCGAGGCCGCCTGCCGGGCTATTTCCCATCTCTATGCCGAGCCGCTGTCTCGCCTCGCCACGGGAGAGAACAGCAAAGACCCGAAAACCCGGCTGCAGGAGTTTCTGCAGGGTCGGAAACTGCCGCTGCCCGCCTATAGCGTCGTGCAGATCACGGGCGAAGCTCACGCGCAGACTTTTCAAGTCCGCTGTGACGTGGAAAATCTCGGGGTGACGGCGGTGGGCACCGGCCGCAGTCGCAGGGCGGCTGAGCAGGAGGCCGCGCTAGCCGCACTGGAGAGGGTCAGCCCTGGCCGATGAGTGTCCATCGGGCCGGAACGATTGCGGTGGTGGGCCGGCCCAATGTTGGCAAGTCCACCCTGCTCAACCATCTGGTGGGCGAGAAGATCAGCATTACCTCGCGTAAGGCTCAAACCACGCGCCAGCGCGTGCGCGGGATCCTGACCATGGCGGACGCACAATTCGTGTTCGTCGATACCCCAGGCTTTCAGACTCGGCACCAGAACGCGCTCCACCGCGAAATGAACCGTGCCGTTCGCAACGCGCTACAGGAGGTGGACGTCGTCGTCTGGGTTGTGGAAGCCAATCGCTATGGCGAGGCCGATGCTGCCCTTTTGCCGCTGCTACCCCTCGGCAAGCCCGTCATACTGGTTCTCAGCAAGATCGATCGGATCGCCGAACGCAGGGCGCTCTTGCCCTCTGTGGGCAAGCTTGCCGAGATCAGGGATTTCGCCGCCATTGTCCCGGTTAGCGCCAGTCGCGACGAAGGCTTGCAAACCTTGCTCGCGGAAATTGCCAAGCAGCTTCCCGAAGGCGAAGCGCTCTTCGACGCGGAAGATCTGACCGACCGGGATGAGCGTTTCCTCGCCGCCGAGTTCATCCGCGAAAAAGTGTTCCGCCTGCTCGGCGACGAGGTGCCGTATTTCAGCCACGTGGTGATCGACCGGTTCGAAGTCGAAGGCAAGCTACGCCGGATCTTTGCCTCCATCGTCGTCGACAAACCCGGGCACAAGCCCATTGTTCTTGGCAAAGAGGGCCGCGTGATCAAGCGCATCGCCACTGAATCCCGCAAAGACCTGGAGCGGCTCTTCGGCGGTCCGATCTACCTCGAAGTCTGGGTGCGCGTGAAATCCGGCTGGGCCGACGATGAAGCGACGCTCCGGCGACAGGGTTTTTAGGCTGGTTCCAAGGCATGCGCGCCGATGCTTCGCGTCGCGACCAGGAGCCCGCTCTGGTGCTGCATACCTACCCCTATCGAGAAACCAGTCTGGTGGCGGAGGTATTCAGCGCCAGCCATGGGCGTTTGGCGCTGATCGCGCGTGGCGCTCGCCGACCCCGCTCGGCACTGCGCGGCTTGCTGCAGGCCTTCCAGCCGCTGGCACTGTCCTGGACCGGAAAGGGCGAATTGCGCACCTTGGTCAAGGCCGAATGGCTCGGCGGTGTACCTCTGCTACGGGGGCCGGCGCTATTGTGCGGCTTCTACCTCAATGAACTGCTGATGAAGCTGCTGGCGCGGGAAGATCCGCACCCGCGGCTGTACGACCATTACCTTGCAACGCTTGGCCAACTGGCGGAGGGTGCGACGCCGGAGTCCTGCCTGCGCATCTTTGAGGTGCGCTTGCTGGAGGAACTGGGCTATGGCCCCAATTTTGCGCGTGAGGCCGACACGGGTCTGCCGGTCTGTGCTGCGGCGCGGTACCATTACGCTTTCGAGCGAGGCCCGCAGCGCGATGCCACGGCGCAGGGTCCGGAGATTTCCGGCGCGGCGCTCTTGGCCTTGGCCGCGGGAAAGCTCACCGACCCGCGCCTGGCGCGAGAGGCGAAGACCCTGATGCGGGAGATCTTGAAGCACCATCTCGAGCAGCGCGGACTATTCAGCCGGCAACTGCTGTTCGATTTGCAGGCCATCGAAGGACAGGAATGATCGAACTGGGTGTGAATATCGACCATGTGGCGACGCTGCGCCAGGCGCGCCGAGGCTTCGAGCCCGATCCAATATGGGCGGCGGTGGAAGCGCATCTGGGCGGCGCAGACGGAATAACCGTGCACTTGCGCGAGGACCGACGGCATATCAACGATGCCGACGTGCGCCGCCTGCGGGATCTGGTGCACATCAAGCTCAATTTGGAAATGGCCGCCACCGATGAAATGGTGGACATTGCCTGTCTGATCAGGCCGGAAATGGCCATGCTGGTTCCGGAGGGGCGGCAGGAGATCACCACCGAAGGCGGATTGGACATCTTGGCGCAGGAAGCGCGTTTGCGGGAAGTCGTGGCCCGGCTCGCTGACGCGGGTATCGTCACCAGCGTCTTCATCGACGCCGAGATCCGGCAAGTGGAAGCGGCTGCCCGAATCGGCGCGCGGGTGTGCGAAGTGCATACCGGTCCCTACGCCCTAGCTTTTCATGAGCGTGGGCGGGATGCCCAGAGTTCGGCGGTGGTGACCCAAATCGCCCGCATCACCAGCGCCGGAGAAGCCATTCGCGGTTTGGGGCTGCGCTTTAATGCCGGTCACGCCCTCAACTACTTCAATGTCCAGCCCATTGCGGCGCTACCAGGTGTGCGCGAGCTGCATATCGGCCACGCCATCGTGAGCCGCGCCGTGTTCGTGGGTCTGCGTGAGGCCGTGCGCGAAATGAAGAGACTCATGCGCGAGGCGGCTTCAGTCGGAGCAGCGGCATGATCGTCGGGATTGGGATCGACGTGATCGCCATCGGCCGCATCGAAAGGGTATGGTGGCGTTCCGGCCAGCGTTTTGCTCGGCACATCCTTTCCGACGAGGAGTTCGCCGATTTCCCCCGCCAGAAAAACCCGGCCCGCTGGCTCGCCAAACGTTGGGCAGCCAAGGAAGCTTTCGCCAAAGCCGTGGGCACCGGCATGCGAGCACCGCTCAAATGGCATGCCATTACCGTGGGGCACGATGCTCACGGACGGCCGGTCCTGAGCTTTTCGCCGATGGTGCGCGCCTGGTTGCACCGTCGGGGGGTGGCCGAATGCCATCTCTCGATCACTGACGAACGCGATCTCGCCTGCGCCTTTGTGGTGCTGGAAGCGGGGGAGGAGCCAGTGCATGTCGCCTGAAATACAGCCCCTGGGCCCGGTGATGCTCGATCTCGCGGGCGCGACACTCAGTGACGAAGATCGCGAGGTTCTGCGGCACCCCGCAGTGGGCGGCGTGATTCTGTTCACGCGCAACTGTCAGCACGCCGAGCAGTTGCAAGAACTCACCCACGCCATCGCGCGGGTGCGGCGTCCCGGCCTGCTCATCGCGGTCGACCACGAAGGAGGGCGGGTGCAGCGCTTTCGCGAAGGCTTCTCCGCAATCCCGGCGATGCACACGTTGGGGGACCTTTTGGACTCTGACCCCGCGGCAGCGCGCGCCGAGGCCTCCCGTTTGGGCAGCCTCATCGCTGAGGAACTCGGCGCTCGAGGGGTCGATTTCAGCTTCACGCCGGTGCTTGATCTCGATTACGGCCGCTCCAGCGTGATCGGCGACCGCGCCTTCCATCGGCAACCGGCCGTGGTGGTGGCGCTGGCGAGCGCTCTGATTGCCGGCCTGAAGAGCGCCGGGATGGCAGCCGTGGGCAAACATTTTCCGGGGCACGGATTCGTGAGCGCGGACTCCCACCTGGCTCTGCCCGTGGATGATCGGGCTTTCGATGCCATCGCCAACGAGGATTTGATCCCCTTCGCGGCACTCGCGGCCGCGGGAATTGAAGGCATCATGCCGGCGCATGTGGTCTATGCGCGTTGCGATGCCCAACCCGCGGGTTATTCGAAATTCTGGTTGCAGGACATATTGCGATCGCGCTTGGGTTTCTCGGGCCTGGTTTTTTCCGATGATCTCGGCATGGTCGGTGCCCATTGTGCCGGAGACGTGGTCGAGCGCGCGCGGCTCGCGCTGTCCGCGGGCTGCGACATGGTCCTCGTATGCAACGATCGGCCAGCAGCCATTGATTTGCTGGAACGCGGCCGTCTCGCACCGGTGCCGGGTTTTGCGGGACGCGCCGACCGCTTGCGACGGCGTGCCCAATGAAAACGCCGCCCACAGATTGCCGGCGCTGCCCGCGTTTGGCTGAATACCGGGCCGCGATCAAGGCCGAAGAACCCGAGTATTTTTGTGCTCCCGTTCCCTCGTTCGGCGTCGATCGACCGCAACTGCTCGTTGTTGGTTTGGCGCCTGGGAAGCACGGTGCCAATCGTACTGGACGGCCGTTCACCGGCGACTATGCCGGCGAACTGCTGTATCAGACCCTCTACGATTTCGGCTGGTCCAGCCAGGCGCGTTCGACGAATGCCAACGATGGCCTGGAGCTTCTCGGCGCACGCATCACCAATGCCGTTCGCTGCGTGCCCCCAGACAACCAGCCTCTCCCCGTCGAGGCCCACAACTGCAATCCTTACCTCGCCGCCGAAATCGCCGAGCTGGCACCCGACGGGGTAGTGCTCGCCTTGGGAAACATCGCGTTCAGCGCGGTGCTGCGCACCTTTGGATTCCGGCGAACCAGCGGACGCTTCGCGCACGGTGCTCAGCTACCGCTGCCTGCGGGGCAGATGCTCTTCGGAAGCTACCACTGCAGCCGCTATAACACGCAGACTCGGCGGCTCACCGCACCGATGTTTCGCAGCATTTTCGAGGCCATCGGCGCACGCTTCGGACGTTGAGCCGGATATGAGCGCGCCCGCGACTTTCGACCCGCGCGAATTTCTCAAGAGCCTGCCTCATCGGCCGGGCGTCTATCGCATGTTCGATGCCGCAGGCGAAACGCTCTACGTGGGCAAAGCCGGCAACCTCAAAAAGCGAGTATCGAGCTATTACAAGTCGGGCGGACTGGGGCCCCGCATCTGCCACATGCTCGCCCAGGTCGCGCGCATCGAAACCACTGTCACTCGGTCCGAGGCAGAGGCACTGGTGCTGGAAAATAATTTCATCAAATCGCACCGACCACGCTACAACATCCTTTTCCGCGACGACAAATCCTACCCCTATATCTGTCTCACCGGCCATTCCTACCCACAACTGCGCTACCACCGCGGGACGCTGGCGAGATCCAGCCGCTACTTCGGCCCCTATCCAAGTGCCCTGGCGGTGCGCGAAGGCATGCAGGTCTTGCAGAAAGTGTTCCAGCTGCGCACCTGCGAAGACAGCGTCTTCTCCGTGCGTTCGCGCCCCTGCATGCTGCATCAGATTCACCGCTGCAGCGCGCCCTGCGTGGGGAAGATCGATGCCGAAAACTATGCGCGCGACGTGAGCGAAGCCGTGCTGTTCTTGCAGGGGCGAGCGAGCGAGCTGCTTGCCGGTTTGGAAGCGGAAATGCGCGAAGCCTCCGCTGGCCTGGCCTTTGAGCGTGCTGCGGCGCTGCGCGACAAGATCCATCGACTTCAGGCGCTGCAATCGCGGCAGTTCGTGGCCAGTAACAGCGCCGCCGATGTCGACATCGTCGCCGTGGCGGCGGACCGGGGCTTGACGGCGGTAAACCTGGCAATGATACGTGGCGGCCGGCATGTCGGTGATCGCAGTTTCTTCCCCGCTCATGCCGAGGGTGCAAGCGCGGTCGAGGTTCTGGCGGCCTTCATCGGGCAGCACTACCTCGAACAGCCCGTGCCGCCGACACTAGTGGTCAATGCCGAACTTGATACTGATCTTCCGCTGTTCACAAAAACGACGTCGAAAACACCGGGAGCGAAAGCGATACAGGCACAGATCATCGCGAACCCCGGGGGAGAGCGCCGCATCTGGCTGCACATGGCCGAGGAAAATGCGCGCCAGGCCATCGCCCAGAGGCTGGCGCTGAAGTCGACACAGGAAGAGCGTCTGCTTGCCC
Source organism: Casimicrobiaceae bacterium (assembly GCA_026646885.1). Taxonomy (GTDB): domain Bacteria; phylum Pseudomonadota; class Gammaproteobacteria; order Burkholderiales; family Casimicrobiaceae; genus JACPUX01. Next base: position 296,461 of record JAPKHK010000003.1, on the reverse strand, counting down.
TGCAAGAAGCTCTGGGACTGGCTGAGGGTACGCAGCGCATCGAGTGTTTCGATGTCAGCCACACACAGGGAGAAGCGGCCGTGGCCTCCTGCGTCGTATTCGACCGGCTGGCCATGCAGAGCAATGAATATCGTCGCTTCAACGTAACCCCACCGCAGGCCGGAGATGACTATGCCGCGCTGAAGGAAGCGCTTTCGCGCCGCGCCCAGCGCATCGTTTCCGGCGAGGCACCCGAGCCGCAATTGCTGGTGATCGACGGCGGCAAGGGCCAAGTGGGGGTGGCGGACGAAGTCCTGCGCGAATTCGGCCTGGTCGGTGTCGAACTCATAGGCATCGCCAAGGGTCCGGAACGCCGACCCGGTCTCGAAGAAATCGTCTTCGCCGACCGCCGCGAGCCGCTGCGCTTGCCAGCCGATCATCCCGGCTTGCACCTCTTGCAGCAGATTCGAGACGAAGCCCACCGTTTTGCCATCCAGGGTCACAGGGCACGGCGCAGCAAGGCCCGCAGCGGATCTCGCTTGGATGAGGTGGACGGGATCGGAGCACGGCGGCGGCAGGCCTTGTTGGCGCGGTTCGGCGGTCTGCGCGGTGTGATCGCCGCCAGCCTCGATGACCTTGCGCGCGTGCCTGGCATCAGTCGGGATCTGGCCAAGCGCATCTACGATCAGCTGCACTGAGCAGAGTGCGGGACAGAGGCGCGATTCGCCTGGCGTGAACGGGTACAATGAGAGTTCGCCGTTCTGGTCAACGCCCCTCATGCCCTTGAACGTTCCTACCGCCCTCACCTGGCTGCGGATTCTGATGATTCCGCTGTTCACTGGCATCTATTATGTTCCGGGCGCTTGGCTGAGCATGACGGAAAAGAACCTTTTGGCCACCGCGCTTTTCGGCGCCGCGGCGCTTACCGATTGGTTGGATGGCTATCTTGCGCGCCGGCTTGGCCAAACATCGGCCTTCGGCGCTTTTCTCGACCCGGTGGCAGACAAGCTCATGGTCGCGGCGGCATTGATCGTACTGGTCAGCCTGGGCCGCGCCGATCCCCTCCTGGCGGTCATCATCATTGGGCGGGAGATCGCCATTTCGGCCTTGCGTGAGTGGATGGCCAAACTGGGCAAGCCCTCCAGTGTGGCCGTCGCCTTCCTGGGCAAAATCAAGACCGTGGCGCAGATGGCGGCGATCGTGCTGCTGCTTCTCGACCGGCCCTTGGCTGACGGCGTACACGCGGGAGCGCTAGGAACGATTTGCCTGTGGATCGCGGCACTCTTGACCTTGTGGTCGATGGGCTATTATCTGCGCCTCGCGGCGCCGCACCTTACCGAGAAGGCCTGAGTGCCCGGCATGGACACAGGCTCGTCCGGTGGGTGCCGCCATGATCCGGCGCTCGGCGGAGCACACGACCACCACCATCATGGGCTGGGACATTCCGGCGGGGTGCTGGTTTTCGCGCTGACCCTGACCGCCGCTTTTGCGCTGTGCGAAGCCATCGGCGGCTGGTGGGCGGGTTCCCTCGCCTTGCTTTCCGATGCTGGCCATATGGCCACCGACGTCGCCGCGCTGGCTCTGGCGCTCTTTGCTCAAAGGGTGGCGCGCCGCCCGCCCTCGAAGCACAAATCCTATGGTTATGCCCGCGCCGAGGTTCTGGGGGCCTTCGTCAACGCGCTCATCATGCTTGGCGTCGTCGTTTGGATCGCAGCCGAGGCGGTGAGCCGACTGCTCCATCCGACGCCCGTTGCCGGCGGCGCGGTGATCGCGATCGCGACAGCGGGACTCATGGTCAATGTGGTGGTCGCCTGGCGCCTCGCCGGCGCGGGCGCGTCGCTCAACCATCGGGCCGCACTCTTGCACGTGCTTGGCGACCTGATGGGTTCGGTGGCTGCGATTGCTGCTGGTGTGGTGATCCAGCTCACGGGCTGGTTGCCCATCGACCCTATTCTGTCCTTGGTGGTGGCGCTCTTGATTTTGCGTTCCACCTGGGTGTTGCTACATCAGGCCAGCGACGTGCTCATGGAGGGCGTGCCAGCGCACATCTCGTACGACGAGGTGGGCAAGGCGCTGAGTGCGCTCCCTGGGGTCGTTTCAGTCCACGATTTGCACATCTGGGCGATGTCGGGAGAACGGGCCGCCCTGTCGGCGCACTTGGTCATCGCCGATGCGCAACGCTGGCCGCAGCTCCTCGCCGAGTGTCGCGATTTGCTCAGGCGCCGATTCTCCATCGACCATGTTACCCTGCAGCCGTCCTGGGTTGCGCCGCCCAAGCCCGGCAAGGTCATCGCCTTGGTGCACCAGGCCGGCGAAAAACCCTCACAGTTATAGCCAGCCTGCTTTCTTGAAGCGATAGTACAAGTAGCCGCAGGCGGCAAAAGTCAGGCTCATCACCAAGGGATAGCCGAAGCTCCATTCCAGCTCCGGCATGTGCTTGAAGTTCATGCCGTAAACACCGCCGACCATGGTCGGCACGGCAATGATCGCACCCCAAGCGGCCAGCCGCTTGGTCACGTCGCCCTCGGCGGCGGTGATGAGAGAGAGATTCACCTGCATGGCGGTAGTGAGCATTTCATGCATGCCGTCCACCGTCTCGCACAACCTTGCCACATGGTCGAAGACGTCCCGAAAGTAGGGCCGCGTGGCGTCGTTGAGCAAGGGGTTGCGGCTGCCTTGCAAGCGACTATCGATCTCCAGCAAGGGAAAGAGCGCGCGGCGCACCCGCATCATGCGCCGCTTCACGCGGTAGAACGCTTGCGGGGTGTGGCGCATGGCAGCGCGGTGGAACATGCGCTCTTCGGCCTGGTTCAAGTCGTCTTCGATGGCGGCGACGATCGGGAAATAGTGATCGACGATGAAATCCATCAGGGCGTAGGCCACAAAACCCGGGCCGTGGCGCAGCAGTTCCGGCTCCTCCTCGCAGCGGGCGCGCACCGCGGCATACCCCACCGTGGAGCGTCGCCGCACGGAAACGAGGAACCGCTCCCCGGCGTAGAGGTGCGTCTCGCCAGCGACCAAGCGCTCGCCTTCGATCTCCATCGTCTGGAGCACGACGAAGACGCGATTGCCGTATTCCTCGATCTTCGGGCGCTGCGCGCCGCGCCCCATGTCCTCCACGGCGAGCTCGTGCAGCTCCAGGGCTTCCTTCAGAATGGCCAATTCGTCGCCACTAGGGTCGGACAGGCCGACCCAGACAAAGGTGTCGGGCAGGGCGCAATAGCGCGCGACGTCCTCGAGCGGGACGTCGGCAAGTCTTCTGCCTTGGGCGTACGCGACACTGTTGACCAGCATGGGCGGCTCGGAGAGTGGAAACGAGGGGCATGATAGCCCGCCGCCGCCGCCCTTGACAGGGGACATGCTTGAAAATTTGACGATCGCCCCCAACCTATGACCCGGTTTGCCCCGACAAGACGATTGGGGCCGCATTTCCCGGGAGACTGTCGATGTCCAAAGAAACCCTCGGTTTTCAAGCCGAAGTCAAGCAATTGCTGCACCTCATGGTGCATTCGCTCTACAGCAACAAGGAGATCTTTCTGCGCGAGCTGATCTCCAACGCCTCGGATGCCGCTGACAAGCTGCGCTTCGAGGCACTCAACCACCCGGCGCTATTCGAGGGTGAGGCCGAGCTCAAGATCTGGATCGACTTCGATCCCAGTGTCCGCACGATCACCATTCGGGACAACGGCATAGGCATGTCCCGAGAAGAAGTGATCTCTCACATCGGCACCATCGCCAAATCGGGGACCCGCGAGTTCTTTCAGAAGCTCACCGGTGACCAGGCCCGGGATGCGCAGCTGATCGGCCAATTCGGAGTGGGCTTCTATTCTTCCTTCATCGTCGCCGACAAGGTCACGCTCACTACCCGGCGTGCCGGGCTCCCAGCTAGCGACGGGGTGCGCTGGGAGTCAGCCGGCGAAGGCGAATATACCCTGGAGCCGGCGGAGCGCCAGGCGCGGGGCACCGAGATCGTGCTGCACCTGCGCGAAGGCGAGGACGAACTGCTCTCGAAATGGAAGCTGCAAGGCATCATCCGCAAGTACTCCGACCATATTGCGCTGCCCATCGTTATGAGGAAGGAGCGCTGGGACGAGGAGAAGAAGGCCTATGAGGCTATCGACGAATTGGAGACCGTCAACCAGGCTTCGGCCCTCTGGGCGCGGCCCAAGGGTGAGATCACCGACGAGCAGTACGACGAGTTCTACAAGCATGTGGCCCATGACTTCGAAGCGCCTCTGGCCCGGGTGCACGCCAAAGTGGAAGGCAAGAGCGAATATACCCAGCTTCTATACATCCCCTCGCGCGCGCCCTTCGATTTGTGGGACCGCGAGCATCGTCGGGGACTGAAGTTATACGTGCGCCGGGTTTTCATCATGGACGACGCCGAGCAGCTCCTTCCGGCCTATCTGCGCTTCGTCCGCGGAGTGGTCGACTCCGCCGATTTGCCGCTCAATATCTCACGGGAGATTCTTCAGGAATCCCGGGACGTCGAAACCATACGCAAGGGATGCATCAATAAGCTCTTGGCATTGCTCGATGATTTGGCGGGGAACGAGAAGGACAAATACGCGCGCTTCTGGGGCGAGTTCGGGAAGGTGCTCAAGGAAGGCGTGGGGGAGGATTCCGCCAACCGCGATCGGATCGCCAAACTGCTGCGCTTTGCTAGCACGCGACTCGACAGCGAGGCGCAAGAGGTTGCGCTCGACGAGTACATCGCGCGAATGAAAGATGGGCAGGAAGCAATCTACTTCGTGACCGCCGACAGTTTTGCCGCCGCCAAGCACAGCCCGCATCTCGAGGTGTTCCGCAAGAAAGGTATCGAGGTCCTGTTGCTTTCCGATCGCGTCGATGAATGGCTCGTGTCCAGCCTTACCGAGTATGGAGGCAGGAAGCTCAAGTCGGTGGCCAAGGGCGCGCTGGATCTCGGCAAACTCGACGACGAAGAAGAAAAGAAGCGCCAGGAGGCCGAGGCCGACGAGTACCGAGAGCTCGTCGAGAAGGTCCAGAAGTCGCTGGGCGAGCGGGTCAAGGAAGTGCGCGTCACTCACCGGCTCACTGAAAGCCCAGCCTGCCTGGTCACGGAAGAGCACGAACTATCCGCCAACCTCGAGCGGCTGCTCAAGGCGGCTGGTCAGAAGGCGAGCGGGGCAAAGCCAATTCTGGAGATCAACCCGCAGCATCCGATCGTGCGCCAGCTGAAAAACGAGAGCGAGCGTTTTGACGATTGGGCGGCAATACTTTTCGATCAGGCACTTCTCGCCGAGGGCGGGCAGCTCGAAGATCCGGCCGGCTTCGTGCGACGGCTCAACGGTGTCATCCTTGCCGTTTCAGGAGGGGGCTGAGCCGGGCATTCGCAACGCCGCCCCCATCAGCGCCGCGGTCGATCGCTCAGCGCGGTCCGGTAAGCCCGCAGGACGTCGTGAGAGAAACAGGCGACGGTGACACTTTCGAGGCTCGTTCCGGCCTCGAAGTGCGCCCTGATTGCGTTAACGGCGATGGCTGCCGCCTGGCTCAGGGGATAGCCATACACACCGCAGCTGATGGCGGGAAAGGCAATGCTCAGAAGGCCCACATCCTTGGCAATGGCTAGGCTCTCTCGGTAACAGCTTGCCAGAAGTTGGGGCTCGCCCCTATCGCCGCCCTGCCAGACCGGCCCCACCGTGTGGATGACGTAGCGAGCTGGAAGGCGATAGCCACGAGTCAGCTTGGCTGCACCGGTGGCGCAGCCGCGGAGCGTGCGACATTCAGCCAAAAGTTCCGGCCCGGCAGCGCGGTGTATGGCCCCGTCCACTCCGCCGCCACCGAGTAGAGAGTTGTTCGCGGCGTTGACGATTGCATCGACTGCGAGTCGAGTGATATCGCCTTGCCAAAGTGCGATTCGCGGGTTGTCGTCTGGCTTCATGCCGGTACCTTGCGAGTGAGGTAACCTGGAGTCTAGTGGCGGAGCACCGCCAAGACGGCTATTATTGCGCACCTTGCGGATGCGTTGGCGGTGCGGTGGCGCGGGAGTGCAGAATCCGATCCGCGGCGGCGCCGACGGAAGGTGCTCGATGCGGCGTAGACTCACTTGCAACGCAAGTTATGTCGGAGCCAAAACCAGCGTTGCGCGATTGTTTGGAAGGGTGGCAGAGTGGTCTATTGCACTGGTCTTGACGACACGCGCCCCAAGGGCGCTTGTCGCGGCGTAGACTCACTTGCAACGCAAGTTATGTCGGAGCCAAAACCAGCATTGCGCGATTGTTTGGAAGGGTGGCAGAGTGGTCTATTGCACTGGTCTTGACGACACGCGCCCCAAGGGCGCTTGTCGCGGCGTAGACTAACTTGCAACGCAAGTTATGTCGGAGCCAAAACCAGCGTTGCGCGATTGTTTGGAAGGGTGGCAGAGTGGTCTATTGCACTGGTCTTGAAAACCAGCGATGGGAAACCGTCCGTGGGTTCGAATCCCACCCCTTCCGCCACGGGCGGGGAGGTCTTGACAAGAGGTCCGCGAGAGCGGGCCTCTTGCAGTGAAGACTAACTCGCGCCGCGAGTTATGTCGTAACTAAAACCAGCGATGGGAAACCGTCCGTGGGTTCGAATCCCACCCCTTCCGCCACGGGCGGGGAGGTCTCGCTAACGGAGCACGGTCGCGGTAACCCGAGTCGTTCACGGCCACGCCGGATGGGTGTTCGGCATAGCGAAGGCTTCGCGCAGATTCTGGCTCATCGGCACCTTCATGTGCCTGCTGTTGAACCATTTTTCGTAAATCTGCCGGGCCAGGCCATTGTTGAACATCGTCACCAAGGCGTTGTTGACCATGCGCTCGAAGGTCGGGTCGTTCTTCGCCAGCATGATTCCATAGGGCTCCACCGACAAGTATCTGCCGACTACCTCATAGTCACCGGGCGATTTGCTCCTGGCGATGAGGCCATAGAGCAGCACGTCATCCATCACAAAAGCGACCGCGCGGTTTTCCTCGACCGCCTGGAAACTCTGCGCATGGTCAGGCGAGGCGAGCTTGCGGATGGCTAGGCGGCGCTCCTCGTTGGCCCGGTCGATGATCTTTTCCGCAGTCGTCCCCTTGGTGAGGACCACTGTCTTACCGGCAAGATCCTCGATCGCGCGGATCTTGGCGCTCTTCTTGGCCACCATCTTGATGCCGGCGACGAAAGTGGTATAGGCGAAGGCAACCTGCCGCTGTCGGTCGCGCGTGTTAGTGGTCGATCCGCATTCGAGGTCAATCTTTCCCTCGACGACCGCCGGAATCCGCGTGCTCGAGCTCACTGGGACGAAGTTCACTTGGAGTCTGGGAAGCTTGAGCTCGGTGCGAATCGATTCGACGACGCGTACACAAAGGTCTATGGAATAGCCTACGGGCTGTTTGCGCTCATCCAAGAAGGAAAAGGGCACCGAGCTATCGCGCACGCCGATGTTGACGGCGTTGGTCTTCTTGATCCGCACCAGCGTCGCCGAATCCTGGGCCCAGCCGGCGCTGGATAGAACTTGGAGCAAAAGGGACGCGCAGGCGATTAAAAGACTTCTTCTCATGGACCATCTCCCAAGGATTTGCCAAGTCGCAAGCGTTTTGCAGCCGTTCTTCGTAGGGCTATTTGGAGCCGACAAGGCCGCGCCGGGGATCGATCACCACACGGCGGCAACCATCAGCAAGGGGCGAAAGCGCCAAAAGCGCCATGCTGGCGCTACCAGCGCTCGGCCACCGGGCCGCCTTGCCCCAACTGCATTGCACCCTGCCCGGAGCCTGATCGGGCGTCACTTCAAGTGGGCGGCGCAACTTTGAGCACCTCTTCCAGCGTGGTGACGCCTTGGGCGATCTTCAGCGCGCCGGAAACGCGCAGGGGTTTCATTCCCTCTTTGTAGGCGAGATCGCGCAAGCGCGCCTGGTCGGCATCGCCGGAAACCAAGTCGGCGAGCGCGGGCGACATGGTCATGATCTCATAGAGGCCAATGCGACCAAGATACCCGGTCATGCGGCATTCGAGGCAACCTTGCGCATTGAAAGTGTTCGCCGGGACGCTCGATCGCCAGGGTGCGGTGAGCGTTTGCCACTGCGCTTCGTCGATGGCCGGCGCTTCGCTCTTGCAATGCGGACACAGAGTGCGGACGAGGCGCTGCGCCATGACCCCCAGGAGTGTGGCCCGGATCAAGTACGCCGGGACGCCTAGATCGAGCAAGCGCGTAATCGCGCTCGGCGCATCGTTGGTATGCAATGTGGACAGTACCAGATGACCGGTGAGCGCTGCTTGGATCGCCATGTCGGCAGTTTCAATATCGCGGATCTCGCCGACCATGATGATGTCCGGATCCTGGCGCAGCAGCGTGCGCACGCCGCTGGCGAAATCGACGCCGATCTGCGGCTGCACCTGCATCTGGTTGAACGATGGTTCAATCATCTCGATCGGATCTTCGACCGTGCAAATGTTGACCTCGGGCTCGGCGAGTTGTTTCAGACTGGAGTAGAGCGTGGTGGTCTTGCCCGAACCGGTAGGACCGGTGACCAGGATGATTCCGTTAGGCTGCGCGGTCATCCGCTGCCAGCGTCCTTGGTCCTCTTCGGAAAAACCCAATTGTAGGAAATCGCGCACCAGCACGTCCGGGCTAAAGATGCGCATCACGATCTTCTCACCGAAGGCCGTGGGCATGGTGGAGATGCGTAGCTCGACTTCTTCGCCATCGGGCGTGAGCGTCTTGATGCGGCCATCCTGGGGTCGCCGCCGTTCGACGATTTCCATGCGCCCGAGGAGTTTGATGCGGCTAGTCATGGCCACCAGAACCGGCATGGGGATCTGGTAGACCTGATGCAGCAAGCCGTCGATGCGAAACCGCACGATGCCAAACTCGCGGCGCGGCTCGACGTGGATGTCGCTGGCTCGTTGCTCAAAGGCGTACTGCCACAGCCAGTCGACGATGTGAACGACGTGCCGGTCGTTGGCATCGAGGGGCCCAGCCTTGCCCAACTCGACGAGCTGCTCGAAATCTCGCGCCACGCTGTATTCGCCACGCTGGGCTTCGCTGGCCTTCTTGACCGAGCGGGCGAGGTTGTAGAACTCCACCAGGTAACGGCGAATATCCTGCGGATTGGCGAAGACCAGCTTGATTTCGCGGCGCAATATCTGGGCCAGCTCATTGGCCCAGGTGCGCGCGAAAGGTTCAGCGGTGGCAATCGTGATCTGTTTGGCATCGACCGCCACGGGAAGGATGCGGTAGCGCTCGGCATAGGCGCTGGAAACCACTCCCGTCACCGCCGAGAAATCGATGCGCAGCGGGTCGATGTGCAAATAGGGTAGGTCGAGCCTGCCGGCGAGCCACTCGACCAGCGCTTCCAAGTGGAGCAGCTTGTGCGGCGGCTTGTGGTTGTGCCATTTCTGTTCGGCGATCGCTTCGAGTGGGTGTTCGTAGCGAGCCCGCCGGTTGTGGGACAGGCTCTCCGCCTCCGCGCCGCTGATCATCCCGTCGGCGAGCAATAGCTTGAGCACGTCTTCGAGGCGTAGGCGCTGATCGTTGACGTTGCCGCCAGCCGATGGAGCAGGGGTCTGTGCAGCCGGGGGGGAGGGGTGTGCCATCGGCATAATATAGCCTGAACCCGCCGACCGCGCACTCTGCGCTGCGGCAGTGTATGAACTTAGCAACAGCGCGAGGCGAGTCGAGTCGATTCAAGCGCGCCTGGCTTTGCGATTGTAATGAAGCGGATATAATGGCCCGGTCAGCCTGCTGAGTGTACCTATGGTGCATTCTGGGCAGCGTGACTAAGTAGAATCAACAGCTGGTGGGGCAACGCAAGTTGCCCCTTTTTTTCGAGCGGAGCGGATCCTGTATGGCTGCGGCGATTTGTCGCAGGGGTTCAACTGGTGGTGCGTTCGAACCAGACCAAGGATTCCACGTGTGCCGTGTGCGGAAACATGTTCACGATTCCGGCCGTCTTGAGCGCATAGCCCTTCTCGTGCACCAGCACGGCGGCGTCCCGCGCCAGCGTGGCGGGGTTGCAGGAGACGTAAACGATGCGACGAGGGGCACGTTCCGACAGTGACTTGACGACTTCGATCGCGCCTTCTCGCGGCGGGTCGATCAAGGCTTTGTCCGCTTCGCGCAAGCACTGCGCAAGCGCCTCGTTGGCCTCGAACAAGTCGGCGGCCCGAAACTCGCAGCGTGAGGTCAGTTGGTTGAGGATGGCGTTCTCGCGGGCGCGGGCTACCAGAGCCGGGTTGCCTTCGATCCCCAGCACTTGTGCGCCGGAGCGCGCAATGGGCAGGGTGAAGTTGCCCAGCCCGCAGAACAGATCCAAGATGCGCTCGCCTTCTTGCGCTGCCAGCAGGTCGAGGGCGCGGCGCACCAAGACCCGGTTGATGCTCGCGTTTACTTGGGTAAAATCGGTCGGCCGGAAGGGCAAGGCGACGGCAAATTCTGGCAGGGCATAGGCAAGGTCGGATCCCGCGACGGGATGGAATCGTCGCACGCTGTCCGGTCCCTTGGGCTGCAGATCGATGTTGACCCGGTGGCATTTGGCAAACTCGCGCAAAAGCGGTTCGTCGGAAGGGCTCAGGGGATCGAGGATACGCAGCACCAAGGTCGTGACTTCACCGCCCACGGCCACTTCGATCTGCGGCAGGCGGTCGCGGATGGAGAGTTTGGCTACCAACGCGCGCAAAGGCAACAATAAGTCGGAAACCGCGGGCGGCAGCACCGGGCAAGTGTGCATGTCGGCAACGAAGCTGCTGCGCTTTTCATGAAAGCCCACCAGCACCGCCCCTTTCTTGAGCACGTGCCGGACCGAGAGGCGCGCTCGCTGGCGATAGCCCCAAGCTGGACCCTCGATTGCTGGGAGAATGGCCCCGGGCCGCACCCGCGCAAGGTGCCATAGCGCATCCTCGAGTACCCGCTGCTTGGCCGCGACCTGGGCACGCGAATCGAGGTGCTGCATGGAACAACCGCCGCAGACGCCGAAGTGGGAGCACAGCGGAGTGACTCGCTGGCTGCTCGCCCGGACCACGCGCTCGACTTGTGCAAGCTCGTAGTTGGGTTTCTTGCGGTAGGAGGTAAAGGTCACCCATTCGCCCGGCAAGGCGCCCTCAACGAAGATGGTTTTGCCGTCGACATGGGCGATTCCTCGGCCTTCTTGGTCCAGCGATTCGATGCGTGCGGCAGGCAAAGTGGTTCCGGTTGCTGAAAAAACGAAGAATTTTAGCAGTTGTGCTGCGGTAGAATCGGGCTCATGCGCATCTTGGCAATGGATACTTCCACCCCGATCTGTTCCGTCGCGCTATGGCAAGGCGGGAACGTCGCCGAACGCGCCATTGCAGCGGCCGAGGCTCACGGCGAGCACGTCCTGCCGATGCTACAGGCGCTTCTGGCCCAAGCCGGCCTCGGCCTTCGCGATTGCACGGGCATGGCCGTTGCCGGCGGTCCCGGCTCTTTCACCGGCTTGCGCATCGCTTGCGGGCTTGCCCAAGGCCTGGCTTATGGGGCCGGATTGCCGGTTGCGGTGGTGGGGACGCTCGAAGCGCTAGCCGAAGCGAGCGGCGGCGACCAGGTTTTGGCCTGTCTCGACGCACGCATGCGCGAGGTCTACTGGGCGGCTTACGGCCGCACAAATGACACCTGGCAGGAACTTACGGCTCCTTGCGTGAGTGCGCCTGAAGAAGTGCGCCTGCCGCGAGGCGGAACTTGGGTCGGTGTGGGCAGTGGCTTTGCGGCCTATCCTGAGCTCAGAACTCGGCTCGGAGCAACCCTTCCTTTGGCTGCACCCTTGCAGCCGCCGCTGGCCGGTGCGGTGGCGCGCCTTGCGCACCGGCGCTGGACGGAGCTGGCAGGCGATGCGCGGGCGGCGCAGCCGGCCTATGTTCGCAATAAGGTGGCGCTCACGACGGCAGAGCGCGCTCGCGAGGGGTGGCGCTGATGCGCCCAGCGCCGCAATTGCGCCCGATGGCCGCCGCCGACGTGCCGGTGGCGGCGGCGCTGGAGGCACTGATCTACACACACCCCTGGTCGGCGGGGAACTTTCGCGACTCGCTGGCGGCTGGCTATTGCTGTACGGTCGCCGAACTCGGCGGAGCGCTCGCCGGTTACGGTGTGCTCATGGTGGGCGCCGAGGAAGCGCAGCTGCTCAATCTCAGCGTTGCGCCGGCGGTGCGGCGGCAAGGCATAGGCGAATCACTGTGGCGGCACTTTCTGGAGCAGGGGAGAGCACATGGGGCTTTGCAGCTCGGGTTTGAGGTGCGGGAATCGAATGCACCAGCCCTTGCCTTCTATGCCCGGCAAGGCTGCGTGCAAGTCGGGCGCCGGCGCGGGTACTACCCCGCGGCCAAGGGACGCGAAGACGCCTTGCTGTTTAGCATCGATCTCGCAGTGGAACCCCGTTGCATTGCGTGAAGATGGATCTGCGCCAGGAAATGCTGCGTGAACTAGGGCTCTTGCCGCTGTGGCAGCGGCGCAATACCGTTGCCGGTAAGGCACAGACCGACGCGAATGCCGATGCCGCGCCGGTGGGGTTGGCAGAGGGCCGCGAAGAGGCCATCGCGGCCTTGCCCTGGGGGGAACTACCCGCGCACATCGCCGCGTGCACGGCCTGCGGGTTGTGCCGCTCGCGGCAGCACGCCGTGCCGGGTGTCGGACTGGAAGGCGCCCGGTGGCTGGTCATAGGCGAAGCACCAGGAGCTGAAGAAGACCGCCAGGGTGAACCTTTCGTCGGCCAGGCCGGCAAGCTGTTGGACAACATGCTCGCGGCTATTGGACTCAAGCGGGGCGAGGCGGTCTACATCGCCAACGTGCTCAAGTGCCGGCCACCGGGCAATCGCAACCCCGAGCCCGCCGAGGTTGCAGCTTGCCGGCCGTATCTCGAACGCCAGATTGCGCTGCTGCAACCCAAGATGATCCTCGCGCTCGGGCGCTTTGCCGCGCTGACGCTACTCGACAGCGACGCCACCATCGCGAGCTTGCGCGGCAGGGTGCACTCCCGTCAGGGTATCCCCCTGGTGGTAACCTACCACCCGGCATATCTCCTCCGCAACTTGCCGGACAAGGCCAAAGCGTGGGAGGATTTATGCCTTGCGCGCGAAGCCTACCGCAGCTTGTGAGCGAAGGGCATCGCCCCCATTCAGCCAGCGGCCAGGAAAAGCGAAAGCACCCGAGACCAGCCGGCTCACTACCAAGGAGAAATAGATGCGCAACATTGGTTCTGTCTTCGTTCTTCTGATCACCGCAATGCTAAGTGGCTGCGGCTACAACACCATGCAGAGACAGGACGAGCAAGTGAAGGCAGCCTGGTCGGAAGTGCTCAATCAATACCAGCGCCGCGCCGACCTGGTGCCCAACCTGGTCAACGTGGTCAAGGGATTCGCGGAGCAGGAAAAAGAGGTGCTGCTCGGCGTCACCGACGCGCGCGCGAGCGTGGGCGCGATCAAGGCTACGCCGGAACTGATCAACGATCCGGTTGCCTTCAAGAAGTTCATCGATGCACAGAACCAGCTGCAGGGTGCCTTGTCGCGCTTGCTGTTAGTGGCCGAACGATATCCGCAGCTCAAGTCCGACGGACTCTTCAGGGATCTCAGCGCCCAGCTCGAAGGCACCGAGAATCGCATCGCCGTGGCCCGCAATCGCTATATCAAAGCGGTGGCGGACTACAACACCACGGTGCGCTCCTTCCCCGAGAACATGACCGCCAAGCTCTTCGGAATGGAAGTAAAGCCCAACTTTTCCGTGGAAAGCGAAGCCGCGATCAGCGGCGCGCCGAAAGTCGACTTCAGCAAGCCTGCACCGGCCAAGCAATAGAACCGGCGCATGTGGCGCGCCCTAATCTTTGGCGCCATTCTGTTCGCAGGCGGGACCCACGCCTGGGATGAGACGCTGCCCGCAGCTGCGGTGCCCGTGCCAGCTCTCAAGGCACGGGTCACCGACCTCACCAATACCCTGTCGGGGCCTGAGCGTGAGCGCTTGGAGGCCAAGCTCGCGCAGTGGGAATCGAGGAGCGGCAATCAGCTCGCGGTGCTGATGGTTTCCCGCACCAAGCCCGAGGCGATCGAGCAGTATGCCATTCGCGTCGCCGAGACTTGGAAGATCGGCAAACGCGGCATGGACAACGGCGTTTTGCTGCTCATCGCCAAGGAAGAAAAGAAGATTCGGCTTGAGGTCGGCTATGGACTGGAGGGAAGCATTCCCGACGCAACGGCGCGGCGCATCGTCAGCGAGGTCATTGCGCCGCGTTTCAAGAGCGGCAAATTCTACGAGGGCATCGATGCCGGCATCGATCGAGTGATCGACCTCACTACCGGTAGCGCCAAGATGGAAGGTGCGCCAAGCGCGTCGAAGAAGGAGAGTGCGGCGTGGAATTTATCTGGCAACTGGGAAGGACTCCTGATTGCAGGCCTCGTCGCGCTGGTTATGATAGGCACCGTACTGCGCTTCATCTTCGGCAACTTCTTTGGTGCAGTGGTGGGAGGCGCGTTGGCCGGTGGTATCGGCTGGCTGATCACCAGTTCGCTCATGCCTGCGCTGTTGATTGGTATCGTCGTGCTGGTGCTGCTACTGCTCGTGCCCGGACTAGGCCAAGGAGGCGGCTGGAGCGGCGGATACGGGGGCGGTGGCTGGTCGGGTGGCGGATCGAGCGGTGGCTGGTCAGGGGGGGGCGGAGAGTTCGGTGGCGGAGGTGCCTCGGGCTCGTGGGGAGAAGGCGGCGGTGATGGTGGAGGAGGCGACTGAATGAGTTGGCGCGTGATCCGGCATCTCTTCTGTGACCAGGGGACCGCGCGGCGGGCATTTCCCGAGGAGGTACTGCGCGGCATCGAGCGCGCGACCGCGGCCAGCGAGGCCCGGCACAGCGGGCAGCTGCGTTTCGTCGTTGAAGCGAGCCTGCCGCTGGCGCGGGTGCTGCGAGACGTAGACGCGCGCCAGCGTGCCTTGGAGCTATTCGCCCAACTCGGTGTTTGGGATACCGCGGGGAATAGCGGGGTGCTCGTGTATTTGCTGTTGGCGGACCGGCGCGTGGAAATCCTTGCCGACCGGGGCATCAACGCCAGAGTCGACGCTGGGCAGTGGCGCGCGATTTGTGCGACGATGGAGCAAGCCTTCGCCGCTGGGGCGTTCGCCAAAGGCGCGAGCGACGGGATCAGCGCGATTTCCTCGTTGCTTGAGCAGCACTTTCCGGCACGAGGCGAGAAGCACAACGAGTTGCCGGACAAGCCGGTGCTGCTCTGAGGTTCGCTAGTGCTTGTCCACGCCTATCAGGCGTGTGAGATCGTGGTGTGCGGCGTTGTAGAGATGCCGCTGGCGCACGAAATACATGGTGCCGGCAACGAACAAGCCGAAAATCACGATCACCGTGTGAATGGAAAGATCGAGGCGGATCATCACCGCATAGACGCCGAGCATAGTTAGCACGCTGATGTTTTCGTTGAAGTTTTGCACCGCGATGGAATGACCTGCTCCCATGAGTATGTGGCCTCGATGCTGCAAGAGGGCGTTCATGGGAACGACGAAAAACCCGGCCAAGGCGCCTACCGCCACCATCACCACTATGGCGAGATAGAGGTTGCCGACGAACACCATGCCGATCACGCCGATGCCCATGATGATGCCCAGCGGAATGACGCGGGGCGCATCGCGCAGAGCCACGAATTTCGCCGCGGCGACGGCGCCGAGCGCAATCCCGACCGCGGTCACGCCTTGCAGCATGGAAGCTTGGGAGAGTGGCATGTTCAGGGCAACCTCGGCCCATTTCAGGACGATGAACTGCAGCGTCGCCCCCGCACCCCAGAACAGCGTGGTGGTGGCTAGAGAAATCTGCCCAAGCTTGTCCTTCCAGAGCAACTTGACGCAGTGAGCAAACTCCTCCACCAAATAGATCGGGTTGCGGTGCGGAATGCGATGGTCCACACCGGTATCTGGGATGTAGAGGTTGAAGGTGGCGGCGATGGCATAGCCGCTGATGATCACAGCGATGGCCGCCTCGGGCGCGGTGTCGATCGCGGTTTCGATCCCCGGTAGGTCTAGGCTCAGCAGCCAGCCGGAAACGGTGTTGCTGATCAGTGCGCCGCCCGCCAGAGTGCCCAGAATTATCGAGGCAACGGTCAGACCTTCGATCCAGCCGTTGGCGACCACCAACTGCTCATGCGGCAGCAGTTCGGTGAGGATGCCGTATTTCGCGGGCGAATAGGCCGCTGCTCCCAGGCCGACCAGCGCATAGGCGAGCAAGGGATGGATGCTGAAGAACATCAGCGCGCAACCCAGAATCTTGATGCTGTTGGTAATGAACATCACCCGACCCTTGGGCATGGAGTCGGCGAAGGCACCCACCAACGGCGCCAATACCACGTAGGAGACGATGAAGAACTGCTTCAAGAGCGGCGTCATCCAGGCAGGCTCCTGCATTTGCATTAGCAGGGCGATGGCGGCGATCAGCAGCGCGTTGTCAGCAAACGAGGAAAAGAACTGCGCGGCCATGATGGTGTAGAAACCTGCCTTCATGCGCGCCTTCCCCCGATGGTCGGCGCGCACGCCCAAAGGCGCGCACACACGGCGTCGGAAACTGCGAATTGCGGGTCCAGGGGCTCCTCCGCGCTTGCCTGTCTTGGCCGCGAAGGGCGGCAGGGGCTACGGTATAATGAGCCGCTTTATACCATGTTTCCCAGGAGCGTCCAAACCTCGGGAAGCGTTGCTAACCAACCACCATTGCTCTGGCCATGAGCCGGCCCATCCGCGCCACCGTCTATCCCGCCGCGCTTGCCGCAAATCTTCGGCTGGCGCGCTTGCGGTCGAGCGGGGCCAGGGTTTTCGCGGTGATCAAGGCCAACGCATACGGACATGGCATCGAGCGCGTTTACCCCGGACTTGGCGCGGCGGACGGTTTGGGTATCCTCGAACTCGATGCGGCGTGCCGCCTGCGCGATCGGGGTTACCGCGGACCGATGCTGCTTCTGGAGGGTTTTTTTGCGCCAGAGGAGCTGCCGGAGATCGCCGCTCGCGACTTCGCGTGCGTGATCCATGGCGAGCACCAGATTGCCATGCTCGAAGCCTTTAGGCCGGCGCGGCAACTAGAGGTATATCTGAAGGTCAATACCGGGATGAATCGCTTGGGCTTCGCGCCGAGCGAGGTGCGTGCCGCGTTAGCGCGCCTCGAAGCATTGCCGGGCGTGGGCGGCATCACATTGATGAGCCATTTCGCGGCGGCCGATGAACCCGGCGGCGCGCGCGAACAGTTGCAGCGGTTCCGTGAGGCTTGTGAGGGTTTGCGCTATCCCGTGTCCGTCGCCAATTCCGCGGCGATCCTCGGGGAGGACGAAGTTGGCGGCGCGGTAGTGCGGCCTGGGATCATGATCTACGGCGCATCTCCCACGGTGGAACGCAGCGCGGCCGACCTGGGTCTGAAACCGGTCATGGAGCTGACCGCCGAGATCATCGGCGTGCAAAAATTGGCGCCGAACGACGCCGTGGGATATGGTGGGGTGTTCCGCGCAGCCGAGACCATGCGCATCGGCGTGGTGGCTTGCGGCTACGCCGACGGCTATCCGCGCCACGCTCCGACCGGCACCCCCGTGCTGGTCGAGGGGATGAGGACGCGGCTGGTCGGGCGGGTATCCATGGACATGATTACTGTCGATCTCACTCATCTTCCGCGGGCTGACGTCGGCTCGAAAGTGGAACTGTGGGGGCGCGGCCTTGCCGTCGATGAAGTGGCGAAGGCTGCGGGTACCATCGCCTATGAGATACTTTGCGCGGTAGCGCCGCGCGTGCCTTTCGCCGTGGCGGACTAAGGAGACCATCGATGTACATTGCAGTGACCGGTGCCGCCGGGCTCATCGGCTCCAATCTGGTGCGCGGGCTCAACGCCCGTGGCGAACGTGACATCTTGGCGGTCGATCATCTGAAGCGCGCCGACAAGTACCGCAATCTGGTCGATGGCGAGATCGCGGATTATTTCGACAAAGAGGAGTTCCTGCTGCGGCTGGAGAATGGCGATTTCGATGGCGAACTGGCCGCCGTGTTGCATCAGGGGGCCTGCTCGGACACCATGGAAACCGACGGCCGCTACATGATGCAGAACAACTACCGCTATTCCGTGCGCCTCTTGGAATATTGCCAGAGCGAAGACATTCCTCTCATTTATGCCTCGTCGGCCTCGGTGTACGGGGGCGGTCGGGTCTTTCGGGAGGAACGCGAATTCGAGCGCCCTCTGAACGTCTATGGGTACTCCAAGTTCTTGTTCGACCAATATGTGCGCCGCCTCGAAGGGGACCGCACGGCGCAGGTCGCAGGTTTCCGCTACTTCAACGTCTATGGCCCCGGCGAGGATCATAAAGACCGGATGGCCTCGGTCGCTTGGCACTTCTTCCACCAATATCGCAAGGATGGGCAGGTGCGGCTTTTCGAGGGCTCCGGAGGCTACGGCAGCGGTGAGCAGCGGCGCGATTTCGTGCATGTCGACGATGTGGTTCGAGTCAATCTGCATTTTCTCGACCATCCGCAGATCAGCGGCATCTACAACGTAGGGACGGGCCGTGCGGCAAGCTTCAATGAGGTGGCGGTGACCACGGTCAATACCCTGCGCGCACTCAAAGGCGAGCCGCCGGGGACGCTTGCCGATCTGGTGACGAGTGGGCAAATCGCCTATGTCTCTTTTCCCGAGGCGCTGGTCGGAAAATACCAGAGCTATACCGAAGCGAGCATCGCGCGCTTGCGCGAAGCCGGCTATGTGCAGGAGTTCGCGCCGGTGGCCGAGGGAGTGGCGGCTTACGTACGCCATCTGGCGGCTGTCAACGCGCCCTGAGTGGGCGGCGTTATCGGCAGCGTCGGCAAGGCATACTGTCCGGGCCGGCGACCATAATCACTCCGAGGAGATCACCATGAAGAAGCTGTTGCTGCTGCTTGTTTCGCTGCTGTTTTCCGCCGCTGCCCTGGCGGCGGTGAATATCAATACCGCCACCAAGGAAGAACTGGACGCGATCAAGGGAATCGGACCCGTCAAGGCTCAGGCGATCATCGACTACCGCAAGGAGCACGGACCGTTCAAGAGCGTCGATGAGCTGAATAACGTGAAGGGGTTTGGCGACAAGACCGTCGATGCCATTCGCAGGGACATCAGCGTGAGTGGCGCCAATACGGGCCCTGTGTCTGTTCCGGCCAAGAGCGAGCCCAAGGCCGCCGCCAAGGACGAGAAGAAGACAGAGACCAAGGCCTCGGCCAAGGAAGACAAGAAAGCCCAGGCCAAGCCCGCCAAGGAAGAGAAGAAGGCGGAGCCCAAGATCGCGGCGAAAGACGAGAAGAAGACGGAAAGCAAGGCTTCAACTAAGGAAGAGAAGAAGCCCGAGACGAAACCGGCCAAGGAAGAGAAGAAAGCCGAGGCCAAGAAAGAAGAGAAGAAGGCCGATAAGAAGACCGAAAAAAAGGCTGATGGCAAGGCGGACGAAAGCAAGAAGTCCAAGAAGGACGACAAGGAAGCCAAGAAATCCAAGAAAGACGAGAAAAAAGACGAAGCGAAGAAATAGACTGGGCGGGTCTTTCCCTCGCAAAGCCCCGCAGCCGCGGGGCTTTTTCGGTGCTTGACCGAACCCCCGTTGCTCGGGTGGAACTCCCGGTGCGGCCAAAGCGGCCCAAACAATGGCCCGCAGGTTAGAATACGAGTAGCGCGCATGAGGCACAGTCATGTTCTCCAAGCTCGAAGATTTCGTTGGCAACACTCCTTTGGTGCAACTGCAAAAGCTTCCCGGGAGCAGCGCGGGAAAGGTGCTTGCCAAGCTCGAAGGCAATAACCCCGCCGGATCGGTGAAAGATCGGCCCGCCTTGTCGATGATCGTGGAGGCGGAAAAGCGCGGCGAAATCAAACGCGGCGACACGCTCATCGAGGCCACCAGTGGCAATACCGGCATTGCGCTCGCCATGGCGGCAGCCATCCGCGGTTATCAGATGGTGCTAATCATGCCCGAGCATCTTTCGGTAGAACGGCGCCAGACCATGCGGGCTTTTGGTGCTCAGATTATCCTCACGCCCAAATCGGGCGGGATGGAGGCGGCACGCGATACCGCGGAGCAAATGCGTGCCGAGGGCCGGGGCCACATCCTCGACCAGTTTGGCAACCCAGACAATCCGCTGGCGCATTATCGCGGCACCGGCCCCGAGATCTGGCGAGATACCCACGGCCAGGTCACCCACTTTGTCAGCAGCATGGGTACCACGGGGACGATCATGGGCGTGTCGCGCTTCTTGAAAGAACAACGCGCCAGCGTGCAAGTGATCGGCGTTCAGCCCCAAGAAGGGGCGCAAATCCCGGGTATCCGCAAGTGGCCCGACGCCTATCTACCGCGTATCTATGAGAGCCCGCGCGTCGATCGCATCGACCTCGTTTCCCAGGCCCAGGCCGAGGACATGGCCCGCCGCCTGGCGGCCGAGGAGGGCATCTTCTGCGGCATTTCATCCGGTGGCGCGGCCCATGTCGCGCTGGCGCTGGCGCGGGAGAATCCACAGGCCCTGATCGTGTTCATCGTTTGCGATCGCGGCGACCGCTACCTCTCCACGGGCGTTTTTCCGGGTTGAGCGATTGCTTATGCCGGCCACCCTGGTTTTCGATGTCGAGACCATCCCCGATGTAGCCGGCCTACGGGGCATCCACGGCCTCGATGAGCGCATCGACGATGCCGCGGTGGTGGAGATGGCCCAGCAGCTGCGCCGACAGAACACTGGCAGCGATTTCCTGCCACACCACTTGCAGCGCGTGATTGCCATCTCTTGCGTGTTGCGCGAGGGGCAGAACTTCCGCGTCTGGTCCCTGGGGAAACCCGAAGATCCCGAGGTGGAACTCCTGCGCCGTTTCTTCGAGGGGATCGAGCGCTACACTCCGCAGCTCATTTCCTGGAATGGCGGTGGCTTCGACTTGCCGGTCCTACATTACCGCGCCTTGAAGCACGGTGTTGCGGCCGCGCGGTATTGGGAAACCGGGGACGAAGACCGCGATTTTCGCTTCAACAATTACATCAGCCGCTACCACCAGCGCCATCTCGACCTAATGGACCTCCTCGCGCTGTATCAACCACGAGCCTATGCACCGCTTGACCATGTGGCGCAGGCGTGCGGCTTCCCCGGCAAGCTGGGCATGGATGGCAGCCAAGTGTGGCCGGCCTGGCAGCGCGGCGAAATCGGCGCCATACGCGATTACTGCGAAACCGACGTGGTCAACACCCACCTCGTCTTCTTGCGCTTTCAGCTCATGCGGGGTCAACTCTCGCCCGCGGGTTACGTTGGTGAAATCGCTCTAGTGCGCGAGCGCCTTGCGGAATTGCCTGGCGGTCACTGGCGCGAGTTTCTCGCCCGGTGGTCGGCCAGCGGCGACGCGACGTCTTGACGTTGCCGGCACACTGACCGACCATATCACTTCCGGCGGAGTTGCGGCCCCACTTGGAGCGCGATTCGAGGCTATGGCACTCGACGACATCTACGTCAAGACCGACAAGGGTAGCGAGGAGGTTTCGCACCGCCGGCACAATCTCAATCATCGCCTGCGCACCATGCTGATCATGGTTGACGGGGTTCGCCCCGCCAACGAGCTCATCGACGCGGCACGCCGCCTCGGACTGGATGCAGGCTTTCTCGAAGAGCTGCTGCGCGACGGGTTCATCAGCTTGAAGAAATCGGGTAGCGCCGAGATTAGCGGCGCCGAGGAACAGGGCGGCGCCGTCGGCGAGGACGCCGATCATTTCCTCCGCGCGCAAAAGTTCATGAACGACATGGTGCTCGACAAGCTCGGCAGCATTCGCGGCTATGGCCTGATGGTGAAGCTGCAGGGTGCCGGCAATCTGGCCGATCTGCGCCGGCTCGCCGATGAGTTCATCGACGGATTGGGCAAACGCGTCACCACGGACGAGGTAAAGCTTGTCGCGTCTCGGCTAAAGGGGCTGCTGGCGAAGAGTGGGAAGGGATAAGGGAAGGGGTATCCTGGCCTCGCCCCGATCCATCCGCAGCGGGATGATCGAGGCAATTCAGAATGGCGGGAGACGGGCTTGAGCCGGTTCGCCCAATGCATGCGCGACATGCCCGCGCGAAGTTTGAACTTCAGGAGTTGAGTTTCCTATGTCCATCGACCCCATCGGCACCTGGCACAGACTTCTCGAAGGCCGCGACCCGGCAGGTCTGGATGCGCTGCTTGCCCCGGACGCGGTGTTCTATTCACCGGTCGTGCACACCCCTCTGGTGGGGCGGGAAATCGCCAAGAGATATCTTGCCGCGGCGTTTACCGTATTCGGCAACGAAACCTTTCGCTACGTGCGCGAGCTGCGGAGCGAGCGCGACGCCGTACTGGAGTTCGAACTCGAAATTGACGGCGTATTCATCAATGGCGTGGACATGATCCGGTGGAACGCAATGGGCCAGATCACCGAGTTCAAGGTTATGCTGCGGCCACTCAAGGCGGTCAATCTCATCCATCAGAAGATGGGGACCATGCTGCGCACGGGGGCGTGAGTCGGTCGCGAGGTCGATGGGGTGCTTGGTGCTGCGGGCCGGTGTGGGGCTGGGCATACGCACCCGAGGACCCCAGGCACGGAGTCCTCGGGCATGCGATACGTTGCCAGCGCCTGCCTTTTGGCTTACATTCACTCGACTCCGCCATGCGCGCATGAGGTTCGCGATGGGATTGCTGCGAAAGTTGCTTGGCCCGCGATCGAAGTATGACAAGACCTTGCCTTATACCTATGAGGCGAGGGTGCGGATTTTCGAGGATGGCGACGAGTTCAAGATCTATTTCGCCGATACCATTTGCGGCCTGGTGGCAGCGCTGCAAGACGAAGGCGTCGGCCCGGAAGAAGCAGAGTTGTTCGAGATTTACCACGATGAGGAAACGCGGCTTGCGGCGAGCCTGCTCACCAACGCCGAGGGTGTGTGGTTGAACCGGACAGATCTTTGCCAGGCCTTTGCGCAGCATTACCCGGGGCACATTCGAAAGGATTCCTGCTCGTTCGAGGACCGCAACTCCAGCTGCGCCGGCCCCTGATCTCGGATGCGCGGGGCATGGATACCCGTGGTGCCCGGAGCCGGAGTCGAACCGGCACGGCTCCTTTCGGAACCTGCGGATTTTAAGTCCGCTGTGTCTACCTGTTTCACCATCCGGGCGATCTGATGCACGGGCGCGATTGTAACCCGCGGATTGCCATGTGACCCAAGGAACACTAGACTTCGGGCTCCAATCTCTGCCCAATTCTGTCGTGTCCGCCCTGCCTGAACCCCGCAACTTTGCCGAACCACGCTCTGACCGCGCGCGCGTCTTGAGCGCAGCCGCGGAGGAGAGTCTCGCCGCCCCGACCATGCTGCGCAAGGACGAACTCGATGGGGTGATACGGAAGGCCTGGCGGGAGTTAGCCGACCGCGGCGCCTATGGCGAAATCGCCGCAGTCTTTGACGAGGCGCCCTCCGTGGCCATCGCGCGGCACTGGTGGCGGCGTCTCGACGAGGCCTTGAGCGAACGGTCAGCGCAAACTGAGGGTGTGGGTACGCACGTTTTCGCACTCCCTCTGATCATCGTGCTCGGCAGCGGCAATCCCGGCTCACTTGCTGGCGTGGTGCCGGAAATCGGCAAGATCGTCGACCTGCTCAAGGAGCATCGCGCCTTGCGCGGCAACCGCAATTTCGCGCTGGGCAACGCCCTGGTGACGCCCGATCGGCTCGCCATCGCCGAACTGGGCGCGCTGCTGCGGCATGGCGCCGACCCGCTGGCCCTGCCGGTGACACCGCTGGCTTTCTTGGACAAGCAGGAAGTGGTGCACTTGCGCTTATTGATCGGGGCGGCATTGGCGACTCCACAGGCGAACCTGTTCAATGCCCAAGACGTGGGCGGTTGGGGCATGCCGGTGGCCCAGGAGCTTGCCCGACAACTTGCTGTCGGCGGCGTCACCGTCCTGGTGCTGCCGCGTCCGCCGGCCAGCTTGCTGGCGGGGGCACAAGCCGGGCGCCTGGCGCAGCGCGACGTGGCGATGCAGCTCTTCGCCAGCAACGCGATCCGCAAATTGCGCGCGGCGGTCGGCGAACCGACAGCGGTGCTGTCGGCCCACCGACTTGCAGATGGCGGGGGAGAACTGCGTGTTTCGCTCTCCAGCCCTTTCGATCCGCGATCCGCGGAAGGTTTTCGCATCGTCCTCGAACCTCTCGATCGCGTTCCCGACGTGACCCAGGGTGTGGTCGATCTGCTGCGCGAATGTCGGGTGAGCGACATCCGCATGCTCACCGAGGTGCAGCCCGATCGTGATCCGCTCACGGGCGGGCCCCTGCTCTTCAAACCCGAGAATATCGGCCCCAACTCGGTTCACGCCTTCCGGCCGGAATGAACCCGCGGCCGAATGCCGCGCGGTCAACTAGCGATTGCCGCCTCTGCTGGAGCCCCGATCGGCGCGGATCTGCTTGGGGCCGAGGAAGACCGCCCGGCGGGGCTTTGGGGATTTCTCCCTGGCTCAACGCTTCTGCAACAAGAGTCCTTTCAGGTAGTACCCTTCCGGAAAGGAGAGCGCGGTGGCATGGTCGGGCGCGGCTTCGAAATGGCCGACCAACCGTGCTTCGACGCGCGCATCCAGGGCCGCGCCGGCGACGATGCGCTGAAACAACAGGGCATCGATGCCGCCAGAGCACGAGAACGTGGCCAGAAGCCCGCCCGGGCGCAGGAGTTTCAGGGCCGTGAGGTTGATGTCCTTGTAAGCCCGTGCGGCACGCGCTGCGTGCTGCGCCGTGGGCGCGAACTTCGGCGGGTCCAGCACGACGAGGTCGAAGCACCGCGCCTGGTCGCGCAAGCGGCGCAATTCGCTGAAGACATCCGCTTCGCGCCATTGCGCTCGGGTTTCGTCAAACCCGTTGCGCCGCAGGTTTTCCTGGGCCAGCGCCAGGGCCGGGGCCGAGCTGTCGATTGAAAGCACTGACTTCGCGCCTCCCGCGAGCGCTGCGAGACTGAAGCCACCCGTGTAGCAAAAACAGTTGAGGACATCGCGCTCCTGCGCCAAAGCGCGCACCTGCTGACGGTTCAGCCGCTGATCGAGATAAAAGCCCGTTTTCTGGCCTTGGACCACGTCCACCCGATAGCGAATGCCATCTTCGCAGATTTCGATTTCCGGCGGCAGGGTGCCGCGCAGCGGACCGCTGCGTTCGGGCAGTCCTTCGAGGGTGCGCACCTCGGCATCGGAGCGTTCATATACCGCTTGCGTCCGAGCATGTTGTACCAGTGTCTCGACGATGGTGTCGCGCCAGGCCTCGACGCCTGCGGCGAGAATTTGCAGCACCAGCACTTCGCCATATCGGTCGACCACCAGTCCGGGCAAACCGTCCGCTTCGCCATGGACCAGGCGCGCGGCGTCGCTGCCCGACAGCCAGGGCTGGCGCGCGGCGATGGCCGCGGTGATGCGCCGGGAGAAGAACGCCGCATCGATCTCTTCGTTGTTCTCGAAACTCCATACCCGGGCCCGAATCTGCGATTGCGGGCTGTAGGCCGCGCGCGCCAGGAAGGCGCCTTGGGCGTCGACCACTTCCACCGTTTGGCCGATTTGCGGCTCGCCGTCCACGCGCGCAATGGCGCCGGAAAAAATCCAAGGATGACGGTACCGCAAGGATTTTTCGCGGCCGGGTTTGAGGTGCAGGCGGGGCATGGGAGGCGGGCGGTAGAGGCGCGTGGGGCGGGGAGGATAGCATGCTTGCCGCTGACCGGGGCAGATCGTCTCGCCAAAATGGCGCACACCCGCGGCGTGCTTTCGAACACGCAATCATTCTACTCGGAGCAATCCGCTAGACCCGTAGAAACCCCAGCCCCGGGAACTTCCCGCCCAACACTTCGCGCGAGGACAGCCCCCACCAATCTTCCAGCACCGTGGCGTAGAGTTGCCGAAAGTCGGTTGTGTGGACGAGGTTGCCTTCGCCATCGAGCCTATCGAGCGCCGGGGCGCTGCCGTAGAATCCGCCCTTGACCCGGCCACCCAAGGCGAAATGCATGTTGGCGGTGCCGTGGTCGGTGCCTTGGCTGTGGTTCTCTTTGGGGCGCCGGCCGAATTCGGCGTAGCTCACGATCAAGGTATCGCGCCAGCGCTCGATTTCGAGCAGGGCAGCGCGCAGCGCCGCGAGGCCTTCGGCCAAATCGCGCAGAAGCTTGGCGTGGGTGCCCGGCTGCCCGCGATGGGTGTCGAAACCGGCGAGACTCAAGCGCAGCACCGCGACCTGCCCGGTCATGGCAGCGACCTGCGCGGCGCTCGCCACCGCGCGGCCGAAATCGCTTGCTGGAAAGGCCGTGCGAAAAACGCGTTCGCCTCGCAGCTTGGCGGCGGCGCTGACGATATCCTGCTCCACCCTCAAGAGATGGCGCAAGGCCGGGTTGGTGCTCTGTCCGTGGGCTTGCGCAAGCCGCGCGAGGCGCTGGAACTGCGCTGGACTGGCCAGCGCCACGCTGCGAGCGCCGCCTGCGAGCGGGCCGGGGTCGCCCGCGGCGATCGTCACACCATCGGCGGCGAAGTCCTTGGGCGGCGGGTGCCGCGCGAACGCCCGAGCAAGCCAGCCCTCAGCCAGGTAGTCGCGGCTCGAGGAAGCGGTCTCCCAGATTTCGATCGAGCGAAAGTGCGACAAATTCGGCTCGGCATAACCCAAGCCTTGCACCAGCGCCAACTCCTTGGCCTGCCAGATCGGAAGCAAGGCTTCGAGCGCGGGATGCAGCCCGCGGGTTTCATCCAATTGCCGCACCTCGGCCCGCGCGATCGCGAGATTGGGCCGCAGGGTGTAGTAGCGCGGGTCGGCATAGGGAATCAGGGTATTGAGGCCATCGTTGCCGCCTTTCAATTCCACCAGCACCAGGAGCTTGTGGTAGGGGGTGCGTTCAACCGGCCCGGCGGCCCAGGACAGCGAGGCTTGGGTTCCGCAATAGAGCGCGGCGGGGAGAGCGGAAAGAAAAACGCGTCGGTTCATTTCGAGGCCTCCCTCTATTTCAGTTGATAGACCGGATCGAGCACCAGCGTGCGCACCAGCGCCGCCGTTGCGGGCAGGCTGCTTGGCGCATCAAGCGGGGCCGCGGCGAGCACCAGGCGGCGCACGTGCTCGGCCCGATCCGCTTCGGGAAAGCGCGCGAGCCAAACCTCGCTCTCGAAGCGGTAGGCCATAGGCTGACGCTGGGCGAGGCGCATCAAGCGCCCGGCGGTGCCGCCGCCTTTGGCCGACGGTTCCGAGGGGGCAAGGGGCGAAGCGTCGTCGCCGCGGAACACCCGGTCGAGCATTTGCTTGCGGGTGAGCAAGGTGGTGGCGTTGATCCAGGTTTCGCCCCCAGGCCAGCCCTTCACATTGGGTGGCGAGAAGAGATTCTGGCCCAGCGAGGCCACCGCGAAGGCCACCGGACGCAAGGGTTCGGCGCGAATTTCGAACTGCCGCAAACTGCCGATGACCAAATCGACGGGCGATTTGACGAGGCTCGCCCGATTGCCCTGGGCATAGAAGGCTTCGCTCAAGAAAAGCGCGCGCAAGAGCGGCTTGATTTCGTGGTTCGCCTCCCGAAACACCTGGGCGAGGCGCTGCACTTCGCGGGCCGCGGGCTCGGGCGAGATGAACTCGCGCCAGAGCTTGGTCACGATGAATTCGGCGCAGGCGGGTTGTGCGAGGAGCAGATCGAGGACGGCATCGCCGTCGAAGCGGCCGCTTCGGCCCAACACCGTCTTGGTGCCGAAGTCATGCAGGCGCGAACGAAAAATGTAGCCCCCGGTCTCGGGCTCGACACTCCAACCGGTGAAAGCGCGGGCCGCTTCCTTGATGTCGGCTTCACGGTAATGCCCTTCGCCCAGGGTGAAAAGCTCCATCACCTCGCGGGCGAAGTTCTCGTTGGGCTGCTCGCGCCGGCTCATGGCACCGTCGAGATAGACCAACATCGCCGGGTCCTTGGCGATCGCGTGCAGCAGCGCGCCGAAATTGCCCAGGGCATGGCGCCGCAGCGTGAGGTTCTGACGGTACATCAATTGCGGCGACTTCACCTTCTGCTGTCCAGTGGCGAAGTGGTTGTGCCAGAAAAGCGTCATGCGCTCGGCAAGCGGCGACGGGGTGGTGAGCATCTCCTGTAGCCACCACTCGCGCAATTGCACGCTACGCTCGAACTCCTGGCGCTGGAAGGTTTTGCGCGCGGACTCGTCCTTGGCCTCGATGTCGCGGCGCCGCGCGATGGGCTCGTTTACCCAGGCCGGTGCGGGCGTGCGCGCTTCGCGCGGCACCCCGGCAAGCAGCCGGTCAACCGCGGTTTCACGATCGAGTCTGGCGTAGTTTTCCACTTCAGCCAGCGTGGGCGCGAAACCGGTGCGCGCCAAAAGGTGCCGCGCATCCTCGCGGCCCAAAGGCCCGCCGCACGCCAGCGCGGGCAGACCAAGGAAGAGCAGCGCCGGCAGCCATCCTCGAAGCTTCATGATGCGTCCCCAAGGCGATATTCTTGGCGCCACTCTAGCGCGCCGCGGGGCAGAGCGGGGAAGGAGCTTGTAACCGGATGTTGCCGGCGATGCTGCGCCGGCTAGAAACCCCCTCAGTGAACGAGTTCGCGATAGGCTGTGTCCGCCAGCGGCAGGAGTTTCTCGCGCGGCAGTTCCCCGATCAAATTCATGAACTGTGCCCGAGACCATTTCAGCACGCGCCAAACGCGGTGCAGCGAGGGCATAGCAAAGGATGGCAAGCGGGAGACGAAGCGAGCGGCTCACATCGAGTTCCTTTCCAAATTGGAGAGGAGCAACTCGTAAGCAGTGGGGGCAGCCGCTTCATTCCCGCGGGCGGAGAAAAAACTGAGCCGGCTTTCAGCTCGGGCTAGTTTCGCGGGTTGGCTTGGCCGGCGGTGTGTAGGAGGTGGCGAACAGCGGGAAAAATTCGCGATCCATTTTAAAGAGATGCCGGGCGACCACATCGCCGGCCAGAAACTCAGTCATCGCCCCCAGGCTGGTCTGGCCGCAGGGAATCTGGTTGCGCAACTGCGCGGCGCGGCTGAGCAGTCCGGCATGGGCTCGCCGATGCGCCGCGAGTTTGTCGTAGCCGTGTCTTTCCAGAAGCGCTTCTTCGTCGGCGAAATGGGCGGCGATATGCGTGATCAAACGGTCGGCGACCGGAAGTACGCGGTCCACCGTATGTTCGCTCGAGAGCATGATGTCGATGAGCCCGTTGGAAAGATCGAACAGTTCGCAGTGCTGGCGGTCGATGGTCGCTTCGCCGCAGCCGTAAGCTTCTTCCCAGACCAGATGCAGGGCCGAGAGACCGTGTTCGGCCGACCACGAATCGGAATTGCCGCGACCATCGACGCATACCGTGTTGCGTCCGCTGTGTTTGGCGGCGTACAACATGGCGTCCGCCCGCCGGAACCATTCCTGGGCGTTGGCCTCACCGTGATACTCGGCTACGCCCACACTGATCGTCACCCTGCCGACGCCCGCGAAAGAGTGGTTCGCGACGGCATGGCGCAGATCTTCGGCCAGGCGCCCCGCGCTACGATAGCCGCAAGCGCCGGCCAGCAGCGCGAATTCTTCCCCGCCCCAGCGAAAGAGGGTGTCCGAGGATCGGGTTGCTCTCAGCAGTACCCCGGCGATTTCTTGCAGCACGGCGTCCCCGGCTTGATGGCCGTGGGTGTCGTTGATGGATTTGAAGTGGTCGATGTCGAGCAACAGTAGCGTGACCAATCGCCGCTCCCGGAAACTGCGGTCGAGTTCCCGGTCGATGATGCGGTCGAAATGGGAGCGGTTCCAGAGTCCGGTCAACTCGTCGCTGCTCACCCGGCGTTCCAACTCCGAGATACGCGCCGTGTAGCCGGCGAGCGTCTGGCATTCCCGCGGCTCTGGACAGCCACCTGGGAGTCTGGTCTGGCTTTCGCCCAATACGCTGATTTTCATGGGTTCAACCGGAAAGCCGCATGGGGCCCAAGGCAACGGAAATCATTTGCTTTTGATCGGCGGCGTCTTGCCAGCGGGGCGGGCGGCTTGGGTCATTCGATTTCCATGTCACGCGTTAACTTGGTCGGCTCCGTTGCGCGGCGCCTCCCTGTACGCCATGTACGGCGATGCGCCGCTCGTTTACCTTCGCGGGCCCTTCTTGATTGAAAATGGCCCGAGGCGCCCGCCCCGCTGCGCGCCCGTCGCTACTTTTTGCTTGCGCCTTTGGCAGCGGGTTTCTTCGCCGCGGGCTTACTCGCGGCCTTGGCGACTTTGGCCATGGCCGGTGCGGCTTCGGCCGCGGCCTTGGCCATTTTCGCGGCTTGAGCACCCCCTTGGATGGTTTGTTCCATGAGGCCGCCCGCCGCCTTCATCCCGGCTTGAGTCAGGCCGCTGGCGATTTCGCTCACCTTGGACATGTTTTCCATGAGGGTATTGCCGGCGGCCATGAGCGCTTGCATCGGGTCGAGGTTGCCCATCTTGTTGAAGAAAGGCAGATCGGCGAACACTTTCATTGCGCTGGCTGGAGCGCCTGCACCCAAGTTAGAGACGGCCTTTTCCATCATACCCATCATTTCATTGCGGGCGCCCATCGCTGCTTCATAGATTTGCCGGGTGTAATCGAGCATGCGCTGGGTGTTGCTTTCGGCTAGCCGCGTGCGTAGCGCCAGTATGGCTTGCGGGTCGCGCGCCTCGGCCAGCGCTTGCGCCACCTCATTGCTCTCTTTGAAGGCCGCGGTGGCCGCTTCCATCTGTAGCTGCATGATGCGTTGCGCCGTTTCCATGGAGAGCTGCGCGAAGCGCATGGCGGCTTCCATTTGCTCGGGGCTGGCGGCGGGCATGGACTTCATGTTCTTTAGCATTGGGCACTCCCAGGTTGATGAAGAAACGCTTCTTGAGCGCTACCTTACTCTGTTGCCGCGGACTGGAAAAGCCCCGCGCCACTTGTCGCGGCAAGTTCCTGGGCGAGGCCCATGAACGCGGCTTCGTCGATGTCCTGGGCCGCCAGCGCCGGGGCGCTTTCGAACGTCGGGTAATGCCCCTGCATCGATTTGCGGTAGGCCGGATCGTAGTGCATGGTCAGCAGATCGGCGACCAGGGCGTCCCAATCCTGCGCCCGCGCAAGGGCCTGCCATGATTCCACGCGCGCTTTGCCATGCAGCGGCACCAGCCGTTCCAACAAGGCAAGCAGCCCGCCGTCGGCCATCAGGAAATGGTGGTATTCCTCTTGCAGGAGCCGCACGCGCTGTGCCAAGGGCAGTTCCAGGCGCAGGCAGGGGCTTTGCCACATGCGCGCCGCCAGGGCTTCGGGCAAGCGCACCGTGCCGATGCGTTTGCTTTCCGACTCGACGTAAATGGGGCGATCGGGGGTGCAGCGGCGCAGCACTTCGAGCACCCGCGTCTCGAACATTTTTTGCGCTGGTTGCGGAATGTCGGGTAAATCGCCCAGAAGCGAGCCGCGGTGGGCGGCCAGGGCTTCGAGGTCCAGCACCTGCTCGCCGGCTCGTTCGAGTGCCTTGAGCAAGCGGCTCTTACCGGTGCCGGTGAGGCCGCAGACGACGATGAAAGAAAGCTTCGCCGGAAGGGTGGCCAGCGTTTCCACCACCCAGCGCCGATAGGCTTTGTAACCGCCTTCCAGTTGCGCCGCCGGCCAGCCCACTTGCGCCAAAACGTGTGCCAAGGCCGCGCTGCGTTGCCCGCCCCGCCAGCAATAGACCAGCGGCCGCCACTGGCGCGGTTGGGCGGAAAAAGCGCCGGCCATCATGGCGGCAATGTTGCGAGCCACCAGGCTCGCGCCGAGGATGCGCGCCTGAAAAGGAGAAACCTGTTTGTAGAGCGTGCCCACCTCGGCACGCTCGGCGTCGCTCAAAACCGGGCAATTACGCGCGCCGGGCAAGTGATCCTCGGCAAATTCGCAGGGGCTGCGGGCATCGATCAATGCGTCGTATTCGCCCAATGCCTCCAACCCGACGATGCGCACCGTCTTGCTCATGCGCGTTGCATCGCTCGGTTGGTGCCGCGACCGGGCAGCGCGGTTGAGGGTCGCCGCGGATCGCGCTTCATGGCTTTTTCGGTTTGCCCAGCAGGGGCCGCAAAGCGGGCCAAACGGTCTCGAGAATTTTCGGTTGGGCGCGAGCACTCGGGTGCAGCCGATCGGCCTGGAAGTACTCCGGCGTGTCCTCGAGGCCGGCGAACAGAAACGGCACCAGCGCGGCTTGGTGTTTCTTGGCGATGTCGCCGAACACCGCGGCGAAACCTTGGGTGTAGGCGGGGCCATAATTGGCCGGCAGGCGCATGCCCACCACAACGAGTTTGGCACCCGCTTTGCGTGTTGCCGCCGCGATGGCATCGAGGTTATCGCGGAAACTCGCCAGGGAGGTGCCCCGCAGGCCGTCATTGGCGCCCAGTTCCAAGACCACGATCTGCGGCCGGAACTCTTTCAGCGCGGCACCGATCCGCGTCCGGCCGCCCGCCGTGGTTTCACCGCTGATGCTGGCATTGACGACCCGCTGGGGATAACCTTCGCGGCGCAGTTTTTCCTGCAAGAGATCGACCCAACCCTCGCCGCGCGCTAGGCCGAAGCCCGCCGCAAGGCTGTCCCCGAATACGAGCAACCTGGGCTCGGCGGCCCGGCTCGCCAGGGGCAGGGCCAGGAGCAGGCAGGCGATAGCCGTTACAATGCGCATCGGGTTCGTGACTTGTCTTTGCCGAAAGGGGCCTCATTGTAGTGGCAGCGCCCGTGGCGGGAAACCATTTTTGCTTGCGGGCCTGAACTTACGCTACGCGCAACGTTCCATCCTTCCCATGAACCTCAACGATCCTCCCCCCGCCATCCGCGTTTCCGATCTGGGCAAAGAAGTCAAAAGCGGCCAGACGCCCCTGGTCATACTCGACGCCGTGTCTTTCAGCGTCGCGCCCGGCGAGGCGGTGGCCATCGTCGGCGCCTCCGGCTCCGGCAAAACCACGCTCTTGGGCCTTCTGGCCGGGCTCGATCGCCCCAGCCGCGGCGAAGTCTGGCTCAATGGCGAAGCGCTCGGCGCCCTCGATGAAGATGCCCGCGCGGCCTTGCGCGGTCGTTTGCTGGGTTTCGTTTTTCAGTCCTTCCAGCTCTTGCCGGCACTCACCGCGCTGGAAAACGTGATGTTGCCCTTGGAGCTTGCCGGCCGCGCCGATGCCGAAAACGCGGCGCGGGAATGGCTTGAGCGAGTGGGCCTGGGTGAGCGCCTCGGCCATACCCCGAAACAGCTCTCCGGCGGCGAGCAGCAGCGGGTGGCCATTGCCCGCGCTTTCGCCGGCGACCCGGCGATGCTTTTCGCCGACGAACCCACCGGCAATCTCGACGGCAGTACCGGTGCCGAAGTCGCCGAGCTGATGTTCCGGCTCAATCGCGAACGCGGCACGACGCTCGTGCTGGTGACCCACGATCTTGCTTTGGCGGGGCGCTGCCCGCGTCGCCTGCGTCTGGCCGGCGGCCGTTTGGTGGCCGACGAAGCCAGGGTCGAGGCCTGAGCAGCGCAGCCCGGCGAACATGCGCGTTTCCGACCTTGCCCTTGCCTGGCGCTTGTTGCGTCGCGACTGGCGCGCCGGTGAACTGCGGGTTTTGGCCGCCGCGCTCATCCTGGCCGTGGCGGCGATGGCCAGTGTGGGCCTGTTTTCCGATCGGGTGAAACTCTCGCTGGCGCGCCAGGCCAACGATTTGTTGGGCGCCGATCTGATGATTTCCGGCGACCGGCCGCTGCCGGCCTCCTTTGCTCAGGAGGCCCAAGCACGGGGCTTGGCGATCAGCGAAGCGGTGCGTTTCGTCAGCATGACCAGCGCCGGTGCCGAGGCGGCGCCGGTGCTCACCGAAGTCAAAGCGGTCGATGCCGCTTTTCCTTTGCGGGGCAAGGTGCTGCTGCTCGACGGTGATTTGCCGCAAGGGCGGGAGACTCGCGGCGTGCCCGCGCCCGGAGAGGCCTGGATCGATCGGCGCCTGGCGCGGCGACTGGCGCTCGATTTGGGTGGCACCATCACCGTGGGCGAAATCCGCCTGCGCGTGAGGGCCATCGTTTTCCAAGAACCCGAGGCCAGCAGCGGTTTTCTGGCGGTGGGTCCACGCATGCTGATCAATCAGGCCGATTTGGCGGCCACGGGGCTGCTGGCGCCGGGCAATCGCGCGGTTTATCGCCTGATGGTGGCCGGTGCAGGCATTGAGGCCTATCGCCGCTGGGCCGAAGGCGCCTTGCAGCGTGGGCAGAAGCTCGAAACCATTCGCGATTTGCGCCCCGAGGTGCGGCAAACTCTGGAAAGGGCGGAAAAGTTTCTTGGCATCGCCTCGCTGGTCGCGGTGCTGTTGGCCGCCGTGGCCGTGGCCTTGGCAGCGGGGCGCTACTTGCGCCGTCATCTCGACGCCAGCGCCATGATGCGCTGCATGGGCGCTCCGCAGCGCCAGGTGCTGGGTCTGTTCCTCGCTCAATTCGCCTGGTTGGGTCTGAGCGCCAGTCTGATCGGAGCGCTTTTCGGTTATGCGGGCCAGGCGCTCCTGGCGTCACTCCTGAGTTTCGTTTCGACCACCGGCTTGCCGCCGCCGCGGCTGCTGCCCGCGGCCCAGGCCTCGGGCGCGGGGCTCTTGCTTTTGCTAGGCTTCGCGCTGCCGCCGCTGCTGGCGCTCTCGCGCGTGCCGCCGCTCAGGGTGCTGCGCCGCGATCTGGGCCAGGTGCGCGGCGGCGGTTGGCTCGCTTATGCGCTGGGGGCGCTGGTCATTGCCGGGCTCGTCTTGTGGCAAGCGCAGGATCTCGCCACCGGCGGCTGGGTGCTCTTGGTGATGGTGCTGCTGTTGGCAGCCTGCCTTGCCTGCGCCCGGCTCTTGCTCGCTGTTCTGCGCCGGCTGCCGCACCGTGGCTACAACTGGCGTTATGGCTTGGCCAACCTGCGGCGCCGCCCGCTGGCGGTGAGCCTGCAAGTGAGCGCCTTGGCGCTGGGCATCATGGCCTTGCTGCTGCTCACCTTGGTGCGGGGGGACTTGCTGCGCACCTGGCGCGCCACTTTGCCCGCGGATGCGCCCAATATCTTCCTCATCAACATTCAGCCGGACCAGATCGGCGAACTGGAAAAATTTCTCGCGGCGCGGGGCGTTTCCAGCAGCAGTGCCTATCCCATGGTGCGCGGCCGCCTGATCGAAAAGAACGGTCGCGCCGTTTCCCCGCGGGACTATAGCGACGAGCGCGCCCAGCGCTTGGTCGACCGGGAATTCAATCTGAGCTGGATGAACGCCCTGCCCAAGGGCAATGAAATCGTCAGCGGCGCCTGGTGGCCGTTGGAGGGCGGCGCGGCGGCGGGCATGTCACTCGAACAAGGCATCGGCGAATCTCTGGACATCAAGCTCGGTGATCGCTTGCGCTTCGACATCGCCGGCCAGACGGTGCAGACCACTGTCACCAGCATACGCAAAGTGCAATGGGATTCCTTCCGCGTCAATTTCTTCGCCATCTTCCCGCCGGGTGTGCTGGAGAACATGCCGCGCAGCCACATCACCAGCTTTCGCGCGCCCATCGAAATGCGCTCGCTTGCCGGCGACCTGGTGCAAAATTTCCCTAACGTGCTGATGATCGATGTCACCGAAATCATGGCCCAGGTGCAAAACGTCATGGATCAAGTGGCGCGGGCGGTGCAGTTCGTCTTTTTGTTCACCCTGGTCGGCGGCTTGCTGGTCTTGCAGGCCGCCATCGCCGCGACGCAAGACGAGCGCCAGTTCGATGCCGCGGTACTGCGCACCCTGGGTGCCAATCGGCGGCAACTGGCGGCGGCGCAGATCGCCGAATTCGCCACCTTGGGGGCGCTGGCCGGCCTGCTGGCGGCGGGCGGTGCGACCCTGCTCGCCTGGCTCTTGTCGCGCGAGGTGCTGAAGATTCCCTATGTGGCCGACCCCTGGGTATGGGTGATCGGAGTGAGCGCCGCCATGGCCGGTGTCGCCCTGGCCGGGTGGTTGGGCACGCGACGCATCCTCGATCGACCGCCCTTGTGGGTATTGCGCGACGCGGCCTGAACATGCGGCGGCTCTTTCTGCTGCTGACGTTGTACAGCGGCGTGGCGTGGGCTGCGCCGGGGTTCGACGCCGTTCGCGGAGCGTGGCGCAGCTCCGAAGGTCAACTGCTCGACCGTGCCGGGGTGGTGCTGCATGTGCTGCGCCTGGAGCACCAAGAGCGCCGGCTCGATTGGGTGCCTCTGAGCGAAATTTCTCCGGTGCTGCGCGAAGCCGTCATCGCGTCCGAAGACAAGCAGTTCTATTCCCACGGCGGGGTCGATTGGACCGCCTTGGGCGCCGCCGCCATCAAGAGCGTCACCGCCTCGCGCCCGCGCGGCGCCAGCACCTTGACCATGCAAGTCGCGGCCCTGCTGGAGCCTTCCCGTCTGGGTCGCGGCGGCCAGCGCAGCCTCAGGCAGAAGTGGGATCAAGTGCTGGCCGCACGTGAGCTGGAGAGTACTTGGAGCAAGGACCAGATCCTCGAGGCGTATCTCAATCTGTCGAGCTTTCGCGGAGAGCTGCAAGGTCTGGCAGCCGCCGCGCAGGGGCTCTTCGGCATAAGCGCGGCGACCTTGGATCGTGCCCAAGCCATGCTGCTTGCCGTGCTGCTGCGCGGCCCCAATGCCACCACCGACACCATCGCGCGCCGCGCTTGTCTGCTGGCCAAGACCCTGGTTGCGCTCGGCCAGGAGGCCGTGCCTTGCAGCGAACTGCAACGGCAGGCGCGCCGCCTGGCACCGCCGTCGTCGCTGCTTGCCATGGGGCCGCAGCACGCGCCGCATGTGGCGGCAAAGCTTCTGAGAGAACCCGGCGCGCGAATTTCCACGACTCTGCGTGCGGATCTGCAATTGTTCGCACGCGACGCGATGCGCCGCCGTCTACTGGAACTCGAAGGACAGGGCGCTACCGATGCCGCGGTGCTGGTGCTCGACAACGCCAGTGGTGAGGTGCTGGCCTATATCGGCAGCAGCGGCGAGTTGTCGGCCGCGCCTGCGGTGGATGGCGTGGTTGCGCCGCGTGCCGCCGGCTCGACGCTGAAACCCTTCCTCTACGGTTTGGCCTTTGAAAACGGATGGCTCACCGGCGCATCGCTGCTCGACGATGCACCGGTGAATTTGGTTACCGACGCGGGCGTTTATCTGCCGCAAAACTATGATCGCGATTTCCGCGGCTGGGTGAGCGCGCGCACGGCACTGGCAGGATCATTGAACATCCCGGCGGTGCGCACGCTGCTGATGTTGGGGCCGGAGGCTTTCTTCGAGCGTTTGCGTGCCCTGGGTTTCGACACTCTCGATCGCGACGCCGACCACTACGGCTATGCTCTAGCCCTGGGCGGCGCGGAGGTGAGTCTGTGGTCGCTCGCCAACGCTTATCGGAGTCTGGCCAACGCCGGAGGATATTCTCCACCCCGGCTACAAAGCGTTGGGGGCGCGCCGCCGGAACAGGTTCTCTCATCGGAGGTGAGTTTTCTGGTCGGCGATATTTTGGCGGACAACGCCGCGCGCTCCGTCACTTTCGGTCTCGCCAGCCCCCTAGCCACCCGTGTTTGGAGCGCGGTGAAGACCGGCACCAGCAAAGACATGCGCGACAACTGGTGCGTGGGTTTCAGCTCACGTTATACGGTCGGGGTCTGGGTAGGCAATTTTTCCGGCGCGCCGATGCGTGATGTCTCCGGTGTTTCGGGAGCCGCGCCGTTATGGCGCGACCTCATCGACTATCTGCATCGCGATGAGACTTCACTGCCGCCACAACCCCCCGAGGGCTTGGTCCGAGCCAGAGTGCGGTTCGCGGGGGAGATCGAGTCCGAGCGTGATGAATGGTTTCTTGCCGGTACGCAACTCGACTTCGTGGCCCCAGTAGAACAGGCCGACGCTATGCCGCACATCGTTTATCCCGCGCAGGGTATGGTGCTTGCGACGGATCCCAGCATACCTCGCGTCAACCACCGCGTGGCGCTGCTCGCTCGGCCGGCCCGCGCCGATCTGCGGTGGGTGCTCGACGGCGAAGCCATCGGCGCCGGGGCGCGCGTGCTGTGGGAGCCGCGTCCTGGTGTCCATCGATTGCGCCTCGAGTGGGCCGATCACCACGCGCAGGAGTTGGACTTCACGGTGAAACGCGGGGCGCGCTAGAGAAGCCACTGATCGTGGGTCGGAAGTCCCTCGTGGACCTGCGCCGCCTACAAGCGCCCCGAGCGAATCAGCTCCAGGGCATAGCGCAAGGGTGTGTAACCATCGTAACCATATCTTGCCAGCACCGGCGCGGTGACCGGGAAATCCGGCAGGAACTCGCGCTGCTGCGGATGCTCAGGAATGAAGAACTGCGCTGAATTGGAAATCGACCCGCTGAGGCCGGATTCGGCCAGGGTGAAAGGGGTGATCTCGATCAAGCCATTGGGCGATTGAGCCGGCGGCAGCCCAACCACCTTGGCGCCTAGGGTTCGAAAGTACGCCAACAGGTGAAAAGCCGCGCTGTAGGTGCCGACACCGCTCAGCACAATGACTTGCGGTGGCCGGTAGATGGCCTGTCCGGCTTGCCGTTCCAGGCGCCCGACTTGCGAAACACTCATCGCCTTCAGTCCACGCAGCCACGACGTCCGAGCTTCGGGCGTGGTTTCGCTTTGGAAGCGGGGGGTCACGAAATCGCCGAGCTGCAAATCGGGGTGGTTCCGCTCGCGCCGCATGGCATCGAGATTGGTCTTGAATTTCTGGAGATAGAGCGGCGAATAGACCGTCGTGTACGGTGCATGGCTTTGGTCCGCAAGCGAGGCGTCGCCATAAATTTGGTGCAGCAGCGGCAGGGCACTGGAAGTCACGCCGCCACTGTTTTCTTCCAGATCGACGATGAGATATTTCGTTTGCCGCCGTTTCATTTCCTCCAGTAGCGCCGCGCCGATCTCTATGAGTGAAGGTATGCCGGCGATGGCGCTGTCAAGGGTCTCCGGCATCGGCAGTGGTACGGCCACGTCGAGTACTTTGGCGCGCTGCCGCCGCAAGCGCAGCGTCACGGTCGCGGGTGGGGCGGAGTCGAGAAGTTTCGCCAGACCCTCCAAGGTTCGCAATTCGTTGCGAAGATTGAGTCGCGCATGCGATTCGTTTTCGGCGCCCCGCAGGCGCGATGCCCGCGCCAGAAGCTCGCTTTGGGAAAGACCGTTGAGGGACACCAATTGCGCGCCCAGGAGCCCGTCCAGCGCGGAAACATTCCTCGCGCTCAAAAACAGTCCCTCTGGGTCTACCGAGAAGCGAAATGGAACGATGGTCGACTGCGCCTGCGGGGCGGTCGCATCGAGAAAAGTGTGGCCATCCTTGATCCGCGCCAGAAACTCGGCCAAACGCTCGACCAAGGCGCCACGCACCATCCCTTCCGGTGGCAAATCGCTCACCAGCTCGTTGGCCGCGATCTTGAACGTCACGCGGCAGCCATAAGCCGAGTAGGGGTCGGGGTGGCTCTCATCGAGAAGTCGAATGAGCTGCCGGGTGTCTTTTTGCGCGTGTTCCTGGGAGATCCATTGCGGCGGGGCATCTGCGGAGCCCTCGCCGCGGCAGACGGGAAGCAAGGCAAGGAAAAAGAGCCCGAAGAATGCCGCAAAGCGAAACCACAAGCACACGGTGTTCTCCCTTGAACGTTGTTGGCGCAAGAAGGCTGGTTCTGCGACGGTCGGTCAACGCGCGGATTACCCGGCGCCGAAGCCAAAGCCAGCTAGGATACAGCAGCCGGCCGAATGTCGCAGCCATCGCTCTCCAGCCACACGCTCTCGCCGTTTTTGCGCTTGAGGTTGAGTATGGCGTGCCGCGGCAGTCCACAGATTGCGCGGGTGATCACGTCCATCACCCAGCCGTGGGTGACCACCAGCACGCGTTCTTTGGCGTGCGCGGTGCCGATTGCCAAAATTGCGCGCAGCACCCGCTCGGCGAACTCTTCCATGCCTTCGCCTTCGGGAAACTCGGCGGCGGGATTGCGGCGCAACAGCTGCTGGGCGAGAACCGGATTGAGTTTGGCGAGTTCCTCCTTCGGGATACCCTGGATGGCTCCAAAGCGCCGCTCTCTCAGGCCGTCGTGGCGAATGGGTGCGGGGAGCCGCAACACCTCTGCCACGATGTCCGCCGTGTCGCTGGCACGCGCCAGGGGGCTGGTCCAGATCGCGCTGAAGCCGGTGCTGGCATAGGCGATACCCAGCTCTTGCGCCTGGCGTCGGCCGGTTTCGTTGAGCGGCACGTCGATCCAACCTTGGAGCACGCCGGAGAGGTTCCAGTCGGTCTCTCCATGGCGGACGACACATACCTGGGCGGGGTTGAGCATGCCCGGGAGTTTATCGTCTTGGGCAAGCGGGGCGCCAGGCTTGACAGCCCTTGCCGACCTTCAATAAGGTGCGCGAGAAAGGGCGCGACATTGCGCGGCGCGAGGCGAGACGCAAATGAATGAGGAGGTTTCTCGGACGGTCGTGGTCGGCGCGGGTGCCGTCGGCTCCTTCTTCGGCGCCATGCTGGCCAAGGCCCGCAAACCGGTCACCTTGATCGGCCGCCCGGCGCACGTCGACGCCATACGCCACGACGGTTTGCGCCTCATCATGGGCGGGGGCGAAGAGAAAATCGCCGTCGCCGCGACTCCTGAACTCGACGCCGTGCGTGACGCCGACGTGGTGCTCTTTTGCGTCAAATCCACCGACACCGAAGCAACCGCCCGAGCGCTGGCGCCCTTACTCAAGCCCAATGCGCTGGTGCTGAGCCTGCAAAACGGGGTTGATAACTGCGAGGTGATTGCCGCCCACCTGCCGCAGCCGGTGGTGGCGGTCGCGGTGTATGTGGCCGTAGCCATGCCGGCCCCCGGCGTGGTGCAGCACTTCGGAAGGGGGGAATTGCTGATCGGTTCCTTTCGTGCCGAAGAGCGCGATGATCCCGAAAGCCAGCGCCGCTTGCAGGCGCTGGTACCCTACTTCGCGGAGGCCGGCGTGAAAGTCGAAATCTCGGCCCACGTGATGCAGGAGCTTTGGATGAAACTCGTCGCCAATTGCGCCTACAACGCCATCTCGGGCCTGGCGCAGCTACCCTATGGTGCAATGGCCGCGCTGGCGGAGATCCGCGCCCTGCAAAAAATCTTGGTGGGCGAAGTGGTGGCGGTGGCGCAGGCCGAAGGGTATGCGCTCACCGTGGCAGATGGCATGGCCTTAGTGGAGCGCATCGCCACCACCATGCCGGGACAGAAATCGTCGACCGCGCAAGACCTGGCCCGTGGTAAGCGCAGCGAAATCGATCATCTGAACGGTTTCATCGCAAAGCGCGCCGCCAAGCACGGTATTGCGGCACCGGTGAATCAGACCTTGCATGCGCTGGTGAGGTTGGTGGAAGCGGGGCGGCCAGCGGCGCCTTAGATCTTGGTGCCGCGTCCTTTCCAGAACGGTTCGCGCAGTTCTCTTTTCAGGATTTTGCCGGCGGCATTGCGCGGAAAATCATCGAGTATCAGGAGCTGGGCCAGGCGCTGATAGCGTGCCGCAACGCGCTCATTGACCCATGCCTTGAGCGCTTCGGCATCGATGACACCGACGTAGCGCAGGCGCACGGCGGCGGCCGGAGTTTCTCCCCACTTCTCGTCGGGTATGCCGAAAACGGTGGCTTCCAGGACCTCGGGGTGACGTGCAATCACTTCTTCCACGTCGCGCGGATAGACCTTGACGCCGCCCGAGTCGATCATGTCCTTCTTGCGATCGACGAGAAAAAGGTAGCCGTCTTCATCGACGTAGCCGAGGTCGCCGGTGAAGAGCCATCCCTTGCGCAGCGCTTGGGCGGTGAGATCGGGACGCCGGTAGTAGCCCGGCATCAGGATAGGGCCGCGACCGACGATTTCGCCTACCTCACCTGCGGCAGTCTCGGCACCGTCTTCGCGCAAGATGCGCATTTCGAAAAAAGGCGGCGGCACGCCCACCGAACCGCGCTTGCGGATTGCGTCGTCGCGATCGAGGATGGTGACGAATCCTTCGGTGAGGCCGTAGAGTTCGTAGAAGCGTCCGGGCAGCAGCGCGTCCAGCAGTTCCTTCTGGGCCAGCGGCAGCGGCGCGCCCAGCGAAAGGATCATTTCCACCGCGGCGAGTTTTTCCGGCGCGAAGTTGGGGGCATTGAGCACGGCGACGATTTGCGCCGGCACCAGCATCAAGTGGGTCACTTGTTCCGCGGCGCAGGTCTCGATCAGCGCCTCGGCGCTGAATTGCCCGTGCAGAACGTAACGCGCGCCCACGGTGAAAGCCGGCATCAGGGTGACGAAGGCGCCGTTGAAGACGATGGCGCCGGTGTGCAGCACCACTGAACGCGGTGAAATGCGCCAGGCGTTCGCGAAGAGTGTCCCGTAGGCGGCGCGGATGCGGTGGGTGTGGACGATGCCTTTGGGTAGCCCAGTCGTGCCGCTGGTGTACATGATGTTGTAGATATCCTCGGGCAAGACCGTCTCATCGAGGGGAGCGGCCGGGACTCCGGCAACAAACGCGGTGTAGCTTGGAATGCCCTTCGCTTCGCCGCCGACGAGCACCGCGTGCAGCCCAGCAGGCAAGCCCTGCCGGACGGCTTCGAAGGGCGGCAAGGTGCTGGCCTGCAGCAGCACCACCTTGGGGGCCGCATCGACCAGCAGCGAGCGCAGGCCTTCGCCGAGCAGAAGCGGAGATAGCGGCACCAGGACGGCGCCCATGCGGGCGCAGGCCCAGTAGAGATCCAGGAGCTCAAGGCAATTGCCCAACACGCTCGCCACCCGGTCACCCTTGCCCACGCCGGACCGGCGTAAAGCCTGCGCCAGCGTATTGGCGCGGGAGTCGAATTCCCGCCAGCTGAGGCGGTGTTCGCCGCAGAGCACTGCCAAAGAGTCAGGGTGATAGCGGGCGTGGTGTTGCACGAGGCGGGCGATTTGCATGGCAAGGGCTTTCCCAGGGGGGGCGCGATCTGGCTTGAAAAACCGGCGTTCACCCGCATTTAAGCGCAAGATCACCGTTTTAGGGAGCCCCCCATGCGCATCGACAAAATGACCACCAAGTTTCAGCAAGCTCTGGCCGACGCCCAGAGCATGGCGCTGGCCCAGGACCATGGCTTCATCGAGCCCCTGCACCTCATGCAGGCGCTTTTGCAGCAGGAAGACGGTGGTACCGCCTCTCTCCTGGCGCGCGCCGGGGTGAACGTGGCGCCACTCAAAGTCAACCTGCAAAAGGCCATCGAACGCCTGCCCAAGGTCGAGGGGCAGGGGGGAGAGATCAACGTCTCGCGTGATCTTGGCAATCTTCTCAACCTTGCCGACAAAGAAGCCACCAAACGGGGCGACCAATTCATCGCCTCAGAGATGTTCTTGCTTGCCGCCGCGCAGGACAAAGGTGAACTCGGCCGCAGCTTGAAAGAGGCGGGGCTCGATCGTGCCGCTCTGGAGCGCGCCATTACCGCGGTGCGCGGCAGCGAAGGGGTGCAATCGCAGGAGGCCGAAGGCCAGCGCGAAGCGCTGAAGAAATATTGCATCGACCTCACCGAACGCGCTCGTCAAGGTAAGCTCGACCCGGTGATTGGCCGCGACGACGAAATCCGCCGCAGCATTCAGATCCTGCAACGCCGCACCAAAAACAATCCGGTGCTGATCGGCGAGCCGGGCGTGGGCAAGACCGCCATCGTCGAAGGCCTGGCGCAACGCATCGTCAACGACGAAGTGCCGGAAACGCTCAAAGGCAAGCGCGTGCTGGTGCTCGACATGGCCGGTTTGCTCGCTGGCGCCAAATACCGCGGCGAATTCGAAGAGCGCCTGAAGGCGGTGCTGAAGGAAGTGGCGCAGGACGAAGGCCGCATCATTCTTTTCATCGACGAAATCCACACCATGGTGGGCGCCGGCAAAGCCGAGGGCGCGATCGACGCGGGCAACATGCTAAAACCCGCCCTGGCGCGGGGCGAACTGCATTGCATAGGCGCGACCACGCTGGATGAATACCGCAAGTATGTCGAGAAGGACGCGGCATTGGAGCGGCGCTTCCAGAAAGTGCTGGTCGATGAACCCTCGGTGGAAGCCACCATCGCCATTCTGCGCGGTTTGCAGGAGAAGTATGAATTGCATCATGGTGTGGACATCACCGATCCGGCCATCGTCGCCGCCGCGGAGTTGAGCCACCGCTACATCACCGACCGCTTCCTGCCCGACAAGGCCATCGATTTGATCGACGAAGCCGCGGCGCGCATCAAGATGGAAATCGACTCCAAGCCCGAGGCCATGGACAAGCTGGACCGTCGGCTCATCCAATTGAAGATCGAGCGCGAGGCGGTGAAGAAGGAAAAGGACGAAGCTTCGATCAAGCGCTTGGGCCTGATCGAAGACGAAATCAAAAAACTCGAAAAGGAATACTCTGACCTCGAAGAAGTGTGGAAGGCCGAAAAAGCGCAAGTGCAGGGTGCCGCCCACGTCAAGGAAGAGATCGACAAGGTCAAGCTTGCGATGGAAGAAGCCAAACGCAAAGGCGACTGGCAGAAGATGTCCGAGTTGCAATACGGCAAGCTCCCGCAGCTCGAAGCGCAGTTGAAGCAGGCTTCCGCCGCCAGCGGCGATGCGCCGAAAAGGAAGCTCCTGCGCACCGAAGTCGGCGCGGAAGAAATTGCCGAAGTCGTCTCGCGCGCCACCGGCATTCCGGTTTCGAAAATGATGCAGGGCGAGCGCGAAA
This sequence comes from Casimicrobiaceae bacterium, assembly GCA_026646885.1. Taxonomy (GTDB): domain Bacteria; phylum Pseudomonadota; class Gammaproteobacteria; order Burkholderiales; family Casimicrobiaceae; genus JACPUX01. The sequence goes on along the minus strand of JAPKHK010000003.1, from coordinate 251,958 downwards.
AGCTCCTGCACATGGAAGAGCGGCTGCACGGGCGTGTGGTCGGTCAAGACGAAGCGGTGCGCCTGGTGGCCGACGCCATTCGCCGTTCGCGCTCGGGCCTGGCGGACCCCAACCGGCCTTACGGATCGTTTCTGTTCCTCGGCCCCACGGGGGTGGGAAAAACCGAACTGTGCAAAGCGCTGGCGGAATTTATGTTCGATGCCGAAGATCACCTCATACGCATCGACATGAGCGAATTCATGGAGAAGCACTCTGTCGCTCGCCTCATTGGCGCGCCTCCCGGCTACGTGGGCTACGAAGAGGGCGGCTACCTCACCGAAGCGGTGCGCAGGAAGCCCTATTCAGTGATTCTGCTCGATGAGGTCGAAAAGGCCCACCCGGACGTTTTCAACGTGCTGCTGCAAGTGCTGGACGATGGCCGCATGACCGACGGCCAGGGCCGCACCGTGGATTTCAAGAACACGGTAGTGGTGATGACTTCCAATCTGGGCAGCCAGATGATCCAGCAGATGGCTGGTGACGACTATGGCGTGATCAAGCTCGCGGTGATGGCGGAAGTGAAAAACTACTTCCGGCCGGAATTCATCAACCGCATCGACGAAGTCGTGGTCTTTCACGCTCTCGATGAGAAACACATCGAGCGCATCGCGCGCATACAGCTGGGTTTCTTGGAGAAGCGCCTCGCCCGCATGGACATGCGCCTCGCCGTGAGCGACGAAGCACTGGCCGAACTAGCCAAGGCGGGCTTCGATCCGGTATTCGGCGCCCGGCCCTTGAAGCGCGCCATTCAGGCGCAAATCGAGAACCCGCTGGCCAAGGAGATTCTGCAAGGCAAGTTCGCCGCCGGCGATCTCATTCGCGTCGAGGCGAAGAACGGGCAAATCGGGTTCGTGAAGGGTTAGTGGCCTAAGGGGCGGTGGTGATGGGCGCGGCGACGACTCGATTTCTGCCGCTGCGCTTGGCTTCATAAAGCGCCGCATCCGCGGCGGCGATGAGCTGAGCGGGCGGGCCGGCGCTTGTCGGGTCGAGGCTGGCCACACCGATGCTGACGGTGACCTGCGGCGCCACCTCGGAATGCCCATGCGGCAGCGCGAGGGCGGTCACCGCCTCACGGATGCGCTCGGCCACGACTACCGCGCCGTCGGGTTCAGTCGCCGGCAGCAGGATGGCGAACTCCTCGCCACCGTAGCGCGCCAGGGTATCGCTGGCGCGCTGCGTCACTCGCGCCATCGCTTCAGCCACCTGGCGCAAACACTCGTCGCCGGCCAAGTGTCCGTAGGCATCGTTGTAGCGCTTGAAATAATCGACGTCGATCATCAAGAGCGACAAGGACCGCGCTTCGCGCGTCACCCGTCGGCATTCGGTGTTCAGCGCAGTGTCGAAGGAGCGGCGGTTGGCGATGCCGGTGAGGCCGTCGCGTGTGGCAAGGCGCTGCAATTCGTCTTGAGCAACTTTCTGCGCAGTGATGTCGCGCAATGTTTCGACCACGGCAATCAGTTGGCCGGCATCGTCAAAAATGGGGCCGGCGTCTATGGCCAGATACAGCCGGGTCCCAACGCGGGGCATGACGCACCAATTCTCGGCGCGGCGACCGAGGCCCGGCATCTGATGGTCCTCCGCGCCGTCGTGTTCCGCGTAAAGCGCGGCAACTTCCCCCATTCGACCCTGGGCGATCAGGTCGGCCAAACAGGGCCGCGGCTCGTCATAGAAGCCGCGCCAATGCTCCGAGGTGCCAATGACGTCGGCGGCGCTGATGCCCGTGAGGCGCTCGCACGCGCGGTTCCAGATCAGTACCCGGCACTGCGCGTCGATCACGAAAGTCGGGACGACCAAATGCTCCATCAGGCGCACGGAAAAATCGAGTGCTTCCCGGTGCTGCGCGGTCGCTTTGGACTTGGCATTGTCACCCATCGGCAAATTTTTTCACTGAATTGCACATTTGCGCAAGCGGCAAGTTGGGGTATCAAATGCCACCGTTTTGGACGTTCGCTGAAAATGCATGAGTGATTCCGTAGCCTATTCGTCTGCCTTGCTCGAACCTTCGCTTTGGGTTCGGCGCTGGGCGCATCTTGTGGGCGTGGGCGACACGGTGCTGGACTATGCTTGCGGCAGCGGCCGGCATGCGCGCTTCTTCGCCAGTCGAGGGGCAAGGGTCAGCGCCGTGGACCGGGACGGCGAGGCCCTGGAGGCGATCGGCGATCTGCCGGGCATCACCACGCGCCAACTCGATCTCGAGGGCCCGGATTGGCCGCTGGAAGGCGAAACCTATGATGCCGTGATAGTGACCAATTATCTCTATCGCCCGCGCCTTGAGTCACTGCTGGGATTAGTCCGGCCGAGGGGCGTCCTGATTTACGAGACTTTCGCGGTCGGCAATGAAGCCTTGGGCAGACCCCGCAACCCGGATTTCCTGTTGCGCGAAGAGGAACTCCTGGATTGGGTTCTGGGACGTATGCGGATCGTGGCCTTCGAGCAGGGCCGAAGCGAATGGCCGCGGGCGGCGGTCATGCAGCGGTTGTGCGTCGCGGGGGGCGAGCGGGCATACCCTGTTGCCCTAAACATTAGGGGCGCACAGCCGTAAACATCTCGGTCCCGGGCGCTTGCGACCGCACTGGTGTGATATGGTGCGCAAACGGCTGACAGATCGGGCAACGAGGATCGCTGAATGGACGCCCCCAGCAAGAGAGAGCTTGAAAAGCCGATGGCCATGGATGACTCGAGGCTGCGCGCGATGCGGATCGCGGCGCGGTTTCTATTCGTCGGTCCGATTGTTTATCTCACATTGTTGCTTGGCTTCTTTCACGAGCAATGGCTGCGTGGCTTGGGTCCGTCCTTGGTTGGGCTCGGCGCGGCCTGCACCCTTTTGCTCATTCGGTTCGGTCGGACCCGCGCCGCCGCGCTGTTGCTGGTTTATGCACTTTTCTTGGCACTTGCGCTTTCCACCTATTTCTCAGGCGGACTGCGTGCCGCGCAATTTGTTGCCATACCGCTCGTTATTCTCTTGGCCGGCTGGCTGCTGGCGATTCGCCATGCGGTTTTCGTGACCGCCTTGGCAGTAACCCTCGTCTTTGTGCTCGCCGTGGCAGCGCAGGCCGGACTTCTCCCCCTGCAAGCCAATCCCCCATTGCTGCTCGCGGCGGTTCCCACCGCAGTTGTTGCCTCCGTCATTTGCCTGCTGACGGCTTACATCGTCAAAGTGCACGAGCGCGAATTGGCCGAGATTTCCGCGCTGCGCGACGATCTAGACCATCGACTGCGAGAGCTTCAGGCCGAGCGGGCGCACCTTCACCTCATTGCCGAGAACGTGCCGGCACTCATCTTCCACGGAGACTTAGAGCAACGCTGTCGCTACGCAAACCGGCAGTTCGCCGATTTCTTTCACGGCGGCGGCGTGCCGCTGACTGGCATGCATTTGCGCGAAATTCTCGGTGAGGCGATCTACGCCGATGCCCTTCCCAACATCAAGCGGGTGCTAGCCGGAGACCAAGTTCTGCTCGAAGGCGAGCGTATGAGCGCCGAGGGCAAGGAGCGACACCTGGAGATATCGCTCGTGCCGGAATGGGATGCGCAGGGCCACGTGGTAGGTTTTTTCGCGCTCAAGCGCGATATCACCGAGCGGCGGGAATTCGATCGCGCCCTGGCGGAAAGCGAAATGCGCTTCCGCATGTTGTTCGAGCAGGTGCCAACCGTGGCGGTGCAGGGCTACGAGCCCGACGGCACTGTGATCTATTGGAACAAGGCAAGCGAAACAGTTTACGGCTATAGGCGCGAGGAGGCTCTCGGAGGCAATCTGCTCGAGCTGACGACGCCGCCCGCCATGCGCGCGCAAGTGCGCCTGGAGATCGCGCAAATGGTCGCGTCTGGCGAGGGCACGCCAGCACGCGAGGTGGAATTGATGCGCAAGGATGGGAGCCTGGTTCCCGTTTTTTCCAGCCATGTCGTGATCAATAGCTCGTTGGGGCGGCGCGAGCTCTATTGCCTGGACGTGGACTTGACCGCCCGGCGCGAAGCTGAAGCAGCGCTGCGGCAGAACGAGGAGCGCCTGCGCTTGGCCACGGAGGGCGGCGGCGTGGGGATCTGGGCATGGGACATAGGCACCGGGCGGTTGGAATGGAACGCGCGACTCAAGCGCACTTTCGGTTGGGCACCCGATCGCCAGGGGATCACGATCGAGGACTTTCTGGGAGCGATTCACCCCGCGGATAGAGCGCGGGTGCAGGCCGAGTACGCCGCTGCCTTGCGCGAGCGCAGCGAGTTCGATTGCGAGTACCGCATTCGTTTGCCCGATGGCGCGGAACGGTGGGTGGTGGCTCGCGGGCATGGGCATTACGACGATCAAGGCCGGGTGACCCAAATGATTGGCATTGGACTGGACATTAGCGCTCGAAAGCGCGCGGAGGAGAAGTTCAATAAAGTCCTCTTGGCCAATCCGGTGGCGATATCGATCGCTCGCCTGGCCGATGGCCGCTACCTGGAAGTCAACGAGGCCTATGTGCGCCAGTTTGGCTGGGGCGCCGAGGAACTTCTGGGGCGGACCTCGGTGGCAGTCGGTCTCTGGGTGCAGCCCGAAGTGCGCGAGGAATGGGTCGCGCGCCTGCGCCAGGAGGGGTATGTGCGCAATTTCGAAACGGTGTTTCTCGATCGGACCGGGGGCAAGCATTACGTACTGCTCTCTGGAGAACTGATCGAAATCGACGGCGAACAACATGTCCTTGCGACGGTGCTGGACGTCAGCGAACGCAGGCGGGCGGAAGACGAGGTGCGCCGTCTCAACAGTGACTTGGAGCGGCGCGTGCAGCAACGCACGGCCGAATTGACCGCCGCCAATCGCGAACTCGAGTCTTTTGCTTACTCGGTCTCCCATGACTTGCGCGCCCCGCTGCGCAGCATCGACGGCTTCAGCCACCTCCTGGCCAGCGAATATGGCTCCCGCCTCGACGAAAAGGCGCAGAGCTACCTCGATCGTGTGCGCCGGGCGGCGCAGCGCATGGGCGGGCTGATCGACGATTTGCTCGAGCTGTCCCGGGTGACCCGCCAGGAAATGCACCGGGTCCCGGTCGATCTCAGCCAACTCGCCTACGAACTCATCGAAGAGCGCAGCCGTGCCGAGCCGGGACACCGCGTCAACGTGGCGATTACGCCCAATCTGCGCGCAGTGGGGGATCCTCAGCTCTTGAGAGTGATGATGCAGAATCTCTTGGAGAACGCTTGGAAGTACTCGGCCAAGCGCGCCGTGCCGCAGATCGAATTTGGCAGCGAAATGAGCGAGGACGGCGAGATCTTTTTCGTGCGCGACAACGGTGTCGGTTTCGACATGAAGTATGTCGACAGGCTGTTCACGCCCTTCCAGCGCTTACACCGCCCCGAAGATTTCGAAGGAACCGGAGTGGGGCTGGCCAGCGTTTCCCGGGTGGTGCGCCGTCATGGCGGGCGCATTTGGGCCGAGTCCGTGCCTGATGAGGGCGCCGTATTCCGCTTCACGCTTGGCCGAGTCTAGAACGAACTACAAGATGTGCCCCTCGATGCGGTAGGATTTGCCGCGAAAGAGCGCCACGGTTTCGTTGCGCTGATTGGCGAGAGTGATGTCGTATACGCCGGTGCGCCCGCCCAGCGAACGCTCGACCGCCGTCGCGGTAAGTTGATCGCCTTCCTGAGCCGGTGCCAAGAAATCGATTGCGCAGGCCGAGGCCACAGTCGCGTGATTGCGCGCGTTGCAAGCGTAGGCGAAGGCACTGTCGGCCAAGGCGAAAATCATGCCGCCGTGGCAGACCCCCCGGCTGTTGAGCATGTTGGCGGTGACGGTCATGGCCAGCGCGGCATGGCCGGGTCCCACCGCCAGGAGTTCCATGCCAAACCAGCGGGTGGCGCAATCATTCGCGAGCATCTGCTGGGCCACCGCTTGTGCCAGCGTCTGCGCGTCGGGGTGTGAGTTCAATTCCCTGTGCCTCCAAGAGTCTTGCGGTTCAGGCGGGACTGGAAGCGTTCGCGTTCCTCCCCATAGTGCGTCGCGAGATAGTGAATCATTTCGCGCATCGCGCCAAGGTCAGGCCGGGCGCGATGGCGCGATGCAAGACGCGATGGTTGGGTTTTCGCCGCAATCCTAGCGCGGCCTCGTAGCTGGCGGGGTGCATGGGTCGCGCGGGCGAGCAGAGGGTACGTGGCTGGACCTTCATCACGCGCGAGGTCGAAGGGAATGGTGTTGGGGTATTCCGCTTCGCTGGACCGGCGGTTGGCAGTCCGTGGGGCCGTGTGCGCGATGATGGCATGGCCGGCGCTCAAATAGCCGCGTCCGAGGCAGCATTCGGGAGGGGGGCGGCGGCCCTGCTGGGCTCCGAATCCCGGTGAGGTCGACGCGATGCGTCGATACCTGCGCCAACGGCGCCGGCGCCGACAACGCGGATGAAACCATGCGAAGGAATCTCCGCCGTTTCCATCTTTAGCAGCCTCGAAAGTGTGGTGCGCGCTTTTCCATGAAGGCCGCGACACCCTCGCGGTAGTCGGCGCTGTGCCCCAGTTCGCGCTGATACCGCGCTTCGAGCGCCAACTGCTCAGCCAGAATCCGTCCGGTCGCGCCATGGATGGCAGCCTTGGTGCGTGCCAGTCCCTGGGTCGGTGCCTGCGCAAAATGCTTCGCCAGCTTCTCGGTTTCCGCGCCGAGGGCCGCGTCGTCCACGCACTTCCAGATAAGGCCCCAATGCTCGGCTTGTTCCGCGGAGAGCTTTTCTCCCAGCAGTGCAAGGCCAAGGGCGCGTGCGGTGCCGACACGCTGCGGCAACAACAGCGTGCCGCCGCAGTCGGGGATCAAACCGATCTTGCAGAAGGCCTGGATAAAGCTCGCCGAACGGGCCGCAAGCACGATGTCGCAGGCGAGCGCAATGTTGGCACCGGCGCCGGCGGCGACGCCGTTGACCACGGCGATGACGGGTACCGGCAAGGCGCGCAAGGCCAGTACCAAGGGTGCGTAGTTGCGCTCGATCGATGCACCCAGGTCGGGCGTTTCCGCACCCGGGGCAAGGGTACGATCCTGTAAGTCCTGACCGGCGCAGAACCCGCGACCCGCGCCGGTCAGCACCAAGACGCGCAAGTCCGGCCGCGTCGCCAGGGAGAGCATGACCTGGCGCAATTGCGCATGCATGTCGTCGGTCAGACTGTTGAGGCGTTCCGGGCGGTTGAGAGTGATGCGGGCAATGCCTTCGGAAAAAGAAAAAAGAACACTCGGTTCCGACATGAGGAGGTGGTATTCTTGAGAAGGGCTAAATCATGACACGCGGCGTCGCAGCCGGCAATCCGTCGTGCCGGCTCAGGCAAAATTGTGTCGGCGTGATGCGTTGCGAGCAACGTGAGAAAACAGAGGGGTATCAGAAGTGAGCAGGCCGAATCCATCATACGAGAACATCCTGGTGGAAGTCCGGGGGCGGGTGGGGTTGATCTCCTTGAATCGCCCGCGCCGTATGAACGCGCTCAACGATGCCTTGGCAAAGGAGCTTGCCGCGGCCTTGCGGACGTTCGACGACAACCCCGCAATCAGCGTGTTGGTAATCACCGGCAATGCCAAGGCTTTCGCGGCGGGTGCCGACATCGGTGCCATGGCCGAGTGGTCTTACCAGAAGGTCTACGGCGAGGACTACATCACCCGCGATTGGGAGGCGATGCGTCAGGTGAGGAAGCCGGTGATCGCCGCGGTAGCGGGTTATGCCCTGGGCGGGGGCTGCGAACTGGCCATGATGTGTGACCTCATCATTGCCGCGGACAACGCCACCTTCGGTCAACCGGAAATCACCATCGGCACGATGCCGGGCATGGGCGGCACGCAGCGCCTGCCCCGCGCGGTGGGCAAGGCCAAAGCGATGGACTGGTGTCTCACCGGGCGCAGCATCGACGCCTTGGAAGCGGAACGTGCCGGCTTGGTGAGCCGGGTGGTGCCCGCGGAACGCCTGATGGAGGAGACTTTCGCGGTTGCCGAGAAGATCGCGAGCTTCTCTCTGCCGACGATCCTGCGCATCAAAGAGGGCATCAATCGCGCATACGAGAGTTCGCTTTCCGAAGGCTTGTTGTTCGAGCGCCGCGAATTCCACGCCAGTTTTGCGCTGGAGGACCAGAAGGAGGGCATGCGCGCATTCCTGGAAAAGCGTTCACCGCGGTTCGAGAATCGGTGAGGCCCTGTATGGTTGGCCGCTCCGCCAGGGCACCGCGCGGGTCATGGACGAAAGGAGCGAAGCGCAGCAAAATATCCTTTGGTTTCGGTGCGGTCGTGAACCGCGCTGATGACGTCACCCGCTCCAGCCCGGCATCATCCGGCATCCGCGAAACGGTGGCGGCATAAACTGGGGAGCTCAAGCGACCGTGGACTTGACGCCGTATCTCAAGGAAATCGGCCGTGGTCGGGAGGGCGCGCGCGACCTCTCGCGCCAGGAATCGGAAATGGTCTTTGGCGCGGTCCTCGACGGAGAGGTCTCTGATCTGCAGCTCGGTGCCCTGCTGCTGGGCTTGCGCATGAAGGGCGAGGCGGCACAGGAACTGGCCGGCTTCGCCGCCGCAACGGAAGCGCGTTACGAACACCTACCGGCGCCGCGCGATGGGCGCATACCCATCGTTTTGCCCAGCTACAATGGCGCTCGCCACATGCCCAATTTGGTGCCATTGCTGGCCTTGCTGCTGGCACGCTCGGGCGTGCCGGTGCTGATTCACGGCGTCACTCGCGATGCCAAGCGGGTTACCACTTGCGAAATCCTCTGCGCTCTGGGAACCGAGCCGGCTCAGGACGTCCCAGCCGCCTTGGCGGCACTGCAGCAGGACAACCTCGCTTTCCTGCCCCTGACGGCTCTGTCACCGAAGCTCGCGCGCGTCCTTGCTCTGCGTGATGTCCTAGGTCTGCGCAACAGCGCCCATACGCTGGCCAAAGTGCTCAATCCCTTTGTCGGCCGGGCACTGCGAATGGTGAGCGTCACTCATCCCGAGTACCTCGAACGCATGCGGGTCTTTTTTGCCGGCAACAACGGTGATGCGCTGCTTATGCGCGGGGCCGAGGGCGAAGCCGTGGCCAACGCCAAGCGCCAACCACAAATCGAGTGGTTGCACGATGGAGAGGCCGAGGTAGTGGTGGAGGCCGATTCGGGAGTGCTCGGAGAAATCCCGGATCTGCCTGCCGCACGGGATGCCCAGACCACGGCGGACTGGACCACGGCGGCACTCGCTGGCACGGTTGCCGTGCCCGTCCCGATCGAGCGGCAAGTTGCAGCTTGCCTCGATGCGCTGGCCGCCATGCGACCCTCCCAACCAAAGAAACGCTGACTCGAAGCTTGCCGGGAAGATGAACGTGCATGAACGTCGTGTCTTCGGTTTCGCTGGCTACTCGGGTAGTGGGAAGACCACGCTTATCGAACGGCTCATTCCGAGCCTGGTTTCTAGCGGCCTCAGCGTTTCCCTGATCAAGCACGCTCACCACGACTTCGAGATCGATTACCCGGGCAAGGATACCTATCGACACCGGCAGGCCGGGTGCCAGGAGGTGGTCATCAGTTCCGACCGGCGCTGGGCCTTGATTGCGGAACTGCGTGGCGCTCCCCAGCTCAGTCTTGAGGGAATACTCGAGCGCCTTTCTCCCTGTGATTTGGTGCTTGTCGAGGGCTTCAAGTTCGATCCGATTCCGAAGATCGAAGTCCACCGCCCTACATTGGGCAAACCGCTCATCTACCCCAACGATCCGTACATCGTCGCGCTGGCGAGCGATGTCCCCTTGGAGAGTCCCCTGCCAGTGTACGATTTGCGCGACATCGACGCGCTCGCGGAGCTGGTAAAAGGCGCCGTAGGGCTGGATACGCATTGACACGGCGCCCGCCGCGGGCGTATGTTGATGTCATGTTCCCGGCGAGGCGCCCGGTGGCGAAAGGGGCCGAGGAACCGAGCGCGGCTTCAGGTGGTCACAAATCTGTCCGATAACGGAATCGTGAAGCGGCGCTACGGAGACGATCATGCTGGCAAGATTGGGGTGGTTGCTGTTTGCCGCGGTGAGCAGCTTGGCGCAAGCCGAAGGCGGCTTTTATTCCGGTTACGCCGACCGACTCCAGAGCGTGGAGGGCGGCCTGGGCCTGGCTACGCCCTGGAGCAAGCTCGCCCCTGTCGCGAAGCAAGAGGCGGCCAACAGTGCCCTGTTTTACGGGGGTTATCGCTTCCGCGCCGCATTTGCGGTGGAAGCGGCGCTTTCGAGCCATGCCGCCACCGACAGGCTGGGCCTTCGGCTCGATCCGCGGGCGCTACTGCCCGGTGCTCCTGCGCCGGGCCGCCTGGAAGCCCGGCCACAGTCCTGGAACCTCGATGTTTACACCAATTGGGTGTTCCAGCCGAGCCTGTCCTTGTATGGACGTTTGGGTTACGGGTACCAAGACCCAAGGGCGACAGCCTGGCCCAGCGCCGGTACCGACGCGTATGCAAGCCGCCGCAGTGGCCGCGAGGGGTTCAACTACGGCATCGGCCTGCGGTATGATCTGGGCCGCTCTCTGGGTCTGCGCCTCGAATACGCCCGCTATGGCTTCACTCTGCCTGGCGGCGAGTTGCTGAACGGTTTACCCGAGTCCGATCAATTGTCGATCGGCGTACAATACCGCTTCTAACTCTTTTCCCGCCCCGTCTGGTGCGGGGGCGCGGATATCTATGGAACTGCAGTTGGTCTATCTGGCCCGCTTGCGCGAGGCATTTGGCACGGGCGCGGAGTGCTGGCAGAGCCCGGGCGAAGTGAAAGACGTGGCCTCGCTGCTGGTGAGCCTGCGTGCGCGAGGCGGCGTTTGGAGCGAAGAACTGGCCTCGAATCGCACGTTTCGGGTAGCGGTGAACCAGGAAATGGCAACCCTTTCGACTCGGCTCGAAGCCGGCGATGAAGTGGCGATTTTTCCGCCGGTGACTGGCGGCTGAGAGCGCAGCGCCATGTTTCACATCGAGGTGCGCACCGCGGACTTCAGCCTGGCCGAAGAGGTGGGCCGCCTTCACCAGGGCAAGGCCACAGTCGGGGCGGTGGTCGCATTCGTGGGACTGGTGCGCGACCTCAATGCGGGGGCGGGGGTCACCGGAATGTGGCTGGAACATTATCCGGGCATGACCGAAAAATCCCTGGCCGCCATTGCTCGCGAAGCCGCGGCGCGCTGGGACATACTCGATGGCGTGATCATTCACCGCATCGGCGCTCTCAAGCCTCAGGATCAGATCGTTCTCGTCGCCGTTGCCAGTGCGCATCGTGGTAACGCGTTTGCCGCCTGCGAGTTCGTGATGGATTACCTCAAGACCCGTGCGCCCTTCTGGAAAAAGGAGCAGAGCGCGATCGGTTCACGCTGGGTAGACGCGAGTGCGAGCGACGATGCTGCGGCGGAGCGCTGGTCTTGATCGGTCAGGTGCTCGCCGTCGGCGGGGGGGCAGCGCTTGGGGCTTGGCTGCGCTGGCTTCTTGGACTCTGGCTCAACGCCTCCTTCCCGACCGTTCCAGCCGGAACCTTGGCGGCCAATTGGATTGGAGCCTATCTCATCGGTCTGGCGATGGGCTACTTTGCCGCGCACCCTGGGCTTACGCCCGAGGCGAGGCTGTTCGTGATCACGGGGTTTCTCGGCGGGCTGACCACTTTTTCCACTTTCTCTGCGGAAGTGGTCACGCTTCTGGGGCGCAACCAATATGCCTGGGCTCTGGCAACTAGCGTTCTGCATCTCTTGGGGTCCTTCGCCATGACTGGCCTAGGCTTGCTTACTTTGAAGTTCCTGCGAGATTAAGATGGGCGCGACGGGTTGGTACCTGAAGTTCTACGTGCCGCAGAAGGCGCGTCACCAGGGCTTGCTGCTATATGATTGGTTATTGGAGAAGGCGCGCGAGCTTGGCTTGCATGGTGGCTCGGCCTTTCGCGCGATAGCGGGTTACGGTCGCCATGGTCGCATCCATGAGGAGCATTTCTTCGAACTGGCGGGTGATCTGCCGGTGGAAGTCGGCTTCGTCGTCGATGCGCAGGAGATCGAGGCGCTAGTGACCCTGATCGAGCGCGAGGGGCTGCGCATCTTCTATGTGAAATATCCGGTTGAGTTCGGCGTAACTGGTGAATGAGGCAAGCATGAGTCATGCAATTCGCTTTCATGAGCACGGCGGTCCCGAGGTGCTGCGCTGGGAAGAAGTGGCGGTCGGTGGCCCCGGACCAGGCGAGCTGAGGCTGCGCCATACGGCAGTGGGTGTGAATTTCATCGACACCTATCATCGCAGCGGCTTGTACAAGCTGCCGCTCCCCGCCGTTCCAGGCTTGGAGGGCGCGGGCACGGTGCTGGCGGTGGGCGAAAACGTCAGCGAATTCCGACCCGGCGACCGTGTCGCCTATGTCGGCGGCCCGCCCGGCGGTTATGCGCAAGAGCGACTCGTTCCGGCGGGGCGCGTGGTGCGGTTGCCCGAAGGAATCGAGGATCGCCAGGCAGCTTCAATGATGCTGCGCGGCCTGACGGTGCAATACCTCTTCCGGCGCACCTTTCGCCTGCAGCCAGGGCAGACCATCCTTTTTCATGCGGCTGCCGGCGGTGTTGGATTGATTGCTTGTCAGTGGGCACGCGCCTTAGGGGTGACCATGATCGGCACCGTGTCTTCCGATGAAAAGGCCGAACTGGCCCGTGCCCATGGATGCGCCCATACCATCGTTTACACCCGAGAGGATTTCGTTGAACGTGTCAAGGAAATCACCCAAGGCCGCGGGGTGCCGGTGGTTTACGATTCGGTGGGCAAGGACACATTCCCCGGTTCACTGGACTGTCTCGCTCCTCTAGGCATGTTTGTGAGCTACGGCAATGCCTCAGGCCCGGTGCCGCCTTTCGATATGCTGCTCCTCGCGCAGAAGGGTTCGCTTTTCGCGACTCGGCCCACACTGATGAATTACACCGCGAAGCGCGAGGAACTCGAAGCGATGGCTAGCGAACTGTTCGACCTGGTACGGCTGGGCAAGATTCAGGTCGAAGCCCGGTATAGCTATGCTCTGGCCCATGCCGCGCAAGCGCACCGCGACTTGGAGGCACGCAAGACGACGGGTTCGGTGATCTTGCTGCCATGATCGTATTCAATCTGCATTGTCACGCGCTGCACCGCTTCGAGGGCTGGTTCCGCTCGCCCGAAGACTATCTCGAACAGCGAGAGCGCGAAGTCGTGGCGTGCCCGGTCTGTGCCAGCACGCGCATCGAGCGCTTACCTAGCGCGCCGCGCCTCAACTTGGCCAGCGCCGCCGAGCCGACTGACAACAAAAGCCTACCCGCAGGGCCGGGGGGACAGAGTGAACTGGCGGCGGGTTTGCGCCAGATGCGCGCCCTGCTCGCGCGCGCGGAGAACGTGGGCGAGCGCTTTGCGGAGGAGGCACGGCGAATCCATTACGAGGAGGCGCCAGCACGACCGATCCGGGGTCAGGCCACCCGAGGCGAGTATCTCGAATTGGTGGACGAAGGTATCGGCGCGCTGCCTCTGCCTCCAGGCTGGCCGCCCGAAGGCGAGCTAAACTGAAGCGCCCCAATCCAGACAGCGCCGCGCGCAGCGCGTTGTTCGATTTCTCAGCGTTGATTCAGCAGTCGGCGGGCCATTGCCGGCAACTCCGAGGCGCACATCCCGGTTGGACCGACCCCTTCGGCAACCAACGCATCGGCGGTGGCGCCATGCAAGCTGACCGCGAGAACCAGACTCTCGGCGACCGGCAGACCTTGTGCAAGAAAGGCGCCTATCATGCCCGAGAGCACGTCGCCGGTGCCGCCACTGGCTAGGCCCTGATTGCCGCTGCGGTTGATGCCCCAAATGCCGTCGGGAACGGCGTAGACGCTTCCCGCCCCCTTGATGATTACGAAGGCGTTTAGCCTGGCGGCGAGCTGGCGGGCTGCGCCGACGCGGTCACTCTGAATTTCGGCAACGGTGCAGCGTAGCAACCTTGCCGCTTCGCCCGGATGGGGCGTGAGGACCGTGGGTGCTTCGCGCTGCGCGACGCGGGTTGTGTACATTGGCCGCATGCGTGCGAGGCAGTTCAGGGCGTCGGCATCGAGCACCAGCGGGCAAGGAACCTTGATGGCATGCATCAGCAGGTCCTTGGCCTCCTCACTGCTGCCTAGACCTGTTCCCAAAACGAGGGCGCTGGTGTCGGCCGCCGCCGGATGCGTGTGTGGCCGCAGCATCAATTCAGGGTGCATGAAATCCACAGCCGGTTTGTCGGGCGCGAGCAAGCTGACCCAAACCTTTCCGGTGCCCAAATGTAGGGCCGCGCGGCCAGCCAACAGCGCTGCGCCGACCATGCCTTGCGCGCCGCCAATGATGCCCAGCGTGCCATAGTCGCCCTTGTGGCTGTTGCGCCGACGCGGCGCAAGGAGAGCCTTGGCCGTTGGCCAATCGATGGTGTGTCCTTGCGGCGCGACGATGGCGGTAGCATCGATTTCCAGCGGAAAGACAAAAATTTCACCGCAATGGTCGACGCCGTCGAAAGTGAGCAAGCCCGGCTTCAAGCCGATGAAGGTTGCCGTCCAAGTGGCGCGGATACAGGGCCCCAAGGCGACGCCCGAGTCGGCCGCGAGTCCGCTGGGCAGATCGAGCGCGAGTATCGGTGCCGGTAGGTGATTGACGTGCTCCACCCAGTCGCAGTAGGGTTCTTCGAGTGGGCGCGAAAGCCCGATTCCGAAGAGCGCGTCGACCACCAGCGCCCAGTCGCGTCGCCCGGGCAGCTCCAGGAAGATCTCTCCACCGTCTCGTACCCAAGCGGCGCGTGCCGCGCCTGCGTCCACGGGCAGCTCTTCTGGCGCCGCCATCGCCACCACATGCACGGCGTGACCGGCCTGCCTCAGCTTGCGCGCGAGAACGAAACCGTCACCCCCGTTGTTGCCTGGGCCGGCCAGCACCAATATCGGCCCCTCTTTTCCCGCGAGCAAGCGATGAACAAGCTCGGCCGCAGCACTTCCGGCGCGCTCCATCAGGGGCTCGCCGCGCGATGCTTCCTCGATGAGGTGAATCTCTTCGCTAGTGAAAATTGGCGCGAAGCCCATTGCTTTTTTCCTTCGCCTGGATTTGATGCTCTATCCAAGAATTATAGTCTTCGCTGGAGAGATATTGTCTGCCTCCGGTCAAGAATGCGCGCGGATGTAATGCTGGCGCACGCTGAAACCGGGATAGAACCTGGGTGCGACAAGGCTCCACCCGCGCCTGATTCCGCCCGGGCGACGCGAACGCGGTAACGTGACGCCCGCCAAGCTAAAGGCACCCACCCCAAAAGGCAAGATAGGGCGTGCCCCGTTCTTTTGAGCCGCGATCAAATCGTGCGAGAGTGCCTTTGGCGTTTTTTCGGAGCTATCAGAAAAGATGTTGATTATGCGAGAGAAGTTTGACGGCAAGTGGCTGAACCGAAGATGCCGGGTGCACGGAACCAAGACCGCGCGCTCGGTGGGGGTGGGGTTCGTTCGACAAAGCGCCGCGCGCTCGCTAAACTTGGCGCACGCGCCCGATACGTTCCAGCGGGTGGCGCAACCGCGAAAACAATGATGTCGCTGGAGGATCCCTTTGTTTTGGCAAACCGCCATGGTGGCCAGCCCACCGCATTGCCGATGGAACCGTTCCGGCGGACCCGTTTCCGTTGACTGAAGCTTAAACTCTCGAGGAGGTTCTCAATGAAGCATTACTCCAAACTGGTTCTGGGTATGGCCTTGGCTGGCCTGGCGAGCACCGCGGTGCTGGCGCAGGATCTCACCGGAACCCTTAAGAAATTCAAAGACACCGGCGCCGTCACCATGGGCGTGCGCGAGTCGTCTGGCGGCCTGTCGTTCACCACGGGTGACGGCAAATTCGCCGGTTTCCACGTCGCCCTGTGCGAGCGCGTGTTGGCCGACGTGCAAAAGCAGCTCAAACTCGCCAAGCTCGACATCAAGTACCAGCCGGTTACCTCTCAGAACCGTATTCCCCTGGTGCAAAACGGCACGGTCGATATCGAGTGCGGTTCCACCACCAATAACCTGGCCCGCCAAAAAGACGTTTCTTTTGCCGTGACCACCTTCGTCGAAGAAGTGCGCATCGCGGTCAAGGCGAACTCAGGCATCACCTCCATCGCTCAGCTCAAAGGCAAGAACGTGGCCACCACCACCGGCACGACCTCGGTGCAGCACCTGAGGAAACACGAGCGCGCCGCGGGTGTGAATTTCAACGAAGTGTTCGGCAAAGATCACGCCGACAGCTTCCTGCTGCTGGAGTCGGGCCGCGCCGATGCTTTCGTGATGGACGGCCAGATTCTCGCCGGCAACATCGCCAAGGCCAAGAACCCCGCCGACTTCAAGATTGTCGGCGAGACCTTGTCGGTTGAACCGATCAACATCATGATTCGCAAGGATGACCCGGCCTTCAAGAAAGCGGTGGACGACAGCCTGAAGGCCATGATGAAGTCGGGCGAAATGGCCAAGATCTATGACAAGTGGTTCATGCAGCCGATCCCGCCCGCCAACAAGCCGATCGGCCTGGCCGCCTCCGAGGCGACCAAAGCCGCGTGGGCCAACCCCAACGACAAGCCGATGGAAGATTACGCCAAGAAGTAATTCTGGCGCTGCATCGATAGACGGGGGCGATGTTCGGGCCCCCGCGGCAACCGGCGGGACGAAAATCCCGCCGGCCGATTGCGTCGGGGGAGTCGCCATTGAGTACCTGGGATTGGCAGGTCTTCTGCAAAGACACGATTGATGGCGTGGTCGTGGCCAGTTGCTTTGGCAGCGACGGAAGCGTCACCTATCTGGACTGGCTGCTGTCCGCTTGGGGTTGGACGCTTTCGGTTTCGCTGCTGGCGCTGTTGGTCGCGCTGGCGCTAGGTTCGGTGATGGGCATTTTGCGCACCACGCCCAGCAAAGGACTGGTGTTTCTGGGTAACGCCTGGACCGAGATCTTTCGCAACGTTCCACTTCTGGTGCAGATTTTTCTTTGGTACCACGTCGTACCGGCGTTGTTGCCGCCGCTGCGCGGCGTGCCCAGCTTCATTCTGGTGGTGCTGGGTTTGGGGCTGTTCACTTCGGCGCGCATTTCCGAGCAAGTGCGCGCGGGCATTCAGTCGCTGCCGCGCGGTCAGCGCATGGCGGGGCTGGCCATGGGTTTCACCCTGCCGCAGACTTATCGTTACGTGCTTCTGCCGATGGCGTTTCGCATCGTCATCCCGCCATTGACCAGCGAGTCGATGAACATCATCAAGAACTCCTCGGTGGCCTTCGCGGTGAGCATCTCGGAATTGACGCTGTTTGCCCTGCAAGCGCAGGAGGAAACCTCCCGCGGCATCGAAGTTTATCTCGCCGTTACCGGGCTCTATTTCATTTCCGCCTTTGCCATCAACCGCTTCATGTTGTGGCTGGAAGGCCGGCTCAAGGTGCCGGGCATGATCGGGGGAGGCAAGTGATGCTCAACCTCGATTTCTCATTCATCACTTGGCAAGTCGTCACCGGTTACATTAGCAAGGGTTTCTTCTTTTCCATTCAGCTCACCGTGATCGCCATGCTGGGCGGCATTGCCTTGGGTACGCTGTTGGCCTTGATGCGGCTTTCCAGTCACCGTTGGCTCAACCTGCCCGCCGCGGCTTACGTCAACACCATGCGCAGTATTCCGCTGGTGATGGTGATCTTGTGGTTCTTCCTTTTGATCCCCATGCTCATCGGGCGGCCGCTGGGCGCGGAGACTTCGGCCATCATCACCTTTACCTTGTTTGAGGCCGCCTACTACTCCGAGATCATGCGCGCTGGCATTCAGAGCATTCCGCGCGGGCAGGTGGCCGCCGGTTACGCCTTGGGCATGACCTACCGGCAATGCATGCAGCTCGTGGTGCTGCCTCAGGCCTTCCGCAACATGCTGCCGGTGCTCTTGACCCAAACCATCATCCTCTTCCAGGACACCTCGCTGGTGTATGCCATCGGCGCCTACGATCTCTTGAAGGGTTTCGAAATCGCCGGCAAGAACTTCAACCGGCCGGTGGAAACCTATCTCGTTGCCGCGGTGCTCTACCTGGCGATCTGCTTCAGTTTGTCCATGCTGGTGAAGCGTCTGCAGGCGCGCATCGCCATCATTCGCTAAGAAATCGGAGAGTCGTGATGTCGATGATCGAAATTCGCAACATCAGCAAATGGTATGGCCAGTTCCAGGTGTTGACTGAATGCACCACCAACGTGGAAAAAGGCGAAGTGATCGTCGTTTGCGGCCCCTCGGGTTCGGGCAAATCCACGCTCATCAAATGTGTCAATGGCCTCGAACCCTTCCAGGCCGGAGACGTCGTCGTCGATGGCATTTCCGTGGGCGACCCCAAAACCAACCTGCCCAAGCTGCGCTCCCGCGTGGGCATGGTGTTCCAGCACTTCGAGCTGTTTCCCCACATGACCATTACCGACAACCTCGCCATCGCGCAGGTGAAGGTGTTGGGTCGCAGCAACGACGAAGCCAAGGACAAGGGCCTGAAGCTCCTCGATCGCGTCGGCCTCAAAGCCCACGCCCACAAATTCCCCGGTCAGCTCTCCGGCGGCCAGCAGCAGCGCGTGGCGATCGCCCGGGCGCTGGCCATGGACCCCATCGCCATGCTCTTCGACGAGCCCACCTCCGCGCTCGATCCGGAGATGATCAACGAAGTGCTGGACGTGATGGTCGAACTCGCGCAAGAAGGCATGACCATGATGGTGGTCACCCACGAAATGGGCTTCGCCCGCAAGGTGGCCCACCGCGTGATCTTCATGGACCAAGGCAAGATCGTCGAAGACGACAAAAAAGAAGCTTTCTTCGGCAGCCCGCGCAGCGAGCGCGCGCAGGTGTTTTTGTCGAAGATATTGCAGCACTGAGCAGGGCCGGTCGAGCATTGCGTGCCACGGGTAACTGCAATGGTGCGCCTTTGCCGCGAACCAGCGAACCACTTGCCCCAAGCTCGTCGCGCCGACGAGGCGCGAACTCACAGAACGCATTTGGCTCGCGTGCCGCGCGAGCGAATCCACCAAGCGTCCGCGAACCGCTCATGCCATCAGCGTAACGATCGCAGCGGAAATTTCGCCAGTGGGTCTTGTGAGCCCGTGCCGGCATTTCTGCTCCGCGCTATGCGGGCCCTCTTTTTCACAGTTGAGTGACGTGACGCCCCAACAAGTCCGCTGTGTGGATTGCATCTGCATGGGGTTGCAGAATCGTCCGCTTGCCGAAGGGGCGCGTGTCGTAATAGTCTAGGAGGACTCGCGCATAGACTCCTGATTACTGCACGGGGCAATAGGCGGACGCCGGGGATTCAGGGCAAAAGACCGAGTTGCTACGTTCGCCAAGGGGGGGCACATGTTGCCTGGTGGCGGAACCGGCGTTCCCCATGGACTTGCGATGTGCAAAGCGGGTTAACTCGCATTTTGAATTCCTGAGGCTCATCTTCTGAGCCTCCCAAGCGTTACCATTCCGCAAGAGTGTTGTCGGAGGGCGTGCCGCGTGATTGACGAGTTCTTGGGGCAGGGCATCGGAAGAGGGCCATGTACAAGAAATGGCATCCGCTTGCATGCAGCGGCCGTGATGTGGAGGCATTCAATGGTTTTCCAGATTGTGATGGTAAGGATGAACGCGGCCAACATAGCTCTGGGTTTACTCGGCGATTGGGCTGGCTGAACTCCGTTGTAATACCCATTGGAATCAGGTGCAGAATATGGTGTTGAAGTTTTCTGACCTTCCGAATAGCACTACGGCGATTTGGGCAAAAAGCGATCAGATCAACGGCCATGGCTTGCTGCCACACATGCTCGATGTGGCCGCAGTCGCCGAAGCTCTTTTGCACCGTGAATCCGCCCAGACCCAAGCGTGGGCAGCGTCTTCCTTTGGGTTGAAAGGCATGTCAGCGCCGCGTTGGTTCGCCACCATCGTCGGCTTACACGATTTCGGCAAGGCGATTCCGGGGTTCCAGCTCAAATGGCCGGAAGGCCAGCATGCCGATGAAGAGGCGGGCCTGCCTTTCAAAACGACCACGCTCTCCGTTGATCGCCACGACTTGGCGAGCACGGCTTTGCTGCGCAAGATTTTACCTACCCGATTTCCTGGCGCAGGCTGGGTACTGGCCGTGACCCAGGCGCTGGGCGCCCATCACGGCTACATGCCGACCTCAAGAATGCTGGAAGGCGCAACTCCCAGGCACGAAGGAACTGCTTGGCAGGCAGCCCGCCAAACCTTGTTCGATGCTTACTGGTCGACGCTGGTGCCGGAAGGCGAACCCTGCGCAGCAGAAATCAAGTTGCCGGCGGTCGCCTGGCTGGCCGGGCTGACCAGCGTGGCTGACTGGATCGGCTCCAATCAAGACTGGTTTCCACCGGGCAAACGCGATGAGTTGCTGGTTGGCCACTACGAGTTGGCAAGGGAGTTGGCCGAGGCCGCCCTCGACGCAATCGGTTGGCCGGGCTTCCATGTTCTGCTCCACGGGGAAGAGGAAACGAGCGCGCTCGTTAGTCGCATTCTGAATACACAGGCTGCTAAGGCGCGCCCGCTTCAGGCGGTTGCCGACAGACTGCTCGAACTGGCTGCCGGCCCGACCCTCATGATCGTCGAGGCGCCGATGGGTGAGGGCAAGACCGAATTGGCCTTCCTTGCGCATCTGCGGCTCCAGGCTGCCAACGGGCATCGCGGGCTCTACGTGGCCTTGCCTACCCAGGCTACCGGCACCGCGATGTTCGGGCGGGCGCTGACTTTCCTGAAAGCGTTCTCGTCGGATATTCGCCTGGACGTCCAACTTGTTCATGGCGGGGCGATGCTGGACGAGTGTATCCACCGACTGCGCGGCGTCGATGCCTCGCTGGGTGAGTCCGTCTCGTCCTCTGCTTGGTTCTCCCAGCGCAAACGGCCACTGCTTTCTCCCTACGGGGCCGGCACCATCGACCAAGCCTTGTTCGCTACCCTCAATGTTAAGCATCACTTCGTGCGCCTGTGGGGGCTGGCCAACCGCGTGGTGGTGCTGGATGAGGTCCACGCCTACGATACCTACACTGGCGGCCTGATCGAAGCCCTGCTGCGCTGGCTTAAGGCTATGAACTGTTCGGTGGTGCTGATGAGCGCAACGCTTCCGGCCAAACGCCGGGCAGCCTTTCTGCAAGCTTGGGGCTTGAGGGGCGAACCGGACATCGACTACCCCCGCGTCCTGATGAGCCGTTGCGATCAGGTGGTGGGTGAGCATGCGGCATGTCGGCCGTTGAAACCCATCATGGTTGCCGGCGTGACCGAGGAACTGGAGGCACTGGCGGGGGTCGCCCTGGAAGCGTTATCCGGCGGCGGTTGTGGCGCGGTCATCCTCAATACCGTGCAGCGCGCGCAGGATTTGTACTCCCTGTTGAAAAGCCGTGTGGATGACGATACGGAACTGCTGCTGTTCCATGCCCGGTATCCGGCTGACGAACGTGGCGAGCGAGAGAAACGTGTCCTGACATGCTTCGGGCGCGGAAAGGGCGTGCATCGCCCGCCCCGCGCCATGCTGATCGCCACACAGGTGGTCGAGCAAAGTCTGGATATCGACTTCGATTTCATGCTGACCGACCTCGCCCCTGTGGACCTGCTGTTGCAGCGCGCGGGCCGCTTGCACAGACATGAGCGCGAACGCCCCGAGGCACACCGAGAACCCCACCTGATCGTGGCCGGATTCCAACGTGACCGCGAGCCAGAACTCAAACAGACCGCCTGGGGTTTCGTATACGACCCCTATCTGCTCTATCGGACCTGGGGCATTGCGGGAAGGGAAGATACGTGGCGGTTACCTCAGGATATCGACCGCTTGGTACAAACCGTTTACGCAAGCGAACCCTTCGAGGAGGAAGACCGGGCCGAATTCGTCAAGAAACTCGACTTGGCCTTGGGTCAACACCTTGCCACAGTGCAGGAGCAACGGCAACGGGCCATCAATGTCGCCCTCGATTCCGAAGCGGAGCCTCAGAATGCCTACACCAACAAACCCCGCGCGAACGAGGAAGGGGAGGGGGATGGACTACGTGTGGTGACCCGTCTGGGCGACGACAGTGTCATCGTCGTGCCGGTGCTGGAATCCGACCAAGGCTGGCGCCTGCGAACGAGCGATGCGCCTTTCGACCCCCAGGCTGTGCTGGACGACAATTTGGCACGGCGCATCTACCGGCGTCAGGTGCGCTTGAGCCGTAAGGACGTCTTTCTGTCTCTGATCGCGCAACCTGCCCCGGCCAGCTTCGAGTCGCACCCACTGTTGCACAATCTTAAGCCACTGCGGCTGCTGGATGGCGTGGCGACTTTTGGGCGCCTTCGGGTGCGCCTCGATCCTGAACTTGGCATTACCTACCAGACCATGGAGGACGCATGACCAGCGATGTAGTACCTGCCTTCAATTTGCTTGATGAGCCCTGGATATCGGTGCGGACTCACACCGGCGAGGTGGGTGAAGTCAGCCTGATGGATGCCTTGCTGAAAGCTCGCGACTATGCGGCTCTGGCGGAAACTTCTCCGCCGAACCTCATTGCCCTCTACCGCCTGCTGCTCGCGACCTTGCACCGGGCGCTGACCACCCAACACGGGAAATGGGTCGATAGCGATCGCGCCCGCTGGTTTCGCGACGGGCTACCGGAAGCACCGATTCGGGCCTACCTGGAACAATGGCGGGATCGTTTCTGGCTGTTCCATCCAACCCATCCGTTCATGCAGGTAGCGGAGCTGGGGGAGGCGGAAGAGACTCGGGAAAAGCAAAAGGTGTGGACGCAGGTCGTGATCGGAAAACCGAGTCCGAGCGAACCAGCGGTTTTTGACCACGCTGTCGATACACAGCCGATCCCGGTTCCCACAGCAAGGTTGTTTTGCGACTTGTTGGGCTACTTCCAGTTCGTTACCGGAAAGCTCGTTCAATCCATCAAGGTCTCGGATAAGGCGGGCGCTTTGGCCAATACAGCGGCGGTCATGCCCACCGGCAACGATTTGTCCGAAACGCTCCTACTGGGCCTACATCCCTTCGATGCCCGGCGCGACGATGACTTGCCCGCCTGGGAACGAGGAGCGCCTTCTATCGCTAGGCTTCGTGCCGAACCAACCCTGGCCACCGGACCGAACGACCGCTATACACGCCAGAGCCGTGCTGTACTGCTTTTGCCGGATGAGGGGTTGGAACAGGTTCGCCATATTCGGTTCGCGGCCGGGCTTGCCTTGAGCGACGACCCCAATGCCCCTGACCCGATGGCGAGCTATCGCATCAACAAAGATGGCAAGTCAGTTCGCATCTCTTTTTCCGAGGGCCGCGCTGTCTGGCGCGATTTGCCGTCACTGGTGCCGGACGCAAGCAAGACCAAAGACATCCCCGCGGCTATCCTTGGCTGGGCTGCCGATCTTTACCCGGCTCTGGGTCGATGGGATGCCCACGTACAAATCCTGACCGCAGGCCTAGCCAGTGACCAGGCCAAGTTGCTGCGCTGGCGGGTGGAGCGCATCGTGCTGCCGCAGGCTTTGCTGACGAGCCCAGATTCGGCAGCCGAGTTGCGCGCGCAAATACGGTTTGGCGAAGAACTCTTTTTCCGCTTACGCGGCCTTTATGCTGACATGATTGCCCAGACCATGCCGGACCCGAAGCACAAGGACACCAGAGTGCGGGCCAGGGACATTCTGGCAAACGGTCCCGCAGCCGCAGTTTTCTTCTCCACAGCAGAGCGCGCTTTGCCCAAGCTAATGCAGCAGATCGCAGCAGGTGAAATCGAAACAGCGGACCGCGACTGGAAAGCCACCCTTGCCGAGGCCGCGAAGCAATCGTGGACGGCCGCCCGGCGCAGCCTGGGCGACTCGCCCGCCGTTCTACGGGCGGATGCTCGAACCTATCCCAAGTTCAGCGGCCTGCTGAAATCTCTCGTTCCAGCCAACACCGAATCCACACCAAAGGAGGCCACATCATGAGCGCGCACGCTCAATCATTCATCACCCACCTGATCGGGCAGAAGGAGCGGGAACGCGGGGCGTTCGCCCATCTCAAGCGCAGCTTGAGCTTCGATCCCGGCGCCTACCCGCGCGCCTATCCTTATGTCGAACGTTTCGTGGGCGCGGAACGCCAAGCGGACGATCCCTGGCGTAAAGCACTCTATCTCACGGCCGGGCTGTTCGCCTTCCACCCACAGCACCACGCCGATGCGAGTTTTGCCGCCACCTTTGGCCGACTGGGGCACACACGAGACAGTGCCAGCATCGAGCAGCGCTTTATCGCTTTGCTGGGTGCTGAACCGGAAAGCCTGCCGACCTTGTTGCGGCAGGCGGTTTCGCTGCTGGCCGCCGATGCCTTGGGTTGTGATTTCGCCGGCCTTCTCGATGACCTGGCGCGCTGGCTCAATCCCTACGATCAGGAAGGGAGAGACCGCTTGCGCCAACGCTGGGCGCGTGACTTTTACCGGGCCTATGACGGCAATGACGCGCCGGCCGATGACACCGAATCCACACTGATTGAAACCGAACAGACACTTTGACCGGAGGACACCATGAGCTTGTTTGTCGAATTCCACCTGATTCAGAACTTCGCCCCGTCCAACCTCAACCGCGACGACACCGGCGCGCCTAAAGACGCTTTGTTTGGCGGGCATCGGCGGGCACGGGTTAGCAGCCAGTGTTTCAAGCGGGCGATCCGTCTCAATGCGGCCGAGACAGCGAGGATTCCCACCGAATTCCAGGGGGTGCGCACCAAGAAGCTGAAACAACTCCTGGAAGCGCGTTTGGCCGAACTGGGGCGGGCCGATGCTGGGGCTCGTATTGAAGAGGCGCTTGCCGGCGCCGGCCTTAAAGTGAAAGAGGACGGCAAGACGGAATACTTGCTGTTTCTGGGCCAGGGTGAAATCGAAGGCTTCGCCCAGTTGATCCACAAGCATTGGGATGCGCTTGGCAGCGCGCCCGCGACGGAGGGCAAGAAATCCAAGAAAGAGGCGAAGGCGAGCGTACCCGACGAAGTAAGAAAGGAAGCCAAGGCGCTGCTGGACGGACGGAAAGCGGTCGATGTTGCCCTATTTGGCCGCATGTTGGCTGATATGCCGGGCGTAAACCAGGACGCCGCCTGCCAGGTTGCCCACGCCATCTCCACCCACAAGGTGGAACGCGAGTTCGATTACTTCACAGCGGTTGATGACAAGGCGACTTTGGGCGAGCCGCAGGTGGAGATGATTGCCCATGTCGAGTTCAACTCCGCCACTTTCTACCGCTATGCCGTGGTCGATGCCGCCAAACTGATTGAGAACCTGCATGATGACAAGGAACTTGCGTTGAACGGTATCGGTGCCTTCGTTCAGGCGATGGCCCGTGCCATCCCCACCGGCAAGCAAAACACCTTCGCAGCTCATAACCCGCCGAGCTTCGTGGGCGTGGTGCTGCGGCATGCTAGCCCGTTCAATCTGGCCAACGCATTCGAGAAGCCCGTATGGCCCAAGGCCGACAAGGAAATCACCGTTCTGTCCGTGGAAAGACTCGCCGAGCACGACGCCAAGATTGCCGGTTTCTATGGCGATGGTAAGGATGTCTGGGCCTATCTGGACATGACCGGCGCCTGGCCGAGTGGCAAAGGAGAAGCCCAGCCAAATCTGAATGTGTTTGCCCGGTGGGTACAGGACAAAGTCCGCGCCGAACTGGAGGCGTGAGCCATGCCGACACTGCTGCTGCGGCTGGCCGGCCCCATGCAGTCCTGGGGCACCACCAGCCGCTTCGACGAACGCGACAGCCAGTTGGAGCCATCCAAGTCCGGCGTGCTTGGCTTGGTCTGCGCTGCGCTTGGGCGCGACCGCACCGAGCCCGTGGATGATCTCGCGCGGCTAAAAATGGGCGTGCGGGTGGATCGTGAGGGCTTGTTGATGCGGGATTACCAGACCGCTACTGGCGTTATGACCGCCGCCGGCAAGGCAGATTTGGACCGCACCATCATTAGCCCGCGTTATTACCTTGCTGATGCCGCTTTCCTGGTTGGTCTGGAAGGCACGGACTACGATTTGCTCCAGCGCATATATGCAGCCCTTCGCACGCCGGTCTGGCTACTGGCACTTGGGCGGAAGAGTTTTCCGCCGGGGGAACCAGTTTGGATGGAAGATGGAATACGCGACGGAGGCCTACGAGAAGCGCTGCTCGTTTGGCCGCTTATCGCCGCACCTAGGTCCGAACATCGCAATGAACCGCTCCGCCTAGTGCTGGAGCACACAAGCGAAGGCGCGGTGCGCTTGGATCAGCCGGGGGCACCTTTTTCGGAACGTCGCTTCGGCCCGCGTTACGTCATTTCGGAGGTCATGCATGTATCTGTCTAGACTGACGCTCGATCCACGCCATCCGCAGGCGCGGCGCGATCTGAGCGATGCCTACGAAATGCACCGCACCCTGGCCCGCGCATTTGCGCCCGATATGTATACACCCCCCGCCCGCTTCCTGTGGCGACTGGAGCGCCGAGCTGATTACCAGACTTCGAGTGTGGTACTGGTGCAATCCGAACAACTTGCGGACTGGTCCGTACTTGATCCCTTTGCAGGCTACGCGACTGAAACGCTCGGCAATAAACCCGTTGACCTGGAGATGCTTGTTCAGGCTGGCGCCCGCTACCGCTTCCGCCTGCTCGTCAACCCCACGGTTACGCGCGCCGGGAAACGCTACGGATTGACGCGCGAGGAGGAACAACTGGCGTGGCTTGCCCGTCAAGGTGACAAGCATGGCTTTGCTGTGCTGGGCTGCGAGCGCGGTGCCAGCGAACGCTTGCAAGTGCGGCAGGGGCGCGCGGGTAACCGCATCACCGTTCACTCGGCTCTGTTCGAAGGTGTGCTCGAAGCACTTGCCCCAGACCGCTTGCGCCAAGGTGTGATCAATGGTTTTGGGCATGGCAAGGCGTTGGGGTTGGGATTACTGTCCTTGGCAAGGGTTTCGTGACGAGATTACTGCCAAACCCGGCAACGGCCCCGCCAAAGCCTTCGGCTGCGGCTTGCTGCTCTTGCGCAGACTGCGTTAGATTGTGCGGGTAACACCCTCCTGGGAGACACCGAAATGGACTGGAAAGATCATATCGAAACCGACCCCGAAATCTGCGGGGGACGCCCTCGCGTGAAGGGAACGCGGCTGACTGTCGAGTTTCTGCTCGGGCTGAAAGCGGCAGGATGGACGGAAGTGCAGATTCTCGAAAATTACTCGCAACTTGAGGACGATGATCTGCGCGCAGTATTTGCATTCGCGCAAGACCTCATCGGGGAAGAGAAGTATCTCGTGTTGCCTGATGCTGCGTGATGCGCTGGCTTGCCGACGAGAACATTCCTGCCTACTTGATTTCGCACCTGCGTGATCGGGGCGAGGATGTGCTCGCGGTTGGAGAGTCTGCGGCGGGTGTATCCGACATGGAAGTGCTGGCGCTGGCTCGGCGCGAGCAGCGGTTTCTCCTATCCTTCGATAGAGATCACGGCGACCTTGTCTTTCGCCAGGGCGTTGCGCCGCCCCGCGGGATTGTGTTTCTTCGCTTCTCGCCGCCGTCTCCAGAATCGCTGATCCAAGTCTTCGGCGGATTGATTGCGCTTGGCGAGGCGGCGCTCGACGGTCGATTCACCGTCATATCGCCGGAAGGCACAAGACAGCGCCCCCTGCACGCCGCACCGTGAGCGAGCCGATCCAAGCGCCGAAACCGATCCCGATCAAGGAGCGGTTATCCGTTTTGTTTGTCGAGCGAGGGCAACTCGATGTGCTCGATGGCGCGTTCGTGTTGATCGATAAGGCCGGCGTGCGCACGCACATTCCAATCGGCGGCGTGGCTTGTTTGCTGCTTGAACCGGGCATTCGCATTTCTCATGCGGCGTGCGCACTTGCCGGAAGAACGGGCACGCTGCTGGTATGGGTGGGCGAGGCAGGCGTTCGCCTCTACTCCGCAGGGCAGCCCGGCGGCGCCCGGGCCGATCGGCTGCTCTATCAGGCTCGGTTGGCCCTCGATGATGATCTCCGGCTCAAGGTCGTGCGCAAAATGTATTCGATGCGCTTCGACGAAGAGCCTCCGGCGCGCAGATCGGTCGAGCAGCTAAGGGGTATCGAAGGCGCCCGTGTCCGTGAGATGTACAAGCGGCTCGCTGAAAAATATGGGATCACGTGGCGTGCGCGCAATTACGATTTAGAAGATTGGGATGCTGGCGATCTCCCCAACCGTTGCTTGTCTGCCGCGACCGCCTGTCTCTATGGCGTTGCGGAGGCCGCGGTACTGGCCGCGGGCTATGCCCCGGCGGTCGGTTTCATTCATACCGGCAAACCGCTTTCGTTCGTCTACGACGTTGCCGACATCTACAAATTCCAAACCGTGGTCCCGGTCGCTTTCCGGATTGCCGCGCAGGCGCCGCCGAATCCGGAAAGAGCTGTGCGGCTGGCTTGCCGCGATGTCTTTCGGTCGACGCGGTTGCTCGCACGAATCATCCCTGGAATCGAGGAAATGCTTTCTGCAGGGGGCATAGAGCCCCCCGAAGCACCTGAGGAAGCGGTTGCTCTCGCGATACCAAACTCGGAGAGTATCGGCGATGCTGGTCATCGTGGTTGAGAACGTACCGCCTCGCCTGAGGGGACGGCTCGCCGTTTGGCTACTTGAAGTGCGAGCCGGCGTCTATGTCGGCGAGTATTCACGCAAAGTCCGAGAGTACATTTGGTCGCAGGTTGCCGAAGAAGTTGGCGACGGCAATGCGGTAATCGCTTGGACGGCATCGAACGAGGCTGGGTTCGATTTCGAGACAGTCGGTGCAAATCGGCGTATCCCGACAGAACTCGATGGAGTAAAGTTGGTTTCGTTTCTGCCCGAAACAGATGCTGGTGCAGCCGTTCCTTAAGAATTCGAAAGTGTGCCTTTGTAATCGGTAGAATGCGGAGGGGGGAAAATGTCCCTTCCAATCAAGCGTATCCTTGAAGTGTGTTCCCCGCGCGCGCGGGGATGAACCGCATCTGCAAATGCCTGCGGATGTTTTGCAGGCGTGTTCCCCGCGCGCGCGGGGATGAACCGCCGCTTACCGTGTCCCATGTCGGGCCGCGCAGGTGTTCCCCGCGCGCGCGGGGATGAACCGCGCATGTAGACGACGTGCGCCTGTGGAACACCGTGTTCCCCGCGCGCGCGGGGATGAACCGCCGGCAGCGGTTTCTGCGGCGACCTCTACGTGGTGTTCCCCGCGCGCGCGGGGATGAACCCCGCCACCCACGCCTTGCCCGCCACCGCCTCCGGTGTTCCCCGCGCGCGCGGGGATGAACCGAGTCGCAGTCCGAAGAGCTTCACTCCAGAACCGTGTTCCCCGCGCGCGCGGGGATGAACCGTCTGCCCGCGCAGCGGTACGAAAAAACGATTCGTGTTCCCCGCGCGCGCGGGGATGAACCGCCCAAAAGGCGATGGCGGAGTTGGAACAGAACGTGTTCCCCGCGCGCGCGGGGATGAACCTGCGGCCACTCGAACGCTGGTGGCTCATTTGGTGTGTTCCCCGCGCGCGCGGGGATGAACCGAGGCCCTCATCGCTGCTGACAAGGCTTTCCCAGTGTTCCCCGCGCGCGCGGGGATGAACCGTTACTGGAACTGCGCTCGTGGCAAGAGAAGGCGTGTTCCCCGCGCGCGCGGGGATGAACCGTCAATGCGTTGGGCCGGGCAGCGGCTGAGCGAGTGTTCCCCGCGCGCGCGGGGATGAACCGCCCAGCATTGCGGGCGCGGCACAGGGTGTGCTGTGTTCCCCGCGCGCGCGGGGATGAACCGCCCTGGTTAATCACCGCGCCGCGCAGCCAAAAGTGTTCCCCGCGCGCGCGGGGATGAACCGATGTGTTGAACCACCTCGGGCACGACTATTTCGTGTTCCCCGCGCGCGCGGGGATGAACCGTGTGCCGGTGGGGAAACAACCTCTATCCCATCTGTGTTCCCCGCGCGCGCGGGGATGAACCGGCGGATGCCAGGTAGTCGTGCTGCGCGACCGTGTGTTCCTCGCGCGCGCGGGGATGAACCGCGCAGCGCCGACACCGGCGAACTGATCGAGAAGTGTTCCCCGCGCGCGCGGGGATGAACCGATCGGGCCAGAGTTGCCAAGATCGCGCCGAGGGTGTTCCCCGCGCGCGCGGGGATGAACCGCCGGATTTGCGCGGCCTGGGCCTCTTTCACGGGTGTTCCCCGCGCGCGCGGGGATGAACCGCCTTCGAGCAGGCGCATGCCGGTGCCGTAGAGGTGTTCCCCGCGCGCGCGGGGATGAACCGTCACCAGCTCGCCGATGAGTTCGGTGAGGTTGGTGTTCCCCGCGCGCGCGGGGATGAACCGAACTCCGGGGCGGCGGCTGGGTTAACACTGTGGTGTTCCCCGCGCGCGCGGGGATGAACCGGGCAGCGCGACATCGGCGTGGCCGGTGGCGAGGTGTTCCCCGCGCGCGCGGGGATGAACCGCCGTGGTAGGCGGCGAGGTAGTCGGCGGCGGTGTGTTCCCCGCGCGCGCGGGGATGAACCGATGGTCGAGGGCATTGCCAAGGGGCTGTTACCGTGTTCCCCGCGCGCGCGGGGATGAACCGTTTGAGCAAGCGGAATGCACGCTCGCGCACGCGTGTTCCCCGCGCGCGCGGGGATGAACCGTTCGGCGCGTCGCTCAAAACCGTGCATGACCTGTGTTCCCCGCGCGCGCGGGGATGAACCGGCCGCCTGCCGCAACGCCTCCAGGGCCGCAAAGTGTTCCCCGCGCGCGCGGGGATGAACCGCCGCGCAAGGCGGCTTAGCTAGGTCGTGTGCCGTGTTCCCCGCGCGCGCGGGGATGAACCGCCGTGCTCGACGACTACGGCCTGCGCTTTCACGTGTTCCCCGCGCGCGCGGGGATGAACCGGTGTATACCCGTCGGTCAACACTACGCATGAGGTGTTCCCCGCGCGCGCGGGGATGAACCGGTGCGACCCCGGCAGGCCGGGCAAATGACTGTGTGTTCCCCGCGCGCGCGGGGATGAACCGCGATGTGGACAAGACGGTGCAGGAATTGAGCGGTGTTCCCCGCGCGCGCGGGATGAACCGGCGTATCGCTGGGCGAACTCCGCCACGGCGTCGTGTTCCCCGGTCGTACGCTGCGCATTCCGACCCACCGCGACCCTCTTTCGCCTGCGCTTTTCCTGCACTATGTACAGTCGCACCCGAAGGAAGTAAGCATTAGGCAACAGGGCGCAGCGTTGCAGGAC
The DNA here is from genome assembly GCA_026646885.1 of Casimicrobiaceae bacterium. Classification (GTDB taxonomy): domain Bacteria; phylum Pseudomonadota; class Gammaproteobacteria; order Burkholderiales; family Casimicrobiaceae; genus JACPUX01. The sequence goes on along the minus strand of JAPKHK010000003.1, from coordinate 220,857 downwards.
GAGCCAACGGCTGGCTTATTGTGCGCGCTAGTGCGTCGTGAATGATGAAAGCCGCTGACAACTTGGCCGAACGCGCCATGCAGGCGCTGGCGCGCCAGCGCAGCTATTGATCGCCCCGCATTTCCTTCACCAGCGCGCTGGCGCCATACACGACCTCCAGCGCTTCCAAGATCGCGCGCACATCCACGGCCAGCGAGCGCGCGGTAGTTTCGGTATAGCCGAAACGATTGCCCAGGCTTTCGAGGTTGCCGTCGAATATCAGCCCGACCAATTCTCCCTTGCGGTTCACCACCGGCGAGCCGGAGTTGCCGCCGATGATGTCCACGGTGGAGACGAAGTTGAACGGCGTGTCCGGCTTGAGTTTGCCGCGAGCTTCCAGCCAAACTGCCGGCAGGGAGTAGGGTGGCTGGCCGTCAAAGGCGTCGTGGCGCGCGAAGAGCCCGCCGAAATTGGTTTTCCAGGGGGTGAGCACGCCCTCCGATTGGTAGCCTTTCACGGTGCCGAAGGACAGGCGCAGCGTGCCGGTGGCGTCGGGGGGGACATCTTGGCCGAAGACCGCGAAGCGCAAGCGGCCCAGTTCCTCGGCCGCTTGCTTGGCCGGAGTTTCCACTTCGACTTCGGCGTAGCGCGCGAGGGCTCGGCGCAAGGGGTAGATTTCGCGCGCCAGCACGATCAGCGGATCGCTTGAGGCTTCCACGGCCTTGATGCCGCCGGCCAGCAAGCGTTTGCGCTCGGCGGCAGTGTCGAGGCGGCTGGGTTGTATGCGCGCCTGAGCGGCTGCCATTGGAGTTCGGCCTTTCAGAACCGCAGTGATGAAGGGATGTTCCGGCCCCAAAAGTTCGCGGGCTTCGGTCCAATATTCGGCCATGCGGGCCGTTTCGAGATCCTTGTAAATCGGATAGTCCGCCTCCAAGCGCTGCTTCAAGCGGGGCAATTCGGCGCCGCGGTAGACGGAGAGCCGCTCTCCTTCAGGCAAGGCGCTCTCGTAGGCGATCTCCACGATCTCTCCGGCGGCGCGAAACAGCGTGCGGTAGCCGTAATCCACCGCCCAAGTTTCCGCTGCCTTGGCGCGGCGCTTGGCGGTAACGGCGGCGATGCGAGTCCAAGGATCGGCTTTGGGGTCGCTGCGACGCGCTTCATCGCGAAAGCGTTTCTCCTCTTCCAGTTTGCCTGAGAAGAAGCTCGGATCGCGCAGGGTTTTGAATTCCCCGAGCATGGCTTTGAGCCAGTTCTCGGTGCCGAAAAGCACTTGTTCGGCGCGCCGCGCCGCTTCCGGGGACGCTGCGCCAAAGGCCAGCAGCATGGTGCGCTGCCGCTTGGCGCTGGCGATGCGCAGTGGGTAGTCGAGGTCGCGCTGCGCTTCCAGCTCCGCCACCGTAAAGAGCCGGTCGGTCGAGTGGGGATGTCCCGCGGCGAAAACGAGGTCACCTTCTTTCACGCCGAGGGGCGCAAATTTCAAATGCTTGGGCGGCGCGACGGGCTTGCCGCTTTCATACACGCGGAAAAGCGCCAGATCGAGATCGTAGCGCGGGAAAACGAAGTTGTCCGGATCTCCGCCGAAGAAGGCAATCTCCTTTTCCGGCGCGAAGACCAGCCGCACGTCCTTCCAGGCATAGGAACGGTAGAGGTGATAGGCGGCGCCGTGATAGAGCGATATCACTTCGCAGCGCAGGCGGCTTTGGTCCATGCAGCGGCGCTCCATATCGGCGATTGCCGTCTTGCGCGCCCTGTTGGCCTCATCATCGCTCATGCCGGGCTTCAAGCTTGCCAACACCTCGCGGGTGACCTCGCTGGTGGAGTGCAGCACCCGCAACTCGGTGTCCGGGCAAGGCAGTTCTTGCGCTTCGCTGCGGGCGTGGTAGCCTGATTTGATCAGATCACGCTTCTCGCTGGAAAGCTTGCGGATGCAGGAGTTGCCCACATGGTGGTTGGTGAGTACCAATCCGCGAGAAGACACGAAAGAAGCCGAGCCACCGCCAAAACTGACGGCGGCGAGTTGCAGATGTTCCAGCCAGGCAGGGGTCGGCTTGAATTGAAAGCGCGCAATCAGCGCCGGAGGCGGTGGTGCGTCGAAAGTCCACAAGCCAGCGTCGGCTGCGGCGCGCAGCGGGAAACACGAGAACAGGGCTGCAGCGAGGGCGGCCAAACGCGGTGTAGTCATGACAATTCCATCGACCCGGAAGCGCAAAGAGGCGCATTCTCCCGGCATTCCACGATGGAGGCAAGAGTGCTACAGTGGCCGCCCCATGGAAAGGCTGAGGCTTGATCAACGCTTGCGTGCGCTCGGTGCGCGCGAGGAGCACGCCGCGCGGGTCCTGCGCAACTGGACTCGCGGCTTGCCCCTGGCACACGGACGGCGCGCGGCGGCGAGCTTTTTTCCTGCTGCGCTGTTGGCAGCGATGCCGCAGCTTGGCGAAGAACTTGAAGCCATGGCGCACCTCGTTTCCCGCCATGCCGACGAAAACGGCTCGGCACGCTTGCTGTTGCGCCTCGCGGACGAGCAGTGCGTGGAAAGTGTTCTCCTGCCGCGGCGGGGTCTTTGTGTATCCACCCAAGTGGGTTGCGCCGTGGGCTGCCTCTTTTGTGTGACCGGTGCAAACGGGCTTTTGCGCCAGCTCAGTGCCGACGAGATCGTCGCGCAAGTGGTTCTTGCGCGGCGTCTTCGCTACGTGCGCAAGGTCGTATTCATGGGCATGGGTGAGCCTGCGCACAATCTCGAAGAGGTCCTGGGCGCCATCGAAGTATTGGGCACTTACGGCGACATCGCGCATAAGAACCTGGTCTTTTCCACTGTCGGCGATCGGCGCGTTTTCGAGCGCTTGCCCGAGGCGCGTGTGAAACCGGGGCTTGCGATTTCGCTCCATACCACCAAGGCCGATCTGCGCCGCCGGCTCTTGCCCAAGGCGCCGCGTATCGATCCAGCCGAACTCGTCGAGCGCGCGGAAGCCTATGCGCGCCTCACCGGTTACCCGATTCAATATCAATGGACGCTGCTTGCGGGCATCAACGACGGTGACGACGAAATCGAAGCTCTGGGCGATCTTCTGCGCGGTAAGTACGCGGTGATGAACTTCATTCCCTATAACCAAGGCACAGGCGGGTTTGAGCGCCCCAGTGCCGCGCGTGCCGCAGAGTTGTCGCTGGCGCTCTACCGTCGCGGCGTGCTCACGAAACTGCGGCAGTCGGCAGGCCAGGAAATTGATGGCGCTTGTGGGCAATTGCGGGCGAGACAATCGACCATGAAGTAAGCGCGTGGCATGATGAAGTTTGCTTAGGCGCCGCCGCAGGTTCAGAATGAAATCCGGCGATCGGCTTTGCCTTGGAGCTAGGCCATGAACATCGTGATGCTCTCCCCCCATTTTCCCCCCAATTACTCGCCCTTCTCGGCAGGGGCGAAGGAAGCAGGCCACACCGTCCTGGGTCTGGCCGATGCGCCTTATGAAAGCTTGAAGCCGGAACTTCGCGCCGCACTCACCGAGTACTACCGAGTGGCAAGCCTTGGCAACTACGATGAACTCCTGCGGGCTCTGGGCTATTTCACTCATCGCCACGGCAAACTCGACCTGCTCGATTCGTTCAACGAATACTGGCTGGAAACCGAGGCGAGGCTCCGCGAGGACTTCAATATCCTCGGACTGCGCCCGCGCGACATGGATAGGGTGAAAAGGAAATCGGTGATGAAGGCATGCTTCGAGCACGCCGGAATCGCGGTGGCGCGCGGCCGGGTGTGTCGAGACGGCGCGGAACTGCTTGCTTTCATCGCCGAAGTCGGTCTGCCTGTGGTGGCGAAGCCCGATGTAGGGGTGGGCGCGGCCAAGACCTACAAGCTTGCCGGCGAAGCCGACATCGTCAGCTACCTGGCCAGCAAGCCTCCCGAAGACTACATCGTCGAAGAGTTCATTCCCGGGCGCATCGTCACCTATGACGGGCTCGCCAATGCCCAGGGCGAGGTGGTGCTCGACAGCTCGCTGGCATATTCCCGCAGCGTCATGGATGTCGTCAACGAAGATTCCGACGTCTACTACTACATGCTTCGGGAAATTCCCGCGGATCTGCGCGAGGCGGGCCAAGCGGTGGCGAGGGCCTTTGAGGTGCGGGAGCGCTTCTTTCACTTCGAATTCTTCCGCCTGGACGACGATTCTTTGGTTGCCCTCGAAGTGAACATGCGGCCGCCGGGCGGCTTGTCGATTGACATGTTCAATTACGCCAACGACATGGACATCTTTCGAGAGTGGGTGAACGTGGTGAGCGGCGGCAGCGTCAGCCAGGCGCCGCCGCGCCGCTACTTCTGCGCCTACGCCGGACGAAAGGATCACATCGCCTATCGGCTGCCGCACGATGAGGTGCAGCGGTCATGGGGGCACCTCATCGTGCATCAAGAGCGAATCAACGATGTCTTTTCCGCGGCCATCGGCAACCAAGGTTACCTTTTGCGCCATCCCGAGTTGGAGGTGGTACTCACGGCGGTACGGGCGATTCAAGAGCGCCCCTAGAGCGAGGACATGCAATGCACCACGAAACCCACATCTGGCTGAGCCCTGCTCTGGGGCAGAACATGGAGATCAGGCTCTATGGGCATTTTGGCCAGCCGATACTGGTGTTTCCGCAGCAAGAAGGGCGCGTGTGGGATTGGGAAGGCTTGGGTGGCATGATCGAAGCTTGCGCGCCGCTCATCGGCGCAGGGCGCGTCAAGTTCATCTGTGTCGATGGGATCGACGGACAGAGCTGGACCAACCCCGGCATACCTGCGCCCGCGCGCGTTCGACGACACGGCGAATATGAAGACTATGTGATGAATGAGGTGTTGCCATTCGTACGTGGCAACACTGGACTCGATACGCTGTGGGTGACCGGATGCAGCATGGGTGCCTTTCATGCGGCCAACGTGTTTTTTCGTCACCCGGATGTGTTCAGCGGAGTGATCGGTCTATCGGGGATCTATCAAGTCGGCGCCTATGTCGGCGGCGAAGGGGGGCTCGAGGCCTATTACCACTCGCCCTTATGGTACCTGCGTCATCTTACCGACCCGTGGTACCTCGATCGCTATCGCTCGAATCGCCTGGCTTTTGTGGTTGGACAAGGTCGCTGGGAGGAAGAGTGCCTACGGGACACCCGCGAACTCGAAGCGGTTCTCAACGCCAAGGGCGTTCCGGCAATCGTCGATTATTGGGGCTACGACGTGGATCACGACTGGCCATGGTGGCGCAGGATGCTGCCCCATTATCTCGAGCGTTGGCTCTAGGACCAAATAGCCCCGGTGCTTGTTCCGGATTCCGCCCGCGACAGCCCGATTAGCGGCGCCCTGTCACACCGGGGCTGGGGCGGCCCTCGATATGCCGAAAGTTGATGCGGCCTTTGCTCAAATCGTAGGGGGAGATTTCCAGCGAGACCTTGTCGCCGGTGATGATGCGAATGTGGTGTTTGCGCATTTTGCCGGCGGCGTAGGCGACTAGCGTATGGCCGTTGTCGAGGGTCACGCGGTAGCGCGAATCCGGCAGGACATCGACGACGATGCCGTGCATCTCAAGCAGTTCTTCTCTGGCCACGGGGGCTCCTGGAGGTTGGTGCAAGACTGAGGGGTATGAAAAGGAAGAGCTCGCCCCGGCCAAGTGATCATCCGCGAGGCGCGAACACAACCCGCCCCGCCGGATATCCGATGGCGCGGGGTGCTAGACGCTGTTTGGGCGGGGGGTCAGTCCGCAGCGCGGATGTTGGAGGCTTGCTGACCTTTGGCGCCTTTGGTGACATCGAATGTCACTTTCTGGCCTTCCCTGAGGGTCTTGAAGCCTTGGCCTTGAATCGCCGAAAAGTGCGCGAATAAGTCGTCGCCGCCGCCTTCCGGAGAGATGAAGCCGAAGCCCTTGGAGTCGTTGAACCACTTCACTGTGCCTGTTGCCATGACAAATATTCCTAAACAAAAAATGAATGCGAGGGCGTTCCCCCTCGCGGGAGACGACAGTCAAGTGGATGGGGCGATGCAGGAAGAAATACCGAGGTGAAACGCGGGGTACTGAACCAGACAACAACCGATCTGCTTGAAGATCGTAGGCGCGCACTATGCACCTTATTGCCTCGAAACGCAAATCTATTTTTCGATCGGCGGCGAATCTTGTCCTTCAGGCTCGCAAGGCTGCGGGCTGCGAGTCGGCAAAACGAACGAGAAGCGCGCGCCTCGCTCGGCTTGCGCTTCGGCATAGACGCGGCCGCCATGGCGCTCGACCAGGCGCTTGACGATCGCCAGGCCAACGCCGGTGCCCGGGAAGTCATGTTCGGGATGCAGGCGCTGGAACATTCCAAAGAGCTTGGCCATGTGGTTCATGTCGAAACCCACGCCGTTGTCGCCGACGCTGATGATGTCTTCCAGCCTGTCGCGGATGGCGGTAATTCGCACTACCGGCGTGGCCTTTGGCGCAGAGTACTTGAAGGCGTTGCCGATGAGGTTCTCCAGCACTTGGCGCAGCATCGTTGCATCGCCATGAACCACGGGCAGGTCGCCGATCTCCACCCGCGTCGCGGGAAAGGCCTCGCGCTGCTCGGCGGCGATGCTGCGCGCGAGCGCGCCAAGATCGACTGGACCACGAAGTAGATTGGCGCGACCCAAGCGCGAGTATTCGAGGATGTCGTCGATCAGCCGGCCCATCTTGTTGCTATTGCGAACGATGCGCTCGAACATCGCCGCGCTCTGCGCATCCATAGCGAGGTCCGGCTTGTCGAGAAGCGCTTGCGCGAACCCATTGATGGCGCGCAAGGGTGCGCGCAGATCGTGCGAAATCGAGTATGAGAAGGCCTCCATCTCCCGCATCGCCGCTTCCAATTCCTGGGTGCGCCGCTTGACCCGTGCTTCCAACGAGGCGTTCAGCCTGCGGATCTCTTCCTCGGCGCGGTGGCGCTCCGAGAGATCGACGAAAATCCACACGCTGGGCGCTGCGGAAGGTTGTGCCGGATCGGAAGCGCGACCGGTCACGTGTAGCCAGATAAGGGTTCCGTCCTTGCGCTTGAAAGCTTCTTCCTCGGTGAAGTTCTTGCCCTGGGAGATGGCCGCGTAGATTTTCGGGCCGCGCTCCAGAAAATGCGCTTCGTCGCGGTGAATCACCGCGGCCGATTGCCCGATCAACTCGCCGGGCAGGTAACCCATGAGGCGCTCGAAATGGTTGTTGCAGGTGACGAAATCCCGGTTGCGGAACACGGCCAGGCCGACCACGACATTGTCCAGAATGAGCTGCTTTTCCGCGAGCAGCGCGCGCATTTCCTCGTCGACGCGGTGCGCTTCCGTAACGTCGGTGAGCAGGCAGTGCGTTCGCAGGAAGTTGCCAGAGGCATCGTAGCTCGCCCGACCATTGACGCGAACACGGCGCGCCGTCCCGTGGCCGGGGCGAATGATGAATTCTGGCCCGTCTACGTAGCCGCGCTCCTGAAATGCCGGAAATTGGACGACAAGAGTTGGGATCGAGGCTTCATCGAGAAACTCGGTGATGCTGCGCCCCAGTACTTCTTCGCGACGGTAGCCAAACAGAGACTCCCAGGCCGGGTTGACCTCGACGATGTTGCCGGCGCCATCGAGGGACTGGTAGGCGAGCGGCGCATTCTGGTACATGCTGCGAAATAGCGCCTCGCGCCGCTCCAGGCCTTGCCGGGCGCGGCCGCGCAGCAGGGCGGTGGCGGCGAGCGCGGCTAGCGTGGCGAGGTAGGGCCGGCGCGCGTCGGCGATCGCATCAGCGGTTCGGGTGCCCATCAACAGCAAACCTGCGGCTTTTTCCTCGACCAGCATCGGCTCAACCAACAGTCCGCGCAGGGGTCCCTTAGTAGTGTCGGGCAGAGCCAGCGCGCCGATGTCCGCCAGATTTCGGCTAAATGCCTTGGATTCGAGCAAGCATCCGGCGAGCAACCCGCCGGGCTCGAGTTGCGCCATGGTCGCGACAAAAGTCTCATCGAGGCCGGCATGGGCAATGAGGCGCGGCGCGCCCGCGCGCTTGCCCAGATAGACCGCGGCGCAGTCGACCTCTTCGCCCAGTGCGGCCCCGGCGATTTGGCCGCAAGCCTCTTCGAACGTCTGGACGTTCGCCAAGTCTAGAATCAAGGTGCGGAGTTTCTCAAAATCCGCGGCAGGTTGACTCTGCTCAGGCACTTGGGCAACTCCGGGATGAAGGGGAGCCGGAAGCTAGTATAGCTGGTTTCCCGCAGTTTCACGCCGCGAAGCAGCGTATAATCGTGCTTTGAGTCTTGCCCTTTCCTCCTGCGCGCATGCTGCTCACCTTGCCAGGGCGCAACGCCCTTTCCGCTTTCCGTATCGAAAAACTGCTCGCCTCGCTCCAAGACACCGCCATCCATGGTCTGAGTGCCACCTATTATCATTTCGTCGAAACTGCACGCGATTTGAGCGTGGCCGAGCGCGAGACGCTCGGGACGCTGCTCACCTATGGTCCCGCACAGACCGGCGCACCTCAGGCGGGCGAGCGCTTGCTGGTGGTGCCGCGTCCTGGAACGATTTCGCCTTGGTCATCGAAGGCCACGGAAATCTTGCACAACTGCGGGCTTGCCGCGGTGCGGCGGGTGGAGCGCGGCGTTTTGTACGCGGCGCGCACCAGCGACGGCGCCGCTATTTGCGCTGCTGATCGTGCGCGCCTTCTGGCTCTCGTTCACGACCGCATGACCGAGGCCATGCTGCCTAGCCTTGAAGATGCCGCGGTACTTTTTCGCCAGGTTCCTCCCCGACCGCTCGTTACGGTCCCAGTGCTGGCGGAAGGACGGAATGCCGTCGCCCAAGCCAACGCCAGCCTCGGTCTTGCGCTATCGGAGGACGAAATCGATTATTTGGTGGAGGCCTTTCGGCGCGAAGGACGGGACGCGACCGATGTTGAACTGATGATGTTCGCGCAGGCCAACTCGGAACATTGCCGCCACAAGATTTTTAATGCCCGCTGGGTCATCGATGGCCAAGAGCAAGAGCAGTCGCTGTTTGGCATGATCCGCCATACCCATCATTGCCACCCCCAGGGCACGGTAATGGCGTATGCCGACAATGCGGCCATCATGGAAGGCGGCAGTGCGCAGCGCTTTTTTCCCGATGCCAGCGGACGTTACGCTCGCCATGAGGTGCTGACCCACGTTCTCATGAAGGTCGAGACTCACAACCATCCCACGGCTATTTCGCCGTTTCCCGGAGCGGCCACCGGCTCGGGCGGCGAGATTCGGGACGAGGGCGCCACCGGCCGCGGTGCCAAGCCCAAAGCTGGGTTGACTGGCTTCACGGTGTCCAACCTGCGCATTCCCGGATTCGAACACAGCTGGGAGCTGGATCATGGCAAGCCGCGGCGCATCGCTTCCGCGCTAGACATCATGATCGAAGGGCCCATTGGCGGCGCCTCGTTCAACAATGAGTTCGGCCGGCCTAATCTGGCCGGCTATTTCCGGAGTTTCGAGTGCGAAGTCGAGGGGAGGGTCTGGGGTTATCACAAGCCGATCATGATTGCCGGCGGCCTCGGGGCGATCGCCGCTGAGCACGCGCACAAAAAGCCGCTTCCCGAGGGCGCCTTGATTCTGCAACTAGGTGGGCCTGGGCTACTCATTGGCATGGGCGGGGGCGCGGCTTCTTCCATGGCGACGGGCGTCAACACCGCTGACCTCGATTTCGATTCAGTGCAGCGCGGTAATGCCGAGATTCAGCGCCGCGCCCAAGAAGTGATTGATCGCTGTTGGCAGTTGGGCGCGGCCAACCCGATTCTGTCGATTCACGATGTCGGCGCGGGTGGGCTCTCCAATGCGCTACCGGAGCTGGCCCACGGCGGCGGCCGCGGCGCCGTGCTCGAACTGCGCGAAGTGCCCAGCGAAGAGCCAGGCATGTCACCCAAGGAGCTTTGGTGCAACGAGGCACAGGAACGCTACGTGCTGGCCATTGCTCCCGAGGACTTGCCGCGCTTCCAAGCCTTGTGCGAGCGCGAGCGTTGTCCTTTGGCGGTGCTGGGCAAGGCGACCGCCAATGGGCGTCTCAAAGTCACCGATCGCCACTTCGGCAATGCCCCGGTGGACATGGATCTCGAAACACTTCTCGGCAAACCCCCGAGGATGTTGCGCGAGGTTGCTTCCAAGCCAGGCGGGGGTGATGATTTCGACGCCAGCGGCCTGGTGCTCTCCGAAGTCATAGACCGTGTATTGGCGCTGCCGGCGGTGGCGGACAAGACTTTTCTCATCAGTATCGGTGACCGTTCGGTCGGCGGCCTGTGTTCCCGCGATCAGTTCGTCGGGCCATGGCAGGTTCCGGTGGCCGACGTGGCAGTCACTCTAGCCGATTTTGAAGGCTACTCGGGTGAGGCCATGGCCATGGGAGAGCGCACGCCGCTGGCGATTTTGGATGCGCCAGCCTCAGGGCGCATGGCGGTGTCGGAAGCGATCACCAACATCGCCGCCGCGCCCATCGCCGAGCTGTCCGAGATCAAACTTTCCGCCAACTGGATGGCCGCCGCGGGGCAGCCCGGCGAAGATGCCGCTTTGTTCAAGACGGTCCAGGCGGTTGCCATGGAACTGTGTCCGGCGCTGGGCATCGCCATACCGGTGGGCAAGGACTCGATGTCCATGCGTACCACCTGGCCCGAAGGCGATGCGCAGAAAGCGGTTTGCGCGCCCGTGTCGCTGATCGTCTCTGCTTTTGCGCGCGTGAGTGATGCGCGCCGCGTGGCGACGCCACATCTCGACCTGAATGCCGATGGCGGCGTGCTGGTGCTCGTCGATTTGGGCCGCGGCAAGAACCGTCTCGGCGGCTCGGCGCTGGCGCAAGTGTATGGCGCCATCGGGCGCGAGGCCCCGGACCTCGATGTGGCGGGTGATCTGGTGCGCTTCTTCGAGGGCGTGCAGGCGCTCAATCGCGATGGGCAGCTGCTTGCCTACCATGATAGGGCCGATGGCGGGCTTTTTGTGACCCTCTGTGAAATGGCTTTCGCCTCCCGCTGTGGCCTGTTGGTGGACACCAGCGGCCTGGGCGAGGCGCTGCCCGCTCTGTTTAGCGAAGAACTGGGCGCGGTGCTGCAAGTGCGGCGTGCGGGCCTTGCCGCGGTGGCAAAGGCGCTAGACGGTCTAGCTTGGAAGGTGGTGGGGCTTGCCGTGGCAGGCGAGCGCGTCACGCTGCGCCACGAGGGCGAAACGATTTACGAGGCCTCACGCGTGGAACTGCACCGGCGCTGGTCGGCGACCACCTATCACATGCAGCGCCGGCGCGACCATCCCGAGGCCGCGCAGCAGGAATACGACCGCATCCTCGATCGCGACGATCCCGGCCTGAACCCCCGGCTGACTTTCGATCCGGCCGAGGACATCGCCGCGCCTTACCTCAACTTGGCGCGACCCAAGGTGGCCATCGTGCGGGAGCAGGGGGTCAACAGCCATGTCGAATTGGCCGCCGCTTTCGATCGCGCAGGCTTCGCAACTTTCGACGTGCACATGAGCGACATCATCGGCGGCCGCTGCGATTTGCGCGACTTCGCCGGGGTGGCCGCCGGGGGTGGATTCTCCTACGGTGACGTTCTGGGTGCCGGCGAAGGGTGGGCCAAGTCGATTCTCTACAATCCCCGGGCACGCGAGATTTTCGGCGCCTTTTTCGCGCGGCCCGACAGTTTCGCCATCGGCATCTGCAACGGCTGCCAAATGATGAGCAATTTGCACGAGCTGATTCCTGGTAGTGCGCACTGGCCGCATTTCGTGCGCAACAAGTCCGAGCAGTTCGAGGCGCGCACGGTGCTCGTGGAGGTGCTGGACACGCCTTCCATTTTCCTGGCGGGAATGGCCGGTTGTCGCATTCCCGTGGTCACCGCGCATGGCGAGGGTCTGGCCGAGTATCGCGACGCGGCCCAGCGTGAGGCCGCGGGACAGCTTGCCACGCTCGCCTATGTGGATCACCGGGGTAGACCAAGCGAAGCTTATCCATACAACCCCAATGGCTCGCCAGATGGTCTGACCGGGTTTACCACCGCCGACGGTCGTTTCAATATCCTGATGCCGCACCCCGAGCGCGTGTTTCGCAGCGTTCAGATGTCTTGGCATCCGCGCGGCTGGGGGGAGGATTCGCCGTGGATGAGAATGTTCAGGAACGCGCGAAAATGGGTGAACTGAGGCCTTTTAGGTATAGCGAGCCTGTTGGACATACTTGGCGGGGTCTCATGTTAGACTGAGAAAAAGAGACTCCGGCGGGACTGAGATGAAACGGGCGTCACAGGGAAGGCGAGGTCGCGCGCAGCCAACGGCGGCAGCAACCGCCACGGTGCTGCTGTTAGGCGCTTGCGCGCAGCTGCTGCCGCGGCAAGAGTTGACCATGCCGACGCCTTGGGGGAGTTTCGACGAAGCACTCAACAAGTTCGAGCGCATCGAGCCGGGGCGAACGACCGTGGGCGAGCTCAAAGCACTTGGGGTCGACCCCTATAGCCAACCCAATATCGCCATTCTGAACTACGCCGACTTGGTGAGGCGGTTCGTGCCGCCCGGCAGCGATGGCTTGAAGGCGCTCGATCCGGGAGTGCGCGATTGCCTTGAAGCGCTGCAAGCTTGCCGGGCGTATGAAGTGGTTCTGAAGGATATTCGGCGTGTGCGCAGCGGTGATTTCTTCAAGGATTTTCTGAACTTCCACCGTGTTACCACGATCACCGGCTGGCAGTTCACGGGAACCGTGGTGATCAAGGGTGAAATCGTCGTGCACAAGGTTTGGAGTGGCCAACCGGCTGTTCATGAGATCGAGGAATCGCACAACCCACTCGGGCCTTTTCAGGGCTGGGGGGAGGCGAATCCGATCAAGTATTGAGGGAGGGGGCAAGTGCAGGCAGGAAGGAACACGCACGAGGCGGAACGAAACCTGCGCGTGTATGACGATACCACTGACATCGTTCCGTTCTGGCGCCGGCTGCCGGACTGTTTTGCCTTTCCCTTGCACTGGATGTCGCTCTTGCTTGTCGCCATATCGATGGTGCCAGCGTTTTTCGTGCAGTTCACTGGTTTCGGGTGGCTCCTGCTCGCCCTGGTATCGGTGGCCTATGTGCGCTACGGCTACTTGATATTGGAGCACACTGCGCGCGGCAACCCAACACATGAGGGCATCTTCGCGGGTTTCGGAAAGAATGAACACCCCTGGCGACCCTACAAGCAATGGCTGATCCTGGCGCTGATCGGTGGCATCAGCGCGCTGGCCGGCACGTGGCTGGGTTGGGTGATGGGCTTTTTCTGCTATGTAGTTCTCGTGGGAATGCTGCCCGCCAGCATGATGTCGTTGGGGGTCAATGACAGCCTGCGCGAATCGATCGATCCGCGGGTGCTGTGGTTCATCATCAGCCAGCTTGGTGGTGGGTACATTGTCCTGGGGCTCTTTCTGCTGGTGCTCTCAGGATCGTCCTGGGCGGTTTTTGCGCTGCTGGTCAGTTGGGCGCCCCCTAGTCTGGCTCTGCCAATTTGGTTTGGGCTTCAAGCATACTTCGGCCTGGTGATGTTCAACCTCATGGGCTATGTGCTCTATCAATACCATGATCGCCTCGGACTCGAGATCGTACAACCGGGGCTGAAGAAGGAGCCCACCGAGCAGGAAAGAATCGCCCAGGCCCTCGACGAGAACCGCATCCAAGATGCGCTGGGGCTTGCCAACGAGGCGCAGCGCACGCGGCCGGACGATCTCGATGCCATCGAGCGCTATTTCAAGCTTCTGTTGCTTGCCAAACAGCCGGAAAAAGCACTCACGCAAGCGCAGCGTCTGATCCCCCTGCTGCTTCGCAAGCAGCGCGGCGTGCGCGCGCTGGAGATCTACCAGGCGGCGCGCGAGTCAGCCACCGAGTTTCGCATGGTGCGCGCTGCCGATCAAATGGCTCTGGCGCGCGCGGCAGCTATCGAGCGCGACGACCGGTTGGTGATGAAGCTGACGCTCCAGTTCGACCGGCATTACGCGGGCGCGGCCGAAGTGCCGGCGGCGTGGCTCCTGCAGGCCAAAGTGATGAGCGAGCGCATGAAGCAGGACGAAGCAGCCATGCAATTGCTGCGCTTGCTGCGCGGCAAATACCCGAAATCTCCCGAGGCCGAAGAAGCCAAGCGCCTATACACCGCACTCAAGAACATTCACCAGGCGTAAGCGACCTGGCCCAGACGTATTGGAGGCTCAGCCATTCCCGTTTGCGACTAGTGGATTTCCCACCTCACCGGCTGTTGCCGCCGGTTCACAAGGGACGGCTGCTGCTGTAGGCTTGAGCCATACAGTGATCGAAAAGGTTCTGCCATGAATGCCCCTGCCGCTAAGCTCGAGTCGGAAGCCATGGTGTTGCGCCAAGATGCCGAAGGCATCACCACACTGACGCTTAACCGGCCGCAGCAGTTCAACGCGCTGTCCGACGCGCTGCTCGGCGAGTTGCAAGACGTTCTCGACGCCATTGCCCGCGATTCGAGCGTTCGCGTGGTGATCCTCGGCGCCGCGGGCAAAGCGTTCTGTAGCGGACATGACTTAAAGGAAATGATGGCCGCGCGGAATGAAGCCGATCTTGCCGATCTGTTCCAGCGTTGCGCCAAGATGATGATGACCATCAGCGAGCTGCCGCAGCCAGTCATTGCGCGAGTTCATGGCGTCGCCACTGCGGCGGGGTGCCAATTGGTGGCCCAGTGCGACTTGGCGGTGGCCGCGGAAGGCGCGCGCTTTGCCACCTCGGGCATCAATCTGGGCATATTCTGCGGCACGCCGAGCGTACCGCTGGTTCGCAACGTGGGTCGCAAAGCGGCCTTTGAAATGCTCTTCACCGGCGAGTTCATTTCTGCCGCGCGGGCGCGCGAAATCGGATTGATCAATCGCGTCGTGCCGCCCGAAGGACTAGATGAAGCAGTGCAGGGCTTGGCGCGGGCGATCCTGGCCAAAACACCCGTGGCCGTGGCCGCCGGCAAGAGGCTTTTTTACCAGCAAATCGAACGCGGCCTCAGCGGCGCCTATGAATTGGCGGCCCAGCAAATGGTTTGCAATATGCTCACCGAAGACACCGCCGAGGGAATCAACGCTTTTTTCGAGAAGCGACCGCCGCAATACCGGGGTCGCTAACGAGCAAATAGCACGCGCCCACCCACCGGCGCCCAATTTTGCCGCAGTGCGGGGCAAAGGCCAGCGCCTGTGCCCTTGAATCGCGGCCCGGATGGCCGGGCCGCTGATGCAAGGCACTTGTGCGCGACGCAGCAAAAAGACCGAAAATTGTCGCCCCGGTGATCACCTCGGCCGCGGGTGGCCGGTTAAACTCCCCTCTTGGCAAGTTGATATAAACGTGCGTATCATACAAGCGTTTGAATGATTCGCCAGCCCAACTTGCGCATTTCTCCTTCCGCAATCAACCCACA
This sequence comes from Casimicrobiaceae bacterium, assembly GCA_026646885.1. Classification (GTDB taxonomy): domain Bacteria; phylum Pseudomonadota; class Gammaproteobacteria; order Burkholderiales; family Casimicrobiaceae; genus JACPUX01. Next base: position 205,530 of record JAPKHK010000003.1, on the reverse strand, counting down.
GGAAAGTCGATGAAAGTACTGGTGCCGATCAAGCGGGTGGTCGATTACAACGTCAAGGTCCGCGTCAAGGCGGACAACTCCGGCGTCGAGACTGCCAATGTCAAAATGTCCATGAACCCCTTCGATGAGATCGCCGTCGAAGAAGCGGTTCGCCTCAAGGAAAAAGGGCTGGCGACCGAAGTCGTGGCCGTCTCCTGCGGCATCGCCGCCTGCCAGGAAACCCTGCGCACGGCGCTGGCGATCGGGGCCGACCGCGCCATTTTGGTGGAAACCGATGCCGATTTGCAGCCTCTGGCGGTGGCCAAGCTCTTGAAGGCACTGGTGGACAAGGAGACCCCTGGTCTGGTCGTTTTGGGCAAACAAGCCATCGACGACGATTCCAACCAAACCGGCCAGATGCTCGCCGCTTTGCTCAACTGGCCCCAGGCGACCTTTGCTTCGAAAGTCGAGATCGCTGGAGAGAGCATCAAGGTCACCCGCGAAATCGACGGCGGTCTCGAAACCCTGGAGCTGAAACTCCCCGCGGTGATCACCACCGATCTGCGCTTGAACGAGCCGCGCTACGCCACGCTGCCCAATATCATGAAGGCGAAGAAAAAGCCGCTCGACACCACCAACCCCGCTGCTCTGGGTGTGGACGTGAGGCCGCGCCTCAGGACGCTGCGCGTCGAAGAGCCACCCAAGCGTCAAGGCGGAGGCAAGGTCGCGGACGTCGCCGAACTGGTGGCGAAACTCAAGAACGAAGCCAAGGTGATCTGAGCCATGAGCATTCTCGTCATTGCTGAACACGACGGCAGCCATATCAAAGGCGCCACTCTCAACACCGTCACCGCCGCGACCCAACTGGGCGGCGACATCCATGTGCTGGTGGCCGGGAACAATGCCGGTGCCGCGGCACAAGCCGCCGCCGGCATCGCCGGAGTGGCCAAAGTCCTGCACGCCGATGCGCCGCATTTGTTGGGCATGCTGGCCGAAGGGGTGGCCGCGGTGGTACTGGGCGTCGCCAAGGCCTACAGCCACATCCTTTTCCCCTCGACGGCGGCCGGCAAAAACGTCGCTCCGCGCGTGGCCGCGCTCTTGGACGTAGCGCAGATTTCGGACATCACCAAAGTTGTTTCGCCCGACACCTTCGTGCGCCCGATCTACGCTGGCAATGCCTTTGCCACGGTGCAATCGAGCGACGCCATCAAGGTGCTGACGGTGCGTGGCACCGCCTTCGACGCCGCCCCAACCGGCGGCAGCGCCAGCGTGGAAACCCTGAGCGTCCCGGCCGACAGCGGCAGTTCGCGCCTGGTGGGGCAGGAACTCACTCAATCGAGCCGCCCGGAACTCACCGCCGCCAAAATCATCGTCTCCGGCGGCCGGGGCATGGGCAACGGCGAGAACTTCAAGATTCTCGAGGCCCTGGCCGACAAACTCAATGCTGCCATCGGCGCCTCGCGTGCCGCGGTCGACGCCGGTTTCGTGCCCAACGATTATCAAGTCGGCCAAACCGGCAAGATCGTCGCGCCCGAGCTCTACATTGCCGTCGGCATTTCCGGCGCCATTCAGCATTTGGCCGGGATGAAAGACAGCAAAGTCATCGTCGCCATCAATAAAGACCCCGAGGCGCCGATTTTCCAGATCGCCGATTACGGCCTGGTGGCCGACCTCTTCGAGGCCGTGCCACAACTGACGCAACAACTCTAAACCGCAACCATCCCGCTTCTATCAGGAGAGACTTCATGAGCACCTATTCCCCTCCGCTCAAAGACATGCAGTTCGCGCTCAAGGAGTTGGCGCGCATCGACGAGATTGCCGCCTTGCCGGGCAACGAAGAAGCGTCGGTCGACGTAGTGAATGCCATTCTGGAAGAAGCGGGAAAGTTTGCCACCGGCGTGCTGGACCCCTTGAACCGCGTTGGCGACAAAGAAGGTGCCAAGTTCGCCAACGGCCAGGTCACCACACCGGCCGGCTTCAAAGATGCCTACTTTCAGTTCACCGAAGCCGGCTGGAATGCCTTGAAGTGCGACCCAAATTACGGCGGCCAAGGCCTGCCCTACATTCTGGCCACCGCCGTCGAAGAAATGTGGCACGGCTCCAACGTTGCCTTCGCCTTGTGCCCCCTGTTGACCACCGGGGCTATCGAAGCCATCGAGTTGTGCGGCACGCCCGAGCAGAAGCAAAAATTCCTACCCAATATGGTGAGCGGCAAATGGACCGGCACCATGAACCTCACCGAACCCCAAGCCGGCACCGACCTCGCCGCCCTGCGCACCCGCGCCGTGCCGCAAGCGGACGGAAGCTATCGCATTTTCGGGCAGAAGATCTTCATCACCTATGGCGAACAAGATTACACGGAGAACATCATCCACCTGGTGCTCGCGCGCACGCCCACCGCGCCTGAAGGCGTGAAGGGCATTTCGCTTTTTCTTGTGCCCAAATTCTTGATCAACGAAGACGGCAGCCTTGGCGAAAGAAACGATGCGCAGTGTGTCTCCATCGAGCATAAGCTCGGCATCCACGCCAGCCCCACTTGTGTGATGTCCTACGGCGACAAAGGCGGAGCGGTGGGTTATCTCATCGGCAAAGAGAACAACGGCCTCGAATACATGTTCATCATGATGAACCTGGCGCGCTTTTCCGTGGGCCTGGAAGGCGTGGGCATCTCCGAGCGCGCCTACCAGCGTGCCGTCGCTTATGCGCGTGATCGGGTGCAAGGCAAAGCGCTGGGCGACAAAGAAAAAGGCGCCATCATCCGCCACCCGGATGTGCGGCGCATGCTCATGGACATGCGCGCACACACCGAAGCCGCGCGCGGTCTGGCGTATGTCGTCTCCGCCGCCTTCGATCACGCCCACAGCCACCCCGACCCCGAAGTGCGCAAACAAAGCCACGCCTTTGCCGATTACATGATTCCCATCGTCAAGGGCTGGATCACCGAATGCGCCCAACACGTTACGTATGTGGGCATTCAAGTGCATGGCGGCATGGGCTTCATTGAAGAAACCGGCGCCGCGCAGCACTACCGCGATGCGCGCATCATGACCATATACGAAGGCACCACCGGCATTCAAGCCAACGACCTGATCGGTCGCAAGACCCTGCGCGACGGTGGGCGCACCGCTGCCGCGGTGGGCATGGAAATCGCCAAGATCGACAATGATCTCTCCGAAATGGAAGGCGAAGCTTTCGCCTCGATCCGCAAAGCCATGGGCGCGGCCCTCAATGCCGTGAAGTCCGCCGGCGAGTATGTGGGCATGAACGCCCAGGCCGACACCCGCGGCGTTTTTGCCGGCGCCGCACCTTACCTGGAACTGTGGGGCATCACTTGCGGCGGCTGGATCATGGCCCGCTCCGCCGTGGCTGCGGCCAAGCGCCTACAGGCGGGCGACCCCGATCGCGCCTTTCTCGAAGCCAAGATCATCACCGCGCGCTATTTCGCTGAACACATTCTGGTGAAGGCGCCGTCGCTGTCGCGCGAAGTGGTGGGCGGTGGGGCGTCGGTGCTGGCGCTGGCGGACGAGGCGTTTTAGACCGAAAGCACTGCACTGCAAAAAAAGCCGGCTGCGTGCCGGCTTTTTTCCGCGTGCTGGCCATTCCGCAGAATTGCTGCTATTCTGCAATGCATGAAAGCAACATTGACCATCACTTCTCGCGGCGTCGTCACCTTGCCGGCCAAACTACGGGCGGCACTTGGCTTGCGCGCCGATGACCAGCTCATCGCTGAAACCACGCCTGAGGGCTTGCTGTTGCGACCGGCGGTCACTCTGCCCATCGAAATCTATTCGCCGCAACGCGAGGCCGAGTTCGATCAGGAAGAAGCGGCGCTCGCACAATTGATGGCGACCACGGCGCAGACACGAAAACCAGGCCATCGCCGCCGCCGCGCCTGAAGTGCGCATCTTCCTCGACGCCAACATCCTCTTCTCCGCGGCCAAGAGCGACGGCGCCATTCGCCATTTGCTCCTGCATCTGCTCGATCGCGGCGACATCCTTTGCGTGAACCCTTTCGTCGAAATCGAAGCGCGGCGGAATCTGGAAAGCAAAGGGGGTTCCGCGTTGATTGAGTTGGACAGCTTGTTGCGTAAACTCACCTTGCTGGCGCTGGCAGACCGCAAGGTGGCGCCCTCGCTCATCGATTGGCTTCCAGAGAAGGATCGGCCGGTGCTTGCTGCGGCCATCGCCAGTCAGTGCGATGTTCTGCTCACCGGAGACAAGCGTCATTTCGGCAAGGGTTTCGGGCGCAGTTTTGGCGGTGTTCGTGTTCATTCGCCAAGTTCCCTGTTTGAATTGGTATTGGGCGTTTCCTCCCGATGAAGGGACTCTTGGCATGAGCAGCCACGCCCGCATCGAACCTGCAACGATCGCGACCTCCGCCGACGGCCTGCGTTCGCCGCTTTTCGATGACGTTTATCATTCGGGCAGCGGCGCGCTGAACCAGGCACGTCACGTTTTTCTGGGCGGCAACGGCCTGCCCGAGCGCTTTGCAAGGGCCGAGCGGTTCTGCATTCTCGAAACCGGCTTCGGCCTGGGGCTGAATTTTCTGGCCACGTGGCAGACCTGGAGCAAAATCGCGCCGGTGGGCGCGCGCCTGGACTATTTCGCGGTGGAGAAGCATCCACTGCGCGCGGGCGATCTCGCGCAGGTTCTCCGGCGTTTTCCCGAATGCGCAGCGGAAGCCGAGGATTTGGTGGCGCGCTGGCCTTGGTTGATGGGTGGCGTCTATCGCTTGGAGTTTGCCGAGGGGCGCGTCGCGCTCACGCTCGCCTTCGCGGATGTGATCGAGGGTCTCGGCGAGTTCGAAGCCGCGGCGGACGCGGTGTATCTCGATGGTTTCGCGCCTTCGAAAAACCCTGCGATGTGGTCGCCGGAAGTGTTCGCGCAAATCGCGCGCCTCACGCGCCCCGGCGCAACGCTGGCCACCTACACTGTAGCCGCGGGCGTGCGCGATGCTTTGACCACCGCCGGCTTTGCCGTGGAAAAGCGCGCGGGCCTGCCGCCCAAGCGCAGCATGTTGATGGCCAGGGCTCCGGGCAATTGGACCGCGCGTGCGCCTGAGGGTGGCGAAACCCTGGTGATCGGCTGCGGTTACGCGGGGGCGCTGGTCGCGGAGCGTTTGGTTCGTCATGGGCAGCGGGTCACGCTGCTGGAGCGCCGCAGCGGCCCGGCGCAGGAAATTTCCGGCAATCCCGCTGGGCTTTTGTTGCCCGCACTCAACTCCTCCGACACCGCCAATGCCCAGCTCTCCCGCGCGGCCTTGAGCTATGTCTTGCAACGCGTGCGGGATTTGGCCGCGGCATTTCCGAAGCTTGCTTGGGGCGCTTGCGGCGTGCTGCAAATTGCGGCGCTCGACGAAGAATTCGAGAAGATGCGCGATTTCCTCGCCACCTTGGGCGTGCCGCCGGAGTTGGCGCGTCTGGTGGACGTCGCCGAAGCCGCGCGCCTGGCGGGCGGGCCGGTGCCGCGCGGCGGCTTGTGGTACGAAGGCGGCGCCTGGATTCGCCCCGCCGCAGTGATCGAGGCTGCGCTGCAAAGCGCCGGCGAGGCCTTGCGCCTGCGTTGCGACGCTTCCGTGGCTCGCCTCGTGCGCGAAGGGGAGCGGTGGTGCGCGCTCGATGCTCACGGCGCGTGCATCGCTCGCGCGTCGCAAGTCGTGTTGGCGCCCGGCAATGGTCTTGCCGCCTTTGCGCAAGCCGAGGGCATTCGCCTCATCCCGGCGCGCGGGCAGTTGAGCTATTTGCCCCAAGCGACGAGAGCCTTAGCCGTGGCGGTGTGTGGCGACGGTTATGCCCTGCCCTTGCCCGAGGGCGGCGTGCTCCTGGGCACGACTTTCGATCGCGATGAAGACCCGCAGTTACGCATCTCCGATCACGAGAAAAACTTGCGCCGCGTGGCCGCACTTTTACCCGGCCTCGTACCCGAAGTCGATGCCAGCACCTTGGGTGGCCGAGTGGGCTTTCGCGCTACTTCGCCCGACCGCTTACCTTACGTCGGCGAACTGCCGCGTTGGCATACCCAAGGGCCGCAGATCGAGCGCGAAGCCGGACTCTACGTCTTGGCCGGCTTGGGCGCGCGCGGCCTGGTATGGGCGCCGCTGGCGGCGGAACTCATCGCCTGCCAAATCGCCCACGACCCCTTGCCGATGGCCATAAGCATCGTCGCGGCCATCGACCCGGCGCGCGAGCTTTTGCGACGCAAAGCGCGGCGTGGTGCTTTGTGAGCTGCCTGGCGTGGGGGGGGTAATCGGGCGCGAAGGTGGCATCGGCCGCAGGCCTTCAGGTCGGAATTCGGGTGCGCGAAGCGGCCTGATTTTTTGGGGGGACGCAGGGCAGAGAGGAATTCGGGCCGGGCCAATGTGCCGCGACTCCTTCGCAGGATCTGTCTGCGCCACCGCCGAGTCAAGTCTGGCGGATGACGAAGACAGCGGGGCGTGCGTCAGTGCTTGATGCCCTGCCACCCTGCATGTTCGAAGAACCTCCCATATTGTTCCAGCGCTGCGACCACTTGCACAGCACCGGCTTGGCGTTTGGCTTTCTTGTTTTTGCCTTGCATGGTTTCGACACCGTTGAGTATCTCGGCGACCACGAGGTGCAACTGCGCGTCCGCCGCGGGTTCCAGTTTGCAGTTGGCGACGATGCCGGCGACTTCGCTATCCACTTTCTTGGCGAGTTCGGCATATTTCGCCGGCGTGAGCTTGTTTTCGTGAATGTCGTGCAGCGAGGCGTCCATCGCGTTGCGAATGCTCTCCATGCCGTGGCGCAGCGCTTCATCGGTTGCCCATTTGTGGCCTTGGTTGAGGCTTAAGCGCGCGGGTGCCGCGCCGTGTTCGTGCGAATGCGAGGCGTTTCCAGCGGCAAGCGCGCCGGCAACGAGAAGAAAAGAAAGTCCAAGTGCGGTTGTCGTCCGCGAGATTTGCTTCCGAGTGAACATGTCGGTCTCCAAGGGTATTTGGCCGAATCGGCAAGCGTAGTTTGGAAGACCGAACTTAAATGATCCTTAAGCGGCCGGAGAAAATATCACGCTCACACTGAGTCCTTTGCCGTCGAGACCGTCGGCAAGCACCGTGCGCGCACCGTGCAGCTCGGCGATGCGCGCAACGATGGAAAGCCCCAGGCCGCTGCCCTCTTCGTTGCAACCCAGCACCCGATGGAAGCGCTCGAAGACGCGTGCACGCTCAGCCGCCGAGATTCCTGGGCCGTTGTCGGCAACGCTGAGCGTGGCGCCTGTCGCAGAGGTCGCGACGCAAACTTCGACGCGACCACCGGCGCGGGTGTAACGCAGGGCATTGTCGATGAGGTTGCGCAGCAGTACGGCCAGCAGCACGGCATCGCCCGGAACGGCAACTTCGGGTGCGGCGGTCAGGCCCAGATCGATGTTCTTTCGCAACGCTTGCGGCGCGAATTCGGCGACCACTTGTTGGGCCATGGCCGCGAGATCGACCACCGGCGCGGTGCTGAGACGATGTTGCGGATCGATGCGGGCGAGCATCAGGAGCTGCTCCACCAGACGCGTCGCGCGGTCGCATCCGACTACCACCTGGGTGAGCGCGTGCTCCCGAGCGTCCTTCGCTTCAGCGGCTTGGGCGACTTGGGCTTGGGTCTTGATGGCGGCCAGTGGTGTGCGCAATTCGTGCGCGGCATCGGCCGTGAAGCGCCGCTCCCTATCGAGCGACTGACGCACGCGGGCAAAAAGCGCATTGAGGGCCGTTACCAAAGGCATGGCTTCGCGCGGGGTGCGGCTTTCATCCAGCGCGTCAAGACGCTCCGGGGCGCGCACGGCCACCTCACTCGCCAGGGTGGCCAAGGGCGCCAAGCCACGGCTCACCGCCAGCCAAATCAGGAGCGCCAGCGCAGGAAGCGCGAAGTAAAGCGGGTGCAGCAAATGACTCGCCACACTGCGCGCCAGTTCATCGCGCAGTTGATAGCGTTCGGCCACCTGCACCAAAAAATGGCCGCTTTCGTCGAGGCGACTGAATACCCTCCAGTGGACGCCGTCGAAATGTCGGTCGGAGTAGCCGCGTGTGGTGGCGGACAGGCGATCGAGCGGCGCGGTGGACGAGCGCAATACCAATCCACCCTGGTGATTCCACACTTGAAAGGCGATCTGGCGCTCATGCCGGTATTGGCGGGGCAGAACGGTATCGTGGGCTTCTTCCGGTTCATGTTCGAGTTGTGCCGCGACGAGGCTTGCCGACTGTGCGAGTTGCGCATCGAGCATTTCGCCGATTTCGTGCTGCGCGTCGTGGTAAGTGAAAATGGCCGTGGCCAACCAGGCGAGCAGCACCGTGCCGGTGAGCAAAACGACGAGACGGCGGCGCAGCGAAGGCTTCATGCTTCGCTCGTCGGAATCAGGTAGCCCACGCCGCGCACGGTGCGGATGAGGTCGGTGGCGAGCTTGCGGCGCAGATGATGGACGTACACTTCAACCGTGTTGCTCTCGACTTCGTCACCCCAGCCGTAGAGCTTTTCTTCGAGTTGCACTTTCGAGAGCACCCGGCCGGCGTTGCGCAAGAGCACATGCAGGAGCGCGAATTCCCGCGCCGATAGTTCCACCGCCGCGCCTTCCCAAGTTACGGTGCGCGCCGCCGGGTCGAGGCGCAGTGCGCCGTGGGCCAGTACCGGCTCGACGGTTGCACCGCCGCGGCGCAGCAAGGCGCGCAGCCTCGCTTGAAGTTCGCCCAGATCGAAAGGCTTCACGAGGTAGTCGTCGGCACCGGCGTCGAGCCCGGCGATCTTTTCCGGCACGGTATCGCGGGCGGTCAGCACCAGCACCGGAACTTTGTTGTGGGCGGCGCGGGCGCGACGCAGGAGGTCCAGCCCGGAAAGCCGCGGCAGTCCGAGGTCCAGCACCACCGCGTCGTAGGGTTCGCCAGCGAGAGCCAATTCGCCGGCCACGCCATCCCTCACCCAGTCGACGGCGAGTCCGGCCTGCACGAGGCCGGCCCGCACGCCGTCGCCCAGAAGGGCATCGTCTTCGACCAGGAGGATGCGCATAGCTGCATCTTAGCGCGTTTGATACCAGGCTAGCGGCTGAACCACCAGGCAAAGCTCACCGCCCATCCCAGGAGCAGCAGAGCGGCGAAGGGCCGAGTTTCAACGATCGCCTGACCCGGGTCGCCCAGCTTGTACCCGGTGAACATGGCGGCTACCAGGTTTTCGCGATGGAGGAGGCTTCCTGCTAAGACACCCAGCACATGCACAACCACCACGCCAAGCATCGTCCCGGTGATGCCTTCGTGCAGCTCTTCGGCCCACTCGCCGCCCCAGTCCTGATAGGCGAGCCAACCGCTAGTGCCGCTGGCTAGAGCGAGAAGGAGCAGAAAGAGAATGGCCCAGCCGCCGGCCGGATTGTGGCCGGTGTAATGCGGTGGTGCGGTACCGAGAAGACCGCGCAAGTACTGCCAGCCTTCGCGAGGCCCGCACACAAATGCGGCAAAACGCGCGTGCCGCGTGCCGACTACGCCCCAGATCAAACGGAAGAGCGCCACGCCGATCACCGTGCTGCCGGCCAATACGTGCACCAGGCGCCAACGCTCACTTTCGGCGGTCACCCAAGCCAGCGCGAAGCCGCCCACCATCAGCCAGTGCCCTAGGCGCACCGGCCAGTCCCAAACCAGTATGCGTTTCATGTCGAGGCTCCTCATTTGGGCAGTTTGATCTCGCGGCTTCGAAAACTCTCTTCTTCCGCACGGCTGTGGCAGGCCGCGCAATTGGCCGCGGTTTTCACACGCGGGTCGCGCCAAAGTGCGGCGCTCACTTCGCGATGTTCGCGGCGAAACCATTCCGTGGCGGTGATTCGCGGCGGATCACCGGCGCCGCCAACCCGGTTGCCGCCGCCGGCGTGGCGCTGGAGGTAGGCTTCGATCTCGCTGCGCGTATTGGCGTCGAGGCTCGCCTTGTCGCCGTAATGCCGATCGAGATTGCCCACCACTTTCTTCCAGTCGGGGCCGGACAAGAGCATGGGCGCAAAAGGCAAATGACAGCTCCCGCATTCGCTGCGATAGGAAGCCGGTGTGTCGGCGGGCAGGGGCAGGCGATCAGCGCGAGCCAAGCCCGTCAAGCCGATTGCGGCGAGCGCCCAGACGATGCGGATGCGCTTCATTTGACCTCCGCAAGGTAGCTCACGAAATCCGCCTTTTCTGCGGCCGAGCATTCGCGCCCGAGCACCTCGGTGCAGTTGCGGCGGAACCACTTTTCCGCCTTGGCGGCATCGGTAAAGCGCGCGTTTTCTGCTTGTGGTGCCAAGGGCTTGATCGACTTTCCGGTGACCACATGCTGACCCGGGCCGGCCGGACTCGGGCCATGACAGGAAGCGCAGGAGGGCATGGCAGTGGAATTGCCGTGGCGCCGCGCATAGAATTCCGCTCCGCGTGTGGCGGAAGGCTTGAAGGTCGGGTCTTGCTCGTTGGCGGCCGCAATGAAGCGTTGGGCAAGTGCGGGCGGCGTTCCCGCCGTGGTCATGCCCGCCGGAAGGAGTGTACACATTAGGAGAAGTGCTCGGTTCATGTCGATTCACTGCGATGAAGACGGCATCGAAGCTAGCGCGGCGAGCTTAACGACCGCTTAAGCTGCCGGCTCAAGGCTGCTCCGTTCCGGCCGATAATTGAAAACGGGATCGAGTGTTTCGATTCTCGGCGTCACGGTTTCTGATCGGGGGATAGGATGAAGATCGCTTCCAAGCTCTATGCGCTCATCGGCGCCTTGCTGGCTTTGGCCGCGTTGGTCACTGGCATGGGGCTCCATGGCATGAGATCAATGGTTGCGGGGTTGGAGACGGTCTACAACGATCGGGTGGTGCCGCTGCGCGATCTCAAGGACATCGCCGACGCGTATGCCGTCGACATCGTTGATAACACCCACAAAGTGCGCAATCGCAACCTTGCCGCGAAAGAGGGTCTGGCCAACGTCGAAAAAGCGGAGAAGGTGATCGCGCAACGCTGGAAAGCTTACCTCGGCACCGTTCTCGTCGACGAAGAAAAGAGGCTGGTCACTGAGATCGAAGCGCGCATGAAAGTCAGCGACGCGGCCACAGCCGGGCTCAAGGCGCTTTTGCGCGAGGAACGCATCGATGACATAGCGCGCTTTGCCGCCAGCGAACTGTATCCGGCGATCGATCCGGTGTCCGAGTCCTTCTCGAAATTGGCCACTGTCCAGCTCGATGTGGCAAAGAAGGAGTTCGAGCTAGCGCAGAGAACTTACGCGAATCTGCGTAATCTCGGAGTGCTTCTGGTCGTGCTGGGCATAGCCGGAGGGTTCGGAATGGCGGTGTGGGTCATACGGTCTTCGGTATTGTTTCCGTTGGTCCAGGCGCAACAGTTCGCGAGCCAGATCGCCGCCGGCAATCTCACCGTGAGGTTGACCCAAACGCGAGGCGATGAGATCGGGCTCGTGCTCAGTGAATTTGCGGCGATGCAAGAGAGTTTGCGGCGGACCGTGGCGGGGCTCAAACAGAACGCCGAGGGCGTCGCCGGTGCATCGCAAGAGCTTTCCGCGGCATCCGTCGAGGTGGCCAATGCCACCTCGCGCCAATCGGACGCGGCATCGTCGATGGCGGCGGCGGTCGAGGAACTGACGGTCAGCATCAGCCATGTCGCCGACAGCGCCCGTGAAGCGCATTCGATTACGGCGAGAACCGGAGAACTGTCCGAGAGCGGCAACGGCGTCATCCAGGATACCGTGGGCGAGATGAAGCGCATTTCGCAGACGGTCGGCGAAGCGGCGACTTCGATCCAAGCGATGGGAGAAAGTTCGCAGCGCATTTCCGGCATCGTCCAGGTGATCAAGGAAGTGGCGGAGCAGACCAACTTGCTGGCGCTTAATGCCGCCATCGAAGCGGCCCGCGCCGGCGAGCAGGGCCGTGGTTTTGCCGTCGTGGCGGATGAAGTGCGTAAGCTGGCCGAGCGCACCGCCCAAGCCACCACGGAAATCAGCGGAATGATCGGTGCCGTGCAAGAAAACGCCGTGGCTGCGGTCGCCACCATGCAGGAAGCCGTCTCGCGGGTCGAAACCGGCGTTGACCTCGCGCAAAGAGCCTGCGATTCGATGGCCGACATTCGCGACGGAGCGAAGCGCGTGGTCGCCTCGGTCAACGACATTTCCAACGCCCTCAAGGAGCAGAGCATTGCCAGCAACGACATCGCCGCCAGCGTCGAGAGAATCGCGCAGATGTCGGAAGGCAGCAGTGCTGCGACGCGCGACACCGCGAACACTGCGCGGCGTCTGGAGGACTTGGCAGCGAGCATGCGCGGGGCGGTGGCGGCGTTTCAGCTTTAGCCGAGGTCTCGCCCACAAGTATCTTCAGGCGCGTTTTCCGGTGGCCTGCTAGCGCTTTTTCGCCTCGGCTCGCGCCAGCGCCTGCGCCAAAGCGCCACTGCCGCGACGGGGCTCTGGCGGGGCGGCTTTCGGTGCGCGAAAATCCGCGCCCGTTTTGGTCTTGACGCTTGCCCCTGGCGTATCTGCCAGCCGCATGGTGAGGGCGATGCGTTTGCGCGGCAAATCCACTTCGAGTACTTTCACCTTGACGATGTCACCCGCTTTCACCACTTCGTGCGGGTCTTTGACGTAGCGGTCGGCCAAGGCGGAGATATGCACCAGGCCATCCTGATGCACGCCGATATCGACGAAAGCGCCGAAGGCCGCGACGTTGGTCACCACGCCTTGCAGCACCATGCCCGGTTCGAGATCTTTCAAATCTTCCACGCCTTCGGCAAAAGTAGCTGAGCGGAACTCGGGGCGCGGGTCGCGGCCGGGTTTTTCGAGTTCACGCAGAATGTCCTGCACCGTGGGTAGGCCAAAGCGCGCGTCGGTGTATTTGGCCGCGTCGATCCTTTTAAGGGTGGCGAGGTCGCCGATCAGCTCGCGCGCGCTTTTTTTGGCATCGGCGAGGATACGCTTCACCACTTCATAGGCTTCGGGGTGTACCGCGGAGGCGTCGAGCGGATCGTCGCCGTTGTTGATGCGCAAAAAACCCGCCGCTTGTTCGAAGGTTTTGGGGCCGAGGCGGGGCACTTTTTCCAGCTCACGGCGTTGGCGAAACGGCCCATGGGCATCGCGATGGGCGACGATGTTTTCGGCGAGGATTTTGCTCAAGCCCGATATGCGCGCCAACAAGGCGGCGGACGCGGTGTTGACGTCGACCCCGACGGCGTTGACGCAATCCTCGACCACGGCGTCCAAGGCATCGGCCAAGCGCATCTGCGTGACATCGTGTTGATATTGCCCCACGCCGATGGCTTTGGGTTCGATTTTTACGAGTTCCGCCAGCGGGTCTTGCAAGCGTCGCGCAATCGACACCGCGCCGCGCAAGCTGACATCGAGTTCAGGGAATTCGCGCGCCGCCAACTCCGAAGCCGAATACACCGAGGCGCCGGCTTCGGAGACCATCACCTTGGTGAGTTTCAGTTCGGTATGACGCTTGATGAGATCGGCGGCGAGTTTGTCGGTCTCGCGCGAAGCCGTGCCGTTGCCGATGGCGATGAGTTCGACTTGGTGTTTCGCGGCAAGTCTCGCCAGCGCATGGATGCCGCCATCCCAATCGTTGCGCGGCGCGTGCGGGTAGATGGTGGCGGTGTCGAGCAGTTTGCCGGTGGCATCGACCACCGCCACTTTCACGCCGGTGCGCAGGCCCGGGTCCAGGCCCAAGGTGGCGCGCGGGCCGGCGGGGGCGGCGAGCAACAAATTCTTCAGGTTCCTGGCAAAGACGCGGATCGCTTCGGCTTCGGCGCGTTCCCTCAGTTCGCCCATCAGTTCCAACTCGAGGGTGAGCGCCAGTTTCACCCGCCAGGTCCAGCGCGCGGTTTCCAAGAGCCAGGCGTCGGCCGGTCGCTTTTGGTCGCGTATGCCGCAGGTGGCGGCGATCATTGCTTCGCAAGGGTTGGCTTGCGGCGGGTCGGCAAGATCTTCGGGCAGTTTGACGGCGAGGCGCAAGATGTCTTCATTGCGGCCGCGAAAAAGCGCCAGCGCGCGGTGCGAAGGAATGTCTTTCCAGGCTTCACGATAGTCGAAGTAATCGCGGAATTTGGCGCCTTCGGTTTCCTTGCTCTCGGCCACTTGGGAGATGACCTGGCCCTGCTCCTTCAGTCGCTCGCGCAGGCGGCCAACCAGCGCGGCGTTTTCGGCGAAACGTTCGATCAGAATGAACCGGGCGCCGTCCAGCGCGGCTTTGGCATCGGCCACGCCCTTGTCCGGATCGACGAAAGCCAACGCTTCGGTTTGCGGGTCGCGGGTCGGGTCGGTGAGAAGCCGATCGGCCAAAGGTTCGAGCCCCGCTTCACGGGCGATTTGCGCCTTGGTGCGGCGTTTGGGCTTGTAAGGCAGGTAAAGGTCTTCGAGGCGCTGTTTGGTTTCGGCATGTTCCACTTCCGCGCGCAGTGGGGGGCTGAGTTTGTCTTGTTCTTCGATGCTGGCGAGGATGGCGCTGCGCCGTTCTTCCAGTTCGCGCAAATAAACCAGGCGCTCGGCCAGCAAGCGCAACTGCGAGTCGTCCAGCCCCCCGGTGACTTCCTTGCGGTAACGGGCGATGAAGGGCACGGTGGCGCCTTCGTCCAAAAGGGCGATGGCGGCTTCGACCTGGGCCGGGCGGGCGGCTAGTTCGATGGCGAGGCGATGGGCGATGGAAGGTAGCATAAAGGGGTGAGTCGCGCGAAAGGCGCGCACTATGCCCAAAGCGTGGCTGCCTGGCAAGCCCCTTGATGGCGGTCCCCGAAGGCGCTCTGCTCGTCTGGCGATCCCGGTTCGCGCTTCAGTTTTTGCTGAGCCTGGCCGTTATTTCTTCCATCCTGTATCGGAAGGATGGTGTCATGGCCACGTTATCCGCTTTGATCGAAGCGCGCGGTCCCGATCGCTATATGCTGGAGGAATTCCTCGCCGATGTGACCGAGCAAGCACCCCATATCGAGCGTCATGTGCATAAGCTTGCTGGCAATCCGGCTGATCGCGAGGTCATGGCCGATCTTTTTCGCGCCGTTCACAACATCAAGGGCAATGCCTCGCTCACGCGGGTGCAGGTGGGGGTGGCGATCACCCATCCGATAGAGGATTTGCTGACTCGACTGCGCGCCGGCGAACTCGTATTCAGCGAAGTGTTGGGAGAAGCGCTGCTGCTTGCCATCGACCGCTTGGAACTGGCGGCGGAGTCGATGGTACATGGCCGGCCCCTGGCGCCATTGCGCCTGGCGCTGCTGGTCGAGGGCTTGGAGGCTTTGGCGCAAGCTGCGGCCGCGGCGGCTGATGGTCGTGCCGCCAAATTCATTGAAGATGTCACGGGCTACCGACCGGCTAGTCGGCAAGTCGTGGCGCGTGCTTCGGCCTCGTCCATTGCCCGTGCAGAGCGCGCCGTGGCCGAGGATTTGCGGTTCTTCCGCAGTATCGCCCAGCAGTTGGAAGCGCGCAGTCCACTTTACAAGGGGCGCGCAGCCCGGTTGTTGCGGCTCGCACAAGAGACCAATGACCTTGCCAACAAGGCCGTGGACCCTGTGCAACTCGAGGCGGCGGTATACATGCATGATCTGGGGATGATGTTCCTGCCCGAGGGTATCTGGCTCAAGTCCTGGCAGCTCAGCACCGAGGATCGCAAGCTCCTGCACCTACACCCCGGCTTCGCCGCGGGGCTTTTGCAGCGCATGGAGGGCTGGGGCTTGGCCGCGACCATGGTCGCGCAACATCACGAAATGTCCGATGGCGGTGGCTATCCGGAAGGTCTCCGAGAGGGTGCCATTTGCGACGGCGCCAAAATTCTCGCCATCGTCGATGCCTTCGAAGCGGTGACATTGAAGCATCGCCATCGCGGGCACCGGGTATCGATGCTGCGCTCCATCGCTGAAGTGAACGCGTGTGACAACCAGTTCTCTCCGGAATGGGTGGCGCACTTCAATGGCGTCATCCGGCGCATGATGGAAGAGTAGTGGGGTGCCCGGGGGAAAGGCTCCAGCACGGCGAAGGTGCGCGAAAATCGCCGCGGGTTCTGCGACAATAACGCGCTTGGAATAACCAGGGACGGCCGGACCCATGAACCTCGATCGCTTGCTCTGCCCCGCTGAACTGGGCGGACTCATCCTCAAGAACCGCGTTGTCATGGCCCCCATGACGCGCTCGCGCGCGCCGGGCCCGGACTGCGTTCCCACCGAACTGATGGCCGAGTATTACGCCCAGCGCTCGGGCGCGGGCTTGATCATTTCCGAAGGCACACTGGTGTCCCCAGGCGCGCGCGGTTATGCGCATACACCCGGGATCTACAGCGAAGCCCAGGCGGCGGGCTGGCGCAAAGTAACCAAGGCGGTGCACGAGGCGGGCGGACGCATTTTCGTGCAGCTCTGGCATTGCGGACGTGTGGCGCATTCGGCAAACCACGAAGACGGTGCGCCGGTACTGGGCGTGAGCGCCACGGCCGCGCAGAGCAAGGTGTTCGTGGCCGACGCGGAAGGCGGCGGCATCAAAGGCGCGCCCTGCGAGACGCCGCAGCCGATGGATGGCGCGCAGGTCGCCCAAGTGGTGCAAGACTTCGCTCGCGCCGCCGCCATGGCGATCGAAGCTGGCTTTGACGGCATCGAGGTGCATGGGGCCAATGGCTACCTTTTCGATCAGTTTCGTTGCCCCTTCCTCAATGATAGGCAAGATCAGTACGGTGGCAGCCTGGAAAACCGCTATCGCTTGCTTTTCGAGACGCTGACCGCGGTAACCCAGGCCGTGGGCGCTCAGCGGGTCGGTGTGCGCATATCGCCCTATGGGCAAAGCAACGACATGAAGCCGGACCCCGAACCGCTTGCCACCTATCCGCGGCTAGCCGCGGAATGCCAGCGACTGGGCCTGGCCTTTTTGCATGTCTATGATCAGGCGGGGAGCTTCATCCATGAGCCCGCGAACGTGCTGCTTGCGGCGCTGCGCGCGCGGTTCAAGGGCAAACTGATCCTCTGCGGCGGCTTTGACGCTGCCAGAGCGCAAGCGGCGATCGTGTCGGGCGCCGCGGACCTGGTTGCTTTCGGGAAGCCCTTCATTTCCAATCCCGACCTTGCGCAGCGCTTCGCCCGGGGCGCCGAGCTCACCCCTTGGGATGTGCAGAGCTTCTACAAAGGCGGGGCCACCGGTTATACGGATTATCCCCGGCTGTGAGGCCGATCCGGACTTGACTACGGGCGACTGCGCCGCCAGCCCAACGGCGGCGAAAGGGCGGCTTGCCAAGGGAAGTAAAACTGTACTAAAATGGTCCTGTATGCCGGATCTTCCTTCTGGCGTGGAGGCGAACCATGAGCGATCTGATCGAAACGCTGCGGACCCATCACCAGAGCCTGCGGCCCCTGGTCGATCTGGTGGAGGCGCACGGCCGGCGCATCGCGGCGAGCACGACCACTGATTGGGCGCGCCTTGCCGAGGTTTTCAGTTTCGTTTCTGATTACCCCAAGGCCTTCCACCACCCCGTGGAGCGCCATATTCTCGAATGGGTGGCGATACGCGGCAAGGGAACTGGCGCTTTGGTGGCGGATTTCGCGGCTGCCGATGAGCGTTTGGCAATCATCTCGGCCGAGCTTGGCGAGCTTTTGCAGGAGGCGCAGCGCGGAGAAGGCTTTCCGCGGCGTGCCATCGGGGCCTACGCGCGGGTCTGGGCGGCAGCGCAAAGAGAGCGCCTTGAATTCGAGGACAGCTTACTCTTCCCGCTGGCCGAGAAGTACTTGAGCGCGACCGATTGGGCCCGTCTCGAACGGGAGTGGCAGTTGGCCGATGTAAGCGAGGTCAAGCGATTCCGGCAGCGCCACCAGGCCATCGCCGCGGCTGCGGGCTGTCATTGCCAGGCCCTGGCAGCCTGAAAAGGAACGCTGGCATGCTGCGGATCAGCAAGCTCTCGGACTACGGCACGCTGATGCTGGCCTATATGGCCGAGCGCCCGAAAGATCTCCACTCCGCGGCCGAGCTGGCGGAAGCCCTGGAACTCGGGCCCGCGACAGTGAGCAAGATTCTCAAGGCTCTGGCCAAGAGCGCCCTGCTCATTGCCTACCGTGGCGCCAATGGCGGTTACGCGTTGGCGCGGCCGCCGCAAGAGATCACTTTGGCCGAGGTCATCGATGCGCTGGAAGAGCAGCCTTTCGGGCTCACCGAATGCAGCAGTCACGAGGGCAATTGCGCTCAGGAGCTGTCTTGCGTGATGCGCGCCAATTGGGTGCGCATCAACGACATCGTGCGCCAAGCCCTGGAGAGCGTGTCGCTTGCCGACATGATTCGTCCAACGGCGCGGCGCAGCGGCGCCAGCGGGCATTTCAAGGGCGTGCCGGTTGAGGTGCGCGGCGGAACTGGAACCCAGAGATCATGAGTACACCGCAGACCCAGATCGACCAATTTCTCGACCGTGAATACGAGGCGGGCTTCGTCACTTCGGTGGAGATGGAGGAGTTTCCCAAAGGCCTCAACGAAGATGTCATCCGGCGCATCTCCGCCAAGAAGAACGAGCCGGCGTTTCTGCTCGAGTGGCGCCTCTCTGCCTATCGGCACTGGCTGACCATGTCCCATCCGGAATGGGCGCAGGTGCATTATCCGCCGATAGACTATCAAGACATCTATTACTACGCGGCGCCGAAGTCGAAGAAAGATGCCCCCAAGAGCCTCGACGAAGTAGACCCCGAACTGCTGCGCACCTACGAAAAGCTAGGTGTGCCGCTGCACGAGCGCGCCGCGCTGGCGGGCGTGGCGGTGGACGCGGTGTTCGATTCGGTCTCGGTGGCGACCACCTTCAAGGACAAGCTGGCGGCGCACGGCATCATCTTCTGCTCGTTTTCCGACGCTGTGCGTGATCACCCGGACTTGGTGCAGAAATACCTCGGCACCGTGGTGCCGCCGGGCGACAACTTCTATGCCGCACTCAATTCGGCGGTCTTCTCCGATGGTTCCTTCGTCTACATCCCCAAGGGCGTGAAATGCCCCATGGAGCTATCCACGTATTTTCGCATCAACGCCCAGAACACCGGGCAGTTCGAGCGCACGCTCATCGTCGCCGACGAAGGCGCCCAGGTTTCTTACCTCGAGGGCTGCACTGCACCCAAGCGCGACGAGAATCAACTCCATGCGGCGGTCGTCGAACTCGTCGCCTTGGATGGCGCTTACATCAAGTACTCCACGGTGCAGAACTGGTACCCGGGAGACAAGGAAGGCAGGGGCGGCATCTACAATTTTGTCACCAAGCGCGGCGAATGCCGCGGCGCGCGTTCACGCATCTCCTGGACGCAGGTGGAAACCGGGTCGGCGATCACCTGGAAATATCCCAGCGTGATTCTGAAGGGTGACGAGTCGGTGGGCGAGTTCTACTCGGTGGCGCTCACCAACAACTTCCAGCAGGCCGACACCGGCACCAAGATGATCCATCTGGGCCGGAACACCAAGTCCACGATCCTTTCCAAAGGCATTTCCGCGGGCCGGGGGCAAAACACCTACCGCGGCTTGGTGAAGGTTTTGAAGAATGCCACCGGGGCGCGCAATTACACGCAGTGCGATTCGCTGCTGATCGGCGAACGCTGCGGGGCGCATACGTTTCCGTATATCGAGGTGAAGAATCCAACGGCCCGCGTGGAGCACGAGGCGTCCACCTCACGCATCGGCGAGGACCAGCTTTTCTATTGCCAGCAGCGTGGCATTTCCGCCGAGGACGCGGTGTCGATGATCGTCAATGGTTTCTGCAAGGAAGTGTTCAAGGAGTTGCCCATGGAGTTCGCGGTGGAAGCGCAGAAGCTCCTGGGCGTGAGCCTCGAAGGCTCTGTGGGTTGATCGGCGCCGCCGGGGTCGCGGTTTGCGCCTATTTGTGGCAGCGGCCTTGGCCGCGAATCGAATGGTTGAGGACAGGATCTGGAAATGACGAGCATGATCAGCATTCGCAATCTGCAAGCGGCGGTGGAGGGCAAGGAAATCCTCAGAGGCTTGAACCTGGAGATCGGCCCCGGAGAGGTCCACGCCATCATGGGGCCCAACGGTTCGGGCAAGAGCACGCTTTCCAATGTGCTGGCCGGGCGGGAGAACTATTTGGTGACGGGCGGCGAAGTGCGCTTCGAGGGGCGGGACTTGCTCGCGCTGGCGCCCGAGGAGCGCGCGCGCGAGGGTATCTTCCTCGCCTTTCAATACCCGGTGGAGATTCCGGGCGTCTCCAATGTCTACCTCCTGAAGGCTGCGGTCAATGCCGTGCGCAAGCATCGCGGGTTGCCCGAGCTAGACGCCATGGACTTCCTCACTCTGGTCAAGCAGAAGATGCAGAGCGTGGAAATGAACCCTGAGTTCCTCTATCGCTCGGTCAACGAGGGCTTCTCCGGTGGCGAGAAGAAGCGCAACGAAATCCTGCAGATGACACTCTTGGAGCCCAAGTTCGCGATACTCGATGAAACCGACTCCGGACTCGATATCGACGCCCTCAAGATCGTCGCCGATGGCGTCAACCGCTTGCGCAACAAAGAGCGCTCCATGCTGGTCATCACCCACTACCAGCGCCTCTTGGACTACATCGTTCCAGACTTTGTGCATGTGCTTTCCGGCGGTCGGATCGTCAAGTCGGGCGGCAAGGAGCTTGCGCTGGAGCTGGAAGAGAAGGGCTACGGCTGGATCGACGGGCAGGCGCAAGCGGGGCGTCTGGCATGAATCCAGAAGCCACGGGCATGGACCCGAAGCCAAGCGCCGGAGAGCAAGCATGAATGCCGCCGTCGATCGCTATCTCAGCGCCCAGGCGGCCCTGGCGCCACGCCTGGCGGGCAGCGGCCTACCCTGGGTGCGGGCCTGGCGAGACCGGGGCGCGCGCACTTTTCGCGAACTGGGTCTGCCGACGACGCGCCACGAAGGCTGGAAATACACCGCGCTGGGCGTGCTCGAGAAACACAGCTTCGTCCCGGCCACCCAAGCCGGTTCGGTCAATGACCTGGCCGCATGGCGCCTCCCCGGCGGCGCGCACACCCTGGTTCTGGTCGATGGGCATTTCGTTGCCGGCCTGTCGGACTTGGGGCGTTTGCCGGGACGTGCGGTGGTCAAGAGTTTCAGCGACGCGCTGGCGCAAGTGCCCTACCTTTTGGAAAGTGCGCTGGGCGAGGAGACCGATGCTTTTGGGGCGCTCAATGCGGCGCTCGCCGCGGACGGCGTATTCATCGATTTGGGTGAAGGAGTGGTGGTGGAGCAACCCATCCACGTCCTGCACATCACTACGCAGGCCGGCTCGATGACCAATAGCCGTACCCTGCTCATCGCGCATGCCGGAGCGGCCGCGACTCTCGTCGAAGAGCACCTGGGCCTCACAGGAGAGAGCTACTTCGCCAACATGCAAACCCGGGCGCTGCTGGCAAGCGAGGCCCGAGTGGAGCACCTGCGCTTGCAGCGCGAAGGCGCAAAGGCGCAGCACATTGGCGGCTTGCGCGTGCACCAGGCGAGCGGCAGCCGCTTCGTTTCGCAGGTTTTGAGCGTCGGTGCTCAGCTTTCTCGCCAGGATGTGGCCACCCGCTTTGAGGGCAGCGCTTGCTTGGCGACTCTCAACGGACTCTACATGCTTGCCGGGCGGCAGCATGCCGATCATTACACCACCATCGATCATGCCAGCCCAGGCGGCACCAGTCGCGAGCTCTATCGCGGCATTCTCGACGGTGCGGCGCGGGGTGTTTTTACTGGGCGGGTGGTGGTTCACCCTAAGGCGCAAGGGACCGATGCGGCACAGGCGAACCACAATCTGCTGCTGTCCGCCGACGCGCAAGTTGACACTCGGCCCCAGTTGGAAATCTACGCCGATGACGTGAAATGCAGCCACGGCGCCACCGTGGGGCAGATCGACGAGAACATGTTGTTCTATCTGCGCTCCCGTGGTGTGGGACTGGAGCTGGCTCGCAACCTCTTGATTCACGGCTTTGCCCAGGAGGTGATCGAGAAAATTTCCATCGCCGCGGTGCGTGAGCGCCTCGAACAACTGCTCGTCGCGCGCATGCCCGAGCATCAGTCGCTGGAGGGTCTGTTATGAATGCCGCCGTGCTGAAAGAAGCCGCTTGCGCCGAATCCGTCGGCGACGTGCCCGTGGAGATGTTGCGCGCCGATTTTCCCATTCTGGCGCGGCGGATCCGCGGCCAGCCGCTGGTCTATTTCGACAACGCCGCCACCAAGCAAAAGCCCGCGGTGGTGATCGAAGCCGAGAAGTACTATTACGAGCACACCAACGCCAACATTCATCGCGGCGTGCACACGCTCTCGCAGGAAGCGACTGAAGCCTATGAAAAGGCGCGCGACACGGTGCGCCGGTTTTTGAACGCCAAACGTCATGAGGAAATCGTCTTCGTGCGCGGCACTACCGAGGCCATCAATCTCGTGGCGCAGAGCTTTGGGCGCAGCCGCTTCCAGGCGGGCGACGAAATCATCATCTCCGCCATGGAGCATCACTCCAATATCTTGCCCTGGCAGCTCCTTTGCGAGCAGACCGGGGCGGTGCTCAGAGTCGTGCCGATCAACGATGCCGGCGAATTTGTTTACGAAGAATTCGAGCGATTGCTTTGTGCGCGCACCAAACTCGTGGCGGTGGGGCACGTTTCCAACGCCCTGGGTTCGGTCAATCCGGTGAAGAGCATCATCGATGCCGCCCACAGCCGGGGGGTGCCGGTGCTGATCGACGGCGCGCAGGCCGCGGCGCACACTGCCGTGGACGTGCAGGCGCTCGACTGCGACTTCTACGCCATATCCGGACACAAGCTCTACGGGCCTACCGGCATCGGCGCGCTCTACGCCAAGAGGTCCTGGCTTGAGGCCATGCCGCCGTGGCAGGGTGGCGGCGACATGATCACCACGGTGTCGTTCGAGAAGTCGACCTATGCGCCAGTGCCGCATAAATTCGAAGCGGGAACTCCGCACATCGCGGGGGGGATCGCCTTTGGCGTGGCGCTGGAGTATGTGCACAAGCTTGGCTTGCATAACATCCACGAACACGAGGCGCGGCTTCTGGCGCATGCCATGAAGCGTGTGCCGGAAATCAAGGGCATGAAAGTGATTGGCACGGCACGCGAGAAGGCGGGAATTCTGTCCTTCGTGCTCGATGGCGTGCATCCGCACGACATCGGCACCATCCTCGATCATCAGGGCGTGGCGATTCGGGCTGGGCATCACTGCGCCATGCCGGTGATGACCCGCTTTGGCATTCCCGGCACGGCGCGCGCTTCCTTTGGTCTGTACAACACTCTCGCCGAAGTCGATGCGCTTTTCGCCGGCTTGCACCGGGTCGTTGAGATGTTTGGCAAATGAGCGACCTGCGCGACCTCTACCAGGAGGTGATTTTTGATCACAACCGCCACCCGCGCAACTATGGCGTGCTGCCCGCGCCTACGCAGGTGGCGCATGGCCACAACCCGCTGTGCGGCGACCAGCTCACGCTCTACCTCACGGTGCGGGACGGGGTGGTTGCCGATGTCAGCTTCCAAGGGCAAGGCTGCGCCATTTCCACGGCCTCCGCGTCGCTCATGACCGAGGCCGTGAAGGGCAAACCCCTTGCCGACGTGGAGAAGATGTTCGAGGCCTTCCATGCCATGCTGACCGACGCCGAGCCGGCGCCGCACGCGGATATGGGCAAGCTGGAGGTCTTCGAAGGCGTGCGTGAATATCCGGCGCGGGTGAAATGCGCCACCTTGGCGTGGCACACCCTGCACAACGCGGTGCTGGGTAGCGGGGACACCGCCAAGACCGAATGAAGTGGGACGTGGGTAATAGACATGCGAGCGACTGAAGACGTAGTGCTGACCCGGGATTGCGATGCCGCGCTGGTGCCTTGGGGCACGCTGGTGCGCCTCAACCAGGGCGACTTGGTGACGATTACTCAGCATCTGGGGGGCAGTTTCACGGTCGTCACCAACGGCAGCATGTACCGGATCGAGGGGCGCGACGCCGACGCGCTAGGCAAGGAGCCCGAGGTCAATCCCGCCCTGGCCGGACTGTCGGCCGAAACCATCACCCGCGACCAGGTAGAGTCCGCGGCCTGGTCGCAGATGGCCACTTGTTACGATCCGGAAATCCCCATCAACGTGGTCGACCTGGGCCTCATTTATGACTGCTACGCCAAACCTGTTGAGAACGGCAAGGGCTACGCGGTTTTCGTCAACATGACGCTCACCGCGGTGGGCTGTGGCATGGGCGAAGCCTTGCAGCAAGAGGTGGCGGAGAAGATTCGCGCGATTCCGGGCGTCGAAGACGTTCACATCGAGTTGGTTTGGGACCCACCCTGGAGTCGTGATCGCATGAGCGAAGCGGCGCGTCTCGAAACGGGCTTGTTCTGAGCGCGCGCCATGGGCACTTGGGTCAGTATCGGTTCAGCTGCCGACGTACCACCGGGCGGTTTCGCCAGGTTTGAAACGGACGATGGGCTCGTCATCGCGGTGTTCAACGTCGCGGGGAATTTCTACGCTCTCGAAGACCTCTGCAGCCACGAAGACGAGGAGCTTACCGCGGGCAAATTTTCGGGCGAGGAGATCACCTGCTGGCGGCACGGTGCGCGGTTCAACGTCAGGACCGGTGCCGCCCTCTCTGCGCCTGCCTATGAGCCGGTGTCAACCTTTCCCACGCGGTTGGTCGAGGGGCGAATCGAAATCGAAGTGCCGGACTGAAGACCGAGAACTCGAGGCCGGGACCAAGAATCAAACATCCCCTGGTTGCAGGCGCTGCAATGTAGCAAAGAGGAACGCGGAGAAAAGTCCTGTGCCTTTGACTCGCCCGGATCGAGCGGTGAGTACTCTTGCCGTAATCCGAACCGTCACCGTGATGCATTTCTACTCCGAAGTTGCATGAAGTGGAGCCTTTTTGGACCCTAGTCTCCCATCTCTCGCGCCCGGCGCTCGCGCTCGTGCTGCAGGATGTAGCGCTGGATCTGTGCCACGGTCGGTTCCGGCATGTCGACGAACTGGCAGCCCGAACGCTTGACCGGCTGACCGCCGGGTAGCGTGACTCGAAAGGTGCTGCGAATCTGCATGGCGAAGTTAATCGCACCGATGTAGGGCAGGTCGATACGGCAGCCTCGATAGACCGTGCCCGATTCGAATTCGACATCGGGTGGATAGCCGATGATGCCGATGCCGCCCACGCTGATGTCTACCAAGTTGACGTCCAGTACCTTGCGGGTGGCGTGGTCGGGAAGAGGAATGCGGCAGCGAATGGGGTGCGCGCTGGGTAGCGTCAGGCGGTAGTATTCGCGCCGCTGGATGCGCACCATGCGCCTCGGAAACGCCACCCGAAACGCCTGGCCGGCTTCGTGCTCGACCAGTTGCGCGCCATCGAAGGTGAATTGCACGCGCACGCCGCGCTGCGAACCGATGGCGATGAGCTTCCCGGATTTGACGATAGCCTGGTTGACGGCCGGATCGCCACTGCAGTCCAGGAGTAGTCCCTGCTGGTCGGGACGGATGCCGACCAGCGTGGTGAGCAGGGAGTCACCGCCGCTGCCATAGTAGAGCGCCACCATGCCCTGCCGGTCGTAGAGGTCGCGCAATACCGCCAGGATGTCCAAGCGGTTGGAAACCGCATAGTGTTCCTCGTCGGTGGGTGAGGCGAGTTCGAACTTGAGGAGATCGTCGGTCCGCGTGCGCATGGAGCCAAATCCGGATGTTATCGAGCCGCTGGTCCGCCTCTCGCGAGGTCAGGCCGTCGGTGCAGGTTGAGGGGCTTCGCGGCGATCGAGCCTGTACAACCAGGCGAGCAATTCCGCGACCGCCAAATATAGCTCCGGAGGGATGTGCTCGTCGAGATCGACTTGCATCAAAAGGCCCACCATGTCGGGCGATTCGTGCACGTAAACACCCGCCGCCCGCGCCTTGGCAATGATCGCCTCGGCGACAATGCCTTTACCCTTGGCCACTATCCGCGGTGCGAAGTCGCCCGCATGGTAGGCCAGGGCCACGGCCGACTGGCGCGGGGCGTCAGGCTTGGCCATGAACCACCCGTAGTTCACCCAGCTGCAAACCCAAAGCCGCAAGGGCTGCACTCAGATCGGCTAGCCCCGCGTCCATTTCCTCGGCGCTGCTTCCCGGGGAGCCGTGCAAGCGCACCTGCAGATGCTTGCCGGAAATTTGCAGCATCGCTTCCACGGGCCCCAGGCGCGGTAATTCGAGAGTGAGTCGCGTGGCAAACACTCTCTCCGCGCTTGTCGTGGCGCTGGGATCGCGGTCCTCGCGTAACTCGATTTCACCGGGCTGGCCCGGCCAGAATTCACCCCGCCAGGCGAGCACGGGCTGTTCGAGTACCTCCAATTGCTGGCGCACCAACGGGAGGGCATCGGGGTGCATATTGGGGCCGGCGGGGCGGGGCATGGATTCGGTCGCCCGAGGCGCAGCCCCCGGACCTGCCGGGGTCTCGCTAACCGCGCCGGTTTGTTCCGCGTCCGTATCCGCGCTCGCCGCGCCAATCGCGGCAATATTGCGGTATTCGCTTGCCGCATCGGGAATCTCGGCTGGTCCCAGCGCGGCGGCTGCGACTGCTTTCGCCAAGGCGTCGCTGGCCGGGGGCAGGGCCGCGGGCGGTGGCGCGACCGCTAGTGGCGTGGAAGGCGGCAGCGGGGGCAGTTGCCCTTGAGGCTCCTGGCGCAACTGAGCGAGGCTGCGGCCACCGACTAGCCATTGTGCTTGGTGCGCTTCGTAAAACAAGCCGCTTTCGGCGAAGGCGCCGCGAATGGCCCGCGCCAAGGCGCTCACATCCTGCGGTGCTTGGGCGAGCAGAATGCCTGGGCTGCTGAGCGCGGGGCGTGTTGCCCCGCCTGCGGATTGCTGCAAGAGTTCACTCAGTAGCCGCACTGCCGGACTCAGGCGCGTGGTAACGGCTTCGCCAGCGGCGCCGGCTGCCATCGGCGCGGCAGCCAACGGCGGTTTGACCGTGCCCGCCGAGGTCGCTGCGGAGACCCAATTGCCGTCAACCAGGCGCACCGGCACTTCATCTCCGATTCGCGTTCCCGGCGGAAGGTTGAGGCTCAGGACCTGATTGGCAACGGTGGCGCGGAACTGGCCGTCGGCGAGGAGTGCTTCAACCCGCGCGATCGCGTTGACTCCGCCCACCGCCGCATCTTCCGCGTGCGCCGCATTGATGCCCGAGGCGAGGTCGAGGCGCCGATCATAGAGGGCAAGCAGAGCGCGGGTATCGACGTGGATCATGGGATTGGGGCGCTTCCCGCAGGCCGGCGCGGTCTACTTCTGGCGCGGCTCGATGGTGATCCGCTCCGCCGGATAGAGCGCTTCCGCGCCCAACATAGCGGAGCTTTCCGCTTCGCGAACATCTTCTGCCCAGCGCGACCATGCCAGCACCGCCAGCCAAACGGCGGCTAAACCTAGAGC
Source organism: Casimicrobiaceae bacterium (assembly GCA_026646885.1). Lineage (GTDB taxonomy): Bacteria > Pseudomonadota > Gammaproteobacteria > Burkholderiales > Casimicrobiaceae > JACPUX01. The sequence continues at coordinate 178,268 of JAPKHK010000003.1, read as the reverse complement.
CCCGAGCGCCAGTGCCAGTATCATCGCCAGTCGGCCGCGTCGCTGCGCCCGTAGGCGCTGCTGACCTGCCGCGAAAGATCGACGCCTTGCAGGAGCTCCTGCAGGCGCTTCATCCATGGTTCGGTGAGGTTGCGAATCTCAGCGTCGTCGGCGAGCACATTGCGAATCAATTCGACCTTACGCTCCAGCATCGGCGGTGGCAACTGTATGCCGCGCTCGGCTTCCATCAGCGCGTCGGTGAGCGAGCGGCAGCTCTCTTCCAGATCGATCAAGTGGTCCCAATCGGCGCGGCGGGCCGCTGCGACCATCTGCCCGGTCACGTCTTTGATGCGCTGGTAATGGTCGAGGATGGGATGGTTACTCATAGGAATTTGAACGGGCGTGCGATAGACGGTTTGGCCGAGCATCATGCGGGGACTTCCAGGGCGGTAGCGGGCAGGTTGCCGATGGTCTCCCAAGCTGCGCGCAGCTCGGTGAGCAGGCCGCGCACTTCTTCCAGTATGGCAGGATTGTTGCGCAGATTGGCGAGCAGCAGTTGCTTGCTCATGTACTCGTAGAGCGCATGCAGGTTCGCCGCGGTTTCACCCCCCACGGAAAGATCGAGGCTGGCCTTGAGACCGTCGTCGATGATGGCGATGGCCTTGGAAATCGAGGTGCCCTTGGCGGCGGTGTCGCCCACCTGCATTTGCGCGCGCGCGGTGCCCAAGGCGGCGAGGGCACCATCGAAGAGCATCAGGACCAGCCGGTGCGGCGAAGCATCGAAGACCCCGGTTTCGGTGCCGACTTTGGCATACGCGGCGACGCCAAGTTTTTGCGTGCGATACATGGCTTCCTCTAGAAAGTCAGGATCCCGCGCCAGGCAGGTTGGCCAGTTGCTGGGTGAGGTAATTGCTGGTCTGGTTCATGCGGGAGATCATGGTGTCCAGCGCGGTGAACTGCGCGCGATAGCGCTTTTCGATGTTGATCAGACGCTGGTTCAGCGCCTCCTGCTGCTTCTGGTTGAGCTTGATACGCGCATTGATGCCATCGCTGCGTGCGGCCAGGGATCCGTTGCTCGCCAGAAAGCCGGTGGCTAGTTGCGAGAGCTGAAAAGCGTATCCTTGGGTCGCCGTGACCGTGCCGCGCGCGCCCAAGGCGCCGCCCAGCACTTGAATTTTGAGGCCTTCGGCGCTAGAGCCGCTGGCGGCGGTGAGGTATTGCCCGGTGCCGCTGGCGCTCACGCCGTCGATCGTGCCGGCAACATCGAGACCCGCGGTGGCGGTGCTGCCGCCGCCAAACAAATCGTTGGCGGCGCTGCCGCCGCCGGAAAGCAAGGCGACGGTCGAGGCCGAGCCATAGCGGTTGGAGCTGAAGGTCAAGACGCCCGCGCTTTGCGACACGGCGACGCTGATGCCCGCGGAGGAGAGCCCGCTCACACCGTTCAACCGGGTTTGCACTTCGGCAGCCAGCGCGGTGGCCGAAGCATAGGTGCCCGCGGCCAGGGTGACCGTGGCATCGACGCCGTCGATGGTGAGTGAGAGCTGGTCGTTGACTCCTGATGTAATGGTAAGCCCAGCGGCGGCATTGCCGGCAAGTGTGCCGCGCGTCGCCACTTGGGTGACGTTTACCGCATATTGCCCGGGTTTGGTCGCGGCGGTGCTGGAGTCGAACTTGATCAGGCTGTCGCTCGCTGCGCCGGTGGCGGCGAACAAACCGGCGAGATCGGCGAAGTTGTTGTTGATAGCGTTGTTGAGCTTGGTCGAGTCGATGGTCAGTGTGCCATCGCGCTGAAAGCTCACGCCGATTTGGCCCAGTGTGGAAAGGCTCCCCGACGGTGTGCCCAGGGCGCTACCCAGGGTGCGGCGCAAATCCGATTGCATGGTGCGCAAAGCGGCGTCACCGATCAATAGACCCGCTTGTTTGGTATTCGCGTCGTATTTGGTGAGATCGACCAACACTTTGTTGAGGGTGTTGTAGGCGTCCACCATTTCCTTGACCGCGGCGGAAATGCCGGCGCTATTGCGACTGACCGAAAGATTGACCGCCGTGGTGGCGCTTTCTTTCAGCAGGGTGAGTGTCACGCCCTCGATGGCGTCGCTGATGGTGTTGGTGGACTTCTCGATGTCGATGCCGTTGATCTTGATCTTGGCGTTTTGCGCCGCCTGCGTTTCGGTCAAGTTCTTGCCCGTGCCCACCGTGGCGGTGGGGTCGTAGGCGATTTGCGACAAGCCCGAGGCGTTGGTATGGGTGCCATCGTCATCAGTCACGGTGATCTTCAGACCGTTGGCCGCGCCGCTGTCGTTGGAGGACAGCACCAGGCGATTGCCGCCACCGTCATTGACGATGGTGGCGGTCACACCGGCATTGGCGGCGTTGATCGCATCGCGCACGCCAGCGAGGCTTTGGTTGGCCGCGCCGACGCTGATGGTCTGTGCCGCCTTGGCGCTGTTGACCGTAAAGGTATTGCCCCCCGAATCGTAGGTGCCGAATTGAATGGTGAGCGTCCCTGTGCCCACGGTGTCGGTGGTGTTGGCGAACGCGCTGCTGTAGACGCTCTGGTTGGACGCCAGCTGCGTGACTTTGATGCCGTAGCTGGCCACCGCAGCGGCGCTCGTTGCCGTCGCGGTGAATACGCTGCTGTCGCCGCTGGAGGCGGAAAGACTGCGAAAACGCGCGGCACTGTTGACGCCGCCCACCGCGGTTTGAAAGGTCGAGACCGCGCTCTTGAGGCTACCAAAGGCGGAAAGCTGGGCTTGCAGCCCAGCTTCCTTTTGCATGATCGCTTGCAGGGGTTGCCGCTCGACTGCCATCAACTGCGAGAGAATGCTGTTGACGTCGAGGTTGGAGCCTATGCCGGGGCTAGAGATGTTGGCCATGGGGCGGTCCTCGCCGGGTTCGACTAGGCTTCGGTTTGAATGGCGAAACCGGAACCGGAAGACATCGCCCGATCCAGCGCGCGAGCGATCGCCAGCATTTCCTCGTTCGGGATCTGGCGTATCACCTCACCAGTTGAGGCGTCAACCAGTCTGATGATCATTTTCTTGGTGTCGTCGTCCATGCTGTATTGCAAATTCAGTGACTGCTCCTGGAAATGCCGGTTTGCGTCCTCGACCGCTTCCCGCAACTCCGATTCCTGAGGTGGGCGAGCGCGGGCGGGCAGCTGCACCTCGGGGCGCGGCGCCTCGGAAACGGCCGCGCGCTCCGCCACTGGGGGCGGGGCGCCGGCTTGCACGCCACGGTCCTTGGAGCTTAAGGCCGGGAGTGCGTTGGTGATGGGGGAAACAGACATGATTTCGCCCTCCATTTAGCGGCGAAAAGCGGGGAGTGCATTGTGCACACCCCCCGCCGTTCAGCTTTTTGCCATGGCCGCGATTACCGGAGCAGGGTCAGTACCCCCTGCGGCAGGGCGTTGGCCTGTGCCAGCATCGCCACACCCGCCTGCTGCAGGATTTGCGAACGGGTCAGGGCCGCGGTCTCCGCGGCGAAGTCCGCATCCTGAATCCGGCTGCGGGCTGCCGAGAGGTTCTCGGAGGTCGCTTGCAGGTTGGAGATCACCGCGCCGAAGCGGTTCTGCACCGCACCCAGGTCGCCGCGGATGCTGGCGATAGTCTTGATCGACGAATCGATGATCTGTACTGCCGCATTGGCGCCGGCCACCGAGGAGATGTCCACGCTGCTCAACAGCGATTGTGCCGATCCTACCGAAACGTTTGCCGCCACGTCGAGAATGCTGCCTGCCGCTGCGGCCACACTGGAGCTGACCGCAAACGAGTTGTTGGAGTTGAAGGTTACGTATCCGGCGACCACGGCGCTGTCAGCGGCGCCATCGGTCAGGGTTTCCGGATCAACCGCCGTGCCCGAAGCGTTGACCGCATTGAGGGCGATGGTCGAACCTCCGGTCGAATGCGTGAAGTTCGCCACATTGATATCCTTGCCGTCCGCTTGGATCAGCGTCAGTGTGCCGCCGCTGACCGTTGCGCTGATGCCGATGGTGCCGCTGACCTTGTTGATTTCCGTGGCCAGGGCGGACAGATCGGTCGTGGTGACGGCCGCGGAGATGGTCGCGGTGGTGCCGCCACTACCCAGCGTGACCGTGACCGTTCCCGCGACGGACAGGCTCGAGAGTGTGGCGCTGTTGTAGGCTCGCGCCGTTACGCCGGTGTTGGCTTCTTTGGCATTGACGCTGTTGGCGATGGTGTAGGCCGAATCGCCCGCAGTGACGCTGACCGTCGTGCTGCCCAGGGTTCCCGAAACGGTCAAAGTTTGCCCCGCGATGGTGTTGGCGGCGGGCAAAGCCGCGGCCGGGTTGGTCGTGGACGAGCTACCTTGGTCCACGGTGGTATTAACAGCATTGACGTAGTTGTTGGCCAAGTGGCTGGTGGAAGCGCCGGCGACGGTTACCGAAATCGTCTGGCTGGCGTTGGCGCCGACTTGGAAGGACTGGGCGCTGAAAGAGCCGTTGAGCAACTTCAAGCCGTTGAACTCGGTGGTGCTCGCGATGCGGTCGATTTCCTGTTTCAGCTGGTTCACTTCCGATTGCAAAGCGGCGCGGTCCGAGGCCGAATTGGTCGCGTTAGCCGATTGCAGAGCCAGTTCGCGAATGCGTTGCAGGGCATTGCTGCTTTCCGCCAACGCACCTTCCGCGGTTTGCGCAAGAGAGACGCCGTCATTGGCGTTGCGGGCGGCTTGATTGAGACCGCGAATTTGCGCGCCCATGCGCTCGCTGATCGCCATACCGGCGGCATCATCCTTGGCGCTGTTGATCCTGAGGCCAGAGGACAGGCGCTGCAACGCCGTTGCCAGCGAAGTCTGCGACATGTTGAGGTTGCGCTGAGCATTCAGCGAAGAAATATTGGTGTTGATGACTTGAGGCATGTCTATCTCCTAGTAATTGCACGATCAACCAGGCTGCTGTGCCTCCGGACCTTCACCGTTCGGTGGCGTGCACTGCCATGACCCAGATTACGGAACCCGCTTTGGAAACTTTAGGGGAGGCGACGAACGGTCGGCGGAGATGTCAAGAGAGAATAGGCGGGGAAATCGGCCGCTATTCTGGATGGGTGTTCGAGCGCGGGAAGGAAAGCGAAACTGGGCAAGCCACCGTGGGCTCTGGGCTCTGGGCTTTGTGTTTGTTCGCTGCTTGCCTGAATGTTATCGGCGGCGGCGGCGATTTCTTGAACCGGCGAATCCCGAGAGGTGCCGCGTTTCGCCCAGATTCGTCGGGGGGGGGCTGGGTGAGGCTAGCGCTTCGTCGCTCAAGCCGCGCTGGCGCGTCGTGTGGAGCGACCGCCGGCCAGCCGCGCCAGCACCTTGTTGGCCATGTCCGGCATGGGGACAACTTCGTGCACCGCGCCGCAGGCTGCCGCTTCGCGAGGCATGCCAAAAACGACCGAGGTCGCCTCGTCCTGGGCAAAGTTGTAGGCACCGGCCTGGCGCATTGCCAACATCCCGGCCGCGCCGTCTCTGCCCATGCCGGTGAGGATGACGCCGATGGCGTGGGCGCCCGCCGCTTCGGCGGCGGAAGTGAAAAGCACATCCACCGAGGGTCGGTGACGGTTGACCGGGGGCGCGCTGGACAAGGCCAGCCGATAGCTCGCGGCATCTCTGACCAAGAGCAGATGGGAATGCCCCGGCGCGATATAGGCGTGCCCTGCCAGAGCCGGTTCGCCGTGGCTCGCCTCGGTCACTGTCAATTGGCTTGCCGCATCGAGCCGGGCCGCAAAGGCCTTGGTGAAAGTCTCGGGCATATGTTGGGTGATCAGGATGGGTGGCAAACCAGCCGGCAACTGCGAGAGGAACGCCCGTACCGCTTCGGTGCCCCCGGTGGAGGCTCCGACCACGATGGCGCGATAGGTCGTGCTGAGCAACGGCGCGATCGCGGCGCCTGGGAGCGGAGCGGCGCGAGGCGCTGCGGCTGGCGCTTGGTGACGCAAGCCGACGCGAGCCTGGGCCGCGGCGCGCAGCTTGTCGCGCAGCACTTCGGCGTAATCGCGTAGTCCCTGGATTGTGCCACCCTTCGGTTTGGCAACGAAATCCACCGCGCCCAGTTCCAAGGCGCGCAGCGTAATTTCCGAGCCGCGCTCCGTGAAGGCGGAGACCATGACCACGGGAGTGGGCTGCGTGGCCATGAGTTGTTCCAGAAAGTCCAGGCCGCTCATCCCTGGCATTTCCACGTCCAGTGTGATCACGTCGGGCCGGAGGCTGCGAGTCAATTCGCGCGCCGCGCTGGCGCCGCTGGCCGTGCCCACGACCTGCAAGTCGCCGGCACCCTTGATGATCTCGCCGAGCACATTGCGAATCAGCGCCGAATCATCGACGACGAGCACGCGAATACTCATGTTCTATTCTGCGTGCCGATTTGCGCGAGACTAGCCGGAGGCGCAACCGCGGCGTCGCCGGACGCTGGCACAGTCCCGGAACCGCCACGCGCCAAGTGGCGCCGATGACGCAATTCGCGTTGAGCAAGGCTGCCGCTTTGGGCGGTGCGCAACTTGCGCACCAGCACTTTGCCGGAAGAGGGGAAAAAGTAGATCTTGCGCGGGTAGGTTTCGAACAAGTCCTGCCGATCGATGGGGATGCCCAGCCGCGCGAGATAGGCCAGAGTGAATTGCGCGGTGCGTTCGCCGATAGTCTGTGCGCCAACCTCTTCGAGCAATTGCGCGCCGCCGAATAGGGCTGCGTGCAGGCGTTCCCGCCGGGCACCGAGCTCGACGAGGTGCGCGATCAGCAGCTCGATGGCCGAACCGCCGTGGCGCGAGACGCCAAGGAGCGGATCGCCGTCGTCGTCGCTGCCCTCGGGCAGCGTGAAGTGGCTCAATCCGCCGATGCCCTTGACCGTATCGCGCAAGCACAGCGCCAAACAGGTGCCGACCACGGTGACCAGCACCGTGGGCCGGGTGCTCACGCAATATTCTCCGGGCAGGACCTTGACCGCGGGCAGGCCAAAGCTCTGCTCGAAATAGCGGCCGTTTGCGAGCGCTTGTTTCATGTCTTTGTCCGCTATGTTCTGCCCAGCCCACCGGCCATGTCCGGGGCAAGCTCATAGACGGTCTTGCCGCGCAGCTGAAAGAGGTCGTTGGCGTGAAAAAGACTCTCCGAATGCCCGATGAAGAGCAACCCTCCGCTCCTGAGCAGCGGTGCAAAACGCTGCAGGACGCGATATTGCGTTTGCTTGTCGAAGTAGATTAGGACGTTGCGGCAAAAAATCGCGTCCAAGGGTGCGCGCAGGGGCCAATTGGACGCCAGCAGATTGAGCGGCCGAAAGTCCACCAGCGCGCGCAGCTCGTCGCGCACACGCGCAAATCCCGCTGGCGTAGGCGGTGCCTTGGTGAAGAAACGTCGCTGTCGTTCGGCGGAGAGCGCGGCGAGCGCTTCATCCCGGTACAGTCCCTCGCGTGCGGTACCCAGCACGTTGGTGTCGATATCGGTAGCCAGAACCTTGATCGGCGCGTCGAAGCCGCCGTACTCCTCCACCAGCGTCATGGCGATGCTGTACGGCTCCTCTCCCGTCGAGCAAGCAGCGGACCACACCACGGCCGGAGCGCGTCCGGACCGCGCGAAGTGCTGGGCGAGAAGCGGAAAATGGTGTGCCTCGCGGAAGAAGGCGGTCAGGTTAGTCGTGAGCGCGTTGACGAATGCCTGCCATTCGGGAGAGTTCGGGCGGTTTTCGAGCTGATCGAGATAGGGTTCGAAGGCTGTGTGACCGAGACTGCGCAACCTGCGCGCGAGACGGCTATAGACCATCTCCTGCTTGGCCTCGGTAAGGGAAATGCCGGCGTAGCGGTGGATCAGCGCCTTGATACGCTCGAAGTCGCGGGCCAGGAACGTGAACTCCCTGGGTTCCGAGCGAGCAAGCGCCGGTGGCGCGAAGACTTTGGGAGGTGCAAGCGGCATGAGCAGCGCTCAACGTGGCCCAGCGACGAACGAAGCGAGCTGCGGTGCGCGCTGGGCGCCCGCGGGGACGCGATGCAAATGGTTCCTGGCCATGCGCAAGCAGTTGTTATCGTGAGGCGTTCACTCATTCCTTTACGGCCGTCGCGCAACGGACTTGAGTGTCGCGAAGGCAGCGGCACCTTCGGTACTGCAGGACGGGGGCGAAGCATGCGCTTGCAGGGGAAGGAGGCGCCGGCGGTCGCGAATTGGGGAAAAACACCCGGCCGGCAGGCAGGAGCGCCCGTGCGGAACGCCGTTACGTCACTTGCCGGTGGCCGCCCAGTCGCGTATGGCTTTTTCGAGCAGGGCGTCGATCACGCGGTCCTGGTCGAGCTTGTGCATGGCCTGAGCGATGCGGCCCCGCAGCGCCCCGGTGTTGCACTTGGATTGGTGCGAAAGCGTGAGGTAGAGGTCTTCGGTACTGACTGGGATCTTGGCGGCTTTTAGTCCGCGTATGCCCAGCTTCGCGGCGAAGGCCTCGCCGGGACCCTCTTCATAAATGAGGTAATCGGCCCGCCCCAGGGAGAGCATGCGCAGTGCGCTTTCCAGCGCAGCGACCTTCTCGATGCGCAAGTGCTTTTCAGCGTAGCGGTCGAATGCCTCGCCAAAACTGTTGTTGATGACGGTCACGCCAATCTTGCCTTGGAGATCGCTCCACTTGCGATAATCAAAGGGACGGGTGGCCTGTGTCCAAATGACCGTGCGAGTGTTGTGGATGGGCGGCCGGAAGTAATCCATGTACTCGAGGCGCGGCAGCGTGAAGAAAGCCCCGGCGATCAGATCGACGTTACCCTTGCGCACTTCCTCCTGTACGCGCCCCCAGGGCCCGGCGTAGCGCACAGTGATGGGCACACCAATTTCCTGGGCGAGACGCTGCATCAATTCCTCGACCGCGCCGATCAGGCGTTTCTCATCGGTGGCGTCGCGCCAGAGGTATGGGGGATACTCCGGATTGCCCGAAGCTACGAGCCCAGGGCAGGGGGGCGATGCCGCGGCTTGCGCGGAAACGGCGAGCGCCGCCAGAAGGCAAGGGATGCGAAGGAACCGGCTGAGGAACATCCATGCTCTGGTGGCAGTCACGATCGTCCTTCTCGCGCAGGCGGCCGAGGCGCCAGCGCAGGGGAATTGACGCAACGCAGCTCGGCGGAGTCGCATTTTAAGCGCCGCCAGGCCGCTCTTGTCAATCGCGGCGGCGCAGGCAGCGCCGGGGTGCGCGCGTCTGAGGGCGCAACGCGGCGACGGCTCGGCATTCTTGGCCGGGGGGAGTATCCTACGTCCGGCCGGGAAACCCCCCGACTGGGCGAGGCTTTGCCGGACCGGGCGGCGCCGAGCCGCCTCGGGCGTGACTGGAAGTCGTGGTGGCCGAATGGTGCGTTTCACTTCCAAAGTGATCAGGGCGGCTTGACGGTGGGCGGACGATTGTCTAGTCTCCCGTTGCGGTTCAAGGCCGCGTACAGGCCGACAAGGCGGGCCGTGCCGAGATCGCTTTGAAACGGGAGGAACCGAGGTGCTGGCTGCAGCCTTCAGTACTGGCCGAGCTTCGGTGCGCAGCCCCGCGCCCCGGGCAAGCGTTCGGGGAACGACGCCCGATGAGTGAAACTGCCGCCCCTAGCGAGCCACGCCGCCACGACATCGCCCCGGCATCGTGGGTCTGGTTCTGGAAAGGGCAAATCGGCAGGCGCTTGCTGATTCTCATTCTCGCAGCGAGCTCTCTCACCACGCTCGTGCTCACCTCGGTGCAGCTGTATCTCGATTATCGCCGCGACGTCGATGGCATAGAGGCGCGCCTGGCGGAAATCGAACGTGGCTACCTCTCATCGTTGGCGGGCAGTCTGTGGAAGCTCGATCGCGAGCAGTTGCAGCTTCAGGTCGACGGTATTGCCCGCTTGCCGGATGTGCTGGGCGCGGGCGTCGAGGAGCTGCACGGCATGCTGCGCGTGCGCAGTGGCACGGTCGACGCCGATGCGCCGTTTCACCGCACCGTACCGATCGTCTACCATGATCGTGGCGAGACGCGCACGCTCGGCTCGCTCCAAGTCACGGCGACGCTGGAAGGCGTCTATCGTCGGATCGCCGAACGTGCGTTGATCATTGTGCTCAGCCAAGGCGTCAAGACCTTCCTGATTTCTTTGTTCATTCTGTTCATCGTCCATCGCGTGGTGACGATGCGCTTGGGGGCGCTGGCAGGGCAAATCGCCGCCTGGGACATCGGGGCTCCGGCTCCGCCAGCGATGGTTCCAAAGGAAGGGGAGGTGCCGGACGAGTTGGAGCAATTGCGGGGATCGTTTGCCGCACTGCAATCGCGCCTATCCGATGTCTATGCCGATTTGCGGGTAGCCAACCGGGAACTCCAGGATGACCTCATCGCCCGGCGCCGCAGCGAAGAACAAATCGCCCAGCTCAACCGCAGCTTGGAGGAGCGTGTGCGTCAACGCACCGAAGAGCTGGAGTCGGCAAACCGGGAGTTGGCCGCCTTCACCTATTCAGTTTCGCACGACCTGCGCGCGCCCTTGCGCGCGATCCACGGTTTCTCGCATCTCGTCACCATGGAATGCACCGATCAGATCAGCGAGCAGGCACGCCACTACCTGGCCCGGGTGCAGGCGGCGGTGGAGCGCATGGAATCGCTGATCGACGACTTGTTGCGTTTGTCGCAAGTGGGCCAGAGGGCAATGAAGCCGGAGCGGGTGGATCTCAGCGAGATCGCCGCAAGTGTGGCGCGGGAGTTGCAGGCGGGAGATTCCGGGCGCAGCGTCGCATGGTCTATCGAACCCGGGCTTGTTGCCACTGGGGACGCCGGCCTGCTGCGCGTGGTGTTGGAGAACCTTCTGGGCAACGCTTGGAAATACACAGGTAAGAGTGAGCACGCATGCATTGTTTTCGGGCGCTGCGAGGTGAATTCCGAGCAGGTTTTCTTTGTGCGCGATGATGGCGTCGGCTTTGACATGAAATACGCCGAGAGGCTTTTCATCGCCTTCCAGAGGTTGCATACGCCCGCGGAGTTTCCAGGCACCGGCATCGGGTTGGCGACCGTGTCTCGGGTCATTCACCGCCACGGCGGGAGGGTCTGGGCGGAAGCAATACTCGGAGAAGGGGCGTGCTTCTATTTCACCGTGGGAGGCGCCGGGCATGCCTCCTGATCGACGCGCTCAGTCGGCGATTACTACCCGGTTCTTGCCCGCCGCCTTGGCCGAATAGAGCGCTTTGTCGGCGCGCTCGATCACCTGAGCCTGGTTTTCACCGGGCTGGCGCACGGCGACCCCGGCGCTGAAAGTGATGAGCAGCTTTTCCTGGCCGTGCAAGAAATACTCCTTGGTCAGCTCGCGTTGCAGGCGCGTCAGGACCAGCGATGCCTCTTCGAGCGCCGTATCGGGCAGCAGGATCACGAACTCCTCTCCCCCGTAGCGCGCAAGCACGTCATTGGGTCGGATGTTGTGTTGCACCAGCCGCGCCAGATGCACCAGCGCATCATCTCCGGCCTGATGGCCATGCGTGTCGTTGAGTTTCTTGAAGTTGTCGATGTCGAGTAACGCCACGCACATTCCCGAGCGGCGGCGATCCGCGCGCGCCGCCTCGCGTTCGAAGGCGCCATCCAGTCCGCGGCGGTTGAGCGCCCCGGTGAGCGCGTCCTCCTGCATGCGGCTAGAGAGTGTCTGCAACTCGGCTTCGAGTTCGGCAACCTTATGTTCGGTCTCCTCGACGCGTCTTTTCGTGGCCTGCAGTTCGTCGCGCGAGCGCAACATGGCGGCCTGCACGTCGCGCGTTGCAAACATCACTTCGTTGACCACGCTGGCCAGCTGCGACATATCGTCGGCCTTGGCGATGCGTTCGGCGCATTGCGCCACCTTGTCGTGGTAGCCCCCCGCGGTTTCCGACATCTCCGACAGCCGATCGATGAACGTGGCCAGCATGGTCTTGAGCGCGGCTTTGGCGTCGGCGAGGCTCTTTTTCAACACACCCTGCTTGAGTATGATGTCCTTGAGCTTCTTCTCCGTCTCCTCGAGTACGCGCATGTCGAGGGGCGATTCGATGACCTGGCGGATGAGGGTGATCTGGCCCTTGAGCCACTGTTCGTCACCCACTAGTTCGGCAATGTTCTCGATCAGCAGATGCAGCAGGCGGCGCAGTGTTTCCTGGACTTCGGCATCATCACCACGGCGGATTTCCAGCTTGAACCAGAAATTGCGCAGGTTGCTCTTGAGCTTGACCAGGCCCTCAGCCGATTCTGCGCGGCGCACGCTTTCCACCAGCGCCTTGGCGTCATGGTCGATCTGCGCATCGGTCAGATGGTTGGCCGCGATCGCTGATTCCAACGTAAAGGCGATGAAATCGCGAATGGCCTCGAACTGGGAAGGGTCGGGCGGCGACGCCTGCGGCTTGACCGGCGAAGTGGCGGCGGCCGCTTCGTCGGGCTTACGCAGTGGCAAGTCGGCCCAACCGCGGGCCAGCGCCTGCAAGCGGGGATAGGTGTCATCGGGGGTATCGCTGCTCAGTGCTCGCTCGAGTTGTTCGCGTTTCTTGTCGGGAGAGAGATTGGCATGGGGTGCTAGCCACTGCTTGAACAGATCGTTGAGCACCGTCCCCCAGGCCGAGGGGGGTGGTACCGCCGCTTCTTCACTCAAGAACTTCTGCAGGACGATTTGAAAGCGCTTCCAGTCGCGGTCAGAAGCCGCGCGGTCAAGCTGTGCGGCCACTCGCGACTGTTCTCCGCCGTGGCGCGGAAAGCTCTCGGCGATCTTGGCCAGCACCGTCTCCGCATTCACCACCGCGGGCCCGGCGGTGCCCGAGATTTCCCCGTAGATCTTGTGGTAATTCTCTGGCGTCGGCGCCAAGCGGCGCGTCGCCAGTACCTTGAGGGTCTCGCGGGCGATCTCGGAGGGGTTGGAGGGCTGTGGCATAGGGCAGGGCGGTCGAGCGCGGAGGGCGGAGTGTCGATGGACGTCAGTGGGGAGTGGAACAAAACTGTTAACGGCCGCCCTGGCGCTGCCTTGAAGGGACTCGGTGATCGCGCCGACGCGCGCTTCGCTCGGCCATCGCCAGCGCAAGCGGGCCTGACCGCAACCGCTTAACGCTCAATGCAACCCGCGAATCGGCACGCGACGCGTTGCCTTCATTCCACCAAGGCGTGCTTCATCGCATAGTGCGTGAGCTCGGCGTTGTTCTTGAGACCCATTTTTTCCAAAATGCGGGCGCGATAAACGCTCACGGTCTTGACGGAAAGGGCGAGCTCTTCGGCAATGTCGCCCACGGTCTTGCCCGAGGCGATCAGACACAGCGTTTGATATTCGCGATCGGAAAGCGTTTCGTGGAGCGGCCGCTCGCTGTCTTGGCGGACATTCTTGGCGAGTTCTTCGGCGACCGTGGGGGAAATGTAGCTCTTGCCTGTGGCCACGACCCGGATGGCGCTTACCAGCTGCGCCGGAGCGCTGGCTTTGGTGAGGTAGCCGGCCGCTCCCGCGCGCAGGGCGCGCACTGCATACTGATCCTCGGTGTGCATGCTGAGGATGAGGATGGGGAGCTTGGCGAATTCCTTCTTGATCAGCTTGAGGGTCTCGATGCCATGGCGATCTGGCAGCGAAATGTCGAGCAGCATCACGTCCACCGGATGGCTGCGCACCAGCCGAAGCGCCTCTGCACTGCAATCGGCCTCTCCAGCGACCGCGAGATCTTCAGTATCCTGCAAAATTTGCCGCAAGCCCTGGCGAACGATGGCATGATCGTCGACGATCGCGACGCGCAACTTGGACAAACTCATTTTGGGCCGAGCCTCACAACAAGGGCATCTGCTTTTCTGGCGCTCCGGCAGGAGCAAGGGGAAGATGCACCACGACGCTGGTGCCGCCGCCTGGGGCGCCGACAATTTCAAGTTTGCCACCGAACTGGCGCAGGCGCTCGTTCATGCCGATGATGCCGAAAGCGCGCGGCTTCTGCAATTCCTCAGCGCCGATGCCCCGGCCATTGTCACGGACTTCCAGAGAAAGCCCATCGGAAGTGCGCGCGAGCCAGATCACCGCCTCGGTTGCTGCCGCATGTTTGGCGATGTTGGTCAGGCTCTCTTGGCAGATGCGAAAGACCGCCGCGGCGATGTCGGGGTCGAGCTCAATGTCCTCTTCGCTGCAGCGCAGGTGGCAGGAAATGCCGGAATGTTTGCCGAAGTCAGCGGTCAACCATTCGATCGAGGCAACCAGACCATAGTCCAGGATACCAGGGCGCAAGTCCCTGGCGATGCGGCTGGTGGCGGTCATGATTTGCCCGATCAGCAGGTCGAGGCTTTCGATCTTTTCCTGAAATTCCGGGCTTTCCGAAGTCGCCCGTGCTTTGATCCAGGCAACGTCGATCTTGAGCGCGGTGAGCATCCCGCCGATGTCATCGTGGATCTCACGGGAAAGCCGCTTGCGTTCTTCCTCGCGCACATGGTTGAGGTGGGAAGTGAGCTGCGAGAGCGTCGCGCGCGACTCGCGCAATTCGGCCTCTGCGACCTTGCTCTGCGTGACGTTCCACACGATGCCGTCCCAGACCACTCGGCCATCGTCGAGGCCGCGCGGTGAAGAGCGCCAATTGACCCATTTCTCCGTGCCGGAGTATTCATAGCGTATCCGGCCTTCCCAATTCCAGGTGGTCATGCCCGAGGCGGAGAGGTCGAGGCTGCGATTGAAGGCGGCGCGATCGTCCTCGACGATCAAGGAAAGAAAATTCTCCGCGCGCTCCAGCAGCATGCCCGCCGCCACACCGAGAAGGGTCTGGCAACCTTCGCTCACATAGGTGAAATGCAGCAGCTTGTCGCGTCCACGGGTGAGCTGGAAAATCATGCCTGGGATATTGGCGGCGATGAGCGACAGACGCGCTTCGGTTTCGACGAGCGCTAGGCGGGCATGACGGTGCGCGCGGCGCACCTGTGCTGCGTAGATGGCCCGTTCGGCGGCGGGAACGAGGCGCTTCAACTTGTCCTTCATCAGGTAGTCGCTGGCGCCGGCACGCATCGCCTCCACGGCGGACTCTTCCCCGATCATGCCGGAAACGATGATGAAGGGCGTGTCGATGCCCAACTCGTTCAAGATGCTCAATGCCTGGCTGGAATTGAACCCCGGCATGTTGTGATCGCAGAGGATGAGGTCCCAACTCTGGTCGGTCAGCGCGGTGCGCACGCCGGCGGCCGTATCCACGCGCCGCTGAGTCAGATCGTAGCCCGACGCGGCGAAGCGCGACGCGAGGAGCAAGACATCGTCCTCGGAATCTTCGATAAAGAGTACCCGCAGTTCCTTGCTCATGCGTTGGCCCCGGCCAGCCCCTCCATCCGTATTCGCCATTTCTCCAGCCGGCAACCGGGATCATACGCAAATCCGCGCCCGGCGTTAAGAGTGCCGGATTCGCGCCCATGGGGTGAGCGGCATTGCGCGGCAGAACCACGGCTGAGGTGTTGGCAGAGGGCGGGACTAACGCGGCGGCGCTTGTGGGCCTAGGTGCTGCCTGGTGCCGTCGAATCAATCAAATACTCTCTTTACGAATCAATCGCTTGAGTGATCGGTTGAGGTGGGCAGAAGGTCTGGCACGCGCTGCCCCAAGCGTCAGCTCAAGTGGGGGCAGGCTGGGCGTGCCTGGGATTTCGATCGTGCGCGCAAGGGTTCTCAAGACTGCCGCCCATTTCGCCGTAACCGAAGTCAAGTCGTGTGCGTGCAGGTCGCCTTGTGTCGGGCCATCAACGACGATGGGCGGAGGCGGGCGGCGTAAGCCACCGAGGAGAAGGCAATGCATGTGTATGTTCCAGCGCGCGAGAAGGGCATTTGCGTTGCGGCCAGGGCGCAGGCCAAGGCGTGGCATCGACGCCTGATGCTCTCCTATCGGGCAAGCGCCGCGCGAGGAAAGCTCGAATCCACGCCGAATAGCGCCCATTTCGACGAGAACTGCGGCGCTGCGCCGTGAAGTCCTCGCGCGACGGACCCGCTAGGCAGCTCGCCGACGAGTGTTTCCTTGGGCGGCAGCCCATACTCGATCGTCGCCAGCAGATCGTTGCCTACGAGCTGCTATTTCGGAACAAGGCCTCGGGCGCTGCGCTCATCGACAACCATGCCGAGGCGACTTCGACCGTCTTGTTGCGTGTGCTCTCCGATCTGGGCTTGGACGCCGCCCTCGAGGACAAGCGCGCCTTTGTCAATTTCGACACGGTGATGCTGCACTCCGGCAGCGTGGAGTTGCTCGATCCCGAGCGATTCGTCATCGAGATTATCGAGCACGTCGAGCCCGGCCCCGGAGTGCTCGCCCGATGCCGGGCGCTCAAGTCCGCGGGGTTCACGCTCGCGCTCGACGACTATACGCGGCACGAAGATCGCTTTCGCGAAATCCTGGAGTTCGTCGACATCGTGAAGGTTGATCTCCTGCCGCTCGGCGATGCCGAAGTGGCAGCGCTGGTGGCCCAGCTAAGGCCGTTCGACGTGACGCTGCTCGCCGAGAAGATCGATAGCCGGGCGCGCCTGGAGGCTTGTCGCGATCTCGGCTTCGAACTCTTTCAGGGGTTCTATTTCGCGCGTCCGACCATCGTTACCGGGCGGAAGCTGGATCATTCGGAGCTTGCTCTGATTCGCCTTCTCGGTCTTGTGCTGCGCGAAGCCAGTGGCGTCGAAGTCGAGGCGGAGATCAAGCGCGAGCCGGCTTTGGCGGTAGGCTTGTTGCGCTTGGCCAACTCACCTGGCATCGGCCTGGCGCGGCCGGTGGCGAGCCTGCGCGAAGCCCTCTATGCGGTCGGCTTGAAGCCACTGCAGCGCTGGTTGCAACTGCTGATCTTCGCCAATTCCGGCGCAGATACGGGAGCCGCGGCACGGCTGCAATGGGCCGCGGCGCGCGCGCGTTTTCTGGAACTGCTCGCCGAAAAGTGTGGCGGGGACGCGCGCTTGCCGGAGCGGGCCTTTCTCACCGGAATTCTCTCATTTCTGCCGGCGGTCCTGGGATTGTCCCTCGAAGACGTTTTGCGGCTCGTGCCTGTTGCCGAGGATGTGGCGCGCGCCTTGCGTGACGAAGCAGGGCCGCTGGGAGAACTGCTCGGCTTCGTCAGCGCGCTCGATGGTAATCCCGATGAAGCGTCGGGCTGGGCTCGCGTGCCCGCTGGACTCGGCGCGACGCAGGTCAACCAGCTTCACGCGCAGGCACTCGAATGGGCCACGGAAGCCGGAAGAGCTTTGCACCGTTAAACGGATCTGGCCTAGCAGTTTCGCTCAGGAGGCGGTCGCCTGGATCGGCACGAGCTCGCGCGTGGCGCTTGCGATGAGCGGCAGGAGTTCGCTCACCGCGCGGTCGACGTTGTCCAGGGCAGCGCGGCCATCCGCAAGGCGAGCTTCGCGCGCGCACTTTTCCAGGGCTCCGGCCAAGGACTGCAAACGTACCGCACCGACGGTGCCGGCCATGCCCTTGAGGCCGTGCGCCGCACTTGCCAGCGTGGCGCTGTCGCCTTCAGCGATCGCCTTGCGGCATAGCTCGACGCCGGCGGGGCAGCGTTCCCGAAAGAGTTCGAGGATCTTCACCATCATCGGGCCGTCATTGTTGACGCGTGCGAGCGCGGCATCGAGGTCCAAGGTCCCGGAGCCAGTCGCTTTCTTCGCGGCGGGCCGCCGCCGAGGTTTGATCTGTGCCGCCGCTCGGTCCACCGCCGCGGCCAAAGCATCCTTCTCTATGGGCTTGCATAAGCATTCGTCGATGGCCAACTCCTGACAGCGGGCGCGATCATCGTCGTCGTTTTGCGCGGTCATGGCGATGATGGGCAAGTGCTCCCCCCGCGTCTTCTCTTTGTCGCGGATGTAGCGTGCCGCTTCGAAGCTGCCCATCTGCGGCAGCTGCAAGTCCATGAGCATGAGATCAAAACGCGTGGTTTCCCAGGCGACGATGGCTTCGGCACCGCTGGCGATTATGCTCGGGAAGTGGCCAAGGCTGCGCAGTAGGCTGGCGGCGACTTTCTGATTGAGCAGGTCATCTTCCACCAGCAGCACCGTTAGCCCGGTAGCGTGATTCGGTTTGGCGGCCTCCCGCGGCTTGGCGGCCGGCAGAGCGAGCGCGCGACCCACCAGGGGGTTGGGCCGGTAAAAGCGCGCGGTGAAGTGGAAGGTGCTGCCACGTCCTGGAGCGGACTCGGCCCAAATTTCGCCGCCCATCATCTCCGCCAGGCGCTTGCAGATCGCCAGTCCCAGGCCGACCCCGGATTGGCCGGTTTCCGAGGTGCGCTGCGCGTGGGAGAAGGCGCCGAAAAGGTTTTCGCGCTGCTGGCTGGAAAAGCCGCTGCCGGTGTCACGGACTATGAACTCCAGCATGACCCGTTCCGAGAGCTCGGCGCGTACCAACACAGAAAGCTCGACTTCTCCCGCGGCGGTGAACTTCACCGCGTTGTCGAGAAGATGGTCGAGCACCTGCTCCAGGCGCTTGGCGTCGCCGGTAAGTGTTTCCGGAACCTCGTTGGCCACCTTGATGCGCAGGTTCAGACCCTTGCGCGCGGCAACCAGGGCATGTGGCTTGGTGGCTTGCTGCAGCGCTTGCTGCAAGGGAAACTCGCCGAGCTCGATGCCCATTTTTCCCGCTTCGATGCGCGAGAAGTCGAGCACTTCGTTGAGGGTGCGCAACAGCGAAGCGGAAGAGGCGCGGATCAGCTGCAAATGCTCGCGCTGGCCTTCATCGAGCTGCCCTTCCAGCATCAAATCGGCCATGCCGACGATGCCATGCAGCGGTGTGCGCACTTCCTGACTGACATTGGCGAGGAAATCGGTCTTGACCCGATTGGCATTCTCGGCGCTTTCTTTGGCCCGGCGCAGTTCCAGTTCAGCGCGATGCCGCTCGGTGACGTCGTGCATCGTACCCGCGGTGCCTTGGAGCAAGCCCTCGTCGTCTTTGAGCGCGCGCAGGCGCAGTTCGAGCCAGCGATCGAAGCCGTCCTTGCCGGCGGCGCGAATTTCATGGCGGATTTCGGCGAGCCGCCCGTCAGTCAAGCCGCGCAGCAGGTGATACATCTCGCCACGGTCTTCAGGGTGGATGAAGTGCTGCAGCGGCCGCCCCAGGCTGTCCTCCGCCACATGACCGGTGAGCTCGGTCCAAGTGGCATTGAGATAGGTGAAGTGCCCGGCGGCATCGGTGCGGAACAGCACCTCGCTCATATCATCCAGAACCCTGGCATGGTGAGCTTCGGCGTCGCGCAGGGCCGCTTCGAGGCGCTTCCTCAGGGTGACGTCGCGGTTGTAACCGACCATGCGTAGCGCGCTGCCATCGGCTGCCCGCTGCACCACTTTGCCGTGGCTCTCGACCCAGATCCAATGCCCATCACCGCGGCGAATGCGGTGCTCGACATGATAGAAAGGGGTCGCGCCATTGAGCGCGGCAACAGCCTGCGCCTGAATCGGGCCGCGGTCCTCTGGATGTGCCAAGGTTTCGAGTTCGGCGGCGCTGGCTTCGACAGTCGCGGGTTCCTCGCCGAGCATTTTGGGCCATTGCCGTGTGAGCCGTATGCGTCCGCTCGCGACGTCCCAGTCAAAGACCGCCGCATTCAGGCCGTCGAGCACCAGATCACGGTGTTCCTGGGCTTGCGCGAGGTCTCTGCGCAATTGCTCTTCACTGTCGATGGAGATGAGACCACCACAGAAGCCAGGCGCATCGGTGAGGGGCGCGACGTGCAACTCCAGCCACAGCGGCTGTCCTTCCCCAGTGGTGATCCGGCAGCGGCTATCGAAACTGCGCCGCTCGGCCAGTGCGGTACGCCAGGGTGCGTCCATGGCGGCCAGGTCGCGGCGGTCGATGCCGCGCCACCAGCCGTCACCGATCAATTCCTCGGGAGTCCGTCGCAGCAGCGTGCACAGGCTGGGGTTCACCGCCGTCCAAGCGCCGGTGGCGTCGGCGCGAAACAGCGGGATGGGACTCTGCCACCAGGCCGCTTGCGCTTCCGCCTTGGCACGCCGCAGGTCCTCGACGCTTCGCGCCTGTTCGATCTCACGGGCTAGAGCCCGGGAGAACCAACTGCGCACCAGGAGCGCCAGGCCGGCGGTGGTCGCCAGACCCATGGTGAGAATGAGATAGGCCCAGAGTCGGTTGTCCCCGGCGGCGATGACACCGCCCACGGTCGTGGCGATTCCCATCGCCGGGATGAGGGCGAGCAGCCACTTTTCTGCTCTTACCGAGCCGACTTCCTCTTTGCTATCCGTGTGGGGCTCCGGGACGCGATGGGGAGAGAGCGCTGGCGGCAAGGGGGATTCACTCAGGTTCATCGTCGAGTTGCGGCGGGTAGGTTTCGCATTCTTGCAGGAGGCCTTGGACAGAGTTCATGCTCATGGGCGGTAACGGCAAAAGCCTTACATCCTTTAGCCGGCACGCGTACTTGTCTTACCCCGTGCCTTTAATCGAGAAGCGATGCGTGTGACCGATGCCAAAGTGGTTCTGGGGTGCCCGTCTCTGCCGGGTCGACGAGGCCCAAGCGCGGCAACACGCGTGCACGGCGCATTCAAGTCGGGGGCGTGGCGACCGTAAATGAGTTTACGCCGCGAACGCAAAGTCTTGGGGATCGATGCGCGGTGCACAACACTTCAGGAGTTCAAAATGCTTTCTGTGCCTGCCAGCAGCTTTCAGTCTTCCGCTACTGTGCTCAGCGTCTCCGCCACCCCCGGCATGGGGGGCGCGCGCGGAGGCTTCAAACTGGCGGGCGCCTGGCTGATTTTGGCGCCTCTGCTGATACTGTTTGTCGTGCTGCATTGGCAGGTTGCGGAGCTCAACCGGCTGCTTGCCGCCTCAGGGGTGTCCGCCGCCGCGCAGGCCCAGGCGCACAGCTTGCACACTTGGCTGAGTTGGGGCACTTGGGGTACGGTTGTGCTTCTGGTGGCGTTTCTCGCGGTTTGGACTTGGTCGGCGCGGCGTGCGCTGGCGGGGCCTTTGACCGAAATGGCGGAAGTGTTTGGCGATCTGGCCCAAGGTCGTGGCAGCCTCGCACAGGAATTGCCGCTGACCGGCAATGGCCTTCTGCGCGACCTCGCCGCGAATTACAACGGCTTTGCCAGAAAACTCCGGGAGATCATCGGCAACGTCAGAAACTCGAGCGTGCTGATCGCGATCGAGTCCGCCAAGTCGGCGAAGCAGGTCAAAGACAGCGCCGCGCTCGCCAAGGAGCAGGGCATGCTGGCGCAAAGCGTGCTGGCGGCAAGCACCGAGGCAACGGCGGCGATTGAGAACGTGAACCGCAACACCCAGGCGATCAACGTATCGACCCGGGACAATCTGGAACGGGCACGCGGCTCGCTGGCCGACATGCAGGCGATCAACATGAAGGTCCAGGGCATCAGCGACCGCCTCGCCAACTTCAGCACCACCGTGGTTGGGTTGTCCAACAACTCCGAGAGCATCAAGCAGATTGTGCAGCTCATCAAGGGCATCTCCGATCAGACGAATCTGCTTGCCCTGAACGCCGCCATCGAAGCGGCCCGCGCCGGCGAGGCCGGGCGCGGTTTTGCGGTGGTGGCGGACGAGGTTCGCCATCTCGCCGAAAAAGTGAATACCGCGACCGACGAGATCTCCCAGAAGATTACCGGCATGATCGATCTGGTGCAGCAGACCACGCGCGAAACCGGCGAAATCAGCGACAGCGCCGCGCACACGCGCGAAGTCATCGACAAGTCGGCAATGCAGTTCGAGAGTATGGTGCACGATTTCGAGCATACCGGCGCCAAACTCGATGAAATCAGCGCCGCGGTCGAGCAGCTGACCGCAACCAACTCGCGAGTCTTCGAGGCGGTGCAAAAGACGCATGAATTGTCCGGGCGCGCCTCGCATTTGCTCGAGGGCTCCACGCGCGCGAGTGCCGATTTGTCCCAAGCCACAGAGCGTGCGCAGGAACTCTTGGCCCAGTTTGTGCTTGGCAGTGGCGCTTTCGATACCGTCGTCGCTCAAGTGGAACGCGCGCGCGACAGCATGCAGGAGACCATCGAGGCGATGCAGCAGCGCGGCCTGAACGTCTTCGATCGGAACTACCAGCCTATCCCCAATACTAAGCCGCAGAAATACCGTACCGCTTACGATGAGGTGTTTGCCCGAGAGATGCAGGCCTCCTACGATGCTCTGGCCGGCGAGATACGCGGCGGAACGTACGCGCTGTGCATGGACGAAAACGGTTATGCGCCCACGCACAACAGCAAATACTCGCAGCCGATGACCGGCAATTACGAAAAGGATCTCGTCGGCAGCCGCGACAAGCGGATTTTCGAAGACGCCACGGCCGCTCGGGGCGGCAAGAACACCCAACGCTTCCTGCTGCAAACCTACTCGCGGGACACCGGCGAAATCCTCAACGACTTGTCGATGCCGATCTACATTGGCGGTCGCCATTGGGGTTGTCTGCGCGTGGGCTTCGATCCGCATAGCTTGCTGGAGCGTTGAATATCGCGTCCATGCTGCTAAACTCGCGGGCGAGCGGAGCCGGCTGACTCCGCCGACACACCCAGGACTCGTGTGCCATGCCCGAACCGAACAACGCCGCCGTGACGTTTCGCTGGCCCCGCTCGAAAGGACTGGCGGCCGGCATCACCGCCACCGCGGCGCTGGGCCTGGCACTACTTCCCATCGACGGACCCGCCTGGCTGTTGCTTGCCGCGGTCTTTGGCGGTGGCGCAGCGTGGCTTGGCTGGTCCTGCGGCAAGGGGACGGCGGTGACGGACACTGCGACGCCAGTGTCTGGCGCGGCCATCCCGCCCCAAATGGCGGCGCGCATGGCCGAACTCGAAGCCAAGACCGCGGCGCTCGAAGCGGCCGAGCGCCGCCACCGCGAGTTGATCGATCTGTCCACCGACTACGCTTGGGAACAAGACGAGCACGGCCGCTTCACCTATTTTTCCGAAGGCGCAGCGCGCTGTGGTCTCGTACCGGCGCGAGCCCTGGGCAAGACGCGTTTCGAACTGGCCAGTGAATTCATTGGTGGGACCGCCGAGGAACACCGACGCGTTCTGGATGCGCACTTGCCATTTCGTGACGTGAGATACGTGCACTTGCGCGCTGGTGGGCAGAAACTGTATTTCTCGAGCAGCGGCAACCCGCTATTCGGCGAAAGCGGAGAATTTCTTGGCTACCGCGGCGTGGGCAAGAACATCAGTCACGAGTTCGTCGCCGAAATGGCGGCACGCGAGAGCGAGGAGCGCTTTCGCTCCTTGCTCGAGACCGCGGCGGATTGGTATTGGGCGCAGGGCCCCGATTTGCGTTTCAGCGAGATCGTCGCCGCGGGCGGGGGCCGCGCTTTCGACGGCCAGGACTACCTCGGCAAGTTCCGCTGGGAGATGCCCTGGGTTGGGGTCACTGCTGCCGATTGGGTTCGCCACCAGGCAGTTCTCGCCAAGCGCGAACCCTTTCATGATTTGATTCTGGCGCGGCAGCAGACGAATGGCGTTCGCTACATCAGCATTAGCGGTGTGCCGATCTTCGGCTCCGATGGCGAATTCCAGGGTTATCACGGAACGGCGCGGGACGTTACCGCGATCGTCCGCTTGAGCGAGGCGCTGGGAATAGCCGAGGATCGATATCGTGTCGTTGCGCAAGCAACCGTCAGCGCCATTTGGGACCATGATGAAGCGAGCGGCATCACGCGCTGGACGCGGGGCATCGATGAGATTTTTGGCTACCAAGTCGCCGGTCAAGACCTGCGCACTGAGTGGTGGCTGGAGCGGGTGCATCCGGATGATCGCGAAGCGGTGATGGCGAACTACGCGGCGGTGGCGGCGGCAGGCGGCCGCGAGATGAACGCCGAGTATCGCTTTGCGCGAGCGAGCGGCAGCTATGCTTGGGTGGTCGACCGCGGTGTCATCCTCCACGACGACACTGGCAAGATCTACAGGCGCATCGGCGGAGTGATCGATATCACCGCGCAGCGTGAGGCCGAGTTTGCGTTGCGGGAAAGCGAAGCGCGCTTCCGCGCGCTCGCGGAGGCGGCTCCGGTGATGGTTTGGCTGACCGATAGCGAAGGCCACTTCAGCTACTTCAATGGTCAATTGGCCGAGTTCGCTGGTGGTATGGGAGCGGCGCCGAAGCTCGCGTCGTGGTCGCAGGTCGTGCTGCCCGCGGATAGGGCGGCCTGGGAAACAGGGCTTGCCGAGGCCCACGCCCAGGGGCGCGCCTTCCGCCTGGAGTGCCGCGCGCGGCGCGGCGATGGCTCGGTGCGCTGGCTGCTGCTTTCCGGCACGCCGCGCCGTGCCGACGACGGGCGGGACCTGGGTTTCATCGGTTCAGGGGTGGATATCACGGAAAGGCGCCACGCTGAGAGCTTGCTCAGCTTGCAAAGCCGCACCTTCGAGCGCGTCGCTACGGGCAGTGATCTGGACTTCACGCTCTTTTCCCTGGTGCAGGCACTGGAAAGCGAAATGGAGCTGGGGCGGTGCGGACTGTTTCGCGTCGAGGAGGGCGGGGCCCGCTTGCGTTTAGGACCCTGCCCCAGCTTGCCCGTGGAATACCAGAGGGCGTGCGATGGGATGGCTGTGCGCGAGGGGGAAGGTTCGAGCGGCACCGCGGCCTTTCGACGCGAGCCGGTGGTGGTTTCCGATATCGCCCTCGACGTGCTTTGGGAGGAACAGCGGGCGGCCGCGCTGAAGTGCGGACTCCAGGCGTGCACCGCCGTACCCGTGCTCGGGCGGCGCGGGGAGGTCCTCGGTACGCTCGCAGTCTATTACCCCGAGCCGATGCGACCGCCGACTTGGGACGTGCAGTTGCTCTCGGTTGGCTCGGCTCTGGCCGCACTGACTTTGGAGCGAGCCCAAGACGAAGCCGCGGTGAAGGCGGCGCAGACTTCGCTCGAGGAGCGGGTGAAGGAGCGCACGGCGCAGTTGGAAGCCGCCAACAAGGAGTTGGAGGCTTTTTCGTATTCCGTATCGCACGATCTGCGGGCGCCGTTGCGGACCATCGATGGCTTCACGCAAATCGTCAGCCAGCGTTATCGCGAAAGACTCGATGCCGAGGCCCAGGCCTACTTCGATCGAGTGCGCGCGGGCTGCCGACGGATGAGCGAGCTCATAGACGATCTGCTGCGGCTATCGATGGTGACTCGTGGCGGAGTCACCCGCCAGGAGGTCGATCTGTCGGAAATCGGCCGGCAAGTGATCGATGCCTTGCAGCAGAACCAGATGCAGCGCCGTGCCATGGTCAGCATCGCCGCTGGCCTGCATGTGCGCGGTGATCCCAAGCTCTTGCGCGTGCTGCTGGAGAACCTGCTGGGGAACGCCTGGAAATTCACCGCGAAGAAGCCGCTGGCGGAAGTTGCGTTCACCGCCGAGGTGCAGGGTGGTACCGTGGTCTATTGCGTCGGCGACAATGGCGCTGGCTTCGACATGCGCTACGCGGACCGGCTCTTTGCGCCGTTTGAGCGGCTGCACCATCGCGACCAGTTCGAGGGCACGGGCATAGGGCTCGCTACCGCACAACGTGTGGTGCGCGTGCATGGTGGCAAGATTTGGGCCCAGAGCGCACCCGAGCAGGGCACCAAGATGTTCTTTACGCTAGGGTAAGAAGCTGCGCCAAGCCTTGCAAAAAAAGGCCGCAGGCATGTAGGTGTTTGTCTGATTGTAAGCGGTTGCTCTTTCCGCTAGGCTACTAACCAGCCATGGAAAGGGGTGGAAGGGGAGCGATGGCAGGAAAAACTCTCATGCTGGTGGAGGACAACGTCGATGACATCGAGTTGTTCAAGCTCGCCTTGACGCTGTCCAATCTCGACAGCGACATCCTAGTGGCGCGGGATGGGCCAGATGCGCTTGCGCTCCTCATTGGCCGCGATACCGCGCCACTGCCGGATGTGATACTGCTCGACCTCAAATT
This sequence comes from Casimicrobiaceae bacterium, assembly GCA_026646885.1. GTDB lineage: Bacteria > Pseudomonadota > Gammaproteobacteria > Burkholderiales > Casimicrobiaceae > JACPUX01. Next base: position 152,564 of record JAPKHK010000003.1, on the reverse strand, counting down.
GCCGCGCCTCAACGGCCTGGATGTACTTCGTGCCATCAAAGGCAACCCGCGCACGCGCGCCATACCAGTGGTCATTTTGACTACCTCGGGCGAGCGCAGCGATCTTGAAACCGCCTACGAAATAGGCTGCAACAGCTATCTCCGGAAACCGGTCGATTTCAGCCAGTTCAACGAAATGGTGCGCGATGTGCACCGCTACTGGCTGACGCTCAATACGGCTCCGCCCGTGCTGGGCGATTTGACCTGACCCTGCCTCCTCGCGCGACGGGCGCGGCTATACCGGTCGGTGTTTGGTTTCCGAAGCGCCGATTAAGCGCGCTTTTCCCGCGCAGTTCAAATCCTACCGAAGATCAAGATCGGTGGCGATGTCGCCGTTAATCGCTAGTGGAGATTCTTTTCTGCGCACCGCGACGGAGAGGGCTGTGATCGACAATCTGGACAACGCCAAGATCGAAGCGCTGCGGGCTGCCGGAAGCCTGCCCTCGCCCAAGGGGGTGGCGCTGACGCTCATGCAGCTCGCGGAGCGCGAGAACGTCACCAACCAGGAGATCGCCCGCGTCATCAAAAGTGATCCGGCGCTGGCCGGACGCATCGTCAGGGCGGCTAATTCAGTGCACGCTGGAGGGCGACGGCCGGTCGTTTCCGTCAATGACGCCTTGGTTGTACTCGGCTTTGCCGTGGTGCGGCAGCTGGCGCTGGGGTTTTCGCTGATTGCTTCCTACAGCACCGGCAAATGCCAGGGTTTCGCCTATCAAGACTTCTGGTCGAATTCCCTGCTTGCGGCGCTCGCCGCACGTTCACTGTGCGCGCGCACGCGGATTGTGGCGGCGGAGGAGGGGTTCGTGGTGGGGCTCTTGTTGCGCGTTGGGGAACTGGCGCTGGCAACGCTGTATCCCATCGATTACACCCGCGTGCTCAAGGAAGGCGAAGCGTCCCGGGTCGACTTGATTCGCCAGGAGCAGCGCGCGTTTGCCCTCGACCACCAAGAACTCACCCGCGCGCTACTGCAGGATTGGGGCTTGCCCCAGGCCCTGGCCGAGCCAGCCTATTTTCATGAGTTTCCCGAGCGAGCCCGCTATGAGGGCGGATCCCGGGCCGACCGCCTGACGCACCTGCTGGCAGCGGCAAGGGCGTTGGCCGAAATGGCACTGGCTGGCGAGGGCCAGAGGATTGCCCTCGTCCCGCGGCTCGTCGAGCTCTTTGCCAAGCTGGGGCAAGATGACGCGGCGATTGGCGAAGTCATAGCCACGCTCGCGGCGCAGTGGAGTGAATGGGGGGCGATTCTGCAAGTCCAGACACCGCCGATTGCACCCTATCGAGCGGAAGCTTCGCGCTCTGTGATCGAGGCGCAGACGCCGCAGACAGGCGGCGGCGAAGGCTTGCGCATCCTGGTCGTGGACGACGATCGATCGATGCGGATGCTCGTTGCCAGCACCCTCGCCGGCTGGGGGCACGCCGTCTATGCCGCGGAAAGCGGCGAAGAGGCCTTGCGCCTCGCGGTGGAACTGTCCCCGCAGATCGTGCTGATCGATTGGATCATGCCAGGCATGGACGGGCTCGCCCTCTGCAAGGCGTTGCGCGCCACACGCCTGGGCCGCAACATGTACGTGCTGATGCTCACGGGTTTGGAAGACGAAGAGCGGGTGATGGAAGCCTTCGAAGCCGGCGTCGACGATTTTCTGCCCAAGCCGGTCAACCCGCGCATGCTACGCGCGCGTCTGTCGGCAGGTCAGCGCGTCGTGGCTCTGCAAAGCGAGATCGAACGGGACAAAGAGGAGATCCGTCGCTTCGCTGCCGAGCTGGCGGTGAGCAACCGGCGCCTCAAGGACGCGGCTCTCACCGATCCGCTGACCGGTTTGCCCAATCGTCGTTGCGCCCTCGATCGGTTGGCGCAGGAGTGGGCGGCGACGGCACGGCTGGCGCGCCCCTTGGCGGTGATGATGGTGGACATCGATGACTTCAGATCCCTCAACGACAGTCACGGTCATGAGGTGGGCGATGAGGTCCTGGGCTGGGTGGGAGCCACGCTCAAGCAAACCGCCCGCGCCAGCGACATCACCTGCCGCTTGGGCGGCGAGGAGTTCCTCGTGATAGCCCCCGGCGCCGATGAGGAGAGTGCGCGCATTTGCGCGGAGCGCTTGCGGCACGCCGTGGCCGCCGGTAGCCCTGTGGCCGGGATTCCCGGTCTGGGCGTGACGGTCAGTATCGGAGTCGCTTGTCGGATGCCCGGTGTGCCCGACACCGCCGCCCTCGTCCGCCTCGCCGACACCGCGGTTTACGAAGCCAAGGCGGCCGGGAGAAACCGCGTGTCGGTCGCCCTCCCGGCGGGCTTCGAAAAAAAACCTGACGGGGGGCTAAAGTTCTCAACTACGCCGCCGATAAACCGTTAATGCTTAATTTTGTGCTTGAGTCCCCCATGTCCCAGCGCGCGCGCAAGGTCTTGATCGTCGACGACTCCGATGACGATGCCTTCTTGCTCTATACCGGGCTGTGCGCCGCCGGTCCGGTCGTCGAGTACGAGCGGGTGGATACGGCCGCGGATCTACGCAAGGCGCTGCGCGAATCGGACTGGGACGTCATCATTTCCGACCACGCCATGCCGGGATTCTCCGCCGTCGAGGCGCTGGACGTGGTCAAGGAAAGCGGCAAGGACATTCCCTTCCTGATCTATTCCGGGCAAATCAACGAGCAGACCGCGGTCACCACGATGCTGCAGGGCGCGAGCGACTGTGTGGAGAAGGGCAATATCCGGCGGTTGGTGCCGGCGATCGAGCGGGAAATCGCCAATGCCGCCATTCGTCGCGCCAAGGAGCGCGCCGACGAGTACATCGAGCAGCTATGCTATTTCGACGATCTCACCGGGTTACCCAACCGCCAGCGCTTCTGCAAGGAGGTGGACGCGCGCTGCCAGCCCACCCTGGGCGAGCCGGTGCGCGGCGTTATCGCTTTCCTGGATTTGGACCGGTTCGCGCGCATCAATTCCACTTTTGGCTATGCCACCGGCGATCGGCTGATTGAGCAGGCATCGCGTCGCTTATTGGCGAACGTGCCCCAAGAGGGATATCTCGCGCGGCTGGGGCACGATGAGTTCGCACTGTTTGTCGCCGACGTCACCGATCAGGAGGAAACCAGAAAAGTGGCGGAAAAGGTGCTCGCGGCTTTTGCCGAGCCCTTCAACTGGAATGGCATCGACTTCTACATCACGGTCAGCGTGGGCCTTTCGGTATTTCCAGAGGATGGGCGCGATGTCGCCACGCTGCTGAAGAACGCCGAGAGCGCGATGCATCTCGCCAAGCATTCGGGGCGGAACACTTACCAGTTCTACCAGAACGAGTTTTCGCGCGCATCGGGCGAGCATCTGATCTTGGAATCGAGCCTGCGGCGCGCTCTCGAACGGCACGAACTGTTCGTGCAATACCAACCCTGCTACGATCTGGCGAGCGGCCAAATCGCCGGTTGCGAGGCATTGGTACGCTGGCGTCATCCGGAATTTGGCGTGGTGCAACCGGACAAATTCATCGCGCTCGCCGACGAGACGGGCCTAATCACCGAGATTGGCGCGTGGGTGATGGAAGAGGCCTGCGCGCAGACTCGCGCTTGGCACAACCTTGGTTTTGACCGCCTGAGTATCGCCGTAAACGTTTCCGCAATGCAGTTTCGCTCGGCCGACTTTCTCTCGCGCGTGCGCACCGTGCTCGATCGCACCGGGCTCAACCCCCACTTCCTGGAGCTAGAAATCACCGAGTCGGCGGTGATGCAGGAAGTCGACAATACCATTCGCATGCTGCGCAATCTCAAAGAGCTCGGCGTGCGCATCTCCATCGACGACTTTGGCACGGGGTATTCCTCGCTCTCCTATTTGCGCCGTTTCCCTCTGGACATACTCAAGATCGACAAGTCGTTTGTGCGCGACATCCCGGCGGACGCTGACGATTCGGCCATCGTGCGCGCCATCACCACGCTCGCGAAGACCTTGAAGCTCGTTGTCCAGGCCGAAGGGGTTGAAACCGAGGAGCAAGTGGAGTTCCTACGCGGCCTCGCCTGCGAACGTGTGCAGGGGTATTTCTTCGCTCGGCCTCTAGGACCCGACGCGGTGTTTCAGATGCTCAAGGCACGCACTGGAGGAGCGGCGGCGACCGAGATCCACTAGCAAGAGACGCCTTTGGGGTGATGGCCCGTGGCAGGACCGCCGGGCGTAAGCCGCGCCAGAAGCCGCATTCCAGCCAAATCCGAGTGGATTGCATGGGCTTGGTTTTGCTCGCGTGTAGGACAAACACCTACGCGGCGCGGCAACACGCGCGTACAGCAAATTTGGGTGCGCGCCGAATTGGCGGGAGGCGAGCACATCGGAATAATGGCATCAACCTGAAACCCAACGCGCAAGGCGCAATCACCGGGGGATGTCATGAAATTCGAGCAGATGATGGAAGAGATCCGCGAAGCCAACCTGACCTATCTGCTGCTGGCCCAGCAGATGATTCGCGAGGATCGGGAAGCCGCCATGTTCCGGCTCGGGCTCAACGGCGATGTGGCCGACATCCTTGATTCGTTGACGCCGGCGCAGGTATTGAAGATGGCATCGTCGAACATGTTGCTGTGCCGCTTCCGCTTTGACGACCGGGTGGTCTTTAGCATGCTGTCCGGATACGCCAAAGACCGTACCATGCCGCAAGTGCATGCCGCCATCCTCATGGCCGGCAAGCAACCCGAGGCCGTGGTTTAAGTCGACTAAGCGGGCGAGAGGGGGCCACCATGCGCAACAAGAGCGTTATCACCGAAGCGGAAGAGATCAGGCTCGCCACTGAGTTGGTGAACTTGGGAGCCCGTCTCCAACTGCTGGAGACCGAGACGCAGCTCTCGCGCGAGCGGCTCTTGAAGCTCTACAAGGAAATTCGCAGCGAATCCCCACCCAAGGGCATGCTGCCGTTTTCGGCGGATTGGTTCGTGACCTGGCAGCCGAACGTTCACGCTTCGTTGTTCTTCGATATCCTCAAATACTTGAGCGAACACACCCAATTGAAGGGGATACGCGCAATCATCAAGGCCTACAAGCTGTACCTCGAGAACACGCAGGCATCGGGTCTCGAACCCATCTTGTCGATCACTCGCGCCTGGACACTGGTGCGCTTCATCGACGGAGGGTTGTTGCGCACCGCGCCCTGCACGCGCTGCGGTGGGGAATTCGTGGTGCATGCGCACGATCTCTATGACCACTTCATCTGCGGCCTGTGCCGCCCGCCGTCGCGTGCTGGCAAGGGCGGGCGCGCGGAAAATGCCGTCGCGGCGGAGCCTGCCACGGTCGCTTGCTGAGACTGGTTTTACCCCCGGGCGCGCCCTCCTCCTCCCTGACGCGTCCGTTTTCGGCCCGGTGGGAAGTTTCTCCACCGGGCATTTTATTTCTGGCAGGGACTCTACATCTGGTCGCGACAGGGTGGTTCAGCTGAAAAGCGGATGCGCGCATCCCATGCCAAGCCAATCGTCGAGCCGGCAGGCGCGCAGCGGCAACGTGAAGTCCTTGGCAAGCGGCTGCCGCCGCCACCCAGTCGCTTACCTACAGTTTTTCCCACCCCCGCCGTAATACCACTTGTTTACGCGCGGAGCGCGATCGATTCCTTTGCGGGGGGGCCGCAAAGGCTCCGCGGGCGGACCAGGCCGGCGGTGCCGGCCAAACAACAACGGAGTGGGGCAGCATGCTGGTCATCATCGGTTACATCATCGTACTGGCGAGTGTTTTCGGGGGTTTCGCGGCGGGTGGCGGTTATTTGGCGGCGCTATTCCATCCCATAGAGCTGATCATCATCGGCGGCGCGGCTTTCGGCGCATTTGTCGTTGGCAATAGCGGCAAGGCCATCAAGGCCACCCTCAAGGGTGTACCGGCATGTTTCAAAGGCTCCAAGTACACCAAGGATTTGTACATGGAGCTGATGGCGCTCCTGTACGACATCCTGACCAAGATCCGCAAAGAAGGTTTGATGGCGCTGGAAAGCGACGTCGACCGGCCTGAGGAGAGTCCGCTGTTCGCGAAATACCCCAAGGTGCTGTCCGACCATCACGCCATGGAGTTCATGACTGACTATTTGCGAATCATGGTGAGCGGCAATCTCAACGCCATGGAAATCGAGAATCTCATGGACATCGAGATCGACACGCATCACCATGAGGCGGAAGTGCCCGCTCAGTGCCTGACCAAGATCGGCGATGCCTTGCCGGCTTTCGGAATCGTCGCCGCGGTGATGGGGGTGGTCAAGACCATGGGTTCAGTAGGCCTGCCACCGGCCGAGTTGGGCAAGCTGATCGGTGCGGCTCTGGTGGGCACATTCGTGGGCATCTTGCTTGCCTACGGTTTTGTTGGCCCCTTGGGCGGGCTTCTGGGGCAAAAGGCCTCCGAAGCGACCAAGATGCTCGAGTGCATCAAGGTGACGCTACTGGCGAGCCTCAACGGTTACTCGCCGGCGATGGCCGTGGAGTTTGGCCGCAAGGTGCTCTATTCCACCGATCGCCCAAGCTTCTCCGAGCTGGAAGATCACGTCAAGCAGGCCAAGAACCGATAAGCCATGGCCGCCAAGGATAAGCAACCGGTCATCGTCGTCAAGCGCATCAAGAAGGGCGCGCACGGGCATCACGGCGGTGCATGGAAAATCGCTTATGCCGACTTCGTCACCGCCATGATGGCCTTTTTCCTGCTGATGTGGCTGCTGGGTTCCACCACCAAAGGGGATTTGCAGGGCATCGCCGACTATTTCAAGACGCCGCTCAAGGTGGCCTTGCAAGGTGGTTCGGGGTCGGGAGATGCCTCCAGCATCATTAAGGGGGGCGGCAAGGATCTCACGCGCAAGACCGCACAGATCAAGGAGGGAGAGACCCCTTCCCGCAAGCGGACCATCAACCTGGAGGCGGCGCGCGCCGAGATTGCCCGTCAGGATGCGCTACGCTTGAAGAGTCTGAAGGCCAGGCTCGAGGGTCTGATCGACAGCAGTCCCGCGCTCAAGCCCTACAAGCGCCAGATGTTGCTGGATCTCACCGAAGAGGGGTTGCGTATCCAGATCGTCGACGAATTGAACCGCCCGATGTTTGGTAGTGGGAGCGCCGAATTGCAGATCTATTCGCGCGAAATCTTGCGTGAAATCGGCCGCGTCCTCAACGATGTACCCAATCGCGTGAGCCTCTCGGGGCATACCGACGCGACCCCCTATTCGGGCGGCGAACGCTTCTACAGCAATTGGGAACTCTCCGCCGATCGCGCCAATGCCTCGCGCCGCGAAATGGTGGCCGGCGGGCTGCAGGAAGGCAAGTTGCTGCGGGTGGTCGGCTTGGGGGCCGCCGTGCCCTATGTCAAGGAGGATCCGGTCAATCCGATCAATCGGCGCATCAGCATCATCGTCATGAACCGCAAGACCGAGGAAGCGATTACTCGGGAAAGCCAGAAGGTGGAGCTTGCCGAACCCGCAGCAGTGACCCCCGAAACCTTCACGCCGTCGAACGGAGCGCCGCCTTCTGCAAACGAGGCCGCCGCACCCCTGACTCCGGCGGCGCTCCCGGGCAACGGCTCGGCGACTGGCAAGAGCGACTAAAGGGAAGCGCGAGCCTGACCGTAATAAAGCCATGAGCGCCTCTGGGCGATGCCGCCTGGAAGAACCGCAGCGATGGCGGGGGGGAACAGGCGTTCGAGGTAAAGGAAGTCGAGAATGTCCGATCTACTGAAGCGGGTTGACGAACGCACCAAGCTGGCTGGTACCAACAAGCTGGAGATTCTGCTCTTCAGCCTGGGTGTCGATGCCGCCTCGGGGCGGCGGGAGACATACGGCATCAACGTCTTCAAAGTCCGCGAAGTGATGCGCACGCCAGTCATCACCCGGGCGCCGGAAATGCCGCCTGCGGTCGAAGGCATGGTCAGCCTGCGGGGCGTTCTGATTCCCGTGGTCGGCCTGGCCAAATTCCTTTCGAACTATTCGCCGGTGCATACCGAGGAACCGCCCAGTGTGATGATCGTCACCGAATACAATGGGCAGGTTCAAGGCTTTCTGGTCGAAGCCGTCGATACCATCCTGCGTCTGGACTGGTCCGCCATGCGGGTGCCGCCCACCATGCTCACCGCCAAGCTCGGTGGCCTGGTGACCGCGGTCTCGGAACTCAAAGACGGGCGCTTGGTCATGTTGCTGGACGTGGAAAAGGTACTCGCCGAAACCCAGCAGGACGACGACAGCGCCATCTACCGGAACCTCCGGCCGATCGACCGAAAGGACTGCACGGTACTCTTCGCCGACGATTCGACGATTGCCCGGCGCCAGATCATACGCACGCTCGACGCCCTGCATGTGAACCACATCGCTTCGATCAACGGCAAGGACGCCTGGGCGGAGTTGCAGCGGATTGCCGACTATGCCGGCGCGGCGCGGCAGCCGGTGAAGGATTACGTGCAACTGGTGCTTACCGACATCGAAATGCCCGAGATGGACGGCTACATGCTCACCCGCAAGATCAAGAATGACAATCGGTTTGCCGGCATTCCCGTGTTGATGCACTCCTCGCTCTCCGGGCGCTCCAACCAGCAGCTCGGCCGCTCGGTCGGCGTGGACGAGTACGTCGCCAAGTTCGAACCCCATCGTCTCGCCGAGACGGTGGCGCGCCTGCTCGCTTGAGGTGAGGCCATGAACGATTTCTTCAGCGAAGCTCTGGACAGCCACGGCATGTTGGACGACATCGATGCCCGTACGCGGCTGGTGGGCTCGAACAAGATGGAAATCCTGCTCTTCAGTCTGGGCACTGGGGAGAACTTCGGGATCAATGTCTTCAAGGTCAAAGAGGTTAGTCACACCCCCAAGATCACTCGCACTCCGCACATGCCGCATGGGGTGGAAGGGCTGATCGCCTTGCGCGGCAACATCATCCCGGTAATCAGTTTGGGCAAGTTCGTGAAGACCCGCGGACGCGCCAACAATAGCGAGTCCACCATGTTGGTGACTGAATACAGCCGGCATACCCTGGCTTTTCTGGTGGACAGCGTAGACCGCATTATCCGGGTCGACTGGGAAACGGTGCGAGCTCCCGACTCGATGATGAACACCAACGAGGGGCTCATCACGGCGCTGACCGAAACACCCAACGGTCAACTGGTGTCTATCCTCGACGTGGAGCAGATTCTCGCCAAGGCGCTGGGTGAGATCCCCGTCGCCGGCGTGGAACGCTTTGAAGAGGCGGATCAAAACACCATCTTTTTCGCCGACGATTCTCCCTTGGCGCGGCGCAAAATCGCGGAAGTGCTGGACAAAATGGGTGTGCAGCACAAGTACGCGGTCAATGGTCGGGACGCCTGGGAGAAGCTCAAGGCCGCGGCGGCGAGCGCCAACAACGAGGGCGTCGCGCTCGACCGGCGGATCAAGGTCATACTCGTGGACGCGGAAATGCCCGAAATGGACGGCTACGTGCTCACCCGCAACATCAAGTCGGACATGCGTTTCAAAGGAATACCCGTGGTCATGCACTCTTCGCTGTCGTCCGAGGCCAACCGGGCTCAGGGGCAAAGCGTTGGCGTCGATGCTTACGTCGCGAAATTCGAGCCGACTTTGCTGTCAAAGACGCTCATGCCCTATTTGCAGCGGCGGACCTAAGGCCGCCATTGCCGACCGAATTCAGAGCAAGCGGAGGACTCCATGCCTGATAGCGACATCAAATTCCTGGTCGTCGATGACTTCTCGACCATGCGGCGCATCGTGCGTAACCTACTCAAAGAGCTGGGCTTCAGCAACGTTGAGGAAGCCGAGGACGGCGTGGTCGCGCTGCAAATGCTTGCGGCCGGCGACTTCGACTTCGTGGTCTCCGATTGGAACATGCCCAATATGGATGGCCTGGAACTGCTCAAGCGGGTGCGTGCCGACGATCGCCTGAAAGCACTGCCCGTGCTCATGATTACCGCCGAGGCCAAGAAAGAGAACATCATTGCCGCGGCCCAGGCCGGAGCAAGCGGCTACATCGTCAAACCCTTCACGGCTTCTACCCTGGATGAGAAGCTCTCGAAAATTTTCCAAAAAATGGAACAGGTAGGAGCCTGAAATGGAAACTGCCAGCACCCGCGCCGACAACGATACCCCTGAACTTGAGGCGCTTTTCGAGAGCATTGTCGCCGCCCAGGAGAGCGGTAGCGCCACCAAGCCCGCCGTGCCCGCGGCTCCAGCGCGCGGTGTGCCCGCGAAATCGCGTGCCAAGCTCAAAGCGCCCGCCGCAGCGGTGACGGCGGCCGTCCCCAGGGGCGGCGGTGCCGCCGATGCGGGCGCCGAGACGGGCGAACGCGACATGATTTCTCGCATCGGGCAGATGACGCGGCAGCTGCACGATTCGCTGCGCGAACTTGGGTATGACAGCCTTGTGGAAAAGGCGGCCTCGGCCATTCCCGACGCTTGCGACCGCCTTGCTTACGTGGCGCATCTCACCGAGCAAGCCGCCAACCGAGTACTCAATGCCACGGAAAAGGCCAAGCCGCTGCAAGAAGAATTGGAGCGGGATGCGACGCGGCTTGCCGGCGATTGGGACAAGGTCTTCGCCAATCAAATGACGCCCGAACAATTCAAGGCGGTGGCCGAGCGCACGCGGGACTATCTGCGAACCGTGCCACAAAAGACCGCGAGCACCAACGCCGAGCTGATGGAAATCATGATGGCGCAGGATTTCCAGGATCTGACCGGTCAGGTGATCAAGAAGATCACCGACCTTGCCAAGTCGCTGGAGGATCAGCTCGTTGCCTTGCTGATCGAGCACGCCGTACCGCTCCGGCGCGGGGGCGCCAGCGAGGGCTTGCTCAACGGGCCGGTGATCAAGGCCGAAGGCCGCGAGGACGTCGTTGCCAACCAGTCTCAGGTTGACGACTTGCTCGAATCTTTGGGTTTTTGAGGCCGCCAAAGCCGCGGCTCCTGGGGAAGAGGAAACACAAATGAGCGATTTCGGCGACATGGAAGAACTGCTGCAGGACTTCTTGCAGGAAGCGGGGGAATTGCTCTCCGACGTCGATAACAAGCTCGTCGAACTGGAGAAGCGTCCCGGCGACCGCGGCCTTCTGAATGACATTTTCCGTGGGTTTCATACCATCAAGGGTGGTGCCGGTTTCATTAATGCCGCTGAACTCGTGGCTTTGTGCCATCTCACCGAGAATCTTTTTGACCGGCTGCGCAACGGCGAACTCACGGTCGTGCCCGAAACCATGGATGTGATCATGGCCGCTACCGGGGAAGTGCGCAGGATGTTCCAGGAGTTACATGGGGCGCGCCTGCCGGCGCCTGCCGAAGCAGGTGTGCTCTCGGCCCTTCAGGCGGTGCTGGAGGGCAACGCGGCGCAGGGTCTGGCCGAGGTGACCGTGAGCCCCGAGCCGGCGCCGCGCGCCAACTCGCCGGTGAGCGGCACCGGCCCCGACTGGGGGATGTTGTTGCGGGTAATCACCGGTGGGAAGATCGAGACCGCGTCCAGCGCCGCACCAGCCAAAGCGGCAAATGAGCCGGCCGCCCCCAAGTCGGCCGCCCAGGCGGCGGCGGCAAGCCTGGTTGGCGCTGCAGTGGGACGAGAGACCACCATTCGCATCGACACCGAGCGCCTCGACGAAGTGCTGACCCTTTCGGGCGAGATCGGCCTGACCAAGAACCGCCTCAATTGCTTGCGCACCGATCTCGTGCATGGCAAGCGCGACGATGGCACACTGCGCGCTCTGGATGACGCGGTCAGCCAACTTGATCTCTTGGTCGGCAATCTGCAAAACGCGGTCATGAGGACGCGCATGCAGCCGATCAGCCGCCTTTTCCAAAAATACCCGCGTATCGCTCGAGACCTGGCGCGGCAGCTAGGCAAGGACGTGGATTTGGTGCTCTCTGGGGAAGAGACCGAAATCGACAAGACCATGCTCGAGGACCTCAACGACCCGCTCGTCCACTTGGTTCGCAACGCCATCGACCACGGAGTGGAAGGGCCCGAAGAGCGGGAGCGCGCGGGCAAGGCAACGCGCGCGCAAGTGCATCTTTCCGCGCGGCAGGACGGTGACCATATCGTCCTCGAGATTGCCGACGACGGTCGCGGCATGAGCCCAGAGACCATTCGCCAGAAGGCCATCGAGAAGCGCCTCATCACTCCGGAAGCGGCTGCGGAACTGGACGATCGCGGCTGCCTCAATCTCATCTTCTTGCCTGGTTTCTCCACCAAGAGCGTCATTTCCGATGTTTCCGGGCGGGGCGTGGGCATGGACGTGGTCAAGACCAACATCCAGAAGCTCAACGGCCAAATCGACATTCAATCCAGCCTGGGCAAGGGAACGGTCATCGCCATCGGGCTTCCGCTCACTCTGGCCATCCTGCCGGTTCTGCTGATGCGGCTGGGCGAGCAACCTTTTGCCGTGCCCTTGGCCCTGGTGCGCGAAATCCTCAAGGTCGAGCCGCAAGAAATCCAGCAAGTCGGCAGCAAGCCGATGATGATGGTACGTGGCGAAGTGCTTCCCGTGCTCTCCCTGGCAGGTCTCATCGGCTGGCCGGACCAGCCCGGCCCCAAGGTTGGCGTACTCATCCAGTCGGCTGAAACGCAGTTCATCTTGGTCGTCGATAGCTTTACCGGCCGAGACGACGTTGTCATCAAATCGCTAGACGCATTCCGGCCCAAGGGTGTCGCAGGCGTTACCATGTCCGCCGAAGGCGAGATCGTCCTTATCCTTGACGTCAAGGAACTGCTCAACCAGCCGACCGAGCAGGCCTATCAGATTTTTGCCGAGGAAGCGAAGGATCTGGCCATTGCCGCCTAGGGCCGGGGGTTAGTCCCGGTTCAGGGGCTATCCTCATGGGTGCGTCCTGCCGCGGGATTGCGTCCCAAGCGTCACTCGTCTTTCCCGGAGCTGTTGCGCTCCAGCCCCGCAATTGCGCCGCGAAAGCGGCTTTGTTTGCCGCTTTGCCGCTTGCCCGTGCCGCCGATAATAGCCGCGAGCCAGGAGCCCGCGATGGCGGAAGACAGCGATCTCGAACGAACTGAATCAGCAACCCCCAGAAGGCTAGAGCAAGCCCGAGAGGAAGGTCAGATCCCGCGCTCGCGGGAACTGGCGAGCTTCGCTCTGCTGGGCGGCGCGGCGGTCATGGCTTGGCTGCTGATGCCCCAGGTCGCCAAAGACATACAGCGCATGCTCGCCGCGGGCTTGCAGTTTGATCGCGCCATGGCATTCGATTCCCAGTTGATGCTCGCCACGGTGGGTCAAGAGGCCTGGGAAGGCCTGCTGGCCATCGCCCCGTTTTTGGGGCTGCTGACCCTTTTTGCCCTGCTGGCGCCGCTGCTCCTATCGGGGTGGAATCTCTCCACCAAGGCCCTGGCTCCGGACTTCAAGCGCCTCGACCCACTTTCTGGTCTCGGGCGCATGTTCTCCGGGCAGGGTTTCGCCCAACTGGGCCTGGCGCTGGCCAAGACCATTCTGATCGTCGGATTTGCCGCCTGGGCGATGTGGTCGCAGCGCGATGCTGCTTTCGGCCTGGTTAGCGAGAACTTGGAAGAAGGCATCGCGCACATGGCGCGCATCGTCGGCTGGAGCTTTCTGGTGATAGCCGGCTCTTTGGGTGTGCTGGCGGCGATCGACGTGCCTTTCCAGCTTTGGTCCTACCAGAAGAAGATGCGCATGACCAAAGAGGAAGTGCGTCGCGAATCGAAGGAGCAGGAAGGCGATCCGCACTTGAAGGCGCATATCCGAGCCCAGCAGCGCGAAGCCGCGCGGCGCCGCATGATGGCCGAGGTGCCCAAGGCCGACGTGGTGGTCACCAACCCGACGCACTTTGCCGTCGCCTTGCGCTATCGCAACGGTGAGATGCGTGCTCCCCAGGTGGTCGCCAAGGGGCGCAACCTCGTCGCGCTGAAGATTCGCGAAGTCGCGGCAGCCCACGCGGTTCCCATTTTGGAAGCGCCGCCACTGGCACGCGCCTTATACAAGCATGCCGAGTTGGAGAGCGAGATTCCACAGGCGCTCTACAGCTCGGTCGCGGAAGTGCTGGCTTGGGTATACCAGTTGCGTGCCTCGCGCCGCCAGGGCGTGCCGCTGCCTGCGCTGCCCGAATTCCTGGCGGTTCCGCCCGAACTTGATCCCGGAGCGGCCGCATGAACGGCACCCTCAAGCTCCCCTTCATTCCAGAAGGCGTGCCCATCCGCAGTCTGGCCGCGCCAATAGTAATTCTCGCCATCCTGTCGATGATGGTGCTGCCGCTGCCGCCCATGCTGCTCGATGTGCTATTCACGTTCAACATCGCGCTGTCCATCATGGTGCTGTTGGTGGGTTTGTCCACCTTGAAGCCGCTCGACTTTGCGGCTTTTCCCACCATCCTGCTGCTCACCACGCTGCTGCGACTGTCGCTCAACATAGCCTCCACCCGCGTGGTGCTGCTCGAAGGACATACCGGCCCCGACGCCGCCGGCAAGGTGATCGAAGCCTTCGGGCATTTTTTGGTGGGTGGTAACTACACGGTGGGCATCGTGGTGTTCGTTATCCTGGTGATCATCAACTTCGTGGTCATCACCAAGGGCGCGGGACGCATCGCCGAAGTGTCTGCTCGCTTCACCCTCGATGCCATGCCCGGCAAGCAAATGGCCATCGACGCCGACCTCAATGCCGGGCTCATCGGTGAAGAAGAAGCAAGGAAGCGCCGCTCCACGATTTCGCAAGAAGCGGACTTCTTCGGCTCCATGGACGGTGCCTCGAAGTTCGTGCGCGGCGATGCCATCGCCGGCATTCTCATCCTCTTCATCAACATCGTTGGCGGCCTCTTGGTGGGCACCCTGCAGCACGACATGGCCATTGGCGACGCTGCCTCGAACTACACGCTGCTGACCATTGGCGACGGCCTGGTGGCGCAGATTCCGGCGCTCCTGGTTTCTACCGCCGCGGGTGTAGTGGTCACGCGCGTGGCTACCGATGAAGACACCAGCCAGCAGATCATGAGCCAGGTACTCAACAAGCCGCAGGTGCTGGCCATCACCGCCGCCATCGTCGGGCTGATGGGACTGGTGCCGGGCATGCCCCACTTGGCTTTCCTGGTTTTTGCGGGCTTGCTGGGCGGCGCGGCCTACTGGGTGCGTCACCAGACCCAGCGCGCACAATCCGAAGCGCCGCCGGTGCCCAAACCCGTGCCCGCCGAAGCGCACGATGCTACGTGGAATGATGTCGCCCCGGTGGATACGCTGGGCCTGGAAGTCGGCTATCGCCTCATCGCCCTGGTCGACCGAGCGCAGGATGGCGAGCTTCTGCGCCGCATCAAGGCCATACGCAAGAAGTTCGCGCAGGAAGTCGGCTTCCTGCCACCGCCGGTGCACATTCGCGATAACCTCGAATTGAAGCCCAGCGGCTACCGCATCTCTATGAAGGGAGTGGAAATCGGGCGTGGCGAAGCCCTCGCCGGCATGTATCTGGCCATTAACCCGAGCGGGACGGCCGTCAAATTGCCGGGGATCGTCACCCGCGATCCCGCCTTCGGCCTGCCCGCGGTCTGGCTGGAAGCGAGCGCGCGCGACCAAGCGCAGACGCTGGGTTACACCGTGGTCGACGCCGGCACGGTGATCGCCACACACCTCAACCACTTGATGATGAAACATGCCGGCGAACTGCTAGGCCGGGTCGAGACGCAGCAGCTGTTGGATCATGTCGCGCGCGAAAATCCCAAGCTGCTCGAAGATCTGGTGCCCAAGACCTTGTCGCTGGCGGCGGTACAGAAGGTGCTGCAGAGTCTCCTCGAAGAGTCGGTGCACATCCGCGACATGCGCACGATCATCGAAGTGCTTGCCGAGCATGCGCCGCGCACCCCGGACCCCAACGATCTGACCGCGCTGGTGCGGGCGGCTCTCGGACGCGCCATCGTGCAGAGCATCGTGCCAGGTGAAGAAGACGTTCCCGTGATCGCGCTCGATCCGGAACTCGAGCGCCTCTTGCTGCACGCCATGGACGCAGGCTCGCCCGAGCGCGCCACCATCGAGCCGGGTTTGGCCGAGACGCTGCTTCGGGAGGCGGCTACCGCCACCCAGAAACAAGAGCAAATGGGTTTGACGCCGGTGCTACTGGTTCCCGGGCCACTACGGCCGCTGTTGGCGCGCTTCCTGCGCCGTACCTTGCCGCAACTGCGGGTGATCGCCCAGGCGGAAGTGCCTGACGCCCGCACCATCAGGGTGACTTCGATCATTGGAGGTCGAGGATGAACGTCAAGAAATTCTTTGCCAAATCGTCACGCGACGCGCTTCGGGTCATTCGCGAAAAGCTCGGGCCGGACGCCGTGTTGCTCTCGAATCGCCCAGTGGAGGGCGGGGTGGAGATACTCGCGCTGGCGGGCGAGGAAATCGCCGATCTGGCTGATGTGATCGAATCCTCCGCCGCGGGCGAAGCGGCGGGCGCCAACGAAGCGACCAGCGGGCCGGCTGCGGTCTTTCGGCGGCGCGATCCGCGTATGGCGCCGAGCCATGCTGTCGCTTCCGCGGATGAAACCCCTCCGCTCGCGGCCACGGCGCGTTCCGGCGCCGCGTCAGCGCAGCCGACCATCGCCACCAGCACCGAGCGCCAACTGGCCGCCGAAATACGCATCTTGCGCGGCATGGTCGAGGAACAGATGGCCGGTTTCGCCTGGGGTGAGTTGCAGCGCCGCGATCCCGCGGCGGCGCGCTTGCTGCGGCAAATGCTCGGTGCCGGCTTTTCACCGCTTCTGGCGCGCCATCTGCTCGATCATCTGCCGCGGGGCTTGGGCAACGAAGCGGCGGCCAAATGGCTGATGGCCGTGCTTACCCGCAACTTGCTCACGCCGCCCACCGAAGAGGCAATGATCAACGAAGGTGGCGTGTATGCCTTGATCGGCCCCACCGGTGTGGGGAAAACCACCACGACCGCCAAAATCGCCGCGCGCGCGGTAGTGCGCTTTGGCGCCGAGCGTGTGGCCCTGCTCACCACCGACGGCTACCGCATCGGCGGCCACGAGCAACTGCGTATCTACGGCAAACTCCTCGGTGTTCCGGTGCATGGCGTGAAAGACTTCGAGGACTTGAATGGCGCATTGGCCGATCTCGCCCACAAGCACCTGGTACTGATCGACACCGTGGGCATGAGCCAACGCGACCAGGGCGTCGCCGAGCAAGTGGCGTTGCTCACTCATCCCGGCACCTCGGTGCGGCGCGTGCTTTTGCTCAACGCCACCAGCAATGCCGACACGTTGGAGGAGGTGATCAACGTTTATCGTGCCAGCGGCTTGGCGGGCTGCATCATCACCAAGACCGATGAAGCCGTCGGGCTGGGCACCGCGCTCGACGCCGCCATCCGCCATCAGCTGGTATTGCACTTCATTGCCACCGGGCAGCGCGTTCCCGAAGATCTGCACCCCGGCAACCGGCATTACCTCATTCACCGCGTCTTCCGGCAAGTGGCGAGGGGGCCTTCGCCTTTCCAGCTCAACGATGGTGAGACGGGTCTCATGTTGGGCCGGCACGGCAAGCCGGGAGCCCTCAACTTGCAGCTACCCGAGGTGAACCTTGGCTGAGCGCGATTGTGACCAGGCGGCCGGTTTGCGCCGGCTCTTTCGTCACGAAGGCCTGAAGGTGATTGCGGTCGCTTCGGGTTGCCCTGGCGTGGGCAAGAGCACCTGCGTGCAGAACCTCGCGGCCGCCCTGGCGAGCGCGGGGCGCCGAGTGCTGGTGGTAGACGAAAACCCCGACCCTGCGCGGGGTCAGGGACCGGTACGCGCGCCGCGGTGGAGTCTTGCGGATGTGGTGGCCGGGCGCACCGCGATTGGTAGCGCCGTTTTGCGCGGCCAAGAGGGTGTTGCGCTGCTGCCCGCGCCGCGCGGCCTGCGTGCTCTCCGGGAAGCCAGCAGCATGCGGCAAGAGGCGCTGATGGGGGAGTTTTCCAAGCTGCGTCTGCCCCTCGACACGGTGCTGGTCGACACCGCAGTGGCACAAATGGAAACCGCGGATTCGCTTTCCCTGGCGGCAGAGGATTGGGTGGTGGTAGTCAACGGCAGCCGTGCCGCCATCACCGACGGATATGCGCTGATCAAAGCCATTCACCGCGCCACGGCGCAGCGGCACTTCCGCATCCTGGTGAATTGCGTGGACGACGACGCCGCAGCTCGCGCGATCTTTGACAACGTTGCGCTGGTTTCGCGCCGCTACCTCGCCGTGACCCTGGAGTATTTCGGTTCCGTGCCACGTGACGATCGCTTGGCCAAGGCGCGCGCCGCAGGACGGGCGGTGGTGCTGGCGCAACCCGCCGCCGTCTCGGCCAAGAGGTATCGGCAGCTTGCTAACCAAATGCTGAACGGTGCCTTGGTTGAGGCGACCGAGGACGCCATGCGCCTCTTGTTCGAGCGGCTGATGCACGCCCGGCGTACCGCCCTGGCGGCGTGAGGAGATCGATATTATGTACACCGCAAAAGGCCAGATCGACACCGATTCGTACATCCAGCGTTACGCGCCACTGGTGAAACGAATTGCGCATCACATGATGGTGCGCCTGCCCGCCTCGGTAGATGTGGCGGACATCATTCAAGCCGGCATGATCGGCCTGTTGGACGCAGTGCGCCGCTATCAGGTTTCGCAAGGCGCCGAGTTCGAGACCTACGCCATTCAGCGCATCCGCGGTTCCATGCTCGACGAATTGCGGCAGAACGATTGGCTGCCGCGCGGCCTGCGGCGGGACATGCGGCGCATCGAGGCGATGATCAGCCAGCTCGAACAGAGAAACGGCCGCCCGCCGAGCGAGAAAGAGCTGGCCGACGCGCTGGGCATGACCCTGCCGGAATACCAGACCACTTTGCAGGAAGCGCGTGGCCACCAAATCGTCTATTTCGAGGATTTTAGCGACAGCGACGATGAGCATTTTCTCGACCGCCATTGCCCGGATGGGCAGCCTAGTCCGCTGGAGTTCCTCGAAGATGAGCGCGTACGCGCAGCGTTGATCGAAGCGATCGATGACTTGCCGGAACGCGAGAAATTGGTCATGGGGCTCTATTACGAGCAAGAACTCAACCTCCGGGAAATCGGCGAGGTGATGGGCGTGTCCGAGTCGCGGGTGTGCCAGTTGCACAGCCAGGCGGTGGCGCGGTTGCGTTCCAGACTCAAGCCCTGGGCACCGGAGCGACCGGAGCCGACCCGCAGCAAGGGCAAGCGCGTAGCCGCGTAGGCCGGAACAAAGGGCGAGGGCGGGAGTGACCGATTACATCACCATCGTCGGCTTGATCATCGGGTTTGCCGCCATTGTCGGCGGCCAGGTGCTCGAAGGCGGCGATATCAATTCGCTGCTGCAACTGGCCGCGCTGCTGATCGTCCTGGGGGGAACCATCGGCGCCGTGATGGTGCAAAGCCCACTGCCGGTGTTCAAGGACGCCATTCGCCTGGCCCGTTGGGTGGTCAAACCGCCGCCCGGCCCCAGCCCGGAGACCATTCGGCAGATCGGTCTGTGGAGCCAGGTGTCCCGCCGCGAAGGAACGCTGGCCCTGGAAAATTACGCCTATAGCGCCAAGGATCCTTTCATCAAGAAAGGCCTGCAACTCTTGGCCGACGGAGTACCACCGGATTTGATGCGCAGCGCCCTGGGCGTGGAGATCGCCGCCTTCGAAGCGCGCCATCGCGCCGCGGCGCGGGTCTGGGAGGCCGCGGGCGGCTATGCCCCGACGATCGGGATCATCGGCGCGGTACTGGGGCTCATCCACGTGATGGAGCATTTGTCGGAACCCAGTAAGCTGGGTGCGGGCATAGCCGTCGCCTTCGTCGCTACGATCTATGGCGTGGGACTCGCCAATCTGGTCTTCCTGCCCATCGCCGGCAAGCTAAAGGGTCTGGTGGCCGGACAAGTGGCGGTGAAAGAAATGATCATCGACGGCTTGGCGGGTATCGGCAACGGCGAAAACCCGCGGCTCATCGAATCGCGCCTGAGCGGTTACCTGCCGCCGCCGGAGCCCAAGAAAACTGCCGCAACCGCGAAGGCCAAGAAATAGCATGCGCCGCCGCCGCCACGCCGCCATCGAAGACGAGGAAAAACCTGACCGCTGGCTGGTTTCCTACGCAGACTTCATTACGCTGCTCTTCGCTTTCTTCGTGGTGATGTATGCCATCTCGCAGGTGAACGAGGGCAAGTACCGCGTGCTTTCCGAATCCCTCACCACCGCCTTCACTCAAGTGCAGATCGCGCCGCCCTTGCGTGGCAAGGTCTCGATCGAAACGCTTCCCCCCGTGACTCCCGCGCCAGAGGCGCCGGAAACCGGTGCCAAACCCGCGCCGGAAGCGTCGACCAACGAAATCGTCACTAAGGAACTCCTGGAAGCCTTGAGTCCGATGGTGGCGCAGGGGCTCGCCAAGGTTCAACAAACCGAGCGCGGCGTCAGTGTCGATATCAGTGCCAGCGCTTTGTTCGACACCGGCCAGGCGGTCTTGCAGCCGGCCGCGGTGCCGGCGCTGCGCGCCGCCGCCAGAGTGCTCGCCAAGGCGCCCAATCGCATCCAGGTCGAAGGTCACACCGACAACGTGCCCATCAGCACCGTGGTCTTTCCCTCCAACTGGGAGCTCTCCAGCGCGCGCGCGGCGAGCGTGGTGCGCTTGTTCATCGGCGAGGGTGTACCAGCGCAGCGCCTGTCGGCGGTGGGCTACGCTGAGCATCAGCCCATCGAAGACAACGCCACGGCGCAAGGCCGTGCCAATAATCGCCGTGTGACGGTGATCTTGGTGGCCGCCACACCGCAAGACCGGGACGGTCTGACGCTCACCCTGTCGCCGCAAAAGACCCAGCCGTGAAGGCACGGTCGGCGCTCACCCACTCGCGAGAATTTCGGCAGCACGGTTTTGCGCAGCCACCGCAGCGCGCTTCGCCGCTCTGGAGCGCCTTGCTTGCGCAGATGGCCGCCGCCTTGTTGTTGGTGCTGCTGATTGCCCTCTGGCCTGCGCCGGGGTTACCGCCCTGGCTGTTGCTGACGCTGCAAGGGGTATTGGCGGCCGCCGCCAGTGCCTTGCTGCGTGCTCCGCGCTGGTGGTGGTGGATCAATGCGGCGTTTCCGCTATGCGTTTACGGCGCTTTGCAGCTCACCATCGAGCCATTGTGGTATCTAGCCGCCTTCGTGCTTTCGCTCTTGGTTTTCTGGCGCACCGATCAGAGCCGCGTGCCCCTTTACCTGTCCAGCCGGGCGACCGCCCAAGCGCTGCTGGCGCTGCTACCCGGTGAGCCGGTCGGTGTCATCGATCTCGGTTGCGGCGACGCGAGCCTCCTGCGACGCCTCGCACGGGCGCGCCCGGATTGTTTCTTCCTGGGTCTCGAACACGCGCCGCTCACCGCGGCCTGGGCGAAGCTCGCCTCGCGCAGGCTTTCCAACCTCGAAGTGCGTCGCGGCGACTTGTGGCAGGAGAATCTCGCCCCCTATGCACTGGTGTACGCCTTTCTGTCGCCCGAGCCCATGCCACGACTGATCGCGCATGCGCGCAGGACCATGGGCGAGGGGGCGCTGCTGGTCAGCAACAGCTTCATGGCACCCGGCGCCGAGCCGGAGAGTGTGATCGACGTGGAGGACCGTCGGCGCACGCGGCTCTATTGCTACCGTATGCGGGGTCGGAGTGAACCACCGCGCTTGGATCTTCACGATCGTCGCACCCCAGCCCCGCGAGCGGGTCACCCGCAGGGGCGGTGAAGCGGCTTCCCGGACCGCCTGGAAACGCATACACTCCGCCAGATTCGAAAAGCCGCAGCCGGGGGGAATACGAGATGGGGACGAGCGGGCGGGCACATGCCAACCACGCGTTGGGCTAGATCCGCATGATTCTTGCCATTTGGCGAGGCGAGAAGCCCGCCGGCTTGCTATTCGCCGGATTCTTGGCAGTTGCCGTACTGGCGCCAACGCTAGTCTTCTGGGCGGTCTTTGGCCTGCTTTTCAGTCTCGAACGGACGGCGCTCCCATGGTTGGCTTTTTTGCTTGCGCCGGCGGCCGTCTTATTCGTTCTCCTCCCCTTGGCGGTGGTTTTGGGTGTCGGCGCTTTTCGCGCCGCTGATCGGCTCGAACGAACTCGCTTGCCCTTGCGAGTCGCCGTGGTTTCCTCGCTGGTCTGGGCGCCATTTGCGGCTTATGTTTTCTTTTCGGCGGTGCTGATGAGTTTGCAGAGGTACTGATTGCAGCATGGCGCGCCGCACCGTTGTGCCTGCCCTGTTGGGCGGTTCGCGGTGGCTTCCGATGCGGCGAGTCACAGGCAAAGAGTTGGGTTTGCCCCCGATTGCCGTGAAGCCCAGTAAAATGGCCGCGAGGCTGGGGTTGTTCCGGTTCTGGTTCTAGTTCTTGCCCAGACGGCTCGGCTCGGTGGTGTTGCTCGGCGCTGCACTCGTTGAGTTGTTGGGCCGCTCTTCGCCTGGCTTCACGATTTCATCCTTTCCCAGACTGGACGCCCATGAACGCCCCCCCCCGGTGAACGCGCTCGAAGGCGCGCTAAGGCGCGCCGCACTGGAACCCGCACAGCGCCCGGCGTTTTATCACTTGTTGCTCGAATCCACGGTGTATGTGCTGGGTAAGCCGGGTGCACAGACACCACGGCGCACAACCGTGTCGGCCGGCGAGCGAGTGAGCCTGCAGCCTTGGCAAAAGGAAGACGGCACACCGGTAGTCCCTTTTTTTACGTCTCTCGATGCTTTGGGGCGCGCGATCGAACAGGAAACGAACTGGTTGGGGCTGCCCGCCCGAGCACTTTTCGAAATGACCCGTGGCATGGCTCTGGTGCTGAACCCGAAATCACCTTATGGCAAGGAGTTTCATCCTCAGGAAACCGAGACCTTGCTCGCGACCGGGGTCAATCGCATGGGCGAGCAACTGGTGGTCGACGAAGCGCGACAGATCCTGCTGGGGCAACCGTCCGAGCCTCCAACGGCGTTGATTGAGGCGCTCACGGCCTTCTTTGCGCAGCGAAAGGAGGTCAAGGCGGCCTACCTCGCAATGATGCACGACCCCGCCACCGACAAGTCCCCCCATTTGCTGATCGGCATTGAAGCGCAGGGCGATATCGACGCACTGTTTCGCGACGCGGGCGTGGTTGCGGGTGACACCCTGCCCCAGGGTGGACTGGTCGATCTTTTCAGGGTGCAGAGCCAGCAGCCCGGAATTTCCGACTATTTGCGGCGCGAAGTAAAGCCGTTCTACGAGCGTCGCTGGGGCAGCCGTTTCAAGGCACTATTCGGCGGCGGAAGGGCTTGAGGAAGTGGAACCGACAGCGCACCGAGAGGGCGACCGTCTCCCCGCGGTTGGCGCGGTTGCCGGCAATTTCGCGCGACTCGAACTGCTCGCGCTGGGTTCGCCTGCCAGGTGGAGACGGACGCCCGTCCATGGGCGGTGGTTGCGGGCGCATCGCCTAAAGCGCGCGTGCCTACGCCTGGGACATCCGTGAACCTCCTGTCGCTCATCGACGCCATCGGCGTCTTCGCCTTCGCGCTCTCCGGGCTCATCGAAGCCAAGAAGCGCGAGATGGATCTGGTCGGACTTTTCGTCGTGGCGCTAGTCACGGCTTTCGGCGGCGGCACGCTGCGCGACTTGCTGCTCGATCGCCAGCCGATTTTTTGGATTGTTCACGACAGCTACGCCATCGCGATCCTAGTCCTTGCGCTGGTGTTTGCTTTCATGCCGGCGACCGCGCGCCTCCCCGCTGGTGTACTGCTGGTGGCCGATGCCCTCGGACTTGGGCTTTTCGCCGTTGCCGGTGCGGGTTACGCGCTGGAGGCCAACACTTCGTACTTCATCGCCGCGCTGATGGGCGTCATCACCGGCACTTTTGGCGGCGTGTTGCGTGACGTGTTCTGCAACAAGCTGCCCGCACTGTTTCGGCAGACACCCTTGTATGCCACCTGCGCTTTTGCCGGGAGCTACCTTTATTGTGGCTTGCTGGGCGCTGGTGTGGGAAAGGAAATCGCCGTTTGGGCGGCCATTGGCTTCATCGCCGCGTTCCGCCTGGCAGCGGTGCGCTGGCATTGGGTGCTGCCGGTGTCACGGCATTAGCCCGACGCGGCTCGCGCCGCCCTGGAGGTGGTGACGGATAGGCGGGCCGGCGGCTTCGGGGCGAATGAGGTCAAGGCGTGGGCAAGGAAAAGAAAAAACTGGCGCCGGCGTCGACTTCTCCTTGGGCCCAGACCCGCCCGCCATGCCGCTCGATGATGCGCTTGACGATGGCCAAGCCCACTCCGGTACCGGGATAGGTGCCGGTGTCGTGGAGGCGTTCGAAAACGCCAAAGAGCTTGTCGTAAAACTTCATGTCGAAACCGGCCCCATTGTCGCGGACCGAGTACACCGTTCCGCCGGGTGCACTGCTGGCCCGGATTTGGATTTGCGGTTCGCTGCGTTGCCTGGAAAACTTGATCGCGTTGGACAGCAGATTGAGCCAGACTTGCTTGATCAGCGCGGGATCGCCGCGCGCCTCGGGCAGCGGTCCGATGTCCACACGGGCCTGCCCTCTTGCGCCGGCGGTGCCGAGTTCTTCCAAGGCCGTTTGCACGAGTTTTTCCATATCGATGGCGGCCAGTTCCAAGGGGTTGCGGCCCAAGCGGGAGAATTGCAACAACTCGTCGATGAGTTCGCCCATTTTGCGGGCGCGGTCGCGCACGACGCCCAGCAGCCGGCGCCCCTCCGGGTTGAGCTTCTGGGCATGCTCACGCTCCAGGAGGTGAGTGAATCCGTCGATCGCCCGCAGTGGTGTGCGCAGATCGTGGGACACGGAGTAGCTGAAGCTCTCCAAGTCTTGATTGGCGACTTGCAATTGTTGCGTCCGCTCGGCTACGCGGCGTTCCAAATCAATGTTGAGGTGCTCCAACTGCGCTGCGGTGTCGTCGAGCAGGTGCATCAAAGCGCCAAGCTCGCCGCGGGCATAGGGTTCCCCGACACGCGCGCTCATGTCGCCCGCACGAAAGCGCACCGTGGCTTCCATGATGCGTTGCATGGGGCGCCGCACGCCACCTTCGGCGAGAGCCCAACCGACGACGAAGGCAAGCAAGGACACGATGGCGACGATGACGAGCGTTTGCCCCAGCCGTTCATCCGCCGCGGCCGTCAACTCGGTCTTGGAAACACCGATCAGCACAGAGAGATGCACATCCGGCAACTCCTGGGGCTCACTCACCGCCCAAACGCGGCTCAGGGTATCGCCGGTGCCTTCGCTGGGGTGAGTGAAACTGCTCTGACCTTGTGCAAACCGGTGTATGGGCGTGCCAGCGAGCGATGCCCCAGGTTTGTGCTCGCCGGGCGGGTGCCAAGTGAGCACGGAGCCCTTTTGGTCGAGCAAGGCCAATACCGCGGTCTGAAAGGGCAAGCTCTGGGCGTGCCCACGCATATACTTATCGAGATCCAGGGAGGAGAGCAGAATGAACTTGAGGGTGCCGTTGGCGTTGCGTGCTCCAGAAGCAATCTGTAGCACCGCTTTGCCGGTGATTCTGCCAAAGGTTGCCTCCAGCGCGAGTTGTCCTCCCGAGCCCACCACTTGCTGGAAATAGCGCCGGTCGGTGAGAATCAGGTCTTTGCCGCTGCGCAATGAATCGCAGAACAGACGGCCATCGGGACGGATGGTGAGCAGTCCGGTGTACTGCGGATATTCCTCCAGTACCTTCGCCAGGAAAACAGAACAGGCTGCCCGATCCTCGGTGTCGATATCTCTCGCCCGCGACAAACCATAGTGAAGTTGCGCCGTACTATGAACGGTATCGCGCAGATCGTCGGCGATGCGCTTGCTGGCGCTCTGAAGCTTCTCCCGCGCCTGGGTGATCGCGGCTTTGCGGTCCTGGGCGAGCAGGTAGACGCTGACCAGGGCCGGCGCGAGCGTGGCGCAGAGAACCAAGAGCAGGATGCGTGCGCGCAGGCTCAAAGCGCAGGGTCTCCAAAAGCCGCCGCGCGGAATTGGGCGCGACGAAAGAGGGAGGTGGTCGGCCATACGACGATCGCGGGCACGGTGACCACCGGCGGGCGGGACAAGCCTGCTTGCTCTCCGCCCTGCCGTCTCTGGAATCGCTTCGCAGTGGTCGATAGCATCGCTGCTCACCACCCCCGTCGCCGCACGCCCGATTTCGCGGGCAGGTCCACCTTGGACAGAATAGTGCGGCTTCGCGGCACTGTCAAAGCAGAGTGCAGCGCGGTGCGGCACGGTTCTTCGCCGGCGGGGATAGGCGCGCCACGCCGCGATGGCGCTCATCGCACAATGCAACGAGCAGGCCCCTAGCAGGTGTGGCGTTCGCCAGCCGGGGCGTGCACTGCGCCTGCCGATTCCGTATCATCCACGGCTGGATCTCTTCCGCCGGAATGCTCATGACGATCGCCGATGCTTCGATTCTCGCCGCCTGTTTTCTGCCTCTGGTTTGTGCCGGCCTTGCCAAGTGGAAGGCTTTCGGCAAGCCGCGTCGCGAAGGAGGTTACGACAACCACAACCCGCGGCAATGGCTCGCCAACCTACAGGGCTGGCAGGCGCGCGCCAGTGCGGCGCAAATGAACAGCTTCGAGGCGCTGCCAATTTTCATCGCCGGGGTGCTTGTCGCCCAGCGACTCAACGCCTCGCAAGTGGTGGTCGACATGCTGGCCGCCCTCTTCGTGCTCGTGCGCCTGGGCTATATTGGCGCCTACCTCGCCGATCGCTGCAGCTTGCGCTCGGCGCTTTGGGCGCTGGCCATGGGGATATCGGTGGCACTGTTCTTTATTGGTTAGCGCCTGGCGCAAGATGGCGCGGCGGCGCGTATACTGCTGGTCAAGAGGAGGTGAAGATGAAAGTCCAGTGTTCGCCTGGTCTTGATTCCGGTGTCTCGCTGGGGCTTGGTGTGCCACGCTCGCCGGCACTCGCGCTGCCTTAGTCGCGCCATGAACCAGATGCCGCAAACTCGTGAGGAAGACCAAGCGCGCCCGCGCTCCTGGCTCTACAACTTGGCGTTCGGCGTGGCCATGCTGGTGGCGGCGATCGCGGGTGTATTCTTCTTCATCGGGCTGACCGATGGTTCTGTTTCATCTTTCAACATCACGTTATGGCTCGGTTTGTTGGGCGGCGTCGGCGCGGTACTTTTTGCCGGGCATCGACTGCGCGCCATGGGGCATACTGGTTGGGCAATCGTGGTGCTGGGCTTGTTGGCCTTGCCGGGGCTCCTCTATGCGCTTTTCGTGATTTTGGTCGTCTTTTCGGGAGCGCGCTGGAATTGAAACGGGCGAACGGCTCCATCGTATGTACGGCGCTTTCGACGATTGAATGCAGATAAATGAAGACTCTCCTCACGCTGATCGCCTGGCTGGTTCTTTTCGTGCTCTGCTGGCCACTGGCCCTACTAGCCCTTGTGTTGTGGCCGCTCGTGTGGCTCTTGTCCTTGCCGTTCCGCCTGATCGGCATCGCTTTCGAAGCGGTTTTTGCCCTGCTGCGCGCCATTTTGTTGCTGCCCGCCCGGCTTCTGGGACAAGGCGCAAAAGCCTGATTCCGGCGCGGCCTTTCTGCCCTCTTTTCGTTTCATTCCAGGCAAGGTAAAAAGAGGCGCATGAGCGAGGCACAAACTCTGTCGACCATTCTGGCGCGACATGCTCCCGAACCGGCGGCGCTGCTGCCCGTTTTGCATGCTGTGCAAGACGCGCTGGGTTACATTCCTCCGGCGCTGGTGCCCGACATCGCTAAAGCCCTGGGACTTTCTCGCGCCGAAGTGTTTGGCGTCATCAGTTTCTACAAGCACTTCCGGCAAGCACCGCCGGGTCGTCATGTGCTGCGCGTTTGCCGAGCGGAGGGCTGCCAGGCGGTGGGAGGCGAAGCCTTGTTTCGGCACGCCGAAAGGCGCTGTGCCGAGCGCAAGCTGGCGATCGAAGAAGTGTTTTGTTTGGGCCTTTGCGCTTGTGGCCCGGCGCTGCAGGTCGATGCCGAGGAGTTGCATGGTGGCATGGACGCCGCGGCTTTCGACGCCTTGCTGGCGGACCTGGAAAACCGGCCATGACGACACGTCTATGGCTTAGCCAAGACGCGGCGGCTCAGGCGCTCGGCGCCGAGGCCGTGGCGCGGGCTCTGCTGGAAGAAGCGAACGCACGCGGTTTGACGCTGGATCTGCGGCGCGTGGGTTCGCGCGGCGCGGTATGGCTCGAACCCTTGTTGGAGGTGGAGGTGCGCGGTGAGCGCGTGGCTTACGGCCCGGTACACCCCGCCGCGGTAGCGAGCTTGTTCGCCGCCGGTTTTCTCGACGGCGGGGCGCATGGCTTGCGCCTCGGCCGCCTCGAGGCTCTGCCCTGGTTTGCGCAACAAACGCGGCGGCTCATGAGCCGCAGCGGCCTTGTCGATCCCAAGTCACTCGCGGACTATCGAGCGCAAGGGGGAGGCGCAGGTCTAAGCCGGGCGCGCGATATGATGCCGGCTGCCATGGTCGCGGAAATCGTCGCTTCGGGGCTGCGGGGCCGCGGTGGGGCGGGTTTTCCCGCCGGGATCAAGATGCAAACGGTGCTCGACACCCCGGCGGCGCAAAAATACGTGGTGTGCAATGCCGACGAAGGCGACTCGGGCACCTTTGCCGACCGCATGCTGCTGGAGGGCGACCCCTACGCCCTGCTCGAAGGTTTAGCCCTCGCCGGGCGTGCCGTCGGGGCGACGCGTGCTTACATCTATGTGCGTTCCGAATATCCGCACGCCTGGGCCGCGTTGCAGTCGGCCGTCGAGCAAGCGCGCGATTGGCTGGAGGGGTTTTCCATCGTCCTGGCGAAAGGCGCGGGGAGTTACGTTTGCGGCGAGGAGACGGCGCTCCTCGAAAGCCTCGAGGGCAAGCGCGGCGTGGTCCGCGCCAAACCGCCCCTGCCGGCGCTGGCGGGGCTTTTCGGGCAACCCACGCTGGTCAACAATGTGCTCACCCTGGCGAGCCTGCCCGACATCTTGGCTCATGGCGCCGCGGCCTATCACGCTTTGGGCAGCGGGCGCTCGCGCGGCACACTGTGCGTGCAGTTGGCGGGAAACCTTCAGCGCGGCGGCGTGGTGGAGGTGCCTTTCGGTTTACCCTTGCGCCAATTGCTCGAAGAATTCGGCGGCGGCTCGCGCTCCGGCCGGCCCTTGCGCGCGGTGCAAGTGGGCGGGCCGCTGGGCGCTTATCTGCCGGCAAGTCAGTTCGACACACCCCTCGACTACGAAGCGCTGGCCGCCATCGGCGCAACTTTGGGCCATGGTGGTGTGGTCGCCTTCGACGACAGCGTGGACATGGCTGCGCAAGCGCGCTTCGCCTTTGCGTTCTGCGCCGCCGAATCCTGCGGCAAATGCACCCCTTGCCGCATCGGCGCGGTGCGCGGCGTGGAGCTGATGGACGAGGTGCGTGCCGGCCGCAGGGAGCGTATCGCTCTCGTCGAAGACCTGTGCGACACCATGAGCGCCGGTTCGCTGTGCGCCATGGGCGGCATGACCCCCAACCCGGTGCGCTCGGCCTTGCGGCATTTTCCGGAGGATTTTCGATGAGCCCACGCGAAACCGACCTGGGCACACCGCCTGCCGGCAGCACCGAACGCGTCACTCTGGAGATCGACGGACGGGCGCTGTCGGTTCCCGCCGGCACCTCGATTCTGCGCGCCGCCGCCGAGCATGGCGTGATGATTCCCAAGCTCTGCGCCACCGAACACCTCAAGGCTTTCGGGTCTTGCCGGCTGTGTCTGGTGGAAATCGAAGGCCGGCGCGGGTTTCCCGCCTCCTGCACCACACCCGTCGAAGCCGGCATGAAAGTGCGCACCCAAAGCGAGGCGCTGCACCGCCTGCGGCGCAACGTGATGGAACTGTACATCTCCGACCATCCGCTCGATTGCCTCACCTGCGCGGCCAATGGCCACTGCGAATTGCAGACCATGGCCGGCGTGGTGGGTTTGCGCGAAGTGCGTTATGGCGATGGCCAAGCGGCCCGCATCGCCAATCATCATCAACAGCCGCGGCGCGACGTCTCCAACCCGTATTTTCAGTTCGATGGCGGCAAATGTATCGTCTGCAGCCGCTGCGTGCGCAGTTGCGAAGAGCAGCAGGGCAGTTTCGCCATCACGCTCGCCGCGCGCGGCTTCGAGGCGCGGGTGGTGGCTGGACTAGACGAATCCTTCCTCGCTTCGGAATGTGTCTCCTGCGGGGCCTGTGTGGCGGCATGCCCCACCGCCGCGCTGATCGAAAACACCGTGTTCGAAGCGGGGCAGCCCAGCGGCAGCGTCACCACCACCTGCGCTTATTGCGGCGTCGGCTGTGCCCTGGAAATTCAGACCCAGGGCGAGCGCGTGGTGCGCGTGCGGCCCGCCAAGGCAGGCCGCGCCAACGAGGGCCACGCCTGCGTGAAGGGGCGCTTCGCTTGGGGCTACGCCACGCATGCCGAGCGCATCGCCCGGCCGCTCTTGCGCGACAAAATTTCCGACCCCTGGCGCGAGGCGAGCTGGGAAGCAGCGATTGCGCGCGCCGCTCAGGAATTTCGGCGCATTCAGCAGCAATATGGCCGCGGCGCCGTCGGCGCCATCGTTTCCAGCCGCTGCACCAATGAAGAAGACTATCTGGTGCAAAAGATGGTCCGGGCCGCCTTCGGCAACAACAACGTGGATAACTGCGCGCGGGTGTGTCACTCGCCCACGGGCTACGGGCTCAAGCAAACCCTGGGCGAATCGGCGGGAACGCAAACCTTTGCCTCGGTGGCCGTCGCCGATTGCATCATGGTGATCGGCGCCAACCCCAGCGAGGCGCATCCGGTCTTCGCTTCGCGCCTGAAGCGGCGCGTGCGGGAAGGCGCCCAACTCATCGTCATCGATCCGCGCGCCATCGAGTTGGTGGCGGCCCCGCACGTTCGCGCCCAGCATCATTTGCAGTTGCGTCCGGGCACCAACGTCGCCGTGCTCACCGCCATGGCGCACGTCATCGTCACCGAAGGCCTGGTCGATGAGTCCTTCGTCGCCGCGCGTTGCGAGCCCGACTCGTTCCAAGTTTGGCGGGAATTCGTCGCCCGCGCCGAGCATGCGCCCGAAGCCATGCAGGCGGCCAGCGGCGTGCCCGCGGCACAAGTGCGCGACGCGGCCCGTGCTTATGCGCGGGCCGACAACGCCGCCATTTATTACGGGCTGGGTGTGACCGAACATGCGCAGGGTTCCACCGCGGTGATTGCCATCGCCAACCTCGCCATGGCCACCGGCAACCTCGGGCGTGAAGGCGTGGGCGTGAACCCCTTGCGCGGCCAGAACAACGTGCAAGGCTCGTGCGACATGGGGAGTTTTCCGCACGAACTGCCCGGCTATCGTCACGTTTCCGACGCGGCCACGCGCGGCTTGTTCGACGCGGCCTGGGGGGTGGCCATCGATCCCGAGCCGGGCCTGCGTATTCCTAACATGTTCGATGCCGCGCTCGATGGTTCTTTCAAGGGACTCTATTGCCAGGGCGAAGATCCGGCGCAAAGCGACCCCAACATCCGGCACGTCAAGGACGCGCTGGCCGCCATGGAATGTGTGGTGGTGCAGGATTTGTTCCTGAGCGAGACGGCGAAGTTCGCGCATGTCTTTTTGCCGGGCTCGACTTTTCTGGAGAAGGATGGCACCTTCACCAATGCCGAACGGCGCATCTCGCGCGTGCGCCGCGTGATGGCGCCGCGTTCCGGCATGGCCGATTGGCAAGTGACGCAAGCGCTCGCGCAGGCACTGGGTTACCCCATGAATTATCGCCACCCCAGTGAAATCATGGATGAAATCGCGCGCCTGACGCCCACTTTCGCGGGCGTGAGCTACGCCAAGCTCGACGCTCTGGGCAGCCTGCAATGGCCCTGCAACGACGCCGCGCCGCAGGGCACACCGACCATGCATGTCGATGCCTTTGTGCGCGGCAAGGGGCGCTTTCTGCTCACGCAATATCTGCCCACGTCCGAAAAGGTCACACGGCGTTTCCCTCTGCTGCTGACCACCGGCCGGGTCTTGAGCCAATACAACGTCGGCGCGCAGACGCGGCGCACCGCCAATACAGTGTTCTATGCCACCGATGTGCTGGAAATCCATCCGCATGATGCCGAGGAGCGCGGCATTACCGAAGGCGATCGGGTGCAGGTCGAATCGCGCATGGGCAGCACCACGCTGCCCGCCACGCTCACCGAAAAGGTGGCGCCGGGCGTGGTCTACACCACCTTCCATTTTCCGGAGAGCGGCGCCAATCTCATCACCACCGAAAACTCCGACTGGGCCACCAATTGCCCGGAGTACAAGGTGACGGCGGTGGAAGTGTCGAAGCGCGCGCAGCCATGAACCTCGACAAGCTCATCACCATGGCCAACCAGATCGGCGCCTTCTTCGCCGCGAACCCGGCGCGCGAGCAGGCGGTGGCCGACATCGCCGCGCACCTCAGGCGCACCTGGGATCCGCGCATGCGGCGCGAGATCATGGCGAGCCTGGGGCAGCCCGCCGCCGCTGCGCTCGATCCGCTGGTACGCGAAGCGGTGGCGCGGCTCGCCGAGGCGCCTGGGCCGAGCTGAGCCGCCGGGCGGCCAGACCCTCGCGCTAGAAAACTCGTGCGTGCGGTGTGCTCACCGCCTCGGCCGTGAACGCCGGTGGACGCCTCAATCCAGGCGCTTGATGCGCCCGTCGGTTTGCGGCGCGATCTTGCCGCTTTTCGCCAAGGCTTCGATGACTTCGGCGGTTTCCGAGAGGGCGTTTTCGGGGCTCAGCAAATAGCGCAGATCGCGGTACATGGGGTAGCCGTCGCCGCCGGTGGCGAGGTAGAAGTTGACCGCCAGGGCGTAGCGGCGATCGTCTTCGAGCGGTGCGCCGTTGACGGTCACTTCGACCACGCGTTGACCCGCCGGGCGTCGCGCGTCGTACCCAAAACGCAGGCCGGCGACTTGCGGGAAACGTCCGCTTTCTTGCGAGGCGTGCATTTCCGCGACGCCGTGTTCCAAGGCCTGACGCAGCATGCGCCCTGGGACTTCGAGTTTCACGATGGGGTTCTCGAAAGGCAGAATGCTGAGAATGTCGCGTTTGGTCAGCGGGCCTGGGCCATAGGTGGTATTGGAGCGGATCGAGCCGCCGTTGACGATGGCTACGTCCGCTTGAGTGCTGGCGCGGTAGATTTCCGCGAGCCAGGAACCGAGGTTGGTTTCGCGCGAGCGATTGTTGACTTGCCTTGCGTCGAGTTCGACCGCGGTTTCGCCGACGGGGTGGTTCAATCGCGCGGCGAGTTCGGCTTCGTATTTCGCCACCACCGCGGCCGTGGCGGGTTCTTCGGGCAGCGTCGCGTCGACGGGCAAAAGTTCCCAATCGAGGTGTTTGAGGCGGCGGCGCGAGGCGTCGAAAACGAGATCGACGCGTAGGGCGAAACGCGCGTCCGAGCCGGCCTTGAAGATCGGCGTGCGGCCCGCCAAGGATTGCATCACGCTGTGGTCGTGCCCGCCGAGGATGAGATCGACCACTCCGAGGGCGGCCAAGCGCCGATCGCCTTCGATATCGAGGTGGGTGAGCGCCACCACCGCCTGCGCGCCGCGTGCCCTCAGGCGCGCGGCCTCCTGGCGCACCGCGACATAGGGGTCGGTGAAGCGCAGGCCCGGGCCGGGTTTGGAGGTTTGCGCGGTATCGGGCGTGAGCACGCCGATAAAGCCGATCTTCACGCCGCCGAATTCGCGCAACACGCTGCCGCGCAGAGCGGCGAAACGCTGGCGATCCTTACGCTGATAAACATTGGCGGTGATCCAGGTGAACTGCGATTCTGCCAGACGCTCGCGCAGCACCTGCGGGCCGAAATCGAATTCGTGATTGCCCAGCACCGCGAGGTCTAGCCCCGCGGCGTTCCAGCCGGCGATCATTTGCGCGCCTTTGAAGGTGTTCGAGGCCACCGAAGGCGAGAGCGTATCGCCGCCCAGCAGCATCAGGGTGTGCGGGTTCTCCGCAAGCAGGCGCACCTTGAGGCTTGCCACGCGTGCCAGGCCGCCGCGTGTGCCTTTGTCCACCGCGCCGACTTGATAGACGTCGTTGACGTGCAGCAAAGTCACGCGCAGGTCTTCGGCGAGCGCGCCGGCGGTCCAGGTGAGAACCAGTGCGTAGAAACCGCAAAGGAGTGTTCGTGCAATGCGCATGGTCAATGGGGCATTCGCCGAGGCTCAGATGGCGCCACTTTAGCACGAGCCCGTGGCGCTGCCACGGTGGGTGGTTGCGGCCCAGGCGCTTGGAGGCGCGCCCCGGCGGCGGGCACTCGCTTCGATTCGCACTGTGGCGTTATGATCTTCGCCATCGAGAAAGGCGCATGCCGGCGCCGAAAGGAACGATTCATCGTGTCTTACACCGCCCATCGCGACACCTTCGCCCGCGACCACCTGCCGCCGCGCGAACAATGGCCGGAGCTGATCTTCGACCGGCCCGAACTGCACTACCCCGAACGCTTGAACTGCGCCGCCGCGTTGCTCGATGACTGGGTGGCGCAGGGCCATGGCGATCGGCCGGCGCTGTGGTCCCCAGTGGAGGGCAAACCCCAGGCGGTGAGCTACCGCGAGTTGCTCGCCTGGGCCAACCGCATCGCCCATGTGCTCACCGCAGACTTGGGCCTCATCCCGGGTAACCGCGTGCTGCTGCGCGGCCCCAACAATCCCTGGATGGCGGCCTGCTGGTTCGGCATTCTGAAGGCCGGCGGTATCGTCGTGGCCACCATGCCGCTCTTGCGGGCGAAGGAAATCACCCAGGTCGCCACCAAGGCGAAAGCGACTATCGCGCTGTGCGACGCCCGCCTCTTGGAAGAACTGGAGTTGGCGCAACCCGCTTGCCCGGACTTGCAGCGTATCGTGGCTTTTGGCAGCGATGCCGCCGGCACGCTCGATCGTTTGTGCCAGGAGAAGCCCGCGCACTTCACCAATGTGGATACCGCGGTGGACGACGTAGCGCTGATCGCCTTCACCTCGGGCACCACCGGCCAGCCCAAAGGGACGATGCATTTTCATCGCGACGTGCTGGCGATGTGCGATTGTTTTCCGCGCTCGGTGCTCAAACCCACGGCCGAAGACATTTTCTGCGGCACGCCGCCCTTGGCCTTCACTTTCGGGCTCGGTGGCTTGTTGTGTTTTCCGCTGCGCTTTGGCGCGTCGGTCGCTTTGGTGGAAAAGCTCTTGCCGGAAACGCTCTTGCAGACCATCCGCGATTTCGGCGCCACCATTTGTTTCACCGCGCCCACCTTTTGGCGGCCCATGGCGCCGCTGGCCAAACAAAGCGGCGTGGGGCGGTTGAAGAAATGCGTCTCCGCCGGCGAAGCATTGCCCGACGCCACGCGCCAACTCTGGAAAGAAGCCACGGGCATCGAAATCATCGACGGCATCGGCGCCACGGAAATGATCCACATCTTCATCTCCTCACCGCCCGAAGACGTGCGCCGTGGCGCCATCGGCCGCGTGATCCCCGGTTATGAAGCACGCATCGTCGATGACGCGGGTAACCCGCTGCCGCCAGGCACCGTGGGCAAGCTCGCGGTCAAAGGCCCCACCGGCTGCCGGTATCTGGCCGACGAGCGCCAGAAGAACTACGTGCAAAACGGCTGGAACCTCACCGGCGACGCTTTTTCCATGGATGCCGACGGCTACTTCTTCTACCAAGCGCGCACCGACGACATGATCATCTCCGCCGGCTACAACATCGCCGGGCCGGAAGTGGAAGGCTGCCTCCTGGAACACCCCGCCGTGGCCGAATGCGGCGTGGTCGGCGTGCCCGACGAAGAGCGCGGGCAAATCGTCAAAGCCTTCGTGGTGCTGCGCTCAGGCTACGCCGCAGGTGACGTGCTGGTGAAGGCATTGCAAGACTACGTGAAGCAACACATCGCGCCTTACAAATATCCGCGGGCGATCGCATTCCTCGACAGCCTGCCGCGCACCGAAACGGGGAAGTTGCAGCGGTTTAGGTTGCGGCAGGGGTGATGCGCCGCGAACGAGGTTTGGCGCGCGAGGCATGCGATTGGGGCGATCGCTGGTGCTTTGCATTTTTGGGCGCGTTCTTTGGCCTGCCCATGGGCTTGGCGCTGCTTTTCCTCGGTTTTCTTTTGTTGCCCGGCACGCAAGCGCCGGTGTTTATCGTCTAGGTTACGATGGGCTATTGAGCCGTTTTCGGTGAGCAAGAAATGGGTGAATGGCGACATCCGGCCGCCCAGCCAGGCCATGGGCTTGGAAGAAGTGACCGGCAGGACCATCCCCCGTAAATCGCGGCTACTTCGGATACCAGAGCACCACATCGCCGCCCGCGGCAGAATTGCGCGCCAGATCTGCGGGCGAGGGGCGGTACACCTTGGCAATGAATGGCGGCTCATGCTTGTCGAGAAATGCTTCGATCTTCGGCAGGGTCGCCACGAAGTGCTTCGCCAGCTCGGGGTGGGGCACCTTTCCGATCACGATCAGGAGCGCAACCCCATGCTGCATGACCGCCTCGCGCTCATTGGGTTTGTGACGGATGCGCTGGTCGTGGGTGATCGCGATGCGGCCCCGGGTGCCGCAGTATTCCAGCCACTGCTCGTCGGCGCTGCCCGGCGGAAACAGATCGTGATGCCGCTCGACGTGCAGGCCGGCACTGGCGAGAATGGCGGGAAATTGTTTCCCGAGGTCGCGGTCGGTGAAATAGACGCGGCTCAAGCTGCGCGTTCGTAGAGGACGGCTTCTTCGATTTCTTCCGGCTTGAGATCGTAATCCTCGGCCAGAGCTTCAACTGTTTCACCGGCGTCGATGCGCCCGGCAATCGCTTCGGTGGAAACACCCGCGCGGATCACGACCGGGCGGCCGAAAGCAATGTCCGGATCGATGGCGATGGGGCGTTCCGTCGTGGGTTCGGCGGAAACGTAGGGGTAAAGGCGCACTGGGAATTGCCATTGATCCCACTCGACGCGTTTCAGATGCTCTTCTAGCATCCGCCGCATCGCAATCTGGCCGGAGGTGCTGAGGCTGATGAGCTTGCCGTATTCGTCGAGGAAGACTTCCCCGGCGTGGGTCCGCAAATCCTTGTTCAGCAGCAGCCGCTCGATCTTGAGCGTGCGCTCGGCGTAGGCGATCGCCCTGCGCAGTTCGCGAATGGCAACCCCATGCTCTGTCCGCAGCGAGCGCAGCACATGCGCTTCGATCAGGTTGTAGAACGAAAGCAGCGGGGGGTGCTTGCGCGCCGGCTTGAGCAGGGGCCGGAAGGTGGCGACGCTCTCGCCCTTGGGGTAGGCGCGCCCGACCACCCACGACCGCAGCGTCGCGGCAGGCAGCTTGAGGTAACGCGCCGCCTCAGCCAGGCTGTAGGCGGGTTGATCTCGCAGGTTGATGTTTTTGGCGTCCATGACGATTTGGCGTGCAGGCGAGATATTTTATGCCTTTGAGGAGCCGTTGGGAGACTTTCTGACCTGCCCCTGAGAGGAAGGTCGCCGTATTGCGGGGACTGACTTTTCCCCGGGAAGGAATAGGGCGGGCCGGCGCGATGCCCCGGTGCTAGAATCGTCCGTCATAGAGGTGGGGCCGGGCAGCCCGCTGTTTCCGTCCCGTCCATTCGATACCTGGAAAACAGAACAATGGCTCGTGCAAAGAAACCCGCATCCGACACCGGCGCCAACCTCGGCTTCGAGGCCAAGCTCTGGCAAATGGCCGACGGTCTGCGCAACAACATGGACGCGGCGGAGTACAAGCACGTCGTCCTCGGCCTCATCTTCCTCAAGTACATCTCCGACGCCTTCGAGGCCAAGCACGCCGAACTCGAAGCCCAGAAAAAGCAGGGCGCCGACCCCGAAGACCCCGACGAATACCGCGCCGCCAACATCTTCTGGGTGCCGCCCGAGGCGCGCTGGAAATACCTGAAGTCGATGGCGCCGCAGCCGACCATCGGCCAGTTGGTCGACGACGCCATGGCCGCCATCGAGCGCGACAACCCCTCGCTCAAGGGCGTGCTGCCCAAGGACTACGCCCGTCCCGGCCTCGACAAGCAGCGCCTCGGCCAGATCATCAACCTGGTGAGCGACATCCGTTTTTCTCCCTCCCCCTCGATGGGGGAGGGCCGGGGTGAGGGTGTGGTAGACCGCGCCAAGGACACCCTCGGCCGCGTCTACGAATACTTCCTCGCCCGCTTCGCCAGCGCCGAGGGCAAGAGCGGCGGGCAGTTCTACACGCCATCGAGCGTGGTGCGCGTGCTGGTCGAGATGCTCGCGCCGTACAAAGGCCGCGTCTACGACCCCTGCTGCGGCTCGGGCGGCATGTTCGTCAGCAGCGAGAAGTTCATCGAGGCCCACAGCGGCAAGCTCGGCGACATCTCCATCTACGGCCAGGAATCCAACTACACCACCTGGCGCCTGGCCAAGATGAACCTTAGCCTACGCGGCATCGACGCGCAGATCGCCCACGGCGACACCTTTCACAACCACGCCCACCCCGACCTCAAGGCCGACTACGTGCTGGCCAACCCGCCCTTCAACGACAGCGACTGGCGCGGCGAGCTGCTGAAGAACGACAAGCGCTGGGTCTACGGCGTGCCGCCGGCGGGCAACGCCAACTTCGCCTGGGTGCAGCACTTCATTCACCACCTCGCGCCCACCGGGCAAGCCGGCTTCGTGCTCGCCAACGGCTCGATGTCGTCCAACCAGTCCGGCGAAGGCGAAATCCGCAAGGCCATCATCGAGGCCGACCTGGTCGACTGCATGGTCGCCCTGCCCGGCCAGCTCTTCTACTCCACGCAGATCCCCGTCTGCCTCTGGTTCCTCACCCGCAACAAGCGCGGCTCTTCCCCCTCTCCCCGCTCGCGGGGAGAGGGTCGGGGTGAGGGGCATTTCCGCGACCGCCGCGGAGAAACGTTGTTCATCGACGCCCGCAAGATGGGCACCCTGGTCGACCGCACCCACCGCGAACTGACCGACGAAGACCTCGCCAAAATCGCCGGCACTTACCACGCCTGGCGCGGCGACAAGATTTCTCCCTCTCCCCTCGCGGGAGAGGGCCCCCTTTCTCCCCCTCTCCCTCAGGGAGAGGGCCGGGGTGAGGGGGAATACAAAGACATCCCCGGCTTCTGCAAATCCGCCACCCTCGAAGAAATCCGCAAGCACGGCCACGTCCTCACCCCCGGCCGCTACGTCGGCGCCGAGGCCGCCGAAGACGACGGCGAGCCGTTCGAGGAGAAGATGCAGCGGCTCGCCGCGACGCTGCGCGAGCAGCAGGCCGAAGCCGCGAAGCTGGATGCTGTCATCTCCGCCAACCTGAAGGAGCTTGGGTATGGCGGGTGAGTGGCGCGAAACCTCGCTCGGCGATTTGGTCGACTTCGTGTCGGGCGGCACCCCATCTAAGGACAACGCGGCCTACTGGAATGGCGACATTCCGTGGGTTTCCGCGAAAGACATGAAGCGCCTATTTCTTGACGATGCGGAGGATCATGTCACCGCATCCGGGCTTAGCAATGGAACCAGACTTGCCCCAGCAAGCTCGGTCCTGCTTCTTACACGAGGTATGACTCTATTGAATGACATACCCATCTGCGTTGCGCGAAGGCCGATGGCGTTCAATCAAGACGTGAAGGCGCTTCGACCGAAAGGTCAAATAGCTGATGGTTTTATTCCGTACCTACTACTCGGCAACAAGAATCGGCTACTGAGTCTTGTTGACCTCGCGGGGCACGGAACCGGACGACTAAACACAGATGAACTGAAGGGTCTAGACGTTCAATTGCCGCCGGAGAATGAACAACGCGCCATCGCCCACATCCTCGGCACCCTGGACGACAAGATCGAACTGAACCGCCGCATGAACGAGACGCTGGAAGCTATGGCGCGGGCGCTCTTCAAGTCGTGGTTCGTGGACTTCGATCCCGTCCGCGCCAAGGCCGAAGGCCGCGACCCCGGCCTGCCCAAGCCCCTCGCCGACCTGTTCCCGGATTCCTTCGAGGACTCGGAACTGGGGGAGATTCCTAAGGGGTGGGGGGTCGGTGTTCTCGATCAACTTTCCGACGTGGTTTTAGGAGGTGACTGGGGGGCTGACGAGCAGGATGCAGAAAGGTCGGTATCGGCGCATTGCATACGCGGCGCGGATATCCCGGACTTGCAGATCGGAGGTACGGGAAAGATGCCAGTCCGCTTCCTGAAGCCTTCGAGTCTGGCGAAGCGAAAGCTTAACGATGGCGATCTGGTAATCGAAATCTCGGGAGGAAGCCCAACGCAGTCGACCGGTCGGCCTGTTCTTGTGTCGCGTGAATTGCTCGGCCGACTTCACCTGCCTCTCGTTTGCTCGAACTTCTGTCGTCTGCTCAAGCTGAAATCGCCCGTCTTTTCCAAGTTCGTATACCTCTGGCTTCGTTCGCTCTATGCGAATGACGAGTTTCTGCAATTCGAGAACGGAACCACCGGGATCAAGAATCTCGCTTTCACCTTGTTTAGTTCGCGCTTTAAGTTCTGTGTTCCGCCCACGGATATTCTGGATGCATTTGATTTACAAGTCGCACCACTTTTCAGTAGGCAACAAGCAAGCGCGGCCGAGGCCGATACCCTCGCCATCCTGCGCGACACACTGCTGCCAAAGCTTTTGGGTGGGGACCTGAGCGTGGCCTCGTTTTCATCCACCGTTCAACAAGGAAAATATTAATCATGCACAAGACAATTGCCCTCTTTAACCACAAGGGCGGCGTCAGCAAGACGACCACCACATTCAATCTTGGTTGGATGCTTGCCGAGAAAGGACATCGGGTTGTGATGATTGACACTGACCCGCAGTGCAACCTAAGTGGCCTAGTCCTTGATTACGACTCATCGAAGGAGTTCGATTCGTTTTACGAAGCGCATCCAAACGCAAATATCAAAGCGGCCTTGGCTCCAGCATTTGAATCGCAGCCAAAGCCCATTGAGACATGCGAATGCGTCGAGGTAAAAGGAAGAGCCGGACTCTTTCTTGTTCCTGGCCACGTGAATCTAAGCGAATATGAAGTCACCTTGGGGATAGCGCAGGAACTGTCCGGTTCTATCCAGGCGCTGAAGAATCTGCCGGGGGCATTTCATTTCTTCGTGCAAAAAGTAGCTGCGGCGCAGAAAGCCGACTACGTGCTGATTGACATGAGCCCAAGCCTTGGAGCCATGAATCAAAACTTTCTGATGTCGAGTGATTGTTTCCTCATCCCAGCAGCACCCGATTACTTTAGTGTTATGGCGATCGACTCTCTCGCCACGATTCTTCCAAAGTGGATCGAATGGGCTAGGAAGGCTGGGGAATTGGAAACCTTGAAGACGGCGAACTACCCCTTCCCAAAATGTACCCTCAAATTTCTTGGGACAGTCGTTCAAAGATATCGACCTCGAAAAGGAAAGGCAACAATCGGCTTCCAAAACTGGATCGATCAAATTAACACGAGAGTCACAGAACGATTAGCCCCGGTATTAGCAAAGCATGGAGCCGCGTTCTTGCCGGCAACCTACAAAGCGGCGGACGTGGATGCGACTAAGGGGTATTGCCTCGCAGAAATTGCGGATTTCAACTCGTTGATCACCGCCTCCCAGAATAACCAAACACCTGTATTCGCCTTGGAGGAGGCCATGCTTGGGCACGTTGGAACCGTATTGGCGCAGGATATCTTGAAGCGCGATGAGTTCAAAAAGACCTTCGAGATATTGGCTGATCGTGTAATCGCCCTCGCAAAGCATGCATAGCGCTCTGCAACAATTTCGAATTAATTTGTTACGCGCCCGTGAGCTGGGAGCGCTAGCTGCTTCTGTGACCCAAATCACGACAACGGCGATAGATGTGAGCGATATGTGGCGGGCTCAAATTGTTTTGGGTGTCAGTGCCCTTGATTGCCTCATCCATGAATTAGCCAGGATTGGAATGATTGAAATATCAAAGGGTGCCCGTCCTAAAACCGACGCATTTTCCAAGTTCCAATTGCCACTGGAAGCGGTGGAACGGGCACTAAATGGGCAGTCCCATGAGTCATGGCTCGGTGATACCGTCCGGGAGAAGCACTCATGGCTCAGCTTTCAACATCCTGACAAAATCGCAGATGCGATCCGTTTGATTTCGCCAAAGAAACTTTGGGAAGAGGTGGGGAACGAGCTGAACCTGCCCGCGACGGACGTCAAACTTCGAATTGAGATGATCGTTGATCGAAGAAACAAG
Source organism: Casimicrobiaceae bacterium (assembly GCA_026646885.1). Lineage (GTDB taxonomy): Bacteria > Pseudomonadota > Gammaproteobacteria > Burkholderiales > Casimicrobiaceae > JACPUX01. The sequence goes on along the minus strand of JAPKHK010000003.1, from coordinate 110,569 downwards.
ATTGCTCACGAGGCGGACATGGACCCCGCTAATCCTGGGTTTCGTTGGCCAATTCATCAGCAGATGGCAAGTGACGCGCTCGACGAGATTGAGCGCGTGGCAGAAGCAGTGTTCAAGGCCGCTGTCTAATCTTTTATGAGCCAGAACGAATCCATCGTCGAAGAAGCCGCTGCAGGCATCCTCGGAACTGCTCCCGCAATTCCGGCGCCGAGCTCCCCGAATTTGGCATGTAGCTCCCTGAATTTGGACGGCCGGCGCAGCGACACGCCCGGCCACAACGAGGAAGCGCAGGCATGAGCAACCCGTCCGAAGCACTCGGTGGCGAGGTTCTTTTGTATGAGGCCCCGGACGGCCATGTCCGGGTGGACGTGCGGTTCGACCATGAGACCGTCTGGCTTTCCCTGAACCAGATGGCCGATTTGTTCGGACGTGACAAGTCCGTGATTTCCCGGCACTTGCGAAACGTGTTCGATAGCGGGGAGTTGGAGCGGGGGTCAGTTGTTGCAAAAAATGCAACAACTGCCGCCGATGGCAAGACCTACCAGGTCGAGTTTTTCAACCTCGACGCCATTCTTTCGGTCGGCTACCGCGTTAATTCCAAACGCGGCACCCAGTTCCGCATCTGGGCCACCCGCGTGCTGCGCGAGCACCTGGTGCAGGGCTATACTTTCAACCAGACCCGACTGGCCGAGCGTGGCCTGCTGGAAGCGCGGCAGACGCTCGATCTGCTGGCGCGCACACTGCAAAACCAGGCGCTGGTGGATGACACCGGTCGCGCCGTGCTGGAACTGATCACCGGCTATGCCGATACCTGGCGGTTGCTGCTGGAGTACGACGAAAACCGGCTGGTGCTGCCGCCCGGCGCCCGACCGTCTTCGGGCGTGCTGGATCATGACCGGGCCAGTCACGCGATCGCCGATTTCAAGCAGGAACTGATGGCCCGCAACGAGGCTACGCCGCTGTTCGGCAATCCGCGCGGCGCGGCGCTGGAGGGCATTCTCGCCAGCATCGAGCAGACGATGTTCGGCGAGTCGCTGTACCGCTCACGCGAGGAGAAGGCCGCCCACCTGCTTTATCTCATCATCAAGGATCATCCGTTTTCCGATGGCAACAAGCGCATCGGTTCCTTCCTGTTCATGCTCTACCTGCAACAGGAAGGCATGGCGCACCAGCTCAACCCGCAGGCGCTGACCGCACTGGCCTTGCTCATCGCCGAAAGCGCACCGGCCAGCAAGGACTTGATGATCCGGCTGATCATCAATCTGCTGGCGGAGCGGCGTGCATGAGCAACTTCACCGAGTCCGTCGTCGAAGAGGCCGCGCTCGCCTGGCTGGAAGCGCTGGCATGAACCCACAGCAGATCGCCGCCTGGGCAAGCTCCGGCGAATCCGAGACGCTGGAATTCAAGAAGTCCACCGCCGAGAAGGATCGCGCCTGCCGCACGCTCTGCGCCTTCGCCAATGGACAGGGCGGACGCTTGTTGTTCGGGGTGACGCCATCGGGGAAGGCGGTCGGGCAAACCGTCGCCGACCACACGCTGGAAGAACTGGCCCAGGAGTTTCAGGGATTCGAGCCGCCGCTGTTTCCTCTGGTGGAACGGGTCGATGTCGGGGCCGGGCGCGAAGTGTTGGCGCTGACCGTGGCACGGGCCGCGCGGGCGCCGGTGGCGTTTCGCGGCGTGGCCTATGAGCGGGTGCTGAACACCACGCGGACGATGCCGCGCGAGACTTACCAGCGTCTGCTGCTGGAGGAGATGCACGCGACCGAGCGCTGGGAGAATCAGCCTGCAGCGGGATGGGATGTCTCGCGGCTGGACGGCCGCGAAATGGTGGTGACGCTGGAGGAGGCGATTCGCCGCGGCCGCGTCGACGACCCCGGCACGCGCGAGCCGCTGGAGATTCTGCGCGGGCTGGGGCTGCTGGTGGGCGGCAATCGCTTGTCGCGCGCGGCCGTGGTGCTGTTCTGCAAGGAAGAGGAGCAACAGCCGGACTTCCCGCAATTGCTGCTCAAGGTGGCGCGCTTCAAGGGCGTGGATCGCGACGAGTTTCTCGACAACCGGCAATTCCACGGCAACGCTTTTGCCCTGATGCGGCGGGCGGAGCGCTTCCTGATCGAATCGCTGCCCATCGCGGGGCGCATCGTGCCGGGCCGGATAGAGCGCGAGGATACGCCCCTGTTGCCGGTGGAGGCGCTGCGCGAGGCGCTGGCCAATGCCTTCGTGCATCGCGACTACGCCATCGGCGGCGGTTCGGTTGCGGTGGGGCTTTACGATGACCGCCTGGAAATCATTTCCATCGGCGATTTGCACTTCGGCCTGACGCCGGAGGCGCTGTTCCGCGAACACGAGTCGAAGCCCTGGAACCCCATGATCGCGCGTACCTTTTACCGACGCGGCATCATCGAGACGTGGGGACGGGGCACGCTGAAGATTGCACGCCTGATGCAGGAGTACGGGCTTGAGCCGCCGACGGTGTCCTCGCGACAGGGGGCTGTGGTCGTGACCTTCGGATTGCCGGGGAAGACGCCGGGGAAACGACGGGGAAACGACGGGGAAACGCACCAGAAAACGACAGGGAAAACGACAGGGAAAACGACAGGGAAAACGACAGGGAAAACACCGGAGGCGGTTCTGCGGCTATTGGCCGATGATCCGAACCTGTCGGTGCCGCAACTTGCCGCCCGCCTGGAAAAGTCTGAACTCACCATCCACCGCGCCATCCGAAAGCTTCGCGAATCCAATCGCCTCATACGCGTCGGCCCCGACAAAGGCGGTCGATGGGAAGTGCTGGAATGAGCCATTTCACCGAGTCCGTCGTCGAAGACGCCGCCCTCGCCTGGCTCGAAGCGCTGGGCTACGCGGTGCTGCACGGCCCGGACATATCGCCCGGCGGGAATACCCTCACCCCGGCCCTCTCCCAGTGGGAGAGGGAGAAATACTCGGACGTGGTGCTGGAGCGGCGCGTCAGGGATGCACTGGCGGCGCTCAATCCCACCCTGCCTGCCGAAGCGCTGGAGGATGCCTTCCGCAAGCTGTCGCGCAGCGATGCGCCGTCGCTGCAGGAGCGCAACCGCGCCGTGCATCGGATGCTGGTTGATGGCGTGACGGTGGAGTATCGCCGGGCGGACGGGGCGATTGCCGGGGCGCAGGCGCGGGTGATCGACTTCGACACGCCGGGCAACAACGACTGGCTCGCGGTCAACCAGTTCACCGTGGCCGAGGGGCAGCACACGCGGCGGCCGGACGTGGTGCTGTTCGTCAACGGGCTGCCGCTGGCGGTGATCGAACTGAAGAACCCGGCCGACGAGAACGCCACCGTCTGGAGCGCGCACCAGCAGCTTCAGACCTACCAGGCGCAGATTCCCGCGCTCTTCGCCACCAACGCGGCGCTGGTCGTCTCGGACGGCGTGCAGGCGCGCATCGGGTGCTTAAGTGCCGGCAAGGAATGGTTCAAGCCCTGGCGCACGATCAGCGGGCGCGAGGATGCGGCGTCCAGGCTGGCCGAGCTGCAGGTGGTGCTGGAAGGGGTGTTCGAGCAGCGCCGCTTTCTCGACCTGCTGCGGCATTTCATCGTGTTCGAGGATTCGTCAGCCACAGGGGACGGCGGCAAGCTCGTTAAGAAGATGGCGGGCTACCACCAGTTCCACGCGGTGAACGTGGCGGTGGAAGAAACGCTGCGGGCGGCGAACGCACACAAGGCCGCGCAAACGCCCGGGCGCTACGAGACGGGGCGCAAGCCAGGCGGCGATCCCGGCGACCGGCGCGTGGGGGTCGTGTGGCACACGCAGGGCTCGGGCAAGAGCCTGACGATGGCCTTCTACGCCGGCCGGGTGATCCTGCATCCGACGATGGAGAACCCGACCCTCGTCGTGCTCACCGACCGCAACGACCTGGACGACCAGCTTTTCGCCACCTTCGCTCGCTGCCGCGACCTGCTGCGCCAGCCGCCGGTGCAGGCGGCGGATCGCGCCGATCTGCGCGCCAAGCTTGCGGTCGCTTCGGGCGGCGTGGTGTTTACGACGATTCAGAAATTCTTTCCAGAGGTGCCCTCACCCCAACCCTCTCCCGCGAGCGGGAGAGGGGGAAGAATGGAGGTGCTCTCGGATCGGCGCAACATCGTCGTCATCGCCGACGAGGCGCACCGCAGCCAGTACGACTTCATCGACGGCTTCGCCCGGCATATGCGCGACGCCCTGCCGAACGCCTCGTTCATCGGCTTCACCGGCACGCCCATCGAACAGACCGACGCCAACACGCGCGCGGTGTTCGGCGACTACATCAGCGTCTATGACATCCAGCGCGCGGTCATCGACGGCGCGACGGTGCCGATCTACTACGAGAGCCGGCTTGCCAAGCTGGAGCTGAAGGCGACCGAGCGGCCGAAGATCGATCCCGAGTTCGAGGAGGCGACCGAAGGCGAGGAGGTCGAGCGCAAGGAGAAGCTGAAGAGCCGCTGGGCGCAGTTGGAAGCCGTGGTCGGCTCGGAGAATCGCATCAAGCTCGTCGCCCGCGACCTGGTGGAGCACTTCGAGAACCGCCTCGCCACGCTGGACGGCAAGGCGATGGTGGTGTGCATGAGCCGGCGCATCTGCGTCGAGCTGTACCGCGAGATCGCGGCGCTGCGGCCGGAGTGGGCCGCCGATGCCGACGAGCAGGGCGCGATGAAGGTGGTGATGACCGGCTCGGCGACCGATCCGCTGCCGTGGCAGCAGCACATCCGCAACAAGAAACGGCGCGAAGACCTGGCGCTGCGGTTTCGCGAGCCCAAGGACCCGTTCCGCATCGTCATCGTGCGCGACATGTGGCTGACCGGCTTCGACGCGCCGTCGCTGCACACCATGTATGTAGACAAGCCGATGCGCGGGCATGGGCTGATGCAGGCCATCGCGCGGGTGAACCGCGTTTTCAAGGACAAGCCGGGTGGCCTGGTGGTGGACTACCTGGGGCTCGCCGACGAACTCAAGAAGGCGCTGGCGACCTATACCGAGAGCGGCGGCACCGGCAAGACGGCGATCGATCAGGCCGAGGCCGTCGCGGTGATGCTGGAGAAGTACGAGATATGCCTCGGGCTGTTCCACGGTTTCGATTGGTCGAAATGGATATCAGGCACGCCGCAGGATCGGCTGTCACTCCTGCCGGCGGCGCAGGAGCATATCCTCGGCCAGGACGACGGCAAGGCCCGGCTGCTGCGCGCGGTGACTGAGCTGGGCCAGGCCTTTGCGCTGGCGGTGCCGAACGAGGACGCGCTGAAAATCCGCGACGATGTGGGGTTCTTCCAGGCCGTGCGGGCGGTGCTGGCTAAGGGAACGCCCGGCGAGCAGAAGACGGACGAGGAGCTGGAGCACGCCATCCGGCAGATCATCTCCAGAGCGGTGGTCTCCGACGGCGTGATCGACATCTTCGCCGCGGCCGGGCTGAAGAAGCCGGACATCTCCATTCTTTCCGACGAGTTTCTCGCCGAAGTCCAGGGCATGCCGCAGCGCAATCTGGCGGTGGAGCTGCTGCAGAAACTGCTGAAGGGCGAAATCAGGGCGCGCGCGAAGCGCAACGTGGTGCAGGCGCGTTCCTTCGCCGAGTTGCTGGAGCAGGCGGTGCGCAAATACCAGAACCGCGCCATCGAGACGGCCCAGGTGATCGAGGAGCTGATCCAGCTCGCCAGGGACATGCGCGCCGCCAGCGCGCGCGGCGAGGCGCTGAAGCTGAGCGAGGACGAGCTGGCGTTTTACGACGCGCTGGAAGTCAACGACAGCGCCGTCAAAGTGCTTGGCGAGCCGACGCTCGTGAAGATCGCGCGGGAGCTGGTCGAGACCGTGAAGCGGAATGTCACCATCGACTGGACCGTGCGCGAGAACGTGCGCGCCCAGTTGCGGGTTTTCGTCAAGCGCATCCTGCGCAAGTACGGTTACCCGCCGGACAAGCAGGAAAAGGCGACGCAGACGGTGCTGGAGCAGGCCGAGCTGCTATCCGGCGTCTGGACGAGCGCTTGAGTTGTCGCGGGCGGGCGCCCAGCGCGATCTCGCCGCCGACAGCAGATTCCCCGAGTCATCGGGAACCCCCCCCCGCGCTCAAACCTCCGCAATACTCCGACTCACGCTCGTGCGCCCGCTGCTGCCGTCCGGTCCATAGACCGATTCGCGGCTGGCCGAGGCGGTGAGGATGGCCAGCGCCTGGTCGCATTGGCTGCGGCGCTGGTTGATGAGGGTGCCATTGACGCGATTGATTTCCGCGGCTTCGGTCGACAGCGCCACCAGGCGCTCCCATTCGCGACGTAGCGGTTCTCCTTGTGGTCCGGCGGGAAAGGCGGGGTTGCCTTCGCCGGCCAGGGGCGAGTCGGCGAGTGCCGCCAACATGGCTTTGCGCTGGGCCGCAAAATTCAGGAGCCCGGCGAGCGCTTCGTCCTTCTTCTTCACCACGGCGCCGACGGCCTCGATATCGCCGTCGATCAGCGCCTTCTGTTCCGCGCCAAGCAGACCGAGGAAGCCGCGCACTGCGGCAGCTTCGCTGCGTAGCTGTAGCGCAACACGTTCCAAGACCGGTTTCGAAGCCATGCTTCATTCCTCACTAGTGCCGGCCGCAGCGGGCGCGCCGCGTGCGGGCTTCGGGTGGCGGCAAATGCGAAAATGCGCACTCTGCGGCCCGCGCCGCGTGCGCTTCACCCAAGAACAAGACCCCAGCGCCGCCCGCTCGCCCCCAGCGCTTGCGGGCGCCGGCCTCACGGATTGCGTGGCGCCAAGAGCTGCTTGACGGTTTCGATGAGCTTGTCGGCGACCACCGAGGGGTTCACTTGCAGTCTGCCTTCGCTGATGGCCGACTTGATGTCGTCCACCCGCGCCCGATCCACCGCCGGGCTGGCCGCGAGCGTGGCGGAAAGCTCGCTCAATTGCGCGGCCAGCGGGCTCAAAGCGACCTGATCGCCACTTTCCGGTGCGCTGCTCGAACCGGCCGCTCGTTCGCCGCGCACCGTCGTGGCGCCGCCCAGGCTGGCAGGCCCAACGGGCTGATTCAATTTTTCGATGTTCATTTTTGGCACCCTGTCCAGAAAAATTGCCTTGCGCGACTTCCCAGCTCATGGCCGGGAGACCGCTCCTGGGTCTCATTACGGCGCATTCCCGAGAAAGCTTTAGCACTTTTTTCGGAAAAACCGCGAGGGCGCTCAAAAAACGACCTCGACCAGCCCCGGCGCCCGGGCAGTGCCGCGCACCATCTGGCCCGAAGCGAGGCGCACTTGGGCCGGCTGACCCTCCAAGGCGTGATTGACGGCGACGCCTTCGTTAGTCAGACGGAAGCCTTGCCCCTGGGCGATCAGTTTGACTTGCTGGCCCTGTCGAATGACCTGCGGGGCACGCACCCACTCATGGCGCAGGGGCTGGTGGGCCGGCACGCCTACAGCCAGCGATTTGCCTACCAGGGCCGCTGTGTCGGTGACGACGCCGGCCGGCATTTGGGTGAGTTCGGCCGGGCGCATGGCGAGGTCATCGGCGGCCAAGGTCTGCCCGGGAAGCAGTGGTCGCGTGGCGATGACGATCTGCCCGCGCACTTTCACTTGCACCGGCAGGGCCACCGACCAACCGCCATCGGCCAGGCAGCGCACGCCCACCGAGGAGGAACCCCACAGTCGCGCCCCGGCCGGCAGATAGGCCTGAAGTTTGGCACAGGTGGGCAAGGCCAGGCGCGGGTCCAGTGCCCCGACACTGGTGCTGACTTCCCCGGGCAGTCCCGCAGCTTGGGCGGCGACGAAGGCCTCGGCAGTGCGCTGCACGGCGCCCAGGTCCTGCCGACTTTCGGCCAATACTCCGGTGGCTGGCAGCCAAGCGATGAGAAGCAACAATTCAGGGTGGAGCGTAGGGGCGAAGCGCATGAGATGTCCTTCAACGATTCTCGCAATACCCGACCCCAAGCAGGGTGCGTGCCCGGGCGCGGCCCAGGGTCAGGGTCTATGCAATAAGCGCTTGCGGCACAAGCGTTTTTCTCTGTGCCGGGGAATGGGCGGTGAACGCGATCAGGGTCTATGGAGCGGCAATCTTTGCCGGAGCGGCAAGCCTTGCCGGCACGCCTGCCCGTGATCGCTCCTCGCGGCGGGAATAGGGCGCGAAATGGTCTGCTTCTCGTCCGATCGATTGCCGTGCCAGCTGCCTAAGATGCGACCGTACGCAAAAGGTAACGGCGGTGGCGCCGCAAACTTTAGGCCGCGAAGCATGATTTCCCGACTCGACGAAGCGTTCCGATTTCAAGAACTGGTGCTCAATCTGCGCACGCAGCGCCAGGATCTCCTGGCGTCCAACATCGCCAATGCCGACACTCCCAACTATCGGGCGCGCGATCTCGACTTCGAGGCGAGCCTCCGGGCGGCGCTGGCGGGCAGGGGGCAAGCCCCCGGGGTGGCGAAGCTCGCGCGCACGGCGGCTGGTCATCTCGCCGCGGCGAACGCGAGCGGCGGCGAGACCAAAGTGCTCTATCGCCAGCCCAGCCAACCTTCGATCGATGGCAATACCGTGGAACTCGACGCCGAACGCGCCCGCTTCACTGAAAACGCCGTGCACATTGAAGCCAATCTCGTTTTTCTTTCGGGCCGAATCAGGCAATTGTTGTCGGCCATTCAAGGGCAGTAGCCGGGGAGCTTGAGCCATGTCCAGTTTCCGCGTGTTCGATGTGGCCGGTTCGGCGATGGCGGCGCAGAGCGCGCGCTTGAACACCGTTGCCAGCAACCTCGCCAACGCCGACAGCGTGACCAGTTCCACTGGCCAGCCTTACCGCGCCAAGCAAGTCGTGTTCAGCACCGTGCCGCTGGCGGAGAACGCCGCCGGCGTCGAAGTGAAGGCGGTGGTCGAAGATCCTTCGCCCTTGCGCGTGGTGCACGATCCTAAGCACCCTGCTGCGGACAAGGACGGCAATGTCACTCTGCCCAACGTGAACGTGGTCGACGAAATGGTGAACATGATCTCCGCTTCGCGCGCCTACCAAACCAATGTGGATGTCATGAACACCGCCAAGACCCTGATGCTGAAAGCCCTGACCTTGGGTCAGTGAGGAGAACGCCATGGCCGATACATCGCTCACGCTCGACAAAGTTCTCGCCGGCCTGCAAGAAAAAGCCGGCGTGCTGGGGGCTGGCAGCTCGCGCAACGCGATTTCCACTACCGAAGATCGCTTCCTGCGGCTGCTTACCGCGCAGATGCAAGCCCAGAACCCCTTGAGTCCCCTCGACAACGCGCAGGTGACTTCGCAGCTGGCGCAAATCAGCACCGTCAACGGCATCGATCAGCTCAATGCCACGCTTCAGGCGCTCTTGAACTCCAACGGCATCACCCAGGCCTTGGCGGCTTCCGGCGTGGTGGGGCGCGGCGTGCTGGTGCCGGGCAACCAGATCGCTCTGGGCGAAGGCGAGGCGCGCCTGGGTGTCGAGCTGGCGGGTCCGGCCGATCGCGTGACCGTGACCATCAAGGACAGCTCAGGCCGCGTCGTGCGCACCCTGGAACTGGGTGCCCAAGAAGAAGGTGTGTTGCCCATCACCTGGGATGGCCTCACCGATTCGGGCGCCAGCGCCGCCAAGGGCGACTACACCTTCAGCGTCACCGCCATGCGCGGAAGCGAAGAGGTGGCCACCATCGCCCTCGCGTTCGGCAAGGTGGAAGGTTTGACCTACGGCGCGAACGGACTCATCGCCATCGTTGCGGGCTTGGGTCGCGTGTCGCTGGATGAATTGAGAGAGATCCTTTAATCAGCAGGAGACCGGCATGGGCTTTCAACAGGCATTGAGCGGCTTGAACGCCGCCTCGCGCAACCTCGATGCGATCGGCAACAACGTGGCTAACGCCAATACCGTTGGCTTCAAGACCTCGCAGGCGCAATTCGCGGACGTTTTTGCGGCATCGCTGGCCGGCGCGAGCAGCATGTCCGTGGGTATCGGTACCCGGCTTGCTGCGGTGGCTCAGCAGTTCACGCAGGGAACCATTACCGTCTCTTCCAATCCCCTGGACATGGCGATCAACGGGTCAGGCTTCTTCCGGCTCTCCGACAACGGCACCATCAAATACTCGCGCAATGGCCAGTTCCAACTCGACAAGGATGGCTATATCGTCAACAGCGCCAACATGCAACTCACCGGCTACCCGCTCAACGCCGCCGGAACGCTCGACACCGCGTCACCCCAGCCGCTGCGCTTGTCCACCAGCGATCTCGCGCCGATGCCAACCACGGAAATGGGCGGTGTGCTCAATCTCGATTCCCGCGCCCCGATCATCGCGGCGGCTTTTGATCCGACCAATTCCGCCACGTTCACCAACTCGACCTCGATCTCGGTCTACGACAGCCTCGGCAATGCCCATTCGATGTCGCTCTATTTCGTGAAGACCGCGGCGAGCGTCTGGCAAGTGTACGGCACGCTCGACGGCGCCACCGGTCCGGTGACACCATCGCCCCTGGGAACCATCACCTTCGATAGCAACGGCGCCATCGACACCGGTGCCACGACTCTGCCATTTACCGCTTCCTTGGCGCTCACCAACGGGGCGACCACACCGCAGGCGGTTGACATCGATTTCACCGGCACGACGCAGTTCGGCAGCAATTTCTCGGTGAATTCGCTCACTCAGGACGGTTACACCTCGGGCAAGCTCTCAGGTTTCAACATCGCCGCGGACGGCACCATTCTCGGGCGCTACACCAACGGCCGCACGGCCACGCTCGGCCAAGTGGTGCTGGCCAACTTCACCAATCCCAATGGGCTCGTGCCCCTGGGTGGCAACGCCTGGGTGGAATCGGCCGATTCGGGCACGCCGCTCGTTGGCGCGCCTGGTTCGGGCAACCTGGGCCCGTTGCAGTCGGGCGCGGTGGAGGATTCCAACGTCGACCTCACCGCCGAACTGGTCAACATGATCACGGCGCAGCGGGTGTATCAGGCCAACGCGCAGACCATCAAGACGCAGGACGCGGTGTTGCAGACCTTGGTGAATCTGCGCTGAACCGCCAGCGAGAGCCTGAACCGTGGACCGCCTGATCTATGTGGCCATGACTGGGGCGAGCCAGACGCTCAACCAGCAAGCCACTGTCGCCCACAACCTTGCCAATGTCGCGACACCGGGCTACCGGGCGCAGACCACCGCGCTACGCGCCACGCCAGTCTTTGGCGAAGGTCTCGCCACCCGCGCCTTCGTGGTCGATTCCACACCCGGCGCGGACCTGCGTGCCGGCCCAATTCAGCATACCGGAAGGGAACTCGACGTAGCGGTGCAGGGCGAAGGCTGGATCGCGGTGCAGGCCAAGGACGGCTCCGAAGCATACACCCGCAACGGCAGCCTGATGATCGATCTCGAAGGCCGCCTTTTGACTCGCGGCGGCCTGGCCGTGCTGGGCGACGGCGGCCCGATCACCGTGCCGACCGACGCCAAGATTTCGATCGGCAAAGACGGCACCGTTTCGGCGCTGCCCGCAGGCCAAGCGGCCAGCACCATCGTCACCGCCGGGCGCATCAAGCTCGTCAACCCCCCAGCGGAGCAGCTTAACCGTGGCATTGACGGCCTGTTTCGCGTCAGGAGCGGCAGTACCGAAGCCGACGCACGGGTGACCCTGGCGGAGAACTCGCTCGAAGGTAGCAACGTCAATGTCGCCGAGACCATGGTGCAGATGATCAGTCTGGCGCGGCAGTTCGAAATGCAGATGAAGTTATTGCAGAACGCCGAGAGCGACGCGCAAAAGGCGAGCACGCTCTTGAACCTGAACGCCTGAGGAGTGCGAGCTCATGATTCGATCGCTGTGGATTTCCAAGACCGGACTGGATGCGCAACAGACGCAAATGGATGTGCTGGCCAACAACCTCGCCAATGTCAGCACCAACGGTTTCAAGCGCTCGCGCCCGGTGTTCGAGGACCTGCTCTACCAGACGATTCGCCAGCCGGGTGCGCAAAGCACGCAGCAGACGCAGCTGCCGTCGGGTTTGCAGCTGGGCACTGGAGTGAAGACGGTGGCCACCGAGCGACTGTTCACCCAGGGCAACTTGCAGCAAACCGGCAACGCCCTCGACGTGGCCATTCAAGGAAACGGCTTTTTCGCCGTGCTGCTGCCTGACGGTACCACCGCTTACACTCGAGATGGCGCCTTTCAGCGCGACAGCCAGGGGCAAATCGTCACTTCCAGCGGCTACACCGTGCAGCCCGCGATCACCATTCCGGCCAACGCCACCTCGGTCACCATCGGCAAGGACGGCACCGTGAGCATCACCCAGCCCGGGAGCTCCGCCAATACGCAAGTCGGCGCCTTGCAGCTCACCAGCTTCGTGAACCCGGGCGGGCTGCAAAGCATCGGCGAAAACCTTTACCTGGAAACGGCTGCCAGCGGCACTCCCAATGCGAACACGCCGGGCACCAACGGTTTGGGCTCGCTCAACCAGAATTATGTCGAGACCTCCAACGTCAACGTGGTCGAGGAACTCGTCAGCATGATTCAAACGCAGCGCGCCTACGAGCTCAATTCCAAGTCCATCCAGACTTCCGATCAGATGTTGCAGCGCTTGACCCAACTGTGACCGCGGCAGGGGAAGGATCATGAAGAAGGCACTGTCGCAAACCATCATCGCCGGTTTGCTCCTCGCCTTGTGCGGATGTGCCGCTCTGCAGCCCAGCATCGTGCGCACGCCGGTCAGCGCGCGCGCCGAACCGCCGCCGTCTCCGCGAGCCCAAAACGGCGCGATCTTCCAGGCCAATGCGTCGCACCTTGCCCTCTTCGAGGACCGGCGTGCGCGCTTCGTCGGCGACACGCTCACTATCAGCATCGTCGAGAAGACCAGCGCTTCCAAGAAGAGCAGCAGTACGGCCAACCGCGAAGCCGGCGACAGCTTCGCCGTGCCCACGCTGGCCAATTTGCCTGGCAAAGGCATACTCGGCGCGAGCCTTTCGGCATCCGCCAACAACAAGTTCACCGGCAAGGGCGAGAGCGCGAGCAACAACGATTTCACCGGCACCCTGGCGGTCACCGTGATCGAGATCTTGCCCAACGGCAACTTGCTGGTGGCCGGAGAGAAACAGTTCGCCATCAATCAAGGTACCGAGTTCTTGCGCTTCGCGGGTGTGGTCAATCCCAACACCATCACTTCCGGAAACGTGGTCAATTCGACACAGGTTGCCGATGCGCGCATCGAATACCGCGGCAACGGCTACATCGACGAGGCGCAGACCATGGGCTGGCTGGCGCGCTTTTTCATGAGTGTGCTGCCATTCTAGAGTGGAACATGGACCCTCATTCGTGGGGCATGCGCGGGAGCGGTGAGTCGCGCGAGACGGACCGGGAAGAGGATTGAGGACGAGCGATGCGAGGCATGTTCACTGGCACTGGGGCAGCGGCACAAGCGAAGGCGCGGACGCCACGCGCCTGGACCGAACGCTGTTGGCGCGGGCTGCTGTTGGTTTTTGCCGCCTTTGTGGCGATTGCCGGAATCGCTCAGGCCGAGCGGGTGAAGGACTTGGTGAGCGTGCAGGGCGTGCGCCCAAACCAGCTGGTGGGCTACGGCTTGGTCGTTGGCCTCGATGGTAGCGGCGATCAGACCACACAGACGCCGTTCACGGTGCAGAGTGTGGTGAGCATGCTTGCGCAACTGGGCGTGTCTTTGCCGCCGGGCACGAGCTTGCAGCTCAAGAACGTCGCCGCGGTGATGGTGACCACCAGCTTGCCGGCGTTCGCCAGGCCCGGACAACTGATTGACGTGACCGTCTCATCGATCGGCAACGCCAAGAGCCTGCGAGGGGGCACGCTGCTGGTGACGCCGCTCAAGGGGCTCGACGGACAGATTTATGCCGTAGCCCAAGGCAACGTTCTCGTGGGGGGAGCAGGGGCGCAAGGCGGCGGAGGGAGTTCGGCGCAGGTTAATCATCTGAGCGCCGGGCGCGTGCCTTCGGGAGCCACGGTGGAAAGATCGGTTCCCACACCCGTGGGACACGGTGATTTCGTCGATCTCGAGACACACACCTCCGACTTCGCCTTGGTGCGCAGCATCGTTACCGCCATCAACGAGGGCACCAGTCCGGGCACGGCACTGGCGCGGGACGGTCGGGTGATACGCTTGCGCGCACCGAACGGCGACGACGAGCGTGTAACTTTTCTCGCCAAGGTGGGCGAGCTGGACGTGATGCCGGTGCGGGCCCCGGCGAAAGTGCTGTTCAACGCCCGCACCGGCTCGGTGGTGATGAACCAGAGCGTCCATATCGAGGCCTGCGCGGTGGCGCATGGCAATCTCTCGGTGATCATTTCCAACGACCCGGTGATCTCGCAGCCCAAGCCGCTGTCGGCGGGGCAGACGGTGCAGGCGCAGCGCTCGGAAGTTGAAATCCGAGCCGACAAGGGCGAATTGGTGATGATCTCTGGTGTCTCGCTTGCTGAAGTGGTCAAAGCCTTGAACGCGATTGGCGCGACGCCACAGGATTTGCTGGCGATTTTGCAGGCCATCAAGGCGGCGGGAGCCTTGCGCGCCGAGCTGGAAGTGATCTGAAGGGCGACGGCCATGGCAGTGATGAGCGGCATCGACCCCAAGGCAAGTTTTGCGCTTGATACCCAAGGGCTGGTTCAGCTCAAGGCGCACGCGGCCAGCGATCCGCAGCGGGCGCTCAAGAGTGCCGCCCAGCAGTTCGAAGCGGTATTCGTGGACATGCTGCTTAAGAGCATGCGCGCCACACTCCCCAAGAGTGGCTTGCTCGATTCGAACCAGACCCAACTGTACACTTCGATGCTCGATTCGCAAGTGGCCCAGAGCTTGGCGAGTCGCGGCATCGGCTTGGCCGACCTAATGGTGAAGCAGCTCCAGCATACGCGCGCCGGCGTTCCGGCCAATGCAGTGAACGCGAGCGAAGCCGCCCCGGCGCGACCCCAAGCTTCCGCAACCAAGAAGGCGGATGCCTTGCGGGAGGCCAGTCCCATTCCGCGAGCGCGTGAAGCCGGCCCGGATTTGCTGAGCCGCGCCAAGGCCGGTGTGGGAAAGCTCATCGACGGGTTTGCCGAGAAATTGCTGCCTCATGCACTTGCCGCCAGCGAAGTGGTCAGAGTGCCGGCGTTCTTCATGCTCGGCCAGGCGGCCCTGGAAACGGGCTGGGGGCGAAAGGAGATCGTCGGTACGCGGGGCGAGCCGACGCACAACCTATTCGGTATCAAGGCCGGCAAGGATTGGAATGGCAAAGTCGTGGAAGCCACCACGACCGAGTGGGTGAATGGCGAGCCCAAGAAAGTGGTTGAGAAGTTCCGCGCCTACGATTCATATGCCGAGGCCTTCGCGGACTACGGCCGTTTGCTTGTGGAGAACCCACGCTATGCGGAGGCTCTGCAAAAAGCCGGCGATATCGGCGGCTTTGCCCAGGCCCTGCAGAAGGCGGGTTATGCCACCGATCCGCACTACGCGAGCAAGCTTACACGCACCATTGGGTCGATCGTGAATCGTTACAGTGCAACGGGGTAGCCGACGAACGGCGGCGGGGAGTCTCAATTTCGCCGAGACCCGGCCGTAATTTATCTATCCAGGCAGGTTTAGGGCGCTTACACGGCGCGGGCAGGTCAAGATGAGCGGACTTTTCGGTATCGGTGTCAGCGGCCTCAATGCCGCCCAGATCGGCCTGGCAACCACCAGCCATAACATCACCAATGCCGCTACGCCGGGCTTTCACCGGCAGTCGGCGGTGCAGAAATCCGCGACGGCGCTACAGAGTGGCGCCGGATTCATCGGCCAGGGCGCGCAGGTGCAGACCATCAAGCGGCAATACGATCGCTTCCTGCAGAACCAGCTTGTGGAGGTGCGCTCGCAAGGGGCGCAGTTCGATCGCTACCTTGCGGAGATTTCCCAGATCGACAATGTCCTTGCCGACAGCTCGGCGGGGGTGTCGCCGGCCATCCAGGAGTTCTTCCGCGGCCTGCAAGACGTGGCGACCAACCCGGCGTCCGTGCCTTCGCGCCAAGCATTGCTTTCAACCGCGCAGGCACTGGCCGCCCGTTTTCAAGCGGTCAATGAGCGTTTCGAAGCGGTGCGCTCGGGCATCAACACGCAGATCGAGTCGAATGTCACCGCCATCAATACCTATGCCAAGGAGATCGCTGATCTCAACGATCGCATCGTGCTCTTGGGCGGGGCGGGAGAAGGGCAGCCTCCCAACGATTTGCTGGACCAGCGCGACAACCTCGTATCTGAGCTGAACAAGCTCATCCGCACCACCGTGGTGGAGCAGAGCGACGGCGCTTACAATCTCTTCATCGGCACGGGTCAGGCGCTCGTCGTGGGCAACAGCGTATCCGAGCTAGTGGCGACGACGTCAACGGCACAGCCTGGGCGAACCATCGTCGGCTATCAGATTGGCGCGACGGTGCTGGAGCTGCCGGAGAATAGCTTGACTGGTGGCGCTCTGGGCGGGTTGATCGCCTTCCGCTCGGAATCTCTCGACCTGGGCCAGGCGGCCTTGGGGCGCGTGGCCATTGGCCTCGCGCAAGCCTTCAACGAGCAGCATCGGCTGGGGCAAGATTTGACCGGAGCGCTGGGCGGCAACTTCTTCAATGTAGCCAGTCCAGCCGTGGCAGGCGACACCGACAACACCGGCAGCGCCGTGATCGCCGCGAGTATCAGCTCGATCAGCGCACTCACCACGAGTGCTTACCAACTGAGCTACGACGGCGCCAACTACACTTTGGTGCGCAGCTCCGACGGCTTCTCCCAGACGTTCGCCACGCTTCCGCAGACGGTGGACGGGGTACTCATCTCGCTCGCCTCCGGCGCACCGGCGGCGGGGGACCGATTCCTGATCCAGCCCACCATCAACGGTGCGCGCGATTTCACTACCTTGATCACCGACACGGCGCGCATTGCCGCCGCCGCGCCGATCCGCACCGCGGCGGCGCTCGCCAATACCGGGCGGGCGACGGTGAGCGCGGGCAGCGTCAACCCGCCCCCGCCCCCCAACGTCAACCTCACGCAGCCAGTGACCATCACCTTTACGAGCCCGACCACGTTTGACGTGGTCGGTGTGGGAACCGGCAACCCCGTGGGCGTGGCCTACACATCTGGCGGGAACATCAGCTACAACGGTTGGACTATGCAGATCAGCGGCACGCCCGCCGCGGGCGACGTCTTCACCATCGGACCGAATACCAACGGTACCGGAGACAACCGTAACGCGCTTGCCCTAGCCGGTCTGCAAACCGCCGGTTTGCTGGCGGGAGGTGCGGCTACCATCCAGGATGCCTACGCGCAATTGGTGAGCGAAATCGGCAACAAGACGCGCGAGCAGCAAGTGAGCGCCAGCGCACAGGGTGCCGTTATCGCGCAAACGGAAGCGGTGCAGCAATCGCTCGCCGGGGTGAACCTCGACGAGGAAGCCGCCAACCTTATCCGCTACCAACAGGCCTACCAGGCCGCGGGGAAAGTCCTGCAGATTGCGTCCACGCTTTTCGACTCCATTCTCGAAATCGGAGGCTGAGACCATGCGGATCAGCACCATGAACTTCTACGATGTTGGCACGCGTGCCATGCTCGAGCAGCAAAACGCCTTGCTCAAGACCCAACAGCAAGTAGCTACGGGGCGCCGCATTACCGTGCCGTCGGACGATCCGGTCGCCGCGGCGAGGGCTTTGGTGGTGAGCCAAACGGCCACCATGAATACCCAATTCGGCAGCAATCGCGACGCCGCAAGGGGGTCACTGAGCGTCCTCGATACCACCCTCAATGCGGTGGGCAATGTCATCCACGACATCCGCGAACTTGCCGTGCAAGCGGGTGACGGCGTACTGTCCAATATCGACCGGCAGAGCCTCGCAAGCGCCCTCCAAGGGCGTTTCAATGAGCTCCTGGGCCTGGCCAACAGCCGCGATGCGGCGGGCAACTACTTGTTCGCCGGGTATCAGGTGGGTACGCAGCCCTTCGCCGTGTCCGGGGGGGCGGTCAGCTACAACGGCGACGACGGCAGCCTAACCCTGCAAGTGGCTTCATCGCGGCAACTGGGGGTCACGCAATCCGGACGGGATGTTTTCGAACGCATACGCACCGGCAACGGCGTTTTCGTCACCGGAGCCCCGCCGACGAACACCGGTACGGGCACCATCAACCAGGGTTCGGTGGTGAATGCCTCGCTGTTGACCGGACAGAGCTATGCCATCGTGTTCAACGTGGTGGGCGCGGTAACCACTTACGACGTCATCAACACCACCACCGCCACGACGCTCTCCACCGGCAATCCCTACACACCCAACGCCGCCATCACCATCGACGGCATGCAAGTGCAAATCGATGGTGCGCCCGCCAACGGCGACCAATTCACGCTTGCACCCAGCACCAACCAGAGCCTCTTCACCACCATCTCCGATCTCATCGCCGCGCTGCAAACGCCCACCAGCGCACCGACCTACTCGGCGCCCCTGGTCAACGCCCTCGGTCGAGGCATCGCCAATCTCGACCAGGCTCTGGACAACGTCCTCAAGTACCGTGCCGATGCTGGAGCGAAGCTCAACGAAGTGCAGTCTTTGGACGGCACCGGCGAGGCCATCGACATCGAACTGCAACAGCAGCTCTCGGAGCTGCAAGATGTCGATTACGCCGAGGCGATCTCGCGTCTGACTCGCCAGCAGACATTCCTCGAAGCCGCGCAGAAGTCCTTCATCAAAGTCGTCAGCAACAAGCTGTTCGATTACATCTGAGGCTTCTTTGCGGCGCGCGGGCAGCGCCAGCACGCCCGGCTCGTACTGCTCTGCGCGGCTGTCTCGCCGCCGCAGTTCAGCTCGCTCCAAGCAGCGAGGGCAGAGCCGCCGCCCAGTTCATCAGCAGTCGCGACATTAGCGCCCCGATCGCGGGCAGGGTGAGCACCAGCACGATCAAGCCTACGCTCACGGTGAGCGGAAAGCCGATGGCGATGACGTTGAGCTGGGGTGCGGCACGGGTGAGCACCCCAAATGTGAGGTTAGTGATGAGCATTGCGGCGATCATCGGCAAGGCCAGAAGCACCGCGATGCTGAACACCTTGGCGCCCAAGCCGACCAGCGTATTCAGCATGTCGGACCCGGCGGGGGTGGCGGCGATCGGCAGCCACTGGAAGCTCTCGATCATGACGCTCACCAGGAGAAGATGGCCATTGAGGGCAAGGAAGATGAGTGTGGCGAGGATGCCGAAGAGCTGACTGGTGAGGGTGCTGCTGCTGGGCATCTGCGGGTCATAGTAGGCAGCGAAGCCAAGACCCATCTGCAGGTCGATGAGTGCTCCGGCCAAATCGACGGCGGCGAATATCAGTCGCATGGCGAAGCCGATCGCCAGTCCGATGATGATTTGCTCGGCGACGATGGCAAGGCCTATGCCGCTGCCCGGGTCGATCGGTGGCGACGCGGTGAGCGTGGGTGCCACCAGCAGGGTGATGAGCGCGCCAAGGCCGATCCGCACTCGCGCCGGCACGCCGGTATTACCCAGAACCGGGGCGACCGAAAACACCGCCAGGATGCGCACCAGGGGAAAGAGAAAGGCCGCGAGAAAGGCTTCGAGCTGGGCCGAACTGAGCTGGATCATCGGGCTGCGCGGTAGCGGCACGAGGTGCGCGGCAGGCCCCGGCGGCCGCGGGCCCCCAAAACGGCGAGGAACGCCACGCTGACCGCGGCGGGCGCAGGCAATGTGTCGCAGGACCGCGAGGGGGGCATGCGCTCGCCTCGCATCCTAGCCAATGAGATTCGGTATCGATTCCAGCAGTCGCCGCATGTAGTCCACAAGCAGCGAAAGCATCCACGGACCGGCGATGACCATAGTGGCGAAGATGGCCACCAGCTTGGGGATGAAAGACAGCGTCATCTCGTTGATCTGTGTCGCAGCCTGGAAGATGCTCACCACCAGACCGGTGACCAGGGCGGCAATCAGCAGCGGTGCGGCCAGGAGAAGTGTCATGTAGAGCGCTTGCGCGCCCAGGTTCATCACTGTGTCGGCGGTCATTGGATGGGCTTTTTCGCGGATTGCGCCCGGGGGCGAACGGATGTCCGACTGATCGTGGCGGCATTCATGTTCAGGTTCCAAAGCTCTGCACCAGCGAGCCGACCAGCAGATGCCAGCCGTCCACCAGAACGAACAGGATGATCTTGAAGGGCAGAGAGACGATCACCGGCGACACCATCATCATGCCCATGGACATGAGCACGCTGGCGACCACCATGTCGATGATCAGGAAGGGGATGAAGACAATGAAGCCGATCTGGAAGGCAGTCTTCAGCTCGCTGGTGACGAAAGCCGGAATGAGCACCCGCAAAGGCACGTCATTTGCGTCGGCAATGGGCTCGGCGCGGGCGATCTTGAGGAACAGCGCCAAATCGGCTTCACGCGTTTGCTTGAGCATGAACCCTTTGAGCGGCGTGGCGGCGCGGTCGAGCGCTTCGGCCTGGTTCATGCGGTTTTCCGAGAAGGGCACATAGGCTTCGGAATAGATCCTGTCGGCTACCGGCGCCATGATGAAGAGGGTCAGGAATAATGCCAGCCCGATCAGCACCTGGTTCGGAGGTGAACTCTGCGTGCCGAGGGCATGGCGCAAGAGCGACAACACGATGATGATGCGGGTGAAGCTGGTCATCATCAGAATCACCGCCGGCAGAAAGGAAAGAACGGTGAAGAAGAGCAGCGTCTGGATGGCAAGCGTGTAGGTCTGGCCGCCGCCGGGCGCGGGCGTGCTGGTGAAAGCGGCGAGGCCGCCGCTCTGGGCAAGCGCCGGCAGGGCGAGCAAGCTCAGGCCGAGCGCGAGGAGGTGCTCAGCGAGACGGTGTTTCATGTCTGCTCACGGCTCTTTTCAGCCACTCCGCGAAGGGAGGCGCCGACGGTGGGCTCTGGGCAAGATCGGTGGTCTGGCGCGGCAGGACGTGGAGCTGGGATACCTGCCCTGGGGCTACACCGAGCACCAGCCAAGTATCGGCGAGTTCCACTACGACGACGCGCTCCTTTTGGCCGAGGCTCGCGCTGGCAATCACCCGCAGCATTCCGGAGTGACCGGCCGCGCCCTGCCCCAAACGCCGCAGCAGCCAGGCCAGGGCGACGATCGCCGCCAGCACGAGAGCGAGGCTTGCCACCATCTGCAGGACCGTCCCGGCATCGAGCACCGGCGGCGCGGCATCCGCAGCGAGCGCTGGCAAGGGCAGCAGAGCAAGCGCGGGCGCGAATCGATTCATTTCTTCAGCTTGCGCAAGCGCTCCGAGGGCGTGATGATGTCGGTAAGGCGGATGCCGAATTTGTCGTTCACCACCACCACCTCGCCCTGGGCGATGAGACAGCCGTTGACCAGCACGTCCATGGGCTCGCCGGCCAGGCCGTCGAGTTCGATGACCGAGCCTTGCGCGAGCTGCAAGAGGTTCTTGATCGGCGTTTTGGTGCGGCCCAGTTCAACGGTCAGTTGCACCGGGATGTCGAGAATCATCTCCAATTCGTGTTTGGGTTCACCGCTCGCGGGCGAGGGGGCGAATTCCGGGAACGCGGCGGGCGCAGCAGCCACCGCCGGATTCCCCTCGCCGGAGGTTTGTTCGGCCATGGCGGCAGCCCAGTCGGCGTCGCTGATGTCGGTGGTGGGATCAGCCATTGCTCTCTCCTGGATCGGGCGCGATGCTAGCCGGATTGACCAGCCGGTTCACTTTCAGCGCATACCGCCCGTTGCACACGCCGTAGTTGCAGTCGAGCACCGGCACGCCATCGACTTCGGCCATGATGTGGTCTTTCAATTCGCAGGGAATGACGTCGCCGGCTTTCATCTTCAGCAGGTCGGCGATATTGAGCGAGAACTCGCTCACGTTGGCGACAAGCTCGACCTCGGCAAGTTGCACTTGCGAGCGCAGCAGCGTGATCCAACGCCGGTCCGCTTCCATGTGATCGGCCTGCATGGTGCTGTAAATCAGGTCGCGAATGGGTTCCAGCATGGCGTACGGCAGGCAGATGTGGAATTCACCGCCGGTGGCTTCGAGTTCGATGGTGAAGGTGGTGGCCACCACGATTTCATTGGGTGTGGCGATGTTGGCGAACTGGGTATTCATCTCCGAGCGCACGTATTCGAAACGCAACGGATAGACTGGCGCCCAGGATTTTTGGTATTCCTCGAAGGCCGCGCCCAGCATGCGCTGGATGATGCGCTGTTCCACTTGGGTAAAGTCGCGCCCTTCGACGCGCGTGTGGAAACGCCCATCTCCGCCAAACATGTTATCGACGAAAAGGAAAACCAGGTTGGGATCGAAGATGAACAGACCTGTGCCGCGCAGGGGCTTGACCTGTACCAGGTTCAGGTTGGTGGGTACCACCAGGTTGCGCACGAACTCGCTGTATTTGAGCACTCGCACCGGACCGACGGAGATTTCCGCGGTGCGGCGGATGAGGTTGAATAGGCCGATGCGCAAGAGCCGGGCGAAGCGCTCGTTGATGATCTCCAGCGTGGGCATGCGCCCACGGACAATTCGCTCCTGGGTGGCGAGGTTGTAGGGGCGTATGCCCGAGCCGTCGTCTTCCTGGACGACCTCGTCGACTTCGCCGGTGACGCCGCGCAGTAGGGCGTCGACCTCGTCCTGGGAGAGAAAATCCTTGGCCATGATCGCCTATTGGATGATGAATGCGGTGAAGTGCACGTCCAGCACATCTTGCTCGGGCTGGCCTTCGACGAAGGGCCGCCGCGCCGCCGCCACCACTTCCTCGGCGAGCTGACGCTTGCCTTCCATGGTGGCGAGCTGTGAGGGCGCCTTGTTGGTGAGGATCATAAGAAGGCGGTTGCGCAGCTCGGGGTCATGCAGCTTCAGGATGTCGACCACCTTCTGATCGGAAACTTTGAGGGTCATCGAAACCTGCAAATACTGCTCCTCCGCTTCGGGCTGCAAGTTGACGATGAACTGCTCGAGCGGTGCATACACGGGCGGCTTGGGGGGCGGGGGCTTCTTCTCCTTCGCGTCAGCCGAGCCGCCCATGAACATCCAGGCAGCCCCGCCGCCGCCCGCCAAGAGCGCGAGCAGCACGAGAATGATGATCAGTTTGCCCTTGCCCTTTTTGGCCGGGGTGGCAGTCTCGGCCGCGGGTTCCGCTGCCGGTTGTGGCGCTTTCGCCATGGTTGTCCTCACCTACCGTTGTTGGAAGAAATTATGTGCCGCCACGGTCCGTCGCCATGCATCGAATAACCGGGCGTTTCGGCGCCACTTTGCCACTCAGTAGTGGCGCCGAGAGCTTCTCGTCAAGCAAAAGTGTCGATCAAACCGAGGCTGCGCTTGCGCACGACCGCCAGGTTCGTGTCCGCGCGCGCGTCGGTTTCAGCCGGGTGACCCTCTTCGCCGTGCCTCTGTGCCTGGCCAAACTCCCCCTGCGTGAAGGCCTGTTTGGCCTGGCCGAGGTCTTGTGAAACCGTGGCGTTGCCCAAGGTGATGCCGGCTTCCGCGAACATCTCGCGCAGTCGCGGCAGCGCCGCCTCGATGGCTTCGCGCACCGGCGCGCTGGCGGCGCTGAAGCTGGCCTCCGCCCGGTCGTTTTTGATGCTGAGGTTCACCTCTATCGGGCCGAGTTCGGCCGGGTTGAGTTTGATTTGCGCGGTGGAGAGATCCCGTTTGCCGACCAAGACGACCTGCTGCGCGAAGTCCTCTTGCCACACCGAGGCGCCAAAGGGCGTCGCCACCGTCGTCACGCCGGTGAGGGTGGCGCTGGGCTGCGCTGAAGCAAGCACAAGGGGTGGTGCCGTTACGGGAGTACCCGGGTCCGACTGGATCTGGATGGCCTGCGTCTTGCCGCCGCTCGATTCGCCGGCTAGTGTCGACGTTGGCGCGGCGGCCAGAGTCTGCATGCTGGCATTCGGAACCGCCACCTCCTTCGTCGCCGCCACCGTCGCAAAAGCCGGCGAGGTGCCGCTACCTTCCATGGGTAGGTCGCTTCCCGCATGTGCGGCGGCCAACAGGACGGCGTTGCTCTTGCCCTGGATCATGGGCGCATCGCGCTGGAGCACGCGTTCACCGGGGGTGAGCGACGCGGGTGTGGCGGCTGGGGGTAGCACCAGAGGCAGGAAGGCGGCAAGCTCCGCGGTGTCTTCCGAAGCCGCCTGGGAGTTCTTGTCGATTGACTTTTCGTCCACTTCCCGCCCCAACAGGCTTTCGGACTCCGCCGGCAACGTGAACGTGACCTGCTGCGCGCCCGGGATGGCGTTGGCCTCCTGGGCAAAGAGCTCCTGGGCGAAAATCGCATGGAAAGCTGCCGAGGGCGGTTCCTCTCGCGAAATTGGGGTGGCGTTGGCAGGTGTAGCCGCCGGGCGGGCACTCAGAGTAGCGCTCAAGGCATCGGCTAAACGACTCATGGCGGGCTCCGATCTTCAAAAGGCCTGGCGCGTACGCAGCCAGGTGGTGGTCGCCAGGGCATCGAACTCCTTCTGTTCACGCTTGTCGCTGGCCTGCTTTTCCGCCTTGACGTGGCGCTCGGCCAGCGTGCTGTAGGATTTCAATTCCCGCCGCTTATCCTGCCACTCGCGCTTGGCCGCGTGGATGCGGTCTTGCGTCTGCGCCACGATCAGCCGTTGTTGCGCGACGGCGCCGTCGAGCTGATCCATGAACTGGTGAAAGTTGCGCCAGCCGTTGCTGTCCAGACCCTGGCGCACGGTTTCGCGGAATTTCGTCTGGTACTCGGCGCGGTACTGCAGCAGCAGAGTCAGGCGCTCGTCCGCGGTCTTCGCCAGGTTCTGGATATCTGCCAGGCGCTTGGCAGCGTGGTCATTCTTGACCTGGGCGAGATCGAGCAGGGGTTGCAGGGTAAAGGGCTTGCTCATCGGAGTCTCCGCGTTTCAAGAAGGCGCCACCGCGCATGAGCGACCAGACTGGCTTTCCCCGTCGTTGATTGCTGCGGTAGCGAAACATCTGTTTTTCATACCGCGGCCATTTCCGACTGGAAAACCGACACCAGGTCGCCCAGGCTTTCGTGGAAGCGTTTCTGTTCGTTCATGTCCTGTTGCAGGAAGGCAGCCATCGCTGGGTAGAGCGCGATGGCTTGATCGAGCAAGGGGTCGTTGCCCGGAACCACCGCGCCCACGGAAATGAGATCCAGGGAGCGCTGGTAACGGGAGTAGAGCTGCTTGAAATGTCGCACGATGTTGACGTGATCGGTATCGACCAGATTGGTCATCGCCCGACTAATCGAGGCTTCGATGTCGATTGCCGGGTAATGGCCTTGCTCGGCCAGGCGGCGCGAGAGGACGATGTGGCCGTCGAGAATGGCGCGGGCGGCGTCGGCGATGGGATCTTGCTGATCGTCGCCTTCGGTGAGCACGGTATAGAAAGCAGTGATCGACCCTCCTCCGGGCATGCCGTTGCCGGCACGTTCCACCAACTGCGGCAAGCGCGCGAAAACCGAGGGCGGGTAGCCTTTGGTGGCGGGCGGTTCGCCAATCGCCAGGGCGATTTCACGCTGGGCCATGGCGTAGCGGGTGAGCGAATCCATGATCAGAAGGACGTTCTTGCCCTGGTCGCGGAAGTACTCCGCCACCGCTGTGGCGTAGGCCGCGCCCTGCAGTCGCATCAAGGGCGAAGTGTCGGCAGGCGCTGCCACCACGACCGAGCGCGCCATGCCCTCTTGTCCGAGGATATGCTCGATGAATTCCTTTACCTCGCGGCCGCGTTCGCCTATCAGTCCAACCACCGAGACGTCGGCGTTGGTGTATTTGGCCATCATGCCCAGTAGCACGCTCTTGCCCACGCCGCTGCCGGCAAACAACCCCATGCGTTGGCCGCGGCCGACCGTGAGCATGGCGTTGATCGGTCTCACCCCGGTGTCGAGCACTTGAGTGATCGGTGCGCGCTGCAAGGGGTTGTAGGGGCGGCTCTGCAAGGGCGCAGTGAGATCGGTGGCCAGAGGGCCGGCGCCATCGAGCGGTCGCCCGGCGCCGTCCACCACCCGGCCTAGCAAGCCGTCGCCGACCGGCAGGTGCTTGGCGCGGTCGATGGCGCGGCGCCTCGGCGCACGGTTGCTACCCAGCCGCGGCGGTGTCAGCGGGCGGTCGAGAGGCTGGATGCGCGCGCCCGGCGCGAGGCCGTAAACGTCGTGCGCGGGCATGAGGTAGAGCCGTTCGCCATTGAAGCCGACGACCTCTGCCTCGATCTGATTGCCTCCCGGCAGATCGACTAGGCAGGAACTGCCGACCGGCACGCGCAAGCCCGCGCCCTCCATGACAAGCCCCGCGACCCGTGTGAGCTGGCCGCTCATCTGCAGTGGCTGCGCTTGCGCCACTTGCTCGCGGCAATCGCGCAGGAATTGGCTCCAGACTTCGCTGTAACTCATGTCATCCGCTCCGCCCAGGCGAGGTCTTGCCCCAGCGTGGCGAGCACGCGCTGCCAGCGGGTGCCCAGCGTAGCGTCGACCTCGGCGGTATGGGTTTCGACGAGGCAACCGCCGCGCGCGACCGTTGGATCTTCGCGGACTCGCCAGCCGCCATGCTGCAGCTGATCGGCGAGGTGCGCCTTGACCATCTCCGCGTCCCCCGGATTGAGCACGAGTTGCGGATGTTGGTTGTAGCTGTCGAAGTTGCGGATCGCCTCCCGCACCACTGGGAGGATCAATTCGGGGTTGACTTGCAGGGACCCTCGGAGCACCTCGTGCGCCACGCTCAGGGCGAGGGCGAGCACGTCTTGGGCAATTTCGTGATCGAGTTTGCGCAGAGAGTCACCCAAGGGTTCGATCAGGGCGGCAATGGCGCGCGCTTCCGCGGCGGCGCGCGCGGCACCTGCTGCGTAGCCTTCCTTCATCCCGGCGGCAAAGCCCTCGTCGCGCGCCTGTGCCTGGATTTTCTCGACCGCAGCCACGGTGGGCAGCACATCTTGGCGCGTGCGGGGCTTGTGGCCGCGGCCCAAATCGCTGAGCTCCCAGCGCTCGTAGGCGGTCAACTGCTCTTTGGGAATGATCGCGGCCATGGCTAGACAAAGGCCTCCTCAGCCTTGCCGCCGAGCATGATTTGTCCTTCGTCGCCGAGGCGGCGCACGATTTTGAGGATTTCCTTCTGCTGCGCCTCGACTTCGGACAGGCGCACCGGCCCCTTCGATTCGAGATCGTCCCTGAGCATATCCGCCGCCCGCTGCGACATGTTCTTGAAGATTTTGTTGCGCAACTCCTCGTTGGCTCCCTTCAAGGCGACGATCAGGGATTCGGATTGCACCTCACGCAGCACCGTCTGGACGGCGCGATCGTCGAGATCCAGAAGATTGTCGAAGGTGAACATCTGGTCGAGAATCTTCTGCGCGAGGTCGGGATCGTATTCCTTCACCGCATCCACGACGGTTTGCTCAATTGTACCGCTCATGTAGTTGAGAATTTCCGCGGCGGTGCGCACCCCACCCAGGGCAGTCTTCTTCACGGTGTTGGAAGCGCCACTCAAGAGCCGTGCCATCACTTCGTTGAGCTCCTTCAAGGCGGAGGGCTGCACGCCGTCGAGCGTGGCGATGCGCAAAATCACATCGTTGCGCAAGCGTTCGGTCAGATGGCCGAGGACCTCGCTGGCCTGATCGCGATCGAGGTGCACCACGATGGTGGCAATGATTTGCGGATGCTCGTTGCGAATCAGTTCGGCGATCGAGGCGGAGTCCATCCACTTCAGGCCTTCGATACCCGCAGTGTCGCCGCCGTGCAATATGCGATCGACCACTTGCGCGGCCTTGTCGTCGCCCAGCGCCTTCGTCATGACGTTGCGGATGTACTCCTCGGAAGCGACGCCGAGCGTGGTCGATTGCAGTGCCTGGGTCTCAAATTCGCCCAGCACGTTTTCGATGCGTTCGCGCGGCACTGCTTTCATTTCGGCCATGGCCGTGCCCAGGCGTTGCACTTCTCGTGGGCTCAAGTGCCGCAAGATCTCGGCCGCTTCGTTCTCGCCCAGCGAGAGCAGGAAGATCGCGGCTTTCTGCACGCCTTCGTCACTCATTGCCGCCGCTCACCCACCCACGCACCACGTTGGCCACCAGTTTCGGGTCGGCCTGTGCCAGTTGCCGCGCCGCCTCCAGGCGTTGCTCGTAGGCGGCCACGGCCGATTGTGCGGCCGGCCCGCCCAGCGGTGGTGGCGCTTCGCCGGCGGCCGCGCCCGCCAGCTCTGGTCCGAGCGGCGTCGGTGGGGTCATCAGGCTGCGTAGATAGGGCCGCAATACCCCCAGCACCAGCCAGGCCAGGACGCCGGCGATCAAGAGGTTTTTGCCGACCTCCATAGCCGTGTTCCAGAGTGCTGGCGATTTCCAGAATGGCGTTTCCGGCAGGATCTCCTTTTCGCCCGCGTTGAAGGGGCTGTTCATGACATTGAGGCTGTCGCCGCGGTCCTTGTCGAAGCCAATCGCCTCCTTGATGAGGTCGTTGATCTTGTCCAGTTCTTCCTTGGGTAGGGGCGCCAGAGTGGTCTTGCCCTCGTTGTCGGTTTGTTTGGTGTGGTTCACGACCACCGCTACGGACAACCGCTTGATGCTGCCGACCTGGTTTTTCACATGGCGGATGGTCTTGTCGACTTCGTAGTTGACGAGGCTGTCGCGCCGCGAGCTTGCGCCCGGTGCGACTGCCGCCGCGCTTGCGGTGGGGCTGGTTCCGGCTGCCGTGATCGGCGCGCTGGCCGTGCCCGGGGGCTGATTGGACAGCGCCCCAGGAACACCGCCGGGGCTGGCTTGTGCCCCGTTCAGCGCTTCGCTGGTCTGCTGGCTGCGGACGGTGGCGTTGGCCGGCTGGGGATTGGGTTTGTAGGTCTCTTCGGCCTGTTCCACAGCGGAGAAATCGATTGCCGCGGTGACGGTGGCACGCACGTTTCCGGGTCCGGTGATCGGTGTGACGATGGTTTCAATGCGCCGCGCGAGACTGGTTTCGATTTCTTGCAGGTACTTGAGCTGATTGGGGTCTAGCGTGGGGGTGGGCGCCTGGCCGTTCTGCGAGAGAAGGGTGCCGTTTTGGTCCACCACGGTGACGCTCTTGGCGCTCAATTCGGGCACGCTGGTCGCCACCAGGGTGATGATGGCGGCAACCTGCCCCGCGTCGAGGCTTCGGCCCGCGTGTAGGTTGAGCAGTACCGAAGCGCTGGGCTTCTGTTGTTCGCGCAGGAAAGGCGAGGGCTTGGTGAGAGCCAAGTGCACGCGCGCGGCGGCCACTGCGGAGAGCGCCCCGATGCTGCGCGCCAGTTCTCCTTCCAGGGCGCGTTGGTAGTTGACTTGCTCAAGGAACTGGCTGGTACCAAATTTTTGACCTTCCATGAGCTCGAAACCGACCTGTCCGCCTTTCGGGAGGCCTTGGGCGGCCAGTCGCATGCGCGCCTCGTGAACGCGGTTGGCCGGCACCATCACCGCACCGCCGCCCTCGGCGAACTTGTAAGGCACATTCATTTGCTGCAAGCCTGCGATGATGGCACCGCCATCGCGGTCGGAAACGTTGCCGTAAAGGACTCGGTAATCCGGGGTCTGTGACCATATCCAGGCACCGAACACCAGGGCGATGAAGGCGGCGGCCACCAGCATGATGCCAATCTTCTGGTTGGCAGGCAGGGAGGTGAATGTCGACAGGGGTTGCTGCGCAGTGGTTGCCATGGCGTCATCGAAATGCCTTGCGGCGAGCCTTTTTCTGGATGGGAGGATTATTCCCTGGGCCGATCCAGCCCAAAGCGGTGATAAGGCCCAAAAATCCGGTCTTAATCGTGCCCTCGATTCCCGGCGGCGGCGATAAGCTGCCAAGCATCCGGAATTCTCCCGCCCAGGCGGGCGGCGACCGCGGCGAAAGGACGAGACAGGGCATGAGTGCATTGGGCACGGAAAAGAGCAAGGAAACGGCGTCGGCGCTGGGTTTCATTGCCGTTGACAGCAGCAGCAGGGCGGCTATGGAACTCGCGCGCAAAGTGGCGGCGAGCGAAGTCTCGGTGCTGCTCACGGGGCCCTCCGGCGTGGGCAAGGAAGTGCTCGCCCGCTACTTGCACGATTTGTCCGCGCGGCGGTACGGGCCCTTTGTGGCAGTGAACTGTGCAGCCATTCCCGAGGCTTTGCTGGAGACCACGCTATTTGGGCACGAAAAAGGTGCCTTCACCGGGGCATTGCGCGCCCAGGTCGGTAAATTCGAGCTTGCTAGCCGAGGCACCTTGCTCCTCGACGAAATTTCCGAGTTGCCCCTCGCTTTGCAGGCCAAACTGCTGCGGGTGCTGCAGGAGCGGGTCGTGGAACGGGTGGGGGGGCACGAGCCGGTCGATTTGGACTTGCGCATCATCGCCACCAGCAATCGCGATCTTGCGGGCGAAGTGGCCGCTGGGCGGTTTCGCGAGGACCTTTACTATCGCATTGCGGTATTTCCCATTGCCCTGGCTCCTTTGGCCGAGCGTCGCGACGACATCTTGCCCCTCGCGCGGGCGCTGTTGCGGCGCCATGCCGCGGCGGCTGGGCGGACCCTCCCTGAGCTGAGCATGGAGGCTGAAGCAGTACTGGTGGCGCACCACTGGCCCGGTAACGTGCGCGAGCTGGAAAACGCGGTCCAGCGTGCGTTGGTGCTATGCGAGGGGGTTGCGATCCAGCCGCAGCATTTGGGCCTCGGGGCAAAGCCGGCCGATCACGTCGAGGTCATGGCCGCCCCTGGGGGTTGGCAGGGCGGCAACGTCAAAGGCGTGGAAAAAGCGCTGATCCTCTCCACCCTCGCCGCCGTGAAAGGATCACGCAAAGCGGCAGTGGCAAAACTGGGTATTTCCGAGCGCACCTTGCGCTACCGCTTGCAGCAGTATCGGGCCGAGGGCATCGATCCCGATGCTTGTTTCGGCGTTGCCTCGAGGGCAATGGCGTGAATCGCGTCGGCGTCGATCCCGCCGGCATCGAGCGCATCCTCGAGCAGCTGCGCGCCGCGCAAGCTCGCATCCAGAGTAGCACACATGGTGCGGCCGCTTCCCAGGCCACGCCCGAGAGCAAAGCCGCCGCCGCTCCCACCGATTTTGCCAGCGCCCTCAAGACCAGCCTCGACCAGGTCAACAGCCTGCAAGTGAAGGCAACCGAAGCGACTCGTCTCTTCGAACTCGACCCCAAGAACACTAACTTGCACGAAGTCATGATCGCCACGCAAAAGGCGCAAATCTCCTTCCAAGCTACACTGCAATTCAGGAACAAGGTGGTACAGGCCTATCAAGACATCATGAATATGCCGATCTAGAAACCAGTTTCAAGATACTAGTTTCTAGAGGCCAGACGCCACTTCCGGGACAATCCGGAAAAGCCGATTTGCTTGATCGATATCAAGTGGCCGCGTTGCCTGTTTCATGCGATTGGCATAGTATCCCGCCCATCGACGCATGCATGACTAACCGATCGGCCGGGACCCCGGCCCAGTGATGGGTCCAGCAATGGCCACGTCGAACCGGTTTTCGAGACTTGGCTGAGTTCGTCCCTGCGACACCCCCCCCGTCGTGTGGACTCGGTCTAAGCAACGACCCCCAGCAATGGGGGTTTTTTTTGCCGCACGCGGCGGCGAAGCGGCTCAGTTATCGGCCCACGCGCCCCCAAACGCGATCGCGTACAACACCCCGACGGCGGCCAGCACGGTCACTTGCGCCTGCCCGAAGCGGCCTTCGGTGACGAGCGCGGCAACCGCGTCGAAGACGAATTCGGCTCCACCCAAAGCCTGCATACCGAGGGCCGTGCCGAGGACGGCGGCCAGCGGCAGCAGCCAAGTGGCGCTGCGGCGCTGGCGCGCTGGGGGAAGCGCCTCGAGCACGCGTGCGCAAAAGCCGGCGTCGTCGAGATGAGGCGCGCGCACTGCTTCTTCGCGCAGCAAATGGTCGAGCCAATCATCAGGGCGTTCTGGGGGTGTGGGCTGGGGAATCATGCGGCGTTCTCCGGTTGCCAGGCGGCTAGAGCGAGCCTGAGCTTTTGCTTGGCTTTCAGGACGTGAGTTTTCAGCGTGCCCAGAGGCAGCCCGAGCACGTAGGCGGCCTCCTCATGCGAGAGGTCCAGATAATAGCACTGCACGATAGCGGCGCGCTCGGGTTCACTGAGGACCGCGAGGGCGCGCTGTAGGTCGTGGCGCAGTTCCATGCCCACGGCAGCGCTGGTGCTCACTTTGTCATCGACCTGCGTCTCTTCGAGAGAGTTTTCCGGTCTGGCCCGGCGGGCATGAGCAAGAAAGCAGTTGTAGCCGATGCGATAGAGCCAAGTGCTGAAACGTGCTTCGCCGCGAAAGCGAGCGAGATTCCTCCAGGCCTGCACAAAGGCCTCTTGCGCGAGGTCGTCAGCGAGCGCGTCATTGCCGCGCGTAAGCCGGCGCAAGAGCGCGCGCAGGTTCGACTGGTTGCGCCGCACCAGTTCAGCGTAGGCATGGCGATCATCTCCCGCTTGCACGCGGGCGATCAGCTCGCCATCGCTGGGCGCGATTGCGGGCATTAGGCCGAGGGCTTCTTCTGATCGAGGTGCCAGACTAGGAGATAGGCGGCGCCCAGGAGCAGCGGAATCGCACCCAGGCCCCACGGACCACGTACACTCCAGAGGAAGAGTGCCAGTCCGACACCCACCGCGATGAGCAGGACGCCGCGGCGCAAATCGGCATTGGGGCCAAGGGGCGAGGCGAACAATTCCGGCGGAATGGGCACGCCTTTTTCGGCCAGCTTGATCACGGTGTCCTGAAGCCGCCGCGCTTTGCGCAGCTTGTAGAACAAGATCGAGAGCACGATGATCACCGGCGTACCGAATATGAAGATGATCGTTATGATGGCAATCACCATGCCGAAGGCGTCGAATATGCCGTTGCCTGCGAAGTTCAAACCAAAATCTTCCATCTTGCATGCTCCTTGAGTGGCCAATGCGGTTTGGATGCGGTTAGGCGCAATTCTGGATGCGCCCGGCCGGCTGGGGGCATACCTCGAATGGTCAGGGCGCCATGTTATGATTGGCCCGGTTTTGAGCAGGGGAGGCGCGTTTTCTCATGAACATCCTCAGGAATTGGGCCCGTTGGCTCGCTGGCGCGCTGCTGGCCGGGAGCTTGAACCTCGCCGGTGCGGCCGAGGAGCCAGTGACGCTCAATTTCGTCAATGCCGAAATCGACGCGGTGATCAAAGCGATCGGGGAAATCACCGGCCGCAATTTCATCATCGACCCCAAGGTGAAGGGCACGCTTAGCATCATCTCGCATCAACCGGTGCCGCGCCAGCTCGTCTACCCGACGCTGCTGTCAGCGCTACGTTTGCATGGCTTCACCGCCGTGGAGGGCGAGGGCGTCACCAAGGTCTTGCCGGAGGCAGATGCCCGAGCCCATGCCCCCGCGGCCGGCAAAGCCGTATTGCGGGGCGACCAGCTGGTGACCAAAGTCTATACCTTGAAAAATGAAGCGGCGGGGCAGATGGTGAGCGCGCTGCGCCCGCTCATTCCAGCCAACAATCCGATCAGCGCGCTGCCGGGCAGCAACACCATCATCGTTACCGATTACGCGGAGAATCTAAAGCGCCTGGAACAGATCATCGAAACCATCGATCGCCCCACCCTTGGCGAGCCGCTGCTGGTGCCGCTCAAGTATGCTTCCGCGGTGGACTTGGCGCCCACTTTGACGCGGGTATTCGGCGATGGCGGCGGCGCATCCGGCGTACCCATAGACCCAGCGCAGCGAGTCAGCATCGTCGCCGAACTGCGCAGCAACAGCCTGATCCTGCGCTCCGACAACGCCGCCAAGTTGGCGCGGGTGCGGGCGCTGGCGCAGGAACTAGATGCTCCGGCGCGGGCGGGCGGCAACGTGCACATCGTTTATCTGCGCAATGCCGAAGCCGTGCGCGTGGCGCAAACGCTGCGCGGCGTGCTCACTGGCCAGGCCCAAGCCGATGCGGCACCGCACGCACCCACTGCGGTCGCCGCGACTGCGGCGGCAGCGGCCAGCCCGACCCCCGCCGCCGCGGCAGGCGGTGCAACACCGCAAGGCACCTTTTCAGCGGGCGGCCTGACCATTCACGCCGACGCCGCCAGCAATGCCTTGATCATCGCCGCCCCCGAGGCGGTGTACAACGGCCTGCGCGCGGTCATCGAAAAACTCGACGTGCGACGCGCCCAGGTGCACGTCGAGGCACTAGTGGTGGAAGTGACCAGCGACAAGGCCGCGGAATTTGGCATCCAGTGGCAGACCCTCGATACGCTATCCACCTCCACTGGAACCCAGGCGATCGGTGGCACGAATTTCGGCGCGCGCGGTTCGGGGCAGAACATCATCGATATCGCCGGCAGTCTCGGCGCCGCTGGTCCTGGTCTCAACATTGGTGTGGTGCGCGGACAAGTGACCCTGCCCGGCATCGGCACCATCGCCAACCTCGGCGTGTTGGCGCGGGCGCTGGAAACGCAGGCGAGCGCCAACATTCTGTCCACGCCGAGCTTGCTCACGCTCGACAACGAAGAAGCCAAAATCGTCATCGGGCAGAACGTGCCTTTCATCACCGGGCAATACGCGCAGACTGGCAGCGCCACTACACCGACGCCTTTCCAGACCATCGAGCGGCGTGACGTCGGCCTGACTTTGCGCGTACGGCCACAGGTCACCGAAGGTGGCACGGTGCGTATGCAAATCTACCAGGAAGTGTCCAACGTCCTCGACAAGTCGAACGCCGCGGGTGTCATCACCAACAAGCGCTCACTGGAATCGACCGTGCTGGTGGATGATGGCCAGATCGTGGTGCTGGGCGGCCTCATTCAGGACAGTTTCGTCGATGCGGACGACAAGGTGCCGGTGCTGGGTGACGTGCCGCTGGTTGGCGGGCTCTTTCGCTATGAGAGCAAGAAGCGCAGCAAGACCAACTTGATGGTGTTTCTGCGCCCGCAGGTACTGCGCAGCGCCACGAGCAGCCAGGGTGTGACCACCGACCGCTATGAACTGCTGATGGGCGAGCAGAAGAAACAGCAGCCGGAGGAGCGCTTTTTCTGGAGCGAGCCGGGCGTTCCCCTGCTTCCGCCGCTCAAGACCTCGCAATAGCCTCGAGCATGACCGCCCAAAGGCGCATCCCCTACGCCTTCGCCAAGGCGAGCGGCGTGCTGCCGCTCGATGAAGATCAAGCGGTGGTGCGCGTCCTGGTACGCCCGGATGCTTCGGTGGATGGCCTCGCCGAATTGCGCCGCATCCTTGCCCGACCCTTGGCGGTGGAAGCGGTGAGCGCCGAACGCTTCGCTTCCGCCTTAGCTAGCGCTTACAACCAGGCCGAGAGCGCAGTGGCGCAGATCAGCGAAGATTTGGCCCGCGAAGGCGACCTCGCCGCGCTCCTGCACGAACTGCCCGCCGGAGAGGACCTACTCGCCGGAGAAGCCGAGGCGCCGGTTATCCGCATGGTCAACGCGCTCCTGCTGCAAGCGGTGCGCGAGGGCGCGTCCGACGTGCATCTGGAAGCATTCGAATCGCACTCGCTCGTTCGGTTTCGCATCGACGGCGCGTTGCGCGAAGTGATCGAGCCGCCGCGCGCCTTGCATGCGGCGCTCGTTTCACGGGTGAAGATCATGGCGAGCCTCGACATCGCCGAGAAGCGACTGCCGCAGGATGGACGCATTACCTTGCGGCTGGGCGGCCGGGCCGTGGACGTACGGGTTTCCACTTTGCCCACTGGCCAAGGCGAGCGCGTGGTATTGCGCCTTTTGGACAAAGAGGCCGCCCGCCTCGATCTCGAAGCGCTCGGCATGGCGCCGCACACGCTCACCACTGTCGATGAGCTGATCCGCCAGCCGCACGGCATCGTGCTGGTGACTGGCCCCACCGGGTCGGGCAAGACCACCACGTTGTATTCGGCACTCTCGCGGCTCGATCGTAGCCACATGAACCTCATGACCGTGGAAGACCCGATCGAGTACGCACTTGATCGGGTCGGCCAGACGCAAGTGAATCCGCGCACCGAGCTGACGTTTGCCCGAGCCCTGCGCGCCATACTGCGCCAAGACCCGGACGTCATCATGATCGGTGAAATCCGCGATCTCGAAACCGCGCAAATTTCGGTGCAGGCGAGCCTCACCGGGCATCTGGTGCTCGCCACGTTGCACACCAACGACGCGCCCAGCGCGGTGACGCGTCTGGTGGACATGGGCGTCGAACCTTATCTCTTGGCTTCGAGCTTGCTGGGTGTACTGGCGCAGCGCCTGGTGCGCCGCTTGTGTCCGGCTTGCCGCGCCGCGCATGAACCAAACGCCGCGGAACGCGAGTTGCTTGCGGGAACGGTGGCGGCCGACGTCGCCAAGCTCTTCGATGCCCCGGGCTGTGCCGAATGCCGCAACACGGGTCACAAAGGGCGCAGCGGTATCTACGAACTCCTTCGCGTCGATGCCGTGGTGCGCGACTTGATTCACAACCGCGCTCCGGAAACGGCCCTGCGGGAGCACGCTTTGCGGCAGGGCTGGCCGAGTTTGCGTCAGGATGGCGCGCGCTGGGTGGCCGAAGGCAGCACCTCGCTCGCCGAGCTCGTCCGCGTCACCCGCGAATAGCGCGGCATCGTCCGACGCGTCATGCCGCACTATCGCTATCAGGCCGTCACCCCGGAAGGCGCCGCGCGGGAAGGTTCCATCGAAGCCGCAACGCCGCGCGCCGCGCGTGATCTCTTGCGCGCCCAGGGTCTGCTGCCCATCGAATTGCAGACTCAAGACGAGCGCGGCGAGGCCCGCCTGGGTGCAAGAGTCGGCGCTGTCGATCGCGCTCTCTTCACCCGCCAGTTGGCAACCTTGCTGGCCGCGGCGATGCCCCTCGAAGAAGCACTCGAAGCTGTGGCACGCGAGAGCGAAGCCAAGTCCGTGCAAGAAGTGCTCGATGCAGTGCGCAGCGAGGTGCTGGCGGGCCAGCCGCTCGCCGCGGCGATGGCTCGCCACCCGCGCGTGTTTTCGGAGTTCTATCGGGGCCTGATTGCGGTGGCCGGGGAAACCGGGCAGCTCGCCGAAGTGATGGCGCGACTCGCCGATTACCTCGAAACCCGCCAGGCGTTGAGGCAAAAGATTTTGCTCGCGCTCTTGTACCCCACTCTCGTCGCGGCGGTCGCCTTGGCCGTGATCGTGGCGCTTTTGCTCTTCGTCGTCCCCCAAGTGGTGGCTGCGTTTGAACATACGCGCCAGAGTCTGCCCCTGCTCACGCGTGCGCTGATCGCCGGCAGCGGGTTCTTGCGCGCCCAGGTATGGGTTCTGCTGGGTGCCGGCGCTGCACTGGCAACCGCCGCCTATTTCGCGCTGCGCCGCGAACGTGCGCGAAGTGCGATGCACGCCTTCCTGATGCGTTTTCCGGCCGTGGGGCGCATGCTGGTTGCCCTGGATGCCGCGCGTTTCGCGTCCACCCTCGCCATCTTGGCGGGCAGCGGCGCGCCACTCTTGCGTTCGCTGGAAGCCGCCGCCGGAGTGGTTTGGTTGCTGCCTCTGCGCGAAGCCGCGGTCAGCGCCGCGGCGCGTGTGCGCGAAGGCGTGAGCCTTGCCCGCGCCCTGGAGGCAGGCCGCGTATTCCCGCCGCTGTTCGTGCAACTCATACGCAGCGGTGAAGCCAGCGGCCGGCTGCCCGAGTTCTTGCAGCGCGCCGCCGCCCAGCAGCAGGGAGAAGCCGAGCGCCGCCTCGCGCTCCTGGTCGGGCTGCTGGAGCCCGCGCTCATTTTGGTGATGGGCGGTGTCGTGCTGCTGATGGTGTTGGCGGTGATGCTGCCGATCGTGTCAATGAATCAACTCATTCGATGAGCGAGAACTTTCTGTTTGGGAGCAAATGACGATGGTGAGATGGGCGCGGTTGGCGCTGGTTCTGGCGCTCTTTTGTTCTGGCACGATGGCCGCGGTTCCCGGCGACGTTGAGGTTTTCGATCCGCAGCGCGATGCGGCGCGAGACATTGCCCGCGCAGTGACCGAAGCCAAGGCGAGCGGGCGTCGCATCATGCTGGATGTCGGCGGGGATTGGTGCAGTTGGTGCCACTTGCTCGACCGCATGTTCGAAAAGAACGCCATGCTGCGCGAACAACGTGAGAAACATTTCATCTGGGTGAAAATCAACTACAGCCCGGAGAACAAGAACGAGGCGGTTTTGGCGCGCTACCCCAAGTTCAAGGGCTATCCGCATATCTTCGTACTCGATGGCGATGGTAGCTTTTTGCACTCGCAGGACACCTCGCTGCTCGAAGAGGGCAAAGGTTATAGCCTGGAGAAACTGGGTACGTTTCTCGATCGCTGGAAACCAGTGCGGAAGTGATGCCTCATGGGGCGGCGCGGGAATGCCGTCCTAGGGCCCACGCCACGTGCTCACGCACCAACGCCGAGGGGTGGTCGGCCCGAGCGCGCAGAGCGGCGAGCACCGGCGCTGAGCTTAGCGCGTTGCCCAAGCCGACAGCGATATTGCGCAGCCAGCGTTCGTAGCCGATGCGATAGATGGCGCTGCCGGCGAGGCGCTGTTTGAACTCCTCTTCGCTCCAGGCGAAGAGTTCAGCGAGGGCGGCGCGATCGAGGCCGTGCCGAACCGCGAAATCGGGTTCTTTGCTGGAGACCGCGTAACGATTCCAAGGGCAGACCAGTTGGCAATCGTCGCAGCCGTAGATGCGGTTGCCCAAAAGCGGCCGCAAGTCTTGCGGAATGCTGCCCGGCAACTCGATGGTGAGGTAGGAAATGCAGCGCCGCGCGTCGACCACGCCTTCGGCGACGATGGCGCCGCTGGGGCAGACATCGAGACACGCGCGGCAAGTGCCGCAATGGGCGGAAACCGGCGCGGTGAGCGGCAAAGGCAGGTCGGTGTAGATTTCACCCAAGAAAAAATACGATCCCGCTTCGCGCGTCAGTAGCAAGCTGTGTTTGCCTATCCAGCCCAGGCCAGACTTTTCGGCCAAGGCCACTTCCAGCACCGGCGCACTGTCGGTGAAGACGCGATAGCCGAAAGGACCGAAGCGTTCGCCCATGCGCTCGGTTAGGCGCTGCAAGCGCTGCCGAAAGAGCTTGTGATAGTCGCGCCCCAGGGCGTAGCGCGAAACGTAGGCGGCCTCGCCGTCGGCCAAGACCTCGGCCGCGGGCCGGGCTTTCGGGTCGAGATAGGGCAGGCGCGCGTTGATCACGCGCAGCGTGCCGGGCACTAACTCCGCCGGTCGCGAACGCTTGCGCCCATGCCTTGCCATATAATCCATGACCCCGTGGTGGCCCGCGGCAAGCCAGGCTTCGAAAGCGGCTTCGGCGCGCGTGAGATCGGTATCGGCTACGCCGATGGCGGTGAAACCAAGCGCCGCCGCGAGACTTCGAATCTCGAGCAGCGCTTGGGCGCTGCCGGGGGCGATTTGCGGCATTTTGTCTTTGGCGGACACGGAAAAGGATTCTTGCGTGAACGAACGCCCGATTGTAGTGGAACTAGCCGATGCGGCCGCCACTGAGGCCTTGGGTGCGGCCCTGGCGCGTGGGCTCGCGCCGGGCATGGCCGTCGGGCTGGAGGGCGATCTGGGAGCGGGCAAGACTACCCTGGCGCGCGGTCTGTTGCGAGCCCTGGGAGTTACCGGGCCCATCAAGAGCCCGACCTACGCCCTACTTGAAGTTTATGAAGTTTCGAGCTTATACTTATATCACTTTGATTTTTATCGGCTCACCGACCCTGAAGAATGGGCATCCTCGGGCTTTCGGGAATACTTCAATCCAGAGGCGATTTGTCTGGTCGAATGGCCGGAGCGAGCCGCTGGTCTTTTGCCTGGGCTCGATCTGAGTCTGCGTTTGGAGCACCACGAAACCGGGCGGCGCGCGCAGCTGTGCCCGCACAGCGCGGCAGGTGAACGATGCCTGCGCGCCCTGACTCCGGCAGTGCCCACCTCATCGATCTGAACCTCGAGCGCCGGCGGGTGTGCGGCTGGCTGTTGGCTCCGGCGCTGGTCGGTGTCTTCCCCGGCCTCGCCTGGTCCAATGCAGCACCGCAAGTCAACTCCGCCCGCCTCTGGCCGGCGCGCGAGTACACTCGCCTGACGCTGGAGAGCACCGCGCCGATCGCCCATCAGGTCCTGGCGGTGAAGAACCCCGAGCGGCTAGTGCTCGATCTCGAAGGGGTCGACCTGGCACCGGAATTGATGGCGCTCGCCAGCCGGGTTGCCGGCACCGATCCGCACGTGATCGCGGTGCGTGTGGCCAAGAACAAGCCGGGCGTGGTGCGCATCGTGCTCGACCTGCGGGCGGAAATGATTTCCCAGGTCTTCACGCTCAAGCCGATTGGCGACTACGGCCACCGACTGGTGCTGGACCTCTACCCCGTCGAAGCTCCCGACCCGTTCCTGGCCCTACTCGAAGAAGCCGAGCGCAGAGACGCAAACCGTGTGCAGGACAGCGGCAAATACGGCGGCGTCGCGAAAGGCCGCGGCAGGCGGCCGGTCATCCTGGTGCTCGATCCGGGGCACGGCGGCGAAGATCCCGGTGCCGTCGGGCGCAAGGGCACCTACGAAAAGAACGTCACTCTCGCCGTCGCGCGGAAGTTGAAGGCGCAGATCGAGCGCGAACCCAATTTGCGCGTGTTGCTGACCCGCGATGACGACTACTTCGTGCCCTTGCAGGCACGGGTGGAAAAAGCGCGCCGCGTGCGGGCGGATTTGTTCATTTCGATTCACGCCGATGCTTTTCCCAAGAAGACGGCACGCGGTGCTTCGGTGTTCACGCTTTCCGAGAACGGCGCCACCAGCGCGGCGGCGCGCTGGCTGGCGCAGCGCGAGAATGAAGCGGATCTGATCGGCGGGGTCAACCTTGACGTCAAGGATCCCGTTCTCGCGCGCACCCTGCTCGATCTGTCGCAGACGGCAACCATCAACGATAGCCTGAAGCTTGGCCGGGCCGTGCTCGCCGAAATCGGCGAAATCAACACCCTGCACAAGAACTACGTGGAGCAAGCCGGCTTTGCCGTGCTCAAGGCTCCGGACGTGCCTTCGATCCTGGTGGAAACGGCATTCATCTCCAACCCCGAAGAAGAAAAGCGCTTACGCGACGAGAAATATCAAACCCAGCTGGCCGGTTCGATCCTCGAAGGGATCAAGCGCTACTTTGCCCAGAACCCACCGCTCGCACGCACGCAGCTCGCCAGCCTCGACTGACGGAGTGCGCTACGCTCAGATCGCCCAGGCGAGCGCGAACACGCCGACCATCGCAAATGCCAGGCCGATCTTGAGGGCGAGTGCCACCACGAAGCCCAATCCCGCGGCAAGCCCCACCACAGTGGCGCGCTGCGGGTTCTGGCGGGCGATCAGCTCGCCGATCATCGCGCCGATCACAGGCCCAAAGATTAGACCCGGAATGCCCCCGAATATGCCCACCACTGCGCCTAAGCCCGCGCCCACCAACGCGGTCGGGCTTGCCCCGGCGGCCTTGGCGCCCAGAAGACCGGCGACGAAGTCGACGAGCCAACCCACCGCGGCCATCACGCCGATCAACACCACCGTCGCGACCTCGACGCGCTCATAAGCGTCGATCCATGCGCCCAGCCACAATCCGCCAAATATCAGCAGCAGTCCAGGCAGCGCGGGCAGGATAAGCCCCGCGAAGCCCAGAGCAAGCAAAGCCAGGACGAGTAGCCACAGCCATTCCATGCGCAGTCTCAGGGTCAGGAAAAACGGCGAGTATAGCGCCGAAGTGTGGCGTGGCGACGTACGTACAGGGCGCTCGGGCGAGCCCCACCAACTATCGACAAGCGAAGCGCTTAGGCCGGGTGGCGCTTGAGGCGCCGGCAAGACGCCGGTGGAGACGCGCTCCGGGGTGCGGATTGATCTGTTATGCTCGACGGGGTCTGGATATCGGTTTTGCGCGCGTATGCTGACTCTCTTTTTTTCTGCTTTTGTCCTCGGACTCATCTTCAATGCCGCGCCAGGGGCGGTGTTCGCCGAAACGGTGCGACAGGGTGCGCGAGGTGGGTTTACTTCGGCATTTGCCGTGCAATTCGGTAGCCTGGTCGGCGATGCGGTCTGGGCGGCGCTCGGCCTGATCGGTGTGGGTTTGCTCCTGCAAATGGGGGCTTTGCGCATCCCCATCGGTCTTGCGGGGGTGGCATACCTCTTGTGGCTCGCCTGGGATTCTTGGCGGGCCGCCCGGGTCGAGCTGGCGCTTGGCAACATCATTGCGGGCCAAGCGCGTCGCGCCCTACGGGCAGGAGTGACGCTGTCGCTCACCAATCCGCAGAACGTTGCTTATTGGGCGGCCTTGGGCAGTGCGCTGGGCGCGGTG
Organism: Casimicrobiaceae bacterium; assembly: GCA_026646885.1. GTDB lineage: Bacteria > Pseudomonadota > Gammaproteobacteria > Burkholderiales > Casimicrobiaceae > JACPUX01. Next base: position 68,524 of record JAPKHK010000003.1, on the reverse strand, counting down.
GGCGTGCGCGACCCCGAACTCGCTCATTACGCGGTGTTTTTTATCGGATTCATGGTCTCCTCGATTGTTTGGGCGTTCGTCTGCGCCTGGCTGGTGAGCCATTTGTTCAAGCGGGCGCGCGGCCTTTGGATCATCTTCACTTACCGTGTGTGCGCGCTGGCGTTTTTGGCGCTGGCCTTGAGCTCTCTTCGCGAACTGATGGCCGCTGCGCCGACCCAGGTGCCTGCCGATGAACCGGCGATTTTGCGCACGCGCTGACGTGGGGTTGGTCCGCGAACCCTTCAGCCAAGCGTGGTTTTTGTCAGGTCGCGCCTCTCGCAGAGCGTGTCACCCACAGTATCATAGTCGCTCCATACTCGAACGCAGGAGTTGAGCCATGTCGAACCGCAAGCCGCTTTTCGTCACCGCGAGCGCTCTGGCGCTGGCGAGCCAGCTGGCAATCGCGCCTTTCGCCCAGGCGGGCGCCGAGGTCATGAGCTTTTTCGTTACCAGTGCCGGGCCGGGCAAAGGCGCCGATCTAGGCGGCCTGGCCGGCGCGGATGCGCACTGCGCGGCCTTGGCCAAAGCGGCCGGCGCAAGGAAAACCAATTGGCGCGCTTATCTCAGCACCACCGCGCCCGGTGGCGAGGCGGGCATCAATGCACGCGACCGAATCGGCAACGGACCCTGGAAAAACGTCAAGGGCGAAACGATCGCGAAGAGTGTCGATGAGCTGCACTCGGCCGGCAACAATCTCAACAAACAAACCGCCTTGACCGAAAAGGGGGCGGTAGTCAGTGGTCGGGGCGACACAGTGAACGTACATGACATTCTCACCGGCTCTGATCCCGAGGGGCGCTATTCCACGGCGGGCGGTGACACCAGTTGCAAGAACTGGACATCGAGCGCCGAAGGTTCGGCGATCGTGGGGCATCATGATCGCATCGGGCTCAAAGACACTCGGCACATGAAATCCTGGAACTCTTCGCACGGCACCATCGGCTGTAGCCAAGAGGCTCTGGCGAAAACCGGGGGTGGCGGGCTTTTCTATTGCTTCGCCAGCGATTGAGAGCACCCGATCATGCCTGAGAACCAAGTGCCACCGCGCGCAGCCGAGGCATCGGCGAGTCGCGCCAAGGTGTTCGCTCTCGAACGCTTGGTCAGGAATGTGCAGCGCCTGGCCCTTCTTCTACTAATCACAACCTGGGCACCCTTCGCCGGAGCATTGACGCCGCCCTTCCCCATGGGTAACGGCCCTTGGCGTGAAGTCTGGGTGGATCCGATCAACGGGGAGGACGCCCGTTCTGGGGCTACTCGCGCCGAAGCCTTGCGCACTGTCACCGAGGCCTGGCGACGTATCCCCTTGCAGCAAACGCTAGTCGCGGAAGGTGTACGCATCAAACTCGTGGCCGGCAACCACGTGGTGCCGAATTATTGGGAAAGCCGCTGGGGAAGCTTCGCCGCGCCCATCGTCATCGAGGCGGCCGATGGCGCGGGCACGGCGCGCCTGCCGGGAAGCACCTTCTTCGATGTGCGCCACCTCTATCTCCTCGGCCTGCATTTCTCCGGCGGGGATGGCGGTGATGGAATGCAATGCGAGCGTTGCCACTTTCTGCTGCTGCGCCAAGTCACCATCGATGGCAATGCCACGCGCCCGCGTGGTGTGCAAGAGGGCCTGAAAGTCAACCAGTCGCAATACGTGTTCGTGGAGGATTCCGACATCTCCGGCGCTGGCGACAACGCGCTCGATTTCGTCGCCGTGCAATATGGGCACATCATCAACTCACGCATCCACGACGCCGTGGACTGGTGCGGCTATGTCAAGGGCGGTGCCTTCGACATCACGGTGGAAGGCAATATCTTCCATGATTGCGGCAATGGCGGTTTTACGGTAGGGCAGGGCACGGGTTTCCAGTTCATGACGCCGCCCTTCCTTCACTATGAAGGCGCGCACGTGCGCGTGCTGAACAATTTGGTGCACGACACCGTGGGCGCGGCCTTTGGCGTCAACGGCGGCTACAACGTCACCATCGCGTACAACACCGCCTGGCGAGTGGGCCGGCAGAGCCATGTGATCGAGGTAGTGCATGGCTCGCGCAGTTGCGATGGCGCGCCAGCGGACGCGGCGGCGGTGGCCGCCTGCCGCGCGCATCAGCAAATGGGTGGCTGGGGCACGACTGACGAGGGCGGGCAGTGGATTCCGGCGCGCAACGTCCACATCCTCAATAACCTCATCTATAACCCTTCCGATGCCCCCAGCCGCTGGCAACATTTCACCATCGCCAATCCGCTCACGCCGCCCGCTGAATCCAATGTCGGCGCGCCTTCGCGCGTGGACGACGGTCTGGTCATTCGTGGCAATGTGATCTGGAACGGGCCGGCGGATCATCCGCTGGGCATCGAAGATCAAGAGGCTTGCGATTCCGCCAACCTCGACTGCAACTTGGCGCAGCTTCTGCGCGACAATGCCATCAATACCCTGGAACCAAAGTTCATCGATTTCGCCGCCGGGAATGTACGGCCCCAGCCGCAGAGTGCGTGGCTCGAATATCCAACCGCGCATCTGCCTTCATTCGACGGATCCGACCGACCGACTAATCCTCCCGAGCCGCCGGGTCCGAGTTCTGTCTTCGTAGACACCGATCTGTCGGGTTTGGTGCGAACTCAGGGTGGACCCGCAGGGGCTTTCACTATCGATCCGGGAACGCTACGCGCCGTGGAGTATTACCATGCGCAACTCAACCACTACTTCCTCACCGCCAACCCGGCCGAGCAGGCCATGCTGGATGCGGGGGGCGCGAGTGGTTGGCAGCGCACGGGTGAGAGTTTCGGCGTAGCCGCCGGGACGACTGGATCGCGCGCCGGAGTGGCACGTTTCTATGGAGATCCGGCTGGGGGGCCGAGTTCGCATTTCTTCACGGCGGTCGCCGCAGAGCGTGATTTCCTGCTGAGGGATTTTTGGCAGTCCCCCGCAGGGTCTTTTCGCTGGGTCTATGAAGCCACCGCGTTTGGGGTGCTCCCTGCCACTGGGGGTGCGTGCAGCTCTGGCCGGCCGGTGATGCGTCTCTACAACAATGGGCATCTGCGCGCGGACCCAGGCCATCGGTACGCCGTGAACGCATCGGTAGTTCAGAGCACTGTGGCCGCGGGTTGGCTGCTGGAAGGTGTGGTGTTCTGCGCGTTGGATTGAGCTCGGCCCCATTGGGGCGTGGGGACAAGCTGGTAAGATATGCCTCTATGTTGCGTTTTTTCCTACTCTTCCTGGCCATTCAGGCATTGCTTTTTGGCCTCGAACTGACCGCACCGGTCCAAGAATACCTGGTCGAGCCCTGGACCCACGCACTCGCCGTCTTCAGCTCTCAGCTCGTGGCCTTTTTCGATCCTCAGGTTTCCGCCCAAGGCAAGGTGCTGCAGAGTCTCTCGAACGGCTTTGCCGTTTCTATCGAGGCGGGCTGCAACGGCGTCGAAGCGACCATCGTGCTGCTGGCGGCGATGCTCGCCTTTCCATCTTCCTGGAAGGCCAAGGTAGCAGGGCTTGCGGCGGGCATTGTGGCGGTGCAGGGACTTAACGTGGTGCGCATCATTAGCCTGTTCTATATTGGCCAGTGGAATCACCAGGTTTTCGAATGGGCGCATCTTTACGTCTGGCAGGCACTGATCATGCTCGACGTGCTGATCGTCTGGCTCCTTTGGGTGCGCTTTCTGCCGCACGAAGGGGATGCCGGCGAACCGCCGCGCACGCCGCCGCCGGCTCCTGCCTAGATGTCGCTGCCGCGCTTCTTTGCCAAGGTTTTTCTTTGGCTGCCCGTGGTCTTTGCGGTGTGGTATTTGGGCACGCCACTACTGATGTGGCCCACGGCATTGCTGGTCAAGAGCATCCTCGTGGCCGGCTTTGGGGACTTCGTTCGCGGTATCGAAGTGGCCCACGGCAGTATATCGGCCTTGACTACGCTGCGTCCCGAGAACGCACCACTGGGCAGTGCGGCCGTGCTGGTGCCGGAGGTGAACGCACTGGCTTACAGCTTCGGCATGCCGCTGTTTGCCGCCTTGATTCTTGCCGCCAAGGAGCCGGGGTGGCCGCGCAAGCTCCTCCTCGGCCTCATGGTTCTGTTGCCCTTCCAAGTCCTGGGCGTGGTCACCGATGTATTGCGACAAATTGCCATCATCGCCGGCCCTGGCGTGGCGCTCCAGGCCGGGTTCGTACAATGGCAGCGAGAGCTCGTGGTCTTTGCTTTCCAATTCAGCACACTCATCGTCCCGGCGGTCGCTCCGGCCGTGCTTTGGGTCATTCTGGACCGCCGCTTCCTCGAACGCTGGCGACTGCCGATGGGCGGTGCTGCCGGCGACCACCTTGCCAAGTGATCGAGCTGATCACGCAGGTCTGGCATTTCGACCAGCATCTGGCGACTTGGGTGACCCAACACGGCGCTTGGGTGTATGCGCTGCTATTTGCCGTTATTTTTCTCGAACTGGGGGTGTTGCCCTTTTTCTTCCTTCCCGGTAATCCACTGGTTTTCGTCTGCGGAGCAATGTGCGCCGCGGGAACCATGCACGTCTTGCCCGTCGCGACTGTGTTATGGAGCGCTGTGGTCGTGGGCAGCCTGCTCAACTACGCGACGGGACGCTGCCTTGGTCGTGGGCTCGGGCTGTGGCATTGGAGTTGGCCGGATCGCGAGGCTCTGCGGCGCACGCATGCGTTTTATGAGCGCCGCGGCGCTGTGACCTTCGTGCTCTCGCCCTATCTTGCCGTGATTCGCAGCTGTGCGCCTTTCGTCGGTGGCGTTGCCCACATGACCCCCAGCAACTTCGTGGCAAGTGTCATGATTGGCGCGGCGACTTGGGTCTTGCCATTGCTGGCCGCGGGTTATGCCTTTGGCCATTTGCCCGGAGTACAAGAGCACTTCGCTCTGCTGGTATGGGGAGGGATTGGCCTGGGTTTGTGCGCGCTCGCCGGGTTTGCGCTGGCGCGCGCCCTCCATCGGCGTCGACAGCGGCGCGAAGGCCGATCGCGATGACCTCTGCTGCACTGCCCCGGTCACAGCTCCTCGATGGCGTGACCAGCGCCCTGGCGGCAGGGCTGGCCTGGGGATTCGTGTTCGTCGCCCCGCTGGTGCTGCATGACTATCCGCCAACGATGCTGGCTTTCGGTCGCTATCTCGCCTTTGGCCTGATTGCCCTGCCGCTTGCCTGGCGGGACCGCCGACGCCTTGCTGATTTGGACCGTGCCGACTGGCTGGCGGCGGCGGAACTGGCGGCCGCCGGCAACATTATTTATTACCTGTTTCTCGCGGCGGCGATACAACTCGCGGGCGCCGCTTTGCCGACCATGATCATCGGTACCCTGCCGGTGGTCATCGCGGTGGTCGCCAATGTGCACGAGCGCGGCCCGCCCTGGGGGCGCTTGCTGCCTTCGCTGCTGGTGATTGGAGCGGGAATCGTGCTGGTCAATCACCACGAATGGCGGCAGCTTTCGGTGCAGCACCCAGCGGGTGATTACATCCTGGGCGGGCTGCTCGCCCTGGGCGCTTTGATCGCCTGGACCTGGTACGCCGTACGCAATGCCCGCTGGCTCAAACGCCGGCCACGGCTAGCGTCGTCGACCTGGGCCACTGCTCAGGGTCTGGCGACGCTGCCACTCGCCGCTCTGGGGATGATGCTCACCCTCGCCTGGAGTGCCCATGCCGCGCCCGGTGCGGCGCTGCTAGGGCCGCGCCCACTGATCTACGTGACATGGATGCTACTGATCGGGCTTACCGCCTCGTGGCTGGGCACCTTGCTGTGGAATCGCGCGAGTCAGCGGCTGCCCACCGCCTTGGCGGGACAATTGATTGTGTTCGAAACCCTCGCCGCGCTGGCCTATGCTTTTCTCTGGCAGGGGAGCTGGCCCACCGTCGGGGTTGCCGCCGGCATTGCGCTACTGGTTGGTGGCGTGGTGCTGGGGGTTCGAGTGTTTGCGCGCTCAAGGCCGCGCGAGATCCCAGGCGGTGGCCCAGAGGACCAAACCTAAGGCGGCGAGAGCGGCAACCGTCCAAACTTGTCGGCGTGCCCAGAAGGCGACCCGCCTTAGCGGGCCCTCGGCCAGGGCATCGGGAACCAAGAACGGGCGCTCGACGTAGCGGTACCACAGGGCCGACAAGGCGAGGACGGGCGGCAAGGCGAGGATGGCCAAAGGCAGCCAACGTGGTCCGGGCAGGCTCTCCAGCCAGGGGAGGCTAGACAGGGGAGAGAGGATGGGAAAATGCCAAAGGTAGACGCTGTAGCTCACCACACCGAGCCATACGCTCCAAGGGTTGGCAAAGAGCGCGCGGCCGATCCGTCCGCCCGCCGCGATGCCGAAGAGGCAGAGCGCGGTGGCGGCACCAAAGGCGCTATGCCAGGCATAAAGGCTCCAGTGGCCGGCAAAAAAACTCAGAAAGTTGGCGTGCATCCAGTACACCAAGGCAAGCCCCAAGGCACAGCCGCCGAGCATCAACCCATCTCCCCAGCGGGCAAGCTGAGCCTCGCCTTGCGGGCGGCGGCGCCAGTGCACCAAGAGGTGCGCCGCCAACATGCCGTAGATGAACTGATCCAGCCGACCGGGCAATTGATCTATCAGGTTAACCAGCTCAGGAATGGAGCGCGGCCCGACCTGTTGAAAGATCAGCCAGCGATAGAGAGGCACGAGAGTCAAGCAAGCGGCTAGCAACAACACCCACCGCCGCGGCCGGCAAAGCAGTACGAGCAGCGGAAAGACCAGATAGAAGTTCCATTCCGTGGGCATGCTCCAGTAGGGCCCATTGATCGAGGTGAGATAGTCGAGGTGGAGGTTGTGCGCCATCAACACGTGCAGCGCGACGTTGCCGACTTCCGCGGGTCCCGGAGCGAGACCGAGCCAAAGCAGCGGAATCAAAAGGAACAGCTGTGCGTAATACGCGGGCAGAACCCGCCGGACGCGGCGACGGAAGAACTCGCCAAAAGAGGGGCGCGGTTTGCGCTCTGCCGCGGTCTCGGCGAAAGGCAGGGCGAGCAACAGTCCAGAGAGGACGAAGAATACCGTGACCCCAAGGCCGCCACCGCTCAGGAACGGCGTTACGTCAATCGTCCAGCCCGGGAGAAAAATGTAGAGGTTCTCGGGCTTGGCAAGGACCCAAACGTGATAAAGGAACACCCAGCAAGCCGCAAAACCGCGCACACCGGTCAGCGCGTCGAGATAGAGCGAAGTCCTGCCGCTGGCTTGGCTGTGCGCTTGGTCGAGGGGTGTCGTCACGAGGGTACCGAGCCGAAAAGGCGCCACCGGACATCGCGCAAAACCTCGCGTGCCGCATTGCGTCCCGGTAGCCCGCTCACGCCGCCGCCCGGATGGGCGCCGGAACCGCACAGATACAAACCTGGCAGCGGCAGACGGTAGTTGGCGTGGCCCAGCAGCGGGCGCGCGGCAAAGAGCTGATCGAGACTCAGGCGACCGTGGAAAATGTCGCCGCCGACGAGCCCGAATTCCCGCTCTAGATCGAGCGGTGTGAACGCCTTGTAGCCCAGGAGACTGCGGCGGAAGTTGGGGGCGTGGCTGGCGACGACATCGAACACCCGCTCGACCGCCTCCGCCTTTTCTTGGTCCCAGCTGCGCCCCGTCGGCAGTGTTGGCGCGACGTGCTGACAGAACAGGCTGGCGACGTGCTGGCCGGCTGGGGCGAGGCTGTCATCGATGATCGAGGGAAGGAGCATTTCGACGATCGGCTCGCGTGCGTGGCCGAGGCGCCTGGCATCGTCATAGGCGCGGTCCATGTACTCCAGCGACGGCGCCATGATGATGCCCGAGCGATGATGCGCTTGCGCCGCGGTGCCGGGCGCGCTGCCGAAATCCGGGAGTTCGGCTAAGGCCACGTTGAGGCGCAGCGTGCCAGAGCCGCAAGCGTAGCGGCGCATACGGTCGAGAAAATCCGCGGGCAGCGCCGCTGCCTCGATGAGTTGCAGGCATAAGAGTTTAGGATTGACGTTGGCCACGATGCGCGGCGCGCCAAACTCGCTGCCGTCGGTCAGCGCGACGCCGACGGCCCGGCCTTCCCGCACCCGCACCTTGGCGACGGACGCATCGCACCGAATCTCCACGCCCCGTGTCTGTGCCTCTTGCGCCATGGCTTGGGTAACGGCGCCCATGCCGCCGCGCGCGTGCCCCCAAATGCCGCGCTTGCCATTCACTTCGCCGAACACGTGATGCAATAGAACATAGGCTGAGCCTGGAGCATAGGGCGAAGCGTAGTTGCCCACCACCGCGTCGAAACCAAAGGCTGCCTTGATTGGCGCCGATTCGAACCAGGCGTCGAGCAGCTCACCCGCGGACTTGGTGAATAGCTCCCAAGCATCGCGCTTGGCCGACAAGGGTAGGGCCGCGAGCCTGCGTCCCAAAAGCAAAGCGCGCAGCCAATCGCGCCATTCACCCTCGACGTTGGGCGGCGCTTCGCGGGCGAACGCGCGCAGCACCTCGGCCACGGCTTCGAGTCGCGCATAATAATCGGGCAGCACTTCAGCGTCGCGCTGCGAGAAGCGGGCTACTTCGGCCTGCGTGGCGGCGAGGCCGCCGCCGACGCGCAGGCTCCGGCCATCGGGCAGAGGCAAGAAATTGGAGAACGGCCGCTCGATGATCTCCAGACCGTGCTGCGCGAGGCGCAGGTCGCGGATCACCTCGGGGGCCAACAGGCTGACCGTGTAGCTGGCCGTGGAGTTGCGAAAGCCAGGGTGAAACTCTTCCGTGACTGCCGCGCCGCCCACCACGGGGCGACGCTCCAGCACCAGCACCTTGAGACCCCCGGCCGCGAGGTAATTGGCGCAGACCAGGCCATTGTGGCCGGCGCCGATGATGATGGCGTCGTAGCGTAGGGGCATGGATGAAGGCGTGGGTGAAGCGGTGGATAAGAGCGGGCTCGCGCGCGATCAGCACCATTCTATGAGCGGCTCAGATCTGGTGATCATCGCGCCATGCGCCCAGCCCGCTGCTGCGGCGACCGGTCATTGAGCATGGAATCGGACCGGGCAAGTGCGGGTGCCGCGCCCGCTCAGGCCTCCTCCCCCAATCCGACGGCCACGATGTTGTAGCCGCAATCGACGTAAGTGATTTCACCGGTGATGCCACTGGCCAAATCGCTGCACAAGAAGGCGGCGGCGTTGCCGACTTCTTCGATGGTGACGTTTCTTTGCAGCGGCGCATTCTTCTCGACGTGATGAAAAATTTTGTGGAAGCTGCCGATGCCGGCCGCGGCGAGAGTCTTTATCGGTCCCGCGGAAATGCCGTTGACGCGAATGCCTTCCGGGCCCATGCAATAGGCGAGGTAGCGCACATTGGCTTCGAGACTGGCTTTGGCGAGCCCCATCAAGTTGTAGTTGCGGACACAACGCACCGCGCCGAGGTATGACAGGGTCAAGAGCGCCGCCTTGCGGCCGCGCATCAGGGGCCGGCCAGCCTTGGCCAAGGCGGCAAAGCTGTAGGACGAAACGTCGTTGGCCAGGGCGAAACCCTCGCGCGTCACGCCATCGAGATAGTCACCGGCAAGCGCTTCGCGTGGCGCGAAAGCCACGGAATGGATGATGCCATCGAGGGCGCCCCATTCTTTGCCCAGGGTCTCGAAGGTGCTGGCGATTTCGTCATCGCGAGTCACATCCATGGGCAGCACCTGCGGGCTTCCGAACTCCTGAGTCAATCTGATCACGCGCTCCTTGAGCCCATCGCCAGCATAGGTGAAGGCAAGCTCGGCGCCTTCGCGCTTCATCGCGCCGGCGATGCCGTAGGCGATGGAGCGGTTGCTGATGAGTCCGGTGATGAGGATTCTTTTGTCGGCCAGAAAGCCCATTGCCAATCCTTTGAAAATGCGTTGCAAAAATCGCCGCAAGTATGCCGGCTGGCGCCCGCAATGACAAGCCGCGCCAGGTTTTTGCTCGCTCCCGGGCAAGCGGACCCGCCAGCTGTCTGGTGCCAGGCCGAAAGTCCAGCCCTGGCGCTATTGCCAAGGTGCCGCACGGCTGCCTCGCTTCCGGGGCAAGGTGTGCTCATCAGTGTTTTCCCTAATTAACCACATATTTACTTTCTTTTATCCGTATGGTTACAATTCGCGGGCTTTTTGGGCCTGGCCCTGAGGGGTCTATCGATGGAGGAGAGGTGACATGGGGAATAATCGCATCGGGGGATTGGCGCTGGGCGCGGCAGCCGGCGTGATGATGGCGGCTTGCGGTGGCGGCGGCGGAGAAAGCGTCTCGTACAACACCTTGCCGGGTTTCATCAAGAGCACGATCAGCAAGATCGCCTACGACGGCGTGGCCGATGACCTCTTGACCGCCGGCTTGGGCAAGACCGGGCTGCAAGCGGCGGCGGCGCCAACGATAGTTGATGCCGCCAATCCCACTGCGGCGGAACTGCGCCGCCTGGCCATTCACACCAATTACCGGGCTCTGGTCGATCCGACGCCCAATGGCGGCTTTGGCACGCTCTATGGTCCCAATGTCGACGTCAATGGTATCGCGGGAAGCGGCGAAGGGCGCATCGCCGGAACTGAATACATCGCCTATGCCGACGACGGCAGTGGCAAGCAGAATGTGACCCTGATGGTGCAAGTACCCGCCAGCTTCAGCAAGGCGAGCCCTTGCATCCAAGCGGTGGTTTCCAGCGGCTCCCGCGGCATCTATGGTCCCGTCGCTGTGGGCGAGTGGGGCTTGAAGCGCGGCTGCGCGGTGGCCTATTCCGACAAGGGCACGGGCAACGGTGCCCACGATCTGCAAAGCGACAAGGTCACGCTGATGAACGGCGTGGTCGCCGGTGCTGGTACGGCCGGGAAGAGTGCGCAGTTCAATGCGGGTCTGAGCGCGAGCGAACTGGCCGCTTTCAATGCGGCCACGCCCAACCGCATGGCCTTCAAGCACGCGCATTCGCAGCAGAATCCGGAAAAGGACTGGGGCAAGCAAACGCTACAGGCCATTGAATTGGCCTTCTATGTCCTCAACGATCAGTTTGCCAGTGCCAACCCGGCGACGGGCCAGAAGTACCAGGATTTGCGCCCGGACAACACCCTGGTGATCGCCGCGGGAGTATCCAACGGCGGTGGCGCGGTCTTACAGGCGGTGGAGGCGGATGGCACAGGCCTGATCGATGGCGTGGTAGCGGGCGAACCCAACATTCAGCCGGTCGCCAATGCCGCCCTGCAAGTCAAGCGTGGCGGGGCCAACGTGAGTGCCATCGGCAAGGGCATATACGACTATTTCACCCTGGCCAATCTCTTTCAACCCTGCGCTGCCTTGTCGAGCAGCGTGTCGGCGGCGCCTTTCCTCATCATGATCAACACCGAGCGTGCCACTAACCGCTGCGCACAACTCAAGGCGCGAGGGCTGTTGACCGGCGCGACTTTGGCCGAGCAGGCTGATGAAGCTCTGCAGAAACTTCTGGCCAACGGCTGGGAGGCGGATAGCAACTTGCTACACGCCTCGCACTACGCCTTTGCCACTCCGGCGATCGGCGTGACCTACTCCAACACCTATGCCCGAGCCAGCGTCAGGGAAAACGTCTGCGGCATGAGTTTCGGTGCCACCGATGCCGCCGGTGCGCCGATACCCTTCGCCGCGACCGCCCTGGCCAAGATCTTCGGAACGGGTAATGGCATCCCGCCGACAGGTGGCATCAATCTCATCAACAACGATGCCGTGGGCGGGCCGCGCAAGGATGACCTTTCGGTTTCGCCGACCAGTGGCGTGGCTGACTACAACCTCGATGGTGCTATTTGCATGCGCAGCCTGCTCACCGGCACCGACGGGCTGGCACAGCGGCTGCAGGCCGGGGTCGGCGAGGTCAAACGCACCGGCAACCTGCGTGGCAAGCCGGCTATCGTCATTCATGGTCGTTCCGATGCGCTGGTGCCGGTGAATCATACCTCGCGGCCATACTTCGGGCTTAACAAACTCACCGAAGGAGCGGCCAGCAAGCTTAGCTATTTCGAAGTGACCAATGCCCAGCACTTCGACGCCTTCCTGCCGTTGCCGGGGTATGACACGCGCTTCGTTCCGCTGCACTATTATGTGAATCAGGCACTCGACCGAATGTACTCCTATCTGAAGAGCGGTGTTGCCTTGCCACCTTCGCAGGTCGTGCGCACCACGCCACGTGGCGGCACGCCAGGCGCCGCTCCGGCGATCACTAGCGCCAACCTGCCGGCAATCGCTTCGTCCCCGGCGGGGGACAACCAGATCAGCTTTGGGGCCAACACGGTCAACGTACCGAATTGAACCGCCAGATGGGGCTGCCCCGCCCAATGGCATGAAGATTCGCCGACGGGAAGGGTAAAATAGGGCCGGGCGTCACACTGACGCCCGGCTTTTTTTTGCCGCCAACCCTGTTTTAGAGATCCTCCATGTCCGGCATGACGCCCCAGGAAATAGTCCACGAACTCGACAAGCACATCGTCGGCCAGCAAGAGGCCAAACGCGCGGTGGCGATCGCTCTGCGCAACCGCTGGCGGCGGCAGCAGGTGCCCGATCCGCTGCGCCAGGAAATCACGCCCAAGAACATCCTGATGATCGGTCCGACCGGGGTGGGCAAGACCGAGATCGCCCGGCGCCTTGCCCGTCTGGCGGATGCGCCTTTCGTCAAGGTAGAGGCGACCAAGTTCACCGAAGTGGGTTATGTCGGCCGCGACGTCGACACCATCATCCGCGATTTGGTGGAAGCGGCGATGAAAGAGACGCGAGAGCAAGAAAAACGCAAGGTCCGTGACCGTGCCCAGGACATTGCCGAGGATCGCATCCTCGACGTGCTGCTCCCGCCCGTGCGGGAGGTCAATTTCAGCGATTTGCAGCACACCGATTCGGCGACCCGGCAGACTTTCCGCAAGCGCCTGCGTGAGGGCAAGTTCGACACCAAGGAGATTGAAATCGAGGTGGCGGCGGTCTCGCCGTCGATGGAAATCCTCGCTCCACCGGGCATGGAAGAACTCACCAGCCAGATTCAGGGCATGTTCCAACAGATGTCCGGCAACCGGCGCAAGGCGCGCAAGATGACCGTGGCCGAAGCGATGAAGGCCCTGGTCGAGGAAGAAGCAGCCAAACTCATCAACGATGAGGACCTCAAGGCCAAAGCGCTGGCAAACGTCGAGCAAAACGGCATTGTGTTTCTCGATGAAATCGACAAGATCGCCTCGCGCCAGGAGGCTCACGGTGCCGACGTCTCGCGCCAGGGGGTACAGCGCGACCTCCTGCCACTGGTCGAGGGCACCACGGTTTCCACCAAATACGGCATGGTGCGGACCGACCACATCCTGTTCATCGCCTCCGGTGCTTTTCACCTCGCCAAGCCCTCGGATCTCATTCCCGAGCTGCAGGGGCGGTTTCCGATCCGCGTCGAGCTTGCCTCCTTGTCGGTGGAAGATTTCGAGCAGATATTGACAGCCACCGATGCTTGCCTCACGCGACAATATCAGGCCCTCCTCGCTACCGAGGGAGTGCAATTGGAATTCACTCCGGAGGGCATTCGCCGCCTCGCCGAGATTGCCTGGGCGGTGAACGAGAAAAACGAAAATATCGGTGCGCGGCGCTTATACACGGTCATGGAGCGGCTTCTCGAGGATTTGTCCTTCGATGCCGCGGGCCATGCCGGTGGCCCGGTGGCCGTCGATGCGGCCTATGTCGACACCCGCCTGGCAGGTATCGCTGGCAACGAAGATCTGGCGAAATTCATCCTCTGAAATCCTCCGCCGGAAATTTGCCGCGATGATCGAGCGCATCCTTGGGATCATCTTGCCAGTTTTCGGCATGGTGCTGCTTGGCTATCTCTACGGCCGCAGAATGCGACCGCAGATGCAAACGGTGAACCATCTGTCCATCAACGTCTTGGCGCCGGCTCTGGTGTTTTCCGCGCTGGCCGCCAAGGATTTCAAGCTTGCCGAAAGCGGCGGCCTGATCTTGGGCAGCATTGGCGTGGTGCTGGGCTCTGGGCTGCTCGCCTGGCCGTTCGTGCGCGCCCTGGGCGTGCATTGGCGCACTTTCTTGCCACCGATGATGTTCAACAACTGCGGCAACATGGGGCTGCCTCTCGCAGTGCTTGCATACGGTAGCCAGGGGCTGTCGATGATGGTGGCGCTGTTTACCGTTTCCAATCTCTTGCACTTCACGCTGGGCACGTACATGGTGAGCCATGACGCGCACTTTGGGCGCGTTCTCAAAAGCCCCATCGTCATCGCCACCATCCTGGGCTTCCTCTTCGGCGCTTTTCATTGGAGCCTGCCGGCCTGGACGATGGTGGCGATCAAAATGGTGGGAGATGCGCTCATTCCCCTCATGCTGATCTCGCTGGGGGTGCGTATGGTGGACGTGTCTTGGGCGGGCTGGCGACTCGGCATGGTCGGCGCCATCGTCTGCCCGCTCACCGGCATTGCCATCGCGGTTGCCCTTGGACCGCTTATTGGCCTGGACCGGGACCAATGGGGCATGCTGGTGCTCTTCGGCTCACTTCCCCCGGCAGTCCTGAATTTCATGGTTGCAGAGCAATACCGCCAGGAGCCGGAAAAGGTCGCCTCCATCGTCCTGATCGGCAACATGCTGTCCGTGGTCTTCGTCACTTTGGGCCTGACACTGGCGTTGGGCGACAGTCGCTGAGCGCGGGCTGCGCGGTTGAAAGAATCCGACGAAGGGATAACCGGCAGGCCGTAACATTTGTCATGCTTCGCCCAGCCGCTGGATACGGATGGGCTGGGCTCATCCGGCCGAAATGGAGCAATAGCGGCGCGGAGGGCTTGGCGGGGAATCGTGGCGCGCTGGGGAGCGCGCCGCTTAGGCAGCGGCGCTGTTTGCTGCCCTCACCGTGCCAAGCTGCACGTTGCAACGAGCGGAGGAGAAACATGCCGGGCGAGAACCGGTATTCGGTGCGGTTTTTGCTGGGCGCGGCGATCGCTCTGTTCCTGGCGTTCATTCTTCCTCCTCTGGCGATGGCTCTGCCTCCCGCGGTGGAACTCGATACCTCCACGCAGCGGCTTGCTCTTGGCGGGCAATGGCGCTATCTCACCGATGCTTCGCGGCGCCTGAGCCTCGAGGACGTGCGCCAGGTGGAGCGGGCTGGGAGTTTTCAGGCGGCTACTGACGCCACCGCCAGCTTGGGCTCGGGCGAGGTCGCTTATTGGTTGCACCTGCGCGTATCCAATCTGGGCGCTCTGTCCAACCAATGGATCCTGGAGTTCCCCTACACGCTTCTCGGTGCGATCGACGTCTACCTGGTGTACGCCGACGGGCGAATTTCGGAGCAGCGTGGCGGAGGCAGGCGCCCTTTCAATTTCCGCGCCCTGCCGCACCGGACACCCAATTTTCTTTTGCCCATCGCCGCCGACCAAGCGGTCGATTTGTACGTGCGCCTGGAGACCGCGGGCATCGTCTTTGCCGAGAGCACGATTTGGCGGCCGAGCGCTTTTCACGAGTACGCCGAGGCCGAGCAGATGGGGGTGGGCATCCTGCTGGGTTTGCTCGGCGCGTTTTGCCTCTATGCCTTGGCGAACGCCGTAGTTGCGCGGGACCGCGGGTACCTGCTCTGTGCGCTGTGGGTGATGACCTTGGTGCTTTCCGGAATGGCTCTGTATGGTGTATCGGCGCAATATCTCTGGCCCAATTATCCCGAGTTGAACGAAATCGCAGTGCCCCTGTTTGCCGGAGTCGCTGGCCTGCTGTTCGTTGCTTTGGCGCGGGAGGCGCTGAGCATAGGGCGCAAGAATCTGCTGCTCGATCTGGTCGGACGAGGCCTGCTGCTTTCGTTTGCGCTGCAGGTTCTGCTCGTCTCGGTGTCCACGGTTGTCGCTTCGAGTCTGAGCCTTGTGCTCTTGCCCGGTGCGATCATCTACATGATGGTGGGGTCCGCCATGCGCGTGCGCCAAGGCATGGCCAGCGCCAATTGGTTTCAGCTCGCGAGCTTTGCGCTGTTGGTCGGCAACTTGCTGTTGCTTGTCATGTTGCTGGGTCTTTGGCCGGTGCACGTGGTGGCTGCGGCGGGCCCCGTTCTGGGCAGTGCGGCGGGTGCGCTGCTCATCGCCGTCGGCCTCGCCGACCATGGCCGGCGCGTCTTGAATCAGCGCGTCGTGGAGCTGCGCCGCGAAAAGGAGGCGATCGAGGGACAGATTCGCCAGCGGTCGAGCGAACTGCGCGAAACCATCGAGACGCTGGAATCGGCGAATCGAGGGCTGCGCAAGTCCAACATCGTCGATCCGCTAACGGGCATACGCAACCGGCGCTATTTCGAGGAACGTCTGCAGGCGGAGTGGGAGCGCGCGCTGCGGGGTGAGAACTGGCTCGCGGTGGTTCTCCTCGACCTCGATCACTTCAAGCGTATCAACGATACTTACGGGCATCCCGCGGGCGATTCCTGCCTGGTGTCCGCGGCGCAAGCCATCAGCGACGTGATCCGGCGTTCCGGCGATCGCGTGACGCGCTTTGGCGGCGAGGAATTTGCCATCGTGCTGCCGGCCACCGATCCGTTTGGGGCGGCGCGCATCGGCGAAATGCTGCGCAAGACCATCGCCGAACTGGAGGTGTCAGTCAATGGCTCGTGGCTGCGCTTGACCACCAGCGTAGGCGTCGCTGCGCTGCGGCCCCGATTCGATCAGCGCCCCGAGCTCCTGGTGGAACTGGCCGACCAGGCGCTCTACCGCGCCAAGCAGCAGGGCCGCAACCGCATGTGCGTGGCGGCCGAGAATTTCTCTCCCGAGGCGGAAGTGATCGAGTTTCCGGTGCTGCGCACCGCCAAGGAACCCGCCTAAGTCGGTTTGCGCCTCCTGCCGCTCCGCGCCCGCGGTCATGTCCACGGCTCGGGAGGAAAGAGGAGGTTCTCGCCAAGAGCGCCGCCGTCTCGGTGAGAGCGCCGGAAGGCGCGATCGTCGACACCGCGCAGCTGCGCTCTAGTCGGCGGCGCTGCGGTGGAAAGTGGCCAAAGCCAGTCCGGCGGCTACGAACAATCCGCCAAAAGAGCGGTTCATCCAGCGCACTTGTGTGGGCGACCTGAGCCAGCGCTGGATGCTTGAGGCGGCGGCGGTGTAACCGTGCATCACGACCAGATCGATGGCGATCAGCGTGGCCGCGGCAATCAGATACTGCGGCGCTTGCGGCGCTTGCGGGTCGATGAACTGCGGCAAGACGGCGAGAAAGAAGACGATGCCCTTGGGATTGGAGAGGTTCACCAGCAGTCCTTGGCGAAAGAGCGCCCAGCGGGATTCAAGCGGGGCGGCCGTCGCGCTCGCCAAGTCGACCGCGGCTGGAGCGCGCCATTGGCGTATGCCCAAATAGATGAGATAAGCGACGCCGAACCACTTGACGACGTTGAACGCCGTGCTCGATGCGGCGAGCAAGGCTCCCAGCCCCGTGGCGACTATGGCGATACAGATCGCCAGCGCGACCTGCAGACCATAGATGTTCCAGCGGCCGCGCCGTAGCCCGTGGCGAAGCCCAGTCGCCAGGCAGGAAATTGCTCCCGGTCCTGGTGAGATCGAAATCAGCCAGCCGGAGATGAAAAGCGCGATCCACGTATCGATGGTCATGGCGGCAGGGGGGAAATCGTTATCTCTTCACTTGTAGGGGCGGTAGCTTCAACTCTGTGGCGAGGCGACGTGCGAGCTCCTGAGCGCCGCTTTCACTGGCGATTTCCTTGATCCGTACGAGGTAGTGCCGTTTTGGCTCCTTGCCTATGGCATCGATGCTGGCGGCATAGCCGGCAGTCCGTGCCTTGAGGTACACGTCCAGCGCCGGGCCCTGCTCGGCCGCGTCGGCCAAGAGTACATTCCAGTTGCCGCCGCGCCGCAGTGCGCCGCGCGGCGCGGCGAGGTCGGTCTCTTGCGCCCATGCCGCGAGACGCGCCAGCGACGCGATCTGCGGCGAGACGGCGGGCTCGGCCTTCGGTGCGGTGAAATAGGTGAGCGGATCGTTCATGTTGAGTGGCGAGGCACCCGGGCGCTGCAATTCGGCGCTCCCCTCGATGAGGCAGATCACATCCCCTTCATCGGTCGTTTTCCCCCATAAGTCGGTGCCCCTGAGGGTCGCCGCGAGTCGCGCCATGCGCACTTCGAAGCGCCGGTCCGGGGGTGCGGCGACCTGCGCCATGACCAAGCGAAAAGCACCGCGGGGCACGTGAAAGACGGCGTGAAAAGGGCGCTTGCCGTCACTTGGGTTCGGTAGGGCATGTATTTGCAGCTCGGTTTGCTCGCCCAGGCGCAGCAGGCTGCCCTCACCAAGGACGAGGAGAACGCGCGCGTCGCGCCCCGTGCGCAAGCTGTCCAGGGCACGCAGCTCCATGCCAGGGGCGAGCGGCTGTAGGAGACCGCCTCGCACCAGCCACGCGGGCATCTGCACGCCCTCGACCAGCGCGGCAGGCGCGGCTTGCCCAAAGCCAATTGCACCCAGCCAGGCGGCAAGAACGGCGATCCAGCGCGTCATGGTTGATCCTCCCGCCCGCTTGGGGGGCTCGAGTCGGTATAATCCGCAATTCCTCGCAATTTAGCACAATCCCAAGCCATGTTGCCCTATCGCCACGCCGAGATCGAATCTGCGGCCCAGCACCACTGGGAAAGCACCAGAGCTTTCGAAGCCGTCGAACGCCCCGACCGGGAGAAGTTCTACTGCCTGTCGATGTTTCCTTATCCTTCCGGCAAGCTGCACATGGGGCATGTGCGCAACTACACCATCGGCGACGTGCTCACTCGTTACCACCGCATGAACGGCAAGAACGTGCTGCAACCCATGGGTTGGGACGCTTTCGGTTTGCCGGCGGAGAACGCCGCCATGGCCAATGCCGTGCCGCCGGCGAAGTGGACTTACGACAACATCGCGTACATGAAGATGCAGTTGCAGTCCCTAGGCTTCGCCATCGACTGGAAGCGCGAACTGGCGACCTGCCGGCCCGAATATTACCGCTGGAATCAGTGGCTTTTTCTGCGCATGTTGGAAAAGGGCATTGCCTACAAGAAAACCCAGGTCGTCAACTGGGACCCGGTCGATCAGACCGTGCTCGCCAACGAGCAGGTCATCGATGGCCGCGGCTGGCGCACGGGTGCATTGGTCGAGCGTCGGGAGATTCCTGGTTATTACTTGGCCATAACCCGCTATGCCCAGGAACTGCTGGCCGATCTCGATCAGCTTGGCGGTTGGCCGGAGCGCGTCAAGGCGATGCAGGCCAACTGGATCGGCAAAAGTGAGGGTGTGCGCTTTGCCTTTCCCTATGAGCTCGATGGAAAGGCGGAGAGGCTCTGGGTGTTCACCACACGCGCCGACACCATCATGGGAGTCACCTTCTGTGCCGTGGCCGCTGAACACGCTCTCGCTGCTTTTGCCGCGCGCAACAATCCGGAACTCGCCGCGTTCATCGAGGAGTGCAAGCATGGCTCGGTGATGGAAGCCGATTTGGCGACCATGGAAAAGAAGGGCATGCGCACCGGCCTGTTCGTCACGCATCCGCTCACTGGCGAGAAGATCGAAGTCTGGGTCGGTAACTATGTGCTGATGAGTTACGGCGAGGGTGCCGTCATGGCGGTGCCGGCGCACGACGAAAGGGATTTTCACTTCGCCAAGAAGTACGGCCTGCCGATCAAGCAAGTGATCGATGTGCCCGGTCAGATGTTTTCCGATGATGCTTGGGCGGAGTGGTATGCCGGCAAGCAAAGCGGCGTGTGTGTCCATTCCGGCAAGTACGATGGACTCAAGTATGGCGATGCCGTCAAGGCCATCGCCGAGGACCTCCGAGCCAAAGGTCTGGGCGACACGCAAGTGCAATGGCGCTTGCGCGACTGGGGTATATCGCGCCAGCGCTACTGGGGCTGTCCGATCCCGCTGATCCACTGCGAAGCCTGTGGCGATGTGCCGGTACCCGATGCCGATTTGCCGGTAGAGCTGCCCGAGGATTGCGTGCCTGACGGTACCGGCAACCCCCTCAACAAGCGCGCCGATTTCGTGCAATGCCGCTGCCCCAAGTGCGGGGGGGCGGCGCGTCGGGAAACCGATACGATGGACACCTTCGTCGATTCCTCCTGGTATTACTCGCGCTACGCCTCGCACGACAACGCCCGGGCGATGGTCGATGGCCGCGTGGATCACTGGCTGCCGGTGGACCAATACATCGGCGGCATCGAGCATGCCATTTTGCATCTTCTGTATTCGCGCTTCTGGACCAAGGTGATGCGCGATCTGGGCCTGGTGAAATTCGACGAACCCTTTACCCGCCTGCTCACCCAAGGCATGGTGCTCAACCATATTTACTCACGCAAGGGGGAAAAGGGCGGCATTAGGTACTTTGCTCCCGACGAAGTCGAAGTTACGCGCGATGAAGACGGGCGTGTCACAGGCGCCATTGCCGCGAGCGATGGCCAAGCCGTGGACTATGGCGGGGTCGGGACGATGTCCAAGTCCAAGCGCAACGGTGTCGACCCGCAGGCACTGATTGAGCAATACGGCGCGGATACGGCGCGGCTTTTCGTGATGTTTGCGAGCCACCCGGAACAGACTCTGGAATGGTCCGACGCCGGCGTCGAGGGCGCCTATCGCTTTTTGAAGCGCTTGTGGGCTTTTGCCCAGGAAGCGACCAGCGCGATTGCCGCGGCGCCCCAAGTCGTGGATTGGACCCAAGCGCCCAAGCCGCTATGCGAATTGCGGCGCGAGCTGCACAAGCACCTGGCCCAAGCGAATTACGACTACGCCCGCCTGCAATTCAATACCGTGGTTTCCGCCGGCATGAAGATGCTCAATGCCCTGGAAGGGACGCCGCCCGAAGGTGGCGCCGCGCGCGTCGAGGCCCTGCGCGAGGGTCTGTCGATTCTGCTGCGGGTGCTCAATCCGGTGGTACCGCACATCACGCATGCTCTATGGTCGCAGCTTGGTTTTGCCGGGCGTGAGGGAGATCTGATCGATGCCCCTTGGCCGCAAGTCGATGAGGCGGCATTGGTGCAGGACGTGGTCACCCTGGTCCTGCAAATCAATGGCAAGACACGCGGCCAGATCGACGTGCCCGCTGGGGGCGATCAGGCGGCAATCGAGGCCATCGCCATCGCCAGCCCCGAATACCAGCGCCACGCCGCAGGCAAGACGCCGCGGAAGGTGATCGTGGTCGCTGGCCGCCTCGTCAATGTCGTGGCCTGATGCGGAACCCACCTGACTCTTGTTTGCTTTGGCGCGCCGGCGCTTGGGTGCTTCTCGCCGGCCTGGTCTTGGTGGCGGGCTGCGGATTCCGGCTGCGCGGCGAAACGACGCTGCCTTTTGCCAGTGTCTTCGTTTCCGGCGGCGAGGCTACGCCGCTCTACCCCGAGCTGATGCGCCGATTGCGCGGGGAGGCCAGAGCGCGGATCGCCGAAGTTCCGGAGGTGGCCGAGGCTGTCATTGACATCGCCGTGCTCAGCTTCGACAAGCAGGTGCTTACCATCTCGGGCGGTGGGCGGGTACGCGAGTTTCTGCTGACCTTGAAAATCGTTTTTCGTGTTCACGACAACAAAGGCAGCGAGTGGCTCAAGACCAGTGAGATCAACCTGCGCCGCGATTTCTCCTTCAATGACAGCCAGGCCCTCGCCAAAGAAGCCGAAGAGCGCGCCCTGGTGCAAGCCATGTACGCCGACGCGCTGGAGCAGATGATGCGGCGCCTGGCGTCCGCGAAGCGGCCGGGGGGCTGATGCAGGTGAAGTTGGCCCAGCTCGCTGGCCAAATCGAGCGCAGGCTCGCTCCGATCTACGTTCTGTTTGGCGACGAGCCGCTGCTGCAGATTGAAGCAGGCGATCTGATTCGTGCCGCCGCCCGCCAGGCGGGTTATGAGGATCGCCAAGTGCTGGTGGTGGAGAGCGGCTTCAAGTGGGACGAATTCGCGGCGGCCCACCAGAACCTCTCACTCTTCGGCGGTCGGGGTGTCATCGATTTGCGCGTCCCCGGCGGTAAGCCTGGAGTGGAAGGCGCCAAGCAGCTCGAAGCCTATGCCGGGGCGCCTAGCCCCGACCACCTCTTGCTCTTGAGTCTTCCCCGCCTCGATCGCGCGACCCAGGGCAGCAAGTGGTTCACCGCCTTGGAGGGAGCAGGGGTGGCCGTCAGCATCCCGACATTGGAGCGCGAGGAATTGCCGGCCTGGATGGGCTCCCGCTTGGCGCAGAATGGACAGAAGGCGAGCGCGGACGTGCTGCAAATGCTGGCCGAACGCTGCGAAGGCAACTTGTTGGCGGCGCAGCAGGAAATCGCCAAGCTCGCGCTTCTGCTGCCGCCCGGCGAACTGGCGCCTGATGCCGTGGAGAATGCCGTGGTGCGGGTGGCGAGATATGACATCACCCAGTTGTCCGAAGCGATGTTAGTGGGCGACGCCAAGCGCTTTTGCCATGTGCTTGCCGGACTCCAAGCCGAAGGTGAGGGACCGCCGCTCATCGTGTGGCAACTCTCCGACGATGTGCACGCCCTGTGCAACGTGATTGCGGCGATGCGCGGCGGTCTGCCGCTTGGCCAGGCAGTCAAGAACGCTCGCGTCTGGGGTCGCCGGCAAGCGGCCATGGAGGTGGCCGCCCGTCGTGTGGAACCGGGGCTGCTCGGCGAATTGCTCAGCGAAATCGCGCGGCTCGATGCCCTAGCCAAAGGGCTGGGCAAGGACGATCTGTGGTCGGCTCTGCGCAATTTCGGTTTGCGCATTGCTGGCGCTGGCAAAGCGGTGCTCAAGCCCCTGGCGCTCTGAGTCACTGCTCGGGCAGGCTGCGCCAGCTTGCGGTCCGGAATAGTCTATGCGCGACCATGGGGCGCTGTCCGACATGACACGCCCTCAGCGCCAATCTCCCCACAGAACCTGCATCGCCGCGATGGCGGCAAGGCCAGCCGTCTCGGTGCGCAGCACGCGCGGGCCGAGGTGCACCGCGCAAAAGCCGGCCGCCGCGGCGGTTTGCAGCTCGCGCTCGCTCAGGCCGCCTTCGGGGCCGATAAGCAACTCGACGGCAGTCACCGCCCCGCCCAGCCCCGGCAGGGTGTGCTGCGCATTGGGCGAGAGCAGGATACGGGTAGCGGTGCTCGCTTGCGCGAGGCGCTGCGGCAGCGGGAGCGGCGCTTGCAATTCCGGCAGGTGATTGCGGCCGCACTGCTCGCAAGCGCTGATGACGACGTTCTGCCAATGCCGCAAGCGCTTGGCGGCGCGCTCCGCGTCGAGCTTCAGGACTGCCCGCTCGGTGGCCAGCGGCACGATGCGCTGGACCCCCAGTTCCACCGCCTTTTGTATGATCCAGTCCATCTTGTCGGCGCCGGCGATGCCCTGCAACAAGGTGATGGCCAGTGGAGACTCGCGTTCGCTGGCGATCTTCTGTTGCAAGGCAGCGCGTACCCCCCGCTTGTCGACGTGAGTGATGGTCGCTTGCCATTCGTCTCCCGCCCCGTCGAAGAGGCGCAGTTCCGCGCCTGGTCCGAGGCGTAGGACGCGAGTGAGGTGATGGGCCGCTGCTTCCGGCAATTCCGGATGGGCTCCCGGGTGAAGCGGAAATGGACAGTAGACGCGCGGAGGTGCCTTCATGCTGCGGGACGATAGAGGAAGTCCAGATGCAAGTGCTCGCCGGCGTCCCGAAAGCCGATCCGTTCGTAAATCGCGTTGCTTACCGGATTGGTGGCATCCGTGGAGAGGAAGCAGGCGCGCCGCGGGCGGCCGTCCTCGCCACCTTTGAGCATGAGTTGGCGGCAGAGTGCGGCGACCAGCGCGCTGGCGAAGCCTTGCCGGCGTGCCGTTGGCGCGGTGAATACCGCGCTGATGCGGGCGCTGTTCGGTTGCAGCAAAGTGTAGGCAGCCATAGCCAAGGGTTCGGGGCCGCACCACAAGACCACGCCGCGCCCAGGCAAACGGTTCTCCACGGCTTCCAATAGATCGCGCGCGGAGCCGGGGGTGCGCGTCTCTTCGCGAAACGCGGTCCACCAATGCTCGACTGGCGCAAGGTCGAGAAGGGTGGCGTCGCGCATCGTGCCGGGCACCACTGGAGGTAAGGGCAGAGTGTGAAGCGCCAAGTGCTTGAGCCGATGGCGCAGCTTGGCCTCGGCCCGGGCTTGAGGGCAGAAGATCGCCGCGAAGCGCTCCGCCACTGGGACTTCGGCGACCACACCTTGTGGTCGGAAGCCGGCGCACGCGAGTTCGCGCGCAAGCTTGGTAAGCGCGCGGGGGTCGGTGGCGGCGAGCAGCAGTCCGCCCTCGTTACTACCACCGGCGGCAAGGCACAAACCGTGATGATCGCGAACCGTGACGAAGAAGTCTCCTGCGTCGCTGGGGCCCGTCGCCATGCGTCGCGAGGCAAACGAGAGCAGCAAGTTGTTGGCCGACTCCGCGCGCTCCAGCCAGTGCTGGGCGACGGCGAGAAACTCCTGAGCGGTAGCGTGGCGGCGAAGCAGCACGGCGGGCGGCGGATGTGGGATAGGAAGCATTGTGCCACAGCCGCCAGGCAAGACCGCCAGCGCAACTCGTCGGAAGGGCGCGTCTTCGTCGAGGCCGCCGCAGCGGGTTTCAGAACCTCATCCGCTGCGGCAGCCAAGTGACCAGTTGCGGCCACCACCAGATGAGGGCTACGGCGACGATCATCAGCAGGAACATCGGCAGCGTGTGCTTGGCAATCCAGGTGAGTTGCCGGCCCGTCATACCCTGCAGCACGAAAAGGTTGAAGCCCACCGGCGGGGTGATTTGCGCCGCTTCCACCACGAGCACCAAGAAAACGCCGAACCACAATAAGTCGATGCCGGCGCGTTCCACTGTCGGCAGGATTACGCCCATGGTCAGCACCACCATGGAAATGCCGTCGAGGAAACAACCGAGGAGGAGGTAGAACGCAGTGAGGGCGACAATGAGTCCGAGCGGGGAAAGCCCCAGACCGCCAATCCATTCGGCGAGATTGCGGGGCAGGCCCAAGTAGCCCATCGAGAGGGTGAGAAAAGCCGCGCCAGTGAGGATGAGCGCGATCATGCAATAAAGCCGTGTGGCGCCCAAAAGGCTGGCGAGAAAAGCCTCGCGGTTCAAGGCGCCTTGCGCCGCGGCAATGCCCAGTGCGCCGACCACGCCCAGGGCCGCGGCTTCCGTGGCAGTGGCGATGCCGGTGTAAATGGAACCCAGCACCAGGCCGATCAGCAGCACCACCGGAAAGAGATGGCGTGAGGCGGCAATCTTTAGTGCGAGGGGCGTGTGCCGCTCGACGTGCGGCACCGCTCTGGGGTTCAAGAGCGCCCACACCACGATGAAACCGGAGAAAAGCGCTGCGAGCAGCAGGCCTGGTATGACGCCGGCGATGAACAGCTGGGCGATGGAGACATTGGAGGTGACGCCGTAAACGATCATGATGATCGAGGGCGGAATCAGCAAACCCAAGGTGCCTGCGCCGGCCAGAGTGCCAATGGTGATGCCTTCAGGATAGCCCCGGGCCTTGAGTTCGGGCAGGGTCATTTTGCCGATGGTGGCGCAGGTGGCGGCGCTGGAGCCCGAGACCGCGGCGAACAGAGTACATCCCAGGATATTGGTGTGCAGCAGCCGACCGGGGACGCGCTCGAGCCAAGGCGCGAGGCCGCGAAACATGTCTTCGGAAAGTTTGGTGCGAAAGAGGATTTCGCCCATCCACAAGAACAGCGGCAAAGCGGTCAGCGTCCAAGACGAGGCCGAGCCCCAGATGGTGAGCGCCATCGCGTCACCCGCGGGCCGCGTGCTGAACAACGCCATGCCCACCCAGGCGACGCCGGCCAGGGCCAGGCCTATCCACACGCCACTGCCCAGCAGCGCGAACAAGGCTATGATCAGAAAGAAAGCGATCATGCCGTCCATGCGCGGCTCACTCGTGATGTTGCCGGTGCGCGGTGTCGTGGCCGCGAGCGCGGGCGCGCCAGTAGGACACCAAGGCATCCGCCAGCGCGATGGCCAGTATCACCGTGCCCAGCGCCATGCTGATTTGCGGAAGCCAAAGCGGGGTTGCGTCGGTGCCGGTGGAGACATCGTGCAAATCCCAGGAAAGCCAAGCCAGGCGCAAGCTGAACCAGGCCAAAAGCAGGGCCAGCTGTAGCCCCACGACCAAGGACCACAGCCCCAGCGCGTGGCGCAGCCGCGGCCCGGCATGGTCGAGCAGCAGCCCAACGCGAATGTGCTCGCGTTTTTCGAAGGTATGCGCCAGGGCTAGAAAACCTGCGCCGGCCATGAAATAGCCGGCGTAGGCATCGGTGCCGGGAAACTGCAAATGCAGCAATCTCGCCAAAATGCCCGCCAGCACCATGGCCAGCGTGCCGATCATGCAAAGGGCGGCCGCATACCCGGCAAAGAGGTACAGGGCGTCAAGCGCGCGGCGCATCACCGCACGCTCCGCAAGCCACACCTCATGGACGCGGCCTACTTGCGGTAGGCTTCGACCACCTTGCGTCCGGTGTCCCCGGCTTTCTGCAGCCAGGCATTGAGCAGTTGCTCACCCACTTTGCGCATGTCCGCGGCCAACTGCTCCGAAGGAGGCTGGACATTCATGCCTTTTCCCTTCAACTGGTCGAGATACCAGGTGTTCTTGTCGATCGAGCTCTTCCAGCCGCGATCTTCGGCTTCGGCGGCGGCCTTGAGCACCGCATTCTGCGTGCGCTTGTCGAGGGCCTCGAAGGCTTTCTGGTTGACGATCACCGCGTTTTTCGGCAGCCAGGCCTGGGTGTCGTAGAAGTACTTCAGATGCTCGTAGGTCTTGGAATCGAAGCCGGTGGCGCCGGAAGACATGTAGGAGTCCATCACTCCGGTAGCCAGGGCTTGCGACACCTCCGCTGCTTGCACCGTGACCGGCTGGGCGCCCACCAACTCGCCGATCTTCGCGGTGGCGGGGCTATAGGCGCGCCACTTGAGGCCTTTCATGTCGGCCATGCCGTTGAGCGGCTTCTTCGAATAAATGCCCTGCGGCGGCCAGGGTACGCTGAACAAGAGTTTCATGCCCTGCTTGCCCAGCAGATCTTCGAGCGTAGAGCGCGAGGCATAGTACAGTTTGTGGGCACTGCCGTAAGAGGTTGCAAGGAACGGCACACCGTCCAGTCCGAAAAAGGGGTTCTCGTTTTCGAAGTTGACCAGCAGGATCTCGCCGGCTTGCGCCTGCCCGCCCTGCACCGCGCGCTTGATTTCCGGCGCCTTGAAGAGCGAAGCTCCGGCATGCACGGTGATCTTGAGCTGGCCGTTGGTGGCCTTGTCGACCTCATTGGCGAATTGCTGGATGTTCTCGGTATGGAAGTTCGTGGCGGGATAAGCAGTGGGCAGATCCCATTTGGTTTGTGCGGCGGCGCCCAAAGGCAGGGCGGCGAAGAGAGCGATGCTGAGCAGCGAACGGACGTTCATGATCTTTTTCCTCCAAGAAAAGGGCGCTTTGTTGTCGGCCGTGCGACTTTTTACCACAAAGGACCGCGCTGTGTAATCCGGGCGACAGCGAATTGCGCCAGGGTGGGGGTAAACTCCAGCGGCTGGCGCCTGGCGGAGCCGCCAAGTGATCGCGCCGCCGAACCGAATGATCGAGGAGCAGAGCGCATGACATTGCAGAAGATCGGCGTCGTGGGTGCCGGTACCATGGGTAATGGCATCACCCAAGCTTTCGCCCAGGCGGGTTTCGAGGTCGTGATGAGCGACGTGGCGCCAGCGGCGCTGGAGCGTGCCGTCAATACCATTTCCGGCAGTTTCGACCGGCTGATCAAAAAAGAGAAGATGAACGCCGAGCAAAAGGCGGCAGCGCTGGCGCGCATCGAGACCGCTACCGATCTGGCAGCGCATCGCGGCAGCGACTTGGTGATCGAGGCGGCCACCGAGAACTTGGCGCTCAAGCTCAAGATTTTCCAGGAGCTCGACGGCGTGCTTCGCCCCGAGGCGCTCCTGGCGAGCAACACCTCCTCGATTTCGATCACCAAGCTGGCCGCTGCCACGAAGCGCGCCGACAAAGTCATCGGCATGCATTTTTTCAACCCGGTGCCGGTGATGGCCCTGGTGGAGCTCATCCGCGGGCTGCAAACCTCGGACGCGACATACGCGGCGGCGGAAGCAGCGGCCAAGGCGGTGGGGAAAACCCCGGTCGAAGTGCGCAACAGCCCCGGCTTCGTGGTCAACCGGATGTTGTGCCCGATGATCAACGAAGCCGTTTTTGCGCTCGGCGAAGGCCTGGCGACCGCGGCGCAGATCGACGAAGCGATGAAATTGGGAGCCAATCATCCCATCGGCCCGCTGGCGCTGTGCGACATGATCGGTCTCGACGTGCAACTGGCGGTGATGAACGTGCTTTTCGAAGGCTTCAAGGACCCCAAATACCGCCCGGCGCCGCTCTTGGTGGAAATGGTGGAAGCGGGCTACCTCGGGCGCAAGACCGGGCGCGGCTTTTTCACTTACGCTTGAGCGGTTCGCGAGCGCCGTGGACTGCACTCGCTGCGGCGCCTGCTGCGCGATGTATCGCGTCGACTTTCATCATCTCGATCTCGACACCGCTCCCGGCGGCTTCGTGCCGGCCGGCTATGCCTTGCCCCTCAACGCTACGCTCGTGCGCCTTAAAGGCACAGATGCCGTGCCGCCACGGTGCCTCGCACTCCTAGGCGAGCTAGGGCGAGAGGTTTCCTGCGCCATCTATCCTTGCCGCCCCGGACCGTGCCGGGAATTGGAGCCCGGCTCCGAGGCTTGTCTCAAGGCGCGGCGACGGTATGGTCTGGCCGCGCTTTGTTGATATGCTGCGGGCGTCATGCGTTGCCTGCTCGTCATCGGTCACCCTCTCCAGGATAGCCTGTGCGCCCACCTCGCCGCGCGCGCGGCAGAAGCGCTCGCCGCCGCCGGCCATCAAGTCGTGCGCGAGGATCTCTATGCGCAGGGCTTTGCCCCGGCGCTGACCGCAGCCGAACGCCGCAGCTATTACGAGCCGCAGTACGACCAGACCCAGGTCGCGGCACAGGTCGAACGCTTGCTCGCAGCCGAAGCGCTGGTGTTCGTATTCCCGACCTGGTGGTTCGGCCCCCCGGCGATCCTCAAGGGTTGGTTCGATCGTGTCTGGGCACCGGGTATCGCTTATGATCACGCCGGAGACCTCGGCGCCATCCGACCCCGCCTCAGAGAGTTGCGCCATGCGCTGGCCATCACGACGCTGGGTTCACCCTGGTGGGTCGATTGGTTCATCCTGCGCCGGCCGGTGCGCCGGGTGCTGAAAACGGCGCTTCTTGGTACCTGCGCGCCGCAATGCCGGTTCGAGATGTTGTCACTGTACCGAAGCGAGAAGCTGGCGCCGGTGGCGGTTCGGCGGTTTGAACAGAAAATCACAGACCGAGTGCACCAGTGGTCTTGAACGCCACTCCCCCTGTTGCGGCCGGCGCCAGGCGGCCTCGCGATCCTAGGCCAGCACCACGCGGTTCCGGCCCGCCTCCTTGGCCTGGTAGAGCGCGCTGTCGGCGCGACCGATGAGACGGTGAAAATCGCCGCCGTCTTCTGGAAAGGTCGCCACACCGTAGCTTGCCGTAAGAATGCCGCCTTCACCGATGGTGATGGCCTGCGCTTCGAGACTTTGCCGCAGGCGCTCGGCGATTTCCTGCGCTCGCATCTTGTCGGTTTCGGGCAGCACCACCAGAAATTCCTCGCCGCCGTAGCGGGCAAGGTGATCGCCAGCGCGCAAAGTGCTTCGAGCAAGATCGGCGACGGTTCGCAGCGCCATGTCGCCATACTGGTGGCCCATGCGGTCGTTCAATTGCTTGAAGCGATCGAGATCGAACATCAGCACCGAAAGCGGCCGGCCGCCGCGCAGAGCGCGCGCCAGTTCGGCCGGAACCACGTCTTCGAGCGCGAGGCGATTCATGGTGCCGGTCAAGGGGTCGGTGTGCGCCTGGCGCTCCATTTGATCGGCCAAGGTTTCGGTGACCATCCACACGCAGCCGAAAGCGACCAGGACGAGCATCACGAAGACGGACAGATATACCGCCGTCTGGGCGGGTGTAGTGCCCAGCAGTTCGGTCGGGGGGTTGTAAACCGTAAGGATGGCGCGCACTACGCAGGTGGCGGAAAGCTGGGCAAAAGCCGCTGCCGTGAACCAATGCGAATAGCGCAAGTGTTTGGGGACTTCCCGCATCAGCACCCAAGCCGTCATCCCGAGCGGTATGGAATAGACGATCGATGAGGCAATGATACGGGCGTGAAAGTTGGGTTCCACATACGTGTAGTAGGCCAGTGCGGCTTGCAAGGCGAGAAGCAGTGCTGGGCTAAGCCACCGCAAGCGGCCCGACTGAGCACGAACTTCCATGGCACCTTCAAGAAAGAGTCCGATGGCACCGACGATCAGCGCATTGCCGAAGAGAACGGAATACAAATCGCTGATCTGCCCTCGCAGCACAACGAGCAAAAACCCGGCGGCGACGAGCGTGAACGCGCCGGCCCACCAGCGCAGCCCTTTTAATTTCGGCTGACCGCGCAGGGCGAGCGACATGCCCAGCGCGATGACGAGCGAAAAGACGAGGACACAAACGATGAGCGTACGAATATCGAGCAGCAGCATTTTTCTTCAGGCTTTGTTCGCCAGCGCGGCCTCCCAGCCGCTTTTATACACTCTGTAGCGCCATGTCGCCAGCTCTGCGCATTGCTCGCGACGAGGGTCGCTGGCGGCTCAGCGGTCAAACTTCACCGACAGCACGATGGAAGTCTGGGTCCGTTCTATGCCCTCGATGCGGCCGATCTGGTCGAGTATCCCATCGATTTCCTGGGTGGTTTCGCCCTCGATTACCGCGAGATAGTCGAAACCGCCCGAAAGTGCATAGGTGGCGGTGACGAAGGGGATTGCCTTGAGCGCGCGGATAACCTTTTCCGCCTGCTTGGGATTGACCGCCAGAAGCACGTGCGCTGTGATGCGCCGGCGGGTAAGTTCGGCGGCAAGCTTCACCGTGTAGCCGGCGATCACCCCGGCTTTCTCGAGGCGCTGAATGCGCGACTGCACGGTGGTGCGCGACACGCCCAGCCGCCGGGCAAGCTCTGCCGCGGGCATGCGCGCGTTGGCTTTGAGCAAGGTCAGGAGGGTTTGGTCTTCGGGGCGCATTTCGGCAAAACGCACTATTTGCTCGGCACATTGCTAAAAGAATACCACGTTTGTGCCGAAATGCCGCCTACATTCCGACAGCAGGGCGGGGGACAATGCACCCGATGCCAACTTCAACTGCAATGAGGAGCCTCTCCGTGAGCACCAAACTAACGCTGCTGGGCGCAGGCAAGATCGGCCACGCCATCGTCAACCTGCTCAAGGCCACCGGCGACTACGAAATCACCGTCGCCGACCAAGATCGGGCGCGCTTGGCGCCGCTCGCCAAACGCGGCGTCAACCACGTGGCGGCCGATATCTCCCGCCCCGAAGTGCTGCGTGATCTCTTGGCCGGGCAGGACATCGTGCTTTCGGCCTGTCCTTTCTATCTCACCCCGATGATCGCTAGCGCGGCGCGCGAGCGTGGCGTGCACTATTTCGATCTTACTGAGGATGTGTCCAGCACCCGCCAGGTGAAAGAGCTGGCGCGCGGGGCCACCACCGCCTTCGTTCCTCAGTGCGGGCTCGCCCCGGGTTTCATTTCCATCGTCGCCAACGATCTAGCGCGGCAGTTCGAGCGCCTGCGTGAAGTGCATATGCGGGTTGGCGCCTTGCCCATCTATCCCACCAACGCTCTGAAATACAACCTCACCTGGAGCACCGACGGCCTGATCAACGAGTACTGCAATCCCTGCGAAGCGATCATCGACGGCGAGTTGCGCGAGACTCTGGCGCTGGAGGAGGTCGAGCATTTTTCGCTCGACGGCATCGCCTACGAGGCTTTCAATACTTCCGGGGGTCTGGGCACGCTCTGTGAGACGCTCTCCGGGCGCGTGGAGAATCTCAATTACAAGACCGTGCGTTACCCCGGCCATCGTGACATCATCAAGATGTTGATCCGAGACCTGCGCTTGGGACAAAGGCGCGACCTCCTGAAAGATGTGCTGGAAACCGCCATCCCGATTACGCTGCAAGATGTGGTGCTGATTTTCGTCACGGTCTCGGGTTGGCGCAACGGACACTTGGCGCAGCAGACCTATGCCAAGAAGATCTACAGCCAGGAAGTGAACGGCGAGCTACTCTCCGCCATCCAGCTCACTACCGCGGCGGGCATTTGCGCCATGGTGGACATGATGCGCAGCGGCGAACTTCCCGCGCACGGCTTCGTGCGCCAGGAAGATGCCGATCTGGAGCTCTTTCTCGCCAATCGCTTCGGCAAGCATTACGCTTGACGCTGGAGTCGAACCACGGGACACGACAGTGAGCGGTGGCTGCGGCAGCCATGGAGACACAAGGCGCGGCGGCAGCCGCGCACCGAGCGCAATACCCGCGCATCTGCATTCGAGGAAAGACGCATGAACATTCAGTCACTGTTGCAGGAACTCGGAGTCGATCTCAGTGGCCACGAGGGCGCCGATCTCACCGCGCGCTCGCCGATCGACGGGAGCACCCTGGCGCGTTTGGCTACCGACGGGCCGGAACAAGTCGCGTTGAAACTCGCCCGCGCGCAAAGCGCTTTCCTGGCCTGGCGCCAGGTGCCGGCGCCGCGGCGCGGCGAGCTGCTGCGCCTATTTGGCGAAGAGCTGCGCGCCCACAAAGCGGCATTGGGTGAACTCGTCACAGTTGAGTCCGGCAAGATTCGCCAGGAGGGTTTGGGCGAAGTGCAGGAGATGATCGACATCTGCGATTTTGCCGTCGGGCTTTCCCGCCAGCTTTATGGCCTGACCATCGCTTCCGAGCGTCCCGGTCATCGCATGATGGAAACCTGGCACCCCTTGGGTGTGGTCGGCGTCATTAGCGCTTTCAATTTCCCGGTCGCGGTCTGGGCTTGGAACGCCGCGCTGGCCTTGGTCTGTGGCAACAGCGTGGTGTGGAAGCCTTCGGAAAAAACGCCCCTTGCCGCACTCGCCACCGCCGCGCTGTTGCGGCGCGCCCAGCAGCGCTTCGGCGTGGATGCGCCGCCTGGCTTGCTGGAAGTGCTTTTGGGCGGTGCTCCGCTTGGCGAGCAATTGATCGATCATCCGGCCACGGCGCTTATCAGCGCGACCGGTTCGACGAGGATGGGGCGGGCCGTGGCGGCACGCGCTGCGCCGCGCTTCTTGCGCACGCTGCTCGAACTGGGCGGCAACAATGCCATGATCGTGGCGCCCTCGGCGGACTTGTCACTTGCCTTGCGGGCCACCGTCTTTGCCGCGGTAGGCACGGCCGGCCAGCGCTGCACCACCTTGCGCCGCCTGGTCGTGCACCGCGATATCTACCCGCAGCTGATGGAGAAGATTCAGGCCGCCTACGCCAGCGTGCGTGTGGGCGACCCTTTGATCGAAGGCAATCTGGTCGGCCCCTTGATCGATGCAGCGGCTTTCGAGAGCATGCAAGACGCCCTCGATCAGGCGCGCGACGAAGGCGGGAAAGTGCACGGCGGCGAGCGAGTTTTGGCCCAGATGCACGAAAATGCCTATTACGTGCGCCCGGCGCTGGTGGAAATGCCGGCGCAAAGCGCGGTGATGTGCCATGAGACCTTCGCCCCCATTCTTTACGCGCTGCCCTACGATCAGCTGGTCGATGCGATCGCAATGCAGAACGCGGTGCCGCAGGGTTTGGCTTCGAGCATCTTCACCACCGACTTGCGCGAAGCGGAGTTCTTCCTCGGCGCGCAAGGCAGCGATTGCGGCATTGCCAACGTCAACATCGGTCCCAGCGGCGCCGAGATCGGCGGCGCCTTCGGCGGTGAAAAAGAAACCGGCGGCGGGCGTGAATCCGGCTCGGACGCGTGGAAGGCGTACATGCGCCGCGCCACCAACACCATCAACTACAGCCGCGAATTGCCGCTGGCGCAGGGCATACGCTTCGAATTCTGAGGAAGCAGCGCCGGATTCGTCAGGCGCTGGGGGCCGCCGGAATGGTGATCCCGCGTTGGACCGCCGGGCGGGCGAGGAATTGGTCCAGGGCGCGCCGCACGTTCCCAAAACGCTCGAATTCAACCAGCGCCCCGGCCTCGTAGAAGCCGACGAGGTTGCGTACCCACGGAAATACGGCGATGTCGGCGATGGTGTAGTCCTCGCCGACGAGCCACTCACGCCCCGCCAGTTGCTGATCGAGCACATTCAAGAGGCGTTTGCTTTCCGCCGCGTAACGGTCGCGCGGGCGCTGGTCTTCCCACTCCCTACCGGCGAATTTGTGGAAGAAACCCAATTGGCCGAACATCGGCCCCACGCCGCCCATCTGAAACATCAGCCATTGCAGGGTTTGGTAACGCTGGGCGGCGTCGGCCGGAAGAAACTGTCCAGTCTTCTCGGCCAGGTAAATGAGTATGGCGCCGGACTCGAACAAGGCCAGCGGCTTTCCCTCCGGGCCAGAAGGATCGATGATCGCCGGGATTTTGTTGTTGGGGTTGAGCGACAAAAACTCCGGCGTCAGCTGATCGTTGTGGCCAAATTCCACCCGGTGCGCTTCGTAGGGTAACCCCGTCTCTTCCAGCATGATAGAGACTTTCACCCCGTTGGGCGTAGGCAGCGAGTACAGCTGCAAACGGTCGGGGTATTGCGGCGGCCATCTGCGCGTGATGGGGAAATTTGCGAGCGGGTGCGAAGACATCGCGGGGATTCCTGGTGTCACTTCAAAATCTGGGAGGCTCGGCGTTCTTTGGCCGCGCCGCAATCGGGACAAGGACCGCTTTCGCCACGGCGCGGGCGCTGGCAAACCGGGCAGCGCGTCTCGCCATAGCGCTCATCGTCGGGGTCGTCGGCGATGCCACGAGGCAACACCAACTGGCGGCTGCTTCGGCAGCGGAAGTGTTCGTCCGTCGGGGTAGGGAATTCGATTTCCTCCGCGCCATGCAGCTTGCGGCAAGCGCCGCACCAATAGACGATGATCATCGTCGCGTTACTTGGCTTGCGGCAAGCCCAACAGAAAACCGCTGATGCCCTCGCTCGACATCGAACGCGCGCTGGCCAATTCTCCGGCCGTCGTGGCGGCGAGCACTTTGTCATTGGGGGAAATCACCGCCACGGCCGGGATACCCTTTTTCAAAGGCACGCCATAACGCTCGGCGATATCGGTGTTGCGGTCGAAGCGATCGACATTCACTTTGACGATGAGATATCGGGAAGCCAGTTGTCCGGCGAGCTCGGGCTTCGCCATTTCGCTTTCGAGCACACGACAGTCCTTGCACCAATCCGCGCCAAATACCAGCATCACCGCGCGTTTGCTGTCCTTGGCCTGGGCCTTGGCCGCGGCGAGAGCAGCCGGGGCCGCTTCCGGCGGGCCATATTCGGCGCCAGCCGACGTGGCGAATACCAAAGCGGCCGCAAGGCCCAGGGAGGACAAAAAACGAAAGATCGGTTTCACGCCTTGCTCCTCGAGAAAACGCTGAAGAAGTGTCCAGGGATTCCTAAACACGCTCGATCACCAATGCGATCCCCTGGCCCACGCCGATGCACATGGTGGCCAGTCCATAGCGCCCACGGCTTCGCGCCAATTGATGCATCGCGGTGGTGACCAGGCGCGCGCCGCTCATCCCTAGCGGATGTCCCAGCGCGATGGCCCCGCCTTGCGGATTCACTTGCGGCGCATCGTCCGGCAACCCCAAAAGGCGGGTCACCGCGAGCCCTTGCGCGGCAAAAGCCTCGTTCAATTCGATGACATCCATTTGGCCGATGTTCAGCTTGAGGCGCGCCAAGAGCTTTTGTGTCGCCGGCGCCGGGCCGATGCCCATGATGCGCGGAGCGACCCCTGCCGTCGCCATTCCCAGCACACGCGCGCGCGGCGTTAGGCCATGGCGCTTCACTGCCGATTCGCTGGCGAGCAGCAGTGCGCAAGACCCGTCATTCACGCCCGAGGCGTTGCCCGCGGTAACGCTGCCATCTTCGCGCACGATGCCTTTGAGCTTGGCCAACGCTTCCAGCGTGGTATCGGCGCGGGGGTGCTCGTCGGTGTCCACGGTCACGGTTTTACCGCGCCCCGCCGGCACCTCGATCGGCAGGATCTCGTCTTTGAAAAAACCCGCCTGCTGAGCCGCGGCGCAACGCTGCTGGCTGCGAAACGCAAAGGCGTCTTGATCGGCGCGGGAAACCTTGAACTCCACGGCCACGTTCTCGGCGGTTTCGGGCATGGAATCGATGCCGAACCGCGCCTTCATCACCGGATTGACGAAGCGCCAGCCGATGGTGGTGTCTTCGATTTTGGCGCTGCGCGAAAATGCGCTATCGGCTTTGGCCAAAACAAATGGCGCCCGGGTCATGCTCTCCACGCCACCGGCAATCGCCAAATCCATCTCACCTGCGCGGATCGCTCGCGCTGCGGTTCCTACGGCGTCGAGCCCCGAGCCGCAAAGGCGGTTGATGGTGGCCCCGGCTACTTCCACCGGCAGTCCGGCCAAGAGCGCCGCCATGCGTGCGACGTTGCGATTGTCTTCGCCGGCCTGATTGGCGCAGCCATAGAGCACTTCCTCAAGCGCCGCCCAATCGACAGAAGGATTGCGAGCCATCAGCGCGCGAATCGGCGCGGCGGCCAAGTCATCGGTGCGTAGCGCTGCCAAGCCGCCGCCATAACGGCCGATGGGTGTGCGCAGGGCGTCGCAGACAAAAGCTTCGGGCACGGCGGAACTCCAGGCGAAATGAATCGCTACATTTTACACCTCAACCGAGTCTGCACTGCCGGGCCGGTCAGGCCTCAAACCCTGGCACCGCGACAACGCCGGCCCATTTTTCAATGCGTACACGCCGCTGCGCGATACCGAAACGGTTAGCGACCAGGGCCGAAGCGATGAGCTGCACATGGGCGGCAGTATTGATACCGGTATCGTCGCGACCGATTGAGCAATGGCCGGCTGGGAAAATTGGCGGAAGGGGGTATGCCGCTGCGCCCCCGCCAGTGCAGCACGCGTCGCGATCTTTTCCCTCGCGCCGCAATGGGCCTGGAAGGGCAATCGTAGGCCAGACAACTCGTCACCATATGGAAAAGACACCATGGTGCTGCCGGTCATCCGTGCATACATTGCGATACTTCTCGCGCGGATCAACGCAGTCGGGGGCGGAGAAAAAACATGCTACAGATCAAATATCAAGCAACTCAATTGTGTATCATCATTGCTCGGTAACGGGTGTTACAAAATCCCAAAATGTGGGTAACATGACTCCACGGGGACAACCATCGCAGGGGATGACGGATGAAGAACCGACGTTTGCAGGAATGGATCAATACGCGCCTACGCGCTGAACCGCCACGTGCCAAATCGCTGCTGGTGACGATTTGGGGCGACGCGATCGTGCCGCATGGCAGCGAGGCAGCGCTTTCCAGCATCATCGACTTGGCGGCATGTTTTGGTGCCAGCGACCGCTTGGTGCGGACCAGCGTTTTTCGCCTAACACGCGACGGGTGGTTGAGTGGCGTGCGCGACGGCAGACGAAGCTACTACAAACTGACTCCCGATGGTCGGCGCAAGGTCGAGCACGCTTATCGGCGGATCTATAACCCTCCGGCGGCAAGCTGGGATGGCAATTGGCTAATCGTGATCATTCCACCCAACTCGATGATGGAAAAACCGCGCGACAATCTGCGCCGCGAATTGGGATGGGAGGGTTTTGGCATATTGGGCCCCGGCCTTTTTGCCCGCCCCGGCGGCGATCGCGATACGGTGATCGACATCGTCAAGAGCTTCAAGGCTACGGACAAGGTGGTGGTGTTCAACGCCAAGGAGGTACCTGACGGCAAGGGCGCAGGCGCGCGAGATCTCGTACGCGAATGTTGGAATCTCAATGTGTTGGCGACGTCATACCGCATTTTTCTCAGGCAATACAGTCCCGCGCTGAAACTGCTCGCCGAGA
Source organism: Casimicrobiaceae bacterium (assembly GCA_026646885.1). Taxonomy (GTDB): domain Bacteria; phylum Pseudomonadota; class Gammaproteobacteria; order Burkholderiales; family Casimicrobiaceae; genus JACPUX01. The sequence continues at coordinate 30,771 of JAPKHK010000003.1, read as the reverse complement.
CCGTCGACCTCGATCCGGAACAGGCCTTCACCGCGCGCATGCTGGTGCTGCATGCGTTCCGGCGAGTGCTATTGAAAGATCCGCAGTTGCCTGCGGCGTTGCTGCCGCAGGGCTGGCCCGGGCTTGCTGCGTACGAGCTGACCAGGGAGGTCTACCGAATCTCTCGCGACGCGTCGGAGCGGCATCTGCACAACGTGGTTGAAACTCAGAGGGGACCTTTCCCGGCGGAAGATCCAGCGTTCAGGAAGCGCTTCGCTCGTTGACTTGGGAGTCGGTGGTTGGCGTTCCTGCACGGCAGAGTTGCTGCAGGAGCTTGCGTGCGCGGGCTTTCATGGCCGGTGTGCCGATCACCATCAGCTCTTCGATATGCCGGCGGACTTCGGGTAGGCGGCGGGGATGGCGGACGGCGAGGTCAGTAAGGCCTTGCATCGCCTGCGTCTTGACGATACTGCTCGGGTCGTTGCAGTAATCGAGCAGAACCGAATAGACGCGCTCTTCCTCGCCGGCGCTTAGATTCAGTCGCGTCAGCAGCGCGGCGACGTGCCAGCGTACCTCCTTCTGGGGATCGGTCGCCAGAGTGCCGAGCAGCGTTCGCTTGAAGGGCTGCAGCCAGTGAGGCTGCGCGCGGGTCGCCTTCTCGATCGCATCGGCGCAGCGCATGCGCAGGGTTTCTTGGTTGCTCGCCAGGCCGGCGAACAATACGCCGAGGAGCTGTGGATTTTCCAGGACCGCGCGCGCGGCATCGTTGGCTTCACCGATCGAGCGGCGGTCGCCGCCACGCAGCGACCGCAGCAGAGAATGCACCGGGCGCACCCCAAGCTCAGCGGACGCGGCCTCCCCCGCCGGTCTCCCAAGGATCGCGCCGAATGGCGTCCGGCTTGGCCTGGGGGGGGAACAGCCGATCATAAAGCGACGAGAGCGCCATGAGTTCGGTGCAGACCTCGGGCGGGAATCCCTGGCGTCCGTTGCGGTCGGTCATGAGCAAATTCTGTAGATACGAACGGGCTGTGTCAGGCGCATTCCACACTGCCACGATTCTCTCGATGATCTGCGGGTATTGCTCCGATAGGCGCCGCGGATAGCGCTCCTCGTGCCCCTTCAATAGGGCGAGGAGGCGCGCGTCTTGAAAAAACACCTCGCGTGCTTGGAGCGGGCGAGAGCCGCTCGCTGCGTTGTCCATGGATCACCTCCGATGTTGCCCGTTTCGATCACCCGGCACCTCCCCCGGGTTTGGCGAGCCGCCCGCTGCGCGATAGGCCGGCCTCATTGTGCCGGCGGGTGGCCTGCCCCGGCAAGTGCCTGGAAAGGGAAGAATTGCCTGATCAGACCTGCGGCGGCGCCGAGTCGATGAACGAGGGGCGCTTGGCGAGTTTCTCGGCCAACCGGGCGAGGTTGGAGTAGTCCTCTCGCCAATTGATCTCAGGGTAGCGGAAATCGAGATAGCCCAGTGCGCAGCCCACGCAAATATCGGCGAGCGAATAGGCGTCGCCCGCGCACCACGCCTTGTCGCCGAGATCGAAGGACATCGCGCGTGTCCCCAATTCGACTTTCTTGGCTTGGCGTTCGATCCAGTCGCTGCTCTGCTGTCGCGCTGGTCGCTTGCGTTCGAGAAAGATCGCCGCGACCGCGTCGCATACGCCATCCGCCAAGGCTTCCCAGCGCCGCACCTGGATACGCTGGCGGTTGGGTTCAGGAATGAGGCGGCTCACCGGGCTGACGGTATCGAGATATTCGACGATGACCCGGGAGTCATAGACCGCGGTCCCATCCTCCATCAACAGGACGGGAATCTTGCCCAAAGGATTGATTTCGGAGACCTTGCTCGCGGGCTCCCAAGGGGAGTCAACAACGAGTGCGTAATCGATCTTCTTTTCCGCGAGGGCGATGCGCACTTTGCGCGCGTAAGGGCTGGTGAGCGAAGCGAGGAGTTTCATTTTGCGTGATCTCGGGAAAGCGGGCGCAGTATAGCATATTGCGCCGCACCATTTGCCGCCCGAGGCAGCGCAGGAGCGCGTGTATTCGATGGTGCGAGCACCGCCGGAGCGCGTTGCACGGCGTGATAAAATGACCATTTAGAACGGCCGGCAACGATGACTTCAGTCACCACCTCAGTCACCTCTTCACCCCTACTGGCGCTGTCGCCGCTCGACGGCCGCTATCAAAGCAAAGTCGCGGCATTGCAAGAGCACTTCAGCGAATTCGCACTGATGCGCTGCCGGGTACAAGTGGAGATCGCATGGCTTGTCGCGCTGGGCGAGGAGCCGGGCATTGCGGAGGTGCCGCCATTCAGCGCTGCCGCGCGCGAGGCGATGGGCGGCCTGATCGATCGCTTCTCGGTGAGCGACGCAGAGGCGATCAAAACCATCGAACGCGAAACCAATCACGACGTCAAGGCCGTGGAGTATTGGCTCAAGGAAGCGCTCGCTGGCGAACCCGAGGTAGCGCGTGTTTCGGAATTCATCCATTTCTCCTGCACCTCTGAAGACATCAACAACCTTTCCCACGCGCTCATGCTGCGCGAATCACGCTCCAAAGTGCTGGTTCCCGCACTGAAGCGGATTGCCGAACGCCTGCGCGTCATGGCGCACGAACACGCAGGACTGGCTATGCTGGCTCGCACGCATGGCCAACCGGCAACCCCGACCACCTTGGGGAAGGAAATCGCCAACGTGGTAGCCCGCCTCGAGCGGCAAATAGCCGCCATCGACGAGGTGAAACTCCTGGGCAAGATTAATGGAGCCACCGGTAATTTCAACGCGCATGTGGTCGCCTATCCCGATGTCCCCTGGGAAGCGCTCGGACGGGGGGTTGTGGAGAACCTCGGCCTCGCATACAACGCGCTGACCACGCAGATCGAGCCGCACGATTATATGGCCGAGATCTTCGATGCCTATGCACGTGTCAACACGATCCTCATCGATCTCGATCGCGACCTCTGGGGCTACATCTGTCTGGGCTATTTCCGCCAGAAGCTCAAACCGGGCGAAGTCGGTTCGAGCACCATGCCACACAAGGTCAATCCGATCGACTTCGAGAATTCGGAAGGAAACCTCGGGCTTGCCAATGCGCTCTTGAGGCATCTCGCGGAAAAACTTCCCATCTCCCGCTGGCAGCGCGACCTCACCGATTCGACGGTGCTGCGCAATATGGGCGTCGCCTTGGGCTATTGTTTGCTGGGCTACACATCATGCAGCCAGGGCCTGAGCAAGCTGGCCGTCGACTCGGAGCGCCTGGCGGCGGATCTCGATGCCAATTGGGAGGTTCTGGCGGAGCCCATTCAGACGGTAATGCGTCGTTATGGCGTGGCCAACCCCTACGAACAGCTGAAGGAACTGACCCGCGGCAAGAAACTTTCCGCGGCGAACTTCCATGCCTTTATCGATACGCTCGATCTTCCCGAAGCCGAGAAACACCGCCTGAAAGCGCTTTCGCCTGCGACCTACATAGGCGTGGCCGCGGCGCTGGCACGCAGGGTCTGAGCGCCGCCACTGCCATTGGGTTGCACCTTAGCAACCCTGGTTCGCCGGGGGCGGCGCCGTGCCGTCTTCGATGCGGCGGACGGTTAGCCGCTCGCCGCCCGCAAGGCTTTTAGCGCCGCCAGCACCTCGTCGGCATGGCCGGGTACCTTGACGCCGCGCCATTCTTGCGCCAAATGACCTTGGGCATCGATCAAAAAGGTGCTGCGCTCGATGCCGCGCACCTTTTTTCCGTACATGTTTTTCATCTTGATGACCCCAAATTGGGAGCATACTTTCTCGTCGGCATCGGATAAGAGCGCGAACGGAAGATCATACTTGCTCCGGAAGTTCTCGTGCGACTTGACGCTGTCGCGTGAGATGCCGGCGATGACACAATCCAGGCGCGCGAATTCGGCGTAAAGTTCGCGAAAGGCGATACCCTCGTTGGTGCAGCCGGAAGTGTTGTCTTTGGGGTAGAAGTAGAGCACGACCGGATGACCGCGTTGCGCGGAGAGTTGGAACCCGGCATTTGCGGTTCCCGGCAGGCAGAAATCTTCGACCTTGGGGCGAGACATCGTTTTCTCCTCGTATGGAGATGGATCGTGCCGCGGGATACTGCTCTCCAGGGCCCGCGGCGACTAGCGCGACATTAGGCGCTTGCCAGAATCTGAGACGCGCTGGGTGCCAGCGGGTTCGCGAGAACGTCGCACTCGGCGAGGAACTCCTTGGCTTGCACCAACAGCGTCCCAGTGCGACCCGGTACGGCACCCAGCGCCAATTCGTGGCGCGGCAAGTCCGTGGGCACCTGGCGCTCGAACAGTCGCCGCAGCGGCACGTTGGCCTGGCCTTGGGTGCGCCAGCCTTGCAGTAGCCGTTCGAAAACGGGCAATAGCTTCTGTCCCTCCAGTTCGGCGTGCAGGGTGAAGACGTGGTCCTTTCCCGGGTCCGCGGCGGTACGATCGAGCAAGTGCTGGGCGACGTTTTCGGCATTGAGCCCTTGCCAGCCGATCAGTTCATCGAGCGTGGGCAATGTCGTCGGAATCTGCGGGCAGTGAATGAGTTCCGCTTCCCACACCGGCAGAAACGGACACTGGCCTCGGCAATCGGAGGAATAGTCGAAACCCAAGCGCTGGGTGAGTCGCAGCGCCTGCGCGTTCATTTGCCAGCCCGCCGCACCGTGCACGCGCGGGGACTCGCCAAAGATCTCACCAAAGCGCTCGATCGCCCGATTCATCGTGGCGAGGGTCCAAACTGCGTTGGCTCGGCCGATCTGGTCCTGCCATGCGGTGTGATCCCAGCAGTGCACGCCGACTTCGAAGCCGGCGTCGCGCGCGCCGAGCATCTGCGCCCTTGCCGCGCGGCCGATGTCTGGACCGGGCAGCACGGTGCCGTAGAGCAGGGTCTTCAGTCCGTAGTGGTCGAGCACCGCGGTGCGCCCGACCTTCTGCAGAAAGCCGGGGCGGAAGGCGCGGCGGATGGCGCGCCCGGTGTGATCTGGCCCAAGGCTGAAAAGGAAGGTCGCGCCGGCACCATGCCGCCGGAGCACTTCGACCAGACGTGGCACGCCCTCGCGCGTGCCACGCAGGGTGTCAACGTCGACCTTGAGTGCGATGCTCAATCGACCAGACGGCGCGCTTGCGCGACATCGCCTCGGTAGGCATCGAAAATGCGGCGCAGGGCTTCGTCCATGGACACGCTCGGTGCCCAGGCGAGATCGCGGCAGGTGTTTTCGATCTTGGGGACACGGTTCTGTACGTCCTGGTAACCCATGCCGTAATAGGCCTCGGCGGTGGTCTCGACGATCTCGACGCGCGCTGCGCTTTCGCGGTATTCGGGGTAGCCGAGCGCCAGGTCCCGCATCATCAGTGCCAGCTCACGCACCGAATAGTTGTTGGCTGGGTTGCCGATGTTGTAAATCTGTCCACTGGCAACGCCGTTCTCATTGGCGATGATCTTCAGTAGCGCGGCGATGCCGTCGTCGACATACGTGAACGCTCTCTTTTGCGTGCCGCCATCGACCAGCTGAATCGGCTCGCCGCGGACGATATGGCCCAGAAACTGAGTTATGACCCTGGAGCTGCCTTCCTTCGGGGTATTGATCGAATCGAGCCCGGCGCCAATCCAGTTGAAGGGCCTAAAGAGCGTGAAGTCGAGCCCTTGCTCCGTGCCATAGGCCCAGATGACTCGGTCCATCAGCTGTTTGGCGCAGGAGTAGATCCAGCGCGGCTTGTTGATTGGTCCCAGCACCAGTTCGGACGCGTCCGGGTCGAACTCGGCGTCGCGGCACATGCCGTAGACTTCCGAGGTCGAGGGAAAGATGATGCGTTTCCTGTGCTTGACGCAGGAGCGGACGATCGGCAAGTTGGCTTCGAAATCGAGCTCGAACACCCGTAGCGGCTCGCGCACGTAGGTGGCCGGGGTGGCGATGGCCACCAGCGGCAGTACCGTATCGCACTTCTTGATGTGGTATTCGATCCACTCGCGATTGATGGTGATGTCGCCTTCGAAAAAGTGGAAACGCGGTTCCTCGAGCAAATCGGCGATGCGCTCGGCCTGCATGTCCATGCCGTAGATTTCCCAGTCGGTGCCGGCGATGATGCGCTGGGAAAGGTGGTGGCCGATAAAGCCGTTGACGCCGAGGATGAGAATTCTTTTCATACGCGCAAGAGCGCCGCGAATTGTTCGCAAGGCGCAAACGAGTAAAGGCTGGATTCTACCCTTTGACGCAGGCGGCGGCCACGCGGCCGAGCGCTGCTGGGTCTAAGAGCGCTTCCGCCTGAGGGAAGAGCGCCCTCTCCTCGAAGCGTACATGCTGGACCAGTCGCTCTCCGAAGGCCGCTAGGTCGTCTGCATTCGGCCGGGCGAGGGCGCAAGCCAGGGCTTGGAGAGTGGCGTGTTCCCGGCGCGCGCGCCGCGGGCCCGCGCATTCGCCGGCGGCCTCGAGGGCGGGCAGCAAAACCGCTTCCTCGATGGCGAAATGGCGGGCGAGATCCGCCGCGTAGCGCTCGCGAACCTGAGCGGCGGCAGCCGCGATGGCGGCGTCGTCACGCGCCGCGGCGCGCTGGGCCTCGCGCCCCAGCGACAACGCCGCCTGATGTTCGCGCGAAAGCGGCTGGAGTTCCAAACAGCGCTTCATCAGCTGGGCAAGGGTACCGGGGCGCTGCCGAAGCGTTGCGCGAATTCGGCGACGCTGATCGTCCGGCCGGCTACCTCCAGCGCCAGCACCTCGAGCAGGCCGCCCCCGCCACAACGGGCAATCAAGTGGCCGTCACGCGTCTCGATCGCCGGTACCAGGCTCGGCAAGGATGCGGTATCGCGCACCCGACTGCGCAGAACACGGCTGCGTTGGCCAAAAAGTGTGGTGGATGCGCCAGGGTAGGGTGGTGCTGTTCCGCGCACGAGATTGTGGATGCTTGGAGCGCTCTGTCGCCAGTCGATCTCTCCGTCCTCAGGTTTGCGCCCGCCATAGTAGCTGCCAGCCGCCAAATCCTGTGGTAGTCGCGGCGCAGTGCCGGCGATCAGCGCGGGGAGCGTTTCGTAGAGTGCCAATTCGGCAGCAACCGTCACTTTGTCGAACACTTCTTTGGCGGTGTCATCGGGCAGAATGGGCACGGTGCGCTGGGCGACTATGTCGCCAGCATCGGGCTTGGCTACCATGTAATGCAGCGTGGCGCCGGTTTGCGTTTCACCATTGATGACTGCCCAATTCACCGGCACGCGCCCGCGATACTTGGGCAAGAGCGAGCCGTGCAGATTGAGCGCGCCGCGCGTGGGGCAAGCGAGCAATGCTTGGCCGAGCATTTGCCGGTAATAGAAAGAGAATAGAAAATCGGGCGCCGTGGCGCTTACCTGTCGCAGTACAGCTTCGGCATTCGGGTCATTTGGGGTGATGCAGGGCAGTTCACATTCCGCGGCGATTTGCGCCACGCTCTCGAACCAAACATGCTCGGTGGGCGAATCACGATGGGTTACCACCAAAACGACCTGAACCCCTCGCGCAAGCAGCACCCGCAAGCAGCGCGCACCCACGTTGTGGTAGGCGAAAACGACCGCACGCGCCATGCTCAACTGCTCTTGCCGCCAGGCGGCTTTTCCAGGATGGCCTGAATGACGAAGCGCGGCCGATTGCGAACCTGCTGATAGATCCGCCCCACGTATTCGCCGACCAATCCGATGCCGAAAAGCAGGATGCCGATCAGCAAGAAGGTGATGGCAAAAAGCGTGAATACTCCTTCGGCCTCAGGTCCGACGACCAGCCGCCGTCCCACGAGGTAGATCACGAAAATGCCCGAGAAGAGACTCAAGATGATGCCGAACAGCGAAAACATCTGCAGCGGCACCAGCGAGAATCCGGTGACAAGATCAAAATTGAGTCGGATCAGTTTGTAGAGGGAGTATTTCGATTCGCCGGCCGCCCGTTCTTCATGCCCCACCACCACTTCCGTGGGCGAGTGCGCATAGGTATAGGCCAGTGCCGGGATGTAGGTCGAGACTTCCCGGCTGGCAATGATGGCGCTGACGATATCGCGGCTGTAGGCGCGCAGCATGCAGCCTTGGTCGGTCATGCGGATGCGAGTAAGGCGCTCACGCAAACGGTTCATGGCCTTGGAGGCAAGGTGGCGCCAAAGGCTGTCTTCGCGGGTGCGCCTGATACTGCCTACGTAATCGTGCCCCTCATCCATCGCAGCGAGCAGCTTGGCTATGTCTTCGGGCGGGTTCTGCAAGTCCGCATCCAGGGTGACGACACGGTCGCCGCGGCAGTGTTCGAAGCCCGCCATGATGGCCATGTGTTGGCCGTAATTGCCATTGAACAACAGCACGCGGGTGACTTCCGGACGGGCGAGGAACTGATCCTTGAGCAACGCTGCAGAGCGGTCGCGACTGCCATCGTTGACGAAGATGACTTCATAAGAGACACCCAGGGAGTCGAGGGCAGGGTAGAGTCGCGCGAACAAGGTGGGAAGACCGGGCTCCTCGTTGAACACGGGAATGACTACCGAAACCAGCGGCGCCAAGTTCGCGGGCTGCGCCCGCTCCGGTTGGTGGCTTGCGCCCCCTTCGGGCGGCCGAGCGGGGGTGGTGGAACCCTCCCCCTGACCCCCTCCCGCGGGGAGGGGGTAATCCTTGTTCGCGGGCTGCGCCCGCTCCGGTTGGTGGCTTGCGCCCCCTTCGGGCGGCCGAGCGGGGGCGCTCATCGCTTTGCCTCGGCCAAGACTGCGGCGACGGCGTGGCAGACTCTTTCGACGTCACTTTCACACATGGCGGTGAAGAGCGGCAGTGTCACGGTGGTGGCGCCGATGCGTTCGCAATGCGGGAAGTCGCCCTCCCTGTAGCCGTAGCGACGATAGAGTGTCGCCAGATGCAGAGGTTCGTAGGACACGCCTGTGCCGATGCCGCGCGCCTGCAGGCGTTCGCGGAACTCTGCCCGGCTGATGCAAAGGGCTTCCAAGGGCAAAAGCGGCGCAAACATGTTCCAGCTGTGCCCGCCTTCATCTCCCGGATAGCCGCGGTGCGGCAGCTCGCAGGGCGGATCCGTGTTCCAACAGCGAAAGTAATGCGCGACCAGGCTGCGCCGCTTGGCGTTGAATTCTTCCAACCGCGCGAGCTGACCCAAGCCTACGCGCGCGTTGACGTCGGGGAGATTGAATTTGCCTCCGGCCACGGCGACGTCGCGGGTCTTGTCCGGCATTGCGGTGATGCCGTGAAAGCGCAGAATCTCGATCTGCCGGGCCTCATCCGGTGTGTTGACCACGACTGCCCCACCCTCGATGGACGTCATATTCTTGTTGGGGTGGAAGCTGAACACCGCGATATCCCCAAAGCTGCCGATGCGCCTGCCGCGCCAGCTCGATCCGATCGCCAAAGCAGCGTCTTCGATGACGCGCAGTCGGTGCTTGTGGGCGAGGGCATAGAGCGCGTCCATGTCGAGCGGCAAGCCGGCGAAATGGGTCGGCATGAGCGCACGGGTCGCTGGCGTAATGGCGCTCTCGCAGGCAGAGAGATCCAGGTTGCGCGTCGCCGGATCGACATCCACGAACACCGGCTTTGCCCCCACCTTGACGATCATGTTGGCAGCGGCAAAGAAAGTCTGCGCGGAAGAGATCACTTCGTCGCCCGGGCCGATGCCGCATAATTGCAGCGCTACCTCCAGCCCAGCGGTAGCCGAGGTCAGTACGCGCGCGGGGCGGCCGCCGAAGAATTCCGATAAGGCCTTTTCCAGGGCCAGCACGTTGGGTCCCGAAGCGATCCATCCCGAGCGGAGCACCTCGGCGACGCCACTGATGGTGGCTTCGTCGATTTCTGGACGGGCAAAGGGGAGGAATGGCAGTGTGCTCATGCGCTAAGCATTGCGGGCGACCAAGTACACGCCGATGACGATGAAACCGATACCCAGCCATGCCGAAGTGCCCAGCGGTGCCTCGCCCAATAGCTTCCATGCCGCGACGGCGTTGACGATATAGCCGATGGACAGCATTGGATACGCGATACTCACAGGAACTCTGGAGAGCGCCATGATCCATACCACTAGGCTGATCGCGTAGCAGGCGAAGCCTCCGAGGAAGCGCGGCTCGGTGCCTATGGCCCAGCTCAGGCTCCACCAGTTTTCGCGGGTGAAACTGATCACCCCCAGCGTCTGCGTGCCCGCCTTCAGAAAGAGCTGCGCGGCTGCGTTGAGCAGAACCCCGAGAAGAATTAGGAAGAAGCTCACCCAGCTCATCGGCGTGCCACGATGGTGAAGCGCGGGTCGCGACCCAGGACGCGGTGCGGCAGCTGGTGCGCGGCAAGAATACCGTAGCGATCGCTTTGCAGCACGGCATAGGCTTGTTCATGCTCACGCCAGCGCCTTGCGAACTCCTGGAAACCGGCGATGCCTTTTTGCGGCTCCTGATCAAGCCCAAGCGAAAACTCGTCCCGGTAATTGACCAGCGTTACCGTGCGCTGGAGATAGTAGGGAAGGGTTTGGTCGTAAGTTTCCACGCTGTAAAAGGGCAGGTCCGCCGGCAAGGAGCCTTCTTGGCTCCGAATGGTGCGCACGAGATGATACGATGATTTGGCCGGCGACAGGACATCATGTCCCAGGGAGGCAAGGCTCGTCGCGAGAAAGCCCGCAAAGCCGAGCGCGAGCACGCTGTGCACACGGCGTTCATTCTGGGCAAGGACGATGGCGAGGATCCCGCCAAGCGCAAGCGCTAAGCCGGCTGCCTCGAGCCAGGGCACATAGTCGCTGTAGAGGGCGAGGGGTGCGTCGGCACGCGACTGGCTGGTCACTTCTTCGGCCATCACAAGACCGGCGAGCCCGATCACCGCTATGGGCAGAGCCAGCACGCCCAGCGCGGGGGCAGCGGAGCACGCCATGTGTCTGGCCAGCAGCAGGCCCAGTGCAGGAAAAAGCGGCAGGATGTAGGACGGTAGCTTGGAATTCGAGGCGCTAAAGAACAGCAAGACAAAGGCCGCCCACAAGAAAAGCATGTGTTCCGGCACGAACACCTTGGCCGGGCCAGTGGGAGAAACCCAAAAGCGCCCGCCGTACGCGAGAAGGTGCGGCAACCAGGGCAGCGCGCCGGCGGCCAGCATCGGCAAGAAGTAATACCAGGCTTCTTCGCGGCGATGGCCGGGGAGGAGATAGCGCTCGAAGTGTTCGTGGATGAAGAAGAAATGAGCGAACTCCGGATTGGCCCGGGCGCAGAGCACGAACCAGGGTGCAGCGATCAACAGGAACAGGGCAAGGCCACGAAGTAGCTCGAGACGCTTCCACAATGCCCAGTCACGTTTGATGAGCGTGTAGAGAACCAGGCTCGCTCCTGGGATCACGACGCCGACCAGGCCTTTGGATAACACTGCCAGCGCCATGCCTGCCCAGGTCACGAGCATCCAACGCTTCTGCGTCGCCGAGTGCGCCGAAGCACTCTGCGCGAGAAGGAAGCCGCATAGTGCCAAAGTGAGGAACGCGGAAAGTCCCGCGTCGAGTGAAAGGTAGTGCGCGTTGACAACTTGCCAGCTCATGCTGCCGAAGATCGCCAGCGCGAGAACACCACTGGTCTTCCCCCACAGACGATGGGCCGTATAGCCGACGAGCAGGATGGCGAGAAAGCCGGTCAACGCCGGCCAAAGGCGGGCGACCCAGTGGCTCTCCCCGAGGAGGCGAAAAGCGCTCGCGCTTGCCCAGTATTGCAGGGGCGGCTTTTCGAAGTATTTCAGGCCGTTCAGACGCGGAGTGAGGTAATCCCCGGAAACCGCCATCTCGCGGGCGATCTCGGCGTAGCGCCCTTCATCGGGCCGAATCAGTTTGCGTTGCTCGAGCGTGCCGAACCATGCCGCGGCAAAGATCAGAAACAGAACAAGCAGCACGCGCCGGCTCGGCAGGGGCATGAGAGGGCAGGCGCACGGGGCGCAAGGCTGTTGGAGAAACGAAGAGCAGGCATTCTACCACCTGCTCGCCCAGTATCAGGGGCGCGTCCCCAGGGCACCGCGGGTACTTGCGACGATGGCTAGGGCCAAGGCCAACCAGGTCAAGGCGTAGATCCACCAAAACGCCCCCAAGCTCTCCCTGGGCAGAGCCTTCAACACCGGGACCATTAGGGTATTGACCGTGGCGTGGCATAGCATGGGCGGGAGCACGCTGCGCGACAAGTTGAAAATCGTGGCCAGAACCACCGACGCCGCGACTACGCTCAGCAGAAAGGGCGGCACTTGCGACCAGGTGAATTCGATTCCGACGAGTGGCAGGTGCCAGAAGCCCCAAAGTGCCGCCACGGCGAGCGCCGCGAGCCAGGGAGGCAGTTTCTTCTGCAGCAGCGGCTGCAGAAAGCCCCGCCAGGCAGGCTCCTCGCCCAAACCCACGAAGAAGAGCATGACGAGAAAACGATCCAGCATTTCCAATGCACCGATGCTGGGAGCGCGCATTTCCAATCCTGCCCAATACGCTAGGCAAACGGCGATGACCAAAGCGGCTGGCGGCATGCCCAGCGTCAGTGCCCAAGCGCGCCAATCGGCGCGTAGGCGGACGAACTGGCCGAGAAACTCGCGCCAATGCGGTGCCAAGCGACCCTTCCCCAAGTCCCCACCCGCTGCGAAGGGACCAATGCCCTGCCCCGGCTGTAGCCGCTCCGGCGGCTGGCTGGCGCTCTCTTCGGGCCACCGCCGGGAGCGGGCGCTCATTCGATCCGTGACGAAGACGGTGATGAGCGCCGCAAGCAACAGACCCAGCGGATTGGGTCCGGGGTTTCCTGGGCGGCCCATCAGATGCAATAGCCACGGATACCAGGACAGCACCAAGCCGAGTAGGACGAAACCGACCAGAGCAGGCAGAAAGGGTTGTTTGCGCGGCATCATTTTGGCGCTTCAAGGTCGAATTGCCCTTGGATGCGGGCGGCAGTCATTCTGGATTCGGGGGGGGCAATACGGCCGGGGATATGTGCGCGAGGCTGTCGCTTGACCCCCTCATGGCCGCACCCTTAACATTGCGCCATGTCTTCTTGCGTAAAGCGCTTGGCGCGTTGTTGTCCTGCCTGTCGGCATTCCCGGCGGTCGCAGGCTCGTGCGCGCTGAATTTTCAGTTTCCGCTCTACCAAACCTATGGCCGCCGCATATGAAACGGCGGCCTTTGCATTTTCAGCGCATTGGAATCTTCCATGGAACTGCAACTCTACGACACCTACACCCGCAGCCAGCGGCCCTTCGTGTCCATTCATCCCGGCGAGGTGGGCTTGTACACCTGCGGGCCGACGGTGTACGACTATGCGCACATCGGCAACTTGCGCACCTATCTTTTCGAAGACGGCCTGAAGCGCGTGCTCAAGTGGAATGGGTATCGCGTCCACCATGTGATGAATATCACCGACGTGGGGCACCTCGTTTCTGACGCCGACACGGGTAACGACAAGATGGAAGAGGGTGTCAAGCGCACCGGCAAGACCGCCTGGGAGATCGCCGCGCTCTATACCGCGGCCTTTCGCGCCGATATGCTGGCCTTGAACATCGAAGAGCCGGAGGTATGGTGTCGCGCCACCGACCATATCGCTGAGCAGATCGATTTCGTGCGGGATTTGGAGGTCAAGGGCTTCACCTATCGGACCGGCGATGGGATCTACTTCGACACCGCCAAACTACCCGACTATGGCTACTTGGGGCGCCTCGACACGGCCGGACAGGAAGCTGGGATTCGCGTCGAATTGGGCGAGAAGCGCCACCCCACCGACTTTGCCTTGTGGAAGTTCAGTCCCGCCGGTGAAATGCGCCAGATGGAGTGGGACAGTCCCTGGGGCGTCGGTTTTCCGGGTTGGCACATTGAATGTTCGGCCATGGCGCAGAAATACTTGGGCGATCTTTTCGACATCCATTGTGGTGGTGAAGACCATATCAAGGTTCATCACACCAACGAGATTGCCCAGACCGAAGCGCGCTGCGGCACGCGCCTGGCGAACTATTGGCTGCATGGCTATTTCCTGCAACTCAATCAGGCCAAGATGGCGAAGAGCGCGGGCGGGTTCTTGCGCGTGCAAACCTTGATCGACCGGGGTTATGATCCGCTGGCTTACCGCTATCTATGCCTCACTGCGCATTACCGCACGCAGCTCAATTTCTCTTGGGAGGCCCTCGATGCAGCGGTGACCGCCTTCGAGCGCCTGCGTTTGGCCACCTATAAGCTCGGCACCGCGGGCGAGGCGGATGGTGATCTGTTGCGTCGTTTCACCGCCCAAATCAATGACGATCTAAACTTTCCGCGCGCCTTGGCGCTATGCTGGGAGGTGCTCAAGAGCGACCTACCCGACGTGGTGAAGAAGGCAACGCTGCTCAAGTTCGACGAGGTTCTGGGGCTTGGTTTGGCAACCTGGGCACCGCGAGAGGAAGCAGCGCCCGCGGCCGTGCGTGAATTGGCTCAGGCGCGCTGGGAGGCCAAAAAAGCCAAGGATTTCACTGTCGCTGATCGCCTGCGCGCCGAGATCCAGGCGGGCGGTTGGGAAGTAGAAGATCAGCCGGGCGGATTCCAGCTCAAGCGAAGAAAATAGGCAAACTTGCGCCGGCGACGGCGAGCAACGGGGGAGCGGTGCCGTGGCGCCGCCAGAAAAAGAGGTTCGCGCCGGCGTGTTACGCCGGCGCGAACCTTCTGGCCGTCCACACAACGAGGAGAGACGCGGGGTGGACTAAGTAAGCTGTGAGCGAGTCGCCGCGCGATCCGATATCGCTCGGCAACGTTCCTTCACGATTTCTAGGCTGGTGGCGCGTAGAGGGGATAGAGTGATTCCTCTTCACGCGTGATACGCGCGCCGAGCACAGCGCCTAGGGTTTCGAAATCTTTGCCAAAGGTCTGTGCCAGCGGCGAGCCTTCGCGGATTTCCCGATACTTGGCAATGAAGGCCAGTGCGTTACGCCCGATGGCGTCCATTTGCGTTCGAAAGCTTCTAATGAGATCGGCGCTCATGAGATCGCTAGCATAGAGATGGGTGAGATAAACGAACAGCTTGACGTTTTCGACCATGAGAAGATCTTGGAGCGCCTCCTGCAGCGCCCCGGGTTGCTCGCGTACCTCGTCGAGGCGCCCTTGCCGATGGGCTTCGGAAATCCGCGCGCAGATGCCGAGCATGCGGCTATGATCGGCCATGAGTTTGTCGATCAGGCCGGCGCTGTAATGGATGTGTGTTCCAGGTGCTGCCCGCGGCGGCTCGGTCGGGCGCGTTTGTGGCGCGTTCGCCGGTTTCTTGCGGAAGAATCCAAGCAACGTTCCCATGGGTTGCCTCCTGAGCAGGGTTGGGGATGCGCGGCCGAAAAAGCCGCGTTGCAGCCGACACTCGGCCGTGTTCCCGATTCCCCATGCATAAATCGTGCGCAGGACAACGTCATCGGAAAACCATGCCATTCGCATGGCAGGAAAGGAGCAATCTGACGTTCCACGTCATATTTGGCTGATTTTGGGTCCCTTCATGCCGGCGGCTTTCCTTCCTGGGCGCTCATCACTTGCTGAACCAGGTCCGCCACCGATCGGGCCTCGAGCTTTTCCATCACTCGGGCACGGTGCACTTCGACGGTCTTGATGCTGATATCGAGACTGTCCGCGATGATCTTGTTGAGCTTGCCGGCAACTACCATGTCCATGACTTCCCGCTCGCGTGGCGTCAGGCTGGCGAGTTTCTGCCGCGCTTTCTCTCGCTCGGCGCGCTCCTGCCGCCGGCGGGCATCGAGTTCCAGGCAACGCTCGATTACTTCCAGCAAATCTGTTTCCGCAAATGGCTTTTCTATGAAGTCAATCGCCCCCTTCTTCAACGCGGCCACTGCCATGGGCACCTCGCCGTGGCCGGTGATGAAGACGATGGGCAAGGTGACCTCTACGGCATTGAGCCGGTCGTGCAGTTCCAGCCCGCTCATACCGGGCATGCGCACGTCGAGCACCAAGCACCCGGGTTGCCGTGCAGTGTAAGCAGCCAGAAATGCTTCGCCCGAGGCGAAAGTGGCGACATTGAAATTCATCGATTCCAGCAGCCATTGCAGGGAGTCGCGCATGGCCTCGTCATCGTCGACCACAAACACCGTGGCATCTTGGCGAGACATCGTCAGCGCGCGACCGGCAAGGTAAAGCGGAAGATACTGCCGCCGAGGGGATTGGCCTCCACCCACAAGCGTCCCTGGTGCAGTTCGATGATCGATCGGCAAATGTTGAGACCCATGCCCATACCCTCGGCCTTGGTGGTATAGAACGGCTCGAACAAACGCGTCATCGCTTCTTCGCGAATGCCCGAGCCACGGTCGGTCACCGACACTGAGAGCCAATCGCTGCCGGTGGATTCGACGCCGAGGGTCAAAACGCGTTGCGCGTGCGGCGTGTGCTCCATCGCATCCAGGCCGTTACGTACCAAGTTGAGCAGCACTTGCTCGATCATGATTCGGTCCGCAAATACCAGCGGCAGGGCGCCGGCCAGGTTCAACACGATGCGCGCGCCGCGCTTGTTGGCGGCGTTTTCCGCGACGCTGGCGGCTTCTTCCAGGATATCACCCACCGGTACTGGTGCCCGTTGCGGCTCGCTCTTGCGGACGAAGTCGCGCACCCGGCGGATGATTTGTCCGGCACGCTCGGCCTGGGCGCTGGCCTTTTGCATGGTGCGCAGCAGTTCCTCGCGATTGAAGCTCTCGCCGCGCAGACGGCTCACGCAACCCATGCTGTAATTGGCAATCGCCGCGAGCGGCTGATTGAGTTCGTGTGCGAGAGTCGAAGCCATTTCCCCCATGGTGATGAGGCGCGAGGTGCGTTGCAGGCGCTCCAGTTGCTGCCGGCTCATTTCTTCGGCGAGCTTGTGCTCGGTGATATCCGTGGCCACTTCCATGCGCACCTGACGTCCGTCGACCCAGTCGATGTTGCGAACGCGCAAGTGATACCAACAGCCGTTGGCCGGATGCTGGACTTCGAAATCCTGGCTGGGCGCCGCCTCCGCGCTCGCGTCGTGACGCAAAGACTCGCTCACGCCCTGCCAAGGGCTCAGGCGCGTCTCGCCAGAATCCGGTTCGCAGGAAAAAGTGCGCCGCGCGCTCAGATTGGCATAGAGCAAGCAGCCACGGCGCAGTTCGGCGACGGTCACCGCCGCGTCAAGCCCATCGAGCACCGCGACGAAGCGCTCGTGCGAAGCCTTGAGTGCCTCGCGTGAGCGCTTCTGCTCAGTGATGTCATAAATCGACGCCATCCATCCCGTCTGCCGGCCCAGCGCGTCGATCAAAGGCGAGGCAAAAACACGCACATCGAAGCGTTCACCGTCCGCACGCATAAACACTGCTTCCATGCCCGAGGCGGGTGCCGTGCCGGCGAGCGTAAGCTCGAGGCAGCGGCGGTCGATTTCTTCGGCTTCAGGAGCCCAGTAGGGAAAAGGCGGCATGCGCCCGACGAGTTCCCGTTCGGCCAAGCCCACCATGCGGCAGAAGGCTTGGTTCACATAAGTGATGCGCCCCTCGAGGTCAGAGGCGCGCATCCCGGTGAGGATGGAATCCTCCATCGCCTTGCGGAAGGCATAGGCGGCCGCTAGAGCCTGCTCATTCTCTTTGCGGTTGGTGATGTCATGGGCGACTGCATAGAGCAGGCCTTCCTCAACCTCTGGATTCACCGACCAGAGCAGCCAGCGATAGCGGCCGTCGGCGCCGCGGCAGCGGTTTTCGAAGTATGTGGAAGGTTCCCCGGTGGCGAGCTTCTTGAGTTCCGCCTGCGTTGCCTCACGGTCATCGGGGTGGACCAGTTCCAGGGTCGGCCGGCCGACAAAAGAGGCGCGACTGTAGCCCAGAATCCTCTCGAATGCGGGATTGGCACGGCGAAAGGTGCCGTCGAGCGAGAAGATGCAGAGCATGTCCAGCGATAGGTTGAACAGGCGATCGCGCTCCTGCTCGGCCGCACGGCGTCCGCCCATGTGCCGGCGCAGCATCCACAGACTCCAGATGATAGTCACCGAAAGGCCGAGTATCAGCACGGTCAGCATTTGCTGGGCAAAGCGCGATTCGCTGCGCAGCGAGGTCACTTGCAGCTTGAGGCCTTTGCCGAAGGGCTCAAAGGGGATCTCCTGGGTCAATTCCGGGTCGTTGAGGGTCGCACCGGTGCGTGTGCCCAGAAGCCGGCCCTCGCGATCGACCAACGCAAGCTGATACTTGTCGGTAAACCAGGGTGGAGCCAGATGGAAAAGGAGCCCGGAAACGCTGTACGCGCCGGAAAAAGTACCGCGGAAGAGTTTGTCTTCGTATATGGGAACATGAATTTCGATGGTGGCGCTGCCGTCTGGACGCAGGCTCTCCTTACCAAAAGGCTGCTCCGGGCGGTCCGGCAGAAAAGGCTCGCTATAGGCGGTACGCCCGGTTTCGCGCGCACGCCGGAAAGTCTCTTCGGAAGGGCCTCGGGGCAGGCGCTCGCCGACCAGCCGGGCGGTGGTCTCGAAGGGCGCCGCCCAGCGAATCAGAGTGTTCTCGCCCACCCAGACCATGTTCTCAAGCTCGGGGTTGTTGGCCATGTGCTGGGAGGCGCGCAGCAAGAAGGCGTCTGCGTCGAGGGTTCCCTGCGCCATCTCGTTGGCGAACTGAGTGAGCACTTCTTGATTCGCCTGCAGATGCAACCGTATAGTCTGCTCCGCCCACTGGATGTCGCGCACCAACGCAGCGCGCTGCTGCTCAGTCTCCTGCCGATGCAACACATAGAGCAGAGCCCCCATCGCCAGAATGAAACTGATCACCGCGGCATTGGGCAAGAGCCAAATGGCCTTGCGATCGAGCGGTCGCCGGCCACTGGCCGTGGCCGTCAAAGCGACGGGCGGTGGCGCCTCAGCCATGGTCCTTGGCCCTGGCCGGAATCACCCCCACAGTCCAGTCGATTTGTCTGTTCGGTTTACTCATAGCCATCAATCAGCACCCGCTCCACCGCCGCCCCGTAGCGATCATGGAGGGTTTTCGATCATAGCGTACCTCATCGTCAGGACCCACGTCAGCCGTCCCCCGCTCGCGGTGGGCCAGGGTCGACGCAGCGTGGCAGGTTCGAATCATACCGCCATGGCGTGCAAGGTACACTCGGCAGCGCGGGGAGGGTGCTCCAACGCCTGGGGCGCGGTCAGTCTCGGAACGGGCTGCGGAGCGAATGTTCCGAGGATCGAACAGGCCAGGGCGTGATGCACGGGGTTGGGCCGATTCTCGGCGTGTTGTGATCAGTGGCAAGGAAAACACAGGCTCCAACCGGCAAGAATGCGGGATTTCCCTAACCCTGGCGCACTGGCATTCCTTGCTCCAATTGGATATGGTTTGAGCCAACAAGACCAGATTTGTGCGCTGGTTCCGCAGCGAGCGCCGTGCGCGGCAAGGCAGTTGCACGCGGCGCGGCGCAAGCATGGACCCTGAAGGAGGAACGAGCTGATGACACACCGCGCCCGCGTAGGCGTGCTCTTGCTGATGCTGGTGGCGGCGGCGGGCGTTTTGGCGCAGGACGCGCCGCTGCGAATCGGTGTCTCCGGGCCCTTTACCGGCGGCTCGTCGCCCATGGGCATTTCCATGCGCGAGGGGATCCGCCTGGCGACCGAAGAAGTCAACGCCCAGGGTGGCCTGCTTGGCCGGCGCATCGAGCTGGTGGAGCGCGATGACCAGGCAAGCAACGAGTTGGGGCGCAAAATCGCCCAGGACCTCGTCAGGCGCGATGGCGTCGTCGCCACCGTGGGCATCGTCAACACCGGCGTGGCACTCGCTTCGCAGAAGGTCTACCAGGAGGCGCGCATCCCAGTCATCAACGCGGTCGCGACCGGCAGCATCATCACCCGGCAATTCCGTCCGCCAGAGCACCCGGACAACTTTGTTTTTCGCATCTCCGCCAGCGATCTCATCCAGTCAGCGATGATCGTGCGCGAAGTCGTTGAGCGCATGCAGAAGACGCGTATCGCCATTTTGGCCGACTCCACCAATTACGGCCAGCTCGGCCGGCAGGACGTGGAGCGCGCCCTGAACGCTCGCGGCCTCGTGCCTGTGGTGGTGGAGAAATACAATATCCGTGATTTGGATGTGACGCCGCAACTCCTGCGCGCGCGTGCTGCTGATGCGGAAGTCGTGGTCACCTATGGCATCGGTCCGGAACTTGCAGCCATCGCCAACGGTATGGCCAAGATCGGCTGGCGCGTTCCCATCGTGGGCAGTTGGACTCTGGCAATGGAGAATTTCATCGATCGCGCAGGTCCCAACGGCAACGGCGCCCGCATGCCGCAGACCTTTATCCAGGAGGCCAGCACCCCGAAGCGTCGCGCCTTCATCGAAGCTTATCAGCAGCGCTACAAAGTTCAGCGCATACCGTCTGCGGTATCCGCAGCGCAGGGTTACGACGGCATGCTCTTGCTCGCCGCCGGCATCCGCCAAGCAGGGACCACGGAGGGCTCCAAGGTGCGCGAAGCGCTAGAAAACCTGCACGCCAAGGTGGAGGGCGTGATTGCCGTCTACCAGCGCCCCTGGACGCGCGACGACCACGAAGCGATCAAGCCGGAGATGGTGGTCATGGGGGAAGTGCGCAACGGGCGCGTGGTGCAGGCGAATCCCAATTGAAAGCAGATCCGGTGACCGATCCGGTGCGCAAGGGCGGATTGTGCGATGGAGCCGGCCGGTAGGTTCCGTCAGTCCGCTCGCGCCGCCACGCCAAGATTGAATGGCGGTGGCTCGTCCGGATCGACGTGTAGATCGATCAGCGTCGGGCGTGGCCAAGCGAAGATCTCGGCCCAGGGAAGAGCCTGGAAGCTGATCCTGTCGCGCACCCGGAAGGATTCCACGCCGAATGCGCGGGCCTGCATGGCAAAATCGACGGGCGGCAGCGCCACGGCTGTTTCCGGCAAACCGGCCCGGCGCTGCAAGTGCCGCACCATACCATAGGCGCCATCGTTAAGAACGATGACGATCAGCGGGAGACTTTCCGTGCGGGCAACGGTCAGTTCTTGCCCGCTGAGGAGGTAGCTCCCGTCGCCGGTGAGGCAGACCACGGGGCCGTCTTGCCGCGCTCGCGCCATGCCCACGCCCGCGCCGATCGCCCAGCCCATAGGGGAAAAGTCCGTGGTTACCTGTAGCCAGCTACGGTAGCGCGTGCGGCGCTCGCGCGCCGGCGGCGGGGGGGCCGAGGCGAGGTGCAAGGGGGCGCGGCGGTTGCGGATGGCCAGGCTGTGGACGGCCCAGGCAGTGCAGGTGCCCGCGTCCGCGACGACGCGCGTCCCGGGAGGGCAGAAGCAAGAGAGTGCCGCCATCACCTCATCATGGCCCACCTGATCACCTGGCCCGCGCCGCAGCAAGGGCGGGCCGGAGGCATCGCCGGGCCAGAGCGCAGCGCCTTCTCTGGCTGGCCGGCAAGCGCCGAGCTGCCCCCGCAAGGCGCGGGCAATCGCGCCGATGTCGCCTTTCACCTGTAGTCGCGCCATAGGTGCGTGCAGGAAATGCTCCTCGCAATCGTCGATGAGCACCAGCCTTTCATTGAGCAAGATGGGCGATACGCCTCCAGTATTCCATTCGGTGAGCCGCGTGCCGAAGGCGAGAAGCAAGTCCCGGTGGTTTTCCAAAAGCTCGGTGGCTTGCTGGTGGCCACCAAAACCGAACACGCCGCGAAAGAGCGGATGACGCGGATCGACCAGACCCTTGGCGTTCGGCAGCGTCACGAAAGGGGTGCCGGTCGTCTCCGCCAGGGCCACCACGGCGCTGGCGTCGCGGCCACACCCGCTGCCGATGATCCACACGAACCGGTCGCAATTGGCAATCTCTTCGATCAACCGATCGAGCGCGGGCAAGGCGTTGATGGTGCGGGTAGCCAGAGGCGTGGGTCCGGGCGCCGGCATTTGGCGCGTGCTCCCGCGGAGCATGTCGACCGGGATGGACAGATGCACTGGACCGCGCGGTGCCTGCTGGGCGCGCATGATTGCGGCCTTAAGCTTGGTCAGGAGTTGCTCGGGATGCGAGACCAAGGTGTCATAACGCGTGCAGGGGCGCAGCATGGCAATGGCGTCGATGCCGCTGCATGTCGAATCCTGAAAGGCGCCGCGGCCATGCAGCGGCTGTGGTGGCTGGCCGGTTATGACCAGCAGAGGGGTTTCATTGGCATAGGCGCAAGCTACGCCGGTGATGAGGTTGGTAATCCCCGGCCCAGTAGTGGCACAGACGACCCCCAGCCGCCCGGTTTCGCGGGCGTAGCCGTCGGCCATGAACACCGCGCCGCATTCGTGGCGTGCGACGACGGCGCGCGGACCTCCGCGCGTTTCGCTGCGGGCCAAAGCGTGGAAAAGCGGGTCGATGGCGGCGCCCGGCAGGCCGAAGACGTATTCGACGCCGAGATCGGCGAGGCAGGAGACGATACGATCGGCGAAAACCTCGGGCATCGTGGCCGGGGACGCGATGGTCGGTGTGAGTGCGGTAGGCGGCATCTTTCATCTCCGGTTGCCCGCGGCGACGCGAATAGCCGTCGCGGTCTCCACTCCCCATGACAGTGTAATGGAAAATTATGACAACGCAATAGCCAAGAGATTGCTGCGATATGGGGGTTCAGCCGAGGTGCCAGGGCAGCTACCGCAGGGATATCACAGGTAGAATGCCAACTCCCGCCCGTATTGCTTTGCCGTTTTTCTCGCTTTTTGGATATGCCATGCGCAAAATCCGCAGTCTGCTGGTCGCCAATCGCAGCGAAATAGCCATCCGTGTCATGCGCGCCGCCGCCGAAATGGGCATGCGCACCGTGGCCGTTTTTTCCAACGAGGATCGCTTTGCGCTGCACCGCTTCAAAGCCGACGAATCCTATCTCGTCGGCGCCGGGAAAAAGCCGATCGCAGCTTACCTCGATATCGAGGACATACTCCGCGTCGCCCGCGAGGCCGAGGTCGATGCCATTCATCCGGGCTACGGTTTCTTATCCGAGAACCCTGAGTTTGCCGAAGCTTGTGCCCGCGCGGGCATCGTTTTCGTCGGACCTGATCCCGAGGTGATGCGCACTCTGGGCAACAAGGTCGCGGCGCGAGAATTGGCGCAGCGCGCCGGCGTTCCGGTCGTGCCTGCAACCGGCGCCTTGCCGCGCGACCCAGAAGAGGCCAAGAATTATGCCGCGGCGGTCGGTTATCCGCTCATGCTCAAAGCGAGCTGGGGCGGGGGCGGGCGCGGCATGCGCGTGATCGAAAACGAAGCCGATTTGGCGCCGATGATGGACGTGGCGCGCCGCGAAGCGCTGGCCGCTTTCGGCAATGACGAGGTCTATCTGGAGAAATTGGTTAGGCGCGCCCGGCATGTGGAAGTGCAAATCTTGGGCGATACGCATGGCAATCTCGTCCACCTCTTCGAGCGCGATTGCACGGTGCAGAGGCGCAATCAGAAAGTGGTGGAGCGCGCTCCCGCGCCCTATCTCGACGAGGCGAAACGCGCCGCGTTGTGTGGTGCGGCGCTGCGTTTGGCGAAAGCGGCCGATTACACTCATGCCGGTACGGTCGAGTTCTTGATGGACGCCGACACCGATGAGTTCTACTTCATCGAAGTCAATCCGCGCATCCAGGTCGAACACACCGTCACCGAGCAAGTCACTGGGGTCGATGTCGTCAAAGCGCAGCTGCGCATCAGCGAGGGGGCGAAAATCGGCGACCCCGATTCCTACGTGCCGCGGCAGGAAGACATTCGCCTCAATGGTCACGCGCTGCAATGCCGCGTCACCACCGAAGACCCGGAGAACAACTTCACCCCGGACTATGGCCGCATCACCGCGTATCGAAGCGCCGCCGGTTTCGGGATTCGTCTGGACGGAGGGACGGCCTATTCCGGAGCGGTGATCACACCGTTTTACGACTCGCTGCTGGTTAAAGTGACCTCCTGGGGACACACCTCGGACGAAGCGATCGCGCGCATGGACCGCGCTTTGCGGGAGTTTCGCATCCGCGGCGTATCCAGCAACTTGCAGTTTCTGGAAAACGTCATTGCGCATCCCTTGTTCAAGAACGGACGGTGCATCACCCGTTTCATCGACGAGACGCCCGAGCTGGTGCAGTTTCAGGCGCGGAGGGATCGCGCCACGCGGCTCTTGAATTTCATCGGCGACGTGGTGGTCAACGGCAACCCGGAGATGAAAGGCCGCAAGCCGCCGCAGGCCTGGACTGACGGCCATTTGGCGCCGCCCAGCAAGCCGGATCTGGACTTGCTGCGCCCCATCCCAACGGGAACGCGCGACCTCCTGAAAACTTTGGGCGCCAGCGGGTTCGCCCAATGGATGAAGGCACAGCAACGCGTATTGCTGACGGACACCTCCATGCGCGACGCGCACCAATCGCTTTTTGCCACCCGCATGCGCACCCGCGACATGCTGGAGGTTGCGCCTTACTATGCGCGCCACTTGCCGGAACTGTTCTCGCTCGAATGCTGGGGTGGAGCCACCTTTGACGTGGCACTGCGCTTCTTGAAAGAAGACCCCTGGGAACGCCTCGCCAAGCTGCGCGAAGCCGTGCCCAACATTCTTTTGCAGATGCTGCTGCGCGCATCCAACGCGGTCGGCTACACCAACTACGCCGACAACGTGGTGCGCTATTTCGTGCAACAGGCGGCCAATGGAGGCATCGACGTTTTCCGCGTCTTCGACTCCCTGAACTGGGTGGAAAACATGCGCGTGGCCATGGACGCGGTGATCGAGTCCGGTGCGATTTGCGAAGCCGCGATTTGTTATACGGGCGATTTGTTCGATGCCGCTCGACCCAAGTACAACCTGAGATATTACGTCGATCTCGCCAAAGAGTTGGAAAAAGCCGGTGCGCATGTGCTCGGCATCAAGGACATGGCGGGTGTGTCCCGGCCTCGGGCGGCACGCGAACTGGTGCGCGCGCTGAAGCAGGAAGTGGGGCTGCCGATTCACTTTCATACCCACGACACTTCGGGCATTGCCGCGGCCAGCGTGCTGGCTGCGGTGGAGGCGGGCTGCGACGCGGTCGACGGCGCACTCGATGCCATGAGCGGGCTCACCTCCCAGCCCAATCTGGGCTCGATTGCCGCGGCACTGGAAGGCTCGGAGCGAGACCCCGGCGTGAACGCGGACGCGATGCGCGCGGTGTCCCATTATTGGGAAGGCGTGCGCCGTTATTACGCGCCTTTCGAGCCAGAGATGCGCAGTGGAACCTCCGATGTCTATCGCCATGAAATGCCCGGCGGTCAATATACCAACCTGCGCGAACAAGCGCGTGCCATGGGCCTGGAGCATCGCTGGCCCGAGGTGGCCAAAGCCTATGCCGAGGTCAATCTGCTGTTCGGCGACATCGTCAAGGTGACGCCCACCTCCAAAGTCGTGGGCGACATGGCGCTATTCATGGTGGCCAACGATTTGCGGCCCGAGGATGTGAAGAGCCCGGCACGGGAGATCGCCTTTCCGGAATCGGTTATTTCTTTGTTCAAGGGGGAACTGGGTTTTCCGCCCGATGGATTTCCCAAAGACCTGGAGCGCAAGGTGTTGAAGGGCGACAAACCGTTGCCGGGCCGAGCCGGAGACTATCTTCCCGCCGTGGATCTCGAGGCCAAGCGCGCGGAAGCGGCGCACACGCTGGGGCGCAAGTGCTCGGACACCGACCTCGCTTCGTATTTGATGTACCCTAAGGTGTTCAAGGACTACGCGGAAAGCCACAGGACCTACGGCGACTTGTCGGTATTGCCGACGCCGGCGTTTTTTTACGGCCTGCGCAATCGCGAGGAAATCTCTATCGATATCGATCGTGGCAAGACCCTGATCGTGCGCCTGCAAGGCCACGCCGAGCCCGATCCGGATGGTTTGGTGAAAGTGTTCTTTGAATTGAACGGCCAGCCGCGCCTCATTCGCGTGCCCAAGGCCGGCCTCGCCACGGGCAAGGCGCGCCCACGGGCGGATGAGCGCAACCTCAACCATGTCGGGGCGCCCATGCCCGGGCAAGTGGTGACGGTGGCGGTGAAGCCTGGGCAGAAAGTGCGTCGCGGCGATCCGCTGGTTTCCATCGAGGCGATGAAAATGGAATCCATGCTCACCGCCGAGCGCGATGCCACCATCGCCGTGGTACACGTGAAGCCGGGTGATGCGGTCAATGCCAAGGACTTGCTGCTGGAACTTTCTTAGCGCTAAGTCGCGCTAACTGAGCTGCGGCGCTTCCCCCCAAAGCGCAATGCTGAAAGGGAAGACCGCCCCGTGCATCACGCCTTGTGCCACCGCCGGGTCCGCGGCCATGATGCGCTCGGCGTCCTTGGCGTTCGGCGCGCGAAACAGCACGATGCCGAAGACGCGCTCATCTTCGGTGGTGCTGCGGCCGGCGAGCAACACGGTGCCGCTTTGGCAAAGCCCCTGCAAATAGGCAAAGTGCTCAGCGACGATGGCGGCCTCGCGATCCGTGGGTCCATCGCGCAGCATTTCCAGGCGTGTTGGCTGAAGGCGATAAAGAAACGTGTCCATGTGCTGTTCCCTGTGGGTCAAAGGCGCTGATAACAAGCCCCGTCCTGCCGAATGGCTTGGGCTGTCAACAGGCGCGCGAGGTGTTTGCCCATGATCGCACCTTCGCCCCATTCGTAAAACGCCCTCGGTTCGCGCGGCTTGCGGTACACCAGGCAAGCGGCGACGATCTCCTCCATGCTGCGCGGCTGGGTGAGGAAATCCAGGAGCTTGGCTTCGCGCTGGTCGATGACGCCGCGATAGGCGACGAAAGCTTCGCTGGTGTCACCCAGAAACACGCCGTCTTCGTGGCTGGTGAGCCAAACCTCGGCGGGGTAGCTTGCGAGCTTCTCCAGCGAGGCGAGGCTGAGCTCGATGGAGCTGTCGCGGTCGCCGTACCAAGGTCCGAAGCGCGTCAAGTCGTAATCGGCGAGGAACATCACCTCAGGTTCGCGGAACCAGAACGCCGTATGGCCTGGGGTATGCCCGGGTGCGGCGATGATTTCCACGCTGCAGACACCGAGGTCGATCACTTCGCCAGGAGCAAAGAAGCGGCTCACTGGGCGCGGCCGAAAGTGAAAGTCGCGCGGCAGCACTTCGCGCCAGTAGTCTCGATAGTCCTCGCGGGCGATGCCGTAAGCGTCGAGGAAGGGCTCGATGCCGCCGAGTGCCGGCGCGTCGGCGGCCATCATGCGCAAGGGGAGGTCGGCGAACAAATCGAGATGAGTGAGGTGGTCCTCGTGCCAGTGCGACAGCCATACTTCGCGGACCCCCGCGCCGGCCAGCAAGTCGCGGTAGGCCGCGGCATCGGCGCCAGCGTCGATCAATACACCCGCGCCTTCGACATAAACGGAATGGGAAGCCGGATAGCGGCCGCGGTTATTGCCGCGGATAAAACGAATCGGGCCGAATTGTTCGACAGACAGGGCAGACTCCGGATTGGGGGGGGCAGCAAAGCCAATCATGCCACGATTGCGGCAGGTTTCGCCCGCATTTTGTGTCTTCTCCAGGAGTGCTATATAAGATATCATATATAAGACTCGCCAACCCGGGGCGAGGCCGCCGCGATCGGAACCGCCGCAAGTCGGCACTGTCACTGTGAAACCACGACGACGGACCGCGCGATGGCAAAATTGCTGCTTTTGCGCCATGCCAGATCTTTGGAAAGGAAACGATCATGCTTGAAGCCTATCGCCAGCATGTTGCCGAGCGCGCCGCGCTGGGCATCCCGCCGCTGCCTCTATCCGCCGCCCAGACCCGCGAGCTGGTGGCCCTCCTGAAAAACCCTCCCCAAGGTGAGGAGGCCGCGCTCGTCGCACTGATGACCTACCGGGTGCCGGCCGGGGTGGATGATGCCGCCAAGATCAAAGCCGAATTTTTGGCGGCGGTAGCCGCCGGCCGCGAAAGCACGCCGCTTTTCACCCGGGCGCGCGCCACCGAGCTGCTGGGCACCATGCTGGGCGGCTATAACGTGCGTCCGCTGGTCGAGTTGTTGGACGATGCCGAAGTGGGCGCCATCGCGGCACACGGCCTGTCGCACACGCTGCTGATTTTCGATGCTTTCCCCGAAGTCGAAGGCAAAGCCAGAGGCGGCGGCGCGGGTGCTGCCAACGCCAAGAAGGTGCTGCAAAGCTGGGCCGATGCCGAGTGGTTCACTTCGCGTCCGGAAGTGCCGCAGTCGATGAAGCTCACCGTTTTCAAGGTGAGCGGCGAAACCAACACCGACGATCTCTCGCCCGCGCCGGATGCTTGGAGTCGGCCCGACATTCCGCTGCACGCGCTGGCCATGCTGAAGAACCCGCGTCCGGGCATCGCGACCGACGAAGCCGGCAAAGTCGGCCCGATCAAGCAATTGAATTCGCTCAAGGAAAAAGGCAACCTCATCGCCTACGTAGGCGATGTGGTCGGCACCGGCTCTTCGCGTAAATCGGCCACCAACTCGGTGCTTTGGTTCACCGGCGAGGACATTCCTTTCGTTCCCAACAAGCGTTTCGGCGGCGTGTGCTTGGGCAACAAGATCGCCCCGATCTTTTATAACACTATGGAAGACGCTGGCGCCTTGCCCATCGAACTCGATGTCGGACAAATGGACATGGGCGACGTGATCGAATTGCAGCCGTATGCCGGCAAGGCCTTGAAGAACGGTCAGGTGATTGCCGAATTCAAAGTGAAGTCGGAAGTCATTTTCGATGAAGTGCGGGCGGGCGGGCGCATTCCGCTGATCGTGGGTCGCAGCCTTACCGCCAAGGCGCGCGCCTCCTTGGGTCTGCCGCCTTCCAAGCTTTTCCGCGAGCCGACGCAGCCCGCCGACTCCGGCAAGGGGTATTCCCTGGCGCAGAAAATGGTCGGCCGTGCTTGCGGGGTGACCGGCATTCGGCCAGGCACTTATTGCGAACCGAAGATGACCACCGTCGGTTCGCAGGACACCACCGGACCGATGACTCGCGACGAATTGAAAGACTTGGCCTGCCTCGGCTTTTCGGCGGACCTGGTGATGCAGTCCTTCTGCCACACGGCGGCGTATCCGAAGCCCGTGGACGTAAAAACGCATCGCGAGCTGCCGGGCTTCATCACCCAGCGCGCCGGCGTGAGCTTGCGGCCAGGCGACGGAGTCATTCACTCCTGGCTCAATCGCCTGCTGCTGCCTGATACCGTGGGCACCGGCGGCGACAGCCATACGCGCTTCCCGATCGGCATTTCTTTCCCCGCGGGTTCCGGCCTGGTGGCCTTTGCCGCCGCCACGGGCGTGATGCCGCTCGATATGCCGGAATCGGTGCTGGTGCGCTTCAAGGGCGAGATGCAACCGGGCATCACCTTGCGCGACCTGGTTAACGCCATACCGTACTACGCCATCCAGGCCGGCCTGCTTACGGTCGAGAAGAAGGGCAAGAAGAACGTTTTCTCTGGCCGCATCCTCGAAATCGAAGGCCTGCCCCAGCTCAAAGTCGAGCAGGCCTTCGAGTTGTCCGACGCCTCCGCCGAACGCTCGGCCGCGGCTTGCACCGTGCGTCTCGACAAAGAGCCGATCATCGAGTACCTCAACTCGAATATCACGCTTCTCAAGTGGATGATCGCCAACGGCTATCAGGACAAGCACACGCTAGAGCGCCGCATCAAGGCCATGCAGGCCTGGATCGCCAAGCCCGAACTCCTGGAGCCGGATGCCGACGCGGAATATGCCGCGGTGATCGACATCGATCTGGCGGAAATCAAAGAGCCCTTGGTGGCGTGCCCGAACGATCCGGACGACGTCAAGAAACTCTCGGCGGTGGCCGGCACCAAGATCGATGAAGTTTTCGTCGGTTCCTGCATGACCAACATCGGTCACTTCCGCGCCGCCAGCAAGCTCCTGGATGGCAAGAGCGATATCCCCGTGCGCCTGTGGATGGCGCCGCCCACCAAAATGGACCAGCAGGTGCTCACCGAAGAAGGGCATTACGGAGTATTGGGCCGTAGCGGCGCACGCATGGAAATGCCCGGCTGTTCTCTGTGCATGGGCAACCAGGCGCAAATCAGGAAGGGCAGTACGGCGATGTCCACCTCGACGCGCAACTTCCCCAACCGCCTGGGTCTGGACACCAATGTCTTCCTGGGGTCGGCGGAACTGGCGGCGGTGTGTTCGCTCCTGGGCCGCATCCCCACACCGGAGGAATACCTCGCGCACGCCGGCTCGCTCAACAAACAGGCCGCGGAGGTCTATCGCTACATGAACTTCGACCAGATCAAGGAGTTCAAGGAAGTGGCGGACACGATTTCGGTTTGAGTGAGGCGCATTTCCGTCCGGAACGGCGCCCCGCGCAGACTGTGTAAAAACGGATTGTGAAGGCTGGCCAGAAGATGCCCCGCGCAAGCGGGGCATTTTTTTGGTTGTTTGGTGGAGGCGAGCGGAGCGGTTGCCGCTCAGGCAACCACGGCGCGGGCGGCCGCCATGCCGTGGATGTTGGCGACCCGTTTGAAGTTGTACGCCGGCGCCGCCAGCGAGAATTCGGTGCGCGCACCTGCCAGCCCTCGCAACAAGAACCGGCCGTCGCCCAGGATGCGCTCCTTGAGCGTGCCGAATGGATGCTCGACCAGCGCACGGCGCAGGCGCATCATGTCCGGCCGGACAACGATAGGCTTCCCGAGGTTCATCGAAGACGAATGCACTCTTGGGGAAGAACTGGCCATCACCCTGATTGTTGGTCGCCCGGTTGGGTGGCACATAGGCGGTGATGCCGGTCGCCTCGCAGGCGGCCAACTGCTCACCGTTGGAGAAACCGGCGTCGGCGACTACGGTTAGGCTCGCCGCTTCGAGGACTTCCTTGGCGGCCAGCGCCATTGGCGCAAGCTGGCGGTTGTCGGTGGCTTCTTGCGTTACCGCGTGGTGCAGGATCAGGCCATGCGCGCCGTCGACGGCGCTTTGCACGTTGTAGGCGATCTTCGCCGCGCCTTGGCCGGTCCTCATCATGCGTGCAT
>JAPKHK010000029.1 GCA_026646885.1 Casimicrobiaceae bacterium | reverse complement strand
CGCACCCACTGCATAGACCGAGCCGAGCACGATGCCCGGCACGAGGTGGAAGTTGATGAACTCCATGAAGCTCATGTGCGCCGGACTCCCTTAGCCGCCGAGGAACATTTCGGCCACCTCGCGATCGGCGAGCAGGGCCTGGCCCGTGCCCTCGTGGCGGTTGGCGCCGGTGGCGAGCACATAGCCGCGGTCGCAGAAGGCGAGCGCCTGCTTGGCGTGCTGCTCGACGAGCAGGATGGAGACACCGGCGTCGCGCACGTCGCGGGTGATCTGGAAGATCTGTTCCATGTACTTGGGGGAGAGGCCGGCGGTGGGTTCATCGAGCAGCAGCAGCTTGGGATCGAGCATCAGCGCGCGCCCCATCGCCACCATCTGGCGCTGGCCGCCGGAAAGGTCGCCGGCAAGGTTGCGGCGCTTGGCCTTGAGGTCGGGGAAGAGCCCGTAGATGCGGTCGTAGGCGGCGGAGAGGTCGCCGCGGCGCAGGAAGGCGCCCATCTCGAAGTTCTCGTGCACCGTCATCTCGCGAAACACGTTGTCCACCTGCGGCACGTAGCAGATGCCGCGCTGCACGATGCGGTCGGGCGCCCAGCCGGTGATGTCCTCGCCGTCGAACACGATCGAGCCACCACGCACGGTGAGCAGGCCGAACACGGACTTCATCGCGGTGGACTTGCCCGCGCCGTTGGGACCGACGATGACCACGATCTCGCGCTCACCCACCCTCATCGACACCCCGTGCAGCACGTCGGCGTCGCCGTAGCCGCCGCGCACGTCCTTCATGTCGAGCA
>JAPKHK010000028.1 GCA_026646885.1 Casimicrobiaceae bacterium | reverse complement strand
TCACGCAAGGAATGTCGGCCTTGAGGTCGCGCGCGCGCCATCGATAGAGCAGGTCATTGAGACTGTTAGAAAAATACAAGCATCAGGTTGTTCCGCAGCTTATTGAGAAATTCAGATATAATAATAAATTATCTGTACCACGGCTTCAGAAGATCGTTGTCAATATGGGTATAGGCAGGGCGACGGAGAATAAAAAACTTATTGAGGAAGGGGTTGAGCATCTCTCAATTATAGCGCGGTAAGCGTGCTCGCCCGCGATGGGAAACCCCTGGGGCTGCGGCTGGATGAGTTCGAGCCGCTGGCATGGCGCGAGAACGTGACGCCCAACGTGCAGCTTGAGGGGCGCGGAGCCGGCTTGCCGGCGGAGCGTCCCTCTCGAATGATGGGATGGACTCCCCCTCTTTGTTGGCGCACATTGCGCGCAGCTGAGACTCATTGGACGTGGGGATCAGCACCAGACAACTCCGAGGAGGAATCCGAAATGCATACTACTACCGTTGCCGTCGATCTGGCAAAAAGCGTCTTCCAGCTGGCCGTGGCCGATGCGGGCTGGAAGGTCATCGAATCGCATCGTCTCAGCCGCGCCCAGTTCGAGCGCTGGTTTCAGAATCGCGAGGTCACGCTGGTCATCATGGAAGCCTGTGGCTCCGCGCACCACTGGGCGCGCTGGATCAACGGGCTGGGCATCGAGGTCAAGCTTCTGCCCGCCGCCTATGTTCGGGCTTACGTGAAGCGCAACAAGACCGATGCCGTCGGCCTGGTCGCCCTCTGGCTTCTGCGCCGCAAACGGAACCAAGCCGCCTTCCGCAT
>JAPKHK010000027.1 GCA_026646885.1 Casimicrobiaceae bacterium | reverse complement strand
GGGTGTCGACCCAGGTCGAAGTGATTCGCTCCGAAGCCTCGGGTAACGGTGATGCAGGTTTCACTGCCTATGCGTCCACCAGCGGCCGGGTCGAGCTCAACATGAAAGACGCAGTGGCGAGCAGAAACAAGATTGGTGTTTTCGCCACCTCAAACACCGGCGGCACGAGCCTTGCCAGGGTAAGCAGCAGCCTCATCAGCGGCAACACGAACGAGGGGTTCCGCGTTGTTGGCAGCGGCGCGAAAGCGGTGGTGTCGGGTAACAAGGTGACCGACAATGACACGGGACTTCTTCAAGGGTCTTCAGCCGTTCTTCAATCGACCGGCGACAACACCGTGAGCGACAACACCGGCGCCACCTCCGGCACAATCACCAGCCTCGCCAATATGTAGCAATCGCCCCTTGGCAGACGCGGTACGGGCTGCGTCCGCCGGCACCGAGGAGGAGCGGCATTTTCGCGGCCAAGGCCGCCCCTACAAACCAAAAAACGACGGCTGAGTTCCCGGTTGGAGCGGTCTAGCCCCCGAATCGACGACGCCGTCGATTATTGCTTCCACCGCGCTCTGCCTCGCGCTTTGTTATGCTATGCCCACCTCGGCTGCACGGCGCGGGGTGCGCCGCACGGCCATCTACTTCCATCACCCCCCGCACGATGAGGAGGCCGTCATGTTGCGTTCGTTTCTTGTTTGTCTTGCCTTGTTGCTCTCGTTGGCTGCGAACTTTTCCGCCTTTGGCGCGCAGCGCACTTTCGTATCCACCAGCTACGCGGCAGCAGGTCGGCGTCGACATGCACGGCGACAATCGGCAGCCCCAGCCCGCGCAGCTGGTCGAGCCAGCCCTGCAGC
>JAPKHK010000026.1 GCA_026646885.1 Casimicrobiaceae bacterium | reverse complement strand
AATCTGCGCCGCGGTCCGCTGCACCCCGCCGGAGTAGATTGGCGCG
The DNA here is from genome assembly GCA_026646885.1 of Casimicrobiaceae bacterium. Taxonomy (GTDB): domain Bacteria; phylum Pseudomonadota; class Gammaproteobacteria; order Burkholderiales; family Casimicrobiaceae; genus JACPUX01. The sequence goes on along the minus strand of JAPKHK010000026.1, from coordinate 812 downwards.
CGCGGCAAAGCGATGTCCGGCAGCGCCTCGCCTCGTGAAAACAAGTCTCTCCCATCGCCCGCAATTCGCAGCGCACCTGAGCGGGCGAATGCAACGTGATCGCAAACAAGCGTTCCTGCAGCCAGCCGTTGAATTGTTCGATGGACCCATTGCGCCAAGGTTCGTGTTCGGGAATGAAGGTGAGTTCGACGCCGACCAGCAAAGCCAAACGGACGAACCGATTGAGCGAACCGGGATGAGAGGTCAAGCCGAACAGCTCGCTGTTGTCGACTTGCAAGATCTCCGGCAGACCCACAGACTGCCAGGCGCGGACTGCGAAGGCCAGAACCGTTTCCAGCTTGGGTGTAGGCTGAAATTCGACAAAAACGGCTCCATCGTAGATATCGCGGTAAACCAGGAAAAACCACTCCCGCCGCGAACCTTTCAAGTAGCGCGGTCCGATCAAGTCCAGTTGATGGCGTTGGTTGCTGCGTCGGACGAGTGGCACCGGATACGTGCTCGAACTGGCACTTGGTTGCGCTCGAAACGTAGGCGACGTTCGCTCGCCCCGTTGCAGGATGCGTTCGATGCTGCGCAACGATGGCAACGGCTCGTACCCCAGACAAGCCAACTCGTGACGAATCGTTGGAGCACCAGCCAAACGATAGCGTTGACGCGCTCCCTGTCGGCGCATCAGCCGGTCGCGAATTTGAAGGATGGCTCGGCAAATTTCCTGCGACCAGCTGCGGCGTTGGTCGTCGCACTGCCGTGTGAGCAGCGCATGCAGGCCGGCCAGACGCGCCGAAACGAGATCCTGATGCGGCGAAAACTGG
>JAPKHK010000025.1 GCA_026646885.1 Casimicrobiaceae bacterium | reverse complement strand
AAGGCATCCACGCGGTCTACCAACAAACGAAGGTCACGCTCCGCCAAATTCACCGTGAAGAAATACGACAGACTATGCTCGAAATCTTCTTCAGTCCGGTTTTCTTTGATTCGGTCCACCAGCTAGTGGACTACATCGTCACGATCTCGACCTATATTTTCACGGTCGGCATGATCTTCTACTTTCTGGCGGTGGTGATGCGGATGAGCAGCGGCCAGGAGGGCGGCGATCACTTCTATCACCTGCTGTTCATCGCCTTCAGCGCCATCGGGCTGGCGACCTACAAAATCTGGGCGGTCTGGCTGGGGAAGCTGTTCGTGCTGCTGGCGCGCGCGATTTTCGACCTGGAGTCGGACAATCTCATGGCGGAATATCTCGGCGCGTTTTTCGGCGGCGGCAGCGGCGGGCTGAAGCTGTCGCTTTTCAACATCCTGAGCCTGGAGTCATTGTCTTCCTTGTCGTACCTGCTGGTGATGATCGTGTATGAGATTTTCGTGATCATTCAAGTGCTGGTCCAAATCTTCTTCTATCTGCTCGGGCCGGTGGCGATCGTGCTCTCGCTGTTCCCGCAGTTTCATGACGTGTTCAAGGTTTGGCTCTCGAATTTCTGCTCGGTCAACTTCTGGTCGGTGCTGGTGGCGATTTTGTTTCGCCTGGTGAAAACCATCACCAGTGCCGGCGCGTTTCAACAGGCGGTGGCCGCGGGCGATAAGGGCGTATTATGGGACACCTTCATTCTGGGCGTGCTGATCGCGATCACGATCGTGCTGATTCCCAAACTCTCGGCGGGCATTTTCAAGCTGGCGTCGGCGAGCGCGGATCTCGGCAGCTACGGCACGGGCTTGACTGCCGGCCTGCCGCAGAAGGCGCGGTAGCAGGCAATGGTGATCTCGCAATGAT
>JAPKHK010000024.1 GCA_026646885.1 Casimicrobiaceae bacterium | reverse complement strand
ACCAAGCCCAATCCCATGCTGCCCGGTGACTGGCGCAGCTTTCGGCCGGTGGTGGATCGCGCCAAGTGTGTGAAATGTTGATCGTATCGCTGTCGAACACCGGGGAACCGCTGTATGTGGTCAATCGTTCGGGGGAGCGCCCGTCGCACGAAGGCGCGGCCGCGTATCTGGATCGCGCCGCGGCGCTGTGCCGCCAGGCGGGGTTCCGCAGGATCACCTTCCGCGGGGACACGGACTTCTCGCAGACCGCGCATCTGGACCGCTGGCACGGTCAGGGCATCCGCTTCATCTTCGGGTACGACGCGGCCCCGACCCTCAAGCAGCGGGCCGATGAATTGCCGGATTCCGCGTGGAAAACACTGCCGTGCGGGCTTGCGAACGCCGGTGGGGGCACCGCGGGTGCGTGCCAGGCCAACGGCCCTGTGATTCCACGGGCGCGGCCGGACAACGTCAAGGAACGGATTGTGCGTCAGAAGGGTTTTGAGAACCTGCGGCTGCTGGGCGAGGAGGTGGCGGAGTTCGAACATGCGCCGCAGGCCTGCCGCCGCTCGTACCGCATGGTCGTGGTGCGCAAGCGGATCGCGGTGGAGCGCGGGCAAGAGCGGCTTTTCACGGACTATCGCTACCTGTTCTACATCACGAACGACCGCCAGCACGTTCGCAGCACCATCGTCGAGACGGCGCACGCACGGTGCGACCAGGAGAACCTGATTGATCAGCTCAAGCACGGAGTGCATGCGCTGCGGACGCCGGTGGGGGATCTGGTGAGCAACTGGGCGTACATGGTGATGGCGGCGCTGGCCTGGTCGCTGAAGGCGTGGTTGGCGCTGCTGTTGCCGGCCGAAGGGGCCTACGCCGCGGCGCTTCGCGACCTCCTGGATCTTCTCCGCCAGCAGACGGCAGATCTCCCACTCGGACTTCG
>JAPKHK010000023.1 GCA_026646885.1 Casimicrobiaceae bacterium | reverse complement strand
TAAGTCGCCAGGTCAATGAGGGGTTCGCTCTGGTAGGCAATGCCAACGCCCCCGCCCAGGTCGAGGTGAGCGAGTCGATGAAAATCGAAGTTACAGAGCATCGGGCAGAAGTCAAGGATTGCCCTTGTTGTGGCAAAGAAACCCGCGCCGAGTTTCCAGACGAAGTGAGCAAGGCGGTGCAGTACGGAACGGAAATCAAATCGCAGATGGCGTATCTGAACAGCGAACAGCACATCCCGCTGGAAAGAACCTGCGACCTGCTGGAAGAGTGGTACGGGCATCGTCCCTCCGAAGGAACAATCGTGAGCGTCTGTGCAGAAGCGGCTGAAAGAGTGGAGCCAGCCAACGAAGCGGTCAAAGAGCATCTGGTGGAACAGGAAGCGGTGGTGAACTTTGACGAAAGCGGCTTCATGGTCAATGGTGTCCTGAACTGGCTGCACAACGCCAGCACACCGCGCTTGACCTGCTACGCCATTCATCCCAAACGCGGCAGTGCGGCGATGAATGATATTGGCATCTTGCCGCGTCTGAAAGGACGCGCTATGCATGACGACCTGGCTGCCTACTTTCTGTATGAGTTAGAACACGCCTTGTGCAATGCGCATCATTTGCGAACCTTGCTCTTTCTCCTGGAGCGTTATCCACAAAAGTGGATTGAACCCTTGAAAGACCTGTTGCTCAGAATCAAGGCGAAAGTGGAAACAGCCAAAGAGAAAAAGCAAACTTCTTTGAGCGCCAGGCAAAGAAACCTCTTCGACCAAGCCTACGACCAGTTGATTGCGCAGGGTTTGAGAGCCAATCCTCCGCCCAATGAAAAAAGCCGTACACCCGGACAGCGTGGACGATTGAAACAAACGCCTGCGCGCAACCTGCTCTTGCGTCTACAGGAACACAAGACATCTGTGCTGGCCTTTATGGATGATTTTAATGTGCCGTTTGACAATAATCAGGCGGAACGCGATTTGCGCATGATGAAGGTCAAACAAAAGGTCTCTGGCGGTTTTCGCTCCATTGAAGGCGCTCAAAAATCTCCCACACTCTGCGCCGCACCGCGATGAACACCCCATCCAGACCCTGCACACCTTCCATCACCGGCTGAGCACA
>JAPKHK010000022.1 GCA_026646885.1 Casimicrobiaceae bacterium | reverse complement strand
AGTGCGCCGACCGCGTGCTCGCAGGTCTGAGCGACGCCCCGGACGTCCAGGCCGCCGTGCAGTACGCGATCGGCCAGACGTACCAGGCGCTCGGCGAGTACGAGCGCGCCGAGCGGCTGCACCGGGACGCATACAACACCGCCAAGGCGCTCTACGGCGACGAGCCGCGGCGCGACACGGCGGACTATGCCGTCAGCCTGGCGGCCGTGGTCGGCAACCTGGGCCAGCTTGACGAGGCCGAGACGCTGCTTCGCGAGGCGCTGGCGATGCACGTGGCGGTCGAGGGCGCAGACAGTCCCGACGTGGCCTGGGATCTGCACTCGCTGTCCACGGTGCTGGTCAACAAGCACGAGCTGGATGAGGCCGAGGTGCTCGCACGCCGCTCGCTCGCCATGTACCGGCGGTACAGGGAGCAGGGCCTCACCGACCTCGGCGGGCCGGCGCCGGATGAGCAGTCGATGCTCACCGACGCGCTCGGATCGCTCGTCATGCTCCTGTACCAGAAGCGCGACTTCGAGGAAGCCCTGCCCCTTGCGCGCGAAGCCTTGGAGGTCGCCCGCAGCGAGGTCGGTGAGGCTCACCCACAGATGGCGATGGCGCTCAATAACCTCGGCGCGGTGCTCAGTGCGATCGGCCGGAAGGAGGAAGCCCTCGAGCGTTACGAGCAGGCGATCGCCGTGGTTCGGCAGGTGCAGGGCGCGGACCATCCGGACGTGGCCAGCGGGCTGGTCAACGTCGGATTGGAGCTACTCGACCAGAGCCAACCGGAGCGGGCCGAGGCTGCCTTTCGCGAGGCGGTCGAGATTCGCCGCGCAAAGCTGCCCGCGGGGCACGTGCACATCGGCGACGCACTCTCCGGGTGGGGCATGGCGCTGACGCGGGCGGGTCGTGCGCAGGAGGCGGAGCCGGTGCTGCGCGAGGCGCTCGAGCTGCGGCGGGGGGGGTATCCGCCCGGCGATGCGCGGGTCGCGTTCACGCAGGTCGGACTGGGGAGTTGCCTGGTCGCGCTCGGCCGATACGAGGAGGCTGAGCCGCTGCTGCGCGACGCGCACGCCGTGATCGCGGCGCAGCGTGGCCCCCGGCACAAGTACGCGCTCGAAGCGCTGCGCGGATTGCTGCGGATCTACGAGGAGCAGGAGCGGACGGACGAGGCGGCGGAGGTCCGGGCGGCGCTCGATGTGCCGAGAAGCTGAGCCGGTGAGCGGGGGGTGCGGCGATGGGGAGGTGTGAGGGTGCAGAGAAGAAAGGTGCGGGAAGAGTCCCGCGCTGCGTTGCGCGTCCACGCGCCGCCGCACTGGGCGGAGCGCTGCCGCGGGGCACGTGAGACTTGAGTGGCGCTTGCCCAACGTGGGCACCTCACAGCGAGGCGCGGGGCAGCGACTCCATCGGGAAGTCAACGTGCTCGTAGCCCTTCTGTGTGGCCATCGAGACGATCGCCTCGCGCAGCTCGGGCGGGGGAGCGGAGTGCGGCATCAGGATCGCGTAGCTGCGCTTGCCGGGCTGGTCGGTGGCCAGTGTCGCGAGCCCGACCAGCCGCGGACCGCGGACAGCACCGAGCAACTCGCACGTGCCGCGCTCCAGGTGCCCGAGCATGTCGAGCGTCAGTAGCTCGGCCGTCACCGCCGACTCGCCCAGCGGCACACGCGGATCCGGCCCCTCGAAGTAGCTCGGTCTGGTCTTGCTCGCGCCGCACGTTGCCGCGGCGGCCGAAGTGCAACTGTCGCCGC
>JAPKHK010000021.1 GCA_026646885.1 Casimicrobiaceae bacterium | reverse complement strand
GCAAAGTCGCAAGACGGAGATTCAGGCGCTCAGCCTTACCTTGGCGGGCGAGACTGACTTCCAGTTCTTCGATAAGCGATATGTCGCCCGGCACACCCACGACTGTCGGCGCGCTTGCACCCCCAAGTTCAGTATAGAGAGCTTCAAGTTTGCCGAGGGCGTACTCGCGACCCGGCGCGCCGCCCAGCGCCTGCGCCGCCCGGCGACGCATACGCGAGATTAATTCGGCCGAGCACTGTTGGGCTTTTTCGTCAAGCTCTCCTTGCTTGCGTCCAGCGAGGATAGCGGCAACAAGCGCAACGTTGTCGCTTGCTTCGAGAAGGCGTTGAAAGGAAAGATCGACTTCAGGCATATCTTTGGCGTGAGCGGCAAGACAGAGCACTGCTTGCTGCATCGGGTTTTCGACGCCATCGGAAAGGGCAACAACGTCGCTCAACGCTCCGATAACCCATTCTCCGCCAGAGAGAAGCGACGAGTATTGCTCCTCGAAGTATCCCGGAGCGGCCGCCAGCATCAGTACCGCGCGGGTTGCGGCATAGCGGGCTTCCACAAGGAGGCGCGCTTGCAGGCGCGCGCGTGACGTTTCATCGAGAGAGAGTGCTGCTGCGTCAGTGTGAGTGCGTTCAAGCTGTCCGTATCCAAGCGCGCGCAAAGTCAATGCCGCTTCGTCAGCGACCGACGCGTCTTCATTGCCGAGTAAGCGAGCGAAAGGCGTGGTGTTTGCGAGTTCCGGCCGGGAGCGAACAAGTTTGAGCGCGTTCACCACGCGAGCCGCTTGGTTCGAAGACAACTCCTGTGAGATGTGTTTGGCAAGATCGGTGGGGGAGGTGCTGAGCGTGTCCAGGCCGTCAAGCCGATCAGATTCACGCCGGGAGCGCAGCTTGCGCATGGCGTCGTCGGCTTCGGCCTTGGCTTCTGCGGAGGAAAGAGTCACTTCTGCGGCCAAATCGGCAACATTAGTGAATACAAACATCACTACCGAGAGCAGTCCAATGGTGTGCTTGCGACACATGGCCCCCTCCTTCATAGCGCATATTCGCGCCCGTACACATTGTACGGCATATTTGAATTTTATGTTAAGCGTAAATGTGCATTTAAATTTGATCGACACGGATACAGCAGAAATTCAGTGATATTTACCATTGACATTGTTAGCTGTGCTGATCATTCGACATAAGATGCATTTAGACATAGGCATTTATCGACACGAGTTCGACATCATTTTGAAATATAAATGTAACGCGTAATATAAGCCTTATATTTCATAACTTTTAATATGTGTTGATTTCTCCGCGATACACGGCAAGATTCGTCGCCCATGACGAATGCTGCGCCATCGTCGTCTTCGCCGTCCGTGCTCGGCACAGTTTTCGGCGCTCCCTTTCGCTGGATTCGTTCGCTCTACGATTGGGTGCTCTCGTGGTCGAACCGCCCCGGAGGCGCCATCGCGCTTGGGGCGATCTCTTTCGCCGAGTCGAGCTTCTTCCCGGTTCCGCCTGACCCTTTGTTGTGCGCGCTCTGTCTCGGTAATCGTCGCAAGAGTTTGTTCTTTGCCGGAGTAACGACGGTGACGAGTGTGCTCGGCGGAATCTTTGGATGGTTCATCGGCATGTATTTTTTTGCGGATGTGGTGTTGTGGGGCATCTCCGCTTTTGGCCTCGAGCAGTCATGGTTTGGGACTCCGGATTCACTCGCGGCAGGAGATCAAGCGCTGATGGTGCAGGGTACCGCGATTTATCCGGATGGATTATTCTTTAAGGCCAACAAACTCTTCGGAGAATGGGGCTTTTTGGCGATGTTCGTGGCGGCGTTGACGCCAATTCCTTACAAAGTCGCCACGATCGCGTCGGGCGTGTTCGGCATGGCGCTGGCGCCGATGGTGCTTGGCTCGGTGCTCGGACGTGGCATGCGATTCTTCGCCGAGGGTATCCTGCTCTTCTTCTTCGGCGATCTCGCCAAGCGAATCATCGACAAGCATTTCGCGTTGATCACCGTTGTTCTTGCAATCCTTCTTGTTGGCGGCTTTTACGCGCTGGGCTATGTCCTGTAGCGAACTTCCGCCGAATCCGTATCATTCGACCCGCA
>JAPKHK010000020.1 GCA_026646885.1 Casimicrobiaceae bacterium | reverse complement strand
GGAGAAAGCAACGGTCAAACTGTTACTCGATCACTTGAAGAACAGCCATGGTTTCTGGCCGCGGCAGGGAGTCTGAAGGCATGAGCGAGATCACCCACCATACCGACTACCGCCAGGCGCTGGCCAGCATCAAGCAGCGTATCCAGACCTCGCAAACCCGTGCCGTGCTGGCGGTGAACGCCGAGCTTCTAGGCCTGTACTGGGACATTGGCCGCCAGCTGGACGCTTGGCAGCGCGAACGGGCCTGGGGCTCGGCAGTGGTGGAGCAGATGGCACTGGACCTGCAGGCCAGCTACCCGGGCATGAAGGGCTTTTCGCGCACCAGCCTGTTTGCCATGCGGCAGTTCTATGCCTTCTTCAGCCCGCAGTTTGAAGTTGTCCCGCAGCCCGTGGGACAAATGCCCTGGGGGCATGTGCGCACCCTGCTGGCCAAGGTGAAGTCGGTGGAGCTGGTGTTGCTACTAAGTTTCCCATAAGTAGTGTCATGTGAGCGATAATATGGCCTATGAAATGCAAACGACTTTCCGACGGCCGAGCTCTCGATCATCACACCTTGCAGGTCATGCGGCAGCAGGCCGTCAAAGCGGTACGTGACGGGCAGACGGTGCAAAGCGTCGCGGCGGCGTATGGCGTGAATGAGCGCAGCGTTTTCCGGTGGCTCGCCGATTTTGCCAATGGCGGACAGAACGCATTGCTCGCCAAGCCGATTCCGGGACGCCCGAGCAAACTCAGCGCCGAGGAGCTTTCGTGGATTGCCAATGCGGTTCGTGACCACAACCCGCAGCAGTTCAAGTTCGAGTTCGGCTTGTGGACGCTGTCTCTGATCCGTCACTTGATCAAACGCCAATTCAAGAAAGAGCTGTCGGTCTCCTCGGTTCACCGCCTGATGAAGATCCTGGGTTTCAGCGCCCAGAAGCCGCTCTACCAGGCGTGGCAGCAAGACCCCGTCCTGGTGCGCACTTGGGAGACGGAGACCTACCCCGCGATTCGCGCTGAAGCCAAGCGGCTCGGAGCAACGATCTACTTTGGCGACGAGTCGGGCATCCGATCGGACTACCACACCGGCACGACTTGGGCGCCACAAGGCCGGACGCCGGTGGTGCAGGCGACGGGCCGGCGCTTCTCGCTGAACATGATCTCGGCCGTCGGCACGCAGGGCGAATTTCGGTTCATGCTGCATGAGGGATCGGTCGGTGCGAAAGTGTTCGTCGAGTTCCTCAAGCGCTTGATGCTCAATGCCGAGAAACCGGTCTTTCTGATCGTCGATGGTCATCCGATTCACAAGGCAAAGATGGTCAAGAGCTACATCGAGAGCTTGGACGGCAAGCTCAAGTTGTTCTATTTGCCGCCTTACTCGCCGCAGCTGAACCCGGACGAAACAGTCTGGGCTCATGTGAAGCGGAAGGTTTCGAGCCAGTTGGTCGAGAGCGCCGAGGAGATGAAGCGACTCGCACTCCGTGCTTTGCGTAGCATCCAGAAGCTCCCCGAACTCGTGAAGTCATTTTTTAGGCAGCCAGAGTGCCGCTATATCCTGGGCTGACACTACTTATTGAAAAGTTAGTAACGGCGGTCGATTCCCGCACAAATCCGGCGTCCACCGCCGGCACGGCACAGCATGACCTTGATCTGGTGAGCGGATAGCGGCTGTTTGCTTGATGGGGTCAGGGGCGTTGGAAGGCGCCCGTAGGGCGACTGGAAACGCCCCTGACCCCGGCGCGCCGATGGCGGGCGGCGGGGTGTTCGTGCAATCGGGAGGGAGGGCGTTTGGCACCCGAGTGGCCGATGCGCGCACAATCGGGCTCGGCCTGTGGCAACGCAGGCGCGACACCGGCTCAAACCGCCAAGTCATCCCCAGTGTCGCGCCCCACACCCGCGCAAGGCTGCGCGGTCGTTGCGCCCGTAGTCTTTCACGAAGTGGGCGCTGGCGTCGAGTCTCCCACGGGCCTCAAGGCCCATGGAGTCGACCGGACGACGCTATCTCTGTGCCGCGTGCCGCGCGGCAGTGCTGATCTGCAGCCACTGTGATCGGGGGCAGCGCTATTGCGCCGCCGGCTGCGCCCAGCGTGCCCGCGCGGCCTCGCTGCGGGCAGCCGGCACGCGCTACCAGGCGAGCTTTGCGGGGCGCCTGGCGCACGCGCAACGCCAGCGCCGCTACCGCGCGCGACGCCAGGAAGTGACGCATCAGGGTTCCCCGCCGCCGGCCCCGCCTGTTGAAGTAAGGACCGCGCCGACCGTGCCCGAGTCCGTACCGTCCGCGAGC